>CAWBOC010000001.1:0-169903 GCA_963790305.1 uncultured Gemmatimonadaceae bacterium
TCGAAATGGTCGACGCGGACATGCGGTGTGAATCGTGAGGCGTCCGTTTGGAAACGCGCAAAGGACGCGGGACCACCCGCACGCCGCGCGTGACGAGCCGCACCGTGCAGAAGACGCGTCCTCAGCGCGCGACCTAGGCGCTGCGTTCCTGCGCCACGCCGGGACTCCAGCTGTCCCGCCGCGAGGCCGGGTGTCGCGCCGCGGGGATCATGCGCAACTGCCGCGCGGCATTGTCGGCCAACGCCTCCCGCAGGTCATCGGCCAGCCGGGCGATCCGACGCTCGGCCGTCACGATGTCTCTGGGAAGCGCGGCGGACACACCGGTCAGGGCAGAAGCGGCCAATGCTGCCCGCTGCTCCCAGTCGCCGAGCTCACCATGCGCGTCGCGAAGTCGTAGCTCCAGCTCCGCGGCACGACGAGCGAGCTCCTCCGAGCGCGCCGTCAACGCACGCCGCCACCTCTCGACACTCCACGAAACCGCTAGCGCGAGCGCCGGCGCCACCAACGTCAAAACCGCGAACCGACCAGGCGTATCGATGGGATCCTCCGGGGTCGAGGACGCGCGTGCGTTTGCATCCGCCCGCGTATACAAGAGACACCGCCAAGATCGCGCGTGGACATTGGGGCGGTGTAAGAGTTGTGTACGCTCGTGGTCAGGGTAGAAGGGCAAAGACGTCAGACGTCAGAATTCAGATTTCAGACTTCAGAAACGACTACGGAGAGCCAGTACCGGCTCCCCGCAGGTTTTGTCTGAACTCTGAATTCTGTATCCTGACGTCTGACGTCCTTGCCGTCCGCCTATCTCCTTCGCCCTCGCCGCTTCCTCCGCTTCGGCAGCAAAATCGTTCCCCGACACCGAGTCGCCCCGCAATGGCAGGGGTACTTCTCCTCGTCCGCCGCATTGTCCCCACCCATACGCTCGTACTTGTAGTCGTACGCGAGCTCCTCGCCCTTCCGTATCGTGCGCCGCGCGTCGATCCAGATGCGCCCATCCTCGATAATGGCCTCACAGTTCGGGTCGCAGGAATGATTGATGAGTCGCGATTCGTTCCCGCCCGCTCCTCCATCGACGACCGTCCGTTGCGTCAGCGTGAAGAGGTAGGTGTGATGCCGATGCATGCGCTCGTCGTCGTAGCGCTTGTCGGCCTCGGCGTTGGAGATGCGCTCGCCGGTGTATTCGATGATGCGTTCGCCCTTACGAATTCGACGCGTCGCAAAGGCACCGCGGCCCTGAATGGCGGAGCGGCGGATCTCGAACGGGTAGGTATTGCGCGGGGGGATGGGCATGGGAGACAACGGCAGAGACGTCAGATCTCAGAAATTCAAAATTCACATGTCAGAATAACACCCTCTGAATTCTGACATTCTGACGTCTTGCCCTTCACTTCCTCTCTATGGGAAGCCCCGCATCCCGCCACGCGACGAATCCGCCCCTGAGATTCGCAACGCGCTCTACTCCTCTCGCGCGAAGCAGACTGGCCGCAATCGCCGATCGGCCGCCCGTCTGGCATTGCACGACCACCGGACGGTCTCGCGAAATCTCAGCGACTCGGGTGGCCAGTGTCGCCAACGGCATGTTCGGCGCCCCAGGGAGATGCCCGGCATCCCATTCGTTTGCGCCCCGAACGTCAATGACCTGCACCTTGCCATCGGACATCGTCCGTGCCAGCTCCTCCGCGGTCAGCTGAGGCACCGCGCCGAGGGGGTGACCGTCCTGCTCCCAGGCCGACAGTGCATTGACGCCGAAATATCCGGTGATTCGATCCAACCCGATCATTGCCAGATCGCGCGCCGCCTCATCCGCACGCTCGGCGACATTGTCATTGATCAGGAGATACAGTGCCTCGTCGTAAGGCAGAATCGACCCCGCCCAGGTCGAGAACGACTTGTTGAGCGGAATGTTGAGCGCGCCCGGGATGTGACGGGAGGCAAAAACGTCCGCGGCCCGCGTGTCGACCAGCGTCGCCCCCGACGACGCCACCGCAATCACCTCGGAGGCTTCCAGCCGCGGGGGCCGCACGATCGCACCAAGCACGCGCGGACCGTGCTTGTTGACGCGCTTCATTTCCGCGAAATACGCCGGGGGTTCCGGCTGCCCCTCGAGAACCTGACGCACGAACTCGTCTTCGTCAGCGTGGGCGAATGCCCAGTTGAAGCGACGCTCGTAGCCCAGGCTGCTGTGGGGTACCGCGCTAATGCCCTTCCCGCACGCTGAACCGGAGCCATGCCCGGGCCAGATCTGCAGCCAGTCCGGCAACGCGGAAAAGCGCTTCAGGCTGGCGAAGAGTGCACGCGCGCTGGCGCGCATCGTCCCCTGCACCTTGGCCGCGCGCTCGAGCAGGTCGGGGCGCCCCACGTCGCCGACGAATACGAAGTCGCCAGTGACCGCGCCCATGGGTTCGTCCGCCACCGCGCGATCGGTCACGAGGAAGGTGAGATGCTCGGGTGTGTGCCCGGGCGTATGCATCACGGACAGGCGAATGTTGCCCACGTCGATCGTGTCGCCATCCCGTATGACCCGAGCGCCGTCGGCCTTGGCGAAGTCGTAGCTCCAGTCGGCGCCCCCCTCTCCGGAGAGATGGAGCCGCGCACCGGTCCTGGAAGCCAGCTCGCGTGAGCCTGAGACGAAATCAGCGTGGATGTGCGTCTCGGTCACGAAGGCTATCCGAACCCCCTCGCCCTCCGCCGCGCGCACATACTGCTCGGCGTCGCGGTTGGGGTCGATGACGATCGCTTCCCCCGAGCGCCCGCAGGCGATGAGGTAACTCGCCTGCGCCAGCTTGGGATCGTAGAATCTCCTCAGGAGCATCGGGTTTGCGTATGGATCGGTAGATGCGTGTCGTACGTTCGATGACCCGCTGGATTATATCTCAGCGAGCAAGTGCGCGTCGCGTTCCCTGGTGCGCGCCTCACGTTCAGAGGGAGACAGGAGTGATCGCAGGACCTTCCGGGCTCGAAGTGCATGGCGTCGAGTATCTCACGCTGGATGATGCGAGAGCGGGCGCGTTCACGGTGCTTCGGCCGCGACGGCGACGCCGCCGGGTGCTTGCGACGGCCGGCGTGCTGCTGGGGTTCGTCGTCCTCTTCTTCGGGGGCGGATATACACTGTGGCAGCGCCATCTCGATCCGGTAGCCGCGCGCGCCACGCTCACCCGGGAGCTATCGACCTACGCGCTCGAGCCCGGCGAAAGGCTGCGGGCGAGCGCCTTTCTGTACTGGCGGAGTCCGCTCTCCTATTTCCGATCGACGCACGCCGTTCTCGCGGCGACCGACCGGCGGCTGCTGCTGCTTACCCTTACCCCTCCCGATCCCCTCACGCGCGAGACGGAAACCAGCCTTCCGACCATTCGCGACCTTCCAAAGGATACGACGGTCCGCGCCGACACCGGCCGCGTCATGTTCGGATTGTCTCGAGGTATCACGCTGCGCACAGAAGACATGCGCGAGCGATGGGCTGCTCGCGACGAGCAGTGGCCCGCGCTTCTAGCGGTGGTCGCAGACCTGGTATCCGTTCAGCGGGTGATGCGAGAAGATTCCGACGCGATCGCCCTCGCCCGCCTGGCGGCGCTAGAGCGTGCTCGTCAACCGATATGGCACGTGGTGCATCGCGGGGAAGCACTGGGCTCTATCGCCACACGATACGGCACGACGCCCGAGCGCCTTCGGCAGCTCAACGCCATGGCAAGCGACCGCATTCGAGCGGGTGACTCGCTGCTCATCAAGCCAAGAACCTGAGAGCGGCGGACCCGAAATCAGCGCGTGACGACCGGCCCCGCGCCCAGGCGCTCCTGATCGACGTTCTCCGCCTCCTCCCGCAGGGTCAGGAAGAGCGGCCGCTTGACGCACGCGTCGAATCCGAGATCCCCGCACAGGGCGCGAGCGTGTTGCTCCACGCGTGCGCGAACCACGTCCGGATACTTGTGACAGTCGGGGGTGTTCGTCCCGCGGACACAGCCGTTATAGCGCAACAGGCCATTCCGCCACGACTCACCGCCGCCCATCGGGTCGCGCGCGCGCCGCAGATAATGGCTCAGGATGAAGACGCCATACCGGAGATTGGTCTCGTCATCCCGGAGGTCGGTCCCGAACATCTTTCCGAGACTCCGCTTCCAGGCGGGGGCGTGAATCTGCATGAGCCCCACGGCGCCGACGTTCGACCTCGCGCTCGACGCAAGCCCGCGGTTCTCGGTGAGCATGACACCCAGCACCAAGGCCGGTGGAACGCGTCTGACGTAGGCTTCACGGACCGCGAACGCCGCAAGCTCATCAGCGCGCTCTTCGTCCACCGCTCCGGTGGCGAGCAGGTCTTCTGCGAAGGCCTGCTGGTCGGCGCCGAACTGAGCCGTCGCCATCGCTACCGTCGAGCTGTCCTGAATCCAGGGCGCGCGGTCATAGACGCTGTCCCGCCACGTTTCGGTGAGGAGGCGGTTGATCACCGGTTGCCGGTTGGCGTAGACCGGTCGCACGGTCGTGACGGTTGCGACGATCGTGGCCAGAGAGCCGGCCGCGAGCGCGATCTGTCGGACGAGCGAACGTGACATCGCCTCTCCGGTGAGGGGTGATCATGCGAAGAGACCGAGCGCGACGTCGACTTCCTGGGCGTGGCGGCCGGTCTCTGGGCCCCCGAAAGTTAACCGACCTTGCTCGGAATCTCGATGGGTCTTAGAGGGGGTTAACCCGCAGGCAGTCGAGGTGGTCGAGGTAGTCCAGGTAGTGGAGGGGTGCACTTGAGCACATCGACGACCTTGACCACCTTGACCACCTTGCGAATGGCACCTCCAACGACACCGCTCCCAATGTCCTCCATTCAGCTCCCCGTTCGCCGCGGCTTCGCCGAGACCCTGCGCCGTGATGCGTGGTGGGTGCAGCCCGCGATCGTCCTGGGGATCCTCACCGCTTTCCTTATCTATGCGACGTGGGCGGCGTTTCAGAACGCGAACTACACCTACGGCCCTTACCTGTCCCCCTTCTACTCTCCCGTGCTCTTTGGCGATCCCGAGCACGCGTGGCTGGGACCCCGGCCCGGATGGTGGCCCGGCTGGCTCCCGTTTTCCCCCGCCCTGATCATCCTCCCGTTCCCCGCCCTGTTTCGCTTCACCTGCTATTACTATCGCGGCGCCTACTACAAGGCCTTCTGGGCGGACCCCCCGGCGTGCAGTGTCGGCGAGCCGCGGAAGTCGTACCGGGGTGAGAAAAAGCTCCCGCTCGTCCTTCAGAACGTCCATCGGTACTTCCTCTACATCGCGCTGATCTTCCTCGGCATCCTCCTCTACGACGTGTACAAGGCGCTCTGGTTCGTCGATCCGGAGACCGGCGTCCGGGAATTCGGTATCGGCGTCGGCACCCTCGTCCTCGCCCTCAACGTTTTCCTCCTCGGTGGCTACACGTTGGGATGCCATTCCCTCCGCCACATCGTGGGAGGTCACCTCGACCGGCTCTCGGGCGCGCCGGTCCGCCGGACGGCGTACTCCTGCGTGACCTGCCTCAACGGCCGGCACATGCGCTGGGCCTGGATGAGCCTCATCGGCGTGGCCTTCGCCGACATCTACGTTAGGCTCTGCGCCACAGGGGTGTGGACGGACTGGAGGCTACCCATTCGATGCCCCAGTACGACACGCTCGAGCACGACGTTCTGATCATCGGTGCGGGCGGCGCGGGACTGCGCGCTGCCATCGAAGCCGCGAGCACCGGCGCCCGAGTCGGCGTCGTGTGCAAGTCGCTCCTCGGAAAGGCACACACCGTCATGGCGGAAGGTGGAGTCGCCGCCGCGATGGCGAACGTCGACGACCGCGACAGCTGGCGGGTGCACTTCGCCGACACGATGCGCGGCGGGCAATACCTCAACAATTGGCGCATGGCGGAGCTGCACGCGAAGGAGGCTCCTGCGCGCGTTCGCGAGCTCGAGGCGTGGGGAGCACTGTTCGATCGGACCCCCGACGGCCGAATCCTCCAGCGCAACTTCGGGGGCCATCGATATCCGCGCCTCGCCCACGTCGGCGACCGCACCGGGCTCGAGATGATCCGCACCCTCCAGGATCACGGCATTCACCGCGGCCTCGACGTCTTCATGGAGTGCACGGTCGTTCGCCTGCTCAAGGACGGCGACCGGGTCGCCGGCGCGTTAGGCTACGACCGCGAGCGCGGTCGCTTTCGGGTGTGGCGCGCCAGGGCGGTGGTACTGGCGACCGGCGGCATTGGGAAAGCCTTCCGCATAACGAGCAACAGCTGGGAGTACACGGGCGACGGGCATGCCCTCGCATATGACGCCGGGGCCGAGCTCGTCGACATGGAATTCGTGCAGTTCCACCCGACTGGAATGGTGTGGCCGCCGAGCGTGCGCGGAATCCTGGTCACGGAGGGGGTGCGCGGCGAAGGCGGCGTGCTGCTCAATCGCGAAGGGCGACGCTTCATGTTCGACGATATTCCGGAGAACTACCGGGCACAGACGGCGGACAACGAGGAGGAAGGCTGGCGATACGTGCAGGGGGACAAGGCGGCGCGCCGTCCTCCGGAGCTCCTCACTCGCGATCACGTCGCACGCTCGATCGTGCGCGAGGTCCGCGAAGGGCGTGGCTCACCGCACGGCGGTGTCTTTCTCGACATCGCGTGGATCAAGCGCCGGCTGCCGAACGCGCCGGAGCACATTCGCAAGAAGCTTCCGAGCATGTACCACCAGTTCAAGGAGCTGGCCGACATCGACATCACGGCGCAGCCGATGGAGGTCGGCCCGACCACGCACTACATGATGGGAGGCGTGCGGGTCGACGGAGACTCCCAGATGTCGAGCGTGCCCGGCCTCTTCGCCGCCGGCGAGGTGGCGGCGGGGTTGCACGGCGCGAATCGACTCGGCGGGAACTCGCTCTCCGACTTGCTCGTCTTCGGCAAGCGCGCCGGTGAGTACGCCGCGCGATTCGCGAAGGAGAATCCCGGATCCCGGGTGAATGAGGCCGACGCCGACGCCGGCGTGCGGGAGGCACTGGCGCCCTTCGACCGTCCATCGAATGGGGCGAAGGGGTCCTACCAGATTCAGTATGAGCTGCAGGACGTCATGCAGGACTACGTTGGCATCGTGCGCAACGAAGCCGACATGAAACGCGCCCTGGGGCGCATCGAGCAGCTCGTGGGAGAGGCGTCGCACGTCGCCGTCAGCGGCCACCGCGAGTACAATCCGGGATGGCACACAGCGCTCGATCTTCGCTGCATGCTCATCGTCTCCGAAGCCGTCACGCGCGCGGCACTCGATCGCAAGGAGAGCCGCGGCGCTCAGTTTCGCGAAGACTATCCGGACAAGGATGCCGAGTACTCACGCTTCAACATCGTCGTGAGGAAAGGGGGCGACGGACGCATGGAGCTGTCGCGGCGTCCCATCCCCGCACTTCCCGCTGAGCTCGCGGCCGTCATCGAGGAGATGAAGTAATGGTGAGCGAAGTACTCAAACCGGACCTCGCCGAGCCTGGGCGTGTGCAGGAGGATGCGCCTCCCGACCATAAGCCCGAGCCAAGCGGTCGTGCGACCTTCAAGGTCTGGCGTGGCGATGCGACGCGCGGCGAGCTGGTCCCATACACGACCGATGTCAGTGAAGGGATGGTCGTCCTCGATGCCATCCACCAGATTCAGGCCGAGCAGGCCAACGATCTCGCCGTGCGATGGAACTGCAAGGCGGGAAAGTGCGGGTCCTGCTCAGCGGAAGTGAATGGCATGCCGAAGCTCATGTGCATGACGCGGCTGAGCGATCTGGATCTGACGAAGCCGGTCACGGTTGAGCCGATGCGGGCCTTCCCGCCGATGCGCGACCTGGTCACCGACGTCTCCTGGAACTTCGAGGTCAAGCGCTCGATCGCGCCGTTCACCCCTCGCCCCCCCGACGCGCCCGATGGCACCTGGCGCATGGCGCAGGCTGACGTCGACCGCGTGCAGGAGTTTCGCAAGTGCATCGAGTGCTTTCTGTGCCAGGACGTCTGCCATGTGCTGCGCGATCACCAGCTGCATGGCGAGTTCATCGGTCCGCGCTTCCTCGTGTACGCGGCGGCGCTGGAGATGCACCCGCTCGACGTCGCCGATCGCGTTCCCGCCCTCAAGCAGAAGCACGGCATCGGCTACTGCAACATCACCAAGTGCTGCACGGCGGCGTGTCCCGAGAACATCACGATCACCGACAACGCGATCATTCCGCTGAAGGAGCGAGTGATCGATGAGTTCTATGACCCGATTGGAAAGTTGGTGAAAATCTTTAGTCGGAGGAAATGACAGAATGCGGAAAGCGGAAGGCGGATTGACTGCAAAAGGGCTACACTAGAAATCCGCATTCCGCATTCCGCATTCCGCATTCCGCATTCCGCATTCGTGTCCATGTTCGAGCTCAAGCCCATCTCCCGCGACGGTGTCCCCGCCGCGCTTCAGAAAGCCGAGCGCTATCGCCTCCTCGGCGAGCCGACGGCCGCGGAGAGCATCTGCCTCGATGTGCTCGCGGTGGCGCCCGAGAATCAGCAGGCGGCGATCACGCTTCTCCTCGCGATCACCGACCAGTTCCCGGAGGCGCCCGCCGAAGGCGAGCGTCGCGCCCGTGAGGTGCTGCCGCGGCTGCGCGATGATTACAAGCGCGCATACTACGAGGGGATCATCTACGAGCGCCGGGCGAAGGCGCAGCTGCGCCGGGGGGCGCCCGGCGCCGGCGAGATGGCGTACGAATGGTATCGTAAGGCGATGACGCTGTACGAGCGTGCCGAAGCACTGAGGCCGCCCGGGAACGACGAGGCGATTTTGCGCTGGAATACCTGCGCGCGTATCCTCGAGCGCGCGGCCGATCACGTGCGCCCACGCGTCGAGCAGGACTACGAGCCGAGTCTCGAGTAGAGAACGCGTAGGGAATCTGTAAGGAGTTGTAACGGTCGCCGCGCTCGCGGGGTCACTTACCGCAAACGCAATGCTGACTATGATGTGGCTCTTGTCAGCATTAGGTTCACATCACATCGTTCACGCTCCGGATTTCCCCCCGGGCTGACCGCCAACATCACAGCGCGATGACAATGCCTTGATGCTGGTTCGCCCCGCATGTCAGCTCACGCCCCAAGGAGGCGTACCCATGAACGTAAATGTCTGCAGACGCTCCATCCTGACCACCGTCGCCATGGTGGTCGCGCTCGCCGCGCCAGGTCGCGTGATGGCGCAAGGCAGTGCGACGATCGCCGGCACGGTCACCGACTCCGCAACGGCGCAGCCAGTTCCCGGCGTGCAGGTCACGATCGTCGGGACGGCGCGAGGCACGCTGACGGACGATGGCGGGCGCTACTCTCTACGTAGCGTGCCACCCGGCACCGTGGCGGTTCGCGTTCAGCGTCTTGGATATGCCCCGACCGAACGCAGTGTGGTCGTCGGCGCCAACCAGACGGCTGACGTGGACTTCGTGCTCACGCCCGTCGCGCGCGTCCTGAGCGAGATCGTGGCCACTGGCTACGGAACGAGCATTCGGCGCGAGCTCAGCAGCTCGGTATCATCGGTCACCGGCGAGGAGATCCAGAATTCTGTCGTTGCCGGTGTCGATGCCGCGCTCCAGGGCAAGGCGCCGGGAGTCCAGGTGATCCAGAACGCCGGCAATCCCGGCGTGGGCATCACCGTTCGCGTCCGCGGCGCCGCCTCGGTCTCCGCCAGCAATCAGCCGCTCTGGGTCATCGACGGCGTGCCAATGCTGCGCGAGGATTTTGGGCAGATGGCGCTCGGCGGTCAGGACATTACCGCCGTCACCGGCATCAGCCCGGACGAGATCGAGTCGATCGACATCCTGAAGGATGCCGCGTCGGCGGCGATCTACGGATCGCGTGCGGCCAACGGCGTGATCATGATCCGCACCAAGCGTGGTCGTGCCGGAGCTCCCAAGTTCTCGTTCAACGCGTATACCGGCGTTCAGGAGACGGCGAAGAAGCTCGACCTGCTGAATTCCCGGGAGTTCGTGGAATACGCGAACGAGGCGTTCACGAATGACGGGTACGCTGAAGTGTTCGAGGCGGGCGTCGATGACGCGGTCAGCACCGACTGGCAGCAGGCAGTCCTGCGCAGCGCGCCGGTAAGCGACATCTTCCTCTCCGTCGACGGCGGCAACGAGCGCGTGCGCTACCTGGTCGGCGGATCGTACTTCGATCAGAAGGGCATCGTCCTCGGCTCCGGCTACGATCGTCAGACGATTCGTGCCAACCTGGACTTTGATCCGACGTCCCGTCTCTCGTTCCGCTCGTCGCTGGCGCTTTCGCGTGAGCTGCACGAGCGCATTGAGAACGACAATACCATCGAGGGCGTGTACGCCAACGCGATCGCGAACCTCCCGATGTTCCCGGTGCGTCGCGACGATGGCAGCTTTACCGATCCGACCGACGTGGTGGGCGTCGACGATGATGTCCCGCTGACCTACATCAATCCGGTCGCCGTCGGCGAGCTCAGCTTCAACGAATCCCGCACGCTCCGCACGTACGGCACCATCGAAGGCTCGTATCGCATCAGCGATCGCCTTCGCCTGAATGCCCGCGGCGGCTACGACGTCCTCAACCTCCGCGACCTCGCCTGGGAGTCGCCGAACGTCATTGGGTCCGCAGGCGAAAGCGCGCGCGGCCGCTCGACGCAGGCGAACAACACTGCGACGCGGTACATGGTCGAGAGCTATCTCGGCTACGACTACGGTGGCAGCTTCGCGCAGGTCAACTTCACGGCCGGCTCATCCGTCGAGTGGAACACGGAGGAGAACGACTTCCTCCGCGGTGAGGGCTTTGCGCACACGGCGTTTCAGTATCCTGGCAACGCCGCCAATGTCACGCTGTACGACGGCGACCGTACCGGCCACAACCTGGTGTCGTTCTTCGGCCGGGCGAACGCGACGATCGCGGATCGCTACCTGATCTCGGGGAGCATTCGCGCCGATGGCTCGTCGCGCTTCGGTAAGGAGAATCGGTACGGGTACTTCCCCGCCGTTTCGCTTGGCTGGATCCTGAGCGACGAGCCGGCGTTCGCAGGGCTGCAGCGTCTGGCCGACGTAAAGCTTCGCGTCAGCTATGGTGAGACGGGCAATCAGGACATCGGCGACGACTTCGCGCCACTCGCGAAATACGAGGAGGCAAAGTACTCCGGGGCCCCGGGCATCGCGCCGGAGAACGTCGCCAATGCCGAGCTCAAGTGGGAGACGAACCGGGAGTATGACGTCGGAGTCGACCTCGGGCTCTTCGGTGGACGCGTCAATCTCGTCGCCGACTGGTATCTGAAGGAGACGGATGACCTGCTCATTCAGCGTCCGGTCACCCGCACGACTGGGTTCAATGATGTCTGGGACAACATCGGCAAGATCGAGAACAAGGGTTGGGAAGTCGGCATTAACACCGTCAATCTGCAGCCGTCGGCCCGCGATGGATTCCGCTGGGAGACGAACTTCAACATCTCCTGGAACAAGAACAAGGTCACGGAGCTGTACAACAACGAGCCGTTCCCGGCCGGGTTCGACGGCATCAACCGGTACGAGGAAGGCCTGCCGATGGGCGCGTTCTACACAGTGCTCTTCACCGGCGTGGATCCCGACAACGGCAACGCGTTGTTCTTCGACCTCGACGGAGATGGAGAGACCGGCGAAGACCCCGACGATCGCATGATGGTCGGCAGCCCGCACCCGGATTACTGGGGCGGCCTGACGAACACCGTCTCGTTCAAGGGCCTCGATCTTCGCGCCTTCGTGCAGTTCAGCCAGGGCGGCGAGATCTACAACGCGCTTCGCGCCTACGCGGATGATGGCATGTGGAGCCTCGGCGACAACAAGCTCCGTCACGTGCTGAACCGCTGGCAGCAACCAGGCGACATCACCGACGTCCCGCGCGCGAGCTGGGATGGCGTCTCGCTGGCCTACATTCCGTCGAGCCGCTGGATCGAGGACGCATCGTACATCCGGCTTCAGGAGATCACGTTAGGCTACCGGCTCCCGGCGAGGTTCGCGGGAATGGCCAACATGACGGACGCGCGCATCTTCGTGTCCGGCCGGAACCTCAAGACGTGGACGGACTACATGGGGTTCAACCCTGAGGCGAACAGCGCCGGATCGGGCTCGCTGACCACCATGGCGAACGAGTTTTACTCGTATCCGCTTGCACGCACCATTACGTTCGGCGTGCAGGGCTCGTTCTGAGCACGCATGCACTCGAGACTTCATCAACTTCCTCTTCAAGAGACGAGACGATACATGCGAATCAGACGGACTTTGCCGGCACTCCTCATGGCCTTCGCGCTGGCGTGTGACAACACGCTGACGGTCGAGCCGGTGAACGAGGTGGCGGCCGACGCGGCGATCATCGACGCCGCCACGGCGCGCGCGGCGATGGCGGGCGCGTACGACGCGCTGCAGGATGACGCCAACTGGACGTACTACAGCGGGGATTTCAACGTATTCTCCGACCTGTCGTCGGAGGACGTTCGCCACAGCGGAACGTTCGACACGTATCGGTCGGCGGATCGGAATACGCTCTCGTCGGCCAACGGAACCGTCCTGGACATCTGGGAGCAACTCTACGCAACCATCAACCGCGTCAACGTCATCATCGAGAAGCTTCCAGGCGTCCCCGGACTGGACGAGGCCGAGCGCGACGACCTCCTCGGTCAGGCCTACTTCATTCGGGCGTTGACCTACCACAACCTCGTCAAGCTTTGGGGCGGCGTACCGCTTCGCCTAACCACGCCCGCGAGCCTCAGCGAGGCGGCGAGCATCGCCCGCGCCACCGAGGACGAGACGTACGCGCAGATCCTCGAGGACCTGGATCAGGCGATCGCGCTCATTCAGACCGACGACGATCCGGGGGTGGGCACCATCGGTGCCGCCTGGGCGCTTCGGAGCCGCGTGCTCCTGTTCATGGAAGACTGGGCGGGGGTAGTCGAGGCGGCCGACGAGGTCGAGGGGCTCGGATATGAGTTGGCGACAGAGTACGAGGATCTCTTCTCCGTCGAGGGCGGAACGAACGAAGACATCTTCAAGCTCACGTACGAGCCCGCCGAGCCACATGGCCTCGGCTGGTATTATCGCGCGAAGGGTGGATTCGGCGGACGGTACGAGTTGGCGCCGACCTGCGTGCTGGCCAATGCATTCAATGCGAGCGTGAACTGCGCGAATACGAATTTCATGGCCGGATGGTCGCCGGGCGACGCGCGCGCCGATTTCAGCATCAAGGTGACCGGAAGTCTGGAGCCATTCGCCAACAAGTACATCACAGGCAATGGCGATGATGATCTGCACGTCATTCGCTTCGCCGAGGTCATCCTGAACCGTGCCGAGGCGTACGCACGCCTTGGGCAGCTTCAGGCGGCGGTCGATGATCTGAACATGACTCGAGTTCGCGCTGGACTGCCGGCGCTGACGCTTGCCGGCATTGGGGGCACCATGCAGTCGGTTCTCGATGCGGTTTGGCAGGAACGCCGTCTCGAGTTGGCGTTCGAGGGTTTCCGGTGGCCGGATCTCGTCAGAACGGGTCGCGCGATTGCGGCTGTCGGACTGGCAGGTAAGGAACACCAGGTACTGTACCCGATTCCGCAGGAAGAGCGCGACGTCGCTCCGAATATCACGCAGAATCCCGGCTACTGATTCCAGTAGCCACGTAGTCGGAAACCCCGCCTGGCCAAAGCCAGGCGGGGTTTTTCGTTTCGGAGCAGATGTACGTGCGCATCGCCTGTGGCAGGCCCGAAACGAATGTTGCCGCGGCGAGGCCACACTGTGGCGATTCAGCCAGCTGCAGCGTAATTCCCACTCGCGCAACTCGCTCGCAACTCGACAGTTCGCGGTGCCGGCATGAAGATGTAAGCAGGGTCTCGCTCTTGCGGCCAGGGCTCGGCGCGAAACGCACCCGGAGCGCTGACAATGCCAGAAACCACCCCCTCGATCCGACCCACCGAAGCGTATTCCCCAATCTCCGCATCAACCGGCGCTGGGGAGGCCGTGCGCGACGGTCGCACCCCCGCGGCGGCCGGAGCCGCTCTGCCAGGCGAGGCCTCGCACCTTCTCCTGGAGGGTCAGCAGCTCTTGCAGGAATCCCGCGTCGCAGAGGCGGAGCCGTTGCTCATCCGGGCGCTGGAGCTTTACGAGCGGGAGAACGAGGTTCCGGCGGAGTGCGTTCAAGTGCTCAGCGACCTCGCGTCGATGGAGATAACGCGCGGTGACCTGACCGCCGCTGAATCGCTGTTGCAGCGCGCGCTCGTGCTCGCGAACGCCCGGCTCGGCGGAGAGCATCCTCACGTCGCCGCCATGCTGGGCGGCCTCGCGCGACTATACCTGCGCCGCAGCGAGTTCATGAAGGCGGAGCCGCTGCTTCAGCGGCTCCTGGAGATCAAGCGCGCCCGTGGCGATGATCACCCGGAAGTAGCGACTGTGCTCGCCAGTCTCGCGACGGTCCATGCCGCAATGGGCGCTCACGCCTCCTCCGAGCGAATCCTGCGACGGGTGCTCGAGATTCGCGAGAAGGCGCTCGCGCCAAACCACTTCGCGACGGTGACGACGCTCGAGCACCTCGCCGAAGCGTGCGTCGCACGCGGTAAGCTCGACGAAGCGCTCACGCTGCTGCATCGCGCGCTCGCCATGCGCGAACGTACGCTCGGCAATTCGCATCCGAGCATTGTGGCCGCGCGGACACGCATCGCCGACCTGGAGCTCCTGTCGTCAAACGAAGACCTCGGATCGGTGCCGACATCGGTCGCGATGATGGGCAGCTTGCCCACATTCGATGCAATAGCGAGCGAGCCGGTCGTGCGCGAGCCGCCCCGGCCACAACAGGCCGTCGAGGTGGTCGCGTCGGTTCCGCGGGAAGTGCGCGCCAACCTCGAGGACGAGTGGCCTGATGACGTCGAGGAGATGCGTCCTCGGCATTGGCTTGTGGATCAACTCAGGGCCAAGGCAGGACTGGTCACTGCCTACGCACGCACTCCGCGTGGGCGCCTCACGGTTCTCGCGGTCGGCGTAATATCATTGCTCGCGGCACTCGTGCTTGGGGTTCGCACGCGCACCAATGCTTCCGTCACCCGCGCTGACGCCTCCACCCTGTCGCTCCCGAGCGGCGCATCCGCGGCCCCGCGGCCCGATGCGAGCGTCAGGCGCGCTTCCGCATCCACCGCGCCGCAAACGCCCGGTCGCCTCACCACGTCGGCAGAGGTGACCCGGCGATCGACGAGTCCGCAAAGCGCCGCGCGCGCCGAGACACGTGAGGGGGAGGTCACTGAGCGCTCCGACCCGATCACGTTGCCTAACAAGCCCAGGGTGAGGGCCTTCGACGTGCCGATCGACCGGTCGCCCAACGCTCCAACCCGCGCCCCGGTCGTCACCGCGACGGACTTCACCCGATCGCCGGCCCCGGCCCCGCTCCGCGAGCAATCACCGCTGAGCAGCGTAGGCGGTCGGTCGCGCGAGCCCACCGTTCACGCGGTCCTGACGGCGGATAACCCGGCACCCGTCTACCCTCCGGCGCTGCTCGGACGACGCATCGACGGGCGCGTCGTGGCCGAGTTCATCGTCGACGTGCGAGGCCGCGTCGATACTCGCACGCTACGGATCATTCTCGTCGACGGATGAACGCTTCACCGACGCCGTGCGCGATGTGCTTCCGGCTCTTCGTTTCACCCCCGCCGAAACCGACGGAGTAAGAACGGAGGAGCGAGTGGAGATGCCGTTCCGGTTCTCGGCGAAGCCGGAATAGCATCACCGCTGGAGGGACGAGAAAAGAAAACACCGCAGCGGAGGTCGCTGCGGTGTTTTCTTGCTTGCATCGGGACGGCGGGATTTGAACCCGCGACCCCCTGAACCCCATTCAGGTGCGCTACCGGGCTGCGCCACGTCCCGTCCGACCGGTCGCCCGGCGGAGTCCTGCAATCTACGCCGGCTTCACGTCCACTTCAACCGACGCGGGAATCAGAGCTGACAAGACTGCCTCACTCCTCACTCCTCACTCCTCACTCTTCACTCTTCACTTCACTCCCACTCCTCACTCGTTCCTCACCCAAGCATGCCTAACCACTCCACTGCGCCCACCACTTTCCCGACGAAGAACTCTCCAAACTCCGCGTAGACGGCGCTGGCGTGGTCGAACCGCATGTCGGTGACGAGCCGCTTGAACTCGAGCGGCTCACGCGCGAAGAGCGTCACGCCCCACTCCCACGCGTCGAATCCGGTCGATCCGGTGATGATCTGCTGCACGCGGCCCGCGTACCTGCGACCGACCTGCCCATGCTGATGCATGAGCTCACTCCGCTCGGACAGCGAGAGCATGTACCAGTTCGCGTTGGGCTGGCGCTTCTTCGACATGGGATAGAAGCACACGTACGGCATGTCGCTCGGGAGCGGCGGGTAGAGCCGTCGCTGCACGTGGTCGCTCGCCCGCTCACGCTCCACCCGCTCCCCGAGGCGCGCACGATACGTCTCGTCGCCAATGCTGCCGCCCCGCGCCTCGGCCTCGCGAACGAGCTCGGCGGTGATGTGATAGAGGCCAGCCTCGGTGACCCCGAGATGCGACGATGTGACCCGCAACGACTCCATCAGCCGCAGTTGGGACAGCCGATGCTGCGCGTCGCGCAGCGAGTCGAGCGTCGGCCGGAAGTGCACGAGCATGAGATCCGACCGTGATCCAATGAGCAGGACGGGAACGCTCCATCCACCCTCGATGGGATCCGCAAGCTCCGAGAGCGCGTGCGCGACGGAGTCTCGGTCCTGCGACAGCACGTCGGGCGGAAGCGCGCGGACGGCCGCGCGGTCGACCTGGAAGATCTGATGGAGCGAGTACCAGCCCTCGAGCGTCTCGGGGGGATGCGCGACGTCGGACATGAGAGGGATGATGGCGTGCCGGGTGATGTTACGGCAGGCCCCAGCGTACGAGGACAGACTGCAATAACCACAGAGGCACAGAGGGCACAGAGGAAACCCCGCATTGCGGCGCCGCAATGCGGGGTTTCCTCTGTGCCCTCTGTGCCTCTGTGGTTATGCAGTTTGGCCCTGGCGATCCGGCATTACCCCCATTCTCTCGAACAAACCCCCGTCGCCGTATCCGGAGCCGGCCCCACAATCCCGGCCTCCCCAATCGCCGCCCGCGCCCGCGAGCGCCCCGCGTTCCACTCGTACCACGTGTCATCCATGACCGACGTGAACCGCTCGCCGATCGCGGTCCGCGCCCTGTCGCGCTGCCCTCCCCCCTCGCGATCCGCTGCCTGCAGCACCTCGGGAACAGCGCGGGCCGACAGCTCGCAGGCGAGGTATCGCAGGTCGAGCTTCCCCGTCTCCGCGTGGCGCGCGACGTTCTGTCGCACGATCCAGGATTCGTGGTTCCACATCGACACCCCTGCCATCCCCATCACCGCAAACGCTCCCGCGCGCCCCAGCAAGCGGCGGGCGCTGGGACGACGCAGCAGCTCGTGCGCGAGGAGAATCAGGCTCGCTGCGACGACGATCATGTACGCCTGCGCGTAGAGCCGCGTCGTCGTGAACCCGTACGCATCCTCGTACAGCAGCACACGCCGAAACGCGGAGTGGAGGAGCACCTGCGTCTCGCCAAGCACGATCAGCTCGACGATGAGGATCCGACGGCGGCGCGCGGCCGCTGGCGCAAGGAGCGCCAGTCCCATGATCACACCGCCGCACAGCGTGGCCACGACGGTCAGCTCGCCGAATCCTCGGCGCGCCCATTCCGCGTACGACACCCCACTCCCCTGCACTCGCGCGATGTCCCCAAACAGGTAGCTCACCTGCAGCGTCAGGAAGAGCGTGAAGACGCCCGCGATCGCGGTCAGCACCATTAGCCGTTCCGTCTCACCGAGCTGAACCAATTGCCGCGGTTCCGCCGGCGTCCGGGGGACGCTCGCCGGTGGCCTCAATGCGTACCCGACCGCGCCCATCGTTAGGGCGAGTATGATGCCGAAGAATACCAGGCGAGGCACAAAGTGCCACGTCGACAAGAGGCGGCCGAGCTCCTCGCGCCATGCGGCCAACGTCGGATCCACCGACGACAGCAGCAGCGCGAACAGGCCCGCAATCGGAAGCGTGAGCACCGCTCCGCGGATGAACGGCACGGCGCGGTCGTTCGTCACCTCGCGCACCGTATCCGTCGCGCGGCGCGTTGCTTCGGCCACGCACGTCACGAGCACCACCAGCGGAAGCGCAACGAGCTCGAGCGCTCGCGCATGCGCGTGGCGTTCGGGGTTGGCTCGCGCGATCGAGATCGCGAGCAGAATGAGCACCGCCAGAATCGACATGACCTGCAGCACCTCGCTTCCCGCGAGGGTGATCCCGACCGCCGTCAACACCGCGAGAGCCAGCGGAGGTGCAACGTGACTTGCCGTACCCCGGGTGAATGCCGATGCGAGCAGCGCGATGCTCGCCGCCAGGACGCAGATCAGCCAGTTGATTCCGGGATACGCCTCCCAGACCATTCCAGCGCTCAATCCGGCGACCAGGGCCGAGCTGACCCACAGCCGGCCGAGCAGCGCCCGGTGCGTCAATGAGGACATCTCAGCGTGCGTGAACGAAGCGGTAGTCATGTGCAACCCTCTTCAAGAAGTCAGACGGCGGCAGGCAATGCGCCAAAACGTCGCTGCCGGCCGTGGAAATCGCCGAGTGCCTGTTCCAGATCCAGCGCATCGAAATCGGGCCAGCGTTTGTCGGTGAAGTGCAGCTCCGCGTACGCGCACTCCCAGAGCAGGAAGTCGCTGAGGCGGCGCTCGCCGCCGGTGCGAATCAGGAGATCGACGTCAGGACCGAGGGTTGACGCATCCCGCGCCGATCTCCTGATCGCCTCACGAGCGGAATAGTCGACCGCCAGCCGGAGGTGCAGGCGCCGGCCACCCGCTGTGAGGCGCTCGGCCGCCACGATCTGCCGAACGAGTGGCGCTGCCAAGCGGTCGCGTCGCCCAATGACGGAGAGACGCACGTCATTTTCCTGAAGGGACGCCGCTTCTGCGGCCAGATACCGGTGAAAGAGCCGCATGAGCGTCGTGACCTCGCGCGTCGGCCGTTTCCAATTGTCGGATGAGAACGCGAACAATGTCAACGTGCCTACGTCGAGCCGCGGCGCGCCTTCCACGATGCGCCTAACGGCGTCGGCACCAGCGCGATGGCCGGCCGTGCGTGGCAGACCACGCGCGGTCGCCCACCGGCCGTTTCCATCCATAATGATCGCGACGTGCAACGGCGGGCGCGAGGGCGAAGTACTTGGTATCATAAAGTAAGGGGACAAAAAAATTAACGGTCGCGCGGCTCGCGCGTGGCCCGGATGAGCGCCTCCATGTGCGCGAGATACTTCTCGAGCACACGACGGCCGGTGGCGGTAATGCGATAATCGGTGTGGGGGACGCGCCCCTCGAACGATTTGGTGCAGGCGATGTAGCCGGCATCCTCGAGCTTGCGGGCGTGCACGCTGAGGTTCCCGTCCGTGGTACGCAACAGCTTCTTGAGGTCATTGAACGAGAGCGACTCGTTCACGGCCAGGGCACTCACGATTCCCAGGCGGATGCGCTCATGGATCAGCCGGTCGAGGGCGAGTGGATCGGAGTCCAGGGCATGACCGCGCACGCTGCGAAGGCGCTCGGTCGCGTCGGGCTTGGGGTCTTCTCGTGAGGCTGCGCTTGGCTTAGCCACCGTGCCTCCTTGCGATGATGAAACCAAAGATCACGTGCAGCGCGCCAAAGGCGGCGCCCAGCACCCAGTGCGTTGTCCACGCCGGCATCAGGAGCGACGCGACGCCGACCGCGATGAAGAGCAATCCCATGAGGGGGACCACGCGAACGGAGAACGCGCCGCCCGTGATCACCGCCGTCCCATAGAGCATGAGCCACACGGGCGGGACGAGCTCGAAGTCACCACGCTCGAGGAGCACATACGTCAGGATCGCGCCGACGGTCATCGGCGGAAGGAAGCTCACGAGGAACTTCTTCCCTGCCCCGTGAAAGAGGGGGACGTTCGCGCGCTTCGCCTTCCGCCACATCGCATACGAGGAAACCGCGATCGACGCCGCGGCGGCACCGAACCACGCGATGAGCTGACCGCGAATCGTGGGCTGAGTGACCGCCGCAGCCGCAGCGAGGAACGCGATCGCGCCAACGGCGACCATGCCCCACCCGGAGACTGCGGTGAACGCGGCGGCGTTTTCCATCGTCTCGCGAATGAAACGCAGATCGTCGATTGCCCGTCCCTGGAGGGACGGGACGCGCTCGGCGCTCGCTCGTCGGCTCATGTCGTCAATATCCTTCACTGCTTCGCCTCTGTCAAGTGCTTTGTATTACAAAGCACGACGAGTTAACCCCCTGTTTCGTTACTTCCGAGCGCCCGGAAGGAGCGCCCCGGCCCCGCTCGCCGCGTAGGCCGCGAGACGCGACAGCTCGTCACGATAGACGCGCTCGAGAAACGCCTTCGTCGCCAGGCGCTCGACGAGCCCCAGAATGCCATCGCGCGTCGTGACGACTGTTGTGATCGTCACGTCCGCCTCGCGCCCCTCTCTCGCCGGATTCAGGGTGAACGTCGTGATGGTCTTTCCCTCGACGTCGCGCTCCACCAGGACGCGCCCGGGCTTGGGCTCTTCGATCTCGGCGCGAATGGTTCGACTCGTCCCGAGCACCGTCATGTCGAAGCGGATGCGCGTGCCCGCTCCGACCCCGCCCTCTTCAACCTCGATGTTTCGGAAGTAGGCTGAGGGCAGGATGTGAGGATGGCCCTCGGTGTAGTCGGCGAGGATCGCGTAGACCTCTCCCGGAGGGGCCGGTACCCGGCGCATCGCGCTGACGGTGAACGTCGCCACGGGAGAATAACGTGGCGCTGACGTCGCGCGATGGCAATACGGCGCTTCGTGACGCACGACACGGCGCTGCGACGTCGTCGCTCAGGGACGCGGCGCGCCTCCCGCCTCGATCTGTCGGAGCGCCTCGCCGAGGAGGCGCATCTCCTCGCCGTACGTTGCCCAGTCATCGGCTCGCTGCGCTGCCCGCGCACGTTCGTAATGCGCGACCGCGCGCCGAACCACTTCACTGGTGCCGGACACATCAGGTGTAGCGCGCGTCGGCGCAGGATCGCGTGCGTCTCGCTGTGCCAGCGCCGGCGCCTCGCCGCCGAACAGGCGAGCCAGCCCGGCTTCGAGCGATTCTTCCATCACGACGCGGCTTTCGTGCGCGACAATCACCCGCTTCAGCTCGGGAATCCGGCCGCCCTCGGCCCGCAGATACAACGGTTGCACGTAGATCAACGACTCTTCGATCGGGATGACGAGAAGCTCCCCGCGAATGACCTCAGAGCCGCGCTGGTCCCAGAGTGATATCTGGCGAGCGACTTCGGTATCCTGGTTGATGCGGTTGACGATTTGCGTTGGGCCGAACACCAGGCTCTGCCGCGGGAACTGATAGACGAGGAGTCTCCCGTACTGCTCACCGTCGTTCCGGGCGACCATCCACGCCGCGAGATTGTCCTTCTGCCGTGGTGTGAACGGGCGCATCAGGATGAACTCCGGCTGACGCTCCCCGGGCAACCTCATCACCATATGCCGCAAGAACGCCTCGGCCTGATCACCGCGGTTCGATCCGGGTACCTGCCACTGATCCTCCCGATGGTAGAAGGTCTGCGGATCGCTCATGTGATACGTGGCGTAGAGCGCCGTCTGCATGCGAAACAGGTCTTCCGGGTAGCGCACGTGTGCACGGAGATCGGCCGGCATCTGCTCGATCGGCCGAAGTAGCCCGGGATAGATACGCGACAGCGTGCGAATGATCGGGTCCGCGGCATCCGTCTGATACGCGCGCACATCGCCGTCGTATGCGTCGATGACGATCTTAACGCTGTTCCGCATGTAGTTCGTCCCGTCGGTCGCGCGCTGCGAATACGGGTATCGCGCCGTCATCGTATACGCGTCGAGTATCCATTTCAGCGTTCCATCGCTGGCGATGACGAGGTACGGATCTCGATCGAGCGTGAGAAACGGGAGCGCGCGTCGGGCCCGCTCCCGAACGTCGCGGTGATAGATGATGCGGGTTCGCTCGGTGAGATCACGCGACAACAGGATGTTGAGCGAGCCGAATCGCCAGGCAAAGAGAAGACGCCGCGCGAGCGACGCGACCGGCACTCCCGCCGATCCGTTGTACGACGAGTAGACGGCCTCATCCCCTTCCCCGGCCGGATAGTCGAACTCGCGCTGACGGCTCGGCGCGAGGATGAAATCATTCGACAGCTCTCCGAAGTAGATCTGCGGCCGCGACACCTCGAGATCAATGCGTGAGACCGGCGGAAGGTCCTGAATGAACAGGACCGGGAGTCCTTCGGCGGTCACCTGGTTCGACGGGCCGAGGGTAATTCCCATGCCGTGCGTGAAGGTGAGATGCTCGTTGATGAACGTGCGGGTAGGCAGGGCCGCGGTGTTCAGCTCCCGCGCCGAGAGCATCACCTGGCGTAGCTCGCCACCCACGCGGTACCGGTCGTCGTCGACGGCGACGAAATCATAGTAGGTGCGAATCGATTGAATCTGCCCGAACGTCTGCAGCAGGGGCTCACGGTCCCACAGCCGGACGTTGGCGATGGTCGCCCGGTTCGCGTCGATGTCGCGTTGTGTGAGAGCGCTCCCTCCCTCGAGCTCGCGCCGCTCTACGGCACCGAGCCCCCAGGCGGCGCGTGTCGCTTCGATGTGGCGGACGATCTGGGGAGCCTCTCGGGTGAGCTCGTTAGGCTGCACGACGAGACGGTGAAAGGCGGCCGGATAGGCCCGCCCGATCAGGAGAGACAGGAGGACAGTCGCAGCAATGATGATCGCGGCGGAACGCGTGAGCCGGCCTTTCCAGGCACGCCAGAGCAGGTAGGCGCCCGCGAAGAGCATGAGCGCGCTGACTCCCCACCACGCCGGTAGCCTCGCGTGTAGATCCGTGTAGTTCGCGCCGACCAGCGAGCTGTGCACCGAGTACAGCAAGTGCGGGATTGCGATCAGGGGAATCTGCGCCGCAAACACCACGAGAAGGAGCGCGGTGATGACGGTGAGGTGCCGCCGAGCGGAAGGCTCGAGCCGAACGCGCCACTCACGACGTCGAATGGCCCCTCGGGCGCTGTACACCGCCCACACGCACACGAGCGTGAGCATTCCGGCAAGGACCGCGTACCCGAGGATCGCCTCGAGGAGGGGCAGGACAAAGACGTAGTACCCAATGTCCCGCCCGAAAATTGGATCGGAGCTGCCGAAGGGAGTGCGATAGAGGAACTGAAGCAGGGTGCGCCATTCGGTCGAGGCCGCGAGCGCGAAGAGCAATGCGAGCACGGCAGTGCCCGGCAGGGCGAGGACGCTCGCAAGTCGCTCGGAGAGGGGCGCGGACCGCCGGCGTGGCTGCGTCCCGGGGCCGACCAGGGCGGTCGTCTCCGCGCGGAGCGCGAGCCGCACGTTGCCGTAAAACACGGCGAACGCGATGACTGCGGCAATGCCCCCCAGGATCCACTGGGCGACGATCTTCGTCACGAAGACGCGCTCGAATCCAATCTCCCGGTACCACAACCAATCGGTGAGGCGCCGCGCCACGGCAGGCAGGAAGAGGAGCACGACGAACGCAACGGCGAGCCCGACGAGGGCCCAGCGCACGCGTCGGGGAAGGCGCTCGCGGGGCTGGCCTTCACCCGTACCGACGCTCTGCTGGACGATCCCCCGCAGGAGCTCGTCGATCGAATCACGATCATTGGGACGAGGAGGTTCGGTCACAAAGCGCTGCCCCGGTGATGGCCATCGAATGTACGCCAAATGCGCTATTTTTGCGCATGGCACAAATTATCGCCGTCAACTACGCGGACGACATCCTCCCGGAATACCGGGACACGCCCGTCGGGATGCTGCTGGAGTTCCACAATCTCGGGCGTGCCGTCGGCTCGGCGGTCGCGCCCCAGCTGCTCATTGGCATGTGCATGGACAGCCGGAAGTCACTGCGCATCCCGAACGATTTCGCGTTCGTACTGCGCACCGCGGGCGCGAACATGCGCGACAACGAGTTCCGTATATCCTATGCGATCGCCGTGGGCGGAGTCCGCACGATCGTGCTCATCGCCCACACGGATTGCGGAATGGCGCGCCTCACCGAACGACGCGCGCAGTTCATCAGCGGTCTAATGAACGCCGCCGGGTGGGATGAGGCGCGCGCGACACGACACTTCGAGGTGTCCGCTCCCAAGTTCGGGATCCGGAACGAAGTGGAGTTCGTGCTTCGCGAGGCCGAGCGGCTCCGCGGGATTTATCCGCGCATCGCCGTTGCGCCGCTGCTCTATCGTGTCGAGGACGACCTTCTCTATCAACTGCGTCCCGACTAATACGCGATCGGCCAGGTCATTGAACGGCTTCGCGCGAGCCGATGCTGCCAACGATGCCGCGAAGGGACCGCCGCACGCGCACCCGCCACAACCAGTAGAGCATGGTGAGGAGCACCGCGAGCACTGGCAGCGCGAGGAGAGGCATAATGCGGATCGGCTTCGGGAAGACCTGCGCCTGGCCGATGAAAAACGACAGCGCGGCGACGAAGAGCGCGAAGCTCATGCGCCACAGATGCCGTGCGAGACGTGAGGCACCGGTGTGGCCGCCGGAGCGCATCATTCGAACATCGAGGATGCCCGCCAACGTTCCCACGACACCAAACATGAAAAACGGAAACGCCGGCATCCCATCTCGACCTTTCCCGTCCGGACTGGCGATCGCCTCGAAGCCGAACGTGAGACTCGTGATGCCGACGACCAGCGCCACCAACATGAGCGCCGGGTTCAGCCAGCGGCGCCGTACGACCGGAGGTCTCACTGTGATGAGCGCGGTGATGACGAGATAAGAGGTCAGCAGTGCCGCAGGAACGTTGATCGACGGCGCCACGTTTCGAACCGCCGCGATGGTCGTTCCGGCCACGGCCATCGTCAGCATCGCATACACGAACACCCTGCCGCTCTTCCGATGGAGCGTGTCGCCCTTCGCCGAATAGAGCGCGAGGTAGCCTGCCAGGAGGCCCAGTCCGCCCGCGACGATGTGGACCACGTAGATCATTCGCATCGGTAGGCCTTCCTAGGCGCGCATGGCGATCGCGGGGTCGATTCGTGCCGCGCGCAGTGCGGGGATCCAGCACGCGACCATCCCGACAACCCCCATCAACACCGCCACGCCGATGAACGTGGCCGGGTCATGCGCCGCTACGCCGAAGAGCAGCCCGCGAATGACGCGAGCGGCGAGGAGCGCGCCGGCGATGCCTAACGCCAGACCAATCCCCAGCAGCATTCCCCCTTCCTTGAGGATCATCCGCTGCACCTGGCCGCCGTCGGCCCCCAGGCTCATCCGGATGCCGATCTCGTTGGTCCGCGCGCTCACCGAGAACGCCAACACCCCCGCGATCCCCACCGCCGCGATGAGCACCGCCAGAATCCCAAAGGACGACACGAGCGCCGCATTGAGACGCCGGGGCGACACGCTCTGATCCTTGATCTGGGAGATCGTCATCACGTTCTCGATCGGGACCGTCGGTACGATCCGCCGGACGATGCGTGTCGCCGTCGCCGCCAGCTTCGATGCGTTGCTGTCGGCCCGGATGACGAGTCCGCCGAGGACCGCGAACTCCTGTGCGAACGGCGCGAATACCACCAGCCGAGGCTCCGCGTCGAGCCCGCCGTCCTGCGTATTGCCGACGACGCCGACGATCGTGCGCCACTCGCTGCTGAAGGGCGTGAACTTCAGGATCTCGCCGGTAAAGGCCACCCGTTTGCCAACCGGCTCCTCGCCGGGGAAGAACTGGTCGGCGAGTCTCCTGTTGATGATTACAACTCTCCCCGATCCGGCCTGATCGGTCGTCGAGAATTCACGTCCCTTGAGGAGCGGGATCCCCGACGCACGGAAGTACTCGGGGCTCGCTGTCCGGATGTCGGCCTGTGGCGTCGCCTCACCGACCGCGAGTGGCCTTCCCTCTGCCTTGACGTCGAACGCGAGCCCCGTGCGCGTCAGCGGCATTGTCGATCCCAGCCCCACCTCGATCACGCCGGGGAGGACCCGGATCTCACGTTGCATGCGACCGTAGAGCTCCTTGTTGGTCGCGTCGGTCGCCGGATCGACTCGCGTCGGATCCAGCAGCGACACCGGCATCGTGAGCACTTCCTCCGTCCTGAGACCGGTGCTCACGTCGGCGAGCTGCATCATCGTTCGAGTCAGCAACCCCGCGCCTGCGAGCAACACGACCGATACCGCGACCTGCGCCACGACGAGGCTGCGCTGCAGGCGCTGCCTTCGCAGATTTCCGGTCGTCCGCCGCACACCGGCCGAGATCGAGCCGAGGGTGCCCTCTTTCGGCAGCGGCGCAACGAGGGAGAGCAAGAGCGCGATCGCGACCGAGAGTGCGAGCGTGAACCCAAGCGCCACCGAGTCGAGCTGGATCTCGCTTGCGCGAGCCGAGTAGCGTGCGGCGAGCGACGTCAGCAGCTCAACCCCTTCGATGGCCATGATCACGCCGAGGACGGCGCCCAGGAGCGTCAACACCAGATTTTCGACGAGCAGCAATCTCCTCAGCCGCCGCACGCCGGCGCCGAGCGCTGCCCGAACGGCAAGCTCATGCTCTCTGCGGATACCCCGCATGAGCGTGAGGTTGGTGACGTTGGCGGCGGAGATGATCATGACGAACGCCGCGGCACCCATGAGCAGCCACAGCGTGAGACGCGCCCGCTCCCCCAACGCTTCCTTGAACGGGATGACCGCCACGCGATAGTTCGACGCCGACTCGTAGGCGTCCGCGTGCTCTCGCTGCATCCAGGCGTGGACGGACGCGACCTCTCGCCTGGCCTGCTCCAGGGTGGCACCGGGTGCCAGCCGCGCTACGATCTCGGTCATGCGGTGCACGCGAGCTTCGACCATCTGCGCGCTGAGGTGGTGCGGGCTGACCACCATGTTGAGCAGCGCATCCATCCGATCGGGGAAGAACGGCGCCGGCTGGAGCACACCGATGACCGTCACGGAGGTCCCGTCCAGTCTCAGCTGCTTGCCCACGATACCGGAGTCACCGCCGAAGCGCTTCAGCCAGAACTCGTGGGTCAACACCATCACCGGTGGCACCCCCGTTCCGTCGTCGGCCGGCCGCGTGAGCCTGCCCAGCACCGGCGACAGCCCCATGACCTCGAAAAAGTTGCCGGTGACGAGGCCGGCGTCGATACGGATCGCGTCGTCATCCATCTTGAGCGTGTGGAACCACGGCGAATACTCGGCGATCCCACCTAACGACGGTGCGCCGGTACGGTACTCGCGAACTTCGGGCACGGAGAAGCTGACGTTCGCGCCCGACGGTCCGTCGGTCGACTGTCGCAAATAGACGAGCCGATCTCCGTCGCGATGCGGCAGCGGCTTGAGCAGTACGCCGCGGACGACGCTGAAGATCGCGGTGTTGGCCCCGATGCCGAGCGCGAGGGTCACGACCACGACTGCGGTGAACGCCGGGCTGTGGCGCAGCGCCCGCAACGCGTACTTGACGTCGGCGCCAATGCTCTCGATCCATGGCAGCCCGCGCTGGTCCCGCACTGCCTCGACCGCCTGCGTCAGGCCACCCGACGCCATCAGCGCCTGTCGGCGGGCGGCGTCCGGCGCCATGCCACGGCGGATGTGCTCGGCGATTTCCATCTCGAGATGCGCCTGCATCTCATCACGGAGATCGTCGTCGCCACGATCTCCGCGGAAGGCCCCCGCAATGCGCGCGAGCGCGGCCCGCAGGTGTCTCATCGCACCTCGCGTCGCGGAGCGAGGAAGGCGGCGATGAGGTCAGCGGTCTGATGCCATTCGCGCGTCTCGCGCTCGAGCTGCTTCCGGCCGGAGGCGGTGAGCGCGTAGTACTTCGCGCGACGGTTGTTCTCGGACTGCCGCCACTCGGCCTTGATGAAGCCCTCCTGCTCCAGCTTGAGAAGCGCCGGATACAGGGTGCCATAGTTCAGCGTCAGCCGATTCTTACTCGTTTCCTCGATGCGGCGTGCGACGCCGTAGCCATGCAGCGGGCCAAGGACCTCGAGGGTTTTCAGGATCATGAGGGCAAGCGTGCCCTGTTTGACATCCAGCTTCTCTGGCATTCTCCGTCCTATGGGATTCCAATATGACGGTAATGTCCCGGCCCAGACTGCGCAATAGCGCTTCTCCGGGCCTCCGTCCTATTGGAATCCAATACGGCGCCGCCGGGCAGTGGGTTTCACGTGAGATCACTCCTGGGTTTTCGCGATTGGTGGCCTTCGAGCCGCGGGGGTCTCATGACTCCTGAGCAAAAAAAGGCCGTGGTCGGGTGACCACGGCGTTGTCTCAGGCGATGCCGGCAGAGCAGTTTGAATGAAGAGCGGGCGACCGGACTCGAACCGGCGACGTCCAGCTTGGGAAGCTGGCATTCTACCAACTGAATTACGCCCGCGTCCGCGCAATTTAGCCGCCGGCGAGTCGCTCAACAAGCTGACACAGCAGAGGAAACGATGACGGGACCGTCCGTACGCCAGTGGGACACCGTAGCATTTCTGGACCCGCGCGTGGAGACGCGCGACGGTCATCACGGCCACGCGATCACCGCGGCCCTTCGAGAGATCCTGGGCGACAGCTTCGACCATCCGCGCGACCAGCACCGCACCGCGCAGAAGAAGCTCGTCATCGGGCCGGGGAAACTCGTCACACCACCAGGAGGGCTCGAGCTCCAGTCCATGCGTTATCTCGATATCGAGCTCGACCACACGACCATTGTGGGGCGGGGCGACATTCCGGCAGTGCTGGCGGTCGATGGCTCATCGTACGGTCGCATCGGCGGCACGGGACTCTTTGTGGGAGAGCGGGCGTCTGGAGGGCGACGACTCGACGTGCCCATGGATGTGGTCGTGATTCGCAAGTCCATCGAGGGTCACCATGCCCCGAACCAGACGCACTTTCGATTCAATGGAAGGATCGGGGGGCTCTGGCGTAATGCGGGGTATCGCGGTGGCTTGCCGGGTCGGACGGCAGCGCAGGAGGATCACTTCAAGTCCGACGAGATCCAGGTGTTGGGTAATTACGAGGTGCTGCAGGCCCAAGGCGAAGCGGATCTCTGCAAGGTTGGCGTGTGGGCGGGGAACCAGGCGTGGTCGAACAATCGACGTCACAAGTACGGCTACGTCCACGTCGCGTGGTGCGAGACGGCCGTGCGCACCGAGCGCACGGCGGTCGATGTCGACTATCTCGTCGCCGACGGGTGTCGCGATGTCTGGACGTTCGGTGGTGCGGTGACGAAGAACATCATTCGCGGTGGTGAGGCGGAGCTCTGTGCCCGCTTCATCAACGACGGTGCGTGGCAGCCGCACGATCACTCACTCATCGTGCGCGACTTTTACGCGAAGCTCGACGCATGGCGCCCCGGATTGGGCGGAATCGGCCAGCGATACAACCGCAATGCGTGTGCGATTTGGGGGAGCCGAGGCAACTGCGTTCTCGAGAACGTGACCGTCGGTTCGCTCCCTGTGAAACGAGGACCGAATCGTACGCTCTACTATGCACCGTGGCGTCCGGACGGAACGCAGACGATCACGAATCTCCCTGCGCCGCGGTTTTGGAGCGCGCAGCCGCTCGCGAATATCCTGACGCGCAACTGCTCGGCGCACGGGTATCACGCCGCCGCCGGACGGAATGAGTTCTTCGCATTCGAGCCGCAAGGGCATGGCGCAGCGCGTCACGAGCTCTGGAAAAACACGGAGCCCGACGGTATCTGTCTCGGGACGGAGCTGGCCACCATAGACCAGTCGACGTAGTCGATCACTCTCCCAAAACACAACGGCCACTCCTAGGGAGTGGCCGCGGGACATTGCTGGTCGTCGGTCCAACCGAGAGCCACCGGTCGGGATTGAACCGACGACCGCTCGATTACGAATCGAGTGCTCTACCGCTGAGCTACGGTGGCGAGAGAATGCCCTGGCGCGGACTCGAACCGCGACGCCTTGCGGCACCACCCCCTCAAGATGGCGTGTCTACCAATTTCACCACCAGGGCATGCACTACAGGGATCCCCTGACTCCTATCTCGTGATCCCAGCTCCTACGGGGCTGACGGGGCTCGAACCCGCGACCTCCGGTGTGACAGACCGGCACTCTAACCAAGCTGAGCTACAGCCCCCCGAATTTCCTACGCCACTCTCATAGCCCCAACGGGAGTCGAACCCGTCTCTGCACCTTGAAAGAGTGCCGTCCTAACCGATAGACGATGGGGCCATGCTGTACTCGATTGGCGGGAGGCGAAACGCAGCTGCGAGCTGCGAACTGCGAGCTGCCTAACGCCCGTCGCCTGCCCCATAGCGGTAACGGGATTCGAACCCGTGTTTGAGCCTTGAGAGGGCTCCGTCCTAGTCCCCTAGACGATACCGCCGTTCATCACCACGACGCTCGATTGTCAAACACCAGCAGGCCCGGAGGGACTTGAACCCCCAACCGCCGGTTTTGGAGACCGGTGCTCTACCAGTTGAGCTACGGACCTATGACGGCGGGATCAGGATTCAGGATTCAGGGATCAGGGTATCGCAATTCGCGTCCCTGGTCCCATCAACCTATAACCCCCTGACCCCTGACCCCTGATCACAGGGGTTCCAGGGGTGACCGAGGGGACTTGAACCCCCAACCCCCGGAGCCACAGTCCGGTGCTCTAACCGATTGAGCTACGGTCACCATTGCTCTCCGAAACACGCGGTCGCGGAGAGACATCAATTTTAACGGTGCGGGAGCAGTCGATCAACCCTGCGCACCGCCGTCACTTGGCGCGATCGAGATACTCGCCGGTGTTCGGATTCACCCGGATGCGCACCCCCGAAGGGATGAACTCCGGGATGTTGACCGTCACGCCGTTCTCGAGCTTGGCCGGCTTGAACGACGCCGTCTTCGTCGCTGACCTCATAACCGGCGACGTGTCCACGATCGTGAGCTCCATCGCGTTCGGCAACTGAATCCCGATCGGCCGGCCGTTGTAATACTCGGCGATGATGCGCATGCCTGGCTGAAGCCACTGTGCATTGTCGCCCAACGCCTCGTCATCGAGCTCCAGCTGGTCGTAGCTCTCGGTGTTCATGAAGTGGTACGTATCGCCACCCTGATACATGAACTCCAGCTCGTGCGTTTCCATCGACGCCTGATGCACCTGATCGGCGGCGCGAAACCGATGCTCGAAGTTGTTCCCGGTGCGGAGGTTCTTGAGCTTTGCCTGCACCATCGCCCGCAGGTTGCCGGGCGTATGGTGGCGGAATTCCACAATGCGGCACGGATCGTTCTCGAAGACGATCACCATGCCGCGCCGAATTTGCGTTGCGGGAAGAGCCATGACCCTGACCTCGAAATGCAAGGCGCCCCGCAGGGCGCCGGTGTTAGAGAGCTTTGAAAGTTAGCTTTGCCCGGCTCACGGGCCAAGGGCCGCGGGCTCGAGCAGCGGGAGCAATGCGGTCCACACCGTCTCTGCGAGGCGCCGAGATCCGGCCGCGTTGGGATGAATTCCGTCTCCCTGGTTCAGGGAGTCCACCGCCGCCACACCGTCGAGCAGGAACGGCAGCAGCACCGCCCCGTTCCGTTCCGCCAGCTCGGGAAACACCTTTCGAAACTCGGACGTATAGCGAGTGCCGAGGTTGGGCGGCGCTTCCATGCCGATGAGTAGAATACGGACGTTGGGAGAGGCGGCGCGCACGCGGTCGATGATGGCCTGGATGTTCGCGCGCATCGAGTCGACAGGCAGTCCGCGAAGCCCATCGTTTGCGCCGGTCTCGAGCACCAGGACCTCCACGGGCTCGCGAACGAGCCAATCGATGCGTTGCCGAGCGCCGGCAGAGGTCTCACCGCTGGAGCCTTGGTTGACGACTCGATACGGCAGGCCGAGCGAATCGATTCGCCGCGCGATGAGTGCGGGGTATGCTTCTTCTGGCTCGAGGCCCAGCCCGGCGGTGAGGCTGGTCCCGACGAAGAGCAATCGCTTGGGCGCGACCGGTCCGGAGTCTATCGACGCGGAGTCACCGCCCCGCGATGCAGCATCGCTGTTTTCACCGCCGCGACAGGCACCGAGAAGCAGGAGCGCGACGGTCACCTTCACGCAGAGTTGCATGCTCGAGGCTCGGGGTCTCACGAAGTCCTACGAAAGTGGCGCGCAGACACTGACCGTGCTCCGCGATGTGAACTTTACCATCCGCGACGGCGAATTCGTCGCGATCATCGGACCATCGGGGAGCGGCAAGACGACGCTCCTCGGCCTGCTCGCCGGGCTCGACGTGCCAAGCGCTGGGACAGTGATTCTCGACGGGGCTGACCTCGCGGCGCTCGGCGAAGACGCGCGCGCGCGGCTCCGCGGAGAGAAAGTTGGCTTCGTGTTCCAGAGCTTTCAATTGATCCCGACGCTGACCGCACTGGAAAACGTTCAAGTCCCCCTCGAGCTTCGGGGGGACCGTCACGCGGCCGACCGTGCGCGCGACTTGCTGGCGCGGGTCGGGCTGGCCGCGCGCACACACCACTATCCGGTGCAGCTGTCGGGTGGCGAGCAGCAGCGCGTCGCGATCGCGCGCGCGTTCTCCAATTCGCCGAAGGTGCTCTTTGCGGATGAGCCGACCGGCAATCTCGACGCCTCCACGGGCGGGCGTATCGTCGAGCTGCTCGAGTCGCTCAATCGGGAGGACGGAACGACTCTCGTCCTCGTGACCCACGATCCGGCAATCGCCGGACGGGCACGCCGCGTCGTGCGACTGAGTGACGGCGCCGTGATCTCGGACGCAGCGGCCGCATGAGCCTCGCCTGGCGACAGCTCGCCGCACTTGCCTGGCGAGACTCGCGCGCCGTTCGACGGCGCCTCGCCCTCTTCATGTCGGCGATCTCGATCGGGGTGGCAGCCCTCGTCGCGATCGACTCGTACGCCGCGAACGTGACGGCCGCGGTGCATGAGCAATCGCGAGCGCTCCTGGGGGGCGACCTGACCGTGCGGTCTCGGTCCGCCTTCACGCCCGCGGTCGACACGGTGCTCGATTCCCTGCGTGGCGCCGGATCGCGCGTCGCACGGATCACCTCGTTCGCATCGATGGCGGTCGTCCGGGGACGGCCGGGAACGCGACTGGTGCAAGTGCGCGCGGTCGAGCCGGGATTTCCGTTCTACGGAACGATCGACACCCGGCCGGCCAACCAGTGGGCGACGCTTCACGACCGCGCGAACGTCCTCGTCGATCCATCGCTGCTCATCGCGCTGGACGCGCAGGTCGGCGACTCGCTTCAGTTGGGCTTCGCGACCTTCACCATCGCCGGAACGCTCGAGAACGTTCCGGGCGACGCCGGGATCGCGTCCGCGTTCGGACCGCGCGTGTTCATTCCCGCGTCGCAACTCGACGCCACCGGCCTCCTCGTCTTTGGGAGCCGAGCCGAATACGAGGCGATGATCGCCGTGCCCCAGGGGACCGACGTCGACAAGCTCGCCAAGGACGTGCGCGCCGATCTCGATAGCACGCGCACGCGGGTGCGCACAGCGGCTGACACCGAGCGAAACCTCACCGATGGCGTCACGCAGCTGCATCGCTTTCTGGGCATCGTCGGCCTGGTCGCTCTACTTCTCGGTGGCATTGGCGTCGCCAGCGCCATCCACGCCTACGTCTCCGAAAAGATCGACACCGTGGCGATTCTCCGATGCCTTGGCGCGACCACCGCGCAGGTCATCGCGATCTACGCCGCGACCGCCGCCGCCATGGGATTGCTTGGCGCGTTCGGCGGGGTGATCCTCGGAGTGCTCACACAGTTCGCGTTGCCGGGAGTGCTCGGTGATTTCATGCCGGTCGACGTGCGGCCGACGCTGGCGCCAGGCGCGCTCATCGCCGGCCTCATCACCGGCGTGTGGGTCGCATTGATCTTCGCGCTCCGCCCACTGCTCGCTATCCGGCACGTGTCGCCGCTGCAGGCGCTGCGACGTACCGTGAGCGAGCTGCCGCGCGGCCGGTGGTGGCGTGACGTGCCGCGACTCCTCGCCACGGCGGCGCTCGTGGTCAGCCTCGTCATCATCACCAGGGCTCGCGCGGGCGACTGGGAGGAGACGCTCGGGATGCTGGCGGCGATCGGCGGTGCCCTGCTCGTGCTGGTCCTCGCCGCCATCGGCCTCACCTGGCTCGCGCGGCGTGTCGTGCGCGACGACTGGCCGTTCGTCATTCGCCACGGCATCTCCAGCCTCTACCGGCCCGGAAGTCAGACGCGTCCGATCGTCCTCGCGTTAGGGTTCGGCGCCTTTCTCATCAGCACGCTCTACGTCACACAGGCGAATCTCATTCGCCATCTCACCCTCAGCGGCGAGGCGACCCGCGCCAACGTCGCGTTCTTCGATGTCCAGGCCGACCAGATCGAGCGGGTGGACTCGATGGTGCGGCAGCAAGGGCATCCGATCCTCCAGCGAGTGCCAATCGTGCCGATGCGCATTGCGCAGATCGGCTCGCGCAGTGTCGGGGAGCTCATCGCGGACACGACCGATCAGGTATCGGGTTGGGCGGTTCGACGCGAATATCGGTCGAGCTGGCGGGACACGCTGGTGGGCTCCGAGCGCATCGTCGAGGGGAAGTGGTTCACTCCCGCGGCGCCTGGCGCGCGGGACCTTCCAGAGGTCTCGCTCGAGCGCGAGATCGCGACCGAGCTCGAGGTCGCCATCGGCGATACGATCGTGTGGGACGTACAGGGGGTGCAGGTGCCGACCCGCCTTACGAGCATCCGCGAAGTCAACTGGGCACGCTTCGAGCCGAACTTCTTCGCGGTGTTCGAGCCGGGGGCGCTCGACGGTGCGCCCACGTCCCACGTTGTACTATCGGGCATTAACGACGCGACCGCGCGCGCGCGGCTTCAGCGCGCGGTAGTGGACGTCTACCCGAACGTCTCGAGTCTGGATCTCGCCACGATTCAGGAGTCGGTCGAGCGCATTCTCGATAAGGTGGCGGTGGCCGTCCGCTTCATGGCGCTGTTCAGCCTGGCGACGGGCGCGCTGGTGCTCTTCTCGGCCGTCGCCGCGACCCGGCGACGGCGCGTGCGCGAGGCGGTGCTCCTGCGCACGTTAGGCGCGACGCGTCAGCAGATCCGGCGCATGATGCTCACCGAGTACGCGGTGCTCGGCGCACTCGGCGCGGCGACGGGAATGCTGTTGTCGATCGGCGGCGCCTGGGGGATCGTGCACTACATGTTCGAGCTTCCCTTCGCGCTCGCCTCCGGCGCCTCACTCGCGATCGCCGGGGGGATGATGCTCCTGACGATCGTGCTGGGCCTCACGAGCGGGCGACGGGTGATGGCCGAGACGCCGATGGCGGCGCTGAGGGAGGCGTGAGGGCGAATACGGAAGACGGAATGCGGAAACGCGGAAGCGTTTGACATCCGCATTCCGCATTCCGTATTCGGATCAGGGCTCCATCTTCCAGAAGTCGATCCCCCCCGCCTGCTGTCCCACGTCCACCGTCGCGATGGTCTTGAAGGTCGCGAGGTCGATCATCTCCACGGTGCCCGGCTCGGAGCCGATCCCCTCGACGGAAATGAAGACGTAGCGATTGTCGGGCGAGATGACCGCGCCGTGCACGACCTTCCGCTTCGTAGGCACGCGCGCGAGCTCTCGACCGCTGGCGATCTCGATGACCGAGACCGACTGCCCTCGTTTGTTCGTGCCGACGAGAAGGCGCCCGTCGCCCGACACGGCGAGATTGTACACGCCCGGGCCGGCGGGAATCCGGCGCGTCATCTTCCAGGTCACGACGTCGATCTCCACGATGTCGCTCGACTTGTTGCAGGCGACGTAGACCTTCGAGCCATCGCTCGACGGCTGCGCCCACGTGGGGGAGCACGCGTCATCCCCTGGTTTCGGGGGCGTCATACCGTGCCCTGACGCATCGTGCTGCTGATGCGAGCCGGCGGCCATCTCGCGGTGCGGCGGCCCGGCGTCGCCATGCTCCTTTCCCTTGGTGACCATGAAGTGTCGAGACGCGCCAAAGGTCCGTGTGTCGATCTCGACGACCATGTCATCCATCATGCAGGCGGAGTACTGCTTCGTCCCCTGCGGGTTGACCCGCGAGCCGTGCGGCATCACGCACGTCGTCGTGCGCGCGACCTCGACCATCGCTTCGGTGGCGACGATGGACACCGACGACGGCACCGGGTCGCCGTGCAGATTGAAGTTCACCACGTAGAGGAACTCGCCGTCGGGCGTCGTCTGCATCGTCGCGGGGAAGTTGCCGAGCTCGACGCGGCCCTTCAGCGTGTCCCCGACCGTGGTGTACTTCCACACGGTGCCGAAGGGCGTTCCATGGGCGATGGAGACGTAGTAGTAGCGACCGTCGGGGGAGACGGCGACGCCATGCGGACCATCCACGTCGGCGGGCATGATGCCCGTCGTCAGTCTATGGTCGACGTTGCCCCCGTTCGGCCCAAACCGCAGCAGCGCGATCTCGTCGGCCGATTCTGCTACGACGTATACCAGGTAGCTGCGGTCAGGCATCGCGGGTGCAGCCGAGACCGGCGTGGCCGCGGGGGCCGGGTCGGGTCGCGCGGCCGGAGATTTCGCGCACGCAGCCAGGGCGGCACACGCGAGCAGCGGGAGATGGATCGGAGAGAAACGCATGAAGACGATCCCCAAAGGACCAACGTCGGGTGGAGTGGAGTAGCTCAATCTAGGTTCTTCCGGGATTTCCGAAATTGGCCGACCGAAGCTTCTCTTGCCGGTACCCCGCCCTCCCTCCCCACGGTCCAATCTGGCGTTTCGCGCAATGATGTCGGATCGCTACACCGATCGTTGGTGCGACACCACGGTGTCGTTTACACGCCACTCTTGCAGAATCCACCGGGGACTCTCACTATGTGACGCCCATCACACTCGAGCACGGCAGAACCGCAGCATCGCGCGAGTCGGGATGCACCACCCCACACCCCCCGGAGGCTCGTGATGCGTCACCTCAATGCGGCGCGAGACTTTCTCGTTCCACTGGCCGGGATCGCCTTCTTCGTGATGCTGGCCACGCTCGTGGCGTGAACACGAATCGGCGACGCAGCCGAAGTCGGGCAATGCGCAATCTGCAGTGAGAAACGAGGAGCGAGGCCGGGTGCCCGCTCCTCGTTTCTCATTGCTCACTCGGGCGGCAGATACTGGCGAGGAATTGGATTGCCCGGCCGCTCGAAATCCCAAAAGATCGTGACGACCCACCACCGCTCGCCGTTGGTCACCAGCTGGATGCTGTTGATCCCGCGACTGAAGGGCGGCGAGTCGGGCCTATTCACGCGCGACTCGTACGTCGAAAACACATGCGCCACGTTGCCGTAGCGCTCGACACGATGCGCGATCTCCCGCTCCCAGAAGCCATCCCGCTTCAGGAACGGGTCGGCAGAGGACACATACTCCTCGACGGTCATGTTGCGAGACGGGACGCGCCCATCCTGCGACGGGGCGGCTACGATGAGGCGGGCGCCACTCGTGAACAGCGACCGGAACCGGCTCCAGTCCCGGTCCTGCCCGGCCGGCCCCGAGATCACGTCGTAGAGAGCGGCAATGATCGATTCGACTGAGGCGACATTGGCGGGGCGCGCGGCGGGCGAATCCATCCGCGGCGTCGTGGGGCTCGCCACGGCGACCTCTGCCTGCGGCTCGACGTTAGGCGCGGGCGCCGTCGCGCACGCGGCGTGAATGAGTAACATCAGGCCAGGCGCGATGCGCGGCATCATTGTTCCTTCCTCCGCGGTAACGGTTCTTCGAGCGACTTGAGACGTTCCTCCAAACGCGTGATCTCCAGCTGCACACCGAGCTCCCGCGCGAGGTCCAAACCCTGGGTATAGCATCGCTGCGCGATATCCTGCTGGCCGTCACGGCGATTGATGTCGCCAAGGAGGCGCAAGCACTCGACCCGCCGCCATCGGTTTCCGGCCATGTCGAAGTAGCCAAGTGCGGTGCTCGCGGCCTCGTCTGCCTGCTCGAGCTCGTCGGCGCATAACATCGTCTCGGCCAGGTTCATCGTCGCCAGTGCAGCCAGGTCGAGATCTTCGATCTCCCGCGCGAGGTCGACCGCGCGCGTGAGCACGCGCTCGGCGATCTCGAAGTTCTCGCCGTCCATCGCCGCGCGCCCGTAATTGTTGAGCGCGAACGCCTGACCCCACAGGTACTCGGCCGCCTGGAAGCAGCTGTACGATTCGAGAAACCGGTGCTCGGCCGTCTCGAAATCTCCCCCTTCGGCCGCGATGGCTCCGAGATTCTGCAGGGCGACTCCGCGGATGCGTGGGTCGGTCGTCATGGCGAGAATCCGCTCCAGCAGCGGTCGCGCCGCGGCAAAATCACCCTTGCTCTGGAAGACGGCCGCTTCCGCGTTGAGCGCTTCGGCGTGCGCGTCGACGAGCTCATGCCGAACAGCAACCGCAGCGCTCTCGCGCGCGGCCTCCAACGCGCCCTCCCAGTCGCAGCGCGTGCGCAGCACGCTCGCCCGGCGACGCCAGGCCGTCGCGACTGTCAGCGGGTCGCCGCCACTCGCGGCGGCCTCGTAATGAGCAAGCGCGCGGTCCAGCATGCCGAATTTCTCGAGGCGAAGCCCTTCCTCAATGTCGCCGGCGGGATCAGGCATGTCGGTTGCTGAGTCCGGCGTCACCCTGCCGCCACGCACGAGAGGCTCTCATGGTTCGATGGACGGTTGTTCGGCGATTCACGACGGTGGCGCTTGCCGCCGCGCTCACTGCATGTAGTGAGCCCACCACCGCACCCACTTTTGACGAGCCCGCTCCAAGTCTGAGCGGGACGCAGACAGCCTCCGGCCTCCTCGAGTGTCGGAGAACCTTGTTCGACGTTACGTGGGGACTGGTCGGTCCGCTCGGAGGATTGATCTCCCTCGATGGCCACAGCATCAGCGTGCCTCCGCTCGCGCTCGACCGCGTGGTGCTCGTCGCCCTGCGCACGCCGTCGACGCGCTTCGTCGAAGTGGAAGCCCGCGTCAATGGACGAGACCACTTCGAATTCGGGCAGCCCGTTACCGTCACGCTCGACTACTCACGCTGCCAGCCGTGGCAGATCGGCCCGGAGCCACTGACGGTCTGGCAAATCGATCCCGATACGAAGGAGTTCATTCGAGACATGGGCGGCGTCGACGACCGGGCCAACCGACGCATCTCGTTCACGACCGATCACTTCTCCGGGTACGCGGTCGCGCAGTAGCCATCCCTGATGTCAATCACCTGCCACTCGACCGCCCAGTAACATTCTGGCGGTCGAGGATGGCGGTGTCGCCACGCGCAGCCTCCGTGGTGAAGAGCGAGACGACGATCCCGACCGCGAACGACAGCGGTATCGTGATCAACGCCGGATTCTTGAGTGGGAACCACGCGCCGGGCCTGCCCAGAACGTCCACCTGAATCGTCGGCGAGAACCAAATGAGTGCGAGTGCGGCAGTGGTCCCGATGACCATGCTCGCCACCGCGCCCGCGGTCGTACACCGTCGCCAGAAGATCGAAAGCACGAGCGCGGGAAAGTTCGCGCTCGCCGCGATCGCGAAGGCGAGGGATACCATGAAGGCCACGTTCTGTCCCTTGAACGTGATGCCGAGCAGAATCGCCGCGACACCAAGAACGACGGTCGCGACACGCGCGACGCGAAGCTGCTCCTTCGCGTCGGCGTGGGCGTGGCGCACGACGTTGACCCACAGGTCATGCGACAGCGCCGCCGCTCCGGAGAGCGTGAGGCCGGCGACGACGGCGAGGATGGTCGCGAAGGCCACCGCGGCGATGAATCCGAGCAGCGGCGTACCCCCGAGCATTTCCGCCAGCAACGGCGCCGCCATGTTTCCACCCGGATCCACGGCGCGAATGGTCTCGGGACCCACGAGCACCATCGCGCCGAACCCGAGCACGAACGTCATGAGATAGAAGAATCCAATGAGTCCCGTCGCATAGAACACCGACTTCCGCGCCGCGCGCGCGTCGGGCACGGTGTAGAATCGCATGAGGATGTGCGGCAACCCCGCGGTACCGAACATGAGCGCCATGCCAAGCGAAAAGGCATCGAGCGGATTCGACACCAGCCGTCCCGGCGCCAGTACGGCATCGCCATAGCGCTCGGCCGCCGCCGCGAACAGGGCGGCGGGATTCATGTCGAAGCGCCAGAGCACCATCAACGCCAGGAGGAGCGCGCCGCCTAACAGGAGCCCGGCTTTCACGATCTGCACCCAGGTCGTCGCGATCATCCCGCCAAAGAGCACATAGGCGAGCATGGCCACGCCCACCACGATCACCGCCTGCTCGTACGGAATGCCGAACATGAGGCGAATCAGTCCCCCTGCCCCGACCATCTGCGCGATGAGGTACAGGAGGACAGTCGCCAGCGTCCCCAGCGCGGCCGCGATCCGGACGGGGGTTTGCCGAAGTCGCGCCGCGACGACGTCCGCGAACGTGTATCGGCCGAGGTTGCGCAGCGGCTCCGCGATGAGAAAGAGCACGATGGGCCAGCCGACCAGCCACCCCGTGGAGTAGATCAGGCCGTCGAACCCGGTCGTCGACACGAGGCCCGCAATGCCGAGGAACGACGCGGCACTCATGTAATCGCCGGCGAGCGCGAAACCGTTCTGTCCCGCGCTCACGGTGCGGCCAGCGGCGTAGAACTCTTCGGTCGTGCGCGTGCGACGAGCGGCCCAGTACGTGATGCCGAGCGTCACCGCGATGAAGGCGAAGAAGAACCCCATCGCGATTCGATTGGGCTCGCCGAGCCTCGTGGCGCTCGTCGATGCACCCTGCAGGAGGGCAAGGAGGATCACTTTCGCAACGCCTCGAGGCGCGCGTCGTAATGCGCGTTGGCCCAGTACACATACACCCAGGTGAGGAGCCACGACGCGACGATGACGCACACCCCCAGCAGAATGCCGAGTGTGAGCCCGGGTGCGACGCGCGTCGCGAGCAGCGGCTTGTCAAAGGCGATGAGCGCGATGAAACCGAAGTACACGGCGATCATGATCACCGTCAACAGGATCGCGATCCTCCAACGCGCACGCGCCAGGGCGCGCACCTGATCGTGTGAGTCGTCCACCATTCCTCCGCAATGCAGGGTCAACGGGCGCGTGAAGATACGCGGCGGCGCCGCGGGCGGCTACGGCGCGTTCACGCGCGCCGGTGCGCGTTGCCTCAATGCCGCACGCTTGCCCGGGTCGCTGCACTGTGCGCGCTCACCCAGTACGGAGATCGTCATGCATTCCATGATCGCCGGGCGCGTGGTCATTGTGGCGGCGGCATTGATCGCTGCCTGCGCCGACCCCGTGGGCCCGACTCAGCGGGTTGTCGAGGACCCGACCGTCGTCGCTGCGTTCGCGCGGCATCGCCCGGGGCCGGGTTCCGTTCCTGATTCGGTTGGTATTCCGGCGCCGCCGATTCCGCCCATTTTCGAAGAGATGCCCGCGGGATCCGACGGGGCGCAGTGACCTGTCTTGCGACGCGCGGGTCACTTATCGTGAAGGCACTCACACGAGAGAGATCATGCGCGTCGCGCTCGCCGCTGCAGCGTTGTTCACCCTTCTCGGCTGTTCCTCAGCTACCGGGCTCGCGCGTTGCGAGCCGGGCGCGAGTAACTCGGTCGTGTGCGCACGACTGGGTGAGGAATTCGATCTCCGCCTGAACGAAACGGCGTATATCGCCAACACGCCGCTTTCCATTCAAGCGCTGGCCGTGCCCGAGGACTCGCGCTGCCCGACAGACGTAGTGTGTGCGTGGGCCGGCAACGCGCGCGTTTCGTTGATGCTGCGCGAAGGTGCAAACGCCAATGCGGCCGACGTCAACTCGACGCTCGAGCCCCGAGCTGTCTCCCGGTTTGGCTATACCGTGGAGCTCGTCGACGTGCGGCCAGGACGCATTTCCACTCAGACCGTCCCCCCCGAGGCGTACGTCATCCGGCTGGTGGCCAGGCGGGCGAGCAGCTAGAGGCCCCGAATCCTGCTGGCTCCGAGATTGCTTCTAGTTTGGGAAGCCGACTACTTGGGGAGGCAGTCATGGCCGAAGTGTTCACGGAATACGAAGCATCGGTTCGCGACGAAAGCGGTCGCGAGTTCATTGCACGCGCCTGCGGCCGTGAATGCGCCGATGGACATTGGGAAGGCTGGCTTGAATTCATCCCGCTCGATGGAGGGGACGTCGTTCGCTCCGCGCGCGAGACGACGCAGCCGAATCGAGTCGACACCGAATATTGGGCGACTGGTCTCACGCCGATCTATCTCGAGGGAGCGCTGCACCGCGCGGTGGAGCCGGTGCAGGTCGTCGAGCGCGTGGTCGATGTTCAACCCGCATATGATGCACCTGCGCCCGATCGACCGATCGTGTCCGTATCCGGTACGCGCAGCTCGCGAGCGCGCCCGGTGCTCAATCCTTTCGAGGTTTACCAGCAAGGCGAGGATATCCTCCGCGGACAGCTCGGCGCACTCGACGGGCCGCGTCTGCGCGACATCATCCGGGGGTATTCGCTGACCGCTGGCGACACGGCCGAGCTGTTGCGCGTGAGCGAGGCTGAGCTGACCGACAGGATCATTGCGGCAGTACGGCGGGCCGACGGGCGCGAGCGCGTTAGCGAGGAGTCCCCGGACTTAGGTGCTCCTAGGAGCGCTTAAGCCTCCGCGCGGACTGACTGGGACGCGTCAGTTTTCGCAGGCACGCGTCCCGGTCGGCCTGTGTCTGGCAATAGGGGGAGCTTCGGAGCACAAACCCCAGCCCGAGGCATTCCCCAATGGCAATCACCACCGAAATCGACGAGCCCGTCATCGCGCGCACCACGCACCATCGCGAGTTGACGCCGGCAGCGCTCGCGGTCCTGCGCATCGGCGCGGGCCTGCTCTTCATGCAACACGGCCTTCAGAAGCTCTTTGGGATGTTCGGCGGTTTTGGCGGAACGCCGGGCGCCACCGCGCCCCTCGACTCGCTGATGGGCGTCGCCGGCATTCTGGAACTGGTGGGTGGCGCACTGCTCGTGGCCGGGCTGTTCGTGCGACCGGTAGCGCTGATCCTTCTGGTCGAGATGGTCGCGGCGTATTTCCAGGCACACCTGCCACAGGGTGGAGTGCCCATTCAGAACGGTGGCGAGCTGGCGCTCCTGTACGCCCTGGTCTTCGCGTTCCTGGCCGCACGAGGTGCGGGCCCCGCGAGCGTGGACGCACGACGGCTGCACACGCGTCATGAGATGGCCAGACGGGAGCGCGTCCGCGCTGCCTAACGTGGGAAGAAGAAAACACCGGCCGCATCGAATCGATGCGGCCGGTGTTTGTATGCCCGTGGTTCTTCTGAATGGAGCACGCATCCCAGGCGGACCACATCGGCCTCGCCATATCGTCGGACTCGTATGGAGATCAAAATGACCCTGAGAGCGCCAATCCTCGGACTCGTTCTTTTCCTCGGCTGCGCGACCGGCGCCACGACACAGACTTCCACGACAGACCAGGAAATCATTCAGCTTTCGAAAAACAAATGGCAATGGATGGCGGACAAGGACGTGGGCAAACTCGAGCCACTGTTCCATGCCAGGTCAAAGTTTGTGCACATGAGTGGAACATGGAAGAAGGACGAGGAGCTCGACATCATCAAAACCGGCAGAATCTGGTACAAGCAGGCTGATGTCCACGATGTGGCCGTAGAAGTGTTCGAGCATACTGCCCTTGTCTGGAGTCGCATCACGCTACATGCGATAGTCGGCGGCAACGCCGTCGCGACTGAATTCACCGTAACCGAGGTCTACCAGAGACAAGCCACTGATTGGAAACTATTGGATCTGACATTTAGCAGCGTACGGGACACGCACCAGATTCGGAAATAGTTGGGATCCACTTGGATCAACGCGAATGCCAAACACAGTTTCCGCGTTCACCGGGCGGCCAACTACAGACATCGTCCTCGCTGCTCAACACTCACTCGTCGCTCGCCGCCCGAGGGTGGCACTCTGGGAAGTCGCCATGGGGAGGTCGCAAAAAAGCCCGCTGACGCGGGCTAAGTTGTTATGGGCCTGGGTAGAGTTGAACTACCGACCTCACGCTTATCAGGCGTGCGCTCTAACCACCTGAGCTACAGGCCCCGGTAGAGACGGAAAAGTTACGCGGTCGCCGAGGGGGAGTCAACGACGGCACCCGCGGCGGAGAGGCGCGTCGTAATTCGAACGCCCGCGTCGAGCGTGCGGTGCACCGGACATCGCTCGGCGATCTCGGCGAGCTTCACACGTTGGTCGTGGGTGAGTGGGCCGGCTATCTCGAGGGTGCGCTCAATGTGGTCGAGGCGCGCCGGGCGATCCTCGCAGTGCTGTTCGTCGACCACGTGCGAGCGCGAGTGGTGCATATGCACGACGACGCCTTCGAGTGGCCACTTCTTGCGATCGGCGTACATCCGCAGCGTCATGGCCGTGCAAGCGCCTAACGCGGCGAGGACGAGGTCGTAGGGCGTCGCGCCGGCGTCGCTACCACCCATTTCGCTGGGCTCGTCGGAGACGAGGGCGTGCCCGCTGGCGTCGATCTCGATCCGATAGCCGGAGCGGCCGATTCGGGCAGTGACGGTTCCTTCGTGAGATTCTGACTGGGTCATGGCGTCACAGATCGCAGGAAGCGTACGAGGTCACCGTCGGGCTACCGGGGGCGCGCAAGCGTGGCGAGTCGCGCGCGCGCACTGTCGACGCGCGGCCGAAACTCCGGATCGGCGTCCCGCCATAGCTCGATGAATCGAGCATAGTGTCGCGCTGCCTGAGCACGGTTTCGCAGCCGCTCGTGCACCTCGCCTTGCCGAAGATGGGACAGGGCCTGCAGCGGAACCTCGGTCACGGTGCCGATGCCGACGGACGCGAACCAGGCGAGCGCCTCAGCGTCGCGACCCAGCGCAGCCAGCACTTCTCCGCGGAGGAAGCGCTCGTTGGCCCGGCTCACGAAGGGTGTCAGGGTGACCTCGCCTTGCCAGTCCCGCGACTCGAGCGCCTCGAGCAAACGGAGCGCCTCCTCCGGCCGTCCGTGCTCCCATGCCAGCTGGGCGCGCAGTCCGCGATCCAGATCGCGTACGAGGGAGGTCGCGTTGCCAGACGCGGCCAGACGGTGGAGCGTCGCCGCAGCCGACGCGGCGCCCGCGCTGTCGCGCAGGCGAGCGGCGAGGATGCCTAACGTGTATTGACGCACGGGCTCGGTCTGGATGGGCCTCCCCAGGCCCAGCTCTCCGACGAACGTGCCGCGCGAGTGCGCCGGAGCAACCGGAGTCGCCGCGGCGCGGCGACGCACATGTATCATCGTCGAATCCGTGTACGGGAGCGGCAGCGTGGCGACGAACCATTCCGTCACGGCGTCGAACGCAGGACGCCGCAGCGCTGCCGGAGCTGCGCGCTCCGCGTCGACCGCACGCGCTCGCGTCGCGTTGCTCGCTGCCGCGCGACCGCCCGCCAGATCGAGCATCGACCCGAGCCAGTGGAGGTCCGCGCGCAGGCCCGAGCTCGGGAAGTCGGTGCTCAATTCCTCGATCACGTCTCGCATGAGCGAAGGTCGAGGACTGAAGGCCGTGAGAAAGGCCGCGACGCGCAACACGGCGTAGGGCTCCCCCCGCCGGACTTCGCGCGCGAGGGACAGCGCCGCGGCGGTGTCGCCGCGCGCCACTGCCCGCAGGATAGCCAACTCCTCGAGCCGTCGATCGGTGCGGAGCTCCTCGTCGCTGAACCGCGTCAACAGGGAGTCGATCGCCGCGGTGCGCCCCGTCGCCGACGCGAGGCGCGCGAGGTGCGTGAGCGCAAAGAGGTTCCTGGGCTCGTACGAGAGCACTGACCGCCACGCCGCTTCCGATTCTTCAAGCGGCCGACCCAGCAGCGGGCCGTGATGGAACTGGATCTCGCCGAGCTGGAACCATGCGTCGACGTCGTCCGGATATCGCGCGAGGATGGTGCGATACGCACGCTCGGCCTCGGTCGCGTCACCCGCGCGCCAGCGGCCCAGCGCTTCCAGCAACATGCGGTCGCGTGTAGCCAATCGCGCGCCGTGTCGAGCCGCCGCGTGCGCGGCGTCCTCGATACCAACGAGGGGCGCCCATTCGCGCGCGAGCGAGAGGCGATAGTGGGCGACGGCGAACGTAGAGTCGAGCTCGATCGCCACGAGATACGCGTCGGCGGCACGCTCGAATCGCCCCGCGCGCATCTCGTCCTCGCCCTGGAGGTACGCCTTGAACGCGGGGAGCGACGCCGTCGTGAGCGCCGCAGTCCGCGTTAGGCGACCGGCCGCGGGATCGCCAAGCTCGCCGAGCAGGCGAGCGGCGAGCGCGTCCACAAGCGCGAAGAGGGAGTCCGCTCGTCCGCTCACCACGGCGCTCGTAGTTGGGCGGGCCACGGCACATCCGTCGCCCCTGGCCGCGCGCCGGAACCACCCGCACCGCGCCTCTCCATCGTATACCGCAGCCTCAATGTGGATGACGCCCGCCGACTCGACAACGTCGCCGAGCACGAACATCCCAGCCCCGAGGCGCGCGGCCATGCGCGCGCCGTGCAGTGGATCGGGAACGACGCCACCACCTTCAGTGACAGCAGCGAACGTCGCGCGCGAGTCTACGGGCCGCAGCGAACCCGCGCCGTCGAGCGCCGTGGTCAACAGGTTCACGATGCCATCGCCCAGGTATTGCACCGCATCATCGCCACGCACGGAAAACGGAAACACCGCAATCGCCGTCCTGGAAGGCGCTGGCGAACGCGCAAACGATGTTTCCCGCCTGAACCACACCGCCGAGAGCACGCCGACGAGCACGAGCGCCGCCACGGTGCGACGCCGCGTCCAGCGCGGCGGTCGAATGGTTTCGTGAGTCGGAGCGGAGGTGGCGCGATCCTGGGGGAGGTCGGAGACCGGCTGCGGCGCGGGGGCCGTCGACATGCGAGGTGTCGGCAGCCGGGCCGATTCCGATCGCAGACGGTCGACAAGCTCACGCGTTTCGTCCAGCGGCTCGAGTCCGTCCGGCTCGAGCACGCGCGAGTACAGCTCATAGTGTCTGATCGCCTCGGCGCGCTCACCCGCATCCGCGAGCGCCTCGATCAGCCGGTGCTGCGCCTCGTCGTCCGCCGGGTCGCGGGCGGCCCATCGCCTCAGCGGCTTCGATCGCGCCGCGCAGGTCACCAGCCGCGCGCTTCGCCTCGACGAGATCGCGGCACGCCTGGCGGAATGCCCGCGCGAACTGCGCGCGTCGGCCGTCGACCCAGTTCTCCCACGGCTTGAGGTCGACGAGGTGAACGCCGTCCAGGAACGGACCTCGATACAGGCCCACCGCCAGCTCGGTGTCGCCGCGCTCGAGCGCATCGGTGAACAGGTTGGCGTCGGCGCGCACGTCGTCGCGCACGACGAGCTCATGGGCGCGTGAGTCGATCCACTCGCGGTCGCCCATGGCCCGTCGCGAATGATACAGGCTCTGCCGCAGCGCATGGCGCGCGTTCTCGGCGTCGCTCTCGGGCCAGAACATCGCCGCGAGCGACTCACGCGAGACTCGGCGCTCGACCGCCAGGTAGATGAAGAGGGCCGCGCGCGAGCGCTGTGCCAGCAGGCGCTCCAGCTCTCCCGCGTCGTCGACGACGTGCAGGCCGCCAAAGGTGACGAGCCGGACGGCCACGGATGCGTCTCCGGAAGTGGGCTGGGTGGATGCGGGCGCGTACGAGGTCCAAGGGTAATGTCGCCTCACGGCTGTGGCAAGACCATCTCACCGGCCGCAGGTGACGCCCGCGCGACGAGGGGTGACGCCCCCATGCCGTGGCGCGTGACGGGTCGCGTGCAGCTTCCCGGCGACCCATTTGAGGAGGATTGCATGCTTCGACGTGACGCGCTCACTCGGATCGCACTCGGTGGCATCGCTGGAGTTGCTGCCTGCGGTGACGCCGCGGGGCCTTTCGCCGCAGGGGAGCCTCTCCTGCGCTTCGCCGGGAGCTCAAACGATCACACTACGCGGAGGGGGGACACCATGAAGCACCACACCATCACCGGCGGAGGAGGCACCCTCCTCCACCTCGTCGAAACGGGAAACCCGCGGGGCCAGCCCATCCTTTTCATTCATGGCTTCTCGCAATGCTCGCTTGCCTGGGAGCGGCAGCTGGGCTCCGGGATCCTGCGGCGGTATCGCCTGGTCACGATGGATATGCGAGGACACGGCTCGTCGGAGCGCCCGGTCGAGGGCTACGCCGACTCGCGGCGTTGGGCGGATGACGTCGAGGCTGCGATACGCGAGCTGTCACTCGACCAGCCGATCCTCTGCGGGTGGTCGTACGGACCGCTCGTCATCCTCGACTACATTCGCCACTACGGTGAAGCGCAGATCGGCGGAATTCATATCGTGGGAGGGATCACGAAGCTCGGAAGCACCAATGCGCTTTCACTGCTGACACCGGAGGTCCTCGGCCTCGTACCCGGCCTTTTTTCTCGTGACGCGGAGCAGTCCGTCGGCAGCCTCGAGGCACTCGTGCGCCTGTTCTTCGTCAACGAGCCGTCGACCGCCGAGCTCTACACGATGCTCGGTTGGAACGCCTCGGTCCCGCCGTTCGTCCGCGAGGCGCTGTTTTCGCGAATCATCGACAACGATGATGTGCTGCGGTCGATCCGCACACCGGTGCTGATCACGCATGGAAGGGAAGATGCGGTCGTGAAGCTGGACGCTGTCGAGCGGCACCGCGCGCAGCTCCCGCACGCGCAAATTCACATCATGCCGAACGCGGGGCACGCAGCGTTCTCGGAGGATGCGGACTCGTTCAACCAACGTCTCGCCGAGTTCTGCGCGGCAGCAAGAGCGGAGCTACCCGCGCAGCGCTGACGAGGAGGTCACAACACAAACGCCCCGTGCTCTCGAGCACGGGGCGTTGCGTTCAATCGTGTGTGAGTCGTGCGCTGGCGCGACATCCGAGACGCTTTCGTCGAGCGGCCGAAGCAGCTCGTTTACTCGCGATCTCCGGAAAGGAGGTGATCCAGCCGCAGGTTCCCCTACGGCTACCTTGTTACGACTTCGCCCCAGTCACCCGGCTCGCCTTCGGCGGCTTGATCCCGTGAGGGTTTCGACACCGACTTCGGGCGCTCCGAGCTTCCATGGCGTGACGGGCGGTGTGTACAAGGCCCGGGAACGTATTCACCGTGGCGTAGCTGATCCACGATTACTAGCGATTCCGGCTTCATGCAGGCGAGTTGCAGCCTGCAATCCGAACTGAGGACCGCTTTTAGGGATTGGCTCCAGCTTGCGCTCTCGCAACCCTTTGTACGGCCCATTGTAGCACGTGTGTAGCCCTGGACGTAAGGGCCATGATGACTTGACGTCGTCCCCACCTTCCTCCGGTTTGGCACCGGCAGTCCTCCCAGAGTCCTCGGCATGACCCGGTAGCAACTGGGAGCGGGGGTTGCGCTCGTTGCGGGACTTAACCCAACATCTCACGACACGAGCTGACGACAGCCATGCAGCACCTGTCTAGGGACTCCGAAGAGGGGACTCGGTTTCTCGAGCCTTTCCCCTAGATGTCAAGCCCAGGTAAGGTTCTTCGCGTTGCGTCGAATTAAACCACATGCTCCACCGCTTGTGCGGGCCCCCGTCAATTCCTTTGAGTTTCAGCCTTGCGGCCGTACTCCCCAGGCGGGGCACTTAATGCGTTAGCGCCGGCACCCAGGGGGTCGCTCCCCCAGGCACCTAGTGCCCATCGTTTACGGCGTGGACTACCAGGGTATCTAATCCTGTTTGCTCCCCACGCTGTCGCGCCTCAGCGTCAGCCACAGCCCAGCGGGCCGCCTTCGCCACCGGTGTTCTTCCGGATCTCTACGCATTCCACCGCTACACCCGGAATTCCACCCGCCTCTACTGTGCTCGAGCGCGACAGTCGCCACGGCCGATCCGGGGTTGAGCCCCGGACTTTCACCGCCGCCTTGTCGCGCCGCCTACGCGCCCTTTACGCCCAGTGATTCCGGACAACGCTCGCACCCTCCGTATTACCGCGGCTGCTGGCACGGAGTTAGCCGGTGCTTCCTCACCCGGTACCGTCAATCCCCTCGAAAGGGGCATTCGTCCCGGGCAACAGCGGTTTACGACCCGAAGGCCGTCCTCCCGCACGCGGCGTCGCTGCGTCAGGCTTTCGCCCATTGCGCAAGATTCCCCACTGCTGCCTCCCGTAGGAGTCTGGGCCGTCTCTCAGTCCCAATGTGGCTGGCCATCCTCTCAGACCAGCTACCCGTCGTCGCCTTGGTGGTCCGTTACACCGCCAACTAGCTGATAGGCCGCGAGCCCCTCCCAATGCGCCCGAAGGCTTTGTTCGCCCACCCATGCGGGCAGACGAGCGTATGCGGTATTACCCGGCCGTTGGGCCGGCTATCCCCCACACCAGGGTAGATCGCTCACGTGTTACGCACCCGTTCGCCGGTCAGGAAGAGTTGCCCCTCCCTGCCCTCGACTTGCATGTGTTAAGCACGCCGCCAGCGTTCGTCCTGAGCCAGGATCAAACTCTCCAAAAGTAGAATTTGATAAGCTCTCCAAACGCGGCATCAGACACGACGTGTCTGACGTCGCATCCGGAATCAATGATCTCGTGACTTGTTCTCTCCCCACCGCGCACGAGCGCGGCGGTTCATCGAGAGCCATCGCACGATCTCACACTCGATTGTCAAACAGCGAGTTTTCCCCACGTGTTCGGGGAACCCTGATTATAGTCGAGTCCGGCGCGAGTTCAAGGTGGAAAACCCAAGGGCGCTAAGAGCGCTAGGAGCGCTAAGGGCGCTTACGGCCTCACCGTATCTCGAACCGTATCGCGTACTGTATCACGAACGGTATCGCGTACCGTATCCGTCCCCGTTCGTATCCTCACCGTCGTGTCGCTCCCGCCGTCGCGACGCTCGCAGGCGGCAACAGCCAATACTGAAAACGTAGCGACCACCATCGACAGCATGCGCGTGCGACTCATCGCTCCTCCATGCTCGAGCTGTGATCCTCAGCGCCCCTGGCGCCCCTAGCGCCCACAGCGCCCTTAGTCATCGTACCTCGGCGGATGCCCGGGCTTCGGCCGGTGCTCCTCCTCATCATCGTACTCATCGTCGAGCTCGATGAGATCGTCGTCGAGATCGAGGTCATCGTCGTCGTCGTCATCGTCGTCGTCGAGATCGTCGTCGTCGAGGTCGTCATCGTCCTCGTCCTCGTCGAGATCGAACTCGTCGTCGAACTCATCATCATCCAGATCGTCATCGTCCTCCTCGTCGAGATCGTCGTCCTCGTCGAGTGGCTCCTCGTCCAGGTCGTCGTCGCTGCGCCCTGGTGCCCGCGCCGCCGTCAACGACTCGAACTCGCCTGACATAACCTCGATCTCCTTGGAGAATGGTTCCGATGACTAGAGCGACGCGCGCTCCCGCTCGCGCTTCGCCTCGCGACTCAGCTTCTTCCGATCATTCGCCTTCAGCATGCGCTTCCGCAGACGAATGGACTGCGGCGTGATCTCGATGAGCTCGTCGTCCTCGATGTACTCCAGGGCGCCTTCCAAAGTCAACTCCCGCGGCGGCTCGAGCTGAATGTTCTCGTCGCTCGCCGTGGTGCGCATGTTCGTCAGTTTCTTTTCCTTGGTCGGATTGACGTCCAGATCGCCCGGCCGCGAGTTCTCCCCGATGATCATCCCCTCGTACACCGGCGTGCCGGGCGCCACGAACATCGTCGAGCGCTCCGACAGGTTGAAGAGGGCGAACGCCACCGCCACCCCATTCTCCATCGAGACGTACGTCCCGCGCTTGCGCCCCGCAAGCGGACCGGCCCACGGTCCGTAATCCAGAAAGCGATGGTGCAGGATTCCGGTTCCCCGTGTATCGGTCAGAAATTCGGAGCGGTACCCGAATAACCCGCGGGCGGGAATGCGATACAACAATCGCACCATCCCCTCCCCGGGATTCTTCATCTCGATCATCTCAGCCCGGCGGGGCCCGACCTTCTCCATCACGGCGCCGAGGTACTCCTCGGGTAGATCGATCGCCAGCTCTTCGTACGGCTCGAGCAGCTCGCCCCGGGACCCCTCCCGCGTGATCACGCGCGGACGCGACACCTGAAACTCGTACCCCTCGCGGCGCATCGTCTCCATGAGGATCGACAGATGCAGCTCGCCCCGCCCCGAGACCTTCCACGTGTCGGTCGACTCGGTGTCCTCGACGCGAAGGGCGACGTTGCGCTCCAGCTCGCGGTAGAGACGCTCACGAACCTGCCGCGAGGTCACGAACTTCCCTTCCTTGCCGGCGAAGGGTGAGTTGTTGACGATCACGTCGACGGAGATGGTGGGCTCCTCCACGGCGATGCCCTCGAGCCGATCGGGATGCTCGACGTCCGCGACCGTCAGCCCGATCTCGACGCCCTCGAGGCCGGCCAGGCAGACGATCTCACCGGCGTCGGCCGTCTGCAGCTCGACGCGTTCGAGCCCCTCGAATCCGAACAGCCTGGTCACACGAGCCTGCTCGATGGGTCGCGAAGGCTCGAGGGGCAGCAGCGCGACCTGCTCGCCGACGCGCACCTTGCCGCGCTCGATGCGTCCGATGCCCATGCGCCCGAGGTAAGGCGAGTAGTCGATGGTCGACACCAGCATCTGAAAGGGCTGCGTCGCGTCGCTCGGCGGCGGCGGCACGTGGTCGATGATCGACTGGAACAGCGGGGTGAGATCGGTCAGCGGTTTGTCGAGATCGAGCGTGGCGGTGCCGTCCCGCGCCGAGGCATAGACGACGGGCGCGTCGAGCTGCGCATGATCGGCTTCGAGCTCGATGAGGAGATCGAGCACCTCATCGTGGACACGCATCGGGTCGGCGCCCGGCCGGTCGATCTTGTTGATCACGACGATCGGCCGGCGACCCAGGCCGAGGGCTTTCCCAAGTACGAATCGCGTCTGGGGCATCGGCCCATCGAACGCGTCGACGACGAGCAACACACCGTCGACCATGCGAAGGATGCGCTCGACCTCGCCGCCAAAGTCGGCGTGGCCGGGCGTGTCGACAATGTTGATCTTGACGCCCCCCCATCTCACGGAGGTATTCTTGGCGAGGATCGTGATGCCCCGCTCGCGCTCCAGCGGGTTAGAATCCATCACGCGCTCCTGCACCACCTGGTTCTCGCGAAAGGCGCCGGCCTGGCGCAGCATCTTGTCGACGAGGGTGGTCTTGCCGTGATCGACGTGAGCAATGATGGCAATGTTGCGAATCTGCATAGACCGATAAAGATATCGGGGCTCCTGTCCCGCCTACAAGCGCGACAGGTGAATGGCACGGACGGTGCGGCGTTCGTGCGCGTGTCTCATTCGCTGGAGGTGCGCCATGGAACAGCGTGACGAAGCTGGGCGAACGGAGTACCCCCTCGGTCGTGGATATGGTCACGATTACATGCGAGGGGGTGAGGTGCTCGGTGGGTACGGATATGCGGCACGTGAGGAGTACGACCGGCCGCGCGGCGCGCGACACGGTGACCACCCGCAAGGCCCCGCCCCCGACGATCCGGCTCAGCTTCCGAACGACAGTCCGGCCGGCGCCTGGCGAGACCAGCCAGGGATGTTCGAGACGACGCAGTCGATCGACGGAAGCCCCCCCGAACCAGACCCAAGCCAACCCCGAATCCCGCACCTGTACGGCGGACAAGGCGTCCTCCGGCACTCGCGCAGCTTCTACGTCACGCAGGCACAGCTTCAGAGCCGCATCTACGGGCCGAACCGGTACGGGCGCGGCCCGTACGCGCATCGGCTCGAGGCGATTCGCCGCAACGACGACGAGCTCAGGACCGAGGTCGAAGAGGCGCTCTTCTACGACACATGGGTCGATTCCCAGCGCATCGCCGTCGAGGTCGCGGACGGCGTGGTGACGCTGAGAGGAAGTCTTCCCAGCCACGAGGAAGTGAGGTTCGCGACAGACGACGCGTGGGAGATTGCTGGAGTTCGCGGAGTCAGGTCTGAGTTGATCGTGGAGGGAGGTACCTCCTGAGCGGCAAAGATGTCAGAGGTCAGAATACAGAATTCAGGATTCAGAAACCGCCACGAGCCGCCATGCGAGGCCGCTCGTGGCGGTTTCTGAATTCTGACATCTGTATTCCGACGGCTGACATCCTTTGCCGTTAGCGCTTCGCGGTCGCGGGCCGAGATGGCGCCTTCTGTGGCTCTGCCTTCGGAGGCGCGGCCGCGGACGGGTCGAGCATCTCCAGCCACGACACGTCGTGGCCGCGCTGCTTCAGCATGTTCGCGAACACGATCTTGTCCACCGCCTTGAGGTATGCCTCACGAGGCTCCACCTGCTTCTTGTCGACCAGCTCGATGAGCGCGTCGTTGAGCGTCACCATGCCCAGCCGACGCGAGGTTTGCATGATCGACGGGATCTGGAAGGTCTTGCCCTCGCGGATGAGGTTCGAGACGGCGGGAATCGACAGCAGGATCTCGCGCGCAGCCACGCGGCCCCCGCCGATCTTCTTGCACAGTGTCTGTGAGATCACGCCCTTGAGCGACTCGGAGAGCATCACCCGAATCTGCTCCTGACGGTCGGGCGGAAACTGATCGATGATGCGGTCGATCGTGCTCGAAGCGGTCGTCGTGTGCAGGGTGCCGAAGACGAGGTGACCCGTCTCCGCCGTCTCGATCGCGATGGACATCGTCTCCAGATCGCGGAGCTCGCCGACGAGCACGATGTCGGGATCCTCGCGCAACGCCGCGCGCAAGGCGTGCTTGAATGACGATGTGTGCACGCCCACCTGCCGCTGCGTGATGAGGCAGCGCTTGTTCGGGTGCACGAACTCGATCGGGTCCTCGATCGTAATCACGTGATCCGACCGCATGCGGTTGACCAGATCGATGAGCGCGCAGAGCGTCGTCGACTTTCCCGACCCGGTCGGTCCTGTCACCAGCACCAGACCCTTCGTCAGGAAACAGAGCTGCTGCACCTCGGTCGAGAGGCCGAGCTGGTCGGCCGTGACGACCGTGGCAGGAATGACGCGGGCGACGGCGCCCGCGCCCTTGCGATCGCGAAGCGCGTTGCACCGGAACCGAGCGAGCCCGGCAATCTCGTACGCGAAGTCGGTATCGTTGAGCTCGGTGTACTCGCGCCGATTGCGATCGGGCATGATCGCGAGCAGCATCGACTCGAGGCGATCGTTGCTGAGTGGCTGCAGACCCTCGATGCGGGTCATCTCGCCGTGCATACGGATGATCGGCGGCTCGCCAACGCGCAGGTGGAGATCCGAGCCGCTCTTCTCGACGAGCTGGCGCAGCAGCGCATCGATCTCGACGCGTGCCGCTTCGATCGCGGTATCGGTGACGATGGCACTCGTCTCCATCGTGAGCGGGCGCGCTGCCCCGTTCGAATGCGTGACCGTGGTGGCGTGAAGGGGCGCGGGCGCCGAGGCTCCGTTCTCGTCAGGCACGAGCGTCGCGCTCAGGCGTCCGCCGGCCAGCGTCGCGTTCACGGCAAAGGTGCCGTCGGCGCAGGAATAGGGGAACATCGCGCCGTGACCGCGGTCGAGAAGCTCGGCGGCTTCCGGGGTCGCGATCTCGCGCAGCAGCGCCAGCAGCTGCGCCGACGTGAATGCCTGCTTCGTGACGGGTCGCGGGACGCCGCCGATCTCGAGCCTGGCGACGTCGTCAGTGACGAGATGCAGCGCCGTTCCGTGGTTGGTCACCAGCACGGCGAGAAAACGGTCGAGTTGAGCCATCAGTCTCGAGGAAGAACGCGCTCGATGAGCGCGCGATTGACCAGTCGTGTCCCCTCGGTGGCGTAGAGTACCAGAAACCGATCGGACAGACGGTTGAGATAGTCGAGCAAACGTGGCTGACCGGCGGGCAGCTCGAGCAATACGATCCCCGATCGGACGATTCCACCGCAGAGCACGACGTCGAGGAGCGCAGATCGCGCACTGGCGCGGCGCAATTCGTCATCGTCGGTCGGGAGCTCGGCGAGCGCTTCGACGACCCGGTCCTTCGCGACGAGGAGTGTCTCGCCTTCAGCGGTCTCGATGGGAAAGAAGCGCTCGGCCGAGTTCAGCACGTCGCGCGCGCTCTCGCGACGCGGATCGCCTTCTCCGACGTGCTGCACGAACATCGCTCCCGTGATCGTCTCGCCGCTCACGAGCGACAGGCGCACGGCACAGCGATCTTTCTCGATTCGGAACTCGTGCATGCGCGAGGGAGCGAGAGTCCCTCAATGACGCGCCAGCGCGCTACGCAGTCACCGTTCCTCGCCCGCGGACAGTGTGCCCGGTCGCAACGACGGAGGATCGGTCGCTCAGGGATGCAGAATGCAGCTCCCGCTCGTACATCTCGCGCCGCTCGAGCTGCACCGTAACGTGCTGGATTCCAAAGAGAAGCATCGCATCATGAACATGTTCTAATACATGCTGATGCCGTTCTGGCTCGCGCACGATGGCGTGGACGCTCATGGCGACGACGCCGGAGGTGACCGTCCAGACGTGGAGGTCATGAACCGATTCGATGCCGGGAATCGCTTCGAGCTGCTTTCGGACCGTTCCAAGCGCAATGTGCGTCGGTGTCGATTCGAGCAGCACGTCGATCGACTCCCGGACGAGGCGCCACGCCCCGCGCACGATCAGCAGGGTCATGAGGATGGACGCGATCGGATCGGCGACGACCCACCCGGTGTATCGCACGAGGAGTGCGGCAATGACGGTCGCCGCCGAGCCAAGCAGATCGCCGACGACGTGCAGATAGGCGCCGCGCAGGTTGAGGCTCGCCTCGCTCGCCGGATGCAGGACCAGCGCCGCGGCGATGTTGGCGAGGATTCCCACTATGGCGACCACGAGCATCATCCCGCTTTCGACGGCCTCCGGCTGACGCAGCCGCATTACGGCCTCGAGCGCGATCCAGGCCGAAATGAGGAGCAGCGTCGCGCCGTTCAGAAATGCGGCGAGAATCTCCCATCGGAGATACCCGTACGTGCGACGCTGGTCGTGCGGCTGCCGGCTGAACCACGCGACGAAGAGCGACAATGCGAGCGCGGCGACGTCGGTGAGCATATGCCCGGCGTCGGCGAGTAGTGCCAGCGAATTCGACAGGATGCCGCCGGCAACCTCCGCCAGCAGAAAGGTGGCGGTGATGGCAAGCGCGATGCGCAGGCGACGCATTTGATCGCGTGAGTCGCCGTGGACGTGGGGATGGGCGTGGTCGCCGTGGTGGTGGGCACTCAAGAGACTGAAGGTGATCGAGGTCGTCGAGGATGTCGAGGTGATCGAGGTGACTTCGCCTTGATCACCTCGACATCCTCGACGACCTCGATCACCTTTGTCTCGTGATCCTCCGCCTGCTTGCGGCTGTGGTGCTCGTGGCACTCAATGCGTTTTTCGTCGCCGCCGAGTCGGCGCTGGTGCGCGCGCGACGACCGCGGCTCGAGGCGCGGGCGCGTGGCGGATCGAGCAGCGCACGCTGGGCGTTGCGCGCGCTCGCCGATCGCACCCGTCTACTCGCCGCGAGCCAGGCCGGCATTACGCTGGCGAGCCTCGGCCTGGGGTGGATCCTTGCCGACGGGATCGCCGACCTCCCGATGGTCGCGGACCGATCGGCGATGGCCATCGCCGCCGTGGCGATCGTCGTCCTCATCGTCGCATATCTGCACATCATGTTCGGACAGTTCGTTCCGCGAGTCGTCGCGCTCGCGCAGCCCGAACGCATCGCCACCGCGCTCGCGGCGCCGCTGCTCGCATTTGCGTGGCTGATCTATCCTTTCACGCTCCTGTTGAATCGCTCGTCGCAGCCGCTCACGCGACGGGTCGGCCACACGGCGGTCGCGGAAGACGCGATGCACTTTCCGGGTGAGATGCGGCAGCTCGTCGAGCGCGCAGAGGCGGGAGGCGCGATCGACCCCGAGGACGCGGAGCTGCTGGAAGGGGTGTTCGAGTTCTCGGAGAAGAACGCCCGGGATGTCATGACCCCGCGCACGGAGATCGTCGCGCTTTCGATCGACGCGTCGTTCGACGAGGTGATCCGCCTCGTCAACGAGAGCGGTCTCTCCCGCATTCCGGTTTACGAGGGGTCGATCGACAACATCACCGGCATCGTGCTCGCCAAGGCCTTGCTGCCGACGCTTGGTCGCGGCAGCGGGACGGAGCGGACGTTCTCGCTCCGACAGATCCTCCGCGCGGCGCACTTCATTCCCGGCACGCGCCAGGTGGAGGAGGTGTTGTCGGACTTCAAGCGACTCAAGGAGCACATGGCGATCGTGCTCGACGAGTATGGTGGAACCGCGGGCGTCGTGACGATGGAGGACCTGCTCGAGGAGATCGTCGGGGAGATTCTCGACGAGCACGACGAGCGTGACGAGCCGGCGCACGCGCGTGGCGGCGAAGTCCTGGTGGCCGGCGACCTCAACATCGGTGAGCTGAACGAGCGGTTAGGCCTTGCCGTCCCCGAGAACGAGTTCTCGACGATCGGCGGCTACGTGTTCGGAACCCTGGGCCGCGTGCCGCGCGTGGGCGATCGCATCACGATCGGGGGGGCGACATTCACGGTGAGATCCGTCGAGGGGCGGCGAGCGGAGCAGATCGCGGTGAAACGGATTGACGTGATCTGAGGCGCTGAGATGCGCTAGAGGCGCTAAGGGCGCTCGAGGGGTGTTCAGCGCCTCTAGCGCCTCTGCCTTGCCTCTAGCGCCTCTGGCGCCTCTAGCGCCTCTAGCGCCTCTGCACTCCCGCTATTCGCGCACACATCAGAATCGCCCGCACCATGCTCGACTGATCGGCGATTCCCTTGCCCGCGATGTCGAGCGCGGTGCCGTGATCGGGTGAGGTCCGCGGGAATGGCAGGCCCAAGGTCACGTTCACAGCCTCACCGAACGACGCCACCTTGATCGCCGTCATCCCGACATCGTGATAGGGGGCGATCACGGCGTCGAATTCGCCACGCAGAGCGCGCACGAAGACCGTATCGGCCGGGTACGGGCCATGCAGGCCCGCCTCACGAGCGACTGGCGCCAGCAGCGTGTCGTCCTCGTCGCCGAAGCGTCCGCGATCACCCGCGTGCGGGTTGAGCGCACAGAGGGCAATCCGTGGCGCCGCGACGCCGAACCAGGCCTGAAGGGCATCACTCGTGAGGCGGGCCGCGTCGAGGAGAACAGTGCGCGACAGTGCGCGCGGAACATCGCGGAGCGCGACATGGGTCGTGGCGAGCACGACACGCAATCGATCGGATGCCAGCATCATCGCCGTCCGGGAGCTCGTCAGGCGCGCGAGCATTTCCGTGTGGCCCGGATCCGCGTAGCCTCCCTCCAGCAGCGCGTGCTTGTCGATGGGAGCCGTGACGACGCCGTCGACTTTACCCTCGAGCGCGAGCGCGACGGCACGCTCGATCGCGCGGCCCGCCAGCTGGCCGGCCAGCGCTTCGCCTCCCGACGGCGTCCACACGCCCACCGACTCATCGACCTCGACCCCGGCCGCTTCGGGTCCAACGAGCACGGGGATGCATGCCGGCTGCACCGCGGAGTCCAGGAGCGCCTTCGCCACGATCTCGGGACCAATGCCTCGCGGATCGCCGAGCGTGATGGCCAGCCGCGGCCGCCTCACGAGGCCTGCTCGTCGCGAAGGATGCGGTAGAGCGTTTTGGCGTCGGCCCGGCTCACGTTCTTGCCAATGTCGCCGACGAGCTCCACCTCGAGGGTGCGATGCGCGTAATCCACCCGAATGCGGTCGCCCACGCGTACCTCCTGCGACGCCTTCGCCGGCTTGCCGTTCACCTGCACCGCACCAACGTCGCAGGCTTCCTTCCCCTCGCTGCGGCTCTTCACCAGGAGGAGCCGCTTGAGCGCGAGGTCGACGCGCACGCTAGATGCGAATGGAGACGAACGTCGCCTCGCGAAGGCTGTCGAACAGGCGGCGCACCGCCTTCTGCTGCGCGAGCTGCTCGCGGATCTGCTGGCGGAACTCGGCCAGCGACGGCTCACGCTCGGGCTCCGCGCTCGTGAGCTGCAGCACCACGAACTTCGGCACCTGGCGCGCGGCATCCTCGATCTCGAAAGGATCGACGATGTCGTTCGCCTGTCGTCCCTCGACGGCCTTCTGATAGGGCTCAGGCAGCTGCGTTCGGGGGAAGGGATTGGGAATGCTGCGCTCCTCGATCGGGTCGTGATACTTCGCGACCAGTGAGTCGAACGACGCACCGGCACGCCACGCCGCGGCCACGGAGTCGGCTCGCAGCCGCGCGGCGGCCACGTCCACCGAATCCAGCGCGGGACGGATGAGGATGTGACGCGCCTTCACCTCCGCCGGCTGCACGCGATCGACCTTGGCGATATGGAAGCCGAACGAGGTCTCGAACACCGGGCTCACCTGCCCAGGCCCCATTCGGAAGATCACGTACTCGAACTCGGGAACGAGCCCTTCGCTGCCACCACCGCGCCGGCGCCATCCGAGGTCGCCACCGGTCTCTCGTGAGGCAGGGTCCATGGATTCGCGCTTCGCGATCTGCTCGAAGTCGCCGCCGCGACGGATCTCGACCAGCAACGACTCGGCCTTGATGCGCGCGGCCTCTCGCGCCTTCTCGGACGGCTTCACTGGCACCACGATCTGGCGGAACGTGACCGTCGCCGGAAGGCGGGGGACCTGGCCCTTGTTCTGGTCGAAGAACTTCTGGACTTCATCCTCGCTGACCGGGGCTGGGGGCAGCTTCCCCTCCTGGCGGAGCTTCTGAAGCAGCCGCTCCTGAAGCGCGCTGCGCCGCTGCTCATCCATGAGCCACCGTCGGTACTCCTCGATGGAGCCGAACCCCGAGCGCCGCAACAGATCGTTGAACTGCTCCTCCGTCTGGAACTGACCGCGCACCTGTCGCATGCGCTGGTCCACCGTGGCGGTGAGGTCGGCATCCTCGACCAGCACGCTGTCCTGCCGCGCGCGCTGCACGAGGAGCTCCGTCTCGATCAGACGATCGATGATCTCCCGCGCGAGCGTCATCTGCGCCGTGGAGTCGTTGGGCAGCTCCCGCCCCTGCGCGCGCATGACGTTGATCTCCTCGAGCACATCGCTCCAGAGAATCACCTCGTTTCCGACGACGGCGACGACGCGATCGACAGGAACGGTTTCGGCGTCCTGCGCCCGCGCGGCGCTCGAGCCCAGGAGGGCGAGCGCCGCGAGGAATGCGAATCGTTTCATGACGCCTGGTACCCCGTCGGGGACGCCGGGGTTTCCGTCATGGCTGTGGCGTCGCCGGGGGCGGCGTCTGCGGCTGTCCCCCCGACGGCTGCTGGCCGCCCTGCTGTCCCGGGCCAAGCGGCACTTGCGACTGCGGCCGCGAGGCGGCGCGCGTGGAATCGCGCGTCGCGCGAATGCGCCGCGCGCGCTCGAGCGCGCGTTCGACGCCAGCGTTGGCGATTTTCCAGTCGTACGTCTCACGCAGCAGCTCCGACACCTCGCTGGGCACGGGAACGAACTGCGCCTGATTGGCCAGGAGACGATCGATGTACCCTTCAATGCGGGCAGCCGCGACACGCTCGCGCTCCTCCTCGGTCTTCGCGCTGTCCGACAGCTGTGCCGGGGCAACGCCGAGCTGCGTCCAGGCATTTCCGACAACCTGGGCGAAAGTGCCACGAAGCTGCGCAAGCTGCTGCGGGTCCATCGCGACCTTGGCGCTGTCGGCGGCGTGCAGGATGAGCTCGTTGCGCACCATGTTCTTGACGAACTGCCCAACGATCGAGTCCGGGGCCTGCGCAATCACCTGCTGCACCTGCTGGCGCTGCGGGAAGATGCGCACCCACCGTCCGAACTTCTCGGCGGTGAAGTTGCCGATCCTCGTGGTGGCGAGCACGGTCTTGTCCTCGCGATGCGCATCGAGATCCGCGACCACCGCGCGAGCAACGGCAGGCGCGTCGTCCTTGAGCTGGACGTTGGCACCCGCCTCGAGGCCGGCAACGAAGGTGCTATCGGCGACCTGGGTGGCGCGGCGCTGCATGGCCGTGCCGAGCTCGCCACGCACCTCGGAGAACGGTGAGCGTCGGATGATGTGGTAGCCGAACTGCGTTTCGACGACCGGGGAGATCTGTCCCGGCTGCAGGCCGAGCACCGCCTGGTCGAATTCCTTGACCATCGCCCCACGCGGGAACAGCCCGAGGTTTCCCCCCTGCTGCTTTGCCGTGGGGTCGTCGTTGGTCTGACCGGCGATCTGGGCGAAGTTCGCGGCCGTCACGCGTGCGCGCGTGGCCTCGGCGCGTCGACGCACCGAATCCTTTTGCGCGGGCGACATGTCCGGCGTGGTGCGGAAGAGAATGTGGCGCGCCGCGAGGACCTCGCCCTGGACATAGCGCGACTCGTTCGTCGTCGAATCGTACTTCGGACCCTCGGCGAGCATTTTGTCGTGAAAGGCATTGACGCGTGCTTCGGCGATCATCGGCCAGAGCACTTTGTCCAGGCGCGCCGTGTCCTTGAGCGAATCCCCTGCCGCCGCCGCCTGACCGAGCAGCTGATAGTCGACCCACAGGCCGGAGAGGGTTCGCGCGAACTCGCTGGAGATCGGGAAGTCGGTGTTTCCGATCATCTCGGCCAGGCGCTCGACCGAGAGCTCCTGATCTTCGGCGCGCGCGGCGACGTCGACATGTGCGGTGAGCGCTTCCTTGAAGCCTTCACACGCGGCAAGCGTGAGGCCAGCCGCGACGACAGCGATCAACGAACGATTCATTGGCGGATCGAACTCCGGAGATGTGGGGACGACTCGGGACTTCGCGAACGGTCCCGATCCGCGAGGAGACTACCGAGGGCGCGGACGAGCCCATCGAGAAGCGAGGCGCCGCCCTGTCGCGTGAGCTTCAGCGACAGCGGGTGCGCGCGCCGCACTTCCGCCTGGAACTGGACGTCGTGAAAGGCCGCGGTGAGCCCTTTGAGGCGCGGCACCGCATCCTCACGAAAGGTAATACGGGCCTCCTCACCGCGCACCAGGATGCCCTCGACCCCCAGACGACCGCCGAGAATTCGCAGCTTGGCGGCCGCGAGAAAGGCCTGTGCTGGCGGCGGCAGCGGTCCAAACCGGTCGCGCAGCTCCTCGCGCAGCGCGTCGACTTCACCGGGCTCGGTGAGGGTCGTCAGGCGGCGATAGACGTCGAGCTTCGCCTCTTGAAGCGGCACGTAATCGTCGGGCAGATAGGTCGGCACGTCCATGGAGACGTCGGCTGGCACGAGCCGGGGAGCTCCCTCGCCCCGCATGAGACGTTTGACGGTCTCGTCCAGCATTCGGAGATAGAGATCGAATCCCACCGCCTGCACGAATCCCGACTGCTCGGGACCAAGGAGGTTGCCCGCGCCGCGGAGCTCGAGATCCTTGAGCGCGACACGATACCCCGACCCGAGCTCGGTGTGATGCTCCAGCACCTGCAGCCGACGCTCGGCGTCCTCGTCCACGGCGTCAGGAACGAGCAGGTAGCAATAGGCGCGGCGATGCGAGCGCCCGACGCGCCCCCGCAGCTGGTAAAGCTGCGCGAGACCGAAGTGATCGGCACGATTGACGAACATCGTGTTCGCGTTCGGAACGTCGAGCCCCGATTCGACGATCATGGTCGAGACGAGAACATCGACTTCTCCTCCCACGAATTTGCGCATCACCTCTTCCAGATCGCGCTCACGCATTTGCCCGTGACCGACGGCCACGCGCGCGCGCGGCGCGAGACGTCGAACGTGATCGGCAATCGCCTCAATGGTGTCGATGCGATTGTGCACGAAAAACACCTGACCGCCGCGGTCGACCTCGCGGGCGATGCCTTCTTCGATGAGGCCGTCGTCCCACGGCTCGACGAATGTGAGCACGGGTGAACGATCGCGCGGCGGAGTCTGAATCAGCGTCATGTCGCGCAGCCCGGCGAGCGACAGGTGCAGCGTGCGCGGGATCGGGGTCGCGGTGAGCGTCAGAACGTCGGTGGCCAGCCGAAGCTGCTTCAGCTTCTCCTTGTGCTTCACCCCAAAGCGGTGCTCCTCGTCGACGACGATGAGGCCGAGGTCGCCGAAGCCGACATCGTCGCTGAGCAAACGGTGCGTTCCGATCATGATGTCGATCTTCTTCGCCACGAGATCGGTGAGCAGTACGGATTGCTCCTTCGGCGTCTGGAAACGCGACAGCGTCTCGACGCGAATGGGAAAGTCCGCCAGCCGCTCGCTGAAGGTTCGTCCATGCTGTTCGGCGAGAATCGTCGTCGGAACGAGGACGGCAACCTGTTTCCCCGACTGGACGGTCTTGAACGCGGCGCGCACGGCGACCTCGGTCTTGCCGTATCCCACATCCCCGACCAACAGGCGATCCATGGGACGCGGGGCTTCCATGTCCCCTTTCACCTGTTCCGTCGCCCGACGCTGATCGGGAGTATCCTCGAAGAGAAAGGACGACTCGAGCTGGCGCTGCCACGCCGTGTCGGGAAGTGCCGGCATCTTCGTGGCCATCTTGCGGCGCGCATAGAGATCGAGGAGCTCCATCGTCATCTCCTCGAGCGCGGCCCGTGTCTTGTCACGCTGGGCCGCCCAGCGTCGGCCGCCGAGCTTGTGCAGCCGTGGGGGCGTCGCCTCATCGCCGTCGGTCGCCGAGCGATAGCGCTCGATCTGGTCGATACGGTAGAGGGGCACATTGAGCCGATCGCCCCCCTCGTACTCGATGACCGCGACCTCGAGCGTGCTCTGCCCCGCGAAGATGGTGTCGATGCCCCTGTAGATCCCGATGCCGTGCTCGAGGTGGACGACGAAGTCGCCCGCCTTGAGCGCCGTCATCGTTTCGAGCGGGGCGCCACTCGCATAACGACGGGAACGGCGCAAGCGGCGCTCGCGACGGAAGATCTCGTGGTCCGTCAGGACGCGAAGACCATGTCGGAGTGCGGCCGCCCCAGGGGGCACCCGCGGATCGCGGATATCGTCGTTTGGAACGACGAACCCGCCCCCGAGTACCCCCACCGCGAGATCTGCTGTGACAGGGCGACGCCCGTCCTCGCCTAACAACTCATCCAGGCGCTCCGCCTGGCCGACGTTGTCGCACACAATCAGCGTCGACATGCCGTCCGTCAGGATGGCGCGCAGTCGCTTGATGTCGCGATCGATCGCCTCGGGCCGTCGCAGCGGGAAGGTGACATCGGCGGGCGCGTCCGGGTCGTCATCGCGCTCCCGAAGGGCGAGCGTCGAAAACTCCGCCATCGCGCGCAGCGCTTCTTCAGGCGACCGAAAGAGCTCCTCTCGCGGCGGTGCGTCCTCGCCGCGACGCCGTGCCAGCTCGATATGGTGCCGGGCCTCATCCCACGTGCGTCGCATCTCCGGCTCCAGATGCGTCCCGCCAGGAAGGAGGATGACGGAGTCGGGAGGAAGCAGCTCGGTCAGCGACCCACGAGGCGTCGCGTCGTCAGCGTCGTCTTCCGATGCCGGCGTATCGACCGGAAGAATGATGACGTGCTCCACGTCGCGGGTGGAGCGCTGCGTCAGAATATCGAACTGCCGGAGCGAGGTGATCTCGTCGCCCCAGAACTCGAGCCGCACCGGGCTCGCCATCCCGAACCCGTAAATGTCGACAATGCCGCCTCGTACCGAGAACTGCGCCACGTCATCGACGAGAGACACGCGCTCGAACCCGATCGACTCGAGGTGAGAGGTCAGGGCTTCGAGCCGCCGTTGCTCACCGTGCCGGATCTCGAGCCGGCCGGTTCGCAGCGCACTTGGGAGCCGCGTGCGCTCGAGAACGGCACGAGCCGTCGTCACCAGGAGCCGTACGCGACCGCGTGCCACCTGCTCCAGCGTTTCGACCCGCTCGCCCGCGATCTCGAGGTGCGGCTCGACTTCACCGAACCCTTCGCGCGGCGGATACAACGCGACAGCGTCCGAGTCCTCGGCGAGCGATGCGAGGTCGGCGAGCCATCGCTCGGCATCAGGGAGCGTTTCGGCGACGATGACGAAGAATCGACGTTCACCAGCGCCGCGCACCAACGTCGCAGCGAGGGCCGCGTCACTCGACCCCGGGAGTCCCGCGATCGTGAGCCGACGCCCGGGCGGCGGAAAGGTGTTCCTGACGCGTGCGTAGGCCGGAAGCGATTCGAGCGCGTCGAGGATGCGCGGCAGCGCCACGCTACGAGGCTCTCCGCTGGCCGGCGCCCGCCACGGCCGACTCGAGAACGAGCACCGCGAGGGCGAGCACGAGCACAGGCACGAGCAACGAGCGCCGAGGCGAAGAGGAGAACAGCGAGGCCGCCCATTGCCCGCTGTCGGGCAGTACCACCTCACGTGCCCGCACCCGTGCGCCGAGCGTCGCGCCATCGAGGCGAGCAAGGTTCGACTCGTCAGGCTCGGGATTCACCACCAGCGCGCCGACGCGACGTCCGCCGCGGAGGAAGAACGCGACGCCAGCACGATCGGGAGCGACCACCGTGTCGGTGGCGAGCGCGACGCGACGTCCCCCTGGAAGCTCGAGCTGATCCGCACCGGCGGGGTGGGCGACGGGCGCGCCTGGCGATGTGTAAAGGACAGTCCCTGCGTCGCCGAAGAGGCGCTGTGTGACGACGTCAGTGAGCCACGGAATGAACGCGGCACGCACGGGGAGCGATGTCGCATCGGGGGTGAGCGGAGACGCGACGAGTACGTAGCCAGGACCGGCAACGATCCACGGCTCCGCGCCTGCCGTCGCGATCGTGTCCGACGCGGCACCCCCGATGTGGCGAAGGGAGTGGCGCCGAGCAACGGTGACCCCGTCGAGTGGGCGGACCCCTTCTGCCGCGCCACGAGCAGCGATCTCGCCTTGTCGCAGCTCGCCGAGACGCCAGGGAACGCCGAGTCGCTCCAGGACGCGGTTGGCTGCCCCTGCGCGCACCGGATCGGCAGGAGCGAACAGGAGCGCGGGAAGCCTAACGGCGACATCGGCGGGAGCAATGCCCACATCGCTTCCAGCCACGACCCGCTCCGTTTGGCGCAAGGCATCGACCGCGCTTTGCGCAAAGGTCGCGATCTCGCGATGAACGGCAATTCCGGGCGCTGGGCCGACCCACGCGGCGAAGTGGCGCACATCGTCCCCGCGCAGCTCGTCCGGCTCGAGCTCCACGGTCCCCGCGCTCCATCCCTGCTCCGGCGGCGCGACGCGCACGATCACCTCTTCATCGCGCGCGGCCGTGCCGCGTGCAAGCGTTCGCCCCTCGAGCGTGAATCGATAGGTCGCAGTATCGGGCGCGCGAAAGCGAGCGATGACGGCCCCGCGAGGGGTCCATCGGGTCGGTTGGGCGTCGGCGCGCGATACCGCCATGTTCGGCGGCGGATTTCCAGGAGCGCGATGGAGGACGACGCGGACATCGCCGACGGAAACCGCACGCCGCCAGGTCGAGGCTTGCGCATGGGTGATGATCACGATCTCGCGCTCATGCATCCAGCGGGACGAGGGCGGCCCTTCGCGAGCGAGCGCCGCCGCACGTGCGACCGCTCGCTCGAGATCACCAGCACCCGCGAGCGGCTCGACATGATCGATCGCATCCAGAACGACGCCCCGCGACCCGCCGCGCGAGACGCCGTCAGCGGTGATGAGAAAGATCCGGTCCTCACCGCTCGCGCGCGACACGACGTCGCGCGCTCGGGAACGCAGTCCGTCCAGCACCGGCGTTCCGTCCTGAATCGCCGATGCGCTGAGCGAATTGTCGAGCACGATCGCGACGGTAGTTGGTGCATGTCCCCCGCCGGCCAGGCGCGCGATAGGCCGCGCCGCCGCGATCGTCAGGATGAGGACGGCCGCCACGCGCAGCAGCATGAGGAGAAGGTTCCGCATGCGCAGCTTTCGGCTGTGCTCGCGCTCCGCGCGCGCGAGGTAGCGCACCGCGGGAAAGTCGATGCGCGTGCCAATGCGCCGACGCATGAGGTGCAGGAGCAGGGGCACCGCGATTGCCGCAGCCGCCGCCAGCCAGACAGGCGAGAGGAACTCCATTATGGCAACCGTTGTCGGATCGCGAATGCTCGCCGCAAGGGGATGCCGAACGGCTCGTTCGTCATCACGACCTCGTACGACGCGCCCACCGCCGAGAGTGCCGCCCGCCACTCCGCAATGGCCGCCACGACGGTCGCCCGATAGGCGGTGCGCACATCGGCCACCGTCGCCGTGACTTCACTTCCCGATTCCGGGTCGACGAAAATCGCGTCGCTCGCGAACGGCAGCTCGCGCTCCGCCGGATCGAGTACGTGAAGGACGGTGACATGGTGGCCAGCGCTGCGAAGGGAGCGCACCGCGCGCACCACCTCTTGAGGCTCGAAGAGAAGGTCGGAAATGAGGAGAATCATGCCGCGGCGGGGCACCACGCGCGCGGCACGCTCCAACGCCCCCGCGGCGTAGGAGGCCTTTCCGGCGCCGGGATCATCGAGCGCGGCGACGAGCCGGCGCCATTGTCCCGAACGCATGCGCGGCGGAATCACCGTGCGAACGCGGTCGTCGAAGCGAACCAGGCCCACCGAATCGCGCTGCCGCAGAAGCAAAAGCGCCACCGCCGCACCGAGGCGCTCGGCGTAGGCGAGCTTCGTGAGGCGCGCCGGGTCGCCAGTCCAGCTCATCGAGGCGCTCACGTCGAGGACGAGCGTGGCGCGCAGGTTCGTCTCCTCCTCGTACTGCTTCACCACCCACCGGTCGATGCGTGCGGCGATGCGCCAATCCACGTAGCGGAGATCGTCTCCCGGCTGATATGGGCGATGCTCCGCGAACTCGACCGAGAATCCTTTGCGGGGCGACCGGTGCAGCCCGGAGATGAACCCATCGACCACCCACCGCGCCACGAGCTCGATGCGGCCGAGTGCGGCCAGCATCGCGGGGTCAAGGAGGTCGGCGCGCTTGTTGTCCATCGAGAATGAGAAGGTAGTGACTGGGGCCAAGGAACGGCAAAGAATCGAGGTCATCGAGGTCGTCGAGGCGGTCCAGGTAATCAGGTGATGTCGTCCTTGATCACTTCGACATCCTCGACTACCTCGACTCCCTGCCTTCGGGGTGTCACCGATGTCCGTGTGTCGGGCGTCTCCCGGATGTGACAGTCTCTGAACGGCAGGACCGTGGAACGCCGTAACAGATTGTCATTTCGCAGGTTAGCAGTAAGCCTGGCCGGGCATGGCGCGTGCCCATATCCTCCGTGAAGGCGTGCATCTCAAAACGCCCGTCGTTCACTCTTGCAGGATCTCTACGATGAGCTCCTTCGCCTACGTCCTGGCTTTCGTTGCCGGTCTCGCCTCGGGCGCTTCAGCCCCCGACTCTGCGGGCCGCGCGTCCTTTGTCACGCCGTCCTGGTTCTTCGGCAACGTGCGGCTCGGCTACGAGGCGCCCGATGTCGAGCTGTGGGTGAGCGGGGACAATCTCTTCCGTCGCGGCGACCGCGCGCGCGTCTACTTCCGAACCGATGAGGATGCGTACGTCACGATCGTGCGCATCGACACGGACGGACGCGTCGATATTCTCTTCCCCGAGGACCCGTACGACAACGCCGAGGTCCGCGGGGGGCATACCTACCGCGTGTACGGGCATGGGCACGAGTCGTTCGTGATCAACGACTACCCCGGGCTCGGCTACATCTTCGCCATCTCCTCGTGGGAGCCGTTCGACTACGAGCGGGTCTCGCAAGGGCGTCACTGGGACTATCGTTATGCGGGTGGCCGCGTCCACCGCGACCCCTACACCGCGGCGCGTGACTTCGCGGAGCTGCTGCTCGAGGATTCGCGCGCGGCCTACTCATTCGACGTGGCCGAGTATCACGTCGAGCGGCGCGTGAGCTACCCCCGATTCCTCTGCTACGACTGCCACTCCTACCGGCCCTACCCGGTGTGGAACCCGTACTCGCACGCCTGCGTGAAGTTCCGGATCGTGGTGTGGGATGACCCGTACTATTATCCGTATCGCCGGTACGGTGGCCGCCGTGTGGTCTACGTCCGCGACCGCGTGCGCGAACCGCGCTATGAGTTCAAGGAGCTGCCGCGCGGAACGCGTCCATCGGACGCGACGCTCGTCGAGTACCGCAAGCGCGCGAGCACCACGGATCAGCGTCGCCCGGGCTCACCGCTCGAGGACGCGAACGTCACGAGCCGTCGCCGCGCAGAGGAAGGTGCATCGCGGACCGGCAGTGGAGCGACGCGTCCCGGCGATGACATCCGCTCGGAGCCATCGACGAGCGGGCGCCGTCGCCCCACGGAGCTGGATCGCGACGAAGGAACGAACGCCACCTCGCCGATCCGTTCGCCACGCCGCGATCCACCATCGCGGGACGAGCGTGCGGACGAAGATCTGGGACGTGGAGTGCGCGCTCCACGCCGCGACGAACCGAACGCCGAGGTCGAACGCAACGATCGCGCAGATGATCGCGTGATCATCGAGGATCGCGGCCGGCGCGAGCCGCGCACCGATGAGCCACGTGCGGAACCGCGTGCCGAGCCACGGCGCGAGGAACCGCGGCGCGAATCGCAACGTGAGGAACCGCGGAGTGAGCCTCGTGCAGAGCCACGTAGCGAGCCCCGTCGCGAAGCTCCCGCTCCGCGAGCCGAGCCGAGGCGCGAGGCGCCGCGCTCGGAGCCAAAGGCCGAGCCGCGACGAGAGTCCCCGCCTCAGCCGAAGAGCGAGCCGCGTCGGTCGACACCGTCGAATAGTGGAGGGCGGCGGACGGAATAGGTGATCGAGGTCGTCGAGGTCGTCGAGGCGGTCAAGGACAACAACTCCCTGGCCGCCTCGATTGCTTTACCTCCATCACCTGGACCACCTCGACGACGTCGACCACCTATATTTCAGGATTCCCGTAGCCGCCTCGCCCAAGCCCAGAGTCCCGTTGAAGCTCGAGCACATCCGCAACTTCTGCATCGTCGCCCACATCGATCACGGGAAGTCCACGCTCGCCGACCGCCTCATCGAGGCGACCGGAATGGCTGAAGCGCGCGAGATGAAGGAGCAAGTGCTCGATACGCTCGATCTCGAGCGGGAGCGCGGCATCACGATCAAGCTGAACGCCGTCCGAATGAGCTACGATGCGCAAGACGGGCGCACGTACGAGCTCAACCTCATCGACACGCCGGGCCACGTCGATTTCACCTACGAGGTCTCGCGCTCGCTGGCCGCGTGCGAGGGTGCAATTCTCGTCGTCGACGCCTCGCAGGGCATTCAGGCGCAGACGTTGTCCAATCTCTTCCTGGCGCTCGATGCCGGCCTCGAGATCATTCCCGTCCTGAACAAGATCGACCTTCCCGGCGCCGCCCCCGACCAGCGCGCCCAGGAGATTCACGATCTGATTGGCACCCCCGTCGATGAGATCCTTCGCATCAGCGCCAAGGAAGGGATCGGGATCGATGCTCTCCTCGAGCGGGTCGTCGCGAAGGTTCCGCCTCCCGTCGGCAACCCGGACGGACCGCTGCGCGCATTGATCTTCGATTCGTACTACGATCGATACCGGGGCGCCATCCCGAGTATCCGCGTCGTCGACGGGACCATCGCACCGGGGATGAAGATTGCGTTCGGCGCGAGCGATTCGACGTACGAGGTCATCGAAGTGGGCTATCGGCAGCTGCGCCCAATCGAGACCGATCATCTGGGACCGGGGGAAGTGGGGTACGTCGTCGCAAACGTGCGCGCCGTGCGGGAGACGCGCGTGGGCGACACGATCTTCGACGCCGACCATCGCGCGGCCGAAGCGCTTCCCGGCTACAAGGACATCAAGTCCATGGTGTTCTCGGGCCTCTACCCGACCGACCCCAATCGGTACGAGGACCTTCGCGACGCGCTCGAGCGGCTTCAGCTCAACGACGCCTCGCTGCATTACGAGCCCGAGACGTCGACCGCACTCGGCTTCGGCTTTCGATGCGGCTTCCTCGGTCTGCTGCACATGGAGATCGTCCAGGAGCGGCTCGAGCGGGAATGGGATCTCGACCTCGTCACGACGGTACCGAACGTCGAATATCACGTGTACAAGAACGACGAGACGATGATGCTCCTCGAGAATCCCTCGGCAATGCCGCACGGATCGGTCGTCGACCACGTGGAGGAGCCATACGTCAAGGCACGCATCGTCGCGCCAGCCGACTACATCGGGGCGATCATGCAGCTCGGCACCGACCGGCGCGGCGTGTACAAGAACATGCATTACGTCGACTCCGCCCGCGTCGAGTTCGACTGGGAGTTTCCGCTGGCGGAGATCATCCTGGACTTCTACGACAAGCTGAAGACCATCAGCCGCGGATATGCGAGCCTCGACTACGAGATGCTCGACTATCGCCAGAGCGATCTGGTGAAGCTCGACATGCTGATCAACGGCGACCCCGTAGATGCGTTCTCCGTCATCATCCACCGCGACAAGGCGTACGAGTGGGGACGGAAGATCGCCGACAAGCTCAAGGAGCTGATTCCGCGTCAGCTGTTCGAGGTCGTCATCCAGGCGGCCATCGGCACCAAGGTCATCGCGCGCACGACGGTGAAGGCGCTCCGCAAGAACGTGCTCGCCAAGTGCTACGGCGGCGACATCACCCGGAAGCGCAAGCTCCTCGAAAAGCAGAAGGAAGGAAAGCGCCGCATGAAGCAGGTGGGATCCGTCGAGATCCCGCAGGAAGCCTTCCTCGCGGTGCTCCAGGTCGATTGATGGCGCTGCCCGCGCCCGCCGAGCCCTTGTCCGGCGCGGACCGGGGCGCGCGTCCGCAGGGGCCTTTCACGCAGACTTCGCTCGTCATTCAGACGGCCTTCATCGGTGACACCATCCTGACGACGCCGCTGATCGCCGAGCTCGCCACACGCGGTCCCGTCGACATCGTCACCACCCCGGTGTCGGCCGGCCTCCTCCAGAACAACCCTGCGGTGCGTCGCATTTTCGTTTTCGACAAACGAAACGCTCAGCGTGGAATCGGAGGACTCTGGGCGATGGCGCGGACGATTCGCCGGCATCGCGCCGAGCGCGATACCGGCGTCGACCGCACGGTCGCGTATCTCGCGCAGGGCTCCCCACGCAGCGCGGCACTGGCGGTGCTCGCTGGGGTGCATGAGCGGGTTGGCTTCGCGACATCGCCGGCTCGCTCGATGTACACGAAGAAGGTTCCATACCTCGAGAATCAGCATCACGCCGCACGGCTGTGGCTCCTCGCGTTCCCGAACGAGCAGACGGCCGAGCCGCGGGCGGAGCGACTCCGCCCACGCCTTTTTCCAGGCGCCGCGGAGAAGGACGCAGTGAGCGAGCTTCTGCACGAGCATGGCGTGTCGGGTCCCTTCGTGGTGCTCGCACCCGGCAGTGTGTGGGCAACCAAGCGATGGCCCTACTATGCGGAGCTCGGCCAGCGACTGGCGACGCGATTCCCCGTCGTCGTGATCGGTGGAAAGGATGATCAGCCGCACGCGGAGGCGATCGCGTCCGCGGTGCCGGCCGACCGTTTCGTCAGCGCGGTTGGTCGTCTCTCACTTCTCGCATCCGCCGAGCTCATCGGACGGGCTCGCGCGTTGGTGAGCAATGACTCGTCGCCGACGCACATGGCATCGGCGATGGGAACGCCGACGATCACGATCTATGGTCCGACGGTATCGGACTTCGGCTTTGGTCCTCTGGCGCCGCGGTCGGCAACAATGGGGCACGCGGGCCTCGAGTGTCGTCCATGCGACCGTCACGGGCCACAGCGGTGCCCGCTCGGGCACTGGCGGTGCATGCGGGAGCTGGGCGTTAATGACGTGGAACGACTACTCGAGAAAGCGCTGGGATAGCGCTAGGGGCGCGGGAATAGCGCTACAACTTCGACTGCGCCACCTGGCGCTTCTCCAGCGCTCCTAGCGCTCTTCCAGCGCTTTACAGGGTTCCTAGATTACGTCACCGAACCAACTCACTCACACCAGCCACGCGAAATGGCCCGCACGAAGCGCGAGAAGTTCATCATTGGGGTCGATCTCGGCGGCACCAACATCGTCGTCGGCGCGATGCCGGTCGATGGGAGTCGCGAGATCAGCATGCGGGCCGAGCCCACGCATTCCGAGCGCGGGCCCGAGGCGGTCGTCGATCGCATCGTCGCCATGCTCGAGCAGACGATGGCCGAGGCCATGGAACAGTCGAACGCGGCGCGAAAGGATTTTCTCGGCGTCGGCATTGGCGCGCCGGGACCACTCGATCGCGAGCGCGGCATGGTGATCGTCGCGCCCAACCTGGGCTGGTACGACTTTCCGCTGCGCGATGTCATCGCCGAGCGGGTTCGCCTCGAGGCGACGCTCGACAATGACGCGAACTGCGCAACGGTGGGCGAGTGGTGGCGGGGCGCCGCACGAGGGGGCCGGAACGTGGTCGGCCTAACGATCGGTACCGGCATCGGCGGCGGTCTCATTTTCGATGGTCAGCTCTATCACGGCGCCTCCGACGTGGCCGGAGAGATTGGCCACACGACCATCGACTCGACCGGGCGCCACTGCAAGTGCGGCAACTACGGGTGCCTCGAGGCGTACGCCTCGGGACCCGCGATCGCGCTGCGCGCTCGCGAGGCGCTCGATCGGGATGAGGTGTCGATGCTGCGCAAGATGGTGCACGACAATGTCGATGCGATCACGGCCGCGACGGTGTACGAAGCGGCGAACAAGGGGGACGCGCTGGCACTGGAGGTCGTGCGCGATACCGCCAAGTTCCTCGGGACGGGCGTCGCCAATCTGCTCAACGTGTTCAATCCCAATGTGGTCGTGATCGCGGGCGGCGTGACGAAGGCGGGCGACAAGCTGTTCGAGCCGCTGCGCGCGGAAGTGAAGCGACGCGCCTTCCGGCCGGCGGTGGAAGCGTGCCGCATCGTGCCGGGTATCCTCCCGGGGACCGCCGGCGTGGTGGGGGCGATCGCGACGTTCAAGGCTCAAAAATTGGGGGAGGTTTGACGCGAATGCGGAATACGGAAGGCGGAATGGTGAACCAACTGGGAGAAGAGGCTCCCATTCCGCATTCCGCATCCCGTATTCGCCGTTTGGGTGTCATCGGCACCTTCGTTTGGGACACGATTCACGGCCGCGACGCGCGGCAAGTTCCGGTCGAGGAGTGGGGCGGGATCACGTACGCCCTGAGCGCGCTCAATGCCGCGCTACCGGAACACTGGGAGATCGTGCCCGTCATGAAAGTCGGGCAGGATCTCGCCACCCGAGCGCGCGAGTTCATCACGGGGTTGCGGCGCATGGCGCCCGATGCCGCGCTCGTCGAGGTGCCCTACCCCAACAATCGTGTCGAGCTCCGCTACGAGACGATGGATCGTCGCACGGAGCACCTAACGGGCGGCGTGCCTCCGTGGACCTGGCTCGGGCTCAAGCCACTGATCACGGACCTCGATGCGCTGTACGTCAACTTCATCAGTGGCTTCGAGCTCGATCTGGAGACGTCGACGCTGCTGCGACAGCACTTTCGCGGACCCATCTATGCGGACCTGCACTCGCTCATGCTCGCCGTGCAGCCCGATGGTCTCCGAACGCTGCAGCCGCTGCCCGACGTCGCCGCGTGGTGTCGCTGCTTCGACGTCATTCAGGTGAACGAGAACGAGATGTCGATGATGGCACCCGACCCAATGGCGCTGGCCGCCACCGCGCTCGCGAACAACGTGCGCTGCCTGAACGTCACGCTGGCGGGAAAGGGCGCCGTGTTCTTCGCCGCTCCGGGGTTCGAGCGGCTCGCCGACCTCGACGCACGCCCACCGCTCGGCGCCGCCCTCGGCCCGATTCGCACGGCGCTCATTCCGGCCACCGCCTCACTGTCCGCCGGCGACCCCACCGGGTGCGGCGACGTGTGGGGCGCGACGTATTTCTCGCGGCTGCTCGCCGGTGATAGCTTGACGGTGGCGATGCGCGCGGCCCACGACGCGGCCGGTCGCAACGTCGAACATCGGGGGGCCACCGGGCTCGCCGGCCATCTGCGCGGAGAGCTCAGCTCACGATGACGACCGTCATCAACATCCCACCGTCATTGGATGACCGCACGTTCGAGTCGGTGCTGCAGCAGCTCGCCCCGCTGCCGCCCGATGAGAAGGTGCTGATCGACACCCGGCACACACGGTGGGCATCGCCCTACGGACTCACCGCGCTCCTCGTGCTCGCGCAGACCCGCGCGGAGCGACCGGCGTTGTACGCCCCGGAGGCGGAAGAGACGGCCTCGTACTGGGCGCGCGCGCAGTTCTTTCGCTACGCCGAAGGGCTGTTCGAGATGCACGGCTCGGTGCCGCGCGCGCGCGGCGCCGGCGAATCCGATGTGCTGCTGGAAATCACGCCCGTCGCGAAGAGCGAGGACGTGCACGAGGTCGTGGGCCGCATTCAGACGAAAGCGCAGGCGATTCTGGCGAAGGAGCTCAATCTCGATCCGCGCGCGACGATGGGCTTCGCGATGACGCTGTCGGAGGCCTGCCAGAACATCGTGGAGCACGCCGGACGCGGCGGATGGGTGGCCGTCCAGACCTATCGGTGGCAGAAGCGACTCGGGCGACGCGTGGTTCAGATCGCCGTCTGTGATGCCGGCATCGGGTTCCGCCAGTCGCTCGAGAGTGCACAAGGTCGTCGAGGTGACCGATGGGATGATGCGATGGCGCTGGAAGATGCAGTCATTCGCTCGGTGTCAAGGTTCCGCGATGCGGGTCGCGGCCAGGGACTTGCGGGTATCCGTCGCTACGTCGGCCGATGGGACGGGAAGTTGTCGATTCGAAGCGGAACAGCTAGAATCGCGATCGTTCCGAGTTGGGATGAAGACATCCCGCTCGAGGAACAGCTTCCCCCGTTTCCTGGAGCGCAGGTGCTGATCACGATTCCAGAGCGGACCGCCGCGCGGTGATCAACCACATCGACCTCGGCACGGTGCTACGCCGCACCGTCTGCGACCTCTACTCCGATCTCGTCACGCGGCCCACCGGCGCCGCCGTCCGCTCCGGCATCGAGCAGCAGCTCGCCGACGCCAAGGAGCGCACCCTCACCGTCATCGACTTCACTCACGTCGGCCTGCTCGACTACTCATGCGCCAATGAGATCGTCGCCAAGCTTCTCGTCAGCTATTGCGAACCCGCCGGAGAGCGCGCCAGCGTCGCCCGGCTCGTTGCGCCACGCGACTGCTACTTCCTGTTCAAGGGCGTGAGCGATTCGCACCTCGATGCGATCGACGCTGTGCTCACACGTCGTGGCCTCGCGCTCGTGGCGCAGACCGATGACGGACTGCCGCTGCTCATCGGGACCGTGGACGATCGCGAGCGACGCGCCTGGGAAGCAGTGACGCGATTGGGCCGCGCGCTCCCGGCCGATATCGCGGGTGAGGTGGGCCTCGAGGAGCCGCAAGCCGAATTGCTGCTCAACGGACTGTCCCGGCGGCGACTCATCATGCGCTTCGACGAGGGCTACGTCGCCGTCGGCACGGGACCGTGATGCGGTACGAACGCTACAACCCTCCCCTGTCGGTGGTGGGATTCGTGGCGACGCGGGCAACGGATACCGATCGCGGACCGCAAATCAGCATGCGTGGTGAGGACGCGCGCATGCGTCTGCTGCAGGACGGCGAGCTGGTATGGCTCTACGGCCCGCGACGACACGAGCTCGTGACGGTTCGTATCGACGATGCCCTTCCCCGTGGCAGCGTCATTCTTCGCGATGTGGCAGGCACCGCTCCCGCCGACGTGGTACGCGTGGTGAAGGTCGACCCCGACATTCCTCGAGAGATCGGGCATCTCGCATAGGCTATGACAAACCGCGAGCTGCGACCCGCAGCTTTCCTAACGCCGAAGCCTGCATGACACGCAAGACTCGACCGCAAGGCGTCTCCACCGTTGCCGTCCACGGTGGGCACGACAAACGGGATACCGATACGCCCATCGTGGCCCCGCTCTACCAGAGCGTGAACTTCGTGCAGGAGATCGGCACCGCCGAAGGGCTGCGCTATCCTCGCTATGGCAACGTACCCAACGCCGAGATCGTGGCGCGACGCGTCGCGCTGCTCGAGGGGGCGGAGGCCGGCATCGTGCTGGCGAGCGGTATGGGCGCAACCGCATGCGCGCTGCTGGCGCTGTTGCGACCGGGCGACCACCTGCTCGCCAGCTCCTGGGTGTACGGAGGGACGCACCGTCTCTTCACCCAGGAGTTCGAGGCGATGGGTATTGGCGTCACGCTCGTCGATCCCACCGAGTCGCGAGGGTGGCGGCGCCGGCTTCGCAAAGAGACCCGCGCGATCTTCGTCGAGACGCCGGTGAATCCCACCTGTCGCGTGCTCGATTTGCGTGGCGCGAGCCACCTGACGAAAGAGAACGGGCTGGCGCTCGTCGTCGATTCGACGTTCGCAAGCCCGGTGAACTTTCGCCCGCTCGAGCATGGGGCCGACGTCGTCATCCACTCGGGGACTAAGTATCTCAATGGCCATCACGACGTGATGGCGGGCGTGGTGGCCGGCACCGCTCCGTACATCGAGGAGGTGCGGCAGAAGATGATGGTCTGGGGTCAAGCGCCAGACCCCTTCGCGGTGTGGCTTCTCGACCGCGGGCTGAAGACGCTCGACGTCCGCGTCCGCCGCCAGAACGAGAATGCGGCGCGCATCGCGTCGTGGGCGGAGGGTCGGAAAGAGATCCGTCACGTGCATTATGCGGGGCTCCCGGACCATCAGGACCACGAGGTCGCTCGCACCACGCTCGACGGCTTCGGCGGCATGCTCGCACTCGAGCTGCTCGGCGGAGCGAAGGCAGCGGACCGCTTCGTGAGACGGCTCAAAGTGTGGATACATGCCACGAGCCTCGGGGGCGTGGAGTCGCTAGTGAGCGAGCCGCGATTCACTTCTCATGCGCACCTGTCCTCGGAGCAGCGGGCGAAGGTCGGCATCCCGGACGGGTTCGTCCGGCTGAGCGTCGGTATCGAGGACGCCGAGGATCTTATCGCCGACCTCGAGCAGGCGCTGCGGTGACGGAGCCGATCGCGGAAGGCCCCGGCGACCGGCGGCGCGTCGAGCGGCGCATCAGTCAACGCGTCGCGGATCTGACGCTGCCGGAATTCCGCCGGATCATTCTCACGTCGCTGCTGTTCGTGATCGTGCTGTCGCTGTTCCTGTGGATGGTGCGTGTCGTCGTCATCGCCGCCATCCTGGCCGTGATCGTCGCGGTGTACGTGCGCCCGCTCTATCTCTGGCTGCTCGTGCGGCTGAAACGCCCGGTGGCGGCGGCGCTCGTCACGATTCTCATTGTCGTCGTCCCGGTGCTGGCCGCGATCGCGTACAGCTACGCGGAGCTCAGCAGCGCCGCGGAGTACATCGCCGCGAACGAGGCCGACATCGTGGCGCGCATCGATGCGGCCGTTCGGCGGTTGCCCTTCATGCGGGGTGAGACCTTCACCGAGCAGATCCGCGCGTTCGTCGCCAGCACTTCGCTTTACGGCTCGCGAATCGTCGGCGCCCTTCAGGAAACCATCGTCGAGGTGGCGGTCTCCTCCGCGATCTTCCTCTTTACGCTGGGGTATATCCTCACCGACGCCGAGGCTGTCACCGCCTACATTCGCGGAAAGATTCCGCCCCGGTACTCGGAGCTCTCGACGGCGCTGGAGCACAACGTCGAAGGAGTGCTCTACGGGGCGATCTACGCGACCCTGGTGACACAGACGGTCAAGTCGCTCGTCATCCTCGGGATGAACCTGGTGTTCAACGTGCCGCTCGCGGCGGTGCTGGCTCTGCTCTCGTTCGTCATCGGCTTCTTTCCAATCGTCGGGTCCTGGAGCGTGTACGTCCCGGTCGCGATCTGGCTGGCTATCTTCCGCGAGGCCTACGTCTCTTCGGTACTCGTGCTCCTGATCGGGTTCCTCGGGAACACGCTCTTCATGTCGATGTATCTACGACCAAAGCTCGCGGCAAAGAAATCGCGGGTGCTCAACTTCTACTGGATGTTCATTGGCCTTGTCACCGGTGTGTACACCTTTGGTATCGTCGGCATCCTCCTCGGCCCGATCGTGATCGGCCTGCTGAAGGCCGTCTTCGACACGGTCACCGCGCAGACGAGCTGGCGTCTTCTCGACACCGAGGAATACCCGGCCGCGGGGACGTCGACCGTGCTCCCCGCCGCCAGCGACGCGCGATGATCCGATTCATCCATGTCAGCAAGGAGTACGCACGCGGTGGGCTGGCGCTGGACGACGTATCCTTTCACATCGCCAAAGGCGAGTTCGCGTTTCTCACCGGCCCGAGCGGCGCGGGGAAGTCGACGATTCTCAAGCTGGTGTACATGGAGGAGCTTCCGACCGAGGGGGACGTGCGTGTCGCCGGCGTGCATTCGGGATCGGTGCGCCGCACCGAGATCGCGCAGCTCCGCCGAAAGCTCGGGGTGGTCTTTCAGGATTTTCGACTGCTCGAGGAGCGCACCGCCGAACAGAACATCGCGTTTGCGCTGGAAGTCACCGATGCTCCCCGCGCCTCCATCGCGACGAAGGTCTCGCGGTTGCTCACGCAGGTGGGCCTGAGCTCCAAGGCCAACGCTCTGCCCCGCGAGCTCTCCGGCGGAGAGCAGCAGCGCGTGGCGATCGCCCGCGCACTCGTCAACGACCCCTTCGTCCTCATCGCCGACGAGCCCACGGGCAATCTCGACGATCGTGCAACGCGCGGCGTGTTTCAGCTGCTGCGGGACATCAACGCCGCCGGAACCGCCGTGCTGATGGCGACGCACAACCTCGAGCTCGTGAGGCGGTCGGATTATCGCGTGATCGAAATGAATCGTGGCCAGATCGTTTACGACTCCGCGGAAGCCGCGGCGGCTGATGCCGCCGCGGATGGCCGGTCGACGCCTGCCTGATGCGACTCACCCTACGCGAGACGCTGCTGGCATTCCGGCGGGCCCCCCTCCTGAGTGCCCTGAGCGTGATGACGATCGCTTTCAGCCTCTTCTCCCTGGGGCTGTTCGTGCTCGTGGCCGTGAACATCCGCGACGCCCTTCAGCAAGTCGAAGAGCGCGTCGAGATTCGCGCCTACATCGCTGACGGCACGCCGATCGAGGCGCTCGCCGCAGCACTGGGTGACATTGGCTCGTTCCCCGAGGTTGCCCGCGCCGATGGAATCTCACAGGAGGAGGCGCTGGAGCGCGCCCGGGCGGAGCTTGGCGAGTTCCGCGATGTGTTCGATGCCGCCTTTCTGCCCGCGTCGATCGAAGTGCGGCTCAAACCGGGGTTCCGCGATCCCGAGACCGTGAGCGCCGTCGCCGCACGTATTCGAACCTATCCGTTCGTGGACGACGTGCGATTCGGCGAGGAGTGGGTGCGCAAGCTGTACAACATTCGCAACCTCGCCACGGCGGCCGGGATCATTCTCGGGGTCGCCTTCGCGGCGGTCGCAATCATCATCATCGGAGCAACGATCCGCATGGCGGTGCTCGCGCGGGGGCGCGAGATCTCGATCATGAGGCTGGTCGGAGCAACCGACGGCTTCATTCGCCGGCCCTTCCTTTTGGAAGGATTGGCAAAGGGCATTCTCGGCGGTGTCCTGGCGCTCGCGCTCACGTACTTCGCGCATTCGCTCATCTCGCGCACCCTCGTCGCCACGCGGTTTTTCGACGAGCGCATCATCATCGCGGGCATCGCCTTTGGCGCGCTGATCGGCTTTCTCGGAAGCGCCGTGTCCGTCGGGCGGCATCTCCGACGGGTTTAGGCAACATGGAACCGCAAATGGCCGCAGATGGCCGCAGCAGCTGCAAGCCACAGTTGAACTGGCTGCGGCATTCTGCGGCCATCTGCGGTTCCATTGTGCTGCTTCTAGCCGTAAGCGCTACGGCGGGCGCACAACAATCACCCGAAGCACGGCTGCGCGCCGAGCAGGCTCGGCTCGAGCAGCTGCGTCGCGAGCGGGAGCAGCTCGAGACGCGCATGCGGGAGCTGCGGGGCACGGTGCACGACCTCTCGGCGGAAGTCGCGAACATCGATCGTCAGGCGGACATGACCGCGCGCGCGGTTCGGTCGCTCGAATCGCAACTCGTGTCCATTGGCGAGGCGGTCGACTCCTCCACCGGCGACCTCGTGCGGGCCGAGGACGAGCTCGTGGTCAAGCGAGCGATGCTGCGCGGCCGGCTGATCGACATTTACAAGCGCGGGCCGCTCCACGCGGTCGAGGCGCTGTTGGCGGCGCAGTCATTTGGCGAGCTCGTCTCACGCTACAAGTATCTGCATCTACTGGCGCTTCGAGACCGCGCGCTCGTGGAACGCGTCGAGCAGCTCCGCAACCGGGTCCGCCGACAGCGCGGCAACCTCGTGCGCTTTCAGCGGGACATCGAGCGGACGCGGGAAGAGCGGGCGTTCGAGGAGAAGCGGCTGCGCGACCTCGAGCGCGAGCGCGCACGGAGTCTCGCAGCGACGCAGCGCCGCGCCCGCGACACCGAGGCCCGGCTGCGGCGCATCGCGCGCGACGAACAGCGACTGACGAACGTGATCGCGGAGCTGGAGGCTGCGCGCCGCCGAGCCGGTGGTGCTGGCGGCCGCGCCAACAGCACGATTCGGACGAGCGACCTCGGCCGTCTCGATTGGCCGGTGGAGGGCGAGATCATCTACAACTTCGGCCGGGTCGTGAATCCCAACAACACGACGACGCGGTGGAACGGGATCGGCATCGCGGCTTCCGAGGGCACGCCGGTGAAAGCGGTCTCGGCCGGGAGCGTCGTCGTCTCGGAGACGTTCGGGACCTACGGGCTGACGGTGATCGTCCAGCACGGCGGTGGCGACTACTCGGTGTACGGATCGCTGAGCCGCCTGAGCGTGCAGAAGGGCTCCGTCGTCAGCAAAGGCCAGGTGCTGGGGTATGTGGGAGCCGCCGATCCCGAGCTCCCACCGCACCTGCATTTCGAGATGCGCCCGCAGGGGCGAGCGGTGGATCCGCTGGAATGGCTGCGCGGAAGACAGTAGTCGGAAGAGGCGCTAAGAAGGCGCTAAGGGCGCTAAGGGCGCTAAGGGCGCTAAGGGCGCTCGCGGTCGCCCTTCAGCGCCTCTAGCGCCTCTAGCGCCTCTAGCGCCTTTAGCGCCTCTGCTCCTAGGCGCCCACGTCTCCTCCGCCGGCGGCACGCCTAACGCGCCCGGCCGCGCCAAGGCCATCGGGGCGACCGCCATGCAGATGTTCTCGAAGATGGCCAACCGGTGGGCAGAGCGACTCTGTGAAGACGATGAGTGTCGTGCGTTTACGGCGGCGCTCACCGCCACGGACGTCCGCGCGACGGCGGCGCACGACAGCTACCTCATCAATCTCGCCTCACCTGATCCGGTGCTGCGCGCGCGGTCGCTCGCGTCATTCGAGTCGGAGCTGCGCCGCTGCGAAGCGCTCGGCCTGGGATACCTCGTATCGCATCCCGGGAATTTCATGGATGATCGCGCGAGCGGAATCGCGCGGAACGCCGAGGCGATCGGCATCGCGCTCGAGCGAGTCCCGGGGCGGGTCGTCATCCTCATGGAAATGACGGCCGGCAGCGGTACCGCCATCGGGTCGAGTTTCGAAGAGATGGCATCGCTGATCGACGCTGTGCCGGCACCGCATCGCGATCGCGTCGCGGTTTGCGTGGATACCGCACACGTCTTCGCTGCCGGCTACGACCTGGTCAACGACTATGAGGGCGTCTGGTCGCGCTTCGCGGACACTCTCGGGATGCATCGGCTGAAGCTCATGCATCTGAACGACTCCAAGACACCGCTCGGCTCGAGGCGAGACCGCCACGAGCTCATCGCCGAAGGCGCTCTCGGAGAGCGAGCATTCCGCAGCATCATGACCGATGAGCGACTGGTCCACATCCCCAAGGTCATCGAGACGCCCAAGCTCGATGATGCGGAGACGACCGACCGGCGTATGCTCGAGCGGCTTCGGAGTTATGTCGCCTCCAGCCCGTAGCGGCAGGCCTCGCGACGATGTTATTGTCGGTTAGCATGCGAACCCCGCGCTCGCCCCGACTCATCGGCCTCACCGGCACTGTGCGCGCCGCTGCCGCCCTGGTGACGATGCTGCAGCTGCTCCTCGTCGCCGCCGCGCCGCTCGCGGAGCGACAGGACAGCACAGTTGCCGCAATCCACGTCGAGCAGGCAGGGACGAGCACGCATCACGCGCACGGCGAGCTGTGCGCAGTATGTGCCGCGTCGCACCTCGTCGCGCCGCCAGCGCGCGCCGCTACGGCACCCGTCGTGGCCAGCGTGACCACCAGCGCCAGCGACGTCTCTCGCCCTCCCTCGACCGCAGCAGAGAGGCTCGACACCCAGCCGCGCGCACCGCCGGCCTGACGCATCGCGCCTTCCTGGCGCGCTCCTCGTACCATCCGCAGAACCACCGATCGCGCACGGCCCTTCGCGCCGGCGCGGCACTGCACAGGAGCACGATGCGTACAATTTTTTTCAGTGGGCTGCTGATCGCGCACATCAGTGCGACAGCCGGCGCACAGCAACCCGATACGACGGCTCGGCGCGACTCGATCGCGCGCGCGGACAGCATTGCGCGGGCGGACTCGATCCGCCTGGTGCGCGAGCTCGAGCGCATCCGCGGCGAGGCGCGCCCGCCGCATGTCATGGGCGGCATGGCGCCCGCGCAGCCGCAGCAGCCCAACAACCCCGGACTCAACCCGAGCATCAGCGTCATGGGCGACATCGTCGTCGACGCGAGCCCCGATGGCAGCACACTCGAATCGGCTCGGCGATTCGACATGCGCGAGGTCGAGCTGGCGCTGGGCGCCAACGTCGACCCGTTCTTCCGCGGCGATTTCATTCTGGGGCTCAGCGACGAGGAAGGCATCGCGATCGAGGAGGGATACCTCACCACGACGTCGCTGCCATGGCAGCTCCAGGTGCGGGCTGGCCGGTTCCACCTTCCCTTCGGCAAGCAGAATACGACGCACCGCGCCGAGCTTCACACCATCGAATACCCGTACGTCATCCAGCGCCTGCTCGGCGATCACGGGGGAAAGGGGACCGGCGTCGCGTTGAGCAAGATCTTCTCACCGTTTGGCTTCTATCAGGAGATTCAGCTCACGGCGATCGAACGATTCCCGGAGGAGCATCACGAGGAGGACGGCGGTCATCTCGCCGAGCATGGGTTCGAGGGAACTCCCGCCGAGCCGCCTAACCATTCGCTCGAGGGGCTGGGCTACACCGCTCGCTTCCGGAACTACTGGGACATTGGCGAGGCCACGAACTTCGAGGTGTCGTTTAGCGCCGGCACGGGCCGCATTGATGAGCCGTTCGGATGCGAGTCAGTGCTGACACCGGGACATTTCGATCCCTGTCCCGGCCCGCGCGGAGAGACCGCAGTGCTCGCGCGACAATCGCTCCTCGCCGGCGATCTCACCTTTCGGTGGCGACCGCTGCAGCACGGCTTGTATCGCTCGTTCATTCTCCAGGCGGAGGTGATGCGCCAGCATAACGACGAGCCAGCGCTTCCGGCCGGGCTCCCGGCCGGCGCTTCATATCTCGGTCCGACAGAGGAGACCACGGGCCTGTACGTCTTCAGCCGGTGGCAGCTGTCACGGCGCCTGTTCGTTGGGGCCCGGTATGACCGGGTCGAGGCAGCGGCAGACGCGGAGCGAGACTTATCAGCGATTTCGGGGTACTTACAGTTCTTCCCCAGCGAGTTCTCGAAGATGGTGCTGGGGTATGAAAACCTACGGCCCGACGTCGGCGATCGCGTGAACCGTCTGCTCCTGCAGATGACGATCGCCATTGGACCGCACCGGCCACACCCGTTTTGAGCGGATGGACATATGAAACGCCTCGTCATCATTGGCGCGGCTGTGGCGACGCTTGGCTCTCCACTGTCCGCGCAGAAGCTTCGAATCGTCACCAGCACCACCGACCTGCACGACATCGCCCATGTCGTGGGCGGCAATCGCGTCGACGCCATGCACATTGCCGCGGGCTATCAGGACCCGCACTTCGTCGAGGCGAAGCCGAGCTTCGCCCTTCAGCTCGCGAAGGCCGACGTCTTCGCGTACGTGGGGTTGGACCTCGAAATCGGCTGGATGCCGTCGCTCCTTGACGCGGCTCGCAACCGCCGGATCAACCGGGGTGGCAGCGGCGACGTGGACGTGTCGCGCGCGATCCCCGTGCTCGACGTGCAGGCGAACGCCGACCGCTCCATGGGCGATGTGCATCCGCGCGGGAACCCGCACTACTGGCTGCATCCCGAGAACGGCAAGCGCATCGCGCGCCTTTTCCGCGACAAGTTTTCCGAGCTCGATGCACAAGGCGTGTCGTCGTATCGCGGGAACACCGCGCGCTTCGAGGCCCGCATCGACTCGACCGTTCGCGCGCTCGCCCCGCAGCTCGCGGCGATTCGCAATCAACCGGTCGTGGCGTACCACACCAGCTGGCGCTACTTCCAGGACTTCACCGGCATGAACATCGTCGGGTTCATTGAGCCCAAACCGGGCGTTCCGCCGTCCGCCTCTCACCTCGCCGGGCTCATTCAGCACATGAAGCGCACGAAGGCGAAGGTGATCATCATGGAGCCGTTCTACGACCGGAAGATGCCGGACTTCGTCGCGCGCAACACGGGGGCCACGGTGCTCGTGTTGCCCCCGTCGGTAGCAGCGGTGAAGGGCGTCGACAACTACCTGGAGCTCATCGCCTACGACGTTCGACGCCTCGCCGAGGCGCTGCGTTGAGCGCGTTGGTGACGTTCGATCACGCGACGCTCGCATATGGGCGTCGCGTGGTGCTTTCGGACCTCACCTTTCAGATTCCCGAAGGAGACTTTCTCGGCCTCGTGGGGCCTAACGGCGCCGGCAAGACGACAATCCTCCGCGCCATCCTCGGCACGCTCGATCCGACCAGCGGAACCGTAACCCGCCGCCCGGAGCTCAGGTTCGGCTACGTCCCGCAACGGGATCAGGTCGACTACAACTTCCCGCTGCGAGTGCTCGACGTCGTCCTGATGGGCCGCTACGACCGCGTCGGCATCGGTCGCCGGCCCAGGCGCGACGATCGTGATCGCGCCCTCGCCGCACTCGATGCCGTGGGCATTCGGGAGCTGGCGATGGAGCCGTTGACCCGGCTCTCCGGTGGACAGAAGCAGCGCACGCTCATCGCGCGGGCGCTCGTGGGCGAGCCGAACCTGCTGGTGCTCGATGAGCCGACGACGGGGATGGATCTCGTCTCGACGACGCAGATTCTCGGACTGGTGCGTGAGCTGCACGAGCGGAGCGGGCTCACGGTGCTGATGGTGAGTCATGCGCTCAACGAGATCGCGAACTACGTCAGGCGAATCGCTCTGGTGCAGGAAGGAAGCTTCCGCATCGGCGCCGTCGACGAGATCGTGAACGAGCGCACGTTGAGTGAGGTCTATGGCATCCCGGTGGAAGTCGATTCCTTCGCGGGACATCGCATCGTCCTCGCCCGACGTGGCTCGGCGGTGGTGAAGCCGGGGGAGCGGCGGTGATCGACGCGATTCTCCTCTTTCGCGATGCGCTGTACGGCGCGCTCGTCATCGCGCTCGTCTGCTCGGCACTCGGTGTCTACGTGGTTCTCCGACGGATCGTCTTCGTGGGCGCGTCGCTGGCGCAGATGTCGACGCTCGGCATCGCGATATCGTTCTGGTTGGCCGGCATTGGCGTCGCGGGGGTGATCACCAGCAAGCCCGTCATTCTCTCGCTCCTCGCGACGCTCCTCGGCGTCGTGTTCTTTGCGACGGGGATGCGGCGGGCACGCATTCCGGCTGACGCCCGCATCGGTGTGGCGTACGTGGTGGCCGGCGCGCTGGCGATTCTCTTCATCGCCAAGGCCGCCGTCGGCGAAGCGCACGACATCTTCCTGCAGGGCAACATCCTCGGCATCACGCGTGGCGATTGGCTCGTCCTCCTTGGCGTGAGCGTCCCGGTGCTTCTCGTGCACGTGCTGTTCTACAAGGAATTTCTGTTCATCTCCTTCGACCAGGAAACCGCGCGCACGCTCGGGTATCGTGTCGAGCGTTGGACGCTCCTGCTGTATCTGACGATAGGCTTGTCGATCGCGTTCGCGATGCAGTTCGCGGGGTTGATGCTCGTCTTCGACTTCCTCGTGTTGCCCGCGGTGACCGGTCTGCTGCTGGCCCGTGGAATGGGCGGCGTGTTCGCGTGGGCGATTGGGGCGGGACTCGCGGCGGCGGTGATTGGCTTTTCGCTCTCCGTTCCGTTCGACCTTCCTACTGGTCCAGCCATCGTCGCGGTGTCCGGAGTGCTCGTGATCCTCGCATGGCTCATACGCCGACTTCGAGAGCGGTAGCGCGACGCGCGATTGACGGACACGTTCGAGGCGGGTAAGTTCACGCGTCTCATGGTGTTACAATGAGGAATGGGGACTGCCTCATTCCTCATTTCTCATTTCCTACCTCGAATAGATGTCGACAAGCAGAGAGGACGCGCTCGAGTACCACGCCCGCGAGCGGCCCGGCAAGATCGCGGTCGTCCCGACGAAGCCGCTCACCAATCAGCGCGACCTCTCTCTCGCCTATTCTCCCGGCGTCGCCGAGCCTTGTCTCGAGATCAAGGCGAATCCGGAGGACGCGTATCGCTACACCGCCAAGGGCAACCTGGTCGCGGTCGTCACCAACGGAACCGCCGTGCTCGGTCTTGGCAACATCGGAGCATTGGCGGGGAAGCCGGTGATGGAGGGCAAAGGAAACCTCTTCAAGCAATTCGCCGATCTCGATGTCTTCGATCTCGAGGTGGGCTCGGAGAGTCCCGATGATGTGATTCGCTTCTGTCAGCTCCTCGAGCCGACGGTCGGCGGGATCAACCTCGAGGACATCAAGGCGCCCGACTGCTTCTACATCGAGGAGACGCTGCGGAAGACGATGAAGATCCCCGTCTTCCACGACGACCAGCACGGCACGGCGATCATCTCGGGGGCAGGGCTCTTGAATGCCGTCGAGATCGTCGGCAAGAACCTGGACACGATTCGGGTCGTCTTCTCCGGCGCCGGCGCCGCCGCCATCGCAACCGCCGAGCACTATGTACGACTCGGCGTGCGCCGCGAGCACATCACGCTCTGCGATCGCGAAGGGGTGATCTATCGAGGGCGGCCCGGCCAGCTCGATCCCTACAAGGCGCGGTTCGCTCTCGAGACGTCTGCCCGAACCATCGGCGATGCGCTCAAGGGTGCGGATGTCTTCGTGGGCCTCTCGGTCGCCGGCGCCGTAACCCGGGAGATGATCGCCGGCATGGCGGCGAAGCCCATCGTCTTCGCACTCGCCAACCCGGTACCGGAAATCCTGCCTGACGAGGTCCGCGCGGCCCGCACAGACGCGATCGTGGCCACCGGGCGGAGCGATTACCCGAACCAGGTCAACAACGTCCTCGGATTTCCGTTCATCTTCCGGGGCGCGCTCGATGCCCGCGCCACGGAGATCAACGAGGAGATGAAGATGGCGGCGACGCGTGCGCTGGCGTCGCTGGCGCGGCAGGACGTGCCGGAAAGCGTCGCGCGACTGTATGGGCTGGAGTCGGTGAGGTTTGGTCCCGACTACATCATCCCCTTCCCGTTCGATCCGCGCGTACTGCTGTGGGTGGCGCCAGCGGTCGCCTGGGCCGCTGTCGCCACCGGCGTGGCGCGGGAGTTCATCGAGCTCGACGAGTATCGCGAGCGCCTCGAGGCGCGGCTGGGCCGTGCGCGAGGCATTCTGCGCGGCGTGATCCTGCGCGCACAGCACGCCCCCAAGCGTGTCGTCTTTCCCGAAGGGGAAGAGCCGAAAGTCATCCGGGCCGCGCGCATCCTGGTGGACGATGGTATCGCACAGCCGGTGCTGTTAGGCAATCGCGTCATCATCGAGCACCTCGCGCATGAGCTGGGCCTCTCCCTCGAGGACATTGCGACGGAGGACCCGTACAGCTCTCCGAACCGCGACCGGTACGCCACGGCGCTCTGGGATCGGCGCCAGCGAAAGGGGCTCTCACTCGCCGAGGCGAATCAGCGGCTGCTGAATCCGAACTACTTCGGATCGATGATGGTCGCGCTCCAGGACGCCGATGCGCTCGTCTCGGGAGTCAACCTGCATTACCCCGAGACCATCAGGCCGGCGCTGGAGGTGATCGGCGCGCACCCGCGGGCCGGTCTCGTCAGCGGCCTGTACATGCTGGTCTTCGAGAAGCACGTCGTCTTTTGTGGGGACACGACCGTCAACATCGAGCCCACCTCGGAGCAGCTGGCGCAGATCGGTTACGCGGCGGCGCGCATCGTGCGCACCTTGGGCATTGAGCCGCGGGTTGCCATGCTGTCATTCTCGAACTTTGGCTCCGTCCGGCACCCCGAAGCCGAGAAGGTGGCACGAGCGGTTGCGCTGTTACGAGCGCGGGACCCGAGCCTCATCGTCGATGGCGAAATGCAGGCGGACACGGCGCTTGACGAGCACAAGCTCAACAAGACATACCCGTTCTCGGCACTCAAGGAGGCCGCCAACGTGCTGATCTTCCCGAGCTTGAGCGCCGGCAACATCGCCTACAAGTTGTTGCATCACCTGGGGGGCGCGACGGCGATCGGACCCATCCTGGTGGGCATGCGCCGGCCGGTGCACGTTCTCGAGGAAGGGGCCGAGGTCGAGGAGATCGTCAACATGGCCGCGGTCGCGGTCGTGGACGCACAGGAGCGCGAACATCACACAGGATCCATGCGCGCGGTCGAAGGCTGAGTCGCGCACAGGCGAGGACGAGCGATGGCCACACGGATGAAGCCGCGAGCGGAGCGACCTTCCGCACGAGCGGCGGCGCAGGGGCTGGAGCCTCAAGGCCTCGAGCCGCGCGGCGACGTACACTGGAATTCGATCCCCCCCGAGCTCGTGCAAGCGGCGATTCGCCGCGGCGAGGGCGAGCTCGCCGACATGGGTCCGTTCGTCGCCGTCACGTCACCGCATACCGGCCGCTCCCCTAACGACAAGTTCGTCGTCAAGGAACCGGGCACGGAGAAGGACGTCTGGTGGGGCAAGGTGAACGTCGCGTTCGACGCCGAAAAGTTCGACGTGTTGCTGGCGGACGTGCAGCGGCACCTCGACGAGCAGACGGAGGTCTTCGTTCAGGATCTATACGCGGGCGCGGATAGCGCGCATCGGGTGCGGGTGCGTTTCGTGACACCGAACGCGTGGCACTCGCTCTTCGTGCGCAACATGTTCATCCGCCCCGACCCGATCGATCTTCCGACCTTCGAGGCGGACTTCAGCGTGCTGCATGCGCCGGAGTTCCATGCCGATCCGACGAAGCATGGGACGCGGACAGGAACCTTCATCATCCTGAACTTCGCGCGGCGGGTGATCCTCATCGGCGGCACCCGCTACGCCGGCGAGTTGAAGAAGGCGATCTTCACGGTGATGAACTACCTGCTGCCCAAGCGCGGAGTGCTCTCGATGCACTGCTCCGCGAACGTGGGACACGCGGGGGATACCGCGCTCTTCTTTGGGCTGTCCGGCACCGGCAAGACGACGCTCTCCGCCGATCCCGACCGGTGGCTCATCGGAGACGATGAGCACGGATGGTCAGCCGACGGCGTGTTCAACTTCGAGGGCGGGTGCTACGCGAAGGTGATCAACCTCTCGGAGGACGGGGAGCCGGACATCTACCGCACTACGCAGATGTTCGGGACGATCCTCGAGAACGTCGTGCTCGAGCCACACACGCGGCGCGTCGACTTCGTCAACCAGTCGATCACCGAGAACACGCGGGCCTCGTATCCACTGCATTACATCCGCAACATCGTTCCGACAGGACGAGGCGACCACCCGCGGAATGTCGTGTTTCTCACCGCCGACGCATTCGGGGTCCTGCCGCCGATCGCGCGCCTAACGCCCGCGCAGGCACGCTACTACTTCCTGTCCGGCTACACGGCCAAGGTCGCTGGCACCGAGCGCGGCGTGAAGGAGCCGCAGGCGACGTTCAGCTCCTGCTTCGGGGCCGTGTTCCTCGTGTGGCATCCCTCCGTGTATTCCCGCATGCTCGGCGAGCTCCTGGCGAAGCACAACTCGCGGGTATGGCTGGTGAACACCGGGTGGACGGGAGGGCCCTACGGCGTCGGCAACCGGATGAAGCTCGCCTATACGCGCGCAATGGTTCGTGCCGCCCTGGCCGGTGAGCTCGATCGTGTGCCGACAATGCGCGATTCGGTCTTCGGCCTCGAGGTCCCGAAGAGCGTTCCCGGCGTGTCGTCCGACGTGATGAACCCGCGCGCCACATGGGCCGACCCGGCAGCGTACGACGCGCAGGCGCACAAGCTGGCGGAGATGTTCGTCAAGAACTTCGAGCAGTTCGCCGATCACGTGGATCCGTCGGTGCGCGACGCGGGACCGAAGATCTGAGGTCGTCGAGGTCGTCGAGGGTGTCGAGGTGATCAAGGTGAAGTCGCCTCGATCGCCTCGATTTCCTCCACGACCTCGATCACCTTGAAGTCCATGGATGTCATCCGCGATCCCCTCTGGAACAACATCCGCGTCAATGACGTCGCCCTTCGCCTCATCGACACCGCCACGTTCCAACGGCTTCGATATGTTCGGCAGCTCGGGCTCGCCTACCTCGTCTATCCCGGCGCGACCCACACCAGATTCGAGCACGCCCTTGGCGCCTACCACCTCGCGCGGCGCACGCTCGCCCTGCTCGCGGAACGCGGAGAGCTCGCGCGGGTCGAGCCCACCGAGGGCGCGATCATTACCGCCGCCGCGCTGCTCCACGACATCGGGCACTACCCTTTTTCGCACGCGCTGGAGGAGATCGGCGCCCTCGACCACGAAGAGGTCGCCCACGAGCTGATCTTTCGAGGGCCCGTCGCCGAGGTGCTCACCGCGGCACTCGGTGGCGACGCACCGGGGCGGATTCATGCACTGATTCGGGGCCAAAGCGCCTCTCCCCTGCAGGGCCTCATCTCCGGCTCCCTCGACCTCGACAAGATCGAGTATCTCAAGCGGGATGCGCTCATGTGTGGGGTGCCGTACGGCGAGATCGATGTCGACCGTCTGCTGCACTCGCTCGCGATCATCGAGGACCCCGCGAGAGGCGGCCTGTCCATCGCGATTCTCGAGAAAGGTCTGGCGGCTCTCGAGTCACTGCTGTTCGCGAAGTATCAGATGTATCGAAACGTCTATTGGCACCACGCCGTTCGCAGCGCGACCGCAATGTACAAGCGGCTCGTCGACGACGCCTTACGAGCGAAAGCCCTCATCGAGACCGACCTCGCCTCCCTCACTGACGAAGGCCTTCTGCATCAGCTGGAAGCGGTCGATGGAAGCGCCCCGCTGCTGCTAGCCCTCCGCGGACGCCGGCTTCACAAGCGCGCGCTCGAAATCCCAACCGTCGAGCTGCCCCCCGAGAGCGAGTGGATCTCGATGAACCCATCGCTGGTCTATGCCGCCGAGACTGCGCTCGCGCAGGAGCTCGGCATGGCGCCGGGGGAATTGCTGCTCGACTTCCCCGCCAAGCCACAGATGCTCGGGCTCGACATTCCAGTCGTGCGGCGCCACGGCCGCGTCGAGCGCCTGACGATGGAAGGAATCGCCGGCTCGGTCAGTCTCCCGACGCTTTCCGCCGAGCTCTATGGCTCGGCGCGCCGTCTGCGGGTGTTCGTCGCCGGGTCCCGCGAGGTGCCGGTCGATCGGGTGCTGCGGGTTGTGAAGCGGGATGGAGACGAGATAGCGGAGACTCTGCGGACGGGGAGGGCCCTACTGCAGTAGCGCTTTTCCAGCGCCCTCAGCGCTTTTCCAGCGCCATTTATCCCCGCACCGACGGCGTCTCGACCGTCTTCTCCTCGACCCTCGAATCACTCGCCTCCAGCACCTGCACCACGATGGCGGTGATGTTGTCGAGCCCACCGCGACCGTTCGCTTCCGCGATCAAGGCATCGACCATGCGCGCCGGGGACGCGCGCGAGGAGAGCAGCTGCTGGATGCGGCGGTCGTCGACCATCCCGGTGAGGCCATCGCTCGCGACGAGGAAGACGTCGCCGGCGCGCACTTCACCGGCGTAGGTGTCGGGCTCCACTTCCCCGCTGGCTCCGACGCACCGCGTGATCACGTTGCTATACGGATGGTACCGCGCCTGCTCGGGCGTGAGGTATCCGGCGTCGACCTGCTCCTGCACGTACGAGTGGTCCTTCGTGATCTGTCGGAGCGCGCCCTCGCGCAGCATGTACACGCGCGAGTCGCCAACCTGGCCCACGAGGTAGCGCGCGTTCGCCAGCATCAGCACCGAGATGGTCGTCCCCATTCCCTGCTTGTCGATCTCGGCGATCGTCCGCTGGTAGATCGCCGAGTTGGCCTGCTTCACGGCGCGAGCGACGGTCTGCACCACACCGTCACCGCGCAGGTCGTGCACGAGCCGGAGCTCGCGCGCGACGATCTCGACCGCCATCTCGCTGGCCACTTCCCCGGCCGCGTGCCCGCCCATGCCGTCGGCCACGACGAACAACCCGCGGATAGGGTTCGCATCCGCGAAGAAGCTGTCCTCGTTCCCCGATCGGATCATGCCGGTGTCCGACCGCGCGGCGACGGTAAGCTGCACTAGCGTGTTTGCTCGTAGATGAAGAAAGCGCCGAGGGCCACAAGCATCACGACGGCGAGCCAAAGCCAGAGGGGAAAGCCACGGCCCTTGGCGGGAGCTTCAGGATCTTCTGCGCCCGGAGCAACAACTGGAGCGGATGGCTTGGTGGGCTGTACGGGCGCCCCTGGAGCAGGGCGAGGCCCACGGGGCATGGAGAAGGCCCGCGTGCCCTTCACGTCTTCCGCCGCGCCGCTGCCGTCGTCCGCCCGGAACGCCACCTTCACGCCGCCGAAGCGAAGGTCCGGCGCCCCTTCGAGCTTGTACTCCGTCTCCACCCGTCGCCCGCCCACATACGTTCCGTTGGTCGACCCCATGTCCACTACGTACCAACCCGCTTCTCGTTTCTGCAGCTTGGCGTGGGCGTCCGACACCGATTCATCGGGAAGAACGACGTCGTTGTGCGCGCCACGCCCGACGTGCGCGAGCGGACTGCGCACCTCGAACCGCTGCCCCTTCAGCACGCCAGTCGACAGAACCTCGAGCGTTGCCAGGACAGGGCGTCCCGAGGCGGGAGGCGTCGTGATACTCCGCGGCGCGATGATCGGCGTCGGCGCGCCTGCTCCACTGGCCGGCGTACCGGGTGAGGGAGCGACCGCTTCCTCTCGCGCTTCTGATCGAACTGCCGCGGCGGCACGGGCCGCCTGCGCGGCAGCCGCGGGCTCGGCAGGCGTTGGCGTGACGTCGGACGGGGTGGCGTCGACCACGAGATCGGCATAGAAGCGGAAGTCCTCGTTCCCCACACGGACGATGTCCCCACGACCGAGGGTTTGCGTCGCCGAAACGCGCTCGCCGTTCACGAACACTCCGTTCGTGCTGGTGTCCTTGAGAACGTAGCCTTCGTTCGACGGGTTGATCTGCGCGTGCCGGCGGGACACCTCCGCGGTGGGCACGACGACGTCGCATGATGCGTCGCGTCCGATCACCAGTCCTTCGGCGGAAATCGCATATTCGCGCCCGTCGACGAGCGAGACGAGCCGGCCGCCCGATGCCTGCGTGCGACGCGGGGTCCGAAGCGGCGCGGCGCCCGACCGCTGGGGAAGGTTCGCGGCGGAGATGTACTGGGTGCTCCCGGCCATCCGGTCGTCCCCGAAGAACAGCTCCGACTCGCCGACCTCGATCTTGTCACCGTGGATCAACGGCGTCGGCTCGGCGCCGAGCTGGACGCCGTTGACGCGAACCGCCGACTCGCCGGAGCGTCGGACGCTGGATTGAAGGTCGGGTCCTACGCGAAGGATGGCCGTGGCCTCCCCCGCCCCCGTCACTGTCACGCCGGCGTCATGGCCGGAGCCAATCGTGACTTCCCCGATCTCGAGCGTAATGCGTTGTCCGTCGAGTTGGAGATAGGGCATGGCGTGGAGGTCGGCGCTGAAACGCGCGAGCGAGCGGGGTGCGAGACGCGACGCATCCCTCGCGTGCGCTTCATTGAGGAAGCTACGACGGCCCCGGGGCCGCTGGCAAGCACATTAGCCGGCGCGCGCGGTCTCGCGATCACCAGCCGCCAGCCCGGCCTGAAGCCGAAAGAGCCGTTCATACGAGCCCGCCGCGCGCCAGGAGCTCGCGATGCGTCCCGCGCTCGCGAATCGTTCCGTGATGCAACACGAGTATCTCGTCAGCCCCCATTACCGTGCTGAGCCGGTGCGCCACGGCGATCGTCGTCCGGCCAGCCATGAGCACCGCCAGGGCGCGCTGGATCTCGGCCTCGATCTCGCTGTCCACCGCGCTCGTCGCCTCGTCGAGCAGCAGCAACGCTGGATCGGCCGCGATCGCTCGCGCGAACGACAAGAGCTGCCGCTCTCCAACACTGACCGAGGCCCCACGCTCTCCAAGCTCATGCGCGTATCCGTTCGGGAGGCGCCGAATGACTCGATCGGCTCCGACCTGCGTGGCGGCCGCGACGACCGCTTCATCGGTCAACGGCGCCGACAATCGGATGTTGCCGGCGATGTCGCCCGCGAAGAGGAAGATGTCCTGCTGCACGTAGCCGATGAGCGATCGGAGGGTTTCGAGAGGCAGCTCTCGAATGTCGCGCGCCGGCCCGTCACCGATCGCGATCGTTATGCGGCCACGCTGCGGATCGTAGAACCGGAGCAGAAGCGACACGATCGTCGTCTTGCCCGCGCCGGTGTGACCGACGAGCGCGACTGTCTCGCCCGGCCGCGCGCGGAAGCTCACCCCCTTGAGCACCCACTCGGGCTCCGCATAGGCGAACCAGACGTTGTCGAATTCGATGGTCACTGCGAGGCGCTAGAGGCGCTAAGGGCGCTGAACTGCTCATGGTCGTCTCAGCGCCTTCAGCGCCTCTAGCGCCTTCAGCGCCTCTGATCGTCGGTTCCGTGTCCAGCAACTGAAAAATTCTCTCGGACGAGGCCATTGCTCCCTGCAGAATGTTGTACTTCTCGGAAAGGTCCTGCAGCGGCTGGAAGAATCGGCGCACGAACTGGAGGAAAGCCGCCACCGTTCCGACGGTGAGCGTGTTCGCGGCAACGCGGTCGGCCCCGGCGACGATCAGACTTGCCAGCGCCACCGACGTCAGCACTTCGATCGCGGGAAAGTACAGGGCGTAGATCCTGATCGAGCGCAGGTGCGCATCGAGGTGCGAGCGGTTCCATTCATCGAAGCGCCGGGCCTCGTCCTCTTCACGACCGAAGAGCTGCACGACGCGCATGCCGGTGAGGCGCTCTTGCAGGAACGCGTTGATCCGCGCAAGTCGCGTGCGGATGTCGCGGTACACCTCGCGCACGTGCTTCCTGAAGATGTGCGACGTCAGCAGCACGAATGGGATGACGGCGAACGCCGCGAGCGCCAGTCTCCAGTCCATGACCAGCATGACGACGCTGATCACGGCGAGCGTGAACAGGTCGCCGACACCGGCGACGACGCCGGCGGTGAAGAGCTCGTTCAGCGCCTCCACGTCCGATGTCACCCGCGTGATGAGCCTGCCGACGGGCGTCCGATCAAAGAACGGAATCGACAGACGCTGGAGATGCGTGAAGATCTGCATCCGCAGGTCTCGCATTACACGCTGGCCGAGCAGGCTGGTGAGGATCGTGCCCGCGTACTCGAGCGTGAACTGGATCACCAACGTCGCGGCCAGCAGCAATGCGAGCTGCATCACCAAACCGACGTTCCTCGCGGGGAGGGCGACGTCGATCACTTCTCGGGTGAAGAGCGGTCCGGCGAGCGCAAGCACCGCCTGCGCGAGAAGAATCGCGATCGCGCCGACGAGAAGCGCCTTGTACGGCGAGAGATAGACGAGAAGGCGCCTCATGAGGCGCCCGTCATACGCTTTGCCGAGGACGTCTTCTTCGTGGAATTCAGCGCCGGACATGCATCACGATCCTATCGACGCGCGGCGAGCAGGTCAACGCGAGAGCCGCGCATGGTACGCGGGTTGCGTACCCCCGGGGCAGGACGATGTACTCGCAGTTGCCTTTCACAGGCGTGGCCCGGGTCCTCGGGCCGGCACCTTCACCCTCGGAGGGAAGGATGAGTATAGTCGCATGGATCGTGCTCGGTCTCATTGCGGGCGCGATCGCGAAAGCTCTCATGCCGGGTAACGATCCCGGTGGCTTCATCGTGACGATCCTGATCGGTATCGTTGGCGCTTTCATCGGCGGATACGCCGGCAGCATGATCGCCGGGACCGGGCTTACCGGGTTCTCAGTGTGGAGCATCATTCTCGCGATCGTCGGCGCAATGCTTTTGCTGTTCATCTATCGCATGGTGACACGAGGACGCAGTACACCGCGTGTGTGAAGAAGCGGAATACGGAATGCGGGTGACCGGCATCGGTCCCCGCATTCCGTATTCCGACTCCAGGTAGTCCTGCTCCCACCCATCATTCCGCAGTGCCGCTCTGGCTCTACTGGATTCTCCTCGGTTTCCTCGCCGGGGGGCTCGCAAAGTTCCTCGTTCCGGGACGCGACCCCGCCGGTTGCCTCATCACGATCGCGCTCGGCATCGCGGGCGCCTTCATCGGCGGATGGCTCGGCACCTTCTTCGGATGGGGCCGCATTACTCAGGGCACGCTGAATCTCCGGTCGGTGGGAATCGCGACCGTCGGGGCGGCGGTGCTGCTGGTTCTCGGCCGAGTGCTCCTGAAAAGGTCGTCGAGGTCGCCGAGGTCGTCGAGGTGACCGAGGTGAGGTAGTCGAGGTGCAGTCTCCTCGATCACCTCGACAACTTCGATTACCTCGATCACCTTTCTTACATGAAGTCCCACATCCGTATCCGAGGAGCACGACAGAACAATCTCAAGGGATTCGACCTCGACATACCGCGGCGGACGTTCACGGTGGTCACCGGGCCATCCGGGTCCGGGAAGTCGTCGCTCGCGTTCGATACGATCTACGCCGAGGGGCAGCGCCGATATGTAGAATCGCTCTCCGCCTATGCGCGCCAGTTCCTCGAGCGCATGGAAAAGCCCGACGTCGATTTTATCGACGGCCTCTCTCCCGCCGTCGCCATCGAGCAGAAGAATCCGACGAAGACGTCGCGGTCTACCGTCGGCACCGCGACCGAGACGTACGACTACCTCAGGCTGCTGTGGGCACGCGTCGGACACACCTTCTGCCCCGTGTGCGACCGGGAGATGAAGCCGGACACGGCGCAGTCGGCGGTCGAGGAGATCATGCGCCTGCCCGAGGGCACGCGCTTTTTTGTGGCCTTCCCGCTTCGCCTATCGAGTGAAGTCACGCACGGCCTCGTCGTCGAGAATTTGCGCGCGCAAGGCTTCCTGCGCGTGTCCGTCGACGGCGAGATTCTGAACCTCGAGGACCTCGGCTCACGGCGCATCGACCTGACGAAGGCTCGCGAGCTGCTGGTGGTCGTGGACCGACTCACCGCAGCGCCGGATGCGCTGCGGCGCCTGTCCGATGCCGTCGACACCTGCTTTCGCGAAGGCGATGGCGAGTGCGTCGTGGTCCCGTCGTCTCCCGACATTCCCCGCAAGCGTTTTTCCGATCGCTTCGAGTGCGCCTACGACGGCACACGTGCGCCGACGCCGACGCCGCAGCTTTTTTCGTTCAACAGTCCGCGTGGCGCCTGTCCGACGTGCAACGGCTTCGGCGCGACGCTCGAGTATGACGAGGGATTGATCGTTCCGTACCCGGAGCGCTCGCTGCGCGAGGGCGCGATCCATCCGTGGACAATGCCACGCTACGAGAACAAGCGTCGGGCACTGGCCGAGTTCGCGAAGCGGATGCGCATCCCGCTCGAGACGCCCTGGCGGGAGCTGAGAACGGACCAACGCGGGGAGCTCATGCACGGGAAGTCGCGGGGATACAAGGGAATATTTCCATTCCTCCGCGATCTCGAGGAGAAGCGGTACAAGCAGTACATCCGCGTCTTTCTTCGCCAGTATCAGTCTGCGCGCGAGTGCCCCGCCTGTCATGGTGCCAAGCTGCAGCCGGAGGCGCTGCGCGTGCGCATCGCCGGCCGGTCCATCGCCGAAGTGGCTGAGCTTTCGGTCGAGCGACTGCTGCCCTGGCTCGAGACGGTGGAGCTCACCCCCTTCGAGCGCGAGGTGGCCGAGAACGTCCTCAACGAAGCTCTCTGCCGCGTCCGCTTTCTGGACGAAGTCGGGCTCGGCTACCTGAGCCTTCACCGGGCGACGCGCACCCTCTCGGGCGGCGAGGCGCAGCGCATCGGCCTGGCGAACTCGTTAGGGTCGCATCTGGTGGACACGCTGTACGTCCTCGACGAGCCGTCGATCGGCCTCCACCCGCGGGATCTCGACCGCCTTCTGCGGCTGCTCGAGCGGCTGCGCGATGAGGGCAACACGGTGCTGGTGGTGGAGCATGATCTGGAGGCCATTCGTCGCGCGAACTGGATGGTGGAGCTCGGCCCCGGCAGCGGCGAGAACGGAGGGCAGATCGTCTTCGCCGGTCCAATGTCGAGGGCCCACGAGTCGCCGCTCACCGGCGCCTACCTGGCAGGGACGAAGACGATTCCGCTTCCCGAAGAGCGCCGCCGCGTCGGGTCCGCGATGGATCACCCTCACCGGCGCGCGCGAGCACAACCTCACCGGCGTCGACGTCCGCGTGCCGTTAGGCGCCATGACGGTCGTGACCGGCGTGTCCGGCTCCGGCAAGAGCACGCTCGTGCACGACGTCCTGTATCGCGCGCTCGAGCAGCGGATTCACGGCGAGCACACCGCGAAACAGCATCTCGGCGAGTCGGTCGGGGCGTTCGACGACATCACCGGATATGAATCGCTGGAGGACATCGTCCTCGTCGATCAGTCGCCGATCGGCCGCTCGCCGCGGTCGAATCCGGTCACGTACGTGAAGGCGTTCGACGAGATCCGCCGCATCTTCGCCGACGCACCGCTGGCGCGGCAGCGCAGCTACACCGCGGGGACCTTCAGCTTCAACGTCGCCGGCGGCCGATGCGAGCGGTGCGAGGGCGCTGGTCATCTCGAGATCGAGATGGTCTTCATGGCCGACGTGTACGTGCCGTGCGATGAGTGCGGGGGCAAGCGCTTCAAGCCGGACGTCCTCGAGGTGCGCGTGAATGGTCGCAACATCCACGACGTCCTCGGCCTCACGATCGACCAGGCCATCCGCGCGTTCCCGCGTGAGGAGAGGCTCGGACAGGCGCTCTGGCAGCTTCAGCAGGTCGGGCTCGGATATCTGCGGCTGGGCCAGCCCGCACCGACGCTCTCGGGTGGCGAGGCGCAGCGCATCAAGATCGCGCGCGAGCTGGCGCTGGCTGGGCGCGCGACCGGACGGAAGATGTACGTGATGGATGAGCCGACGACGGGGCTGCATTTGGAGGATATTCGGCGGCTCGCCCGCGTGTTCGATCGCCTGCTCGACCACGGGCATACGCTCGTGATCATCGAGCACAACCTGGACGTCATCAAGCTGGCGGACTGGATCATCGATCTCGGTCCCGATGGCGGCGATCGCGGCGGGCGCGTTGTCGCGATGGGACGCCCGGAGGAGATCATTCGCGTGCCGGAGTCACACACGGGGCGTTGGCTGGCGCCACTTCTCGGCTCGGCGACACGGGTGGGATCGCGCGCCGAACAGTACGTCGGGAGAGAGGAACGCGCGGCCGGCGTAAGGCATTCGTTTCGGTTGACTTGCCTCTCGGAGCGGCCTAATTTTCTTCATTCCCACTTCATTCCCGGGTAGCTCAGCCGGTCAGAGCATCTGACTGTTAATCAGAGGGTCGTGGGTTCGAGTCCCACCCCGGGAGCTGTTGAAACACAAAGACTTATGGAAAGCGGCTGCCACCGCGCAGGCGGTTGATGACTCCTCCCTCGGGCTCACGCTCGGCGGGAGGATTTTCACTTTCGGAGGTTGGATGGTCGGACTTGCGATATTCCTCGGCTCGGGACTAGGCGGGCTCGCGCGTTATGCAACGGGGATTTGGGTCCAGGACATGACCTCCTCGGAATTCCCATGGGGAACGCTACTGGTCAACGTGAGCGGTTCCCTCCTGTTGGCATTCGTATACGGAATACTCGACAGCACCTCGGCTGCGCCGGAATGGCGTGCTTTTCTCGGCATTGGCGTTCTGGGGGGGTATACGACGTTCTCTGCGTTCAGCTACGAGGCCATGCGGCTCATGCAGGACGGAGAGTGGGGCCACGCGATTGGGTATGTTCTCGGTAGCGTCATCGTCAGCCTGGCAGCCGCCCTGCTTGGCATTCCGCCTGGCCTCGGATCTTCTTCGGTGGAGGTGAGCGATGACCCAGGCTTTCACCGGGGAGCGGACGCTCATGCGCATCCATATTGGGGAGCGCGACAAGCATGGGGGCAAACCATTGTACCGGGCGATTGTCGAGCTCTTGCGCGAGCGACACTACGCCGGCGCTACGGTGCTACGAGGGATAACTGGGTTCGGGGCGACGGCACGTCTTCACACCAACCGCATCGAGGTGCTGTCGCTCGATTTGCCTATTGTCATTGAGTGTGTTGAAACCGAGGAGAAGATTCAGGCCATTCTGCCGGAGCTCGACACGATGATCGCGGGCGGGCTGATTACGCTCGAACGTGCCCGGGTAATCATGTACCGCCCGGCGAAATCGACTGGTTAGCGGTCTCGTCGAAGGCTGCTCTATCTCGAAAGCGAGCATGCGCACCTTCGAGAGTCTCCTTGGGCGCCGATCCGGCCTACGACTAGGTGCAGCAAGGCGGGTCCGGCATTGGGCGGTCATCCTGATCGCATTTGCGGCCGGTTGCTCCGCCTCCAATGAGCGATCCCGAGAAGCGCGTGCCACTGGGCCGCTCGGCGTCTAACGCCGCGAGTATCGCCCAGCCGATACGCGCGGCACTCGAGAGCTTCGCGGCGCGTACCGGCGCAAGCCACAGACAGGAGAGCGCTGCAAGCCTCGAAGATAGCACCGAAGATCAGTGATCTGGGAGGCCGACCGGACGTGGTCGCGGCCTAACGCGGCTTTCGGTTGACGCGATCGGCTTCCCGCGCCGCGCCATGGTCGCTTCTCCAAGAACCCGACCCGATCCGGTCGACGGTACTGTCGTCGCTCGGCACGTCGGATTCAGACAACCGCTTCTGCGCAGCGCGACCGAGGGCGGCGCCCGCGGCGAGGAGGCCGCCCGCCGCGATGAAAGCGAGCTTGTACATCCCTACGGTGATCATCCACGGCGGCAGCTGGTCAACCCGAAACCCGAGCGCCAGGGCCACTCCGGCCGCGCCGCCAACGAGCACGCCGAGCATGACGAGACTTTTCGAAACCGTCGAGGAACGCATGCGAGACCCTCCGTCCGGGTGATCCGGGCAAATCGCCAGCCGCGCTCACGTCCTCGGAGCTCGTACCATTTGAAGCAGACGTAGCGCTGGGGCCACTAGAGAATTGGTTGGTTGCGAGATTGAGGGTCGGGCTGAGCAGCAGGATGGTCTGTGTCGAGAAGCGCGCGGGCCGCGTCTGCGAATGGCGACTCAGAAATACGATGTCGTCGCCCCGTTCCCAAGTCTGCTCGGGGTGCGACACATCGATACTTGAGGCGCGGAGGCGAGCAATGGGGACGAGGCCCTCGGGAAGTGTCATCTCTCGTAAGGGGTGGTTAGGCCAGCCGGTCCTGATGCTGTACGTCATAAACCACGCTTCTCCGTGGTCGATCTCGTACTCCCACGCGCGCACATCAACCGGCTGGCCGAAGGCGAGATTGCCTCCGACCCGGTCGATGAGTCGAGTGCCCGCGCCGCGGCTCGGATGCCCGAGTGCCGGGTAGGCTCGCGCGATTCCGAAAGCATCGTGCGCCAGATGCGCAGCCAACGCGTTGACTTCCGAGTTCGTCGTCACCGCGACAAGCGTCTCCGCTTCCTCGGCGCCAACGGCTTCGAGAGTTGCTTCGTCGAGCGCGTTACCCTCGACCGCCTCAATACCGTTCGCAAGCGCATCGGCGATCAAACCGTGATTGCGATCGACGAGCACCACTGGCCGGCCGTGTTGCCGTAGTACCTCAGCGATGCCTCGGCCGAGAGGACCGGCGCCGACGATAATCGCTCGACTTCCTTCGAGGCTGTGAAGACGGAGAAGGCGAGCCAGAGGCGCGGCGGTCAACCCCTGGAGCGTGACAGTGAGCCCAATGGTGAGAAAGGTGATCGCCAGGAGCCGGGACCCCTCGGAGAATCCCGCATCGGTAAGCGCGAGAGCGAACAGAGAAGCGACGGACGCGGCGACGATCCCTCGCGGTGCAATCCACGAAGCGAAGAGCTTTTCCCGCCAGGGCAGAGGCGATCGTCGAAGCGAGACGGCGACGTTGAGCGGACGCACGAGCAGCATCAGGGCGAAGACAGTTGCCACGCCACGCCAACCTTCCTCTCTCAAGACCTCGAGAGGGAGGTTCGCCGCGAGCAGGACGAAAATGAGACTGATGCCGAGGACGGTGAGCTGTTCCTTGAACAGGCGAAGTCGCCGCTCGTGAGGCACGGCGCCGCGTTGAAGGGCGAGTCCCATCGCCACCGCTGCGGTGATGCCGGATTCACTCAAAGCCGCCTCGGCGATTCCGAAAACGACCCAGGCTCCTGCTAAGGCAACGAGATTCGCCAGCTCCGCGGGCACCAGGCGCGGCCGCTTGAGCAGCAATGACAACACGAACCCCCCGACGGCGCCGACACCCAGACCGATTAGCAGCCGCCCAATGTATCCCCAAACTCCGCTGAACACGCCGATCGGATGAACACCCGCCATCCCGAGGACGACGTCGACGACCGCCACAGCGAGCACTGCGCCGATCGGATCGATCAGAATCGCCTCTCCCTCGAGAATCGTCCGAAGTCTCCGGGGCAGCGGCACGCGCTTCAGCAAGGGCTGCACGACGGTCGGGCCGGTGACGGTTACGAGGGCACCGAAGACGATGGCTACCGGCCAGCTGAGCTGCGCGAGGAATCGCGCGGCGAGGATGGCACCCGCCCATGTAACCACGACTCCCACCGTGACGAGACTACGAACCTCCGCGATGGCGCGTCGGAGATCGCCCAGACGGAGATTCAGAGCGCCATCGAAAAGGATGATGGCAACGGCCAGCTTTACAATGACTGGCAGCCCAGCCCCGAGCGCGTTAGGCTGGACGACATTGAACACCGACGGGCCGAGCAGCACGCCGATCGCGAGCAGCGGCACGATGGCCGGGATCCGGAGCCGATGCGCAAGCAGCTGCGCCAGGAGTCCGGCACCGGTCGCCCAAACGATCGTCAGGAGGACGGCACCATCACCATGCATCTGGATCGACTCGAAGGTTGTTAGGGGAAATCGGATTGGGTCGAACCACCCATCACCACTGAGTCGACCGAGCTCTCGGCCGTGTCGGCCCGCGTTGAGAGTGGGCTCGTCCCTCCGCGAAGCACTGCCCAACCGACCAGCCCTGCGACGAGCGACGCGACAAGGATCCCGAGCTTTGCGGAATCAAGTAGCGGCGGTGCGGCCGGAAACGCGAGGCTCGCGATGAAGATCGACATCGTGAAACCGATCCCGCCGAGACAGCTCACTCCGATCAACGCACGCCACGCCGTGCCGGACGGAAGCGCGGCGACACCGATCCGGGTCGCCAGCCAGGCGAACAGCGTAATTCCAATCGGCTTACCGGCGACGAGGCCGAGAATGGTGCCGGCCGTTATCGGCCACGCGAGTCCGGCGAATAGATCGCCGCCAAAATGCACCCCAGCGTTCGCGAGCGCAAAAAGCGGCATTATCCCGAAGGCCACGATGCCATGAAGCCCGTGCTCCAGACGCAATAGCGGAGACTGGGCCTGCTCGCACGCGACCTCGAGCTCGTGGATGGCGTGCTGTTGGTCGGCGTTGGTGAGCACCGTGCTCGCGGGGCTGCAGGAGCGCTCGAAGTCATCGAGAATGCTCCGACCGCGCGCGAGAAACTCGTCCTCGTTAATGCGAGTGCGTGACGGAATCGTCATCGCGAGAACGACGCCGGCAATCGTCGCGTGAATGCCGGAGGCGAGAAATGAATGCCCACAACCCAACACCGAGGAGCGCATAAGCTGCGGGGCGTCGTACTCCGGCAATGTTGCAGAATGATCAGCGCCACGAGAAGCACCGCTCCAGCTGTGAGCGCGGACCACGAGAGAGCAGCAGTGTAGAAGAACGCTATCACCAGCACCGCGCCGATATCGTCGACGATGGCCAGGGCGGCGAGGAATACTTTGAGCCCGAGCGGCACTCGAGGCCCGAGCAGTGCGACCACACCGAGCGCGAATGCGATATCGGTCGCCATTGGTATTCCCCAGCCTGGTGCCCCGGGGCCGCCCACGTTCAGCGCTGCATAGATGCCAGCCGGCACGAGCATCCCACCAAGCGCACCGGCAATGGGAAGGGCGGCCTGCCGCGGAGACGCAAGCTCGCCGACCAACATCTCACGCTTGATCTCGAGCCCCACCAGAAAGAAGAAGACAGCCATTAAGCCGTCGTTGATCCAATGGTGCAGGCTGAGAGTGAGTCCGTACCCAGGGAATCCAATGGTTAGCGGCACCTCCCACAGAATGATGGTAGCTCTCCGCCCATGGCGAGTTCGCCCAGCCGAGCGCGAGAGCGGTACACGCCAACAGTACAATTCCACCCGAGGATTCCGTTCGGGCGAACCGCTGGAACGGATGGAGCACGCGATCAATGAGTCGCGTGGAAGCGCTAGGCGTTTCAGCGACCGGATTGCTGGTCATGAAATGAGGTGCCGGGAATGCCGAGTCTGGTCGGAAAGTAGGCTGGTACAATGATGAATGCTCACGCGAGGATTCGCTCAACGTAGCAAGCTGTGAGCGCGGCGAGGTGCCAGGCAGGGTCAAAGGGCTGCCGGATCCGGCAGCAGCGAGAGAAGCCGTGCCCCCATGCCGGCAGGACCCTTGTCTTCAACAGCCCTCTCAGTTGTTCCGCTGGGTACGTAGCGATCACTCGTTATGCGGCAGATCGCTCGCCGGTGTGCCGCTAGTGTGCCAACCTATCCAGAACTCACGCAAACTGCATGAATCTCTGCGAAACAAACCGCAAGGTAAGTCTCACCGAAGAGCGGACATAGGCGCACTCAACGCAACGCAGAAAAACAACTCGGGCAGACTGTTAATCAGAGGGTCGTGGGTTCGAGGCCCACCCCGGGAGTTGTTGAAACACAATGTTATGCGAAAGGGCCGCCCACTGAGGGCGGCCCTTCTTTTTGGGGCGATTGGTCTGCGGATAGCCTGCCACTCGGCGACCTTGAAGCCCGCATCACCGCTCGACCGCGAAGTGCCCCATCATCCCCTGCTCGTGATGCTCGAGGATGTGGCAGTGGTACATCCACTCCCCGGGCCGGTCGTCCGCAACCCACGCGATCCGCACGCGACCTTTGGGCGGCACGTTGATCGTGTCCTCCCATGAGCGGAACGCCGGCGGCTCGCCGTTCACCTCGAGCACCTGGAAAAAGAAGCCGTGCAGGTGAAATGGATGGTCCATCATCGTGTCGTTGATGACGTCCCACACCTGCAGCTCGCCGACCTTCACCGGCTTGTCGCGGTGGTGCGGCTCCTTGTTGACGACGAACGTTACGCCGTGCCGCAGACTGGGCTTGAATCCCAGGTGAACCTCGCGCGTGGGTGAAACCGGTCCCGACACCAGCGGCTCGATACGCCGAAGGGTCGACGGGATCACCGCCTGCGACGGCGCAGCCGGCCCCACGCGCACCGTCGCGAACAGCTCGTTCTTCGCGCGGGCAACCGTCATTCGGTTGTACTTCAGTGCCTCGACGCGCGATCGTCTCTCCCTCGGTGAACGGTCCCACCGCGATGTCCACGCGGTCGGCCGGCGTGAGAAGCACCTCGTTTACGGTCACCGGCGCTTCGATCAGTCCGCCGTCGGTGCCGAGGATCGTGAAGGGCCGCCCGCCGATCGAGAGGCGGACGTAGCGCGCGCTCGATGCGTTGACGATCCGCCAGCGCTCGATCTGGCCGGCTGCCATGGTGAGCTCCGGCTCGGCCTTGCCATTGACCAGCCGAGTGCCGCCCTGACGACCATCGTGTCCCTCGATCAGGCCGCCGAGCTTCTTGATCTGTCCCTTGCGGTCGAGCTTCACGTCGTCGAATACCAGCACCCGCTCGGCATCCAGTGTCGGCTCGTTAGGTCCGCGCACGATGAGCGCCCCGTAGAGCCCACGCTCGAGCTGCACCGTCTCGTTCATGTGCGGGTGATACCAGAACGTGCCGGCGTCACGGAGCGTGAAGCGATACGTGAACGTGTCGCCAGGCTTGATTGGGCGCTGGACCATGTCGGTGCCGTCCATCGCGGCCGGCAGGCGGAGCCCATGCCAGTGGATGACGGTCGGCTCGGGAAGGTGGTTGGTGAGTCGCAGCTCCAGGACATCGCCGACACGCGCTTCGATGACCGGTCCCGGGATCTGACCGTTGAAGCCCCACGCCCTGGTCATAATGCCAGGGACGAACTCCCAGTCGGTCTCTCGAGCTTCAAGGTCCACCTCGACAACCGACCCATCGGCGTGTGGTACTGCGGCGTCGTACGCTTGCGTGTAGGCAGCAAGCGCGTCACCTGCTAGCTCCATGGACGGCAGGTCCATGCCCGTGTGTGTGCTCTCCCTTTCCGTGGTCGTGATGATGTGATCCCGACATAGGAGTGTCCGCGCAAAGGTTGTGGATGGAAGCAGCGACGTCATCAAGCCGGGCCGGCGGGCGCGTACCAGTCGCGTGGGGCATCGGCAGGACACGCGCAATATGTTGTTAGGTCGGCCATGGGTAAAGATCGGAGCGCGCTCAACGGACCGGCCCCTTCCTCACAGTTTCACCTGGACTCCCGAAATCAGCGACCGCAGCGCGCGTTTGACGGGAGGCGGCATGCTGCTGTCGTACTGCTCCCTGAACGCAATCGAGAGCCCGAAGTTCGTCGTCATCATTCCAACAAGCCGCGCGTTGAATTCCGCTTGCCGGTATGGTGTGGTGGCACGCAGGCTCCAGAAGTAATGCATGTCCTGTTGGAAGCTGATCATGGGCGTCAGTTGCAGGGATAGGACATTGTGCACACCGGTAATTGGTCCCTCGACACCGGCCGGGACGTTCGCCGCAAATGAGAGCACTCGCCCGTACTCGGTCTGTTCATTCTTTCCGTACCCAAGCCCCGGCGCGAGCAGCAGCGACACTCGGGCTGACTTCACGACGAAGTACCCCAGGCCAGCGATCGTCGTAGAACGGTACTTCAAGTATTGCACATGGTTGACCTCGAACTGGCTTCGACCCATCAACACCACGCGCGGCGTGAGCATCCGGCGCCCACCAAGCGTCAGCCCCCACTGATCCACGTCGGCGGAGTCTGGTTCCCGGCGCCAGTAACTCAAATTCCCGTCGAGCGTGAGCGCACCTCGCGCACCGCTCCGCGCAACTCCGAGGGTCATCTGTGCGCCCAGCGTCGAGCCCGCGATGCCGGGCGCAATCGTCGATATGTGCGTCATGGAGGCGGTCAGCTGTACCGGACCACGGGGAGGGAGGAGGAGGCGGCGGCGGTACGGGCGACCGCGATGCGACGGCGGCCGAATCGATCACCACCTCGCCCAGTCCATCCACGGAGATGTGAATCTTGCCGTCTCCGGCCGCCGTCACGCGTCCCACCAGGCTACTGCCGCCGACCAGCTGGATGACCTCCAGCGATGCGGGCGTGGGTGTCTGAGCCGCCACACGGTGGGTGGGGGCGCACACCAGCAGAATGAAAGCGGGAAGAAGGTGCGATGGCCGCATGGTTAGTGTCTCGCCAGAGGTTTGGAGGTTCGGACGGCGACGACGACTTCACGAATCGCCTGGCTGGAGAATGCCGCTTCCGTCTTGTTGACAGTCAACGAGCCATGAGTGGCCGTTGGAAGCAACCAGTGACTGCTGTTGGTGGACAGTTTCGGAAGATCATCCTGCAGCGCCGCCCAGCCTTCCTGTGCGTCTGTCAACGCGGTAACGACCATCAGCGGGCGATCGCCTAACGTGACGAGAGCGCCCGCTTGCTCCATGGCTCGCGGTGCTGACGCCCATTCGTCACGTTGGCTGCGAGCCATGCGGGCCGTGGACCAGAACAAGTGCTCTTCGGCGGCCGATTCACTGGGCAAGCTGTCAAACGAGTGTCGGTACGCGACCCGCCCCACTCCGAATCGGGCGAGGGACGGAAACAGCGCCGAGATGCGACGAAATCCATCGTAGAATCGCGGATAGGCTGGCAGCGTGAATTGGCGTGGGTCTGTCGAGTCGAGCAGCACGATGCCGGCTGTCTGATTCGGGTACCGCGCCGCGAACGCGCGCACATAGAGGCCACCGAAAGAATGACCTGCCAGCACATACGGGGGTGTCTCGCGCGCGCTCGTCAGCAACGCATTGAGGTCGGTGGCGACGGCGATGCCGTCCTGCTGGCCTGGAGCAGGGTCACTCCACCCGCGTCCCGCGCGATCGTACACACACACTCTGGTGTCGCGCGCAACGTCGGGAGCAATCCATCCCCATACCGCCGAGGTAGAACCATACCCTGGCACCAGCACGACCGTCGGCCTACCTGACCCCGCGCAGTGCAGATACATGCGACGCCCGTCACCCACATCGACGAGCTGACCGCGCATGCGGTGCGCGCGGAGATCGAGGGACTCCCGCACCGTCTCATAACCTCCGGCTATGGCCGCAAACGCCATGACCGCGAACAATGGATAGATCAGCCAGGAGCGAATGCGACTGTGGAGCTCACGACGCACGCGCAGCGTCATCCAAACGACCAACGCGAGCAGCAGGACCGGTGCTACCCACGCGATCGCGGCAGTCGACACGACGCCCGGCCAGAGGAGGAGAACGGTGCCTGCCAGCGCAAGCCACCCGGCCGCTATCATCGCCCATCGCTGCGGTTGATCACTCCGTCGAGCCGACAGCGCGGCGAGCAGCACAGCCCCGGCAGCGAACGCAAAAAGGACCGCCGCACTGATCACGTTCTCACGAGCGCCGGCGACGACAACGATGACCAGGACGATGGAAAGAAGGACCGCGGCCAATAAGGACACGATCACGATCCAGGCGATATTGCGCGTCGAGGGAAGCGGAGGCGATGGGTCAGGAATCGGCATCACCGGACCTCTCTTGGAAGGGGACGCCGCGAGAACGTGCGACGCCGGTCTGCATACCTGGTAGAATTCCCCAAATGTGGCGCGGTATCAGCCAAGCCGGAACGATGCGCAAAGGGTAAAGACGGCCGCGTGCCAATACGGGTCCGGGAATGGATGCTTCTCAGGCGCAACGTCGGCGAAATCACTTGAGGAGGTACGCATGGAATACGCGATCGGAACCGTTGTCGCTCTGCTCACTGCCCTCTTCGCGAGACTGACGCGGTTCGACCAGGATCGTGCATTCTATCCGACGGTGCTCGTCGTGATCGCCTTGTATTACATCTTGTTCGCGGCCATGGGAGGATCGGCTCACGCGCTCCGACTGGAATCCATTCAACTCGCCATTTTCGCGGGTATCGCAGTCGTCGGATTCAGGTCGAGCCTGTGGTGGGTCGTTGCAGGTTTGGCCGGTCACGGAGTATTCGATCTCGCTCACGGGCATCTAGTACAGAATCCGGGTGTGCCCGCTTGGTGGCCAGGCTTCTGTTCGGCCGCCGATGTGTTCCTTGCAGCGAGCCTGGGGTGGCTTCTGTATCGCGGAGTCGTACTCGCACGAGCTGTTCGCCTCTCGTAGCTCGTTTCTCGCCGCGCCGAGGTCCGACGCTCGTGGATTTTGTTGTGGTCGACCGCTGTCGCGGCGCTGATTATGCGAAACGGGGATGACCATGGTTCACCAGCCCCTTCCTCGCCCTTTCATCCCCGCCGGGGATCCAGCAACGCTGTGAAGGGGGACGCGCGGGACGAAGCGATTCTGGAAACGCTCACCGGCCTGTACAACACCGGTGAGCTGCAATGCGCCGAAGGGCGACTGCGCATCTCGCCGCTTTTCGATACCGACGAAATACGTCTCCGGGGGCCGAGCGCCTGGGACTACAGTGTCCGCTTCGGCGAGGACCGCTTGAGGGACCTCATCAACGAAAGCCGAGTCCCTGTGTCCGAAGAGCTCGTGAGGATGTTGCTCTGCCTCATCTATCATCACCCAGACCGACACGCGTGGGTGACCAAGGAGCGCGCCGAGCGCTACCGCGCGGACGCGAGCGAGCGGACCCGGCCGGGGTGATGGCCTAACCGCCAGGAACCCCTGTCGTCATTGGATCGGCTGGATGCAGGACGCGACCATCTCATCGACAGTCCCGTCGACCAGCACGCCCGCCGTCGCCATGTCCCCGGAGGATCGAAGATCGCCGACTCGCTGCCGAATCGCGTTCGCGATTTCGAAGTCAGCAACGCCTCGATCGCGAAGATCCTCGACGTACTCGCAGATCGCGTCGCGCAGGACTTCGAGCGAAGCGCGATGTTGAGCGTCGGCCGACAGGAGAGCCTGACGCAATGCGGGCGAGAAGGGATGCTCCTTCCCATTTCTACTGGATGCAGGTGACACGGGACGCCTCCAAATGAGGCGTCGCCAGAAGCGCCTGTAGATTGTGCGACGTGCCACTCGGGAGCGTAGCGGGCTGGTGAGCGAACCGCGAATCAACCGCTCCCGATGCGAGGTCGATCGGCGCTAGGTGCCGTCCCCCGGCCGGCCGCGTCGTGCTGAAGCGGGCAGTATGGTCGCGGGGTAGTATGCCAGGATGGACCAGCGAATGATCTCGTCCATGAAAAGGTCCGCCGCGCGCGCGGCCACCGGATGCTCGAGGGACGGGTGCGACACCGTATGCTGCATGAAGGCACGCATGGTGACGACCATCGCCTCGGGCAGCATTCCCTGCTGCTGAAGCTCCTCGACGCAGGCCCCAATGGCCGCGCGAAGCTCTGTTACCGCGGCGGCGTGCCTGCGAAAGGCGCTCTCGAGCGCGAGCTCGACGCGGGCGGAAACACGAGGCGTGAGCGCGAAAGGCGGTTCGCGAACGGCGATGGTGTTGGGCAACGGTCGGCTCCCGCCTTCGGAGGCGCCGCCAGAAGCGCCGTAATCATGCTCACGAGCGGGACGCGCGGAGCTGGTGACGACCCCCGCACCTATGGACCATAACGTCGGCGACTGAGCGGTACAAGAGCCGCGGCCGATGAGCTGCACTTCGCCGCACCTTCCTTGACGCATGTATCCGCCTGTCTATGTTGGACAGGTAGCCGGCCAAAGCCCGCCGCGTGCGTGCGACGTCCGTCGCATAAGCGCTTCGCGGTGAGCGAGATGGAGGTGGAGGATGGAGAGACCGCGCGCATCCATCGCGATCGCCGCGACGATCCTCAGTGTCCTGCTCGCGGGGGTGTTCCTCGCCGCCGGCGTTCCCAAGCTCATCGGCGCCGAGCCGCTGATTCTCCAGGCCGCCGCGATGCGCGGATTCCCCGAGTGGATCCGCATCGTCGTCGCGATCGTCGAGGTCATCGGGGCAATCGGGCTTCTCATTCCGGCGACGTCCGCCGTTTCCGCAACGCTGCTCGCCTTGCTGATGGTTCCGGCGGCGATCACGCAGCGGGTCAGCGGAGAGCCAGGCATTCTCGTCCCGGCTGCGCTCTTCATCCTGCTCCTCATCCTCGCGGCGCTTCGCCAACCCGATGCCTTGCGCAGGATCTGGCGCGAAGCGCGCCACGCACCACACCCGGTATTTCGCGAAGGTGTGATCGCGGGTGTCCTCGGTGCCACCGCGATCGCCGTGTGGTTCTTCATCGTCGATCTGGTCGCCGGCCAGACGCTGTTCACACCGACGACGCTTGGACGAGCGGTGTTCAGCGTGCTCGGGGCAGTGCCCGACAGCGAGAGCCCGATCATCCACGTGCTCGCGTACACCCTCTTTCACTACGCCGCGTTCATCACGCTCGGAATCGTCGCGGCGGCGATGGTGCGTCTCGCCGGTGACGAGCCGTCGGTGCTGCTCGGGTTCGTGATCCTGTTCGTCGCGTTCGAGGTGGGGTTCTACGCCTTCGTCGCGGTGCTGTCACAGGTGAGCCCGCTCGGCGAGCTGGCCTGGTGGCAGGTGATGGTTGGGAACCTGATCGCGGCCGCGGCAATGGGGATCTATCTTGCTGCGGAAACACCCCGTGCTGCGAGAGCAGTTCAGGCACTCGATGGACGCGCAGCCGTGGAGGACGACGAGGCTGAGGTGATCGAGGTGCGTCGAGGGGTCGAGGTGATCAAGGTCAGACAGCAGCCTTGACTCCTCGATCATCCTCGACGCACCTCGACAACCTGCTTCTCTCCAGCCTTTCCCGTACCACCGGCCACTCGCGATCCAGAATGCTGTACATGGCGGAGTCGCGAATTCGTCCCGACGCCGTGATCAGGTGTGCGCGCAGGATTCCCTCCTCCACCGCCCCGATCCTGAGAATCGCCGCGCGCGACTGCTGATTGAGTGCATCCGTCTTGAGCTCGACGCGGATGCAGCCGAGCACGTCGAACGCGTGGCGGAGCATCAGATACTTCGCCTCGGTGTTGCACGCCGTGCGCTGACGGTCGCGGCGTAGCCAGGTCCACCCGATTTCCACACGGCGGTTCGACATATCGATGTTGCCGAACCGCGTGCTGCCAATGATCTCTCCGGTCGAGGCATCCAGCGTCGCGAACGGCAGCGCGGTGCCGGCGCGCTGCGCCTCGAGCGCCGCGTCGACGTAGACTCGCATGTCCTCCAACGACGCGATCTGCGTCAGCGTCCACCGCCACAGCTCCTGATCGGCGGCTGCCGCGAACATCGCCTCCGTGTGCGCGAGCGTGAGCGGCTCGAGCCGAACATGACGGCCCGACAGCGTGACGGGACTGACCTTCACGGAATGTTCGGGTGGGGGTGGGCAAGGAAGGTAGACCAGGGTGCCGACGCGCGATCGACACCCCTGGTCTACCTCTTGGTTCCTACGTCATCCCCGAAGCCCGACTACGTAGGTCGGCGGATGGGTGCGCCGGATTGACCAGGTCGCACATTGCTCCCATGCGGACCTGGAGTGGGCCATGACGTCGATCGGTGCGATCCGGTACGAGTTCCCCGCTGGAACGCGGTCTGTCCGCGAGCTGGCGGCGGCCGGTCTGCTCGAGTCGACCGCGGATACGCTCGAGTCGCTCGGCTTCGAGCAGGTGCGCGTTGCATGCGAGGAGTCGTCGTACTCCCTCGCCCTGCGCCGCGAGCAGCCGTCTCATCGAAGAATACGGCATCGACCGCGACAGCATCGGGCTGCTGGTGTACGGCGGCGCGCCCGGGCGGGCTCGCGTTCTCCGCCGGCACGAACACTCGCCGGCGCGGCCGGCGACGTCGTCTCCGACCGCACGCTTCCGCTATCCCTCCACGCGACTTCAGTACGACCTCGGTCTCGAGCGCGCGGCGGTGCTCGCGGTCGACCAGCTCGCGTGCACCACGCTCTTCGGCGCCGTGCGCGTCGCTCGCGCCCTTTGCATCGCCGAAGGAATCGAGCGCGCGCTCTGCGTCTCCGCCGACATGTACCCGCCACTCGCCGGTCGTGAGGCGCTCTTCAACTGCACCGCCGACGCCGGCTGCGCGGTGCTCGTCGAGCGCGAAAGTCGCCACGCAACCGCATCGTCGCCGCGCGCACCGTCACCAAGGGCTACTACTGGGATGCCGACGCCATGCGCGACGAGATCGTCGCGTCGTACTTCCCGACCGCACGCCACGTCATCGCCGAAACGGTGCGCGATGCGGGATGGACGCTTGCCGACGTCGACTGGGTAATTCCGCATAACGTCAGCCGGCGCAGTTGGGAGATCCTGATGGGACTCGTCGGCGCTTCCCTCGCGCGCGCCTGTGGGCAGACAACATCGCGCGCGACGGACACACGCTCGCCGGCGACAACTTCATCAATCTGCACGATGCGCTGGCCTGCGGCGCGATCACCCCCGGCGACCGGTTGCTGCTCTTCTCGTACGGCTACGGCGCGCACTGGACCGCTCTCGCGGTGGAGGCCTGACGTGAGCATCCCTCGCTCGATTCTGGTTACGGGCGCCACCGGGCCTCATCGGCCGCCGCGTGGTCGCCTCGCTTCTGCGCCGCACCAATGCGCCCAATCGTCGTTCTGGTCCGCGATCCGGCACGGTGGCAGGCGACGGCGACGCACCTCGGCGCAGGCGCCGCTCGAGTGACGGCCGTGCGCGCCGACATCACGCTTCCCGCCCTCGGGCTGGACCTGCGGACAATGACGCGCTGTCTCGGCGCGCCATTCCTGCTCGTCCACAGTGCCGGTGACATCGTCTTCTCGCGATCGCTGGCTGACTCGCGCCGCGTGAACGTCGAAGGCACCCGCAACGTCATCGAGCTCGCCTATTCATTCTCCGATGCACGGCTCGTTCACGTGAGTACGGCGTTCGCCGTTGGGCCGGCGCACCGGGTTCATCCCGCGAAGGCGCGGACGCTGCCGGTGAAGGCTGGGTGAACGCGTACGAGCAGTCGAAGCACGAGGCGGAGCGTGATCGTGCGCGAAAGCGGCCTCGAGTACGCGATCGCGCGGCCGAGCACGGTCGTCTGCGACGATGTCGCGCGGCGCGGTGACGCAGGTGAATGCCGTGCACCGCGCGCTGCGTCTCTATCACGCCGGGCTGGCGTCGATGATGCCGGGTTCGGAGGACACGCCGGTCGACGTCATCCCCGCCGACTGGGTGGCGGATGCCATCGCGCGTCTGTCGCTCGCCGCGACTGCGTCGGGCCGCACGGTACATCTCTGTGCCGGCGACGGCGCGCTTCCCCTCGGCGCGCTGCTCGATCGCACGTACGCGGTCTGGTCGCGGCGATACGAGCTGGCGGCGCCGAGCGTGGCCCGCCCGCCCTGTCCGAATCTTGGCACATACCAGCTGTTCGAGCGGTCCGTGGACCTCGTGGGTGACGCGCGGCTCAAGCGCATCACGCGGTCGCTGTCGCACTTCGTGCCGCAGCTCGCGCTCGCCGAAGCGGTTCGACACGTCGCTCTCGCGCGAGCTGCTCGGCGAGACTGCGCCGCCGGTGAGCGCGTATTGGGAGCGCATGCTCGAATGGCTTCTCGCTCTCGAACTGGAGCGCCGCGCTCCCGGAGGCTGCGTGAGCGCGCGGAGCTCGGTTCGCAGGGTGCCATGGTCGCGTGGCTGAACACTCGGTTCGCGTCCAAGGGCTTCGTCATCACTGCCGACACGCCACTCTTCGCGCGCGGGGTGATCGACTCGCTCGGCATTCTCGAGCTCATCGCCTGGACGGAAGTGAACACCGGGCGGATCGTGCCCGACGAGAGCATTCGCATGGACAACTTCGGCACCGTCGCGCGCATCGCGCAGACGTTCGTCGGGGAGGAAGCGCATGCGAACGGCTGAAGGCGTCGTGTCCGCGCTCCGGGCTCGCGGCGAGCTCTGGGATGTCGCCCCCGGGGATCGTCGGCCTGCGAGGGCGACGCGCTGGCGTTGCTGCGCTCGCTCGAGCACGAAATCATGCCTCGCTCGCGCAACGGGAGACGTCCGAAGACTGGGCGGCGCCGCCGGCGCTCGCGATGCGCACGCTGGAGCACGCCGAGTATTTCGCGTCGTTCCCGTTCTGGCTCACCGCGGCGTCGCATCTGCCTGACGACGAGTCGCGCGCTGGAGCGTATTGCGACCGACGATCGAGCCGATGCTCGGCGGCGCGGAGCGCGGCGCGCTGCACCGACGTGGCCCTGCCCCCGGCGCTCTGCTATCACGTCTTCGAGCGGCTCGCCGGGCGGCGCCTGACGACGACGGAGCTCGTGACACTCGCCGGCACCTGCTGGCGTCATGAGGGGTCGAGACTGGCTGCACTCGAGCGCCAATGGGCGTTCACAATGCGCGAGATCGTGTGCGTGGGAGTCTCGTCCGAAGAGTGGAGGACGTTTCGGCAGCGTGCGATGCGTCGCGCCGGCGCGCTGGCGTCGCGCCTCGATCTCGACGCCGGATTTCTCGTCGCAACCGATCCGTTCTTCGCGCCCACCGCGCGTGGGAAGGCAATCGTCCAGCGCGTGAAGGCGCTGAAGCATGAGCTCGCGCTTCCCATTGGCGATGAGCGAAGCACCGCGGCCGCGTCGTTCAACAATCACGAGCAGTTCTTTGGCGAGGCCTTCGGCATCACGCTCGTCGACGGGTGAGGCGGCCTCGAGCGGGTGTGTCGCGTTCGGACTGGAGCGGTGGCTCCTCGCGTTTCTCGTTGCCCACGGCGTGGATCGCGCTGCCTGGCCGGTACGTCGATGCGACGTACGCGGAGGCCGAATCATGAGCACGTCCGCGCTCATTCGCCCGCACCTCTACGCGCGCTTCGCGTCCGCCGCCGAGCGCGGCGCGTGGTCCATCGACCGGGACATCGCCTGGCATGCCGTCGATCGCGACCGCGCGCTCGCTCAACCCGACATTCTGGTTGCGCTGCGCGACGCGGCCCTCATCGAGTCGTTCCACCCGGTCAATCTCGCGCGATTTCTCCGCGTGCTGTGGGACGACGTCGACGGGTGCGCCGCGGTTGGGACTCGAAATGTACGAGGGGTTCAAGCACTTCCATGCCCTTCGGATGTACCTCGACATCGTCCGGTTCGAGCCCGCGATCACCGACGAGGAGCTGGTCGATCTGCGCCGCGCTGCGTTGATCGTGATTTCGCACCGAGCGAGGTCATCGAGCACCTCGTCGAGTTCATGCTCAGCGAGCATCTCGCCGCGTACTTCTTTCGCCGGCTGAGCCGAGCGCGCGGAGGAGCCGGTGCTCGCCGATTTGCTGCGCTTCATCGCCGCCGACGAAGTGCGACACGCACAGAGCGCCTCCGACCTGATCGCAAAGCGAATCGCACGGGAACCGGCGCTCACGGATCGCGTCCTCGACCGCGGCGGTCTGCTTCCATCACTACGGCGAGGAGGCGGTGGGCGAGGTCCCCGTCGCCATGCCCGGCGATCCCATCGCCATCCGCACGTTCGCCGAGCGCATCGAGCGTCTCTGCGGGCGTCGTCTCGTCGATCATCTCAAGACCACGTTGTAACCGGGAGCCGACACATGCTCGACACCACCCGCGAGCTGGACCTCCTCAACTTCTATCGCGCCTCGGAGCTGCACGGGGGCCTCATCCTCGGCCAGATCGCGCGGCGCGTGCGCGACCCGCAACTCGTGCTCGCCCTTACCCGTCACGCGGCGGAGGAGGTCGTGCATGCGCAATGCTGGACGGAGACGATGATCGCGCTGGGCGGCGAATCCGCGCCCGGTGCGCGACACCTATCAAGCTCGGTACGCGCGCGCGCTTCGCGCCCCTGTATCGCTCTTTCACGTGCTGGCCCTCACCCAGGTCTTCGAGCGGCGCGTCTTCCGGCACTTCACGCTGCACTTCAGGCGTCCGGGGACGCATCCCGGCGATTTGCGCGACGCCTCAGACGCCTGCTCGATGAGGAGCGCGAGCACCTCTCCTGGGTGAAGACCTGGCTCGAGGAGCAGGAGAAGGTTCGTGGGCGCGAGCTCGTCGTGCGCACCATGCGGGAGTTCGCCGAAGCAGACGAGACCATCTACGCGGAGCTGTGCGACGAGTACGGCTTCGCACGCGCGGCATGACCACCGCGACCATGGCAGTCGCCGTCTCGCGCGCGGAGCCCGACGTCGCGCGCCCGCTCGAGCGAGTACGCTCGCGGATGCGAGCGATGGCCCTCTCATGTTCGCCCAGGTCCGCGAGGATCCCTGCATCGAGATGCAGGCGCTCGCGCCCGCTTTGGGCGGTACGATCGTGGTCGTGAGCTCCGCCGGGTGTACCGCGCTGTCGTTGCTCGCCGCTGGTGCCCGTCACGTCGTCGGCGTGGACCTGTCACGCGCCCAAAACCATCTCGTCGAGCTCAAATGCGCGGCCATCCGTGCGCTCGCACGCCTGGACGCGATCGCATTCCTCGGCGGCTCAGCCCATGGCCGGCCTGTGCGCCGGCGTCGATTGTACGGCGTCCTCTCCCCCCTGCTCACCAACCACGCCCGCGCGTACTGGGACGCCAACCGCGATGCGATCGAGCGTGGCGCCTTGCGAGCGGGCAAAAGCGAACGGTTCATCTCGCTCGTTGCATCCGTCGTGGCACGGGCCGTCGTTCGCTCCGATGGCGTGGCGGCGTTGCTCAACGCTGACAGCGTTGAGGCACAACGGGACATCTTCGCGCACTCATGGGCTGGATGGCGGTGGCGCGCACTGTTCGCGGTGCTCCTCAATCGCTGGACGTTCTCGCGCGCCTATCACCCTTCGTTCTTCGATCACGTCGAGAACCCGAGCTTTGCGCGACACTTTCGGCGCCTCGCCGAGCGAACGCTCACTGAGATTCCCGCACGCGACAACTACTTTCTCCACGAGATGCTCACGGGCCGGTACCCCATGCACGAGCCCTTGGGTGTGCCACCCTATCTCACAGCCGCGAGGTGTGGCGCGGGGCGCCGACGGCGCACGGACGCTGTCGCCTCGTCGACGGATCGCATGACCGAGTACCTCCGCTCCTGCCCGCCGCGGTCGATCAATGGTTTCGCCCTCTCCAACATTGGCGAGTGGCTCGATCGAAAGCGGACTCGACGCGCTCTTCAGCGAAGTGGCTCGCACCGCCCGCCCCGGAGCGCGCGTCGTCTTCAGGAATTTCGTTGGGTGGACCGAGGTTCCAGAGCGGTGGCGCAAGGTCATCGTCGAGCGGCCAGGCTATGGCGAGCGCTTGATACGCCGGGACCGTAGCCTGGTGCAGCATCGCGCCGTCGTGTGCAATGTGTGGAGCGCGGCGTGAGCGCGACCGCCGTCGTGCCCGCGACACGGCTCGTGAGGCTCGCGACCGAGAGCGACAACGCGGCGCTCATCGAGCTCGCGGCGTCGTGCCCCATGGAGGGCGACCTGTCGCTCCGCATCGATCGTGCGCCCGACTTCTTCGCGCTGAATCGTCTCGAGGGCGATCGGTGGAAGGTCGCGGTCGTCGACGGTCCACTCGGAGATCCCGTGGCGTGCGTCGCAACCGCCGAACGGCGCGTGTGGGTACACGGTCGCGCCAGAAACAATGGTCTACGCCGGCGACCTCAAGGTACACCCTGACTTTCGCGACACGCGCACCGCGGACGCGCTCGAGCGATTCGTCGCCGAGACGGCGCGCGAAGCGGGTGGAGATCTCACGCCCGTTGTCTTGACCGTCCTCGCCGGAAACGCGGCAATGGAGCGGCGCGCCGCTGGCCCTCGCGGACTTCCGCGACTTCATCGCTTTGCCACGCTGCACTCGTTTGCGATTCCGCTGCTGTGGCGGCGGGTTGTCGATGGCGCTCCCGATCTCCGAGTGCAGCGCGCGACGACGCGCGATCTGGAGGAAATGGCGGATCTATGGGCGGCGATCGCCCCGACGCGTCAGTTCTCGCATGTTCTGGACGCCGACGCGCTCGCCCGTTGGATTGCCGCCGCGCCCGGGCTCGAGATCGACGACTACCTTCTCGCGCGCGACCTGCGCGGAAAGCTGCTGGGCTTCGTCGGCTATGGGATCAGCGCGCGCTCAAGACCCTTCGCGTGCTGCGCTACTCGCCCGACGCTGTCGATTCTTCGCGGTCTCGTGACGTCGTAGCGCCCCTCGTCGGCGCAGCCGCCCCGCCGGAGATCGGCGCGCCGCTCCACTACGCCAACGCCGTTCACCTCTGTGTTCCGGTGGACCGCGCGGACGTGCTGCGCACCCTCGTCCTCGGTGCCTACGACCGTCTGCGCGGCTCTGATCGCGTCTTCATGAACGTCGCCCTCGATGCGCGCGAGCCGATCGTCGCTGCCCTTCGCGGATTGCTCGCCACGCCGACCGCCATTCACGCGTACGCCACCATGCCGCGCGGTGCGTGGGAGGGTCCGGCGCTCGATGACCGCCCACTGCATTTCGAAACCGCACTCGTCTGAGGCGCACATGACCGCGAAGATGACCAGACTGGGCTATCAGAATGCGCTTCTATCGAGCGTTGCGTGCGGCGAACCGCCGCTACTCGCCAAAGCACGACATGGCGGCGCAGCCGTTTCCCGCCCTGATCCAGCTCCAGACGATCAACGCCTGCAACGCGTCGTGCATCATGTGTCCCTATCCGCTGTACAAGAAGGAGTTCCCGCGCGGGACGGATGGAGGACGCGCTCTTCGAGAAGATCATCGCCGAGATCGCGGAGCGGCCGGAGGTGCACACGTTCGTGCCAATGCTCCAGAACGAGCCCTTCCTCGACAGAAAGCTCTTCGACCGCATTGCGCGCTTCAAGCAGATCACGCACGGCCGCGTGGAGGTGGAGCTCGTCACGAACGGCGCGTTTCTTACCGCCGAAGCGATCGAACGCATTCGCGACGTCGAGCTCGACGTCCTCGACATCAGTCTGGACGCCGTCAGCAGGCAGACATATGAGCGCATCCGCATCGGGCTCGACTTCGACGAGGTCATCGCCGGCGTCGAGCGTGTGATCGATGCGCAGCTTCCGCATACCAGCGTGTTCGTGCGCCTGGTGAAGCTCCGCGACAACGCGCACGAGGTCCGCATGTTCGCGGCGCGGTGGCGGGCACGAGGGATTCCCGTCTTCGTGTACACCGCGAACAATCGCGTCGGCGCACTTCCCGAGTTCGACGACAAGCTCCGGCTCACGCGCGAGCAGGTACCGCCGCTCCACCGCATCGGACGCCGGGCGGCGCGCGCCTGGCTCGGCCACTGCCCCGCCCCATTCGCGACGACGGACATCCTTCACGACGGCAGCGTGCTCCTCTGCACGCACGATTGGGCGAGAAAGGAGATACTCGGCAACGTCCGCGACCAGACGATCGCCGAGATCTGGAATGGGGAGCGAATGCGCGAGATTCGTGCTGCCGTATATCGCCGCGAATACGACACCCTACCGGCCTGCCGCGGCTGTTCACTGTGGAAAGATGGCTGGGTTTGAGCGTCTCGCGGCCGGGGTCGTGCACCGGCGTTGGCTCGTGGTGGCCGCCTGGTTGCTCGCCGTCGGAGCGCTCCTTCCTTTCGCCCGGACGATCGAAGACCGCCTAACCGTTGCTGCGCGGGTAGCGGGAAGTGAGTCTGCGGCGGTCGAGGAGGCTCTCGCCTCGCGATTCGGGTCGCCTTTCGCGCGCTGGGTCGTGCTCGTGGTTGCCGGCGTTCCGGGGCCCGACACGCCCGACGGTCGCGTTCTGTTGGAAAGCGCTGTGCGCACGCTCAACGATCATCCGCACGTGACACGTACCTTTTCGTATCTCGATGACGCCGATTCGTTGTTCGTCGGCGCGGCGGGAAGCGGGACGTTTCTCGTCGTCGGATTGGACCGGGGGAACGCGCGCGCCGAGCGAATGCTGCCGGGGCTGCGCACGGCGTCCAACCAGCTGGAGCGCGAGATCCGACGCTCACATCCCGAGGCGACCGTCCGATGGACCGGGGAAATCGCCCTCAACGCCGACCTGCGCGCCGCGAGTGCCGCAGCGGCAGAAGGCGCTGAGCGGCGTGCCCTTCCGCTGACGCTGGCGGTGCTGCTCCTTGCCTTTGGTGCGCTGGCGGCGGCAATGGTGCCCCTGTTCGCGGCAGCGGTCGCGGTGGGAGTCACGTTAGGCCTCGCTGCGGTCGCGTCGGCATGGTGGCCGCTGTCGATCGTACTCCAGAACGTGGTGTCGATGCTTGGCATCGGGCTCGGCATCGACTACGCCCTGCTCATGGTCAGCCGCTTTCGTGCGGCGCGGGCCGGTGGTTCCTCCGTTCATCATGCGGCCGTGGTCTGTGGCACACGGGCCGGGCCCACGGTGGTGCTGTCGGCAGGAACGGTCGCGATCGGTTTTGCCGCGTTGCTTCTGGTCCCCCTGGATGAGATTCGCGCGATCGCCGTCGGCGGCGCTGCTCGTCACATCGATATCGGCGCTGGTCGCCGTAACGCTCGTTCCGGCCGCCCTCGCGATCTGGGGATCGCGGCTGGAGCTCGGGCGGGTGACGCGAGTCCGCGCGTCACGCGGCGAGGCGCGATGGGCGGGTTGGGCGCGCTTCGCGGTCACACGGCCGCGTGCCGTTCTCGCTGCCGGCGCACTTCCCATCTGCGCGCTGGCATGGCAGGCGACGCGACTCGACACGCATCTACCTCGCGGGGACTGGCTCCCGCGCGATATGGAGTCCGCTCGCGCCGTTCGCGATCTCCAGGCGATGGAGCGTGGCAACGTGGTGCAGAGCATTCGCATCGTGCTCGAGCTGCCAACAGGCGTGACGGTGCTCGACCACGCCGGCTGGCGAGCGATGTCGCGAATGACGGCGGCCCTTCTGCGCGAGCCGGAGGTTGCGCGCGTGCGCGCGCTTCCCATCATCGCGCCCGGCGCGCTTCCGGGGTCCATGCTGGAGTCGCTGCTGCCCACGGAGGTGAAAGCCACCTTCGTCTCGCGCGACGGCAGCTCGACGGTCCTCGAGGTCGTCCCCGCGAACGCCGCGTCGCCTAACGCACTCGTCGACCTCGTCCTGCGGCTGCGCGAGTCGGGCGCGGCCGAGCTCAGCGGAGTGAAGGGTGCCCGAATGCTCGTGGGAGGCATTCCCGCCTTCAACGCCGATTATCGTGCCGCGCTCACGGGCCGCTTCTCCATGCTGGCGGCGGTCGTGATCGTCGCGACCCTGATCGTGCTCGAGCGTCGCCCTGCGCTCGATTCTGATCCCGCTCAAGGCCGTGCTGCTCAATCTCCTGTCGGTAGGCGCGGCATTCGGCGCAATGGTGCTGGTGTTCGGCGATGGCGTGGGCATTCAGCTCCTCGGCCATGATTCTCCGCCGGGCGGTACGTTCCCGATGATCCCGGTGCTCGTCTTCTGCATCGTCTTCGGTCTCAGCATGGACTACGAGCTCTTTCTCGTCTCGCGCATCATGGAGGCCCGACGCTCCGGCGCGAGCGATACCGACGCCATCGTCGAAGGCGTGTCGCGCACCGGTGGCGTCATCACCAGCGCGGCCGCCATCATGATCGTCGTGTTTGGCGCCTTCACGCTCGGCGACGTGCTGCTCATACAAATGCTCGGCTTTGCGCTCGCCGTCGCGGTGCTCATCGATGCGACCGTCGTTCGCATGGCGATTGGACCGGCGCTCTTGCAGCTCGCCGGACGATGGAACTGGTGGCCAGGCTGTGACAGGCCCTTGGGGCCCAAACGGCTAGCTCGCCCGCCGCGCCTCGCGGTCGTTCATACGCGCTTCTTCCCGTGGGTGGCGAGCGCTCTCGGTCACCGGCGCCCGGAGCGGTAACGTCACCGTGAACCGGGTGCCTTCGCCGGGCGTACTCTCCAGAGCGAGGTCGCCCCCGAGTAACCGCGCGAGCCGGCGAGCGACGCTGAGTCCGAGGCCGGTACCCCCAACCTGACGAGTCGCCGACTGCTGCACTTGCCAGAATGCCTCGAACACCTTGTCGGCGTTCTCCTTCGAGATGCCGATGCCGGTGTCCTCGACGACCACGACAATGCCGCCGTCGCGCTCCGCGAGCGTCAGCGTCGACGTGTCCGCGCTCGGTGAACTTCACCGCGTTCGAGAGCAAATTGAGGAGAATCTGGCGCACTTTGCCGGCGTCGGTTTCCATCGCAATCGCATGGTTCGGCACGCGCGTGACGAAGTCGAGCCCCTTCTCCCGCGCCATGGGCTCGATGAGCACGATGGTATCGCGGACGAGCGCGACCGCATCCGCCGGAGCCCGGACGACCGCCTCGCGACCCGCTTCCATTCGGGAGAAGGTGAGAATCTCCTCGACGATCTCGAGCAAGTGGCGAGACGCGGTCCGGATCCGCTGCACGTGACCATTCGTCTGCGACGGAATGGCCGTCGGCACGCCCATGAGCAGCAGCTCGGCGTATCCGATGATCGCGTTCAACGGCGTGCGCAGCTCGTGCGACATGACGGCGAGGAAGTCGCTCTTGGCACGGCTGGCAATGAGCGCCGTCTCGTACAGACGGGCGTTGTCCACCGCCATCGCCGCGCGCCGCGCAATCTCCTGAGCGAGCGCGAGCTCCTCATCGCCGTACCGCCGTCTCGACTCGGCGCTGACGAGAGTGAGGACGCCGAGCATGCGATCGCGTCCTTCGATGGGAACGGAGACGTACGAAACCGGTGTGATTCCCTCCATGGTGCTCGCGCGGTGATCATCGGGCGCTTCGAGATCGTGCCTCTGCGGTGATACGACCGGGACGAGCTCCGCGTCCCCGGTGCGTGCCACGTGTCCAGGCCCCGACGGCGCGTCGAGCGATATCGGATTGCGAGTGCTGAGCTGCCTGACGCGCTCCGCCTTGGCGCGGTCGGCGTGCGCCACCGCCACGCGGTGCAATGTGTCCGGATTGGATTCGTCGATGACGTCGACGACACACCAGTCGGCCAGCGTCGGTACCACCAGCCGCGTAAGCTCCGTGAGCGCCTGGTCGCCATCGAGCGTCGAGGCCAGCACGCGGCTCGCCTCCATGAGAAACCGCTGCATCTCCTCGGCGCGCTTGCGGTCGGAGATGTCGCGCCAGTATCCGGTGAAGCAGGGCGCTCCCGCGGCGGGCACGCGCGTAATCGTCAGCTCGACGGGAAACTCGGTTCCGTCCGATCGGAGGCCACGAAGCTCGATGCGTCGGCCAAGGAATCGGGTTTCGCCGGTCTCGAGGTGCGCGTGCAGCGCCGCGCGGAAGACCTCCCGAGGCGACGGCGGAAGGATCAGCTCCCCCATTTCCCTTCCCACGGCCTGCGACGGCGGCCACCCAAAGGTTCGCTCGGCGGCCGGGTTCCAGTCGGTAATGCGTCCCGACGCGTCGAAAGAGATGACGCAGTCGATCGCACTGTCAATGACGGCGCGCGTGCGCGCCTCGCTCTCGCGCACCGCGAGCTCCGCCCGGCGGCGCTCGAGGAACTGACCGGCCTGACTGCCGATGCTCTGCGCCATTTGCAGCAGCTCGTCGTCCGGGTACCGGATCTCGGTACTGAAGAATTCCATCACGCCCACGACGCGTCCGGCATCGATGAGCGGGAACGACAGCGCGGCATGCAGGTCACGGTCCGCGAATAGCGCGGCGCGGGTGAATCCCGTCTCGCGCGCGATGTCGGGAATCCAGAGCGGCGCGGCCGCGGCCCAGGTTTGCCCGGGAATGCCGACCCCGCACTCGAACGCGATGGCGCGATTCGCCTCCGCGAACGCTTCGTCGTGCTCGTGGTCGAAATGAATGTCCGCGCACCGCAGGACCTGTCGCTGCGCATCGAGCGCCCAGTGGAGCCCCACGTCCCAGCCAAGACTATCGCAGATGCCGCGCAATATGCGCGGCGCCGCTTCGGACATGCCGCTCGATTCGGCGAGCGTCTGCGTGACGACGAACTGGGCCGCGAGCCGGCGTTCCGCTCGCTTGCGCATCCCAATGTCGATGAGCACTCCCCGCAGCTGACACGGATGACCGTGTTCGTCGCGCGCTCCATAGACCATCTCGCGCATCCACGTCACGCGACCATCCGCGCTCAGCAGGCGATACTCGCTCTCACTGTGATCGCACGATTCGGCGACGTCGGCGAGGTGCTCGCGCACGTGCTCCCGATCGTCGGGGTGCACGATCCGCTCGACGTACGCCCCGGGCTCGAGCCAGACGTCGGCGGGCCATCCCAGCATCGATTCGGCTCGGCGATTCACGAACGTGAAATCCTGGGTGCGTGCGTCGGCTTCCCAGACGATGGCATCAATGCCTTCGACCAGATCGCGATAGCGGTGCTGCGCATCGACCGCGGCCGTCCGCGCGCCGCGCTCGGCATCCAGCAGCCGGGCCTGGGCGATCGCCGTCGCCACACGGTCGGCGACGAGCTGTAGGAGACGAATGTCATCCTCGGTGAAGTGCCGAGACGCGTCCGTGCCGATCTCGAGAACGCCTAACACACGCCCTTCGACGAGCAAGGGTGCCGCCGCCAACGAGCTGAACCGTCGGAGTGCTTGACGCACGCCAGGCATCGCCGCGACATCATCGACCGCGGCGGCCTCGCGGCTGAGCGCAACCTGGCCCGAGAGTCCCTCGCCCACCGACATCCGCACGTGCTTCGTTACCTCCTCCTCGAGGCCATTGGAGGCACATGCCACGAGCGTCTTGCCCGTCCTCCGCAATTTCGAGCACCGTCGCGTAGTCCGCTGCCAGGTGCTTGCGAATGCGCGAGAGGAGCTCGCGCAGCAGTGCGTCGAAGGAGAGCGTCGCGAGCGCCGGATCGGTGACGGCTCGGAGGGCGCGGATGCGCGCAGTCGCCGCGTCGGCACGATCGCTGGCGTCCCACCACTCGCGGCGCAGCCACGCGGCTCGACGATGCGTCACGGCCCCCGCCATCATCGCCACCAGCAATGCCCCGAGCTCAGCGACGACCGTTAGGCGATCGTTGGCGGCATACTGAAGCACCGAGCCGGGAACGCTGCGCGCGAGCACGACCCACGCGCCCACCACCAGCCCGCCAAGCAACCCCACGCGGAGGCCACCGAGCGCGGACGCGAGCGCGAGAATCGCGATGAGCCCCGCCGAGGTCGCGGGGAGCTCCATGCCGCGCATGCGCAACCAGGCGGCGAGTGTGACCGCCGTCACCACGAGCCCGAGAGCCGCCGCACGCACACTCAGCCGCGTTGCCGGCGTTGCGATGACGGGAGCGTCGGAGAAAGAGTCCTGCGTACGCTCCTCCTGGAGAGAGGTCCGGTTTTGGCCGCGCTAGGCGCGCTCAACCAGTAAACAGCTCTCTCTCTCGCACAAAATCTGCCAACTCACCGCGGGAACCCACGCCAAGCTTCGTAAACACGTTGGTCAAATGCGTGCTCACCGTGCGCGGTGAGATGTTGAGCGCTCGTCCGATCTCCTTGTTCGACTTGCGAGCGGTGACCAGGCGCACGATTTCGAGCTCGCGCGCGGTGAGTCCCTCGGTCCCGGCCAGCGCCGCGCGTGCCGGAGGCCGCGCACCGAGATCGCGGAGCTGCTGGCGCGCCAGCGCGAGCTCGCGGTCGGCGCCAAGCCTAACGAACACATCGTGCACGCGTCGGAGCTCGCGCGTGGCCCCCTCGCGATCGCCCGACTCGGCCAGCACGCGCGCCAGCTGCCGTCGCACCCGCGCGGCATCGGCGACCACCGGCACCGCCTCGAGCGCGGCCGCCGCGTTCCCGAGAAGCACGATGGCGCGATCCGTTTCGCCGCGCAGCATTGCGACCAGTGCCTCGCACGCGTCGGCCCACGCCAGACCCGCGCGTTGACCGAGTCGTTCAGAATCACGCCGCAGCCGCTGACCGATCTTCTCCGCGCGCCGCAGATCACGCGCCTCGAGGGCGGACTCGGCGAGAATGGGCAACAGTCGATGCACCGCCCACACCACCGCGCCCGCCTTATCGGCGACGGCGAGCCCTGCCTCGCCAACGCGGATCGCCTCGCCGAAATTGCCGGTGAAGAGATGGTACGCCGCGAGGCCGATGTGGGCCGGCACGACCGAGTGGACGTCGCTCGGACGCTCCGCGCCGCGTGATGCGCCCGACAGCTCCCATGCCTCGTCGATATATGCCTTCGCCCGCTCCATCTCGCCGCGACCGAGGTGCATGATCGCGCTCCACACCAGGAGGCGCGGGAAGGGCGCACGAAGGCCGACACTACGTCCAAGGGCGATGGTGCGCTCCGCGAGCGCGAGGCCCGTCTCCCATTCCCCCGTCGCCGACGCGAGCTCGATGGCGATCTCCGCCGTCCACGCGCGGAACACTGGGGAGTCGAGCTCCTCGGCAAGCCGTTCCGCTTCCGCGAGATGGCGCGCGCACGCCTCCGACGCTCCGGTGAGGCCTTCGAGAGTCGCCAGCGCCCACTGCGCGAGCCATTCCAGGACGCGTTGTCCCGACGCGGCAGCCAGCTCACGCGCGCTCTCGGCATGCTTGTACGCGAGCTCGGTACGACCCGTCCAGAGATAAAAGAGGAGCTGCGTGCGATGCGCGCGCGCGAGCAGCGACGCGTCGCCTAACCGCTCGGCGATTGCAATCGCTTCCGCCATCTCGCGCTCGGCATCCGCGGCGCGCCCCAGCTCCTGGAGGCACATTCCCTTGGCGAGACGTACCCGCGCCGTCACACTCTCGGCTCCCGCCGACGTCGCGGCGTTCAGCGCGGCGTCATAGCGCTCGAGCGCCTCGTCGTGGCGTCCGCGCCAGAAGGAGGCGAGCCCGAGGCGGCGCTCGATGTCCGCCAGGCGCGCGAGGTCGTTCGAGCGTTGCGCGTGATCACGCGCCCGCTCCCAAAGCGCCACCGCCGCGTCGTACTCTCCGAGACGCTGTCGCGCGCGCGCGAGACCCTCGATAATCGCCATCTCCGCCGCGCCGTCGACAGCGCCATTTCGCGTGAGCTCGAGCGCAGCGGTGAGGTAGCTGGCCGCCTCACGATTGGCGTGCTTCGCCAGCGCCTTGCGACCGGCAAGAGAGAGATAGCGCGTCGCCTTGGGCGCGACGTCGCGCGCATCGGCGCGGGCGAAATGGTAGGCGAGCTCATCGGCGTGCTCGTCGCCGGCGCTGCCGTAATGACGCTCGAGCGCGTCGGCGACGGTCGCGTGCAGCAGGCGCGCGCGGGCGAGCCCCATCTCCTGGTAGATCACGTCGCGGAGAATGGGGTGGGAGAAGTCGTAGACGATCTGATCGTTCTCCCGCCGCTCATCGAGGATGTGCTGCGCACGAAGCTCATCGATTGCCTCGACGAGGCCCGCGCGTGGCATTCCGACCACCGCGTCGAGCGCGTCGTAGGGGGCGCGCGTCCCGATCACCGCCGCCATCGCGGCGACGCGTTGTGCGTTCGCGGAGAGCCGCTCGAGCCGCGTCACGACCGCTTCGCGTATCGTTCGTGGGAGATCGAGGTCGGCGATTTCCCATCCATGCCAGCTTCCATCGCGCTCGTAGAGACGGCCGGATCCTACGAGCGCCTTGAGCGTCTCTTCGACGAAGAAGGGGTTGCCGCGCGTCCACCCGTAGAGCAACGCGGCGAATTCGCGTGCGACTGCATCCGCCACGCCGAAGACCGCGTGCACGAGCTCGTCGGTGGCCGCGCGCGAGAGCGGGCCGAGGTGATGCTCGCGGGCGGCTCCAAGACCTACCAGCGACTGCCGAAGCGAGATGAGCGACGCTGATCGCTCCGGGGCTGACAAGTTGTACGTTCCGACGACCAGCACGCGCGACGTGCCGAGCTGGCGAGCGGTGAAGTGCAGCATCTCGAGCGAGGACTCATCCGCCCAGTGCAGATTCTCGAGGATGAGCAACAGCGGACGCTTCTGCGCGAGCCGCGACAGGAGCTGGGCGAAGTTCCAGAGCAGACGTGTCTTGACCTCGCTCCCCTGATCGCTCGCACCTCGAATCGGCGCCTCGCCGGTGGCGAGCAACGGAAAGAGATGTGAGAGCTCCGAAACGGCGCCTCGCGTCAACACCGAGAGGGCTGCGGGGTCGAGCGTGCGTAGCAGAGGAAGCAGCGCGTCTGTAAAGAGGGCATAGGGAACGCCGACCTCCACGGGATAGGCGCGACCGATCGCGACGAGCCAGCCCCGCTTGGTGGCACGCTCGGCGGTCGCGAGGGCGAGTCGCGTCTTGCCCTGCCCGCCGTCTCCCTCGAGGAGCAGCGTCGTCCCCCGCCCCTTCTCGGCCGCGTCGAGGAGGCTGGCGAGCATGGACAGCTCGGTCGAGCGCCCGACGAGGGGGAGCGAAGGGAGTGCGCTCCCCGCTCCAGTTGGGGGTCTCAAGTGCGAATGGGGCGAGCCGGTGGTCGGGTCCATCGTCGGATTCCCGAGAGGTGGGCGTGACGATCATAGCCGGCCCACGCCCTAGCCGCCAGACGTTTCGAGGAAGCGCTGCGCCGGGAGTGCCATCGCGGCGATGTACTCCCGGCACCACGTGTCCCCGCTGCCTAACGCGCCTCCGGCGCCGTGCGCACGCTGACCGTGGGTGACGTCGACGGCGGGTCGCTGGCCGGGAACGACGCCTCGCCCATCTCGTCCAGCGTCGCCTGCTGAAGGGCGCGGCCGAAGACCTGAAGCGATTTCTCGCTGAAGGCCGGAAGGTCGGGCACGTTCCGGCTCGTCACGAGCTGCTGATCGACCTGCACCATCTGATCGACCCAGGTGCCGCCGGCATTCTTGATGTCCGTGCGCAAGCTGGGGTACGAGGTGACCGTCCGTCCGCGGAGCACGTCCGCCTCGACGAGGAGCCACAGCGCGTGACAGATGGCTGCCACTGGCTTGTCGGCGAAGAAGAAGTCCCGAACGAAGCGCACGGCGCCCTCGTTCATCCGGAGCTTGTCGGGGTTGGCGACTCCGCCCGGGAGAACCAGACCGACGTAGTCACTCGACGACGCATTCTCGACAAGCCGGTCGACGCGGAAGGTCTTCCCCTTGTCCATGCCGTTCATCGATTGAATTTCCCCTTCCTTGATGGAGAGGAGATGCACCTCGGCCCCCGCACGCTCGAACGCCTCGCGCGGTTGCGGTCAGCTCCGCTTCGTTGACGCCGTCGGTGGCGAGGAAGGCAACTTTTTTTCCCTGGAGAGATCCCTGCATGGCGTCCATCCTGTCGGCTTGGAGAGGCAGCCTATTGGTTCACGTTTTGGGCCAGTGGCGACGGCAGCATCACTACTAGCACTCCAGGTTCACCCACAGCGAACCGTCACTCCCGGGGAGGCGAAATCCCATACTTCGCGAGCACTCGCCTCACCTCGTCCAGCGAAATTGCCTCGACCTTCGCCCCATTCCCTTCAACCGTCGTCGCCGTAAAGAGCGAGTTGTAGATGGCTTCCTCGGTCGCCTCGATCACCGCCTGAAAGAGCGCCGACGCCTGTTCATTCGCGAGCTCGGTCGTCGCGAGACGCTCGGCGTCCCACGCCCGGCGGACGGCGCGCGACGTAGAAAATGCGATTGCGTAGTCGCCGGATCCGCTCGAGGCCGAGCGCGCCCGTGCGACCGAGCCCCATCATCGTCCGGGCGGCGAGACGCCGAAGGTTCCTATCCGAGAGCGGCGCGTCAGTGGCAACCACGATCATGATCGAGCCATCGCCGCGCTCCACGGCGTCCTTGAACGCATACCGCCCCAACTCTCGGCCCACCGGAGCGCCCAGCACCTGAAGAACGCCGCCGAAGTTCGATTGTACCAGCACACCCACCGTCCAGCCACCCAGCGATGTCGGGAGCACACGGGACGACGTCCCGACGCCGCCTTTCCATCCAAAGGCGATGGTTCCGGTTCCCGCGCCGACGCTGCCCTCCGCCACCGGCCCGGTTCGCGCGCTCTCGAGGGCGCGACGAACCGCCGCGACGTCGACGGGCCGCGCTCGGATCGCATTCAGCCGCCCATCGTTCGTTTCGCCGACGACCGGGTTGATCGATCGCACGCGCTCCATACCCGGGCGCGCCAGCATCCACTCGACGAGGCCGTCAGCGGCGCGCCATACGCATAACGTGCAGGTCAACAGAATTGGAGTCTCGAGCTCTCCGAGCTCCTCGACTTGCGTCACGCCGAGCAGCTTGCCGAATCCGTTGCCGACGTAGATCGCGGCGGGTACGCGCTCGAGAAACGCGTTGCCCTCGTGCGGGAGAATCGCGGTGACGCCGGTTCGCACCGAATCGCCGACGATCAGAGTTGCATGGCCGACGCGAACTCCCGCAACGTCGGTAATGGCGTTCGCGGGACCGGCAGGAAAGATGCCGGGCGCGATGCCCAACGCTCTCGCGCGTGCGCGTCCCTGAGCTACCGTCGCTTCCTGCGCGGCCAAGGTGTTAACCGCCAGCAATACCGCGAGAATGCCTGTCGTGAAAGCGCGCATACACCGTCCCATTGCATAGGAACATGAAGCATTTCAACTCCGAGTACAGAAGCGCAGCGCCGCCGTCTTGTCACTTTCCCTACATCCGCGAAACGCTTACCCTAACCACGACTCGACCGTACTTCTGTTGACAAGTTGTTCCCCCCCGTCGCATATAAGCCACACTATCACCCGCATCTATCCCCGCGTCGCCCTAGTCGTCGCGGGCCCCCACCCTTTCGCGGGAGGTCCTGTGCGAAAACCTGCTTTGTGGGCCGTTGCGACAGCGCTCTTCATCCTGCTTCCATCTGTAGCTGACGCGCAACGCCGGATTACCGGCCGCGTGACGGCCGAAGGCGGTGAGCCATTGCTGGGCGCCAGCGTGCAAGTGGTGGGGACACCACTCGGTGCGCATACGAACGAGCGCGGCGAGTTCGCGCTCAATGCGCCCGCGGGCGCGCTCTCACTACGATTCCGGCGGCTCGGCTACAAGGGCAACGTCGTCCCGGTGGCGCCCGACCGCAACGAGGTGAACGTCACACTCGAGCGTGACGTGCTTCAGCTCGAGGAGCAAGTGATCACCGGTGAAGCCACCTCGGTGGCACGCCAGAATCTGGCCAACGATGTGGCCACCGTCAGCGTGGAGGACCTGACTCGCGCGCCGGCCCCAACGATCGACAATGCGCTACAGGGGAAGATCGCCGGCGCAACGATCTCCTCGAACTCCGGCGCGCCCGGCGGCGGAATCCAGGTGCAGCTGCGCGGCGTCACGACGATCAAGGCGTCGATCGACCCGCTGTATGTCATCGACGGCGTCGTTATCTCGAACGATGCGATCCCCTCGGGCGCCAACGCCATCACCGCGGCGGCCGCGGGGGGCAACGCATCGCCTCAGGACAACGCGGTCAACCGCGTCGCCGACATCAATCCGAACGACATCGAGCGCATCGAGGTGCTGAAGGGCGCCTCCGCCTCAGCCCTCTACGGAGCGAAAGCGGCGAATGGCGTCATCATCCTCACGACCAAGCGGGGCTCGAGCGGTCGCACACAGTTCAGCGTCCTCCAGCGCGTCGGCGTGTTCGACCTGTCGAACAAGCTCGGTTCGCGCGACTGGACCCTCTCGGACGCCCTCGACGCATTCGGTGGAACTCCGTCGCGCGACGCGGAGATCACGCGGCAGTTCAACAATGGCAAGATGGACATCGAGGAGGAGCTCTACGGAGCGAACGATCTCTCGCACGAGACCATCGTCAGCGCGCGCGGCGGTTCCGGGCAGACGAGCTTCTTCGTCTCCGGTCTGCTGAAGCGGGACGCCGGCATCCTGAACGGAACCGGGTATACCAAGCGTTCGATGCGCGCGAATCTGACCCAGGGCATTGGGAACCGCATCACCCTCGATGTCACGACCAACATCATGGGGGCGCTCACACAACGTGCGCTGAGCAACAATGACAACAGCGGCACGAGCTTCTACATGGTGCTGCCGTTCACGCCAAGCTTCGCCGACCTCAAGCCCGAGAACGGCATCTATCCGGACAACCAGTTCGAGCGCAGCAATCCATTCGAGACGCGCGACAAGCTCACCAACGAGGAGAACGTCTACCGCTTCATCGGCTCGGCGAACATGCGCTGGTCCGTTCTCGCGAACGAGCGGCAGAGTCTGACCATCAGCGGGATCGGCGGGGCCGATCAGTTCAGTCAGAAGAACGACATCGTATCGCCGCGCGAGCTTCAGTTCGAGCCGCAAGACGGATTGCCGGGAACGACCGTGCGCGGCAACGCGACGAACGTCAACTCGAACTTCGCGCTGACGGCCGTGCACCAGTTCTTCCCGTCGTCGCGCGCCTTTTCGACCACGACGTCGGCCGGCGTGCAGCAGAGCCGGGCGTATCAATCGATCGGCGTAGTCACCGTGCGCGATGTCCTGTCGGGCCAGGGCAACATCGACCGTGGCTCCAGCGCCGACGTCTTCGAGGACCAGAAGCTCACGAAGGACTTTGCGGTTTTCGGCCAGGAAGAGGTCCTCGCGCTCGACGAGAGACTCCTCCTCACGGTCGGTGGCCGGGCCGAGCGGAACAGCAACAACGGGGATGACGAAAAGTTCTTCTTTTTCCCGAAGGCGTCCGCGTCGTTCCGTCTCCTCGAGCTCGGCAACCTGCTGAACGAAGTCAAGCTGCGCGCGGCGTGGGGCCAGTCGGGGAATCAGCCCGTGTACGGCATGAAGTTCACGAGCTACCTGTCCGGCGCGTACGATGCGCGAAATGCGCTGCAAACGAATCTTGTCGCCGGCGACCCGGACATTCAGCCGGAGCGCCAGACGGAGCTCGAAGGTGGGTTTGATGCGACACTGTGGGGTGGCCGTTCCTCGCTGACCCTCACGGTATATCAGAAGACCATCGACGACCTGATTCTCGAGCGCACGGCGGCGCCGTCGAGCGGATTTCAGACACAGCTCTTCAACGGCGGGCAGCTGCGAAACCGCGGACTCGAGGCGGAGCTGGCCGTGACGCCGCTCCAACGCGGTAACCTCACGTGGATCTCGCGCGCCATCTTCTCGCGCAATCGCAGCGAGATCACCGAACTGCCCGTGCCCACGTTCCAGACGGGCGGGTTCGGCACCTCGCTCGGCGCCATGCAAATCGAACAGGGCAAGTCGGCGACGCAGATCGTCGGTAACGACACGGTCGGCGGCGCGCTGGTCACCGTACAGTTAGGCGATGTCATGCCGGACTTCCAGATGGGCTTCTCGAACGAGCTCACGGTGGGCCCGTTCCGCGCTTTCGGTCTCCTCGATTGGAAAAAGGGCGGTGACATCATCAACCTCACCGAGCTCCTGTACGACGCGGGCAGCAACAGTGAGGACTATGAGGAGGGCGCCCGTCGCATCACCGACTGGGCCGTGCGCGGATTGACGCGACCGTTCATTCAGGACGGCTCGTACGTGAAGCTGCGCGAGGTGACGCTGAGCTACACGCTCTCGGAAAACCTCGTGGGCACGCTGTTCCGAGGGCAGGCACGTGGCGCGAGGATCGAGCTGAGCGGCCGCAACCTGTACACCTGGACTGACTACCGCGGCCTCGATCCCGAAGTCTCGAACTTCGGCAACCAGGCAATCGCGCGAAACATCGACGTCGCTCCGTATCCGCCGAGTCGCAGCTTCTTCTTCAGCCTCGGCGTGGACTTCTGACCATGAAAATACACATTGACCACGCGAACCTCGCGACAGGAGCAAGACGCGTTATGCGCCGTTCCCTGCTCGTGCTGATCGTGGGTGTCTCGGTGACGACCGCGTGTCAGGACACGACCGTCCCGAACCTCAACGATCCTATCATCGACGACTTCATCTCCAACCCGACGCCGGCGCAGGTGCAGGCAATGGCGTACGGACTCCTGTTTGGCTCGCGCGCCGATATCGGACCGGTCATCCGGGACTCGGAAATCATCGGCCGCGATGCCTACAACCTCGACCCTGCCGACCCACGCTGGGTCGATCAGCTCCTCGGCCCGAATCTCGACGACGCCGACTTTGGTGCGAACCATTGGCTATTGAGATATCGCAACATCAAGGCGGCGAACATCCTCCTCGAATCCGTCGAGACGTCGGCCGAATTCAGTGCGCAGGAGAAGGCCGCAACGCGAGGATTCGCGAGAACCATCAAGGGGCTCGACCTGCTCTATCTGGCGGAGACGCGCGGCGCACTCGGCATCGCGTCCGATGCCGGCCGTACAGTGGATGACCTCGCGCCCATCATTTGCGCCCCCGCGGCACTGACCCGGATCGCAGCCGTGCTCGACAGCGCATATGCCGATCTGCTGGCGGGCGGTTCTGCGTTCCCGTTCGTTGACACGCCGATCGAAGGGCTCGAGTCGTTCAGCACGCCCGCGACCTTCGCGCGCGTCAATCGTGCCCTGAAGGCGAAGGTGGAGAACTATCGCGGACAGTATGCGTCTGCGCTGACCGCCCTGGGACAGTCGTTCGTCTCGACGACCGAGTCGCTCGATCTGGGCGCGTACTTCGCCTTCAGCCTCGGCGCGGGCGACATTCAGAATCCGCTCTATCAGGACACCGCATCGACGAACTTTCGCGTGCACCGCTCGGTCGTCACGCAGGCCGAGGCAGGCGATCGGCGCCGCGCGGAGAAGGTCGCGACGAGCGAGCTGCGAACCTGGCCCAGCGAGCCAAACGTGGTGTCGGAATACGTCTTTACCGTGTACGATGGCCCGACGGCGCCAGTTCCGATCATCCAGAACGAGGAGCTGATCCTGCTGCGCGCGGAGGCACGATGGTTTGGCGGCGACAAGCTGGGAGCCGTCGGTGACATCAACTTCATCCGCCAGACCGCCGGCGGGCTCGGACCAAGCACGGTAACGATCGCGAGCACCAATGCGCAATTCGTGGACGAGCTGCTGCGACAAAAGCGCTACTCGCTGCTGTGGGAGAGCACCTCGCACTGGGTCGATGCACGGCGCTTCAGCCGGTTGGGGACCCTTCCGCGTGATGGTGCCGCGCACGTCGTGCATGCAGCCTTCCCGATTCCAGAGGACGAGGCACTGGCGCGTGGCGGGACCGCGACCTGTCAATAGCGCAGGCGACCGCCGTTAGGCTGGCAGAAGCCTCCGGGATTCAGTAAATCCCGGGGGCTTTTTCCGGCCCCTCACTCGTGCACCGTTGCCCCAGGCCCATTTCCTTCAGGACCTCCTTCTCATCTTCGGCCTCGGCGTCTTCGTCGTGGTCGCGTTTCACCGTGCCCGGCTTCCGCCCATTGTCGGCTTTCTCGTCACCGGGCTGGTATGCGGGCCGTTCGGCTTCGGCCTCGTCGACGGCGTCGAGCACGTCGAAGCAATGGCAGAGATCGGCGTCATCCTGCTCCTGTTCACCGTCGGCATCGAGTTCTCCGTCGAGGAGCTTTCCCGCGTCCGCACCTTCCTCCTCACCGGTGGAGCGCTCCAGGTCTCACTGACCCTCGGCGCAACCACCGCGGCCGGCATGGCGTTCGGGCTCCGACTGCCGGTCGCGATCTTTCTCGGAATGCTCGTCGCGCTCAGCAGCACCGCGATCGTCATTCGGATGCTGGCCGACCATAACGAGCTCGACGCTCCACACGGCCGAGCGGCGATCGGGATCCTCATTTTCCAGGATCTGGTCGTCGTTCCCATGGTGCTGGTGACGCCCTTCCTCGGCGGCGCGGGGGGCGACATGTCCGACCTCCTCCTCGTGATCGGCAAGGCGGCGGTGTTCATCGGACTCGCGGTCGTCGCCGCGCGCTGGGTGGTCCCATGGCTGCTCCAGATTGTCGTCAATACCCGAAAGCGGGAGGTGTTTCTTCTCACCATCGTGCTCCTCTGCATCGGGATGGCGGTCGCCTCCGCGCAGGCCGGTCTGTCAATGGCGCTCGGCGCGTTCATCGCCGGACTCATCCTGTCGGAGTCGGAGTACGCCCATCAGGCGCTCGGTGAAGTGCTCCCGCTGCGCGAGGTGTTCAACTCACTGTTCTTCGTGTCGATCGGGATGCTGTTCAACATCCGCATCGTGCTCGAGCATCCCGCGCTCATCATCGGTGCGCTGCTGGCCGTCGTCGCGGCGAAGACCCTGATTACGTCGGGGCTCGTGATGGCGCTCGGCCATCCGCTGCGCATCGCGCTGATGACCGGCGTTCTCACGTCGCAGATCGGGGAGTTCTCGTTCGTGCTCTCGAAGGTGGGCTCGCAGGCCGGGCTGCTCGGCGGCGAGCTCACTCAGGGGTTCATTGCCGTGGCTGTCGGGTCAATGATGCTCACGCCGCTTCTGGCACGGCTCGCCCCGCGCGCCTCGGCTCGAATCGAGCGCTGGGTGCCCGGGACGTACGTGCGAGGACGAGCGGTGACCGTGACCGTCCGCGGCGAGCTTCCGCCGCTGGATGACCATGTGATCATCGTCGGGTATGGCGTGAACGGAAGGAATCTCGCGCGGATGCTGGGACGTGTCGGCATTCCCTTCATCGTGCTCGAGATGAATCCGGATGCCGTGCGCGCCGAGCGGAAGCGGGGCAGGCCCATCATGTACGGGGATGCCACGCGGCCCGAGATTCTGAAGCTGGCAAGGATCGAACGTGCCCGTGTGCTGGTGCTCGCCATTTCGGATGCTGGCGCAACCCGAAGCGCCGTCGATGTCGCTCGACGGCTCAATCGCGAGCTGCATATCGTGGTGCGCAGTCGGTACGTGCAGGAGATGGCGGCGCTCCTCGCCGTCGGGACCGATGAAGTGGTGCCGGAGGAGTTCGAGACCTCGATCGAGATCTCATCGCGCGTGCTGCGGCGCTACCTCGTACCGCGGGACGTCATTGAGCGGCTCATTCGGGAGGTGCGCAGCGACTCGTACGAAATGCTCCGTACGATGTCCGACACCCATTCACCGGCCGCGGGGTTCGACCGCTTTCTGGCCGACCTCTCGCTCGAGGTGTATCGTGTGGAGCGCAACTGCGCGATCGCGGGGATGACGCTCGCCACCTGCGGACTGCGGGAACGGAGTGTCTCCGTCGTTGCGATTCAGCGACACGACGCGACAATGCGCTCGACGCCAACCGGCGACGACAAGCTGGAGGAGGGCGACGCCGTCCTGCTCCTTGGCCCGCCGGAGCGACTGACTGAGGTCGCTGGACTCTTTCGCGCGGGCGACGCGACGTGACCCCTCGCCTGCCACTTCATGCCTCGACTCGCGCTGATTCTCTCCGGCGCCGCCTCGCTCGGATCGTTCGAGGCGGGCGTCCTCACTGAGCTGCTCTGGACTCTCGAGCACGAGTCGCGACACGCTGACCCGGCGCGACGGTGGACGCTCGACATCATTACCGGCGCGTCCGCCGGCGCGATGACGGCGGCGCTCGTCGCGCGCGCGGTCATGGCCGACCATCGCAGCGCGCGCGCCCTGCACTCCGCGTGGGTGGAGGAGATCGACATTCGCGAGCTGCTGCGCGAGCCACCTGCCACGGCGCTTCTCTCCAAGGAGCCGATTCGAGCGATCGCTGGGCGACATCTCTCCCCACCCGCGGTGGATGCGAGACCAGCAGGGCATGCGCCCGAACGTCTCCGACTGCGGTTCACGCTGGCGAACATGAATGGCGTCGACTGGCGATACCCGCTGGCGCGGCCCGGCGATCAAGCATTCGTCGCCACGTTCTTCGCCAATGGTGTCCGCTTCAATGTGGATCTGGCCAACGTGCGCGATCCGGCGTTGTGGGAGCGCATTCGTACCGCGGCCATCGCGTCCGGGAATTTCCCGCTCGCCTTCGTTCCGGAGATGCTCGCGCGCGACGAGCGCGACTTTCGCGATCACGCGCTCGCGTCGTTTCCCGGCACGTTCACGTACTGCGATGGCGGCCTGTTCGACAACGAGCCGGTGGGTGATGCCATCGATCTCGCCCTCGAGCAGGATGGCGGTACGATCGCGCCCGACCGTGCGTTCGTGCTCGTGGACGCCAACCTCAACCGCTCCCGCCACGCAGCCACCTTCACCGAGCAGGAGCCGCTGCTCGCCAACGCGACACGCCTGAGCGCCATGGTTCGCGGCGAGGCGACGGTGCGCGACTGGCTCAAATCGCAGCGCGTCAACAACGAGGTCGCGTGGCGCGATCGCGTGCTCACCGACCTCGTCGCCATGGTGCGCGATAATCGCCTCGACGACGCAGCGGCCTTCTCGGCGAGCCTGCATCGCACCGCGTCCGACATCGTCGGCACCAAGCGCGCGATCTTCCCGGACAGATACCCGGAGAACTATCTGGACCGGGCGCTCGAGCGCACCCGTCGCTCGCACGCCGAGCGGCTGGTCGGCCTCACATCTTTGCAGCAGGAGATCCTCGTGCGCGTCATCTTCCTGCTCAACAGCGTGGCGGGACTCGACAAGAAGCAGCAGCTGAAGATCGGAATCATCTACACCGAGCCGCGGCTCACCGCTGGCGACACGTTAGGCGCGTTCGGAGGGTTCTTTCACCGCGACTGGCGCGAACACGATTATCGGCTGGGCCGGCGCGCCGCGCGCGAACGCCTCGCTGCGCTACTCTCCCTCGACGGCCCTCCTCCCCTCGAGCCGGGCTTCGAGCGCGAATACGAGATCCCGAAGGAATGGGAGGGCTTCAAGGACGCCACGCTGCGCGATGCGGACATGGCACCGCGACTCGCGTTGCGAGACATGCTCGTCGCACGCGCGCGTGGGCTTGTCGAGGAGCAAGCCATTGGCCCGCGCTGGCTGCGCTGGCTCACTCGCCCCGCCGCGAAGGCGGCCGTGGCCGGGGCGGTGAAGGCGAAGCTGGACAGGATTCTGGGGCTGGACTAGAGGTGAGGGAGGTGGTCCAGGACGTCGAGGCGGTCGAGGCACCTGCCGCCCCTCGACGACCTCGACAACCTCGATCACCTTGACGACCTATGATCCAAATCCTCCACGCCGACATCACCACGCTTCCGGTCGACGCCATCGTCAACGCGGCGAACAGCTCGCTCGCCGGCGGCGGTGGCGTCGATGGCGCCATTCATGCCGCCGCGGGGCCGGAGATGGCTATCGAGCTCCGCCGTTACACCGGATGTCCAACGGGCAGCGCCGTCATCACGCGGGGATACCGCTTGCGCGCGCGGTTCGTGATCCACGCTGTCGGACCGATCTGGCGCAACGGCGATCATGGCGAAGCCAGGCTGCTCGCCAGCGCGTACGAAAGCTCCTTCAGGGTCGCGCGAGAGGAAGGGTCCATTCGCACGATAGCGTTCCCCGCGATCTCTACCGGCATTTATGGGTTTCCCAAAGGGCCTGCCGCCGAGATCGCTCTGGGTGTGATGCGGGTGCACGACAAAGAGTTCGAGCGCATCACCGCCTGCCTGTTCGACGAGAAGAGTGCCGAGCTGTACCGTGAGACGCTTCGCCGTCTCGGCGAGTCCTGAGTGCGCAATTTCGACCGCTGGCTGATCGTAGGCGCCGGCCCGTCCGGCCTGGCCGCCGCGCGCGCGCTCGCCGCGGCGCAGCTGCCGTTCGACGTCCTCGAGCGCCACCGCAATGTCGGTGGAATTTGGGATCTCGAGAACGCGGGCACACCGATGTACGAGAGTGCGCATTTCATCTCGTCGAAGACGCTCTCTGGGTTTGACGGCTTTCCCATGCCGGAGAACTATCCAGACTATCCCACGCGTGCGCTGGTTCTGGACTACATCCGCGCGTTCGCGAGCGAGCACGATCTCCGGCGGCACGTGGAGTTCGGCGTCGACGTGCGGCGAGCGGCGCCGGACAATGATGCGACGTGGCATGTCGAGCTCGGCAGCGGCGATCGCCGGCGCTACCGCGGCGTGATCGCAGCCGTCGGGCACAATTGGGATCCGGTTGTCCCCGAGTATCCGGGTCATTTTTCGGGGGAAGCGTACCACTCTGTGCGCTATCGCTTCCCCACCGAGTTCGACGGCAAGCGTGTCCTCATCGTCGGCGGCGGAAACTCGGCGTGCGACATCGCGTGCGATGCCGCCACGCGGGCGACGCGAACCGCAATCTCCATGCGGCGTGGGTATCACTTCCTGCCGAAGCATGTCTTCGGAAAGCCAACCGACGCGTTCTTTCGGAGCGGGCCACACCTGTCGCCGAGGATCGCGCAGCCGCTGTTGACGGGGCTGTTGAAGCTTCTGGTCGGCGATCTGCGCCGGTTCGGGCTCCCGGCGCCGGATCATCGGGTGCTCGAGTCGCACCCGATCATGAATACGCAGATCTTGCACTTTCTGGCGCACGGCGACGCCGCTGCGAAGCCGGACATCGTTAGGCTCGACGGGCGGCGCGTGCATTTTCGCGATGGCACCAGCGAGGAGTTCGACCTGATCGTCTGGGCGACTGGGTATCGGCCGACGATCCCGTTCCTCGAGGCTGCCCTTCCGTCGCGGGATGGCAGTGGCCCGCCGCTGTTCGGCGCGCTCCTTCCGGGTGTGGCCAACCTGTACGTGCTCGGCCACTTCGAATCCGACGGCGGCGCCTACCCACTCGTCTGTAAACAGGCCGAGCTCGCTGCGCTCCTGGCCGAAGCCAATGCGATCGCGCCCGACGCCACGCGGCAATGGGTCGCCCGGCTCACCTCCGGCCGTCGTCCCGATCTCAGTGGGGGCGTGCGCTACGTCAAGTCGATCAGACACGCCAACTATGCGCAGTTCGAGACGTACGAGGCGTTTCTCTCTCGTCTCATCCGGCGTGTCGAGCGTGAGTTGTTGAAGGGGCAACGCCTGCGCACTCTCCCGCCCCCAGGGGCGACCCGCCATCATTGAGCATGCCCATCGTCGATCTCTACGGTCACGATTCCCTGCGCGCGCGGCTCCGTGCCTCGTTCAGTCGAGGCACGCTCCCGACGAGCCTTTTGATCCACGGCCCCCGCGGTGTCGGGAAACAGCGGCTCGCGCTCTGGCTCGGCCAGCTGCTGCTGTGCGAGTCGCCTGCCGCCAACGGCCCCTGCGGCTCGTGTCGCTCCTGTCGCTATTCAAGGGAGCTCGGCCATCCCGACCTGCATTGGTATTTTCCGCGCCCTCGCCCGAAAGACACCGATCCGTCACTGGACGAGGTGAAGGACGACTTCATCGACGCGATCCGGGAACGTCTCGATGACAAGGGTATCTATCCGCCGCCCTCGGGACTGGAAGGCATCTTCATCCGCACCGTCCATCTCGATCGTGCAGCAAGCCGGGATGACGCCGACGCTCGGCAGCCGTAAGGTCTTCATCGTTGGCGATGCCGACCGAATGGTCGCCCAGGAGGGGTCGGACCAGGCGGCCAACGCGTTCCTCAAGCTGCTCGAGGAGCCGCTCCCCGACACGACCGTCGTGCTGACCACGAGCGAGCCAGCCTCGCTACTTCCAACCATCCGCTCGCGCGTCATTGGGCTGAGAGCGAGCCCGCTCGGGGACTCCGACGTCCGCGAATTCCTCAAGGACCCCGTGGTGACCGCCGCGTTGCAGTCCTACCGCCTCCCGAAAAACGTCGAGGAGCGCGTGCGTCTCGCGAACGGTGCGCCGGGCGCCCTTCTCGACTCCGCTTCCGCCGCCGACGCGCACGCCTTCGCGAACCAAATGCTGAGCGCAGTAGAGGCCGGCGACGCCGAGCGATTCCAGTTGGGGTTGGCGTTCGGAAGCTCGAAGGCTCGCGGGTTTTTCAGCGACGTGCTCGATGCCCTGACCGCTGCCCTCCATGACCGGGCGCGCGAGCGCGCCACACGCGGCGACGACGAGGGTGCCCGACGGGCGGCGATGGCGGTCCATGTCGTCGAGGAGGCCAAGTTTCGTGCGAGCGGCAACGTGAATCCTCAGCTCATTGGGTCGGCGATCCTCCGGGAATTCGCGGAGCTGCGCCCATGAGCGACCTCAGTCACGTCGACCGATCCGGACAGGCCCGAATGGTCGACGTGTCCGCGAAGGAGAGCACTGAGCGGTTCGCTCGGGCGACAGGGGTTATTTCGATGTCGTCAGAAGCGCTCGAGGCGGTGCGAAAAAATGGTGTCGAAAAGGGCGATGTTTTGGCCGTTGCGCGGATTGCTGGCGTGATGGCGGCGAAGCGCACAGCCGAGCTCATTCCCCTGTGCCACCCGCTGATGCTGACAGACGTCCAAGTCGTTGCAGAGGTTGATGATACAGTCCCGGGAATTCGAGTCGAATCGACGGTCCGTACAGCCGGAAAGACAGGAGTGGAAATGGAGGCAATCGTTGCGGTGGCTGTGACGCTCGTCACCGTCTACGACATGTGCAAATCACTAGATAAGAGCATGGTCATTTCCCGCATCTGTTTGGCGGAAAAGACCGGTGGACGATCAGGAACGTGGAAACGGCCGTAGGCGACGGGAGGCACAACCGTTGCCCTTGTTAGCGGCTGCGGGTGGGGTCTTCCTGGATCCTCTCCGTCCAACCCTTGTGAAAGGGGCTCTATGCGAAAGGAAACTCGCTACGTACACCGAGGCGATCTCGAGCGCCGCCAGGCGAAGGTTCGCCGTTGGCGGGTCTTGTTGATCTCGGGCGCCGTCGGCGCGGTAGTGCTGCTGCTGGGCGCACAGATCATTCAGGAACGCTCTGCCACAGCCAGCACGTATTCGTTCGGCCTTCCTGGCGAGTCCCGCCGGCTCCGCGAGGAGCTGGACGCCGCCCGGGGCGAGCTGCAGCTCGCGCAGGCCCAGCTCGACCGCGCCAACCAAATCCTCTCCTATTCGTCGCGCTATCGCATTTCGGCGGACATTGCCGCGTCGATCTACGACATCGCCCTTGCCGAGGGGTTGGAGCCGGATCTGGCCTTCCGGCTGGTGCGCGTGGAGAGCCAGTTCAATGAAAAGGCGACGAGCCCCGTGGGCGCCATTGGCCTCACGCAGCTCATGCCCGCGACCGCCAGCTTCTTCCAGAAGGGAATCACGAAGAAGCAGCTGTTCGATCGCGAGACCAACCTTCGCATAGGGTTCCGCTATCTTCGCACGCTGATCAACGAGCACGACGGCAACCTCAAGCTCGCCCTGCTGGTCTACAATCGCGGCCCCGCGGCAGTGAACCGCGCCCGGGCCGCCGGTCTGGATCCCGCCAACGGGTACGACCGAATGGTGGCTGGAGGGTATAGAGGGAGTGGAGTGGTAGACTGAGTGGGGAGTGGTGGAGTGCGGGGAGTGGAACGGCCCCGAGGTGAGATCTCACCTCGGGGCCGTTCCACTCCCCACTCCCCACTCCTCCACTCCCCACTCTCCACTTTCCACTCCTCACTAAGCAACTATCGCCGCCCTCTCACGACGATCACCTGCCCCGGATAAATCACGCTCTTCCTCAGCCCATTGAGCCGCATGAGCGTGTTCACCGACGTCTTGTAGCGCTTGGCGATCAGGCCCAGCGATTCGCCCTTCCGTACAATGTGCGTGCGGCCCCGGCTGGAGCCGTAGCGCTCGATCGCGGGATCCGGGATATCGTAGGCCGCCGCGACGACGGCCGGTGACGGGAGCAGGACAACCCGTCCAACGGGCAGCACCCCACTCTTCGTCGCCTTGAGCTTTGGATTGTACCACTTGAGCTGCTTGCTCGTGATGCCGCCGCGCCGCGCGGTCGACACCATGGTGGCCCCCTTCTTCGTCGTCACTCGCGTGAACGCCTTACGATCTTCTTCGGGGAGCGCGGCGTACGCCGAGTCGAAGCCCGCTGACTTCCCCGCCGGCAAACGAAGGGTGAGCGATCCCGTGGGCGGAGTCACGCCGCGCAGCACCTGCGGATTCAGCTCGCGAACCTGCTCCAGGCTGACCCCAGCCGCGCTCGCGATCGCCGCCAGTGGAGTCTCCGGCCCAACGCGGACCGTGTCGTACTCCAGCAACGGCCGCGACTCGACCGGAATGCCGTATCGCTGCGGATCCTTCGCCACCAGCGCCGCCGCGATCATCTTCGGCACATAGTCCTTCGTCTCCGCACGCAGGTAGTTCTGCTCGGCCAACGCGAAGAAGACGTCCTCGCCGCTCGATCCCTCGAGCTGATCAGCGTAACGCGACAAGCCACGCGCGATGCGGCCGGGACCACCGTTGTATGCGGCAGCAGCCAGATAGAGCGATCCGAACTGCTCGTGCAGATAGTTGAGGAAACGAATCGCGGCGTCAGTCGACCGAACGGGGTCGCGACGCTCGTCGACCCACCAGTCCACGCGGAGACCCACGCCTTTTGCGGTGGCCGTCATCATCTGCCACATGCCGACGGCGGCGGCCCGTGAGTACGCGTGCGGATTGTAGCCGCTCTCGATCAGCGCGAGATACGTGAGATCGCCCGGCAGCCCCGCCGCCTGAAGCTTGGCGCGGATCATCGGCTCATAGCGCGTTCCACGGCTCAGCCACTCGGAGAAGGTCACCCGTACGGGACCCTGGAACCGCTGCAAGTAGTACTCGACGCGCTTGTGCGTTTCGTACGAGCGGACGTCAATGTCCCAGGTGGGCTCGGGCGAGATATCCCCGCCCCCCTCAGGCTCGCCGACGTCGGCCGTAGAGTCGCCGAAGATCCGTACCGCTTCGGCAGCCACGTCAGTGGGAGATACGGCCGCGTTCTCGTCAGGCGAGGCCGCGACGTTTCCGCGCCCGCCGTCGCGTGCATCGGCTGTTGAGCTGGCTTCGGTGGTTGGAGACGGAGCGGTGCGTGCGGGAGTGGATCGGTGACAGGCGGCAAGCGCCACGAGCGCGACGGCGAGGACACGTCGCGTGGGGCGAGCCGTCACGCGTGCGCTCCGGGAGCCCGGCGGAGAATCGACAGCATTGCGTTCACTCTGGTAATGCCAGGCACCGCGGTGCTTAGCGAGTTGCGATGAAGTTCCCGAGCACTCGGTTCGTGGCGTTCAAGACGGCCACGGCGGCGCCGCGAACGGGGTCATCTTCGGCGAGGCAGGCACCCAGCAGCTTGCGAGGCCCGTCGCCCTTGCGAACGTTGACGGACACGATGACGACGGTGGCGTCGAATGCCCGCACGGATTTGACACCGACGAGCTCGAACTCGAGCGAGTTGTCGGAGAAGGTCTCGATCGCGCGGAGGGCGGCATCGGCGGCGACGCGGAGGTCAACGGTCGCGCTCGACTGGCCTGCGGAGGTCCCACGCACGCGGATCCCATCGATCCACTCCAGCTCGACCTCGGCGCTGCACTTTCCGCCTGGTGTGCGGCGAAACTTGAAGTCGGTGAACTTCAGCCGTTCGCGCTTGAGATCGCCGGGAGTGATGATGCGCGGGTCGGGAGTCGCGCCCGGCTGCGACGAGGAATACATAGGCGGTGGCCCGCTCCGAATAGGTGTTCCCGTGGAGGACTATCCTTCAGAGACACGATCGAACGAAGTGAAGGCAACGCCGGGTGTTAAGGGCATCCCAATCTTCCCAATGGTGCCTCCGCGCGTCGCAGAGTGCAAGCATTTTTCGGTGAGCCGAGCCACCGCGAAGTGCGCTTGTCGCATCGGCGTGTTTCGAGGGTCTCCAGCGAGGAATGGGCCGTAAGGAAAGTGTAAACCACTCGCCTTTCACGAATCTGGCAAACTCTTTTCAGTGTCGCTGCATCCAACGGGATGTCCTGTCGTCCCGTCATCTCCTGCTGACCGGCCTCCTTTCATGTCGCCATTTTCTCGAGTGCGCATCTTCTCGCTGCACGCGGGCGCGCTGTGCTGCGCGCTCCCTGCCCTCCTCGCTGGCGCAGAACTGCCGACACCGCCCACATCACGCGTCCGCGAATGGTCGCGGCCGAGCGGTCGAGTCAGATCACGCTCGACGGCCGTCTCGACGAGCCGGCGTGGGCGGCCTCCACCCCCGCCACGGGCTTTCGGCAGTCGGAGCCTAACGAAGGCCAACCGGCGACGCAGCCGACTGAGATGCGGATCCTGTACGACGACGTCGCACTCTACATCGGTGCACGGATGTTCGATTCCCTCGGCGCGCGGGGCGTGCGCGCCTACCTCACGAGGCGGGACCAGCAGAACGACGGAGACTATCTCGAGATCATCTTCGACACGTTCCACGACCACACCGGGCGGACCATCTTCCAGATCAACCCGGCGGGCGTCAAGACCGACGCCGGGCAAGCCGCCTCCAACGCGGATCCCTCGTGGGACCCGATCTGGGAGGCCGCGGCGGCGATCGACTCGCTCGGATGGACCGCCGAACTCCGGATTCCCTTCGCGCAGCTTCGCTTCTCGCGCGACACCGCGCAGACGTGGGGATTGCAGGTGTGGCGCTACGTCGATCGCCTCAACGAGACATCAATGTGGTCGTTCTGGGGGAGAAACGCATCCGGTGGCCCACCGCACTTCGGGCACATCGAGGGTCTTCGCGTTCGCGAGCGGCCGCGCGGCCTCGAGATCCTCCCCTACGTCGTGTCGCGCGCCTCCTACATTCCCATCCGCGAAGGCGATGAGGGGGATCCATTCCGCGACGCGAGCGAGTACACCACGCGCGTCGGCGGCGATTTGAAGGCATTACTGACGTCGAACCTCACGCTCGACCTCACCGTGAACCCCGACTTCGGCCAGGTCGAGGTCGATCCCGCGGTCGTGAACCTCAGCGCATTCGAGACGTCGTTTCAGGAAAAGCGGCCGTTCTTCGTCGAGGGAAGCGGACTGTTCGGGTATGGGGGGCTGAGCTGCTTTTTCTGCAGCAATGTCTCGAGCCTGTCGCTCTATTACTCGCGGCGGATCGGCCGACAACCGCGTGGCTCGCCGCCCGACGGATACGCGTACCTCGATCGGCCGGAGAACGCGACGATTCTCGGCGCCGCGAAAATCACCGGTCGCACTCGCGGCGGCTACCAGGTGGGATTTCTCAATGCGGTGACCAAGGCGGAGCAGGCAGACATTGCGTTCGATGACGGCCGGCCCAGCATCGAGCGCGAGGTCGAGCCGCTCAGCAACTACTTCGTCGGCCGCGTGCGGCGCAACTACACGGGGGGCCGCGGTTACCTCGGCGCGATCGCGACGTCGGTCATTCGTCGCTTCGGCTACGACTCCCTGAGACTCGCCATGCCCGAACATGCCGAGGCAATTGGCGTGGACGGGGAGCGCTGGTGGAGGAATCGCACGTACCGGATCGCGACCAACTTCGCCGTCTCCAGTGTCACGGGTGATCCCAATGTGATTCTCGACTTGCAGGAGTCATCGGCGCGCTACTTCAATCGCCCGGACCGCGAGCACGGATCGAACGGCACATTCTCGGATCGGTACGATCCGTCGCTGACGGCACTGCGCGGGTTCGCCGGGTATGTGCGCGGCTCCAAGGAGTCGGGCGACTGGCTGTTCGAGACGGCGCTCAACGTGCGCAGCCCTGGCTTCGAGGTGAACGACATCGCATTCCTCACGCGGGCGGACTACGCGTGGATGAACGCCAACGCCTTCCGGCAATGGACCAAGCCGACGAAGCGGTTTCGGCAGGCGTATTGGATTTTCGGCGGACAGCAGCAGTACAACTTCGACGGCGATCGGACGGACCTCCAGTTCCAGAACTTTTTCGAGGTGCAGCTGCCGAACTATTGGTGGCTGAACGCGTGGGTGATGCGCCGACCCGAGGTGTTCGAGGATCGGTTGACGCGAGGCGGGCCGGTGGTGAAGCGATCGGCGGCATGGTATGCGTCGTTCAACGTCAACACCGACAGCCGCAAGCGGGTCAGCTTCTCAGTGAATCCCGAGGTCGGACGTATCGACAATGGCGGGCGGAGTATCGGTATCTTCACCAGCATCCGCGCCAAGCCGGCGTCGAACGTCGTGATCTCAATGGAACCCTATTACAGCTACAGCAAGGGGAAATCCCAGTACGTGGACTCGTTCAGCGATACCACCGCCAATCATTTCTACGATCGCCGCGTGGTCTTCTCCGATCTCGTACAGCACTCGCTGGAGCTCGGCACCAGGCTGAATCTGACCTTTACGCCGACGCTGACGCTGGAGTTGTTCGCGCAGCCGCTCATCGCCAGCGGCGACTACGAGAACTTCAAGGAGTTCGTGGCGCCGCGCACGGTCGAGAAGCGCTCATTCGACGCGACGCAGCTGACGTTTCAGGGCGACGAGTATGTCCTCGACCCCGACCGCAACCCGCTGACGGCGTCGTTCACCTTCTCGAATCCCGACTTCAACTTCCGCTCGCTGCGCGGGAACGCGGTGCTGCGGTGGGAATATCGCCCCGGATCGACGGTGTTCCTGGTCTGGACGCAGAGCCGTGAGTCGCAGGATCCGGTTGGCGATTTCCAGCTCCGGCGCGACCGGTCAGCGCTGTTTGACGCACGCCCGGACAATGTGTTCCTCGTGAAGGTCAACTATTGGATTGGGCTGTGAGCTAACGGTGCTCAAGGTGGTCACTGTGCTCGAGGTGCTCGAGGGGAACCGCGTCTCCTTGAGCACCTCGAGCACAGTGAGCACCTCGAGCACCTTGGGACAATGACCCGGGCGGGTCTCGAACCCGCGACCTACGGATTAAAAGTCCGTTGCTCTACCAACTGAGCTACCGGGTCTCGATTTCCGTAATGACTGGAAAATAAATCCGCGACCGAGCCACAGAAAGCAGCATCGGCACGGTATTGCTCGAATCCACCCGGCCTCGAACTCGCTGACAGGTCGCGCATGAATGCGCGCACTTTCCCGCTATCCGCGCACGCCCTCAGCGGGGATGTACACGCTTGATTTTCAAAGCCAGATCGACGATCTCGTACTCGTTCTCGCCGACCACGTTGACGCGCATTCCGTCGTGCGTGGTGAGCTCATGCAGCCCCTCCACGTCGCGCGCGTTCGGAGTGGTCCTCGTCCGAACGTCCTGCATGTGCGCATACTCGATAATGCGGTACACAGTTCCGTCCTCGGCACGCGCCGAGAAGCGGCCTACCTCACGTACTCGTCTGACTGCCATCGTTCCCCCTCGCTGCACGCTCAGGACGCACGAACACTCCGCCTCTTCCCCTACTAAGCGTACCGTATTGGGGGGCGCAAAGCCAGCGTTTCAATGCCCACGGACTCTCCTCTGGAGCACAACACACCATGATCGATACGCCCCGCATCACTCGCACCGAGCCGGAGTCCACCGCCGTTATTCACCTAACGATCCCACGGTCGGAGATCCGCACGGCAATGGGGCCGGGTATCAAGGAGCTCATGGCCACGGTCTCCGCGCAGGGCATCACGCCCGCCGGTCCGTGGTTCACGCACCACCTTCGGATGGATCCCGCGACCTTCGATGTGGAGATCGGCGTGCCGGTGAGCTCTCCCGTCGCGCATTCGGGACGTGTGAGCCCCGGACAATTGCCCGCAGCCACTGTCGCCAGGACCGTATTCCACGGCGGCTACGAGGGACTGTCCGCCGCCTGGCGTGAATTCGATGCGTGGATCACGGCCCAGGGCCGAACACCCGTGGGTGATCTCGTTGAGCGCTACCTCGTCGGCCCCGAGTCGGGGCCCGACCCATCGTCGTGGCGCACCGAGCTCACCAGACCGTTGGCCGACTGACGCGGCCTATTCGGAGAGTCCCCACAACGTCGGCGAGGCGATCTCGACGCTGTTCCCGGCGGGATCGCGCACGTAGAGTGATCGGCCCCCTCGCGGCCACGTGACCTCGCTCTCGATGGCAATGCCCTTTGTCTCGAGGTAGGTTCGCCAGTCGGGAAGATTGGCGTCGGCGACGGCGAACGCAATGTGCCCCGGCCCGCGGGCGCCGTGCAGCGGAACCGACGCTCCGTTCACGGTCGTTGGCTGATTCGCCGTGTTGCGCGGATCGAAGATGAGGAGGACGCCCGCACCGCATCGAAAGAAGGCGTGGCGTCCCTCGACGAAGGCGATCCGCTCGAGCCCGAGGATGGCTCCGTAGAATTCCTCCGCGGACCGGAGATCCTCCGCGTACAGCGAAGTCTCCAGCACCCGTGCGATCGTCGTGGGCGGCATGACGTCGAGTCTAGCGCGCCCGTGCGGCGTGCGCGACCTTCGCGACACTCCTACTCTCGCCTATGACTCGACTCAGCCGGCTGCTCCTGCTGCTCGTCCTTGGATCCTCGCCATTGCCGGCGCAGGCACCGCAACACGTCGAGAGAGTTCGCAGCGCCGTACGCGAATGGCGGACACGGAACGAGCCGGCGGTACTTCGGGAGCTGTCGATGCTGCTCGCCGTCCCGAATCTCGCCAGCGACAGCGTGTCCATTCGCCGGAACGCCGACACACTCGTGGCGATGCTGACGCGACGCGGTATCAGTGCCCGCAGGCTGGAGACACCTGGATCGCCACCGGCGGTGTACGGCGAGCTGCGGACGGCGGGAGCCACACGCACGATCGTCATGTACGCGCATTACGACGGCCAGCCGGTCGATCCCGCCCGCTGGGCAACGCCTCCATGGACACCGACACTCCGCGATGCTCCGCTCGATCGGAACGGGCGAATCATTCCGCTCCCCGACCGCGGCGGCCTCATCGATGACGATGCACGCCTCTACGCCCGCTCATCGAGCGACGACAAAGCGCCGATCATCGCCATGCTTGCCGCGATCAATGCGCTGCGCGCCGCCCGAATTCCGCTCTCGGTGAACCTCAAGTTCTTCCTCGAGGGCGAGGAGGAGGCGGGGTCGGATCATCTGGAGGCAATGCTCCGGCGACACGCCTCGCTCCTCGCGTCCGATGGCTGGATCTTCGGCGACGGGCCCGTTCATCAGTCGCGGCGCCCGCAGGTCGTCTTCGGCGTCCGGGGCGTCATGGGCGCCGACCTCACGGTGTACGGACCCGCCCGGCCGCTCCACAGCGGGCATTATGGCAATTGGGCTCCCAACCCCTCGGGGCTCCTCGCCCACCTTCTTGCGTCAATGCGCGATACGGAAGGCCGAATCACCATCGCTGGCTTCCTCGACGACGTGCGCCCTCCAGGCAGGCTCGAGCAGGCGGCGATCCGCCTCGCCCCCGCGGTCGACACGCTCCTTCGGCGAGAGCTGGCGTTAGGCGATACCGAGGGGGACGGCGTTCCGCTCCTCGAGCGCATCATGCTGCCGGCGGTGAACGTGCGGGGACTGGACGGAGGCCCGGTCGGCGAGCGAGCGGCCAACGTCATCCCGACCCAGGCGACGGCGTCGCTCGACTTTCGATTGGTGCCCGACCAGACACCCGCGCGCGTTCGGGAGCTCGTCGAGGCACACGTGCGCAGCCAGGGCTATCACGTCGTCCACGACGAGCCGACGCTCGAAGCGCGAGCGAAGCATGCGCGAGTCGCGCGCATCCAGTGGGAGCAGGGCTACCCTGGAATACGGACCGACATGGACGCGCCGCTGTCCGTCGCGGTGATGCGCGTTCTAGGCACGGCCACCGGAGGCCGCGTCGTCGCAATCCCGATGCTCGGCGGGAGCCTCCCGATGTACCTCTTCGCCGAGATCCTGAACGCTCCACTCGTGATCGTGCCGATCGTCAATCACGACAACAACCAGCATGCGGCAAACGAGAATCTGCGGATCGGGAATCTCCGAGAAGGGATCGAGCTGTACGCGCAGCTGTTCGCGCGGCTCGGGTCGGACTGGTAGGGGTCAGGAGTCAGGGGTCGGAGTCAGGGGTCAGGGGTGGAAAGGCGCGGCAGCGAAGCTGCCGCGCTCATCTGATGAGGGCCGCCCGCGCGAAGCGCGGCGGCCCCTTTCCACCCCTGACCCCTGACTCCTGACCCCTGACCCCCAAAAAAAACGGGGAGCCCTGAGGGCCCCCCGTCGCGATGATCCCACTACCGGATGCTTATTGAAGCGTATTCGCCTCGGCCATCGTCGGCTCGCCGCGGCTCTCGACCACGAACACGACACGACGATTCTTCTCGGCGCCGGGATCATCACGCTCGGCACCAACTACGACCTGACGCGTCTCGCCGTAACCGATCGCGTCGATGAGCTCGGGGCTCAGGCCGGCCGTCGTCAGGTGCGCGCGAACTGCTTCAGCGCGACGCATCGACAGCGAGCGGTTGTACGTCGTGGTGCCCGCGGGATCCGCGAAACCCTCGACGGTGATCTTCGAGCCCTGGTAATAGTTCTGCACGACCTTGGCGAAGCGATCGAGCGCCGGAACGTCCTCGGGACGAACGGTCGCGTCGTCAAACGCGAAGTTCACCGGGAACGCGAACTTCAGGCCCTCTTCCATGGCCGTGATCTTCGCGCCGAACTCGGTACGGAGGTTCTGCAGCTCGGTGCGGAGGTTCTGAACGTCGGTGCGAAGCGTCTGCACGTCGGCCTGAATGGCTTCGTCAGCGCTCATGCGGGCCGTTCTCTCGGTCTCATTGGCGGTGTTCTGCTCCGCAATGGCCCGATTGAACTTTCCATTCGAAACGCAGGCGGCAAACAGCGGAACCGTCAGCGCCAGGACCGCGAAATTTCTCAGGTTCTTCATATTCGTACTCTCCGGGGTGGGGGATCTCGCCAGTCTGACAACGCTCAAATTAAAGAGCGAGAAGTGTGCCCGCAAGTCGCGTAAGTTGTTGTAAATCAATGTGATGTGAATCACAATAGCGCATGCTCGCGGCGCACTTCGCTAAGCATTCGGTCTTCGCCAAGACACAATAATAACAGTCAGAATCGCGCCAGAACGGTGCCTACGCGCCAGTTATTTGGGGGGCCCCAGCGTCCGTTGCGCTGCAGTCCACGGCCGCTACAGACACGTGCGTGGGGGCAAATGTGGATTCTGTCGCGACGCCCGGGACAATGATCTCACCCGCATCCTCGAACAATGCTCCCGCGCGAAGGCGCGCCTCGCACCGCGGCGACGAACAGTCGACAATGGTGAACCGTCGGGCCACGACGCGTCAGTCCACGTACGTGGTCAGCGGTCCCATAGCCACAGTTCGACGCCCAGGCAAAGTCGGGATAACGCACCGCCAGTCGCGCCATGAGGCGATCGCGCGTGACCTTCGCGACGATCGATGCGCACGCGATGTTGAAGCACTTCGCATCACCATCGATCACGCCCGTATGATCGAAGCCGAGCGAGCGGAGCCGCCGACCGTCCACGAGCACATGATCGGGGTGGATGCCGAGCCGCGCGAGAGCGCGACGCATCGCGAGCACGCTGGCGTTGAAGATGTTGATGGTGTCGATCTCTCGCACGGACGCCGCTCCGACTGCGAACGCGAGCGCACGCTCTCGTATGCGGACGCAGAGCTTCTCGCGCTCCTTGCGGCTGAGGCGCTTCGAGTCGTCCACGCCGCGAATCGCCGGGACGCCCGGGGGCATGACGACGGCAGATGCGACGACGGGGCCCGCGAGGGGGCCCCGTCCGACCTCATCGACACCGGCGATCAGCAGTACGCCAGACCGGCGCAGCTCGCGTTCGATTCCGCTCCAGCGAGCGTACCGAGGCTCGCGGCGACCGCCCTTCACGCGTTACTCCTCGGTGGTGTCCTGCGTGCGGGACTTCTTGGCGCGAATACGGGTCGCCTTGCCGCTCAGCTCGCGCAGGTAGTACAGCTTCGCGCGCCGCACCTGGCCTCGCCGGACCACGGCAATGTCGCCGATCATGGGGCTGTGCACGGGGAAGATGCGCTCGACGCCGACGCCGTTCGACACTTTGCGGACCGTGAACGTCTCGCTCACGCCGCTCCCACGACGTGCAATGCACACGCCCTCGAACGCCTGGAGGCGTTCCTTCTCACCTTCCTTGACGCGCACGTTCACTCGGAGCGTGTCGCCAGGGCGAAAGGGGGGAATGTCGGCGCGAATGAACTCTTTTTGGGTTTCGATGAAGGGGTGCATAAGGCGCTCTCAGGGCTGAAGGGGGCCGCCCAAGATTGGAAAATTGTCAGATGGAGACAGGCAAGCTACACCCGGCGAAGCGTTTATGCCAGCCGTGCGATACCCGGGCGCGCGCCGGTCGTCCTTGGCTCGTGAAGGCCCTCATTGCCGACGATGACACCCTGATGCGCACGTTGACCACGCACGCGGTACGCGAGCGCGGTCACGAAGTGCTGGAAGCGAATGACGGCGAGCAGGCGCTGCACATCTTCGAGGCCGACCATCCGCAGCTCGTCATCATCGACTGGAATATGCCGAGCCTCACCGGAGTGGACGTCACTCGTCGCATTCGTGAGTCGGAGTGGTCGCGCGAGACCTTCGTCGTGATGCTGACGGCGCGCGACGCCGGCGAGGACCTCCTGGCCGCGCTCGATGCCGGCGTCGACGACTACGTGACGAAGCCCGTGATGCTCAGTCACCTTCGCGCGCGTATCGCGATTGCCGAGCGGCGCGTGGAGCAGAACGCCGCGCGCTGGCGAGTCGAGGCTGAGCTGGCGCAGAGCCGATGGCTGGCGGGGGTTGGTGAGTTGGCGATCGCCCTCCAGCACGAGATCAACAACCCTCTCGCCTCTCTCATCTCGCACGCGTCGCTCCTCTCAGCGTCCGAGACGCTGGCGCCGGATGACGCCAGCACGGTACAGATTCTCCTGACCGAGGCGCGCCGCATTGCCAGTGTCGTGAAGCGGCTGACGAGCATCCAGGAGCCCCGGTCGGTGGAGTATGCCGGGAGCATGCGGATGGTGGATCTGAACGAGGAGTAGGTGCTCGAGCACCCTGTATTCTGACCGCCGTTCTCTTCGTCACTATTCCGTGTGCGGCGTGCTCCGCTCGCCCACGCGAACCGTCTTCACGTTGACGAACGCGCGAATGCCCTCTTCGCCAAGCTCACGCCCGTAGCCTGAGCGCTTGATCCCGCCAAAGGGTAGTCGCGCATCGCTGGCGACCATCCCGTTGATCGCGATCGTTCCCGCTTCGAGCTCGCTGCCGAAGCGCTGCTGCTCCTGCTTGTCGGCCGTCCAGGCAGCGGCGCCGAGTCCGAAGGTGGTGGAGTTCGCGAGGCGGATGGCGTCGGCGAGGTCGCGGGCGCGGAAGACGGGCGCGACCGGTCCAAAGAGCTCTTCGCGCGCGGCGGGTGAGTCTTCCGACACGTCGACCAGAACGGTGGGCTCGTAGAAATTCCCCGCGCGGTCAAGTCGTCGTCCGCCGGTGAGGACTCGCGCTCCGTTCGCGACGCTTCGCTGCACCTGGTCCTCGAGATCGGCAAGAATCTGAGGCGTGGCGAGCGGCCCGATCTCCGTCTTCTCATCGAGGGGGTCGCCCACCCGCAGCGATCTCATTCGCTCCACAAATCGCGCGGTGAACCGGTCGAAGATCTCGTCGTGCACGATGAATCGCTTGGCGGCGATACACGACTGACCGTTGTTGACGGTCCGTGCGCGCACCGCCGTCTCCACGGCGTCGTCCAGGGACGCCGTGGGCATGACGATGAACGGATCACTCCCGCCGAGCTCGAGGACGCTTGGCTTGATCTCACGACCGGCCCGCGCACCGACGTCCCGCCCGGCAGCTTCGCTGCCGGTGAGCGTCACTGCCGCGATGCGCGCATCGGCGATCAGTGGGCCCACCGCCTCGGAACCGATCAGCAACGTCTGAAAGACGCCCTCGGGAAGACCCGCACGACGGAGTACGTCCTCGATAGCGAGCGCGCACTGCGGCACGTTCGAGGCGTGCTTGAGCAAGGCGACGTTCCCCGCCATGATCGCGGGCGCCGCGAATCGGAAGACCTGCCAGAAGGGGAAGTTCCATGGCATGACCGCAAGCACGACGCCGAGTGGCTGAAAGAGCACGAAGCTCTCTCCACTCTCGGTGTGAACATCACGTCGCGAGAGATGCCGCTCGGCGTTCTCGGCGTAATAACGACACCCCGTCGCGCACTTCGCGGCCTCTTCCATGGCGGCGCGAATGGGTTTCCCCATCTCTCGCGTCATCAGGCGCCCGAGCTCGGCTCGCTCGCGTTCCAGAAGCTCCGCCGCCCTCATCATGATCCGGGCACGCGAGGCGAACGTGGTGCCGCGCCATTCGCGCCAGGCGTCCTGCGCCTTCGTCGCCCGGGCATCGACCTGCGTGGCGGAGTGAGGCTCGAAGGTCGCCAGCACGTCACCGCTCGCGGGGTCGATCGACTTCAGGCTCACAGATCACTCCGGCGCTGGTCAGTGAGACGCGCCGCCTCCGCCCGCCTCCACGCCGCAATTCGGGCGTGATCACCCGACAGAAGAACATCGGGCACGGCCAAGCCGCGGAATACCGGAGGGCGCGTATAGCTGGGCGCGCTGAGCCCGTCCTCCCAATGCGAGTCGGTATACGCGCTCTCGTGGTCGGACATCGCACCCGCGAGCAGTCGAACGGTGGCGTCGACGATGGCGAGGGCGGCAGGCTCGCCGCCGCTGAGGACGAACGGGCCTAACGACACCTCTTCGGTCGCCAGATGGTCCGCAACCCGCTGGTCCACATCCTTGTAATGCCCACACAGGATGGTCAGCTCCGAACCCTCGGCGTACCGGCGGGCATCGGCCTGCGTGAACGGCGCCCCGCGCGCGGAGACGAGAACGATCGGCGTGGTGGCGCCGAGCGACTCCACCGCCTCGAAGAAGGGCTCGGGCTTCATGACCATGCCTGGTCCGCCGCCGTACGGATAGTCATCGACGGTGCGGTGGCGGTCATGCGTGAACTCGCGGAGGTCGACGACGCGATATTCCACCGAGCCGGCCTGCGCCGCCCGCGCCGGGATGCTCAACGAGAGCGGCGCCTGGAAGAACTCCGGAAAGATCGTGACGATCGTGACGCGCAGCATTACTCGAGCAGCCCCGCCGGTGGATCAATCCGCACCACTCGGCGCTGGCGGTCGACACCGACGATGATGTCTCCGGAGAAGGGGACGAGAACCGTCCCACGCTCGCGCACCACGTCGAGCAGCAGCCCCTGTGGAACCTCGAAGACGTCGGTGACGGTTCCCACGACCTCGCCTGACGAGAGCTCGACGGTCATCCCCTTGAGCTCGTGCTGGTAGACCTCCCCTTCCCCGAGTGGAGTCAGCTCCTCCTCGGGCACGAGGAGAAGGCGGCCGTTCCACAGCTCGGCCGCCGTTCGATCGCCGATCTCCTCAAAGCGGATCAGGAGCCCGTCCTTGAAGGGGCGTGTCTCGATGACGGTGAGCGTCGGCGCCTCGTCGTCCGTGGGTCCGTCGACCGTACCCCCGAAAACGCGACGGCCGGATGCGTAGACCGCATCCGGCTCGTCCGTCAACGGCTCGATCAGCACCTCACCGCGCACACCGTGCGGCCGACGAATACGGCCGACGATGACCAGATCTTCGCGCGTGGCCACGCCGCGGTGAAGCGCGCGGGTCGCGCTACTCGGCGACCGGAACTGCCTTCGACTGCAGCTTGCGCGCGAGGCGAGCCTCGTGGCGCTGCTTGAGGATTCCGGCCCGCCGAAGGAGCGAACGCACGGTATCCGACGGCTGCGCACCGTGCTCGAGCCAATGGTTGGCGCGGGCGCTGTCGATCTTCAGCGCATCGGCTGACAAACGAGGCGCATACTGTCCAATGATCTCGATGAACTTGCCATCGCGCGGGCTGGTGCTTTCGGCGACGACGATGCGGTACAACGGGGTCTTTTTCCGGCCGACGCGCCGGAGACGGATTTTCACTGCCATGGAACCGTGCTCCTCGTTAGGAAGATCGTTCTGCGCTGCGCCAGGCTCCTCGCGACGCCCGGACGGTCCGGGGCGCACCTGGGATCGCTCAATCTAGCTGGGCGAGCGCTAGCGGCCAACTGCATCACCACAGAGGCACAGAGGACACGAGAACGGCGACTGCAAAGGCTGTTGCAGTCGCCGTTCTCCGTGTCCTCTGTGCCTCTGTGGTGATGCAGTTTGGCCCTTGCGGTACCTCTACCTCATCCCGAACATGGACGGGGGCGTCCTCATTCCCCCCTTCGCCATTTTCTTCATCATCTTCTGCATGTCGCGGAACTGGTCGAGCAGCTTGTTCACTTCGCTGATCGGCCGGCCGGCGCCCTTGGCGATGCGCGCCCGCCGGGAGCCGTTGATGATGCTCGGCTGCTGGCGCTCCTCGGGCGTCATCGAGAGCACGATCGCCTCGAGGTGGCGCATGCGCTTCGGGTCCACCTTGGCCTGCTTCAGCGCCTTCATGTTGACGCCCGGCAACAGACCGAGAAGGCCCTCGAGCGGGCCCATCTTCTGGATCTGCTTCATCGCCGTCAGGAAGTCCTGGAGGTCCATCCCCTCCTTGCGGACCTTCTTCTCCAGGCGCTTCGCCTCGTCGGCATCGAACGCGCCCTGCGCCTTCTCCACCAGCGAGACGATGTCGCCCATCTGGAGAATGCGCCCGGCCATGCGCTCGGGGTGAAACTCGTCGAGCGCGTCGAGCTTCTCACCGACACCAACGTACTTGATCGGCTTCTTCGTCACGCCGTAGATCGAAAGCGCAGCGCCGCCACGCGCGTCGCCGTCCATCTTGGTCAGGATGACACCGGTCACGCCAAGGCGGTCGTCGAAGCCCTTGGCGATTTTCACCGCATCCTGACCGGTCATGCCGTCGGCGACCAGCAGGATCTCGTCGGGATGGACGGTTTCCTTCAGCCGCTCGAGCTCGGCCATCATCTCCTCATCGATCTGGAGACGGCCGGCGGTATCCACGATCACGACGCGGTCGCGAGCGCGGCGGGCCTCGTCGATTCCGTGGCGGGCAATCCGCACGACGTCCTGCGTGTCGCGCTCGGCGTACACCGGAATCTCGAGCTGTTTGCCTAGTGTTTCGAGCTGGTCGATGGCGGCGGGACGGTAGACGTCGGCGGCGATCAGGCGTACGGTGCGCCCTTCATTCTTCAGGCGACGCGCAAGCTTCGCCGCCGTCGTCGTCTTGCCGGATCCCTGCAGGCCGACCATGAGGACGATCGTGGGGGGAACCGTGCTGAGACGCAGCCCCTCGCGCCGCTCGCCGAGCATCGCCGCGAGCTCGTCGTGCACGATCTTGACGAGCTGTTGGCCTGGCGAGACCGTCTTGAGCGCGGCGACGCCGACGGCCTTCTTCTCCACGCGCTCGAGGAACTCGCGCGTGAGCTGGAAGTTGACGTCGGCTTCGAGGAGGACGCGACGGACCTCGCGCAGCCCTTCCTTGATGTCGCTTTCGGTGAGAACCCCGCGGCCGCGCAGCCGCGCGAAGACCGCGTCGAGTTTTTCGGAGAGTTCGTCAAACATCGAGGGAAAGCTATTGACGGCACAGGCCAGGGGCCAAGGGGAGGCACGGGAGATCTACGGTGACCCTTCGCCCTCCCTGACCGTCGGCCTTGGGCCCCGCCCGCCATCCAGGCGGATGACGCGTTACTTTTGTAGACCCTTCTCCTGGCTCCGATGGCTAAGGCTTCGCGCAAAGAAGACATTCTCCGATCCGAGCTGCCGCCGACGCTGCCGCTCATGGCGCTGCGCTCGACCATCGTGTACCCCCTTGGCACCATCGCCGTGCAGATGGGCGCGCCGGAAAATCTCGCGCTCCTGCGCTCCCACGAGGACAACGGGCTGATCGTCGCGCTCGTCGTCGCCAGCGGCGATCACGACGAGCCGATCGACACCGAGCAAGTTCGTCGGCCGCGTCGGCGTCGCCGCGCGCGTGCACGAGCGCATCAATCTGCCCGGCGAGACGGTTCAGATCACGCTGCAGGGGCTGCGTCGCATCACGATCGAGGGGATCGACGCAGCACGAGCCGTACCCCGTCGCGGTCATCAAGCCGGCGAAGGAGACGCCACCCGAGCCGGTCGAGGTCGACGACCTGATCGACGCGCATCGTCTCGGCCGCCGAGACGCTGGCCGAGCTGATCGATCGTATTCCGGACGAAGTGCCCGCGATCCTGAAGATGAACGTCTCGGATCCGGGGCGATTCGCCGACCTGGCGGCGACGAACATGAACTTCCGCATCTCCGACAAGGACGAGGTGCTGCAGCGACTCGACGTCGGCCAGCGCCTCAAGTTCATCCTGTCGCGCCTCGAGCGCGAGGTCGCCCGCGCGCGCGTGATGGAGGACGTCAAGCGCCAGACCGAGGTGAAGATCGAGCAGCACCAGCGCGAGTTCTATCTGCGCCAGCAGCTGCGCGCGATCCAGGCCGAGCTAGGCGAAGCGGATCCGGGCGAGAAGGAAGCGATCGAGACGCTGAAGAAGATCGAAGAGGCCAAGCTGCCCGAGCAAGGCGGCGCAGGAGGCGCGGCGCGAGACGGAGCGCCTGCGGATGCTCTCGCCGGCATCGAGCGAGTATCAGGTCATCCGCACCTATCTCGACTGGATGCTCGCCCTGCCGTGGCACAAGCGCTCGGGCGACGAAGAGATCGACGCTCACGAAGGTGCGAGGAGGCGCTCGACAAGCGGCACTACGGGCTCAACGAGGCGAAGGAGCGCATCATCGAGTATCTCGCCGTGCGCAAGCTGCGCGGCGGCGATCCGCACGGTCCGATCCTCTGCTTCGTCGGCCCGCCGGGAACGGGGAAGACCTCGTTAGGCGAAGCGATCGCGAAGTCCATCGGGCGCGCAGTTCTACCGCATCTCGGTCGGCGGCGTGCGCGACGAGGCCGAGATCCGCGGCCACCGCCGCACCTACGTCGGCGCGATGCCCGGGCTGGTCATCCAGGCGCTGCGCCGCGTGGGCGTGAAGGATCCCGTCATCATGATCGACGAGATCGACAAGATGTCGGGCGGCGGCCCCTCGGGCGATCCGACGGCGGCGATGCTCGAGGTGCTCGACCCGTCGCAGAACCACGACTTCGTCGACCACTACCTCAATCTGCCGTTCGATCTGTCGGCCATCCTGTTCATCTGCACGGCGAACAACCTCTTCGACATTCCGGCGCCGCTGCGCGACCGCATGGAGGTCATCCGCATCGCCGGCTACACGGTCGAGGAGAAGGTCGAGATCGCGTGGCGCTATCTGCTGCCGCGGCTGCTCGAGGAGCACGGCATCACCGACAAGGACATGCAGTTCACCGACGAGGTGCTCGGCTTCGTCTCGAGCCGCTACTCGCGCGAGGCGGGGCTGCGCAACTTCGAGCGCAACCTGGCGGCGATCATGCGCAAGCGCGCGCGCAAGAAGGCGGATGGCGAAGAAGGCGCGTGGGTCATGGACAACGCGAAGGTCGAGGAGATCCTCGGCGTTCCGCGCTACCCGGTGGAGGAGGCGGAGAAGGAGCCGGAGATCGGCGCGGTGACCGGCCTCGCATGGACGTCGACCGGCGGCGACCTGATGATGATCGAGGCGCTGCGGATGCCGGGCACCGGCCGGCTCACCGTCACCGGCCAGCTCGGCGACGTGATGCGCGAGTCGGTGGACGCGGCGTACTCGTACGTGCGCTCGCGCGCCGAAGCAGCTCGGCATCGACGACAAGGCGTTCAAGGAGATCGATCTCCACATCCACTTCCCGGCTGGCGCGATTCCGAAGGATGGCCCGAGCGCGGGCATCGCCGTCACGCTCGCCATCGCCAGCGTGCTGAGCCGAGCGTCCGGTGCGCCGCGACGTGGCGATGACCGGCGAGGTGACGCTGCGTGGCAAGGTGCTCGAGATCGGCGGCGTGAAGGAGAAGGTGCTCGCCGCGTATCGCGCCGGCCTGCGCGAGGTGATTCTGCCGAAGTCGAACGAGAAGGACCTGCGCGACGTGCCTGACGAAGTGCGCACGAACATGGCGTTCACGTTCGTGCAGCGCCATGGACGAGGTGCTGCGTCTGGCACTCCTCCAGCCGACGGCGATCGCCGCCGACAAGCCGCCAACAGACGTGCAGCCGGAAACGGCGAAGCGTCCTGCGCTCGCCGATGGACCGGTCGCCAATGTGGAGTCCGCAACATCGGCGACGCGATAGCGGCTCATAGGGCGGCGCGCGCATGACGCTGGCGCCCGTTTCGGGATTCTCGCTCCGCGAGCCGCCGCCGATGCGCCCGGAAGACGAGGCGCTGAAGCAGGCACAGCTGCGGCACATGAAACGGCTCGCGACGGGCATGCTGCTCCTCGCGACCGCCATCTTCATCATAGCGCGCCTTTTCGAGCCGCAGTTCCCCTGGCTGGGCTTCGTGCGCGCGACCGCCGAAGCGGCAATGATCGGTGGTCTCGCAGACTGGTTCGCCGTCACGGCGCTCTTCCGTCATCCCCTCGGCATCCCGATCCCGCATACCGCCATCGTTGCGGCGCGCAAGGATCAGGTCGGTCGCAGCCTCGGCAACTTCGTGCAGCGAAACTTCGTTTCGCGCGAAGTCATTGCCTTTCGCCTCAGTGAGTGGCGCGTCGGGGAGCATCTGGCCCAGTGGCTGGCCGAAGCGGACAACAGTCGCCGCATCGCGCGGGCGGCGGCGCGCGGGCTGGCCACGGGCTCGCGGATGCTGCGCGATGAAGACGTGCAGCACCTCATCGGGACCGCGATCGACCGAAAGGTTCGCGATACGCGAGTGGCTCCCATCATCGGAAAGGGGCTTTCGCTCCTCACGATCTCGAACCGCCACCAGGAAATCTTCGATGAGCTGATCTCGTTGCTCTCGCGCGCAGTCGAGCGCAACGAGGAGATCATCCGGCAGCGCATCGCGCGCGAGAGTCCGTGGTGGATCCCGGAAGCGGTCGACGACAAGATCCATGCGCGCATCGTCGCCGCCATCGAGCATACGCTTGCCGAGGTGCGCGACAACCCCGAGCATCGAATGCGGGCGCGTTTCGACGCCGGGCTGCGCGAGTTCATCGACAAGCTGCAGCACGATCCGGAGGTCATCGAGCGCGCCGAGGCGCTCAAGCTGGAGCTGCTGAACGCCGAGGTCGTTCGGCGGTTCTCGTCATCGCTCTGGAGCGACATGCAGGAGTCGCTCGAGCGATACGCCACGGAGCGCGCCGACCCCGAGGTGGGCGACGAGGCCGGCCCCGTCGAGCGAGGCCTAACGGCGTTCGGTCAGGCGCTGCTGGCCGATCCTGCTCTCCTGGACAAGGTCGATCGGTGGATCGCCGACGTCGCGCTTCACGTGGTGGAGCGGTACCAGTCGGAGGTCTCGAACCTCATCTCGCAGACGGTGAGCAACTGGGACCCGAACGCGACGTCGCGGCGGATCGAGCTCGCGATTGGCCGAGACCTCCAGTACATCCGAATCAATGGAACGCTGGTCGGCGGGTTGGCGGGGCTGCTGATCTACATCGTGACTCGGTTCTTCTGAACTTAGGGGTCAGGAGTCAGGGATCAGGGATCAGGGGGTGTCAGGGATGAGGTTTCAGGAGACGCGCGAAGCCTTCTTCTCACACCTTTGCCCGACACCCCCTGATCCCTGACTCCTGACTCCTGACCCCTCGTTATTGCAGCTGCACCTTGCCGGGAGCGATGAGCTCTCCCGTGCCCGACGGCGCGTCGGTGTAAATGACCGTAGCTCGTCCGCCCACGTCCCCGCCCCACCACGAGACCTCGCGGTCATTGACCTCGTAGCGCTTGCCGCCACCGACCTCGCGCATCATTTCGCCGTCGAAGCGACGACCAATCGCGCGGTCGAGCACCTCGGTGAACTCGGCAGCGTCGACCGGGGTGTCCCACACCGTGACCCACACCAGCGCTTCGCCACGAGGCGTCTCGACGACCATGTAGCGGTCGCCGTCCCATCCCGACGCGCCGCGAACGGCGGACGACTGCTCGCGCACGTGCTCGTAGAGGAAGATGCGCGTCTCGAACTCGCCGAGGTTGTTCTGATACCGGTCGCGGCCAATGCGCGGAGCGGGAAGCGTCACGCGCGTCGCCGCATCTCGCTCGTTGAAGTACGCGCGCGCATGAATGATCTGCTCCGTCGAGCGCGGCAGGTCGCCATACGGCGCCTCGCCCGGCCGGAGCTGCTGGAAGGTTCGCATGAACTCCGCGCCACTGAGGTACGGAAAGATCAGCGTTTCCTGAATGATGCGCGGCGCCGTCGCAAACACCGGCATCTGGCTCGAGGATTCGCGGATCATGTCGCGCACGCGGTCCCATCCGCCCGGAAGCGCCGTCGCGATGTCCGCGCCGCCGAGCATCGACTGGATCTGGACGATCGTCGCCTGCCCTTCAATGACAGCGTGCGCCGCGATCTGTCGGTCGTTGTCGCCGCGAAGGAGTTGGAGCGAGTCGAGGCTCATGTACTGATCCTGCAGCGCGTGCACGAGCTCATGCGCGATGATGATGCCCGCCTGCTCCGGTGGCGCCTCCTCGACCACGTAGAGGACTTTCGTCTCCGGATCGTAGTAGCCGACCACCTGCTCGGTCAGCAGATCGAGCATGAACGCCCGGAGATCGAGGGTGTCGGGGATGAGCCCTAGCCGGCGGTAGGCGGCGCGCGTGCCGGCGATCTCCTCGTCAGGCAGATCTTCCCGGAAGCGCTTCTCGAGAAAGGCCCGCACATCGTCGCGTGAGCGGGCCTCGATCTTCGGATCGGTCTTGAACTTGAGACCGGAGACCTCCTCGATGCGCGGGATCGCCTCTCCCGCCACCTTCGCGTACGGGCCGTCCAGGCGTCGCTCTTGGCCGCCGCAGGCCGCGACGAGAAGGGCCGTGCTCGCTGCCACGGTTGCTGCCGTCCGCCTCACGACTCCGTCCATTGCACGCTCCGTCCGGTAGCGACCGAGACCACGCGGGCCACATCGTGTCCGCGCACGACGATGCCTTCTTCCATGAACCGACGCTGCAGCTCCGTTTCCATCTGAGCCAGCCTCGCCGCCACGGGCGCCTCGCGAGCGGCCGGGGCTGGAGGCGGGCTGGTATCCGTCTGCGCGCTCGTGCGTGTCGCATCGGCCGGCGCAGCCGCAGGAACGCGCCCCCCTGAGAACGCCGCTTCGAGCTCGGCGCCGAACCGCTCCAGCGCGGCCATCCCATCGCGCGCGAGCTGGTCGAGCGGATCGGCGAGCTCTCCATTCTCACCAACTGCCCCCTCATGTTCGCCAGTCGCGGCCTCCGCACGGCGCGATTCCGCGCGTGCGTGGCGCGCCGACTTCTCATGCTCCACCTCGCGAACCAGCTTCCGTCGCTCGAGAATGAGTCGCGCGGTCTCCGGCGAATACGTCGCGGTCGCCTGCGCGTGCGCGCACGCTTCATCGAGCGCGTCGATCGCGCGATCGGGACGCGCCCGGTCTGTGACGAAGAGATCGGTGAGCCGCACCGACGCGAGCAGTGCATCTTCGGCAATGGCGGCGTTGTGGTGCCGCTCGAGGCGCTCGAGGCGCGCGCGGAGGATTTCGAGGGTCTGCTCGGCACTGAGCTCGCGAACGGCGACCTTCTGAAAGCGGCGCTCGAGCGCCGGATCGCCACGCACCCACCGCTCGTATTCGTCATCCGTCGTCGCGCCGATGACCCGAAACTCCCCACGCACCAGCGCGGGCTTCAGCATGTTCGCCGCATCCATCGCCGTGCCGAGCGCAGTACCCTGGCCGATGAGGTTGTGCAGCTCGTCAATGAAGAGGATCACGTCTGGATCCGAGCTGGCTTCGGCGATGAGCGCGCGAATGCGCTCCTCGAACTGGCCGCGGTACATCGTCCCAGCCATCATGCCCACGTGATCCACGGCGAGCACCCGAGAGCTGCGCAGCACGAGAGGGACCTCGCCCGCCGCGACACGCTGCGCCAGCCCTTCGGCGATCGCGGTCTTGCCGACGCCTGCCGGACCCACGAGCGCCGGGTTGTTCTTGCCATGGCGCAGCAGGATGTCGATCACGCGGGCAATCTCATCGTCGCGACACCGCACGGGCTCGAGCCGCCCGGCGCGCGCGTCGGCGGTGAGATCCCGCGCGAAGCGCTCGAGCGTGGCATCGGACGAACGAAGAATGTCACCCAGCATGCTGCCTCACAGGCCCATGATGTCCTGACGATACCAGTCGATCATCGCCTGTCCAAAGAACAGCGCGATCATCGCGGCGGGCGCAAGGAACACGCCGAATGGCACGAGCGGGAGGTCGACTGCTTCTCCCTTGCGTCGGCTCTGAATCCACGCGATCGGATACACGAGCAGGAGGAAAGATACAGCGCCGAGCGCCGCGCCGAGAAACACGGTGAGGAGCGACCGTTGAGGGCCGAGCGCGGCACCCACCACCGCCATCAAGGTGACGTCCCCGAACCCCATCGCTTCCTTCTTCAGCGCCACCTCGCCCAGCCACCCGGCGATCGCGATCGCGCCGGCGCCCACACACGCTCCTATCAGTGAGTCATACAGTCCCGCGAACGGCAGAGTTTCATTCAGCGCCGCGCCAATGAACGCGGCCGCGATTCCCCAATGAATCCGAACACCGTGAATCCATCGGGAATGACGTAGTGCATCGCGTCGGTGAGCGCGATGCCGAGGAGAACCGTGGCGATGATCGCCACGCGCAACGCGGTGAACGTGGCCCCATAGTGCAACACCGCCGCCAGCCAAATGAGCCCTACGACGAGCTCCACCAGCGGATACATGGCCGAGATCGGCTGACGACACCCGGCGCATCGCCCGCTGAGCCGGAGCCAGCCCAGGATGGGGACGTTCTCGTGCCATCGGATGGGGCGTGCGCAGCCGGGGCAGCGCGATGGCGGCGAGATGACGGATTGGTCCTGCGGCCATCGCGACACGCACACGTTCAGGAAGGAGCCGACGACGGCGCCTAACACGAACGCGAAGATCCGGGCAGTTGTCTCGGTCACGGGCGGAAATAGTGAAGAAGAATGCCAGCGGCGACGGCGACGTTGAGCGACTCGACCGTCGGCACGGTCGGAATCGAGACCATGTGCGACGCGCGAGACCGCGCGTCGCCCGTGAGCCCACTCCCTTCGTTGCCGACGGCGATTGCCAACTTCGGAGGTGCGCCACGATCACCGAGCCGCGCGCCCGCGGCATCGGCCCCCCACAGCACCACGCCGTTCTGCGCCAGAAACTCGTCCAGCTGGGTCCAGCTGGCATGGAGAGCGTGATGATGGAAGAGCGCGCCCATCGCGCTACGGACGACCTTCGCGTTCCACAGGTCAACTGTGCCCGGCATGGCGACGGTTGCGGCGACGTCGAAGGCCGCCGCGGTGCGCAGCACTGTCCCCACGTTCCCCGGGTCCTGGATGGCGTCGAGCACGAGCACTCGGGCGCGGTCACGGAGCGCGAGCGAGCCGAGGGACCGGTCAGGAATCTCCGCCACGGCGAGGATCCCCTGGGGCGCGTCGGTGTCAGATGCGGAGAGGAAGTCGCGCTCGGAGACCTCGACGACCTCGATTCGACGTTCATCGATCGCCCCTCGCAG
>CAWBOC010000002.1:0-248914 GCA_963790305.1 uncultured Gemmatimonadaceae bacterium
TAGATCGCTAGGGCGCGGGCTCGCTCGGCTGTGCCTCCCGCCGCCGATCCCATTCCAGCGCAGGTGACAACACGCCGTCGGGCGCCCGAACGCCCGGGGCCGCTGCGCGGACGCCGCGACGCGACCGTCTCCTTCGGATGATCCACTCCGCGACGAGAAGATTGATCACCCACCCGGCTCCCATGAGGAAGGCCCGGCTGGATTCCCCAGGCTTGCCGACGAGGATGAACCAGGGCAGATGCGTGAGCACCTGCGTGCCCGCCCCCAGGCCAATGGCGTATCCGCGCATCATCCACGCGCCGTGTGAAGCGAAGTCTCCGCGTCGAATGGCGCGAATGGCAAGGACGATCGACACGGCCATCGCGGAGCCGAACACGAGGCGGATGACGTACAGGACTTCGCCATCACCTTCCGGCCATGGATAGGCCAGCGTCATCCACAGGCCCGTGAGCGCAGCGGCAAGTCCGAGTAGTGCGAGCACCCGCCCCGCCGCGCGATGCCAGCCGCGGTTGCGACGACGGAAACCCGGGGCAAACTGAAATGCGCCGACAATGCCGTACGGGATGACGATGAGAATGTGCAAGGCCACTGGGAACGGATTCGCGAAGAACCGCGCGTTCGCGGGGGTGACCTCCGCGCCGCCCGCCAGCTCGACGAGCCTCATGGTGCCAAACACGGCAGGCACGAGTGTCAACAGGATCAGCATCGCCGGGATAAGCCAATCGGACCGGCCTAACGGGGTCTTCGCGCTCATCATCGTCACCTAGCGGAACGGAAGGCGGCGTCGCGCCCAGGGCGGGGGAAGCGTTCGGGGTACGCGCGACGATGCCGGGTGAGATGAAACCTGGTCGACATCGTCGCCGGCGTGCGGGTCCTACAGATACCAGTTGGAGACGCATCAGGCAATGCCTCCTAGCGAGGCGCGCCGACAATGGCGTATGCTCCGGCCTACGGCGTGCCGCGTCCCTGGCTAAACAGCCCCACCGACCAACACTGGAGGCAGCGATGTCCCCTACCCGCCGCGACTTCATCGCCAGCTCGGCCGCTGCGGCGTTAGGCGTTGCCCTCGGACGGACGGGCAACGCGTTCGCCCAGGCGGGAACCCAGCCACAGCCGGCCTTCACGCCCGTGCGGCGCAACGTTGGCACGTTCACCATGCGCGGGGGCACGGTGGGCTGGCTGGTGAACGCTCGGGGCGTCGCGGTAGTCGACACGCAGTTTCCGGCCGAGGCGAAGGCTCTCCTCGAGGGGTTGCAGTCGCGGTCGAAGAATCGAGGCGTCGATGTACTGCTCAACACCCACCACCACGGCGATCATACCTCTGGGAATCCGGTGTTCCGCGGTATCGCGCGCCGCGTAGTGGCGCACGGCATGGCGGACCAGCACATGCGGCGCTCCCCCGCGGCGCCCCAGCCGCAGCAACAGCCACAGAACGCGCCGGAGCCGCTCTACCCTGACACGACCTTCACGCACGACTGGTCGGCTGAGGTCGGCGACGAGCGCATCGTCGCGAGGCACCACGGGCGCGCTCACACGAGTGGTGACGCCGTGATCACCTTCGAGCGCGCGAACGTGGTCCACATGGGCGACCTCATGTTCCAACGGCGTCATCCTGTCGTCGACCGGGCAGCCGGGGCGTCGATGCGAAACTGGATGCGCGTGCTCGAACATGTGGCGAACGCCCATGGGCGCGACACGATCTACATCTTCGGCCACGCGAACACGGGGCTTCCGGTCACCGGCAGCTCGGCTGACCTTCTACAGTTCCGCGATTACCTCGGTGCCGTCCTGGCGTTCGTCGAGCGGCAGACTGGGGCGGGTCGCTCGCGCGAAGAGATCGCAGCGATGCGTGAGCCACTCGCGGGCTTCGAGGCGTGGGGCGCCTTCGGCCAGCCGGGCGCGCGCGATCCGCTCACCGTGGCGTACGAGGAAGTGACGACTGGATCGTAGGCGCTAACGTTGACGCGGCCACTTCATCCGTCCGATGATCCTGAGGAATCCGGGATCCGTTCGCAACGGGTCCCACACCGGTGAGGTTTGGAGCAGCACCAGTTCCGCATCGCGTTCGGCGAATCCGCGTTGGAGCCATGTGAGCGTTTGCGCGAGGTCTCCCAGCCCGAGGTGGATCATCGCAATCGCCGTAGGCGCAACGTACGTAGCCCGGTCGAGCGTCAGCAGCTCGTGGAGGATGCGTCGCGCGTCATCGCTGCGGCCTGATCGGGCGTAGGCGTACCCCAGCCAACCTTTGAGACGCGCGTAGTCGGGAGCGAGGGCCACACCCTTCTCGAACGCAAGAACAGCCTGACCGAGCGCGTTAAGACCGGCATGGGCCTGACCGAGTCGCTGGTACGACAGATAGAATCCGCTGTCGAGAGCGATTCCATACTCCGCCTGCTCCAGCGCATCCTGATACCGTCGCGCAAGGTAGAGTACGTGGGCGAGATTCTGCGACATCACCGGAACGGTGGGACTGAGTCTCAGCGCCTCCCGCGCTTCGATGATCGCTTCCTCGTGTCGCTCGTGCCATGCGAGGAAGTAGCCGTAGTCGGCGCGCGCGTAATCGAAGCCCGGGCTCAGCCGAAGGGCGCGCAGAAAGTGTCGCTCGGCATCGACCCACGCCCACTCGGCGGCCGCCAGAACCCAGGCGAGATTGACGTGCGCACCGGCGTGCTGCGGGTCGAGGGCGAGCGCCCGTTCCGTCGACGCGCGGACTTCGGAAAACGCGATGGTGGGAGCGACGTCGCTCAGAAAGGGCGTGTTTATGAAGCACGCCCCTCGCACGGCGTGCCCCGACGCGAAGCGCGGATCGTGCCTGATCGCGTCGTCCGCGTGTCGGATGCATGCCTTGAGGTCGTGCGCCCTGCGCTTCTGGAGATCGTGGCGAGCTCGCAGCCACGCCGCATGAGCTTCGGTGGCGACCGCTGGCGGACGCGGCTTGTCGGGTGCGGCGGATGACTCGCGCCACATGCCGTGCGTTGCACCGATAGCGATCAGGCCCGCCGCCGCGCCCGCGAGCGCGATGACCCTGCGACGATCGACTCGGCGCGAAGGGCTCGGAGCTGTCTCGACGGCGCTCATCCCAGCCCGCGACTGTGCGAGGACGGGAGCAGACGTCGAACGCACGAAGCCGGTGAGTTGCGGCGCTCCCTGACTGCGCGCGCGTAGCTCGGCAGCCAACGCCTGGGTCTCCGGGTCCGGATCGACCTCCAGCTCCTCGCGTAGCCAGTGGGCGTACGCCTCGTATGCGTGCACCGCGCCAGCGCGCTCTCCCGCTCGATCGAGCATCAGGATCAGCCGGCGAACACCCTTCTCCTCGTGTGGAGAGAAGGCGGCGGCCTTCCGCGCCCATTCCACGGCTGACTCGAGGCGTCCATCCGCCTCGTCCGCGTCGGCCAGGTTCCATGCCGCGCGAGCTGCGGCTCCCTGAAATCGTGTCCGCTCGGCGGCCTGCCACCGCTCGAATGCCATGCACCCCGACAGGTGGAACCCATCGAGAAAATCTCCCCGATATAGCAACAGCGCGCGTTGCCACTCATGACGCTCGATTGCGGCCTCGAACTCCAGTGCGTCGCACCAGAGCTCCTCGGGCGCAATGCCGACTTCGTGTCGCCCTCGGGTGAGCACCACCGTTGGTCCGATCGCGCTCCGAATCGCGCGAAGGGCCTGGTTAGCGGCCCATCGCGCGTGCTGCTGGTCGTGCTCCGGCCAGAAGAGGGCGAGAAGAGTGCTCCGCGGGTGTAGTCCACGCGGCCGGGCCAGCAGCAGCCAGGCGAGTAGCCCAACGCGCTTCGGCTGCGCGAGGAGGGAACTAGCGTCCCCCTGTGTGACCCCGCCGAGGCTGACCGCTCCGAACGTGCGAAGCTCCATCCTCTCCGCGGAGAGGGAAGTACGCGCGTCCATGCAATCCCTCCGGTCACCGGCTGGTCACCGAAATTTCACCTTGGTGCCCTACACTACCGCTCCGATCGTCACCGGTCAATCGAACGTCCGGCGACGGTGCCCCTTGCGCTCATCTTGGCGCGGTCAAACCCGGAGACGTTATGCACGCGAGAGCGATCGTCCCACTCCTGCTCCCCCTAACGACCCAGCTGTTCCAAGGGTGCGACGCTGGAGCCATTCCGACCGAGAACTCGACACGGAAGGCTTTCGTGGCGAACGCCACGCACTCTCCGAATAACCACGTAGTGGTATTCGCGTCGGCGCACGTGCCGGGCGCCTTTGAAGAGCAGGTGGCGGCGTTTGGGGGAGTGCTCGAACGCGTCGTCGCCCCGGTGGGCCTGGCGGTCGTCAGCGGCCTGGGTGAGGACGCGCTCGGCGCCCTGCGCGCGCAACAGCGACGTACTGTCGGTCGAGCCGGACGCAATGCTCGAACCGACCGTCGAGCACACATTCGGAGTTGAGGCCTATGAAAGCTCCGACGTGGGGATCGAGAGCCATGGGGGCCCGACGACGGCCGCCTTCTTCTCACGTCAATGGAACCTTCGCGCGATCGGCGCGGACGTCGCGTGGGCCCAGGGCAATCTCGGCTCGCCCGATGTGCTCGTCGGCATCCTCGATTCGGGAATCGACTATCTGCATCCGGAGCTCGAAGGCCTCGTGGATCTCTCTCGATCGATCTCTCTCGTCCCGGCGCTCGACGCCGAGGTTGCGAGTCTGTTTCCGGGCAGGCATCCGGTCACCGACCTGAACTCGCACGGCACCGCGATGGCCGGACTGATCGTGAGCAACGCGCACCTGCTGGCCGGCGTCAGTCAGCGAACCACCATCTTCGGCGTGAAGGTCCGAGATGGGATCGACGGTGGTTTGGTGAGCACGTTCATCGCTGGCATCGTGTACGCCGTCGAGCAGGGAGCCGACGTCATTCACATCAGCGGTATCGGCCAATTCAGCAAGAGTGCGAATCCCGGGCTCGTCGCCGCAGTGAACAGAGCCGTCAACCTCGCGAACCGCCGCGGCGCGGTGCTCGTGGCGCCGGCCGGCAACACGGGTGCGGCGCAGAACGTGGTGCGTGGTCCGGGTGACTGGGACCACGATGAAGACCGGTTCGGGTTCTGTGTCGCACCGCACGTCATCTGCGTTTCGGCGACTGCGCCGACGGCAGCGGCGAGCCTAAACGGGCCCTGGACCGATGTCGACGCAGTGGCGCCATATAGCAACTTCGGGCTCTCCGCGATCAACGTCGCCGCTCCGGGCGGCGCTCCGTTACAGCGCCTCGGACCGGCCGGCGGCGTGTGGGTGTTGTGCGCGCTCACGACGCAAGTGCAGGTGCCCAACGTCCAATTTCCCTGTCGCCGCGGTGCCGGTCTCCTCGTGACGTCGAGCTCCGGGACGAGCTGGAGCGCCGGCACCACCTCGGGACTCGCGGCGCTCCTCGTCGCGCAGATCGGAAAGGGGAATCAGGCCCAGATCCGCGCGCGGATCCTTCAGACAGCGGACGATATCGGCGAGCCGGGGACGGATGCGCGGTACGGGAGGGGAAGGATCAATGTGGCTCGTGCGGTTGGTGCTGTGCCCTGAAGCTGAAAGAGGGTAGACTGGCTCTGCGCTACGGCGTGGAAGCATCGTGATCGCGAAGTCGCGCGAGCGCCCACGCGGTGTGCTCGCGCAGCATCGCGTCGGATTCCTCGTCACGAGCGCGCGTGAGCACGTCGACATCGTCCGTGGTGCCGACGTTGCCGAGCACCACGGCGGCGTTGCGCTTGAGCCCGCGCAGCTTCGCGCGCTTCATCGGTGACTTGCTGAACGCGCGACTGAACTCCGCTTGCGTCATGGCCAACAGCTCCCGCGCGAGCTGCCGCGCATCGCGCCCGACGATCGCCGCCCGTGGCGCATACGCTGGCTCCTTCAGCTCCTGCGCGAACTTGACGTTGAACGGGCACACGTCCTGGCAGATGTCGCAGCCGTAGAGCAAGGACCCCATCGGCTCGCGCAGTGCCTCGGGAATCTCGCCCTTGAGCTCGATGGTCAGGTAAGAGATACAGCGTGTCGCATCGAGCAGTCGCGGCTCGACGAGCGCATTCGTCGGACAGGCATCGAGGCAGCGCGTGCAGGTGCCGCACCGATCGGCCTCGAAGGGCGCGTCAGGCTGAAGCTCGAGGTCGACGAGCAGGGCGCCGAGGAAGAAGAACGAGCCGAGCTCCGGATTGAGGAGGTTGGTGTTCTTTCCGAACCAGCCGAGCCCGGCGCGCCGTGCAAGGTCGCGCTCGAGCAGCGGCCCGGTGTCGACATAGGCCTTGCCGTGCACGGTATGCCCAACCTCGGCGGCGATCCATTCGTGCAGCGCGTCGAGCTTTGCCGTCATGACCTCGTGATAGTCGTCGCCACGCGCATAACGAGCGACGGGTCCGCTCGGGGCCCTTCCGCCGTAGTCCATGGCGACGACGATTGCGCTCACCGTACCCGGGAAGGGAAGCCGCGTATCGCGCCGCTTGTCCGCCCACCGCGGGAGGTAGTGCATGTCGCCGGCGAAACCCCGCGCCACCCACGCGTCGAATGCCTGCGCCGTATCGGCTGGGCCGAGCCGTGCGACGCCGGCGAGATCGAAGCCCAGGCCGAACGCCTGAGCCTTGATCCGCTCCTCGATCGCGCTCGTCCGCGTGACGGGCGCGATCATGGAGACTTCACCGCCCACTCCGCGTAGCGGACCACATCATTCACCGGTGGCACCGCATCGTGATCGCCGTACGCGGTGTGCATACGCCAGCGCACGTAGTCGCGCGACGGGAGGGGCAGAAAGGGCCACTGGCGGTACCACTTCCGGCGGCGGAATCGCCACATTACGCGCACCAGCGCCCCCGCGAGCGGTGGATTCACGGCCGCGCGCGCGGCCAGCGCAACTGTGAGGCGTCCCCATCCCATGCCTGCAATCTCACGAGACGGCCATGTTGCATCAACTCATCGGCATTCTTGGCGCCCTGCTCGTCCTCGGCGGCTACCTCGCGCTGCAGCGCGGATGGCTCACGCTCGAGCAGCGGGTGTATCACGCGATGAACTTCGTCGGCGCGGGGCTCCTGGCCTGGATTGCCGCCACTGAACGACAGGTCGGACTGACGCTGGTCGAAGGCGCGTGGGCGCTGCTCTCCATTCCAGGACTGGTTCGACCGCCGCGGCGCCGAACCCCGTAAGCCTTCCGTAAGACGCGTTGACGCCCGCCGACCGCTGACCGACCTTTCTGACGCCATTTTCCGAGAAACTCCATGATCCAGTACGCCTTTCTGCTCGCTGCGGCCTTTCAGGTGCAGCAGACCCAGCCACCGCCGTCGACGCTCCGGGCATCGCCAATCGCGCGGCTCGTCATCACGCCGGCGCAGCGCACCGTCACCGCGGGCGACACCATTCGCCTGCGCGTGCAGGCAATCGACTCCGCCGGCCAGCCGGTGCCTAACGCCCGAATAATATTCCGGAAGATCGGCGCCTACTTCGAGGGCGAAGTCGATTCCACTGGCCTGGTGACCGCGGGCTCGCCCGGTGTGATGCCGGTGGGTATCGCCGCGCTCGTGGACGGCACGCGGCCCGTGGCCGAGCGCATCGAGCTTCGCATGGTCCCGGGACCGGTCGCGCGCATCGAGCTCAGCCCCCGCATCACCAGGCTCGCCCCCGGCCAGCGCATTCGTCTCGAGGCGGAGAGCTTCTCGGCCACCGGCGACGCGCGTCGCGACGACATCGCGTGGCGGAGCTCCGCGCCGTCGATCGTTCGCGTGAATGACGCCGGTCTGTTGACGGCGGTTGCGGCTGGACGCGCCACGATCACGGCTAGCGCGGGCGATGCGAAGGCGACGCTACCGGTGCAGGTGATCGCGACGCCGATCGGCTCGATAGAGCTGACGCCTGCGACGAATCGGGTGCGGCAGGGCGACGTCATCCGCTTCCAGACGACGGTGAAGGATCGCGCGGGTACACGTATCGCCGGTCTCACGCCGAGCTGGACGTTCGCGCCAGGGCAGGGAATGATCGATGCCGACGGCGCCTTTGTCGCCTACGAGCCGGGGGAGTACACGGTGACGGCCAACTTCGGATCGCGAAGCGCAGACGCGGTCGTCCGCGTGGAGCCTCGCGATGTCCGGCGTCCGCTGTCGGTCGTGGGACGTCTGCCGCGGTCGCGCTTCAACACCGAGGAGGTCTGGATTCACCCGAACGGCAAGTACGCGTATCTCGGATCGGGCGGCGGTGGCGACGTGATGTACACGATCGACATCAGCGATCCGACGAAGCCGTGGGTTACCGACTCGATCGTCGCCAACACGCGCCGCGTGAACGACGTCATGACGACGCCCGACGGCAAGTTCCTGGTCTTCACGCGCGAAGGCGCGATGGACCGCAAGAACGGGATCGTGATCGCGTCGACGGAGGATCCCGCGCACCCGCGCCCGATCTCCGAGTTCACTGAAGGCGTCACCGCTGGTGTCCACTCGGCGTTCATCTACAAGGATCCGAAGCACGGGACGCACGTCTTCCTGACCAACGACGGCACCGGTGCGCTGCACGTCATCAACATCGATGACCCGCACCATCCGAAGGAAGTGGCGCAGTGGCGCACGGAGAATCGGCCCGACGCAGGCCGCTCGCTGCACGACATCGACGTGCAGGACGGAATGCTGTACGCCAGCTACTGGAACGACGGGCTCGTCATCCTCGACGTCGGCAACGGCATGAAGGGCGGCACGCCGTCGAAGCCGCAGTTCGTATCGCAGTTCAAGTACGACCTCGAGGCGCTGTACCGCGATGTCGCGGCCACCGGTGGTCCCGGCTACATCCGCGGCACGCATACGGCGTGGCGGCACCGTGACTATGTCATCATCGCCGATGAGGTGTTCCCCGCATCAGGACCCAAGGGCGCGAAGGACGAATCGGCGGGGCGCGCCTATGGCCGGCTTCAGGTCGTCGACATCAGCGACATCACCAAGCCGAAGTCGGTCGCCTGGTACGAGCCTGAGTACGGCGGCGTGCACAACGTCTGGGTCGCGGGCGACACGCTCTATCTGGGTGCATACAACGGGGGCTTCCACGCCTTCGACATCTCGGGCGAGCTGCGCGGCGATCTTCGCGCGCAGGGCCGCGAGATCGCCAACCTGTTGACCGCCGACCGCGACGGCACGATGCCGAACGCGACAATGACGTGGGGCGTGGTGGTGAAGGATGGGCTCGCGTACGTGAACGACATGCGGAACGGGCTGTGGATAGTCCGGATCGAGCCGAGGGTGGTAGTGCCTTAGAAATGCGGAATGCGGAATGCGAGTAAGACCTTGAATGGCAGAGGGCTCCGAGTACTTGCTCGGAGCCCTCATTCGCTTACGGTCTTACCAGCCTTCCGCATTCCGCATTCCGCATTCAGCTCTACCTCGCATACGTCTCCGCACTGCGCAGCCCTTTCCGGCACTCCGGCCACGCGCGCGCCTGTCCCGTCTGCGGGTCGGCCGGGAGTGGGTCCAGACGGTCGCGCGGCATGGTGGCCGGATCTTCCGAGGCCTGATACGCGAGCGACGCGATGAGGATCGCGTTGCTGCGCAGATCATCCAGCACGATCTTGTCGTACGTGTCCCGGTTGGTGTGCCAAGTCGTTAGGCCGTAGTCCCAGCTCAAGGAGCCGAGACCGAAGGCCGGCGCGCCGGCGCAGGCAAAGGACGCGTGATCGGAGCCTCCGGTCGCAGGCATGCCGGGCCGGCCGAAGCGAATGAACTGGGTGATGTCGCGGGGAATCTCGCCGAGGTAGCGCTGCAGGATGGTCGCGGTGCCGGGCAGCGCTCCCGGGCCCATCGACGCGATGCGGCCAGTCCCGTTGTCCTGATTGAAGAGCGCCTGCACCCCCTGCACGATCGCCGGGTGATCCTCCACAAAGGCGCGCGAGCCGTTCAACCCCTGCTCCTCACCGCTCCAGTGCCCCACGAGAATCGTGCGGCGTGGGTTGGGCAGCACGGTCCGGAGGATTCGCATCGCCTCCATCATCGCGACGGTGCCGGTGCCATTGTCGGTGGCGCCGCCGGAGGCCGACCACGAGTCGAAGTGCGCGGAGAGAATCACGTACTCGTCAGGCTTTTCGCGGCCGCGGATTTCGGCGATGGTGTTGAAGACCGGCCGTTCGCCGCGCATCTCGGTCGCCGCGTCGACGCGCAGGCGCGGCGACTGCCGCCGCTCAGCCAGCCGCGCGAGCAGACCGTAGTCCTCGCAGGTGACATTGATGCCAAGGACGCGGAGCCGCGGCGAGCCGAAGACCTTGTCGATGCCCGGATAGCCGGAGAAGCCGTGGGTGATGACGCCGGCTGCCCCGGCGGCGCGCAGGCGGTCCTGGAGACTATCGGCGGCGCTGGTTCGCGCGCGCCAAACCGCATTCACCGAGTCCTGTTGCGCGCGAATCCTCTCCTGCGACTCTGGTGTGCCGTACTCTGCCCACTGGTCGCGTGACCGACAGGACAGCTGCGGTGGGCTCGCGAGAACGAACTTTCCGCGAACGCTCCGCAGCCACGTCGCGTACGCGTCGCCCGTCCCGGAGTCCGGCAAGCGTCACGACATCGCCTGTCACCGCCTTCCCGCCGGTGCCGGGGCTCCACGCCAGGGTGATGGCCTCGAGCGTCCGCACACGTGGCGCGATGAGGTCGACGTGCGTATGTCCCCGCTGCCAGGAGGGCCACGTCCCATAGCGGTGTTGTCGCGCTGGAATCCCCCACTTCTGATACATCGACATCGCCCAGCGGCTCGCGCTCTCGATCTCGGGCGATGCGGTGAGGCGCGCCCCAATGGAGTCGATGAGCGCCTGTGCCAGCGTCGCGACTTGCGATCGTTGCGTTCCCTCCTCCCAAATACGCGCGATGACCGGATCGGTCGGTGCCGTTTGCCGCACGTACGGGGGAAGCGAGTCGGCGGGGATCGGTGTCGCGCCTGGCGCCGGGGCGATCTCCCGGCGTTGCGCGCCGGGCTGGGCATTCAGAGCGGCGCTGACGAAAAGCAATGCGAGGGAGGCGAAGCGGAGTTTCATTGCGGTGCGGTCTCTGGTGAGGTGTGGGTTGCTCGAACTGCGAACTGCCGGCATCCAGGCATCCAGGTTCAAAGTTGGGACGCGGATCACTCGGATTCAGCGGATAACGCTGATGACGCCGCGCGCATTCAACTCTCCTCGACAGGAGCAAACAGCTTTGGATTTCAACAGCAACAGCTTCCTGCTTTTGCGCGTGGAGAGTCTTCGGCCCGGGAAGCGATCCGCCTGATCCGCTGAATCCGCGTAATCCGCGTCCCAACTTTGAACCTGGATGCCTATCGTGCCGCCCTAGTATGCCCGCCCTGCCCGAGTAGTCGGAAGTATCGATCTCCACTACCTTTCGGCGCCCGTCGTGGTCTCCCCCGGTCGTGATCAAAGGCATGGCCAGAAAAAATTCGAAAACCCCAAAGACATCTCGCTCGCCGAAGCCGGAGCGCGCGCTGCGAACGGCGACCGGGAAGAAGGCGAATCCGGCTACGGCGGCGGAAGCGGAAGCGGAGTCGCGCGAGGGACTCCGCGAGCGCACTGAAGAGGGGCACCTGGCGGCGGGGCGTCGCCCGCCGTCGCGCGAGGCGCCCAGCCGGCGCTCTGGCGCCGTCAAGATCCTCATCGACCAGTCCATCCGCGACTGGAGCCCGCCCGTCACCGAGGATGAGAAGCTGCTGCACACGCGGAGCGACGAACGCCGCGACTTCACGCGCACCGACACGTGGCGCATCCTGCGAATCACGAGTGAGTTCATCGAGGGATTCGATACGCTGGCGACGGTCGATAAGGGCGTCACCGTGTTCGGCTCGGCACGCATCGGCCCCGATGATCCGCATTACGAGAAGGCGCGCGAGACGTCGCGCCTCCTGGCGGAGGCGGGCTTCGCGATCATCACCGGCGCTGGCCCGGGGATCATGGAAGCGGCGAATCGTGGCGCGCGAGACGCCGGCGGCCGCTCCATTGGCTGCAACATCGAGCTGCCTTTCGAGCAGGGCGCCAACCCCTACGTCGATACGCTCATCAACTTCCGCTACTTCATGGTGCGGAAGACGATGTTCATCAAATACTCGGTGGCGTTCATCATCTTCCCCGGTGGCTTCGGAACGCTCGATGAGCTGTTCGAAGCGCTGACCCTCATTCAGACCGGGAAGATCTATCACTTCCCGGTCATCCTGATGGGACGGCACTACTGGGCGGGACTCATCCGCTGGCTCCAGTCGCGTGTCCTCGTCGAGAAGAAGATCTCGCCAGGCGACATGGATCTCATCCTCATCACGGATGATCCCGCCGAAGCGGCGAACGCGGTGGTCACGGCGTACAACGCGCAGACGCAGGTCGCGAGCGAGCGCGAGGCGATCTATGAAAAAATCTAAGGGCGGCGGAGGGAGTCGAGGCGATTCCGGGAAGCGCGATCGCGGAGGCTTCAAGGCGTCCCGCCATGGCACCGGGAAGCGCGCGTCACCGGCTGGGCCCAAGGCTGCGCAGAAGGCCGCGGCGGAGGCTCGTGAGGCGAAAGGAGATGGACGCTCGAAGGCGCAGGAGTCCCGTTTTCTGCGCGGACAAGCCATCTCGCCCTCGCCGATTACGGGGAAGGAGACCGCCGCGGACCTGATCGACAACGCCTTTCTCGCCTACAACGCGGCCCGGCTGCGCGAGGCGTGCCTGCTGTACACGCGAAAGATGCTCGAGCCCGATGTCACGGTCGGGCTCACCCTCACCGGCGCGCTGACACCGGCAGGGCTCGGCATGGCGGCGATCATTCCGCTCATCGAAGCGGGCTTCGTCGACTGGATCATCTCGACGGGCGCCAACCTCTATCATGACACGCATTTCGGACTGGGCCTGGCGATGCATCGCGGAAATCCGCAGGAGTCGGACGTCGTCCTGCGCGAGGAAGGCATCGTCCGCATCTACGACATCTTCTTCGACTACGATGTCCTGCTGTCCACCGACGCGTTCTTCCGCAAGATCATCCGGCAGCCGGAATTCCAGCGGGCGATGTCGAGCGCCGAGTTCCACTGGCTGGCGGGGAAGTACGTGCGGGAGCGGGAGCGCGCGTTAGGCATCGGCACGAAGTCACTGCTGTCGGCTGCGCATACCGCGAGCGTGCCGATCTACACGTCGTCCCCCGGTGATTCCTCGATCGGGATGAACATCGCCGCGCTCGCGCTGGAGGGAAATGAGCTCATCCTGGACCCGAACCGCGACGTGAACGAGACGGCGTCGATCGTGCTCAGCGCGAAGCGCGGTGGCGGGAAGAGTGGTGTGTTCATCGTCGGCGGCGGCTCCCCGAAAAACTTCGCCCTCCAGACCGAGCCGCAAATCCAGGAAGTGCTCGGCATCGACGAAAAAGGTCACGACTTTTTCCTGCAATTGACCGACGCTCGGCCCGATACCGGCGGGCTTTCGGGCGCCACCCCCGCCGAAGCGGTGAGCTGGGGGAAGATCGACCCCGATCGCCTTCCCGATGCGGTGGTGTGCTACGCGGATTCGACGATCTCGCTGCCCCTGCTCGCGAGCTACGCGCTCGCCAACCGTCGCCCGCGCCCGCTCAAGCGGCTGTACGACCGCCGGAAGGCGATGATGGACGTGCTGATTCGAGAGTTCGAGCAGGCGACGGGGCCGGGTGAAGCGAACGAGGTCGACGCGAAGCTGCCAATGCATCGGTAGGCCAATGCGGAATGCGGAACGAGACACCGTTGGTGAAATCGAGCCGCTAATCAACGGCGCCGCGCGAGGTTAACAAGCCTCCGCATTCGGTATTCGAATTCGGGTTGCTCCCCCATCGCGAGACTCGTCTTTCTTGCGATGCTGACGCCTTCCCGCCTCACGCCGAAGTTCAATCCGGCCGCCCCGGTTCCGCGCAGGACGATGCAGAACATCATGGCGACCGGGGTCGGGCAGGCGGCGACGCGACCGCTTGCTCTCGCCGCGGTGCTCGGTACGGCTGGCGCGCTCGCCATTCTCCTCTTTCTGCCCGAACATTGGCCGTTAGTCACGCCACTCATTTGCGCGGCGTGCTTTGGGGCGTGGGGGCTCGCGGCGAAGCAGACGCAAGTGCTCGACCTCCTTCACCGGCGCGCTCCCACGCTGCGATTCTGGTTGCGCGTCGCGCGGACGACCGCCACCAGCATCGGCGTCGCGTCGGCGGCGATCGGAATCATCGAGCTGTTCCTCCGCCTCATCCGGCCGGCCGCGCTGCTGTAGCGCGTACCGACCGTACGAAGTTCATCCGCGACAGGTCGCCGCGCGACACCAGGGCGACGACGTCCTCACGGCCCAGCACCGCCCGTGTAATTGCGCGGTCGCTCCACCCTCGCGCGATGCGCTCCTCCACCGCGCCGATCGTCTCCTCCAGCCACGTCGCCTTCGCGACCAGCGCCTCGGCGCCGTTAGGCACGAGGCCGCGATGCGCGTCGAGGAGCACGCGCGGGCGTAGCGCCGCCGCCCGGCGAGCGCTCCTGGCGAGTGCACGGGGATCCTCCATCGGCCGGGCGACGCGCACCTTCACACCCAGGAACAGGTCTCCGGCGAACAAGGTCTCGCGCTCCGCGTCCCAGACCACGTGGTGATCGGGCGAGTGGCCGGGTGTGGCGATGAGCTCGAGCCCCACCGGCTCGTACGGCTCGACGCGTCGATCGCAGCGGCGGCATCGTTCCCCAACAGACGCGCCGGTAGAGCCCGACGTTCGCTTCTCCCGCGCGCAGGGCGTCTTCCGTCGAGCGCGCCATCGCGATCGGAATACCACGGCTAGCCACCAGGCTGACGTTGCCAGCGTGGTCCTCGTGCTGGTGCGTCACGACGACGCCGCGCGGCCGTCGCTCATCGAGCAACCGCTCCACCGTGTGCCGCGCACCCGGGAAGCCCGTGTCGATCAGCTGCCCCCGAACGAGGAAGACGCAGACCGAGTATCCCATGGCCGCGCTGCGCCATGACCGGAGCCGTATCAGCTCGACATCGCTGGCATTGCCAACCACCGCTTTACTTTGGCTACCCCCCTGCCTACAATGAAAAGACACGCGGAGCGCCCTCCCTTCCGGCAGGGCGCTCCGACTTTTGCACCCCGGGGCCGCCGCATGATCGAAGAGCTGAAGCAAAAGCTGGGACTGGAGGTCGAGCACCTCCAGCACGAGCTCAACGTCACACTGCCGAACGAGATTCGGAAGGCGGTGGAGCTCGGCGACCTGCGCGAGAATTCGGAGTACAAGGCCGCGCTCGAGCGCCAGCAGTTCGTGCAGGCTCGCCTCGGGCAGCTGCGTCAGCGTCTGAGCAAGCTCTCGCAGATCGACATGACGCAGATCCCCACCGACCGCGTAGGTCTCGGCTCGCGCGTCGTGGTGAAGGACGTGAAGACCGGCGCCTCGGAGGAATACCACCTCGTGTTCGGCGACGCCTCGGATTTCGATGAGGGCCACGTGAGCATGGCTTCGCCGATCGGAAAGGCGCTCGTCGGCAAAGGGGTCGGCGACGTGACGATGCTACGGCTGCCGAACGTAACGCGGCAGCTGAAGATCGTGGAGCTGGTGACGATTCACGAGGCGGCAGCGACGAATGGGAAGAAATAGGTCGTCGAGGATGTCGCGGTCGTCGAGGTGATCGAGGGAAGTCGTTGCCTCTCCTCGATCACCTCGACGACCTGGACACCCTCGACCACCTTTAGTCCGCGATCCCGAATATCCTCGCGATCTCCGAGCGATACTCCGCCAGCTGGGCCGTGTAGTCGCTTTCGCTCCAGCCGAGGAGCGGGCCGACGGCGCGCGCGGCGGCGGGGGCGGCGGCGATGCCGTGGTCGCGCGTCTCGTACGCCACGTGCAGGCGGCGAATCAGCAAATCCCCCAACGTGAGCGCCATCTCCTGCTCCACCGCGTAGTGGAGCTCGGCCACGATGTAGGGGAGCGTCGGGACGACGGGCGCCGACAACGCGGTGTTGCTCCCGACGATCGTCCACACGGCGCGCCAGGCGGTGCCGTACATGCGCACCGAGATGCTCGGCCAGCGGAGCGATGCCAATCGTCGCGGTGGCGATCGCCGTCTCTTCCGCCAGCGATGACATGTCGCCACCGGGAAGCGCGACATCGTGCGTCGGGGCGGGATGGCCGGTCGCGCCTAACGCGCGTACGATCTGGTCGACGACTGACGCGGCCATCGAGCGATACGTCGTGAGCTTGCCGCCCGTCACCGAGAGCAGCCCCGGGGCCGTCCAGGTGATCGAGTGCTCCCGTGAGGTGCTGCCGGGATCCGCCCCCCGGCCGGCCACCAGCGGCCGTATGCCCGCCCAGGCAGCGACCACATCCGCGGCCGCGAGCTGCGCGCCCGGGAAGTAGGCGTTCGCGGATCGCAGCAGGTAGTCGACGTCGGCGCGTGTCGCGCGTACCTCGTCGATAGGCCCGGCGTAATCGGTGTCGGTCGTGCCGATGATGGTGAACGGACCCCGCCGGGAGCACGAACATCACCCGACCATCGATCGCCGACAGCACCGTCAGCGCGTCGCGATTGCCGACGCGGTCGCGGGGAACCGCGATGTGGACCCCCTTCGTACCACGCAAGGCCGTCGATGCGTGTGCGATCGACCATCCGACGAATCGAGTCCGACCACGGACCGGTAGCGTTCACGACCGCCCGCGCGGTGACGTCGACGCCTTTCCCCGTGATCCGATCGACGACGTGCGCACCGGTCACGTGCGACCCGGCGCGGCGGAGCGTGCGCACCTCGGCGTGATTCATCACGGTGGCGCCTTCGTCCACCGCGGCGCGTACGTTGGCGAGCGTGAGGCGCACGTCGTTCGTCGATGCGTCGAAGTAGCGCGCTCCGCCGTGCAGGCCGTCTCGCCGAATCGCCGGCTCGAGCTCGAGCACTTCAGCCGGTAGCAGTCGCCGGTGATTACCGCCCAGGTTGCGGAACAGCGCGAGGGCGTCGTACACCATCAGGCCGGCGCCGAGCTTCCACAGCGGCACGCGGGCCTCGTCGTACACCGGCCACGTGAAGGCGAGCGGCCGCACCAGGTGGGGCGCAATGCGCATGAGCGTGCGCCGCTCGCGGCTGGACTCGAACACGAGATGCAGCCACCCATGCTCGAGATAGCGAAGGCCGCCGTGGATGAGGCGCGATGACCGGCTGGATGTGCCGCTCGCGAAGTCGTCCCGCTCGACGAGCGCCGTCCGAAGTCCCCGCATGGCCGCGTCGCGCGCGACCCCGGCGCCGGTGATGCCGCCGCCGATGATGAGGACATCGAACCGCGCATGGCTCAACAGCTCCAGCGCGGCACGGCGGGCGTGCGCGGAGAACGGCCGCGTTGTCACCGTGCGCGACGCCGCCGGGCGTGGCGACGACGGGGCCACGCTCCTATGTTCCACGGATGGCAACCAAGAGCAACGGACGGCGCGTCGCGATCGTCGCTGGGCTGCGCACGCCGTTCACGAAGTCCGGGACGGCGTTTCGCGCCCTGACGAGTCAGGAGCTCGGCAAACTCGTGGTGGCCGAGCTCGTGCAGCGCACGAGTCTCGAGCCCAAGGACGTCGACACGCTCGTGTTCGGGACCGTCGTGCCCTCGGTGCTCGCGCCGAACATCGCGCGCGAGGTCTCGCTGCTCCCTCTGTTGCCAAAGGGGATCCCTGCGGTCACGGTGAGCCGCGCGTGCGCCTCCGCCAACCAGGCGATCACCGACGCGGCCGATCAGATCATGCTCGGTCACGCCAATGTGGCCATAGCGGGTGGCGCTGAGTCGCTCTCCAACGTTCCGATTCTCCATTCCCGCGGGTTTGCCGACGCCGTCGTCGCAGCCTCGCGCGCCAAGTCGGCGCCCAAGCGTCTCGGCGCGTTGGCGCGCATCCGCCCGCGCGACCTCGTCCCGGTGACGCCAGCGATCGCCGAGCCTTCGACTGGCGAGACGATGGGCCAGTCGGCGGAGAAGATGGCGAAGCTCAATCACATTGCGCGAGAGGAGCAGGACCAGTTCGCGCTTCGGTCACACCGTTTGGCGGCGGCGGGAACGCACGACGGACGTCTCACGAGCGAGATCGATGGCGGTGTACGTGCCCCCGAAGTTCGACACCGTGTCGACCACCGATAACGGCATCCGCTCCGACACGACGCTCGAGCAGATGCAGGCACTCAAGCCCGTCTTCGATCGACGGTATGGCACCGTCACCGCGGGCAACTCCTCGCCTCTGACCGACGGTGCCGCCGCGGTCCTGCTGATGAGCGAGGAAGCTGCCGACGCATCGGGATACGAGCCGCTCGCGTTCATCAAGTCGTATGCCTACGCGGCGCTCGACCCCGGCGAGCAATTGCTGATGGGCCCGGTGCTCGCTACACCGGTTGCACTCGATCGCGCGGGGCTCACGCTGAAGGAGATCGATCTGGTGGAGATGCACGAGGCGTTCGCCGCGCAGGTGTTGTCCAACCTGCAAGGGTTCGAGTCGCGCGAATGGGCGCAGCGCGCGGGATACCTGCATCCCGTCGGCGAAGTGGACCGCGCGCGTCTCAACGTGATGGGCGGGTCCATAGCCATCGGGCACCCCTTCGGCGCCACGGGCGCGCGCATCACCATGACGCTCATCAATGAGCTGCGGCGTCGCGGCGGCCAGTTCGGGCTCATGACCGTGTGCGCGGCGGGGGGCATGGGCTTCGCCATGGTGGTGGAGAACGCCGGATGACGGCCACTCCCGCGACCAGACCCGCCGACGTCGCGCGCAAATCCGGCGCGATGAGAATCGACGTCGAGGATGGCGTCGCGATCATCACGATGGATCTCCCTAACGAGCCGGTGAACAAGCTCAACCAGGCCGTGAAGGATGACTTCATCGAGCTGATTCGGCGTCTCGACGGCGATGCATCGATTCAGGCGGCGGTGCTCATCAGCGGCAAGCCCGACACCTTCATCGCTGGCGCCGACATCGAGGAGTTCCTCCAGGTTCGCACCTCCGACGATGCCGAGCGCCTGTCGCTCGACGGGCAGTCGCTGCTGGACAGACTGGAGCAGCTACGGACACCGGTCGTCGCTGCGATTCATGGCGCATGCATGGGCGGTGGACTCGAGACGGCCATGGCGTGCGCGTGGCGCATTGGAACCGATCATCCCAAGACCGTGCTCGCGCTCCCGGAGGTGATGCTCGGCCTCATCCCGGGAGCCGGTGGCACGCAGCGGCTCCCCCGGCTGGTGGGCCTGCGGAACGCGCTGGACATGATCCTCACCGGCAGGAACGTGCGGGCGAAGAAGGCGCTCCAGATGGGCTTGCTCGATGAGATGGTGCATCCGTCGATCCTGCGCGACGTCGCGGTGAAGCGGGCGCGTGAGCTCGGGCGCGGCGAAAAGAAGCGGTCCGCCGGCCGGAAGCAGCTCACCCTGGCCGATCTGGCGCTGGAGAAGAACCCCGCCGGCCGCGCGATCGTGTTTCGCCAGGCGCGCGAGAAGGTGCGCAAGCAGACGCAGGGACACTATCCCGCCCCGCCGGCGGCAATCGATGCCGTGGCGGCCGGGTATTCGTTAGGCCGTGAGGGCGGACTTGGCGAAGAGGCGCGGATGTTCGGGCAGATGGCGGTCACGCCGCAATCGCGCGAGCTGATTTTCCTCTTCTTCGCCACGACGTCGCTCAAGAAGGATTCCGGCGTCTCCGGGCCGGCCCCCCCGCCGCGAGAGGTGCAGCGCCTCGCCGTGCTCGGCACCGGCTTCATGGGCGCCGGCATCGCCGCCGTGTCGGCGATGCAGGCGATCGCGGTTCGATTCAAGGATGTCGACCACGCACGCGTCGCGAAGGGCCTCAAGTCGGTGTACGACGTGCTCGTCGATCGGCTGCGCAAACGCCAGATCACGCGCACGCAGTTCGACGATCAGATGGCGCTCGTCGGCGGCACCACTGACTACAGCGGATTCAAAAACGTCGACGTCACCATCGAGGCGGTGTTCGAAGATCTCGCGCTCAAGCACCGCGTACTGCGAGAGGCGGAAGCGGAGCTCTCTGCACGCGCGCTGTACGCGTCGAATACGAGCTCCATTCCCATCTCACGCATCGCGGAAGCGTCGAAACGCCCCGAGCGGGTGCTCGGCATGCATTTCTTCTCGCCGGTGCACAAGATGCCGCTGCTCGAGATCATCGTTACGCCAATCACGGCGCCCGAAGTGACGGTGACGGCGGTGGCACTCGGGAAGCGGCTCGGCAAGCATGTGATCGTCGTGAACGACGGACCGGGCTTCTACACGACGCGCATCCTCGCTGCGTACATGAATGAGGCCGGCCGTCTGCTCGACGAGGGCGCCGCGGTCGAAGCGATCGACAAGGCGCTCCTCGAGTTCGGATTCCCGGTCGGTCCAATCACCCTGCTCGACGAGGTCGGTATCGAGGTGGGCGGGAAAATCGCCGGTGTCCTCGCTGACGCGTTCGGAGAGCGCTTTGCATCATCGGAATCGATGCAGCGCGTGATCGCCGCCGGCCGGACCGGCCGCAAGGGCGGACTCGGCTTTTACGCGTACGGCAAGGATGGGAAGAAGGGTGGCGTCGATCAGTCGGTCTACGAGTTCCTTCCGACGGGAACGGCCCGCGCCGACGTCCATCCGGAGGAGATTCACGACCGGACGGTGCTGGCCATGGTGAACGAAGCGGTGCGGTGCCTTGAAGAGGGGGTGCTCCGCTCGCCTCGTGATGGCGACGTCGGCGCCGTGTTCGGCCTTGGCTTCCCGCCCTTCCGGGGTGGGCCGTTCCGGTACGTGGACAACGAGAGCGCGGAGATGATCATCCGGCGGCTGGAACAGCTGAATGCCCGCTTTGCGCCGCGCTTCGAGACGGCCGGGTTGCTCGTGGAAATGGCGGAGCGGAGGCGGCGGTTCTACCCGATCGAAGGAAAGCCTGTTTGACAAGGGGTCAGGAGTCAGGGGTCAGGGATCAGGGGGTTTCAGGTTCGCGGTGTCAGGGTAACGCGCGAGCAGTTCCCCGCACCCTTCGCCCTGAAACCCCCTGATCCCTGACCCCTGACTCCTGACCCCTTTGTGACCCGCGACCGATCTCGCCGAGTCTCAAGACCGTGACGGACCGCACTGCCACCGCCGCTCCTGACGCCGTGCTGGTTCGGCGCGTGCTCGACGGCGACGTGGAGGCGTATGCCGTGCTCGTCGTGCGCTACCGCGGCCGGTACGTACGGTTCGCGACGCACATGCTGGGCAGTGTCGAGGACGCCGAGGAGGCGTTGCAGGACGCGTTCGTGCGGGCTTACCGCTCCCTCGCGCGGTGCGAGGATCCCGAGCGCTTCGGCTCGTGGCTGTTTCGGATTCTGGTCAATCGGTGTCGCACGGCCGGTGCGCGTCGGGGACGACGGGAGCGCACGATCGTGCACGACGAGATCGCCCTTCGCGATGCCGCGGAGGACCATCCCGAGGAGAGCGTCGCGTGGCGAGAAGAGATCGGTCGCGCGCTCGAGCGTCTGCCCGTGGAGCAGCGGGAAGCTTTTCTGTTGAAGCATGTCGAGGATTTGAGCTACGAGGAAATCTCGGCCACGACCGGTGTCGGGGTCTCGGCGCTCAAGATGCGCGTGAAGCGCGCCTGCGATCGATTGAGGGATCAGTTGAGGGAGGTCTACAGTGCACGAGAGTGATGAAATGATAGAGCGCGTAGCCATGACGCTGCGTCGAGAGGCGGTGGCCGTGTCACCGGACTTCGACGCGCGTGTGATGCAGCACGTGCGAGAGGCGTCCCGAGAGATCGCGAGTCCGGGGGTGTGGCGGTGGATGACCCGGTCCCGAACGATCAGGGTGTCACCGCTGGCTGGGTTGGCGCTCGCCGCCGGCCTCGCGGGTGTCGTGGCGCTGTCAGCGCGTCGCGGCGACATCGGGGGCCCAACCGCGGCGCCGGCGCCAACGGTCGCCGTGCTCGCCGCCGCCCCCTCCGAGCAGATGATGCAGTTCATCTTCGTGAATGATTCGGCTTCCAAAGTCGCCATTGTCGGCGACTTCAACGATTGGGACGAGGGGTCCTCCCTCTTGCGGCGCGTGAGCGAAAAGGGCGTGTGGATGATCACGATCCCGCTGGCGCCTGGCCGGTACCACTATACTTTCGTAGTAGACGGCACGACGTGGGTGCCCGACCCGGACGCGCCTCGAACGCTCGAGGATGATTTCGGGCGGCCGAATTCCGTGATTACCGTGGGAGACGCGACCACATGAAGCGATTCGGGCCGGCTGTATTGGTGCTCGCGCTCGTGGCGGGACGCGTCGACGCGCAGGATTCGCGGCTGGCGCGCCTCGATCGCCGGGTGCAGACTGAAGTCACGGCGCTGGTCGACTCCGCGCGCAGCATGGGAATTCCGAGCGAGCCGGTGGTCGACAAGGCGCTGGAGGGGGCGGCGAAGCGTGCACCAAACGACCGCATCATCAACGTGGTTCGATCGCGATTCCGCGAGCTCGTCGCGGCGCGGGGCGCGCTCGGCAGCGGGGCGCTCGACGCCGAGATCATCGCGGCGGCGGATGCATTGCACGCCGGAGCGAGTGCCCAGGTGATCACGTCGCTTCGGACCCGGCGTCCCAACGCCCCGTTGACGATCCCGCTGGCGGTTCTCGCCGATTTGATCGCCCGAGGCGTACCCGCGGACACGGCGTCGTCGGCAATATTGGCGCTGGCGACGAAGCCGGCGACCGACGCCGAGTTCGCCGACCTGCGCGACGACATCGAGCGTGACATCGCGAAAGGGGTCCCTCCCGCGATTACCACCGTGGTGAGGACACGGGGAGTTCCGCCGGGCGCTCGCATTCCGATCGCGACCGACGCCTCGACACCCGGTGTCGGTACCACGTCAGCCAGCCCCAAACCGTAGCGACCTCCATGCCCCGTCGTCACCTGACGCTCGCCCCGCTCCTGTTCACGGCGCTCGCCGCCGGAGCGGCGCGTGCGCAGGTGGTCGGCACGTTAGGCGCCGGCACCGGTCGCATCACGTACGACGACATGGCGCGGATGACCGTCGTCAGCCTCACTCCCGCCGTGATGTTCGAAGGGGAGCGCACGACCGTGTCTGGCACCGCCTCGTTCACGCGATTCGACGGAGGCATCTGGAGCGCGCAAGCGCTCGCCGCCGGCTCCCGTTTCACCGAGGCGCGCGGCCTCTTCCGCGGTGAGCTCTCCGCGCAGATGGAGCTGAACTCTCATCGTGGCACGATGCGCACGGCGCAGGCGATTGCGCAGGGACGAGGGCATCTCGTCGGCGGCGGTGATCGTGGGCTCTGGCTCGGCGCGGGGGCGGGGCATGCGTGGCGATCGCCCGATGGCGGCGCGCTGCTGCGTGCCGACGTAGGCGCGTGGGCGCAACTGGGCGACGCGACCCTGCGACTCACCGCGGCGCACAACACCGTGCAGACGAGCACCCGCATCGTGACGGCCGCACCGAACATGGCCGCCGAGGTCGTCGACACGCGCAGCGCGTCGGTGTCGAAGGAGACGAGGCGCTACGTCGACGCGGAAGCGCACATGTCGTGGTCTCGTGCGCGGGTGGCGGTCGACGCCGCCGCGGGCCGTCGCATGGTGCGAGAGGGCGGACATACGAATACCTGGCTGCTCGGCGGAAGCGTGATGGTGACGGAGCGGTTCGCGCTGGTGGGCTCCACGGGAACCAGCGCGTTCGACATCGCCCAGGGGCTTCCCGGCGGTCGGTACGCCTCGATCGCGCTTCGCATTACGACGCGTGCGGGAGGGCCCCTCGAGCTGCGCTCACGCACGCGGGCCACGGCGCGCGGGATGGAGACGTGGCGGGAGCAGGACGGGACGGTCCTGCTCGTCGTGCACGCGCCTCGGGCGCGGCGGGTGGAGCTGATGGGCGACTTCACCGACTGGCGCCCGCTCGTGATGCGGCGCGAGGCCGACGACCACTTCGCGGCGCGGATACGGCTCCCGGCGGGCAGCTACCGCATCAACGTGCGCGTCGACGGAGGCACCTGGATCGCGCCGCCGGGGACGACACAGGTGGCCGACGAGTACAACGGCGCGGCGGGACTGCTCGTCATCGGCACCTGATCACGGTGTGATCGTGAAGGTCTCCGCCAGGTAGACCTCCTCATCGTCGACCGCGTTCTCGATCCAATCGATGGAGATCTCCGCCGGATACCCGTAGCTCGGGTCGAAAACGGCGTCGAACTCATCGGCATCGTCCGCCGCCTCCTCGACGATCGCGAACAGACCAGGCACGTCGGGATAGTAGCTCGCGTACACCGCGGGCACGGGATCGCCGGTGGACACCACGGTCCGTGAGACGATCACGCCGTCCACCACTTTCACGCGGACCGGCTCGACGAAGCCGCAAAAGCACAGGCGCCGGACGGTCAGCTCGTAGCTATCGACCCCGCTGCTCGCCCAACGCGCGCGTGCGGCTCGCAGCGAAGCCACGAATCGCGTACTGGAGAGGAACCCATCGCCGCATGCGATGAACACGAGCAGCGCAGCGGCGAGAAATGTGCGTTGGCGCATGAGGCCTCGAACGAGATGGCTCGACGGGGTAGACCCCGGACGCGTGGGTGAGGTCACGGTCGCCTAGACCGTCCACCCGACGGGGCTATATTCCGCCGACCGCGGCCGATTCCCATGAGGTGTCATGCTCCGTCAGGCATTCCTGTATCTGTCGAACCAGCAGAAGATCTTTCGATTCGTTCGCAACAACCGATTCGCCAAGCGGCTCGCCCAGCGATTCGTGGCCGGAGAGACACTCGAGGAAGCGATTCGCGCCGTCGAGCCGCTCAACAAGAAGGGCATCACGACGTCGCTCGATCTCCTCGGCGAGAGCGTTCACACCGAGCGCGAGGCGCAAGCGGCGACGCGCGAGATTCTCACCATGCTCGACCGCATCAACGAGCGACGCGTGCAGGCGAATGTCTCGTTGAAGCTGACGCAGATGGGGCTCGACATCTCCGAGGAGCTGTGCGTCGCGCTCATGCACGACGTCGTCGGCCGGGCCCGGGACCTGCGCACCTTCATTCGCATCGACATGGAGGACAGCACGTACACGGAGCGGACGCTGCGTCTGTTCGAGGACCGGCTGCATCCGTCGTACGGCGATCACGTGGGCATCGTACTCCAGAGCTATCTCTATCGCACGCTCGCCGACGTCGAGCGGGCGATCGCCATCAAGGCGCGCGTGCGGCTCTGCAAGGGTGCATACAAGGAGCCAGCGACCGTCGCGTATCCGGAGAAGGCGGACGTCGACGCCAACTACGTTCGATGCATGCACAAGCTGCTCTCCGAGGGAAACTATCCGGCACTGGCCACGCACGACGACCGCATCATCAAGGAAGCCAAGCGATACGTGCGTGCGAACGGCATTGGGGCGGAGCGCTTCGAGTTCCAGATGCTCTACGGCGTGCGCCGCGATCTCCAGGAGCGGCTGGTGCGCGAGGGGTGGCGAGTGCGCGTGTACGTTCCATTCGGGACGCAGTGGTACCCGTATCTCATGCGCCGGCTGGCGGAGCGCCCGTCGAACATTGCGTTCATCACGGGGAACGTGGTGAGGGAGATGATCGGGCGATGAGGCTGACGCGAATGCGGAATGCGGAATGCGGAAGCTGTGACGCCGGGGTGCTACCGTGGGCGATGGACGCTTCATTCTCCTTCACGAATCCGCATTCCGAATTCCGTATTCGCGGTTAGCATGGGCCGTTTCCTCCCTCCCGATCACTCGAAAGGCGACGAGCACACCCTCGGCGGATACATGGCGGTGCATGCACGCCCTGCGGCATTCGAGGGAATGGATGGCGCATCGTATTCGGCCGACATTGCGGTCAATGAGACGGGCGATGCGGAGGCGCCGGTGGGGGCGTATCTCATCTTTCTGCGGTGGGGAGCGGGGGATCCGCGCGTCGTCGGACACCTCGAAAGCGATTTTCTCGCCCGTGCGCGCTCCGAGGACGAGGCGCGAGCGCAGGTCGGTGCACTGTCACTGACCGAGACGAAGCGCCTGCTCGATGATCTGATCCGATCGTCGCGGCCGGCGGCCGCGGAACGGCCCTGGTGGGATGCCATGCGCGAGGAGAACGAAGACCCGTGAGCGCCGCTCGCCGCGCCCAGGGGATCGTGCTTCGAGGAACGGGGGGTGTGTGGCAGGTGCGCACGGAGACAGGAGAGACGTATCCTGCCTCGCTCCGTGGTCGGCTCAAGCAGGGCGAGCACGAGAAGCTCGCCGTTGGCGACGACGTCGTCGTCGAATGCGTCGAGCGCGACGATGCGTGGTCGATCGTCGAGATCCTCCCGCGCCGCTCGAAGCTCGCGCGCCGCGCACCCGGGGGAGGACCCGGCGAGCGCGTCGTCGCGGCAAATCTGGATCAGGTCGTCGTCGTCTTCGCCATTGCCGAGCCGGAGCCGCACGTCCGCATGCTCGACCGGTTTCTCGTCATCGCCGAGGCAAACGACCTGGCGTCACGGGTGGTGGTGAACAAGGTCGAGCTCGCTCCTAACGAGACTCATCTCTTTAGCGAGTACGAGAAGATCGGGTACCCGGTGCACTACACGAGCGTGAAGCGCGGCGACGGCCTCCCGGAGCTCAAGGACGCGCTGCGGGGTCGCGTGTCGGCATTGACCGGCCCATCGGGCGTAGGAAAATCGTCGCTTCTCAACGCGATGTTCCCGGGCCTCAATCTCCGCGTCGGCGAGATCAGCCGGTCGGTGATGAAGGGACGTCATACGACGGTCGGTGCCGACCTTCATCCGCTGCCCGAGGCCGGGTACGTGGTCGACACGCCCGGATTGCGTGAGGTCGGTATGTGGGGCCTGGACGCGCGCGGGCTCGATCGCTGCTTCCCCGAGATGCGTCGGGTGCTCGAGCAATGCCGCTTCGGCGACTGCACGCACCGCGTGGAGCCGGGATGCGGGGTGCGCGCCGGGGTGGAGAGCGGGGACGTGTCGCGGGAGCGGTACGAGTCCTATCTCAAGCTGAGAAAGGAACTAGAAGAGGTGACGCGCGAGTTCTAGCACCCGCAGACGTCAGGGGTCAGCGGTCAGAAACTTCGCTGCGCAGGCAGTGGTGGTTGCTGACACCTGACCCCTGAGGTCTGACGCCTGACGTCTGCGGAAGCTGATCTACCAACTCCCGCGTTCGCCGGCTACCTCAATAACCCGACCGAGTCTCTCCGCTGCGTGCCGCCAGTTCGTCTGCACTGCATGCTGCGCGGCATCGGCATCGCCGTCGCGAATGGCGCGGATGATCACCTCGTGCTCATCGACCGATGGGCGGATGTCGCCGACCAGTAGGCTGATGTACATGCGGATGTAGCGCTCCGCCTGCGGCTTCACCGCCTCGTGCAGCGATCGCAGGCGTGCACCCGCTCCATGTTCGACGAGGCGCTGGTGAAAGGCTTCATCGAAGTCGTACACGCGGTTGTGGTCGGTGGGATTCGCCTCGGCGGCGTGGCGGAAATCGGCATTGAGCACGCGAAGCGAACGCGCGAGAGCGGCGCGATCACCGGCCGTTCGCTCGGCGGCCCCGAACGCGGCGAGGCCCTCGAGCGTCCCGACGATGTTGAGGAGCTCGCGCACGTCCTGCTTGGTGAGCGGAGCGACCGTGAGACGCGACTGGTGCGCGAGCGGTGCGCCGACGACGTAGCCCTCCTGCTGGAGTCGTTGCAGCGCCTCGCGCACGGGGGTGCGTGAGACGCCGAGTCGTTCCGCGATGTCGGTTTCGATGATGCGGCTTCCCGGCGCGAGCTTGCCCTGGACAATGAGCGCACGCAGTTGGCCGTAGACCTGAGTCGGTCGGCCGGCGCGGGCGCTAGTGGACGAGGCCGTTCGGCGTGCAGGGGCCCGGCGGCGGGAGGTGGGGCTCACGCCCGAATAGATGTCGGGACGGGACGACAGCCACAAGGTCGGGAGGAAACCCTTGCGAAGGTTTCGGAGCGGTTTATCTTGGGCGTACTTTTTGTATACAAAAACGTATGCAATAACCGCCAGGGATTCCCATGACCTTGATGACGAAAAAACCGCTCGCGGCGCTGATGGCCGACGCCGAGGCGACGCCACTCCGGCGTGTGCTCGGCCCCGTGCACCTGACGATGCTCGGCATCGGCGCCATCATCGGCAGCGGCATCTTCGTGCTCACCGGCGTCGTCGCCGCCCAGAATGCCGGACCGGCGCTCGTGCTCTCGATGATCCTGGCCGGTGTGGCGTGCGCCTTCGCCGGGCTCTGCTACGCGGAATTCGCGAGCATGATTCCCGTCGCCGGGAGCGCGTACACCTACGCGTACGCGACGCTCGGCGAAATCTTCGCCTGGATCATCGGCTGGGATCTCATCCTCGAGTACTCGTTGAGTGCTTCGACGGTCGCGGTCGGCTGGTCGGGCCTCGTCGTCTCACTGCTCAACGACTTCGGACTTGCGCTGCCGCCCCAGCTCACCGCGGCGACGGGCTCGACTGTCGCCCTCGCCGATGGCAGCACCGTAACCGCGTTGTTCAACCTGCCGGCGGTATTCGTGGTGCTGGCCGTTACTGCCCTGCTCGTCGTGGGCATCCGTGAATCGGCGGGCGCAAACGCGGCGATCGTCATCGTGAAGGTGCTCGTCCTGCTGCTCTTCATCGGGTTCGGCGCGGCGTACGTGCAGCCCGACAACTGGAAGCCGTTCATCCCCGAAAACACGGGAACGTTCGGTGAGTTCGGCTGGAGCGGCATCCTGCGCGGCGCGGGGATCATCTTCTTTGCCTACATCGGCTTCGACGCGGTTTCGACCGCGGCGCAGGAAGCGAAGAATCCACAGCGCGATCTGCCGATCGGCATTCTGGCGTCGCTCGCCGTGTGCACGGTGCTCTTCATCGCCACCGCGCTCGTCCTCACCGGCATCATCCCGTACACGAGGCTCAACGTCGCCGCACCGGTGGCCCTCGCGGTCGACGAGACGGGACTCGGATGGCTGCGTCCACTGATCAAGCTGGGCGCGATCGCAGGTCTCTCGAGCGTGATCCTCGTGCTGCTGATGGCGCAGCCGCGCATCTTCATGGCGATGAGTCGCGATGGACTGCTGCCGCCGCTGTTCTCCCGCATTCATGCGCGCTTCCGCACACCGGCCATCACGACGGTCCTCACCGGATCAGTGGTCGCCGTCGCCGCTGGTCTCGTCCCGATCGGCGTGTTGAGTCAGCTGGTCGCGATGGGCACCCTGCTCGCTTTCGCGATCGTGTGCGCGGCGATCCTCGTGCTGCGACACACATCGCCCGAGCTGCCGCGGCCCTTCCGCACTCCCGGCTCCCCATGGGTGCCCCTCGCCGGCGTCGCGTCGTGCCTCTATCTCATGTCCGGTCTCCCGCTCGCGACGTGGGAGCGGCTCGTCATCTGGCTGGCGATCGGACTGGCGATCTACTTCGCGTATAGCCGAGCGCGTGCGGCGCGGGTGCGGTTACGGGTCGGTACTGCCACGAGCACGACTGCATGACCACAGAGGCACGGAGGGCACAGAGGAAACCCGCACTGCAAGCGCCCGTAGTGCGAGTTTCCTCTGTGCCCTCCGTGCCTCTGTGGTCATGCCCTCATGGCTCGTTGCGCAAAAACCTATCTCACCCTCCGCAGCGCCGCCTTGACCTCGCTCCTCGTCGGCTCGGCAATCAGACTCGCCTCGAACTCGCGCTTCGCCTTTTCACGATCCCCCATGCGCTCGTAGACGAGACCGAGCCGGTAGTGCGCCGAGGAGCGCGGCGGATCGCCCTCGTGCGGGTCGTAGGCGAGGTAGCGCTGAAGCGCGCTCACCGCTTCGGGCAGGTGCTGGCCTGAGAGGCTCGCGGCGCGGCCGTAGTAGTAGTACGCCGGCATCGCATCGGGATGACGCTCGATGACGTCGTCCATGAGAGCGAATGAGCTGTCGAAGCGAGCGCCGCGCTGCCACAGCTGCGCCAGTCCCCAGTACGATATGAGGCTATCAGGAGCGCGGGTGATCGCGTCGCGATACTCGCGCGCCGCCTGGTCGTAGTCCTTTCTGTCCTCAGCGATCCAGGCTCGCGCCAGCGCCCCGCGAAAGGGGCTGCGCTTCTCCATCTCCGCGGCGTGCGCGCGTGCCTTCGACGCGCTCCCCCCACCAGACCCGGGGCCAGGAGGTAGAACTGGATGAGGCCCGAGCGTGCTTCGACGCTCGTGGGATCGAGCTCGACCGCGCGCTCCAGCGCGGCGCGCGCGCGCTTCGCGAGCCCGAACTTCTTCGTCATCCCGGAGCGAACGGCCAGCTGACCGTAGGCGCTTCCGAGCAGGATCTGATGCTCAGCGGCAGTCGGCTCGAGCCGGGCGGCCTGGTCCAGATGCGTGATGGCACCCTGGAAATCCGTCTCGTGCATAGCGATACGCCCGAGGTAATGATGGGCGCGCGCGTCGTTCGGATTCTCGCGGACCGCGGCCTCGAGCTCGCGGCGCGCGTCAGCGTACCGATGGGCGTTGAATGCCGCGACGCCTCCGTCGCCGTTCTGCGCGGACGCGCTCGCCGCGAGCGTGAACAGGATCCCCGCGACAAATCGCAGTCCGTACATGGGTCCTCCAGCGGAAAGCTGAAGGAGACAATTGCATCATCGGGACCAGCGAGCCCCGAACGGCTATGCCGGCCTTTTGGCTTTCCGGGGTTTTGCTTTCGAGGGCGCCAAAGCGGGTGGAGAGAGCCGTGATGAGCGCTCTGGTGGCGCGTACGGTTCATCCCCCTTGGGGGCCGGGCGTGCCGACGCGCGATTGATGAGCGCCACGCCGGACAGGATGATCGCGGCTGCGGCGATCATCCGGGGACCGAACTCCTCGCCGGCGATGAGCCATCCGAGAAGCATGGCGACCATCGGATTGACGTAGGCGTACGTCGCCACCGCTGCCGGCGTGCAAACACGCAGCAGCCACGCGTAGGCGGTGAAGCCGACCAGCGAACCGAAGACGATGAGGTAGAGCAGCGAGACCAGGGAGCGCGTGGTCACCGCGGCAACGTCCAGCTGCCCGAGCTCGCCTGCTGATACGCCAACGATGGCCAGCACGATTCCGCCGGCGAGCATCTGCATGCCGCTGCCGAGCGTCGCCGATCCGGGGCGAGGCAGGACACGCGAATACACCGAGCCGGCCGCCCAGGAGAGCGATGCGCCGATGAGCACCAGGGCCGCCAGAACATCGACGTCGCGCGCGTCAGTCAGCGCCGCTGGCCCAACCAGCAACGCCACTCCACCAAAGCCGAGCAGCAGTCCGATGATCGACAGGCGAGTGGGCCGCGTCCCGTTCTTGCGCAGGAACTCGAGCAGCACCATCCACAACGCGACGGTCGCGACGAAGAGTGCAGCGAGCCCCGAAGGAATCCGCTGCTCGGACCAGGTCACCGCGCCATTGCCCACGGCAAGCATTAGAATGCCTGTGACGGCCGTCGCCACCCATTGCGCCTTCGAGGGGCGCGCCCCGCCCGTTAGGCGTCCCCACAGGTAAAGCACCCCTCCCGCAACGAGGAACCGCGTGCCCGCCATGAGAAAGGGCGGGATGGTCTCGATGGCGTACAGAATCGCCAGGTACGTGGAGCCCCAGACCAGGTACACGGCGGCGAACGCGAGCGCGATTCGCGTACGGGTGGGCCGGAGGCTGGAGTCCATGATCGGGGTACTCATCGCAGATGCCCAACACGCGGGAGGCAGGATCGGTTCCAGAACAGCGGTTGCGGGGTACCGTTCAAGCGTTCGTGCCACGACCGGCATCCGATTGAAAACGAGGATGGCGTGTCACTGACCGGTTCAATCGTGCGCAGCTCGTCGCCGGCCCTGGGGGACGAATCCGCCGAGCTCGCGCGACGCGCGCAGACCGGCGACGTCGCGGCGTTCGAGCGCCTGTATCGCTCGCACGCGTCGCACGTTCGCGCGATCTGTCTGCGACTGTGCGCCGATGGCCAGCGTGCCGAAGAAGCGGCCCAGGACGCATGGGTACGAGTATGGGAGCGGCTGTCGACGTGGCGCGGCGAGTCGGCGTTCGGTACGTGGCTGCATCGACTCACCGTGAACGTGGTGCTGGAGTCGTTTCGCTCGGAGCGCCGCCGGCTCGCTCGGGTGTCGTTGGCGGAGGACGACGACGAGGTGGACGCGGCGGTCCCGGCGAGTGAGCCGGGTGACGCGCTCGATCTGGAGCGCGCGATCGCCCGCCTTCCGCGGGGGGCGCGAACGGTGTTCGTGCTCCATGACGTGGAAGGGTATCGGCACGGGGAGATCGCCGCGATGACCGGCCTCGCTGAAGGAACCTTGCGTGCGCAGCTGTGTCGCGCGCGCCGACTACTGATGGAGATGCTCGACCGATGACGCACCATCTCGATGACCAGCTGCTGAGTGATCTGCTCGACGACGGCCTCGACGCGTCGGCGCGTTCCGCGGTCGAGGAGCACGTGGCGGCCTGCGACGCGTGCTTCTCGCGCCTGCAGCGCATGCGAATGCTCGTCGCGCACGCGGGATCACTGCCTCGCATGATGCCGGCCCCGGCCGGTGAGTGGCAGCGGATTCGCTCGCGGCTGCAGGCTGGCGCCCGCCTGGGATCGGCACCCTGGTGGACGAACCGAAGTGCGCTGCTCGCGGCGGGACTGGCGCTCGTCATCGCCTCATCGGGCATCACGGCGCTGGTGGTCGGCGGAAGGCGCGATGGCCCCGTACAGACAGTGGCCAGCTCGGCGACCACCGCCCCGTTGACGCCTCGGCTCGCGGCACTGGAGCACGAATACACGACGGTCACGCGCGATCTCGAGCGTCAATTGGCCGAGCGGAAGCATACGCTCGCGCCTGAAACAGTCGCGGCGGTCGAGCGTAGCCTGCGAACGATCGAAGAGGCGATCGCGGAGGCTCGTGAGGCGCTCGCCCGTGACCCGGGAAGCGAAACGTTGGCACGGCTACTGGTGGCCGGCCACGATCAGAAGGTCGAGCTGCTTCGGCACGCCACGCGGCTCGCGACGCAAAGTTGAGGGAGCATTCCATGAGACGCACTTTGTTCTTTCTCGTCCTGGCGGCATGCCTGACGAGCACGGCAGCGGCCCAGAGTCGCTTCAACCGACGACTTCCGCTCGCGCCCGACGGAACCATTCGCATCCACAACCTGGCGGGCATCGTGCGACTGCACGGCTGGGATCGGGACAGCATCGCCGCCACTGGTGAGGTCGGTCGCGGCAGCAAAGGCTTCTTCATGGGAGGCGACCGCACGGCGGTGAAGCTCGGCATCGACATTCCGAGCGACGATGTGACCACCGCCGAGCCGTCGACGCTCGACGTCTGGGTGCCGGCGGGGAGTCGAGTTCGCGTGAAGAGCACGCGCGGCGAGATCGTGGTCGATGGCGTCACCGGCGCGCTCGATCTCGGATCGACGAGCGGCAACATCACCGTCACCGGGATCCCGCGTGAGCTCACGGTTGAGACAATGGACGGCGATATCGCGCTCGACGGCGCAATCGTCTGGCTCCGCGCCCGCTCGGCCGGAGGCGACATCACCGTGCGCGGGGGCGCCGAGGATCTGGTATCGGCGTCGGTGAGCGGTGCGGTGACTGTCACCGGTGGTCCGGTGCGCGCGGCACGGCTGGAGACGATGACGGGCAACATCGTATTCGAGGCGTCGATCGCGCGGGGCGCGGTGCTCGATCTCGGCACGCACTCGGGTGCCGTGCGAGTGCTTCTTCCAAAGGGGAGCACGCCCACGGTGGAAGCGACGACGGTCGCCGCTCCCATCGACAACAACCTCACACCGCAGCGCGCTCAGATTCGCGGCGATGGCCGCGAGCTCGCTCTGTCACTGGGCGGCGATGCCCGATTGACGGTCAGGTCGTTCAAGGGGGCGGTCACGTTGGGGTGGGGGGGACCGCCGCTTCGACTCGTAAAGCAATAGGGAACGGCGCGGCATTCAAGCACTGAGGGCACGACCGGCATCCGACCTATGAACCCATTCGTGGAGCCTCAATATGGTACGCCGTTCTCTCAGTCTCGCCGCGCTCGCGCTCGTGACGCTCACCATCGCGGCCGCGGCGCCTGCACCGCTGGGACCGCCGTGGATCTCGATCGAGTATCCGCCCAGCCCGTACGATGCCAACACGCGAGACGCCTTCCTGCTCGTACACACCTTCCACCATGCAACGCCGATCGGCGCGCCAGTGATTGGCAAGGCGGAAGGAATCGTCTCCGGCGAGCGGCGGACCGTGTCGCTCAAGTTCGGCGGCACGTCGCGCACGGGTGTGTATGCGCTCAACAAACAGTGGCCGTCGGAGGGAACGTGGGTGCTGTTCATCACCGCCAATCAGGGCCCTAACGACGACGTCACCGCGGTGGTCGAATTGGCGGCGGATGGCCAGGTAGCCGCCGTGCGTGTCCCAACCGAGCGCCGCGGTTCCTGGAAGGTGCCGTCCGACGTGAGCGCCGCCGACCGTGAGAGCATCGTGAAGGCGCGGCTGGCGATGAATAGCGGGGAGAAGGGGGCAGTGGCGGCGAGGGCTCCCCGCTGATGGGCCGACTGCAATAACCACAGAGGCACAGAGGGCACTGAGGACGGCAAACTACTAACCAGTAGTTTGCCGTCCTCAGTGCCCTCTGTGCCTCTGTGGTTATGCAGTTCTGCCCAGGAGCACCGGAACTACCTCCGCAGCCTTCCCCCGCATCGACACCTCCGCGACCCTCGTAAGCGGCGTCTCCTCGGGATTCACCTCGATCACCACCCCGCCGCTGGCGCGCGTGCGCAGCGGCAGCGACGCGGCCGGGTGGACCAGCGCGCTCGTTCCCACCACGAGGCACACGTCGGCGGCCGCGGCGGCCGCGTCAGCCCTCGCGAGCACGTTCTCGTCGAGCATCTCGCCGAACCACACCACGTCGGGACGCAGAGGTGCTCCACATCGCGCGCAGCGTGGAAGCGTCGCCAACGATGTGGCATCGACCGTCACGGGCTCGCTCCGCGCACCACAACCGGAGCACCGATCGCGAAGGAGGGAGCCGTGCACCTCGATGGGAAGCGCGGACGCAGGGTCCGCCTCGCCAGCCGCGTCACGAGCGGCCCGCGTGTGCAGTCCATCCACGTTCTGCGTCACGATGGTGACCTTCGCGCTGCGCAGCGCCCACTCGGCGAGCGCTCGGTGAGCGGCGTTAGGTACACAGGCGGCGACGAGCGTGCGACGCCACGAATACCACTCCCAGACCAATCGGGGATCGCGCGCAAAGGCCTCGGGCGTGGCCAGGTCTTCCGGGCGAAACTCCTTCCATAGCCCGCCAGCACCGCGAAAGGTCGGTACGCCCGATTCGGCGCTGACCCCGGCGCCCGTGAGGACGACGACGGCGCTGGCGTCGTGCAGCAGCTCGCCCGCGCGCGTGGTCGGGTCGATCAATCGCGGACGTGGCGCGTCACAAACGCCAGCACTCGCTCGAGAATCTCACGGGTTCGCGCGTCGTGATTGCGCTGATCGAAGCCATGGTCACCGCGGCGGTGAAGCGCAAAGTCGATCTCCACGCGGTTGGCGACCGCCGCCCGCATGAACCGCTCGATCGATTCGTTGAGTCGTGGAATCGCGTCCGCTCCAGCCATCGCAAGAAAGATCGGCGGCTGATCCCCGGGCGCAACGGTCAGCAGCTGTGCGGGTGAATACCTCCGAGCCAGCGAGTCGACATGCGCGGCGGGGTGCGCCGGCCGGAAAGGAGACTGACTCCGCATGTGCTCGAGATCGAGATATGGATAAAAGAGCACCAGGCAGCGGACCCCGGGCATTCGCTCGCGCATGAACACGCTCGCCAGCGGTCCTCCAGCCGAATAGACAGCCACGCAGAGTCTCTCCGTATCGATCCCGAGCGTCGCCGCGTTCGCACGCACGTAGTCCACGGCCGCGGTGACGTCGCTCGCGGCCTCGGCGATGTTCTCGTCCGTCGTCATCCGATGATTGAAGACAACGCCAACCAGCCCCGCCGCCGTGGCGAGCCGGCCCCACGATCGGTACGATGGCCAGGTCGTTGGCAGCGGGCCGGCCTGCCGCGCCACCAATCCACCGTGCACGAAGATGAGTCCGGGTCGCCGTCCCGGTGCCGCGCCGGGTGGTCGATAGACATCCATGGTGAGCGCGCGAGCCACACCGTTGTCCGTGACGGTGCGATACGTGAGGCCGCGCTGCACGACGGCGTTCCGCATCCCCGGCAGCTCGTAGCCGAGCACGTTCGCGCTCGTGTCGGTCTGCCCGAGGGCGGGTGACACCAGGCCGAGGGTCAACGAGAAAATCGGAAGAAAAGTCCTGAATGACACGGGTCCCCCGCGGGTTGGTTGGCGCCACACAATGGCGCGCGGAACACGAGCCCGGGCCAAACCCACCAAATCCTGACAAATGCACGCTTGCGACCCTTCCCGAAGGGGCCCTAAGGTGTGACATGGCCTTGGGCATCTTCGCCAGCGCTCGCCGCTCGCGATCCACTCTGCTCGTCGCGCTCCTCCTCCTCACGCTTGGCCTCGCCGCCGTGCTCGCGCACCAGGCGTACGATGCCACGCGCGACCACCGCATCACGGCGGAGCGCACGCTGCGCGACTACGCCGCCACCGCGGCGTGGGAGTTCAACGCGCACGCCAAGGAGGAGCTCTGGCAGGCGCTCGCATACGCGTTCCGCCCGTGCAAGGCAATCGAAACGACGAACGCTCGCCACGCGTCGCTTCCACCACCCGAGATCCTCGCAGCGGAAGCGAAGAAGCTCGAAGCGTGCGCGTGCACGCTCGTGCTCGACACGGACTACTACTTCCTGGTCGACTTCCGCGACGGTCGCACGACCTTCGCCGGCGCGAGTGCCCCGGCGATGGGCCCGGAGTGGCTGACGGATACCGTCACGGCCCACGCGTCGACGTCGTACGAGAAAGGGTGGGAGTTCGCGACGATCTTCCACGGCGGCGGCCCTCACGCGCGCGCCATCGTCTACACCCTCAAGCGCGACGCCGCGGGTGCACCGGTTGCCGCGTACGGCTTCGTCATCGATCCGCAGCGGTTCGGCGAGGCGGCGTATACGCGCGTGATGAAGAAATGGCAGCTGCTTCCGTACGCGCTGACGCAGGGGATGCCCAACGACTAGCTGCTACGGCTTTCGGTGTTGTCCGCGAACGGCGACGAGATCTACGGCTCCGCCGCCGACTTCAACGATGCCATCAGTGGGACGGCCGAGTGGAAGCCGTTCTTCGGTGGGATGATGACGCACGTCTCCATGCGACCCGGAGGCGGCGGAGCGGCTCGTCATTGGCGGCCTTCCACGCTCACGTCTGCCCCTGCTGCTCGGCGTCCTCAGCCATGACGGCGGCCCTCATCGTCGTCGCCGTCGTACAGCTGCGCCGCGAGGCAGAGCTGGCGCGGCTGCGCTCCGACTTCGTCTCGAGCGTGTCGCACGAGCTGCGCACGCCGCTCGCACAGATCCGCATGTTCGCGGAAACACTTCTCCTCGGTCGCGTGCGGAGCGAGTCGGAACGGACGCGCTCGATGGAGATCATCGATCAGGAGGCACGACGCCTGGCGCATCTCGTCGAGAACGTGCTGCACTTCTCGCGTGCCGAGCGGCAATCGCTGCGACTGTGTCCGGTGCCGACGCTGCTTGCCCCGCAAGTGCAGGAAACCGCCGAGTCCTTCGCGCCGATCGCGCGTGCGCGCCGTGCCGAGGTCCGCCTTGCCCTCGACGAGACCGTCACTGTCCGCGTCGATCGCAATGCGTTGCGACAGATGCTGCTCAACCTGCTCGACAACGCGATCAAGTATGGGCCGGTGGGGCAGACGGTCACCGTCGGCGTTCGCGCCATCGGAGATCGCGCGCGCCTCTGGGTCGAGGACGAAGGGCCCGGCATCGAGATGACACAGCGCGAGCGCATCTTCGAGCCCTTCTTCCGGATCGATCGCGACGCGAACTCCGCGATCGGCGGGAGCGGCATCGGTTTGTCGGTGGTTCGGGAGCTCGCGGTGATGCATGGCGGGCGGGCCTTCGCCGAGGCCGGCGAGCGAGGGGCTCGGTTCGTCATCGAGCTGGATCGTGTGCCTGACGAGTCCGCCGCCCTCCCGACACCCGAGGGTGAGCCGGCGCGCCGCAACGGCGGAGCGCCGTCCGACGAGCCGTCCCGTCTCAACGTTCAGGTGTGACTTCCATGGAGACCTTGATTCGCGATGCGAGAGTCCTCGTCGTCGAGGACAACCCGGACCTGGCGTTCGGACTGCGCAACAACCTCGAGATCGAGGGTTACGAGGTCGACGTCGCCGAGAGCGGGCCCGGAGGCCTGGAGCGAGCGCGCGAGGGGAATCCCGATCTCGTGATCCTCGACCTCATGCTCCCCGGCTTCGACGGCTATCGCGTGCTGCGCGCCCTGCGCGAGGACGGGCTCGGCATGCCGGTGCTCATTCTCACCGCGCGCGGTGAAGAGGCCGACAAGGTTCGAGGCTTTCGTCTGGGTGCCGACGACTACGTGACGAAGCCGTTCGGCGTGCTCGAGCTGTTGGCGCGCGTGGAAGCGCTGCTGCGGCGATCACCAAAGCATCGAGCCGAGAACGGCGCGGCGGTCCACGAGCGATTTGGCGAGGTCGATGTCGATATCAGCGCGCGGGCGGTGCATCGCGACGGGCAGGCGGTGTCCCTTACCCCAATGGAGTTCGACCTTCTCCTCGCGCTGTTGCGGCGTCGCGGCGCGGTGGCGTCGCGCATCGAGCTGATGAAGGAAGTGTGGGGATACCACGCATCCGTCGTGAGCCGGACGGTCGATACGCACGTCGCGGAGCTGCGACGCAAGCTGGAGGATGACCCCGCGGCGCCGCGGCACATCCTGACGGTCCGCAAGGCGGGTTACCGTCTTCAAACCTGATGTTAAGGAGATGCAGATGAAGAGATCGATTCTCGCGGTCGCCGGCGCGATCGTGGCGTTGTCGGCGTTCGTCTCCGTGAACGCCGCGCGGGACGCGGCCGAGCGGGAGGCGGTCGAGAAGCCGCTGAAGATGTACCTGTCGGGCGAGCCGGAGCAGCTCAAGCAGGCGTTCCATCCCGGCGCGACAATGTTCTTCGCTCGCAACGACTCGCTGATCGCGGTCCCGATTCCCGAGTACATCGCCCGCGTGGAAGAGTCACGCGCGAAGGGTCCGCCGCCGAAGCGCATCGAGCGCATCGCGCAGGTGGACATCTCCGGGACCTCGGCGGTCGCGCGGCTGGAGCTCGAGTACCCCCAGCAGAAGCTCACCGACTACATGTCGCTGGTGAAGTACGGCGGCGAGTGGCGGATCGTGAACAAGATCTTTTCGCGGGAGAGTGTGGCGGCGAAGTAGCGAAGAATGCGGAATGCGGAATGAAGTGTACATGCACTGCGTCCGCATTCCGTATTCCGCATTCGTCCTTACAGGCGCCTGACCCACCGCTGGCCAAAGCCCCACTCGGCCCCCACCCAATCGTCATTTTCGCCGCCTAGCGTTTCGCGTCCCTCATGGGAGCGAAACAATGGACGCACGCGCTCGACTGCTCGTCATCCTCGCCGCCGCCGGCGGTGTCTCGGTGGCGCGCGCGCAGGATTCGGCTCGCGTACTCACCGCGGTGCGATTTCAAGGCGTCGTTCGCATCGACGCAGTGCTCGACGACAGCGCCTGGACATCGGCGCAGGTCGCGACTGACTTTCGGCAGCGGGAGCCGAGCGAGGGCGCGCCAGCCACGTTGGCGACCGAGGTACGCGTGCTGTGGGATGACGAGGCGCTCTACGTCGCCGCGCGCATGCGCGACCCGTCCCCGGACTCGATCGTCGCTCTCCTCGCCCGGCGCGACGAGATGACGCCGTCCGACGAGTTCTTCATCGGCATCGACGGCGACCGGGACCGGCGCACGGCCTACGTCTTCAGTGTCACGCCTCGTGGGACGCGGACCGACGTGCTCATCTACAACGACAACATGCGCGACCCGTCGTGGGATGCGGTCTGGCAGGCGGCGACGCGCATCGACGAGACCGGCTGGACCGCGGAGATCCGCATTCCGCTGACACAGCTGCGCGTCCGGGGGGATCGACCCTGGGGCGTCAACTTCTTTCGATGGATCGCGCGCCGGCGCGAGGATACGCAATGGGCGCTCATTCCGCGCGCGTCGCCAGCCTGGGTATCCCACTACGGGGAGCTGCGCGGTGTGACGCCGGCGTCCGCGCCGCGCCGGCTGGAGATCGTGCCGTACACGCTAGGACGCGTGACGCGGGCGCCTGGCGTGGAGGCGAACCCGTTCCATCGCCGCATGCAACCGGCGGCGGCGTTCGGCGCTGACCTCAAGGCGGGCGTCGGTCCTTTCACGTTGACCGCCGCCATCAACCCGGACTTCGGCCAGGTGGAGGCGGATCCGTCGGAGGTGAACCTGACGTCGATCGAGACCTTCCTCCCAGAGAAGCGCCCGTTCTTCGTCGAAGGGGTCGACCTGTTCGACTTCGAGCTCGGGTACTTCTTCGGCTCCGAGAAGCTGTTCTACTCGCGTCGGATCGGGCGGCGGCCGCAGGCATCGGTGCCGGGTGATCCGGCGTACGTCGATGAGCCGGATGTCACCACGATTCTCGCTGCCGCGAAGCTGACGGGGCGCACCTCGGGGGGATGGTCGGTGGGACTGCTCGATGCCGTCACCGGAGAGGAGCGCGCACGGCTCGACGGAGATCCGAGCGTACCATCGACCGTACCCGTCGAGCCGATGACGAATTACACCGTCGCGCGCGTGATGCGCGACTTCAACACCGGACGCACCGTACTCGGCGCCATCGGAACGGCGATGCATCGGCGATTGAATGGCGTCGAGACGTTCTCCGATCTGCGTTCCGCCTCCTACGCCGGCGGCGTCGACGTCCGCCATCGCTTTGGGCAAGGCGGTCAGTATCACATGAACGCGTACGTCCTGGGGACGCATGTGCAGGGGAGCGTCGAGTCGATCGACGAGACGCAGCGGTCGTCGGCGAGATACTTTCAGCGGCCCGACGCTTCGCATCTCCGACTACGACCCGTCCCGAACCTCACTTTCAGGCGCCGGCGCATTCACCGAGATCTGGAAGTCGGGCGGCAGCTGGAGGTGGGGCGCCTCGGGCCGTCTGGTCACTCCTGGGTTCGAGGCCAACGACATCGGCTATCAGCCGGGCTCCGACTTCGTCTCGCACGCCAACTGGATCGGCTACGAGTCATACCGTCAGACGCGACACTTCCGGCGGTGGTGGTGGTACCTGAACACGCTCGCCTGGTGGAATACGGCCGGAGAGCGCCACGGGCTGCGCTTCTACATCAATAGCGAAGCCGAGCTGCCTAACGGTCTCGGGATGTTCGTGAAGCTGCAGCGTGATCTGGCCGGCCTGTCACCGACGGAGCTGCGCGGCGGGCCGTCGCTCTTCCGGCCGGCACGATCGCTGGTCCTGGCAGAGGTGTGGACGAACAACGCGCGCCGACTGAGCGGTTGGGTGAACCTCATGGGCTCGAGTGAGGACGATGGCGGTGCGCGGTCGCTGACGGTCCAGCCGAACGTGACGGTGCGACCCTCCAGTCAGCTTCAGCTCACGCTGGCCCCCGCGGTCACGTGGATGCGCAACCCGTGGCAGTACGTGGACGATCCCGAGGAGGAGGGGAGCGCGCACTGGGTAGTGGCGCGCCTCGCGCAGCGCACCGCGTCGCTGACCGCGCGACTCAACTACACCTTCACACCGGATCTTTCTCTGCAGATGTACGCCCAGCCCTTCGTGAGTGGCGGGGGTTATCGCGACTTCCGGCAGGTCGTCGACTCGCGCGCGCCGAACGAGGCTGAGCGATTCCGCGCCGTTGCGATCGAGACACCTCCCAATGCGCGCGGGGGCTCATACCTCGCGGATCTCAATCACAATGGAGGGGAATTCACCTCATTGGACGATCCCGACTTCAGCGCGCGGCAGTTCACGTCCAGTGCCGTGCTACGGTGGGAGTATCGCCCTGGCTCGACGCTCTTCGTAGCGTGGAGCCAGGCTCGGGATGCGGGCGATCCCGTTTCACCTTTCCGGTTAGGCAGTGACGTGAAGCGCCTGTTCGGGGAGCGGCCGACAAACGCCTTGCTCGTGAAAGTCAGTTATTGGATGGGCGTCTGTAACTTGTACGGGCGCTTTTCCAGCGCCTCAGTGGCGTACGATCGCGCCTGAGGCCGCGTCAAACAGGTGCACGCGACGTCCGTCAGCGACCAGCTGAATACGGTCGCCGACGTCCGGGAGATCGCGCGAGCGCGTCTTGGCAGTCAGCTCGTGCGTTCCCGCACGTACGTGCACCAGGGCTTCGCCCCCGAGGGGCTCGACGAGATCGACGGTGGCGTCGAGCGCCGTCTGTTCGGTGGTCGCGGCAGCCTCGGTAGCGAGGTGTAAATGCTCCGGTCGAATGCCCAGGACGACTTCGCCGGATGCAGGTGCCTTCGCGACGAGCGACTTCGGCAGCACGATGGCTGGCGCGCCACCCTCGGCCACGAAGCGGGGGGATCCGTTGGTCGTTAGGGTGCCCTTGAGGAACAGCATCGCCGGACTGCCGATGAAACCGGCCACGAAGCGATTCCCCGGCCGCTCATAGAGCGCCTCGGGTGTGTCGACCTGCATCACGTGGCCTGCGCTCATGACGACGATGCGGTCGCCCATCGTCATCGCCTCGACCTGATCGTGCGTGACGTAGATCGTCGTCGCTCCGAGCCTGCGGTGCAGGGAGAGGATCTCTCGACGCATCTGCACGCGGAGCTTCGCGTCGAGATTCGAGAGCGGCTCGTCGAACAGGAAGACCGCCGGCTTGCGCACGATGGCTCGCCCCACCGCCACGCGCTGCCGCTGACCACCGGAGAGCTGCTTCGGCAACCGGTCGAGCTCAGTCGTCAGGCCGAGCACTTCCGCGGCTTCACGAACGCGCTGATCGATCTCGCTCTTCGGCATCTTGCGGAGCTTCAGAGCGAAGGCCATGTTGTCGCGCACTGACATGTGCGGGTACAGGGCGTAGTTCTGAAACACCATCGCGATGTCGCGGTCCTTCGGCGGAACGTCGTTCACTGCGCGGCCGCCGATGGAGAGCTTGCCCGCCGTGATCGACTCCAGTCCGGCGATCATCCGCAGTGTCGTGCTCTTCCCACAGCCGGACGGTCCCACGAGCACGACGAACTCGCCATCGGCCACACTCAGATCGACGCCGTGCACGGCCACGTGGCCTTGAGCGCCCTCGTATACTTTGCGCACGCCTTCCAGCGTCACTTGCGCCATACCGCGTCCTCCCCTCGATGAACGGCACGACTTCGCGAGACGACTTTCGCTTTCCCGACGGCTTCCTGTGGGGTGCGTCGACCTCCGCGTACCAGATCGAAGGGTCGCCGCTCGCCGATGGTGCCGGCTCGAACATTTGGCATCGATTCAGCCACACGCCCGGTCTCGTCAGGAATGACGACACTGGGGACGTCGCCTGCGATCACTATCGCCGGTGGCGAGACGACATCGGTCTCATGAAGGAGCTCGGTCTCGGCGCATATCGCTTCAGTATTGCGTGGAGTCGGATACTGCCTCAAGGCACGGGAGCGGTCAACACGCGCGGACTCGATTTCTATGATCGGCTGGTGGACGGGCTCCTCGAGCAGGGCATTCAGCCCCTGGTGACGCTCTACCACTGGGACCTGCCGACCGCCCTCGATGACCGCGGCGGCTGGCTCAACCGCGACATTGGCGCATGGTTCGCCGAATACGCGAGCGTCGTCTTTCGCAAGCTCGATGGGCGTGTGAAGAAGTGGGTGACGCTCAACGAGCCATGGGTCGTGACCGACGGTGGATATCTCTTTGGCGTGCTCGCGCCCGGACACAAGAACCTCTATGAAGCACCCCTCGCCACTCACAACACGCTCCGTGCCCACGCGCTCGGCGTCCAGGCATACCGGGCCGAGGGAAAGCACGAGATCGGCCTGGTGGTGAACCTCGAGCCCAAGTATCCGGCGTCGGACACCCCGCGCGACCTCGCCGCGACGGCGCGCGCCGACGCGTACATGAATCGCCAGTACCTCGATCCCCCCCTGCTCGGGACGTATCCTGAAGAGCTGCGAGACGTCTTCGGCGACGCGTGGCCGGACTTCTCAGCCGACGACATGCGTCTGTTGAAGCAGCCGATCGATTTTCTCGGTATCAACTATTACACCCGCTCGGTGACGCGCGACGATCCGGCGGCGCTGCCCGTGCGCGCGAGCCGCGTGCGTCAGTCGCGCCACGTGCACACGGAGCTCGATTGGGAGGTGTGGCCCGACGCGCTGATGGACGTGCTGCTCTGGGTGACGAAGCGCTATGGCCGCATTCCACTCTACGTGACCGAGAACGGCTCGGCGTTCTACGACCCGCCGTCGAGTGAAGACCTGGCCGATGATCCTCTCCGTACCTGGTATCTGCGAAACCACCTGCGCGCGGTGCATCGCGCCATGCAGCAGGGCGCCGACATGCGCGGCTACTTCGCCTGGTCGCTGCTCGACAACTTCGAATGGAGCCAAGGGTACTCGAAGCGATTCGGTCTCGTGCACGTCGATTATGCGACGCAGAAGCGCACGGTGAAGGGGAGCGGGCGGTTCTATTCCGAGGTCATTCGGACGAATGGAGCTTGTCTGGCTGGTCGATAGTCTTGGTTATAGCGGCAAAATCATTACTGGCATCCAGGTTCAAAGGGGGACGCGGATTTCGCGGATTCAGCGGATCAGGCGGATGGCTCCTGGCGCCTAGAACTCTCCTCGCGCAGGAAAAAACACTGCTTTTTGCTCCTGTAGGGGAGGGATCACGGCACAAAGGAGCGATCCGCCTGATCCGCTGAATCCGCGTAATCCGCGTCCCAACTTTGAACCTGGATGGCAGCCCAAAGCAGTTCAGTACTCGAACCGAACCTCACGAGCCGGCGCCAGCAGCACCAGATCACCGCTCGCATCCGGGCTCGCTGGTCGCCCGTCGACAGCAATCCGTCGCGCCGGTAGATCGCTCGGATTACGCACGACGATCCCTGCGGCCGGCATGCGGAATCCGGGGTCAAACGAAAAGACAATCGTATCGCCAACCGCGCGCGCATGATATCCGACGCGGCCGAACCGCGTCGGCAGTGCGCGTACCCGCACGCCATCCCCCTCGCGAAGCCACTCGTCCTTTATTCCAGCACCAATGACCAGGATGCCTCCTGTCTCCTGCTCGTCCTCATAGGCGAAGAGATCGAGCACCGAGCGAATGAAGTCCGACGCCACCCAGCCATGTGGCAGATCGCCGAAGAAGCGCGGAATGCGGGGATCGCGCCACACGACCTCGGGCCACTGATTCCACTCACGGGGGCGTGCGTCCTTGAACAGCCAGTCGAGCACTTCGAGTGCGCGGTCGCGCCACCCGAGCCTCACGAGTGAACCGGGGACGCGAAATTCGTACGGGGTGTACGCCTCCCAGGTCTGCGGACCATCGCGCCGCTTGACGAACTCCTCGTAGTATCGGGCGAAGGTTCGCTCGACCGCCGCGCGCGGCAGGCGGTGCAGCTCGCCACCGGGCGCCAGGCCCACCGTCGTCGAGGTCGCGTCGAAGTCGCCGAGGTCGGCGGCACCGGGGATATAGTCGATGTTGTGCACGCGCATCGACGCCTCGATCGACGCGATGAGATCGACGCGGAACGTGTCGCTCAGCGCGCCAATGCGTCGTGCCTCATCGAGCTCGCCGAGCGTCGCCGCCAGCTCCGCGGCGTCCTTGAGGCCGCGCAACGCGAAAAAGTCGTCCCAGTACGAGTGCATCGGCTTCGCCGAGTACCCCTCGTGACTGATGGACGGGGGAAGAATGCCGCGGAAATGGCGTTTGTCCGGCGCGTCGTATTCAGGCGTCAACCGCTGCCGCCGCAACGTGTCGATGTAGCCTACGGCGTCGACGATCCTCGGCCAATTCGTCCGCGCGATGCTCGTGTCTCCCGTGAGGCGCACGTACTCGGCGATGAGATAGATCAGCTGGCCATGGCTGTCGTGCTCGGGCACCGGGTCAGCGCCGCGGTGATCGACGCAGCAGGGCACCTTGCCGTTGTCGTATTGGAAGGGCGCGTACCATTCGATGAACTCACGCACTTCGCGCGTGCCGCCAATGCGTAGCAATGCGGCTGACGTCAGCGCCCCGTCGCGAATCCACGACCGCTCGTACGACCGCGATCCTGGCTGAATCCTCGGCCCATCGCGATTGAGGAGAATGTGCGCGAGCGAGCTTCGCATCGCGCGAATGATCGGGGCGCCCGAGGCGGGGAGCACGATCGGGATCGCGTCGAGCCGCGCCTGCCACTGCCGCCTGGTGACGTTGAAGCTCGCGTTGGCCTCGGCGCCCGTGCGCGGCGCCAGGGCGCGGGCCCGCCGTGACGGGAGCGCGATCCAGACATCGCGGTGCGAACGGGCGGGGATCGCCAGCGGAAAGGAGAGCGCACCGCTGGCGAACCCAAGGGAATCGCTGACGGTTGCTGCTGCCGGCAGGCGACCGGTCCGCAGATGATCGACAATGTCTCCGGCGTCGAGCGTCGTCGCACCGAAGGCGCTAGGTGCCTGCAGCGGCACCACGTGCGCGGTGTCGTTCACGTGCACGCGCCCGCTACGCCACACGATCGAGCGAATGGGTGAGAATCCGCCGGTCGTGTTGAGGAACTGCCACGCCGAGTTGACCTGGAAGGGGCGAACAGCGACGTAGAGCGTGGGACGCGCGGCTGAGTCCGAGGTGTTCGACACGCGATAGCGCGCGAGCACCGTCGCTGCCCCCGCGCGCCCCATCGCGAACGATGTTACGTCGAGGGTGAGATTCCCTGTCCGCCACTGTACGGTCGGAATTGGAAGGTCGCCGGCCTCGAGCGACCGCGTGATCTCGACGTCGTTCCAGCTGAGGAGTTGTCCTTCGGCGCGCAGAAACGGCTCGATGGTGAAGCTGCCTTTGTCGCTCTCGAGCGCACCGTCTTCGCTGAACAGCGATTCGCGGAAGTCGCCTTCGACGCCGACGAGCGTCCAGAAGGTCTGGCGGTCCGGCCAATATCGGGGAAAGCTCCCAGCGGGCGCTTCCCGTGCGATGTCGGCGAAGAAGGCGTTGTGCGTCGCCGACCACTCCAGCGGCTTCACGCGAATCTCGCGAATGCCGACGCCGCGGCCGCGGCTCGTCGTGCGCGCGAGAACACGGAGCCACTGGGCTTCCGACTCGGGCATGTAGAGCCAGTCTCGCCCGCCGTTGCCCCGTGTCACTCGGTGTGCCACTCGCCACGTGCGTTGATCGCTGGACGCGAGCACCTCGTATGAGCGTGCGTAGTCGACCGAATCCCAATCGATGACGAGGCCGCCGAACTCGCGCCGGTAGCCCAGGTCGACGGTGAGCGAAGGCATCGCCGTCACGCGAGACCGCCACGCCGTGGTGCTGTCGTTGTCGACGGCGGCCGGGCCCTCGGCGGCGACGAGCGGCGGCGGAGTCGCGGGAACGGGGGGAAGGGGAATCACCCGCAGGTCATCGATCCAGACTGAGCCTTTCCCACCGGTTCCGGCGGTGACGGCGATCTCGATACCGGCGGCGCGCTTCAGGTCCCCTCCGCCTAACGGCCCCCACGCAAACGAGACCTGGCGTCGTTTGATCCGATACGTCGTCCAGGTGGTCGGGAACGCAAAGTCGCGCCGGTTCAGCCACCAGACGTTCTCGCCGCTGGCGTCGCTGAGCTTGAACTCGAGGTTGTTCTTCGGGACGGTGGCGCGGACGCGAAAGGTGATCTCGTAGTTTTCCGGCAGCTCGAGGTCGACAGCCCGCCGAGCGACGGCGTACCCACCGCCGCCGTGGAAGTCGATGTCCATCCGCATCGTACCAGCGACGGGAACGAGCTGGAGCGACACGCCGTCCGATGGAACAGCGGTCCAGGCCGCCAGCGACGAGAAGTCGTCGATGACGCGCGGCTCCTGCGCCGAAACCGGCGACGCAAGGACGGTGATCAACACCGCCTGCGCAAAGGGCACAACCAGAATTCGCAGGCTCGAATCGACTTTCATGTCATTCCCTCGCCGTGTTACCGAGACGGTATCATGCTTTGCGCGTTGGGGAAAGGCTGTTTACGGACTCGCTTCCACGCTAGAATTGGCCGTCGAGAACCGCGTCAAACACCGGAGAGCAGTGGAGGAATGAATGCTGTCGCAGCGCCGAAGAACGTTCGTGGCTTCACTCGTGTGGTCACTGATGCTGATGGGGACGCCGACCGTCGCGGCATTTGGGCAGGAGCCGGTCACCAAACCGACCACTCCGGCTCCGGGGACGGGTGACCGCCTTCCCCTCCCGCGAAATGTGAGAGCTGTTCAACAGGCTGATGGGAGGATCGTCGTCACATGGTCGCCGGTGCCCGGCGCAACCGCCTATGCGATCACGCGATCCGTGCCTCCAGATCCTGCCGCGCCAATCACGCCGAACGTGACCGATACGCTGTTCGTGGAACGCCAAGTTACCGCCGGCAAGACCTACTACTACGTCATCTCCGGCGTGAACGACGTCGCGACGGGATTGAAGGCGGGCGCGTCGGTGAAGGCGACACGAAGCTTCGACCCGTCGGGAGCTCAGCTCACTCCCACCAACGTCGTCGCGCGATATGACTCGGCAGGCAACAGGGTCTACCTGACTTGGGTTGTGCCGGGCGATGTAAGCTTCTCCACCATTTACCGATCCGGCGTGGAAGTCGGACGGGACTATACTCTGCCCCCAGATTTTTACATGCCTGCGCCCGCTCCAGGGACGCGAATCCAGTTTCAAGTCCGCACTCAGGATCAGTTCGGCAACGTGTCGCCCTTGGCGTCGTCCAATGAGTTGGTGATCCCGTCAACGGCCGCCCCCTCGAGCGGCGGGCCGACCGCGCCGTCGGGGCCTACCAGCACGACGGGCCCAGCGGGCACCATCGCTGTCACCATTGGAAGCGCGATCACGCTCCGGGTCGGGGGCTCCGCGTCGGCGGGATCCGCCCTCGGTGGAGCGAGCGCGAGCCGGTGGGTGTCACTCGACGAGGGCATCGCGACGGTCGACGGATCGGGAACGGTAACCGGGCGCACGTCCGGTCGGGCACGGCTGCTGGCAATGTCAGGCGCGACGGATGGGTCAGTGCGCGTGACGCTGGTTCAGGTCACGGTCTCGCCCTGAACGGCGAGGTTATCAAGGTCGTCGAGGATGTCGAGGTAATCGAGGTGAAGTCGCCTTGATCACCTCGACATCCTCGACATCCTCGATCACCCTTTGACACTCCCCGCCATGATCCCGCGGACATAGTACCGCTGCAGGAAGAGGAAGACGACGAGCACGGGCATCACCGTCAGCACCGACCCGGCCATCATGAGCTCGACGTCCTGCACGTGCTCGCCTAACAGGTTCGCCAGCGCGACCGGGAGGGTGTAGCGGCGCTCATCGCTGAGCACGATCAGCGGCCACATGAAGTCGTTCCACGTCGTCAGGAACGTCCAGATCGCCAGGGTGGCGAGGATCGGCGTGATCACCGGGAGCACAACGGCGCGGAATATTCTTGCCTCGCTCGCGCCATCGATGCGCGCCGCATCGAGCAGATCGTCGGGAATCGCTGTCGCGTACTGCCGGATGAGAAAGATCGCGAAGATGCTGGCCATGCTCGGGATGATCACGCCCCAGTAGGTGTTGATCAGCCCGATCTGCTTGAAGATGAGGAACAGCGGCAGCATCACGACCTGCACCGGCAGCATGAGGCCGGCGGCGAGCACGCGGAACGTCACGTCGCGCCCACGGAACCGGAGCTTCGCGAACGCGTAGCCCGCCATCGCATTGATGATGAGCGATGTGCCGGTGACGGTGAACGCGACGAGGATGCTGTTGAGCAGATACCGTCCCATGTCGAGCCGGGTGAACACGGCGCGGTAGTGCTCGATCGTCGGGTCGCTCGGCACGAACTTCGGCGGCAGCGCCGTGGCCTCGCCCGTCGGCATGAACGACGCCGCCAGCATCCAGATGACCGGGATGAGCGCGAGCATCGCCCCGAGTATGAGCGCCAGGTGTAGCAGGATGCTCTGCCACCTTCTACTCATGCGGCCTTCGGCTCCAGACGGCGCTGGATCAATGTCCAGATGAGGATGATGATGAACAGCACGAATGCGATGGCGGCCGCGAAGCCCATGCGCCACCAGCGGAACCCTTCTTCGTACATGAGCAGCACGAGACTGGTCGTGCTCCGCAGCGGACCGCCCTGCGTCATCACGTACGGCTCGGCGAACAGCTGGAAGTATCCGATCATGACGACGACGCCAACGAACACCAGCGAAGGCCCGAGTTGAGGCACCGTCACGTGGATGAACCGCTTCCAGGCGCTCGCCCCATCGAGCTCCGCCGCCTCGTACAGCTCGCGCGGTATCGCCTGAAGCCCGGCGATGAAGATCAGCATGTAGTAGCCGAAGTTCTTCCACACCGCCATGAGAATGATGGCCGGCATCGCCCACTTTGGATCGCCTAACCAGTTCACGGGAGCGATTCCCATCGCGCCGAGCGCGTAGTTGAGGAGGCCGTACTCGGCGTGGTAGAGGTAGCGCCACACGATCGCAACGGCGACGAGCGTCGTGACGAACGGAATGAAGTAGGCCGTGCGAAAGAAGGTGCGAAAGCGCGTGAGCGGCGCGTTGACGAGGAGCGCCGCGACCAGCGCGACGAGCACGGTCAGCGGGCCGCAGCCGAGGGCGAAGTAGAAGGTGTTCTTGAGGGAGGTCCAGAAGAGCGGGTGATCGATGAGCCGCCCATAGTTGCCGAGGCCGACCATTCGCGCATTGTCGGCGTCGGCGAGGGCGTAGATGTCGAAATCGGTGATGCTGAGCAGCAGCGCCGCGGCTGCGGGAAGAAAGAAGAAGAATCCAATGAGGAGGAGCGCCGGTGCCAGGAAGAGCCAGCCGGCTCGCGCAACCTGGCGCTCGATCGTCACCGGTCTCACGGCGCTCGCTCGGCCACGCGCTGCTCGAGCATCCACCGGCGCTTCTCGAGAATGTTGTTCACCTCGGCGTCGAGGCGGCGCATCGCTTCGGCGGGCGGCACCCCGCCGCGAATCGACTGCTCCGCGTACTCGATGAGCTTCGCCATGATGAGCTCGATCTCCGGAACGAGCGGTACCGGCTGAACTCGCTCGAGCTGCGCGCGGAACGCGTGCGCCTTGTCATTGCGTGACAGCACGGTGTCGTCCCACGCCTCGAGGCGCGGCGGGAGATCGCCTGTCAATTGATAAAAGCGCACCTGGATCTCGGGGCGCGACAGGAACTCGATGAACTTCCACGCCTCCTCGGGATGCTCGGATTCGCGGAAGACGACGAGACTCGATCCACCGGCGGTCGAGAGACCGCTCGCTGCGCCTGTAGGACCGGGAAGTGGCGCTGTGGCCCAATCATCCTGAAGCTCGGCCGGCAGGCGTCGGCCGAACTCGCCGATGTTCCACGGTCCGGTGATGTAAAACACGAAGAGCCCACGCTCGAATTCCTGAAACAGGTTGGCAACATCGGTGTTGCCGTACACGGGGGCGAGGCCATCGCGGTACAGGCTGAGATAGAAGTCGAAGCCGCGAAGGAATGCGGAATCCGCGAATGCGCCCCATCGGCCACCGTCCTTGAGCAGCGGTGAGCCCGCCTGCATGCCGAGGACTGCCGGTTGCGCCCATTCATTGGTGGGGAGGAAGATCGCCCAGCGGTCCTTGCCGACCGTACGCTTGACGTCCTCCATCGCGCGCCGCCAGTCCGCCCACGACGTCGGCATTTCGTTCCACCCCGCCTGCGCGAGCAGGTCTTTTCGATAGAACAGCACACGCGTGTCGACGTACCAGGGAATGCCGTAGACGGTGTCGTCGACGACGTTCGTTGCCCAGATGCCCGGGAAGAAGCTCTCCTGCCGAATAACCTTCGATTGAGCAATGGGCGGCGCGAGCGACCTCAGGGCGCCGAGCGCCTCGAATTCAGGAATCCAGGTATTGCCTAACTGCGCGACGTCCGGCGTCGACTTGCCCACGTGCGCGGTGAGGAGCTTCTCGTGCGCGGCGGTCCAGGGAATCTGCTGCACGCGCACGCGAATCCCCGGATTTTCGCGCTCGAATTGGGGGACGAGCTTGGCGACCTGTTCCCCCTCGGCGCCCATCGCCCAAAAGCGGATCTCGACCTCACGGGCGCCCTCAGCGTTCCCACATGCAGTGGTCAGCGCTCCGAGCGCGACGAGCGCCCAACGGGAGAGACGTTGTCTCCCTCGCACCCCGAAGCCTTTGTTCAAGGTACCGGTGCGGAGCTCAGCCACCCGCCGGTGAATCCCGCCCGGCGAAGCCCCTGGATGATGTATGGGCTCTTCCGCATCAGTCGCCAGATGAGGTCGCTGCGCCAGTTCTCGATCATGAGGAGGATCGGACCCTGGTCGATCCCGAGGTAGTCGCCGTCGACCCAGCCCACGTTGGGAACGACCTGCCCGTGCCGCAGCGGCAGATTCGTTAGGCGCAGCGTTGGATTGAACGCGTCGAGAAAGCCGTAGGTCGAGAACAAGGCGTCGCCAAAGGTACGGCGCATCGCCTTGAGCGCGGGGACGGTGATCTCGGGTGCGAACGGCACCGACCCACCGGCGGCCGTTGGCACCAGGGTACCGTCATCCAGGATGTACTCGGTGCCGGCGCCGCGGGCGGCGTAGGTCTGGAATTTCCGGCTTCGGCCCTCGTAGACAATGGTGGTATCGATCGGGCCGTCGGAGGCAGTGAGACCCCAGAGTGAGTCGGAGTACATGTGCCACTGACCGGGGTTGGCGATCGCATAGGTGCGCTGTGAGTAGGTGGCGCGCCGGGAGTTCTCGAAGTAGTCGATCCCGCGCCCGCGCATGTACTCGTCCTGGATCCTGTTGAAGTCGATGAAGACGTGCGAGTACTGATGGCCGAAGAGGGGCGGGAAGCCGAGGTGCGCTTGCCCCTGGAACGTGGTCCACTTGTAGGTCGACGTCCACGCGGGCCAGGCGGTGGAGTCGACGGCGTGGGTCGGCGAGCCTAACGCGAGAATGTAGAGCAGCATCGCCTCGTTGTAGCCCTTCCAGTCGAAGGTGTGGAACCCGCGGTCGGGGTACCATCCCATCGACACGAGGGGCGGGCGCGGCGATGCCCAGCGCCAGTCGATGCGCCGGTAGAGCGAGTCGGCGAGCGCACGCACTTCGACGTCCCCGGCGTCGGCGCCATCGAAGTACTCCCGGCAAACGAGGGCACCGGCGATCAGGAGCGCCGTGTCGATCGTGGACAGCTCCACGTTCTCGAAGCGATGTCCCGTCTGCATGTCGAGAAAGTGGTAGAAGAACCCCATGTGTCCCGTGATACCGGACGCTTGTGGCCCCTGGGGCGCGTTCCAGAGAAAGCGAAGCGTCGTAAGGACGCGGTCGCGCGCCTGCGTGCGGGTGATCCACCCGCGCTCGACGCCGACGGGATATGCGGCGAGCCCGAAGCCAATGGCGGCGACGCTGGAGAAGGATTGTCTCGGCGCGCGGTCAGGGACGAGCCCGTTCTGTGGATTCGCGAGCTGCCAGAAGAATCCGAACGTGCGCGTCTGCACGGTGTCGAGGAATGGGTCGTTGCGCGAGACGGTGGGCGGTACGACACCGGTGGGGGGCGGCGCGCAGGCGATGACGGCCGCGGCCAGAATCGGGATCCAACCGCGGGCGGGGTGGAGATGGGTAATGGTCATGCCGTGATCCTGCTTCAAAAAGAGAGCCGGGCGGCGGCCGCGCCGTTTGCGCGTCCGCCACCCGGCGATCATCACCGTGATTCCTTCCTCAGGTCACGAGCGCGGCCTGGCAAAATCGAATTCTGCCCCGATTTGGAGCCGCCGCGGGTCACTGCTCACGCACCCCGCCTTGCCGAAGCTCGAGTCCTGCGGGTTGGTGTTGAAACAGCCAAGGTTCTGCCAGTTGAACACGTTGAACATGTCGATCGTCACGCCCATCCTCGACCCGCCGAACCGGGCGAAATCCTTCCGCAGGCGCAGATCGAGGGTCTTGAACGTCGGTGGATCGAACCCGCCGGGGACGAAGTTGCGCTGGCACGTCGCCGCTGGGCCAACGCACGCAAACCGATCGCCCACGTCGACGCGAGCGCCGCTGCCGACAGTCAGCAATCCACTGAACTGAATCCCCCAGAGGTATGGGACGTCGAGGATCCAGTTCGTGACCACGCGGTGGCGCTCATCATTGCGCTTCTGCCTGGGATAGTCGGCGGGATTCGGGAAGCTGAAGAGGTCGTTGAAGCCCTGCGTTTCCCGCTCGGCGATCGTCCACGCAATGCCGCCGCCCCAACCAAAATTCTCACTCGAGCGCCGGTAGAATCGGTCGAGCTTGACCTGCACCGCGTTGTACCAGGTCTTGCCAGCGTTGTCCGCGAACAGGATCGTGCTGTATCCGGGGATCGTGTTATCCACGAAACACCCTGGTACGGCAAACGATCGTTGCGCGCAGGTGAAGTTCGCATCGGCCCAGTAGAACGTCAGCTGATTCTTGCTCTGGATGTTTGAATACGCTGCCTCGAGCAAGAACGTCCCCAGCGCCTGCCTGACGCCGAGTGTCCATTGGGTCGACCGCGGTGGGCGAAGGTCGTTGGGCAACAGCTTGACTTCGGGATTCAACGCATTGATCGCGGCCGCGGCCGCCTCGACGGCGGGCTTCCCTTGCGTCAGCAGAGCCGGGTTGAAGCGAATCTGATTCGGCCCCGGCGTTGAATCGGCCGGCACGATCTGGATGTTGTACCGCGGGTGCTGAAGCGCGAAGCGCTCTTCCAGGGTGAAGTCGTAAAGGGTGCGATCGTAGAAGATTCCCCAGGCGCCAAAGACCGTCGTCCGCTCCGCCTCGCCGATTCCATAGGCGAAGCCGACGCGTGGCTGGAACGCTCCGTAGAACTTGTCACGCTGGGAGCCGTCGGTGAAATAGCGGCTCTCATCGAGTGGGAGGAACAAGCGACTGCGATACTTGCGCAGCGAATCGACGATCGCGCGAGGCGTTACGTAGTCGTAATTCATCATCTTCGACTCGTAATCCCAGCGGACGCCCAGGTTGACCACCAGGCGCGATGTCGGATTCCAGTCGTCCTGCAGATACAAACCGACCTGTGTGTTGTCGTCGCTGAAATTCGGATCTCCGGACTCGAACTCCACGCGTTGCGGAATGCGGAATCCGTAGTGCCAGGGCTCGTAGACGAACCGCGGGATCTCACTGTTCCGCTTGATGACGTCGTACTTCGCGAAGTCGACGTTGCCACCCACCTTGAAGACGTGCGATCCGGCAACCTGGAGTCCGGAATACGTCACGTCGTTGCGGAGCGAGATCCGCTGCTGCGTGAAGTCCTGAACCGAGACGTTGCTCCCGATCTGCGCGCATCCGGCGTTGCAGAATCCGTAGAACCGATTGATCGGACCGGACTGATTCGGTATGGGGTTGTAGTGATACTTCTGATAGCTGAGCATTGCCTCGTTGAGGATGGTTCCACCTGCGTACGTGTGTTTCAGCACGCCGGTGTTCACATCGTTGTTGAACCGTACCCCCGTCTCGAACGACCGCTGCAAGTCGGACCCTGGCGTCCCAAAATCGCGGACGTCATTCTCGGTCCGTAGGTTGTAGCTGAGCTCGAACGTTGAGCCGGGGGTGTGGAGGTAGGTCAGCTTCCCAAAGCCGAGCAGTGCGCGGAAGGGCTGGTCGAAGAGACCGTTGCGCGAGGCGAAATCGATCGAGTCGAGCGCGACCGAATCCGGCGGTGTGATGGTCACCCTCGCCGCGCGGTTCTGCCGGTTGAGCTCGAACGAGCCGAAGAACCGGAGATTTTCGGTCAGCGGTCCGCCGCCACTCGCGCCGAACTGGTAGCGTTCGAAATCCGGCTTCTGGAAGGTCGATCCTGGGGCGTTCTTGGACGCGCGCTGGAAGGAATCGAGCGCGACGAGATCCTTGTTGAGGATGTTGAAGAACGCGCTCCCTTCCCACACCGGGCCGCCCGTTTTCGTCGTGGCGGTAATGATCGCGCTGGACGCTTTCTGGTACTCGGCCTTGTAGTTCTGCGTGATCACGCGGAACTCCTGGACCGCGTTTCGGGGGAACGGGTTCCCGCGGCTGGCATCCTGCCCGACGACCCCGCCCTGCAGAATGTCATTCTTGTACGTCGCGCCATCGATGAAGACGTTGATCTGCTCGGCGTTTTGGGCGCCTGACGTCAGCGTCTTGCGCACCGCGTTCATGCGGTCGTTCTGCAGCTGCGTCCCGGGGGCAAGGACGGCCAGGTTGAGGAAGTTGCGCTCGGCGCTGGGAAGATCGTTGATCTGCTCCTGCGTGACGTTGGTGGCGACCTCCGACGTCTTCGTCTCGACCACCTGCTGTTGGGCCGTCACTTCGACCGCGGTCAGGGTCACAGCCGTCTCGTCCAGGCTGAAATCGATGTCGAGTGTCTGACCGATTTGAACGCGGATGGTGCGCGACTGAGGTGCCATGCCGAGGCGGCGTGCCGTGAGCTGATAGGGGCCGGGGCGCAATCCCGAGAGATTGTAGAAGCCCTGATCATTGGAATTCGTGGCACGCTCCTGACCGAGCTCTGTGTTCCGAGCGGCCACGATTGTTCCAGCTAGCGGTGTTCCGCCCGGTCCTCGCACGTAACCTCGGATGGCGCCGGTGGTCGTCTGTGCCATTCCCGCGCCCGCCGTTACGGTGAGCAACGCCAGAGCAAACACCGTCGCGCGCGGAAGCCACAGGGATACAACACGAGAAATCATGACGAAACCTCCTTCTACGTGACGAGCGGACGAACCGCTCAGGGTGAAGACTTCCGTATGACGAGAGTGGTGGGAAGCACGACGCGTCGTCCGGCGTCGGTCGCCGGATCAACGATCGCGTCGAGCAACAGTGCCATGGCCTGTTCTCCGAGCTGCGCGATCGGCACGTGGACGGAGGACAATGGCGGCGACACGTACCGAGCGATCGGAATGTCGTCGAAGCCCGCGACGGCAATGTCGTCGGGCACTCTCACATTCTCTTCGCGAAGCGCGGAGATGGCGCCGATCGCCATCGCATCGTTTGCGGCGAAAATCGCGGTGGGTCGTGGCTCGAGCTTGAGGGCAAGTCTTGCGGAGCGATATCCCGCCGATTCGGTGAAATCGCCGTTGAGCTCGAAGCGAGGATCGCGGGGCACGCCACACTCGTGCAGCGCATCGCGATAGCCGCGCAGCCGCTCGAGCGCGTCGTGATTGCCCTCCGCTCCCCGGAGGATGGCGATGCGCTCATGCCCCTTCCCAACGAGATGCTTCACCATCTGATACGCGCCGCCGTGATTGTCGATGGTAATCACGCACGCGTCGTCGGACGTCACGGGCGAGTTAATGAACACGATTGACGTGCCATCGCGGCGCTGCGCGAACATCTCGGCGAGCTCGACGTCGGGCGCCATGAGGATGAGTCCATCGACGCGTCCGTACATCGCGCGAAACGCGCCATGCATTTCATCGCGGGCATTGCGTGCCGACGAGAGCAGCAACTGATATCCCGCGCGCTGGGCGCTGCGGTCAATGCCTCGAATAATCTCGGAGAAGAACTCGCCGTAGAGATCCGGAAGAAGCACGCCGAGCGTGTTCGTCCGGCTGGTGATCAGCGATCGTGCGCCGGCGTGAGGGGTGAAGCGGAGGTTTTCCGCGGCGTCGTGGACACGCTGGCGCGTATCGTTGCGTACCGGTCCCGAGTCATTGAGGGCGCGCGAGACGGTGGCCACGGATACGCGCGCCTCGCGGGCGACATCACGAATCGTCGCCTGGCGGGGGCTTTCCGAATGTCGGCCGCGCGTGACCTTGGGGGGCACAGCTCGCCTCGGGCCGGAGTGGGTGTAAACGGTTACACTGACGAATTCGCCTTGTCAAGAAACCCACGGCGAAAGATCAACGGGATGCGCGGCAGCCCGGCAGCCCGTTCCTCCTCCGAGGCGCGGCCACTTAGAAGCTGTAGCGCACCCCCAGCTGCAAGCGACGGGAACTCTCCGCCACCACGCCGTTAGGTGCCCCGAACGCCGGCTGCAGGTTCAACCGGTTGAGCGCCGGATCGCGGGGGTTGAGGTTCACGACACGCTGGTACGACGCGACGGTGCTGTTGAAGCCGCTGAAGTTGTCGAAGTCGAACACGTTGAAGACCTCGGCGACGATACTCAGCTGCTGTCCCTGAACAATGTTGAGGTCCTTTTGCAGGCGGATGTCGACGTCACGATACGCCCAGGCGTTGGGAATGATGAAGTCCTTTTTTGGCGGGCGCCCCATATTCCGGCCGAGCCCAGGGGGGAAGTCGTCGGACAGGAAGTTCCCGGCGCAGGGCGCATTCGCGGGGGGGCCGCCGGGCTGACCGACGAGCTCGCACGCCGGGAGACGCGCGCCGCACGTCGAGCCGGGAAGGAAGGCCTGGCAGATCTCGGGCGGCGGGTCACCGCCGAGTACGACGTTGAATGGGCGTCCCGATCCCAGGTTGATGATCGTGCTGAATCTGATGTCGAATGGCAGCACGGTGATGAAGTTCGCGACTACGCGATGGCGCTCGTCGGTATCGTCGGGCTGCCACCGCAGATCCGACGGCCGGTACACGTGAAGGCTGAAGTTCGAGTTCGTCGACGACGGGATGTTCGCCTCCGCTTTGCTGAGCGTGTAGTTCAGAGAGCCGCCCCAGCTCCATTTCCCCTGGTGCACGAATGGGCGCTCGAGCGTGACGTACATGCCGTTGTAGCGCGTCTTGCCGATCGGCTCGGCCAGCAGGAGGTTGCCGAAGTCGTCCGAGATCTGGCAACACGCGCCCCACGGCTGCCGGTTCCCGAAGAAGAACGTCAGCTTGTTGGAGCTGCGCACTCCGGTGTAGCTCAGGGTGGCCCGGTACGCACCGAACGCCTTGCGTACACCCCCACTCCATTGGTACGCCTTCGGCGGCTCCAGGTCGTTAGGCAGCATGGGAAGCTCGGGGCGCGCGGCCGACGTACCCGAGGCGACCAGCGCCAGCAATCCCTCCCGGCTGAGATACGCATCGTCCCACTGAATGGTGGGGTTGCCTGACCCGTCCGGCAGTCCGTCGGCCGAGAAGCGGAAGATGTAGCGCGGGTAGCTGATGTTGAGCTTCTCGCCGATGGCGATTCCGGCGTATTCGCGGTCGTAGTAAATGCCGACGCCTCCAAAGAGCGTCGCATCGGCGAGCTCAGGGACTTCCCACGAGAATCCTATGCGCGGCTGGAATGCGCCAAGGAACGGGCTCCGCTTGGCAGGGTCGGCGAAGAAGCGGTCGGTGGTTCGGCTCTCCCAGCCGGGAATCGGAAGCAGCCAGGGTGCTGCTTGCGTACGGACCGAGTCCGGGGTGCGCCAGTCCGCGTTGAGCATCGATGATTCGTAGTCCCAACGGATGCCCAGGCTCAACAGAAAGCGCGGCGTGATGTTCCAGTCATCCTGCACGTACACGCCGATCTGTGTGTTGTCCGACTTCACCCTGGGATCGCCAATTCCCATCTCGGCCTGGAAGGGGAAGGCAAAGTTCTCCGTCGCTCTGAACCTGAATTCCGGGTTCCCGAACAGCTCACGCGTGATGTCGTATTTCGAGAATGCGACCGTCGCCCCCGCCTTGAACACGTGGGAGCCGTACCACTCCGGCATGGTGTACGTGAGATCGTTGCGAAGCGTCAGCTTGTCCTGAACGAAATCCTGCTCCGTCGAGCGTCCCCCGGTGGTGCCGACGCCGTCATACACACGCCCGACGTCGGTTCCCTCGAATCGAATGGGCTTCCACTGATATCGCTGGATATCGGCATGCGCCTCGTTGAGCAGGTTGCCGCGCGCATACTGGTAACCGAGCACGCCAGTGTAGACATCGTTATTGAAGTACTCGCCGCGTGTACGAGCTGTGTTCCCCCCGAAGCCGCGAATCTCGTACTCATCCCGCACGTTCGCGCTCAGCTCCCACCGATGACGCTCAGCGGGCTGATACGTGAGCTTTCCAAAAAACAGGTTCGATCGCAGCGGAGAGGTAAACGTTCCGCCAATTCCCGTGAGATCGTCCACGACGTTTTGAGGCCGCCCGCTGAGATTCGGCTGGACGACGTCGACGGCGCGGTTCTGATGGTTGGCCTCGTACGACGCGAAGAAGAAGAGACGGTCGCGAGCGATCGGTCCGCCGAGGCTGGCGCCGAACTGGTTCTTCCCGAAGTCGACACGCCGGAAGTTCACATCGCGTCGCTGGAAATACGTCCGGCCGATCGAGCTCTCGTTCTGTCCGAAGTAGAACACCTCGCCCTGGAATTCATTGGTGCCCGACTTCGTCGTCGCCGTGACGATCGCGCTGGTGGCCTTCGCGTACTCCGCCTTGTATTGCTGCGAGATTACTCGGAATTCCCGGACGGCGCTCTGCGGGAACGGATTCCCACCGCTGGCGTCCTGTCCGGCGACCCCTCCGGTCAGAACCTCGTTCTTGTAGCTCGCTCCGTCAATGAAAACGTTGACGAGGTTGGGGCTCAGGCCGCTGGCGGTAATGCTGTTCCGATTCCCGCTCGGGACGACACCGGGCGCGAGCGTGGCGAACTCGAGAAAGTCGCGGTCGTTGAGCGGAAGGTTCTCGATCTGCTCGACCGAGACGTTCGTCGCCACTTCCGGCGACCGCTGATCGGTCTCGACGGCACTCCCGACAATTTCGACGGCAGCGAGCTCCGTCGCCGCCGCAACGAGCCGAAAGTCGAACGTGAGCTGCTGCCCGATTTGCGCGCGCACCCGCCGTGTTTGCGGCTGGACACCGATGCGCCGGACGGTCAACTCGTACTCGTCGGGTGGGAGCCCGGCGAGAACATAGAATCCGCGCGCCGACGTGGTGGCGTTTCGGGTAAAGTTGGTGGCGAGACTCCGCGCGCTGACCAGCACATCGGACAGTGGCAGGCCGTCCTCACCGGTGGTGGTGCCGGAGATCCGCGCCGTGCTCGTCTGCGCCGTCGCCGTCACCGGGATCATGGCAGTCGCGATACCGGCGAAAAGCAGCACGCCGGCCAGCAGTCGTGAGAGGGGCAATGCACCAGGCGTCGTCATTGGAATGGTCCTCCATCATTGCCCAACATGCGGATCGCGCTAATCGGAAGAATCAGCGCGAACGACCGATCAGGTGCAGGGATCCACGCGCACGGCTGTGGCACCGGCGGGCGTGCCGGCATCGAGGAACACGACACTGGTCACCCGATTCGCGGGGAGTCCCGTCAGCGTGATGTTCGCGCGCGGCGTTCCCGTGGTCACCCCCGGATCGAACAGGCGGATCTGCGTGTTCGCCTTCGGCAGGGTGATGAATGCGGGCGCGGTACCGGGGCCGAGCACCGGCAGATTGGCGACGGTGGGCGCTGCGATTGCGCCGTTAGGCACCGTCGCGTGGACGTCACCGGCCGTCGACGTCGCGTTGATGAATCGCACCAGGATGCTGGTGCTGGTGTCGGGCGGCGTAAAGACATCCTGAAGCGCGACCGCCGTCCGGGGTTGCCCGGTGCCAGCGACGACAATGGTGTACCGCCCACCGGCGACCAGCGTCGTGTCGAGCGTCGCGACGTTGGTCGTCGCGCGAATCTGCCGAAAGCGAAAGTTCTGACGCTCGGCCGGGACCTGAATGCAGTCGGATGTGGTTCGGAAGCGCGCCGTCACGCGCGGTGTTTCGGCGCTGCCGAAGAGCAGACCGAGCGTGTCGACGCCAGCCGCGTCGAACATTCGCACGGCCGCGAACGGCCGGGATTCGACCACGTTCTCGTCGTCGCATGCGACGACCACAGCCAGAATGCAGAGAAGAAGAACGCGCGCGGATTGAAGCATGTCGGCCTCGGCTCACGCAGGAGGAGACGACACGGCGTCGCGGCAGCAGCTCGATTCCGCGGCGCGGCCTGGAAACGTTTCCAGAGAAACGTGACTAGGATTACAGTCCGGCCCTGAGGCTGTCAAGGAACTCGAACGCGGATGGCGGGCACCCGGATAAAACGAAAGCCCCCCGAGACTCTCGGGGGGCGACTCAATCCGCATTCTGCATTCCGCAATCGTCTCTCCTTACCTACCCATTCCGTCTCGGAATGAACATCGCCTGGACGTTCCCGAACTGCAGCACCGTCGGCCCCTGGAGCTTCGTCTCCTTCTCGATCCGCTCGGCGCGCACGAAGGTCCCGTTCCGCGACGAGGCATCGAGGATGAACCACTCCTCAGCACGCCGCTCCAGCGTCGCGTGTAATCCCGAGACGCTCTCATCGGGGACCACGACGTCGTTGTGTGGACCGCGTCCAACGCGGACGAGCGATTTGGTGATCGGAACTCGCCGGCCCTGGAGTGCCCCACCGTTCATGAGCTCGAGCATCGCCAGCGCGCCATCCTCCATGCGCAGCGACGGGAGCGGAGTGCTCTGCGGAGCCGCCGGCCGCGGTGGAACGGAAGCCACGAAGCCGGTGGCACCGAGCTGCGCCGCGCCCGGTGTCGAGCGGTCGATCTCCGCCTCGAAGCGGAACTCCTCGGTGCCGATTCGGATCACATCGCCGACACCGAGCCAGCGCGTCTGCGAGACGCGCGCACCGTTGACGTAGATGCCGTTCATGCTCGAATCCTTGATCAGGTATCCGAGGCTGCCGGGGACGATGTCGGCGTGACGACGCGAGACCCCGGGAATGCCGAGCACGACGTCGCATCCCGGATCGCGACCGATGCTCAACCCGGCGTCGGGGATCGTGTACGTATGGTGATCGACGAGCCCGACGATACGGCCGCCCGTGCGCGCACCGGGCGTAGCTGGCGTCGAGGAATCGACGGCCGCCGAGTCGTCAGTGATCGAGGTGACGAAGTCGGTCCCACCGGCAAGGCGCTCGTCGCCGTAGACCATCTTCGCCTTGCCGATCGAGATCTTCGACCCGTGCGGGACGGCGAGGGGAGCGGCACTCACCTCCTGCCCATCGAGCATCACGCGAACTGTTCCGGTGCGCCGTATCGTCGCGCCGCGCGGGCCGAGCACCACGATCGCCTGCGTGCCGCGGGGCATCGCAGGGATGATGATGTCCGATCCGTCGCTACCCAACGTGTTTTCGCCGGCCCGCAGCTCATGCTGCCGCGAGCCGATCGCGATATACGGCATTCGGGGGTTCCTCGTGACGTCAACGTCTGATTAGAGACGACCGCCCATAAAGGGCGTGACAGCACGCCGCGCTGCCTCGTCACTCTTGTGATGCCGGACCCCTCCGTGTGAGGGGCGTTCCCTGCCAAATCCGCCATGACGAGAGCGACAAGAACCGGGGACCGCGATACGGCCTGCGCACGCTGCGGCTCGCTTCTCCCTGACAAGTCGGCGACCTGCGCCGCGTGTGGCCTCAATCAGAAGGCCACGACAGGTGTGTACGACAGCGCGCCCTCCCAGCCCGACGATGCGGCTCTTGTTCGGGCAGCCCTGGCGGACGAATACGACATTCTCGAAGAGCTCGGCCGCGGCGGAATGGCCGTGGTCTTCCGCGCCCGCGAGCGCGCGCTCGACCGCGACGTCGCGATCAAGGTGCTCCCTCGGTCGCTCGCGTTCGATGCCGCGCTGGTCGAGCGCTTCCAGCGTGAAGCCCGGATCGCCGCCGCGCTCGAGCATCCGCACATCGTGCCGATCCACCGCGTCGGCCGGGCAGGCGACACGATCTTTTTCGTGATGAAGCACGTCAAGGGCGGCTCGCTCGCGGACCGCCTGCGCGACCGTCACCACCTTCCGGCCGAGGAGATTCACAAGATCCTGGTCGAGGTTGGCGGCGCGCTCGCATACGCCGCCGAGCGGGGCGTCGTGCACCGCGACATCAAGCCGGAGAACATCCTGTTCGACGAGAGCGGCCGCGCACTGGTGACCGACTTCGGCATCGCGCGCTCCGCGGACGCGACGGCGATGACCCGCGCCGGGACCTCGGTGGGAACGCCGCGCTACATGAGCCCCGAGCAGGCGCGCGGCAAGTCAGTCGATGGCCGGAGCGACGTCTATTCGCTGGGCGTCGTCGCCTACGAGTGCCTAACGGGGAGAGCGCCCTTCGAAGGGACGGATCACTACTCCCTCATGTACGCGCACGTCTCGCAGCCGATTCCCGCTCCCTCGCTCGACACGCCGGAGGAGCGCACGGTATTCGGCGTTCTCGAGAAGATGCTGCGGAAGGAGCCGGCGGACCGCCCGCAGAGTGGCGCCGAGCTCGAGGCGCTCCTCGAGGGACGGCAGCCCAATACGCCCAAGCCCTCGCGCATCCACCGGAGCTCGCGCGTCCCGCTATGGCAGCTCGCGACCGCGGGCACGCTCGTCGTCGCGCTCGGCGCCGCCGCGCTCTTCTCGAGCCGCGGAAGTCTGCCGACCAAGACGGGACTCGCCGCGCAGCCGCCGGAGGCATACTCGCGCTGCCCGCGCGCTACGCAGGTCGCGACGGTGCCGTATCGCGTGATGGTCGATCCGGTCGGCGTGCGGAAGCGCGGTGCCGACATCAAGGTCGCGTACGACGTCTGCGGACTGAAGAAGGGGACGACCTACGAGGGCGTCATCGTCGCCAAGAAGCAGCAGAGCAAGGTCGGCCGCTTCCTCCGCGGCACCGAGCCGGTCGAGATCCGCTTCACCGAAGAGGCGCTCTCCGCCCGCTCACGCCAGGAGCGCACGATCGCCACCCGCAAGCTGCCGTCCGGCACCTACTCGCTGACGGTGAGCATCACCGATGGGAAGGATCGGGTGCGGAACGTGGCCACGACGTTCGAGATAGCGAAAGACAAATGAGGCGCTAGAGGCGCTAAAGGGCGCTAGAGGCGCTGAACTTGCGCACGCCTGTAGCGCCCTAGCGCCTTTAGCGCCCCTAGCGCCTCTAGCGCCTCTAGGCCTCGTCCCTCGTTCGTCCCATGGCTATCCCGTCCGCCCCAAACCTTTCCCGAAGCTTGTCCACCGCCCGCACCAGCGCCCGGTCGCGGGCGGTTTCTTCTTCTCCAGAAGTCGCCGCCTCGAACAGCGCCAGCTGATCGGCGTCCGGATCGGCGGCGAGCGACGACAGCGCGACACCGAGGAGCCGTGCCGGAACGCGGCGGCCAGACCGCAGCTTCGCGAGCAATCCCTTGGCGACGCCGTGAATCACGCGGTCGGCGATTACGCCGCGCGGAAGGGTACGGCTCGCCGAGCGTGTGCGAAAATCGAAGTCGCGAAGGCGAACGGTGATCGTGCGCGCGGTCATGCCATCGGCGCGCAGGTCCGAGGCAGCGCGCGTCACGAGCGCGAGCAGCTCGTGACCCAGCGCGTCGTCGCTCCGAATGTCCTCGGAGAACGTCTCATCGCGGGAGATGCTCTTCGCCTCGCCCCGCGATTCCACCTCCGAGCGATCAATGCCACGCACGCGCTCGTACAGCCACTCCCCCTCGCGATCGCCTAGCCAGCGGGAGAGCGTCACGGCGTCGTACGGGAGCACATCGCGCACGCTCTTCATCCCGAGCTTCGCCAGCCGCTCCTGGAACTTCGGACCCACCAGCGGCAGCTCGGCCAGCGCGAAGGTGGCGAGGAATTCGCCTTCGTGGCCGGGATCGACGACGTGTACCCCGGTGGCGCCCGTTCCCGGTTTCGGCTTGGCGCGCTCCACCGCGAGCTTGGCCACCAGCTTCGACGTTCCGCCGCCGATCGAGACCGAGAGCCCGATCGCTTCCATCACCGCATCGCGAATGCGGCGAGCCGTCGTCTCGAGCGACTCGTTATGGTAGAGCGCCTCGGTGCCAGCGAGATCCATGTACCACTCATCGATGCTGGCGGACTCGACGACCGGAGCAAACCGATCGAGGACCGCGCGAATCTCACGGTGTTTTCGGGAGCACGCCTTGCCTGGCACAGGGACGCACATCGCCTGCGGACACAACCGAAGCGCTCGAGAAATTGGCATCGCGCTCCGAACCCCGAACTTTCGCGTCTCGTACGACGCGCTGCACACGACCCCTCGGCTCTCGCGAGTGCCCCCGACGATCAGCAGCTCGGCCTTGCCCGCTCCCTCGGGATCGACCATGCGCGCGACAGCGACGTAGAAGGCGTCGGCGTCGGCGAGGAGGATGCGCGGATGGGCCATAGGTGGTCGAGGTGGTCGAGGTCGTCGAGGTTATCAAGGTAGCCATCGGTCGCGGAGATCTTGAAGGCCTCGATCACCTGGACCACCTTGACGACCTCGACAACCTCCTTCTGCCCGTGGCCTTAACTCAAGAGCAGTTCGATACGCTCGTCGCCCGCCTGACCCGCGAGGCGGCGGCACAGCCGCTGTGGTACAAGATCCGGGTGTTCGTGTTCGCGATGCTCGGGTATGCGTACATCTTCGGCGTCCTCGCCCTCATCCTCGCGATTGTCGGCGGAGTCGCCGTTCTGGCTGCGCGCGGGCATGCAGTCATTCTCCTAAAGAACATTGCCCTTCCGTTAGTGATCTTCGCGTGGGTGGTGGGCAAGGCGCTGTGGGTCAAGCTGAATCCGCCGACGGGCAGGCGGTTGGCGCGCGAGGAGGCGCCACGTCTGTTCGCCGCGATCGACGACATCTGCGCCAAGATCGATGCGCCTCGCGCCGATGTCGTTCTCCTCACCGATGACTACAACGCCGCCGTCTCTCAGATTCCGCGCCTTGGGGTCTTCGGCCTGCATCGGAATTACCTGATCGTAGGACTGCCGCTCATGCAGGCGTTGCCGCCCAACGAATGGCGCGGCGTACTCGCTCACGAGTTCTCGCACCTCTCCCGTGCCCACGCGCGGTTCTCGAATTGGATCTACCGCGTGCGCAGGACGTGGTTTCAGCTCATGGATACGCTGGAGAACGAGCGGCAGAGCGGGGGCACCTGGATCTTCAAATGGTTCTTTCACTGGTATGCGCCGTACTTCGGTGCGTACTCCTTCGTGCTGGCGCGTCGTGATGAGTTCGAGGCCGACGCATTGGCCGCGCGCGTCGTAGGGCCGGACGCGATGGCTCGTGGCTTTCTGATGTCCAGCATTCGCGCGCGGCTTCTGTCGGAGGCGTTTTGGCCGCAGGTGCATCGCCAGATCATTACGCAGCCGACACCGCCCGAAGACCTGCACTCGCGCATGTCGAACATCCTTCGTGCGCCAGTCGAGCCGACGTCGGCGCGGCAGTGGGGGCTCGATGCTCTCGCGCTCGAGACGGGAAGCGCCGATACCCACCCATCGCCGCGGGACCGGATTGCGGCTCTCGGCGTCGACATCGAAGGGGAATTGCAGACCGGAGACGCTGCAGCCGCGCCTATCGACGAGACAGCTGCCGAGCATTTCCTCGGGCCATTGGCAACGGAGGCGACCGAGTCGTTCGACGACGAATGGCAGAAGAACGCACTCGAGTCGTGGCAGCAACGGCACGAGGAAGAGGTGCGCGAGGAAGCGCGACTCAACGAGCTGGAGGAACGCCACGATGCGCTCGATGACGCGGAGCTCTGGGACCTGGCGCGGCTGATCGACGCGCGCCGCGGCGCCGACGCGGCAGAGCCTTACCTGCGGAAGGTGCTGACACGCGTTCCGCGGCACGCGGCGGCATCGTACGCGCTCGGCTACAACCTGCTCGCAGCCGATAACGAAGAGGGAATTCGGCACATCGAGACGGCGATGGAGGTCGATCCGGATGCGATCCCTCCCGGATCACGCACCATCGCCGCCTTTCTCCGCCGCCGCGGCCGTATCGAAGACGCCGTGCACTACGAAGGGCGCGCCGAGGAGCAGGAGACGATTCAAATGGCCGCCGCGAAGGAGCGTGAGTCGGTTTCCCGAAAGGACTCGATGATCGCCCACGAGGTGGATAATGCGGTGCTGGATGAACTCCGCGCGGCGCTGTCCAGGTTCGATCGCATCAGAGCCGCGTGGCTGGTCCGCAAGGTCGTGACCCACCGCCCCGAGCATCCTCTCTATGTGCTCGGCATCGATCTGGGACCGGACCGGAAATCGTGGCTCCGCGCCCACGGCATATCGATAGGCGAGAAGGAGCGCGATCCACTCATCCAGGCGCTCGCGAATACGCTCCCGTTCCCTGGGGAGGCATTCGTCGTTCCCCTGAATGCCGAGAATGCGTGGTTGAAAAAGAAAATGAAGAAGATCGCCAGTGCGCGGTTCTATGAGCGAAGCGCGGAGGCACGCACTAGAAGACCCGCCGGAGAATCGCTCTTCCCGCGTAGCGCAGGCGATCGCGCCAGGGGAGTCGACCAAAGTTCGTCCTCACCACCCCGGACGTGAAGAAGGTCTTTCGCGAGTAGTCGATCGCACAGTCGATCGTCACCGGGCGGCCTTCGCGCGTGATCTCGAGGGCGCGCGCAAGCACCGATTGGATCTCGGCGGAGTGACGAAGCTGCAGGCATTCGACGCCCACGCCGCGGCAGATCGCCTCGACGTCGTAGTCGCCGATGATGCTTGCCGTCTTCCGGTTCAGGGCGGTGTGCTGAAATTGCGCAATCTGCGCCAGCTCGCGGTCGCGCAGCACGACGACGACGACCGCTGCTCCCTGACTCGCCGCCGTCAGGAGCTCCAGCCCCGTCATGAGGAAGGCGCCGTCGCCCGCGAGCGCCACCACCGGCGCGCCGGGGCGCGCCAGCTTGGCGCCGATCGCCGCCGGCACCGCGTAGCCCATGCAGGAGTAGTCGATGGGACCGAGGAAGCGCCCGGGTGCATTCAGGCGCAGCATCTCCATGGCGATGAACGTCCCATTGCCACTGTCGGTCGTGAAGATCGTCTCCTCGCCAAACGTTCGCTGGAGCGCTTCGAGGAGCGCGAAGGGCGGCACGCGACTGGTGTCGCCAGCGCCTAACCATTCCGTTCGCACGGCATCGTGACCTCGACGAATGCGCTCCCGGAGCCCGTCGTCGCGCGGGCGCTGGGTGAGTCGCCGCAGCAAGGACTCGACGAACCGGGCGGCGTCACTCTGAATCGCGAGCGCCGTCTTGTGATTGCGTCCGGGAACGCTGGCATCGATGTCGACGTGAATCAGTGGTCCCGGGGGCTCGAGCCCATAGCTCGCCGTCGCCACCTCGCCAAACCGGCATCCGATGGCGAGAGTTGCATCGCACTCGCGGGCGATCTCGCGGGCGAACGCCGGCGCGGCGGCGCCGAAACCGGGCCACAGGAAGAGCGGGTGCGTCTCGGGAACGACGCCCTTTCCTTGATAGGTCGTCGACACGGGCGACTCGAGTCGCTCGATGAGCTCGACCACTTTCGCGCTCGCGGCGCCCAACCCGAGATACACCAGCGGACGCTTCGCGCTATTGAGAATCGCGGCCGCTTGCGCGGTGTCCGCCTCGACGGCGGTCGCGGTGGGGACAAACGGCACTTCGTCGCTGACGTCGTGAGACAGCAGATAGAGCTCTGCCGGCACCTCCACGAACACCGGACCTGGCGCGCCCGCCCGTGCGATCTCGCACGCCTTACGAATCGTCGCGTACAGCTCGCGCGCGGTTCCCGGCCGGAACTGCGCCTTCGTGACCGGTGCGACCATCGCGGCCTGATCGACGTCGTGCAGCTGAAACGCCCGCCCGGTGTCCCGACGAATCCCACAGCCGAGGACCAGCATTGGCACCGTGTCCATGAACGCTTCGGCGATGCCGGACATCGCATGTGTAAGTCCGGCGCCAGGCACCACGTTCACGCAGGCCATCCGCCCGGAGGCGCGCCATGCTCCGTCGGCCATGAACGACGCGCTCTGTTCGTCGGTGACGAGGATCGTGCGCACGCGCTTCGACTGGGCGAGCGCGTCGTACAATTCAATGTTGTGGGTGCCGGGAATGCCGAAGGCGAGCTCGATACCCTCATCCTCGAGCGCGCGCGCCACGAGGCGTCCGCCGATCTCAGCCACGCGCGGCCGCCACCATCGAGCCCGCTTCGTCGCGTACCGCTTCGGCCACGCGGTCGGCGAGAGCCATCACCGTGACGTACGGATTGATCTCGAGCGCATCGGGGAACAGGCTCGAGTCGGCCACGCGGAGCCATGGAATGCCATGGACGCGCCCCCACGAGTCGGTGACCGAGTCGCGCGTGTCGCGCCCCATTGCGCATCCACCCATGAGGTGCGCCGCCGACACCGAGATCGTGCCGGGCAGGAAATGCCGCTCCGTCACGAGCTCATCGACGCGATTCGCGTCCTCGCGCTCGATCAGCGGCGGCCGCGCCGACGGCGCGTGCACGCGGAGGGCACCCGCGGCGAAAAAGATGCGGGCGGACATTTGCGTCGCGCGCACCAGGGACGCAATCGTCCCCCGCGCCAGCTTGTAATGAACCACCGGGCGTCCGTGCCGGTCGACCGCGATCCGATTGCCATCCGACGCACGGTCCACGGCGAGCACGAGAATCATCTGCAATCGAGGGAACGCGCGCATGAGTCGCGCGTGCGACTCGCCCAACCCAGTGAGGTTCTTCGCGGTCACGAAGGGGAAGTACATGCAGGTCTCGAGGACGTAGCCCTCCTCCGCCGAGCGGTCGAGGAAATAGCTCTTCGGGTGGCCGACGTCGTTCGTGATCTGATGGTCGTGTTCCGCCACGAGGATGTGGGCCGGGTGACACGTGAACCCCTGCCCGAGCGCGGGAAGTCGATCGCGGAAGCCCGACCGCAGCAGGAGCGCGCTCGAACCAATGGACCCGCCGCACAGCACGATCGTGCCCGCTCCGATGCGATATTCGCCCGGTCGCCACTCCGATGGCCGCCCCTTCTCCCCGGCGCGCTTCTCGCGGACGCGCACGACCACGGCGCGCTCTTCCACACGCAGCACCTCGGCCCGAGTCACGACTTCGACTCCCTGACGTTCCGCCGCGGGAAGCTGCACGCGATGCGTGCCCTGTTTGGCCAGGTTCGGGCAGCCAAGGTTGCATAACGACGAGCCGACGCAGCCGCGCAGGTTGAGTGGAAACTGCTCGGCATGAAGACCGATTCGCGCGCACCCCGTGACGAAGAGCCGGTTGTTCTCGTTGAGGTCAGCCTCCTCGAGCAGGTGAACGCCGTTCTCATCCATCACGATCTGTGAGCGACGCGCGATGTCGTCGTGGGTGAGACCGGGAACGTCCCAGGCGCGAATCACGCGTTCGGGCGCGACGAGTGACGTGCCAGTGTATACGACGGTGGAGCCGCCATACGCGCGGCCGAACGCGAGCGTCATCGTGCCGTCAGCGGTGAGAAACCCGCCACCATCCTCGTACAGCGCGTCGGCCATCTCGATCTCGCGCCCGGTGAACTCGTGGTCATCGAGACGCGGGCCCTGCTCGAAGAGGAGGACGCGCAGTCCGTCGCGCGCGAGCGGCGCGAGTGCGCGCGCAACGGTTCCTCCTCCGGCCCCGGAGCCGACGATGATGACGTCGGCGTCGACGGAGATCATCGGCGCACCGCCCAGCCCCGAGCGCTGGCGCGGTAGCCGAGGGTGGTCTGCACTTCCGGCCGCGCGTAGTAGCCGAGGAAGATGAGGGTGCGCAGTCCCCAGACGCCGCGGCGCACGAGTGGAATCGGCGAGTACTGCATGGCGTCGAGGAAACGCGCTCGGCGGGCCGCACCGAGCGCGTGGAAGCGCCGCCCCCAGCGGAAAAGGGGAAGGGTGTCGAGTATTCGGACGAGCAGCGTCAGCTGCCGCCGCGCCGCGGGCGGTCGCTTGGCCAGCACCTGCGCGATGGATGCGTTGACCTCGCGCCACGCCGCTTCGTCGAGCGTGGCGGCGTCCGGCACCATCGTTATGGCGAGAGCACGAAAGGGCGCCTGGAGCGAGCTCGGAAGGGCCGTGTCCACGTGCGCCAAGGTAGCCTTGGGCCCGGAGTCACGCGAGACGCCCTGCTGGCACAACAGCATTACTGGCATCCAGGTTCAAAGGGGGGACGCGGATAACACGGATTTAGCGGATCAGGCGGATCGTTCTTGGAGCCGTGAACTCTCCTCGCGCAACAACAAAAACAACTGTCTTTGTGGCTGCAGAGGAAAGTTCAATGCGCCCAGGAACAATCCGCCTGATCCGCCAAATCCGTGTTATCCGCGTCCCAACTTTGAACCTGGATGCCAGCGCTAAACTGTTAGGCTCAATGACAAACGCCACCGCCAGAATCGCGAGACGTACCGCCCTCGACCGGAATGAAAGACCACGCATACCGGTTGTTACCGAGCGCGAGTGCGAGCACGCCGTGCGTGTCGTTGATTCGCGCTTCGCTGTTCGGAAGAATGGTCGAAAACTCGTAAAACCCCGCGCCCCCGGTTCCGACGGTGAAGTGCCGAATGCCCCGTCGCGTATCGAGGTTCCCCTCGGGATCCTGCGGCGCGAACCGCTCGTAGAGATGGTCGTGTCCGGAGACGACGACGTCGACGCCTCTGGCGTACAGGATGTCCCAGAACTGCTGCATCTCGTATTGGCTCCCGTGCCGTCCGGAGCTGAAGCGCGGGTGGTGGAAGTACGCGATCGTGCACCGGGTTCGGTGGCGCGCGAGATCGGCGATGAGCCAGAGGCGTTGCGCGACGTCCCCAACGCAGGTGCGGCCATCCTCTGGAGAGGTTTTTGGCGGCGGGCAGGCGGACCACTGCGTCATGCTGTTCAACACGATGACGTGCCACCGGCCCAGGTCGTAGCTGTAGTAGCCGCCGGGCGGCGTACTCACCGGGAAGAAGTAGGCGAAGTAACCAGCGGCTCCCGGCGTCAGATACTCGTGGTTGCCGGGCGCCGGCCGCGTGCGCGCCTTGTGCCGGCCCCAGGTCGGCTCATAGCACAACAGATAATCCGACAGAGATCCGAACTCGTAGGCGTTGTCACCGACCGCCATGACGGTGCCCGGAATTCGGTCGAGTATGCGCGCCGTCGATTCCGCTGGCGTTAGGTGTGGTGGCGTGATCTCGGCGGGATTCTCGGGGTCATAGCAGCGCGCAATGTCTCCCGCGCCGACCAGAATTGGCGGTCCTCCTGGGGCGGCCCATGGATTCCGGGGCAGGTCGACGAGCCAACGGGCGAGATCGACGTCGGGGCTCTCTTCTGCGGGCGGTGCTGAAGGGGAATCGTTGCAGGCCGCGATGGCGAGTGCGCCAATCATCGCGGGAATGACGCCGCGAATTGGACGAAGGGCTCTCATGCTGACGGTCCTCCTCTGCGTCAAAATGATCTCTGGCCAGGTCACTCGGCAAAAGGCCGGCCGCCCGGCGACGCAGAACCCGAAACCTCCAATCAAACCCTCCGGTACGTCCTAATGTCCCATCCCTCGCGAGCCGAACTGGCCCGCTCAAACCGTCGCTCGGGGGAACAATGCTCAGGTTACGCTACTTCGCCGCGCTCGCCATCGCGGCGCCGCTCGTCGCGCAGACGCCGGAACGGCACACGCTGCGCGGCACTCGTGTCGCCGTCTACGATCTCGTTGGAGATGTTCGCGTCGTCGAAGGTACGGGACGCGATGTCGTGGTCGAGGTGACGCGTCGGGGCGCGGACGCCAGTCAATTGCGTGTCGAGACGGGCGACATCGGCGGGGTGCCGACGCTTCGCGTCATCTTCCCCTTTGACCGCATCAGCTACCGCGACGAGCACGGCAACTACAGCATCTCCGACCTCCGCGTGCGCGACGACGGCACCTTCGGTCACGGAGGCGGCCGGCGCATCTCGATCTCTTCTCGCTCGGGCGCCGAGGCGGCGGCCGACCTCGTCGTGCGCGTGCCCTCGGGTACCACGCTCGATCTCAAGGTCGGCGTCGGCAGCGTGTCCGCCGAGGGAACGGGTTCCGATCTCTCACTCGACGTCATCGCGGCCAATGTCACGCTCAGCGGGACGCGGGGTAACGTGCTCGTGGAGACGGCGTCCGGAAGCGTCGAGGCACGGGACACCCAGGGGAACCTCGACATCGACACCGGCTCCGGAAGCGTGGAGCTCAAGGGCGTCCGCGCGACCAGCCTTCGCGTCGATACCGGCTCGGGCTCGGTGCAATGCGAGAACGTGACCGCCGACGAGATCGACATCGACACGGGATCTGGCGCGGTCGACATCGGAACGGCGAGCGCGAGAACCGTTCGCGTGGATGTCGGCAGCGGCTCCGTCGACGTCGCGCTCTCTCGTGAGGCGAAGGATGTCTACGTCGACACCGGCTCCGGCAGCGTGACGTTACGCGTGCCGGAATCGATCGGCGCTGACGTCGACTTCTCCACCGGCAGCGGCGACATCGACAGCGACCTCCCGATCACGATTCAGGGGCGCGGCCGCGGCTCGCTCAAGGGACGCATTGGCGACGGTGCCGCGCACATCACGGTGTCGACGGGCTCGGGGGGGATCCGGATCCGTCGCGCGTAGGCAGGTGGTCGAAGCTGAGAACGCGCGGGATGATCCACCCGCCGTCCTTCTTCTGCCAGAGCGTTACGAACCGGGCGACCGTGTAGGTGGGTGCACCGCGCTCTCTGAATGTGTGCACCCCCACCTGCACGGCGCCGAAATCCTTGATCGGGTAGACGCGCAGGGTGCCGGGGACGAGCTCTCGGCGTATGCCTCGCTCGCGAGGGCATGATTCGGTGAGCCGCCGGAAGGATTCGCGAACCTGCGGCCCGCGCTCGAGGCCTGTCTTGTCGTGATAGAACTCAATGTCGTCGGTGAACAGTGAGTTCGTCTTCTTGATGTCGCAGCTGACGAAGGCGGCATCGAAAAGGATGCTGTCCATGCGAGCGAGCTCATCGTACAGCGGGCCCGACGTCGAAGGATCGGACTGGGCCGCAGCGGACACGGCGAGCATGGCCGACAGCGCGCCGGCGAGCCAGGTGGACGTGCGCAACGTTGCCTCCAGGTGGTCAGCGAGATACAGCCCCTACGCCGACGTACTGGAATGGTTTCCCGCGAGCACCGGTGCGACGGGCGCAGCGATCGGAATGATGAGTCGCGCCTCGGCGCCGCGCGCCTCGGCACGATTGTGCAGCGTGAGTGTGCCGCCGTGCGCCTCCGCGATCTGCCGACTCAATACGAGACCAATGCCTGTACCGTCGGCCTTCGTGGTATAGAATGGCACGAACAGGTTCGCGCTGTGCGCGATCCCATGCCCATCGTCGATCACTCGGAGCTCGAGGGCATCGTCGTTGCGTTGCCACTCCACGCGTACCGAGCCTCCCGTCTCGATCGTCGCGTCGACGGCGTTGCGCACCAGGTTGATCAGGAGCTGCTCGAGCTGATCGGCGTCGGCCTGAATGCGAAGCGCAGGGCCCTCGCGGACCTCGACGCGCGCTCGCTTCTCGAGCTCGGCCGCGCGATGCACCCACGCCGAGACATCGACGGTTGACATGCGCGGGCGCGGGAGTCTGGCGAGTCTCGTGTAGGACGTCATGAATCGACCCAGCGATTCCGAGCGCGCGCCAATGATGGAGAGTCCCCGCTCGACGTCCTGCAGCCAGTCGTCAGGCCGTGGCGATCGGCGTAGCAGCTGTTGAATGCTTCCCACGATCGAGCGAATGGGCGCCAGCGAGTTGTTGATCTCGTGACCGAGCACACGCACGAGTCGCTGCCACGCCTGGCGCTCTTCATCGCGAAGCGCCCGGCTCAGGTCCGAGACGACGACCAGCTGGTGGGGAAGCCCTCCCTGCCGGAACGTGCTTCGCCGGATCTCGACGCGCCCTGACGGGCGCGTGCGATCGCCGCCAGGCAAAAAGGAGTCGACGACGCGGCGCGGCTCTCCGTCGAGAAAGGCTTGCAGCCCCAGGTCCGATGCCTGACGACCGAGCAGTCGCTCGGCCGATTGCCCAACGAGTCGCCCGCCGGCGCGATTGACGAGACGGAGTGCGTTGTGGTCGTCGAACGCGAAGATGGCGACGTCGATCTCCTCCATGATCCGGCGAAGCAGCGCGGTCGCCTCGAGTGCGCCGAGCCGCTGGTCGCGGAGCGGATCGCGGAGCGCGTTGACCTCGTGCATTGCCTGACCGAGCGCGTCATCGAGGCGGCCGCCGCGCGCGCGGATGGAGTAGTCGCCCTCTCGTAAGGCAGCGATGAGATTCGCCAGCGTCTGCAGCGGCCGTACGACCCGTTCGCGCAGGGCGATCGCGAAGAGCCACCAGAACAGGAGCACCAGCAGCGAGAGCGTCCACGAAAGCTTGAGCGAGTAGTTTCCCGTCCAGAGCAGGACGAGCGAGACGATAACGGCCGGAAGGCCGCCAGCGAGGGCGAGCCGTTGGACGTATTGGTCGTGATCGAGACGCTGGCGTCGTCGCTTCACGAGATTCCGAAGTGCTGAAGACGCCGGTACAGCGCGCTGCGGCTCACGCCGAGCGCGTCCGCGGCGCGGCTGACGTTGCCGTCGTGCCGCTGGAGGGCGCGCGTGATGAGCCATCGCTCGGCGTCCTCGAGCGTCATTTCGTCGAGCCCGGGAGCGGCGCCCGGTTTGGCGCGCAGCTCGACGTCGTCAGGCGGGACTGTCGTCCCTTGAGCGAGCAACACTGCCCGCTCGACGACGTGCCGCAGCTCGCGCACGTTGCCGGGCCAGGAGTGATCGAGGAGCGCCCGCATCGCATCCGGAGCGAAATCGCGGACTGGCTTTCCGTACCGCTCCGCCTGCTGGCGGAGGAAGTGATTGGCCAGGAGCGGAACGTCCTCCTTCCGATCGCGCAACGGCGGGATGCGAATCTCGACCGTGTTCAACCGGTACAGGAGATCCTCGCGAAACCGCTTTTCGGCGACGAGCTGACTGACGTCGGCGTTGGTCGCGGCGATCACGCGCACGTCGACGTGCCGCGTCTTGGATGAGCCTACCCGCTGCACCTCACCGTTCTCGAGCGCGCGCAGCAGCTTGGCCTGTTGCGAGAGTGGAACGTTCGCGATCTCATCGAGAAACAACGTTCCGCCGTCGGCGAGCTCGAAGCAGCCAACGCGATCGGCCTTCGCGTCCGTAAACGCGCCACGAACGTGCCCGAACATCTCGCTCTCGAAGACGCCCTCGGACAACCCGCCAGCATTGACGGTGACGAGCGGTCTGCCCGCGCGCGGAGAAGCCGCGTGCAGCCATCGCGCGACGACTTCCTTCCCCGTGCCGTGCTCGCCAGTGACGAGAACGTTCGCGTCAGAGGGCGCGATCTTCTCGAGCAGGCGGCGAACGGGCAGCATCGCGCGCGATTCGCCGAGCATGACGGGGAGGCCATCGCGTCGCAGCCGGCTGTTCTCGGTTTCGAGGCGTTGCGTGGCGCGAATGGCGCGGCCGAGGTCGATCTGGGTGCGGAGCGTCGTTAGGATGCGCGCGTTGTCCCACGGCTTTTCGACGTAGTCGCGCGCGCCGCGTCGCATGGCTTCGACGGCCGACTCAATGCTCCCCCACGCGGTCATGACGATCACCGGGAGCGTCGGATCGAGCGCCTGAACTTTGGCGAGGAGGTCGAGCCCCTCGGTGCCTGACGTCGTGTCCCGGGTGTAGTTGAGGTCCATGAGGAGCGCGTCGAAGTCGCGCTCCTGAAGGGCCGTTAGGGCGCCAGCGGGGCTGGTGACTGTCTCGGTGTGGAACCCCTCGGGTTTGAGAAGGAGGCGGAGGGCCTCGAGGACATCGGTCTGGTCATCGGAGATCAGGATCCGCGGAGACGCCGGGGCCGGGGGCATGTCCGGGAAGGTATTGCGGGGGTGGCGAGTGGGGGAGACGATGGTCTCCGACCGAAGCTTCACGCATTGTGGGGCACCTTGACCACGACGTTCGTGGTCGACGCGTTCCCAGAGACGTCGGTGCACCGCACGGTGATCGTGTAGATCCGCTCCGCACCCGGGCCCGACCGCTCGGCCCTGACGTTCAGCGTGAGGGCACCGGTGATCTCCCAATCCGGCTGCGTGTTGCCGTCACCAATGCCATTGGCGGGTTCATTGCTCGCAACCGACACGATGCGGCAGGTCGGGTTCGCGTCGCAGATATCGGTCACGTCGACCGTAATGACCGCCGGCCGCATCTTGTGATTCGGCGGCCAGAGCGTGTTCGGCGTCGCGATGGCGGAATGGATTTCGGGCGGAGTGGTGTCCACGACCTCGATCACGACCTCAGCGCGGCTCGCGCCGCCGAAGCCGTCGTCGGCAATGACGGTAATGACGTGTCGTCCGAGTGGAAGTGCCACGGTGGGCTGTACGCCAGTGACCGTCCCGAACGGCCCACTCCATTCGAGGTGGAGGGCGTCGCCGTCGGGATCACTCGAGAGGCGCCCGTCCAGCTGCAGCGTCGCTCCGTGATGGCGATTGCATTCGACCGTCCGGTCGCTGCCTGCACTCGCCACCGGGCGGCGGTTGATGATCCACTCGCCGTCGTGCTTGATGTCGTTGTAGTTGAGCCAGATGTCGCCGCGAGCGGGATCAGCGAGCCGCAGCCGGCCGTTCGCATGTCCGTTCACCGGCACCGAGAAAACGAAGCCGTCATCGCCGAACTCCTCGAGGCAGGCGCGGCCCCCCTGGTGCCACTCCCCCTCACGCGCTGTGACGCGCCAGGTGTTGCTCACCCTGTCATTCCACTCCGACGCATTCCGGCTCGTCTCGGACCTGGGGCGGGCGCAGGCGAACCGATGACGTCCGGAGGGCTCAGCCGAGCTCCAGCGACCATCCGATCCTCGCAGCACCGCCGCGTTCCCACCAGTGCCTCGGTCGCCGGCTCGCCAGCTCCACACTGCGTACGGCTGCCGCTCCTCGTTGGGCTCGCGGTCCGCGAAATCGATTCCCGGATCGCGAGACGCGCCGAAGAGGTCGAAGCTGATCAACGGGATGTTGCACGCAGCGAGATTGACCACGTCGGCCGGCTCGACCAGCCCCGGATGATCGGATGAAAGCCAGAGCAGCGCCGTCCGATCCTCGCCGATGACGCGAAACTGGTTGTTGGCGATGAGCAGCGTCTGCCGGGTTTGCGGCGTGTCGCCGTCCGTCTCTACGGTCGTGCAGATGTCGACGATACCGCCCGACTTCTCGACCTCGAAGTTCTTCACGTAGCGGATGTCCTGGTTGGCCGGCATGTAGCCATTGTGCGTCAGTCCGCCGAACTCAATGCCGAGCGCGCCGATGATGACCTGCTTGTCCATGGCGAGCAGCTCGCGGCGTGACGGCCAGCGGTTTACCAGGTCCCCAACGCGATCGGCCCTGCTGAAGATCTTCGATCCGAAGAAGGCGTTCAGTGGCTGGACAACCTCGCTGGTGTGTCCCTCGACGTACGCCTCGAAGTCCAGAATCACGATCTCTTCGTCATTATCCTCGAGCCATTCCGAAATCTCCTGGATGCCAAACCCAAACGAGCGGTCGAGCGGGCTGCACCCGACGTGCTGCTCCTCCGGTTCTTCCCCCTCGTCTTCCTCGAGATCCGCGCCGTGACACAGCCGGACCAAGCCGTTGAACCAGTGCAGGTCGAGCCAGAGCATACGCGAGCCGAGATCGAGCTGGTCGCTCATCGACCACACCTGGTTCGGGTCGAGGACGTAGCCGTCAGCCCAGTTGTTGAAAGCGTTGTGCGTCGCGAGGTGCGTGACCCAGTTGATGGGCTCATCGATCGCGAGGGTCCGCTGATTCGCGAGCGCCCAGTCCGCCCACGTTCCCCGGAAGTCCGCGCCCACGAAATGACGATGGTCGTTGATGCAGCGGTCGTCGCTCGTGACGAGGGGTGTCCCGCGATTGTCCAACGCCAAGCCTCGATCGCACCGCGGACCGCTCTCCAACGGAGCACAAGCCGCCCCGCCCTCGAACCCACAGTCGGGAACAACCGAGTTGGCACTCAGCGCCACTTCCGGAGGGCTGCCACTGGGCTCGGGTGACGTCAGATCGTCTCTTCGATCCGAGCAGGCGATCGTTGCGAGGACGACGAACCCAATGGCGATACGACTCCGGAGCGTCTGCATTGGCGCACCTCGTCGAGAGGAAGCTCTGCGGCCGCGGACTTCTGTTTTGGACATCGAAGGGGAGTCGCTCGCGAGCCCCAGCGGAGCAGGGGAGCTCGCTGCACACGGTGCGACCGGACGTCAGCAGACCGGGTTGCGCTGAATGACTCTTCCGGGCCTAGGATACGCCGGGAGCTCGAGCGACGCAACCACAAGGTATCCGGGACCACCGGGGTCTCATCGGTCGTCGTTAGGGTGTTGTGGCGCCACACCTCCCTCGCCTAACGCCTCATTGTGACCGACCGGAACCTCCTCCGCCCGGGTCTAAGCGATTCGCTCGGGTTCCAGAACTCTCTCCACGACCTTGCCATTGACGACGCTGACGTAGTACACCTTCGCGCCCGCGCGCGTCGACACCACGCGCTTGACCTCGTTGTCCTCGAAGTAAATGCCTGCATCGTTGTCGCAGGCGTATCCGGGCTTCATTTCACCCGAGCCGATCAGCTTCTGATACAAGGGTCTGCGCCCGGGTTCACGATCGTAGTGCGGAGAATGGCTGCCCTTCAGAAATCCCAGCCCTTTGACCGTCGTGAGCTCCTTCGGCCTGGAATCCGTCGTTCCCTCCTCGAACCAGCAGAGCGAGCCCGCACTGGCGCCGCCGAGCACGATGCCTCGATCCCATGCTTGCCTGAGAACCACATCGATACCTTGCGCCTTCCAGATCGCCTGCTGATTCAGCGTGTTACCGCCTGAGGCGACGATCCCATCCATCGAGAGAAAGACCTCCTCCCAGCTCTGCGCTTGTCGTGTGCTGGCGATGAAGCTCTCCTGGACGAAGGGCCGAACATCGAGCTCCGCGCAGTTCTTGAACCAGGTGATGATCCCATCGGCGCGATCGGCCGAGGCGGTCGGCAGATAACAGAGCCGCGGCCACTTCTTTCCGGTGAGCTCCGCCATGTAGCGAATGAAGGCTTGGCCAAATCCGCCACCAGCGATCAGGATCTTCCGTGTCGCTGCGCCGCTGCGCGACACGCCTTGCAGATCGGCGGCGCGAAGGTGACCGGTCCAGAGCGCCAGGGAGCCCGCGGCTGACGAGAGAACGAACTGTCGTCTCTTCATGCTCCTCCCCGTGTGGGTGGGAATCTCGAGGCTTCAGAGTATGCGTCCGCCGGGCGACGTCGGCAACACGTGGACCTCGCTGCCTTGACGCGCGTCTCGCGGCAATCCATGTAATGAGCAGCCGCTGACCGCTCGGCGGCCACCTGCCTGATAACCGCGGTGGAGGTGTGTTATGGCAAGACGAGTGCGTTACCTCGCGGCGATTCTCCTCGCCGCGCTGGCCGCCGGCGCGGCGCACGCCCAGACGCAGCAAGACCGGACCGTCACCGGCCGCGTCACCGACATCGACACCGGCGAGCCACTCGTCGGCGCGCAGATCGCGGTGAAGGGCATGATCGGCCGAGGGACGGTGGCGGGTGATGACGGGGCATTCTCGCTGCAAGTCCCGGCAGTGGACGTCGTGCTGAACATCCGCCGCATCGGCTACCCGATGCGGGAGGTGCCGGTCCCCGTTGGCACTGGCGCCGTCACGGTCACGCTGCGGAAGGACGTCCTCAAGCTCGAGCAGGTGGTCATCACCGGCCCGGCCTCGGGGATCTCGCGGCGCCATCTCGCGAACTCGGTCGCGTCCATAGACGCTGAGGACCTGACGAGGGTTCCCGCGATCAGCATCGAGCAGGCGTTTCAAGGGAAGCTCGCTGGCGCGCAGATCCAGTCGAACACCGGCGCGCCCGGCGGAGGCAACCGGATCCGCATCCGCGGCATCTCGTCGATCCTCGGGAACTCCCAGCCCTTGTACGTCGTCGACGGCGTCATCGCCAGCGACGTCGCCATCGCCTCCGGAACGAACCGGATCACGAAGGCGTCCGGCTCGGTCACGATCGCGGTGCCGAGTCAGGAGAATCCCATCAATCGGATCGCCGACCTCAATCCGGACGACGTCGAGAACGTCGAGGTGCTCAAAGGCTCGGCGGCAGCCGCCATCTACGGCTCGAAGGCCTCCGGCGGCGTCGTGATGATCACGACCAAGCGCGGGCGCGCGGGCCGGCCCCAGTTCACGGTGCGGCAAGGTGTCGGTACCGCACGCCTCGCGTACAAGGAAGGCTCGCGTCGCTTCCAGAGCCTCGCGGCGGCGCGAGCCGCCTTCGACCCGAACAACACCCGCGGTGACGCCTTTTGGGCGACCGCCTACAACCCGGCCAACAACTTCTCGTACGAAGATCTGCTGTTCGGAGAGAAGCCGATCAACTACGAGACCTCCTTCAGCGTCAGCGGCGGCTCGAACGTCACCCGGTACTTCGTCTCGGCACTCCTCCGACGCGACGAGGGGATCGTGAAGAACACGTTCGCGGACAAGAAGAGCCTCCGCGTCAATCTCGATCAGAACTTTGGCTCGCGCGTCACGCTGAGCGCCGGGTCCGAGCTCGTTCGCAACTCAGCCGACCGCGGACTGTTCGGCAACGACAACGCCGGCAACTCGATCTACTACACGGTCACCAAGCTCCCCAGCTTCTACGACTTTCGACCATCGGGCGGGACGTATCCCGTCAATCCGTTCTATGCCAGCAATCCCTTCCAGACGATCGACATGCTCCAGAACCGCGAGGTCGTCTGGCGGAGCATGAGCAACGCGCGCGTGCAGTTCGAGGCGCTGAATGGAGCGACGCATCAGCTGCGCTTCATGGCGATGGGCGGGGTGGACGTCTTCACCCAGCGCAACAACGTGTTCTCGCCGCCGGAGCTGTTTTACGAGGACGACGACGGCCGGCTCGGCACCGCGATCGCGTCGTACGCGCAGAACCTTCAGTACAACGCCAACTTCAACGCGGTCCACGTCTTCACTCCCCGCGCGTGGCTGTCGTTCACGTCTCAGCTCGGGACGCAATACGAGGTGCGGGACCTCGACCAGACGCGGACCGCGGGTGAGAACCTCCTCGGGGGATTGGCGGTTCCAGACGCCGGTACCGTGCGCGATCTCGACATCGAGCAGCTCAAGGTCAACGACTTCGGGTATTTCGTGCAGACCGAGGCGCTCGCGTGGGACAAACTGCTGCTGACCATGGGCGTGCGCGCTGACCGGAGCAGCAACAACGGCGACGTCGGGAAGTTCTACTTCTTCCCGAAGTATGCCGCGTCGTACCGCATGCCGGATCTCATTCCGGGAATGGTCGACGAGCTCAAGGTGCGAGCCGCGTACGGCACCACCGGAAACCAGCCGCAGTACGGACAGAAGTTCACGAACCTGACGTCGGGCAGCATTGGCGGTCTGGGCGGGTTCTCGTTCGGCACGACGCGTGGGTTCGCCCAGATCCGCCCGGAGCTACAGCGGGAGCTCGAAGGCGGCATCGATGCCTCGCTTCTCGGGAATCGCGCGCAGCTCGAGCTCACCGGCTTCCAGCGCAACATCTCGGATCTGCTCATTCAGCGCACGCTCGCTCCGACGACCGGCTTCTCGCAGGAGGTCTACAACGGCGCTTCGATGCGCGTCCGTGGCTTCGAGGCGTCGCTGAATGCATTTCCCATCCAGACCGAGGCACTCGGCGGCATCAGCTGGAACGTGCGCATCAACTTCGGCCTGAACCGCAGCAAGATCACCAGGCTTCCGGTGGCGGCGTTCCTCATCAGCACACCCCAGGTCGGCGCGATCCAGATCAAGGAAGGTCAGTCGGCGACCCGGCTCGTCGGCAACGACACGGTGGGCGTCGCCGGGACCTGCCCCCCCACCCGGTCGATCCGTCCGTCTGCTCGACGCGTGTGGTCGGTAACGTCGTCCCGGTCTACATGGGCGACGCGAGCCCCGACTACACCGGCGGCATCGGCAACGAGGTGCGCTGGAAGGGCCTCAGCCTGTACGGCCTGCTCGATCGCCAGAAGGGTGGGATGCTCGCCGCCGGCACATGGCGGCATTTCGACCTCGGTCAGAACTCCCGCGACTACGACGATCCGGGCCCGGATCCGACGAAGACGTTAGGCAAGTGGCGCACCGACACGTACCTCAAGGTCACCCGCATTTACTACCAGGACATTTCGTACTGGAAGTTGCGCGAGCTGACGCTCAGCTATGACGTCCCGCAGCGGTTCGTCAGCCGCGTTGCTGGCGCGAGGACGGCGCGGCTCTCGTTGAGCGGCCGCAATCTGAAATGGTGGACGAACTTCCGCGGCGGCGATCCGGACTTCGCGAACTTCGGCGGTACCCCGGAATCGGTGCAGCGGAACCGTGAGTTGGCCGCGTACCCCGCGAGCCGGCAATTCTGGGCCAACGTTCAGGTAGGGTTCTGACCATGCGGCCATCAGCCATAGCCCGAGTCGTCGGCGTCGCCGCGGCCCTCAGCGCCTGCGAGCCAGTCACCGTTCCAAATCTCAACAACCCGAGTATTGAGTCGCTCACCGACAATCCCACGATTGGAGTGGTGAATACCGCGACCGTCGGGATGCTGATCAATCTGCGTGGCCGCGTCGGCGTCGAAGCGTCCGCAATGGGAATTCTCGGCAAGGAGTCGTACAACCTGGACCAGGCAGAGCCTCGCAACGTGCTCAGCTATCTCCAGGGCCCGATCGAGCCGGGCGGCTTCGTTCAGGATCTGGGCTGGACGGAAGGCTATCGCAACGTCATCCAGGGCCTCACGATCCTCGAGGCCGTCGATAGGATCGCCGAGACGCCGACGCCCACGACTGCGTCGTACAGCCCGCAGCAGAAGGAAGGAATCCGCGGCTTCGTCAAGACGATCATGGCAATGGAGTTGCTCACCCAGGTCCGTATTCGCGACGCGGTGGGTATCGTCATCGACGTGTCGGCGAACCCGTCGGCACCGCTTGGGGCTGTCGTGTCCAAGGCGGAGGCGCTCACCAGGATCGTCGCCCTGCTGAACGAGGCGAAGACGCACCTCCAGGCCGCCGGAACGGCATTCGCGTTTCCGCTTCACTCCGGCTTCGCGGGATTCAACGTTCCGTCCACGTTCCTTCAGGTGAACCGCGGGATCGCGGCGCGCGCGGAAGTCTATCGCGAGCAGTGGGCGGCGGCCTTGACCGCCCTGGGCGAGTCCTTCATCAATGTCACGACGCCGACGCCCGCGAGGCTCGCGTTAGGCGCGTACCACGTTTTCAGCGCCTCCTCCGGTGACCTCCTCAACCCGTTGTTCGACCAGACGCCGACACGATTCTACGTGCATCCGTCCATCCTGACTGGCGCACAGACTCGCGTCGGTGGAGCGCCGGACCTGCGGCTGTCCACGAAGACAGCGCCAGGAACGGCGCGCACGACCGTGACGGTGCAGGGCACGCACAAGTTCATGAACTATCCGACGAGTACATCCCCCGTGCCGATCATCAAGAACGAGGAGCTGATCCTGCTCCGGGCCGAGGCGCGGTATTACAGCGCCGACCTCACGGGAGCGTTGGCGGACCTCAACTTCGTCCGGGTCAACTCCGGCGGGCTCGCTCCGCTCACCCTCGCAGACATCGCGACCGAGGCGGCATTCGTCACTGAGCTGCTGTACAACCGTACCTACTCGTTGCTGTTCGAAGGAGGTCATCGGTGGGTGGACTACCGGCGGTACGACCGCCTCGCACAGCTGCCGAAGATCAACACGCAAATCAACGAGAAGACGTTTCCGTACGTGATGTTTCCGGCCGACGAGTGCAACCAGCGGGACCCGAAGCCTCAGCCTGGATGCTCGGAGGTCGTCGGCCAGTAGGGATGCGACTCCGGTACAGCTGCAACCGCGCGGTGCGGGCGCGTGCTCGCGGAGGTGGCCATGCAACTCCGGACCGTGTGCGTCGAGTTGGCGTCACAAAGCATCCCGGACGAGTAGCCTATGATTCCTGAACTTCCGGGCGCGGTAGCCCGAGAGCAATGCCGAGCTGAGCTCAGATCATCACTGCAGAAGCCCACGACGTTACTACCTGACTCGCGGATGTAGAACTCCGTGGTGCCGTAGAACGTGTCGTGCCGCGCCTTGACCACCGGGGCTCCCTGTGTCTGCCGCTCGATCGTGTCGAGGTCGCGAAGGACGGAACGGTGATGAAGAGCGCCGCGCTGCGGCCAGTCAGCTCCGTGCCGACGTCGGATCGTCGGCAATGACCTGGCGCGGGTCTGGTACATGATCTCGACGCCATCTTTCTTGACGCTGGCGAAGATGAGCTTTCTGGCCGGACCGGGCACCTCGTTCTCCTGGCAAAGCCCAGTCGGTCCGTCCAAAACTCCACCGAAGGACCAACGGCATTGACGATGAGGACCGGCGCGAGTGCAGTCAGGGCATATGAAGGGATTGGCATGGCTTCTCTCCTGACCGAGGGTTGAGCGATGAGTATCGCAGGAGCGAGCGAAAAAGCGATGATGGACAGTGCGGGCGTACGCATGGGTTTGTTGCCTCGGGGTAACCAGCGATATCTATACTCGACTGAACGGTGGATAATGCCATCCAGTCCCTGTGTGGAAACAGGATAGGGGCTCGGGACTCGTATTGGAAAAATCCGACGTGGAGCCGATCAATCGAATCAGAGGTATGTCGAAGTGCCGCCGCCGCCCTCCCTGGCGCACCTCGTCGCGTGCCTCTGGGAGATGCGCATTCCAACGATTGCGGAAAAGCGCGTGCGCATCCTTCCCAACGCCTGCATCGACATTGTGGTCTACGCCAGCGACACGTCGCACGGCGAGGGGACGGCCGGGATCGTCGCGCCGCCGCATTGCAGCTTCGTCGTCGGATCGACCTTGCGGAGCTTGATCGTTCGCAGCGTAGGCTGGAGGCATATCGTGGGCGCGTCGCTGCTTCCGGCCGGCGTTCAACCGCTCCTTGGTGTACCGGCCCGCCTCATTGGTGAAAGCATCGCGCTACTAGACGACATCATCGGCTCGAGCGCGGTCGAAATGGAAGAGCGCATATTGTCGACGACCGGCGATCGCGCCCTCTCGCGGATGGCCGATGCCCTGGTCCGCCTGCGCGCGTCCCGAGAAGTTCACCCCGTGATTGCGCGCGCCGTCCACTCGGTCCGGACTGCGGGCGGTCAGAAGCGGATGGACGCGCTGGCGAACGAGACGAACCTCTCCACGCGGCAGCTCGAGCGCGCATTTCTCGAGCACGTCGGGCTCAGCCCGAAAACATATTCCCGGCTGGTGCGCTTCGATCGCGCCGTACGCGGGATCGGCGCTCGCGGCACGTTGCCCTGGTCGCAATTCGCACTGGCTCACGGGTACAGCGACCAGGCACATTCGATCAACGAGTTCAAAGAGTTCGCCGGGATCACGCCGGCGCAATTCGAGAGCGAGCTGGCGACAGGGGAGCTTCGGCCTGTAGTAGTTGACCTATAGGCAACGGCCGAGGTTCGATGATCTAAACCCGTGATTCCGGAAACGGAAGGTGACCGAAACCCTCTGGCACGACGTCAAATTCGCTCGGCGCAAACTCGCGCGGGCGCCGCTGCTGGTCGCGGTCGGCGGCTGTCGATCGCACTCGGCATACCCGCGACGACGTCGGTGTTCACGATCGTCAATGCGGCCCCGCTCCGTCCGCCGCCGATCGACCACGCGGACCGGCTCGCCATTCACGAGATCACCGTACCGCGACCGACTTCGGAGATTTTTTCATGTTCAGGCGCGCTGTTTCTACGATCGTCTCTTTCCACGAGTGCGCTGGCTGCTTCTGGATGCGCCGCAGGGAGAATATTTCATTGTCGGGATCGCGCGCGATCTGGGGCTTCGACCGCAACCTCGACGTGCGACCCGCCGTACTGCGATCCGACGCAGCTCAACTCGTGGCTCCCCTCACCGAGGCCCTCGCTCTCGCCGCAGTTCAACTGGCAAGCGGCCAACCCAGGTGAGAGTCGATGAGATCAACCGGGCCATCGCGGGAGCCCAGGATTGTGCAGCATGAGCACTCCCGTTTCCTTTGAGTGGGATTGGCAGCGAGCCGAATACTTCGCGGCCGAGCGCGAATGCGGGCCACGCGCCGGCGCGGCCTCGAGCCGCACGTCGGCTCCTCGTGCTGTCGGCGATTGGTTTCGCCCTGTTCGTGTTCGCCTATTGGTCTCGCGGCATTCTGACGCCTCACACTGCGGTCGTCCTTGTCCTTCTCACTTTTGGACTTCCGTGGCTGGGCTCGTTTCGGGGAATGGATCGCGCCACGCATTCGCGCTCGGCGGTTTGCACGAAGCTGTTTACCCGCCTATGGACGTACCGCGGCAGCGCTCGATAACACTGGGCTCACGCTCCGGTGGCAGGATAGCAGCGTACAGCTTGGCTGGACGACGTTCACGAGATTCGCTGAGACGGTCGAGTTCATCCGCTTTATCAGTCGCCCAAGTCGGCCATTTTCCTGCCTAAGCGTGCTATGCAAGCGGACGAGGTCGACACGGTACGCGCACTCGCTCAAGGTGGAATGGCGGGGCGTGGAATCGAGGTGCCAAAACCAGCTGGCGAACGTGGGCGTTAGACAACAGCCGGGCATCGTAGACCTGTAGCCCTTGCGCACGCTTCCGTGACCGCGTCTCCATTGATCTCCACACGCCTCTCCTGGCTCAGTGCGATACTGCTCCTGCTGGGTGGCCTCGCGCTCCTCTTCGCCTCGGACACCATCCTCCCGCGCCTCATTCCGTCTTTTCCGGCGGCTGGTGCTTGGCTGGGGCAGGTCCTGGCCGCCACCTGGCTTGCCATCGCGACCCTCAACTGGCTGAGCCGCTCCGTGTTGCTCGGCGGGATCTACGGCCGCCCCGTTGTCCTGACCAATGCCGTGCTCTACTTCATCACCGCGATAGTGCTGCTCAAGATCGTCACGTGGGCCGCCGCTCCGGCCGCGCTCTGGCTGGTCGTCGTCCTGACCGTACTCCTCGCCGGGGCCTACGGCTGGCTCCTCTTTCGCGGCCCGCTTGAGCGCGATTTCGAGGTTTCCCGTCGCTCGTAGTGCGGCGAGAGGGGGGCGTGGACTGCCAGGCCTTCGCCGAAGCGCCTGTGGCCCCTGCTGTCTAACGTGCGGTGCAGCCAACGAGCACATTAAGGAGGCGGCTTCGCCGCTTGGTTATTGGTGCTCGTGCGGTTAGGCGGCGCCCCGAGCGTTGCGACGATCCAGCCTAGGCGGCAGCCCTCGCGCGCGTCTGTGCACCTCGGAGACTTTCATGAAGCTCTACACGTACCTCAACTACGGCGGCAACTGTCGCCAGGCGTTCGAGTTCTACGTCCAGCACCTCGGCGGCAAAATCACGGAGATCACCACGCACGGCGAGATGCCGGAGGCGAGCAACCCGCCGCCAAACTGGAGGGACGCCGTCCTCCACGCGCGGATGACACTCGGCGAGACGGTCCTTCTCGGAGCGGACATCCCGCCGGACCGTTTTCAGCCCATGCGCAGTGCCTATCTCACGCTGATCGTGGATAGCAGCGCCGAAGCAGAACGCATTTACGACCTCCTGAAGGATGGCGGGCAGATCTTCATGCCCATGGAAGAAACCTTTTTTGCCCGCCGGTTCGCCATGCTCAGGGATCGGTTCGGGACATCGTGGATGTTGCTTCACGAGCACGCGCCGGCGAGCAAATAGCGATTCGTGAGTGAGCTCCGCCGCACGATGCGCCTCCCCGACGCCACCGCGATGGTGGTGGGGATCATCATCGGCGCCTCGATCTTCGTGCAGCCGTCGGAGATCACACGGCTCGTGCCCGACGCAGGCGGCATTGCGCTCGTCTGGGCGCTCGCCGGCGTCCTCACGCTCGTCGGTGCCTTGATCTGCGCCGAGCTCTCCTCGGCGTTCCCGCGCACGGGCGGCGTGTACGTGTTCCTGCGCGACATCTTCGGGCCGCCCGTGGGATTCCTCTGGGGCTGGGCGATGTTCTGGAGCATGCACACCGGCATCATCGCGGCGATCGCCGTCGTATTCGCGCGGTACGTCGGCTATTTCGTTCCGCTCGGCACGACCGGAATCAGGATCGTCGCGGTGGCTGCGATCCTCGGTCTATCGGCCTTCAACTGTCTCGGGATCCGGCACGGCAGCCGGCTCCAGACCATCGTCACCGGCGCCAAGCTCGCCGCCATCGTGTTGCTGATCGTCGGCGGCCTAACGATTGCGCCCGGCGGCGCAGCCACCGTCAGTGCCCCCGCGGATTTCGGGACATCCGACATCCTGCTCGGACTGGTGGCTGGGCTCTTTGCCTTTGGCGGCTGGCACATGGTGACCTACACCGCCGGCGAGACGGTGCATCCCGAACGCACGATCCCACGATCTCTCGTGCTTGGCACGCTGATCGTCACCGTCTGTTACATCGCCCTGAACGCCATCTATCTGCGAGTGCTGTCGATCGACGGTGTCACCGCTTCCACCCGTATTGCGGCGGATGCCGCCGAAGCGCTCGTCGGTCCCGTCGGCGCGACGCTGGTCGCGATTCTGGTCATCCTCTCCACATTCGGTGCCGTCAACGGCATCATCCTCGCCGGCCCGCGTGTCTACTTTTCGATGGCCAATGACGGCCTGTTCCTCAAGTGGGCAGCGACGGTACATCCCGGTTTCGGCACGCCCGTCCGAGCCATCGCTCTCCAGGGCCTATGGGCGTGCGCATTGGTGATGACCGATACCTACCGCGGCCTGTTCACGCGCGTCGTGTACACCGAGTGGATTTTCTTTGGCCTGCTCGCCGTCGGCGTGATACTCCTTCGGAGACGGCCTGGCTACGCACCACCGTTCCGCATGCCGTGGGCTCCCGTGCTGGCGTTAGGCTTCGCCGCGTCGTGCATCGCAATCGTCGTCAATCAGGTTCTCTCGGACCCCGTGAATAGCTTCATCGGGCTGGCGGCGGTCGTGGCCGGCCTGCCCGTGTATTACTTCTGGGTTGCCCCGCGGATGCGCGACACACGAGGAGCCATCGCGACGTGATCGTAGACTTTCACAACCACTACTACCCTCCGGCTTACCTCGAGGCCATCAAGGCTGGCGGACTCAAGGTCAAGATGGACTACGACGCCGAGAAGAACCCGCGCCTCCATTACCCCGGCGACTACAACATCCTCGTCCCCGGCCATCGCGACCTCGACTTCCGCGAAGGGGTCCTCGACGACCAGGGGGTAACGCACCAGGTCCTGACGTTCACCACCCCTGGCGTGCACTACGAAGAGCCGGCGACAGCCGTCCGCCTGGCGCGAATCGTCAACGATGCATTTGCGGCCGAAGTTTCGCGGCGAAAGCATTTCACGGCGCTCGCCACGCTTCCTCTCAACGACCCTCGAGCCTCGGTCGCGGAGCTCGAGCGGGCGATTCGCGAGCTCGGCCTTCGGGGCGCGATGGTATTCAGCAACGTGAATGGCACCGGGCTCGACGAAGCCGTCTACATGCCGCTCTGGGAAAAAGCGAATGAGCTTGGCGCGGTCATCTACATCCACCCCGCGCATCCGCTGGGTGTCGAGGCAATGGAGAAGTACTGGCTCATGCCGCTCGTCGGCTTCCTGATGGACACCACGCTGGCGGCGGGGAAGCTCGTGTTCAGCGGAATCGTCGAGCGCTTCCCACGCATCACCTGGGTGCTCACGCACATGGGAGGCGCCGTGCCCTACCTCGCGGAGCGCATGGATCGAGGCTACGAGGCGTTCGCGGAGTGCCGTGCCAACATCAAGCAGAAGCCGAGCGCCTACCTGAAGCGCTTCTACTACGATACGGTCAACTTCGACAACGCGGCACAGCGACTGGCGCTCGAGTTCGCCGGCGTGGACCACATCGTGGCCGGCAGCGACTACCCACACCAGATCGGGAGCATCCCGAAGATGCTGTCGAGCATTCGCAATCTTTCCCTCACGGACGCAGAGCGCGCGAAGATCCTCGGCGGGAACGCCGCGCGGCTCCTGGACCTCACATGAAATGGCCCGCGCGAGCAGCAGTGCTCGTGGCGTTCTCGACACCCGCCGTCTCACTCGCTGCCCAAAACAGCAGGCTGTCGGCCGCCGACTCGGCACTCATTGGGCGCATCCTTCTCGCCGAGGATCGGCGCGATTCCACGGATGGCGCGCTCGCGGAGGGATCGCGGCACGCGGATGGACGCGTGCGCCTCCTCGCACGCCGCGCTGAGGGCCGCATCCGGGATCCGCGATTCAGCGCGCGCGATTCCCTCGCGCCGGGTCGCGCGCCCATGGTATGGCCCGAGCCCGCGTGGCGGCTGCGATATCGCGCCGTGACCGCTCGGCGTGGCGAGTGTGCGGTTCTCCGCTCGGCGCTTGCCGACAGCGCCTGGCCCGTTAGGCTTCACGCCGTCGGTCTGATCGGTCCGCAGTGCACGACGGACGACTCGCTTGCCTTGGTACTGCGCCAATGGGTCGACGCGCTCCCTGCCGCCCCCGCTCGGCGGTCAACGGGGGGAGTATCGTGGCACCCAGCGGCACACGCCATCGTTGCCCTCGCACGCGTGCGTCCGAACGAAGCGCGACCGCGCGTTCGCCGGCTCGCGAGGCATCGGCAGTGGCACGTGCGCAGCTACGCCGCGCGCGCGGCCGCGACGCTGTCGGACACGCTCACCCTGCGAGCCCTCGCTCGCGACACGAGCGACAACGTAAAGGAAGTCGCTATTGAATCGTTGGCAAAGCTCACGGGTCACGTCGACGACGAGGCCTTCCTCGCCGCGCTGCGGGCCAATGGTGCGCAGGCGGTGCGAGCTGCCGCACTCGCGCTCAAGGGCTCTTCGCGCGCGGACGTCGCCGCGGCCGCCAACGCTACGTTCGAGCGGTGGGTCGCTCGTGCCAACGCTTCCGAGCGGGACGTGCGCATCGCCCTGCTCGAGGCGGCTGGGCGTCCGGCGAGCGACGACCGCCCGCCTCCCGTTCGCGTCGAGCTTCCAGCACAGGCGGTCGCCCTCGCCCTCGGCGCCAATGTACGGTTGCGCGTGACGATGGCGCCGTCGAGCGGTGGCGGGTCGTTCCTGGTGCGACTGCGTGGCGACGTCGCGCCGATGATGGCCGCACGGATTCTCGCCCTGGCACGGGCACGGTACTACGACGGGCTCAGCTGGCATCGCGTGGAGCACGATTTCGTGATTCAGGGAGGAAGTCCCGACGCCAACGAGTACGTGGGGTTGGCGCAGTATCTTCGCGACGAGCTTGGCACGGTGCCTCACGTGCGAGGCACCGTCGGAATGAGCACGCGCGGGCACGACACCGGGGATGCGCAGTGGTTCGTCAACCTGAAGGACAACCTGCGCCTCAACGCCGACTACACGGTGTTTGCGGAGGTCGTCGACGGCATCGACGTCGTCGATGGCATTCTCGAGGGCGACGTGATGGCGAAGGTGACCGTAGCGAGACCGTGAGCAGCAGCGTTGCCATTCTAGCGATTGTGGGCGCGTCTGGCGTCGGGAAGACGACGGTGCTCCACCTGCTGACAGCGCGTCGCCTTCCCGGCGTCGGGTGCTATCACTTCGACAGTATCGGCGTGCCGTCTCCGGAGGCAATGAGCCGCGAATTCGGCGGTCCCGAGAACTGGCAGGCAGCGATGACCGACCGATGGATCGAGCGACTCGCGGCGAACGACGATGGCGTTGACGTCGCCGTTCTCGAAGGGCAGACTCGACCTTCATTCCTCGCGGCCGCGTTCACTCGCTGCGGCGTCGAACGCGGGGACATTGTGCTGCTCGATTGCTCACCCGACGAGCGGCATGTGCGGTTGCACGGTCCGCGGTCCCAGCCGGAGCTGGCAACGCCTCGGATGGATTCATGGGCGGCGTACCTTCGCGGGCAGGCGGATGCGCTTGGCATTGCCGTCTACGATACCACCAGCACGGAGCCGGCAACGGTCGCGGATGCTCTCGCGAAACACGTCGAGACGCTGCGTCGCGTCGGGCGCTAACGCCTTCGACTCTCTCCACTCGGTATGAACCCTCATTATGGAGCTCTCGATATGTCGGAAGGTCTCAGGCGCAAACTGACCGTCGTGTCCCTGTGCGTGATCGCGATCGCCTGCTCGAAGGACTCGTCGCCGCCGCGATCCGATTCCGCCGCTCCTGCACCGTCGGACGCGGCGCCCGCAGCGCCCGATTCGTTCCGAGTGGCTTTCGAGACGACGCGCGGCAACTTCGTCGTCGACGTCATCCGCGCATGGTCCCCTCGAGGAGCCGACCGTTTCCATCAGCTCGTCGACGCCGGATACTTCACGGACGTTGCCTTCATCCGCGTTCTGCCGGGATTCGTCGCGCAGTTCGGAATGCATGGCGATCCGAACGTGAATCGCCGCTGGGAACGCCCAATCGCCGACGACCCGGTCGTCCAGAGCAACAAGCGAGGGACGATCGTCTTCGCCACCAGCGGTCCGAACACGCGTGGCAATCAGTTCTTCATCAACTTCTCCGACAACGCGAGGCTCGACGGGATGGGGTTCTCTCCATTCGGCCGCGTGGTGGAAGGCATGAGCGTCGTCGACTCGATCTACGCCGGTTATGGTGAGACGCCCGACCAGTCCCGCGTTGGCGCGGAGGGCAACGCATACCTCAAGCGAGAATTCCCCCGGCTCGACTACATCGAGTCGGCGAGAATCGTCAGTCCCGCACTGAACCCTTGAGTGCCGGGGCACGTAGGGTTCTATGCAATCACCAGGACTTCTCATGGACCGACGCTCCAAGCTCTGGTTGGCGTTCGCTTCGCTCTTCAACCTCATTAACGCGGCCGGCGGGGGGTACGCCGTCGCGATGGGCGAGGAGCTCCATGGCGCGGTCCACGCCGGTCTGTTGATCGTCGGTTCCTTCTGGGCCTGGCGGCTCGCCACGCGCGCCGGGAAGCAGGATGCGCTGAGCCTGCCAAGTGGAGCGGCCCTGGAGCAGCTGCAGCAGTCGGTGGATGCGATCGCGCTCGAGGTCGAGCGTATCAGCGAGGCGCAGCGGTTTAGCGTGAAACTCCAGCAGCAGCGAGTCGAGCCGGACCGCTGAATCGTTGACGAGCGGCGTTTTAGAGGCGACATCATGCGCATGCCCATCGTGTGCCGCACTCTCGCGCCGGTACTGAGCCTCGCCCTGTTCGGGGACGTTCTCGGCGCCCAGAGTCCCGTCGGGATGTTCGAGGGGCAAACCGACATTGGCCGCCCACGGCGCTCGGGATCCGTGTCATACGACGCGCAGCGCCAGTCATATCTGATTGCCGGCTCGGGTCGGAACATGTGGGACGACCGCGACGAGTTCCGGTTCGCGTGGAAGCGGATGACGGGCAACTTCATCCTCTCCACCCGGGCGCGTTTCATCGGTGCCGGAGTCGAGGAGCATCGGAAGATCGGCTGGACCATCCGTCCGTCGCTCGCAACCAACAGCGCGCACGTGAGCGCGGCGCTGCACGGCGACGGGCTGATGTCGCTCCAGTTCCGTCGAATCACCGGTGGGTTGACGGAGGAGTCCAGGTCACCCAGGAGCGTTCCGGATTCGGACGCGGTGATCCAGCTCGAGCGGCGCGACGGCGTTTATCTCATGTCGGTGGCGCGTTTCGGCGACACGCTGGTCACGCAGGAGCTCGCCGGCGTGTCGCTTCCCGATACGGTGTACGTCGGCCTGTTCGTGTGCGCGCACAACGACACCGTGGTGGAGCGGGCCGCGTTCAGCAACGTGCGCATCACCACGCCGGCCAAGCGGGGGTTCGTCCCGTATCGCGAGTACATCGGCAGCAACCTGGAAATCCTCGATGTCGCGACTGGCAATGCGACGATCGTGCATCGATACCGCGGATCATTTCAGGCGCCGAACTGGACTGCCGATGGCAAGGCGCTGATCTACGCGCAGGAGGGGCGCCTCCACCGCTTTGACCTCGAGACACGGGCGTCGACGGTGATCAACACGGGGTTCGCGACGCGCAACAACAACGATCACGTCCTTTCGTTCGACGGCCGGATGATGGGCATCAGTCATCACGCCGTCGAGGACAGTGGTGCGTCGATCATCTACACGCTGGCGGCGACCGGGGGCACCCCAACGCGTGTAACCACCAAGGGTCCATCGTACCTGCATGGCTGGTCCCCCGATGGTCGCTGGCTGGTCTACACCGGCATTCGAGGCGACGAAGCAGACGTCTACAAGATTCCCGTCACCGGTGGCGACGAGGTGCGCCTAACGGCTGCACCCGGACTGGACGATGGAGCGGAGTTCTCCCCCGACGGTGCGTACATCTACTTCAACTCGTCGCGCAGCGGCCGGATGCAGATCTGGCGGATGCGCCCCGACGGCAGCGCACAGGAACAGGTCACGGACGACGGCTTCAACAACTGGTTCCCGCACATCTCGCCGGACGGTAAGATGGATCGCGTTCCTCTCCTATCCGGCGTCCGTCGCTGCGGACGATCATCCGTTCTACCAGCGTGTGCTGCTCCGGTTGATGCCCGTCGGTGGCGGCCCGTCGCGAGTCATCGCCTATGTGTATGGTGGCCAGGGAACGATCAACGTACCGTCGTGGTCGCCTGACGGAAAGCGCCTGGCGTTCGTAAGCAACTCGAGGATGCGATGATGCGTTTCCATGCTCTCGCGGTGGCGGCGGCGATGATCTGCTGCTCCCCTTCGCGCGTGTCGCAATCGCCACCCAATGATCTCGCGGCTCGCGTGACCATCTATCGCGACACGTACGGCATTCCCCACGTGTTCGGCGAGACGGACGCCAGCACCATGTTCGGCTTCGCCTACGCGCAGGCGGAAGACAATTTCTGGCGCATCGAGGACAACTACATACGCTCGCTCGGCCGGCGCGCTGAAGTCGACGGCGAGGACGGCGTGGGCGGCGACCGTCGCAACCACGCGCTCGAGATCCCGCGTCTCGCTCGGGAAGAGTATGCGCGCCTGCCACAACCGATGCGCGCGCTGCTCGATGCCTTCGCCGCGGGGCTCAACGCGTACCTCGCCGATCATCCCGAGGTGCGTCCGCGAGTGTTGACCCGCTTCGAACCATGGTTTCCGCTCGCGTACATTCGCTACAACTACTACCAGAGCGGCTTCTTCTGGGGCGCGGGTTTCCGCCCCGCCGACCTCCAGGTTGCGCTGGATGATTCGCTGCTCGACTCGAAGCATCTCGGATCGAATGGGTGGGTAATCGGTCCGAGCAAGAGCGCGACCGGCCACGCGATGCTGTTCATCAATCCGCATCTGCCGTTCTTCGGCTACGGCCAGGTCTACGAAGGTCACATCAGGAGCGCCGAAGGCTGGAACTTCACCGGGTACACCCGCCTCGGGTTTCCCTTTCCGTACGTGGGGCATAACGAGTCGCTCGGCTGGGTGAGCACCGACAACTCCGCCGATCAGGCCGATCTCTATGCCGAGACGTTCGACGATCCCGCGCGCCCGCTCGCGTATCGCTATGGAACGGGCTATCGCCTGGCGACGGCCTGGACCGACACGATCCTGGTGAAGACCGGCACAGGGATGGAGCGGCGGGCCATCACGCTCCGAAAGACGCATCACGGGCCCATCCTCGGCATGCGCGATGGCAAACCGCTTGCCCTCAAGATGGCGAAGCTCGAGAGCGACGGCTGGTTAGGCGAGTGGTACGCCATGACCCGCGCGCGCCGAGTGTCGGAGCTCGAAAACGCAATGCGGCCGCTGAACATGCTGTTCGGCAACGTCATGGCGGCGGACGCGGACGGGAACACCTTCTACCTCTACAACGCAGCGGTGCCGGTACGCGACCCGCGCTTCGACTGGTCCGGGGCGGTCAATGGCAGCGATCCGGCGACCGAATGGCGCGGCTATCACGCGTTCGAAGACCTGCCGCAGCTCACCAATCCGCCCACGGGGTGGATGCAGAACTGCAACACGACACCCTTTCTGCTCACGAGCAGCGGCAATCCCGATCCCTCCAGGTTTCCGCGGTACATGGTGACCGAGGGCGACAACTGGCGCGGGCTCGTTTCCCGCCGGATTCTCGAATCGACGCCCAAGTTCACCTGGGACGGCTGGGTGCGCGCCGCGTTCGACACGTACGCCATCGCCGCCGATTCGCTATTGCCCGGCTTGCTGCGCGACTTCGCGGCGGACTCCGCACGCAACGGTCGCCTCGCTTCCGCGATCGACACACTGACGCGTTGGAATCGGCGAAGCGATACCGCCTCGGTCGCGATGACGTTGTTCGATCGCTGGCAGGACGCGCTGCGGCCAGGCATAACGAGGCTTGCGGCGCTGGACACCGCGGTGGCTCGCCTGGAGCGTGACTGGGGTACGTGGCGGGTGCGCTGGGGCGAGATCAATCGTCTTCAGCGCGTCGACGAGCGCGTGGACCAGCAGTTCTCCGACGTCCGGCCCAGCATTCCGGTGATGGGCGCGGGCGGCCAGCACGGGACCGTGTTCACGTATTACGCCGCGCCCGTGTCCGGCCAGAAGCGGCGGTATGGCGTAGCCGGTGGGTCGTACGTCAGCGTGGTGGAATTCGGTCCGACGGTGCGGCGACTGGCGGTGCACACGATGGGCGCCAGCGGGGATCCGCAGTCGCCGCACTACTTCGATCAAGCCCCGTTGTATGCACGCGGCCAGTTCAGGCCGGCGTGGTTTACGCTCGAAGAGATCAAGGCAAACCTGGAGCGAGAATACAAACCGAGGCGCTCCGGACAATGAAGAAAGTCATCCTGCAGGAGTTCGTGTCGCTCGACGGCCTCGCCGCGGGCCCGAATGACAGTGTCGACTTCGTCCCCGCGTCCATGCAGGGCGACCAGCGATTCGGTCAACGCCAGACAGAATTTCTCGATTCCATCGACACGATTCTGCTCGGACGCGTGACATACGAGATGTTCGCGCAGCACTGGCCCAAGGTCACATCAGGACCCGACCAGCCCTTCGCCGACAAGTTGAACGCGATTCCAAAGGTCGTGTTCTCCAGCACGCTCGACCGAGCGCCGTGGGGCTCATACCCTGACGCCAAGGTCGTGAAGACTGCCGCTGTGAAGGAAGTGGCGAAGCTGAGGCAAGGATCCGGGAAGGACATGGTGATCTGGGGGAGCATATCGCTCGCGCAGTCACTCATGAACGAAGGGCTGATCGACGAATACCAGTTGGTGGTGTGCCCGCTGGTCCTCGGAAGAGGACGATCGCTCTTTCCCGAGAAGAACGACGCAGCCAACATGAAGCTGCTCACGACGCAGCCGTTCGACCGCGGTGCGGTTCTCCTCGCGTACACGGCGGCCAAGACGCGATAGCGCGGAAACTACCAATGCATTTCTTGACCATCGTGAAGCCTGTCAGCGCAGTCGCGATCTCCCTCCACATCCTGGGGGCCGCGTGCTCCCCGACATCTCGCGAGTCTCCGAGTGACGCGAACGCCGGCATCGACTCACTGAACGCTCGCCTGGTGCAGGCATATCGTACTCGGGATCCTCGAGCCTACGGGACGCTGTACACCGACAGCGCGGTGTTCGAATGGCCGGCGTTCAATACGGTTCGAGGCCGCGCCGGGATGGAGGCGATGGCGCGCAGCAATTGGGCCGCCCTCAACGACATGGACCTGCGGCTGTCTGTTGCGTCTCGGCGCGTCGCATCCGATCACGCCACCGAATTCGGGGCGTTCGAACAATCCTGGCGGGACTCCAGTGGCGCGCGCATGGCGGAGTTCGGCCGATACGTGGCCGTTGTCGCCCGCGGCAACGATGGCACGTGGCGGATCGACCGGTTCTTTGGCTTTTCAGACTCGACCAGGCCCGTGACGGCGAGGCCGTGAGCGCCTAACGGAACGGGGGAAACGCGCCGGAGTTCAGCAGGCTCCAACGCTTGTCCGGCGCATTTCCAGCGTCCTCGTTCGCGATCGGCAACGTGAATAGGAAGCTGCTTCCCTCGCCAGGCTCGCTCTCGACCCAGATCTTTCCGCCGTGGGCTTCGACGATCCCCTTCGCGATCGCCAGGCCAAGACCAATGCCGCGGTGATCCCGCCGGTTCGCCTGCCAGAACTGTCCGAAGATGTGCGGGAGATGCTCGGCGGCGATTCCCGGGCCCGTATCACGAACCTCGAATTGCACCGCGCCCTCGGCAGGCCTGCAGCGCAGGACGACGCGGCCTCCTCTCGGTGTGAACTTGATCGCGTTGCCGATCAAGTTCGAGAACACCTGCTGTACGCAATGGGGATCGGCCAACACCGGCTCGTCGTCGCCCGCTTCCATGGCGAGATCGACCGAGCTCGACGTCGCCAGCGATCGCAGCGTCTCGACCGCCTCGACGACGAGTGACTGGGAGGACATGCGACGTGTCTCGATGGCGAGGCGTCCGCTCTCCATGCGCTTCACATCGAGCAGGTCCTGCACGAGCCGGTTCATCCGTTCGCCAGCGCGTTGCACGATCGACGCGTGACGACGCGTCGGCGAGTCCGGCGGAGCGGAATCGAGAAGCAGCTCGGCCGCCATGAGCATCGTGTTGAGCGGATTGCGCAAGTCGTGCGCGACGACGCCGAGCATCTGGTCACGCGATCGCGTCGCCTGCTCGCTCTCGTGATAGAGCCGCGCATTCTCGACCGCGAGCGCGGCCCGCCGCGCGAGCTCCTCCGCCAGCTCGAGGTCCCGCTCATTGTACCGCCGGCTGTCGCCGGTCGTAAACCACACCACCGCCCCGATGATCTTGTCCGCCACCTTCAACGGGACTGCGGCAACTGATGTCGGCGCCAGGGCGAGAATGACGGCTTCATGCTCCTTATCGAGAGCATGCTGGGCAATGAGCGTGTTGTCGATCTCGGAGATGAGCGTGGGCTCTCCGTCCATCAGAGCGCGATGCAGATGGGGAACGAGTCGGCCCTCGCGTACCCACTTCGTGATGTGCTGCAGCAGCGGTTCCTTTTCTGGATCGGCGTGCGCGATGCCAAGGCGCTGCACCGCGCCGTTCCGGTCCAGGATGTCCACCGTGCAGAAGTCCGCGAACGTCGGCACGGCGAGCTGGGCCAGGTTGGCGAGCGTCGTGTGATAGTCGAACGACGCGCTGAGCAGCCGGCTCGCGTCAGCGAGAAATTCCGCGCGACGCTGCTCCTCCTCGGCGGCGGAGCGCCGAGTCTGCTCTTCGATGAGCTTGAGCGCGGTGAGCTCGGCCTCGTGCTGCTCGGTAATGTCCTGTCCCGCGCCAATGATCTGCGCCGGCAGGCCCGCGTCATCCAGGACGACGCGTCCCTCCACATTGAAGACCCGTATCTCATCCGGCGGACGGACGATACGATGCTTGACCTTGAAGCTCGTCCCTGCCGTAACGGCCGCGTCGATCGTCTCGCGGACCAGGTCGAAGTCATCGGGATGAACGCGCTGCAAGATCACTCCCGGAGAGAGCCTGGTGTCGGGCTCGAATCCGTATATCCGATACAGCTCGTCGGATCCACGGAGCTCGTTCGTGGCGATGTCCCACACGAAGCTCCCCACGTGTGCGATCGACTGCGCTTCGGCCAGCTGTGCCTCGCGGCTGCGGAGCTCCGCCTCCACGAGCTGCCGCTGGCGAACGTCCTCGCGCAGCGCCTCTTCCACACGATTGCGGTAGATCGCCGCGCCAAGCGTCGCGGCGGCGGCCCGCAGCGCCGAAATGGTGGCGCGCGCCCACTCGCGGTCGCTGTCATCGTGCGCGAAGCCGAGAAACCCCCACCAGGCTTCACCCACAAACACAGGGACCACGGCCACCGAGCGAAGCCCGAGTGACTCGAAGTAGGGGCGCTCGGACGGAGGGAACGAGGACACAGGACCGTCGAAGACGTCGCCATGCTCCAGACCGGCCCAGCGGGCCAGCCCCCTCGAAACCGGGTCGAACTCGGTCCGGGCGGGATCGTCGCCAAAGGGCTCGAAGCCTGGCGCGACCCACTCATGTTGCATTCGCATCCAGAGCGTGCCCTGGGCGTCCCGATCGGCGGCGAACAGGTAGACGCGGCTGACTTCCGCCGCGCTGCCCAGCCGGGAGAGCACGTCGCGGATGTCGCTATCCCAGTTGGCGGTTCCCAGGAATCGCGCGGCGGCGTAGGAGACCGCGTTGAGGATTGCTTCGCGTCGGCGAATCGCCGCCTCGAGACCGAGCACACGCGGGTCGTCCAACGCGCTGAGACTGGGCACCATGAACTCGCGGGTGACCGATCCCAGGGCGCGCTCCATACTCTCATTCATGCGAGCCACTCGCGCGCGATGGAGCAGCTATCGCGGTCGCGAGCTCCGGTGAAGGAATCGGGCGCTGGACGTACTCACATAGTGTAGCGCTTTTCGGGCTCCGGCGCACGCCGAGAAACGGTCTTTTCCATGCAGCAATCGGGGGGTGGGTGGCATCCAACAATTCAAACTTTCGTGGCGACTCCTTCGGGGAGGCTTCAATGCACGTTGGACGATTCGCCGTCGCGGCGGCCAGTGTTGGTGTAGTGCTCGGGGTGACCGTGTTGTTCCAGGGCCGTCCCGCCGCTGCGCAGGCTCAACCGGATGTGGTTCGCGCCCGCTCGATCGAGCTCGTCGACGGTCGAGGTCGCGTGCGCGCGCAGCTCAACGTCGAGTCCAGTGGCGAGGTCGTGTTCCGACTACGAGACTCCGCGGGCACGATTCGGGTCAAGCTGGGCGCATCGGAGGACGGATCTGGTCTCCTGCTCGCCAATGAGGCCACGGAGCCGGGCGTGCACATTGTCGCCAACAGACGGGCGACGTCACTGACGGTCCAGCGAGGTGAGCAGAGACGCGTCATCACGCCCGAAGCGAGGTAGTCGAGGTGCTCGAGCACCTCGACCACCTCGGACTTCAGATCGTCGCCGGGACGCTACGCGACGAAATCGCCGCCTCTTCCTCCGTCATCTCCGCCGGAATGTCGGCAAAGAGCGGCGTGCTGAGATAGCGCTCGCCGGTATCAGGAAGCATGCAGAGAATGCCCGATCCCTTGGGCGCATCGGCGGCTATCTGGATCGCGCCCGCGAACGTGGCACCGGCCGAGACGCCAACGAAGATCCCTTCCTTTTGCGCGAGCTGACGGCTCCACTTCATCGCCTCGGGGGCCGGGATCGTGAGAACGCGGTCGACAAACCCCATGTCTACCGCATCTCCAGCGAGCTTGGGGATGAAGTCGGGGCTCCACCCCTGAATCGGGTGCGGCTTCCAGGACGGATGTCTGGACGCGGGTGATCCGTCGTCCTTCCGTGCCTGCTTCGTCCCGCTGGTGAGCATCGGTGCGTCGGCCGGCTCGCACACGATGACCTTCGTCTCGGGACGCTCCTTGTCGAGCACGCGAGCGACGCCCTTGAGCGTGCCGCCGGTCCCGATGCCCGTGACCCAATAGTCCAGGCGCTCTCCAGCGAAATCCTTCACGATCTCGCGCGCCGTCGTTCGCGAGTGGTAATCGGAGTTCGCCTCGTTCTCGAACTGCCGCGTGAGAAACCAGCCGTTCGCCTCGGCGAGCTCTACCGCCTTCCGCACCATCCCGGTGCCGCCTTCGGGTGCAGGCGTGAGGATGACCTTGGCGCCGAGGAAGCGCATCAGTCGCCGGCGCTCGACGCTGAAGCTCTCCGCCATCGTAACGACGAGCGGGTATCCCTTCTGCGCGCACACCATCGCCAACCCGATGCCAGTGTTCCCGCTCGTCGCCTCGATCACCGTCTGCCCCGGCTTGAGCGCGCCCGTGCGCTCGGCGTCCTCGATCACCCCGAGGGCGAGGCGATCCTTGACGGATCCCAGCGGGTTGAACGCTTCGATCTTGACGTAGAGGCTGACGTGCGTGGGGGCGAGGCTGTTGATGCGGACGACAGGGGTATTGCCTACGGTTTCGAGGATGTTGGCGAAGCGAGTCATGGACGCTCCTCAGGTGTTGGTGCTCGCGATGATGATATTGCTAACCGCAGGCTCAGCGGCCCGGTTCCAGCAAGGCGAATGCGGAATGCGGAATGCGGATTGAAAGCGTAAGACCTTGAAACGTGGAGGGCTCCGAGTCACGGATCGGAGCCCTGCACCTGTACGGTCTTACGCGTTTAATCCGCATTCCGCATTCCGCATTCTCGCCCTTACGGTGCCTCGGCGACCGCTTCCTTCGGCGTGTACCGCTCGAACCACGACCTGAGGTACAGCTGCGTCCTCATGAAGTTCGACGGCTTCGACGACGTTCCGTGGTACTCCTCGTTGAAGCGCACCATGGCCGTCGGCACCTTCCGGTACTTCAGCGCCTGATAGTACTCCTCGGTCTGCGAGATCGGCGTCCGCAGGTCGAGCACTCCCGTCATCAGCATGGTCGGCGTCTTCACGTTGCCGACGTACATGAGGGGGGAGAGCTTGAGGTAGAGCGACGGATCCTCCCACGGCGGATTCGGGAAGCGGTTGTATCCCCAGAGGTTGATGTCCGTCGTGCCGGCGAAGCTGAGCCAGTTCGTCACCGGACAGTTGGCTGACGCCGCCGCGAAGCGATCGGTGTGGCCGACGATCCACGAGGTAAGCACGCCGCCGCCGCTGCAGCCGTACACGAACATTTTCTTCGCGTCGATGTAGCCGCGGCCGAGCAGGGTGTCGACCGAGGCCATCAGATCGTCGTAGTCCTTGCTCGGATAGGCATGCTTGATCGCGTTACCGAATGCGCTCCCGTAGCCCGTGCTGCCCCTCGGATTCGTGTACAGCACGACGTAGCCGTTCGCCGCGTGCTCCTGCCATCCGAAGTTGAATCCGACGTTGTACATCGCGTGTGGTCCGCCATGAATCACCAGCATCATGGGGTATTTGCGGCGCGGATCGAAGTCGGGCGGCTTGACGACCCATCCCTGAATGCGATAGTCGTCCAGCGACTTGACCCACAGCTCCTCGACGGCGCCTAACGTCTTGCCGGCGAGCACATCCTCGTTGACGCTCGTCAGGCGGCGAATCGCCCCGGGCGTCTTGAGCGCGAAGGTGACGACGTCGGTCGGGGCCTGGAAGCTGCTCTGCAGCCCGACCGCGGTCGCGCCGCGAATGTCGGTAATGGTGAGGAGGTGCGCTCCGGTCGTGATGGCGCGCGGCTCGCCACGGAGCGGCGCGAACCAGAGGTTGCGCGAGCCCTTGTCCTCGACCGTGAAGTAGATCCCGGAGCCATCGCCCGCCCACTCGAGCTGCATTGGCGAGCGGTCGAGCGACGCGGTCAGCGCGCGCGGGCTCGAGCCGTCGGCGTTCATCACGTAGAGGGTTGCGTCACGCCAGGTGTCGTCCGTCCAGTCGAAGCCGGTGTAGGCGATCAGCCGTCCATCGGGGGAGACGACGGGGTCACCGTCGGGACCCTTCCGGGTGGTGAGCTGCTTCACCTCACCCGAGGCAACGTCCACCGCGTAGACTTCGCTCTCGTTGAACTGGTAGTCCGCGTCCGGATCGCGAAGCGCGCCGAACACGAGTCGGCGGCCGTCCGGGCTCCAGCGCCCCGGGCCGTGCTCGAAGTCCCCGCTCGTGAGCTGCCGAGGGGTTCCTCCATCAGCGGGGACGATGAAGAGGTGACGATATCCGTCGTCGACGTAGCCCTGCCTATCGAGCCGGTAGCGGAATCGAGTGACGACCCGCGGCGGCTCCGTCCATTTCGCCCCCTTGGGCGCGGCGGGCATCCCAATGTCCCACTTCTCCTTGCTGAGCACGAGCATGCGGAACGCGAGGGACTTCCCGTCGGGCGACCACTCGAGGTCGGCCGGCGACTCGGTCACGCGAGTGAGCTGCGATGTCCCGCCTTCGGCATCCATCCATCGAACGAACAGCTGCGTTCCGCTGGGCTCGCCCTTGGCGAGGTACGCGAGGCGGGTCCCATCGGGCGACCATTTGGGGCTCGATCCGTTGACGAGGAAGCGATTCCGCGACCCGTCGGCGTTCATGATCCACAGCGAGGCTTCCCACTTGTCGTTGAGCTTGTCGACCCAGCGGCGCGTGTAAATGACCTGACGCCCGTCGGGTGAGAGCTGTGGGTCTGCGACATCCTCCCACTCCAGATAGTCGGCGAGCGCGAGTCGCTTGGCCGGCGCTTGCGCGGCGAGGGAGGCGGCAACGACGAAGGACGCGAGGAACGCGGTGAGACGAAGGGTAGGCACGGGAGCCCCGGGAGAAGGGAGGTATCTATTCTGGCTCACGGGCGCCATTCGCGCTACTCTCGAGAGGTCGTCGAGGATGTCGAGGTGGTCGAGGTAATCGAGGTGCAAAACGCATCGCATTCCAGCAGATTCAGCCCCTTGGCCACCTCGACCACCTCGACCACCTCGGCGCTCGACGTCGCGATCGTCGGCGCTGGCGTCGCAGGGCTTGCGGCGATGCGCCTGCTCGAGGAGCGGGGAATTCGCACCTGCGTTCTCGAGGCGCGCGACCGCATTGGCGGGCGCATTTACACCGTTCGAGACCCGCGGCTGGCGCATCCCTTGGAGCTGGGGGCGGAGTTCGTCCACGGCAGCGCCCCGGAGCTGCTCGAAATTGCGCGCGACGCACGCCTGCTCCTCTACGCCGTCGAAGGCGAGCGATGGCGCTCCCGGCGCGGCCGACTATCGCACCTCGATGATTTCTGGGAACAGCTTCAGACGATCAGCAGGCATCTCGACGCCAGGAGATCAGACCGCCCATTTGCCGAATTCCTCGGCGATGCACCGGGCGGGCGGGGTGCGGCAGATGCTCGATCGCTGACTCGAGCGTTCGTGGAAGGCTTTCACGCCGCGGACGTTCGGAGGATTGGCACCAAGGCGCTGGCCGACGGCGGTATTCCGAGCGATGAAGAGGAGCAGCGCCAGCTTCGAGTGGGGGACGGCTACGACCGTGTTCCTGAATGGCTGGCGAGTGGACTACGCGATCGCATTGCCACGAACGCGGTCGTCGAGCGGATCGACTGGGAAGAAGACCGTGTGGAGATCTCGGTTCGTCGAGGCAACGAGCCTGCCACGACCGTCGCTGCTCGCGCCGCGATTATCACTGTCCCGCTCGGCGTTCTGCTCGCGGCGGCGGGGGAGCCCGGAGCGATCACGCTCTCGCCAGCACCACCGGTCGTCGCTCGCATTCGCGACTGCCTGACGATGGGAAGCGTGACACGCGTCGTCTTTCTCTTTCGGGAGCGCTGGTGGACCGATCGCCCGCGCGGCGACTCGCTCGAATCCATGAGCTTCCTGCACGGCGATTCAGGAGACGTGGAGGTCTGGTGGTCGCTGCATCCGGCCCGCGTGCCGGTACTGGTCGGATGGGCGGGGGGACCGGCCGGCCTGCGACTGGCCGGTCGGGACCCAGCCGAAATCCAGGATCGCGCGCTCGCGGCCCTGGCGAAGAATCTTGGGGTCTCGCGTCGCCGAGTTTCCGCGCAGGTCGAGGCATTCTGGACGCATGATTGGCAGAACGACCCCTTCTCGCGGGGCGCGTACAGCTACGCACTCGTCGGGGGCTCTGAATCGGCGGCGCAACTCGCGCGCCCGATCAAGGGTACGCTGTGGTTCGCGGGGGAGGCGGTGGATCCGGAAGGGAGAAACGGCACCGTGCACGGCGCAATCGGCAGCGGGCGGCGCGCCGCGCAGTCATTGCTGCGCGCCCTCGAGCGCGCGAGCCCGCGCTAGTCCCCACGTGCGCTGATTATCATCCAACCATGCGTTTTCCATCGATTCTGCTGACCGCCGCGATCCTTTCGACCGCCGTCGGGCGAACCGTCGCGGCGCAGGACACGACCCGCGCGCCGCGCCCCGATAGCGCCACCGTAGACTCGTCCACGGCGACGGCCACCACTCCGGCCACGGTCAAGAAGCCGGTCGCGACCCGGCCGCCGAGGCCCGCCCCGGTGTGGCCTGTCAAAGGTCCGCTCCCGCTTCCGGGATCGATCCTCCCGCACTCGCGGATCGTCGCGTTCTACGGGAACCCGCTTTCGAAGCGAATGGGTATCCTCGGCGCCCTTCCGCCCGAGCGCATGCTCGCCAAGCTCGACACCGTGGTCGCGGAGTGGCGTGCCGCCGATTCCCTCACGGTGGTTCAGCCGGCGCTGCATCTGATCGCGGTCGTCGCGCAGGCGGCGGCCGGCCGGGACGGGAAGTATCGCGCGCGCATGGCCGACACCCTGATCGACCGCGTGCTGGGCTGGGCGCAGACACGAAACGCCATCGTCTTCCTCGACATCCAGGTCGGGAAGAGCACGCTGCAGGACGAGCTGCCCCGGTTCGCGAAGTACCTCGCCCTGCCTAACGTCCACCTGGGCATCGACCCCGAATTCTCGATGAAACGTGGCGGACGCCCGGGCGAGCGCGTGGGCACGTACGACGCGGCGGACATCAACTACGCCACATCGTTCCTTGCCGGCCTCGTGACGCAGCACAACTTGCCGCCGAAGGTGTTCGTCGTGCACCGGTTCACGCGGCCCATGGTCACGAATACGAGCAAGATCACGCTCGACCCTCGCGTGCAGATCGTAATGCACATGGACGGATGGGGATGGCCGTCGCTGAAGAAGGAATCCTACCGGCGCTACATCTACCAGGAGCCCGTGCAGTTCACGGGATTCAAGCTCTTCTACCACAACGACACGAAGGCCGGCTACCCGCTGATGACACCGGCGCAGGTTCTCCTGCTCGAGCCCAGGCCGGTGTACATCCAGTACCAGTAACCGTGCGTCCTGGAGCGCCGAATGCTCGTCCTGCTCCGCCACGTGTTCGCGATTCTCGTGCTGCCCGTCGTAATGGCCATCGTCGTTCCCAGCTGGCTGCTCACGCGATACGCCCTGGTTGATTCGCGATGGAGCGACGGCTCAGCGCTGATGTGGCCAATGCGCGGGCTCGGCGCGATCCTCTTGCTCGCCGGATTTCTGCTATTCGCCTGGTGCGTGAGCCTGTTCGCGCGCGTGGGACAGGGGACGTTGGCGCCGTGGGATCCCACGCGACGCCTCGTCGCGGTCGGTCCCTACCGGTACATTCGCAACCCGATGATCACCGGCGTCGCGACCGTGCTGGCGGGATGGGCGGTCTTCACCGGATCGTGGGTGCTCGCCCTCTGGTTCCTCACCTTCGTCGCGTTCAATTCGGTGTACTTCGTGCTCGTGGAAGAGCCCGGGCTCGAGCACCGGTTTGGCGCGCCCTACCGCGAATACAAGGCGCAGGTTCCCCGGTGGATTCCTCGCCGTTAGGCTGACAGCCGCGCCTTCGGCTCCATGGCGATGGGGAACCGGAGGCGAAAGCGAGCACCGCCCTCATCCCGGTTCTCGGCAGTGACGGTTCCGCCGTGCTCGGTGATGATCTCGCGTGCGATCCAGAGGCCGAGTCCCGTGCCCTTGCCGACGGGCTTGGTGGTGAAGAAGCGGTCGAAGACACGTTCCGCGACGCCGGGCGCGAAGCCCGGGCCCGTGTCCTCGACGCAGAGCCACACCTGCGTGGGATCGCCGCCCGTCGTGATGCGGACGAGACGCGGACCGCTGCGGCCTTCCATCGCCTGCACGGCATTGATCACGAGATTGAGCACGATCTGCTCGAGCCTGCTCGCGAATCCCCGGATCGTCGGCAGTCCTTCGGGAAGCTCGGACTGTATGGAAACGCGCTGGTCGCGCAGCAGCGGGCGGAGCACGGCGAGCGCCTGCGTCGCGACCCGCGACAGCGAGATGGCGTCGTCTCGGGCCTCACGCGGATGCGACACACGGAGGAGATCGCGAACGACCTCGGCGGTCCGCCGCGATTCCTTGATGATGCCGTCCACGTCCTCCCGCTGTGAGGCGGTCAGCGGCGTCGTCTTCAGCATCTCGGCGAGCATCGAGATGGAGGCGAGCGGGTTGTTGACCTCGTGGACGACCGTCGCCGCGAGCGTTCCCACGGCCGCCAGCTTGTCAGCCTCCTGGAGGCGAACCGCCAGCGCGCGCTCCTCGGCGTCGCGCTGTACCTGCGCCGTCAGGGCGCGCCGCAGCGTCTGCGCCTGACGAGCCGTCGCGTAGGTCGCGGCGCCCCCGGCGACGGCGAGGAAGAACATTCGCGCGCCTTCGTCGAACAGCGACGATCCCGCCATGACCGGGGTGTCGAGCGGGTTGCCCACGAGGACCAGCCGGCCGGTCACGACGAGAAGCGTGACGAGCGCTCCGTACTCGGCGATCGCCAGCGTCGAGACGCCAGCCGCACGGCGCCAGGAATTGGTGAGCGACTGAGCGGCGATGATCAGGGTGTACGCGAGGAACATCGGCGACTTCACCGCCAGCTCCGCGCGGCCGAACACCCCGTAGCCGGCGAGCAGCACGGTGAGCGCTGTCGTGTCCACTATGGCGTTCAGCGTCGAGAGCCACCGGGGCGCTTGTCCCTTTCGGTGAAACACCAGCTGCTGGCCCGCCGTCCACAGCAGCATCGGGACGAGCACCGCCGCATTGACGCGGTTCAGGGACTGAGTTAGCCGAGTGGCGTACAGCGCGCTGGCGACGGCGAGCAGCACCAACACCACCGCGCGCACGCCATTGAGCACCCGCTCGCTGCGTACCCGCTCGACGTCGAGCAGGTGCGTGGTGAGCTGCGCGATAAGTGACGTGGGCGTGTCGGCAGCGGAGGGCTGCTGCCCGAATGCGGGTGGCGGGACCATCTCCGACGAATGGACTGATGATCGCGAGCGAGGGTCACGCCTCGCATTGCGATTCGGGGCGCCGCGGAGCATCGTCAACACCATGCGAGGCTCGGCCAGCGGAGCGTTTGAAATGCGAGCGGTGCAGCGCACGGCTCGGGCTGTCCGGAGGGACGGTCTGCTCCGGATGCCGCGAGCTGTTGTGCGGCCGACACTTCGGCCCGGGAACGGGGTCGCTGTGCGACGCCTGCCGCAACCCGCTTCGCCGCCGCCGAAGCCTCCTCCGGCCGTGGATACGTACCCGCGGCGCTGGTTAGCGCGAGAGCCGCTACGTTCCCTTCGGCTTCAATCGTTTCACGTTACGAAGCGCTTCCTGTTGCTCCGGCGTCAGCAGGTTCTTGATGCGAACGAGGAGCGCCATGTGCGCTCGCTTGATCTCTCGCTCGATCTCCAGGACGCGGTCCACCTGCGCCAGCGTCTGCGCCTCATCGACCCTCGCGCCCTTCACGAGCTCCGTCAGCTTCTGTGCCTCATCCTGCATCTTCCACTGGAGATCGACGACCTTGAGCTGCAAGTCCCGAATCGACTGCGTGATGGATGTCCGTTGCTCCGGCGTGAGGCGGAGGTTCTGCTGGTGCTGCATCACCAGCTCGGGTGGATAGAGGTGCTTCGCGAAGTCCGGCTCTGGTTCCTGCGCGGCCAATGGGGTCGCGATGAGCAGCAGAAGGATCGCGTATCGGCGTGAATGCATCATGACGGATTCCTTTGAGAACGTGTGGATTCTGAGGCGGGCGAACGGCCCCGCAGGTCTATCGGCGTCCAGTCGTCAGGCGATCCTACCGATGGCACCGATCGCAGCAGCTCGCTTCCCGGCGTGACCAGGAGAAAGTCCGTAGGCGACCGCCAGGCCGCCGCTCCAAGGTCCACGACCTGATGTACCATGCTCCGCGGCGTCCGATCTGGTCGCGCGAGCGGGAGTGCGATGAGGACGATGGCTGCCGCCACGGCCACCCGCGCTCCCCGCCCCCATCGCGGCGCCTCCCGGGCGATCGGCGCCCGAAAGGGCGGAATGCGAGCGCGATCTTCCTGTTTCAGTCGAGCGAACGCCTCACGGAGATCGCGATCGTCGTCATTCATCGGTGATCCTCCACCGTGAGCAGATCGCGAAGCCGCTGCTTGCCGCGCTCGTAATGCGTGCGCGCCGTGCCGATCGAGATGCCCATCACACCGGCGGCTTCAGCGATGGTCAGGTCCTGGTAGAACACGAGATGCAGCAGCTGCCGTTGCCGAGTGGTCAAGGTCGCCAGTGCGCCGACGAGCCGGGCCGCCGATTCCGAGTGAACGACCACCGTTGCCGGGTCGGCCGATGGGTCGGCGCGATCGGTCAGCGACGTGGATCGAAACCGTTGCAGTGCGCGCCACCGACGGTGCTCCGCGGCTGTTCGCCGAATGACCCCGAAGAGCCAGGTCTTGAGGCTCGAGCGCGACGCGAAGACAGCCCGCCCATCCAGCACCTTGAGATAGCTCGTCTGCAACACGTCCTCCGCTTCGGTACGATCTCGGCCGCAGCACGCCATCGCCCAGGCGAAGCAGTCGGCATGGTGTCGCTCGAGCTCCGATTCGACGTTTGCCCGCGCGATCTCCAAATGCGTTCTCCGGGAGCCAATGGCGTCCTGGGAATGTGTGGGCGGACGGCCCAGCCTATATGACGGAAGGAATTCCGAAGCGCCATCTCTGGCGAGCGGAGCGCGCCGGGCTAATTTTCCCGGCAGACCGAACCGGAGAGGCCGTGATGAAGCGCAAGCACCGCCCCGTCATTCCGAAATTCGGGCGTAGTCCGGCGCCGAAGTCCGAGCGTCCACGCCCCGACGGCGACGTGCCATCGCCCGTGAAACCCGTCGTGCCGGCACGCGTGCAGGTCGTCAAGCCGCATTCCACGTCAATGAAGTCCGGGCGCCGCGGCTCGTAGGCCTCAGGGTGCTCGAGGTGCTCAGGGTGCTCCAGGTGCGGCGGCCTGTCACTCGAGCACCTCGAGCACCTCGAGCACCTGTAAATGAATTCCGGCCTTCGCGACGAGCTGCTTCGCATGGACGCGCGCGATCAGACGGTGCGCGCGGAGCTCGCCGCTGACGGCTCACTTTTCAAGGGGTATCACCCGCGGATGGAAGCGGTGCACCGCGAGCACGCCGCGCGGCTGCGCGACATCATCCTCCGCGTGGGGTGGCCGGGCGAAAAGCTCGTCGGGAAGGACGGGGCGCATGCGGCGTGGCGCATCGCGCAGCACTCGATCGGCGAGCCCGCCTTCATGCGCGCCTGTCGAAAGCTGCTCGACGAAGCGTCTCAGAGTGGCGATGCGCCGCGGTGGCAGTTCGCGATGATGGACGATCGCATTCGCGCCTTCGAAGGCGTGCCGCAGCGGTTTGGCTCCCAGCTCCGCGAGACGACTAACGGCCTCGCCCCCTACCCACTCGAGGATGTGAGCAAGGTCGAGGAGTGGCGGGCCGAGGTCGGCCTGCCGCGCCTCGGCGAGCTGCTGTCGGGGCTTCGTGAGAATCCCCCTCCAACTGCGGATGAGGTCGCCGCCAACAATGTCGCGGAGCTCGAGTGGCGTCGCAGGGTGGGCTGGATCGGCTGAGCTCACCAGCCCTGTTCGTCGACGTATTCGGTGGTCGTGCTCTTCGGCATCATGAACATGAAGGCGCCGTACATCGCGTACATGATCTTCGCCTTCGTTGGAAGATCGCCCGTCTCCAGCTCCTGCTTGAGGAGACCGAGGATCTCCCTCCATCCGGCAGCGACTTTCTCCGGCGCTTTGTGCGCGGTCGTCCAGCCAGAGTGGGTAATGGTGACGCGGCACCCGCCGGCTTCCTCCTGAAGCTCCCAGGTCACGAGCGTGAAGGGTGACACGCTGCTCGTGAACATGTAGGTGTGCGAAAACTTGCGCGGCGGCTCGACGGCCACCACTTCGCCCACGATGAAGACGCGCTTCCGGTCCGGGCTGTAGTAGCGAAGCCGGCTCCCCGGTTTGAGCTCACTCTCGAGCACGGTGTTGTAGAGCGCGCGCTGGATCTTCCCCGTTTTGGTGATCTCATCCCACACGCGGTGCACCGGCACGGCAATGTGGATGGAGACGACGTGATCGGGCAGGGGAGTGCCGGCAGCCGCGGGCTTGGATCCTGTCGGAGTGGTCATGCGCGCTCCTTGCGCGTTTGGGTCTCCAGCTCGTCCCGCAGACTGACCAGCGCCTCGGTCCACGGTCTCGTGTAGCGCGACACCCACCGGTCGACCACCTGCTGGATGGGAACGGGATTCAGATAGTTGTACCGCTCGCGCCCGTCGCGCCTCGGGATCACGAGGTCGGCATCCTCGAGCACCCGCAAATGCTGCATGACAGCGAATCGCGTGAGCTTGGGAAAGCGCTCGGCGATCGATCCGGTCGTGAGGGGACCCTCTCGCAGATGATCGAGGATCGCTCGGCGAGTCGAGCTCGAGAGCGCCTTCCACACGGGGGCGAGAGGATCGCGGCGTCGGGGCATTCGGGAACGGCAAAGATGACGGAGTTCAGAATATCTGCGTGGCCCCGCGGCTCAAGCCCAACCGGAACCATCGCGAAGCCCAGCCTTGCATATGTGATAATAATGTCACATATTCATTCCGTCAATGGTGGCGACGACATTCAACGGAAGAGGTGTACAATGGGGAAGATCGGACGAACCATTCTCGCGGTGCTGGCCGGCGCCATCGTGTGGGCGGTGCTGTGGGTCGGCGGAACGCAGGCCGCGCAACGGGCCTTTCCGGCCCTGCTCGCTGTGGGACAGCCCGTCACCAATGTCGGCGCGCTCGTCGGGCTCATCCTCTATAGCGTCGCGTTGTCCGTTCTCGCCGGGTACGTGACGGCAACGGTTGCGTCGAGGGAGCCCCTGCCGGCCGTGAGAGCGCTGGCGATTGTCCAGCTCGTGCTTGGCCTCGGGTTCGAGGTCTCGGCGTGGAGTCTCACGCCGGTGTGGTACCACCTCGTGTTCCTGGCGCTGATCGTCCCGGCGACGATCTACGGAGGCCGGCTCCGCGTTAGGCGCGGCGGGGCTGCGGCGCTGCTGCCCGTGTAAGGCCAGGGCTGCGACGGCGGCCGGTCGGGCGACGGCCCGATTCCCTGGCCGCCGTCCGCGCACGCCTGTTTCGGACGCGAATCAACCCTCGTTGCAGCGAACAGGCCCCGGCACCCGTGTTCTCGCTGCGTCCGAGCAAAGCCCGAACTCGTTTCGACTACGCCTTTGAAATCGTCTGAACAAGTGTATCGAGCACGGTCTATCCACTGACATGTGACGGGGTTGCTCCCGTCCTCAGCGCCTCCCGTCTTGCGTCGAGTCATGCCGCATCGCGCTCGTCGATTTTCTGTGCATGCACTCGCCACGGCGCTCGCGCGCTTCTCGGCGGCGATGGCAACCGTCGCGGCCACGGCCACCTGTGATGGCGCCAACGTCCTCGGGCCCGTCGGTGTCAACGAGCTCGAGCTCGAGTGGCTCAGCGATACCCTCCTCTTCGTCGAGAGCCGAGTAGCGCCGGTCCTCCGCATAACGAGCGGCGGCGCCGCGGTGAGCGATTCCCGGGTCATCTTCACCAGCGACAATCCCGAGATCGTCGCCGTGTCGCCGGCCGGTGATTCGATTCATGCGCGACGCCTCGGCACGACCGAAATGACGATTCGCGTGCTCGGGTCGCTCTTTCCGGAAGAAGGCGAATCCTGGCGCCGAACGCTGCGAGTGGTGCTCAAGGATCTCCAGCTCGACCGGTCCCTCGTGGGCCTTACCAGCGTGGGCGACACCGCGACAATCCACGCGATGCCGTTAGGTGCGGACGATCAGATCATCAATGTCCCGGTGACGTGGCGGTCCCTCGACACCAACAGGGTCTCGGTGACCGACGGACGGCTCACCGCGCGCGGCACCGGCGCGACCGAGGTCCAGGCCATCGTGGCGGGGGATACCGCTCGCGCGGCGGTGACCGTCGAGCAGCGCCTGTCGAGCTTCGTCCTCTCGCCGGAGGCCGCCACTCTGCGCAGCATCGGCGAAGAAGTGACCATCACCGCGACCCCCGTCGACAACAACGGGGCACCGGTGCCCGGGGTGACTCCGTTCTGGGAGAGCGGGGATGCCTCAGTGGCACGTGTCGATGACGCCGGGCGCGTCACCGCGATCGGCGGGGGCATAACAATGATTTACGCCTTCAAGGGTCCCGTGCGGTCGGGAGCGCGAGTGCAAGTCACGAACGACCCGGCCACGATCGCGATCGACCCGTCGGCGGACACCCTCACGAGGCCCGGCCAGCAGCTCGTCTACACGGCGGTCGTTCGCAACGCCCAGGGCGTGCCGATCGCCAACTATCCAACGGCCTGGCGCTCTGACAACCCCGCTGTCGCGTCCGTCACGGCCACGGGCACGGTCACATCCGTGGCGGCGGGCGCCGCGCGCATCATCGGCGAAGCAGGCACCATCGCCGATACGGTCGCGCTGGTGGTTCGCGACCTCACCGTGCTCCACGTCGACAACGCCTCCAATGCCCAGCCGCGCATCGGCACCCACGCCCGACCGTTCGCCACCATTCAGGCTGCGCTCGCCGACGCGACCTCGGGTGACACGATCGCCCTGCGTCCGGGCAACCGACCGTATGCCGAGTCTCCGGCGCTCAGTGGACAAATCTCGCTGATCGGGAACGACTCCGCCTATCGAGCGAATGGCAGCAACAACGCCGCCCTCCTCCCGACGATCTCGCACGAGACTGGTGCCGCCGCAATCGCCGTTTCCGCCGGGTCGTCGGTGTTGCTCCGCCATGTCGCCATCCGGCACATGGTCGATGGGCCAGCGATCGACGCCAATGGCGCCGGGGTGCGCATTGAGAACGTACACGTCAATCCTGGCCAGACGTCCAGAGTTGGTCGTGGTTTCCGCATTGCGAACGCCACGGGAGCGGTGATCAGCGATAGCCGCGTGAACGCCGTCGTCGGCTACGGGATACTGCTGTCGAACGTGAGCACTGGTCTCGTCTCACGCGTTCAGGTCGTTGGCGTCGATTCCGTCGCCGGAGCCAACGGTGAGGGAATTCGCGTCGTCCGCGGTTTTGGGAACGCCGTCGAGCTGAGCGCGGTCGCGTCGACGGCCGGACCACGCATCCTCCTCGACTCGACGTCTGGTGCCCGTGCTACCGGCGACACGCTGGCGGGCCGCCACCGCCTGCTGCGCGTTCGCGCTGCGACGGGCGCGACGGTGATCGCGAACAACGTGTTCTCGCTCAACCAGCAGGCGACCGATCCGCCCTCTGGCGGAAGCGCCGTGGATGGACGCGCGGCGCTGGAGATTCTCGAGTCTGGCGGCGTGACGCTCAGCGGCAACTCGTTCGCCGAGGCGGGGAGTACGGCGATGGACGCGATTCGTCTCGTGGATGCGCGGGGTGCGGGGATAACGATCTCCGCGAGCCGGTTCAACGGCGGCAGATTCCATATCCGGTCGACGCGCTCGACCTGGGCGCTCAGCGGCTCCCTGCTCGAGAATGCGGTGCGCGCCATCGTCGCCGAAGAGGCGGACACGATCGCAATGACCTCCGATACCCTGCGCAGTGGGCAAGGTCGAGGGTGCGTCGACGTTCGCGGCTCGTCATCGATCTCCGTCATCGACGGCTGGCTCGCCAATTGTACGGCTGCGACGGCCGATACCGGGATGGCGGCGATCACGGTCGATGGATCGGGGGCGACACTGACGGTTCGCGGCACGCGCTTCACCGGCGCGAACGAGACCGCCATCGCGTTCACGGGTGCCGTGCTCACGGTGCAGAACGCGTCGCTCTCCGGCGCGGGCACCCGCACTGTCCCGACTCTCCGCTGGCCAGCGGCCATCACGGCCACCGCGAGCTCCGCCGACGTGACCGGGTCGAGCATCGTCGACTACCGGTTGCTCAATGGCGCATCGCTGCGGGCCGGGAGCGTTCGCTTCGAGGGGAATCGTGTCTGGCGTCAGCGGCGTGGCCTCGAGGTCGCGCAGTGGGTCACGGCCAGCATCGCGAACAACGACTTCGCCGACCATGAAGTGTCGGCGCTGGTGAACGCCGAGGCGGCGGTGCTCAGTGCCCAGCCTAACTGGTGGGGCGACGGGCGCGGTCCGCGTCGCTCCGTCGCGCCCGACGCGGTGGGTGATAGCGTCGTCGGCGCGGTCAACTTCGGCACCCCGGCGGCAGCGCCACAGTTCCCGGGCGCCGCAGCCTCGGAAGATTCGCTCCGGATCGTGCGCGGGAGCGGCCAATCGGCGTTGCGCGGAACGACGCTGCCGCAGCGCCTGACCGTTCGCGTGATGGACCAGCAGGGGCGCCCCGTGACTGGAGTGTCCGTGCGCTTCAGAATCCTCTCGGGAGGGGGAAGCCTCGAGGGCTCGAACCTTGTAGACCGCATCTCGAACGCCAGTGGCCTCTCCGAGGTGCAGATGACGTTAGGCAGCTCGGCCGGCACCGCTACCGTCGAGGCTGCCCAGGGCAACGGCAGCAAGCGGCGCGTCGTCACCTTCACCGTGACGAGCCAATGAGCCAGTGCCAGCGCTGCGGCGCGGCGATCGCGCCGGGCTCACGCTTCTGCCCGAGCTGTGGGCGGCAGGTCCTCGATCCGGGTGCATCCACGCTCCTCGTTGGCCCTGCCAATGACGCACTGCTGGCGGAGGTGCGTCATGCCCTCTCCGGGGAGTACGACATCGACCGCGAGGTCGGCCGCGGCGCCATGGCGATCGTCTACCGTGGAACGGAAGCCGGTCTCGGACGCCGCGTTGCCCTCAAGGTCCTCCCTCCCGAGATGACCCTGAACCGGGAGCTCACCGAGCGCTTCAAGCGCGAGGCGCGCCTGGCTGCCTCGCTCGAGCATCCCAACATCATCCCCGTGTATCGGGAAGGGCAGGCGGGTCGGTTCCTGTTCATGGCGATGAAGTTCATCGAGGGCCGCTCCCTCGAGGACATCATCGCGTCGCAGGGCCCACTGCCGGTGCCTGTCGTGCTCCACGTCCTGCGGGCAGCGACGAGCGCGCTGGCGTACGCGCACGAGCGCGGCATTGTCCACCGCGACATCAAGAGCGCCAACATCCTCGTCGATCGCGACGGCCGCGTGGTGGTCAGCGACTTCGGAATCGCTCGCGCCGCCGAGGATGCGAGTCTCACCTCGACCGGGACGATGGTCGGGACGCCGTATTTCATGAGTCCTGAGCAATGCGCCGCACGACGCATCGGGCCACAGAGCGATCAGTACTCGTTAGGGGTCGTCGCCTTTCGAGATGCTCACCGGGAGCGTGCCCTTCCAGGCCGAGTCGCTGCCGGGGATCATGCATCACCACTTCTACACGCAGGTGCCCGACGTCACGACCGCGCGTCTCGACGTCCCGCTGCCGCTGCGTGAGCTGATCGACCGCGCACTCGCGAAAAAGCCCGAGAATCGCTTTGCCTCCACGCATGCGATGCTCGCGGCCGTCGAGGCGGTTCCGTTCGTGGAAGAGGGTCGGCGCGAGGGGCTCGCACACCTTCGCGATCTCGCGCATGGTGCGCCGATTCCCGTCGTCGGCATCTCCGCACTGCCGCAGCTCGCGAGCTCGATCCGTCTCACGCCCCCGCAGCACGCGCCCGCGATACAGCCGCGCGCGGCGGCCCTCTCGAAGTGGGCCATCGTGTTGATCGCCGCGACGGTGTTGGGCGCCGGTGGGGCCGCCGCGGTCGTCCTGCGGCGACCTCCCGCACCCGTGCCGGTTCCGACTGCGGTGGTGGTCGCGCCGGAGATGACGCCACGCATCGAGCGACCGCAGGCGGCCACGCCCCCTCCCGTCGATTCGACGCGGCGCGTCGCCGAGGCACCGGCAGTCGAGTCGAAGGCGGTGGGCCGCTTGCGCGTGCGCGCCTTCCCCGCCGATGCAGAAATCCGAGTCGACGGGCAACTGCTCGGACGTGGCGTCGTCCTCGATTCCACCGTTCGAATCGGCTCCCGGCGGCTGCGCGTTTCGGCGCCGGGCTACAAGTCGTTCGACACCACGGTCACCGTCGTGGCCGATGAGATCACCGCGCTCGCTCGCATCGCACTGCCGACACAGGACCCCGAGTGATGACCTTCCTTCGCATCATCGTCGTCATGATCTCGCTGACGGCATTCGCGCGACCAGGCATGGCGCAGCGCGCTCCGGGTGAAGTCCTGAGTCGTGGAGTGATCCTGTACGAGGAGCTCCAGCTGGAGCGCGCGGTCGTGCTCCTGCGCGAGGTGACATCGCCGAGCAATACCGCCGCCTCAATGGCGGAGCGCGTGCAGGCAATGAAGTATCTCGGCGCGGCGTTCTCGCTCATGGGTCAACGCGATTCGGCGATCGTGTACTTCCGACGGATGCTGGAGCGCGATCCCTTCATGGACCTCGATCCCGCCGTGTTTACGGCGCAGGAGCGACAGCTCTTCGCACTCGCACGGCGGCAGACGTTCGTGGTGGGCGTGAGGACGCTGTCCGACACCGCGTTCCTGCCAGGACAGGGGGGCGTGTCGCTGCGGTTCGTGACGACGCAGCATGCGCGCGTGCAGGCCATCGTGCGTCACCCAACCGAGTCCGAGCCGGTGGCGACGTTCCGATGGACCGCGGAAGGCGCTTCGGAATCTCCGTGGGACGGGCTCGATCAGAAGGGAGAGCGGCTGCCAGCGGGGCGCTATCAGCTGGACGTTACCGCGACCGCCACCAACGACTCCTCGAGTGACACGGTCACGCTTCGCTTCGACGTCAACTACCAGCACGAGCCGCTCGAGGATTCGCTCGCATTCGATCCGCGCTCCCTTCTGCCCGAGCGACGCCCCCCGTCGATCGCGCGCTCGCAGCTTGCCGCGGGGTTGGCGCTCGCGTCCTTCGCCATCGCGGTGCCGAGCGTCATCGGACATGGCGACCTGGACGGCACCCGGAAACACGCCGTCGTGATGGCGAGCGTCACGGCCTCCGGTGGTATCGCATCGTTCTTTTTCCTGCGACGGGGCTCGGGGATTCCCGCCAACGTCCTGGAGAACGCGCGTCGCCGCGAGCAGCACGTACGCCAGAACCGCGAGATCCGCGAGCGCAACACCGCCCGCCTGGCCGCCGCGCGCATGGTCATCACGCCGACGATTGGAGAGTCGCGATGAGGACGCGCTGGTGGTTCTGGTTGATGTCCCTTGCCTGTGCCGGGCCGCTTCGCGCGCAGATCCCGGTGACGACCGGAGTGTCCGTCTCGCTGGCCGAGCATCGGGTGACGGCGGGCGCAGGGCTCGAGCGGTCGTCAGGCACGATGTTCGGGCTGTGGGCAACGACGACGGTCCCATGGCAAGCCGTCGAGGCGCGTGCCTCGCTCCGGGCCGGGTCGTTAGGGGCCAACGAGCGCTCGGCCATCGATCGAGACGTGGGCGAAGTGAGCCTGGGCGCCAGCATTCCGGTGAGCGACTGGCTTGGCCTCGACGCCGGCGTGGTCGTTCGGCGATACGAATCGGCGCTCGCCGCCCAGCGGTGGGTGTGGGGTGAAGTCGGGATTCATGGCCGCCGGTCGATGCTCGAGGATGCCCTGAAGCTTTCGGCGGGACTGTCGATCATGCCCTGGGTGAGCGTGAGCGGGATCTCCCGCCCCGATCTCGCCGTGGCTGCGCACAGCGCGGTCGGCTACACCGCCGGCCGGCTGACCGCAACGATTCGCTACGGCCTGGAGCGATTCGATTTCCCCGCGCGCAACGATGTGCGACGACTCGAGGAGCTCTCATCCCTCGAGCTCGGCGTGGCCTGGAAGATTCGCTGAGCCTGTCGCGATAGCGTTCCGGGCCCCACCTTTCCGGGATGGCGACCGTCTTCCACGCCGTCCCCGAGCCCACCTCGGTGCCCGGCGCGCCCTCCCCATCGCTTTCCCAACGTGAGGCCATCGAGGCGGCGCCCGGACCCCTGCTCGTTCTTGCAGGCCCGGGTGCCGGAAAGACGTACTGCCTCATCGAGCGCATTCGCTTTCTCATCGAAGAGTGCGACGTCCCGCCCCCGCGCATCTGCGCCTTCACCTTCACCAACAAGGCCGCGGACGAGATCACGCACCGCCTCGAGCGCGCGTTAGGCGACGACGGGGCGCCGGTGAGGTCGGGGACGATTCACGCCTTCTGCGCCGAGCTGCTCCGGGAGTATGCGGCGCGCGTGGGACTGCCGCCGGGGTTCGGGATCGCTGACGAGGACTATCAGCTCAACGTCCTGCGTCGCCTCGAGGGCCCGAAGCCATGGCATCGGCGGCTCCTCACCGAGTTCAGCGCCAACCGATTTCGGGGCGCGGCATTCGCGCGACACGAGAGCCACGAGCTCTTCGATCGCTACGAGCGATTTCTCGCGCAGCGAAAGATGGTGGACTTCGACATGCTCGTGCTCAAGGCGGCCGAGCTGCTCGAGCACACGCCCGAAGCGAAGACGATTCGCTCCCGCTGGGATGTGGTGCTCGTCGACGAATTTCAGGATCTGAACCCGGTCCAGTACCGCGTCATTCGCGAGCTCGCGCGCGATCACGAGCATCTCTTCGCCGTGGGCGATCACGAGCAGTCGATCTACTCGTTCGCGGGGGCCGATCCGGGCGTCTTCCAAAGACTGCTCAACGACTTTGGGCTGGCGAGGAAGATCCGCCTCGAGGAAAATCGCCGTTGCCCCCGGGATGTCTTTGCGTTGGCTCGGCGCCTCGTGTCGATGAACCCTCAGATGTTCGCCGACCTGCCCCCGCCGCAGGCGAACCGCGCGTCACCCCATCAACCCAGCGCGCTTTCCTTCGCCACCGACGACGCGGAGCGTGCCTGGATCGTCGACGACGTTCGCCGGGACCAGGCCGAGTGGATGCATGACTGGGCCGAAGTGGCGCTCCTCTACCGCACGAACGAAATGGGAGAGGCACTGGAAGGGGCCTTTCTCAACGCGGGCATTCCGTGCCGTCTGGCGCGCGGGCGCGCGCTGGCCGAGGACCCCGTCGTCGCGTATGTGATCGCCGCGCTGCGGGTCATCGCGTATCCGAACGACCCGCTCCATTGCGAGGCCTTCTTCGAGGCAGTGCTGTCGCGGGTGCTCTTCGATCAGGCTCGGGTGCGGGCCGACGAGACGCGGCAGGACCTGATCCGACAGCTCTACCACATTGCTGCGCACGTGTCCCGCGCTGGTGAGGACGGGCGCCAGGTGCATCGTGCGCTCTCGCACTGGAGAAACTTGCAGGCCATCGGCTGTCGCCACTCGTCGTTAGGCCCGCTCATCCACGATCTCCTGTCCCAGCGTGTGGGGCAGAGGCGCTCGGTCCTCGAGGAACGGCATGACGAGCTGAGCGATCCGATCGAGCAGCCCGACGTCGTGTCGCTCGCCGATCGCCTTCGCGACGCGCGCGAGCGGCACGCAGCGATCTGCCTTCCCGACCTGCACGGCGTCGAGATCCCGCTCAAGGCCATCCTGCTCGGTCTCGGCTTCGGTGAGGTGTACACGGGGAACGTGGTCATGCCGCGATCGGAGCGCATCTCCCCGCACGAGTGCAAGACGCTCGGCCTGCCGTTAGGGCTGTTCAAGGCCGCCCAGCTTCTGGAGAGCCGAGCATTCGGCGAGCCATTCCGGAACTTCATTGCGTTCGATCTGGAGACGACCAGCAATGACCCGGAGATCGCCGAGATCGTGGAGATCGCGGCGGTGCGCGTGAGGAACGGCAAGCCATGCGAGACGTTCAACGCGCTGGTGAAGCCTCGCGGTCCGATACCGCGTCAAGCCACCGAGATCCATGGGCTGCGTGACGCCGACGTCGAGGGCGCTTCGCGCTTCGAGGACGTGTGGCCACAGTTCCGTCGCTTCTGCGGCAGCGACGTCGTGGCCGCCCACAATGGCTACGAGTTCGACTTCCAGGTTCTCAAACGCATGGTGAAGGAGCTGGGCGGGCGATTCGACCTGTGCATGTACGACACGCTCCCGCTCTCGTGCGATCTCCTGTCTACGAGCCACAAGCTGATCAACCTCGCGCGTGTATTCGGCATCGATCCAGGACGCTCGCACCGTGCACTCGACGACTCCCGTACTCTGGCGCAGGTCGTCATTAAGCTCGATGAGGCCAAGCTTGCGCGCTCGCGAAAAAGCGCGTTGCTCAACCTCTTGGGCCATCTCGGCGTCGCGCTTGCGCTGTGCGACCAGCAAACCCTCTGCGCCGAGGCTGCCCTCTTCCGCGATTTCGCCCGACCCTTCGCGCTAGGGCGATATAGCGGCAGTCTGGAGTTCTACGAGAACGAGGCGGCGGACAACGAGTCCGTTCCGAGCGTCGACGAGGTCATCGAGGCACTCGGCGGAGCGAAGCTCATGATGAAGATCCGCGCCGAGAAGACGGCGGAGGAGATGTATCCGAGTGCGCTGCTGCGGCTGCGCCGGTTGATCGAGCGGATTCCCGACGGAACGCTGCAGGCGCAGATCGTGACATTTCTCGAGTGCGCGGTTCTCTCGAAGTTTGATGGGCACGAGCCCGAGCGTGGCCGAGTCAACCTGCTCACGCTCCATTCCACGAAGGGGCTCGAGTTCTCACGCGTGTACATCGTCGGTTCGGAAGACGCGCACCTTCCCGGCCGCACCGCGAGCCGTGAGGCGACACCCGAGGAGGTCGAAGAGGCGCGGCGGCTGCTGTACGTGGGCATGACCCGCGCGAAAGACCGCATCGTGCTGACGCACACGCAGTCGCGCGCGGGCCGGCCTGGCGGTGGACATCGTTTTCTCGACGAGATGGGCCTGGCGCCGAGGACCATGGCCTGATGTGGCGCGTTGGCGTCGGGGATGAGGAGGTGACCGCCGAGCATGATTCGGCGAGCTCACCGATCGTCTTCGTGTGCGCGCATGGGGCCGGCGGCAACATGGCCGATCGCGGTGTCCTCTCGGTATCGCAGGTGATGCGTGCGCAGGGCATGGACGTCGTTCGCTTCAACTTTCTGTACAAGGAGAGGCGCAGCGGGCGTCCCGACGCGATGCCCCTGCTCAAGGCCACGGTCGAGGCGGTGGTGGCGCGCACTCGCGAAGAGCTTCGACCCGACGTCGTGATTATCGGTGGGCGATCGATGGGCGGACGAGCGGCATCCATGCTCGCCGCGGATGGCTTCGCCTGCGACGGTCTCCTCCTGCTCGCGTACCCGCTGCACCCCGCGGGAAAGCCCGATCAGCTTCGCGACGCGCATCTCCCAAGGGTCGAGGCGCCTGTACTCTGTCTCAACGGTACGCGCGATGCACTGTGCAGACGCGACCTCATGGACGCCGTACTGCAGCGCGTGGGCCCGAACTGGACGATGCACTGGCTCGACGGTGCCGACCACAGCTTTCACGTTCTCAAGTCATCGGGGAGAACGGACGCCGAGGTGCTGGCGGAGATAGGGGAGACGAGCCGGGAGTGGGTGGAGCGGCTGGCGCGCGTCCACCGTTAGGCCCAGCGCGGCGGCAGGCACGGGCCCGCCGGGCACCAGGGTCCGGCTCCCGAGATCGATGCGCAGGTTGAGCCCGTCGAGCGAGCGGGCACCGAGCAGGACGAGGTCACCTCGCGCCGCGAAGACGACCAGGTCCGGCGCTGATGCTCCGGCGACATGGATGTTCGCGAAGCCCACCCCGCGCTCGATCTCCCGTCCATCGGCGGTCACGAAGTCGACGAGGCGCTCGGGAACGAGCCCGATCGACTCGAGCACGGGCTGCGGCACCCAGGTGTACTCGCTTCCCGTGTCGACGATGACATCCGAGAGCTCGACCACGGTGCCACGCCGGGCCGGATGCTCGATCGCGATGGTCGTTCGCAGAATGCCCATCGCGTCGAGCATACGGTCTTCGCCGCCGAGTGCGGCATCGAACTAGCGCGTGGCGTCTCTTATCGTGCCGTCCCCACCCCGGGAGCATAGAGCGACCGGAGGCGCTGTGCCCGAAAGACGTATCCCGCATTGCCCTGGATGCTCCACGTCAGACGACCCTGGGCGTCGTACTCCTCCACTCGGCCCTCCGTACCGAAGGAAACGAGAGTGCGTCCACCCGCGAGCGGCTGAACACTTCCACCGATTTGCGTCGTGACCCCCGGAGTGGACCCGTACGAGTGCGACAGTCGCACCGTGCGCGCCGTCTCGCTCACGACATAGCGCTCGGCTCGGGACTCCGAAGGATTTCCAATGTTGTCGAGAATGACGAACGTGCTGCCGCCGGCGATCCGCACCCCATGTTGATGCGCAAACGCCGGTGCGGGCGTGTCGAGGAAGGTGAACTGGTTGCGGCGGCCACCGAGCCGCCATAGCACCGCCCCGGTGCGCGTGTCGATTTTCGTGATCTCGCTCAGGTTCCGAAACGACACGAGCAGGCTGCCGTCGGTATCGAGATCGATCGCGTTGCCGTGCGTCCAGTTGACGGTTGCGCCTCGGCGTTCCGCCTCATCGACGTCGGTGATGGCGAAGTGGTCGAACGGGCTCCACTCGAACAGGAGTGCGCCATCGGCAGCGATGTGCTGGACGACGGTTCCCGTGACGCGCGCCGCCGCGAGGCCGCCGTAGGGTGTGAGGTCCACGGTGCGCGACTCGTCGCACATGATCCAGTAGCTCCCATCGGGCAGACTGATCAGATCATGGAGACGTGACGAGAGGTTGCGCGCGCAACCAAGCGTCCGGGTCACACGGCCTAACGGGTCGATCTCGACCCACGGCTCCAGATCTCCGGGGGCGGGTGTCGGCGGCCTCGCGGTGTAGCGGCCGTTGGGCTGCGCCATGAAGCTCAGCCCGGCGCCGGTCGAGAATCGGTGATACCAGACGACTCGGCCGTCATTGTCGATGACGACGCCGTACATGCCGGCCGCGAAGACGACGTACCCCGGTGCGGGATCGGCGCCACCCGCGGTGTAAACAGGGAGATCGGACGGGAGCGCGCCCGTCGTCAGGCTCACCGGTTCGCCGACCGTCACACCCCCGCTGCCATACGCAACCGGTCGGAGGCGATAGTGCTGCGCGGGCCGAAGTCTCAAGATAGGGATCGAGACCGTGTCACCATCGACTGCGACCGCGGCTGTCACGCTGTCGTCCAACGCGGGCTCGAGCCGCACGACGACGCTATCGGCGTTACGAGCGCGCACCGACATCGCAGCGGTGAGCACGTTATGCGTGCTTGCTCGCGCGACGGCCGACTCGATCAGCGGAGCGGGGGCGCGCTCGGGCCCGGCCGGTGCGTCCGAGCATCCGGCCAGCACCCCGGCGGTGAGAAGCAGCGCCCAGCGCCCCTGGCGCCTAGGGCTTCCAGACCGCGCTGCGTCCATCGGGAGTGACCCGCTGCAATACCGCGCCCTGGATATCGACTGCCCATATCGCCGGCATGTCGCAGTAGTAGTAGTACCCGCACGACTGCTTGGTGAACGAGATGGTCTGCCCATCGGTGAGCCACGCCGGGTCGCTGTGGAACGAGTAGGTTTGCCAGCCGGTGGCAAGCCGTCTCTGGTTCGTTCCATCGGCGTTCATGACGAAAATGTCGTGGGTACAGCCATAGTAGCATTCGACCTCGCGCGTGAAAGCGATCATCGAGCCGTCAGGCGACCATGCTGGCGCCGCTTCCGCCGAATCGTTCTGGGTGAGACGAACGACGTTCGAGCCGTCCGCGTTCATCACATAGATCTCACCGGCAGGATGGTCGCGCGTACTCACGAAGGCGATCTTGCCAGTACTCGACCACGTCGGATTGATGTCGTCGGCATCGTTGGTGGTCAGCTGGGCCAACCCGGTACCGTCGGGGTTGATGACGTGGATCTCCCAGTTGACGGTCCGGTAGCTCTGGAAGGCGATCTTCTGTCCGTCCGGAGACCAGGTGGGCGACTCATCGCCGCCGGCGCTGGTCGTGAGGCGTGTCGCGTTCGTTCCATCCTCGTCCATGACGTAGAGCTCAGGGTCGCCGGAGTGTCGGAGCGTCGTAAACGCGATCCGACCGGTCGAGGACCAGGCGGGCTCCCAGTCGACGTTTGGCGTCGTCGTCAGACGCACAAGGCCGGTGCCGTCCGAGCCCATGATGTGGATGTCGTCGTCCCTCACGAATGCGAGGAGCCGAGGTGCTTCGCACGAGATCGCGAACGCCGCCTGGGCGGTGGCACCAGGATCCACAGCGAGCGTGTGAGCAGCGGCGCCGGCCACGCGGCAATTCGCGCTCAACCCCTGGATGCTGACTGTGTAATCAGGAGCGGGCCGCAGGCGCTCGAACGTCGCGGATGCGTTCGAGCCGACGGGAAGCGTTGCGGAGGACTCCAGACTTGGCGACCGCAGGTCGAGGGTGTACCCATCCGGGTCCGTGCCCCCACCTGACGTGGCGACTGTCACCGCCAGATTGCCGAACCTGACGCAAACGATGGAGAACGCAACGTCCGCTGTGGCACCGATCGGCACGGTGGCGACGGCCGTCTGTGCGCCCGTGATCGTGCAGTTGGTTGCGACGCCGTTGAGTGCAACCGTATGACTCCCTTCGCGAACCCCAGCGATCGTTGTCGTTCCGTTGACCGGAACAGCCTGATTGGGTACTCCGCCTATGACGGCGACGTAGCCGTCGGGGTCGAGGTCTGCTCCGGTGGTCACGGTCGTCAGGCGCACACTCCCCACACGCGCTGTGCACGCGAGCACGAACGTGATAACCGCGATCTGGTTGCGCTCCACCCTGACCTGTCGCGGGTTCGTGCTGGTGACCTGGCAATTCACGCTCATCCCCTCGAGCTCCACCTCGTAGGTGCCTGGGGCGAGATCCGGAATCCAGATCTGGAGGCGCCCCGAGTCCACTCGATGCACCGGCCCATTCGCGACGGTGATCTGCAGGTTTTGGGTGATGACATCCTGGCCGGATGGGAGAATCAGGACCTCGATGGCGCCGAAGTTGGGAGGTTCCGCCGGGTTGTCGCACGCTCCGGCGAGGATGAGCAGCGCAGCACCTAACGCCGTGGCGACGGGTCTGGACCAGGCTCGCATGAGCCCTCCGCGAAGGGACATTTTTTAGAGCGGGAACGGACGTGCGCCGGGTGGTGGCGCAGCGCCCCCGAAGGCGGGTCGCGCGAATCGCGGGTGCAGCAGGATAGCGGCGCGATGAAGCGCCGAGGGTGGGCGACGTGCGCACGTCCCGTTGGAGTTGCGACGGCGCAACTCCTTCATCCAGTCATCCACGGCCGCCTCCGGCCCGGGATGACTGGATATAGGTCCTAGGAGCGGACTGTCAAGCTAGTGGGCTCGACCGTCGGCGATGGTCGGTCCGGCGGCACGGTCCTTCGTTAGGTTCCCGCACGCCACGGCCGACGAGTTCACGAGCTCCGACTGGAGGACGGTCACGGAGTATTCGCCCTCCGTGGGAACGGTGAAGGGAAGGGGGATGCTCGCGGCGGCGGTGCCGTGCTCGTCGGCGGTGATCGGTGTGTACGGCTGCAGACCGGCGAGTATCCCGCGTTCGTGGCCGCACTGGCCGAGGTGGACGAACCATGCGTGAGCGGCGCGCGGGGTGGCGCCGCTGACGGTGATCGTGGCCAGCGTCTCTCGATAGGTGGCGCCCGGTGAGAGCGTCACCGTGCCATGTAGTGCCCCCGAGAGCGTTGCGGTCCACGTTTCCAGTTGGACGACATCGCCTGTCGAGGTCTCGATCACCATCGGTGGTCGCTGCACGCAGGCAAGCAGTGCCAGCGCCGGCATCGCGAGTGCCGTCAATACGACCAGCGCGCGTCGGGCGGTGCGTAGCATCTCATGACCCCCCTTCGTCGAACTCCTCGGTGGTTGCACAGCTTTGGGTGGACTCGCGGATGTCGCCTGGAGGAACTTCCGGAGGCAGCTGCGCGGCAGACGCCGGTTGATCCAAACCACGCCTTCTCCCTTGTCGCGACCGAACGCTTCGAGGAGGGTTTGCTCCCCATCCTGAACGAAGAGGTGCGCGCACACCGCCTCGGGTGCGCAGCCGGCGACGAGGCGCGCCAACTCCGCGGTCGACCCGTCCTCTAACGAGAGGAAATACTCGCCGGTGCTCCGCCGTCGCGCAATGGAGCGAGTGGTGAGGAATGCTATCAGCGCGGGGTTGCGCGGACCAATCAATTGGAGGATCGCCGTCCGCGGCATTGCCGCGCCGATCGCCCGGATCAGTAACGCGGTGTCAGGCACACTTCCAATGTCGATCCGGTCGGGATCGGGAAGGGAAAGGCCGTGCATGCCGTTCAGGATCGAGCGTGCCCTGTCGAGCCAGTACATGAAGTTGCTCCACGTTCGCAATCAATGGACGATGGGCAGACCTCCCTAACGGCGGCCCCGGTCACAACGTTGTCGGGCCAATTGTGGGTGTGGTGCATGATCGCGCCAACAGCGATGCGGTAACGGTCTGTTTTTCGCCGGCCTGCGCGCATCCGGCGCGAGCATCGAGCACGAGACACATGACAGCCCCGCCGACGAGATAGATGTAGAACCGTTCGGCTGAATGGCTCGCGCACGGGGCGTCGAAAGCCGTCAGCTAGATGAACGGACAGGAGCCGCCTCTTTTGCGTTGTACTCATGTGCCTTCCGACGCTTCGGAGCTGCATCATGGTCTGCTTCCACGGCGTATCGCTCTGGACGGCTTCGTCCGGGCGTCACGGAGTTGTTGGAACCCATCATGCAGCGAGCGTATACCAGACGATCCACGAACTGCCGCCGACGATGTCGGCGCGCCACCCCAGCGACCCGCCGTACGGATTGCTGCTCCGTCGTCCAGCGAGAAGGAAAGGAGGAATGAGCCGCTTGTGGCGAAGGCTTCCCACTCGGTTGCGCCACCAGGTCGCAGTCCCCAGGCGGGGTCGAAGCCGGCAGCGGCAGTCAGATCCGGAACGACCAACTCCCACTCGGGTGGAGAGCCACCGAAGTAACCGAGTGTAGCAGCAACTTCACTGGTTGCCTGCGTCGCCGGCTGGACGAAGCGACCGACGACCTCCTCGCCATACTCGCTCTGCCGCGGCAGCACCATCCGGTGGCGCAGATATGGCGAGCTCGCTACGACACTCAGCGTCGGCGTCGCCAACTGCGGTCCGAGCGCGACGCTGCGATTCTCGGCTCTGTGGAACGCCGTAAACAGGCGCCTGAGACCATTCGGAGCCGCAGCCTCGACGAACAACTCATGCAGGTCCCCCGGCGACTGAAGCGAGGTTGGTACGCCCGCGTACGGGAGGATCCCGACCGGCGATCCAAAGAAGTGCAGGTTGAGCAGCTCTTCGGTGCCGCCAGCGGTGATGTAGGTCATGAGCCAGCTCAGCGCGTCCGAGCCCAGCCCGGCCAGCGTTAGGCTCGACGATAATGGTGTGACGGCCTCGGCGGCGTCGAAGTCGAGCACCGGAATCACTGCGCCGTCGGGCAGATCGAGCCCGCGGCGGATGATAAGCTTCGTGGCATTGAAGTCGAACACATTGCCGGAGTGGCCTCTCGATGCCACGAGATCGAGCGCGCCGTCCGGAACGTTCCGGAGCGTGTAGCTCGTGCGATCCTGGGAGACGCTCGCGCCCCGTGGCCCGAGTGAGATGCTGACGTCCTGCCCGGCAACACCCGCGAGCGTACCGCTGAGCTGCTTGGTCCCGACGGGCGGCGAGCAGGACGGATCCCACGTCGATCCGATCTCGGCGAGCTCGGTCGCGGTGGCGTAGATGACATCGATCCGGTAGGCGAAACCAGACGGCCTAACGATCGCCACCCCGCCGCGCGAGGAGACGTTGAACGAGTAGGTTTCGCTGGGGCCGGCGGCGACGCGCGTCCACGGGCCGGCGTCGTCCTGTGAGGCGACCCAGATGGGGCGGGCCGCGCAGAAGCGGAACGAAACGTTCTGTGCACCACCGGCTGCCGCGATCTGTAGCGACAGCGTTGCCACGGCATCCGTTATTTCGGGGGAGCTGGCCTTGACTCTGAGAGCGTGGACGCCGGGTGCGGTACCCGCCGCGACATTGATCGTCAGCGCCGAGCGCGTACCCGCCTGTGGATTTGGCGTGAACGTGCCGGTCACGCCGGCGGGCGCGTCCTCGAGAGCAAAGGTCACAGCGCCGGTGAAGTTTCCTGTGCGCGTGAGTTTCACCTCGACCGCGGCGCGTCCACCCGCCTCGACGACTGCGGTAGCGGGGCTCACCGCGAGCGAAACCCCAGGGGCAGCCACGGTCAGCGCGAGCGTCGCGGTCTGGTCGCTGACTCCCTGGCCCTTGGCGCGCACGACGATCGCGTGCTGCCCCGACGCCGCGGAGGGAGCCACGGCAATCGTCGCCGTGCTTGTGTTTCCGCCTGCGGGAATACTCGCGGGATTGAACGACACGGTGACGCCCGCGGGCACATTCTTCCGCGCCGAGCTCGACCGCGCCAGTAAAGCTGCCGGCGCGCGTGATCGTAGCGGCCACTGTTGTGCTTTGCCCCGGTGCGACGGTGCGTGCGCCAGGAGTAAGCGAGAGCGCGAGTGTGCCTGGCACGTGAATGACAGTGAGTGTGACAGCCGCCGTTCTGTCTTCGACGCCCTGGGCACGGGCGCGTACGGTCAGGGCGTGATTTCCCGGGGCGGCCGAGGCGTCGGCGGCAATCAGCAGGCCGATGGCTGTACTGTGGTGCTCGCAGGGATTGGAATCGAGTGCGGCCCCAAAGTAAATCCCGCGACGACACCGGTGAGGCACACCTTCCACCGAGAGCGTAACCGCGAGGCGAACCCGTTGAGGCCCACAATCTGCGACAACCACGCTGTCATTCCCTGGCGGCCGGCCCTGTTCAAGCTCGATGGTCGCTGGGGAGACAGACAACGCGATGGCGGGCGCCAGGCCGAATAGGGTCATGCGGCTACACGACGCCAGCGTAAGACGAGAGGAAGGCGATCGTTAGGTCTGCGCGCCGGAGGGGGATCATGGCGGATTTCCGAAAGAAGAGGCAAGCCCCCGCCCAATGCGTTGACCTACCATGGGTATGGCGCGGGGCCACCCGCCGTGGGGGTTCGTCGAGTTCGGGTCCTGATACTTCGAGTCGTACCGAATTGAACGGACTGCAACAGACATTTTTCCGCGTCCGCGCGCGCGGACGACGGTCTACGGTGACCTAACGTTGAGAGGCGTTGACACGCGCCCATCCGCTCCGTGCGGAAGACTGTGCGCGCCGCGTCGTCTGAAGTCGGGGCAAGTCGTCCGTGCGCGCGTTCCCGATCCGTGGATTCGAAGCGACGTCGAGGCCGACCGATAGACTGTAGGTGCCGATCTGCTGGGCTCCGACGCTCGATGCGCGGATCGCGTACAAATCGTCCGCCTCGGCGGTGTAAATGACGACCGCGGTGCCACTGCCGCTCCCATCGGTTTGGGCCACGACCTGGCCGGCGCGAACGATTCGAAGAAGAGGTGCAAACTGCGTCAATGTTTCCGTTACTCTCACGCGTTGCCCTCTGAGGATCACGAAACGAAATTCGTCCTCGTAGCGACCGGATGGGCCGGAACAGTCTGTCGAGGCGAGATTCTGTGACGTCGTGATACCAAGCATGACGAACACGCGCTCGCACGACTCGGCGCTTCCCGAGGTAGGCACCACCGTGAGCTCGAACGGGCCCGTTGCCCCCGCCTCCATCGACGTGGCGGCGATCCCGTACGCGCCGCCTGTACCGATCGCTTCGCTCGCGGGGAGAATTGCCTTGAACCGAGCCTCGCGAGTCGCGTTGACGGAGTCGTTCACGAAGTAGAACCACGGAGCAAAGCTGTAGAACTGCACCTCCGGGTCGAAGCTGGTGGATCGCAGGCTGATGCTGAGCGCTTGCTGTGTGGGCAGGTTGAGGGGAAACAGGTCATGGAACCGGCCCTCCACTTCGCAATCGTGAGGGCGCAACGTTCCGGAGATCGTGCTTCCCGGCGCAATCAGCGGCCAGGCCCACCACTCACACGACGGGAGGGCGACGGACGAAAAGCTGATCGGCTCCGTACCTGGGACACTGGCGCGGACGGTCACCGGGCCTACCGAGGATCCCATGGTCACGCGGGTTTCCGCATTGCCACTGCCGTTCGTGGTACTCTGCGCAGGATTAATGGTCGCAGTACCCCCGATGACCGCCCACTGAACGGGGGCGCCGGCGAAGGGACGATCGTCTGAGCCGAATACCCGGACCCGCAGCGGTATCGGGAGCTCCTCGCCAGGACGTGATTGCTGGGTGTCGCCTGCCACGAGCTCGAGCCGTCGCGGTTGGACAGGGCCGGTTCCGTCGCTGCACGCGACACACACCACAGCCAATGACGTGACGGCTACCGTCAGGCAGGAGGAGACAGAGCGTCTGGTCATGGTTGGCCCTCGACTCGTACCGGCACCCCGACGCCGGGTGACTGGTCGTCGGTCCCGAGCGCGAAGTTTCCATTAAAGCCCCAGCAGTACGCGAGGCTGCTTGTCGTCACACCGCAGCTGTGGTCTCGGCCAGCGCTCACGTTCGCGAAAGAGAGACCTCCCACGACGGCGACCGGTGAAGCGGAATTGGTCGTCGTCGCGTTTCCGAGCTGACCCCAGCTGTTAAGTCCCCAGCAGTACGCCCTACCTGTTGACGTCACTGCGCATGTGTGCGCCTCACCGGCAGTAATCGCGGTGAATCTGAGGTCACCCGTTACTGGCTCAGGCGCCGTGCTGCACGGGAACGGCCGGTTGAACGGATCTGGGTTCTGGCAGAAGTCGGGGCCCTCGAAGGCACCGTGGCCAAGTGCGCCCAACCCACTGGCCCCCCAGCAGTACGCCCTTCCATCAGTCGTCAGGCCGCACGTATGGCGTGCCCCGGCGGTGAGCGACACAAACTGCAGCCCGCCGATAACCACGACCGGCGTCGATCGATTCGTTTCGGTGCCATCCCCAAGCTGGCCGAACAGATTTTCGCCCCAGCAGTAGGCATCACCCGCAGCGCTGAGGGCGCACGCATGGATATCACCTAACGCGATCGAGGTAAACACGTGTCCGCCAGAGACTTCGACGGGAAGCGTGCTGCAGGGGAGGGCTGGCCCCCCCTGGGGAGTGCAGCTCCCTGGGCCCGTTGCCGTCCCGATGCCTAACGCTCCGGCAACATTGGCACCCCAGCAATACGCGGCGCCGGTCGGCGTGAGTCCACAAGCGAATTGATACCAACCACCATGCTTGTTCGCCTGAATGTCCGAGTACGACCGCCCGCCGGACACGGCGACCGGCGTCCTGCTGCACGGCCCGCCAAACTCACATTGTTCCGGACCGCTCGTAGTCCCGATCCCAAGGGCGCCGAGCGCGTTCGCGCCCCAGCAGTACGCCTCGCCGGCCGCGGTGATGGCGCAGGTATGGCCGCCGCCCATGCTGATCTGCACGAACCGCAACCCGCGGGAGACCGCTCTGGGCAACATCCACGAATTGGCGGACCCATCGCCGACTTTCCCCGTCGAGTTCTCGCCCCAGCAGAACGCCCACGAGCTACCCCTCAAGCCGCAAGTCCCGCTATGCCAGCGCTCACCGTCTGGTACGGTCCCGGTGAGACGACATCGACCGTCGTCGTGTCGCTACGCCCCTGACTGGTGGCGACGATCGATACCGTGCCTGGCGACACGCCCATGACCCAGGCCTTCCCTGACGCCGCCTGTTCGACCGTCGCGATCGATGAGTTGCTGGTGCTCCAGGACAAGGTTGGAATGGGACGACAATGCCGGCCGCGTCCTTGGTCACTGCGGCCATTCCGATCTTCCCCGTCAGCGGAACCGTATCGGACGGCGGCGACAGCTCGAGCGAGGCGACCGGCGTTATTGAACCGACTTGAATCACCGCTGTGCCCACGACGCTGGCATTGTCAGAACGTGGGCACGGATCCGTGTTTCTCCCTGAGCGACCGCACTGACGAGACCTGTCGAGGACACGGACGCCACGGCCGGGTTCTCGCTCGTCCACAGGAGGGGGACGCCAGCGATTGAAATGGGTACGCGCGTCGTGTCATCACCGCCGCTCGCTCTGGCGGTAAGTTGAAGGCGTGAGCCAATGTTCAGCGCCGTGATATCTGGCAGTACCGTCAGCTGCGTGACTTCGGGCGCGAATGTCGAACCAGTCGTGAACTCGATTGCCACTTCCTGCTCCAGAGGATCACCATCTAGATCTCGGACTTCTGGTCGAACGACGAGTCGGAAGGTCGTATTCGCGCTAAGCGGCTCTGCTGACTGGAATGCCACACCAGCTGTGACGCCCTCGAGCAAGCGCGGCGTCCCGGCGACGGGTATGGTTCCACGCAAGAGCTGGATCGTCGAGGACGATACCGAGCTCGCCGAAATAGGCTCGCTGAATACGATCACGATGACGCCATTGACGGCGACGTCCGTCTTGCCACGCGGCGGAATCGTGCGGATGACGCGTGGGCGCCGCTTGGTCGGAACCTTGCTTCCGGTGCGAGCGAGGGTCACACCCCCGGTGAGAATCTCGATCTCGATACTGTCCCCCGCCGTGGCGGGGACAGCTACCGGGTCAAGTCCACCCTCGACCATGAGGGCCGTTACCGTGCCCGTGATGCGCGGACTGTGGATCCGTGCGACGGTGGCGGTTGGGTAGCTTGCTGGCGCGAGCGAAACGTACGCGACCTCTTCGTCTCCGCTCGTCGTTTGCGCGGCAAAGGCGAATTCCGTGTCTCCCGACGATCGGTGACGAGCGGCTGAAACATTGGGCGCGCTCGCCGAATCCGACACAACGAGGCTCCCCAAGTCCGGTAGCAGATTGACCACCGGACGACCGGCGTCCGAGCACGCGCTGAGACATATCAGCGCAGCGGCACTTGCGAGCCCCATCCGTCGGATTCGCATGCGTGCCCCCTTCATCATCGTCCGCCGACCAGGACGAACCCCGCCCAGTAGAACGGATCCGCCGTCGCTGACTGTCGCAGAGCTTCACGTTGCGCGGCCGACAACGCCGAGCCTTCGGTCTCACCGGCGCGCAACCGTCGATACAACATTCGCATCACCCTCGCCGTCGCGCGATCTTCGACTGGCCAGAGGGTCGCGATGACATTCGACGCTCCGATGCCAAGAAAGGCGCGAACGAGTCCCACCCAGTCGTCGCCCGCTGGCACGTCCGTCACCAACCCGAGGCCAGCGCGGTCTGACACGCGCTGAGCACGACCAATCGCGCCCTGAGCTCGAGTCCAAAGACCTCGTGCACTTCAAGCCGGCCGTCGACATCCGCGCCAGGCGACAATGCGACGTAAGAGAACATCGGATTGTGCTTGTTGAGCACGCCATACGTCGCGAGGTGCACGATGCCGTGCTGCGGCGCCTCCACACGAAACGCCGCCTCCGACGCCGCACCATCCCGGAGCACCGTCGCCTGACGGCCGAAAAGCGACCGGATCATCTCGACCTCCTCACCCGATCCCGGCAAGGCCGCCGAGCGCGGGGCGAGCGCCAGGACGTCCGATCCCCTGGGTGTCGGGCGCTCGCCGAGGCGCAGCCACACCGACGCCGATGGAGCGTAGGCGATGTCGTATTGCTCGATGAGAAACGTGTCGCGCGGGCCAGAGCGGAGGAGCGCCGCAAAAGGGAGGTAATGCAGCTCGGCGTGTGGAATGATGATGAGCCGCTGGACGCCTTTGAGGGCCCCGGCATTCTCGAGCGGCGCAATGAGATATTCGTGCAGACGGCGTAGCGGCGTGCGCCAGGCGGCACGTGCGGCCGACGTCGCGGCCTTGGGACGCGAGAGAGTGCCGCGCGCGAAATCCACCAGCGACTCGATCGCACGACGTCCCGCGTCCAGGTCGACGACGCGCAGGGTATCACGCGTCAGCACGAAGACAACGGTGCCGGAGTCCGCCACCAGATATTCCAGCATCACCTCGCCGGGTCGAAGGCGACCGGCGACCTCGCGCCATCCGGACACCTCTCCGCGAACGATTCGCGCATATGACCACGCATCCTCGCGGAGCGCGAGAAGAAGCTCCTCGTATTGCTCGTGCGCTCGCGCAAGCACGTGTCGGGTGGTACCGGGCTCACTCCGGGGATCGTCGACGAGCGTTCGCCCACGCCGGGTGCCGACCGTGGTCTCCTCGACCTCCACGCGCTGTGTCAGCTCAATGATCCGTCGTCGAAGATCCTGCTCTCGCTCGACCAGCCCGGAATCCAGCGACATGGGCCGTGTCACGCGTCCTCGTGCCAGGAGATCGAGCATCTGCCGTGCACGCATCCGCTCGCTCGCCGCGAAGGCGGCGGCGGCGTCCCCGCGCGCCCGTTCCACCATGGCGAGCTGTGCGTACACGTCCCACTTGTCCGCGAGGAACGCGGCGCGACGCTCCTCGAGCCTGAGCGTTCCGGCGACCCGCTCGATGTCCTCGACCGATGCGCGCAGCTCGGCTGCGGCATCGCCCAAGGCTCCGCGGCGGTGCAGTGCGCGGCCCAGACCCGCGCGCAGCTGCCATGACACCGGCGCCGCGGGACGCCTCGTCAGGCGCGAGAGGCCGCGGCGATACAGCCTCTCCGCCGCGAGTGGCCGGCCCTCGTCGAGCTCGAGGTCGGCGAGCGCGCTCAATGCCGCCGCTTCCCCGACGACGTCGCCTAACGCGCGCAGGCTGTCGGTGGCCTGTTCCAGCGTTCGGCGTGCCCCGGCGACATCACCCTGGCGGTGCTGCACGTGTCCGATCATGAGCTGCGTCAGCGCTGCCGGCCGCCGGTCGCCAGAGGCGGCCTGGGCTTGCCCTGCCGCGCGCAGGACCACCAGCGCGCGCGCATACTGGCGTCGCTCACTCAACAGCATGCCCAGCCCGTGCTGCGCCTCGGCCCGCTCCGCGCGCATTCCCGCCCGCCGGTACAGCACCTCCGCGCGCGCATACTGCCGCTCCGCTTCGGGATAGCTATTGAGCAGCATCGCGAGATCAGCGCGAGCGAGCGCCACTCCCGCTACCAGCTCGGGATCGGATTCGGCACGAACGAGCCGCTCCGCACGCTGTAGCTGCGCCGACGCACCGCTCAGGTCGCCGGCGGCCGCGGCCACCGAAGCCAGGTCACGTCGAACGAGCACGACGTCGGCTGGCGTTCCGGCGCGGCCGAAGATCGCCAGGGCCTCGGTGAGACGAGCCTTCGCGGTCGCGTAGTCACCGCGACGCAGCGCCAGCAATCCGAGATTGTGCAGGACGAGCGCGGCATCGACGTCAACGCCGGCGGTGCGATAGACGGCGAGCGCCTCCACATATCGCCGCGCCGCTTCGGCGTACTCGCCCTCGGTGCTGGCCGCGTTGCCGAGGTTGAGCAGTGCCGCCGCGGCTGCCTCGTCGTGCGCATGCCGCCGCGCGATGCCGAGCGCCTCCTCGTAATGCCCCCGCGCATCCTCGGTCTCGCCCAGCTCCGCGGAGAGCAACCCCAGGTTGTTGTGATCGGCGGCGGTTCCGCGCATGTCGCCGATGCGCGAACGGAGATCCAGCGCACGGGAATACATCACTCGCGCTCGATGTAGGTCGCCTCGGTCCTTGGCGACGCTGCCCAGCGTGTTGAGCGCATTGAGGGCGGTGCGGCGATCGCCAACCGATTCGGCGAGCTCTCTCGCCCGTTCGAGCAAGGTTTCGGCGCTATCGAGCTCGGCGAGCCGATACATCCCGGCGCCAATGTTGCCTAACGCCGCCGCGATGCCAGCTGTATCGTTGATCGCGGTGGAGCGGCGCATCGCTTCGCGCCACAGACGAAGGGCGGCGTCGATGCCCGACTGGCCTTGCGCCGCGTTTCCGGCGCGGCGAACGCTGTCACTCTCCAGCTTCGCCATGCGCTCACGAGCTTCCAGGCGTGCGAAGCGCGTCACCTGGGCAAGCGGAAACGAGTCTTCCCACGCCGAGGCGTACACTCTGCCGACACGCCGGGCGAGCGCGAGAACAGAGTCCGCGTGGATCACTCGACGCCGGCCCGCCTCGATCAGCAGCAAACGCACGACCTCGCGCGCATTGTCGGGGTAGTCGCGGACGGCATTGAGGAGCGCCGTCTCATCGTTGCGCATTGCAAGCGTGCGGATGCGGTCGGTCGAGGGTGGCTGAGCGGACAGTCCCTGAGCGACAGCGAGTGCAGCCGCGATGAGCGCGATCCTCATTGTCCTGGTCGCCCGCGAAGACGAAACTCGACCAGCTCCGACTCCACCCGGCGGTCGAAACCGGTCTGGGCTTCCACTCGCCAGTAGTATGCTGTCTGTTGAGTCAGCAGCACGGTTGACGGCAGTGCCACGACGGTGTCGGGGGTTTCGTGCTCCCATATCACCGTTCCGTCGCGGTCGAAAAGCCGCACGCGGTAGCCGCTCGCGTCGGACACCGACGACCATGTCAATTCGCTCGCGGCGTCGACGGTTCCGATTGGAACGATCGGCCGCGGTGCGAGCGCTGTCCCCGACTCCTGGCGATGTTGCGGTGAGCCCTCCTGACGCGCCGTCCGCGGCGCCACCCAGAGGAGCGCGAGCACTGCGGCCGCGGCGGCGGGAATCCAGACGCGTCGTGATACACCGCCGGATCGAGGCGCCCCATGCACGACCTGCATCACCTCACCCACCTCGGCCCGGCATTCGGTGCATTGGGCGAGGTGCGCCTGAATCAATGCACGCTCCCGCTCGCCGACGACTCCATTCGACGTAGGCTGCGATCTCGTGCGGATCGAGGTGTTCATTGAATGGGTCGGTCATCGCTTCATTCAACGGACAGGTCGTGGTCGGTTGCGGCTCGGATTTTCACGGCTCCGCCTCCACCACGCCCCGCCGCGCGAGGGCGCGCTTCAGCTCGGAAAGCGCCGCCCCGACGCGCCGGTAGACGTGGAATACGGTTGGCAGATTCATCATTGCGGCGATTTCCCGGACCGGGCGCTCGTCCTCGAAGCGGAGTGCGAGGAGCAGGCGGTCCGACGGCTCGAGCTCATCCAGCGCCTGGCGCAGCGCACGCGTCAGCTCCTCACGGCGAAGGTCAAGGTCGGGGCTGCTTGATGAGGACGAGGCGATCTGCTCGGGATCGATCTCGGTTGCGACGAGATCTTCGAGCCGGCGCCGCGCGGTGTGCTCCTCGCGACGCGCTCCGTCATCGCTGCGGGTCCGGCCGTAGCGATGCCTCTGGTAATCGAGCAGAAGGCGTCGTGCGACGACCACGAGCCAGGTCGTGAATCGGGTCGTTAGGTGAGGCGTGTACGCGCGAAGACGCCGGTAAGAGTCTTCGCGCAGCTTCTCGACGACGTGGGCGTATCCGTCCATCGCCGCATTGCGGTCGCGCACCACCGTCCGGCAGGTGTGCAGCAGAAGACCGCTGTATGCGGTAAGGAACTTCGCCCATGCCTCTTCCTGGTCAGCCGCTTGCGCGCTCAGAACGCGCGAGAGCTCCGGAGGAAGGCTGGGTGCATGCGGCGGCTGCATTGGCTGTGGAACCCCACGTCGGGTAGGCCGGGCAACGTGGTCCAGGGGAGACTACGCTACAGCTTCCCCGCGTGGGGCGCAAACATTTGACCGCCGCTCAGCCTGGATGCAGGTGTGGCCGCGCCCGCCTTCTGGTTCTTGAACCGGTGACGCGTCATTGCCTCACGAAACGTCGATTAAAGCAAGGGGGTCGCGACGCCGCGGCGTCGCGACCCCCTTCGGTACCTGCCAACGGGTTGGTCGAACCTCTCCGCACGTCTTCACGCGGCAATTGAGCGTGCCGGGACCTATCGCGCCGATGGCGGATACGTCAGGTTCGCCATCCCAACGTCACGGGATGTAGTTGAAGACCTCCGGTAGCGGCAACCCAACGGGCACCTCGAAAAAGCGCTGTGGCTCCGGGTGAAGGATCGTCGCACCACCCGAGGAGAAGAATACGGCGATCTGCCGCTGCGCGCCGATCGCAATCTCCCGGAAAGCGAACGTCCCCGTGGCCGGCATGAACCCGTGCCCATTCTTCGGGAGCGCGCCGTTCTCGGCGCGAGCCAAGTCGTGAAGGTAGTAGGTCGTGACGTCCGCCAGCTCGCCCGCGCGCAGCATCATGCTCGTGATGGGGTTCGGCACGTTCTGATCGCCCTTGGCGAACTGGATCAGTACCGGTCGCGAGCGCACGCCGGAGAGCGGCGCCTTGCGGAGATGCGGCATGTACGCCATCGCGTCGCCGGACATCGCGGCCCACTCGATGTTCTCGAACGCGGCCTGGATGGCCATCGCCCCGGCGATGTCGTTGACTCGCGGCGGCTCGTTCCGGAGCGGCAGGTTCTCGTTGTAGCGCGGTGTGCCAACGGGAACGCCCCCGATTGTCGCGAGGCCCGAAGGGTTGATCAGCGAGGGGATACGCTCGTCGAGCCACCGTCCACGGCTGGCCCGGAAGACCGGCGAGAGACTTCCCCGAACAGCCTGCAGCGCCACCGGCACATTCAGCACGGCTGCCGACACGCTGGGGTCGACGGCAAAAAGCTGCGCGCCGTACATGCCGCCTAGCGAGTGGCCGGCGTAGTAGATCCTTGATCGATCGAGCTCCGGAGACCCGTCTCCGTCGACATCGACGCCCGCCTCGATCACGCGGACGAGCTGCATCAGATCGACGACCGTCTGCCGAAGTCCATCACGGTCGCGCAACACCCTCCGCGGCGCCGCGGCGTCAATGCCCTCTTGTGCGTCGATGGTCCCGTTGCCGTCTTGATCGATCCCGCGCCCTCCGGAGGCGAGGGTCACAGACCGAGCGCCGACGAGCGACACGGTGAGCGTGCTGCCTGCGCCGAAGCCGTGGCCGACCGCGTTGATGGTGACCGTGGCAATCCCACGTTCGGCCATGGTGGCCGCGATGCCCAAGGAGAAACCCTCCTTCGCCCCTCCGCTGCCGTGGCCGACAATCGCCACCGGCCACCCGCCCCCCGGCGCGGGACCTGAGGGTAGGAACAGGTTGAAATAGACGTCGTTCCAGCCTTGGACGGTCGGGCCGCTCCGGGTTGGAGCCGGCGGAATGAACTCCCCGGGATGCAGCATGTAGTCGGGCGAGCGGAACTTCCCGAACGCGATGCGGCCGACGACGCTTTCGCCATTCTGGGAGCCGATGGAGGTCGACCAGGCCTACGTTGAGCGGCGTCGAGCTCAGCGTCGGACCGGCCGTCATTCTGACGGTTCCACATCATGCCGGTCACGTCATTCCGATTGAATACCGCGCGGCTGCCCTCCGGGCCCACGCCGAAGTCCGCACGGTCAGCTGAGCCTGCCTTGATCTGGTCCCGGATCTTCTCCAGGATCGCCGTGGCACTCTGGGTCGTGAACACGCTCGCCATGGCGATCTCCTCCTCCTGTACTCCCGCGAGCCGAGCCGCGTGAACTGCCTCGAGGAGTGCGTGCTTGTAATCGTCCCTCTCGGTCTGACGGAAGCTTTGAAACGCCTCGGTCACGCCGATCGGCGCAGCGGAGGCGTCGCGTACCGCGCGGGTTACGATGAGCGCATAACGCGTGTGCTGCTGGAGGAGCTCGTCCGATTCGGCGTGAAGCGTGTTGGTCCCTGGATCCCAGACGACCTGATTGATGCCGATCTTCCGCCCGCCGCCGTCTCGAGCGTTGACCGGATCCCCGAGCTCGATCAGGAAGATGGCCTCGCTCGTCGGTGAGCTCACGTCAATCGGGCCGTCGAACGGGATTGAGAGCCTCGGCTGAAGGTTGAACCCGTCCAGCGTGTTGAGCACCTCCACGTCCTCGCAGTCGGTGGGGCGCGCGGCACAGTCAGGCAGCGGGAGGTGAACGCGTCGACCAGTGTTTTGGGCTGGGTCAGCCAGGGTAAACCGGTCACTCGGGAAGAGGCCGATGGGAGGATCTCGGTCTGCGATGGAGAAGCTTGGCCCGGCCGCCGGAACGGGCGCGATCGGGGCTTCGGTGCAGCCAGAGAGAGCAGCCATTGTGATGAGAACGCAGGGAAAAATCCGGGTCTTCATGTGTCCCTCCCGATGCCGGGCGATCGGGTTTCGGAGCCTGCGCCAATGTCAAACGGACCGCGTGGCGCAGATTGCGGTCGAGCGCCATGACGGGCGTTGCGCAGGCTCGACGCGTTGCCGCGGCGTCCTTTTTGTTGGGAGGCACGCTGAAATCAGGATCGGTTCCAGCCAATCGCCGACGGAACCGTCGAACGTCAACACCCGATAGAGCACCGCCTATCTGCCACGACTTATTCGGGCCCTACCACCTGGGGATCTGCCGTGAGGAGCTTGTCGATCTCCTCCGACGGCACCGGCTTCGAGAACAAATAGCCCTGCGCGTACTCACACCCGATCTCGCGAAGCGTCGCGAGCTGGGACTCAGTCTCGACCCCCTCGGCTACCGCCGCCGACGCCGATGTTGCTCGCCAGCGCCTGCACGGTGCGAACGAGCTGCAGATGCGTCGGCTCGGTCTGCATCCGCATGACGAACGAGCGGTCGATCTTGATCGCGTCCAGCGGCCACTGATGCAGCGAGCCTAACGACGAGTAGCCGGTGCCGAAGTCGTCGAGGTAGATTCGGACCCCGAGCTGACGGAGCGCCGCCAGCATCTCGAGGGTGCGCGCCGAGTCCTCGATCGCGATGCTCTCCGTGATCTCGAGCCGGAGCAGCTTGGGATCGATGCCGGTCGCCTGGATCGTCTCCTGCACCCGGCTGACGAACTCGAGCTGCGTAAATTCGCGCACCGAGAGATTCACGCTGATGCTGAGCGGGGATCGCGAACTGAACCGCTCCTGCCACGCCCGAAGCTGGCGGCAGGCCTGCACCGAGAACGTACGACCCGATGGGAATGATCAACCCGGTCTCTTCAGCCAGCGGGATGAACTCGAGCGGCGGAATGACTCGCTGTCGAGCCTGCCAGCGCACCAGCGCCTCGAGCTCCGTGATGCGCCCCGACCGGAGATCGACCATTGGCTGGTAGTAGACGACGAACTCGCGCCGATCCACAGCGCGGTGGAGATCGGTCTCCGCCTTGAGACGCGTGAGCGCACGCGCCTGCATCACCCGGTCGAACATCTCGAACCGACTGCGACCAGCGCGCTTCGCACGAGACAGCGCAATGTCGGCGCACTGGAGCAGCTCCGCGGACCCTTGCGACGTGCCAGCGAGCTCGTCACCACCCCCATGCTTGCGGAGGGAAAGATCTCGGCCGATTCCCCGTCATCAGCACGCAAGAGGACCGGAGCGGCGAGCGCCTCACGAATACGCTCGGTCACACGCCCCGCGTCTGTCTCGTCGGCGAGGCTCTCGAGCAGGATCGCAAAGTCGTCACCGCCCAGGCGCGCGACCGTGTCCTCCCCGCGCACGCAGGTTCCCAGCCGGCGGGCCATCTCGATCAGCAGCTCGTCGCCCGCGCCATGACCCAGGCTGTCATTCACGGCCTTGAACCCGTCGAGGTCGAGCACCACGACCGCGAAACGAAAGTCCTTGTGGCGACGGCCGCGGGTCACCGCGTGAGCGAGCCGATCGAGGAAGAGCGAGCGATTCGGCAGGCCGGTCAGCGCGTCGTGAAGCGCGTGACGACGAAGGTGGATCTCGGTCGAAACCCAGTCAGCGAGATCCGTGATCGCCGCCGACGTCTCGATCGGACCAGTGTCGTGGTTCGTTGTCGAGCACCCAGAGTGTGCCCGCTGCGCGCAACAGCGTTGCCGACGCTCACCGCGACGTAGGCACTGCGCCGGCACCGGTGGCTGCGGTGGCGTGGTCGACGACCGGCCCGCATCGCGCGTCGTGCGACGAGCAGATCGGCTCCGCGGGCGCGCGTCGCCTCCGTGAGCAGGTATTGAGAGCGCGGGTTTGCCAAAGGCGGCCCCCACGATTCGCGTGAGCCGCTCGACCGACTCGCTAGGCAGGAGGGCGAGCAGGGATCGGTTCGGTGTGTGCGTGCGACTTTCCTCTTGCAATGGGACGTGTCGGGAGGGCCACCAGGCCATTCCTATGACGGCCGACGTCTCGGCAGGAAACGTCAGATCATAACAAAGGGGTGCATTGCAGGACCGCGCTACACCCCTCCCCGACCTCCCGCACGCCGGGGATCCTAGACCGAGCAGGCTCTCACGAACGCGGTCACCGCCTCGGGCCGGAGCCGCCGCCCGCGTCCTCGTCATGCTTGAAGAAGACGTACGCCTCGCTCCATGTCTGGCCGCTCACGCATTTGGCCCACTCGCCTAACGCCCCGTCAGTGTAGTCCGGGCGGTGGAGCCGCAAGTATCCCCACGACGCCGTCGCGTGCACGGGACACTTGAAGTCCTCCTGCTCGGCGAGACACATCGCGACGTCGTGCTCGCGCAGCGCGGCGAACACGTCGTCGTCGAACCAGCTCTCGTGGCGGAACTCGATGCGTGAACCGGCGATCGGAGGGGAGCAGCCCGAGGAAGCCGCGCAGGCGCGCCGTGTCCTTCTGCATGTTCGGCGGAAGCTGGAACAGAATCGGGTCCCAGCCGATCGCCGAGCGTCGCGGTATTTCGGAGCAGGTAATCGACGGTGTCAGCGCAGTCGGGCTTGAGCCGCGAGTAGTGCGTGATGCGCTGGCTCGCCTTGATCGAGAAGGTGAACTGCTCGGGAACCTGCGCCGCCCACTCCCGCAACACGTTCTCCTTCGGCAGCCGGTAGAACGTGTTGTTGATCTCGACGGTCGGAAACTTCGAGGCGTAGTAGCCCAGCCACCCGTCGCTCTTCAGGTCGTCCGGATAAAACGAGCCCTTCCACTCCTTGAACGCATAGCCGCTCGTCCCCGCGAGCAGCTTCATGACACCATGCGCCCCGCTTTGGTCTCTTCGGGCTTCGACGTCTTCGCGAGGCTCGCCTTCAGCGCTTCCATCAGGTCGAGGATCTTGCCGCTCGAGTCCGGCTGCACGTCGGACGTGATGTCCTGACCCTCCACCTTCCGCTGGATCGCCTCGAGCACCCGCTCGCGAACGGTGTCCTTGTACTTGTTCGGCTCGAACGACTCGTTGACCAGCTGCTCGATGAGCTGCTTGGCGAGCGCGAGCTCGGCGGGCTTCACTTCGCCAGGTGGAACCGTGACCTCGTGCGCGGGCCGGACCTCCTCCGCGTACTTGAGCTGCTCCATGGCGAGAATGCCGTTGAGCGGGCGGAGCAGCACGAGCGTCTGGCCCCCGCGCGCGGCATACTGTCCGAGCGCAGCTCGACCGGTCTCTCGGAGCGCCTCGCACAGCAGGCGATAGGCGCGGTCTCCTCCCTTATCCGGTCCCAGGTAGTACACTTTGTCGACGTACTCCCGATCGACCTTCTCGAGCGGGACGAACTCGACGACCTCGATCATCCCCGTCGCCTTTTCGTCCAGCGCCTTCAGCTCCTCGGCGGTGAAGACCACGTACTGGTCTTTCGCGAACTCGTATCCCTTGACGGTCTCGTCACGTCCGACGATCTCGTTGTCCTTGGGACAGGTGTACTGCTGCTTGAGCCGCGTGTTGCACTTCTTGTGGAGCATGTTGAACGACACGCTGCTCTTCGATTCCGATGACGAATAGAGGTTCACCGGAACGGAGACGAGGCCGAACGAGATTGTCGCGGTAGCTATGGAACGAGGGGGCATGGTCGGCAACCTGGTGGGGGGCGCGAAGACGACGAGCAGAACGCGCTCAAGGAAACTCTTACCTCGTACGCGTTTCGGATGCAAGAGGTGACTAATTACTAACACCCCGCCCCCCGACGACAGCCTCGGCACGTACCGGGCGAAGCGCTCTCCCGACAGCACCACGGAGCCGATGGGGACGGTATCACCCGTCCTCGGCCGGCTGTTCGTGGTGCACAAGCACGCCGCCCGGCAGCTCCACTTCGACCTGCGGCTCGAGATGGAGGGGGTTCTTCGCTCGTGGGCGGTGCCGAAGGGCCCGTCCTACGATCAAAACGACAAGCGGCTCGCCGTGCGGGTGGAGGACCACCCCATCGAGTACGGGGACTTCGAGGGAATGATCCCCAAGGGCAACTACGGCGCGGGCGCCGTCATCGTGTGGGATCGTGGCGAATGGGTGCCGCTCGAGGATTGGCGCGAGGGCCTGGAGAAGGGGAAGCTCCTCTTCGAGCTCAAGGGCTACAAGCTCAAGGGCAAGTGGACGCTGGTGAAGATCAAGAAGAGCGAGCGCGACTGGCTGCTGATCAAGGAGCGCGACGCCTTCATGAAGTCGCCGGGTGACCAGTTCCCCGAGCAGTCGGTGCTCTCCGGCGTCACCGTCGAGGAAATGCTGGCGGGAGAAACGCCGGGCTCGAGGCTGCGCGCAGCGGCGGAAAAGGCTGGCGCCGCGAAGTCCCGCGTCGACCCACGTGCCGCGCCGCCGATGCTCGCCGAAACGGCGGACGAACGCATTCACGCGGGACGACTGGATCTTCGAGCTCAAGCTCGACGGATACCGTCTCATCGCCAGCAAGACCAAGGGCGAAGCGCTCCTTCTCACCCGCAACGGGAACGACTACACGGCGGTTTTTCCCGAGATCGCGCGTGCGATCAAGGCGCTGCCGATCGATGAGTTCATCATCGACGGCGAAGTGGTGTGTCTCGATGGCGACGGCAAGCCGAGCTTCGCCCGCCTCCAGCGGCGTGGACGGCTGCACGTCCGACATCGACATTCGCCGCGCGGCGGTCGAGCTTCCCGCGACGTTCTACGCCTTCGACTTGCTCGCGGTCGATGATCTCGATCTGCGCGCCGCTCCCGCTCGTCGCGCGCAAGGAGCTCCTGGCGCAGGCGGTGCCCAAGCTGGGCCCGGTGCGCCTGCTCGAGCACATCGAGCGTGAAGGGGAAGCGTTTCTCGAGCAGGTCGAGAAGCTCGGGCTCGAGGGGATCATCGCCAAGAAGGCGGATGCGCCCTATCGGCCGGGGCGCACGGCGCAGTGGCTCAAGATCAAGGCAGAGGCAACCGGCGACTTCGTGATCGTCGGGTTCACGCAGCCCAAAGGCTCGCGCAGCAGCCTGGGTGCGTTGCAGCTCGGCGACTTCGTGAATGGCGAGCTGGTGTATGCCGGCCGGGTCGGGACGGGATTCAACGATGAGCTGCTTCGCGAGCTCGGCGAGCTGCTCGCTCCGATCGTTCGCCGCGACTCCGCCCTGTCGAGGTCCGGTGATCGGCGGCGCTAATCGACGCGACGCGATTCCGGAGATCAAGACGACGACGTGGGTGGAGCCCATGTACGTGTGCGAAGTACAGTTCCGCGAGTGGACGCCCGACGGGCTGCTGCGTCATGCGGCGTATCTGCGCGCGCGGTCGGACAAGCGCCCGCAGGACTGTGTGCGCCAGGGTGTGGTGCACGAAGAGGATGGTTCACCGACCGCCGCGGTGGTGAGCGAGCCACCGCCCTCGCCTCCGAAGGAGCCGGTCAAGAAGACGATCAGCTTCTCGAACCTGAAGAAGATCTACTGGCCTGCCGAGCGGTACACGAAGGGCGACATGATCGAGTACTATCGCGCCGTGTCGCGCTGGCTGCTGCCGTATCTTCGCAATCGCCCGGTGGTGATGACGCGCTTTCCGGACGGGATCGACGGGAAGTCGTTCTATCAAAAGGATGCGCCCGAGTTCGCGCCCGAGTGGATGCGCACGGTGCGGATCTGGAGCGAGGATACGCAGCGCGAGATTCGATACTTCGTCTGCGACGACGAAGAATCGTTGCTGTACGTGGCCAATCTGGGGACGATTCCGCTGCACATCTGGGCGAGTCGCGTCGGCTCGCTCGAGCTGTGCGACTGGTGCGTGCTCGACCTGGATCCCAAGGAGGCGCCCTTTGCGGATGTGATCCGCTGCGCCCAGGCTGCTGCGACAGTTATGTCAAGCGGTCGGATTGTCGAGCTACATCAAGACGACGGGGAAAACCGGGCTGCACATCATGCTCCCCCTCGGGCGCCAGTGCACCTACGCGCAGTCGCGCACGTTAGGCGAGTTGCTCGCGCGCGTCGTGCTTCGGGAGCTGAAGGACATCGCGACGATCACGCGGCACGTCACCAAGCGCGGCGACAAGGTGTACCTCGATTATCTGCAGAACCGGCACGGGCAGACGATCGTGGCCCCGTTCAGCGTCAGGCCCTTGCCCGGCGCGACGGTGTCGATGCCGTTGCTTTGGGACGAGGTCAACGATTCACTCGATCCGCGCGCGTTCACGATCAAGACCGCGATCGAGCGCATGGAGCGCCTGACGAGCGACCCGGTGGCGCCGGTCCTCGAGGAGAAGCCCGATCTGGGGCAGGTACTCGAGAGGCTCGCGGGTCTGATGGAATAGGGGTCAGGAGTCAGGACTCCTGACTCCTGACCACCTAGGGCTTAGGCTCCCTCATTCGCGCCAGATCCACTTCGGCCGCAATGAAGCCGAACGCCGGCCACTGGTCGCCACCCACGATGCGCTCGAACAGCGCGCGCGCGCGGGTCGTGTCTCCTTCCATTAAATGCCAGTTGGCGACGCCATACGCACCCGTCACGAAGGGCAGCTCCCCGGCGGCCGAGAGTGAATCGAGTGTCGAGGTCTCATCGCGAATGCCCCGATAGAAGAGCAGCGCCCGGTAGTACGGAGCGTTGTCGCGAACGGTCCACCCCTCTCGAATCACGCGCGCGAGCCGGCGAGCATCCGCGTGCTTGCCGGCACGGCGGAGCGCGCGATAGCGCCAGTCGAGCATCGCGGCGCGTCCGTCATCGTCGGTCTTGAGCGACATACAGCTGCGGTACCAGATCGGATTGACGCGCGCCTCCTCGACCGCCTGCCACTTTGGATTCTCGGCGAACTCCGTGCACTTCTCGATGACCGCCGCGGCATTGGCGTAGCGCTGCGTCAGGTAGTAGGCGAGGGCGAGCTGGTACGAGATGTCGTAATTGGTCGAGTCGAGCGAGACGGCGCGCTCCAGATCTCGCACCGCCTCATCGAAGCGCCGTAGCGACATGTACCGATGACCGCGGAACCGATAGAGCCGCGCCTCATCGGGATACCTCTCGATGCCGCGCGTGAACATCTCGATCGCCGAGTTGAATCGGCGCGCGGCCGACCGCGCAATGCCGGCGTTGATGATTAGGGTGACGCTGTTGGGATCGTCGGCGAGCTCGGCGTCGGCACGCGCGATGAGACCGGCGGTGTCGCGGATGGCACGCAGGGGGACGCCGAGGAGCGAGATGCCCTCGGGGCCGGCGGGGGCATCGACGGATGGCGAGCGGCGCCCCCCTCCGCAGGCGAGGGCGATGGTCGCAATCCCGATGATCGAGATTCGGTGCAGACGCAAACGAGCAACTCCGGTGGAGCGGTCTACCGTCAAAGCTCGCCAGGGTGTAGCGAGAACGGCAAGCCGCGTCAGCGCTTCGAGACGGCCTCGAAGCCGCTCATGAGCGCACCGGAGTACAACATCGGGCTCTGCTGCGCCGCGAGCTTCTTGAGGCGCCTCCCGCGCTTGGGCGCCGGCGTCCGGTTGGGCAGCCAGGCCGCATAGGCGAGCGCGCTGGCCACGAGTCCCTCGGCAGGCCGTGACAGCTCGCCGCGATTCCTGATCACGCCGTACGCCGCACCGAGAAGGGCTGAATACGCGAGGTGCGTGACCCAGCCAACCGCCGTCGCCCGCCTCGACCGTCCCTGACCGAGCCGCGACGCCCAGCGGCGCCCAACCGTTGGCCCGCGCGCGAGATCGGTCCTCTCGCCGATGTGCTCGGCAACGAGCATCGCCGCGCCGGCGAGCGCCCCCGAGACGGCCCCGCGCAGCGCCGCTTCCGGCGCCCCCATGCGTTTTCGCTTCATGCGGAAAATAGAATGAAAAGTGTGTGCCACGGAGACGAATGCGGAATCCGGAATGCGGATCCACCCCATGCAACAAGGGCCCCAAGTTCGATTGGGGCCCTGTCGCCTACTACGGTCTTACAAGAATCCGCATTCCGCAATCCGCATTCGCCCTAGAACATTCCGCTCGTCCGCCTCGCGCTGCCTCGCACGGACTGCATCACCCGGCCATACTCGTGCTGGGAGTCGATGCTGTCAGCAGCTTTCATGAAGCTCTCGCGCATCGCGGCGCTCATCTCCGGATACTTCGCGGCGAACGAGACCAGGAACGAGGCCAGCTCGAAATCGGACTCGATTCCCGACGCGGACTCCAGCAGGCTCGTCTGCACCGCTTCGGAGTTGTCGGCGCTCTTGAGGATCGACGACAGTACGCGCCGCTGCTCGAAATCCGACTCGATCGTCCCCACTGCCTTGAAGTACGCCGTACGCGCTTCGCTCGACTCGAGGCCTCGCTTGGAGACGGCGATCAACAGCTCCGCCAGCTCGAAGTCGGACTCGATGTCGTCCGCAACCGAAAGGAGCAGCGGCATCGCGTTGGCGTCCATCGTCGCCGACTTCACCAACGTCGTCAGCACGCGCCGGGCCTCGAAATCAGACTCGATGTTCCGCACTGCTTCCAGATACGCTTTCGATCCCGCACCAAGCTTCCCGGTTTTCCCGATCGCCAGGAGCGTCTGCGCGATCTCGTGATCGGACTCCATCTTGCCGGCGAGCTCGAGCGCACGCCGCGTCTCGCTTTCACTGAGCGAGGGCGTTTCCTTGAACAGCGCCTCGAAGTAGCGGCGGCGAGCGTGATCGCCTGACAGCGACGCGATCTCTTTCATGACTGCCTCGACACCGCCTTCCTTGTAGAGCGACGGCACGCGGGTGTCGGCGGCGAACGCGGTGCGCCGCTCGAACGCGACGAGCACCGTCGCGAGCCAGCGGCGACCCTCATCGTCCCATGGACGCTCCACGCCATCCACGGTGAACTTCCGCGTCAAGCGACCACCGTCCTCGGCGCGAATCTCCAGGCGGCGGGTGGTCAGCGCGTCGTTCTCGGTGAGGACGAACGATCCGCCAGCCGGGAGGCTCTGCACATCCGACAGGTCATTCGCGAACCGTACCTTCCCGATGGCGCGGATGGTGAGGTCGCAGTCGCCGGTGGAGATGTGCGCGCGCCAGGTGTCGTTTTCATCATCGCTGTTTCGCGAGATGCTCGTGTTGCCCTTTCCGGTGTAGTCGCACTGCGTCGGCTCACCGAGCAAATCGTTGGCGGTGAACACGCGCATGGGCTTGGCTGCGGCGCTCTTGCCGCGCGGCATCGCCCTGTGCTCCGCGACCAACGCCTCGGACGGTACGATCGCCGAGACGATCACCGGGAAGGTGCCGAGCGCGCGCGAAGGAACGAACGCCGCAGCAGGAATCAGGATGAGCAGCGCAACCAGCCACGTGGGAACCGCGAAGCGACGCGACACGTTGCGGCGGTTGCGGCGCTCGTCGAGAATCGCGAGCAGGCGGTCGGAGAGCTGCGAGCGACGGGCCATGCAGACGGTGGCCAGCGCCGTCGTGCGCGGAACGCGCAGGTCCCGAGCGACCTGGAGCAGGTGCGTGGCGTATTCGGATGGCCGCGCTCCAGCACGAACGACCGCATCATCACAGGCGCGCTCGCGCTCGCCGCGCAATGCACGCGACGCGAGCCACACCAGCGGGTCGAACCAGTACAGGGCGCACGCGGCCTGTGCGATGAGCTGCGTGAGACAATCGCGACGTGCTACATGCGCGAGCTCATGCAGCATGACATCACGCCGCCGCTCGGCGGGCCACTGCTCGGCGTTCGCCGGGAGCAGCACCGTTGGGTTCACGATGCCGAACGCCATGGGCATCGTCGCACGGTCGCTGGTCATGATCCGCACGCGTCCGGCCAGCCCGAGTTGTGCGGGCAGGACTGAATGCGAGCGCTCCCCAGGCTCCGCCGCTTGCGGGCTTGGCGGTTTTCGAGAGACGCCAGACCCGCACGTGACCGAGCAGCATCGGCAGCGCGACGACGGACGCGCCGAGACACCAGAAAAGGAATGCGATCTGTCCCCAGTCACGCGGCGCGGCTGGCTCTCCGACTGAGATCGTGCCGACGGTCGCCGGCGTGGCGGCCGGCGTCGAGGCTGACGCGAGCGCCGAGACCGATGGCGACACGGCCGCCGGAAGCGCGACGATCCGCAGCTCGGTTGGCATCGTCTCGATCTCGGTCGGCGGCAGCACGGCGACGCGCCACGCCGGGAGTGATGCCGAGAGGAGCGGAAGGGCGAGCATGCAGGCGATCGCCACCAGCCACACGAGATGACGCGCCGCAGCGGACGAGCGGCGCCAACCAATCGCCGCCGCACCCGCGAGGAGAAGCAGAGGTGCGCCGCGGAGCGCCGCGGCGAGGATGGCCTCGATCCAGGGATCCGACCACAGCTGACTCATCGTCCCTCCACCTTCGCCTGGTCGATCAGGCGTTGAAGCTGGTCCAGCTCCTCGTCGGTCATCTTCGACGCGGACATGTCGAGGAGCGCCGCGACGGCTTCCGATGCGGAGCCGTCGAAGAACGTGCGAAGTACCTGCCGCAGCGCCGACTGCCGCGCGGTGTTGCGCGGGACGGTGGGCAGGTACACATAGCGCGGGCCGTCGTGCTCGAAACGTAAATGGCCTTTCTCGAGCAGGACGCGCAGGAGAGCCCGCACAGCGGAATATGTAGGCGGATCGGGGAGCGCTTCCATCACCTCGGCGGCCGTCGCTCGGCCACTCGCGTAAATGACGTCCATGATCTGCCGCTCTCGTCGAGAGAGGGGAGGGGTCTGGGCAGCTATCACGATCGCTCCTCTATGTTGAAAATGCAGCACTGTGCTAGAGAATTAGCATTGCCCTGTATTTCGTCAATAGTGCGGCGTGTAAGGTTTGTGCGAAGACGAGGGGTCAGGAGTCAGGAGTCAGGGGCCAGGGGGTGTCAGGTTGAAGGTGCGAGGAGCACGGCTCGCGCAAACTCCCGTAACCTTTGCCCTGACACCCCCTGATCCCTGACTCCTGACTCCTGACCCCTAGATCACTCGTACCTCAACGCCACCGCCGGCTCGACCTTCGCCGCCCGGCGCGCCGGGAGGTAGGACGCCACCAGTCCGACCGTCAGCAACACGAATGAGATCCCGATGTAGCTCATGGGATCGGTCGGGCTCACGCCGAAGAGCACCCCCGCGAGGACGCGTGTGAGCGCGAAGGCTCCCACCAGGCCGATCAGCAGACCCGTTACCGTCAGGACCACACCCTTCCGCACGACCAGGGACAGCACGTCCCGCAGCTGAGCGCCGAGTGCGACGCGAACGCCGATTTCATGCGTCCGCTGGCTTACGGCGTAGGACATCACGCCGAACACACCAACCGCCGCGAGCAGGAGGGCGATGATTCCAAAGCTCGCGAACAACATTCCGAACAGGCGCTTGTCCCAGTACGACAGCTGGGCGAGCTGGGTCATCGTCTGCACTTCGAACAACGGGAGCGCCGGGTCCACCTCGGCAACCGCGCGCCGGAGGAGAGGTGCGAAGGCCGCCGGGTCACCGCGCACGCGCGCGACGAGCGACATCGTACGCCACGGTGAGTAGGCATACGGCACGTAGAACTGATTCTCGACCGGAATGTCGATGTCGCGAAGCTTCACCGTCGGAACGACGCCAACGACGGTGAGCCATTGCGACTCTTCCGCCAGGCCGGTCGAGAAGCGCCTGCCTAACGCCTCCTGGTTCGGCCAGAAGCGATCGGCCATGGCCTGATTGATGATCGCGACGCGCGCGGTGCTGTCGAAGACCTCGGCGTCGGTGAACGCCCGTCCGCGTGGCTCGCGCATGCCGAACGCACGGAAATAGTCCCGTGTGATCGGGCGCCAGCTGGCGAGCGGATGCTCTCCCGGCGCCATGGGCTGCCCTTCGATCTCGAAGGACGAGCCACTGTTATTGCCTGACAACGGCAGGTAGTTGACGGCCGCGGCGGCTTCGACGCCGGGCGTATTGGCGAGACGCTCGAGGGCGGCCCGGAAGAAGGCGACGCGATTCGCCGGGTCGGGGAAGCGGTCGGTCGAGAGATAGAGACGCGTCGTAACCTGGGTGCTCGTGTCGAAGCCCGGCTCGAGGTTCCGCAGGTAGAGGAAGCTCCGCATCATCAGCGTCGCCCCGATCAGCAGCACCAGCGCAAGCGCGGTCTCGAGCACGACGAGGCCGCTGCGCATCCGGCCACGCCGCCCGCCGACGCTCGTACCGCGACCACCATCCTTGAGCGTCTCGTTGAGGTTCGGCCGTGACGATTCGAGGGCGGGCACGATGCCGAAGATGAGTCCGGTCGCGAGCGCGGTGATGGCGGTGAAGATGAGCACCCCTCGGTCGATCTTGAATTCCATCCAGTTGGGCAGCTCCTCGGGGATCTGCGACAACACCAGGTCGTTGCCCCACACGGCGAGCAGAATCCCGACGCCGCCACCGATGACGCCGATGAGCAGGCTCTCGGTGAGCAGCTGCCGTATGATGCGTCCGCGCTTCGCACCCAATGCCGTGCGAATGGCGATCTCTTTCTGACGGGCGGTGGCACGAGCGAGCAGCAGATTCGCAACGTTGGCGCACGCGATCAGGAGCACGAACACGACTGCGCCCATCATCACCGTCACGACGAGCTTCACTTCCCCGGGAAGGAGGTGCTCGCGAATGGGGATCGCGCCGAAGCCGTGCCCGGCGTGATCGGCGGGCGATTCTTCGCCGACCCGGGCCGCGACCGCCATCAGCGCCGCGTTCGCCTGCTCCATGGAAACGCCGTTCTTGAGACGCGCGACTCCTTCGAGATAGTGCGAGCCTCGCGGCTCGTTCGCGCGGTCCAGTGCGAGCGGGAGGAAGAGATCCTCCTCGTCGAACCACCCAAAGCGGGATGGCATGACCCCAATGATTTCCGTCGGTTGGCCATTGAGGCGAACACTTCGGCCGATGACCCCTGAATCCAGTGCGTAGCGGCTTCGCCAGAGCTCGTATCCCAGCATAACGACCCGCGGACCGCCTGGTCGGTCTTCCTCCTCGCGGAAGTGTCGGCCCAGTGCCGGACTGATGCCAAGCATGGGGAACATGTTGGCGCTTACGGTTGCCGCCTCGATCCCTTCTGCCTCGGTGGTGGTGCCACCACTCGCCGCCATTTCTTCGTAGTTGACGAAGCGGTCGGTGTAGAGGGCCACATCGTCGAAGACGTTGCGTGTCTGCTCGCGGATGTCGAGGTAGTCGAGATAGGACATTTCGCTGTCGACCCAGCCTTCCTTGGGATAGCTCTCGCCAACCGCCACGATCGCTTCCGGATCGGTGTAGGGCAGCGGACGTACGAGCATGGCATGGACGCAACTGTAGATGGTGCTGTTGATGCCGATACCGAGCGCCAGGCAGAAGATCGCGATGAAGGTGAAGCTCCGGTCACGCAGGAGAGCCCGCGCGGCGTAGCGGAGATCGCGCGACAGCGAAGTCACTGACTCACCTCATCGACGACGCGTCCGTCGAACAGGCTCACCGTGCGGTCCGCGTGCCGCGCATACCGGGGATCATGCGTCACCATGATGATCGTTGCGCCATCGCGGTGGAGCTCCTGGAGGAGCCGCATCACCGATTCTCCGTTGACGGAGTCGAGGTTTCCCGTCGGCTCGTCCGCGAGCAGGAGCAGCGGCGAGCCGGCCACCGCGCGGGCGACGGCAACGCGCTGCTGCTGACCGCCAGACAGCTGCGCCGGGTAGTGCTTCATCCGGTGCAGCATCCCGACGCGATCGAGCGCCTCCTGCACACGACGCTTCCGCTCGTCGGCGGACATGTCGCGATAGGTGAGTGGCAGCTCGACGTTCTCGTAGACGGTGAGATCACCGATCAGGTTGAACGCCTGAAAGATGAATCCGATCTGCCGATTCCTCACGCGCGCGCGCTCGGCCGGCGTGAGGTTCGCCACCGGCTTGTCGTCGAGCATGTACTGCCCGTCGGTCGGCGCATCGAGCAACCCCAGAATGGAGAGCAGCGTCGTCTTGCCGCACCCGGACGGACCGGCAACGGCGACGTACTCGCCGCGCCGGATGTCGAGATGGATTCCCGAGAGTGCGTGCGTCTCCACCTCATCGGTGAGGAACACCTTCCGGATGTTGTCGAGACGAATGAGTGGGGAGGCGCCATCGTTCGGCGAGCGAGAGTAGCTGCCAGGGGCTTCGGCGAGAGAAGACATTGGACGTCGACGAGGAGTGAGGGAGAAGCGAGGAAAGGGGGATCAGTTCCGAAGCTTGAGACGCGGGGCGTCGCCGTACTGACTGAGATCCGAGAGGATGACGCGATCGCCCTCCTGGAGCCCGTCGAGAATCTCGATGGCGTTCACCGACCCTCGGCCGAATTGCACGCGAGTGCGCGTGGCGGCGCGGCCGTCGGGCTCGAGGCGGAAGACCTCGATCGTGGTGTTCGCTTGACCGTATGCCGGGCGCCCGACGAAGAGCGCGTTAGGCAGCCGCTCGATCTCGATGGTCCCGTCGACGGTGAGATCGGGGCGGGCACCGGGCGGGAGCGCGCCATCGAGCGCGATGTCCACGCTCACCGTCCCGTTGCGTGCCGCGGGATCGATGCGCGTGACACGCCCGGCAATGACACCGTTGCGCGTGTCGATCGACGCGCGCTGCCCAATGGCGACGTCCTTCGCTTGCGTCTCGGGAACGTTGAGCACCGCCTTGAGCCGGCCGGGCTCGACGACCTTCGCCAACGTCGTCCCCGACATCGCCCACTGGCCGACCTCGAGCGGAAGCTCCTGGAGCACGCCGTCCGCGCCGGCCGTGACGCGCATGGAGGCGACCTGCTGGCGACGGAACGCGAGGATCTCGCGCAGGCGGCCGATCTGTGAGCGCTGCACGTTGAGCTGTGCGACGATCGCGTCCGTGTGCACGCGAAGGCGCTCCTGCTCGATCCGGTATCGTGTGTCCAGCTCCTCCTGTTTGTCCTTCGCGCGCTGGAGGTCCGTGGGGGCGATGAGCTTCTTGGCGGCGAGCCCGTCACCGACTTCGACCCCGCGCTTGGCCTCGAGGTATTCCGACCGAACCGTCGCGATCACCCCTTCCTGGTTCAGGCGCTGCGTCTCGAGCGATGCGCGGAGGTTGACCAGGGTCGCTTCGGCCTCGGTGAGCTGCCGTTGCGCCTCGAGCGCCTGGAGCTCGACATCGGGGTTCGAAAGCTCGACCAGAACCGTCGCCGCCGAGACCTTTTCGCCCGGCTCGACGTGCTTGCGCTCGACGCGGCCAGCAGTGACGGCGGCGATCCACCGGATCTGCTCAGGTACGAGCGTGCCGGGGCCGTGCACTTCGCGCAGCATTTCACCGCGTGCGACGGTATCGATCCACAGGGTCGACGCCTCGACGGTCGGCACGGCGCGGTCCAGCTGCGACAGGGCGACGGTGACGAGCACGAGCCCAAGGAGCGCGCCTCCGGCGTACAGATAGCGCCGAGTGTTGGTTTTTGGTGCGCGGGGAATGTCCAAAACGTGACCGGCTGACGCGAGCGGAAGGGGTGGGAACCGCCTTCCCTATACGGAAGCAGCGTGCCGGGGATTCTGCGCCGGAACTCGTTATGGCTAAGGAACTTGACTAGTTCCTTTCACCCCGCGGGCGTCCGGTTCCGGGATTCGTCATCCCAATTATGGGAAAGCCTCGACGGGCAAGGCTCGTGCGGCCGGAACCCTACTGCGTGCCGCCAAGCTCGATCGGCCGTGCCGCGCGCTCGGGGAGCGGCAGGCCCAGGAGAGCGCCGACCGTTGGCGCGACCTGAGTGATCGTGACATCGCCGGCCAGTCGCTTTGGGGTAACTCCCTTCGCTACCAGCACGAAGGGGACAAGGTGATCCCCCGCGTGCGCGGTGCAGTGCGTATGCGTGGCGAGCTCGCCCGTGTTGCAGCCGTCACCATGGCCGCCGCCATGATCCGCGGTCACGATCAACGCGGTGTGCCCCGCCTCGACTGATGCCGCAATCTCGCTCCACAATGTCGCAATCGCGCTGTCGACGCGTGCAAGCGCGGCGCGATAGGCGGCGGTGTGCGCGCCATCCGAGCCGATCCACCCGTAGGTGTGCCCGGCGAAGTCGGCGTCTGGAAAGTGGATGAACATCATGCGCACCAATGTGTCGGTGCGGAGCAGCTCGCTCGCGGCGCTCGCCAGGGCGGGCGCATCGCCATCGGTGGCGACCAGCGTGTCCACGCCAAAGAACGCCTGCGCCTCCGCGCGCTGAGCGGCCGGAATCAGCGACATCCCGGCGACCGCGGCCGAGCGCATGTCGGCGACGCGAGCCCACTCGAACATCGGCGTCATGCCGTTCAGGCGCATGATCGCGGCAATGCCTGCGTCCATCTCGTTCTGCGTGATGCCATTCTGCGTGACGTCACGCCCGCTCAACATCGACAGATGCGCGGGAAGCGTGAGCGCGGGCAGGACGGTCTGCATGGCATCCGTCCACACGGCGCGCCCGGTGAGCGAGGCAACGGTGGCCAGATAGGGCAGCGCATCGGCGCGCGCGCCGTCGATCGAGATCAGGATCACGCGCTGCGCGGTCACCGGATACTCTTCGACCGGTGCCATCTTGAGCTCAGCGCACCCGGCAAGCGCGAGAGCAGCGAGCCCGGGGAACGTGCTGCGAAGAGAAGGCATGCGTGCGACTCGAGTGAGTCGGGGGGAGGCGCGCGCATGAAGAGGACGAAGGGGCGAGAGGGGTGGTCACCTTAGGAAGGTAAAAGGCGCTAAAGGCGCTAAAGGCGCTAAGGGCGCTAAGGGCGCTGCAAAGGCTCAGCGCTCCTAGCGCTCCTAGCGCTTCCTAGCGCCCTTGAGCTCCTCTCGAATACCTTGCGCCCCGCATGGCCTCCTCTCGCTTTGGAAGCGTCATTTTCGACTGCGATTCGACGCTTTCGGCGATCGAGGGCATCGAGGAGCTCGCGCACGCGCACCGAGAGGAGATCGCACGCCTCACCGAGGCGGCGATGCGCGGGGAGATTCCACTCGAGGATGTGTACGGCCGCCGCCTCGAGCTCGTTCGACCGACGCGCGAGCAAGTCGAGGCGCTTGGCGATCGCTACGTGCGAACGCTCGTCACCGACGCGCGTGAGACGATCGCTGCGCTCCTGGCCGAGGGAATCGAGGTCCGTGTGATGTCGGGCGGAATCCGTCAGGCCGTGGTGCCGCTGGCGATCGCGCTCGGCCTCACCGAGCGCGCCGTGGCGGCGGTTGACGTACATTTCGGCGCCAACGGCGAGTACGCCGGCTTCGACCGAGCGTCACCGCTTGCCCGTTCTGGCGGAAAGCGCACGGTGCTGGAACAATGGCTGCCTGAGCTGCCCCGTCCGATCTTGCTGGTTGGCGATGGCGCGACGGATCTCGAGGCGCGTCCTCCCGCGGATACCTTCGTGGCGTTTGCTGGTGTGGTCGAGCGTCCGGCGGTAATCAATGCGGCCGACGAAGTCGTGCGAACCCCGTCGCTGGCGCCGGTCCTGGTGCTCGCGTTGGGCGGTGTCGCGCCGAGAGATCCTGCTGCTCGTGAGGTTTTTGAGTTAGGCCGCAGTCTGATGCGCACTTAATTGCCCCTGACCTTTCTTGAATGTTCGGAAAATTCTTCCTCCCCGGTCCCACAGAAGTCCGTCCCGAGATTCTCGCCGCGCAAACGCGGCCCATGATCGGCCATCGCGGCAAGGCGATGGAGGAGCTGATCGCGTCACTCGCCCCGGGGCTCCAGTACGTCTTTCGGACGACACGCCCGGTGTACATCTCGTCGTCGTCAGCGACCGGTCTCATGGAAGCGGCGGTGCGCAATGGCGCGCGCCGCAAGGTGCTGTCACTGGTAAACGGCGCCTTCAGCGAGCGCTTTCATCGCATCGCGGTCGCCTGTGGTCTCGAGGCGGATGTGCTCGAGGTGCCGCTCGGCGAAGGTCATTCCCCGGACATGCTCGAGCATGCGCTGCGTCGCGCGGACTACGACGCCGTCACTGTCGTGCATTCGGAGACGTCGACCGGAGTGTTGAATCCGATCGCCGAGCTGGCGAAGGTGACGCACGCACGCGGTGATGTCGTGCTGCTCGTCGACAGCGTCACCGGCATCGCCGGCTCGCCGGTGGAGACCAATGCGTGGGAGCTCGACTTCGTTCTCACCGGATCCCAAAAGGCGCTCGCGCTTCCTCCCGGGCTCGCACTCGGTGTGGCGCGACCATCCCTGCTCGAGCGCGCGAAGGCCAAGAAGGACCGCGGCATTTACTTCGACTTCATCGAGTTCGAGAAGAACATCGTCAAGAACCAGACGCCGAATACCCCGGCCCTTCCACTCTTCTACGCGCTCGCCGCGCAGCTCGAGGCCATTCGTCGCGAAACGATCGAAGCGCGGTGGGAGCGGCACGCCGCCATGGCCCACCGCACGTGGGCGTGGGCCGATGAAATGAAAGCACGCGGATTCGACATTCGCGTGCTCGCCCCTGAGGGCTATCGCTCATCGACTGTCACCTGCCTGACAATGCCCTCAGGACACACGGGATCGGCAGTCACATCGGCGCTCAAGCAGCGCGGCTTCACGATTGCTTCCGGGTACGGCGGCCTCAAGGATGCGACCATTCGCATCGGTCACATGGGCGATCATACGGTGGCGGAGCTCGACGTGCTCCTCGCCGAGCTCGAGCAGGTGCTCGGGACGTGAGTGAATCGTTCAAGGTCCTCGTCGCGGACGCGATCGCCGCTGACGGTCTCGCTCCGTTGCGTGATGACGCGCGATTCGATCTGATCTCCAAACCTGGGCTGTCGGGTGACGCGCTGGCGACGGCAATGGCGGACGTCAATGCCGTGCTCGTCCGCAGCGCGACGAAGATCACGCGGGAATCGCTGGCGAAAGCCGAGCGACTCAAGGTCATCGGCCGCGCTGGAGTCGGCGTCGATACGATCGACGTCGACGCGGCGACGGAGAAGGGAATCGCCGTGCTCACGGCGCCGTCGGGAAACACGATATCGGCCTGCGAGCTCACCTTTGCGCTGCTGCTCGCGCTCGTCAGGCGCGTACCCGCCGCCGACCGGTCAATGCACGACGGCGCGTGGGATCGCAAGAGCTTCGGCGGCGTCGAGCTCTACGGAAAGACGCTCGGCCTGGTGGGTGCAGGGCGGATTGGGGGAGAGGTGGCGAAGCGCGCCCGCGCGTTCGGCATGCGCGTATTGGTCTACGATCCCTATCTCACCGATGAGCGGGCGCGGGCGCTCGACGCACAGCTCATGAGCCTGGACGACGTTCTCGCTCGAGCCGACGTCATCTCGTTGCACGTCCCACTCACCGAGGGCACGCAGGGCCTCATCGGCCGGGAGCGTCTTGCGCGGATGAAGCGCGGCGCGCTGGTGGTCAATGCTGCGCGAGGCGGCGTGATCGACGAGACCGCACTGGTCGAAGCGCTGCGTGAGAAGCGCATCGGGGGCGCCGCTCTGGATGTGTTCGAGCAGGAGCCGCTGCCCAAGGATCATCCCCTTCGCGCGCTCGACAACGTCGTGCTCACACCGCATCTCGGCGCCTCCACCGAGGAGGCGCAGCAGAACGTTGCGCTCGAGATCGCGGAAGCGGTTCGGGCCGCGCTCGCCAATGGCGACTTCTCGCGTGCCGTGAACGCCCCCGCGGTGGGTAGCGAAGAGATGCGACGGCTCCGGCCCCTGCTCGAGCTTGCCGAGCGATTGGGGCGGCTCGCGTCGACGATGCTGGATGGTGCGCCGGAGATGGCCGAGGTTCGCTACGCTGGCGGCGCCGATGAGGAAGCCCTGCGACCGTTGGCGGCGTCAGCCCTCGTCGGTCTGCTCTCGGCGATCGTTGGGCGCACGAACGTGAACTTCGTGAACGCGAGCCATCTCGCGAAGGCACGGGGGCTCGAGGTGCGTCGCACGAGGCTCGGTCCGCATCCCGCGTTCGCGGAGTTCGTCGAGCTGCGCGCCGCTAGTCGCGACCGCGAGGTACGGGTCTCGGGGGCGCTACTCGGAGGTGGGCATCCGCGCATCGTGCGCATCGGCGAGTACCACGTCGACGTGGTGCCGAAGGGAACGCTCGTGATCCTGCGCAATCGCAATGTGCCGGGCGTCATCGGTCGCGTCGGCACGCTGCTGGGCAACGCCGGGATCAACATCGGCGAATACCACCAGGCGCGACTCGAAGCGGGCGGTGAGGCGATTGCCGCGATCAGCGTGGACGGGCGGCTCGACTCCGACGTGGTGGCGCGCTTGCGTGCGCTGCCGGAGGTCATCGACGCTCGTCAGGCGCAGCTCGAGTAACCGACCGTGCGGGCGGGTCGCCGCACGGCTTTCGCCACGCGAGAATGGGGCTCTCGGGGGGTGTGACGCGGCCGTCGGCGACGAACGCGTAGGCAATGCCCCGAACCGTATCGCCCTCAGCTGGCTGCCGCTCCAGGTTGATCCCCACGCCGACCGGCCACCAGGTGGGATAGAGAACGAGGCCGGGACCGCCGATGCGCGCGAACGAGGCGGCATCGTGCCGCGGCGCTCCATCCGTCGTCGACGCTTCGGGCGGTGGCGGTGAACCACGCGCGGTATACCTGGAGTGCCCGGCCGCCGTCCAGTCGAGCGAGGGTGACCACGCTCCGAACACGAATCCCCAGCACTCGTTAGGGCGCGGGTCGGGCGACTGGGCGGAGAGAGGGTTCGCGACCATGGCGAGCAAAAGCGCGCCAAGGTACACGAGGATGTCCAGGTCGTCGAGGTGATCGAGGATGAAGTCACCTCGATCACCTCGACATCCTCGATCACCTCTGCTTCTCACGGTCCAATCACCTTCGCGAAACGTCGCCCGGTGTATTCGTAGCCGAGGTGCTGATAGAACGCGTGGGCGTCGGCGCGACGCTCCGCGCTCGTGACCATGATGCGGCCGCACTGCCAGACGCGCGCTTCGTCCTCCGCCCGCGCGATGAGCAGCCGTCCCACCCCCGCCCGCCGATCGCGTTCCGTGACCACCAGGGCGATGATCATGGCGACGTCGCTCAGCGACGTGAGCACCGGCATGCAATGCAGTCCCAGCACGCCCAGCACCGTCGCTTCGCGCTCGGCGACGAAGACGCGCGATCCCTCGTGGACGAGCAGGCGGGCGAGCCGCGTGCGCACCCCGTCGGGCTGCGATGGATAGCCGAGCTCCCCGAGAAGCGCTGCGATCGCGCCGGCGTCCTCGATGATGGCGTCACGGACGCGAAAGGTGCTCGAGGTGCTCAAGGTGCTCGAGGGACTGCAGTTCGCACCTCGAGCACCTTCATCTGCTCCTCATCCAATGCAGGAACGCTCGCTCGTCAGGCGTCAACGCGTCCGCGCCTTCCGCGGTCACCTTCGCACGAAGGCGGTCGAGCTCCTCGAGGGTCAGCGCATGAAGCCCGTCGCGCTTGATGGAATCGAAGTCCGGGGCGCCGGTGCTCACGATGGGAGTGCGCGTTCCGAAGGTCGCGACCTCCATGCGCTTCTTGAACTTCTGCCGGTCGGAGCGCGCATCGAGCCAGCGAAGATAGAGGTACGCCGCCGCGTAGCCGCCGAGGTGTGCCCAGTGGGCGATCGATCCCCCGACGCTGCCAGTGCCCGACCACAGCGAGTACAGCGTCGTCACCACCACGAGGACCCGCGCCTCGACGGGCAGAATGCCCCAGATCATGATGCGATCGTGCGGCCAGAACATCGCGTAGGCGAGAAAAACTCCGAAAGTCGCACCAGAGGCGCCCACGATGAAGACGTTGGGCGTGAGGAACGACAGGAGGGCGCCGCCGAGCCCGCTCAGCAGGTAGAGCACGATGAATCGCGGACTGCCCAGGCGCTCTTCCACGCGCGGACCGAAGAAGTACAGGCTCAGCATGTTGAAGAACAGATGCCAGGGCCCGGCGTGCAGGAACATGTACGTGAACGCCGTCCACGGTTGCTGAAAGACGTCGCGCGCACGGAAGGCCAGCAGGGCGGGGATCTCTGGCATCGCCGCGCCTAACGCGAACATCACGACATTGGCGGCGAGCAGCCGCGCGACCCACGGCGTCATGCCGCCGGTGTCAGCGAGCGGGCGGTTGAGATCCCGCCAGCCCGGAGGTGCGATCGGCCAACAGCTTCGTGGTGAATCGCTGCCCTTCCGAGATGCGCTCGACTTCGACCGCGATCGCATCGACGCCGGCCTCGAGGCGGCCCAGCCGCTCTTCGATTCTGGAGAGGTTCGGCGAGCCCCCCGAATCGCGTCGGTCGAGCCGACGCGCGATCACGCGCACCAGCGGAAGCCCGAGGACGGTGATCACAATGGCGGGGAGCAGCATTTCCATTGTGTTGAGAAAGACGAGCTCGAGTGGCATCGACGGCTCCGGACATGCTCAGGAGGGGGTGTCAGGCGCGTAGCGTACATCGCATACGGGCGGGATGCAACGTTGGTGACACTACTGCCATCGCCGCTCGAAGTTTCGATGGAGCAGGGGATACCGACGGCACCGCGTGACGATTCCCGCGAGGTACAATCCCGAGCTAGATTCCGCACCACATGAGCTGGAACGAACTCCTCGCGTATCGGTGGCTCGGGAATCCGGTCGAGCAATGGCTGCTCGCCGCCGTGTTCATCATCCTCTCCACCGTGCTGTTGTGGGCGCTGAAGCGCCTCGCGGTGAGCCGCCTCTCCAGGTTCACCGCGCACACACGCACCGAGTTCGACGATCTCCTCGTCGTGCTGCTGAGCCGCACGCGAGTGATGCTCATCTTCATTGCCACGATTTCACCCGCCACGGCGCTTCTGGAATTCTCCCCGGGTGCGCACAACGTGCTGCGGGTCGTCTCGGTCGTGGCCCTCCTGGCGCAGATCGCCATCTGGGGAAACACGTTCATCACCTTCTGGACCGATCGATACGTTCGACGAGGAGACGGTGGAAGCGCAGGGACGACCGCGCTGTCGACGCTGGCGGTGCTCGCGCGAATCGCGATGGGCGGGCTGCTCATCCTCTTCCTGCTCGACAACCTCGGCATCGACGTTACCGCGCTGCTCGCCGGCCTCGGGATCGGTGGGCTCATCATCGCCCTCGCCCTGCAGAACATGGTTGGCGACGTGCTGGCGGCGATGGGGATCCTCGTGGGCAAGCCGTTCGTCGTCGGCGACTTCATCGAGGCGCAGGGGATGATGGGGACCGTCGAATCGGTCGGATTGCGAGCGACGCGAATGCGCACACTCAGCGGTGATGAGCTGATCTTTCCCAACAGGAAACTGCTCGAGGGTACGATCAGGAATCACACGCGCATGACCGAGCGGCGCGTCGATTTTCGCATCGCCGTCGCGTACGGCACGGCCCCTGAGAAGCTCGAGCGGATTCCCGGGATTGCACGGGCGGCCGTGAGCCAGCATCCCCTCGTTCGCTTCGACCGCGCCCACTTCCGCACGCTGCGCGACTGGTCGCTGGAGTTCGACGTCATCTACGTCATCGCGTCAGGGGACTTCACCGTGTACGCCGACATTCAGCAGCAGATCAATCTGGAGCTGATGCGTCGGCTGGATGCGGAAGGGATCCCCCTGGCGATGCCGACGCAGATCGTCGAGCTACAGACGATGAGCAAGGAGCAATGAGGAGGAATTTCCAATCGACATCCTCCTCCTCATTTCTCAGTGCCCAACAATTCAACCTTCCACTCGACGGGAATCCCAGGATCGAGAGAGTCGCGGACCGAGCAGTACTTGGTCACCGCCAGCTCCACGGCCCGCTCCGCGTGCTCGCGCTCGATGCCGGCCCCAGTGATGCGGAAGGTGAGCAGGATCCGACGCACCTTGCGAGGGACGCGGTCATCGGCGCGCTCCCCAACGACGTCGATCTCCAGCGATTTCACCGGTGTTCGGCGCTTGGCGAGGATGCTGACGACGTCGATCGACGAACACGCGCCGAGCGCGCTGAGCAGGACATCGACCGGGCTCTGCGCCACCTTGCCGTGCCCATCCACGCGCAGCGTCGGCCCGCCTGGGCGACCAGCCTCGAACTCCTCGTCCCCGCGCCAACGAATCACGACGTGATTCGGCGGTCGCACCGCGGCCGGCGCCGACGCCACGGCTGACTTCTCGTCCGGCGTCACTTCTCGATCGGCGCTCTCACCGAGTTTCCCCACTCCGTCCACGAGCCGTCGTAGTTGCGCACCTTCTCGTAGCCCAGCAAGTACGAGAGCACGAACCAGGTGTGCGATGAGCGCTCGCCAATGCGACAGTACGCGACGACATCATCGGATTTCTGGAGCCCCGCATCCCGCTCGTACAGTTGGCGAAGCTCGTCCGCGCTCTTGAAGGACCCATCCGGGTTTGCAGCGCGCGCCCAGGGGACGTTCTTCGCGCCGGGAATGTGTCCACCGCGGAGCACGCCCTCCTGGGGATACTCCGCCATATGCGTGCGCTGGCCGCTGAACTCCTCCGGCGAGCGGACATCGATGAGCGGACGGCGTCCCCGCATGTGCTCGAGGACCTCGTCCTTGAACGCGCGAATACGCGAATCCTCCCGCTTGGGCGCCCGGTAGCGGGTCGGTGAAAACGTCTTCACCTCTGTGACCATCGGCCGTCCTTCCTTCTCCCACTTCGTCCGGCCGCCGTCGAGGATGCGGGCGTTCGTGAAGCCGAAGAGCTGGAACACCCAGAAGGCGTAGGTCGCCCACCAGTTGTTTTTGTCCCCGTAAAAAATGACGGTCGTGCTCTCGTCGATTCCTTTCGAGCGAAGCAGCTCCTCGAATTTCTCGGACGCGATGTAGTCGCGCACCACCGGATCGTTCAAATCGGCGTGCCAATCGACCTTCTGCGCGTTCGGGATGTGTCCCGTGTCGAAGAGGAGCACGTCCTCATCGCTCTCCAGGATCCGGATGCTCGGGTCATCGAGATGTGCGGCGAGCCATTCCGTGGTCACGAGCACCTCGGGTCGCGCATAGCCCTTTCGCGTGGTCTCGGCGTCGAGGCTCATGCCCGGCTCAGCAGCGGTGGAGGTCATGGTTCCCTCCCATCAATGGGGTTCTGCGTAGTGGTATGGAGCAGAGTCAGGCGTGTCAAGCTGGCGAGGCATTTCGGGGCGTCCTATACTCCCTCAACCGACGACGAAAACAGGAACGCCGACGGAGGGCGGAGGTGTTCATCGGGGTACAGACCCTGGTGTGCCCCTATGGTTCAAACGCCTTCACTCTCGTTTCGCGTTCCATCCAACCCCCGTATGGTGACCGACCTGCGCGACCAGCTTCAGGCCTCGCTTGGTGACGCCTATCGGCTCGAACGCGAGCTGGGGGGCGGAGGAATGTCGCGCGTGTTCGTCGCCAAGGAGAAGGCGCTCGACCGGCGCGTGGTGATCAAGGTGCTGCCGCCGGAGCTCACCGGTACGCTCAGTATCGAGCGGTTTCGCCGGGAGATTCAACTGGCCGCGCGCGTGCACCATCCGCACGTGGTGCCCGTGCTGCTCGTCGGACAGGCGGATGGGGTGCTGTACTACACGATGCCGTACATCGAAGGGGAATCGCTGCGCGACCGGCTGGACCGCGAGGGACGCCTTTCGATCGATGATGTAATTCGCATCATGCGCGACGTCGCCGACGCGCTCAGCCACGCCCACGCGCTCGGCGTCATCCATCGGGATGTGAAGCCGGACAACATCCTCCTCGTCAGGCACCACGGGCTCGTCACCGATTTCGGTGTCGCGAAGGCATTGCGACAGTCACGGCAGCCGGAGGACCGGCGTGCGCGTGGACGCACGCCCTCTCACGGCATGGCACTGGGCACGCCGGCATACATGGCCCCGGAGCAGGCGGCCGCTGATCCAACCATCGACCACCGCGCCGACATCTATGCGCTCGGGTGCGTCGCGTATGAGATGCTGGCCGGGAAGCCGCCATTCACCGATCGGCCCCTGCAGAAGATTCTCGCCGCGCAGGTCGCCGAGCGACCAGTCACGATCTCGAAGCTGCGTCCCGACGTGAGCCCGGCACTCGAGAAGATCGTGATGCGGTGCCTGGAGAAGAATCCTGCGCAGCGATGGGTCGACGCCGACGACCTCACCGATGAGCTGAACACGCTCATGGCGCACAGCATCTCGCTGGCGAGCACCGGCGGGCAGGCGATCCTGCCGCGGCGTGTGCGAAGCCGGAGGGCCATCGTTGCCTATCTGGGATCGTCGATCGTCGTCGTCGCCGCGGCGCGTCTGGTGCGCGACATGTTCTCGCTGCCCGATTGGGTGCCCACCGGCGCCATGCTGATCATGGCGCTCGGTCTCCCCATCGTTCTGTTCACCGCGTTCCTCCACAGCTCCGCTCCGACCGGGGGCCCTTTTCGTCTTCGGGCCCGGCGCATCCTCACCTGGAAGACGACGGCGTTAGGCGCGTGGGTGGCGATCGGCCTGTTCGCGCTGGCGGTGGCGATTTATGCCATCGCGGAATGACACAATTCAGAATGCGGAATACGGAATGCGGTGTGAGGAGCTACTCCGTTCGCATTCCGCATTCCGCATTGCTCTCTAGGCGATCGGCACTCCGTTCGCTACGGAACCATCCACGCGCAACAAGACCACGTCCCCCTCGGCCGCGCACGCGCCGAGCACGAGGACTTCGCTCGCGAAGCCGGCGATGCGGCGCGGGGGAAAGTTGACGACCGCTACCACCTGTCGGCCGACGAGCGCCTCCGGCGTGTAGTGCAGCGTGATCTGCGCGCTCGATCGCTTCACCCCGATCTCGGGGCCAAAGTCGATCGCCAGCTTGATCAATGGTTTCCGCGCCTGCGGAAAGGGCTCCGCGCTGACGACCGTGCCGACGCGTATGTCGATCTTCTGGAAGTCATCCAGAGTGGCCAGGGACTCGAACAATTCTCGTTCCTCTATTCGACTCGCTCGAGCTCATGAGCGAGAAACTCGGCCATCCAGAGCGCCCGCCCATCGTCGGTGCAGCGCTCCACCAGGTAGATCCCGTCAGCAACCTCTTCGACGACCATTCCGATCTCGCCGATACGCGGCTGCCGTGGTGGGTCGAGCGAGCTGTCAATGACGCGGTCGTCCCCCTCGAGGTTGACGATTCGCACCTGGTCCCGTGGATAGAAGGACGGGGATGGCATCAGGGGAACAATGGAAGCGCTCCGGCTTACCGGCCAGTGCCCGCGCCAACGGCGGACACTACATTGAATTCCTCACACCTCCCTTCTCGTTCCCTGTAATCTGAATGGGCCAGTACAAGTACCACGTGTTCGTGTGCACGTCGGGGAAGGAGTGCCCGAAGCAGGGATCCGAGGAGGTGCACCGGGCGCTCAAGAAATGCGTTGGGGCCACCGGCCTGAAGGGGCTCGTGCGCGTGAATCACGCGGGATGCATGAACCAATGTGGGCACGGCCCCATGGTCGTGGTCTATCCCGAAGACACCTGGTACGCGGGCGTCGACGTCGCGGGCGCGAACCGCATCGTGCTCGAGCATCTCATCGGCGGTACGCCGGTCGAGGAGTATCGCTATGTCGCTCCCCCGGGAGACAACAAGCTCACGGATGATTGATCGCGCGTCGACCGCGGCTGGGCTTCGGGTCACGGGCGGCGCGATGGTCTATCGGCTGTTCGACGTGGGGTACGAGATCCAGCTCGACCGCGCGCTGGCGTTGCTGGAAGGCAAGGCGCCGGTGCGCGAGCGCCCGCTGCGCGGCGAAGCGCAAGCGATGCAGATCGCCAATCCGCCGGTGAGCGTCACGCTCGGCGAAGACCGAGTCGTCATCGACGACCGCTCGTATGACGCGACGATGTCGGCGCGGATCTTCGACTTCGGGGTCGTGTCGCTGCGACTTCGCGTCGACGCGGGCGCCGCGATTGGGTGGGAGCAGTACTCACGCTTCGGCAATGCCGTGGACGTCGGCACCGACCTCGCGCCGCTCTTTCAGCGGCATCTGCAGACGTTGTTCGAGCGCATCCAGCCAGCGATCGAGCGCCCCGCGATTGCCCCGGTCTCGGAAGACTACGTCGTGTTTCGCATTCGCCGTCTCGAGGACGCGAACGGTCGCATCGCCTCAGCCGACGCGCTCGGCGACAATGACATCATCCCGCTGCTGCTCAACGAATCCCGACCGCTGTCGGCGGCGGCGCGCCGCGAGCTGCTCCCACACCGCTTTTCATATTACGGAGACGATCTCACGATCCTCACCTGGGACAACGCGCTCGTCCTCGAGCCGGTGGCCGAAGATACCGACGTGCAGTACATCCTGGAGTTCGCCAACGCGCAGCTGCTCGAGCTCCGCTTCTACAATGCGGTGCTCGACACCGAGCTCACGCGCATGTACGACCGTATCTCCGAGGCGCGCGCCAAGCCCGCCCGATTCTTTCGCCGGCGCTTCACGAATCTGCTGACGCGGCTGCTGTCGATCGTCGCCGATTCCACCGAGCTGGTGGAGCGCGCGGAGAACTCCCTCAAGGTGACGGACGACGTCTACCTCGCGCGCATCTATTCCGCGGCGCTCGAGATTTTCCGCGGCCGCGCCTGGCGCGCGGGGATCGATCGAAAGCTGACGATCATCCGCGAGACCTACGCGATGCTCAACGCCGAGGGCCAGGCCGCTCGCGGCGAGGCGCTCGAGCTGGCGATTGTGCTGCTGTTCGTGCTGGAGATCGTGTTGGCGTCGTTCGTGAGGTGAGGTGCTCGAGGTAGGCGAGGTGCTCGATGTGCTCGAGGTGCAAAAGCAAACGGGGCCGCCGAAGCGACCCCGTTCGTGTTCATCCCCTGAGAACCTCGAGCACCTCGAGCACCGCGACTACCTCGAGCACCTCAGGTTAGTCATCGAGATCTCCGCACGCGACAATCGTCTGCAGGTTCGTCGGCGAGGCGTGCACGTTGATGATGTAATCCTTCGCCTCATCGAGCGAGTAGTTCAGGACCGTGTTGGCCGACGCCGTGCCGTCGTTGGCGACGACGATCGGCGGGTACCACGACGCCTCGCCGAAGATGCCCATGTCGTTGTCGCAGGTCCCCAAATGCACGTGCCACGGGAGCCGTTGGCCGGCCATCGCGTTGGCGAGGTTGACGGTAACCGTCGTCTTGCCGTTGGCCACGACCGCCTTGAACGATCCTGTGATCGCCGAGCCGCCACGTGGGCTGAGCGACCCGCTCCAATCTTCGCCCTGCTTTGTCGGGGACTCAATGTCTACGTCGAGTGCGCCCGTAGCCTCGTTGGCGTGCGTGCGAACGCAACCAACGACCGCGAAGGCCGCCATCGTGAGAATCATGCGACGCATAAACGCTCCTCATGTTTCTGGTCGAACGTCCTGCGTGTATGCAGGCCGCCGGTCAGGGAATAGGCAGTTTGTGCGCCAAATCCTGCCCCTTTTGTCGAGTTTTTGCCGCGGGTCCTAAGGCCTCGACGTGATGGCCGTCACCAACAGCGCCGAGGGGCTACGCCGAGCGCGCGGTGGGCCGGGAGAGGGTCTGATCGAGCCACGCGGCGACCTCGGCGGCGATGCGGTCCCACCCCGCTTCCCAGATGAGGAAGTGCGCATTGCCCGCGTACGCCCGAAAGGGCGCTTCGTACTTTCGCGCGACCCTTCGCTGGATGCGGGGCGGGATTGCGACGTCGTCCGCACCGGCGACAACCAGCACGGGGGAGGTCACCCGTTTCTCGTCGATCGCGATGCGGCCGAACGTGATATCGCGGCCGACGCGACCGCTGGCGGGCGTCCAGAGCGGCAAGAACGACGCGACCTCGGCAGGATCCACTCTGTTGAGGAAGAGATCCGCCGCATCTCGTGGATTGACGGTGATCGCGCGCGAGGTGAGCATCGCCCAAACGTGCTTGAGCTCGCGTCGGAACAATGGCCAGCTGAGCAGGGGGATTCCGCGGGGTGGCACCGAGCTCAGCAGAATCGTCGCCCCCGGTGAGATGGACTCCGCTGCTTTTTGCACGACGAGACCGCCCATGGAGTGCCCAACGAGTATGAGGGGCGCTCCAGGATGTCTCTGGCGGATGCCGGCGGACGCATCGCGGACGTCGGCGACGTAGTCCATCACCGACACCTGCCCGAAATTCTCCACGGGCCGGCTTCCATGATGCCCACGCAGGTTGAGCGCGTACGCGGGGTGGCCGCGTGCGCCGAAAAACTTCAGCCACTTCGCGAAGTACCACGCTCCGCCCATGATGCCGTGCACCATGACCACCGGTGGCTGTGACGCGCGCGCGGGGACAGAGACGTCGAGCGTCAGATCGCCAATGCTGATGTTATGACCCATCACGTTACCTCGCGTATCTTCCCGTCAACTCTCACGCGACTCGCATCTGCATGGAGCCTTACGCTCGACATGTGCTCGTGTGCACCGGCGGCTTCTGCTCGCCAGACCGCGACGGCCGCGCGCTGTACGCGTTGCTTCCCACGCTCCTCGAGCGGGAAGGCCTGCTCTTCGGCCCCACCAGGGTGAAGCGCGGCGAGACCCCGTGCCTCGGCGTCTGCAGCGGCGGGCCGATCGTCGTCGTGTACCCCGAGGGGATATGGTATGGAAACGTGACGCCCATGCTCCTCGAGCGGATCGTGACTGAGCATCTTCGCGACGGTCGGGTCATCGCGGAAGCAGTGATCCATACACTCTAGGTTGTCGAGGTCATCCTCGACCGCCTTCGCCGTCACACCGGGGCGAGTGCGCGCAGCCGAGCTACGCGCTCCTCCGTCGACGGATGCGTCGAGAAAAGCTTCGCGAACCCCGAGCCTGTCGCCGCCAGCGGATTCACCTGCGCCAGCGGCGCCGCGGCGGGCGATACGTGCATGGGAATGCGGCGCGAGTACGCGTCGAGCTTTTGCAGCGCGCTCGCGAGTGGGATGGGTTGCCCGGTGATTTGCGCGCCGACGGCATCGGCCTTGAACTCGCGCTGACGACTGATCGCGAACTGGATCATCATCGCCGCGATCGGCGCCACCACGATCATGACGATCGTCGCCAGCGGATTCGAGTTCTCGTCGTCCCGACCACCGAAAAACATCAGCATGAAGCCGAGGTTCGAGATGGCGCCCGCCATCGTCGCCGCGATCGTCTGGAGCAGCATGTCGCGGTTCTTGATGTGCGCGAGCTCGTGCGCGAGCACCCCTTCCAGCTCGTCCTTGCCAACGAGCTTGAGGAGCCCGGCGGTCACGCAGACGACCGACTTCTCCGGCGAGCGCCCCGTCGCGAACGCGTTCGGCTGCTCATGCGGCGCGATGGCGACGAGCGGCATCGGCAGGCCGGCCCGCTGGCGCAGGCGATCCACCATCGCGTACAGCTCGGGCGCTTGCGACGCATCGACGACCTGCGCGCGATACATCCGCAGTACCATGTTCGTCGACGCGAAGTACATGACGAAGTTGCCGAGCGCCGAGACGACCAGCATCGTCACCAGCCCGCTCTGGCCGCCGAAGTAGGCACCCAGCGCGGCCAGCAGCCCGGTGAGCGCCGCCATCAGCGTGAACACTTTCACATTGTTCATCGAAGTCTCCTGGACCCTGGATGTGCGAAAGGCGAGCCTCGCGCATCCGGATATGAATCCGACTGTGCAAAGGTCTCGCCTTGTCCCAGAGGGACCCGCGGGAGCCGTGCGCCCGTGATGTGAGCGCAGTCCTGACGACTCGCGCGCGCGGACACCGTCCGCGTAGCTACTCCCCTTCGACGCGAAATCTAACGGGATGCACAGCCCACGGGTATCACCCGAGACCAAACGGATCGCGCTACGGCCGTTCCTTCTCTTTTTTGGGCTTCGGCAGCTTGGGAAGCCTTGGCTCCATGCGCGTCCAGAGGACAATCGTTCCGCACCCGCTTGGACTCCAGTACTCGACCGGCGCCTGCGTGCTGCTCGTGTAGACCTCGATTGCCTCGAGCGAGTTCACCGACGCCAGAAAATCGAGATCCTCCCCCGAGCCGAGCCGATGGCCGTCCAGGAACACCGTCGGTCGACATGGGCCGGACATGTTGTCGCCACGCGCAAACGTCACCACGTCACTTCCCTGAGTCGCGTAGACGCGGACACCTGGCACCCGCCGCAGTACATCGGTCACGCGCGACGCGGCACTTCGCTCGAGCTCGTCGCGCATGATGAAGTGCCCGAACCCGCGCCGGCGCCGCTGCTCGATCTCCGACTGGCGACGCGAATACAGGGTCCGCGCGGTCACACGCACCGCGTCCAGCATGCGCACCGGCTTTTCGAGCACGACGTCCACCGACGTCGCTGAGCGCGCTGCCAAATGCACGGGGAGCTGTTGGGGCGCAAAGCCAATGCGCCGCACCTCCAGCGCGTGCGTTCCAACCGGCAGGCTCGCGATCTCGAAGCGGCCCGACGCGTCCGTTCGCCCCGTGATCCCGGTGCGCCACACCTCGAGGATCGCATCGGTCACCGGTTGGCCGGACTGGTTGCGCACGGTACCGCTGAGGCGCCCGGGACCGCGCAACAGCGTATCCATGCGCGCGCCGCCCTCCGCGGCTTCACCCCGGAGCGTGACGAAAGTCGACCCCTCGCCGAGAGCGAGATCGCGTCGCACGATCGCGCGCGAGGTGATCGTCACCTCGAGGCGACCCGTGGCTCGCTGCTCGGAGCGTGCCTGAATCGAGACGTCACCCGATGACGGAAGGCCGCACAGAGCGTACGAGCCGCCCGCGCCCGTCGTCGTTCGCGCGGCCTGCCGCTCGACGCTGAAGCGCTCGCCGATGACGAGGTCCACCCATTGCGCCGTGACGGTCACGTTCGCCTGTGGCAGGGCCGTATCCGGGTCTCGAACCTCTCCGACGATGACGGATGACGAGTCGAACGGCGGCAATCCGGGGCAAAGCGCGGCGATGATTCTCTCGGCGGCGGGAAGTCCGAGCTCTACGCGCTCCGGATCGCGCGCGCCGAGCGTGACGCGACGCACCGGTGCCTGCACGGCGAGGGAATCCACGACCGAGTGAAAGAAGCTCACGAAGTACTCACCCGGGACGACGGAGTCGATGCGGTAGCGACCCCGCGAGTCGGTGACGGCCGATCGCGCCAGCTGCAGCGCATTCGTACGGACGAGCTGCACGAGTGCACTGGCGAGCGGGCGCCTGGCAACACTGTCGTAGACCTCGCCGACGACCGAGATGTGCCGACCGGCGGCGGGCTCTTGCGCCAGAAGGACGGTCGGCGCGACCAACAGCGCGCAGGCGAGGGAAAGGCGAGCGATCATTGGGCACCGCAATCGGCGGGAATACCTAACAGGAGTGTCCCCATTTATTGGCCGTGTGACGGACGACGTCAAGGGTTTCGGGTGCCTCGCTTTGCGAGCTCCTCTCTCACCGCCCGAAGGTGGCGAGGCCAGACGTGCGCGGCGTATCGAAAGAAGTTGTCGCGCGCCTCCGCGTCCTCAGCGAGATACTCGGCCAGCGTCCGGTGGCCCTTGAGTACGTTGCACGGGCCACAGGCCGTCACTATGTTGCCCGCCGTGCGGTCGCCCCCGCGCAGACGCGGCTGCACGTGATCGAGCGTCAGTGCCGCCGCCGGGTGCACGCGCCCGCAGTAGACGCACCTGAATCCGTCCCGCGCGAAAATCTCCTCACGCGTCATGGCTGAACCTCCTGATTCGCGTCGCGCGATCGTGCGAGCGGCGCGACGCTTTCTTCTCGATCCCTCGACGGACGGCGTGCCTCCCGCCCCGGAGGACGTGCCGCCGCGTCTTACCCCTGCCGCCCTCGACCAGGTCCGACGCATGTCCCGCTCCCGCGAACGCATCCTCGCCAACCTCAATGACATGTACCGCGAGGCGTTCGAGCGCGCCAAGGCGACGCAAGACCAATCGCAGATGGCCGCGCTCGACTTCGCCTATCGGCGTGAGCAGCTGTACTTCGAGATTCTGCTGGATATCCGAGACGGGCTCGAACGGCCGAGGTGATCGAGGACGTCGAGGTAGTCGAGGTGAGAGCACCCTCGACGACCTCACCTCGATTACCTCGACATCCTCGATAACCTCGACCACCTTTGCCAGGGTGAACCTCAGGTATCTGCTGGCGCCGCTCACCTTCCTAATCGCGACAAGCTGTGCCAGCGCTCCAGTGACTCAATCTCCCATCACGCTCGCCGTCGTGAACGCGCGCGCGTGGACTGGCGATCCCAGGCGACCGTGGGCTGACGCCATCGCGGTCGAGGGAGAGCGAATCGCAGCAGTGGGCTCGAGCGCGGAAGTCCGGAAGCTCGCCGGGACCACCGCGAGAGTGATCGATGCGCGTGGGATGATGATCGTTCCCGGCTTCATCGATTCGCACATCCATTTCATCGATGGCGGATTCGGCCTGGCGGCGGTCCAGCTCCGTGACGCGAAGACCCCATCGGAGTTCATCGCACGCATCAAGGCGTTCGCCGCCTCCGCCCCTCCCGGGACGTGGATCACCGAAGGCAATTGGGACCACGAGCTGTGGGGTGGCGAGCTGCCGCGGCGTGACTGGATCGATTCGATCACCACGAACATTCCGGTGTGGGTGCAGCGTCTCGACGGCCACATGGGGCTCGCCAACAGTGCGGCCCTGCGCGCGGCGGGCATTACCAGCGCCACACCCGACGTCAGCGGTGGGACCATCGTCCGGGGAGCGAGCGGGGAGCCCACGGGGATCCTCAAGGACAACGCGACGGAGCTGATCGCGCGTGTCATTCCGCCGCCGACGGACGAGCAGATGCAGCGCGCGCTGGACGCGGCGATGCGTTTTGTGGCCGAGCAGGGCGTCACGTCGGTGCACCACATGGGTACCTGGCGTGAGCTGGCGGCCTTCGAGCGCGCCAACGGGGCGGGGCGATTGCGCACGCGCATCTACGCGGCGGTTCCGCTGTCGTCGTGGCAGCGACTCCGCGATACCGTTGCCGCGCGTGGCCGCGGCGATCCCTGGCTCAAACGCGGTGTGCTCAAAGCGTACGTCGACGGCTCGCTCGGCTCGCACACGGCGGCGTTCTTCGAGCCGTTCACCGACGCGCCCAACGATCGTGGCCTGCTCGTGAGTACTCCCGAGGACCTGTACGCGTGGGTGTCAGGAGCCGATAGAGCGGGCCTTCACGTCGCGGTGCACGCCATCGGCGATCGCGCCATCAATCTGATCCTCGGCATCTTCGAGCGCGTGGCGAAGGAAAACGGAGCGCGCGATCGGCGCTTCCGCGTGGAGCACGCCCAGCACATAGCGCCCGCGGACATCTCACGGTTCGCCGCGTTGAGCGTCATCCCGAGCATGCAGCCCTATCACGCGATCGATGACGGTCGTTGGGCCGACAGGGTGATCGGCGCCGAGCGCTCTCGCACGACGTACGCGTTTCGCTCGCTGCTCGACGCGCGCGCACGACTCGCGTTCGGCAGCGACTGGTACGTCGCGCCGCCGACCCCACTCGAGGGGATCTATGCGGCTGTCACCCGTCGGACGATCGACGAAAAGCAGCCAGGCGGATGGGTGCCGGAGCAGAAGATCACTGTGGAGGAGGCGCTCCGCGCGTACACCATGGGTGCGGCGTACGCGGAGTTTGCCGAGGAGGAAAAGGGTTCGCTGGTCCGCGGAAAGCTCGCGGACTTCGTCCTCATCGACCGCGATCTCACCCGGATTCCGCCGGAAACCATTCGCGATGCGCGCGTGATGATGACGGTCGTGGGGGGCCGGGTGGTCTTCGATCGACAGCCCGATGGAGAGAGACGATGACGACCATTCGTGTGCGGGTGCTGGTGGCGGCGATCCTCGTCGCGGGATGCGCCCAACCGGAGGAAGAACCCCCGGCCGTCCAACAGCCTCCGGTACAGAGTCGTGGTACGCGCGAAGCGCGAATCCGCGAGCTCGAGCAGCAGGCCCGAGCCCTCGCCAGGACCGATGGCTGCGACCAGGTCAATCAATGCACGTCGGCGCCGGTGGGCGCGAAGGGGTGCGGTGGCCCGCGGAGCTACCTCGTCTACTGCAAGGCGACGACGGATGAGGCGGCGCTGTTGCGCGTCCTCGATGAGCTGCAGCGCGCGGAGGCGGAGTACAATCGCGTGGAGCAGATCGCGTCCGATTGCATGATGGTCATGCCGCCCGAGGTCAGGCTCGAGGGGCGCACCTGCTCGGCCGCGACGCCCTAGTCCAGCGCCTCGAGTCCGTCACTTCCGTGCCGCGCCCACTCGCCTGACGAGGGCCTCGAAACGCGGCTCACCCCGCAGCGACCGCAACTGCGGATCGATGCCGAGAAAGACCATCGAGTGGGACCGCTCGGTGTACGCGCGTTCGAGCAGATCGAGCGCGCGATCACGCGCGCCGACCGCGAGGTGAATCTTGGCGACCTCGTACGTGGGCACGTAGGATCGTGAGGAGCGATCCTCGAGCTCGCGCAGCAACGCGGTCGCGCCCGCGGTGTCGCCCGCTGTGGCGCGGGTGCGCGCGAGGGAAGCGACGAATAGGGTACTGCGATTGGTGAGTGCGACCGCACGCTCGAGCAGTGTGAGCGCCTCGGCCGCACGCCCGATCTCCTGGAGCGACCAGCCACGCCAGAGCAGGGCGACGGCATAGTCCGGATCCAGCTCGAGCGTCAGCCGACACTGCTCCGCGGCTCGCTCGAAGTCGCCGGCATAGTACAGCACCCAGCCGTGCGCCGCGCTGGCAATGAGCGAAAGCGGATCGATTTCCTGGGCCCGATTCATCGCCCGCTCAGCGTCGTCGAATCGAGCGCGCGCGGTCAGGAAGTTCGCGTGCCACTGATGCGCCGTCGAGTACCTCGGTCCCACCTCGATCGCGCGCGTGAACCACTCCTCGGCGCGCGACCAGTTCCAGTTGTAGTACAGCTCGACGTACCCGAGGGTCGCGTATGGTTGCACGAGTGTCGAGTCGAGCGCCATCGCCCGTCGGGCGGCGCGCTCCGCGCGTGGGAACGCCTCACGAGGCGGCAAATAATCGTAGAAGCCCAGAACGGCGTTCGCGTCCGCGAGGCCCGCGTGAGCGAGCGCGTACGTCGAATCCTTGTCGATAGCCTGCGCGAAGTACGCGGCCGCGGAATTGAGCCCCTCTTCGGTGCGACGATACCATGAGTACCGCCCTTTCATATACAGAGCGTGGCGACCGCGCAGGTAGAGATTGTACGCCTCGAGGTCGGTGTCGCGCCGTGCCGTGGCCGCCGAATCGGCACGCCCCATCAGCGTTCCCTTGAGCGTCTCGACGATGGATCGTGAGATCTCCTCCTGAATGACGAATACGTCTTCGAGCTTGCGCTCGTACGTGCGCGACCAGAGCTGATAGCCATCGCGCGCGTTGGAGAGGCGAGCCGTGATGCGAAGCGTACCGTCGGCGGCGCGGACACTGCCGTCGAGGACGGTCGCGACACCGAGCTGTTCGCCGACGTCGCGAACGTCGAGCGTTTTTCCCTTGAACGAGAACGACGAGGTGCGCGATGCGACCTGCATACCCTGAACGCGGCCGAGCGTGTTGATCAGCTCCTCGGTCATCCCGTCGCTGAAGTACTCGTGATCGTGCGCGGGGCTGAGATCGACGAATGGAAGGACGGCGACACTGGCGCTGGCGGCCCTGTCTCCCTCCGAGGCGCGCCCGCGGGCCACTACGGCGATAGCGATCACGGTGGCGATCGCGGCGGTCGCGGCCGCGACCGGCCACGTTCGACGCGACCGAACTGACGGTTGCGCGGTGACGATCGCTGGAGCCTGGTGCTCTTGCCGGTTCGGGTCGAGGGTGACTGTCGAAGGCGCGGACACCGGCGTTGGCGCAACGGGGGCAATGGGCTGCGCACGCATTGACGCGGCAAGCTCGGCGACCGCCGCGTCCGGCTCGGTGCCGAATTCATCGGCGAGCAACGTTGCATGCACCCGAGCATGCTGCAGCGCCGCGGCACGATCCCCTGAGCGGTCGAGCGCACGCATGAGGCGGACGGCGATGCGCGAGCTATACGGATCGTGCGCCGCGAGCGCACGCCACCATCGCACGGCATCGACCGCATCACCACGACGCTCTGCGCCCTCACCCAACGCTTCCAGGGCGCGCGCATAGGCGCGGCCAAGACGATCGCGCTCGGCAGCCGCCCACCGCTCGAACTCCTCGGCCCCGGCGAGGAAGAACCCATCCAGGAAAGGCCCACCGTACGCATCAGCCGCACCCTGCCATTCGCCGCGATCGATCGCGTCCTCGAATGCGCCAACATCGCTCGGCAGCACGTCGGCCGAGAGGCGCAGGTCTTCCCCCGTGCTGGCAATGGCCTCCCCGCCGAGCGCCTGGTTCACCCGGTAAATGGAATCGGACAGCAGAGGACGGCCGTGCTCGGCGTCCTGCTCCGGCCACAGATACGCGATGAGTTTGTCTCGACTCACTCCACGCGCGCGCGCGACGGCGAGCATCGCGAGGAGCGCGATGCGTCGCCGCTGCGCGGCGCGACCGGCCATGGGACCCGAGGGCGTCTGAATCGACGCGCCGCCGAGCAGCTTGAGTGAGAACACGTTACGCGTGGCGAGAGCGGGGCGAGAGACGGGCGAGAGCCCGCCGATGCCGCTCCGACATGATACGCGCGCCCCGGCTTCGGGCAAGCCATCTCACCGCTCTAGAGGAGTGTCTATGCGTTCACCCATCAGCCCCAAAGCGGCCATGCCCCTTCTCGCCGCTAGCGTGGTCGCCATCGCGGTATCCTGCAGCGATCGCCCCGAGCCGACGAGCGCGGGGGGCGAAACGGATCACGTTCATGTTGCCGCGACGCAGGTCGGTGCGCCGCTTCCCGGACTCGGACCCAAGCTGGCTGAGCTTCAGAGCTCGACCGCGCGCTACCACGATTTCGCCGCCGCGCAGGCCGACGGCTATACCGTCCAGGTCACCGGCTGCATGGAGGATGCGTCCCGCGGAGGAATGGGCTACCACTACGCGAAGGGCGCTCTCATCGATGGGCAGGTCATCGAAGCGCGTCCCGAGGTCCTGCTGTACGAGCCTCAGGGGAAGGGAAAGCCACGCCTCGTCGGTGTCGAGTTCATCATCCCCTTTACCGCCTGGACGGGGGCGGAGCCCCCGGTTCTGTATGGTCAGTCGTTCGCGCGAAACGAGACCTTTCAGGTGTGGGCCCTTCACGTCTGGGTCTGGCGCGCCAACCGCGGCGGGGTGTTCGCAGACTGGAATCCCGCCGTTGACTGCGACCGCGACAACGCCTAACAGGAGCCTACATGCCCAGGTACTTGATCGAGCGGGATCTCACCGGAGCCGGTCAGCTCACCGCGGATGAGCTCCGCGGCATCTCGACGAAGTCATGTCAGGTGCTTCGCGAGCTCGGGCCGGAGATCCAGTGGGTTCAGAGCTACGTCACCGACGACAAGATCTATTGCGTGTACATTGCCGCCACCGAACGCCTCATTCGCGAGCACGCGAAGCGTGGCGGGTTTCCGTGCAACCGGGTGAGCGAGGTGCGGGCGGGGATTGATCCGACGACGGCGGAATTACGGCAGTGAGGAGTGGAGAGTGGGGAGTGGGGAGTGGGGAGCTCGATCATCGAATTCCTCACTCCCCACTCTTCACTCCTCACTCCTCACTCCTTCTGGCTCGTCGTCTCCACCGGCATCTCGAACTTCACCGGGAGCTGCACCAGTTGGCGCACACGCTGGCCGGCGAGCACGGCGGGGTGGAAGCGGGCGTTCTGGAGGGCACGACGCACGGCATCGGTGAACAGTGCGTGGCTCGTGGAGATCGCCGACATACTCTCGATGACCACGACTCCGGTGGTGTCGACGACGAACTCCACCAGAACCTGCCCGGTCACGCGCTCGCGAAAGAGTGAATCGGGGTACGCGGGCCGGATGCTCGCGCTGCTGTCGGTGCGGGCGACCGCGTCAACCTGATCCGCGGTGAAAAGCTGGCGTTCCTCGACCTGCCTGGTGAGCTCCACCGGCTGGGTCGCGGGGCGTCGAGCCTTGCGCCGGCGCTCCTCGAACCCTGTCCAGATGACGATGGCGCCGCACGACCCGCCGCCACGCACCCATTGAAACTCCGGCGGAACCGTTGCGACGCCCAGGTACACTTCGATCGCCTCGATGATGTACGGGTCGAGAGCATCGAGGTCGAACTCGCCGGCCGTCGCCGGGAACCCATCGAGCCACACGAGGGGCGCGCACCGCATCCCGCGAAAGCGGACGACGTTGGTGAAGGTCGACGAATAGATGCGTGCGCCAGGGACGCTGCGGAACAAGTCGGTCACCTGGGCCGGATTTCGCTGATCGATTTGATCGCGCGTGATGAAATGGCCGCCTGACGAGCGCGATCGCCGCTGGTAGAATCCGGCCAGCCGGCCATGGTCCTCGAACCGGCGGTCGCCGCGAACGATGACGGCGGCGAGCGATTGCGCGAGCGGGGTGACGATGACCGACATCGACGCCGCCTCGTCCGGTCCGATCACGATGGTTCCGACGGTGGGGATGAAGCCCAGCCGCCGCACCCCGATGCTGATGGTCCCCGCGGGAACGTTCGTTAGGCGGAACTGGCCCTGCGGATTGGTGTGCGCTCGCAGGCCGGTGCCCACGATGGTGATCTCCGCGCCCGCAATCCCGGCACCGGAAGAGTCGCGCACCACTCCCGCGACGGTCCCGCGAGCCTCGCGATCCTGGGCACGAACCGACGCGGGGCCGAGCGCGAGCGCTCCCCCTGCCAGGCCAATGGCGGCCACGCCGCAGAAACGACGCATGGGACCACCTCCGCCTGCGAGGGTAGGGGCGGGGAAAGGGGGGCGCAAGGGGCGGGGCCGTCAGCGCAGTGTAAAGGCAGGTCAACAGCTGACGACAAGGGGCAACGTCTGACACCTGACGTCTTCAGGTGTTGCTCTACGGCGTGATATCGATCCCGTAGTGAAGCTCGAGATACCGGTTGATCACACCAGCCAGTCCGGCCGCGAACCTCGCCCGGTTCTCTTCCGTATCTCGCACCCCGATCCGGTTCGACTCGATCTGCACCCCGCAGATCGTCCCACCCGCGCGACACCCGTGCATGGAGGTGTTGAACCCGCCCGAGAAGTACTCGTCGCTCCCCGGATCGGGCGTCGCATCGCTCGGAACGGCAGGGAAGCCTTCCGATTCGAGGAGCGCGCCCAGACTCGCCGGCCCGCGCAGCAGCTCGGCGAACGAAAGAGGCGAGCGCACCGACAGTGTCCGTATGCTGCTCTGAACTTCGTATGCCGGCTGGCTGTCGAGCGAGTCGTCCGGTTGCCGAAGCTCCTCGGAGCCAAGCAAATAGCCGAGCTCCAGGCGCTGGATGGCGTGTCCGTGGCCGTGAAGGTCGAGGTAGAGGCCGCCCGCGTAGCGCTGGCTGACAGCGCTCCTCGCGTCGGTGAGAAAGCGATGAAACTCCTGCCAGGCAATCGCTGCCTCGGCGTCTCCTTGCGCGCCCTCGGTGAGATCGCGGTTCGCGTCCAGCTTCACGCGATGCAGGCGGACGATCACCACGTGCGCGTGCTTCCCGGTGAGCCTCACGAGCGCGGAATCGACCGCGCGCGCCAGCTCCCCCGTGTTCAGATCGGTGACGGTGGTGCCATACGTCCGATCGGGAATCTCATCGGGACGAAGCGAGCCGCCATGAGGCGCCGAGAGGATGACCGGCAGCTCGCCGGCGATGTACTCGATGTACTGGTTGCGCCCGAAATACGACGTGCCCGGCGTGTAGCGTGTGGTGTCGACCGGCTGTCGCGGCGACGACGGCGAGGCGCACGCGGCCAGCAGCGCTACGAGCCCGAACGACGAGCGTCCGCTCAGAACGCGGCGATCTCCTGAAAGACGCGCTTGAAGTCGTCGATCTGCGGCAGGATCGCGTCCTCCAGCGATGGCGCATACCCGACGAAGGTGTCGGTGGACGCGATTCGCATCACCTGGGGCGTCCAGCCAGGCGAAGCACTCCTGCGCGATCGCGGCCGCGATCTCCGCGCCGTAGCCCCAGGAGAGCGAATCCTCGTACGCAACGACGACGCGATTCGTCTTCTTCGTCGAGCTGAACACCGCCTCACGGTCCCAGGGCAGGAGCGTGCGCAGGTCGATCACTTCGACGTCGGGCCCACCGCTCTCCGCGACCTGGTTCGCGGCCACGAGCGCGCGCTGCACGGTCGCCCCGTAGGTGACGACGGTGATGTCCTTCCCCTCACGAACCACCTTCGCCTTGCCGAACGGGATCATGAAGTTCGGCCCGGGATACCGCGATTTGTTGTACGTCTGTCGGTAGAGATGCTTGTGCTCGAGGAAGATCACCGGGTCGTCACACCGAATCGCCGTGCGCAGCAGCCCATTCGCATCGAGCGCCGTGGCGGGACAGACGACCCGAAGTCCGGGCGTATGCGTGAAGAGCGAGGCGCCGGTCTGCGAGTGATAGACCGCTCCACGGATGTAGCCGCCGTACGTCGTGCGGATGACGACCGGGGCGGAGAACGCATTGTTCGAGCGCCAGCGCATCGTCGCGAGCTCATCGCGAATCTGCATGTACGCCGGCCAGATGTAGTCGAAGAACTGAATCTCGACGACCGGCTTGAACCCACGAATCGCCAGACCGATCGCGCGCCCGACGATGTTCGCCTCGGCCAGCGGCGAGTTGTACACGCGAGTGCCGCCGAACTCCTTCTGCAGCCCCCACGTCACTTTGAAGACGCCGCCCTTGCCCTTCACCTTGCCCATGTGCTGCTCGCGCGAGATGTCGGCGACATCTTCGCCGAAGACGAGGATGCGCTCGTCGCGGCGCATCTCGTCCTTCATGCATGCGTTGAGCAGGTCGACCATGGTCGTCGGCTCGCCCGCGTACTGCGGGTCGTCCTCCGTGTCGAACGCATCGCTCGCCGGATCGACGTCGGGCGAATACACGGCGAAGTACACCGTGTCGGCCGCCGGCTGCGGCTGGGCGAGCGCGTCGTCGGTCGCTGCCAGCACCTCGGCGTCGGTCTCCTGACGGAGGCGCTCGAGCTCGTCCTCCGTCGCGATCCCTTCCGCGACCAGCCAGCGAGGAAAGGTGATGATGGGATCGCGCTGCGCCTCCGCCTCACGCTCCTCGGGCGGCTTGTACAGGATCTCGTCGTCGGAAAGCGAGTGCGAGTACGGACGAATGACGCGAGCGTGGACGAAAGCCGGTCCCTTGCGTCGGCGCGCGTGGTCGACCGCCTTCTTCATCACGTCGTAGGAGGCGAGCAGATCGCACCCGTCCACTTCCTGGATGAAGAGATTCGGGAATCCGCTGACGAGCTTCGAGATCGAGCCGCCGGCGGTGTTCACCTCGACCGGGACGGAGATCGCGTAGCCGTTATCCTCGACGAGGTACACGATCGGCAGCGACAGATTGCAGGCGGTGTTGAGCGACTCCCAGAACTCGCCCTCGCTGGTCGTGCCATCGCCGGTGGTGACGAGGACGATCTCGTCCTTCTGGAAACCTTCGGTGATGCCCAACGTCTTGGCGCGGACGATCGCCTCGGCCGACCCGACCGCCTGGAGAAACTGGGTTCCCGTGGGCGACGAGGTCGAGACGATGTTGAGCTCTTTCTTCCCCCAGTGGCTCGGCATCTGGCGTCCGCCCGAGTTGGGATCGATCGCGGCGCCCACGGCGGAGTAGAGCATCTCGGCGGCCGTCATGCCGAGCTGAAGGCAAAGGGCGCGGTCGCGGTAGTACATGTAGAACCAGTCGTGCGCCGGCCGCGTGACCATTCCGGCGGCGGTCAGAATCGCTTCGTGCCCCGCGCCGGAGATCTGAAAGAAGATCTTGTTCTGCCGCTTGAGCTGGATCTCCTTGTCGTCGATCCGGCGCGAGAGATACATCGTGCGGTATGCCGCAACGAGTAGCGCGGGACTGAGTTCGGAGCCCGCCTTACGCTCCGAGCGCGTTTGAGTTGCCATGTCGATCAAGATAGTAGACGGAATGCGGAATGCGGAATGCGGATTGCGAGTAGGACCTTCCGGGCGGTGAGGCTCATGACGCCTCGACGGTCTCATATACGAATCCGCATTCCGCATTCCGCATTCGCTTTGGGGGCCCCATGGCCACGCCGGCGGTCACGCACTGCATTTTCTGCGACATAATCAAAGGGGCCGCCGAGGTATCGGTGTGCTACGAGGACACCGAATCGATCGCGTTCATGGACATCCAACCGGTGAACGCAGGCCACGTTCTTGTCGTCTCCCGGCAACACTTCGAGTCCTTCCTCGACCTGCCGAAGAGTCTCGGGACGCACCTGTTCCAGGTGGCGATGCAGCTCGCGCCGGCCATTCGCAAGGTATCGGGGGCGAATGGGATGAACGTCATCGTATCCAGTGGGGCCGCGGCGGGGCAGGACGTGTATCACTTCCACATCCATTTGATCCCGCGCCGGGAGGGGGACGGGTTCGACGTGCGTCTCCCCTTCGCGGAGTCCGAGGTGCCTGACCGGACGGTGCTGGACATGATGGCGGCGCGGATCATTGGGGCGTTACGGGACCCGACACGCGTGCGTCCGGCCCCTCGCCAGGCGGCGGCCGTTCCGTGACCTTTTCGGGGGTGCCACCGTCGAAAATATGAAAGGCGGACGCGCCGCGCCCTTGCGCCCCGACGTTCCGCTTCGCATTCGTAAGGCGCGCGGCGACCACGCCCCGTGGGCACCCGCGCCGATCAACGACTGGAGGCACATGAGCGTCGATCGACGACCCTCTTCCGACCCAGAACACCGTCGGCCAACCGTCGTCGCCACACGCTGGTGCGCTCCACCCACCACGACACCTCGCCCCGCCCGGGTTCCCCATCCGGCGCGGGGCGACGTGCTTTTCGGCGAGGTGCAATGTCTCGGCACGGCATTCATCGCATCTGCCTCCCCCGCGCGCCGCGTGGACTTCTCCGGCGGCGTCGTTCCCACCTTCGCCACGTCGACTTCAAGCGAGCGCTCAAGCGCGCCGTAATGCGCGACTGCGGCCGGCGCTGCGTCTACTGCGGCGCCTGGCTCGAGCATGATCATGCGACTATCGATCACGTGCACCCGCGCGCGCGGGGAGGTATCACCGCGTACGGCAACCTCGTTGCCGCCTGCGCCCCGTGCAACCGATTGAAGGGTGACATGCTGCCGCACGATTTCTTCGTGCGGTATCCGCTGGCGGGGATGAACTTCCTGTTATACGCTCGCGTCGTTCATCGCGCCTTGAAGCGGGGCGCGCGGAGAGCGGTGAGTCTCGCGTTGGCGGCTTGAACTAGGGGTCAGGAGTCAGGGGTCGGGGATCAGGGGGTGTCCGGGCAAAGGGTTCAGGAGTCGCGCGAGCCGTACTCCTCGAACCTTCGCCCTGACACCCCCTGATCCCTGACCCCTGACTCCTGACCCCTCGTCCGCTCAGTAGTCGACCGGGCGCAAATAGCTCTCCCCAATGGCATTCGGACTCACCATCGCGACCGTCGGAAGGCGGCGCTTCCAGTGCGTTCCCTCGAGGCGCTGCCTGACGAGCTCCACTTCCTTGGCCTCGAAGCCGCGCGCCACCAGCTCCGCGGGCGCGTAGCCGCTCAGCAGCCACTGCAGAATCCGATCGGCCTTCTCGTAGGTGATCCCGAAATCGCCCTCGTCGGTCTGGCCGTGTACGAGGTCGGCCGTCGCCGGCTTTTCGACGATCGTCTTCGGAACCCCGAGATGACGTGCCAGCTGCCACACCTGGGTCTTGAACAGGTCGCCGAGCGGGTTCACTGGCGGCGAATCGTCCGCGTGCCAGGTGAAATATCCGAACAGCCGCTCCGTCTTGTTCCCCGTGCCTAACGGAATGGCCTGGTGCTTCGACGACAGGTCGAACAGCGCGATCATCCGAACGCGCGCCATCACGTTGCCGCGGCGACCCGGGGACGCGTCCGACTCGGCGGTGAGGTAGCCGTCCACCGCCGGTGAGATATCGAGCGTTCTCCCGGTGATGCCAAGCGCATCGATGACGAGCTGCGCGTGCTCCAGGCTCTCCTTGCTCGACGTGCGGTACGGCAGTCGCACGCCAATGACGTTTTCCGGGCCAAGCGCGCGCGCCGCGAGATACGCGGTGACCGCCGAGTCGACGCCGCCGGAAATGCCGATGATCCCCTTCGTAAAGCCGCGACGCTTCACTTCCTCCTGGATGAAGTGGACCAACCACTTCTCGGTGAGCTCACCGTCGATGTCGAGAGGCGGCGGCCCGCCCCCACCTTCCAGCGGAGTGGCCTGCACCACCCGCAGCGGTCCCCGCGCGGGCGGCTCCACATCGGGGTGCACCAACGCGTGATCGCCATTCTCGCTCGGCGGGTCGAACGCGAGTGGAGAGGCCTCACGAGTCTCCTTCGCCGTCAGGCTTTCCATGAGATGCGGCATCGCGGTGCGCAGATCGGCCAGCAGCGGCATGTCCGCGCGCGCGCGAGTGAGGTCGGCGAGATCGAGGGGCAGCGTCACCAGCGCCTCGTCCCACAATGGAGCGCGGGTGCGGATGTCGCCCTTGGGGCCCGAGATGAGCGACGCGCCGGAGAAGATCTTTCCCCCTTCACTCCCGGCGAGATTCGCGAACGACACGAATACCCCGTGCTCCTCGGCGATATCGCGAATGAGCCGCTCCCATCGCGCGACGCTGGCAGGCCCCGGGATGGCATCGTCGCGAGGCCACGCGCCGCGCGCTGGCGCCGCACTCGACACGAAGATCACCTGCGCGCCGTCGAGCGCCGCCAGCGTGCCCGACAGCGAATGCCACGCATCCTCGCAGACGAGAATCGATGCCCGTCCCCATGGCGTGTCGAAGGCGTGGAACTCGTGACCGCGCTCGACGAATCGCTCCTCGTCGAACAGCCCGTACGTGGGCAGGAACACCTTGCGATGCACGTGCCGGACGTCAGGCCCCTCGGGCCCGAGCGTGACGTACATGGCGCTATTGAACAGTGTGTTCTGGAAGATCTCGTAAAAGCCGACGACGACGTCGAGACTCGAAAGCCCATTGGTCGCACCGCGCCACGTCTCCTGGAGATCGCGCGCGAGGGTTCCTGCCGTCACCGCGAGATCGCGGACTCCCCCTTCCACGAAGTAGCCGGTGAGCGCGGTCTCGGGGAGATGAAGTACCTGCGGCCGTGGCCGCATCCCGTGCACCTGCGAGAACACCTCGCCGAGCCGCGTGAGGTTCGCGGCGTAGTCGCCCTTGGCGGGCTTGATCTGGGCGAGGGCTAGATGAACCAATGGCGCCATCCCTCGAAAGATGGTCGTAACGCTGGGAACGGGCCAGTCCACTAGATGAACTTCCGCAGACGTCTGCGGAAGTTCATCTCGTGATAAATGCAGGTGGCCTGATCGCCGTCACGCACGAGGTATCGATCCCCTGTGTGGCACCGCGGCTGATAAACTGGGCAACGATCGTCTCTACACAGGGATCTGCTCCCGCGTGCGCCATCCCCGGCACGACGAGCACCGTTGCGTTAGGCAGCCCGCGGGCGACCGCCTCGGCGAATCGCGGAGGGGTCACCGGGTCGAGCGCGCCGACGACGAGCAGCACCGGCACCGGCGCGCCCGCGCTATTCCTTACGTCCGGTCGTCTCGCGTGCGGCCAGACATCGCACGCGTCCCGGTACATGCGGAGCCGATAGTCACCGAGGAAAGCGCCGCTCGCATCGCGCGAAGGACTCATGTCGTCCACGCAGGCCGCGCTCAGGTGTGCGCCGGCATCGATCTGGTCGAATACCACGCGGCTCAGCTCATAGGCGAGCGCCACGAACGGTGTCCAGTCGTTCTCGTGCGCCCGGTGGAGAGCCATCGGAATACGACGCGACAGGCGCGTCGAGTAGAGCATGATGCGCAGCCGATCGGCGAAGACGCCACGAGTCAGGCTGACGGTGATGCTGTCCTTCGACCGTGGATGCTCCACGCGCACGGACAGTGGTCCGCGGTCGAAGCGGGACAGCAGCGTGCTCAGCTCACGTCGCAGCGCAGGAAAGGAGGTGCGGCAGAACGGGTCGCCGGCGCAGTCCGCGAGGACGCGGTCGAGGGCGCCCTGTGCATCACGCGCGGCGGTGCGCGGGAGCGAAACGTCGTGAGGAATCGCCCCCTGTAACACGACCGAGCGTACGCGGTTGGAATACCGGGCCAGGTACTCGATGGCAACGCGGGTTCCGTAGGCGCTGGCGTCGATATCGATGAGCGGAACGCCAAGCCAGCCCCGCACCGCCTCGAGGTCATCGGCGGCGGCTGCGGTCGTGTACTGCGTGAGATCAGCCCGCCGCGCCAGACGTTGCGCGCACGCACGCACGGAATCCACGCGAAACTGGTCCCCGAGATACGTCGCAACATCCTCTCCGGTCCCGTACAGCTCACAGGCAAGGGCGTTCGAGCCACCAGTTCCACGCTGATCGATGAGCACGACGTCGTGCGTCGCGCGTGTGGTCGCGTGGGATCCCGCGACGAGATCGGCGAGCGTGGTGGCGGCCAGTCCCGGGCCGCCGACGAGGTAAAAGAGCGCGTGACGTGGCGCGCCCGCGGGAGCGCGCGATGGGAGGATCACGACGCGCAGCGAGATCGTGCGCCCACCGCTCGTCGCGCGAGTCTCCGGCACTTCGACTGTCGCGCACCGCACTTGTTCGTCCAGGCCCGCCACGCGACATGGCGTTGTTGACGGCGTCGATTGGGCGAGGCCGACGGTTACCGCACAGGCCCCGATAGCGACCATCGCTACGAGCCAACCTGCGTGACGTCCCGACATGGTCATCACTCAATCCTGACCGAGCGTGTCGATCGTCACAAGGCATCGGCTGGGCGCAATGATACCATTCGGGTCCCTTCGGGGTATTTTTCCAGATCCAATGACTCGCTCGACCGTGACTTCTTATCGCCCGCTCGTTCTGTGCGCGCTCCTGGCGCTTTCAGCGCCGTTGGCGCCTCGGCTCCTCGCGCAGGAAACGGAGAGCACCGAGCCATGGCGGCTCATCCAGCCGCCGCAGTCATCGCTCGTCGTGGCGCGCGACGGCTCGCTGATCGGCGAGATCGGCAAGGAATGGCGGACGTCGGTCCCGATCAAATCGCTGCCGAAGTATGTACCTCAGGCCTTCGTCGCCATCGAGGACCATCGCTTCTACGAGCACGGCGGCGTCGACGTGATCGGCATCGCCGGCGCAATCAAGGATGCCGTCACCGGCTCGCCGCGCGGGGCGAGCACCATCACCCAGCAGCTCGTCGGCAACATGCATCCGGAGGAGATCGACCGGCGAGATCGGTCGCTCAGCCGAAAGGTGCGTGAGCAGCGGGCCGCGATCGAGATGGAGAAGCGATACTCCAAGGATGAGATCCTGGAGGCGTATCTCAACCAGATCGCGTTTGGGCATGGATGGTACGGCATTGAAGCCGCCGCGCGTCATTACTTTGGCAAACCCGCCTCGCGACTGACGCTCGAAGAGGCCGCCACGCTCGCGGCGCTACCGAAGGGGCCCGCGATCTATGATCCGATTCGCCACCCTGACCGCGCCAGGAGCCGTCGCGACGAAGTGCTGGGTCGAATGGCGGCGAATGGCTTCATCACGCGCGCGCAAGCGGATGCGGCGAAGAAGCGTCCGCTGGTCGTCACGCCGAACATGGGGATGTCGGCGCCATCGCCCTATTTCGTCGACGTCGTTCGCTCGCAAGCGGAGCGTGCAGGCATACCGGTGATGAACGGAGGGTATCGCATCGTCACGACGCTCGATGCGCCGCTGCAAAGCGCGGCAGTCGAGGCGCTCACCGAGGGCACGCGCCGCGTCGAAGGCCTTCCGGGATACGGCCAGCCCACCTATGAGAAGCGCACTCGCGGTCAGACGGACTATTTGCAGGGCATGGTCGTGTCGCTCGATGCGCTCACCGGTGAGGTGCGCGCGCTCGTCGGCGGTCGCGACTACGCGGAGTCCCCGTTCAACCGAGCCGTCAACGGCGTCCGACAGCCAGGGTCGGCGTTCAAGCCGATCGTGTACGCCGCGGCCGTGACAGACAGCATTCCGGCGAACGCGATCGTGCCCGATACGGCGCTCGCGATTCCGCTTCCCGATGGCACGATGTACGAGCCGGGGAACGCCGACGACGAGTTCCTCGGTCCCATCACCGTGCGAGAGGCGCTGGTGCGGTCGCGCAATCCGGTCGCCGTGCAGCTGGGCCAGCTGGTGGGGATGGACTCTGTCGCGTCGTTCGCCCGGCGCATGGGTATCGAGTCAGCGGTTGTGCCGGTACCGTCATCGGCCATCGGCGCGTCGTCCCTCCGACCCATCGAGCTCGTTGCCGCGTATTCCGCGTTTGCGACGTTAGGCGTCGCGGTGGAGCCGCGCTACATCACGCGCATCGAAGACCGCACCGGTCGCACGGTCTGGACGCCGGAACCGAAGCCGCCGGCGCTAGCGATCGATCCGCGCGTCGCGTTCATCGTGCGTGACATGATGCGCGAAGCAGTGGAGCGGGGAACGGGCTCGTGGGTGCGACGCCTCGTGGACCCGCGCGTTCCGGTGGCCGGGAAAACGGGGACGACCAACGACAACACCGATGTCTGGTTCGTCGGGATGACGCCGGAGCTGGTCGCGGGCGTGTGGCTCGGCTTCGATCGCCCGCGTCCGATCGCGCGCGGTGCCGGCGGCGGCACCTACGCCGCGCCGATCTTCGGGCAGATGATGGCGAAATACTACGAGGGCCGCGCGGTCGGCACCTGGGCGCCCCCCGCGGGGCTCGTCTCGGCGGAGCTCGACCGGCAGACGGGGCTGCTCGCCGACGCGTTCACGCCGGTGGAGCGACGCTACGTCGAGTATTTTCTCGAGGGCACGGAGCCAATCGAGCTACGGCCGACGCCTTGGATGATATTTCAGTACGGACCATTGGGTGGCGATTGAGACAGATCTCTGAACGGCGAAGATGTCAGATGTCAGAGTACAGAATTCAGAATTCGGAATGCGCCGGTCCAGGACCCGAGCAGTCTGAATTCTGAATTCTGTACTCTGACATTCTGACATTTCTGCGGTTCCCAACCACACGCGCATGCGCACTCTCCTTCTAGTCATGTTGGCGGCGCTGGCCTGCGCCCGTCAGCCCACGCCGGCTCCCACGCCTTCGGCTCCGTCGATCACGACCGCGGAGCAGCTCGTCACGGCCATGCACGATCGATATGCGGGCAAGTGGTATTCGACGCTCGCTTTCGTGCAAAAGAACACGCGCTATCTGGGCGATGGGCGGACCGATACGTCGACGTGGAGCGAGGTGCTGAGCTTGCCGGGGAAGCTGCGCATCGACGTGGAGCCCCGCGCGAATGGCAACGGCAACATCTATCGCAACGATACGGTGTACGTCTTCAACAACCGCCGGCTCGTCAGGCAGGCGCGTTCGCCGCACCCGCTGCTCCTGCTCGGATTCGACGTCTACTTCATTCCCGTCGAGCGGTCGATCTCCGGGCTCCGCGAGATCGGCTTCGATTTGGCGCGCATGCACGAGGCAACCTGGCAAGGACGTCCCGCCTACGTGGTTGGCGCGTCGGCGGGCGATGGTCGTACCCGTCAGTTCTGGATCGATCGCGAGCGACTCGTCTTCGTGAGAATGATCGAGCCGTCGCGACGCGACACGACGAAGACCGCCGAGATCCGGTTCAACCGGTATTATCAGGTCGGAGACGCCTGGCTTTCCCCCGAGGTCGAGTTCCTGATCGACGGGGCTCGCGACTTTCTCGAGGAGTACACCGAGATCCGGACGGGGGTGCCGGTCGCGGATTCCGTGTTTGATCCCGCGCGGTGGAGATGAGGTAGACCCAGGTAATCAAGGGGTGTCGAGGTAATCGAGGTAATCGAGGTAATCGAGGTAATCGAGGTATTCGAGTAGGCGAGGGGAACGTCACCTCGATCACCTCGATCACCTCGACAACCTCTCCCTACTTCGCGTACTTCCCAGCCCCCAGGAAATGCAACGACACGTACACCTCGTCCCCCTCGACCCAGCTGTCGTGCGGGTCGGACGGGACGTGGAAGAGCGTGCCGGGCAGGAGGTGGTGCACCTTCCCGTCCGCGAACTCCACCGTCGCGTGACCGGACACGACGAGACCCACGTGCTCGACGCTGCAGCGCTTCGCGCCGACACCGGGACCAACGTGGACCGACCACCGCCAACCCGGCTCGTACGTCGCGCGGCCGACGGTCATCCCGCCCAATGTGACGAGCTCGAAGCGGCCCTTCTCGAAGTGGCGGACCTCGTCGGGGGTCTCGAAGCGCTTGAGGATGAGGTCGTACATGGCGGGCTGAATGGGGTTGAGGGGTCGCGGACTACATTTGGCGCCCAGAGCACGGGACTTGCCTTTCTGAGGGCAGGAACTCGAGAATACTGCCGTTAGAGAGAGAGGATGTGACGATGCGCCGGTCTCCCTTCCTTGGATTGCTGTCCGTCGCACTGATCGCGGCCCTCCCCCTTGGCTGCGGCGACGACGGCCCCACCGCCCTCGATGATAGCACGGACGGCCCGACGAGCCCGCAGGGGCCGCAGGCGGTGCCTCCGAATCTGGCGCCCACCGCTGTCGCCGGACCAGATCAGGCTGCGGAGTGCGCGTCGCACGCGGGCTCGAGCGTCACCCTCACCAGCGCCGGCTCGGGCGACAGCGACGGTCAAATTGCGCTGTACGAGTGGTTCGAGAACGGGAAGCGCATCGCGACCGGTCCCACGCCGACAGTCACGCTCGCGTTCGGCGAGCACACGATTCTGCTTCGCACGACCGACGACGACGGCGGGACGAACGACGACGTCGTGGTCGTCGCCATCCGGGACACGCAGGCCCCGACGGTCTCCATGGTGGTGAGCCCCACGAGCCTCTGGCCGCCTAACCACACCATGCACGTCGTGGCGCGCGGCGCCTCCGCGAGCGATGTCTGCGACCCCGCACCGGCGCTGCACTTCGCCATCACCAGCGATGAGGCTGCCAATGGGCTTGGCGACGGGGACACCGCGCCCGATTGGGCGGTTCAGGCCGCTGGAGCGTCGGTAGCGGACGTGCTCGTGCGCGCGGAGCGTAGCGGCCTGGGGGACGGCCGCCTCTACACGATCAGCGCGAGCGCGACCGATCGCGCAGGCAACAGCTCGGCCGCGGCAGTTGGCACGGTGACGGTGCCGCACAACCAGTAGCCGTCACGGCACCGAGTCGAGCACGCGCCGCTTTCCCATCGCATCAATGTCGAACGCGACGGCCTGGCGCCGTCGCGCTTCGGCGCCGCGAACCGTCGCCAGGGCTGTGTAGTACTCCAGGTACGCGAACGACGAGATTCCCCCTCGCACGAACTCGTAGCTCGTCACCAGCTCGCGCCACTTGGCGAGCTGATCGCTGACGTCGACGTACAGGTACGCCTGAAACTGCTCGGCGTCTTCCCAGTTTTCCGCATACCAGAGACGCGTGCCACAATGCGCGGGCTCACCCTTCGAGCCCGCCTGGATCGCCGCCAGCAGCACCGCGTCGACCACGATGGCGTGCGCGGCCGCGTGATCGCGGTGAATGCTCTCCCGCCAATGCGTGATGATGAGCGTCGGCTTCACCTGACGGATGACGTCGGCGACGTAGCGCCTGGCCTCGTCGGTGTTGGGCACTTCGCCATCGCGATACGGGGCGAAGATGACCTCCCCGCCTAACTGGCTCGCGGCTGCCTCCGCTTCCTTACGCTTCTGCGCGCCGTAGGCGGCGGCGGCGAGCTTGGGATTCCCGCGCTCGCCGAGGCTCAGGTGGAGAATGACGACGCGGTCGCCGAGCTGCCGCTGCTTGAGGAGCACCGCACCGGCAGTGAGCTCCATGTCGCCGGCGTGCGCGCCGACCGCCAGGATCGTTCGTGGGGCCTGCTGCGCAACCGCCGACGGCGCAAGCAGGCCGAGCACAAAGAGGGGAGCGAGGAACGAGGACGCAGCAATGCGCTTCCTTCCCCGTTCCTCACTCCTCGTTCTCATGAGAACAGGACCTCGCATCCCGCGGCGTTCGTGCACATCGGCACCAGCTCGATTCCGCGATAGGCTCACGGAGATGCTCAGAAACCTTCGGGCTCGAAGTTGGCCACGAGATATGCGATGACCGCTACGGGCACCATCGCGAACAACGTCGCCTTCCCGTCGAGGCGTCGACGATGCACACGATCGGGTGCATCCGGGAGATAGCTGGTGCGACCCCGGAGTGCGTGCTCTCCGTGCGGCCGTTCGGCAGAGACGAGGTAGCTCTCACCCAGCACGAGTGTATCGCCGCGAAGAGCTACGACGCGTCCCATCACCGCGCTGACACTCCGATATGTTGCCGGGCCGCTGTCCGTCACGATCGATAGAGGGGTAGTCGTGGGAACGTCGATCCGAACTCGCGATCCTGGTGAGAGGTCACCGGCGGTGGCGGGGACGTAATGATGGCAGCCGGTGAACAGTGCCATCATGACGACGGCGGTTAGCCAACGTCGAGGCATCGATACCTCCCGTTAGGGTTACAGTGCCAATGTACAGACCCCGCGTCACCGTACCCAGTCATTCACGCGCAGGTCCGGCATGGTCCCCACCGTGGCGAGAAGCGTGTCGAGATCCTTTCGCTGGAACAGCCTGCCGCGCAAGAGGACCGCGGCGATGCGCCGGGTGTTGGTGATGTCGTCGAGAGGATTGGCGTCCAGCAGGACGAGATCCGCGACCTTGCCCGCCGCGATCGTCCCCACCGAGTCGGCGAGGCCCAGCCACTCGGCCGGCTTCCGCGTCGCGCTCTGGAGCGCTTCGAGCGGACTCATCCCGACCGAGTCGACGAACAGGCGGAGCTCCTCGTGCAGCGACAGGCCCGGGAAAATGTTCAGCACTGCGACATCGGATCCGGCCATGATCCGTACCCCGGCCTCGCGCATCTCGCGCATGTGCTTGAGCGCGATGGGCCATGCGCGGTCGAAGTATTCCCGTCGCTGCGGTGTGATTTCCTCGACCTGCTCGCGCCAGTCGAGAATCATGAAGCGGGAGAGGTACGGCCGCAGCGGGTGCGTGCCCCGGGTCGTGTCGGACACGAGCGCGCGAAAGTAATCCAGTGGACGGAACACCGACTCGGTGGCGACGACCATCGTCGGCACCACGCCGACATCGCGAGCGGAGAGCTGCCGCCAAAAAGCCATTCGCTCCTCACGCGGCAGCGAGTCGAGCGCGATCGGGAAACCATGCTCGGCGCCATCCTGGCCCGCCTCGAGGAACTCCGCGGGAGAGGTGGTCACCACGTGTCCCACCAACCGCTTCCCATGCGCGTGTGCGGCGGCAGCCAACGCCAGGTACGTCGCACGGTCCTGCACCGTGCGGATCTTGAAGTGATCGATCTCGAGCGCGGCCAGCGAGTCGATGACCCGACGGGCGTCGTTAGGTGATGCGACGGGAACGCGGGCGCGCTCGAACGGCTCGACGCGCTCTTCGGGCGGGTCGCGACGCATGCGCTCGATGTTCCGGAGCGATTCGAGATACGGTCCCGCGATCAGCATCCGCGGCCCGACGCGCCCACCGGTCCGGATCTCCCGTCGCCAGCGCAGCACTTCGGCGTGCTCGCTCCCCTGGTCGCGTATGGTCGTCACGCCGTGCACGACGAACAGTCCCAGCGCCGAGGCGCGGCTCTTCGAGGTGTGGGCATGCATCTCGAAGAGACCCGGGATCAGGAATTTGCCAGTGCCATCCACGACGACCGCGTCCGACGGAGCGCTCACATCCGCCGCCGAGCCGATCTCGGCGATTCGGCCGTCGCGCACCACTACGGTCTGGCCCGCAGCCACGCCCGCTCCGGTCATGGGGATAACCGTCACGTTGCGAATGGCGAGAGACGTCTGCCGTGCGGCACACCCCGACAGACCAGCGAGCGCGATGGTGAAGACCACGACGTGTCGGATCACAACGCTCCCCCTTCGAGGGTCTTACTCGCGATCACCAGCAGGTGTGCGCTACAGCCGATCACCGATTGCTCCGTCTCCAGGAGTCGCGCCACGTGCAGAAGGGCGGCGCGCTGATCTGCATTTGCCCAGCGGTCAACGAAATCAGGCAGAATCCAGCCCGGCCCCTCAACACCATAGACTCCATGCACCGCGAGGCCCGCTTGCTCCGCTTCCGCACGCAAGTCTTCGGGCGGATGGAAGTAGGCGGTCGTGAAGTAGTCGATGCGCTCAGTGGCATTGCGGTGTTGTCCGTCTCGAACATCGCGCTCGACGATGCTCGCAAAGCGGGCATCGGCGAAGAGGTTGCGTGAGAGACCGTCGAGCGCTGACGCCCATCTCGAGATGCCGGCCGCGATGAGCACGCCACCGGGCTGAAGCACGCGGGCCGCCTCTCGTAGCGCCGCGTGCCGGTCGGTCGCGTCGACAAGATGGTAAAGCGGGCCGAGCAGGAGCACGAGTGCGGCGGTGGCGTCGGCGAATGGCAGCCCGCGTGCATCGCCCACGCGGCACGAGGCGAGTGGGGGATTCGCGTGTGCGTTGCGACGGCGTGCTTCGTCCACCAGGCGCGGGACAGCGTCGATGAGATGGACCGTGTACCCACGCTCGGCCATCCAAAAGGCGTAGGGGCCCGCCGCGCCGCCAATGTCGAGCACTGTCGCGGGCGCGGGCGGGGCGTGGCGCTCGATCAGCTCACGCGTCCGCGCTTCTTCGAGCTGGAAGGGCCCCTGCGCGAGGCGGGATTCTTCGGGCGTGCGGTCATAGAAGGCGGCAATGGCGGGATCGAGGCCCGCAGGCGGTTGCTCGGCCATCACAGTGGAGGGTGGCGATCGATGCCCACTTCTCGGCGGGCGAGTAGGGCTCCGTTCTCCCGATGGAAAAGGAGAAGTCGACGCGATCGGGTCGATCCGGACGATCCGGACGATGCGAAGGCGACGGTATCACCCCGTATTGCGATCGAGTCTATCACGTTGAAATGACCGGACTGATAATCGTAGAGATCGCGCACGCTCCAATCATAGACGCCGGTCTCGAGATTCACCCGACCAACAAATCCCATTGCCGACACGTAGGCGGCGTTGCCGTCGATGAGGGGTGGGCCGATGTTGAAGCTCGGTATGTGCGCGTGCCACCGTTGTCGAAGCGTCCGCCTCTCGAGGCGTGTAACCGTGGCGGCTCCGCTCTCGCCGTCGGTGATCTGGAAGGCGAGAAGCACATCGCCCGCGAGTGTGCGCACCAGAAGTAGTTCCATCGCCATGCTCGCCGTGTCCTGCCAATCGAGCTTGAACGGTTGTGCCGCGTCTGCATTCACGCGAAGGCCCCTGCCATCGCGCTCGAGTTGGTAAATCCCGTCGGAGAGAGCGAAGCAAAACCGTTCGGGCTCCACCTGCGGATCGGTCCCACGGCCAATCGCTGCGTGAAAGGCGAGCGTGTCGCCTGGTGGAAGCGAATCAATGGTCGGGCAGTCGAGTGCGCTCGTCGACTGAGGGGTTTCGCTCGCGACAGCCGTGGTGACTGGCGTGTCGGGCCGGTCCGCAGATTTGGATGAATCGCTGCGGGGGCAGCCGATCAGGAATGCCAATATTGCGACGAGGCGCGTGACCAAGGGCACCCTGCTTCGGAGCGGGGGTCGGGAAGCCTGATCGTCGTCACCTTAACGGCCCCTCGCTCTCAATGCCACCCTTCAGTAGCGATAGTAGTCCACCGCTATCCTGAGTCCGCCGGCGGGGTCGCGACGCCAGATCACGAGAAACTCCACCACCGACGTGCGATCGCCGTTCGGCCCGGTCGTCACGAGCGTCGACCGCCCGATCTGATACGGATTGTCGGGGTGTCCGCCGACGTCGATCACGTCGAGCTTCCAGGACTTGGCGTTGCGGATGCCGGTCCAATACTTGTCCACCGCTGCACGCCCCTGGACGAGCTCGCCACGTTCGCCGTCGATGCGCGCGTCGTCGGTATAGAAGCGAGCGACGGCGAGCATGTCGCCCGAGTTGAATGCGGCGACCATGGAGTCGTTGACAGCCTGGATCTCGGCGCGCAGGGCCGGATTCTGCACCGGCGCACGCACGACAGGTGAGGTCGCGGTAGGCGGACGCTCGCCGCGCTCCGCATGCGAAAACTCCCAGAGCACGTTCACGATCTTCCATTCCCCGTTCACGCGCGCGAGGTGCATGAGGTCGATCCAGTCCGTCATCCGTGCGCGCACACTCGCTGCGTTGCCGAAGATCTCGAGTATTTCGATTTCACGTCGACGCAGCGCCTCTGGCGTCTCCTTGCCCCAGCCGCGCCGAGTTCCCTGAACCAGAGTCATCGCCGTCTGGTTCTCCATGCGGTTCGCACCGCGCTCGGGGTCGGGCCGCCAGATGCGCTTGGCCAGGTCGGCATGAACGGCGCGCTCCATCCGCGCGGCGTCGCCGGTGTACCAGCCATCCACGTAGTCCAGCGCGGCGGCTCTGATCGCCGCACTATCGACCGACGCGCCCGTCATGGGAACGCGCTCCAGCACCTGCCAGGAGCCCCACGTCAGGTGCGTGATGCGTCCGAGTGAGTCCTCGCGAAATCCGAACCGTCGCGCGCCATCCTCACTCGTGAAGAGGCGTGGACTGACCTCCACGAACTTGGCGCCGAATGCCGACAGCGTTCCGTCCTGGTTGGCGAGGACGTCAGTCTCGAACACCGGCCGGGGACTGGCGCAGGTATGACAGACGATGTTGCCACGATAGTGGCCCGCATAACGAGCGACCGCGCGGGCCGCGGCTTCCCGCGACGGGTGCATCGAGACCGGGCGCGTGCCAGCGCCTGGATTCCGCACCGGCGCAACGCGATCGAGCACCGCACGCGTGACCGTGTGGCGGAGATTGCTCCCCTCACGGTGGCCGGCGACGAACACGCCGAGCTTCCGCGCTGGCAACAGCGTAAGGAGCGAGGAGAAGCCGGCAACGTCGCCGCCGTGCTGTACACCCCGCTCGTCGTTTCCTCGCTGGATCTGCTGCCACCCGAGCCCATAACCGGGGAGCATCGGATGCATCGTGACCTGCTCGCGCTGCATCTCGCGAGTCATCCGCTCACTCAAGATCGCGCTGCGTCCCCCGAGCTGTGCGACCATGAAGCGCGCCATGTCCAACGCCGTGCTGTTGACCGATGACGCTGGCGTCGTGTGATACCATTCCCACGGCGCACGTACGGCGCTGTCCCCTTCGACGTCGTAAGGTATTGCCGTCTGCGAGCGAAAGGCCTCCGCGACCGTGATCGACGTCCGCGTCATGGCGAGCGGGCGCCAGATGCTGTCGACGAGATAGCGCTCGAAAGGGAGTCCCGAGACATCCTCGACGATGACGCCGGCCAGCGCGATTCCGTACGTCGAGTACGCCGTCGCCGCGCCCGGTGGCGCGTACTGCACGAGCCGCGGGCGGAGATATTCCCGTAACGGCTGGAGGCTCGCCTCTCCGTCCGCGAGCGGACCCGGGCGGATCTCGTCCAGGGCCGCCGTGTGCGTCAGCAGATGCCGAACGGTCGTCGGCGTGCGATAGCGCGACCGGATCCGCAGGTCGCGCAGATAGGTGTTGACGCCGGAGTCGAAGTGGATGCGTCCGCGATCGGCCAGCTGCGCGACCGCAACGGCGGTCATGACCTTGCTGATCGATCCGATGCGGACAATCGTCGAGTCGGTCATCGGGCGCCGGCTCTCGATGTCGGCGAGGCCGTAGCCTTTCGAGAAGATCACTCGCCCACCATTCACCACCGTCACCACCGCGCCCGGAATCCGCTCGGCGGCCATCGCCGCTGGCACAACCGAATCCAGCAGCGATCCCAAACCGGATGGGCTCTGCGCCGACGCGGCCCGCGTCAGGCAGCAGACGAGAAGAGCAGCGCTAAGCTTTGTCATGCCACAACTTCAGCGGCGGCTCACCTACGCAACAGATGGAATGGGATGAACTGGCCTCGCCGTGGAGCAAGCAGCAAAGCAACGGCTTCTTGAACGCAGAGGACGCAGAGGCGCAGAGGACGCAGAGGGAACAACCTCCGCGTCCTCCGCGTCCTCTGCGTTAAAAAAAAGGCTCCTCACTTTGCCTTCAGAAGCATCCGGAGCTTGGAGCTGTGCGTCCGACTCGAGGTGATTCGGGAACCATCCTTCATCGTCAGCACGTACTGGCCGTGCACATGCGGCTCGAGGGTCGCGACGCAATCCACGTTGACGATCGCGGAACGATGCACGCGGACGAACCTGCTCGGATCGAGCCTCGCCTCCACGGATTTCAGCGTCTCCCGGACGAGATGCCGCCGCCCGCCGCTATGCAGGCGTGCGTAGTTCCCTTCGCCGGCGATCCACTCCACATCGGCAGCGCGCACGAGCGTCACCTTCGACGCCGAGCGCACGACGAATCGCGCCTCGGGTCGCGGACGCTCGCTGACGCGGGCGCGCGCGCGCGCCAGCGCTGCGCGGAACCGCGCGCGATCGAATGGCTTGAGGAGGTAGTCGACCGCGCTCACGTCGAACGCGCGGAGCGCGTACCCATCGTAGGCCGTCACCACGACGATGAAGGGCCGCTCCTCGGGAGTGAGCCGGGATTCGAGCAGCTGCACGAGACTGAACCCGTCCATCTCGGGCATCTGGACGTCGAGGAAGAGCACCTGCGGCGCCGATTCGAGGATTCCCGTCAGCGCTTCCTCGCCTGTGCAGTACTCGCCGACGAGCGTGACGTCGGCCTCGTCGGCCACCAGCGCACGGATTCGTTCGCGTCCCAGGGGCTCGTCGTCGACCAGTGCGACGCGCAGCATCTCAGGCGGCGGCTGTGCGGAAGGGGATGTCGACGGCGACGAGCAACCCGCCCTCCTCGCCATTGGTGAGCTGGAGCGAGTGATCCGCGCCGTACCGCTCGCGCAGCCGCTCCCGCGTATTCGTTAGGCCGATCCCCTCGCGCGGAAAGCCGTTGCCCTGAAGGGCGGCGCCAGGACCGTCGTCCGAGACTGACAGGTGGAGACGCTCGCCGTCTCGCCTGGCCTGAATCGTCACGCGGCCACACCCCTGACGGGATCCGATGCCGTGCTGCAGCGCGTTCTCGACCAGCGGCTGGAGCACGAACCGCGGCACGAGCGCGCCATTTGTCTCGGTCGCGATCCGCACGTCGAGCGTGAGACGGTCCTCGAATCGCACCCGCGCGATGTCGAGGTACGCGTCCAGCAGCTCCAGTTCCTCGGCCAGCGGAACCTCGGGGCGGTCGCGACCGTCCAGCGTACGGCGCAGCAGATCGCCGAGGCGCGCGAGCATGGTGTCGGCCGCTTCGACGTCGCGGTGCATGAGCGTCGAGATGGCGTGCAGCGTATTGAACAGGAAGTGCGGCTGTAGCTGCGCCGTCAGTGTCTCGAGGCGCGCTTCGGCCAGCCGGGTCTCGAGGCGTGCGGCGCGCGCGGTGTCCTCCATGGCGCGGTGGTTGAACTCGACGGCATGGATGACCGCGAACATGGCGGCGAATGCCATGAACTCGGTGACGATGTTGCCGACGATCAGGTTGCCGACGACGGCGCTGCGGTAGTCGGGGATGAGCCACCCGACGATCGCCGCGTACATGAAGTACTTGATCGGGACACACGCGAGCGCGACGACCATCTGCACGCCCACCGAGCGCCACCAGCGAGCGCGCTCCCACGGGATCGCGCGCACGACCCAGAAGAACAACGGGGTAAAGATCGCGCACGTGTACCAGTCGGCGAGGCGGTCGATCACCACCTGCGACCACGGTACGGGACGACCGTCGCGCATGAAGTAGATGGACGTCTGGGCCGCCGAGAGCAGCCCGAGCACGGTCCAGATGGCGAAGCCGAGTAGCCACCGGAGCGAGCGGCGGCCCGGTGCGGCAGGAGGAGACATCCCGAAAGAATCTGACCGGCGAGCGGGGCGAGGCAAGCACTGCTCATCCCGTCGGACGGCCACTTCGTCTCAGGCGCGCCGGCTTACCTCCAGATGGAAGCGGCGGCGAGGCTGGCGCGCTCCCTCCACCGTTGCTCGTTCACGCCGGCGATGAGAAGCCAGAGGATAGTGGCTATCGCGCCCAGGAAGCCAACTCCGGCAACGACAGGGAACAGTCGCATGCCCAGCGGGGGCGACAGAAACGTCAGCCAACCCACGCTTCCGATCAACGTCAGGACACCGAGGAAGCGAGGCAGAAAGGTCGATTTGAAGACGAGGTATCCCTTCACGATTCCATAGAATCCGAAAAACGCGAGCGCCATTCCGGCGGCCTGATCGTTCACCCGCAGGAATACGAGCGCGAGGGCATTCAGCTGGTCGGCATTGAATGCGCTCAGGGCCTGTGAGTTACCGCCGAGGACGAGCAGCGGCGCGAAGTAGAAAAGCCGACTGAGCGTCTTGATCGTGCAACCGACGAGACTGAAGACCGCCGCGAGGAGGGAAGCGCTTCTGCTGACCGGCTTGAGCAGGTAGTAGAAGAGCACCGTCATTGCGATCTGGGCGGCCATCTCGACGAGGTAGATGGTGAACCCGAGCTGGAAGAGCGGCCTCTGCGTCGTGATGTTGGCCGCGGTGGCGGCGGCGTCGCCCGCTACCACGAGCCGTTCGCTGATGAACAACTGGGCGACGATGCCTCCCACGATCGTGAGCAGGTAGAACACGCCCGTGATTCGGGCCATGGTTCGGGGCGAGAGCTCGGCAATCCCTTTCATCGCAACGGGTGCACTCATGCTGGCATCCTCCCCGCAACGCCCTTCGTGAGCAGCCAAAGCGCGAGCGCAACCTCGAACACCAGCATCGGCAGCCACATCAGCATCGCGATCGGGCCGTGGAGGAATCCGGCGTAGATGACCGGCAGACAAACCACCAGCAGCACCAATGCGCCAACGCCGAGCCATGCGAGAGGGATTGGGATCATTCGTCCCCGCAGAAGAAGCCACGAGAACAGCGTGCTCCCCACGGCGAAGAAAGTCGCGGGGAGGGCGACATCGTCCCTCAGCAGGTAGCCAGCAAGGGTGTGCGCTGCCGCCGTCGCGGATGCGTCCGCTCCCGTCGACGTCGCCAGCGAGAACACGGTGAGGATGCCGGGGATGGAAAGGCCGCCAATGATCCCCTCGCCGACGCGACAGGTGAGACCAAGCATTGCCAGGTCGTTGTCCTCGTCACGCGTGATCGCCCACAGCGTGACGCCCAGCACGAGTGCCGAGAAAGCCTGAACGAATCCGAGCAGGACCACGATGCCCACGGTGGTCTCGTGTCCCCCGATGCTCGCGAGCTTTTCTGCGATGGCATCTCCGCGGGTCGCCTGGCGAAACAGCACCATGCTGGTGATGCCAGCCGCGATGTAGACGAGAAACGTCGAACCGGCGATTCGGGCGTTCGTGGTGCGCGTCATGGTCCCCTCGAGGCTGCGCGGAGGCCGCCACGCCAATGAAGCCGTTCACCGACGCGGCAGGCTTGAAGTCGGCCCTATGGGAAGGCCATACGAGGGCGTCCGCGCAAAGTTTCGAGAGGTCTGTGGGTGCCGGTGATCGCGGGAGTCTGCGTGGGTGATGCGTTCGGCAGAACTCAGCGGGGCGCGCGGGCTCGGATCGAACCGTCAATGCCACCGGGGGCGTGATCGCCGGGAGAGAGCTCTCCCTCCTGGCCACTTCGAGCATATAAGGCACCCGGGGACTTGCGGCAAGGCCCAGGTCGTGTCGCAGAATCGTCGGCCGAAACAATCGGCCGAAGCCAGAACCTACGGAGAGGGGTGGCGATGATCGAGCATGCAGTGGTGATCGCCGGCGGAGGTCCGACAGGGCTGATGCTGGCAGGCGAGCTGGCGTTGGCGCGGGTCGACGTCGCGATTGTCGAGCGGCGCCCAAGCCAGCACCTCGCCGGCTCGCGCGCGGGCGGCCTGCACTCACGCACCATCGAGGTCCTCGATCAACGCGGCATCGCGGATCGGTTCCTCTCGGAGGGACAGGTGGCTCAGGTTGCGGGGTTCGCCAGCGTCCGTTTGGACATCAGCGACTTCCCCACCCGACACAATTACGGGCTCGGGCTGTGGCAGAACCACATCGAGCGCATCCTGGCCGGCTGGGTCGGCGAGCTGGCGGTGCCGATCTATTACGCCAGTGAAGTCACAGGCTTCACGCAGGACGACACCGGCGTCAATGTCCAGCGGTCCGACGGCCGGTCGCTACGAGCGCAGTATCTCGTCGGGTGCGACGGAGGACGCAGTCTGATCCGGAAGGCAGCCGGCATCGACTTCCCGGGGTGGGATCCGACGACCAGCAGCCTGATCGCCCAGGTCGAGATGACGGAGGAGCCGGAATTGGGCATCCGCCGCACTCCCTCGGGCATGCACGCCCTCGGCAAGGTCGAGTACGAGATCAAAGACGGCCAGGTGGTCTACAAGCCAGGGGGGACGGTTGGCGTCATGCTGACCGAGTCGCACGTCGGACGCACGAGCGAGCCCACCCTGCGCGATCTCAGCGAGGGTCTCATCGCGGTTTACGGCACTGATTACGGGATCCACAGTCCCACCTTCATCTCCCGGTTCACCGACATGACTCGTCAGGCAGCGACCTACCGCCAGGGACGGGTGCTGCTGGCCGGCGACGCGGCGCACGTGCATTCCCCGGTCGGTGGACAGGGCCTCAACACGGGCGTGCAGGATGCGGTGAACCTGGGATGGAAGCTGGCGCAGGTCGTCAAAGGAATATCGCCCGAACGCCTCCTGGATACCTACCACGCCGAGCGCCATCCGATCGCTGCACGCGTGCTGCGCAACACGATGGCGCAAGTCGCGCTCATGCGCGTCGACGATCGCGTCGAGGCGTTGCGCGACACCGTGTCCGAGCTGCTGAGCATGGACGAGCCGCGTAAGCGATTCGCCGCGATGATGTCCGGTCTGGACATTCGGTACGAGCTCGGCGAGGGACACCCGCTGCTGGGCCGACGCATGCCCGACCTCGACCTCGGCACGCCTAACGGGCCGCGGCGGGTCTTCACCCTGCTGCACGATGCCCGACCGGTGCTGCTCAACCTCGGTGCGCCAGGCGTCTTCGACATCACTCCGTGGCGTGATCGCGTTCAAATGGTCGACGCGAAATACGATGGGCCGTGGGAGCTTCCGGCCCTCGGGGCGGTCACGCCTCCCACCGCCGTGTTGGTTCGACCCGACGGATACGTGGCCTGGGTGGGAGACCTGGCCCAGGTGGGGCTCGTCGACGCGCTCACCACCTGGTTCGGACCGCCTGCTGCGCCGTAGCGGGCCGAGCTACCGCGGCCGAAGCTCCCAGAGCACGTTGACGATGACCCACCGGTCGTTCCACCGGGCGACGTGCAGGTAATCGACCCAGCTGTCGGCGTCGACCCGCACGCTGGCCGTGTTGCCGAAGATGTCGAGGATGCGAACGTCCTTGCGTTGCTCGGCGACCGGCGTGTCCTTCCCACCGCCGCCACGCGTATTGACGACGAGCGTCATCGCGCTCTGGTGCCCGAGCACGCGGCGTCCGCGCTGGTCGGTATTCATGATTCGCTTCGCCAGATCCGGGTGAACCGCGCGCTCCATGCGCTCGGCGTTCCCGGTGTACCAGCCCTCGATGTAATCGAGCGCAGGGGCTCGGATCGCCGCGCTGTCGGCCGCGGACTGTGCGGGCACCATGGTGGGGAGTGCGAGCGTTGCGATCCAGGCGATCGTGATCGAGATGCGCCTGCTGCGTGGGATGGCGTTGCTTGCTGGCATGTTGGCGCCCGAAGTGATGGGTTGGTGTGAGGTGTGGCTATCGAAGCCAAAGGTATCGGCGCGCGTTGCTCGGAGGCAGCGGCGGGACCGGGGGGACGGGAGCAGTCGCGGGGCTCAATTCCCAGAGGGGTCGGTCAGCATCGGATGGGTCTCCTCTCTCGATCACGCCCCCGTGCTCGATCGATTGCGTGACGCGCGCATCGCCCCAATACGTGATGTTCCCACCCTCCACGACGCTGGCGACCAACGCGGTGAACGGCCTCACGAAAATCCTGCCGCCACTCAGCACCGAGGCGGTGACGCTCCCTACCGACATCGACCGGATGTCGACACCGCCGCCATTGTCGACGTCGACGCGAATCTCCGCCTGACGCGGGAAGCCGCCCCGGCTCTGGATCATTCCTCCTTGAGCGACGGAGACGCGCGCGACCTCCGGAGTGAGAATCTCGATCTCAATGTCGTACCCTCGGCCGCACTTGCTCTTGCATTTGTCGATCACCAGCTCGCCTCCCGACGCGACGGTGACCTGCGTGTGCTCGGGGCTGCCTCTGAGGAAGGTCACGCGCTGGGTCGACCCATACCGAAGGAACACCTTGCCGCCGTGCCGCAGCTCGACGGAGCGGAACGGCGCAACTGCCACCGACATGGGTTCCGACTGGGCCGCCGCCTGACCGGAGGGGATTCCGGAAAGCACCAGCACCCCGCAGACCCGCGCAACGATGGATGTCATGATCTTCTCCTGTGGTCGCCGCTCGCGATACCTTGTCATTCGACAATACGGCGGCTGTTGTCGAACGTCAAGGTATCGGCCACAACGAGTACTACGCGCTTACCGGCGGTCGAATTCCCACACGTTGTCCTGGTCGCGTCCGGCTCCGCGAATCCGCTCCGTAGCCCGTAGTCGGCGCCCCCCGTCGGTGAGCTGGTAGCGCCACGTCATGACCACGGCGGCCTCCGGCGAACCCATCCGGTTCTCGGTGACGAGCGCCTCTTGCTCCCAGTAGCAGCGGGAACTGTCGTGCGCGCTCACCACGCTCTCATGGCCATCCGTGAGGCGCTCGAAGCTGAACTCGACCGCGTCAGCGGCGCTGGCGAACCTTGCCGAGCAGCGAAATCGCGGCTCATCGTGCTCGATGCGGAGCACGGCGGTCTCGATCGCCGCAGCGCTGGCGCTGAGCGCGCTCGCTTGTCGGTTCAGGACGTAGTCGCCCGAATAGTTGGGCTTCACGGTGTCCCTCCGAGTTACAAGGGTGTAGCTGACGTCACCTGGGTGTCAGCAGATTATTCCCTGTGTGATGACTTGCCCTAGGAGAGTGCCCCTGGATTTCCCGCTCTTCACCTTTGGAAACGACTAAGAGGAGCCCGTGAGAAACGCGATCGTGACGGAGAAAGCCCCAAAGCCGGTTGGTCCGTATTCGCAGGCCGTCGTCGAGGGAGATTTCATTTTCGTTGCCGGGCAGGGATGCATCAATCCAAAGACCGGGATGCTGGAGCTTGGTGACGTGCGGTCGGAGACGAAGCGGACCTTTGAGAATTTGCAGGCGATTCTCCAGGCTGCAGGCTCCTCACTCGATCACGTCGTGAAGTGCAACGTGTATCTTCGCGACATCAACGATTTCGCCGCGATGAACGAAGTGTACGCGACGTTCTTCTCGGCGCCGTTTCCGGCGCGCACCACGATCCAGGCTGGCGCGCTTCCGGGTGGGATCGCCGTGGAGATCGAGTGCATTGCGAAGAAGGGCGCTCGATAGGCGGGCCCGGCCGCGTTACGCCACGGCGATGAACTCGCGTCGCATCAACAGTGACATGGCGGGCTTGGCTACGGGAGGCGGCGGACCGAGACCGGGTCCTTCCGCTTCACGCCGAACCTCGAGGCGAAATTGCCCTGGTTGACGGAGAACGAGAGCACGCCTCGTGAGTGCATCACGGCAAGGGCCTGACCACGCGGCACGTCGCTGAACGTGCTGCGCCAGGGCAGCCGCACGGCGCGAGAGCCGACGCGCACTTCCAGCGAGTCTCCGAGGTGTGCCTGGAGCGAATCGAGCAATGCCGGTCGAATGTCGGTCACCACGTTGCCGTACGGGTCCTCGACGTACCGGACCGTCCCCTCAATGCGCCCTCCGCCGAGCCGCGCGGGCCGCACGTCGAGCATCACCGGCGTGATCGGAGGCCCGAGGGAATCGAGCGGTGTGCCGGCGGCGAGGTGCGCCGCGACCGGCGCGAAGATGTCTCGGCCATGGAAGGTGAACGACGTCTGCTCGGCACGGAAATACCGCGTGTCGCGCAGCTCGACGGCCCGCTCGACTCCTTCCGTCTGCATAACGAGCGTGAACAGGCCGTTATCGGGGCCAACGAGCAGGTGCCCGCGCCTGGTCAGGACCGCGATGGGCTTGCGCTCGCTGCCGACGCCCGGGTCGACGACCGCGACGGCCACCGTGCCCGGCGGGTAGAAGGGGAGCGCCTGCTCGAGCACTTCGCCCGCGATCTCGATGTCGTAGGGCGGAACGTCGTGCGTGAGGTCGACCACCGGAGCGCCGGGAGCGATGCTCAGCATCACCCCTTTGCACGCCGCTACGGCGCCGTCTCTGATCCCGAAATCACTGAGGAAGAGAATGGAGGCCGATGCGCGGCGCGCACTGTCGGCTGAACACCCTGTCGCGGCGACGATCGCGAGGATCGCCACCGCGCGCATCCTTCCGCTCAAGGCGTGCCCGCGCGCATCTCCTCGAGCGCGAGCTGCATGTACATGAACGCGGCTGCCTCGTCGGTCATCGGCTGCTGGCGAAATGAATCGAGCCATGCCGTGATTCGAGTATCGGCGGGAGCGATCGCGCGCTCCAGCTCGGCGCGTTCGGCCGGGGTCGCGCGATCTACGGCCGCGTTCCGGTCGACATCATCGCCAATGCCCCAGCGCTCGGCGAGCGGCACCAAATGCCGGAGATCCTCGGGGACGTTGTTGACGTTGAGCTCGGCCGTCGTCGCTCCACCTGGAGAGCTCTGTGAGGACGTGTCATCCGCGGCCGTTCCACAGGCGACCACAGCCGCGAGAAGAAACGTTAGGCGGAGGGCGGAGCGAGCGAAGCTGGGGAGCGTCATCCTGCCTCCTAGGAGCCGGGCTCGGGTGGACCGCGCGGACGCGGAGGCGGCCAGTGCGGCATCGCCAGCTCGGTCGTCCACCGCGTCCAATCGGCCGCGAGCTCCCTGACCTTGTCCGGGTACCTGCCCGCAAGGTCCGTGGCCTCAGCAATGTCGTCCTTCAGATTGAAGAGGGCCGCTCCGGTCAGGTCAGTCACGACGGCGGAATCGGTCTGTGCGCTGCGCGCACCGACCTTCACCAGCTTCCAGTCTCCTTTGCGAATCGCCATCGACCCACCGTAGCGCCAGTAGAGTGCATCGTGGGGCGATCCGGCACGGTCGCCGGTGAGGAAGGGAAGAAGGTTTACGCCATCCAGCCGTCGCTCCGGCAATGGTTTCACGCCGGCTGCCGCCAGCGCCGTCGGCAACACATCGATCTGCATGACCGGCCGAGCGTCCGTTGTCCCCTCGTTCAAACGACCCTTCCATCGAACGATGAACGGAACGCGGATCCCGCCCTCCAACGTCTCCCCTTTCGAGCCCCTGAGGGGTGTGTTGCGCGAGCCGTTGATGCCTCCCGCGGTCGTCGGGCCGCCGTTGTCACTGAAGAAAAAGATCATCGTGTGATCGTCGAGCTGCTCCTTCTGAAGCGCGCCAAGTGTGCGACCGATGCCCTCGTCCATGGCTGACAGCATTGCGGCGTACGTGCGCCGCTGCGGGTCGGTGATCCCGGCGAAGCGCGCGACGTACTTCTCCGTGACCTCGAGCGGCACGTGCACGGCATTGAATGCCAGGTAAAGCAGGAAGGGTTGTGCGCGGTTCCGATGAATGAACTCCACGGCGCGGGTGGCGAGCTCGTCCGTCAGATACTGCATCTCCGACGCGCGCGCGCGTCCATCGTACACCGGGTTGGGACCCGCCGCCTGCGGACTCATGTATGAATGCGCGCCGGCGAGAAAGCCAAAGAACTCGTCGAATCCTCTCTCCATGGGGTGGAGCCGCGGGGCGAACCCGAGATGCCACTTCCCGAACAGCGCGGTGCGATATCCCGCGCCCTTGAGATAGTCCGCGATCGTGCGCTCCTCGAGACTCAAGCCCAGGTCACTGCCGATCGCGCTGAGGCCGACGTTGAATTCGTGGCCGAAGCGCTGCTGGTATCGCCCGGTCATGAGCCCCGCGCGGGTTGGACTGCACACCGGTGCGCTTACGTACGCATCGGTGAAGCGGACCCCGCCTCGTGCGAGCGCGTCAATGTTGGGGGTCGGGATGTCGATTCCGCCGTAGGCACCGACGTCACCGTACCCCATGTCGTCCGCGACGATAATGACGATGTTCGGCGGCCGGCGCTGGGCGCGCGCGTCCGCGCAGAGCGTCATCATCCCCACGGCCGCCACGGCCGCCAGCGCAAGTCCAGGGATTCTCATGACATGCCGTCCTGCCGAAGCTGCGCGAGAGCGCCTCGTTAGGGACCAGCCCGCTCGCGCGCGGTCGGGAAGGGAGCCGCGGGGTAGGGGCCAATTTTCTCCACCGTGTACTCGCTCGCCCAGAAGTCTGGCGGCCCTTCGCTGTCGGCCACGCGGTTGCTCACCGGTTTCACGCCGCGTTTGAGATATGCGGCGATGTCACGCAGCTCCTGGTCGGACATGTGCCGAAACGCCGGCCACGGCATGGGGATGGCGAGGTACTTTGGATGCGCCGGGAAGTTGCCCTGACCTGGCGTCGTCGACGTGATCGTGACGTCCGGCGTCTCACCAGGGCGCAAGCCGTAGCGCAGTGCGTTGAAGATCTGGCGCTCACTGAACCGCCCGAGACCCGTCATGTTGTCGGGTGTCAGATTGCGCGGCCGTGTCTTGAATGGCCCGATCTTGAACTCCTGCGCGGTGTCTCGCACTCCGACAAGCCAGCCATCCGTATTCGGATTCGAGAAGCCGCCATGGCAATCTCCGCACGCGTGGCCGATCACCAGGGCCCGGCCACGGAGGACCTGCTCGTCGGCCGCCAGGGTTGCTGACGCATCGTCGGCTCCAAAGCTCGCGAATACAGAGCCAACGAGGGCGGCGACGACGACGAGACCCAGCAATAGCGGTGCTGACCTGCTCAGTGAGCGTAGCGATCCCACGGGATCCTCCTTGCGTCAGTGATGAGGCATCTCCCCTTCATTTCGGGCGCTTCGTGCTCCTGGCGTCGGCGTTTCGCTCTTCGGTCACTTCGAGAATCCCCATCATGCCGTGATCCTCGTGGTCCAGGATGTGGCAGTGGAACATCCACTTGCCCGGGAAGTTCGCGTAGCGGACGATGAAGCGCGCCGAGCCGTGCTTGGGCACGTTCACCACATCCTTCCACGCACGGAACGGCTCGGGCGCGCCATTGCGATCGAGGACCTGGAACTGGAATCCGTGCAGGTGAAACGGATGGTCCATGCCGACGAGATTCTCGATCTCCCAGATCTCGGTGGCGCCCAGCTTTGCGGCCACGTCCACGCGACTGTGGTCCATCATCTGACCGTTGATCATCCCCTGCGTGAGCACCATGAGACGCGTAGCGCTCGACTGCGTGGTGTCCAGCGCCGGAACGGGACGTAGCACGTCCGGCAGCGGTGCGACGGTGATCGGTCGCCGTTTCGTGTACTGCACGGTGAGCAGCTCGCGCGTGCGATTCCACGTGTGCGGGCGCGTCTGCGGGATGTAGCGATCGTAGGGGAGCGCCTGGAGCGCAGTCCGCTCGCCCGGCGCTCCCATTCCCCTCACGAGGAGCTCCACCCGCTCGGCGTTCGCGACCACGATCTCATCGACTTCCACCGCCCGCTCGAAGAGCCCGCCATCGCTGCCAACGTGCAGCAGCTTGTGGCCGGGAAGTGAAAGCCTGTACACGCGTGCGGCCGACGCGTTGATCACCCGCCACCGCTGCACCTCTCCCGCGCGAATGCTGATCGTCGGCATCACCTTGCCGTTCACGAAGACAATGTCGCCCTCGCGCCCATTTTCGCGGTCGACGATTCCCGCTGGCGAGAGCGACGCGGGCAGATCGATCGAGTTGTCGGCCCCGAACCGGTTGTCGGAGATGACGATCAGCTTTTCGGGAATCCCCCGCAGCGGATCATCGGATGCCCGGACGATGACGGCACCGTAGAGTCCCTTCGCTATCTGATAGCCGGTCCGATGGTGCGGGTGTGGATGATACCAGTACGTCCCTGCGGTTCCGGGCCGGATGGTGAAGACGTAGTCGTACGTCTCCCCGGGCGCGACTGGGTGGAACGGGCTGCCATCGGACGTGAACGGGAGGTGCAGCCCGTGCCAATGAATGGTGGTCGGTTCCGGGAGGGCGTTTCGGAAGTGCACCGTCACCCGGTCACCTTCCCGAAACTCCAGCGTGGGCCCGGGAAATTGCCCGTTGTAGGCAAAGATTTCCGTCGGCGCGCCCGGCACGAGCGACAGCCGGGTGGGCGCGGCGGTGAGCGTCACCTCGACCCGCCTCTGCGCCAGAGCGGGCCACGGACACATCGACGTCAGACCAACGAGCACCAACCCGCGGCAGAGCGTCGTCGCTCGGCGGTTGAGCGCCATGGTGGGAATCTCGGCGGGGAGCCGTCGGGCGAGCGGAATGCCCGTGCGACTCGTCAGGCAGCTTCAGCGAACGGAGGGCGCACCGTTGCGCCCGGCGCAAGAAAATGCGTGATCCGGTGGATTTCGGAAAGGCCCAACCTACCCGGAAGCGGCGCTCGCCCGCTCCCCGCGGGTCCCGGCCGACGGAGAGTTGCGGCCCACGCGCCAGCCCGTAGCTTAGCAGCACCGGCGCGCTCATCCGCGCAGGTCTCCCGGAAGGCCTCCCGACGGTGCGATTCCCCGTCAGTGGAGGCGTACAGCAGCTCGCCCGTTCTCGCCACGAGGTGCTCATGAGTACGCGCAGTCTGATTCGCGCGGTCGGGTTGACCGCATCGTTGGGGATGTTCGCCAGCGGCATCGCTGGCGCCCAGGAACAGCAGGGGACCATCACCGGCCGCGTCACTGACGCGTCGACGAGCGAGCCTATCGCGGCCGCGCAGATCAGCGTGGTCGGAACGGCGATTGGTGCCGGAACCAACAGCGAGGGGCGCTACACCATCCGCGGTGTTCGCCCCGGCATCGTCGAGTTGCGTGTGCTGCGGGTGGGCTACGCCGAGCGGAAACAGTCAGTGACCGTTGCCGCGGGACAACCGACCACCGCGGACTTCGTGATGACCGTTGCCCCGATCTCGCTGGCTCCGGTCGTCACGACGGCCACCGGCGAGCAGCGGCGCGTCGAGCTCGGTAACTCGATTGGAAACGTCGACGCGGCGAAGCTCACGGAGGAGAAGCCCATCACGAACATCGGCGATCTCCTCGCCTCACGCGTCTCCGGAGTCACCGTGACTCCCGGCGTACAGACGGGCGCGGGCATCCGCATCCGGATCCGCGGGACGAGCTCGCTCTCGCTCACCAACAATCCGATCTACGTCATCGACGGAATCCGCGTCGAAGGCACCACCGGCGCCTCGTCGGTGAGCGTGGGCGGGACGACGGTGAGTCGCGTCGGCGACATCAACCCGGAAGAGATCGAATCGATCGAGATCGTCAAAGGTCCCTCGGCGGCAACGCTCTACGGCACCGACGCCGCGAACGGCGTCGTGGTGATTCGCACCAAGCGTGGGGTCGCGGGTCGCCCGCAGTGGACGTACTACACCGAGCAGACGGCCATTACCGATCGCAACGATTACCCCACGGCCTATCGCGCGTGGCGTACCGGTACGACTGGCACGACGAACTCGACGCCCGCGAACACGGTTCAGTGCTTCCTGAGCCAGGTGCTGACGGCGGCGTGCACGCAGGACAGCGTCACCAGCTTCAACCTGCACGAGGACGACGAGACGACGCCGTACGGAGTCGGCTATCGCCAGCAACACGGCTTGCAGCTGGCCGGCGGCTCCGAGGCCGTCCGTTACTTCGTGCACGGCGAGTGGGAGGATGAGGATGGTGTGACCAAGCTGCCGAAGTTCGAGGAGCGGTATCTGGCCGCGCGCGGACTGTCGCTCCGGGACGAGCAACAGGATCCCAACCATTTGCGGCGCATCACGGGTCGCGCCAACATCAGCTTCGCCCCCCGCGACAACCTCGACCTTGCCGTGCACGCCGGATACACGTCGCTCGACATCCGGTTGCCGATGAGCGATGACTCGGGCACCCCCGGCATTGCGGCGAACACGTACGGAGGACCGGGCTTCAAGTACAACGTGAACGCCGCGGGGGACACCCTCTATGGCTGGCGCGAGTTTACCCCGCGCGACGTCTACGAGGCCGTGACCGAGCAGAACATCGAGCGCCTCATCAGCTCCGTCTCGGCGAACTGGCGCCCGCGCGAGTGGTTGGCCGTGCGCAGCAATTTCGGCGTCGACTACATCAATCGCGTTGATCTGCAACTGTGTCGCTTCAGCGAGTGCACGAACACCACCGACCGCGCGGGCTTCAAGGAAGACAATCGGACCAACTACTTCCTGTACACGCTGGACGCGGGCGCAACGGCCACTCGCCAGCTGACCACCGCCCTCGAATCCCAGACGACGGCCGGCCTTCAGGTCACCCGAAACGCGTTCAATCGCAATGGCGCGCGCGGCGAACAGCTGCCACCTGGCGCCACGACGGTGGGCACGGGAAGCGTCATCCGCGCCGATGAAGCCACCACCGAGAGCCGGACGGTCGGAGCCTTTATCGAGCAGCGCATGGCATTCCGCGACCGCCTGTTCGTGACCGGCGCGATCCGCTCGGATCGCAACAGCGCCTTCGGTGCCGACTTCAAGACGGTGTTCTACCCCAAGTTCTCGGTGTCGTGGATCCTGTCGGACGAGCCGTTTTTCCCGGCGATCGGGTGGCTCGACCAGTTCCGGTTCCGCACCGCGTACGGGGCGTCGGGCGTGCAGCCCGGGACCACCGACGCGGTGCAGTTCTACACCAGCACCCGCACGATCGGCGAGAGCGGCGAAGTCACGGGTGTCGCCTACAGCACGTTAGGCAACCGCGACCTCAAACCGGAACGATCCAATGAGTGGGAGGGCGGGTTCGACGCCAGCTTCTTCAACAGCCGGTTGAACACGGAGATCACCTACTACCGAAAGATTTCCAAGGATGCGCTCGTCAGCCGTACGCTTCCGCCGTCCATCGGGACGGGCGCCACGACACGCTTCGAAAACCTGGGAGAAGTACGCAACTCCGGGTGGGAGGCGATGATCGACGCCCAGATTCTCGATCTCGATCAGTTCGGGTGGAACCTGACGGTCACGGGGTCGACGAACAGCAACAAGCTCGTCAGCCTCGGCGGCGTGCCACCGGTCATTACCAGCAGCACCCTCCGGCAGGTCGAGGGGTATCCGCTCAATGGATGGTGGTCGCGGCGCCTGGTCAGCTATAACGACGCCAACCGCGATGGCATCATTGCGGCCAGCGAGATCCAGGTGAGTGCCGACGTCCAATTCCACGGCTACTCATCCCCCCGTCGCGAAGCCGCCTTCACCAATTCACTCAGCTTCCTGAACCGTCGGCTGCGGCTCTCCGCGATGATGGATTACAAGGGTGGGCACCTGGTCTACAACAACAGCGAGCGCATCCGCTGCGCCAGCCGGTTCAACTGCGCGGGCCTCGTCTCTCGCAATGCCTCGCTGTTCGAGCAGGCGCGGACGGTGATGGTGCGAGAGGACCCGAGCCGGTCGGTCGCGGGATTCTTCGAGAAGGGCGACTTCCTCCGCTTCCGCGAGCTCGCGCTCACGTTCACTCCCTCAGAGCAATTGGCCTCCCGCCTGTTCCGCGGCAGGAGCATCAGCGCCACGGTCGCGGCCCGCAACCTGGGAATGCTCTGGACCGAGTACACGGGCGTCGATCCGGAAGCGTTCGGAACCACCGGCGATGCCCCGTCCTCGTTCCAGGCATTCGGCCCGCCCACGTACCTGTCGTTCCGCCTCAACCTCGGCTTCTAGGACACCGATCCGATGATTTCATACACGAGGACACGTTCGATTCTCACGCGACTGCGTCGCTCGGCGGCGGTGGCGTCATTCACGGTCGTCGCCGCGGGGGCCCTCCCACTGGCGAGCTGCTCGCCGGATGACTTTCTGACGATCACGGACCCGGACATCATCAATCCGGACGACGTGCAGTCGGCGGCGGGAGCCAACGCGGTACGACTCGGCGCAATATCTCGATTCAAGATGGCCACCAGTGGAGCACCGCCCACCGGAGCCGATACGTCGAGCCTGTTTCTGCTCGGTGGATTGTTCGCTGATGAATGGATCAATGGCGACTCGTTCATTGCGCGTCAGGAGATCGACCAGCGTGTCATTACCCCGGAAAACACCTTTCTGACGGTCGCCAACCGCATCCTCCACCGTGCACGGTTCAACGCCGAGCTCGCGGTCGAGCTGCTCGCGGAATGGGTTCCCAACGCTCCCGCATGGCAGGTTGGCGAGATGCATCTCATTCAGGCGTACGTGGCGAACATCCTGGCCGAGCATTATTGCGACGGTCTGGTGTTCAGCGATGTCGTCGACGGTCGGGAGGTGTACGGATCCCCAATCACGGTGGTGGAAACGTTCGAGCGCGCCCTCGAGCACGCGAACGACGGGCTCGCGTTGACCTTTGGAACGGACACGACATCGCTGCGCGTGCAGCGGTCGCTGCAAGTGATCAAGGGGCGCATCCTGCTGAACCTGAATCGTCCGGCCGAGGCGGCGACCGCGGTGGCGGGTGTCCCTGCGAACTTCGCGCACAACAACGTCCACAGCGCGACGACGAGCATCAATGGTGTCTGGCAATACAACAACCTGGCGCGCCGTTACAGTGTCGGGAGTGCCGAGGGTGGCAACGGCATCAACTTCGCCACCGCCGGGGATCCACGACTTCCGGTGTGCGTCGGTGGTACGACCGGGTGCATCACGCAGGCGATAAAGGACGACCTGTCGTCGCCCATACACGTCCAGAGAAAATGGCCGAACATCGACAGTCCCGTGGCCATTATCACTGGCGTTGAGGCACGGATGATTCGCGCCGAGGCGTCGCTCCGCGCTGGGAACTTCGCGGCGGCGTTGGACACGCTCAACGCCGCGCGGACGACGGTCACGGGCCTCGCAGCGCTGACTGACCCCGGCACTGATTCGGCCCGGGTGAGCTTGCTCTTCCGCGAGCGTGCCTTCTGGATGTTCGGAACCGGAACCCGTGTCGGTGATCTTCGCCGACTCATCCGCCAATACGGCCGCGCGCAGAACACCGTCTTTCCGACCGGCATCTGGCACAAGGGCGGAAATTACGGCAGCGATGTCAACATGCCCGTTCCGCAGGCCGAGCTGAACAACCCGAACGTGGAGCAGTTCTGCATGAACCGGAATGCGTAGCTGGCTGTTGGCGGCCACGCTCGTGGCCGCCGCGGTCCCCGCCGCGCCAGCTCAGGTACCTGACGATGTCCCTGAGCTGGCGCGACGCGTAGAGGTTCGGCGCACGACATTCGGCGTTCCCCACATCAAGGCCGAGGATCTTCGCGCCGCCGCCTATGCGCTTGCGTACGTCCAGCTCGAGGACCACGGCGCACGGGTCGCGATCGGGCTTCTCCGGGCGCGCGGCGAGATGGGTCGTTGGTTCGGGCGCGACAGCATCGAGAGCGACTACACGGCCAAGCGAGACTACGCGCTGGCGGTCGAGCGGTACGCGCAAATCGATCAACCGACGCGCGACGTGTACGAGGGATTTGCGGCGGGTGTCAACAGATACGTCGCGCTGCATCCCGATGAGTTTCCATCCGGGTTCGCGCCCAACTTCACCGGCTACGACGTCGCTGCGCGTGACGTGAGCTCGGCGTCGCCGGCGCAGGCGCGGCGGTTTCTCGCCCGATTCGAGCCGCCCCGGCAACGCGGACCAGGCGACGTCGCGCCGCCGTCCGATGAAGGCGTCGATGCCATCGAGGAGGGATCGAACGCATGGGCGTTCGCGCCCAGCCGCACGAAATCGGGGCGCGCGATTCTTCTTCGCAACCCGCACCTCTCGTGGACCGCGGGATACTACGAGGCGCACGTCACCGTGCCGGGCGTGCTCGATTTCTACGGTGATTTCCGGATCGGCGGGCCCTTTGGTGTCATCGGTGGCTTCAATCGCCACCTCGGTTGGGCGACGACGAACAACGCGCCGGACCTCGATGAGATCTACGCGCTCGAGGTCGATCCGACGCTCCCGGACCATTTCGTGTTCAATGGGACGTCGCTTCCCGTGCAGCGGGAGCTCGTCACCGTCGCGTTCCGGAATGGCCCCGGCGTGTCCACCGAGACTCGTGAGGTGTGGCGAACGCCGCTCGGGCCGGTCATTCACCGCGACAGCGGCAAAGTGTTCGTGCTTCGTGCCGCCGCCGAAGGCGAACACCGCGCGGGCGAGCAGTTCCTGCGGATGATGCGAGCGCAATCGCTCGCCGAGTGGAAGGACGCGATGCGCGTTCGGGCGCGCGTGAACTCCAATTTCACCTACGCCGATCGCGCCGGAAACATCTTCTACGTGTGGAACGCGTCGATTCCGGCGCTGCCGCACCCCAGCGGGGGCGACACGACCGCGGTGCCGGCGCGCGGGATGGACGAGGTGTGGACTCGTTATGTGCCGTTCGACTCGCTGCCGCAGCTGCTCAATCCGCGAGGTGGCTACGTCCGGAACGAGAACGACCCGCCCTATCACACCAATCTCCGACAGGTGCTCGACCGCTCCCGGTATCCGGCGAACTTTCCGGAGCCACTGCTGCGTCTGCGCAGCCAGCTCAGCCTCGCCCTCGTCGACCCGCCGCGGAAGCTGAGCCTCGAAGACGTCGTCGCGCTCAAGCATTCGTACCGGATGCTGCTTGCCGATCGCGTGAAGAACGACCTCGTCGCGGCGGTCCGCGCTTCGTCGCCCACACCGCCGGTGAGCGAGGCGATTGCGCTCCTTGCCCAGTGGGACAACACCGCGGGCCACACGAGCCGCGGCGGCGTGCTCTTCGAGGTCTGGTGGCGCAAGTACGTCGAAGGAGCCGACCCCGACACGATGTACGCACAGCCGTGGTCCGTCGACGCGCCGGCCACCACGCCGCGGGGACTCAAGCATCCCGCGCGCGCCATTGAGGCGTTCACGTGGGCGGTCGAGGAAACGACGCGTCGTCACGCGCGGTACGACGTCGCCTGGGGCGATGTTCACCGCGTCCGCATCGGGACCGTCGACGTGCCCGTCGGCGGCTGCGGCGGAGCGCTCGGCTGCTTCCGCGTGCTCAACTTCAGAACCGATCCTGACGGAAAACGCTCGGTCGTGGGCGGCGACGGCTGGGTCATCGCCGTCGAGTTCACCGATACGCCGCGCGCGTACTCGGTGCTGGCGTACGGCGAGAGCGCACGCGAGGACTCGCCGCACCACGCCGATCAGGCCGAGATGTTCGCCCGCGGCGAGATGAAGCGCGTCGCGTTTACCGAGCGTGACATCGAGGCGCAGACGATACGCCGCTACCGGCCGGGCGCGATCGCTCCCTGAATGGGAGCCAGCGAAGCGCCCGCTCAGAACGCGATTCGCCCTCCGATCGATAGCGACCCTTCGCTCATCGGCACGACGGAGAGGCGCATCGGCACCGCCGCGTCGCCCCAGCGCTCGAAGCTGCCGACCAGGAGTCCGATGACGCTACCGCCCACCACGCCAGTGACGGCGCCAAGCACGGCGGCCCCCCGCTTGTCGACCCAGTAGCCATTGTCGTTGCCCGCCGCGTATCCGACCACGCCGCCGATCGCCAGACCAAGGAGAGCGCCCCATCCCGCATTTGCGCCGCGACGGGTGCCACGGCTGACCTCGAGGCGCTGAACGAGCGAGCGCGAGATCGTGATGTCACCTCCGCCGCGCTGACGGCGGACCATCAATGCCGAGTCGCTCACCGCGATCAGTTGCCCGACTATCACCGGCGATGGGTCCGCGGGCGTGATCCTTACTCGTGCACCCCGGGGAAGGTCCTGGGCTGTCTGCGCCGACGCCACTTCGACAACCGCCAGCAGCGCGAGCAGGACCATTGATATCGCTCTCATGGTGACCTCCGCATGAGGACGCCGACAACCTAGAAGGCTGGCGACCCCGGCGGTCTACGTCATTGTACGTAGCAGTCATTGCGTCCCAGCGCCGGCCGTGTGCAGTATTGCCCGCCATGAGCAACGATCCACGCGTGCCGCGGTCGCGCAGCTGGGTGAGCCTGGTCCTTCGCGACATTCAGTTCTGGATCCCGGTCGCGGTGCTGATCGGCGGACTGTTCGTCCTGCGCTGGATTCATTGACCCACCCCGCGGCGTCGACGGTCGACCCATCCCGCCTCCGCCGTTTGCAGGGGCTCGGGATGATCTGCGGTCTGACCGCCGGAGCGTGGTTAGGCGCCGCGGAGGCGCCAACCAAGCTCGTGACGACCGGCGTGTCTCCCTTCGTCGTCTCGCTCGCCATGGTGGTCGGCGTGTTCCTCGCCCGGTGGAGCGTGCCCGCCCTCATTCACGGCACCTCGTACATCGGCGCCGATCTTCGTCAGGCGCCGCACCTCATCGTGTGGGGCGTGCTCGCCGGGTGCCTGTGGGCGGTCGCGAATACGCTCACGATCTTCGCCGTGCGCGACGTCGGGCTCAGCATCGCGTTCCCGCTCTGGAACAGCAACAGCCTGCTCGGGATCCTGTGGGGGGTCGTACTGTTCAAGGAGCTGCGGGGGGCAGACTGGCGGCGGTGGGCCGGCGTGCTCGGCGGCGCGCTGCTGATGTTCGCCGGTGCAACGGCGCTCGCCGTCGCGTCATCGAGCCAGGTCGCGGGGCGCGATGCGTTGCGAGGGATGATCGCCGCGCTCGCCGCCGGTGTGCTCTGGGGCACGATGTACATCCCCTATCGCAAGGCGTACCTGACGGGCATGAGCCCGCTCTCATTCATCACCTTCTTCACCCTGGGCGAGCTCGGGATGATGGGAACGCTCGCCGTGGTGTACACCGGCGGCGTCACTCCACTCTGGCAGGAGCTCGCCGCGACTCGGCAAGTGCTGTTCTGGTTCCTCCTCGGCGGATTCGTCTGGGTCATTGGCGACCTGTTTCAGCAGTATGCCGTGAAGTACGCGGGAATCACGCGCGGCATTCCGCTGTCGAACACGAATCAGCTCTGGGGTTTGCTCTGGGGAGTGCTCGTCTTCGGGGAGCTGCTTGGCGGAACGCGCGCGCTGTACACGCAGGTGATCGGGGGGTCGCTGGTGATGGCGATAGGCGCGGGCGTAATCGCCCTCTCGTCGGTGCGCGAGGGCGAGCATCGGCGGTGGCAGGAGGCTGCCGCTCGCGAGAGCGATCGCTACGGTGTCGATCCAGCCTACACGCGCGCGCGAGCCGCCGGCGAAGAGGTCAGCACGGCGAGACACAAGCGAACGTGGGTGGATTGGCTGGTCGTCGCCCTCGCCACCGCCGTCCTCATCGCGTTTGCCGCGATCGCCGAGGCCCCGCGCATTGCGCTGCGATGGGAGTGGGCGGCCGCGCTCACCGGAGTGATGCTCGCGATCCTCGTCGGGTCCGGGCTCACCCTCTGGCGGACGACGCGATTCAGCTAGTAGCAGAGGGTGTCGAGGGTGTCGAGGGTGTCGAGGTCGTCGAGGTGATCGAGGGAACGTCGTTGCCTCTCCTCGATCACCTCGACGACCTCGACACCCTCGACACCCTTTAGCCTCTCACCGGCGTCAGCACGATGTTGCGATACTCGACGACGCCGTGGTCGCCCTGGAGCATGAGCGGCCCGGGCGCACCTTCATCGCTGTCGAGCGCCCCACCGGTGATGCCGGGAATTTCCTGATTGGAGATCACCGTCTTTCCGTTCAGCACGATGGTGACCATCCGACCGAGCAGCGTGATGTCATACGACTGCCACTCGTCAGGCTTCCGGTTGGCGATCTCGCTTGGCGAGAGGAATCCGTAGACAGAGCCAAGCAGATCGTTCACCGGTTCCGCCGGAACGCTGTCGGCAATCTGGACCTCGTATCGCCCGCGCAGGTAGATGCCGCTGTTGCTGCCCTTGGGATAGCGGAATTCGACGTGCAGCTTGAAGTCGCCGAAGGATCGGTCGGTGACGAGGTTGCCGCCTGACCCGCCGTTCCGAAGCACTCCGTTGACGCCCTGCCAGCGATTCTCACCGCCGATCACACGCCAACCCGAGATGTCGGTCCCGTTGAACAGGCGGACAGCCGGGCCCCACTGCGGCGGCGATGTACGTCGCAGCGCAGGCGCGCGCCTCGCGGTCCAGCTGAATTGCTTGCCATCCGGGTAGGTGACCGAACCGGACAGCTGATTGCCCTGCAGCGTGCCTGTGAACGAAAGGTCGCCTTCGCCTTGCTCCCACTGCGGAGGAATGGCGAAGCGGATGGCGCCGTTGTTGAAGTCGATGCGCGCGATTGGCCGCGAGCTTCCAACCTCTCCGACCATGCGTCCGACGAGCATCGCGCGCCCCGACGGCCGGATCTCGAGCCAGGACGGCACGGTCGACGTGCCCTTTTGAATTGTGATGTCCCACCGCCCGACGACGGCTTCGCGAGCCCGCGACTGACCGTTAGGCAGTGCGAGAGCGATGAGAAGGATAGCGGGTCGCCACATTTGCTATTACTCCACGGTTTATGGATTTCCTTGCAAGGGCCTTAGTGCGGAACCACAGAGGCACCGAGGACACAGAGGACAACAACTGCAAATGCTTTGAAGAAACCGCCCAGTGGCAGTTCTCGGTGTCCTCGGTGCCTCTGTGGTTCTGCCGTTCGGCTCGTAGCGCGACAGTTAGTGAGGCGTGATGATCCGCCCCGGGGGCTCAACGCGCGATGGGTCGGGCACTGAACGCTCACCCAACGCGCGCGTGAGAAACCGCTGTCCCTCCCCAATCCGCTCGACCTCGAGCGCCGTCACGTCGACCGCCCGCTCAATGCGCTCCAGACGCTCGATGACTTCGGGAGGGAGCGCCGGCGTGCCGCGAGGCCGACGTAGCCACGTGAGCACGATCCTGGTCCCGGCGATCATCGTCGCCATCGTGCCGATGAACGTGAGGAAGAACTTGAATTCTTCGGTGCTCATGAGCCCTCGCGTGAATCTATCTGGCCGCCTCCGACGCCCGCGCCACGAACGCCCGCACACGGGCCTCGTCGGTCTCCTCCCACGCACCTTCGTCGTCAGGAAGAAGCTTTCGAAGCAGTATCGCATCGTTCGCGGGCGACAGCGTCGTATGCCGCAGCTTCGTTCCGCGAACGTGAATCTCGCGCACGCCGCTTCGGCGCACGACCTCAGCTACATTCTCCTCTCGAATCCCGCCGCCCGCAACCACGATCAGGCGAGATCCCGCCGCCTCGACGATCGAGCCGATTTCATCGGCGCCCAGGAGTGCGGTCCGTGATCCTCCTGAGGTCAGCACACGGGTGACGCCGGCGCCCGCCAAGGCGTCGAGCGCCTCGTATCGGTCGCGGACGAGATCGAACGCGCGGTGAAAGGTCACCGGCAGACCCCCGGATGCGTCGATCAGCGCCCGCGTTCGAGGCAGATCGACACGGGCGTCCGGCTGCAGCGCACCCACCACGACACCATCGGCGCCGAGCGTCACCGCCACCTCGGCATCGCGTCGCATGACATCCGCCTCGGCGTCGGAGTACACGAACCCGCCGCCGCGAGGACGAAGGATGACGAACACGGGGATGCGCACGGCCGCCTTGACGGCGGCGATCATCCCCGCGCTCGGCGTCGTGCCACCGTCGAACAGTGCGTCACACAGCTCCAGGCGGTGTGCGCCCCCGCGTTCGGCGGCGATCGCCGACTCGACTGAATCGACGCAGGCCTCGACAAGAATGGCTGATGACGCTGCGTTCATGAGGGGTTTGGCAGAAAAGAAAGGCCCTCGCGTATGCGCGCGAGGGCCCTTCGTTCCGAGCTGCTGAAATCGGTCAGGGCGTAGCGGTCGCCTTGAGCCTCGCGCCCGCGTATGCGTCCCACGTCATAAGACCGACGAAATACGTTCCGGCCGCGGGATTGGCGAAGTTGCAGACTTCGGTGTTTCCGGCGTTCTCGGATGCGCAGATGTTCGTTCCCGTTGTCGGAACCCCATTGCGGTTGATAAACATGTCGACGTCACCGCTGCCTCCGCTGATCGTGATCGTGAGATTCGTCTTCCCAGCGGGAACAACGATCTTGCGATACGCGAAGGTGAAGCGAGGGGTGCTCGCGGCGATTGTGACCGAGTCGCCGAGCGCCAACGCCGGCACGGCGACGACCGTGATGCTCGAGGAGCGTTTGGCGCCGCTGGGGCCGGTGGCGGTAATGGCCGCGAATCCGGGGGCGAGGGCGGACACCAGCCCCTGCGCGTTGACACTTGCCACGGTCGGGGCTGAGCTCTCCCATGTGACTGCTACGGGATCACCGTTGAACGTCGCGACGAGGCGAAGCGTATCGGTCTCTGGCACGCCTCTGAAGGGCGGATTTACCTCGAGACCAGGCGGCTCGAGTGCCGTCGGGTCCTCATCATCACAGCCAACGAGAATGCCGGCGAGCAGCGCGCAGGTCAGAGCGAAGGCAGAACGAGGCATCATCAGGAAGGCTCCAGTGAAGTAGTTGCCCCGGGGCGCGTCGTCCGACCGGCGTCGGGGCGCCGAGAGGTGAGGGTGCCCAAAGTATGTTTTTTGTCAACGAAGGGCAACCCAATTGTTAGGGGGAAGTTGGCTCGCCGGGTCTGACCTCAGGAAGCCGGGCCCTCCCCCAGGGCCTCAGGGTCGGCTGCGATCTCCCGGACGGCGCACTCGTGGATCACCGTCGCCGGCCAGTCGGGGTCGTATCGCTCGGCGCTCAGCATCCGCTCGAGCGTTAGCCGCTTCCCCGGGCTCCAGACGATCATGATCGCTTCCTTCGCCGAGGCGATCGTCGCGATACCCACGCTTACCCCGTGGCGCGGCACTGCCGCCAACGTCCCGAAGGCTGGGAAAGTCAGGAGGTTGTCCCGACGAGTCTCCTCCGAGAGCGGGATGACCCTGGTGCGGCTCTCCCGCGGACTGCCGGGCGGATTGAAGGCCACGTGCCCATCGCTGGCGCCGGACGCCAGCAGGAAGAGGTCGACTCCGCCGGCGTCGGCGATCCGTGTGTCGTACGCCTGAGGCTCGGCGGGATCGGGAAACCAGATCGACTCCTCGCCCACTCGATGCGCAGGCGGCAATCCGGCGTTCAATCGCTCCGCGATCTCGACGCGGGCGAAGTAGTGGCAGCTCCAGGGATGGGACGCTGATGCGTACGTCAACGTTCCCTCACCGGGTACGAGGTACTCGTCCATCATCAGGAGCACGAGATGGCTGAGGTCCTGCTTCGTTTCGGCGACCCGGCGAGCCATTGCCGCGAACACCGGCCGCGGGGTGCGCCCGGTGGGACACCCGAGGAGAAAGCGGGACTTCGTTAGGCGCGCCTGCTCGATTCGCGCGAGCAGCCGTTCGGCGACCGCATCGCCGAGCGCGGTCGGCGACGGGAAGACGCGCAGCGGTGTCCGGGCCATGGGGGCGTTCGTATCAGGCCACGGGGTGAAGGAAGAGAGCGGCCGCACCGACCGTTCCCTCCCACCCGTGGAATGAGGATCCGACGATGCGGACTCGGTGCCGGTGGTCGGGCGCGGCATGCTCCTGATAGCTCGCGCGCGCCGGCTCGAGCAGCAGGGGCCCCGCCGCGGCCAATCCTCCGCCAACGACGATCGTCTCAGGCGCGAACAGCGGCGAAAGCGACGCCAGCCCGAGCCCCAGCCACCACCCCGTCTCGGCCAGCGCGGTGACGGCGTCCTTGTCCCCCGACTGAGCGCTGGCAATCACATCGCGAACGGGGCGCCCGCGCGCGCGTGCTGATAGGGCGCCGGACGAGACCAACGCTTCCAGGCAGCCGCGCGCGCCACAGGAGCAGGGTGGACCCTTCGGATCGAGGATGATGTGCCCGATGTCCCCGGCGCATTCGCCCGTGTGTCGCACGAGCGCCCCGTCGATGATGACGCCACCCCCGAAACCGGTCCCGAGCGTCACGCCTAACAGCCGCCCCACTCCCTGACCGGCGCCGTAGCGGTACTCGGCGACGACCGCCGCGTTCGAGTCGACCTCGAGGCGGCAGTCCATCGCGAACCGCTCCTCGAGAGCGCGGCGGAGAGGAAAGCCGCATAATGCGCGGAGGTTCGCGTTCTCGACCATCGCCGAGCGATCAGGGTCGAGAAAGCCCGCCACTGACACGCCGATGCCTAACGGCGTGGATCGCTTGGCCTCGAGGGCGTGGAGCATTGGCCCAAGGGCCGACGCGATCGCGGACACGAGGGGCAGGGGATCTCCGGCCGGGCCAGTGGAAACGGTCGCGCGCTCCCTGATGTGACCGCCGTCGCCGACGATCCCGATCTTGGTCCTCGTCCCGCCAATGTCGACCGCCGCCGCCAGCCGCATTCAGAGCGCTGCCTCCGCCAATGCCGGCTGCTTCCACAGGTCGATGGGCTTGGCAATTCCCGTCGGGCGGAATGGCAGCGTGATCTTCCGCCCCAGTCCTGCCGATGCGTAGGCGGCGTAAAGGACCTCCTGCACGACGCGTCCCGTCTCCCCGTCCGAGATGGGCGTCTCCGTGCCCCGAACGCAGCGCGCGAAGTGCCGCATCTCCTGCGGAAACCCGTAGTTCCAATGCTCCTCGAACACTGGATAGGTCCAGCCTCTCGTCGAGGACGCCTTCTCCACCGCATACCCGAATCCCACCTCTGAATAGGTGGGGAGCGCGTTGCCCATCAGCATGTCGGCATACGTCTGTCCTTTGGCGCCGAACACCTCGATGGAGTCGTCCATTCCGCCGGGCCGGTTCCAGCTGTTCTCGACCACGCCGACCGCGCCACCGTCGAACTCGATGATCGTGACCGCCTCGTCGTCGCCTGACGTGCGCCCGCTGTGCACCTGCGTAGAGAGCTGCGCGTACACGCTTCTCACCTTGGGTTTGCCGAGAAACCACCAGCAGAAGGCGATGCCGTGGCAGCCGAGGTCCATGAGCGCACCGCCGCCGGACTGCTCGACGTCCCAGAACCAGTCGGAGTGAGGTCCGGAGTGCTTCTCGCTCTGCTTCACCAGGTGGATTCGCCCGAATGCGCCCTCGTCCGCCATCTGCTTCGCCTTCACGTATTTCGGGGCGAAGAAGAGCTCCTCGGCGTAGAGGAGCAGCACCCCGGCCTTCGCGCACGCATCGATCATCGCGTCGGCTTCCTCGAGCGTGATGCAGAGCGGCTTCTCGCAGATGACGTGCTTCCCGGCGCGTGCGGCGTCGATCGTTATGCGGGCGTGCAGGCGATTCGGCGCGGTGATCGAGACCATCTCGACTACGGGGTCGCGCACCATCTCTCGATAGTCGCCGTACGCCTTCGGGATGCCGTGGCGGCGTGCGAACGCTTCGGCGTTCCCCGGCGTGGGTGACGCGACCGCGATGACTTCCGCTTCCTCCGGCATGGCGCGCACCGAGGCGGCAATGCACTCCGCCTGAAACCGGGAGCCGACGATTCCAATTCTTACCTTGGACACGACGCGTGGGCGCGGGTTACTGGCCTGCGTGATCCATCGCCTTTCTCGCTTCTCCCGCTGCCACGATTCGCTCGATCCGCTGATCCGGATAGAGCCACATGAGCGCGCCCGCGACGTACAACGCGCCCGCGATGGCCTGGTGGACGAACGCGGCAGGGATCGCGAGCACGTAGAAGAGCGGAGACAGCTTCCCCTTGATGTCGCGGCCCACCGCGCGGGCGAGCATCGACTCCGATCCCTCGGTCGAGATGATGGTGCGCTGGAGGATCCAGTACGCCATCGCGGCCAGGAGTAGCACCACGCCATACGCGGCAGTCGGCACCGGCGCGAAGTGGTTCTCGCCCATCCATGCGGTGACGAACGGGACGAGGGAGAGCCAGAAGAGCAAGTGCAGATTCGCCCAGAGAATCGCCCCGGTCACACGAGTGCACACGTGGAGCATATGGTGGTGGTTGTTCCAGTAGATCCCAATGTAGACGAAGCTCAGGACGTAGCTCAGGAACACTGGCGCGACGGGGCGAAGTCCCGCGAGATCCGCGGAATGGGGCACGCGGAGCTCCAGCACCATGATCGTGATGATGATGGCGAGCACACCGTCGCTGAACGCCTCGAGCCGTGTGGTTCGCATGACGGCCCGAAAGGTGGAGGCCCATCGCGCTACCGGCTAGAGTTGAGGATGCCTGGCAGCGAGGGATCCGATCCCTGATTCCTGCTCCCGCGCTCCGACGACAAGACCGCATGCTCATTCATCTCCTCGACGGCACGTACGAGCTGTTCCGCCACTTCTACGGTCTTCGCCGCTTCACCAAGGAAGACCGTCCCTTCGGCGCCGTCGTCGGCGTGCTCAACACCGTGCTTCAGATGATCGAGGGTGGCGGAACTCACTTCGGTGTCGCGACCGATCATGTCATCGAGTCCTTCCGCAACGCCCTTTGGGCCGACTACAAGACTGGCGAAGGCATCGAGCCCAACCTGCTCGCGCAGTTCCACCCGCTCGAGGAAGCGCTCGCGCTGATGGGAGTAGCGGTGTGGCCGATGATCGAGCTCGAGGCGGATGACGGGCTCGCGTCAGCGGCGTACATCGCTGCCGGGGATCCGAACGTTCAGAAAGTGTGCATCTGGACGCCGGACAAGGATCTGTCGCAGTGCGTGGTTGGGGACCGGGTGGTGCAGGTGGATCAGAAGGGAAAGCGGATTCGCGACGAGGCCGCCGTGCGTGAGAAGTTCGGCGTGCAGCCGACGCAGATCCCCGACTACCTCGCACTCGTCGGCGACTCGGCCGACGGGTATCCGGGAATTCCCGGGATCGGGCCCACCACGGCCGCGCAGCTCCTCAACCGCCACGGCTCGATCGAAAACTTCCCGCCTACCGTCCTCGGCGACCGTCACGAGCTTGCGCTGCTGTTCAAGCAGCTCGCGACGCTCAGGACCGATGCGCCGCTCTTCGACAGTGTGGAGGAGCTACGGTGGCGCGGGCCGACGAGCGGATTCGCGGAGTTTGCCCAGCGCATCGGGAACGAACGCCTGCTGGAGCGATGTCTTCGCGCGGCCGCGATGGATTCTTCGTTGCCTTCGCCAGGTCCCGTATGACACCCCCGCGAGGCGGGGAGGACAAAAGCAACGGCATTGACCTCTGCGGTAAATGCCGTTGCCGTTGCAGTCTATTGCAGGCGTTGCGGCTACTTGCGGCGATTGGCGGTTCCCAAGCCACTTACAAGAACCAGGCTTACCCTCGCGAAATATCGACCGCAATCCCGCGCCACTTGCCCTGCCGGAACCTCGCCACGCTCAGGGCACAACGAGTCGCGTGACCGATGAGGATCGCGATCCAGATGTGCAGCGGCTGCAACGTGCCGGTCCGCTGAATGACGAAGCAGATGCCTAACGGCACTATGATCTGCGAGATGATCGAGATGTACAGCGGACTCTTGGTGTCCCCCGTGCCCTGGAGCCCGCCGGTGTACGTGAGCGCGACGGCGATGAAGATGCCCGAGAGGCTCAGGATGCGAAGCAACTGGGATCCGATCTCGACGACCACCGGCTCGTTCATGCCGAACACGGCCAGGAGCTGACCCGGCGCAAAGAGAAAGAACACGCCAATGAACCCGGCGCCCGCGATCGCGATGTGCGCCGCCACGTGGACGGCGTGATCCGCCCGATCGGGCTTGCCTGCGCCGAGATTCTGGCCGGCGACCGCGGCCGCGGCGCCCATCAGTCCGATGGACGTCCAGGTGATGAGCGAGAACAGCTGGCCATATCCCACGGCGAACGCCGCCTGGGCGGCGGCGCTCTGCGCGAGCGATCCGATGAACGCGAGCATCAGCACTCCGCCGATGTTCATCGCGATCCCCTGAATGCCGGTCGGAAGGCCAAAGCGGAACAACGCTCGGATGATCGACCAGTCGGGGCCGAAGCGGTGGCCTCGAGGAAACGACACCACCCATCCACCGCGCCACAGCTTTACCATCGCGTACAGCGCGACGAGGCCGGACGCGATGCAGGTCCCGATGGCCGACCCCGCGGTTCCGAAGGCGGGAATCGGTCCCAGCCCGCGGATGAACACGATGTTGAGCACGAGATTGAGCACCGTCATCACCACGCCGAGGACCATCGGGGTCCGGGCGTCGCCAGCGGCGCGCAGTGCTCCGCTCAACATGTAGAACACCATCATGCCGCTGCTGAACAGGAACATGATGCGGAGAAACGGGAGCGCCTCCGCCTTCACTGCGGGGGTGGCGTTCACGAGGTCCAGCAGCGATGGGGCGAAGGCATACCCGAGCGGCGCCATGACGAGGAGCGACAGCCCGATCGCCGTCAGGAACGCCTGGTAGACGGTCTTGTCTACCTTGGCCTCCTCGCCCGCTCCGGCGAACCGGGCCACGAGGACGCTCATTCCTGTAAAGAGCGAGTTAATAAAGACGATAACGACGATAAAAATCTGTAGAGCCACCCCGATCGCCGCATTTCCGGTGTACCCTACCAGATGCCCGACGAGGGCGTGATCGACGATGCCCTGGAGCCCGCCGATGATGTTCGTCAGCATCGTCGGCCAGGCGAGCTTCCATACGACTGGCCGCAGCGGCCCCTCGATGATCGAACGGTCGTACCGCCGGCCCCCCGGCGGGGCTGGCGGCAGCGGCGCGCCGACCGGGGCGGGGGTTGGAGTCGTCGAGGCTGAGCTCAATGGACCTGGGCGTGTCTACCGTGGTACAACGCGGGGGCGTAAACCGGCACTAAGGTAACCTCGGATTTGGTCAGCCGGGCAGCACCCACACAAAGCTCTGGCAAAACTGCAGGTTCCAGGAGAACTTAGGACGCGGCCCCGCCGCTCCCCAATAGCACTCATCGAATGACACCATCACACTGTCGCGCGGTCATCGCCGTCATTGTCGCCGTCGCGACGTCGGCTTGCGCCACAACCACTCAGTCCGCGGGTGCCGTCCCGTCGCCCGCGCGCGATAGCGCAGCGATCGCGCAGGCGAGAGCCGATAGCGCGCGAAAGCCGTACACGGCGGCGGACATTCATTTCATGTCGGCCATGATCGCGCACCACGCCCAGGCCATCGACATTGCCCGCTGGGCGCCGACGCACGGTGCGAGCCGTCCGCTCCAGATCCTCTCCGAGCGGGTGATCAACGCGCAGCGCGATGAGATCGCCCTCATGCAGCAGTGGCTTCGCGAGCGTCGACTCCCGGTGCCGGAGGCGAGCGCGACGATGACGATGGGTGGCGCAGGGCATCTCCACCACCAGATGCCGGGCATGCTCACTCCAGAGCAGCTGCAGCAGCTGGATCAGGCGCGGGACAAAGAGTTCGACCGGCTCTTTCTGACCTTCATGATCCAGCATCACCAGGGCGCCGTCACCATGGTGAAAGAGCTCGCCAGCTCCCAGGGTGCCGGCCTCGACGATACCGTATTCAAGCTCGCGTCCGATATCAGCGCTGACCAAACGAGCGAGATCGACCGCATGCAGCAGATGCTCGCCGAGCTGATGTTCGGACCTCAATCCCCCTGACCCACGAGGAGTCGATCATGACGCTGAAGAAGTTGTCGCTCACCATTGGAGTGTTCGCTGCCGCGGCATGCGCGCCGGCGACCACCTCATCGCGCTCAGGCGCTCTGGATGTTCCGGCGCCGACCGTCGATCCGCGCGTCGGGCTTCGCGCCGGAGCCATGGATGCGGCCGAGGCCACGTGGAACCTCAAAGTCGTGGCGAAGGCTCCACCGACAGGACAGTTCGTCGGAAGCACCAACTCCGATCTCGCCTTCACCGGCAACTACGCGATTCAGGGCAACTACAACGGCTTCCAGGTGTGGGACGTCTCGAATCCGAGCAGTCCCGTCCTGAAGACGTCGTATTACTGCCCGGCGTCGCAGAGCGACGTGTCCGTCTACAAGAACCTGCTCTTCGTCTCGGGTGAGGGATTCGGCGGTCGTCTCGATTGCGGCGGGCAGGGCGTGAAGGACACGGTGAGCACGGAGCGCCTGCGCGGCCTTCGGATCTTCGACATCAGCGACATCACGAGTCCCAAGTACGTTGGCAACGTGCAGACGTGCCGTGGCTCGCACACGCACACGGTGCTCGTCGATCCCAAGGACGCGGAAAACGTCTACGTCTACATCTCCGGCTCGGCGCCGGTGAGGTCGCCGAGCGAGATGCCGGGCTGCGTGCGTGAGGCCCCGGACAAGAACCCCGAGTCGGCGCTCTTCCGCATCGAGGTCATCAAGGTTCCGCTCGCCAATCCCGCCGCGGCGGCGATCGTGAGCAGGCCCCGCATCTTCAATGATCTCGCGAAGCCGCCCGAGCATGGCGAGGCGCCCGAGGACATCGCGGCCGCCACGCAGCGGGCCGCCGCGGCGCGTGCCGCGGGTGGATACACCGCGAAGGTCAACAACATGGAGTACGTGCTCGGCCCGAATTTCATCAAGCCGCAGCTCGACAGCATCGTGAAGGCGCGCGGGGGAACGGGTGCGCCGACGGCTGCCGATAGCGCGACGCTGCGCGCGAACATTCAGGTGATCGTCGACAAGATGGTTGGCGCCAACAACGAGGGTCCTCAACCGGGCCCATCGCAGTGCCATGACATCACGGTGTACCCGGCGCTTGGGCTGGCCGGCGGTGCCTGCGGTGGCTATGGGCTGCTGCTCGACATCAAAGACCCGACGAATCCTGTTCGCATCGGCGCCGTCGCCGACTCCAACTTCGCCTACTGGCACTCGGCGACGTTCAACAACGACGGCACGGCGATCCTCTTCTCCGACGAGTGGGGCGGAGGCGGCGCGCCGAAGTGCCGCGCGACGGACAAGAAGGAGTGGGGCGCCAACGCGATCTACGCGCTCGAGAACGGGAAGATGGTGTTCAAGAGCTATTACAAGCTTCCCGCGCCCCAGACCGACAAAGAGAACTGTGTCGCGCACAACGGATCGCTGATCCCGATTCCGGGACGCGACGTGATGGTGCAGGCGTGGTACCAGGGCGGCATCTCGATTTTCGACTGGACCGATCCGGCGAACCCGAAGGAGATCGCATATCACGATCGTGGACCGGTGGACTCGACGCGGATGGGAAGCGGCGGGTCGTGGTCGGCCTACTGGTACAACGGCGCCATCGTGAGCTCCGAGATTTCACGCGGCCTCGATGTCGCCGAGCTCACGCCAAGCGAGTTCATCTCGCAGAACGAGCTCGATGCGGCGAAGACGGTCCACTTCGACTACTTCAACGCCCAGGGCCAGCCGAAGTTCGTCTGGCCGCCCAGCTTCGCGCTGGCGCGCGCCTACGTCGACCAGCTCGAGCGGTCGGGGTGCCTGGCCGCAGCCCGCATCGCCAGCGTTAGGCAGGGGCTGTCGAGCGCGGAGCGGGCGTCGGGAGCGCAGCGTCGTGATGCACTGGCGCAGGTCGGTGCGCAGCTGGCGAGCGCGCCAGGCTGCAATGCGTCGAAAGTGCAGAAGCTGCAGGTTGCGGTCAAAGATCTCGCTGCTGTGATGCCGTAAACACCGAGGTGCTCGAGGTGCTCGATGTGCTCGAGGTGCTCAAGGGGAAACCCTCGAGCACCTCGAGCACATTGAGCACCTCTACTTCGCTCGTCTTCTGTCGCGCCGGGCGAGTCTGGGCCTCAGTGCCTCGTTGCCGAAGAACGTGGTCGGCGTTCCCGCGGCGATTCCCGCCTCCCGAACCAGCCGCTCGAGCCCATCGACGAGTGTCCTGCGCTCGGCGCGCGAGAGTCTTTCGAAGCTGGCCACCAGGCGGGCTTGCAGAGTCTCCGGCGCCTTTTGGAGTAGCGCGCGTCCCCGTGGGGTGAGGGCAAGCGTCACGCGACGGGCGTCGTCGGGAACCGCGGTCCGCGCGACGAGGCCACGCGCGACCAGCCGAGTGACGACGACGGAGACGGAGCTTTGGTGGGTGAACGTCAGCGCGGCGAGCTCGTTGAGCGAGCCGACGGGCCCGTCCGCCAGCTTCTGTAACACGAAGAGCTGCGCGCCGCTGATACCGAGATGCCGTTCGATGCTTCGCGACCCGACACGGAGCGCGTCGACGAGCGCATTGAGCGCGGCCAGCGCGGCGGCGAGATCGCGGTCGGGGCTCGCGGCTCTGGGAGAGCCGACGGGTCTGTGAGTTGGGACGCTCATCGGTGTGGGATCGAAGGAGTGACCGCGGCCAGGCCCCGAAAGCATAACGAACGGTCCGGCGTGCCACAACGGCGCGGGGACCATTGCGGTCCCAACAGAAACATATGGGACTTCAATGTAATTATGTGGGACTCCAATATAATATCACCGCTGGAGCTTGCATCGCGACTCCCCGTCGGCATGTCGATTGCACCGTTGCAGCGGCTTTCCCGACGCCTGAGGAGACTGCCATGCTCTCGAAACAACGAACCACCCTCGCGGTTCTCTGTGCTGCCGCGCTCGTGGGGTGCGATGCGGGCGATTCGATCAGCGGGCCCAGCACGGAGCCCACCCTGTCCGGAAGTCTCATTCCGCCGATCGAAATTCCGGGAGAGTTCCTGCCGGGCGTGCCGGTGCTCGACCCGTTCGCGGCGGTTTGGAACGATGACGCGGGAGTCGTCGAGTCGGCGCGAGGCGGGGGCCATTGGCACGTCACTCCCACCGCGCTGCGGACCTTCGCGTTCACGGCCAAGACCCGAGCGGACGGCACTGTCCAGGGTCAGTATCAGGTCAACAACCGCGACGTCGCTGGTTCGAAGGAACATGGTACGGTGATTTGTCTCCACGTCGATGGCGACCAGGCTTGGATCGGCGGCGTCATCACCCACAGCAGCGTACCTGGTCGGGAAGGCATCCGGCGGGTGTTTCAGGTCGTCGATCGGGGCGAGGGATCGGGGGATCGTCCGGACCAGGCAAGCAATCTCCTCATGGTACTCACCACAGCGGAGTGCCACACGAGGCCGTATCTGGCGCCCCAGGATCTCGAGGGGGGCAACATTCAGGTCCGGGACGGCGCGTAGTTCCACGTGCTCGAGGTGTCGAGGGCAGCCAGCCGCCCTCGACATCCTCGACGATCCCGCCCTCCCCAGCTCCTCCCAGCGAACGATCGTTTGGACTCCCATATAAACACATGGGACACAAATACAATTGTATGGGATGGCAATATGTCACCGCGGAAGCTGGCGTCGTGACACACCCTCGGCATGTCGATTGCACCGACCCCGGAGCCTCCCCCGACGCCCTTGGAGGCTCCAATGCTCTGGAAACGACTCCCCCTCGCGGTCCTCTGTGCTGCCGCGCTCGTGGCGTGCAATGCGGCCGATTCCATCACTGGACCGACGACCGGGCCCAACCTGTTGGGCGGTACCGTTCCGCCGATCGAACCGCCGCCGGTCGACAAGCCGCCGATCGAGTTCCTCCCGGGCGTGCCCGTCCTCGACCCGTTCGCGGACGACGACGCGGGAGCGGTCGAGTCCGCACGCGGGCGCGGCGAGTGGCACGTGACCCCCACTGCGCTGCGCACCTTCGCGTTCGTTGCCAGAAACAATGCGGACGGGACCACCACCGGGCAGTATCAGGTCGACAACCAGGACGTCAGCGGGTCCCGGGAAAACGGGACGGTGACCTGTCTCGCCGTCGATGGCGACCAAGCGTGGATAGGCGGAGTCATTACCCACAGCAGCATTCCCGGAAGGGAAGGCACCCCGAGACTCTTTCGCGTAATCGAAAGAGGCCACGGCGCCCCTCCGGACCAGGCGAGCGTTCTCATCGTCACGGCGGAATCCCGTGTGGAGTGCCAGACGCGGCCGTTGCTCCCGGTTCAAGACCTCGAAGAGGGCAAGATCCTCGTCCGGGACGGGGGGACCACGTCCGGTCTGTTGCCGTAAAGCCGACGGCAACGACGACACAGCTCAGAAATTCGGATTCAGAATTCAGATAAACCAACGGGGAGCCAGCTTGGCTCCCCGTTTTCTTTCCGTGTATTCTGAACTCTGCGATCGTTGCCGTTCGGCCTTACAGGTAGCTAAGCCACGCGTCGGATCTCCGCTGCTTCACCCCCGCAAACCACCTGCATAACGGGTACATCGCCACCACCACGCCAATCCAGATCAGGTACACGACCGGAAGGCCGGAAGGCCATCCGGGCGGCTGCGTGATCGGGAATTGGCCAAGCGTTGGCGACTCGAACATCCAGTGCGCATCGCCGTAGCGGACGTAGCAGATGATCACCGCCAGCAGGTGGATCACGAAGAAATGCACGATGAAAAAGAAGAGTGGCACCTTCCCGATGACGTGCGCCGGCGTCAGAAACCTCGGGGTCCGTGCATCGACCCAGCGCAAGAGAAGGAGCGCCGGCCCCAACGTCATCAACAGAAACAGCAGCGACGGCGGGTACTTGTTCGTGTTGAGGAACGAAAGCACGGTGAAGAGCGGGGATTTCTGCCCGCTCCATGGCACCGGATCGCCGTACAGGTTCATCGCCCGCAGTATGATGAACCCTGCCACGAGCCCAATGCCGAGGCGAAGCAGGAAGCTCCGTCGGCGGCTGGCGTCCCAGTCATAGATCGCTCCCAGCCCGTAGCCCGCCGCTACGACTCCGATCCACGGAATCAACGGATACGCCTCGAACACGACACGCTCGGGACCGGGCACGATCATCCCCGGCGCATGCAGGATGGACCAGAGCGGCCCGAGCGATCCAAGCGATGCGGCGGTAATCGGATCGAGCAGATTGTGCGTGGCGATCATGACCACGCCGATCGCCGTCACGACGCGCGTCGGCAGGTAGACGAGCGCCGACAGAACCACCATCGACCAGCCAAGCGCCCACAGAACCGTAAGAACCGTGACGCGATAATCGAAGTTGAACTGCATCACGAATCGAACGACGACGATCTCGAGAACGATCAACCACAGCCCCCGCGTCAGCAGGAACCGCGACAGCTCGGCACGCGTCCGCCGACGAAGGCCGAGGTAGGCACCCGTACCGGTGAGCAGGAAGAACACCGGCGCGCAGATGTGCGTGATCCAGCGCGTGAAGAAGAGCGGCGCGGTCGTCGTCGCCAGGTCCGTCGGGTTGACCGCCAGCGAGCCGAAGTAATCACGGACGTGATCGAGCGCCATGATGATCATGATGATTCCGCGGACGACATCCACGGATTCCACGCGCGGGCGTGCGCCGACGATATCCAGCGTCGGTGCGCGATCGGCGGCCGGAATGGCCGATGTCACGTCGCGCACTCCGCCGCGCGATCGAGGAGCAGCGCGCGCTCCCGCTCGTTGCGCGTCATCGACGCCGCCCGCTCGAACTCCGAGCGCGCCTCATCCATGCGCCCAAGCTTCTTCAGAAAGTCCCCGCGTACACTCGGCAGGAGATGATACGCCTTGAGCGCTGGCTCGGATGTCAGCTTGTCGACCAGCTCCAGACCCCGAGCGGGCCCGAACGCCATCGCGACGGCAACCGCCCGATTGAGCTCGACCACCGGCGAGGGCATCGTTTGTCTGAGCGCGTCATAGAGCGCGACGATACGAGCCCAGTCCGTCTCGTCGTTCGCGCGGGCGCGTGCGTGACATGCCGCGATCGCCGCCTGGAGCGCATAGGGACCTAACGACCCGAGCTGCTCGGCGCGCTGGAGCGCCGCGAGGCCGCGCCGGATGAGCAACTGATCCCAGCGCGCGCGATTCTGATCGAGCAGCAGAATCGGCTCTCCCTGTGGGCCGACACGGGCACGGGCGCGCGATGCCTGAAGCTCCATCAGCGCGACCAGCCCATGAACCTCCGATTGCGTCGGGGCAAGCTCGGCGAGGATGCGGCCGAGCCGGAGGGCGTCGTCGCAGAGCGCGGGTCGTAGCCAGTCGTCACCCGCGGTCGCGGTGTAGCCCTCGTTGAAGATGAGGTAGATGACGTTGAGCACCGACGACAGTCGTTCGTCGAGCTCTTCGCGCCGGGGCACCTCGAAGGGCACGCGCGCCTCGGACAGCGTGCGCTTGGCTCGAACGATTCGCTGCGCGACCGTGGGCTCGGGGACGAGAAAGGCGCGGGCGATCTCGTCCGTCGTCAGCCCTCCCAGCAGGCGCAGCGTGAGGGCGACCTGTGCCTCGGTCGACAACACCGGGTGACAGGACATGAACATCAGCCGCAGGAGGTCGTCGCCTACGTGATCGTCGAGGGCGGCGTCGAGATCCGGCACCGCCATCTCCTGCTGCGCCTCGAGCTCGTAGCCCAGCTCCTCGTGCTTGCGCTCGAGCATGGTGCGGCGGCGCAACTGGTCGATCGCGCGATGCTTGGCGGTGGCCATGAGCCACGCCCCCGGGTTATCGGGAACGCCCGACTCGGGCCACCGTTCGAGGGCGGCCACGAGCGCATCCTGCGCGAGATCCTCGGCAAGACCGACGTCGCCGACGATGCGTGTGAGCCCCGCGATGAGCTTCGCGGACTCGATCCTCCAGACCGCGTCGATCGCGGCATGCGTGCTGGTAGCCGTCACGGCTACCAAATCAGTTCACCTGCACCCTCCCGTGCAAGTCTCCGAACGGGAAGCCTTTCTTCTATTCGTGTCGCGGAAGGTGAACGGTGAACGTGGTGCCACGCTGTTTTCTGGACTCCACATCGATTCGCCCCTTGTGCGCGTTCACAATGCGCTCGGCGATGTAGAGCCCAAGTCCGAGGTTGCCCGAGGGTCCGGTCGAGGCGGCCCTTCCCATCCTTTGCTGTGCTCTCATCGGGTTGAAAATGCCGTTGAGGCGATCAGCCGGAATGGGGGTGCCCTCATTGTGGATCGCGATCGCCACTTCCTTCTCATCGCCGCGGACGTCGACCGTAACCTCTTCTTGCGCCGCTCCATGCTCGAGTGCATTGCCGATCAGGTTGGTCAAGACCTGGCTGATGCGCGCACAATCCCAATGTCCCTCCAGGCCACCTCGCGCGTCGATGCGAATGGTGCGGTTGGGATTCGCCGCCGCGATCTCGTTGACGACATCATGCACGACCTTCCCCATGCTCATGGTGTCCCGCGCGATGGGGATGCTACCGCCGAGCCGGCTTCGAGTGAAATCCAGGAGCGCACCAACCATGTGGTTCATTCGCACCGAGCTGCTGACGATGCGAGACGTCAGCGTCGAGTAGGGCTCCTCCAGCTCGTGCGTCTCGAGCATGAACTTCGCCGACGTGATCACTGCGCCCAGGGGTGTGCGAAGATCATGACCGAGGATGGCGAGGAACATCTCCTTCGATTGATCCAGATCCTGCGTGTAGCGGGTAATCGATTCGGCAAGTGACTGGTCGATGGCTTCGTTGAAGCGGGTGAGATCCTCGACATCGGACGGGGCGAGCTCTCCCTGGACCTTCGTCCAGAGGCGAATCACGCTCGCACGCAGCGCACGGTACTCGGAGATCATCTGCTCGACCGTAAAGCCGCTCTCGGCCCGGCCAGATCCGTGCTCCTCGGCCGCCGTCCTCTCGTCGGGATCGACACCCGGCGCTCTTCCCTTGGATTTCTCGGCCTGCGCATGCCCCGCCTGCGGCGTTGCGAGGTCGGCCGCTATCACTGTGAGCATTTCGTTCGCGTGATCTCGGAGCGCGACGATGTCCATCGACCCGCTGGCCGGGGCGCAGGTGCGCGCGAACGCCTCCCACTCCACCAGGATTGGCTCCCGGTTCGCCAGAATGAACTCTGCTAGTCGCATTTCGCTCCGCCTGAGGACACCACGTGGCTTGATAGGCATTTCCATGGCCAACTCGAAGGCCGCCCCCGCGATTCGATCGCATGGGCGGCCGCAAGAGCCTGTGCTGTCAGAGATTGCCTCAATCCATGATCTGCCGAATCTCGCTCTCCCCATCGCCCGCCAGCCTCACGAAGCGCTTGGCGCTCTCGATCGCGTCCTCCTTCGACTTCGCCTGAAGAATCGCGAAGCCTGCGATGAGCTCCTTCGACTCAGTGAACGGCCCGTCGACCACCGTGATCTTGCCGTTGGTGGACCGCACGCGCGCGCCGCCCTTCGAGGCGGGAAGCAGTCCGCCGGTCAGAAGCACCTCACCGGACTTCATCGCGTTTTCCACCAGCTTCCCCATCTCGGCCATGAACTCCGGGGTCGGCGGGACATTCGCGGTCTTCGGATCGGGGGTCCAAATCGACAGGAATTTCATCGTCTTCTCCGTACGTGATTGGTAGTTTGCGTGCGTTCGAGGTTGGACGAGGAGGGAGCGAGATTACTGGCGCTCTCGTTCCGATGCGGCGCCGAGCTCGCGGAAACGTTCGACCGCTTCGCCAGGGGCAAAGTCCTCTAGCTCGAACAGCTGGCGAATCTCGATCTCACTCTCCTGGTCATGGCCGAAGGGGGCGGGGAAGCGTTTCGCCCATTCGACGCCCTCCTCCCTCGACTTCACCTGGATGAGCGTATAGCCGGCGACGATCTCCTTCGCTTCGGTGAAGGGTCCGTCGACCCACGTCCGTCGCCCACGCGAGAATCTGATGCGTGCGCCTTTCGACGTCGGCTGGAGGCCCGATGCGTCGAGGAGAACGCCGGCCTTCGCCAGTTCCTCGTGGTAGTCAGCCATGGCGGACATGAGCTCCGGGTCCGGCGGAGTGCCGGCCTCGGAGTCGCGATTGCCCTTCACAATGATCATGAATCGCAATGTCCCCCTCCGTGAGCGTGTCCGACCGCGGGATCGCGGCCTTCATTCCTTCGTCGAACGAGGGGGGCATGAATCGACAACCCGCCGGCGCAGGCTCGGCGGCTGGGGGTACCGTGCTGTCTTAGCGAGTCGGGCGAGCCCGGCTGGCCTCCCGCACGGCGCGCACGACCTCGGCGATGTCCTTGTCCTCGCCGACGATCTCGTAGACCGATTCGTCGCCCTTCACGACCTCCTCGGCGTTTCGAACGTTCACCGAGGTCAACACGAACTGACGATCCCTGAAGTCGGTCGCCGTTCGCAGGTGGTCGAGGAAGCGCCAGTTCACGTCGTACGGTGGAGCCAGGTCGTACACGATGACTTTCGGATTGTGCTGGCTCAGAAACGAGTCGACGTCAGCCGCTCCCAGCTTGATGTCTTCGATGAAGATCTCGAACACGATGAATCCGGCCCTCTCGAGGGCCATGCGAAGCATCCGGACGAGGTCGGGATTGGTGTTGACGATGGCGACGACAGCGGGCGTATTGGCCATAGGTGACCTCGGTGATTCAAGCTCCGCGCCGCGCGCTGGCGCCGAGTCCGATTCCCCGTCGCGCGGTCGCGCGTGCGGCGAATTATCATCAAGCATTGCAGGATTTTCACGCCAACCGTCGCCACCCACTGCCGTGAACGATCAACTGTCGCGAAGAGACATGCTCCGGGCCGCCGCGGCGTCGCTCGCGGCGCTGTCGCTGCCCGCACCGCTTTCCGCGTGCGTCCCCGAGCGTCGCCCCGCGGCGCAGCCCGCCTCCGCGTCGTCGCCCCCCGATGAGGATCGCGCCCGCCTAACCAGCTGGGCCGCGCGGCTCCGCACCGAGCAGCTCGCGCGTGGCGACGTGCCCGCCGGCCGCGCCGCGACCCGAGTCGGCGAGCTGGCCGTCGGCACTCCGTACGTGGCGTTCACGCTCGAGGAATACATTCGGGCGGGAGGCGACCCGTCCGGGCCCGAGCCGCTCGCCCTTTCTCTGACGCGATTCGACTGCGTCTCGCTGGTGGAATCCTGTCTCGCCGTCACGCGGGTCGCTGACGACCCGTCCGACCCGACGTGGGAGCGCTTTAGCCGCGAGATGGAGCGAATGCGCTACCGTGGCGGCGAGCGGCGCGACTACACGTCGCGGCTGCACTACTTCAGCGAATGGATCACCGACGGGGCGCGTCGCGGCCTGCTTCGCGATCTAGGCCGCGATCTGGGGGGCGTGGAAGACGCGCGGCCATTGCGATTCATGACCGAGCATCGTGCGAGCTATCCTGCGCTGGTGAACGATGCCGTGTTCGAGGGAATCGCCGCCATGGAGCGCAGCCTCGACGACCAACCGCGCCGGGTGATTCCGACGAATCGAATTCCCGAGGTGAGCGACCGCATCGAAACGGGAGACGTCCTCGCCTTCGCCACCGCGATTCCCGGGTTGGATGTCACCCACTCCGCGTTCGCCTATCGGGATGGGCAGGGAGTGCTTCGCGTGCTGCACGCGCCCCTGTCCGGTGGCGCGGTCGAGATCACGACGACGACGCTCCCGGAGTACGTCGCCGCGATCCGCCGCTCGACGGGGATTCTCGTCGCGCGCCCGTTGCGCGCGTAGAGAACATGAAGGCGCTAGAGGCGCTAGAGAAAGGCGCTAAAGGCGCTGAAGCGCTGGAGGTTTCCCCTCTAGCGCCTCTAGCGCCTCTAGCGCCTCAGCTTAATTCGCCCCGTCCGTCTGCGCGAACTGCAGCGTATAAGAGCCGATCTGCCGGCCATGCTCCTTGCCACTCTCGATGTCGCTGCGGTAGTGAATCCCGCCGTAGAGGCGTGAGATCGCCGCTTCATCGCGCATCGCGTCGAAGCGCGATGCCGCGGTCGGGAACAGGTACGAGAGCACGGACGCAGCCGCCGCGGAGAACGTCGAGTGCCCGGAGCTGTACGAGGGGAAATTGGGGAGCCCGATCGGCGTCTTGATGCTCGGGTCGAGCTGGCTCGGTCTCGGGTTGAAGTAGGCGAACTTCGTCTCCCAGCAGCCCACCGCGGCATCGTGCATGGCTGCGTTGAGCAGGGCGAACGCCCGCGCGCTGCGGACTTCGCTCATTCGCGCGTCGCGAACGTATTCGGCCGCGATGTCGTTCCAGTGCCCGGGTGGAGTGTACGTTCCGGCGCCGTCGTTCCAGCGCAGGGCAATCGCGAGCTGCTCGCGCGTCAGATGGTCGACGGTATGCTTCACCTCGTCGAGCTCCTGGCGCATTTGCTCGGACGACGTCGACGGGGGCGGTCCCGGACGCGCCGCCAGGACCTGGGCAGGCGTCATCATCCAGGCACGGACGAGGCCGAAGTTAGGCAGCATCGGCGGCCGCGCCGGCGACTCCTGGCTCCTCCAGGGAACCTCGCCATGGGCGATCGCCGAGTCCGCCAGCGCCTGCCAGAGCGCCGGGCTCCCACCGGCCGTCCGCATCCCATCGTTCGCCGCGCGGGCGAGGAACACTGCGGCCACCGCCTTGCCTAACGCCAGCCCCGCCGCAATGTCGCTCGCGGATGCCTTTCCCGACCACAGCGCCGCGTTGCGCTGCTCGGCGGCCTTGAGCGTGATCTCGTCCACGGCGGCGGGGAACAATGCCTTGAGCAGCTCGACCGTGACGCCGGACAGCACGGCGTCCTCGGAGGGATACGCAGGCAGATCCGTCATCGGAACCAGTGCCTGGACCGCGTTGTCGACTCTCGCTGGCGACGCGCGGTTGAACTGGTACTTCCAGTGCCATGCGGCCTTGAGCGCGTCGTACTGCGCGGCGCTCACGTAGCTGTAGGCTCGCGCCGCGTAGGCAGGATTGGCGAAGGGGAAGTTCGGGTCAGCGAACGGGTTCTCGGCGTCGGGCACCGGATAGGTCCCGTCGGGTGCCGGAGCGGGGGGCAGGTTGAATTGCGCCACCAGCTCGCGAACAATCTGGTTCCAGCGGAGCACGCCACCGCCGCTCCAGTAGGCGATGGACTGCCGCTGTGCGCCGGTGAGCTTCGCTTGCGTCGCCTTGATCGCGTTGAGCTCCGCGACGTACGCCGGCGACGTGACCGCCGCCGGGGCCGCGACCGCGAACTGATCCGGGCCCGTGAGCACCAGCATGCGCCAGGTGGCGGCGTTCGCGTCGAGCGCGGCCGGATTGAGCGGCGGCAGCGCCTCAGTGGGACTGATGGTGTTGTCGCAGCCGAAGCCGGACAACGTCAACGCGCACGCAGTGGCAGTCGCTACGAGAGTTTGGCGGCCGGACGGTCTCATGCGGGCGGCTAGAAGTTGAAGGTGTAGAAGAAGCCCCCCGTCACCGTCGTGGACTGACCGACGTTGCGGCCGCTCAGCGTGCGAGTCGCTCCGAGTCGCATCGCCGGCACTTTGGGGATGTTGAGCGCGTACATGACGAAGGCGTCGACTTTGGTGAAGTTCATGCGATTCGACACGAACGGCATGTCCTGGCGGCGAATGTCACCGCCGCCTAACGTGCGCTGCTCGATGAACGAGATCGGGACGTACAACCGACCCTTTCGGTAGCCCGCGCTCAGTCGGTAATCGAACACGCGCGGCATCCGCACCTCGTCGGTGAGGTAGAGCTGCCCGTCGGTGTAGTACGCAGCGCGATCCAACGTGACCTTGTTGCGCCACGTGTGGGCCGCCGAGCCGCTGACGAACCAGGCGTCGGGCGTCTCGAAGGCGAGCGTGAAGCGACCCGAGAAGCGCCGGCTTGCCGAGCCGATCGAGAGGGGCTGGAAGTCCGGGGTGTAATCGGAGAGCGGGACACCGACGGCAGCGCCCACGAAAGCTGCGAGCGTTCCGCGGCTGGTAAAGGGCGTTGCCAGGAGCCGGTACTTGGCGGCGACGGTGAGATCCTGAAAGCCCTCCAGCCCGTGCAGCGTACCCTGGCTCGAGCGTGTCCACACGTACGGCAGCATCGCGACGAGGGTGAGCTGATCGGTGAGTCCGTAGTGGCTGGCGAGCATCGCCGTCCGCGTCGTCAGCGTGCCAATGTTCTCGTTGTCGCGTTTGCGGCTGCCTTCCCAGTACTCATCCCAGCTGTCATAGGAGTACATGACGCCGGTCGTCAGGACGGTTTTCGACATCAGGAAGCCGTCGTCGATCGTCTGGGCGGCCAGCCGTGAGGCAGCCAGCGCGGTGACGGCAAAGAGGACTCTGGCTCGATGCATGAGACCTCGTCGAGGCATGCGTAGAGAGGTGCACGCGCAGAACTTCAAGGCGTGCGGTCGGACGGGAAGGACGGCGGCCAAGCGGGGCGAATAATAGGGCTGGGGCGGGCTCGTGAAAAGCCCGAAATCAACCCCGTAGCGGTTCAGGACCGCAGGGCAGCGGCCGGCCTCGAGGCAGTGATGCGAAACGGCGGGGCTCCGTGGGAGCCCCGCCGTTTCGCACTGCTCACTGAAATGGTGTGCTGCTCGGTGGCTGCTGCTCCGGAGGACGCTCCCTGATCTTCGGAGCCTGACCGTAGTTGAACTGGAACGTCAGCCATGCCGAGCGCACGCCGAACTTGCGCACGGTCAGCTGCTGGACGTTGTCATCGCCCACGGTGACGCGGAACCGGTTGGTATTAAAGGGATCGTTGACGCGCAACCCAACGACCGCCTTGTCGCCGTTCAGCTTCTTTCGTACCGAGAACTGCATGCCCTGAAACGCCTCGAAGCGGCCGCGCTCGATGTTCATCGGCGCACGGTAGAAGTAGCTCGCCTGAACGGTGAACGTCTGCGTTAGCTGCGATGTGGCATTGAAGCGCGCCGACCACGTCACCGCGCTCGATCCGATGGCGGACTCGGATCCCCCATCGGTGACCTGCTTGAAGACATTGAAGCTCGTGAGCCCGTTGAACTTCGGCCCGAAGCGCAGGGAGCCGTTCAGGTCCGCGCCCCACGAGTTGCTGGTGGCGAGGTTCTCGAACGAGATCGACGTCACTTCGCGAGAATTGATCGTGTCGGCCGTGTTGATGTTGACGCGGATGATGTCGCTGGTGTGGCGGAAGAACGGCGAGAACTGGATCGACCCGAGCTTGCCCGTGCGGCTCAGCCCAAGCTCGATCGCGTCGGTGTACTCGGGGTTCAGCTCGGGATTGCCAAGGAAGACGTTCTGGAGATCGAAGAATGACGGGAACGGATTCAGCTCCTGCGTGCCCGGGCGGCGAATACGGCGCGAGTAGCTCATCTTGAGCTGCGTCGCCTCGCTCGGGTTGTACATAATGACACCGCTGGGGAAGAGACTGGCGTAGTCGTACGGAAACTCCTCCGCATCCAGCTGGAAGTTGCGGCTCGCGTGCTCGGCGCGCAGTCCAGCCTGGACCTGCACCTTGCCCGCGTTCCGGCTCAGCACACCATACGCGGCGTGCACCGTCTCGTCGAACTCGAAGTCGTTGCTCATGTCGCTGCGCGTCCAGTCGCCTTCCCCTAACGAGTCCGTCTCGACGAGGAAGTCGCGATCGAGCAAGCGGGCGTTGCCCTTGTACCCCGTCTCGAGCTTGTAGGCGGTGCCGAACGAGCGGGTGTAGTCGGCCTGCGCCGTGAACTGCTTGGTGATGGCGTCGGTGAAGTTGTTCTCCCCTTCGACCGGGAAGCTCGTCGGGCTGCCCGAGCTGTTGAGCGGCTGCTTCCAGAACACCGAGCCGTCTTCGTCGTGTGAGCGGTTGAAGCGCACCTCGGTGGCCAGCTCGTGCTTGCGCGGCTCCATGACCCGCTTCAGCGCGATGGTGTAGTCGACCATGAACCCGCGCGTGTCGCTGTTGCGGGGACGGCTGTAGTAGTCGATCGGGGAACGCTCCTCATCGAGCTCGGTGTACCGGCTCGTCTGCGTGTCACCGCCATGACGGCGATTGATCGACAGCGCGTTCGACAGGGTGGTCTTCTGCGACAGCCTGTAATCGACGGTAGTGTTCAGGTTCTGGCCCTTACCGCCCGTGCGACCGCCAATGTCCTGGTTGGTGACGCTCAGGAGCGACCGCACCGCATCGAAGCGCTCTCGATCGTTGATGCCCTCGATCTCACGATCGTCCGAGTAGACGCCGAGGTTCGACATGAGCGACAGTGGACCGCTCTGGTAGCCGACGTTGCCGGAGGCATTGTAGCGATCGGTTTCCGCGATGCTGCTGCT
>CAWBOC010000003.1:0-188806 GCA_963790305.1 uncultured Gemmatimonadaceae bacterium
CTTCGCGAGGCGTTCGCCGGCGAGGGCCTCGGTCACGAGCGCGCCCACGATGTTCAGAGGAGACGCTAGCAGCTCCTCGACCGTGCGCACACCCTCGGCGACGAACAACGCCTGACGCTCACGCGCTTTACGCCGCTGCAGATCACGCGCAAGGGAGAGCAGCTTCATGTTGGCGGGAAAATCGTATCTGGAATGGGATTTGCCCCGCCAGCCGCCGTACGCGGGCACACCTGGAGAGCCAAACCTATGAAACGAAACATCTTGGTGGTCGGAGCCGTGGCGGTGCTTGCCGCCTGCGGCGTCTCGACGCAGCAGGAAGTTGAGATGGGACAGACGTACTCGCAACAGATCAACGCTCAGCTTCCAATCGTATCGGATCCCGAAATCAATCGATACGTCAATGTGCTGGGCGACTCGATCGCGAGACTGTCAGACGAGCGCAACCTCGAGTGGCAGTTCTACATCGTCGACAGCCGAGAGGTGAACGCGTTCGCGGTCCCTGGCGGCTTCATCTACATCAATCGAGGACTCATCGAGCGCGCGCAAAATCTCTCGATGCTGGCCGGGGTGCTCGGACACGAGATCGGGCACGTGATCGAGCGGCACTCGGTTCAGCAGATGGAAAAGGCGCAGCAAGCGAACATTGGCGTGACGCTGGCGTGCATCCTCACGAAGGTCTGCGAGAGCCAGGCTGCTGGCGCATTGATCAACGTTGCCGGGACCGCCGTTTTCGCGAAGTTCAGCCGTGACGACGAGCGTGAGGCAGATCGGGACGGCATCACGTACGTCACCCGCGCGGGAATCGACCCACGTGGAATCCCGGCGATGTTCCGCGTGCTGCTCGCCGAGCGCAATCGGAACTCGGGGGCGGTCGACAGCTGGTTCTCCACGCACCCGCTGGAGGAAGAGCGCATTGCCGAGACAGAGGCGATGATCAAGCAGATCGACGAAGCGATCCTGGAGACGTTGACCACGGACACGCAGAACTATCAGGAGTTCCGGCGTCGCGTGCAGTCGTTGCCGCCTCCGCCGGCGATGCCGAGAAGCTAGGGGAATCGAGGATGTCGAGGTCGTCGAGGTGGTCAAGGTGAAGTCACCTCGATCACCTCGACATCCTTGACGGCCTCGACAACCTGCTAAAGCGTCTCCCGAACTCTCCCTACAAACCCCCGCACCAACTTCTCGAACGACTCCTGGACGCGAACGCCAACCTCGAGCACCTCCGCGTGCGAGAGCGGCTGGTTCGTCATCCCGGCGGCGTGGTTCGTTATGCAGCTGACGCCCGCCACGCGTATACCGATGGCGCGCGCCGTCAACACTTCGGGGACAGTTGACATCCCCACCGCGTCGGCGCCCATCCAGCGCAGCATGCGGACTTCGGCCGGCGTCTCGTACGTCGGGCCAAGCAGGCCGGCGTAGACTCCCTCCGTCACGGGAATGCCACTGTCGAGGGCGATGTCGCGCAGGATCGAGCGCAGCTCCCGATCGTAAGGCTCCGACATGTCGGGAAAGCGCTCGTCTCCGGCGACGACCGGTCCGATGAGCGGGTTCCGACACATGAGATTGATGTGGTCCTCGATGATCATGAGGTCGCCGGGCCGAAGCGTGGCTCGAACGCCGCCCGCGGCGTTCGAGACGAACAGCACCCGGGCGCCCAGGGCGTGTGCCACTCTCACCGGCAAGCCAGCGGTCGCAGCCGAATGACCTTCGTACAGATGGAAGCGACCGGAGAGCGCGATGACGTCGCACGATTCAATGGAGCCCGCGACGAGACGTCCCGCGTGGCCCGCGACGGTAGATGCAGGAAATCCCGGAATGTCGGCGTAGGGAATGTTCGTCGCGCGCTCTATGCGGTCCGCCAGCTGGCCCAGCCCTGAGCCGAGTATGATCGCGATGCGCGGACGACAGCCGCCCAGCTGCTCGCCGATAAGAGAAGCTGCGCCGGCGATATCCAGACCCGCCGTCATCGCGCCGCCCGACGCAGCCGCTCGATGTCCTCGGCAGCGCGCTGCAGCAACGTCATCCGCTGCTTCCAGGGAATGAACGCGGATGCGAATCCGTTGAGCGCGATCGCGCACAGCTCTTCGAAGGTGAACGAGTGGTGCCGCGCCGCGATGAGATACTCGTCGGTCAACGTGGTTCCGCTCATGAGGCGGTTGTCGGTGTTGAGCACGACGTTCATCCCGCGATCGAAGTACTGCCGCACCGGGTGTGCGTCGAACGACTCGGTCGCGTGCGTCTGCACGTTGCTGGTCAGGCAGACCTCGAGCGCGATCCGTCGGTCATTGACGTAGCTGGTGAGTGATTCATCCTCGATGAGTCGTGTCGCGTGTCCCAGCCGATGTGCGCCGCACAGATGCACGGCCTGCCGCACCGAATCGGCGCCATCGCCTTCGCCGGCGTGCACGGTGACCGCAAGATCATGCTGCCGGGCATACGCGAAGGCCTCTGCGTGCGCGCTCGCGGGATGACCGCGCTCACCGCCGGCCAGGTCGAAGCCCACGACGCCACGGTCGCGATGGGCGACGGCGAGCTTGGCCAGAGCGAGGGACATGGAGGGCTCGAGGTGCCGCAGCCCACACACGATGATGCGCGCGACGATGGGGTGATCACGTTCCGCGCGAATCAGCCCACGCGCCGCCGACTCGACGGCCTCGTCGAGCGAGAGTCCCTCACGAATATTGAGCACCGGGGCGTAACGGACCTCCAGGTACCGGACGCCGTCGCGTGCGGCATCGGCAGCAAGCTCGTACGCGATCCGCTCGATCGCCTCGGCGCGCTGCATCACCGACAGCGTGATAGTGAACCGCTCGAGATACTCCTCGAGGTTGTGCGCGTCTTTCACGACCATGTGCTCACGAAGCGCGTCGGGGTCATCCACCGGCATCGTTTGGCCGTACTCACGCGCCAGCTCCAGCATCGTCTCGGCCCGAACCGATCCATCGAGGTGGCAATGCAGCTCCGCCTTGGGAAGCACGCGGAGCAACTCTCGGGTAATCGCGGGCATGGGCTATTTGGCGGAGCGGGATCCGACGACCCGAAGAATGGACCCGGGCGCCACGCCATCGACGAGCGACGCAGGCAGGCCGCGGCTATCGGTGACGGCTCGCTCGCCCCGCGCCACGGCGCCCGCCTCGTCGGCATTCCACTCGCGCAGCGCGTCCTCGACGGTAGAGCCGCGAGGAAGATCGATCGCCTGCGCGTTCACGTAGACGCGGATGGTGCCGCTCACGAGCCAACCTGAACAATGCGTCGCTCAGTGGGGGCTCGCACGGGCTGCGGCATCTGCTCGAGATAGTCGATCAGCGCGTCGAGATCGATGATTGGCAACGGCTCTGTGCGCAGCGCCTCGGCGCCGAGGGCGAGACCATCGCCGCCGGAGGCCATGAAGTTGTTCATCACCAGGGTGTATTGCGCGTCGTCGGCAATCTCGCGGCCATCGGCGAGGCGCGCGGAGACGATCCGCTGTCCCGCGGGTCGCTGCGGATCGTAGGACAGCGTCACTCCACTGACGTGCACGCGGGGCGGCGTCCGTCCGCCGAGCAGCTTCTCGAGGTACACCCGCAGCGCGCGACCGCGCAGCGTGTATCGGTATAGCGTATTCGCGAAGGGCTGAACCTCGAAAATACGCCCGTACGTCGCCGTCCCCGCCGGAAGGTCGGCGCGAATACCGCCATTATTGGTCACCGCGACATCCGCCTTGCCCGCCCAGCGCTGTGCATCCGCGATCAGGTGTCCGAGCGGGTACTGTTCCCCCGATCGCTGCAGATGCGCCGGGATCTCGGCAACCCGTGCGCTCACTCGAGACGCAACGGCCGCCAGCGCCGCGCGCGCCAGTGAGTCGATGCGGGCCGAAGGAACGATCGAGTCGGTGAGCACGTCGCGAACGCTGACGACAGGGACTTCACCGGGCACCAGATCGATCACGCCGACTGCGCGCCCGTTCGATCGCGCCTGCACGATGGGGACGCCAGGATCGACGGTGCGCACCAGCGAGTGCGTGTGGCCGCTCACGATCACGTCCACCGCGCCGGTCACGCCTGTGGCCAGGTCGACGATCTCGCCGGTGCAGCGATCGTCGCCCTCATCGTCGCAGAAGGCCCCGGCATGGGCAACGACGGCCACGAGGTGTGCCCCCCGCGCTCGCAGCGCCTGTGCGCGCTGGACGACGATCGGAACGGGATCGACAAAGCGGAGATCGCTCACGTTCGCCGCGAGAGTTACCCGCGGAGTCTCGACCGTCGCCACGCCAACGATGCCAACGCGCACGCCGTTTACCTCGACCAGCGTGTCGTTACGGATCCACGGAACGTCGCGGCCGTCGGCATACTGGACGTTGGCTCCGAGGATCGCATAACGAGCCTCGCGCATCCGCGCCCGCAGCGTGTCCTGACCCCAGTCGAACTCGTGATTGCCCAGCGCCGCCGCCGTGTAGCCAAGCGCGTCGTAGATCCTGACGACGGAGCGGCCGAAGACCAGGTTCGAGGCGGGAGTACCCTGGAACATGTCACCGCCATCGAGGAGGAGCACGGCGCACTCGGCGCATTCCCGCCGCGCTTGCTCAATGACGCTCGCGACCGCCGCCGCGCCGCCCCGACGGACGCCCCGGGCGTCGACGCGCGACTCCAGCGTTCCGTGGAAGTCGTTCGTGGCGATGATGCGGACGCGTCGCGGCAGCGCGCGGACTCGTGGGGCCGGACCCGTGACCGGAGACCGCGTTGGAGCGAACGCACCACGCTGCATGGCGGCGTAGGCGGCGCCAACTGCCGACTGCGGCCGCAACTCCCAGTTGCGGCGGAAGACGTCCGTCGGCTCGAGCGTGCCGCGACGGCGCACCTCATCGATGAGCAGCTGGCGGATGTCACCGGTGGACTCGTACAGGACGGGTGCCCCGGCGAGCATCGCGTACCCGCCGCCGCCCGTCTGCCGATAGTTGTTGAGCGCGAAGGTGAAGGAGTCGTCATCCCGAACGGGTCGGCCGTCGACTTCCAGCCGCGTTATGCGCGACCCGGCCGGCTTCGAGACGTCGATCGTGTAATCGGCGCCGGCCACGACGTCATAGTTGTAGCCGGGCATTCTCGGATCGACGGCGGGCTCGCTCGTCCCGGCCGTCCCGAAGTATCGCGCGCTGAATTCGAGATACTCGCGCAGCTGCTTTCCGGTGATTCGGATCGCGCGCAGGGTGTTGTCGTATGGATACAGTCGCGCGAGCTCGGCGACGGTGATCGCGCCGGTGTCGAGCGAGGCCTCGAGCGAAAATGCGGCGGTCGATGCCAACTGTGTCCCGGCGGCGCGGCGCTGCGTCTCGAGAATGAAGTCGATGATCGGCGAGTCGACGACGCGGGAGGAGTCGGCGCGCCAGGCAACCGTCGTTCGCCCGACGGCCATGGTTACATAGCTCGTCGCCTCCTGGTGGGCGCGATCGGTCGCCGCAAGCACCGCATCCGATTCCCGTCGCCCAGCGGTGGGGATCACCTCGCCGCGCCTTGCGGCCACCGTCCACCGTCCCCCATTCCGACGCAGCTGCAGATGCGCCACTGCAACGCTCCCCGCCCAATTCCGGGGCTGTACGAGCATCGTCGTCCCGATCGTCGTGTCGGCAACCTCCCGGTGTGAATGCCCGAACACGATGAGATCGATGCCTTCCACCTCACGAGCCACCCGTGCGGAGACGTTCTCGCCCGCCGCCCCGGTCGAGGCGGTGTCGTAGCTGGATGCGCCACCGAGCCCCGAGTGCAAAACGACCACGACGACATCGGCGCCTGCCCGGCGCGCTTCCTGAACGGAGCTGCGAACATCAGGGACAATGGAGCGAACCGTTACGCGCCCGCGCACGTTATCGCGGTCCCACACGTTCACCCCTGGCGTCGTCCCACCGATGATCGCGATGCGCGCGCCGGCTCGCTCCACCATCGTCCACGCGCGATACTTGCGCGTTCCGTCTACGCGATACGTGTTGGTGGACAGGAACGGAAACCGCGCCTGGCCCACGGCGCGGTCGAGAAATGGAACTCCGTAGTTGAACTCGTGATTGCCGATCGCGGCGGCGTCATATTGCATGGCGTTCATCGCGCCGATAATCGGGCTCAGCGTATCGCTGGACACGTGCGCCGCGGTATACGCCAACGGATTGCCCTGAAGAAGATCGCCCGCGTCGACGAGCACCACCCGTCCCGGATGCGCAGCGCGCAGCGAATCGACGATCGTCGCTGCGCGGGTGAGCCCTCGAGTGGTGTCGGCGGAGTTCGCGTAGTAGTCCCACCCCCGAAGCCACCCATGAACATCGGTGGTCCCCGCCACGATGAGCTCGGCGGTAGCGGGCGTATCGGCCGCGCGCGGGGCGGTTGCGCAGGCGGCAAGTAGTATCGCGAGTGCAAGTCGATGCATGGATAAAGGTGCTCAGGGTGCTCGACGTGCTCAAGGTGCTCCAGGGCACGGCAGTCCCCTTGAGCACCTCGAGCACCTCGAGCACCTTGAGCACCTTGAGCACCTTAGTTACTCAACCGTGACCTTCCATTCGCTTCCTGTTCACCGGTGAAACCGCTCATCATCGGCATTGCCGGCGGCTCCGGCTCCGGGAAGACGACCGTCGCACGGCGCGTCGCCGACGCGCTCGACACTTCATCGGTCGCGTTCATCGACATGGACGCGTACTACCGGAACTTCACGAACCTTTCGGCCGAGGAGCGCAAGTACGTCAACTGGGATCATCCGGACGCATTCGATCTCGATCTTTTCGCGTCGCAGATGTCGGCGCTTGCCACTGGACACGCTATCGAAAAGCCCGTCTACGACTTCGTCGAGCACGGCCGGCGACCCGAGCCGGAGCGCGTCGAGCCAGCTGACGTCATCGTCATCGATGGGATCCTTCTCTTCGTCGATCGCCGATTGCGCGATCTCTGCGATGTAAAAGTGTACGTCGATGCCGACGCCGACATTCGACTCATCCGCCGCATCGAGCGCGACTTGCTTGCCCGCGGCCGGCCGCTGGAGGAGATTCTGACTCAGTACCTCACGACGGTGCGCCCAATGCATCTCGAGTTCGTCGAGCCCAGCAAGCGGTGGGCGGACGTCATCGTCCCGCAGGGAGGCCATAACGTCGTGGCCACCGAAATGATCGTGGCGAAGATCCAACGACGTTTGGCGGAGAGCCGACAGTGAGCGCGGCGTCGACCGGCGGCGAGCGCGTGCTCATCGTGGACGACGAGCCCGACATTCTTGCGCTCTGCAGCTATCATCTTGCCCGAGCCGGATACCGCGTCTCCACTGCTGCGAGCGGACCCGACGGCCTTCGCGCCGCTCGCGAAGAGCGTCCCGCGCTGATCGTGCTCGATCTCATGCTGCCCGGTATGTCCGGGTTCGACGTCCTCGAGCGCATTCGGGCCGACGTCGCCACACGCGACATCGCCGTCTTGATGCTCACTGCGCGGCGGGAAGAGCCCGACCGCCTTCGCGGACTCTCGCTCGGCGCCGACGACTACCTGACCAAGCCGTTCAGCCCGCCGGAGCTCGTGCTACGAGTCGGCGCGATCCTCCGACGCACGTCGGGCGCGGCCGTGTCACCAACCGATCATTCGACGGTCGGCCCGATCGGCATCGATCGCGCTGCGCATCGCGTTTCGATCGACGGTCAGGAGATCGAGCTCACGCCGACGGAGTACAAGCTGTTGCTGACGCTGGCCGAGCGACGGGGACGGGTGCAGGGGCGTGCCCACCTGCTCGAGACCGTCTGGGACGCGGCGCCCGACATTCAGACGCGCACCGTCGACATGCACGTCCAGCGCCTGCGCGCGAAGCTGGGCCCCGCGGGCGAGCTCATCGAGACGGTACGCGGGTTCGGGTATCGGCTGCGCGCCGCACAGACGCGGAGTGCGTAGTGTGCCCCCCATGACGCGCAGGCTGCGGTGCGGCTAGCACAGCGGCTGCTCCTCGGCTCTCTTCTCGTCATCGGCGTCATCCTCGTCCTGGTGATCGCGCTCAGCGAGCGCGGACTCCGGGACGGAATGCTTCGCGCGATGACCGATCGTATGGAGGCTGACGCTCGCCTGCTCGGCGCGCTCTGGCGTCCGCGTGTCAACGCTGATTCGCTCGCCGACGCCACGGCGGCGCTGCTTGGATTCCGCGTCACGCTGATCGACACTACCGGAACGGTCATTGGCGATTCGCAGTTCGACCCCCCGGCGCTCGCGCGTCTCGAGAATCACGCCGCGAGACCCGAGATCGTTGCTGCCCGCAATGCGCCGCACGGCGCCGACCTTCGCGTGAGTCCCTCGGTCGGAGATGAAGAGCTCTACGTCGCGGTGCGCTGCCCTCTTGGGTTCGCGCGCGTCGCTGTCTCCACCGCGGAGGTCGACCGCACCATTGCCGGCGCAGGACAGTCGGTGTTGATCGCCGGTGTCATCGGAGCGGTGGTGGCCATCGTGTTGGCGTTGCTGTTCGCGCGCACCATCTCGAGGCCGGTCGAGGAGCTGAGCGCGGTGGCGCGTGAGATCGCGGCTGGCGATCTCTCGAAACGTCCAACCCTTGCCGCGCCGGGCGAGGTCGGCGATCTCGCCGACGCGCTCCAGCGGATGACCGAGCAGCTGTCGAGTCGCCTCGTTGCTCTCGAGGAAGAAGACGTGCTCCTGAATGCGGTGATCGAATCGCTCAACGAGGCGGTGGTCGCCGTCGACGCACGCCGTCAGGTCGTGCGTATCAACGACTCGGCACGACGCCTTCTTGCCGTTCGCGCTGCAACTCCCTTCTCGGCCGATTTGCTCCCCCGCGACCGCGAGCTCCGCGATGCGCTCGGGGTGGCCATGGCCGGCCGCTCGGTCGATGGCGTCGAGTTCTCATTGGCGGGGCGAACGGTGGCCCTGGCCTCGCGACCGCTTGCACGAGGCGGGGCCGTCCTGGCAGCGTTCGACCTCACGGAGGTCCGCCGGCTGGAGACGATCCGGCGGGACTTCGTCGCCAACGTCTCCCACGAGCTGAAGACACCACTCACGGTGATCGGCGGATTCGCCGAGACGCTGGCGGACCCCGCCGTGCCCGCTCCCGAGCGCCAGCGGTTCGCGGAGACGATCGTGACCAACGTTCGCCGCATGCAGCGCATCGTCGATGATCTGCTCGACCTGTCCCGCATTGAATCCGGTGGGTGGGTTCCGCAGCCCGCTCGCGTCGACGTGGCGGCGGCCGCGAGTGATGCGATTCTTCCGTGCCGCGATAGCGCGCGCGAGAAGGGCGTAACTCTGGACCTCGACGTTCCGCGGGACGCGGCCACGGCACATGCCGATCCCACCGCTGTCCGACAGGTGATCGCCAATCTCGTCGACAACGCGATTCGCTATACGCCCCGGGGAGGGCGCGTCACCGTCGTTGCCGAGCGAGAAGGCGGCGGGGTGTGGCTCGGCGTGCGCGACACGGGGGTCGGCATTCCTGTCGAGCACCTGTCCCGCATCTTCGAGCGCTTCTATCGGGTGGATCCTGCCCGGTCTCGTGAGGCAGGCGGAACGGGGCTAGGCCTCGCGATCGTCAGACATCTTGCCGAGGCACATGGGGGCCGTGTGCGCGCTGAGAGCGTGCTCGGCCGGGGCACCGCCATCGCGGCGTTCTTCCCGGACCAGCGGAGCTGACGTCACGCTCGTCGTGACATGATCGTTGCGCGAGCGTGTGGGGTTCGAGACAGGATCGGGGGAATGTTCTGGTGTGACGCGTCACGCGCCGCTACTTGCGCAGACCACATCCCCTTCTTCGCCCCGCACATGCCCCGACCATTCGTTCGCTGCACGTTCGCGCTTCACATCACCACGGCGATGCTGCTGGTGCCCCTCTCCTTGCTCGCTCAGTCACCGACGGGACGGATCGTCGGTCGGATCCTCGATGCCGCGTCGGGTCACGGAGTGACCGATGCCGGTATTCAGGTCGTGGGGACTACGCTTGGCGTGAACTCCGGCGTGGAGGGTCGATACACACTGACGAGCGTGCCCGCTGGGACCGTCACCATTCAGGTGCGTCTGCTTGGGTACCAGCCCAAAACCGTGACCGGACTTCTACTCGCCGGGGGGGCCACACTCGAACAAGACATCTCCGCTCACCCCTGCGACCGTTAGGCTCGACGCGACCGTCGTCACTGCGGATGCTGAGCGAGGCTCGGTGAACGCGGCGCTCGACGCGCAGCGACGGGCCGCTGGCATCGTGAGCGCGATCACCGCGGAACAGATCCAGCAAAGCCCCGACGGCGACGCCGCACAGGCGATTCAGCGGGTGTCGGGAGTCACCGTCCAGGACGGCAAATACGTCTTCGTGCGCGGACTAGGTGAGCGTTACACGACGACGTCGCTGAATGGGGCGAGACTCCCAAGCCCCGAGCCGGAGCGCAAGATCGTGCCGCTCGACCTGTTTCCGTCCTCGTTGCTGCAGACGATCACGACCTCCAAGACCTTCACTCCCGATCTGCCAGGTGATTTCGCCGGGGCACAAGTGGACATCCGCACTCGGGAGTTTCCGGCACGCCGCTCGATGAGCTACTCTGCGTCGATCGGCTACAACGCCGCTGCCACCGGAAAGGACATGCTTGCCGCGCCGCGAGCGGGCGCGGAGTGGATGGGGTTTGGCGGGCAGGAGCGCCGGCTTCCGAGTGGGCTTCGCACGGCAGGCGACCTGAGCGGCGTTTCCCGCACCCAGATGAATGATCATCTTCGCTCCCTTCGCGGCGTGTGGTCGACTCGTGAGGCGGCGGGTGCACCCAACTCATCCTTCGGGTTGGCGCTGGGCGGGGAGGATGCGGTTCTCGGTCGCAATCTCGGTTACGTCGCCTCCGCGTCCTACGCCTTCAGCCAGGAGGTGCGCGCCGACGAGACTCGGGCAACTGCCATCGAGAGTGGCGACGCTGCCGCGACGCCGTACAACGTCTTCAATGGAGGGACTGGCCGCACGAGTGTCCTGTGGGGTGGCGTCCTCAATCTCAGCACCTGGCTCGGCGCTCATACGAAGCTCACGCTCGACAACACATACAGTCGAAGCGCTGACAATGAAGCCCACAGCGATGAGGGATTTTTCGAGGAGCTCGGCTTCGACATCCGGCGCACGACGCTCCGGTACATAGAGCGGAGCGTCAGATCGCATCGGCTGCGTGCGCAGCACGTGGCCGGTGAGAGGCACTCGCTCGATTGGTCCTTGACGTCGTCGGCGGTGACACGCGACGAGCCCGATCGTTCCGACCTCGTCTACGGACGGGAGACGGACGTCGCAACTGGTGCGCCGCTGCCCTGGGCCTGGATCTCGTACAAGCCGGAGTCTGCGCGCCGCAATTTTGGTGAGCTGCGCGAGAACTCGCTCGGCGGCGACCTCGCATACGCACTCAAGATCGGTGCGCCAGAGCGAGCCGTCATGCTGAAGCTCGGCGCCGCACATCGAACGACGCAGCGAGACGCGGATTCACGCTTCTACAACATCCTCGGCTCGTCACTCTCCCGGAGTCAGCGGGAGGGATCTCCAGAGGAAATCTTTGACGGTCGGTATGCCCAGGGCGACGATGAGAGCCTGCTCCTTACCTCGAGCACTGCCGGCGGCGCGTACCGAGCGGACGAAGACGTAACGGCGGGCTTCGCCATGGCGGACATCCCGCTCGGGCAGAGGCTGCGGATGATCGGTGGCGCGCGCGTCGAACGCTGGACCCTCGGGCTCGACGCGCGTCCTGTCATCGGAGAGCGCGTCACGAGCCAGTTCCGCAACACCAATGTGCTTCCCTCGCTGACGCTGAATCTGACGGTTACCGAATCCCAGAACATCCGGCTATCAGCGTCACGCACGTTGTCGCGTCCCGAGTACCGCGAGCTGGCTCCCATTACGTATCGCGAAGCCCTGGGCGATCAGGAGACGTTCGGCAACCCGCACTTGCGACGCGCACTCATCGAGAATTACGACGCGCGCTGGGAATGGTACCCGAGCTCGGTCGAGGTGGTCAGTGTCGCGTTGTTCGGAAAGCGCTTCACCGATCCGATCGAGCGAATCGACGTTGCGTCGACAGGGAAGTCTCAGCTCAGCTTCGCTAACGCCGCCGGCGGGGATAGCTACGGTGTGGAGCTGGAGGTGCGGAAGGGCCTGGCGATCCTGTCGCCGACATTCGCCCCCTTCACGCTGTTCGCGAATGCCACGCTGATGCGGAGCGAAATTCGCGCAGGCTCGGACACCTTGTCCGCCCTGACCAACCCGGATCGTCCGATGCTCGGCCAGGCCCCGTATGTCGTCAACAGCGGAGTGGGATGGTCGCGCGGCCGAGCAAGCGCGACGGCGTTGTTCAACGTCGTCGGAAAGCGCGTCGCCGCCGCCGGCGTGGGAGGCCTGCCCGACACGTACGAGATGCCCCGCAACGTACTCGACCTATCGATGAGCGTACCGGTCAGCGGTGCGATCGCCGTCAAGGTCAATGCGAAAAACCTGCTCGACGCCCCGCATCTCGTCAGGCAGGGCGCGGTCATTCGCGAGCGCTATACGACCGGACGGGTGCTATCGCTCGGGGTGTCCTGGCGCGACTGAGGCGCGACGTGACGAAGCCGTGACCGATCCGTGCCCGGCTGATGACGCGGCTGGCCTACGCTCCACTCATGACACCTGACAACGCAACGACTTCCTCGAGAGGCTTCAGCATGATCGTGCCGTTCAACCGAGCGAGGGCGGCGACTGCGCTGCTCGCGATCTCTTTGCTCACAGCAGCGTGCGGTGAGGATGACCCCATTCAGCCGGTGCGTCCTCCGACGCCGCCGAACGTCGCCGTGTCGGCAACGTCAGCGACCGCCGTGCGCGTCACCTTCGACGCGGTGAGTGGGGCAACCTCGTATCTCGTGCAACGCGCTCCCGGCGCTGGCGGAACGTACGCTACCGTCGGTACGCCAAACACGAATAGTTACGACGATGACGATCTCGAGCCCAACACGGCGTATCGGTACCGCGTGGCTTCCGTTCGCGGGGGCGATACCAGCGCGTTCAGCGCGGATCGTAACGTCACGACACTTCAGGCGGGGCGCGCCCAGGCGATTCTCGACGGGACAAATCCCATCGCTGTGAATCGAACCTTGTACGCCGACACCGTCTATGTGCTCAAGGGGTTCGTCAAGGTTGCTCCAAGCGTGACGCTCACGATCCAGCCCGGAACGAAGATTGTCGGGGATACGAACACCGTCGGCAGCTCGCTGTACGTGCTGCGTGGCGCGCGCCTCGAGGCGAACGGAACGCGCGACAATCCGATCGTCTTCACCTCACAGCGCGCCGCGCCGAATCGCAAGCCCGGTGATTGGGGTGGCATCGTGATCATCGGCCGCGGAGTGATCAATCGCACCGCGAACCCCATTCTCACCGAGGGGCCTGCTGGCGTCTCGGAGAATTACGCCGGCGGGAGCGACAACAACGACTCGAGCGGATCGCTCCGCTTCGTCCGCATTGAGTTCGCCGGTTACGATATCTCGAGCGGCAATGGCCAGGAGCTCAACTCACTCTCCATGTACGCCGTCGGTCGTGGCACCACGCTGGAGTACGTACAGTCGCTGGCGGGCCTGGATGATTCGTTCGAGTGGTGGGGTGGCGCCGTCGATGGGCGATACCTCGTCTCGTATGAGGCGGGGGACGACCACTTCGACTGGACCGAAGGGTATCGCGGGCGCAACCAGTTTTTGATCGCCTATCAGTCGACTCGCCTGGCGCCGCGCACCGGCGCGGGGACCTTCTCGGGGGATCCACGTGCCTTCGAAGGCGACGGATGTGATCCTGCCGTGGCTGGTTGCACGGTCTCGGCGACCGGGACGAGCGAGCCTTTCTCACTTCCCGTGTTTGCGAATTTCACCGTGATCGGCCCTGGCAGCCTTGCCGGATTCCCCAGCGATGGCAACGCGCTCGTTGCGCGCCGCGGTACCGGTGGCGTGTTCGTGAACGGGGCGATCGCTCGCTGGCCAGGGCGCGCGGTCAACGTGCGCGATGCCTTCACCGACTCGCTCCGTCTTCGAGACAGCCTCTACATCGGCTATCTCGCGCTGGCCGAGAACGGTGCGAACTACGATCCGGACGGATCCAACTTTGGACAGGAAGCAAAATTTGCGGCCAATGGAATGACGGCCGCTGCTGGAGCAGCAACGACGCTGTTCGTGAGTGTCAGCGGGCCGAACTTCGACTTTACCCCGGTGGCCGCGGGACCCGCCGCCACTGGAGGCCTGACGACGTTCCCCGCTCGCATAAGCGCGCGCGTCACAAACTTTCTCGGGGCGACTTCCCTCCCGGCGACGCCCTATCGAGGCGCCGCGAGCCCCGACGGGTCGAACAAATGGTGGGAAGGCTGGACGGCGCACGCTACGAACTGATGCGCCACGCTCTCGGTCTCGCACTGCTCGCCGCCGTCATGGCGAGCAGTGCGTGCTCGCGCTCCGATGCTCGCGCGACCACGGTCGCCCCATCGGACACGCTTCACTCGTCCGAGGAGTCGCTTCGCCGTTTTCGCCACACGCTCACTCCGGTTGAATCGCTCGCACCGGTATTCAAGAGCAAGGAGGACCTTGCTCGCGCTTACGTCGCTGCCATCCTGTCAAGCGACATGCGCGGCATCGCGCAGACGTTGATGACACGCGCGGAGTTCGCCTGGGTGTATTATCCCGAGAATCCGCTCTCCAGGCCGCCGTACGAGCTCCCCGCGGGACTCGCCTGGTTCGAGCTCGAAGGCAATAGCCTGGCGGGCGTTCGCCGCGCCCTCGCGACCTACGGCGGCCGGGGTGTCGTCCTTCGTGAGCTCCAGTGCTCGCTTGCGCCCGTTGAACAGCGGACGAACCGGCTGTGGAATGGATGCGTTGCGGTGCTCAGACATGAAGACGGAAGCGACGCAGAGGTGCGGATGTTTGGAACCATCCTCGAGCGAGGAGGGAGATTCAAGCTCGTCACCGCAGCCAACGATTTGTAACGCGCTGTTACCGTTCCGATACACGCCACCCCATCCGTGTTCGAGTCTGCCCGGTAGTCTTGATGCGCGAGCGCGCACGCGATACTCCGTCGCGACGCCTGAGCCCACTCGAGACTCCGGTCATGCCACGTCACCATCGCATACCCGTCGCTCTTCTGCTGTGCGCACTCGTCGCGCATGCCGTCCATGCGCAACGACCGGACAGCGTCGTCCGCTCGGACACCGCCCGGCCCGCCGAGGCGCCGAAAGCCGCCGAGCCCGCGAAGACACCACAGCTCGAGTTCTCCGGGGTCATCTTCGCGAACTGGAGCTACCGCACCGACAGGGGCGCACGTGCTCAGAACAGGTTCGACGTCGAGCGCGCCTATCTCACCTTTCGAATGCCTGCCGGCGACCGCGCGAGCGTGCGCGTCACGGCCGATGTCTTTCAGAACACCGTCGCGCCCGGAGACGCGTTCTATCGCGGGTGGGCATTCCGGGCGAAGTACGCGTACCTCCAGTATGACGCGCTTCGCGGCCGGAGTGGGCTCACCGCCACTGCCCGCCTCGGGATGCTGCAGACGGTGGTCATCGAGCACGTCGAGTCCTTCTGGCCGAGGTGGATCTCTCGCACCGCGGTTGAGCTGAATGGGTTCTTTCAGTCCGCCGACCTTGGCCTCGCGACCCTGGTCGGATTGCCCGGCAAGCGGGGCGAGATCTACGCGACGGTCACCAACGGTCCCGGCTACTCCTCGCGAGAGACCGATCGCTTCAAGGATGCTGCGCTTCGCCTAACGCTCACCCCATTCGCGGCCAAAGCCGGCTTTCTGCAAGCGACGGCGTTGTCGGTCTGGGGTTACAAGGGCGCGATCGCCTCACGATTCGTCAGCGGGGGGACGGGACAGGTGGGGCCCGTCGGCGAAGGGCTGCAGCGCGACCGCTGGGGTGTGTTCGCGGGAGTGCGCGATCGCCGGCTGACGCTGGGTGCCGAGCTCGCGAGGCGGATCGAGGAGGGCGAGCTGGGCAACAACACTGTGGCAAGCCCACGAGTGCTCATCGACAGCACAAGCACGCTCGTATCGGCATTCGCTGTCGTACGGCCACTCGAGCTCCTCACGCCCGCGACACGAAGTCCGTTGGCCGCGGTGGTGCGTTATGACCGGGCCCGGTTCAACGACGACGCGGCGCCTGCGCAGAGGCTCATTATCGCCGGGCTCATTTGGGACATCACGTCGCGGCTCTCAATGGCGGCTGACTACCAGCAGCTGCTTCCGCGTGATGGAGCGCCGGGCAGTGATGCGAAGACCTGGTTTGCCCACTTCGTGGCGAATTTCTGATCGCGCGTTGTGACGAAGCCGTTACCGAGCCGATTGGGGACCTCCGGCCGCCCGGGCCTACCTTTCGATGGCAATGCATCCTCCTCCTGGAGCCCAAACGTGAAGCGAGACCTCCTGGTCGTCCTTGCACTCGGCGTGGCTGCGTGCGCTCCCTCGGATCGACAGGGCAGCGACACCGCCGCTGGAAGCGTGACCGGCTCCGCCGGCGTGGCCCTCACTGGCGCGGGCGCGACATTTCCGTACCCGATTTACTCGAAGTGGTTCAGCGACTACGCCACGCGGACCGGCGTGAAGATCAACTACCAATCGATCGGCTCGGGCGGGGGCATTCGTCAGCTCTCGGAGGGCACAGTCGATTTCGGCGCCACCGACAGCCCGATGAGTGACAGCGAGCTGGCCAAGTCCAAGGGCGGGGCGATCCTGCACATCCCGACGGTGATGGGCGCGGTCGTCGCGACGTACAACGTTCCGGGCCTCGCCGAGCCCCTCAAGCTCACCGGCCAGGTGCTCGCCGACATTTTCCTGGGGCGCATACGCCGCTGGAACGACGCGCGCATCGCGGCACTCAATGGTGACGCGGCGCTGCCTAACCAGGACATCCTCGTGGTCCATCGCTCCGACGGAAGCGGCACGACCTACATTTTCACGGATTACCTCAGCAACGTGAGCCCGGCGTGGAAGGGCGGGCCCGGAACGGGAAAGGAAGTGCAGTGGCCCGCGGGGCTGGGTGCAAAGGGCAACGAAGGGGTCGCGGGTCAGGTGAAGCAGACCCCCGGATCGATCGGGTACGTCGAGCTCGCTTACGCGAAGCAGAACCGCCTCGCGTTCGCGAACATGCAGAATGCCTCGGGCGAGTTCGTGACTCCCACGATCGAGTCGGTCACCGCCGCCGCGGCAGGAGTCGTGGCGCGGCTGCCGAATGACACCGACTACCGAATCTCCATCGTGAACGCGCCGGGGACTGGAGCGTACCCGATCTCATCGTTCACCTGGATCATTCTTCATCAGCAGCAGCCCGATGCCGACAAAGGTCAGAAGCTGGTCGACTTCCTGCGATGGGCGCTCCGCGAAGGTGGCGCATTTGCCGCCGCCCTCGACTACGCGCCACTGCCGCAGGAGATGGTCACTCGGCTGGAGCAGCGCCTCGGGACCGTGACGTTCGGCGCACGCGCGTGACGACTAGCGGGACTTCCGAAGTCGCGCCGGAAGAGGAGGGCCTCGCCGCCCGCCTCTCCGGAGCGAACATCGGAGATCGCGCGTATCGGATAGTCATTACGGCATTCGCCGTGTGCGTTCCCGTTCTCCTGTTGCTCATCGCGTGGGAGATCGGGATCGCGGGATGGCCGGCATTCCGTGAGTTCGGGCCTGGCTTTCTCGCATCGAGCACATGGGACCCGGTGCGCGGTGTCTTTGGAGCCGCGCCGGCGATCTATGGCACGATCGTGTCATCGATCCTCGCTCTCCTCATCGCGACGCCGCTTGCCCTGGGCGTCGCACTGTTTCTGTCCGAGTTCGCGCCACCATGGTTACGCCAGCCGGTCGCGTTTCTCGTTGACTTGCTCGCCGCGATTCCGAGCGTGGTATACGGTCTGTGGGGGATTTTCGTACTCCTGCCGCTTCTGCGCGAGCACCTGATGCCGTTCCTGCGCGATACGCTGCATCTCGGCTCGACACCGCTGTTCAGCGGGCCCGCGTACGGGCCGAGCATGCTCGCTGCCGGGATCATTCTGGCGATCATGGTGCTGCCCTACATCTCCTCGGTGTCGCGCGAGGTCCTGCTCGCCGTGCCGCGCTCGCAGCGGGAGGCAGCGCTTGCCCTGGGCGCAACGCGATGGGAAGCGATCCGCGGCGCCGTGCTCCCGTACGCTCGCTCGGGCATCCTCGGCGGCGTGATTCTCGGCCTGGGGCGGGCCCTCGGGGAAACGATGGCGGTGACGATGTTGATCGGGAACAAGCACGACATCAGCGCCTCGCTGCTTGCCCCCGGCTACACCATGGCGTCGCTCATCGCCAACGAATTCGCCGAGGCGACGGGCGATTTGCACCTCTCGGCGCTGATGGCGGTCGGCTTCACCCTCTTCTGCCTAACGCTCCTGGTGAACGCGATCGCGCGGTGGCTGGTGTGGCGCGTCACGCGTGGCGCCGGAGTGGCCCGATGAGCGCGACGGTCGCCCAACGGCCGAGCGCCCACACCCCGCGGCCCAGTCAGCGGCAACGGGCGTTCGCTGACCGTACGCGACGGCGCGTGCGGCGGCGGCGCGTGGCCAACACGGTGATGGTGGTCGTCCTCGGCACTGCGGCCGTCGCCGCCACCCTGCCCCTGATCTTCATTCTGTGGCACCTCGTGCGTGAAGGGGCGAGCGCACTGTCGCTTGACTTCTTCACTCAAATGCCGAAGCCGGTTGGCGAGGCGGGAGGTGGGCTCGCCAACGCCATCGTGGGAACGCTCATTCTGATCGGAATCGCCACGGCGATCGGGCTGCCCATCGGGGTGGGCGCCGGACTGTACCTCGCCGAGTATCGGCGTTCGCCGCTCGCTACGGTCGTGCGCTTCCTCTCCGATGTATTGAACGGACTGCCCTCGATCGTCATGGGCATCTTCGCCTGGCAGTTCCTGGTGCGCCCGGTCGGTCACTTTTCGGCACTGGCCGGCGGGGTCGCGTTGGCGGCGATGATGATTCCCATGGTCACGCGCACCACCGAGGAGATGGTTCGCCTGGTGCCGGTCGCGCTGCGCGAGGCGGCGTTGGCGTTAGGCTATACCCGGTGGCGGACCTCGGTCACCGTCGTACTGCGCACCGCCACTGCCGGCATCGTCACTGGCGCGCTCGTCGCCGTCGCCCGCATCGCCGGCGAGACCGCTCCCCTGCTCTTCACCGCGTTCGGCAATCAGTTCTGGTCGGTTCGACTGGATGAGCCCGTTGCCGCGCTTCCGCTTCAGATCTTCAACTATGCCGTCAGCCCCTATGATGAGTGGCATGCCCTCGCCTGGGCGGGAGCCCTCGTCCTCATTACGCTCGTCTTCCTCATCAGTCTCGCTGCCCGCTTCGCGACCCGCGCGCGGTTTGGCGGGATGGGTGACTGACGACGCTCGCATGACCGCGCCGAAGCCGACGGCGGCTGCGCCGCACGCGGAGCGCGAGACGCGTGCGCGCGTCGCGGTACGCAGCCTCAATGCGTTCTTCGCCGACGTGCAGGCCATTAAGGACGTGTCGCTCGCGTTCGACGATCGCAGCGTGACGGCGATCATCGGACCCTCAGGATGCGGCAAGTCGACATTCCTGCGCTGCTTGAACCGAATGCACGAGACCATTCCAGGCGCGAGAGTGTCAGGGTCGGTCGAGCTCGACGGGACGGACATCTACGCCCGGGGCTCGAACCCGATTCGCGTACGGCAGCATATCGGCATGGTCTTCCAGCGACCGACACCGTTCCCGACGATGTCCGTTCGCGATAACGTGGCCGCCGGGCTTCGTATCCTGAGCAAGCGTCCTTCGCGGAAGGAGACCAACCAGATCGTGGAGCGTGCCTTGCGACGCGCCGCTCTCTGGGATGAAGTCTCCGATCGGCTCGACAGCAGCGCGCTCGGCCTCTCCGGCGGCCAGCAGCAACGGCTTTGCATCGCGAGAGCCCTGGCAACGGAACCGGGTGTGTTGCTGCTGGACGAGCCGACGGCCTCGCTCGACCCACTGAGCACGCAACGCGTGGAGGAGCTCCTCTACGAGTTGCGCCGGGACATGACGGTCGTGATCGTGACGCACAACATGCAGCAAGCGGCGCGCGTCTCCGACACGACCGCGTTCTTTCTGAGCGGGGAGCTGGTGGAGGCGGCCCCGACACGAGCGATGTTTACGACGCCGGCCGACCCACGGACCGAGGCGTACATCACAGGGAGATTCGGATGAAGATTGCGGATTACGCGGGTGCCCCCCGGGCAGGGCGCATTGCGGGTGAGGACCACCGACGTCAAGCGGGCGATGGCTCGCCTGCACAATCCGCAATCAGCAATCCGCAACTGCCTCACCCCGGGACCATCACCGCGACCGACTTCTCTTTCTGGTACGGAAAAAAGCAGGCGCTGAAGAGCGTGAGCCTGACGATGCCGGCGCGCTCGATCACCTCGCTCATCGGGCCCTCCGGATGCGGGAAATCGACCTTTTTGCGCTCGATCAATCGCCTCAATGAGCTGATTCCCGGCGTGCGCACCCAGGGCGAAGTCCAGATCGATGGTGAGAACATCTATGCGCCCGGAACCGACCTCGTCTCGTTGCGCCAGCGCGTGGGAATGGTCTTCCAGAGATGGAACCCGTTTCCCAAGTCGATCTACGACAATGTGGCCTACGGCCCGCGCATCAACGACGCACCGCCGCGCAACGAGCTCGACGGCATCGTCGAGAGCTCGCTTCGACGCGCAGCGCTCTGGGACGAGGTGAAGGATCGGCTGCGCGAGAGCGCGCTGAGTTTATCGGGAGGACAACAGCAGCGGCTGTGCATCGCGAGAGCCCTGGCCAACGAGCCACAGGGGCTGCTGCTCGATGAGCCGGCCAGCGCCCTCGACCCGAGCGCGACGCAGAAGATCGAGGAGCTCCTCTACGAGCTCAAGAACGAGTTGACGGTGGTGATCGTGACGCACAACCTGCAGCAGGCCGCTCGCGTCTCCGACCGAACCGCATTCTTCTACCTCGGTGAGCTCATCGAGACGGACGCGACCGACCGCATGTTCACGAGTCCGCGAGAAGAGCGGACCGAAGCATATATCACGGGGAGATTCGGATGAGTCCCGACACAGGCTACCGCCACTTTCACGATCAGCTCGACGCGCTCAAGCAGCGACTGATCGACATGTCCGAGCACGCTGAGCGACTCGTCGAGCTTTCGGTTCAGGCACTCCTCGAGCAGGATGCCGATAAGGCCCACGCGGTCATCGCTGGAGACCGCACGGTCGATGCGCTCGAGATCGAGGTCGAGCAGGCCGCGATCGCGCTGCTGGCGCTGCAGCAGCCGCTCGCGCGCGATCTGCGGTACATCATCGGGGCCATCAAGGTCTCGAGCGATCTCGAGCGCGTCGGCGATCACGGTGTGAACATTGCCGAATCAGCGCTGCGCCTCATTGAGATGAAGGCGAACATCACCCCGGACCCGGAAATTCAGGACATGGCCCGTCGCTCGCGCGACATGCTTCGCGATGCGCTCGACGCCTTCGTGCGTGCGGATGGGTCTCTCGGCCGCGCCGTGTGCCGGGCCGATGACGCCGTCGACTCGCTGCACGATTCGGTGTTCCGGATTCTCCTCACCCACATGATGGAGAGCCCGCCGCGAATCTCGGAGGCGCTCGAGCTTCTCCTGGTGAGCCGGAACCTCGAGCGTGTCGCCGATCTGGCGACGAACATCGGAGAAGACGCTGTGTACCTCGCGGAAGGCAAGCAAATCAAGCATCACTTCGAGGACCGGAGCACGACACCTGCCGCCTGACACCGCGACCAAGCCGGTTCACATCGCCGCCAAACCTGGCAGCAACGGCGGCGACGGCGAAGCGCGTACCGAGCGCGTCGCCGCGATCGACATCGGATCGAACTCGGTGCGGCAGATTGTCGCCGACGTCGCGCCGGATGGCGGTATTCGCGTCGTGGACGAAATGCGCGCGCACCCGCGCCTGGGCGCGGGTCTGGACGAAGCGGGCGAGCTCACGGACGTGTCAATGCGCGCGGCCGCCGATGCGGTGAGCCATATGGTCACCCTGGCGCGGCAGCTCGGAGCCGCGCGCATCGAAGCGGTGGCCACGAGTGCCGTCCGAGACGCCGCGAACGCGAGCGCTTTCCTCGACACGGTTCGCAAGGAAACAGGCATTCGCGTCCGCGTGCTCACCGGTCAGGAGGAGGCGCTGCTCGGTTTTCGCAGCGCCCTGGCGCATTTCGATCTTGGGCGCGGGCGCGCGGCGGTGATGGACATCGGCGGCGGCTCCCTGGAGCTCGCCCTGTCGGTCGACGGCCTGCTCGAGCGTCTGGAATCCTTCCCTTTCGGGGCCCTGCGATTGACCGAGCGGTACCTCGGCGACCGCGTTCGGCGCGGCAGAGTGCGCAAGCTTCGCAAGCACGTTCGGGAGGAGCTCCGAACGAGGCTTCGCGCGCGCCACTGGCGTGGTGCACGCCTCATCGCCTCAGGGGGAACCTTTACCAGCCTCGCCGGGATGGTGCTCGCACGTCAGGAGATGAGCGTCGCGCAGAGCGTCCACGGTACCACCGTGCCGCGCAGCGAGCTCGAGCACGTCCTGGAGGCACTGCAGGACATGTCGCTGGAAGAGCGGCGCGCCGTTCCCGGTCTGAGCGCGGCGCGCGCCGACATCATCATCGCCGGGCTGGCGGTGACGGCGGAGGTGATGGCCCGCGTCGACGCACCCGAGCTGCTCGTCTCCGCGTACGGCATTCGCGAAGGGCTGCTGCTCGAGACGGCGCGCATCGCGCCCGCGGCCGCGAGCTCAGGCGACGCGCGTGCGCGCTCGGTGCAACGCCTCGCCGATGCCTGCCGGTTCGAGGAGCGCCATTCCCGACATGTCCAGCGACTGGCACTTCAACTCTTCGACGCCATCGGACCGCGCCTCGGCGCGACGCCTGACGAGCGGGATCTGCTGTCGGACGCGGCGCTCCTGCATGACATCGGATACCACATCAGCTACGAGCGCCACCACAAGCATTCGTATTACCTGATCCTGCACGCTGAGCTACTCGGCATGTCCCCGGCCGATCAGGTCGTGGTCGCGAACGTTGCGCGCTATCATCGGGGAACTCTACCGAAGAAGAAGCATCGGAATTTCGGCGTGCTCGACAGGGAGTTTCGCGCCCGCATCAGGCGCCTCGCGGCAATCCTGCGCGTTGCTGACGGATTCGACCGCGGGCACATCGGCGCGGTGGAGCGCGTGAAGTGCCGCTGGATAGAGCGGGCCCTTCGCATCACGCCAGTGCCGACTTCGGCGGCACGATCGCTCCGCCTGGAGCTCTGGGGGGCCAGCCGAAAGAGCGAGCTGCTTGCGAAGGTCGCCGGAGTCCCGGTAGAGATCGTCGCGCCGGATGGAAGTATCTCCAACTGGCGCGAGGGAGACGAGCCCGACTAGAACGACGCGCCGGCCACGTCCTGTGGACGCGGGGTAGGCTCGACGCTGACGTCGACGCGGGGCGAGGGTCGGGCCGTCTCGGGAAGCGGCAGCCCCCACGAGTCACTCATGAAGGTCGCGTGCGCACTGATCTCGGGTAGACCGTCCGCCGCTCGCTTCAGATACGAGCCATCGGGGCGAAGATCCCACGACTGCCGATTGTCGGCTAGCGACGTCTCGAGGAGACGCCGCATTCGGATGTGGAGCGCCGGATCCTCGATGGGCACCACCGCCTCGACCCGCCGATCGAAGTTGCGGGGCATCCAGTCGCTCGACCCGATGTAGCACTCGGGAGCGCCGTCGTTCTCGAACATCCAGGCGCGCGAATGCTCGAGAAAGCGACCGACAATGCTCGTCACCCGGATGCGATCGCTCACGCCAAGCACGCCGGGGCGCAGGCAGCAAATGCCGCGAACGATGAGGTCGATGTCGACGCCGGCGCGGGACGCGCGATAGAGCTCGCGAATGATCTCCGGATCGACGAGCGCATTCATCTTCGCGATGATCCGCGCGGGTCGCCCCGCACGCGCATGCTCCGCTTCCCGTTCGATCAGCGTGATGAACCGCTCGCGCAGGTTCCCTGGCGCCACCAGAAGCTTGCGATACAGCCGTTGGCGTGAAAACCCGGTGAGGAAGTTGAAGAGGTCGCTGACATCCGCGCCGATCGACGGGCTGCTGGTAAGAAAGCCGAGATCGGTGTAGACGCGCGCGGTCCTCGTGTTGTAGTTCCCGGTGCCGAGGTGGACATACCGCCGAATACCGTCCGGCTCGCGGCGGACCACCAACGCGGTCTTGGCATGGGTCTTCAGCCGCACCAGGCCGTAGACGACGTGAACGCCAGCGCGCTCGAGCGTGCGCGCCCACGCGATGTTGTTCGCTTCGTCGAAGCGGGCCTTCAGCTCCATGACCACGACCACCTGCTTACCGCGCTGCGCCGCCTCGACGAGGGCGCGCACGATCGCCGTGTCGCCCGACGTCCGGTACAGCGTGAGCTTGATCGCGAGCACATCGGGATCCTCGGCCGCCTCCTCGAGGAATCGCTCGACCGAGGTGGTGAACGAATCGTAGGGATGATGCACGAGCAGATCACGCTCGCGGACGGCGTCGAAGACGGGGCGGCCATCGTCGCGCAGGGCCGCCGGCGTCACCGACGCGCAGGGCGCATCGCGAAGCGTCGGGACATCGAGCTGCGAGAGCGCCAGCAGGTCGCCGAGCTCGAGAAGAGGACCCGTCTTCTGCACGTCACGCTCCGAGAGCATGCTCCCTTCCGGCGTGTCGTCACGAAGCTCCTCGAGCAGGAGCGCGCGCATCGTCTCGGGCATGCCCTCCTGCACCTCGATTCGGACGACCTCGCCGAAGCGGCGCTGGAAGACCTGCTCTTCAATGGTCGCCAGCAGGTCCTCTGGCTCTTCCGCGTCGGCGAGGTCGATGTCCGAGTAGCGATTGACGCGGAAAGCGAACCATTGAACGACTTCCATCCCGGGAAAGAGTGCACCGAGATTGGCGCCCACCAGCAACTCGAGCGGGATGAAGTGTCCGGGACGTCCGAACGGCACCCATCGCGGCAGACTCTTCGGCACCTTTACGCGGGCGAAGTGCACCGTGCCGGTGGCCGCGTCGCGGATCTCGACCGCGAGCGACAGCGAGAGATTCGAGATGTACGGGAACGGGTGAGCGGGATCGACGGCGAGCGGCGTGAGAACCGGGAAGACCTGCGACTCGAAGAATTGATCGACGACGGCCCACTCGGAGGGTGTGAGATCGCTCATCCCGACGAGGCGTACACCGTGCTCGGCGAGGCCTGGCAGTACGATGTCGTACAGACACGCCCGTTGACGCTCCAGCAGCGACTGCACGCGAACATCGATGGCATCGAGCTGTTCCTGCGGCGTCATCCCGTCGGGCGTTGTCTGGGTGACGCCGGCAGCGACCTGCCGCCGCAGCCCCGCCACGCGCACCATGTAGAACTCATCGAGATTCGTGCTGACGATCGACAGGAACTTCAGCCGTTCGAGGAGCGGCGTTCTCGAGTCGAAAGCCTCGCTCAGCACGCGCTCGTTGAACGCGAGCCAGCTGAGCTCCCGGTTGAGCAGGAGCCGCGAATCGAGGAGCGCTTCGTCGGGGACGACGCTGGTGGCGATCAACGCTGGCGGGGAAAGGGGCCCCTGAATTTACGACGGCCTTCCGCCCCGCGCCCCTCCGAAATGGTCCCGACAGAGTAACGCTTTCGAGGTTGACCCCCTCAGGGAAGGGCTAACCGCGTGAGGAGCAGAATGGCGAGAGCGCCGATGCCGGCCGCGGCGGGAATGGTCAGAACCCACGCCCACACAATGCGTCCAGCGACGCCCCACCTGACGGCGGACAGCCGGTGCGTAGCGCCGACACCGACGATGGCGCCGGTGATCGTATGCGTGGTGCTGACAGGGATACCGAAATGCGTCGCGAAGAAGATGCTGATCGCCCCCGCGGTCTCAGCGCAGAACCCCCCCACCGGCCGCAGTTTCGTGATGCGACTGCCCATGGTGTGAACGATGCGCCACCCACCGAACAGCGTGCCTAACGCGATGGCCGTGTACGCACCCATCTCGATCCAGAAGGGGACCGTGTCCGTGTTTTGGAGGTAGAGATGCCTGCGCCACCCCGTCTGATTGGCGAAGTAGGCCTGCGCAGACACGAGTAGCCCAACGATGATGCCCATCGTCTTCTGTGCGTCGTTCGCCCCGTGCGATAGCGAAAAGAACGCCGCCGACAGGAGCTGAGCACGACGGAAAACACTGTCCACCTTGTGCGGAGAGGTGCGCTTGAACAGCCAGTACACCGCGACCATCAGGAAATACCCGAGCAGCATCCCGATGAGCGGCGATAGCACGATGAACACGAGCGTCTTCGTCCACCCGGAGAGGATGATCGCCGCGAAGCCCGCCTTGGCGACCGCCGCGCCCGCGTACCCGCCGATGAGGGCGTGGGAGGAGCTCGAGGGCAGCCCGTAATACCAGGTAATGAGGTTCCAGATGATCGCGCCCAGCAGTCCTGCGAGGATCACGTTGGGATCGACGACGGCGATGTCGATCATCCCGCTCCCGAGCGTCTTCGCCACGGCTGTCCCGACCGTGAACGCCGCCATGAAATTGAAGAACGCGGCCCAGATGACGGCGGCGATCGGGCTGAGCACGCGCGTACCGACGACCGTCGCGATGGAATTCGCGGAGTCGTGGAAGCCATTGATGAAGTCGAAGACGAACGCGACCGCGACGATCGCGACGACGTACGTGACCACGTCTAGGCGTTCTTGAGCGAGATGCTCTCGAGGACGTTCGCCACATCCTCGCACTGATCGAGTGCGCGCTCGAGCGTGTCGTACAGCTCCTTCCACTTGATGATCTCGAGGGCATCGGGATTCGGACCGTCGAACAGGCCCCCGACCGCGAGGTGGTAGATCGCGTCCCCTTCCTCCTCGAGCGATTTGATCTCGCGTGCCTTCTCGATCACGAGACTGCTCTTTTTCATCCCGACGACCGCCTCCTCGATGCGAGTAGCGGCTCGCACGAGCACGGCGGCCAGCATCTGCGCCGGCTCGCGAGTCTCCTTGATCCGGAACATGGCCACACGCCGCGCGGTCCCGTCGAGCAGGTCGACGACATCATCCAGCCGCGACGCGAGCATGTGGATGTCCTCGCGGTCGAGCGGCGTGACGAACGTCTTGTCGATCCGCGCGATGATGTCGTGCGTGAGCACGTCCGCCTCGTGCTCGATATCCTTGATGGCGCTCACGTGCTTGTGGAGGTTTTCCGGCTCCTTGAAGAGCTGGTGCGTGAGCTTCGCCGCTGTCGTCACGCGCTTGGCGATCTCGGCGAACATGGCGAAGAACTCCTGGTCACGCGGGATCAGTCGCACGAAGCACTCCGGTCTGAGGATCCTTGGGGCGGGAAGATAGAGCCTCGGCGGCGAATACGGAATTCGGAAGTTGGCGTGGAGCTATCGGAGCGCATTTGATCGCAGGCTTCCGGATTCCGCTTTCCGCATTCAGGTAAAGAACGCCTCCCGTATCCCGGTCACAATGAACTGCACCGCCACCGCCGCGAGCATGAGCCCCATGATCCGCATGATCACGCGGATCCCCGTCTGCCCGAAGCGCGACATCACGCGGTCGCCGACGCGCAGCATGATCCACGAGATCAGGAGGGTTACCACGATCGACGCGTAGACGACGGCGGCGCGCGCTGGCGTGCGTGCCTGGCCGGAGAGCACCATCACCGTCGAGATGGCGCCCGGCCCGGCGAGCATAGGCATCGCCAGCGGCGTCAGCGCGACGTCGTCCTTTCGGATGCCCTCGTCGATCTCGGCTTCACTCTCCTGCGTGCGGCGCTCGCCCCGCAGCATGTCCATCGCCACCAGCCACAGAATGGCGCCGCCGGCGATGCGAAAGGCAGGCAACGTGATGCCGAAGGCGCGGAAAATCAGGTTGCCGCCGGCCGCGAAGACGATGAGGAGAATTCCCGCCGCGATGCAGGCTCGCCGTGCGGTCGCCCGGCGACGCTCCATGCTCTCCCCCTCCGTGATCGCGAGAAACGTGGGGACGACCGCGATTGGGTCGACGAGAAACAGGATCGACGTGAACGTGACGAGGGCGAACTGCGCGAAGTCGTTCATGGACGCTTCGCGGCGCTCACGCCGTCAACGCCAGCGGGCCGTGAAGTTTCCGGCTGCGCGTGCGACGCGGTGTGCCTCCACGAGCTGCGGATCGCGGAAGACCATCACCAGCAACACGCCGGCAACGAAGCCGCCAATGTGCGCCCAGAAGGCTGTCCCGCTCGACACCTCGGGATCGACCTCCATGAGCTGCGGCAGTGCGCTGATGACTTGCAGCACGAGCCACCAGATCAGCACGAGCCAGGCGCGCGCCCAGAAGATGAAAATCGGCGGAAAGATCATGCGAACGTGCGCGCGAGGATAGAGAATCAGGTAGCCGCCCATGATTCCCGAGATCGCGCCCGACGCTCCCACCGTGGGGATGATCGACCGCGGCTCGACGAGTACGTGCGCGCCCGCGGCCGCCAGACCGCATAACAGATAAAATGCCGCGAACCGGCCGCGGCCCATGCTGTCTTCGACGTTATTTCCGAAGACCCAGAAGAACACGAGATTGCCGATCAGGTGGCCCCACCCGCCGTGCAGAAACATCGACGTGATCGGCGTCAGCATGTTGATCGCCTGGTCGTCGACAATGCAGGCGACACCGGGCGCGATGGGGATGCCATCCCCAAGGCGCGCGAGCTTGGTGATCTCGCCAGGCACGAGCCCGAGATTGCACACGCTCGCCACCAGGCTCATCTGGTTGAACCCCGCTCCCTGGAGAAGAATCCAGGACGCCAGAATCAGCCCGACGATCACGTAGGTGACGATCGGAGTACGGAGCGTGGGATTGTCGTCGCCTATCGGAATCACGTCGCGATATCCCGGGTGAACCAGCGGTGTGCCGCGGCTGCCGCGGCTGAGCGCATCCGCCGAAGCGGCGAGGCGACCTCCCCCGTCCTCTCAATTCTCCTGCCAAACTGGCGCAAAGGCACGGTCCCTTGCTTGCGGGTACCGCAAGGCAACTTCGTGGCCGCGCAAAATATACGCACGAACGGCCACGACGGCGCGAGCCTCGCGGTCTCGAAGTCTCCCGCGACTCGGGCCGCCTCGAACACGAAATGAGGTGACAATGGCTGAGAAAATCATCGGAATCGACCTCGGCACCACGAACTCCGTCGTGGCCGTGATGGAAGGCGGCGATCCTGTCGTCATCCCCAACGCCGAAGGCGGTCGGGTGACGCCCTCCGTCGTCGGCTTCACCAAGGACGGTGAGCGCCTCGTCGGCACGGTGGCGAAGCGCCAGGCGGTCACGAACCCGCAAAACACCGTCTTCTCGATCAAGCGGTTCATGGGCCGGCGCATCACCGAGGTCCCGGAAGAGATCAAGCGCGTTCCGTACAAGGTCGTCAACGGGCCCAACGACATGGTGATGGTCGAGGTGATGGGCAAGCGGTATTCGCCGCCCGAGATCTCGGCGATGATCCTCCAGAAGATGCGCCAGACCGCCGAGGACTACCTCGGGCACAAGGTCGAGAAGGCGGTCATCACCGTCCCCGCGTACTTCAATGACGCGCAGCGACAGGCGACGAAGGACGCGGGCAAGATCGCGGGCCTCGAGGTCCTCCGCATCATCAACGAGCCGACCGCGGCCGCTCTCGCCTACGGTCTCGACAAGAAGAAGGACGAGAAGATCGCGGTGTTCGACCTCGGCGGCGGCACGTACGACATTTCCGTGCTCGAGCTGTACGACGTCGACGGCTCCCGCCAATTCGAGGTGAAAGCCACCAACGGCGACACGCACCTCGGCGGCGATGATTTCGACCAGCGCGTCATTGACTGGCTCGTCGGCGAGTTCAAGCGCGACCAGGGCATCGATCTGTCGAAGGACCCGATGGCGCTCCAGCGGCTGAAGGAAGGTGCCGAGAAGGCGAAGATGGAGCTGTCCACGGTGCAGCAGACGGACATCAATCTGCCGTTCATCACCGCGGACCAGTCGGGACCCAAGCACCTCAACTACTCGCTCACGCGAGCGAAGTTCGAGCAGCTGGTGGACGATCTCATCCAGCGCACGATCCCGCCAATGCAGCAGGCGTTGAAGGATGCCGGGATGAAGCCTGAGGAGGTCAACGAGGTCATCCTCGTCGGCGGCTCCACGCGAATTCCGAAGGTGCAGCAGATCGTGAAGGACTTTTTCAAGAAGGAGCCGCACAAGGGCGTCAACCCGGATGAGGTCGTGGCGATTGGCGCGGCGATTCAGGGGGCCGTGCTCACCGGTGAGCAGAAGGACGTGCTGCTGCTCGACGTTACGCCGCTCTCGCTCGGTATCGAGACGCTTGGTGGCGTGATGACGACGCTCATCCCGCGCAACACGACGATTCCGACGAAGAAGGCGGAAACGTTCTCGACGGCCGACGACAATCAGACCACCGTCGAGATCCACGTGCTCCAGGGCGAGCGCGAGCTCGCGCGCGACAATCGCACGATCGGCAAGTTCCAGCTCACCGGAATTCCGCCGGCACCGCGCGGGATGCCGCAGGTTGAAGTCGCTTTCGACATCGATGCCAACGGGATCCTGCACGTCACGGCGAAGGACAAGACCACCGGCAAGGAGCAGAAGATCCGCATCGAGGCGTCGAGCGGCCTGTCCGATACACAGATCGACCAGATGGTGAAAGACGCCGAGAAGCACGCCGACGAGGATCGCAAGAAGCGCGAGGAGATCGATGCGCGGAATCGCCTCGATACCATGTCGTACGAGGTGGAGAAGAGCTCGAAGGAGTGGGAGGAGCGCCTCTCCGAGGAGCACAAGACCCGGCTGAAGGAGGCGATCGAGCGGGCCCGCAAAGCCCTTCGCGCCGACGACATTGCCGAGATCCGCGCGGCGCAGGAAGAGCTCACGAAGGCGTACAACGAGGCGGGTCAGTCGTTGTATGCCCAGGCGCAGACGACGGGCGCTGAGGGCGCTGGAGGCCCTGGTGCGCTGGAGGCGCCTGGAGGCGCTGCTGGCGGGCGCCGAGGGCGCTGGGCAGGGTCAGCCCGCGGGGGCGACTGCCGGCAAGCAGGACGACGTCGTGGAGGCAGACTACGAGATCGTCGACGAGAACAAGAAGTAATCTGGCAATTCGCTGACAACTCCCCACCGCCCGGCGTGTGTCGAACCTGAGACACACGCCGGGCGTTGGTCGTGAAAGCGCGAAACTTGCGCGCCAACGGCCGTGTATCACAGGTTGCACTCATCATCTGGCGGACACCCATCATGTCTCGTACACTCGCGCGCGCTCGCCTCGGCCTCGTCGCGGCAGGCGCTTTCTTCGGCGGCCTGATCGTGGCCGCGGGCGTCAACCTCACCCCGTTCGGCTACGCGCAGCAGCAGGCGACTGCGCCGAAGCCGAGCGCTCAAGAGGTCAAGCCACTCGCTGATGCGAGTCAGGCCTTCACGTCCATCGCCGATCACGTCACCCCGGCGGTCGTGTCCATTCAAACGGAGCGGAGGGCGACGACGCGGGCCAACCCGCGACAGCGCGGGCAGGTGCCCCCAGGGCTCGAGGATTTCTTCGACCAGTTCGATCCGCGTCGCCAGCAGCAACAGCCGTCGCGCGGCTCGGGGTCGGGGTTCATCGTGTCGGCTGACGGATACGTCCTGACCAACAATCACGTCGTCGCCGACGCGGATCGCGTCAACGTCACGCTGATGGACAAGCGCGTGTTCAAGGCGCGCGTGGTGGGCCGCGATCCCTCGACGGACGTCGCCGTCCTCAAGATCGAGGGTGGCAAGTTCCCATCGGTGACCTTCGGGAACGACCTGAACACCCGCGTCGGCGAGTGGGTGCTCGCGATCGGCAATCCGCTCGGGCTCGACTTCACCGTGACGGCCGGGATCGTGAGCGCCAAGGGTCGCAGCGGCGAGCTCCGCGGTCTGTACGAGAGCAGCTACGCGATCGTCGACTACATCCAGACCGACGCCGCGATCAATCCCGGCAACTCCGGCGGACCGCTGGTGAACATCCGCGGTGAGGTCATCGGCATCAATTCCGCGATCGCGAGCCAGACGGGCTTCTACGCCGGATACGGCTTCGCCATTCCGATCACGCTCGCCAAGAGCGTGATGGAGGATCTCATCGCGCATGGTCGCGTTCGCCGCGCCGTGCTCGGGATCGCGATCAACGAGGTGACGCCGGAAGACGCCGAAGCCGCCGGCCTCAAGGAGATTCGCGGCGCCCGCGTCGATGGCTTCACCGGCGAGCCCAGTCCCGCCGAGCGCGCCGGGCTCGAAGTCGGCGACGTGATCGTTGCCATCAACGGTCAGCCCGTCGAGCGCGTGGCGTCACTCCAGCGAATCGTTCGGGGCTTCGAGCCTGGCCAGCGTGTGCACGGTCGAAGTCATGCGGTTCGGCGAGCGCAAGACGGTCACCGTGCCGCTCACGGAAGCGCCGGCGGAGACGCAGGTAGCTGCGCGCGCGAACGACGCTGTCGAGAACGCTTCGGTATCGAACGTCAAGCTCGGAATCTCGGTGGAGCCGATCCCGGTGGAGCTCGCTCGTCAGGCAAATCTGGACGCCGACGCGCGCGGCCTGCTGGTGCGGGAAGTGGACCTCGACGGTCCGGCCAACCAGCAGCTGTTCGCCCGCACCGACGTGATCGCCGAGGTGCTGCGCCCTGCCCCACGCCGTGCGGTGAAGACGGTCGCTGATCTCGAGCGCGCGATTTCGCGTGCGCGCGACGGAGAGATCGTGTCGCTGTACGTGTACAACATCGGCGCGCGAAGGGACGGCAGTGAACCGCAGGGACGCGTCGTCAATCTTCGCGTAGGCGGCGACGAGTAGAGAGGGAACTTCCGCAGACGTCAGGGATCAGACGTCAGGTCTCAGGGTGCGGATGAACCTACGGGGAGCCAATTACTGGCTCCCCGTAGTCGTTTCTGACTGCTGACCCCTGACGTCTGAGACCTGACGTCTTCGGAAGTTCCCGCTGGTGTTGGCTGCCGTCCCTGCGCTGGCAGAACTAGGCGCGAGCGCGCTCCAGCCTTAACTTTCCGGAACGCGAAAGTGGCGGAACTGGTAGACGCGCAGGACTTAGGATCCTGTGGGGAAACCCGTCCGGGTTCGAGTCCCGGCTTTCGCATCCACGTCACCGTTATGCGGCGGCTCGGTCGACGCTCGCTAGGGCTGCGCCTCCCCGACGCGGGACGGCGCGCCAAACATGTCGCGCTGACTGTGAGCGAACGCGGTGCGCAGGAGCGGGCGTCCGTCGGGGGCGCGCTGGGTGTCCGGGGCCTCGAAGACGAACGTCAGCCATTGATCGTACAGCGGCCGGGAGGGACGCTTCAGGGAGAAGCGCAGCGTATCGACGAGACCGCCCGCTCGATCCCGCCGGATGCTCGAGAGCGGCGTCGCTACGCTCGCGTCCCCCACGCGCCACCGCGCGGCGGTATCGCCGCGGGCGAGCGCGACACGGAGGAGCACTTCGTCCTCAGGCTGTCCGCGGGTGTCGATCCGCCCCGACGTCACCAGCACCATGAGTGAATCTCGCCACACTTCCACCGTTCCCTCGAAGTCGCCGACGACGAAGAATTCCGTGTGCATCGACGACGCCCGAAACGGCCGTCGCTCTCCCGGCTCCAGATCCGGTTGCCGTGTCCTTCCAGCGCAGCCTGCCGCAACCGCGAAAGATGCGATCGCGAGGACGCAACGAAGTGGCAGTGTCGAGCGTTTCACGGCGGGTATCCCCTGATTGTCCGGTAGGGTCAGGATAGTCGACGGTCGGCGTCTCGATAAGCCCCCGCTGCCGGACGCAGCATTTCTTTGCACCCCCATTATCTTGTCACCATGGATTTAGAAATCACGACGAAGAAGTCGGAGGGCGGCGCGCGGCACCTCGAAGTGCGCGTTCCCGCTGAGACCGTGGCGGACGCCGAGGACAAGGCGGCCCGGCGGTACGCGACGAAGCTGCGGCTTCCCGGGTTCCGGCCGGGCAAGGCTCCCGCCGCGATCGTTCGAAAGCGCTTCGGGCCGGCCATCCGCGAGGAGGCACTCAACAGCCTGCTCAACGAGGCGTACAAGGAGATCCTCGAGCGCGAGAAGATCCAGCCGGCAGGGCAGCCGCGCGTCGAGCACGTGCACTTCGACGAAGGCCAGCCGCTGACCTTCGAGCTGCACGTCGAGGTGCGCCCCGAGATCGTCCTCGCCCGAACCACTGGCTTCCGCGTGCAGCGGAATCGGCGCCCGGTGAGCGACGACCAGGTACGCGACCAGATCGAGCACCTGCGCGACCAGCGGGCGACGTGGACGCCGCTCGAGGAGAAGCCGCTGCCCGGCGACCTGGTGTCGGTTGAGCTTGCGACCGCGGACGAGATCGGGGGAGATGCCGGAGGCCAAGCAGTATCAGGTCGTGCTGGGTGCCGGACAGGCGATCCCCGGCGTCGAAGAGGTGATCATGGAAGCCACGCCTGGCCAAACGGTCGAGCGGCCGGTGAAGTGGCCTGAGGATTTCCCCGACGAGGCGCAGCGCGGCAAGACGAAAGCGGTGCGCGTGAAGCTGGTGGACGTCAAGCGGAAGCAGCTGCCGGAGCTGGACGACGCCTTCGCGCGCGAGGTCGGCGACTTCGATTCCATCGACGCGCTGACCACGACGGTGCGCGACGATCTCGACCGCCACGCCGATCGCGACGCCGATGCCGAGGTTCGTCAGCGCCTGGTCGATGACATCATCTCCGCCAATCCGTTCGACATTCCGCGCAGCTGGGTCGACCAGATGGTGGAGGCGTACATCGAGGCGTATCAGGTCCCCGAGGAAGAGCGCGAGCGGTTCCGCGGCGAGTTCCGGGCGGTGGCAGAGCGTCAGGTGCGTCGCGATCTGGTGATCGAGACGATCGCCGAGAAGCAGAGTCTCAAGGCGACGCGAGAGTGACATCGACACGCGCGTGGCCGAGGTCGCCGAGAAGCGCAACGCTGACCCGGGGCAAGTGTACGCGTCGTTACAGAAGGCAGGACGAATTCGCGAGCTCGAGCGAAGCATCACCGAAGACAAGGTCTTCGCGTGGCTGCTGGAGCAGAACATTGTTGAGTGAAACGTCAAAGATGACCGACCAAGGGAACCCCGTGCCAATGTCCACGATCTATCCGCCCTACGTAATCGAGCGCTCCAGCCGCGGCGAGCGCACCTACGACATCTTCTCGCGGCTCCTCATGGACCGCATCGTGTTCCTCGGCACGCCGATCAACGACGATGTGGCGAACATCGTGATTGCCCAGCTGCTGTTCCTGCAGGCGGACAATCCGGAGCGCGACATCCACGTGTACATCAACTCGCCCGGCGGCAGCGTGTCGGCGGGCATGGCGATCTACGACACGATGCAGTTCCTCACCGCGCCCATTCGCACGATCTGCATGGGCATGGCGGCGAGCATGGGCGCATTTCTGCTGGCGGCGGGTACCCCCGGGAAGCGTTCGGCTCTCCCGCACGCCCGCATCATGATTCACCAGCCGTCAGGCGGAACGCAGGGCACGGCGGCGGACATCGAGATTCAGGCGCGTGAGATTCTGTATCTTCGGTCGAAGATGAACGAGCTCTTCTCGAAGCATACGGGACGTCCCGTGGAGCAGATCGAGCGCGACGTCGATCGCGATCGCTTCATGTCGTCCGACGAAGCGCGCTCGTACGGCATCATCGACCACGTGATTAGCGCGGCTAAACCAGTCGAGGTCACCAAGTAATCGGGCTGTTCGTGGTTAGCTTTCCGTTGCAGTTTGCAGTCGCAATTGATGCTTGTGAAATTCTTCACGAGCGTCGCTGACAATCGTTACGCTTGACCGGGTCGGGGGTCAATCATTACGTATAGGCGCCCCCCCGCCCCGGCTTCAGACCGGGGCAACACGCCTGCCCCGCGGGCACCCGGTTTCCCTGTCTCGAGCAACTAATGTCCCACGACAAACACCTCCGCTGCTCGTTCTGCGGCAAGTCGAAGGACTCGGTCCGGAAGTTCATCTCCGGCCCGTCGGTCTACATCTGCAACGAGTGCATCTCGCTCTGCAACGAGATCCTTGCCGAGGATGAAGAGCGCGAGGTTGCCGAAGCGATCACGCAGGTCCCGACGCCCCAGGAGATCAAGGACGTCCTCGACCAATACGTGATCGGACAGGAGAAGGCGAAGAAGGCGCTGTCGGTCGCGGTGTACAATCATTACAAGCGCATCAACTCGCAGTCGTCACGCGACGATGAAGTCGAGCTCGACAAGTCGAACATCCTCCTCATCGGTCCCACCGGCACCGGCAAGACGCTTCTCGCGCAGACGCTCGCCCGCATCCTCGACGTCCCGTTCACCATCGCCGACGCCACGACGCTCACCGAAGCCGGCTACGTCGGTGAAGACGTGGAGAACATCCTCGTCAGGCTGCTCCAGGCCGGCGAGTTCAACGTCGCCGAATGCGAGCGCGGCATCGTCTACATCGACGAGATCGACAAGATCGCGCGCAAGTCGGAAAATCCGAGCATCACGCGCGACGTCTCCGGCGAAGGCGTACAGCAGGCGCTGCTGAAGATTCTCGAGGGCACTGTCGCCTCGGTGCCACCGCAGGGCGGTCGCAAGCACCCGCAGCAGGAATACATCCAGATCAACACCAAGGACATCCTGTTCATCTGCGGCGGCGCATTCGACGGTCTCGACAAGATCATCGAGGCGCGCACGGGACGGCGTCAGATCGGCTTCACGAAGGAAGAGATCGCAGCGGGCAAGGCCGACCAGGCCAAAGTGAGCCCCTTCGCCGAGGTGGAGCCGGACGATCTGCTTCGCTACGGCTTGATCCCCGAGCTCGTGGGACGACTGCCGGTAAGCGTCGCGCTCGATACGCTCGATGAGGAATCGCTGGTGCGGATCCTCAAGGAGCCGAAGAACGCGCTCACCAAGCAGTATCAGAAGCTCTTCGACCTCGAGGACGTGAAGCTCACCTTCGAGGAATCGGCGCTGCGCGGGATCTCGCGGAAGGCGCTGAAGCGCGGCACCGGCGCGCGCGGCCTCCGCGCGATCCTGGAAGAGCTCATGACGGACGTCATGTTCGAGCTCCCCTCGCGCGACGACGTCGTCGAGGTGAAGATCACGGAGCCGTGCGTTCTGAACGGAACGCCTCCCTTGCTCGAGATCGCGCCGAAGAGGCAGAAGAAAGAAGCTTGAGGCGCTAAGGGCGCTAGACGCGCTAAAGGCGCTGAGGGGCAATCCCTCAGCGCCTTCGCCTTTTGCGCCTCTAGCGCCTTTAGCGCCTTTAGCGCCTTTAGCGCCTTCGTCTTAGATTCTCTCCTCATGCCCCTCGTCACTCGCGACGCCGACTCGTACGACATTCCGGAGCGCCTGCCGGTCCTGCCGCTGCGCGATCTCGTCGTGTTCCCGTACATGGTGGTCCCCCTCCTCGTCGGGCGCACCGCCTCTCTCGCCGCGATTGACGAAGCGGGACGCACTGAGCGGTGGGTCTTCCTGGTCGCGCAGCGAAGCGCCGACGTGCAGGAGCCAGCCGCGGCGGATCTGTTCCGCGTCGGCGTGATAGGGCGAATCGTCCAGACAACGCGCCTGCCGAACGGAACGATCAAGGTGCTCGTCGAAGGGGTGGCTCGCGCCCGGGCGATGCGGTTCACGACCGCCGAAGGGCATCAGCGCGTTACGATCGCGGCGCTCCCGCTCGAGCCGGGCGACGACGCGACCGGTCACGCCATCGTGCGGCGCGCCGATGAGCTGTTCGAGGAATACGTCGCGCTGCACCGGCGCCTCCCGGGAGAGGTCCTCTCGGTGGCGCGCGAAGCGGAGACCGCTGACAAGCGTGCGTTCGCCATGGCGGCGCACCTGCTCGTCCGCCTCGAGGACCGGCAGCGCCTGCTCGAGTCGGCCACACGGGCCGAGCTCCTCTCGCGCATCGCGGAGCTTCTTGCCTCCGAGCTCGAGCTGCTGAGGCTCGAGCGGAAGATCGAGGACGACGTCAAAGGCGCGATCTTTCAGAACCAGCGCGAGTTCTACCTGCACGAGCAGCTGCGGGCGATTCACCGCGAGCTCGGGCAGGAAGAGAGCGACGATTTCGACGAGCTCGAGGCCGCGATCAGCCGCAAGGGGTTCCCGGAGGCGGTGCGCGCCCGAGCCGATCGCGAGCTGCGCAAGCTGCGGCGCACGCCGTCGCTCTCGCCCGAAGCGGCCGTCGCGCGCAACTATCTCGATTGGCTGGTGGCGCTGCCGTGGACGGAGCGCTCCGATGACGCCATCGACGTCGCGCACGCGCGTATTGTGCTGGAGGAGGACCATCACGGTCTCGAGGAGGTGAAGGATCGCATCCTCGATTTCATCGCCGTGCTCGGGCGGGTGGGCACGCTCGAGGGGCCGATCCTCTGTCTCGTCGGGCCGCCGGGCGTCGGAAAAACCTCGCTCGGCCGCTCGGTCGCCCGCGCGCTCGGACGCCGGTTCGTCCGCATGTCGCTCGGCGGCGTTCGTGACGAAGCGGAGATTCGCGGTCACCGACGCACGTACATCGGCGCCATGCCCGGTCGGGTCGTGCAGGCCATGCGCCGCGCCGAGGTGATCAACCCGGTGCTGCTGCTGGACGAGGTCGACAAGCTCGGCCAGGACTGGCGCGGCGATCCCGCCGCTGCGCTGCTCGAAGTGCTCGATCCCGAGCAGAACCGCGCGTTCAACGATCACTACCTCGAGGTCGATTACGACCTGTCGTCGGTGCTCTTCGTGACGACCGCCAACTCGCTGGCGAACATCCCCGACGCGCTGCGCGATCGGATGGAGATCATTCGCCTGCCGGGCTACCTCGATCACGAGAAGCACGCCATCGCGCGACGGTTTCTCATCCCGAAGCAGCTGCGTGCGAACGGCATCGATCCGGCCACCGTGGCGTGGGAGGACGGAGCGGTGCCCGCGATCGTGCGGGGATGGACTCGTGAGGCGGGCGTACGCGAGCTCGAGCGGCGGATCTCTCGCATCGCGCGCAAGCTCGCGCGCGGGCGCGCCGAGCGAAGCGCCGAGCCTGCTGAAGAGCGTGTGCAGGTGAGCGAACTCGCCGACGCTCCTCGGCACATCGCCGTTCGACGAGGACGATGTGACGCTCGACGACAAGGTCGGCGTCGCGGCCGGCCTCGCGTACACATCGGTCGGTGGCGAGGTGCTCGAGATCGAGGTCAGCGTCGTCCCCGGCCGCGGAAAGCTGCAGCTCACCGGTGCGCTCGGCGACGTGATGAAGGAATCGGCGACGGCGGCCATCAGCTACGCGCGGGCCCGCGCGAAGCCGCTCGGCCTCGAGCCCGATTTCCACCGCACGCGCGACATCCACATCCACATTCCGTCGGGCGCCACGCCGAAGGACGGACCCTCGGCCGGGATCGCGATCGCGAGCGCGGTGGTGAGTGCGCTCACCGGCATTCCGCTGCGGGGCGGGCTCGCCATGACCGGCGAAATCACGCTGCGTGGGCGCGTCCTTCCCATCGGCGGACTCAAGGAGAAGTCGGTCGCGGCGCTGCGCACGGGCATTCGAGAGGTCGTCATTCCCCGTGGAAACGCGCGCGAGCTGCCGGAGCTGCCGGAGGAAGTGCGCACCTCGGTGCGCTTTCACGTCGTGTCGAGCATGGATGAGGTGCTCGCGCATGCCCTCTCGCCGATGACCGCGACGCAGGGGCTCCACGCGTCCGCAGGTCGCACACTGATGACGACCGCGCGCGAGGCCGATCCGCTCGTCATCCGGCGGCTCGAGTTCCTCGGCGGCCAGGCATCGGTCACGGGGTGGAAGCCCACCAGCGAGCTTCCCGAGATCGCGTTCAGCGGACGCTCCAACGTCGGGAAGTCGTCGCTGCTGAACAAGCTCGTCAAGCGGAAAGCGCTGGCGCGCGTGAGCGCGACGCCCGGCAAGACGCGCGAGATCAACTTCTTTCGTGTGAACGACGCGTTTCACCTCGTCGATCTCCCCGGCTACGGCTACGCACGCGTCTCGAAGGCGGCGCGCGAAGCGTGGCGGCCGCTGATCGAAGGATATCTGGAGACGAGCGAGCATCTTCGCGGTGTCGTGCAGCTCATCGACGCGCGACACGCGCCGTCCGACGACGACCTTCGCATGATGGACTTTCTCGGGTCGGTCGGCGTGCCGACCATTGTCGTCGCCACGAAGGTGGACAAGCTCTCGAGGGCGGAGCGCGGTCAGACGCTGGCAGCGCTTGCCGCGCGGCTCGGTGTCGAGGACGAGCAGCTCATTCCCTTCAGCGCGCGAACGGGCGAAGGTCGCGATGAGCTGGCGCACGCGGTGGTCGTCGTTGCTTGCGCAGCCGTCATGGAGAGACCAGTGAGAGCGTTCCTGCTCACACTGCTTTCGGTGAACCCTCGCATGCGCCTCGGGCACAGGCAGTCGAGCGCCGGACACGCCCGCCAATGCAACACGGCCCGAGCAGGCGACCGCGGACCTCCCGGTCGGCTTCGGCACGCTGCATCAGGAAGACATCGCGCTTCGGATTCAATTGCCGTCGGTGCTGGTGCGCGCCCTCCCGCTGGACGAATCGGTGATTCGGGTGCTGTCGCCGGACTCGTATCGAGGGCTGCACGAGCTGGTGACGAGCCGGCAGGCCGAGCTCGATGAGCGCGCGCGACGCTACGGCGCGCGGCAGCCGAGCCTATGGTACTTCTCCTATTACGGCGTGCAGCCGGACGCGCGCTTTTCGCCCGAGGAAGTGGTCATTACCAGCGCGGGCCGCGTCTTCCGTCCGCTGTCGATCGTGCCTCTCACGACCGGCTTCGGCGAGCAGCGTCTCGAGCAGCGCGGCGTACAGACGGCGATCTACATCTTCGACGACGGCGTGGACGTGAACCTTCCGCTGGTCGTAACCGTTCAAGGAGTACCGAGCGCCGGCTGGGAGGCGAACCTGCGCCGCATCGAGCGGGAGCGCGCACTCGTGCGCTCGCGAGCCGCGGCGCGATCGGGCAACTAGAGTCGAGGCCTCGGACCGCCGAAGACCGTAACTAACTGCCACGTCAACAGTGTTACGAACGGACCGGTAACGATCATGGTTCTCCGCCCCCTCCGCGCCCTCACTCGCGCGCCGCGCTTGCCGGTCGTCGAAGCATGGCTCGAACAGCTCGCCGATGAACTGAAGGGTTCCGACGCCGATCGCGCCGAGATCTGTCGGCGGACGCTGGCCGAGCTCGTCTATCCCGAGTACGCGCGCAACTGGGAGACGGCGGTGGAGGACGAGTCGGTTCCGCTCGCGACGCGAGCGGCGCTGCTCGCGCTCGATCCGCGCAACATCACGCTCGAGCCGGAATACTACGCCGAGTGCGACGACGCGAAATTCCAGCGCGTGAAGCCGCTATTGTGGCTCTGGTACTCGTTCGACCGCACGGTGCGTTGGCGGACAGAACGTCGACGTGGGCGTGCGCCTGCGCCGGCTGCTCGCGCCGCAATGATCTTCAAGCGCGTGGGAGCGAACTTCAAATGCTTCCAGTTCGTCGAGTTCTCCTTCGGCTACAATCTCGACGTGGGTGACGATGTCGTCGTGCACCGCCACGTTCTGCTGGATGACCGCGGCGGCATCGTGCTGGGTAACCGCGTCTCGATCAGCGATTACGCGAACATCTACTCCCACACGCACAGCATCGTCGACCAGAAGGACGTCACCGATCTCGAGACGGTGCTCGAGGACGACGTCCGCATCACCTATCACGCGACGGTGCTCGCCGGCGTGCGCGTCGGGCAGAACGCGATGGTGGGCGCGATGGCCGTGGCGACGAAGGACGTCCGCGCCTTCCACGTAAACGTCGGGATCCCGGCGAAGAGCGTGCGCGTGAAGCCGAACGCGCCACCGGACGCGTATGCGACCGTTCGGCGACCGAGAGAGTAGAATGCGGAATCCGGAATGCGGATGCGATGCGGATACGGTCACACGTTAGGGTTGATCCGCATTCCGAATTCCGCATTCGAGCGTTCACTTTACGCGCAGAACGTCCTCCACCGTCCCCGCATCCCCTCCACGCAGCAGCTCCGCCGCGTCGCGCACGTTCGCGCGCTCGCGCGGCCAGGCGAAGCGGCGCTCGGCGTCGGCAATGGGCAGCCACTCGGCGCGCGTGTGCTCGGGACTCAGACGTAACTGCGCGTCGCGTACGACGGCGGCGAACACTACGGCGAGCATCACCGCGCTCTGCTGGTGCAGATAGAAGGGCTGCACCGTGATGTTGTACAGGCGCTCCACGGTGAGGCCGGTCTCTTCGCGAACCTCCCGCATCGCCGCATCCTCGGGCCGCTCGCCAGGCTCAATGCGGCCGTGCACCGTCTCCCAGGCCCCTGGGCAGCGCACTCCGGGCGCCCGCTCGAGAACGAGCGCGTCCCACTCCCCACTCTCGGCGTCGCAGCACGAAGACGTCGACGACGCCGACGCGAACCGCCGTCGCGTCGCTCAATCCGCCTGACGAGCGCGCCCCAGCAGGGCGTTGATGCGCGCGCTCAGGGCGCGCGGGCGGAACGGCTTGGTGAGGAAATCGCTCGCGCCATACTCGAATACGCGCACCTCGCTGTCCTCGTCGCCCTTGGCGGTCAGCACGATCACCGGCAGCGCCGGCGGTCGCCGGGCGGGCGCGCAGGTGGCTGAGGACGCCGTAGCCGTCGAGACGCGGAAGGTTGAGGTCGAGCACGACGATGTCGGGAGCACCGCGATCGACCTCATCCAGAGCGAGGACGCCGTCGCTCGCTTCGAGAACGGTGAAGCCCTCTCGCTCGAGAAGCTCGCGAAGCACGCGTCGGAGGGGCTCCTCGTCCTCTACCAGCAGCACCGTCGCGTGCTCGCGTCGCGCCGTCGCATGTGGCGTGAGGTCGTCGAGCAGCTCGAAGGCGGCGCCGTGAACCGTGGTCGCCGGGGCCGGCATCCGGCTGCGGCGTCCGCGCGTTGCCGTGCGCGTTGTCACGCGCCCGTCCCCGCCTTCCGCGCCGGTGGCGATCCGCCGGGTCGCGAGGTCGTGGGTCGTGAGGGATCCTCCTGCGGGATCTCGAGCACGCGCAGCAGCTCTTCGATCGTCGTCTCGCCGCCAATGACCCGACTCAGTCCCGACTCCCACAGTGATCGCATTCCCGCCTTCGCGCGCCGCATCGGCCACGCGATCGACGCTCTCGCCCGCCGAGATTCGCCGTTCCACTTCGGGATTCGATACGAGCACCTCGACGACGGCCATGCGGCCACGGTAGCCCGTCTGCGAGCAGTGGTCGCAGCCCGCGGCACGGAAGAGCGGCGTGCCCGCCGGTATCCATGGGCGCAGGCGATCCGGGATGGGGTCCATCCACACTTCGCGGCACTGCGGGCAGACCCGCCGCAGCAGTCGCTGCGCGATGATTCCCTTCAGCGCTGCCGCCAGCTTGTAGCTCTCGACGCCGATGTCGGTGAGGCGCGTGATCGAGCTCGCGGCATCGATGGTGTGCAGCGTCGTGAGCACGAGGTGGCCGGTGAGCGACGCCTGTACGGCCGTCGCCGCCGTCTCGCGGTCGCGCACCTCTCCGACGAGGACCACGTCAGGATCCTGACGCAGAATCGAGCGAAGAGCGGCGGCGAAGGTGAGTCCTGCCTTCTCGTGGACCTGCACCTGAACGACGCCCTGTAGCCGATACTCGACCGGGTCCTCGACGGTAACAATGTTGACGCCGCGCGTCTGGATCTGACGAAGGGCGGAATAGAGCGTCGTCGTCTTGCCCGATCCCGTGGGGCCGGTGACGAGGATGACGCCCTCGCGCATTTCCAGCAGTCGCTTGATGCGGTCGAGCTCGTCGGTGCGAAGCCCCATCCCGTCGAGCGAGAGGACCGTCGCACGCGTATCGAGAATACGTACGACGACTTTCTCGCCCTGCGACGCCGGCAGCGTCGACACGCGAAGGTCGATCGGCACACCATTCACCGCCACGCGAGCGCGGCCGTCCTGCGGGCGCAGCCGGTCCGCGATGTCGAGGCCCGACATGATCTTGATGCGCGACACGAGCGGGATGCCGGCGGCGCGCGGCAACACCATCGTTTGCCGAAGCACGCCATCGATGCGGTATCGAACGGCGACACCACCTTCCTCCGGCTCGAGGTGGATGTCGCTCGCGCGCGACGTGATCCCTTCGGCGAAGATGTGGTCGACGAGCCGGATGATCGGGCGCTCCGCCGATGCCTTCTCGCCGCCGAGCTCCATGTCGTCCTGCGCCTGGACGTCGGCGATGGCCTGGATGTCGTAGTTCGCGCTGACGTTCTCGAGAATCTTCGAGACGACGTTCTCCGGGCCGATACAGCTCATCGAGCCGCTCGGCGATTTTCGTCGGCGCGGCCAGGGACATCTTCACCGTGCGTCCGGTGGCAAACGCGAGCGTTCGCTCGCAGTCGAGATCGTGTGGATCGGCGGTGGCGATCTCCAAGCGCCGAGTCGCTGATCGTCAGCGGAATGATGCGGTACTTCCGCGCCAGCGGCTCGGGAACGTGCTCCCGCGCCTGCGGCGTCGCGAGGGAGAGGTTCGCGATCTTCATGTGAAACCGCGACGCGAGCGCGGTCAGGATCTCATCATCGGTGATGAATCCGCGACGCACCGCTGTCTCCCAGTAGCTGTCCTGGGCGGCTGTTTTCAGCACGCCGACGGACTCCTTCGATAGGAGCGTCTCCAGCGTGGGCAACAGCCAATCGTCGCGAACGTGACCCTTCGACACGGCAGCTCCAACAGGGACCGAGGGCGCGTTCGCCATCGGGCAGGAGGTGGCCCAGGAGGTAGACCGAGTCGCATACGGGCTCCCGGCCATAACTTAGACGATCGAAGACCGAAACGAGATATTGAGAGTCAAAGGCGCTAGAGGCGCTAAAGGCGCTAGAGGCGCTAAGGAGTTTCGCTTTAGCGCCTTTAGCGCTTCTAGCGCCTCTAGCGCCTTGTCGTTCACAGCACCCGCCAGAGCTCGGGCGTCACGTCCACGCTGAACGTCCACTTACCGTCGCGAAGGCCACGGCCGACGTCGAGGCGAAGGGCGTCGAAGAACAGCAGCGCGCCCGTTCCGAGGCTCGGGTACCAGCCTGCCGGGCGCTCGGCGGCCGATCGCGCGAGGAAGACGACGTGGGCGAAGGGCGCGAGAGTCATCCGCGGCGGCGCTTCGCCAAATCGCCCCAGCGGAATCGCCACGAAAGGTGCCGGGATGCGCCACTCAATGCGCTGGCTTCCGCCGATATCGCCTACGAGCTCGTGGTAATCGTACCCCGGCCCGCTCACCGGGCCACCCAGATACACCAGCTCCTGTGGGGGGACGCCCGGGGAGCTCGCATCCACCGCCGCGAAGGTGGTTCGCGAGATGACGCGGTAGCGTCCGAGCGGACGCTCGAGGGCGGCATCGAGGAATAGCCGAGCCGTTCGCGGATTGTTGGGTGCGGTCGCGTCGACCGGCCGAAACCACAGAGCGCGAGCTTCGCCTTGCACCCGCAGCTCCGTGCCGCCCACGAAGAGCGATGTCGGGCGATCGAACGACAGGGCGAGGCGGGTGGCGCGCGCATCGAGGGCATCGATCACCGGCTCGTAGGTCCCGCGGGATGGGGTGGCAACGACCTGAACCGGATCGTGTCGCTCGTAGGCAGCGGTAACGCGCCAGCCCATGCCTAACGCTTTCCCGAGATCGACGGCGAGACCGGCAGCTCGCGTGTCGAACGGCTCCGTGGCGTCACTGCCGAACTCCTGCGCCGCGATGGAGTTGACGAGCCCCGACCGCTCGACAATGTCACCGGCGTCGCGGTACTCTCGCTCCGCGAACAGATGCAGACCGACACCGCTCGCACGCATCCACGAGAGTCCGACGCGCCCCTTGAGCTGCTCATCGGAGAGCCCATAGCGCGCCTGAATAGCAGTGCGCACACCGCCGCCGAGCGCGCGCGAAATGCCGGCGCCGAGGGCAAGTCCTTCGGCGCGCCGAACGCGGGCGACATCGGAAATCCCCCGCGCGGCCACCGTCGCGCGGCGACTGCGGGCGAGCGCCTGGGCGCGCACCAGCCGCCGGGCCTCTTCCTGGATGATGCGGACCTCGGGATCGGTGGGCGCACGTACGTCGGGCGGGAGCGAATCGAGAATCGCGCCGCCCCAGCGATGCACGTCCATCACGCGCTGCGGCGCCTGCACGATCTCCGGTCCGTTGAACAGTGCGAGGTCCAAGCCCGTGTTTACGTCGTGACAGCAGATCTCCCACCGCCCGCGGATGATTCCGCGGACGGGGAAATCCATCCACGTTCCGGCGCGACGGATCTCGATCTCCTGTCGTCGCGGAAGCCAGAAGGTGCCAGACACGAGGGCGTTGTCGAGGACAACCGCCAGATCCTCGAGCTGCCGATCCACGAACGCGGCGCGTGTGAAGTTGAACGCCATGCGCACGAGCTGAGCGCTCTCGCGCTCGATGAAGAGCGCGCCGACGACCCGGGGCTGGGTGTCGTCCGTCGGTCGCACCCGTACGATCGCCACCGCGATCGTGCGATCGGGGAGACGCATCTCGATCGAGTCGCCGATCGCGAAGTCGTAGACCCCAAGGCCCTGCGGGCTGAGCGGATGCGGAACGTCGCGCACCTCATCGCCGTCTCCGATGCGAATGACCTCGGGAAAATTGTTCTGGACGATGCCGAGGTGATCCCGGTGGTACGCGATGTCCGTCGGGAGCAGGAGGGTATCGCGTCGACCGATGATTCGCTGCTTGCTCAGCCCGGGAGCGCGCCAGTACACTTCCAGGGCGAGCTCATCCGCCTTGATGACCTTCGGCGGCTCGGTGAAGCCTTCACCGAGTTGAGCGAGAAAGGTGACGTACCCGCGTGCGATGGCGCGCCAGTCGTGCAGCGCCGTGTCGGCGAGTTGGCGCTCGCGGAGCTCGGTCGCGCGATGCACGAGCGCCATCGTTCGCGCATCGTTCCACTCTGATTGCGCCCTCGCGGGCGTGATGAGCGGCCCCAGGAGACAGCACGCGGCTGCCATCGCCGCGAAAAGGCGGAGCATGACGAGCGAATATCGCCGTGGGTGCATCGTGCGGCAAGCGCACGATCAGTGACGTCGGAGCGATTCGTCGCGCTCGCGCGCGGCGCGGAGCGCGAGCGCACGCTCATTCCCGGTGTGGCGCGACGTGCTGCTCGACACCGATACGCCCGTCTCGGCCTTCGCGAAGCTCCGGCGTGGACCATTCGCCTTTCTGCTCGAATCGGCTCCCGCGGGCGGCGAGACGTGGGCGCGATACACGTTCCTCGGGACGGAGCCCGCGGGGGCGTGGCGGCTTCGCGATGGCGTCGTGGACGAGTGGCATCCGGAGCGTGGATGGCATGGTGCTCGCCGACCGGCGGACCCCATCGCGGACCTCGGCGCGCGGCTGCGCGAGTACGAGCCTGCCGCGGTTCCCGAGCTCGGCGCATTCTGGGGCGGGGCGGTTGGCTACTTCGGCTACGATGTGGTACGCCTCATCGAGCGACTCCCCCACCCTCCACCTCGCTCCCTCGACGTACCCGACGCGCTGATGGTGCTGACGCGTGCGGTCGTCATCATCGACAACCTCCGGTCCCGCGCGCGCATCGTGATCGGCGTTCCGGTGGAATCCACCCTCGATGATCGCGCGCTACGTTCGTTGTACGATGAAGCCGAGCAGGAAATCGACGCGCTCGCGGCGCGACTGCGGGAGCCCGTAGATCTGCCAGCGCTCGACGTCGAAAGCCCAGGAGCGACTGCCGCTGCGCGCAGCTCGATGAGTCGCTCGGAGTTCGAGGCCGGTGTGCGGCGTATCAAAGAGTACATTCTCGCCGGCGACGCGTTTCAGGTTCTGCTGGCGCGGCGCTTCGAGATGCCGCTCGACTTCGATCCGGCGACGCTCTACCGCGCCCTGCGCGCCCTCAATCCGTCGCCGTACATGTTTCACCTGGTGCTCGACGGCCTGGAGCTGGTGGGCTCCAGCCCCGAGCTTCTCGTGCGCGTCGCCAACGCGCCGTCTCACCGTACGACCGATCGCGGGTACGCGCCCCCGGGGCCTCACGCCCGATGAGGATGCGGCGCTGGCGGCGGAGCTCCTCGCCGATGAAAAGGAGCGCGCCGAGCACATCATGCTGGTCGATCTGGGCCGCAACGACGTTGGACGGGTTGCCCGATTCGGCTCGGTCGAAGTGAGTGAGCTGTTCGGCGTGGAGCGCTACAGCCACGTGCTGCATCTCGTGAGCCAGGTCGACGGGGCGCTTCGTGCGGAGCTCGACGCCCTCGACGCGCTGAGGGCGACGTTTCCCGCGGGTACGATGACGGGCGCGCCCAAGGTGCGCGCGATGGAGATCATCGACGAGCTCGAGCCGGAGCGACGCGGTCCGTACGCCGGGGCTGTCGGCTACATCGCCGCCGGGGCCACGCGCATGGATCTCGCGATTGCGATCCGCACCTGCATGATCGCGGGCGGAGTAGCGTCCGTCTCCGCGGGCGCCGGCATTGTCGCAGACTCGGTCCCGGAGCGAGAGTGGGAAGAAACGGAGAACAAGGCGCGCGCCCTGCTCCTGGCCATCGGCATGGCTCGGCGCGCGCTAGAAGCGAGCACGACCGCACGCCATATTTGACCACTCAATGCGTCTGAAGCTCGTCGGCACCGATGGCGCGCAGTCGTTCGAGCTGCGCGAAGGCCCGCCACTCGTCGTGGGGCGCGCGCCGAACAGCGACGTTCCGATCTTCGATCCCACGATCTCGCGCCGACATGCCGAGGTCGAGTGCGGTGAAGGCGGATTCGCGATTCGCGACCTCGGGTCCAGCAACGGGACGTATGTGAATGGCGAGCGCGTCACCCATCGCGCGATAACGCCCGGCGACGTGCTGACGTTCGGGAAGGTGTCCTTCCGGGTGGCGGAAGCTCCCGATCTCCCCATCGCGCCGCCGCGCACGTCGTCAGCTCATCCAACGCCCGACACCGGACCGCGCAGCAGCGGAACCATTCGCCGGGAGCTTTCGGCATCCGGCACGCGCGGGCTGTTATCGAGTCGGCTCCGCGGCCCGGACATCACTGCCTCGCCGAGCGATGACGCGAGCCAGGACGAGCGCCGCCTCGCGCTTCTGGTGGAGATCGCCAAGGGACTGTCGGGCGCGGTCGACATCAACAGCCTGCTCGACAAGATCGCGACGTACGTCTTCCAGATCTTCGACGCGGACCGCGTCGCGATCAACCTGCTCGGCGACACCGGTGAGATGGTGCCGAAGATCTCGCGCGATCGCCGCGGCACGGAAGCGGGACGCACGGTGCCGCAGTCGATCGCACGCAAGGTGATTCAGGAGAAGGTCGCGGTGCTCACCGACAACGCGCCGGAGGACGAGCGGTTCGGTGGCCAATCGATCCTCCTCCAAAGCGTGCGGTCAGCCATGTGCGCGCCACTGCTCGGCACCGATCATGAGGTGCAGGGCGTGCTCTACGTGGACAACCAGGCGGCGACTCACCAGTTCGGCGATGAGGATCTCGATTTTCTCGTCGCGTTCTCCGGGATCGGCGGTGTCGCCATCGAAAACAGCAAATTCGGCGAGCGCATTCGAAAGGAAGCGCTCGTGCGCAGCAACTTCGAGCGCTACTTCGCGCCCTCGCTGGCGGCGCGTATCGCGAGCTCGCCCGACGCCGTGCGCCTCGGCGGTGACAAACGAGCGATCGCCGTGCTATTCAGCGACATTCGCGGCTTCACCGCGTTGTCGGAGACGATGAATCCCGACGACATGGCGTCGCTGCTCAGCGAGTACTTCAGCGAGATGGTCGATTGTGTGTTTCGCCACGGCGGGACGCTCGACAAGTTCATGGGCGACGCGGTCATGGCGCAGTGGGGCGCCCCCATCGCCGCCGAGGACGACGCCGATCGCGCCATGACGGCCGCGCTCGACATGATCCGCGGGCTCGATGAGCTCAACAAGAAATGGCGCACCGCTGGCAAGCCCACGCTCCAGATTGGCATTGGGCTCAACTACGGTGAGGCATTCGCCGGGAACATTGGCTCGGAGAAGCGGCTCGAGTTCACCGTCATTGGCGATGCCGTCAACACCGCGGCCCGACTGTGCTCCGCGGCCGACGGCGGTGAGATCCTGCTCACCGAGGAGATGAGGCGCGCGCTGCGCCATCCGCCGAAGCTGAAGGAACGAGCCCCGATGGAGCTGAAGGGAAAGGCGCAGCCGGTCCCGGTGTACTCCATCGTGCGCAAATGACGCGAGCCGCCGAGGGGCCCCGGGATACGAGCGGCTCGTTCGTCCGGGCGTCGAGACGGTCGCGCGGCGCATCGCTGGCCGGTCCCGTGGACGAGGCGCTCGCCGCCGGGCTCGCTTTACGACTACGCGGCCCACCATCCCCAGGCGCGGCCCCTGCACGGCCGCGGCGTCGCGTACGCCGTTCCGCTTCCGGATGGTGAGACCCGTGTCGTCGTGCGACGCTCGAGGCATGGTGGATGGCTTGCGCCGCTCACGGGAGAGATCTTTCTGCGTCCCACGCGCGCGCCGCACGAGCTGGAGGTGTCGCTTCGTCTGGCCCGCGAGGGTATCCCGACACCCGAGGTCGTCGCCTACAGCACGTACGAGGTTGCCCCGCTGCTACGGCGAGCCGATGTCGCGACGCGCGAGGTACCCGACGCCTTGGATCTCGCCGCGACCCTCGACCGTGACCGCGATCCGTCGGCAGTGCGCGATGCGGTGCGCGTGGTCGCGAAGCTCCTCGCGCGCATGGCCGTCGCGGGCGTCCGGCACCCCGATCTGAATGTGCGAAACGTGCTGATCGCCCGCGATGAAAACGGCAACCGCGAGGCGTGGCTCCTCGACGTCGACCGGGTGTGGTTCGATGCGCGGCGGCATCCCCGAGTGCGCGAAGCCAACCTGAGTCGCTTTGCGCGCTCGGCGCGAAAGCTCCGGGAGCGCGAGGGGCTTCCGGTCGGCGATGGCGAGATGGCACTGCTTGCGGCGCTTGCCCGCGAGGAGGAGGAGGCGCTGCCCTGATCGCCACTCCGCTCGAGCGCATCTGCATCGTGATGATGAGCGCGGTCGGTGATGCGGTGCATGTGCTGCCGCTCATTACCGCGCTCAAGCGTCACCGGCCGCGGACGCGCATCACGTGGGTTCTCCAGCCCGGTCCAGCGTCGCTCGTCCGCGGCCATCCCGATGTGGACGAGATCATCCTCTTCGAGCGCAAGAAAGGGTGGCGGGCCTTCGCGGACGTTCGGCGCGCCTTGCGAGAGCGCACGTTCGACGTCGTGCTGTCGCTGCAAGTCTACTTCAAGGCGGGTGTCATCACCGGTTTCGCACGCGCCCCGGTCAAGCTCGGATTCGACCGTGCCCGCGCTCGCGATCTCAACTGGCTGTTCACCACGCACCGCATTCCGGCACGCCCCAATCAGCACGTCCAGGATCAGTACTTCGAGTTTCTCGAGGCGCTGGGGGTGCCTCACGAGCCTGTCACGTGGAATCTCGGCCCCTGGCCGCACTGAGTCCGAGATGCGCCGGGCCTTCGTGGCGACACTTCCCCGCCCCGCCGTGACGCTGGTGCTGGCGACGAGCAACCCGCACAAGGACTGGATCCCCGAGCGATGGGCGGAGCTCGTCGATGTACTGTACGAGGACTTCGGCCTTCACCCGGTGCTGGCCGGCGGACGCAGCGCCCGCGAGCTCGCGGTGCAGGAAACCATCATGCGCCTGGCGCGCCACACCCCCCACACGACGTTAGGCGTGCCGCTGCGCGAGCTGGTGTGGCTCATCGATGCGTCGGAGCTGGTGATCTCTCCCGACACGGGCCCGCTCCACATGGCGGTGGCACTCGACACGCCGGTCATCGGGTTGATGGGCTACAACAACCCGAAGCGCATCGGGCCCTATCGGAAGTTTCACGATCTCATGCTGGATGTGTATGGTGATCCCGGAGAGCATTACCCGATCTCACCCGAGCATCGCGAAGGGCGCATGGCGCGGATCCAGGTGGCGGACGTCGTGGACAGGGTGCGGCTGTGGAGGGCGAGGTACCAGTCGGGATAGGGTGTCGAGGATGGCGAGGTGATCAAGGTGACCTCGCCTCGATCACCTCGACCACCTCGCCATCCTCGCCCACCTCATCTTGCCGTCACGCAGTAACAAGGCGGTACACCTCAATCGTCCGATCCACCATCCGGTCGACCGAGAATTCCTCGACCCGCGTGCGGGCGCGCGCGGCGAGGGACGCGGCGAAGTCTGGATTCGAGAGCAGCCTCACGATGCTCTCACCGAGCGCGGATGCGTCGCCGGGCGGCGACAAGAGTCCTGTCTCCCCATCGGTGACGAACTCGGGAATTCCACCGGCGCGCGTCGCGGCGACCGGCACGCCGAACGCCATCGCGTCGAGCAAAACGCTTCCCATTCCCTCCTCCACGGAGCTCAGGGTCGCGATACGCGCAGCGGCCAGAATCTCATCGGCGTCGCGCCGAAAGCCCGTGAGTGACAACGTCCGGTCCAGGTCGAGCCTGGTCACCTCCGCCTGCACGATCGCGCGCAGCGGCCCTTCACCCACCAGAAGGCCACGAACTCGCGGGATGCGCTCACGCACCGCCGCGATCGCGCGAACGAAGGTCAAGGGATCCTTGTGGGCCACGAGCGCGGCCACCTGCACCACCAACAGCTCACCGGAGACAATACCTAACGACCTCAGGGCGTCGTCGCTCGCAGGCTGCACGCGTCGCGAGAGGTCGACGCCATCGGGGACGACGTGGATGCGGTCGCCTGGCACGCCCGCCTCCACGAGGACGGCGGCAACGGCCTTCGATACCGCGACCACGGCTTGCGCGCGACCGTACTTCAGGCGCGTGCCGAGGTTCCGGCGCAGCGCGAAATCCACACGCCGGGCGATGACGACTCTCGTCGCCGTCCCGAGCGTCGCCAGCGCACCAATCGCCGCGGCGTGGGCGGTGTGCGCGTGCACGATCTGCGCACCATGCCGCAGGATCGCGCGTCGGAGATCACGCGCCGCGAAGAGATCGAGCTCACCGCGCGGAGCGGCGTCGATGACCTCGAGCTTCAGCGCCTCGGCGCGTCGGGCCAGCTCGTCGTCGCGACGCGCGACGATGATCGCACGATGCCCGCGATCACGCATTCCCGTCGCGAGCCAGAGCACCTGGCGCTCTCCGCCGCGCCACCCTCGCTCCGTATCGACGTGAAGCACCGTCAACACCGGAGCGCCCTCGGCGTCATTTCGTTTGCCGGTACTGCGGATCGTTATACATCTTGAACTGACGATACACCTTCGGCACCACCCTGCCCGCCGCTACATCGGACACGAGCTGCGATAGCTCTGCCGCGAGGTCGTCGCGCTGCAGTCGGAGCACCTCGAGCCGCGCCTCGCAGCGCTCACGGAACTCCGATGCAACGTCCTTTCGGTCCGCCTGCTCCTGCATGTGATAGATCTTGAGCTCGACGATGCTCAGCTTGTCCGCGAGCCACCCAACGGTCTCAGCCACGGCGGGCACCCGCCTCGCGTTGCGCCTCGCGCGCCGCCTGCATCACGGCCTCGTCGATGCGCTCGATGAGGTCGTTGCGACGCTGGTTGAGCTTGTCGACGTTTCGCTTGGCGGCGGCCACCTGATGATCGTCCTCGACGCGCGCCTTGTCCTCTTCGTGCCACAGCTCGATGTTCGTCTGGGCCAGTCGCGCGATCAGTGTACCGATGGTCTCATCCATCCCTCACCTCACACTTCTGTATTGAGCCGTCCCTCGCCGCGTCCAGGGACGCGTGGCGGAGAATCTATCCCGATCGCGAAGCGCTCGCACTGTCCCCCATGACGGGTCGTCGTGCGAGAAGCGTGCGCACGGCCTGAAAAACTTGCGTGGGGGTCACTTCCGCTGTGAGCGCCGACGCCCGCGGATCGCTCTTGGGGACGATGCCGACGTCCCGCGCGGCCTCGGCGCGCAGCGCGATCACGGACGCATCGTCCGATGGAGCCCAGGCCGCCGGTGGCTCGGGGCCAAAGATCGTTACGCGCGGCACCCGGAGCGCCGTCGCGATGTGCGCCGGACCGGTGTCTGCGGACACGAGCGCATCGCACGCGGCAAGCGCGCTCATGAAGTTCCGCAGGCCGGGCACGGAGATGCGCGCGAACGCACGCGATCCCTGGGACGCGCGTGACGCCTTCTCGCTGTCGCCCGGCATCTCGAACAGGACTACCTGAATCCCCGCCCACGCGAGCCCATCCGACAGCAGGGCGAAGTGGCCCGGCGGCCACTCCTTCGCCGACTCGCCTGCCGAGAGAACGAGAGCGACCACCGGGGCATCACCGCGGGTCCCATGGGACGTGAGAAGCGCACGCCCCGCGGCACGCTCCTGCTCGGTCAGCGCAAGACTCGTTCGCACTGGACCCACTCGCACGCCCAGGAGCTCGAGCAGGCGCTGCCGCTCGCGCGGGACGTATTCGACGGCGCGTCCCGCGCGCGGTAGACGGTGCGTGTAGACCCATCCCCATCCTCGCACCGCGAACCCCGCGCGAACGGGCGACCCTGAGACGAGTGCCAACGGCGCCGTCCTCGGCGACGATTGCGGGTCAACGATCCAGTCGTAACCGCGCCGGCGCACTGCGCGCCAGGTACGTGTGGGATGCTTGCGATCGTAGACAAGCCGTTCCCGAATGGCTGGATGGTGCTCGAGCAGGGGCGCCGCGCCCTCGCCCACGAGGAAGTCGATCGGCGTGTGCGGAAACGCGCGCCGGAGATCCTCGAGCAATGCCGTCGTTAGGACGACGTCGCCAAGGCGTCGCAGCTGCACGAGGAGCACCTGACGCGGATGCGAAACGCGCGGCTCCTTCACTCCGGCTCGCGCCACAATTTGGCGTACTGCACGAACGCGTAGAAGGCTGCCATTGTCGCATGGATGACCCCCGCGCGTCCGTCGAGAATGCCGAGACGAAGCACCAGGCGCGAAAAGAGCTCCCACGGGATCCGAAGCACGTGCGTCACCGAAAACCGGCGCCCCGCCTCGCCTTTGCGACGCGCCGCAAGCTCCGTGTACCGGTTGATCGTGTCGACATGCTCGCGAAGGGAGCGATACTTGATGTGATCGAGGGCGCCGGACAATCGCTCCGTGCGCCCATCGACGATCAGGTGCTCGTGCACCGCGAGAGGCGCGAATCGTGCTCGCTCCCGTCGAGCGAGGCGAAGAACCCACTCCGAGCCTGCCCCTCCGAAGCGGAGCCGGCGTCCGAGATAGATCATGGTGCGCCTCAGCCAGTAGCCGTCGGCTGGCCGTTCGCGGCGAATGACCTGCGCAATCTCGCCGGCGAGCGCCGGTGTGATGCGCTCGTCGGCGTCAATGGAGAGTATCCAGCTGCCGGTCGCCATCTCGAGCGCCGCCTGCTTTTGCCGGCCGAAGTCGTCGAACGGCCGCATTGCCACCCGCGCTCCGCTCTGCTTCGCGATCGAGACGGTGGCATCGGTCGAGCCATCGTCGAGTACCACGATCTCATCGGCGATCTCCCGAATGCTCGCGAGGCACGCTTCGAGGTGCGCTTCCTCGTTGTGCACGATGAGGACGACGGAGAGAAGGGGGGGCACGTCTCGCGGAGCGGGATTAGACTATGGACGGCATTGCGAGCGCAATGACACGGCAGGCAGAATCGTACCCGTCTCGCGATCGAGACGCCATATGACCGACCCCTCGCGAATTCTCCTGGTCAGTCTCGACAACGTCGGCGATCTGGTGTTCGCATCGGCGCTCGCGCCGGCATTGCGGGAGCGCTTTCCTGCCGCGCCCCTCGACCTCTGGTGCAAGGCGTACGCTGCCGATGTCGCCCGGCTCATTCCGGGAGTCACGCGCGTCATCGCCTCCGATCCCTTCTGGGACCGTGCGCCGGGCGCGTCGAAGGGCAAGCTCGCGCCCTTCCTTCGAGCGCTCCGCGAGATCCATGGTGCTCGCTACGATCTCGCCGTGTTGGCATCCTCGCACTGGCGCGTGGCCACGGCGCTCGCGCTGGCTGGTGTCCCCGCTCGCATCGCCCGGCAGCGGAAGCGCAATCAGCGGTGGCTCACGCACGTGCTTCCCGAGGAGGACCGTTCGCGCCCCGTCGTCGCGGAGCTTGGGCGCATCGCGCACGCACTGGGCGCCACCCCGCGCGCCCACTACCGCCTCGATCCGGCGCCGCTTTCCGAGCGCCGGGCATCGTTCGCGTCAGTGATCAGGGGACCGCGCCGCGTGGCGCTGCACGCCTTCGCGGGAAGTCGCGCACGATGCGTCGCCATCCCGGTGTGGCGCACGTTCGGCGAGGCACTCGTCAGGCGCGATGTCGATGTCGTGTGGATCGGCTCCGCCGCCGAGTTGGCCGAGATCCGTGCGGGCGGCGTGTCGCCGCGCTGGCATTTCGCAGACACGGTCGGCAACCGATCGCTCTTCGATTCCGCCGCGCTCATCTCACTGAGTGACGCGTTCGTCGGTCACGACTCCGGGCCGTTGCATATCGCGGCCGGCCTTGGGGTGCCCGTACTCGGGATGTTCACGCCCGGCGAACCACAGCGGACATTCCCTCAGGGACCGGGGATGTCCCGCGTTATCGCGCGTCCGTCACCAGCCGGCGTTACGGTGGAGGTGATGCTGGCCGAGCTCGATCTGCTGCAGCCGCTCGGACCACTGTCGCCAGCGCATCGATGACCGGCTGAGCCGCGAGAGAGTCCAGAGTCGGACCCGGGCTGTACACGAAGCGACCAGGTGTCTCGTACGGCTCGAAGATCGCTGACCCCCCGATCATCATCACGACCGACGGCTTCGCGAACGCGGACGCAGCATGGGCAATGCTCGTGTCCGGGGTGAAGACGACGTCGGCCGTCGCCACGAGGGCGAGCGCGTCGCGCAGCCCGGGCACGATCGCCCGAGCACCGGCGTCTCGCGCGATACGGTCGGCCTCATCGAGCTCGGCGGGTGGCGCCATGACCAGCACGGAACTGGGTGGAGCGACATCTCGAGCTGCGCGGATGGCGGCGACGACGCGATCGGACGGCCAGCGGCGGCGTGCCTCGCTCGCGGCGATGTTCACGAGGATGCGCAGGCGGCCGTGGTCGTCCACGCGCCACGCGTCCTCTGCCCGCCCGCGCTCGTCGGCGTCGATGAACAGCTCCGGTCGCCAGTCCGTTCGCCGTACATCCACCCCGAATGGTGTCGCCGTCGCGGCCGACTGCAAGATCTGATGCGCGTCGGGCGAGGCCGCGCGAACGGGGAGCGTATAGATGAAGTCGTTCGCCCGCCCGCCGATTCCAATGCGGTAGCGGGCGCCGGTCACCAGCATGAGCATCAGCATCGTGACCGACGGCTGAAGCACCATGCCATCGATGACCGCATCATATCGCTCGCCGCGCAATGTGCGCGCGGTGCGCACGAACGATCCGAGACGCTTGCGATCGAAGGTGATGACGCGTCTCACGTTTGGATTCCCCGCCAGCACGACCGCGTTGGACGGCGATGCGAGGACATCGAGCTGGATCGTTGGATGCGCGGTCGCGATCGCCCGGATGAGCGGTGTCGCCATGATCATGTCGCCGATGCGGTCATACCGCAGGTAGAGCACGCGATGCGCCCGATCGTCCCACCGCGGCTCCTCCGGTGCACGGCGACCAGGCAGCATCGCGCCGAGGGCCCGGAACACCACACGCTTCCACGCCCGCTCGAGCTGCTTCAATGCCCGCTTGATCGGCGGCGAGGTCACCGAGCCGTTGAGGCGGAAGAGAGCGGTGCCACGCGCATCAGCATATCGAGCACCGCCCGCTCGACGCGCTCGGGTGGAATCGATCGGATGTGTCCACCGTCGCCAAACAGGGGCATGCCATCCACACCGGCGGGGACGAGTGGCTCGTGGCCGCTCGGCAGCATCACGACGACTGGTGTACCAAGCGCCGCAGCCGCGTGTCCCATGCTCGTGTCGGGAGTGAGCAGAAGGCTCGCCTTCGCCACGGTCGCGAACGCGACACGCAGAGGAGGCACCATCGCGATCGCACCAACATTCCGCGCCAGCGCCGTCGCCCGCACCTCGTCACCAGGGCCGCCGATGATGCCGACCTGGACGTCCGGGCGCTGACGGCGAATGGCCCGCAGCGAGATCGCATATGCTCCATCATCCCACCGTCGGCACTCGTTGAGTGAGGAGATGTTGACCAGTAGCCGAGGTGCATCGGCTCCTGCCGCCGCCCAAGCGCGTTCACCCTCCGCCAGCTCCGCGGTGCTCAGGACGAGGGCCGGACGCGGATCCATCCCCGACGGGTCGACGCCAAAGGGCAGACCGAGTGACGCAGTGTACCGACTGTGGTGCGCCTGCTCGTTCGACGCCCGAATGGGAATGGTGTAGACGAAATCATTCTCGCGCCCGGCCATTCCAATGCGTTGCCGCGCCCGCGAGGCCAGGAGCAGCAGCACCATTGCCGCCTTCACCCGGCCGCCGAACTCCCGTCCATCGACGAAGCGGCGGACCGTTCCGTCGATGATTGCGTCGTACCCCTCTCGGCGAATCTGCGCGATGACCTCGCGCGGATACGTCAGCCGTCGCCCCGGCGAGAACGCATGCACGTTGCGGAGGAACGGGAGGCCGCGAAGCGCTTCCGCGGGCCCGGGGAAGGTCAGCACATCGATCGCGATGTTGGGTCGCACTCGCGCGATCGCGCGCAATAGCGGCGTCGACATGAGCACGTCACCAATGCCGTCGTGGCGAATGAACAGCACGCGAAGTTGACCGGACGACCAATCCGGGACGGACCGTCGGCGAACTCCGCCGAGCACCAACCCCAGGAGGCGCAGTAGCACACCCTTCGCCTTGCGCTCCAGCTCCTTGAGCGCCCGCGGCGTACTCACTGGAGACGCACGCCGCGGAAGTCGTACCTCACGCCATGCTGCGAGAGCAGGGTGACGAGGCGCACGAGTGAGAGGCCCATCACCGCGAAGAAGTCGCCGTCGATGCGCTGGACGATCGTCGCGCCATACCCCTGTATGCCATACGCACCAGCCTTGTCCATGGGCTCGCGCGTCGCGATGTAAGCGCTGATCTCTTCATCGCGTAACTCCCGGAACGTCACCGACACGATCTCGACGGTCGAGTCGATGCGTGTGCCGCGCGCGACGGCGACCGCGGTAAAGACCTCGTGCGTCCGGCCGCTCAACTGGCGGAGCATCAGCGCGGCATGCGCTTCGTCGCGAGGCTTGCCGAGCACTTGATCATCGATGACGACGATCGTGTCCGCGCCAATGACCACCGCGTCGGGCGCTCCACGAGCGATCCTGTCGACCTTGGCGCGGGCGAGACGTTCGGCGTGTGCCACCGGCGCTTCGCCAGCCAGGTACGCTTCATCAATGTCCGCCGGGATGACCTCGTGCGCGATGCCGATCATCGTGAGGAGCTCGCGTCTCCTCGGCGACGATGACGCGAGGAGCACGCGGGGCGTCAGCGCTCCAGCCACAACGTCACCGGCCCGTCGTTCACGAGCTCCACGTCCATCATCGCGCCGAACTCGCCACGCTCCACGCGCACGCCGCGCTGGGTGAGCATCGCGATGAATTGCTCGTACAAACGCTCGGCCACCTCGGGGCGCGCGGCATCGATGAAGCTGGGGCGACGCCCCTTGTCCACGTCCCCGTAGAGCGTGAACTGCGACACGACGAGAAGCGCGCCGCCGACCTCGGGGAGCGCGAGGTTCATCTTCCCTTCCCCGTCGCCAAAGACGCGCAGTCCGACGACCTTCTCAGCCATCCACGAGAGCCGTGCGTCGTCATCGTCGTGCGTGAAGCCCACCAGGAGCAGAAATCCGGCATCGATGCGCCCCGTCGTCCGCGTATCGCCGCTCGCCTCGCGCACGCGCACCTCGGCGCGCGACACTCGCTGGACCAGAATGCGCATGGGGTAAATAAAGGCGCTTGAGGCGCTAAATGCGCTAGAGGCGCTGAGGGATCCCTCAGCGCCTCTAGCGCATCTAGCGCCTTTAGCGCCTCACTCCACCGTCACCGACTTGGCGAGGTTGCGCGGCTGGTCGACGTTCGCGCCGCGCTTCACCGCGATGTAGTACGCGAGCAGCTGCAGCGGCACCGAGGCGAGCACGGGCGTGAACATGTCGATCGTCTCGGGGATGCGAATCTCGTAGTCGAGCAGGCCGGCCAGCGCTGGCTCGTCGCGGCTGGTAATGGCGATGACGCGCCCGCCGCGCGCCTTCACTTCCTGGATGTTGGAGCAGATCTTGTCGAACACCGAATCGTGCGGCGCAATGAAGACGACGGGCATGTTCTCGTCAATGAGCGCGATCGGACCGTGCTTCATCTCCGCGGCCGGATAGCCCTCCGCGTGGATGTAGCTGATCTCCTTCAGCTTCAGCGCGCCCTCGAGCGCCGCGGGGAAATTGTAGCCGCGGCCAAGGTACAGGAAATTCGTCGCGTCCTTGAACTCGTCGGCGATGCGCTCGATGATCGGCGCGCCGTCGAGGATCTGCTGGATCTGCTGCGGAAGCTGGTGCATCGCCTGCACGATGTTCCGTCCCTGAAGGACCGAGAGGCTCCGCAACCGCGCGAGCTTGAGCGTGAACATCGCCAGCGCCATGACCTGGCTGGTGAACGCCTTCGTCGAGGCGACCCCGATCTCGGGGCCCGCGTGGATGTAGACGCCGCCGTCGGACTCGCGAGCGATCGTCGAGCCCACGACGTTGACGATCCCGATCGCGCGCGCCCCGCGCTGCTGCGCTTCGCGCATCGCGGCCAGAGTGTCGGCGGTCTCGCCGGACTGCGAGATGACGATGCAAAGCGTGCGGTCACTCACGATGGGATTGCGATACCGGAACTCCGAGGCGTACTCGACCTCCACCGGCACGCGCGCGCACTCCTCGATCATGTGCTCGGCGATCAGCGCCGAATGCCAGCTGGTTCCGCAGGCCGTGATGACGATGTTCTCGATGTGAAGCAGATCGTCGGCGGTCATGTTCAGGCCGCCCAGCTTGGCCGTGCCCTCCTCACCCAACAGGCGCCCGCGCATGGTGTTTTCCACGCTCGCCGGCTGCTCGAAGATTTCTTTCAACATGAAGTGCGCGAATCCGCCGCGCTCGATCATGTCGAGGTCCCAATCGATCTGGCTCACCTGCCGATCGATCTGGCTCGCCGCGTTCACATCGAGAATGCGGTACCCGTCGCGGCACAGGACCGCGACGTCGCCATCGTCCAGATAGATCACCTGGCGCGTGTGCGCCAGAATCGCCGACACGTCGCTGGCGACGAAGTGCTCGCCATCGCCGAGCCCGATGAGCAGCGGACTTCCCTTGCGCGCCGCGACGATCTTGTTCGGATCGCGACTCGAGACGACGGCGATGCCGTACGTCCCCTCGACGTGCCGGAGCGCATCGATGACCGCCGTCTCGAGGGTGCCATCGAAGTGCTCCTCGATGAGGTGGGCCAGGACCTCGGTGTCGGTCTCGGAACGGAACTCGTGACCGCGGGCCTCGAGGAGCCTCCGCAGTGTGGACGCGTTCTCGATGATCCCGTTGTGCACGACGGCGATCGCGTCATCGCAGGAGTGATGGGGATGGGCATTGCACGTCGTCGGGGCGCCGTGGGTGGCCCACCGCGTGTGCGCGATCCCGAGCGTTCCGTGGACCGGGCTCGCCAGCACGACCGACTCGAGCTGCGAGATCTTGCCGGCCGCCTTACGAGTCTCGACGCCCTTGCCGTTCATGACGGCGATGCCTGCCGAGTCGTATCCGCGATACTCCAGTCGCTTCAGCCCTTCTACCAACAGCGGCGTCGCGACGCGCGCTCCGACGTAACCGACGATTCCACACATGGTGCGTACGTTCCAGGATCCAGGGTTACCCGCTCTGTCTCAGCGCCTTGATCGGCGCCCAGGCGCGACTCACCAGCTCACGCGCCGCGTCCTCGGTTCTCGCTTCGGCGATCACCCGCACGATCGGCTCCGTTCCCGAGGGCCGGACGTGCACCCAACGGTCGGGCCACGACAACCGCAACCCGTCCTGCAGGTCTGCGGTCGCATCGGCGAACTCCTTCCGAAGCGCTTGATACACCGCCTCGAGCGACACATTCGGGCGGTCCATCTTGTCCTTGACGATCGAGTACGCGGGAAAGCGGCCTACGATCGCCGATAACGGCGTGTCGTCCTCCAACAACAACTGAAGGATGAGCGCGACACCGACCGGCGCGTCGCGGCCGAGGTGAAGCTCAGGGAGAATGACACCGCCGTTCCCCTCGCCTCCGACGGGCGCGCGCTCTTCGCGCATGCGCACCGCCACGTTCACCTCGCCCACAGGCGCCCGGATCACCTTCGATCCGGCCTCCCTGACCATGTCGTCGAGGATCAAACTCGTCGACAGGTTCGCAACCACGGGCCCTTTCCGGTGTCGCAAAACGACACGAGCGGCGAGTGCGAGGGTATAGTCCTCGCCCACCGCCACCCCTTTTTCCGACACCAGGGCCAGCCGATCCACGTCCGGATCGACCGCCATGCCCACGTCGGCCCCGCTCTGAAGCACGAGCCGTTCCAACTCATGCAGGTTTTCGGCTACTGGCTCGGGAGAGCGTGGGAAACGGCCATCGGGCTCCAAATGGATCGCCGTTACCTCGCAGCCAAAGCGCTCGAGAAGCTGCGGGATGATGCGTCCCCCGGCTCCTCGAACGCAGTCGAGTGCGACCTTGAAGCCGCGCTTGCGGATCCCGGCGACGTCGAGGAACGGGATCGCCAGCACCTGCTCAATGTGCCGGGAGATTGCGTCGCGATCCTCGGTGACCGTTCCGAGCCGGTCCCATGAAGCACGCGGAATATTCCCGTCGACGACACGGCGCATCTCCGCCCCTTCGTGGGCCTCGAGAAAGGCGCCGCTCGGACCGATGAACTTGAGCGCATTCCACTCGACGGGGTTGTGACTCGCCGAGATCATGAGGCCACCGGCTGCGTGGTGGTGCTCGACCGCCAGCTGGCAGGTGGGGGTCGTGGTCAGCCCAATGTCGACGACGTCGCACCCCACGGATTGGAGCGCTGAAACGACGGCGCGATGAAACATGGGACCCGAGACGCGCGAGTCGCGGCCAACGACGATCGCGCGGGTCTTGGCGCGGCCGCTCGCCCATGCGCCGAATCCGGCCGCGAATCGCGCCACCACCTCCGGCGTCAACGCCTCGCCCACGCGTCCGCGCACGCCGGACACGCTGATCATCAGCCCTTCGTACACGCTCCTCTCCCGGTGCAGTCGGCGCGAAAGCTACCGAGGGCGATGTCGCGCACCAAGCGCGCGTTACGTGTGGGACTGGCGGCGCGTTCTATGAGTGCCGGCAGCATGTCGTTTTCCCTGGTGCGCCACCTGGTGGCGACCGTCCCGGAGGCTCCCCCTGTCCTGGTCGTTCAGCTCGTGGGCATCGCGGCAGCCATTTCGCCGCAAAATGGTCGCGCTCACCGCGGCCGCTGTCATCGCGACGCTGGTGCTCGTGCTGACGCCCATTTACTTCGCGGGGCGCGAGCGTCTCACCGCTCTCAATGCAATGCGGTTATCGGCGATCGCCCGCAGCGCCGCCGTCGCCATCCCCTCCGACTCGATCGACGTCATCGCGCGCCCCGACGGACGCACCGGCGCCGCGTTCGTGTTCGCGCAGCGCACCCTCGCGCGCTTGTGGCTGACCAATGGCGGAAATCTCGCCGAGCTCACCAACGGTCTCGCGATCGTCCGGAGGCAGCAGGCGCGGTACCGCTACCTCGTCCACTCGCAGTGGAAGGCGGGCCAGCCGCAGTACAGCCAGCTGCTCGACGCGCCGGAAGGGCTCGCCGACTCGCTCGGGCACAACAAGGGCGGGACCACGCCGATCTATCTCGACGCAGGCGGCGGACGCGTCCTCACCGCGGTCGCACCGATCGTCCGTCCCAATGGGACGGCCGCGGGATTCGTGATCGCGACGCTCCGCGCCGACAACTTCCTGCGTGACTTCGGCGTACAGATTCGAAATCTCGCCTGGCTCCCGTTGATGATCATGCTGTCGGGCATCGTGATCGCGGGGTGGACGGCGGGTCGGCTCACCCGTGGAATCGAGGCTGTCGCGTCACACGCCGAGGCGGTTGCACGAGGGAGTCTCCGCCAGGAGCTGGCATTCAAATCGTCGGATGAGGTCGGCCGCCTCGCCGACGCGTTCCGCACCATGACGACCGGTCTTCGCGTGTTGCTCCGCGATGTCGACGCCGGCGCCAGCGAAGTCGCCGCCACCGCGGAAGAGCTCGCCTCGGGCGCGGAGGAAATGACGGCATCCACGCAGGAAGTCGCCAGCGCGGCGCAGAGCATCGCCGACTCCGCGTCCATGCAGACGCGCAACATCCAGAACGTGGTCAACATCTCGGGCAGCGTCGCCGAGCGCGCCCTCAAGGTGTCGGAGCACGCACGCCGAGCGCAGGGAGCCGCCGACAGCGTGGCGTCGAGTGCCCGGCGGGCGACTCAGGCAGCCGAGCAGGCGCTCAGCAGCATGGGCGAGATCGCCTCGGTGACTCGTGAGGCGGTGCCGGCGGTTGCCGAGCTGGGTGAAAAATCCCAGCGCATCGGAAAGATCACCGACACGATCGCCGGCATCGCTCGGCAGACCAACCTGCTCGCGCTCAACGCGGCGATCGAAGCCGCTCGCGCCGGTGAGCACGGCAAGGGCTTCGCGGTCGTCGCCGACGAGGTGCGCAAGCTGGCGGGTGAGAGCGCTCGTGCCCTGGACACCATTCGCAAGCTGGCAGTGGAGATGCGCAACGCCTCGATGCGGACCGCCGAGCGTATCACCGATGTGAGCACGAGTGTCGCGAGTGGAGAGACCGTCATTCGCTCATCGACTGCAGCACTGACACAGATCGCTCGTGAGATCGAGGGAAGCCGCGGCGCCGTCGCGCTGATCGTCGAATCGGCCGTCTCCCAACAGAACGAAGCCGAGTCGCTGGCGCGCGAAATCGAGGCGATCTCGTCCGTCGCCGAGCAGAACGCGTCGACGTCGGAAGAGGTCAGCGCGGTCGTCGAAGAGCAGACGTCGTCCATGATGCACGTGACGGAATCGAGCCAGCACCTCGCGAGCATCGCGTCGAGGCTGAAGGGAGCAATGTCGCGGTTCGACCTGTAGAGATCGAGAAGGCGGAATGCGGAATGCGGAATGAATGGGCATTCCGACCCAGTTCTCGAGCCCGCTTCGTTCTATCCCTTCCCGACCGCCAACTCCGCTATCGAGTGCCTCACCGGTGCGCGCAATGTCGCCGCGGCGCACGACTGCGACTAGCGCATCCACGACCTGCGGGTCGAACTGCGTGTTCGCGTGGCGGCGGAGCTCCTCGAGCGCTTCCTCGCGCGTCAGCTGCGCCTTTCGATACGGACGCCCGCTCATCATCGCGTCGAAGGCGTCGGCGACGCAGGCGATGCGCGCCTCGCGGGGAATGCCGTCGCCACTGAGACCGTCCGGCACGCCGCGGCCATCGATGCGCTCGTGATGGGAGCGGACCACGTTGAGCGCAACCGGCGAGTCGCTGAGCAGCGGCAGCAGAATACGCCACCCGAGCACCGGGTGCGTCATGATGTGCGCGTACTCCTCACCGGTGAGCTTCCCCGGCTTGTTCAGCACGTCTTCGCGCACTCCGATCTTTCCAATGTCGTGCAGGTGGCCACCCAGCTCCAGCTGGCGCACCGTGTCCCCATCGATCCCGAGCTCCCGTGCCGACGAGTCCGGACACGTGGCTCACCCGCACCGAGTGGCCGCGCGTGTACGCGTCCTTCAGCTCCAGCGCATCGGCAAGCGACTGAATGCTGGCGATGAACAGCTCCTCCAGCCGGCGCGACTGCACGCGCACGCGCTCTTCGAGCGAGTGGTGATACTGCCGATTCTCGAGCACCAGCCGACGTCGCTCGAGCGCCTGCCTCACCCGCGCGCGAACTTCCTCGAGCACGAACGGCTTGCCAATGTAGTCCATTGCGCCCCGGCCAAGGCATTCGACCGCGACCTCGACCTCCGCGACGGCGGTGATCATGATGACGGCGATGTCCGGATACCGCTCGCGCACTTCGCGCAGCAGCATCGCGCCGTCCATCTTCGGCATCCGCAGGTCGGAGAGCATGAGGATCACCGGCTCCCGCGCCAGGATGTCGAGCGCCTCGACTCCCGATCCGCACTCGAAGCAGGTGAAGCCATCGAGCTGCATCAGCCGCACGAGCGCTTGCCGGAGACGCGGCTCGTCGTCGACCACGAGACACCGTCGCTCATGTCGCTCGTCGCCGTTGGATCCGGCCGTCGCGGACGAGAAACCGCCGTCATAGCGGTGATCGCGCATCACCGGTCCTCCCCGCGATAGTGCGGGTCGGTTATCTTGCGCGAACCTACCGTCGGACATGTGTGATGACGAAAGTGTTCGAAGAAGATCTCGCGGCCGGAATCGGCACGCGGGCGATTCACGCCGGGCAACGGCCCGAGCCGCTCGCGGGCGCCATCATGACTCCCGTGTACCTGACGTCCACGTACGTGCAGGATGGACTCGGGAAGCACAAGGGGTACGAGTACGCGCGAAGTCGCAACCCCACGCGGGAGGCGCTCGAGCGGAACGTCGCCGCGCTGGAAGGCGCGCGCCACGGCTTTGCGTTCGCGAGCGGCACGGCCTGTGTGGATTCGCTGATGAAGCTGTTCAAGGCGGGAGATCACGTCGTCTGCGGAGAAAACGTCTACGGCGGTACGTTCCGGCTCTTCGATCGGCTGCTCCAAAACTTCGGACTCGAGTTTACCTACGTCGACACGAGGGACCCGAATCGTATCGAGGAAGCCTGCCGAACGCGAACGGTGGCCGTCCTCGTCGAGACCCCGACGAACCCGCTCATGCGCCTCACCGATCTCAGCGCCGCCGCAGAGATCGCGCATCGAGCAGGCGCGCTGCTCATCGTCGACAACACGTTCGCCACACCGGTCTTGCAGCGCCCCTTCACGCATGGCGCGGACATCGTCTTCCACTCGACGACCAAGTATCTCAACGGCCACAGCGACATGATCGGCGGCATCGCGCTGCTGAACGACGACGATCTCGCGGCCCGCATTCAGTTCATCCAGAACGCGGCAGGTGCAGTACCCGGTCCCTTCGACTGCTGGCTTGCCCTTCGAGGGACAAAGACGCTCCACCTTCGCGTAGCCGCCCACGACGCCAATGGACGCCAGGTCGCCACGTGGCTCGCCAACAAGATCGGGGTCGAGCGGGTGATCTACCCAGGCCTTGCGTCACATCCGCAGCACGAGCTGGCCCGCAGCCAGATGTGCGGATTTGGGGGGATGATCACCGTCGAAATGGGCACCAGGGACGCTGCCGCCAGGGTCCTCGAGCGAACGCGAATCTTTTCGCTGGCAGAATCGTTGGGAGGAGTCGAGAGCCTCATCAGCCATCCTGCCACGATGACCCATGCCTCAGTGCCGCCAGAGCGGCGCACCGCCCTTGGCATCACCGATGGCATGATCCGCCTGTCGTGCGGCGTCGAAGATGTGGGGGATCTGATTGCGGACCTCGATTACGCCTTCAAGGGCGAATGAGGGATTGAGCAGTGAGGTGTGAGGAATCGATCGAATGTGAAGGCATTCCAATCGAATTCCTCACTCCTCAGTCCTCCGTCCTCATTCGCCGCACCCTCCGCCTTCGAGGCTGAAAATGGCCGACCGTAAGATCCTCACGCAAATCTCGCCGACCGCCTGGGAGCACCCCGCGGACCGCGCAGCGCTCCAGACCCTCCGCGCCATTCCCGGCTTCGACGAGGTCGTCCGCAAGATCGCGTCGTTCTTCGGCGAGCGCGGCATCCGCCACCTGTTCGCGGGCAACGCCGTCCGAGTGGGCCCGCGCCAGCGCCCGAAGCTCTATGCGCTCTATGGCGAAGTCCTCGAAACCATGGACTGGCCCGCGGGGAACGAGCTCTACGTGACGCAGACACCGGCGGTGAACGCGATGGCGGTGGGCTTCGAGAGACCCTTCATCGTGATCAACTCGGGCCTCCTCGGTCTTCTCGACCGCGAGGAGCAACGCACCATCCTCGGCCACGAGCTGGGCCACATCATGAGCGGCCACACGACGTATACGACGATGGCGCTCATCCTCCTGACCATCGGCCTGAGGAATCTTCCCTTCCTCGCCGGGATGGCGCTCCTCCCAATCGAGCTCGCCCTCTTCGAGTGGTATCGCAAGAGCGAGCTGTCCAGCGACCGTGCCGGTCTTCTCTCCGGACAGGATCCTACGGCGGCAATGATGGCCGAGCTCAAGATGGCCGGCGGGAAGCCGCGTGGCGTCGCCGCGGAGGGACTCGGGCTCGACGACGACGAGATCAACCTCGATGAGTTCCTCGTGCAGGCCGAGGAGTACGAGACCGGCGGCACCGCGATCGACAGCGTCTTCAAGTTTCTGAACGTCGCATTCCAGACGCATCCCTTCCACACCGTCCGGGCAGCCGAGCTGCATCGCTGGGTGCGGTCGGGCGAGTATTACCGGATTCTCGAAGGTGACTACCCGCGCCGAGGCTCGGAGCCCGAGCGTCCGCTTCGCCAGGACTACGCGGAGGCCGGCTCGTATTACGAGCAGCAGGCGCGTCAGGCGATGGACCAGGTTGGCGATGTGCTCGTTCGCGCCAAGGATGCGTTCACCCAGGCGGTTCGCGGCCGGCCGAAATGAAGGTCCTCCTCGTCGGGAGCGGGGGACGCGAGCACGCACTCGCCTGGAAGTTCTCCCGTGACGATGAGTCGATTGACCTGATCGCTGCTCCCGGCAACCCGGGAATCGCCGCGCTAGGGCGGTGTGTGAAGGCCGATCCGGCCGACGCCGCCGCCCTTTTGCAACTCGCCCTCGCCGAAAAGCCCGACCTCACCGTCGTTGGGCCCGAGGCCGCCCTGGCCGCCGGCATCGTCGACCGATTTCGCCAGGCGTCGCTGCCGATCTTTGGTCCTACGCGCGCCGCTGCTGAGATCGAGACATCGAAGGCGTTCGCCAAGGACCTGATGAAGGCCGCCGGAGTTCCGACCGCTCGCGCTGTTCGTCACACCGACGCGGCCGCGGCCCATCGGTCGGTTCGCGAATTTGGGGCTCCGGTGGTCGTCAAAGCGTCGGGTTTGGCTGCCGGCAAAGGCGTCGTCGTCTGCGGGAGCATTGAGGAAGCCGACGAGGCGATCGATTCCATGCTCCTGCGGAGCATTCACGGTACCGCAGGCTCGGAAATACTCGTCGAAGAGTTCATGCAAGGTGAAGAAATATCCCTGCTTGCGTTGACCGACGGCACCGCCGTGCTCCCGATGCTCGCGGCCCAGGATCACAAGAGGCTCCTCGAGGGTGACGGCGGACCCAACACCGGTGGGATGGGCGCCTACGCCCCCGTCTCCCTCGCCGACAAGGCTCTCGTCGAACGGATTGTGGCCGAGGTCTTCGCCCCGACCCTGGACGCGCTGAGAGAGCGGAGAAGCCCATTCACGGGCCTTCTGTACGCCGGTCTCATGATTACCGACGAAGGGCCCAAAGTGGTCGAGTTCAACTGTCGCTTCGGGGATCCCGAGACTCAGGCGCTCCTCCCGCTTCTTCGATCGAGCCTCCTCGAGCCCCTGTCAGCGATCGCTCGCGGCGACGGACTGCCGGACGACCTGGAGCTCCAATGGCGCAATGCCTTCGCGGTCACGACGGTGGTCGCGGCCGCCGGCTATCCTGAGACACCGCGAAAGGGGGACCTCATCGACCTCGGGACGATGCCGCCTGACGCGCTTCTCTTCCATGCCGGAACGAGCCTCACGCCATCGGGACAGCTCGCGACCGCGGGCGGCCGGGTCGCCGCGGTCACCGCCGTCGCGGACAGTTTCGCCGAGGCGTGTCGCCGCAGCGCGGAGGGCGCGGAACAGGTGCGGTTTGCCGGTCGCCACTTCCGATCGGACATCGGGTGGAGAGAGCTTCACCGTCATGCCCGAGCTTCCTGAGACGGAAACGATGGCTCGTGATCTCCACCGGGAGATCGCCGGGCGCACGATCGAACGGGTCGCGGTGCACCGTCCCGATGTGCTGCGCGAGGTCAATGCGAAGGAGCTCGCCCGCAGGACACGGAGCGTAACGATTGTCCGTGCGTGGAGGCGCGCCAAGCTCGTCGTGCTCGACCTCTCGACTGATGACCGCATCGTCGTGCAGCCCCGCTTCACCGGGGCCCTGCTGCTCGACCGCGGCGCGCTCGACGAGAACGAGCGCCGATTCTCCACCGTGGAATTCGCGCTCGGCGACAGCCTCATTCTGCACTATCGCGACATTCGCCGGCTGGGCACCGTGACGCTGATGTCGCACGAGCGATGGGCCGGCTACGAATCGGGCCTGGGGAAGGAGCCGCTTGACCCGTCCTTCAGCGACTCGTATCTATCGGCCCTTGTTCGGGGATCCTCCCAGGCCGTCAAAAAACTTCTGATGGATCAGCGGCGAATCGCCGGGATCGGCAACATCTACGCGAACGAGGCGCTGTGGCGTGCGCGGATCGATCCGTCACGCGCCGCGCGCTCGCTGCAGCCTGACGAAACCCGAGCGTTGCACCGCGCGCTTCAGCACCTGCTGGCCGAAGCCGTGGAGGCCCGCGGGACCAGCTTCCGTGACTACCGCGATCCGACCGGCCAGCGCGGAGGGTTCTCGGCTCATCTCGCCGCCTACGGGCGTGGGGGTGAGCCCTGCGCACGGTGCGGCGCGCGACTGGTGGAGACGCACGCGATCGACGGGCGATCGACAGTCCTGTGCGCCTGGTGTCAACGGTGACACGACGTCGCGTGGCCGCCGGCGCGGAGGCGCATGTCGCGAAAATGCGCGGCGATGTGCGCGCGGCCGCCGAAGATCGTCCGGGCGTGTATCGCATGCTCTCGAGCGATGGCGAGGTGCTCTACATCGGAAAGTCGAAGCGCGTTCGCACGCGGCTGATGAGCTATTTCCGCTGCGCCTATCCGGAGGAGAAAGGCGCGCGCATTCTGCGCGAGGCGCACGCGATCGATTGGGAGTACACGCCGAGCGAGTTCGCCGCCCTGCTCCGCGAGCTGCAGCTCATCAAACAGATGCGTCCGCGATTCAACGTCGCGATGAAGCGCGACGACCGACACTACGTATTCATCAAGCTCACGAGAGGGGCGGCGCCGAAGCTGCTCGTGGTGCGCGGCGCCGGCGGTGAGCCGGCGACGTACTATGGGCCATTCCTGGGCGCACGCCGCGTGAACGACGCGCTGCACGAGCTGAGTGATGCGCTCTCGCTGCGCGACTGCGCGCAAGACCAGCACATCGTCTTCGCCGATCAGCACGAGCTGTTTCAGCTCACGCCACGCACACCGGGCTGCATTCGTCTCGAGGTAAAGAAGTGCCTCGGCCCCTGCGTGGCCGCATGCACAGCGGCGCAGTATCAGGCACAGGTCGATCTGGCGCGCGCGTTTCTCGACGGCACCAACGATGGGCCCATCGCGCAACTCAGGTCCGAGATGGATGCGTGCGCCGAGCGGTTGAACTTCGAGCGCGCGGCCGTGCTGCGCGACAAGCTCCAGCGACTCGAAACGCTGCGCGAGATGTTCGCTCGGATGCGCTTCGCGGTCGAGACGCTCTCCTTCACGTATGCGGTTCCAGGGCACGCAGGAGACGATCGCGTGTACATCATCAGACGTGGAACCGTTCGCGGCGAGGCGCCTGCGCCTCGAACCGCACGGGATCGTGCGCGGCTGCTGACGATGGTGGGTGAGGTGTTCGATCCTCCGGAGCGCTCGAGCGGCGCGGTGCCGACGCACGAGATCGATGAGCTGCTACTCTTGTCATCGTGGTTCCGCCGCAATCCGGGGGAGCTCGAGCGCACGAAGGCGCCAGCCGCGTTGCTTTGCGATCGCCGCGTCGCGCGCAGCGCGCGCAGCGCGTGACCCAACGCGCCGTTGCCTCCAAGCGTCCGCGCTCGTCACGCCTAAGGACTCGCGCCGCACGCGCGGACTGGCCAGCCACTTGCACCTGTGCATCACTGCGTCCAACGGACGCAGAGCGAAGGATGTACCAGCGGAGTGGAGGGGGGATGGCGACCACCTGGCAACCGACCATGCTCGTTCAGTGCGTGAGCCTCAAGCCGTGGCTCTCCTATCCAGGCTGTGAAGAGCCTGGAGGGTGTCACGACCTGACGCTTGGCCGCATCTACGAGCTGCTCGGGATCGAAGCCGATGGCGCGTTCTACCGAATTTTCGATGATTCCGGAGGCGATTATTTGTATCCGGCGTCACACTTTCGCGTCGTGTAGCCGAGGAACGACGAAAGGGAGACGGCACGAGGTGCTCAATGTGCTCGAGGTGCTCAAGGGAAAGCGATTCCCTTCGAGCACCTCGAGCACTTTGAGCACCTCGAGCACGCTTGCACTTCACATCAACAGGGTCACCAGCTCGACCTCGGCGCGTCCGTCCTCGATGACGAGTCTCCCCACGCTCGGCATCAGACTGAACCGCCGAGGTCCCGCCGCACCGGGATTGATCACCAGTCGGCCACCGGCTCGCGTGATCAGCTGACGATGGGTGTGCCCATAGACAATGACGTCGTGTGGATAGGCGGCAAGCAGGCGCTCAGGCGTGGGCCGGCCGACCTCGTGTCCGTGGCTCACGTGGACGCGTACCCCGTCGATCTCGCGCTCCAGGGATTGTGACAGGCCGGGCGTCCCCGGGTCGTCGGTGTTGCCCGCTACCGCTTGCACTGGGGCGATCGTCGCGAGCTCGACCAGCACTTCGGCGCCGCCGACGTCTCCCGCATGGAGAATGAGCTCGACACCTTCGAGCGCGCTGAAGATGTCCGGCCGAACGAGGCCGTGCGTATCCGACACGAGCCCAATGACGCGCCTGCCCACGCTACGCCCCTGAGGGTCGTGCTCCGGCACTCCACCTGCGCGCCAGGTCGTGCTCCACGTCGAGTTGATCGAGCACACGTGCGACGACGAATGACACCAGGTCGTCGACGGACGTCGGTCGATGGTAAAAGCCCGGAGCGGCCGGGAGTACAATGGCGCCGGCACGCGTGAGTCGGAGCATGTTCTGCAGATGCACGGCGCTCAACGGAGTTTCCCGCGGTACGAGAACGAGCTTCCGGCGCTCCTTGAGCGCGACGTCCGCCGCACGCTCAACCAGCGATCGCGATGAGCCGGCAGCGATCGCGGAGAGCGTACCCATCGAGCAGGGGCATACGACCATCCCGCTGCTCCGAGCCGACCCCGATGCTGGACTCGCTCCGCGATCCCCGTCGTCGAAGACTGTGACGAGCTGGTCCCAACCCTTGGCGCCCACGCGGTCTCGAAGCGTGTCGATGTCAGGCACATCGGCTTCCGTGCTCAGCAGTCGCCAGCCGTGGTCGGAGACGATCATCCAGATGCTCCGCTTCGCCTGAATGAGGCCCTCGAGCAGCTTCAGGGCGTACGGCGCTCCCGAGGCGCCGGTGATCGCCACGACGAGCGGTGCCGCCCTGGTCACCGGACGAGCCGCTCCGCCAGGACGAAGCCGAAGAAAGCGATGCTGATGATCCCGTTCATCGTGAAGAACGCCGCGTCGAGCTTCGAGAGGTCATCCGCCCTGACGAGCGAATGCTCGTAGAGGAGCAGCGCCGCCACTACCGCGACACCGAGCCAATACAGCCAGCCGGCATTGACGGCCGTGCCTACGGCGCCCAGCGCGATCACCGTGAGGGAATGGAAGACGCGTGCTACGATGAGCGCGCGTGCTTCCCCAACGGCTGCTGGAATCGAGTGCAGGCCCGTCTGGCGGTCGAAGGCAACGTCCTGGAGCGCGTATAGCACGTCGAAGCCGGCGACCCATGTCATCACGCTGGCGGCAAGCACAGGGAGCATCCACCACGGGTCGCTCCATGCTCCGGTCACCGCGAGGTAGCCGCCGACTGGGGCGATGCCAAGCCCGATGCCGAGGACGACGTGGGCCCAGCGCGTAAAGCGTTTGGTGTAGCTGTACCCGAGCACCCAGACGAGCGCGAAGGGCGCCAACAAAAGGCAGAGGGGATTGAGCCGCCACGCCGCGACCAAAAAGAGCGACGACGCAACAACGACGGCGATGCGTGCTTCATGAACTCCGATGATGCCGGCGGGAATCTCTCGCTTCGAGGTTCGCGGGTTCAGCGCGTCGATGCGACGGTCGACGATGCGGTTGAACGCCATCGCCGCGAACCGCGCGCTGGTGAACGCGATCGCGACCCAGAGGATCATGACCGCGGTGACATCTTTGACATAACTGGCGAGGACCACCCCCACCATCGCGAAGGGCAACGCGAAGAGGGTGTGCGGCAGCTTGACCAGGTTTGCGTAGCGAATCAAAGCCACGCGGCCCTCGAAGGTCTGACCCTCGCGCCCCACGGCGCTCACGCCTCGGCGCCCGGCTCGCCGAACCGTGCGATCACGTCGCGCAGTGCACGCGCATCCGCCTCCAGCGCCATCGCCGTTTCGCGCAGTCCCTCGGTCAACGCGCGCTGCTTCTCCATCGCCTCCGACGCCCGTGATGTCTCACCAGCCGATGCGTCAGCTTCTCCCAGCACGCTCGCCGACGCAGTACCGAGCTCGTCGACGAGCGACGCGTGGCGCTTCGACGCATCGACGACGGATTCGGCGAGCGAGTGCGCGCGACGAGCGTCTCCCTCGAGCCGGCGGAATACCTCCATCGCCTGCGTCATCACCCGCTTTCCCTCACCGACCGCGAGCTCCATACGCTGAATCTGCCGCAATGCATCCTCGGTGCGTGTCGTCATCTCGGCGACGAGCGCGTCGATGCGCTTCAGCGAGTCGGCGCTCTGCGTCGCCAGGACCCTGACCTCCTCGGCGACCACTGCAAACCCCTTCCCTGCCTCACCTGCCCGCGCTGCCTCGATCGCGGCATTCAGCGCGAGCAGGTTCGTCTGCCGCACGATCTTGTGAATCACAGCCGTGATCTCACCGATCGCATCCGACATCTGCCGCATCGCCTCAATGCGTTCTGCCGACGCGTGTGCCGCTCCCGCGATCTCGGAGACGCGGTCGGACGCCGCTTCCGCGTGCTGGACGCCCTCGCCCGCCAACGTTTCCATCGACTGCGAGAGCTGCAGCGTCTCGCGGGCGGCGCCGCTCACCTCCCCTGACGCAGACGTAATCTCCTCCGCCGCCGTCCGAATACGACGCGCGACGCCGAGGTTGGCTTGCGCGCCCTGCGCGAGTCGCACGAGCGCGCCGCCGACGTCCTGTGCGCCGCCCGCCGCTTCGCCGCCCACGCGGGTCACACGCTCCGAAGCGCGGATCAGCGTGTCCATCGTCCGCCGGGTCTCCTCGATGAGCGCCGCGACATCGCGCAACGCCGCCGTGATGTTGCCGCGATCGTTGGTCGTGCGGCTGGCGAGAATGCGGCCCCAGTCGCCGCGACGGAGTGAGACGCCGAGGCGATCGAGCTCGCGCAAGGGGCGTGTCATCGTCTTGTTGAGGCGCGTGACGAACCATACGATTGCCGCGAACGAGAGCAGCCAGGCGACCACCATCTCGCTCGGACGCAGCCCGCGAAAGGCGACGGTATAGACGATGGTCCCGATGATGAGGAGAAAGATGCCCAGCGTGGTCGCGATCTCGGCGAGGAGCTGCTGCCGGAAGCGCCACCGGACGACCAGCACGGCGGCGAGCACCACCACCAGCATGAACGCCAGGGTGAATACGAGACGCGACGTCGGATAGGGGATCTCGTTCATCGGGGTCCGTCGATACCGAGCGATGACCACATGGCGGTCACGCGGTGCCTGGTGTCGGCATCCATCTCGATGAGCGTGGGCCATTCACGCGTGAAGCCCTCTTCCGGCCATTTGCGCGTGGCGTCGATGCCCATCTTCGACCCATACGTGAAGGCGCGGCTCGAATGGTCGAGCACATCCATAGGACCCATGGTGAAGCGCGTGTCCCGCTCCGGATCGATGTTGTTGAGCGCGATCCACCAGGCTTCCTGCGGGTCGCGAACGTTCACGTGCTTGTCGACGACGATGATGAGCTTCGCGAGCGACATGAGTCCCTGGCCCCAGAGCGCATTCATCACCTTGTACGCGTGTCCCGGGTACTGCTTGTCGATGGAGACGAAGACGAGGTTGTGGAAAATCCCCTCGGCCGGCATGTGGTAGTCGACGATCTCCGGCACCGTCAGTTTCAGAAGCGGCAGGAAGATTCGCTCGGTGGCGTGCCCGAGATAGAAGTCCTCCATCGGCGGCCGCCCGACAATGGTCGTCGCGTAGACCGGATTCGAGCGCATCGTCAGCGCGGTCACGTGCACGCGCGGGTACAGGTCCGCGAGGGAGTAGTAGCCGGTGTGGTCACCAAAGGGGCCCTCGGTCACCAGCGGCTCCGACGGGTCAATGTAGCCCTCGATGACGAACTCGGACTCGGCCGGCACCTCGAGGTCGCACGTCAACGCTTTCGCCAGGCGCACCGGCGCGCGCCGCAGGAACCCCGCGAACAGGAACTCGTCGACCGTCGGCGGGAGCGGCGCCGACGCGGAGTACATCAATGGCGGGTCGGCGCCGATCGCGATACAGACAGGCATCGTCTCCTTCCGCTCGGCCATGTCGCGCCAGTGCGCGGCACCCACCTTGTGGCGCTGCCAGTGCATCGCCAGGTCGCGTGCGCCTAACAGCTGGACGCGATACATCCCGACGTTTCTGATTCCCCGCTTCGGATCGCGGGAGATCACCATCGGCAAGGTAATGTAGGGTCCGCCGTCCTCTGGCCAGCACTTGATGATGGGCAGCTTGCGGAGATCGACCTCCTCGCCGCGCAGCACGATCTCCTGGCAGGGCGGTGAGCCCCCCTTCACGCGGGGGGGAAATTTCCCGAGCTCGAGGAGTCGAGGCAGCAGCGACAGCTTCGCCACGAGACCGTCCGGGACCTTGAGCTCCATCATCTGCGCGATGCGCTCGCCGATCTCATCGAGCCGCTCGACGCCCAGCGACATCGACATGCGCCGCATGGAGCCAAAGAGGTTGATGGCGACGGGATGCGGGGAGCGTGACCCATCGAAGAGCTTCACATGCTCGAAGAGCAGAGCCGGACCGCCGCCCGGCATCTTCATCACGCGATCGGCGATCTCGCACAGCTCGAGGTCCACCGATACCGGGTGCGAGATCCGCTTCAGCTCACCTGCGCGCTCGAGCTGCGTGAGAAACTGTCCGACGGTGTCGATGGTCATCCCGCCGCTCCCGCACCGCCGCGCTCTCCGGCATGAATGGCGGCGATTCCGAAGCTCAACCGGGTGACTCGGACGTTCGCGAAGCCGGCGCGCGTCATCCGACTCGCCAGCTCCTCTTCACTCGGAAAGTTGTCGACGGAGGCGGGAAGATACCGATACGCGGTTGGATGTCGGGACACCAGGCGGCCGAGCATCGGAAGCACGCGGTGAAAGTAGAAGCGGTAAAGCGTGCGCACGACCGGCACACGCGGCATTGAGAACTCCAGGATCACGAAGGTCGCTCCATCACGGAGGACGCGGAACGCCTCGGCGATTCCCGCATCGAGATCCTCGAGATTGCGGGCACCGAAGGCGACGATCGCTCCAGATGCGGCTCCGGTGCGCAAGGGAAGCTCCACCGCATCCGCCACGACTGGCGCGACCGGGCGCGACGCGATCTTCTGACGGCCAGCGCGCAGCATTGCTTCCGCGAAGTCCGTTCCGAGGACCATGCCGCGGAACTGTCGCTTGCGGGCGAGCTCGTTCGCGACGTCCATCGTCCCCGCGCAGAGATCGACATAGACACCGGACGGGTCGCGGTCCCACCGCAGCGCCGCGACGGCGCGGCGACGCCACCGCTTGTCGATGCTGAAGCTGAGGAGGTGGTTGAGGAGATCGTAGCGGGGCGCAATCTGGGAGAAGACACCGCGAACGTAGGCGCGCTTCTCGGCGCTCCCGGCGGCAGCGGCGAGCGCCTCGCTCCGCTCGGTCTGGACGGACGGCATTGCGATGAAGTTGGTCGAGGTGGCCGAGAGCCGCAAGCGCGCGCGCTGGCTGAAGTTGGACTGTGTAAATACCTTTGCCTGATTGAAAGGGATCAGGAGTCAGGAGTCAGGAGCCAGGGGGGTTCAGGGTGTTAGGTGAGAGGAACTGCTCTCGCACCCCGACACCTCGGACCTGAAACCCCCTGATCCCTGACTCCTGACTCCTGACCCCTAGATGTCTCAAGTTCTCGACCTCGCGAACCTCCCCGATGCGGACGTCGTCGCGCTCGCGCAAGAGGGGCGCGAGCCGGCGTATCGCGAGCTGCTGCGACGGTATGAGCGCCCGGTGTTCTCGCTGATCTTTCGCATGGTGCGCGACCGGGAGACAGCCGAGGATCTCGCGCAGGAGACCTTCATCAAGGTCCTCAACCACATTGATCGCTACCGGCCCGAGTTCAAGCTCTCGAGCTGGCTGTTCAAGATCGCCAACAACGTCGCCATCGACCATTTGCGAAAGCGAACGGTGGAGACGATCAGCATCGACGGGTCTCCCCATGCGGCAACCAGGGCGGAGATCGAGGCCACCTCGTTCGACGTGGAGTCCCGGGGCGAATCGGCCCTCGAGGAGGTCGAATCCCGGGAGCTGGGATCGGCGATCGAGCGTGCCATCGCGCGGCTCCGGCCGGAGTACCGGTCGTGCATTATGCTGCGTCACGTGGAAGGCCGGTCGTACGAGGAAATCGCGGCCATGCTCGATCTGCCCCTGGGGACCGTAAAGACCTACATCCACCGGGCCAGGAAGGAGCTGAGGGACGCTTTGGAGCATCTTCGGACCTAGGTGAAACCCCTTTCGTGAGGCCGACGTAGGACCGACCGGAGGCTTTGTGGACCGACATCTACTACCCAGCGAAATCGATCTGCTGCTCGACGGCGAGGTGGGGTTTGGCACCTCACCGCTGAAGACGCACATCCGGAAGTGTCCAACCTGCCGTGGCGAGCTCGACGAAGCGCGCGCGACAGTTCGGGCGCTCGAGCATTTGCCGCACCTGGCACCCTCACCGCTGTTCGCGGAGCGGGTGCTTTCGCGCGTGAACATCTTCGTCCCTTGGCACGTAGCCGCGCTCGATACGCTGCGAGGCTTCGTGCCATCCTCGCGCGGCGGGCGCGTCGCCTTCGGCGTTGGCGCCGGGTCGCTCGCGGCCGCCATGAGCATTCTCGTGCTCTGGATAGCACTTCGTTTCGACGCGGTGCTGTTCGCCATCGGAATGCTGGCCGACCGGATGCGGGCGAGCCTGCTCGACGCCGCGGGCACTTTCCTCGCGGGCGCGCTGGGGGACTCCGCCTACACGCTCGTGCGCTCGAGCGGACTCCTCGGCCTGGGCGTGCTGACACTGGCGCTCGTCGCGGCCGCTCTGCTCGCGGCGACGCTTCTTCGTACCATTGCAGTTCACCGTCGTCGCTGAGCGCCATGAAAGCGCTCGTCATCGCCGCCGCGTGGCTCATCCTCGCCCCCGGCCGGCTGCTCACGCAGGTAACCGAGCTCGCGCCCGATTCGGCGCGCAGCGTTCGCGCTGCACTCGCGCGCGACCCGTTCGGTGCCCGTGTCCATGAAGACACGCGCATCTCCGTCGGTGATCGTATCGTCGCACCTGGCGAGGCGCTCTCCGGCGCCGTCGTGACCACTCGCGGCGACCTCATCGTATCCGGCAGCGTGGCGCTCGACGCGATCGCCGTCGGCGGCGACGTCATTGTCAGGCAGGGTGGCGTGGTCGGCGGTGATGCGCTCGCGGTGGACGGTCGCGTGCGACTCGAGGGAGGCACCATTCGCGGCGAGACGCGCACCATTGCGGGGCCGCTTGGACTGACGCCGGCCACCGCCGCGCCACGGTCGGCGCTGTCGAGCATGTGGCAGCAACTGCTGCTCGCGCTTGGCTGGCTCGCCACCCTCGCGGCTATCGGCGTCGTGGTCGTTCTCTTCGCGCGGTCGAACCTCGAGGGTGTAGCGGACGCGATCGAGCGCAACTTCGGGCGCGCGTTCCTCGTCGGCATTGCAGCCGAGCTCGCGGTCCTTCCAGCGCTCCTCATGCTGATCGTCGTGCTTCTGCTCATTCCAATCGTGGGATGGGCGCTGCTGCCCTTCGCATGTATCGGGTTTCTCATGGCGGTCGCCGGCGCGCTCGCGCTCGGGTTCCTTTCCATGGCACAGGTTACCGGCGAGGCCATCATGCGGCGCACACATCGTGGTGCGGGTGGTCTGGAGCGCGTGGTGTTCGTCGGTCTCGTCGCCTACATGTCGTTATGGATCGTCGCGGCGCTGCTCGCGTGGAGTGGTCCTGCGGGCGGCACGATGCGCATCATTGCGCTCCTGTTGACGTGGGTCGCCGCTACGGTCGGCTTTGGCGCGACGATCATCTCCCGCGGAGGGACGGCGGAGGCTTCTCGCCCGTCGATCCCGGTGACGAGGACCGCCGAGCTCGAGTGGCAGACTCCGACTCCGGTCGTCGGCGTGGCAGCCGCCCGGCGTCCAACGCCCGCACCGCGCTCGGGGATCGACTCGTGAGGCGGCTGCGCACGCTGGCGTTGGTCTCGGCGCTCCTCGGATGCGGCTACGCTGCCGATGCCGCGCAGGCGTGGCGCACGACGTCGGCCGTCCGCCCGCGTGACACGTCCGACAGCCTCCGCCTGCGTGTAAACCTCACCGGTGGCTCGCTGCGCGTTTCGCCGGCCGACGACGGCGAGCTGTACGACTACTCGATGCGGTACGACGCGGCGCATTACGATGTCGAGGGCCGCTACGACTCCGCGTCACACACGCTGTCGCTGCGCCTCGATGGCGGGCGTCGCCCATTCCGAGGGCTGTCGGGAGACGAAAAAGAGCGATCGCGCTTGTCGCTGGCCGTGGCGCGTGGGGTACCGCTCGACGTCGCCCTTCGCCTCGGCGCCGTGGAAGCGGATCTCGACCTGGGAGGCCTGGCCGTCGACGAGCTGACCGTCGAGTCCGCGGCGAGCAACACTGCGCTTCGCTTCGCGACACCGAATCCGCGACGCATGCGATCGCTGCGGTTCGATGTTGGAGCGGCGGCGATCGAAGCGACCGGGGTGGGAAACGCGAACGTCGAGCACATCGACGTCGATTGCGGCGCCGGTGCGCTCACGCTCGATTTCTCGGGCGCCTGGGCCGCCGATGTGGATGCGCGACTTCGCGTGCGGCTGGGTGCCGTCACGCTGCGCGTCCCGCGTGATGTCGGAGTGCGCGCACGCGTCGATGTCACCCTTGGAACGTTCGACCACGACGGCTTTCGCGAGCAGGACGGCGTGCACTACTCCGCGAACTGGGAGGGCGCGAAGCGTCGCCTCACGATCGACGCGTCGATGCTCGTCGGCACGCTGGAGATCGAGCCAATCGATTGACGCGCTGGCTGTCACTGGCCCATCCCTTGCCCTTCCGTCAGGTAGGGCAATTTTTTTGGGAGGGTGCGTGATCATCAAGGGCCGACGCGTCGGACCGCTGCTGCAGAAGACCGGGCAGGAGATTTTGGACGACAGCATCCTCGGGCTCTCCGCGCAGACGGCATACTACTTCTTCTTCTCCCTCTTCCCGCTGTTTCTTTTCCTCGCTCCGCTCATTGGGTTCATCGGCGAGCGTGAGGAGATCATGGCGTGGCTGATCGTGAATCTCCGGCAGGCGGTGCCAGGGGAGGCGGTGGATCTCGTCGACAACGTCGTGCGTGATGTCCTCAATCCCAACTCCGCTGGTGTCCTTTCCATAGGCTTACTCGGCGCCGCATGGGCGGGCTCGAACGTCTTTTCAGCGCTCATTGACGCGCTGAACCGCGCCTATGACGTGGAGGAGGGGCGCCCGTGGTGGAAGAAAAAGCTCATCGCGCTCGCGAGCGTGCTCGTGTCGTCGGTCCTCTTCCTGGTGACGACATCGATCATGCTCGGGGGGCCCGAGATCGCGGAATGGATCGAGCGCCGGACGGTCATGGGTGAGTTCGGGCAAACGGTGTGGAATATCCTCCAGTATCCGCTCGCCTTCGCGCTGCTCGTGGGCATGCTCTGGCTCATCTACTACTTCCTGCCTAACCAGCGCCAGGACAAATCGCAGATCCTGGTCGGCGCCCTCGTGGCCGCCGTGCTCTGGGTTCTGGTCACGCTGTTGTTCCGGGCGTACGTCGCGAACTTTGGCTCGTACAACAAGACCTATGGCGCGATCGGCGGCGTCATCGTCCTGCTGACCTGGATGTACCTGACGATGCTGGCGATCCTCACCGGCGGAGAGCTCAACGCGGAGCTCCATCATGGAACGGCGTCCGTGGAGCCTCGCAAGGGCGCGGTGTACGTCGGCCGCGTGGTGACGGCGCACGATCCCGGCCGGCCATCCAACGAGAGGATTGAGCGCGTACGGCCGCAGGAAGTTCGAGGCTAGACCGACAAATCTCAGATGTCAGTGGGAACGGCAGAGACGTCAGATGTCAGAAATACAGAATTCAGAATTCAGACAAAGCCACGGCAGCACCATTGGCTCCCTGGTCGGTTCTGAATTCTGAATTCTGTATTCTGACATCTGACATCTCTGCCGTTAGTCCGACTACCCACGCGCTGAGGCATGCAGCGTCACGATGGACCCGCGCATGAGCGACAGACTCTGCGCCGCGTTGCCATCGCGCACGGCGATCTCGAGTAAGCCCGACGATCCGCACAGCGCCACCGCGCCCAGGGGCTGCACGTCGGCATAAGCCCGCGCGACCGGAATCGTTCGTCCGCCGATTTCCACGAACGCCGGGTCGCCCTCGCGGCCCTGCGTTGCGGGAAACGCGACGATGTTCGTGATCGCGTTCCCGTATCGATCGATCGAGATCACTTCGCCCTGGATGGCGCCGGTGCCAAGCCGCCGTGCCTCCGGGGTGCGCCGGATCGTCGGCGACTCCGCCGGAGCACCGAGCGCGTCGATCGGCGCGCCCATCGCGATGCGCGCCGCCGCGGGAGCGAACAGGTCGCGACCATGAAACGTCGGCGAGGCCGCGGGAGGGACCGGCAGAGTCACCGCGCGTGCGCCCGCCACGAGGAGCGCCGGCGAGAGGGCGCCATTGTCGGGGCCGATGAGGACGCGATCCTCACTTCGCACCGCGAGCGCATCCCGCGATGATCCAACCCCTGGATCGACGACCACGAGGTGAATCGTCTGCGGCGGGAATCGACGCCAGTATCGTGCGACGGCCAGACGGGCACTCTCGACATCCTGCGGAGCGATGTCGTGGGAAAGGTCGACCACTCGCGCCTCGGGAGCCAGCGAGTACAAGACACCTTTCATCTCGGCCACGTAGCCGTCGGCGGTGCCGAAATCGGTCAACAGCGTGATGAGCGGTCGCATCTCACAGGGATTTGCGTTTCCATCGGCCAAGTCGCCAGAGCACCATCATGGCGATGCCGCGCGCGGTAGCAGTGAGGCAAATCACCCACCAGATCCCGTCGATCCCCCATTGAAACGCCGCCCAGGCGGCCAGGGGGATGCGAATCGCGGTGAGTGCGGTCGAGGCGAGCATCGGGGGAAACGTGTGCCCCGCCCCGCCCAGCGCGCCCTCGAGGACCAGCTCCGCCCCCACGAACGCCTGCGACAGCGCGCAGATACGAAGGTAGCCCGCGCTCACCGCGATCACCGCTGGATCGTCGGTGAAGAGGGATGCGAACTCCTCGGCGAACACGATCTCGATGACCGCCGCCACCACGCCGACGACGCTCGCGAAGCCGGTCGTGATCCACCCCGTCCGCTCGGCTCGACCCACCTGGCCAGCGCCCAGGTTCTGGCCGACGATGGCGGCCGCGGCGGCGCCGAATCCAACGCCGACCATGTACGCCCAGCTCTCGACGCGGTGACCGATGCCTAACGCGGCGAGCGCGGGCGTGCCGAACTGCGTCGTCGTCCGCGTCATCAGCACATAGATCAGGCTGAAAATCACGCCGGTGGCCGCGGTGGGCAGCCCGATGCGCGCGATGAGCGGAATGGCGCGCTCGGTCGGCCCCACGAGGCGGATCATCGAGCGCCGCACGAGAAGTGCGAGCCCCAACACGAAGGCCGATCCCCGAGTGAGGATCGTCGCGATCGCGGCGCCGGCGATGCCAAGCTCGGGCGCCGGTCCCAATCCCAGGATGAGAACCGGGTCGAGCACGAGCGCCGCGACGACCGACACGCTGAGTAGCAGGAAGGGGGTTCGCGTGTCACCAGCCGCACGAAACGCGGCGTCGATGGCAAAGTACCCGAAGATCAGCGGACACCCGGCCAGATAGGCGGTGAGGTAGCGCCTGCCTAACGCGGTCACCTCGGGCGGGGTGTGCATCACCGCGAAGAGCCAGTCCAGCAGCAGCAGCCCCCCGAGAGCGACGGCCACGCCAAGCCCGAGCGCGAAGACGAGCGCGGCGCCAACGGCGCGGGCAGCTTCCCTGGGTCGCCGTTGGCCGTGCCGGCGTGATGCAACGGCCGTCAGACCCACCGCCACCATTTCGGCCAGCGCGATCAGCATCCAGATCCAGAAGACGGACGTGGAGACTGCCGCCAGGCCGGTGGGACCGAGGCGCGTCCCCACCCAGAACGCATCGACACTCGTGAAGAGCGTCATGAGAAGCGCCGACGCCACCGACGGAAGCGCGATGCGGACAATCGTACCGGCTAACGGCCGGTGAACCAGCGACGCCTGTGCGAGGTATTCCCCGGTGACGCCGATCGCCGGGACGCCTTCATGGGCATCCAACGGCAACGCGGCCGCCGGCATGTCTTCGCCAGGCGGCCGCGTATGGTCTGCTTCGTGGTCCAGCTGACTGCGGGCACTCACGTCCCGACCGCCGCTCCTTGGCCGTCGAGCACCTGGCGAAGTTGTCTGGCGGTGGCGGCCAGCGCACGGGCGGCAGTCGAGTCCGCTTCCGAAACGACAATCGGTCGCCCTGTGTCACCACCCTCGAGCACGCGCTGATACAGGGGAATCTCCCCGAGCAGCGGCACACCGAGCTCCTGGGCGAGTCGCGCTCCCCCGCCCGACCCGAAGAGCGGGCTTGGCTTTCCGCAGTGTGTGCACTCGAAATAGCTCATGTTCTCGACGACGCCGAGCACGGGGACTCCGACGCGCTCGAACATTTTCGCGCCGCGGAGCGCATCGCCGATCGCGACCTCCTGCGGTGTCGTCACGATGACCGCGCCGTGCACCTGGGTCGCCTGCACGAGCGAGAGTTGAGCGTCCCCGGTACCCGGCGGCATGTCGACCAGGAAGTAGTCGAGCTTCCCCCACACGACATCGCGGAGAAATTGCGTGATCACCTTCATGATGATCGGCCCGCGCCAGATGGCGGGGGCATCCCGTGCCACCATGAAGCCGATGCTCATCAGCTTCACCCCATGCGCCTCGAGCGGAATGATGCGCTCGTTCTCGACCGGGGGCGGCTCATCGATGCCCATCATGCGCGGCACGTTGGGCCCGTAAATGTCGGCATCCATCAGTCCCACGCGCGCCCCGGAGCGAGCGAGCGACACCGCCACGTTCGTGGCCACCGTCGACTTGCCGACGCCACCCTTGCCGCTCGAGATGGCGATGATGCGGCCCAGGTTTGGATAGGTGACCGGCGCGGGCGGCGCGGGCCTCTGCGGGCCGGGCGCGGCTCGAGGCGGCTCCATCACCGGCAGCGCACGCGGGTTCGGCGCTGGCGCAGTTGGCGCTTGCGGCGCGGAACGCTGTACCTGCGAAGGATCCTTCACATCGACGCGCACTTCCGTGACGCCCTCGACGCGCTCAACGGTCTGGCGCACATCGCGCACGAGCGACGCGGGATCCTGTGCGCTGAGCAGGAAGGTGAGGCGAACCTTTCCATCGTCGGTGAGCGCGAGGTCACGTATCATCGCCCCCTCGATGACGGTCTGACGCGTTCGCGGATTGGTAACGCCGCCTAACGCCTCGACAATGCGCCCACGCAGCGTCATGGGGTATCCGTCGCCAGCGCGCGGACCTCGCGCACCTCCGGCACACGCAGGCGCAGCTGCGCCTCGATGCCGGCGCGCAGGGCGGTCACCGACATCTCGCAGTCGGGGCAATCCCCATGGAGGCGCAGGACGGCGACGCCGGTGGCTTTCTCGAAGGTCACCAGCTCGAGCACGGCCTGATCGAGGCGCAGCATGATCGCCACCTGCGTGAGCGCGTCGCCGATGCGATCCTCGACCGTTTGGCGAGAGTGACGAAGAGGACGGGCCATACGAGAAAGCTACCTAGCGGGCAGACAGCGGGCCAAGAGCGTCCGGATTGGCTGCCAGGTATTCGCGGGCTTCCCCGACCACCCGAGTCCGAACCGTGTCGAGGGACCCGGGGATGAGCGCGCCACTCGCCTTCGCGTGACCGCCTCCACCAAAGCGCTTCGCGAAGCGGTTGACGTCGACCGCCCCCGCGCTCCGGAACGACACCTTCACCTGACCGTGGCCGAGGTCGCGGAAGAAGATCGCCATGCGAGTCCCCGCGATGGACCGCGGATGCTCGGCGATCCCATCGAGCTCCTCCGAGCGCAGCGCATACTTCTCCATCACACCCGCGGGCAGCGAGATCCAGGAGAGGCCGATCGACTCATCCACTTCGAGCGTGTGAAGCGCGTCGCGCAGGAGATGCAGCCGCCCGACGGGCACCGACGCGTAGATGCGACGATACATCTCCTCTGGATCGACGCCTCGTGACAGCAGCTCGCCGGCGATGGCGTGGCACCGCGGCGACGTGTTACTGAAGCGGAAGCCGCCGGTGTCGGTGAGCAATGCGGTGTAGAGCGCCCGCGCGATTTCAGGAGTGATCTCGAGGTCGAGTACCTGCGCGAGATCATAGACGAGCTCCCCCGTCGCGCACGCTGCGGTGTCTGCCAGCACGATGTCTCCGGGCGGCTCTTCGCCTGGAACGTGATGATCGATGACGAGGCGCGGCCCCTTCATCGCGCGCACCGGCTCAGCGAGCGTGCCAAGGCGCCGGACGTCGCTGATATCGACCACGATCAGGAGATCGGCGTTTCCGAGCGCGGCCGCGCCACGCTTGCTGTCCTCACGCACGCCGGCGAGCAGGAAGTCGAACATCACCGGCCATGGCGTGGGATTGACGATGCGCGCGGTGAGTCCTCGCTGCGCGAGAAGGAGCGCGAGCGCCGCCTCCGAGCCGCACCCGTCACCGTCGGCATTGACGTGCGTCGAGAGCACGACTGACGCTCCCTCGCGGAGCGCTGCGCCCATCCGCTCAATGATCTCGCGGCGCGCCGGGGGAATCGCGAGCAACGTCGACGGCTGCAGCCACACCTCCAGCAGGGGAGAAACGCAACGCGGCGCCCACGAGGGGCGCCGCGTCAAAGATAGCGAGTCCGACGAGGCGCGTCAGCGCGTCGGCGGGGCTCCCGCGAATCGCGACTTCCGAATGCTGTACGAGAAGTAAATGACGATGCCGATCGCCATCCAGATGAGCAGCCGCAGCCAGGTATCAAACGGCAGACTGAACATGAGATAGCCGCAAATCAGAATCCCCAAGATTGGCACCAGGGGGACCAGCGGCGTCTTGAAGGGACGGGGCAGCTCGGGTGACCTGACCCGCAGAACCCAAATGCCAGCGCACACGATCACGAAGGCGAGGAGCGTTCCGATCGAAACGAGCTCGCCGAGGACGCCGATCGGGAACAGCCCCGCCACCACGCCCGCGATCACGCCAGTGACGATCGTCGTGACGTACGGCGTCTGGAAACGCTTATGCACCTTTCCGAAGACCGCGGGGAGCAAGCCATCGCGCGCCATGGAGTAGAAGATGCGCGGCTGGCCCATGAGCATGACGAGCACCACCGAAGCGAGACCCGCCATGGCGCCGATCGCGATGAGCTTGGTGAGCCACGACAGACCCGGACCGGCGGCGGCGAGGGCGACGTAGACCGGATCGGGCACGTTGAGCTGCGCGTACGGTACCAGGCCCGTCATTACCAGCGACATCAGGATGTAGAGGACCGTACAGAACGCGAGCGATCCGAGGATGCCTATCGGCATGTCCCGCTGCGGGTTCTTGGCCTCCTGTGCCGCGGTCGACACGGCATCGAATCCTATGTAGGCGAAGAAGATGACGCCGGCCCCGCGGACGATGCCGCTCCAGCCATACTGGCCGAACTCTCCAGTGTTATCCGGGATGAACGGGCTCCAGTTGTCCGGGTTGACGAACATGAACCCGAAGCCGATGACGAGGAAGATGATCGCGACCTTGATGGCCACCACGATGTTGTTGAACCCGGCCGATTCCTTCACGCCGACGACCAGCAGGATCGTCAACACGGCGATGAGGAACATCGCCGGAATGTTCAGAACGGCCCCGGTGCGCGAGAGTCCCTCCGCCGCCGAATACGCGAACGGGGCCTGCGTCCACTCCATCGGCAGGTTCACGCCGATGCTGCGCATGAAGGAGACGAAATACCCCGACCATCCGACGGCGACCGTCGATGCACCGAACAGGTACTCGAGAACGAGATCCCAGCCAATGATCCAGGCGAAAAACTCGCCGAGCGTTGCATACGAATAGGTATACGCGCTTCCGGCGATGGGAATCATGCTCGCGAACTCGGCGTAGCACAGGCCGGCGAACAGGCAGCCCGTTCCGGCGAGAATGAACGAGAGCACGATCGCGGGGCCCGCGTAGTTGGCCGCCGCCGTCCCGGTGAGCACGAAGATGCCGGCGCCGATGATGGCGCCGATCCCCAGCAGTGTGAGGTTCGTGGCACTGAGCGCACGTCTGAGCGTCGTCTCGTGCGACTCACCGCTCGCTTCAGCCTGGAGGAGGGCGATGCTCTTCTTCGACCATAGACCCATGGGTTTCTCCGCGGGGGACTCGGGCGGGGGAGTTACGTGGGAAGACGCGGGGCAAAATCCCGTTCACCGACGGGTTTGTCAATAGAAGTACGTCTAGACGGCAGGTGGGAACGGAAAGACATCAGATAACAGAACACAGGATTCAGAATGCAGATGAGTGACGGGGAGCCATTCACTGGCTCCCCGTGGTCGTTTCTGAATTCTGAAACCTGTATTCTGTTATCTGACGTGTTTGCCTTGTAGTGAAATGTTACAGAGAGTAGTTAGGAGCTTCCCTGGTGATCTGCACGTCGTGCGGGTGCGACTCACGAAGGCCCGCGGTCGTGATGCGCACGAAGTCCGTCGCGCTTCGCAGCTCATCGATGCTGCCGCACCCGACGTAGCCCATGCCGCTGCGCAGTCCGCCCACCATCTGGAAGAGCACGTCGGCGACCGGTCCCTTGTAGGGGACACGCCCCTCGATGCCTTCAGGGACGAGCTTGCGCACCGACATCTCGCCTTCCTGGAAATAGCGATCGGCGCTGCCATCCTGCATCGCGGAGAGCGAGCCCATGCCGCGAATCATCTTGAAGCGGCGGCCCTCGAGCAGGAACGACTCGCCAGGACTCTCCTCGGTGCCCGCGAGCATCGAGCCCATCATCACGCTCGAGGCACCGGCCGCGAGCGCCTTCACGATGTCACCCGAATACTTGATTCCGCCGTCGGCGATGATCGGGACGTCACCAGCGCCATCCACGGCATCGAAGATCGCGGTGAGCTGGGGAACGCCGACGCCCGTTACCACGCGCGTCGTGCAAATCGATCCAGGGCCGACGCCGACCTTGATCGCATCGACTCCACGCTCCGCGAGCGCGGCCGCCCCTTCGCGCGTGGCAATGTTTCCCGCCACGAGCTGAGCGTCGGGAAACAGCTCGCGGATCTGCGACGTCGCCTGCAACACGCCGTCGCTATGGCCGTGAGCGGTGTCGATCACCAGCACATCGACGCCCGCGTCGACCAGCGCGCGAGCACGATCGATGAAGTCCCCACCCGCACCGAGCGCGGCGGCGGCACGCAGACGGCCGTGCTGATCCTTGTTCGCGTTGGGATGCTGCCGGCGCTTGTGGATGTCCTTCACGGTGATGAGCCCGCGCAGCGTTCCCTTCGCGTCCACGACGGGAAGCTTCTCGATGCGATGCCGGCCCAGAATGCGCTCCGCTTCCTCGAGGGTCGTCCCCTCCGGCGCGGTGATCAGATTCTCCTTCGTCATCACCTCGCGCAGCGCGCGGTCGAGATTGCGCTCGAACTGCAGATCCCGATTGGTGATGATGCCAACCAGCTGGCCACCCCGATCGACGACCGGGACGCCCGAGATCCGGAAGCGGCGCATCAGCGCGTTCGCCTCGCGAAGCGTCGCGTCTGGCCCAAGCGTGATGGGATTGAGGATCATCCCGCTTTCCGAGCGCTTGACGCGGTCGACCTCGGCCGCCTGCCGGTCGATGGACATGTTCTTGTGAATCACCCCGATGCCGCCGGCCCGTGCCATCGCGATTCCCATCTCGCTTTCGGTGACCGTGTCCATGGCCGCCGAGATGAGCGGGACGTTCAGCGGAATTCCGCGGGTGAATCGGGACGCGGTATCGACGTCTTTGGGATGCGTGACGGAATGGCGCGGGACGAGCAGGACGTCATCGAACGTGAGAGCGGCGTCGGTGCGGACGCGATCGGTCCCGCGAGGTCCCTCGATGCGCGACGGCCCGCTTGCCGGGGGTGCCGGCGAAGCGGGCCGTGATGGTGGTCGAGTTGTGGTCGCCATGGCCAAAAGTAGGCGGCCACCCAGGCAAAGTAAAGGCGCTTTAGCCCCGCCCTATCGCCCGAAGGCGTCTGCGCATGCGCCGCGGAAGGAAGAAGGTCGCCGCCAGCAGGACTCGCCGCAGATTCGCCGTGCTCAGGTCCGCCAGGCTGCCTACCCAATAATCGCCGACCACACGGCGCCCGGCATTGCCGATGAGCCGCTGGAGCGCGAGGACGAGCAGGAAGACGTCGTCCACTTCGCCGAGAAATGGGACGAAATCCGGAAGCAAGTCCATTGGCGAAATGATGTACGCAATGGCCCCGGCGACGAGAAGCTTGTCGACACCCGACACCCTGCGGTCGGTGAGTAGACCACCCAGCAGCCGCAAGTATGCAGGGAGCTGCTTAATGACGTCGACGAGAGTGCGCTTCGCGCCCGTGCGAGGTCCTGCGACCTCTGCCTCAACCTCTACCTCCGCCTCGACGCGCGGACGACGGCCCGTGCGGCCGCGTGGACTCGCCTTGCCGGCTGGTACTTCTGCCTGGCTGCTCACTTCGATGCGCCTCCCGTGTCGGTGGACGTAGGCGGCTCGGTCGGTGCAGAGGGTTGCTGCCCCTCGCTGCCTCCCACTGGCGCCTGTCCCGAGGGCGGCCGCGCCGTTCCCCATTGGGCCGGACGCGAAGCCGCGTTGACCACATCCGATGCAACGGACTTGCCAGCCGCCGCCACCCCGGAGAGGACGCCCATCGCCCGGCTCATAATGCCCATCGTCTGGGCGATCGTGTCGGCCGAAAGACGGCCGGCGCGCATCGTGTCCTCGAGCCCCTCAGTGAAACGCTGAAACACGCTCGCCGCCGAGGGCTGCCGCTCGGCGTACCGGGATTCGAGGAATTCGACGTAATCGAGGACCTGGTAGAGACGGTCGTTGGAGAGCGTCTCGAGCTTTCGCATGATGCGGTCACGCAGGAAGGGGTGCGTGTCCGATCCTGCTCCTTCGTCGCTTGCCATCCTTACCCCCGCCAGCGTGCGCGCGTACCGCGTGTGTCGATATGAACGTACGGCTGACGATAACGACCGCTCACGTAGAGCCCAAGGCCGCCGGCGAGATCGGGGTGCGACTGCTCGACCATCTCAACGGCGGCGGCGACGAGGTTCGCGTCTTCGCGCGTCACCCGCCCATCGCCGTTTGCGTCGATGACGACGTCGGCGGCGTCACCAAACTGGTGCCGGCTGTCGCGCGCGGCGCGCGGGACGCGCCGGTTGTACCACGGGGTACGAAAGCCCGAGTTCACGGAGACCGCGAGCTGCACGGTCGAGGTGTCGGGCCGCCACGCAGAGAGCTGCTGGAACACCAGCTCCAGCTTGTCCAGCAGACGGCGGTCGAGCGCCGCGTACCGAGGCCACGTCGTCTGTCCGTCGGGGGCGACGAACGAGCCCAGCCGCAGGTGTCGCGTGAGCGGGAGATTCACCAGCTCGGGAAGCACCTGCACGAATCCGTCGGGGCGCGCCGCGGTCGCGCCGCGTCGCTCCGCGCGGAAGGTGCCAATGCGGTAGCCATCGAGAATGCCGCCTCGCTTCTCATCGAACGGCACCATCACCGCCAGCGTGAGTCCGCTGAGAATGCGCCGCTCCAATCCCCGCATGAGCGCGAGTCGGTAGAATCCCGGAACCGACGGGGCCACCAGCGTGTCGCCATCCAGGCGGCGAATGGAGTCCACACCGACGGAGTCGGTAACGCGCACCCACGAGTACTCGAGCTCGGTGGGATCGCCTTGGACTTCGAGGGGGTACTCGACCCCGTCGTTAGGGAGCGCGAAGCGGACCTGCACCGCGCCGCTGAGACCGAATGCGCTCGCCGACGGCGTGGCGGGGGGAACCAGCGGAAGCAGCGGATTGCCGAACCGCGACTCCAGGAGCGTCTCGGGCGGTTCGTAGAATCGAAGGACGGCGAGCGCAGCCACGACGAACATCGCGGCCGTCATCCAGCGGGACCTGAGCGCCGCCAGCAACCGCGCCCTCAAATGCGACCCCAGCGCGCGCGGGTACCACGCGCGTCAATATGGGTGAACGGACCGTGCGCCCGCGTTGCGGAATAGACGCCAGCACCACCGACCAGTCCGGGATACGCGGCTTCCACCCGGTCGACCGCGCCGAGCAGAATGCGCGCGTCCCGCGTGTCCACACGTCCGTCACGATTCAAGTCATCCATGCGCCCGTCCCGATTGTTATCGACGAACACATCGGCCGCATCGCCGTACTGGTGCCGACTCGCATCCGCTCGGCCCTTCCCAACGCCTTTGACATTGTACTGCGGCGTTCTGAATCCCGACATGACGGAGAGATACCGAACGTCGTAGCCCCGTCCAACCAGGTCATCGATGACGAGCTCCAGCTTGTCGATGAGCTTCGTGTCCAGCACCAGGTACTTCGGCCAGACGTCGCGCTGGTCCTTGGTGAGAAAGTCGCGGAGCTTGAAGTGCTCGGAAACCTGGGTGTGCTGATTCTCGGGCGTGACTTCAATGAAGCCGTCGAGGCCCGCGTACGCCTCAGACCGAACCTTGCGTCGCTCGAACGGCCAATATCCCATCCGGTAGCCGCCGACGCGCCCCTTCACTTTGTCCGAGAATGGGCGGAGCGTGATGAACGTGAAGAGAGACGATTCGGCGCTATCCCGCAAGACGTAAACGCCTGGCGCCCGAACGACCGTGTCCCCAATGAGCGCGCTGAGAATCGGAACGTCGAGGCGCGCCAGGTACGGGAGGAAGCGCGCCATGAGCTTGCCGCTACGACCCCGCAGCGTGTCCGAGACCGCGAGCTCCGATGGCATGTGCGCGACCGCCGCCAGCGCTGAGTTGGCGCGAGCAGGAACGCGCTCACCCCCGGCGATGGCCGGGTGCGCGAACAATGCAAAAGCAATCGCGAGCGACCAGACGAGCGGTCGCGCGCGGAGTGGACCTGCGGACACTTAACCCCCTTCGGGAATCGACTTTGGCCGACGTCCTATATTACGGCAGGACTAGGGCTTCCCGCTACGACCACGCGGTGAAAAGGCCGCGTGTGACTGACCGCACGGTCAGTCAGTAGATGAAAACCGGCGTGCCCACCGGGACGATACTATACAGATAGGCGATGTCTTCGTTCCGCAGTCGGACACAGCCATGGCTCACCGCCTGGCCGATGGACGTTGGCTTGTCCGTGCCGTGCAGGGCATACCCATCGCCAAGCAAGAGGCGGTGGGAGCCAAGAACCCCGCGGAATTTGCGCTGGTTGGTACCGAAAGGCGGGATCACGACGTTGCCGGCCGCGACGATTTCTCGCCCCTCTCCCGATTCGAGGGGGTAGGTGCGTCCATCGGCGTACTGCTTGACCACGTCGTTGCCGTCGACGGTGATGAACCCGCCATCCGGGGTCTCGAGCTGTTCCCCGCGCTTGAGCTGCTTGACCCCGAGGCCGCGCTTTTTCGCGTATTCGATGAAGTGCCAGTCAGGCGGCACCCACACCGGATCGATCTCTTTCCCCTGGACGACGAGCTTTCCGCGGGGGGTCTCGAACTTCCACTCGTCTCGGCCCCCGTCCTTGACCAGGGTCTTGCCGCTGCCGGTAGCCACGCGGGTGGTGAAGATGGTCTCGTCCCCCTGCTTGTACCACAGCCGGCGCTCCTCGATGCTGACGACGATGAAAGGCTGCTCGCCTGGAGGAGCTGGCGCGGCTTCGAGCGCGCGCTCGAGGGAGTCGCTGACCATCCCAAGCTGCTTGCGAATGTCGTCGAGGACTTCCCAGTTGTCGTTGAACGCGATGCGGTTCACATCGCGCTCGTACCGCACCATGGCGGCGTGCTTCACGAGAAAGCCGCTCGTCCCGAGGACGAGCAGGAGCAGACCGGTGGCGGTCAGGGAGATACGGAGATCGTCGCGAAAGGCTTGGACCAAACTCATTTCAGATGGGCTCCCCGGGAGTACAGCCAGATACTGTCCCTGGTAGAGGAAAGTTCCTGCGACAACGTTCGGGTTGTCCTAGAAGAAATACACCTTCGTTCCACGCGCGAGATTCGGGATGACCGCGCGTAGATCGTCGGCGTTCGCCCGCACCGCGCCAGGCATCACGTACGTCGAGTCGTTGAGCGGGCCCGTGGTCGGCATCGAGTAGATCACCGTCCCACCCTCGAGGACGATCGCCACCGGGCCCAGGCCACCCTTGACAGTTCGGTCGTTAGGCGGCGTCAGGCCGCGCTCCTCGTAGACCCAACGCGGCACTTCCCACCCGTCGGTGGCGGCGAGAAGGCGCAGGACCGACCGGGTGCCGCGCGGAATGGTCACCCGAACGGTGTCCGGGCCCATGCCCACCGTCTTTTCAGGACCGATCTCCACGCGCATGTCGCGAAGAATCGCCCCTTCCCGCTCGAGGCCCATGTACGCGCTATCGACGGCGATGGCGAGATGTATCTCCTTGTCGACACGCGCCTGCCGGCGCAGGAGCTCGACCATCACCTGGAGCTGTTTCTCCTCCGACGCCAGCACGGCATCGGCGCGCCGCTTCTCGAACTCGCTCATGCCCGCGCGCAACCGTTGGATCTCGGCGCGGTATTTGTCGCGCTTGTAGATGAGGTATCCGTCGATGGCGAGCACGCCGAGCGCCACGATGATCATCGCGGCGAGGAAGCCGGGGTGCCGGCGCCAGAACTCACGGAAACGGGCGCGAAAGCTCATAGCAGCGAAGGGAGTGAAACCGCCGGTCGCGAGGCATCGAATGACAGCGCCACCCGCGCGCTGACGTCGCACGCGTCACCGCCGGACGATCGATACGAGATCCAGAATGGGAATGCCCACCGGGGAGCTCCGTCCGGTGCGCACGCGCGCGGTGATGACCGCGTTGGTGAGTGGCGCGATCGCCGACACCGCATCGAGCATAGAGGGCGGGATCGCGAGATACAGAAGCGCACTCTCCGTGTCGGGCCCCCGCGCGATGACGTAGGGCTCGTTCTCGGCGAGCTCACGCCGAAGGGGATCGGCCCGTTGAACCGGCGACAGGACTTGAACGTTCCAGCGCACGATTACCCCGCGTGTTCGTTCCGGGTCCGCGCGAAGATCGGCAGCGCTGAGGCGCGTCTGCACCGTCGTGTCCACGGACTGAAGCTCGTTCTCGCGCACCCACCCTTCGACGCGAACGCGCACCCAGTCACGGTCGCGAGCCAGCGGGACGACGACCGCGCCCGGGCGAATGCCGCCTATCGAGTCGCCGTCCGGGGCGAGCCGCATGGCCGTCTGACGTGTCGGGGTGAGACCATTCCCAATGGGTGGATCGGGAACGCGAGTGGGTGCGGGAGGAGGCGCCGGGGCCTGAGCGGTCTCCACGGATCCCGCCTGCTCGCGCGTCTCGGATGCCGGCTCCGAGCGCAGGCGTGCGCTGGGGATCCATGCGACGCGTCGAACGCGAACCCACTCGCCTCTTCGCGAGACCTGCGTGAGTCCCATCCCGTCGCGAAGATTGGCGACTGTCGCCGCGTTGAGGGCTGGCGACTCGCGCAGCCGGGCGCCGGAGGGAGCGCGGACGGAGAGCGCGAAGCTGTCGCGTCGCCCACCGAGAAGATCGCAATGGATGTATCCCTCGAGGGTGATCCGCGAGAGCGCGCCCCGCCGCTCGCGCACGCGGACCTCGGTGCCGGCGCGCACGGTCGCGATCGGCGCGCCTCGCGGCGCCGCGCGCACCTCGCTCGGCGCCGTCACCGTTGCCTGTGCGAGCAACGATGATGCGGTGAGAAGGGCGAGGAATACCGGGACGACGTACATCGCTGGTTGCCGTGTGGGAGGGCGCGTACATTTCACTGGCGCCCGATGCGCCGAAGTTATCAGTCGTACACCATTCAGCAAAGATGCCGAATCAACGTCGGCGCCCGGTGGTGCTCGTCGTCCTCGACGGGTGGGGGTATCGCACCGAGCGCGAGGGGAACGCCATCGCGCTCGCGCGCACACCGACCTGGGAGGCGCTCTGGGCACGCGCACCGCGCGCCCTCATTGAGGCATCGGGCCTCGCCGTTGGACTGCCCGAAGGGCAAATGGGCAACAGTGAGGTCGGCCACCTGAACCTTGGCGCCGGCCGCGTAGTCCCCACCGATCTCGTGCGTATCTCGCTCGCCATCCGGGATGGCTCCCTTTTCGAGAACCCGGTGCTGAAGGCCTTGTGCCGAGAGGTGCGAGAGCGCGGAACGACCTTGCATTTGTGCGGACTCATCGGGAACGGCGGCGTGCACGCCGTCGATGAGCATCTCTTCGGTCTGTTCGACCTCGTGCAACGCGAGCGTCTGCCCAGGGTGGCGCTGCACGCGCTGCTCGACGGCCGTGACACGCTCCCGCGATCGGCGCTGGAGTTCATGCGAGAGACCGTCGAGCGCTCGCGCGGTCGCGCGGAGGTCGCCACGTTCGGCGGGCGCTATTACGGCATGGATCGCGACAAGCGGTGGCCGCGCACCGAGCTATGGTATCGCGCGATGGTTCGTGGCGAAGGCGCACGCGCCACGGACCCGGTCGAGGCGATTCGTGAGGCGTACGACCGCGGCGAGAGCGATGAGTTCATCAAGCCGGTGGTCATCGAGCGCGGTGGACAGCCGGTGACGCGCGTCCGTGACGGGGATGGTCTGTTTCTGTTCAACTTTCGCGCAGATCGCATGCGGCAGATCGTGCGCGCCTTCATCGAGCACGGCTTCGACGGATTCGATGTCAGCGATCGTCCACGCGTGAGCATCGCCAGCATGACGATGTACGACGAGACGTTCACGATCCCCGTCGCCTTTCCGCCATTCGTGCTGTCGCGCATCGTCGCCGAAGTGCTCAGCGAGCATGGCAAGACAATGTTCCGCACCGCGGAGACGGAGAAATACGCGCACGTGACATATTTTTTCAACGGCGGGTTCGAGACGCCATATCCGGGGGAGGAGCGTCTCCTCGTTCCGAGTCAGAAGGTGGCGACCTACGATCTGGCACCACGGATGAGCGCCCCCGGTGTCACGGACGTGCTCTGTAATGCGATCGAGCAGCGCGAGCACGATTTCATCTTGTGCAACTATGCGAACGGGGACATGGTGGGCCACTCCGGCGTGCTGAGCGCTGGAGTGACGGCGGTGGAAACGGTCAATGAATGCCTCGCGCGTGTACTGGCGTCGGCGGAGCGGGCCGGTGCGCGCGTCATCGTGACGGCGGACCATGGCAATTGCGAGATGATGATCGACCCCGCGACCGGCGGTCCGCACACGGCGCACACGACGAACCCGGTACCGATCGTGATCGTGGATCCCGATGGCGACCGCCCGCTGCGGTCGGGCGGCGCGCTCCAGGACGTTGGGCCAACGGTGCTCGCGATGCTCGACGTCCAGAAGCCGCCGGAGATGTCGGGTGTCGATCTGCGGGCTGCGTGTGCGGTGACAGTTGGAACTACCTGACGAACTGCAATTCGCAGCAGTTGTAGAAACCGGATCACCGACTGAGATTCAAGACGTCCTCAAGGAGCCCCGTAGTGAATAGATTCGTGCTCGCAATCCTGATGCTCACGCCCGCGGCGATGAACGCGCAGGTGGGGCATCTTCCGCAGGAGAGTCCCTTCGAGGACACGCCCTACCGCCAGGAGCTCACTTCCTACTCCGGCTGGTACAGCGGGGCAAAGGGTTCGGCGGGAGTGGGTCCGCAGGCGGGACCCATCGTCGGGCTGCGCTATGAGATTCGCATTGGCGGACCGGCGTACTTCAGCGTGCATGCCGGTCACGCGTTCTCGAAGCGGGACGTCATCGACCCGCTCAACCCACCAGCAACGCGCCACCTCGGCACGAAAGACGTGTCGCTCGTGCTCCTCAATGCCGGGCTCACGGTGAATCTCACCGGGCAGAAGAGCTGGCATGGCCTGATTCCGTTCACGCGCTTCGGCGTTGGGGTTGCCGCGAACGTCGCGAGTCGCACCGATCCCGCGAACTTCACGATCGGCACTCCCTTTGCACTCGTCCTCGGCACCGGCGTTCGATGGGTGCCGGGCGGGCGCTGGCAGTTTCGGTTCGATGCCGGCGATCACCTTTTCCGCCTGAATTACCCGTCGACGTATGGGTCGATTCCCCAGGGCGGCGGAGATCCAGTGCTGGCGGGAAAGACCTCGGAATGGAGGCACAACGGCGTGTTCACGCTCGGCGCGTCGTACGTCATCTCTCGATAGGCAGGAGCGATCCATGGCGCGCGATTTCGAGGACATCTTCCGGCTCGACGACCTCAGCGATGAGGAGCTGCGCGCGCTGGTGCGGGATCAGCTCGCCGAGTACGAGACGGTCGACGCCGACAACATCCTCGTCACCGCGGCGAATGGCGAAGTCGTGCTGGCGGGCCGCGTCGGAACCGAGGAAGAGCGCCGTGTCGCCGAGCGAATTCTCGCCGACGTGATCGGGCTGAAGCGCTATCGCAACGATCTCGTCGTCGACGAGATCCGCCGCGATGAGGAGCCCGAGGCTGTCGACGAGCACCTCGCCAATGTGAGCGAAGGCAGCGGCGAGCCACTCGGCGTGCCTCTGGAGAACGTGGACGATGAGGCCGAGCACCTCGAGGAGGACCTGAACGCGCGCATGTTCGGGACGCACGACGTGCAGTCGGCCATCGAGCGCGGAACGGCGTGGAACCCGCCTGACGAGCCGACGCCAGAGGGGTTCGAGCCCGATCAGCGGGGAGAGCTGTAGCACGCTAGGGGTCAGGAGTCAGGAGTCAGGGATCAGGGGGGTCAGGGATGAGGTTTCAGGAGACGCGCGAAGCCTTCTCCTCACACCTTCGCCCCGACACCCCCTGATCCCTGACTCCTGACTCCTGACCCCGTGTTGCCCGGCGCTCGCTCTCCATGCACCTTGCAACATGACCCTTCCGCAATCTCTCGACGCGGTTGAAGAGTCCCCCGTGTGGCTCGAGGTGAACGGCGCGCCGGCCGTCACCTGGATGTGCACGCCGGCGCAGCTCGATGAGCTCGTCGTCGGGTGGCTGCATGGCGAAGGATACATCGAGTTGGCGAGCGACCTGATCTCGCTCCGACCGTGTGCGAAAGAGCTGGGTTTTTGGGCGCAAGTTCCGCCGGAGCGGTACAACGATGTCGAGTCGGCCGACCGACGACGCGTGCTCGCCTCCGGATGCGGAGCGGTCACCACCATTCTCGGCTCGCTCAGCTCCCTGCCCCGCCGCACCGTCACGGCTCCCGACCTCGATCTCGCGCGCACGCGCGCGCTCTTCAAGGAGCTGTTCGCGCGCGGCGAGCGCTACAAGGATACCGGTGGCATCCACGCCGCGGCGCTCACCAATGGCGAGCAGCTCCTCCACCACGCGGAAGACATCGGGCGGCACAATGCGGTCGACAAGGTGATTGGAGCAGCGCTCCTCGACGCGCGGACGCTCGAAGGTCTTACGCTGCTCGTGACCGGACGCATCTCCGGCGAGCTCGCGTTCAAGGCGGCGCGGGCGCGGCTGGGCGCGGTCGCGACCCCGTCGGTGCCATCGACGCTGGCGGTCGACATCGCACGCAGCGCCGGAACGCTTCTCATCGGGCGGGCGGTGAGTGGACAGCCGCAATTCCATCGGCCGTGATCGGATGCACCGGCGTCATCCTCGCCGGGGGAGCGGCGTCGCGGTACGGGGGACGTCCCAAGGGGCTCGAGAGGGTCGGCGGATTGAGAGTGATCGATCGGGTGGCGGAGTCCCTCCGCGGAGCAGCCGACACGTTACTCCTGATCGCCAACGATCCAGCCGCGCGCGACTGGCTCCCCAATGTCCCGATCGCCGCCAATGTGCGGACGAATTGCGGCAGCCTCGGAGGTATCCACGCCGCGATCGTCCACGCCGGACAACCGGTGCTCGTCGTCGCCTGGGACATGCCGTTTGTTCCGGCACCGCTCCTGCGAGCGCTGCGCGACGCCGGCGCTCGCGCGGATGCGGCCCTTCCCGAGAGCGGCTCGCGGCGCGGCGTCGAGCCGTTATGCGCATACTACGCACCGACGTGTGTCCCGGCGATCGAGCGCAGGCTGGACGCGAAGGACATGCGCGTCATCTCCTTCTTCGAGGATGTGCGCGTCGAGCGGCTGCCCGAGCAGGAAGTTCGACGGTTCGGCGATCCGGCGGTCCTCTTCATGAACGTGAACACACCCAATGACCTCGCCCTCGCCGAACGGCACGCCGCCAATGGTCTCCATCGTCGGGCGGAAGCATAGCGGAAAGACGACGCTCGTCGTCCGGCTGGTGGCCGAGCTCGTCAGGCGCGGCCACCGCGTGATGACGATCAAGCATGGCTCGCATACCTTCAATCTCGATCCGGCGGCGACCGATACCTACCGGCACTATCACGAGGGGAATGCCGAGAAGGTCGCGATGATCTCGCCGGACAAGTTCGCGCTCGTTGAGCGCTGGAGCGACGAGCTGAGCCCTCAGGAGGTGGCGACTCGGCACATGGCCGACGCCGATGTCGTCATCTGCGAGGGGTTCACGCGGTTGGCGCTGCCCAAGATCGAGATCTTCCGCCGCGCGGCTCATGCGCAGCCACTGTGGGGCCCCGCGTCCGACGGCGCCGCGACCTGGCGGGCCGTCGTCACCGACGCCGATGACTTCCGCGCGCCCGTGCCTATCTTTCAGCTGAGCAATGCGCGGTGGCTCGAGGAGCTCGCCACCTTCGTCGAACGTGAGCTGATGAATCGCCCATGACCAGAGCCGTCATTCTTGCCGCCGCGGTACTCGCGGCGTGCGCGCCGACCGTGCCCCTCACCATTACACCGACTCCCGCGCGACAGCGTGCGGCCTTGCGATGGTGGCTCGACTCGGCCGTCGCCGCACCGGAGTTCCGCAGCGCGACCTGGGGCATCCTGGTCGTGGATCCGGAGCGTGGCGACACGGTCGTCAGCTACAACCCGGCCAAGCTCTTCATGCCGGCGTCCAACATGAAGATCATCACTGGCGCGGTCGCGTTGGCGCAGCTTGGTCCCGATTACCGATTCCGCACGACGCTCCTTGCGACCGGGCCGATCGTCGGCGGCAAGCTTCGCGGTGATCTCGTGATCGTCGGCCGCGGGGATCCCACCGCGAGCGACCACATGCGGGGCGACGCGATGCTCGCCATGCTCGAGCTCGCCGACTCCATCGCGGCCCGGGGTATCCTGCGGATCGAAGGACGTATCCGCGCCGAGGGCGACGCCTTCCCCGGCGCGATCTACGGCTATGGGTGGTCGTGGGACGAGGTCGACGAGCCGTATTCCGCCGGCGTCGATGAGCTGTACTTCAACGAGGGATTTTCGCGCATCGTCATCCGCGGAGGAGCGTTCCCGGGTGAGCCGGTCACCGCCGCTGTGCTTCCGTCACGCGGCTACCCGCGCGTGCGTATCGATGCTCGGACGGTTCCCGAGCCCGATTCCGGATTGACGGCAGGCGATGCGCTCGTCACTCCGCTGTCCATTCGTGTCGAGCGCGACTCCGCGCCGGGCACGATCGTCGTTCGCGGCACGATCGCTCCGCACGACAGCCAAATGGTTCGTTTCGCGCATGCCGCGCCGCCGACCGCGTACATCACGGCCCTCAAGGAGGCGCTCGAAGCGCGAGGACTCTCGGTCGCGGAAAGTGATTCCGCATCGAACGGTACTCCAGGAGCCACGCTCGACACCATCGCGGTCGTTCTGTCTCCGCCGTTGCGCGAGATCATGCCGGTATTCGAGAAGCCGTCGCAGAATCAGATCGGGGAGATCCTGCTGCGAACGCTGGGGCTCGAGCGCACCGGCGTGGGCAGTCCGGACAGCGGGCGGGCCGTCATCGAGCGACAGCTTCTCGAGTGGGGCGCGACCCGCGACGGATTCATCGTGCGCGACGGTAGCGGGCTCTCGCGATACAACTATCTGTCGCCGGAGACGATCGTGCGGGTGCTCGACGTCATGCGACGAGATACGGTGTTCCAGGTGTTCTACGACGCGCTGCCGATCGCCGGCGTCGATGGAACGCTGGCCAACCGCATGAAGGGGACTTACGCGGAGGCGAACGCGCGAGGGAAGACTGGATTCGTCGCCCAGGCTCGCTCGCTCTCCGGGTACGTGACGTCGGCCGACGGCCGCCTGCTGATCTACAGCGTGCTGTGCAACAACTGGACGGTCCCTGTGCGCACGGTCGAGCGCATGCAGGACAGCCTCGTAGCCAGACTGGCGGGCATGACGGCCGGCGCGCGTTAGGTGCTGACGGTCGCGGAGGCGGTCGAGCGCATCCTCGCCGACGTCGTCCGCGGCCCGGTCGAGCCGGTAGCGCTCCCTGAGGCGGTGGGACGCGTGCTTGCGTCTCCGGCAATCTCGCCGATCACGATTCCCGCGTGGGACAACTCGGCCATGGATGGCTACGCCGTACACGCGGCTGATGTCGAGCGCGCCACGGCGGACGCGCCGGTGACACTCCCGGTTCTCGAGACGATTGCGGCCGGTGGCTTCCCGAGTCGGCCGCTGCCACCGGGATCCGCCACGCGCATCATGACCGGCGCGCCCCTGCCAGAAGGAGCGGATACCGTCGTGCGCGTGGAGGACACCGACGCCGGTACGACGACCGTCAGCATCCGCAATGCGCGCGATGCGCGCAAGAACATTCGCTACCGCGGCGAGGACATTCATGAGGGCGCGCGCGTCATGGAGCCGGGAACGGCCGTGCACGCGGCGCAGGTCGGCGTCCTCGCGTCCATCGGCCGCGCACAGGTCGACGTATACGCGCGACCACGGGTCGCGATCATGACGTCGGGGGACGAGCTCGTCGATCTCGATCAGTTCGACGAGGTGCGCGCCGGACGAAAGATCGTCAGCTCGAACAGCTACACCCTCGAGGCGCTCGTTCGAGCCGCGGGTGGGCTGCCCGTGTCAGTCGGAACTGCGCGCGATGACCCCGACGACATCCGCGCGCGACTCGATCGAGCCGCGGCGTGCGATCTCATCGTCACCTCGGCCGGCATCTCCGTGGGCGAGTTCGATCACCTGCGGCGGGTGCTCGATGGGATGGGCCTCGAGCTCAAGTTCTGGCGCGTCCGCATGCGTCCTGGGGCCCCGCTCGGGTTCGGTCTACTTCGCGGCAAGCCGTGGATTGGACTGCCGGGCAATCCGGTCTCGACGATGGTGACGTTCGATCTCTTCGTTCGCCCCGCCATTCGGAAGATGCTGGGCCACGAGCGGCTGTTTCGCCGGCCGGTCCGCGTCACGCTCGAGGAACCGGTCTCGATCGGTGCGCGGCTCACGCATTTTCTGCGCGCAACGGTGCGACCAGGAGCTGACGGCCAGCTCCTCGCGCGCCTAACGGGGCCGCAGGGGTCGGGCATCCTCACGTCAATGTCGAGGGCGGAAGCGTTGCTCATCATCCCCGAGGAGCGCTCCCGCGTCGAGGCGGGTGAGATCGTGCATGCCTTTCTGCTCACGGAGGACACGCAGCTCGCGGGCGCGTTCTCGATGTGAAGGGCGCCGGCCTGGTCCGCGATCTCGAGACCCGCTTCGTCACGACGACGGTGGACGTGGACATCGCGAACGCATCGCTCTCGATTCTCAAGCCGCGCAACTCGGACGACCTCATCACCGAGGCCGACTACGTTCGGGACGAGCGGCTCCCCTACTGGGCGGATGTGTGGCCCTCCTCGCTGATTCTGGCCAAGCGCCTCGCGGATGAAACGGGCCGCCGCCGCTCGCTGCTCGAGCTGGGCTGCGGGCTCGGAATTGCCTCCATCACCGCGATGCGCTCGGGGTTTACGGTGATGGCAAGCGACTACTACGAGGACGCGCTCCATTTCACGCGCGCGAACGCGTGGCGGAACCTCCGTCGCGAGCCGGCGGCTCGAATGATCGACTGGCGGGCGCTCCCCAGCGACCTCGGCACGTACGACATGATCGTCGCGGCGGACGTGCTCTACGAGATGACCTACGCCCAGCTCGTGGCCGACGCGCTGTCCACCGCGCTCGCGCCTGGGGGCACCGCGATCATCGCCGATCCGGGGCGGGTCGCCGTGGACCAGTTCGTGGAAGCCTGTGAGTCGCGCGGCCTCACGAGGATCGAGCGCAACACCCGTCCCTTCGTCGAAGGTGCGATTCGCCAGAAGATCACGCTGTTCTCCATCCAGCGCGCCCGATAGGCCATCAGCATTTCAATCGGAATCCGAACACCGTCATGACAACCGCGGCACGAATACCGGGGTAAACAGGGAACATCCTGCTCGTTCCCTTGCGTTCCGGTACGAACGAATAATCGAGCACAGCCTCAGCGGAGATCTGGAATGTCGTTCCTTTCACGGGCGCTCGTCATCACGACGCTCGCTTTGATGCCCGGCATCGCGCTCGCACAGGAGAGCACGCCGCGCATTCTGTCGCCTCGCGATACCACCTCGCAGACCATTGGGTCGGCTCAGCTCGTGGTGGACTACGGTCGGCCATCGAAGCGTCGTCGACAGATCTTCGGCAGCCTCGTCCCATATGACGCACTCTGGCGGACGGGCGCGAACGAGGCGACGCACCTGCGCACCGATCGTGATCTTGTCATTGGCACCCTTCGCGTCCCGCGCGGGACGTACACGCTCTGGACCATCCCCGCCCGCGACGGCTGGACACTGATCGTGAACCGTCAGACCGGCCAATGGGGAACGGACTACGACAAGACCCAGGACGTCGGTCGCACGCAAATGAAGGTCGCGACGCTGCGCGAACCGGTTGAGCGGTTCACGATCGCGATCGAGCCGACGCGAAACGGCGCCGGCGTGCTCGTCATGCGCTGGGATACGACGCAGGCGACCGTTCCGATTCAGGTCGAGAAGTGATGCCGTGACGGCGCCCGCGGCGCCGTCGTCACCTCGGCGTGACCTTCAGCCCGAAGTACCTCGCCGAGGCAATCGTACTCCTGGGCATCGCGTGGGCGGTGATCCGGTGGATCGGGCGTTCGCTGCTCGATATCTCCGGCGGGTCGCGCGACGCCGAGGGCCGTCGCTTTCTCGAGAGCGTGTGGCGACCACCGGCGACGAGCTCGGAGCAGTCGCTGTTCGCGCGCTCCGCGTCACGAGAGACCGCCGCGGCCGGGCGAGATGATCCGCGATACACCGACCGGCGGCGGGTTCTCGAGGTGACGTTTCGCGAGCTGCGCGCCGATGGTCCCATTGCCGAGCGAGCTACCGCCATGAGCGACGCCGAGCGTCAGGCGATCTACGATGATCTCGTGGCGCGCCTCGATGCGGGGGATGTCTCCGATGCGGAGCGCGCGTTTGCGTTGGCGGTGGCGATGAAGAGGCTAGGATTGCGGGGAGGCAAGGCGGCGGCCGAGGTGGTGAAAAAGCTCTGATGCGCCAGGGTAGACGGCATAACCACAGAGGCACAGAGGGCACGGAGAACGGCGAACTGCTGTTGAGCAGTCGCCGTTCTCCGTGCCCTCTGTGCCTCTGTGGTTATGCCGTTTGTGCCGTGCGAGCGACAAGTCTGGACGCGACAACCTCAGCGATATCGTATACGGGCGTGGACGCCTCCTTCGCCTTCGCCCCATCGGAGATCATCGTCATGCAGAACGGGCAGGCCGTCGCGATCGCCTCGGCTCCCGTGGCGAGCAGCTCTTCGGTGCGCTCGATGTTGATCCGCTTTCCCTCGCGCTCCTCCATCCACATCCGCCCGCCGCCCGCTCCGCAGCAGAGACCGCGCGAGCGCGTGCGCTTCGGCTCGGCCAGCGTCAGTACGGGAAGGGCCTTGCGAAGCGCCTCACGCGGGGCGTCGTAGACATCGTTGTAGCGCCCGAGGTAGCAGGAGTCGTGGTACACGATGCTCCGCGCGTCTCCATTGCCCTCGGCGAGCGGGATACGTCCCTCGTCGAGCAGCCGCTCAATGAACGTCGAGTGATGGATGACCTCGTAATCGCCACCAAGCTGCGGATACTCGTTGCCGATCTGGTGAAAGCAGTGCGGACAGATCGTCACCACTGTCCGCACCTGATAGCGATCCATCGTCTCGATGTTGGCCTTTGCGAGCGTTTGCCACAGATACTCGTTGCCCATGCGACGCGCGGGATCTCCGTTGCACTGCTCTTCCTGACCCAGGATCGCGAACCTGATTCGCGCAGCCTGCATGATGCGCGCGAAAGCGACCGTGATGCGCTTGGCGCGATCGTCGAACGAGCCCATGCATCCCACCCAGAACAGCACGTCCGGCGCTTCGCCACGCTCCGTCATCTCGGCCATCGTCGGGATGTCGAGCCCATCGGCCCAGCGGGCGCGGTCGCCGGGGCTGAACGCCCACGGAGATCCCTGCCGCTCCATCGATTCGAACGCCGGTTGCACTTCAGCCGGGAACCGCGACTCCATGAGCACGAGATTGCGCCGAAGGTCGATGATCGTATCGAGGTGCTCGATGCCCACCGGACACTCCTGAACGCACGCGCGACAGGTCGTGCACTGCCAGAGCTCCTCCTCCGTGATGTAGTGATCGAGGAGCCGGTGATCCATGATCTCGGTGACCGTCCGCGCGCCGGCGTCATCCCCTTCCCCGTGCACCAGCCTCGGTTGCTCGACTTCGCGTACGTCACCAACCAGCACCGGCGCCTTTTCCATCAGCCGTTGCCGTGCGTTGATGATGATCTTGCGGGGACTCAAGACCTTCCCGGTGATGTTCGCCGGACAGGCCGCCGTGCATCGGCCGCATTCAGTGCACGAATACCCGTCCAGAAGCTGCTTCCACGTCAGGTGCTCGACGTCCGATGCCCCGAACTGCTCCGCCCCTTCGGCTTCGAGGTCGAGGTGGGGGATCGCGCCCTTCGATCCCATGCCCTGCGCGTTCGAGAAGTAGACGTTGGGAATGGAGCTGACAATGTGGAGGTGCTTCGAGTACGGCAGGTAATTGAGGAAGGCGAGGATGAGAATCGCGTGCGTCCACCAGCTCACATCATGTGCGAGGGCGGCCGACGACGGGCTCATGCCCGCGAGACCATTGGCGAGCGTGTGGGAGACGAACTTCTCGCCCACGACGGACGTGGGCTCGTTGACGAGCAGGAAGGCGTTGGTGAGAAACATCGTCACCATCAGCCCCGCGATCGCGCTCAGGATCAGTATCGCGTCGGCCTGTTCGAGCCCGTCACCGCGAAGCCGGCGTGGTCGCAGCACGAGCCGGCGAAAGAGCGCAAACGCGACCGCGAGCAACACCAGGACACCGAACACGTCCTGCGACACGGAGTAGACGCGGTACGCCCACGTCGGAAGAAAGCCGTACGAGAAGGGCGGGTAGACTCCCTGGGCGATCAGCTCGACGGTTCCGAGGGTCAGTACGATGAAGCCCCAGAAGATCATCGCGTGCATGATTCCAGGGCCGGGGTCGCGCATGAGCTTCGACTGGCCGAGCGCGACGACGAGGACGTTGCGGAGCCTCCTCGCCGGATGATCGCTGCGGTCGACCGCGCGACCAATGCGGAGATACCGAACCAGTCGCTCGACGTTGAGGGCGAAGAAGCCGCCCGCTGCCGCCACGAGCAGCAGGAATAGGACGTTCTGGGTCGTCATCCGCGGAAGGTAGCAAACAAGAACGGGCCGCCGTAAGGCGACCCGGACTCAAATGCTGAATGCGTAACACGGAACGCGGAAGCCGATCGGCTGGCCCTTATTCGACTTCCGCGTTCCGCATTCGTCGTTCTTCCTACACTCGCACTAGAAGCCGAGCTTGAGACCCAGCGTGAACGCGAAGTTGTGCGACGTTCCCGCGTCCTGCAGATCGTTCGGATCGTTCGCGTTGCGGAACTCATCCCACTTGAACGACGAGATGTAGTCCTTCGCCATCAGACGCAGGCCAAGGGCGCCCACGTTGAAGTCCGCGCCGAGTCCGGCGTTGAAGGCCACGTTGGTGGTGCCGTCCGCCTGGAAGTCATTGCGGTCGGCGGTGAACTTGATCGCGCCGACACCGGCCTGGGCGAAGGGCGAGAAAACACCCGCGCCTGCCGCGATCGGGAACTTGAGCTGCAGGTTGCCGTCGTACAGCCACACGCCTACGTCACCGGCGAAGCTCTCGCCCGGACCGGCGAACTCGAACTCCCAGTTGGTGCGCGAGTAGCCGAAGTTGCCGACGAGGGCGAGGTTCGGCGTCATGTCGATCCCCAGCTGCACGCCGTAGATCGCGCCGTTGTCGTTCGTGAACTCGGCGCCATTGGCGGTTTCGAAGTGGTCGCCGTAAGCGACGTAGCCCACATAGGGGGTCAGGCTGAAGACGCTGGGCTGTCCCGTCACCACGGACGACTGCGCGGCGAGCGGAGCCGCAATCGCGGCCACAAGCGCTGCGCTGACAAGGAACTTTTTCATACGACCTCACTGCTGGTGGTTGACCGATCGGCCAGCACGGAATCGCGGCCGTCAGGTACCCCCTGCAAACGCACGCTCCATGCCCGAAACCGTGAAAAATGCGAAGCGGGCGGGGTAATTTCCCCGCCCGTTGACGATTGCGTAACTTGTTAATAAATAGTGAGTTAGTGGCCCTTCTTGGCCTCACGAACCGCTGCCGTCAACGCCGGCACGATCTCCAGGGCATCGCCGACGATTCCGTAGTCGGCGACCTTGAAAATGGGGGCCTCTTTGTCGCGGTTGATGGCTACGATGGTCTTGGCCGTTCGCATTCCGGCGAGGTGCTGAATTGCCCCGGAAATTCCCACCGCGACGTACAGCTGCGGACTGACCGTGCGGCCAGTCTGGCCAATCTGATCGCTCTGCGGGCGCCAGCCGTCGTCGGCCACGGCTCGCGTGCACCCCACGGCCGCGTTGCCGAAGGCGTCAGCAAGCTCCTCCACCAGGCGGAAGTTCTCGGCCGCCCGGAGCCCCCGGCCCCCACTCACGATCACCGGCGCCTCCCCGAGGTCGGGCTTTCCGCTCCGCCCCTGCACCATTTCCTTGACGACGACCCGGGCCGTCGCCGGGTCCATCGCAGGAGCAAGGGACTCGACGCGCCCCGGCTTGGCGTTGGCCACCGGGGTGAACGCGCCCGGCCGGATCGATACGATCGCCGGTTTGGCGCTCAACGTCAGCGTTTGCACGACCTTGCTGGCGTAGCCAGCATGCTTCGCGCTGATGCTCTCCCCCGACTTCTCCAGCGACAGGACGTCGGCCGCCATGGGCACCCCGAGCTTGGCGGCAACGCGAGGTGCCAAGTCCTTCCCCTGCGCCGACGCGCTGAAAACAACCGCCGAGTAGCCACCCTCCTTCGCGCGAGCGGCGGCCGTCGCAGCCGCAACCTCGGCGCTATGATTGGCCAATGCCGGATGCTCGACGACGAGGACGACATCGGCACCGTGACGACCCAGCTGGTCCACCTTCGAGGCCAGCCCCGGGGCCCCAAGCAGCAATGCGTGAACCTCGCCGCCGTCGCCGTCCGCCAGCGCGCGTGCCGCGGTAACGGCTTCCAGGGCGACTTTGCGCAGCTCGCCGCCGCGCGTCTCGGCGAATGCCAGTACGTTGGCCATCAGAGAACCTTTGCCTCGGTTTGCAGCAGCCTCACGAGCTCCGGCACTGCCGCCGCCCCTTCCCCGATGATCCGTCCTCCCTGGCGATCGGGGGGAAGCTCCGTCTTCGTCACCTCGAGCCGTGTCGCCTCGAGCTGCGCCGGCTTCGACTCGAGCGGCTTCTTCTTCGCCGCCATGATTCCCTTGAGCGAGGGATATCTCGGACGCGCGATCCCCTCGTCGATGCTCACGACGGCGGGTAGGGGAAACTCCACGATCTCCGCCGCGCCCTCGAGCTCGCGCCGCGCCGTGCCCTTCCCCGGCTCGACATCCAGCTTCGATACCGCCGAAACGTTAGGCAGCCCCAGCAGCTCTGCGGTCATGGGTCCGACGACGCCGCTCATCGTGTCCATGGCGTGCTTGCCGAACATGATGAGGTCGAAGCCGCCCGACTTGAGCTCGACGGCGAGCGCGCGCGCGACCGCGAAGCCGTCGGACGGCACACGATCGGCTTTCAGGTGGATCGCGCGCGCCGCGCCCATGCTCAGCGCCTTGCGCAACGCTTCCTGCACGGCGTCCGGTCCGAGCGAGACCACGACGACCTCGCCCTGCCCGAGCTTCTCGGTGATCTGAAGAGCGACCTCGACCGCGTATCCGTCGAAGTCGCTCATGTCGAACTTGAGACCGGTCTCGTCGACGATCTTTCCGTCACCGCTGATCCGGAAGCGTGATTCCATGTCGGGCACGCGCTTGATGCACACGGCGATCTTCACATCACGCTCCGAACGCGTTGAGTCCCGTCACCGCCTGGCCAAGTACCAGCGTGTGCACATCGTGCGTGCCCTCGTACGTGTACACGCTCTCGAGGTTCGCCATGTGGCGCATGGCCGAGTACTCGGCGAGGATCCCGTTCGCTCCAAGCAGACGTCGTGCCTCGCGGGCGATATCGGTGGCGATGTGCACGTTGTTCCGCTTGGCGAGCGAGACCTGCTGCGGAGTGAAGTCCCCGCGATCCTTGAGGCGCCCGAGCTGCACGCACAGCAGCTGGCCTTTCACGATCTCGGTGAGCATCTCGGCCAAACGCAGCTGCTGCAGCTGAAAGCCGCCGATGGGACGGTCGAACATGATGCGGGTCTTCGAGTACGAGGCGGCTTCCTCGAAGCAGGCGATGGCGGCGCCCAGCGCGCCCCACGAGATCCCGTAGCGAGCCTGTGTGAGGCACATCAGCGGGCTCTTGAGCCCGCCCGACTTCGGAAGCAGCGCATCCTTGGGGACGCGAACGTCCTCGAGCACGAGCTCGCTCGTATCGGAGGCGCGTAAGGAGAGCTTCCCCTTCTGGTCTTTCGCGCGAAAGCCTTTCGTGTTCGTCGGGACGATGAAGCCGCGGATCGAGCGCTGATCCTTGTCGTCGTTCGTCTTGGCCCAGACGACCGCCGCATGCGCGGTGGATCCGTTGGTGATCCACATCTTGGCGCCGTTGATCACCCAGGAGCCGTCACTCTGCTCGCGAGCCATGGTGATCATCCCGGCCGGGTTGGAGCCGAAGTCAGGCTCGGTAAGGCCGAAGCATCCGATGATCTCGCCCGACGCCATCTTTGGCAGGTAGTGCCGCTTCTGCTCCTCGCTGCCGAACGCGTAGATCGGGTACATGACGAGCGCGCCCTGAACCAATGCGAACGAGCGCACACCGGAATCGCCGCGTTCGAGCTCCTGCATGATGAGCCCGTAGGCGACGTTGTTGAGCCCCGCGCATCCGTACTCCTCGGGCAGATTGGCTCCGAAGACGCCGAGCTCGGCAAGTCCGGGAACGATCTCCTTCGGGAATCGGCCTTCGACATAGCACTCCCCGATGATCGGCAGCACGTTGTCGTCGACGAACCGGCGAACGGAGTCGCGAACTGCTATCTCCTCTTCGCTGAGCAGCGAATCGATATTGTAGAAATCTTGCATGGGCCGGATGATAGCCGACTGCGGCGATAAGAGGGAGTCGAGTGCGTGAACTTCGAGCCAGCCGGATGAGCGCGGGACTGAAGGCATGAGAGCGACCAAACGCACCGGTATCCAGCTTCTCCTGGGCGTGGCGGGGATCGCCGTCATCAGGCTGTATCTGCGCCTTTTCGGCCGAACGGTTCGGAAGGCCAATGTACCCTGGCTGCTCGGACCGACCGGCCACGAGGGCGAGATCGGTGAACGCCCCTACCAGCTAGTCGCGGAGCGCGAAGGGCTCACCATCGAACGCGATGCCGTCGACGCCGGACTCATCCCGGACTTCAGCCTGCTCACCGGTCCAGGGTTCGACCCATCAAAGACGGCTCCCGCGGTGCGGCATTTCTACGAGCATACGGCACGATACGATCTCGACGTTTGGTCGGAGACTCGGTTTCCTGGGCGGCTATTCCTTTGGCTGATCGTTTCGACGGTGAGCCGGCACATGAATCAGCTGAACTTTCCGGTTCTCGGGCTGGAGACGAGTCGCGGGATGACCAGCGAGGTCCTTCCCCTGCGCGACAAGACTGGTCGCGCGGTTCACACCGGCTGGCAGAGACGACTACTGGAGAGCGGCCGGATCATCTACAGCGGCTTCTACACGACGGTGCAGCCGCCGCGTAGCACGTCCCCCTGTGTGAAGGTCGTTTTCCCGGTTCCGCGGGGAAACGCGACGGTGCTCCTGCGGCCCGAGTACGACAAGGCGGGACGCTTCCGGTTGGTGTCCGCGGGCTCGGGTTTCGGCGACGCGGGCTTCTACCGCGTGCTGGAACTGGACACCGAACGATTGAAGGTTCGGTACCTGAAGACGCTGCGGGAGCGCTTCGAGGTCTATACGGACGAGCATGATGTTCTACGATGTGATCACGAGGTCCGTTTCCTAGGAATCACGATGCTGCGGCTGCACTATCGCATGCGTCCACGTGCGAGCTGATTCCTGTACACCGTCTCCAAACTGCGAGAGTCGAATGAAGTTCATGCTTCTGGTCTACAACGATGACACACTGGTCGATACGCTGCCCCACGGGCACGCCGACGCGATGATGCGCGACTGCCTGTCGCATGCCGACGAGCTGCGTCGGGAGGGGCGGCTGATCGAATCGCAAATGCTGGAAAGCGCGTCGTCCGCGAAGTCGGTACGGATTCGCAACGGACAGGTGAAAGCGATCGACGGTCCCTTCGCCGAGACGAAGGAAGTGCTGGGCGGCTTCAATCTCATCGAGGCAAAGGACATGGACGAGGCGGTCGAGATTGCGGCCCAATTCCCGTGGGCTCGAACGGGCTGCGTCGAGATTCGCCCGGTGCGGGACATCGGAGCCGTCCGCCAGCGCGTCGGCGCGAGTCGCGACGCGGCGCCGGTGACGGATTAGCTCCTCAGGCCTGCTTTCGTACCTCGTCGCGCAGCACCACGCGTCGCGCGGTCGGCTCGACCCCCACCTCGCGAGCTTTCCGCCGAAACTCCCGCCCGTGATCGATGGGCATCCCGTTCTCCGCCTGCCACTGATGCACCATCTCGTGCAACAGGGTGTGCAGGGCTTCTTCCCACCCGTGTCGTCGGATGTGCCGGCGGCTGATCGTGATCTCCGCGGGGCGGCCGTTAGCGCAGGACGCGCTGTACTGCCCGAGGCGGTTCCGCATGCGGCCGGAGATGCGGATCGCGATGCGGGAGAGCCGTCCACCGAAGAGCATCGCGTTGTAGTGCTCGTGCGACCGCGCGAGCTCCTCGATGAGCGGAATGTCCGAGGGACGAGGATGCGGCGTGTGCTCGCGCCGCGCCCGCATGGCGTGAACGGGAATGGGATGCTCGAGGATGACCCGTTGCGCGGCACTCCGCGCGCGTCGCGTGCGCCCGCTGACGAACGCGACGATCGCGCAGTGCACCTCGTGTGGCGCGTCGAGGTAGCCGCGATTCAGCCGCAGGACGCCACCGCGAAATGAGATCATGACCGAGCGGTTGTGCGTCAGCATGCACCGGTCGATCCCGTTCAGCCCCAGCCGGCGCAGCCGGACGAGCAGCTCGTCGGCCGACGCTGGCGGGCGGTCGAGCTCGAGCGGCAGCTGCTCGGTTACGAGGGACAACATCCGCCGCATCAGACCGCTCATGCCGCGAAGCTCCGCTCGGGCCCGGCGACAAACGCGCTCTTGTCCCGCGACCAAATGAGGGTCGCGACGTGAATCTTTTGCTCGCTGAGCTCGATGACGTTGATACTCGACGGCCTGCCGCCGCGCGAACGGTTCGAGACCGTACCGGCGGTCGAGATGACGGTGCCCCGTTTCGTGTGCTCGATGTAGTGCACCGCCTCCTGATGGTCGTGGCCGCACAGCACCACGTGGACGCCGAGATCGGCGAACGCGCCGAGGATGCGCGGTGTGTTGCGCAGGCCGTGCCGCTGCGAGAGCTCGCCCTTCACGGGATTGTGATGCATGACGATGACGCGCCAGTCGTCAGGCGGAGACGTGGCAAATTCCTTCTCGGCGCGCTCGAGCTGGGATTTCTTGAGGGCCCCGATAATGCCAATGTCGCGCAGGTTCCAGGTGAGCGTATGACGCGACACGCCCTGCGCGGTCAGAAGCCCGACGAAGGTGGCGCCGGGAACGCGCAGCACCGGCTCCAGCTCCTTGTCGATGTACGCCATGTAGTTCGCGTACATGGCGTCACTCGAGCCGATCGCCATGGGGGCGCGCCACCACTTCACGTCGTGGTTCCCGGGCACGACGATCGTCTTGCTGACCCGCTGCGCGTGGCGGATGAACGCGCGGGCGCGCTGGAACTCGCCCGAGCGCGCCCGCTGTGACAGGTCGCCGGAAATGGCGACGACGTCGAATTTCTCCTCCTGAATGACCGCCTCGATCGCCTCGATCTGCTCAGGGACGGCGGGCTTCCCGAAGTGCAGGTCGGAGGCGTGGAGGACTCGGGTCATCGCAACCTCGCGATGATCGCGCTGGTGAACTCGTCGGTGGTTGCCGTCCCCCCGAGATCGCCGGTCAGCGTCTTTCCCTCCCGGATCGTGGCGTAGAGCGCGTCGCGAATCCGCGTCGCGCGCGCGTGGTCTCCCACATGATCGAGCATCATGCATGCCGCGAGCAAGAGTGCGCCGGGATTGGCGACGCCCTTGGTCGCGATGTCGGGCGCTGTCCCGTGCACTGCCTCGAAGATCGCCGCCTTCGCGCCAATGTTCGCGCCTGGCGCGAGTCCCAGGCCACCGACCAGCCCCGAGATCTGATCGGACAGGATGTCACCGAACAGGTTCGTCGTCACGATGACATCGAACGCCTCGGGGCGCATTACGAGACTCATTGCCATCGCATCGACGATCTTCTCCTCGACCTCGATGCGTCCATCATACTGTTTCGCGATTTCACGCCCCACGTCGAGGAACAGCCCCTGTGAGAACTTGAGGATGTTGGCCTTGTGGACGATGGTCACCTTCCGGCGCCCATGCTTCACCGCGTACTCGAACGCGTACCGGTGAATGCGCTCCGATCCTGCCCTCGTGATGATCGCCACCGATTCCGCGGCGGCATGAGGATCGTCTCCGATCTTGATGTAGTGCTCGACGCCGACGTAGAGTCCCTCGGTGTTCTCCCGCACGAGCACGAGGTCGACGTTGTCGTAGCGCCGGCGTCCCGGCGTCACCGACTTCGCGGGGCGAACGTTGGCGTAGAGATCGAACTCCTTTCGCAGGGCGACGTTCACCGAGCGGTAGCCCGAGCCGACGGGCGTCTCGAGCGGACCCTTGAGCGCCAGGTGCGTCCGCGAGATCGACGCGAGCGTCTCGTCAGGCATCGGATCGTCGTGGCTCGGCGACGGCGGCCATGCCGGCGAGCTTTCGATCCCATGCGATGTCGGCGCCGGCCGCCTCGACGATGCGAACGGTCGCCTCGGTGATGCCGGGGCCGATGCCGTCGCCGGGAATGAGCGTTATCGGGATGGGCATGAAAGCTGGCTTAGCGCGCGGGAGTCATTGATTCGCGGAGAACTGCGAGCTGCGAACTGCGAACTGCGCAGTCGTTCTATGGTGCCGCCACCTGGTCGGCCAGACTGTTGGCGACGCTTGCGATGACACCGCGACCGTAGGTCGACGCCGTATCTCCCCGCACATCGCCACCCCACGTCGCGCGCGAGAGACGCGCGTCGAGCAAGAGCACGTGCAGGACCGCGCGGCCCGCGCCGCCGACTCTTCTCGAACCGCAGCTCGACGGGGAACAGCGCGTAGCGCGCGCCATGCAGCGCAACGAGCGACGCGCAGCTGCGAGGCCAGGGGCTCGCCAAGCTGGCCGTCGGACCGGCGTCGCGCGAGTGGACGCAGCCCTTCGGCCGCCAATGCCCGGGGATCCGGCGAGTGGGCCGCATTGCGCTGCGCCGAGCGGACGAGCTGCTCGGGAAAACCCACTTCGTGCGGAAGCCGCGCTCGCCGAGCGCGAAGGCGATCTCATCATCGACGTCGCTCGAGCAGCTGACGCGGCCGCTCGACCGCCTCGGCCCAACCAAGACTGTCGCCGGGTCGCAGGTAGTGCGTGGGGATGACGATGACCTGTTGTCCCGCGAGCCCGGCGAGCGGGCGATTTGGCAGCGGGGCGACCTGTGCGTTTGGATCGGGGCCGCGTGAGCAGGCGGCAACGAGGGCGAGGCTGGCAAGTGAGAGCGAGGCGCTTCACGAGGGTCCAGGTTTGGTCGAGCGAAAAGCTAACTGGAGAAACGGCAAAGATGACAGAGCATTCAGAATGCTGAGGTAACTCGAGGAATCGAGTGACACGAGGCGCGACGGCCGTCCCGTCGCGCACGTCGTAGCGTCTTGATCCGCATTCGAGCATTCCTGAACGTCTCGTCATCTTTGCCGTCTCACGAACTCAACGGGTTTGACCAGCGACGCGTGCCACGCGCAATTTACCGCGCGCCAATACCCCAAGAGCCTCGTACCCATGCGGAAGCCGCTGTCGATCCTCGGGTGGACCGCCGTTTCGTTGCTCGGCGCGGGCGCGTTCGCGTGGCTCGCGCTCTCGCGTGGCGAGACGGTGAGCGCCGCGTGGCTCCTCATCGCCGCGCTGTGCACGTACGCGGTCGCCTACCGGTTCTACAGCCGGATCATCGCCGCGAAAGTCTTCGCCCTCGACGCGCGGCGCCCAACACCATCGCAGCGACTCGAGGATGGGTGCGACTACGTTCCCACCAATCGGTGGATCGTCTTCGGACATCACTTCGCCGCGATCGCGGGACCTGGGCCCGCTCGTCGGACCAACCCTGGCGGCGCAGTTCGGCTTCCTCCCCGGCGCACTCTGGATCATCGTCGGCGTCGCGCTCGGCGGCGCCGTGCAGGATTTCGTCATCCTCGCCTCGTCCGTTCGGCGCAACGGGAAATCGCTCGGGCAAATGGCGAAGGACGAGATTGGTCCGGTCGCAGGTTTCACCGCGCTCGTCGCCGTCCTGGGCATCATGATCGTGCTCATCTCCGTGCTGGCGCTCGTGGTGGTGAACGCACTGCGCGCGAGCCCGTGGGGAACCGTGACGATCGCGCTGACCATTCCGATCGCGATGCTGCTCGGCGTCTACCTCCGCTGGATTCGTCCCGGGAAAGTACTCGAGGCGTCGGCGATCGGGGCTCGTGCTGCTGGTATTGTCCGTGTACGCCGGACAGTGGGTGGCGGCCCGGCCCGCGCTCGCCGAGGTGTTCACGCTCGAGGGAACGACGCTGGCGTGGTGGATCATGGCGTACGGGTTCGCCGCCTCGGTGCTGCCGGTGTGGCTGCTGCTCGCGCCGCGCGATTACCTGTCGGCGTTCGTGAAGATCGGTGTGGTCGTCGCGCTTGGCGTTAGGCATCATGATCTCGCTTCCCCCGCTCCAGATGCCCGCGCTCACCCAGTTCGTCGATGGCACGGGGCCGATTTTCGCCGGCAAGGTGTTCCCCTTCGCGTTCATTACCATTGCGTGCGGCGCCATCTCGGGGTTCCACGCGCTCGTGGCCTCGGGAACCACCCCGAAGATGCTGGAGAACGAGACCGACGCACGCCCCATCGGCTACGGCGCAATGCTGATGGAATCGCTGGTGGCCGTGATGGCACTGATCGCAGCGTGCGTCCTCACGCCGGGACTGTACTTCGCGATCAATGCGCCGGTGGCTGCGCTGGGAACAACGGCGGAATCCGCGGCGACCGCGATCGCTCAATGGGGATTCGCGATCACGCCGGCCGAGATTCACGCCGTCGCCGCGCAGGTGGGTGAGGAGACGATGCTCTCGCGTACCGGCGGAGCGCCAAGCCTCGCTGTCGGAATGGCCAACATCTTCTCGCAGGTCCTCGGCGGGAGCGGCGCGATGGCGCTCTGGTACCACTTCGCCATCATGTTCGAGGCGCTGTTCATCCTGACCACCCTCGACGCGGGCACGCGCGTGGGCCGCTTCATGCTTCAGGATCTCGGCCGTCACGTGTGGGAGCCGTTCGGCCGCGTCTCATGGTATCCGGCCATCGTGCTGTCGAGCGCGATCTTCGTCGCGATGTGGGGCCACTTTCTCTATCAGGGCGTCACCGATCCCCTGGGCGGCATCAACTCGCTCTGGCCGCTCTTCGGCATCGCGAACCAGCTGCTCGCGGCGGTCGCGCTGTGCGTGGGAACGACGGTCATCATCAAGATGGGGAAGGGTCGTTATGCGCCGATCACCCTGCTCCCACTCGCCTGGCTGGTGGTGGTGACGATGGTCGGCGGATGGGCGAAGATCTTCTCCGACGACCCGCGGCTGGGCTTTCTTGCCCACGCGCGCCTGCTGGCGGATCAGCTCGCATCAGGCGTCCTGCCGCGCGGGGCAGCCGACGCCGCGGCGGCCGCGCGCATGATCTTCAACGATCGCCTCGACGCCGCGGTCGCCGCGTTCTTCATGATCGCCGTCTTGGTGATTCTCGCCGACTCGGCGAAGGAGTGGGTGGCCGTCCTTCGAGGGCGGAAGCCGGCGCGAAGCACGGAAGTGCCTTTCGAGGCTGGTTTGCTCGCTGACTAGAACGCGGAATGCGGAATGCGGATAGGAATTGAAACCCTTCTTCCGCGTTCCGCATTCCGAATTCGACCGCCGTCTAGTGCGCTACGGCGTACGTCGAGAGGTGCGTCGTCAGGAACCCCAGGGTCGCGTTTCGCCGGTCGTGCACTGTCGGCATCCGCTCCAACGAGGGCGTCGGTAGCGTCGTCGACGTGCCAGACGGTCACGGTTCCGCGCAGAAACTCCTGGCGCGAGCAGTGGGCATACCCTATCATGACCGCGATAGGGCGGGCAAAGCCGAAGCGCTCGCTGCCCCGGGCGGTGATGCGCACGCGAAGCGTGCGGCCGGCAAGGGGCTGAATCGTGAAGCGGGTGGGGGTGCGAACGGCTTCGGGAGGGATGAAGACCACGGCCGAGCCGGCGGAGAGAACGCCTCCCTCGGGGCCGATGGTGGTCGAAGCAGTGGCGGAGATGTCGGATCCGCACGGCGCCAGCCAGGTATCAGGCCGGGCGGCCGTCCGCGCGGAGAGGGAGGGCTGAGGCGCGAGGGAGCTCGTTGGCTCCATGTCGCCGCAGCCGGCGCCAAGCGCCAGCAGTAGCGCAGGCATGGCCACGGTTAGGCCCGAGGGGCGGTTCGATGAGGACATCTCGTGCTCCTGTAGGGTCTACAGGAGCGACGCGAGGCAGGAGCAGGGAGCAACCGGTCAGTCTGTCGCGGGGAGTATTCGGTGTCGAAGTCTCGTGCGGCGAATTGCCGGGGCGCGTACGCGTCCACTTGACAGGGGGCAGACGTGATTGCGTCGGAGCGCGAGCAGCTCGAGGAAGGGCTGCGTCTGCAGAAGGCGGGACTGCTCGAGGAAGCGTTGCAGCTCTACGACGCCGCCTCGCGCAGTGGGGACGGGACCATCCGCGCGTTGGCCCTCTGCCGCAAGGCCGACCTGTATCGCGTGTGGTCGCGCTGGGAGCAGGCGGCCGATTCCGCCCGCGAGGGCGCCGCCGTCGCTCGCAAGGCGGGTGAGTACTCGATCTACGCCGAGGCGATCAACGCCGAGGCGAACGTCTATCACCAGCGTGGCGAGTTCGACGCGGCCCTGCCGCTGTACGAACGTGTTCTCGAGCTTCCGGTCGATGACCGCATTCGCGGGCTTGCGCTCCAGAACATGGGCTCGATTGCCGCGCAGCGCGACGACCTCGACGCCGCCGAACGCTTCTTTCTCGATTCGTATTGGCACTTCCGGCGCGCGGGATACGATTGGGGCGTCGCGTTCGTGCTCAACAACCAGGCGGCGGCCGCGCTCGATCGCGGACGCTATTCGAGCGCCGCGACCATCGCTCGCCAGGCGATGGAGGCCGCGCGCCAAGTCGATGACTTCGAGCTGCTGGGCATCGCGACGTTGAATTACGCGGAGGCTCTCGCCGCGCAGGATGATCTTCCGCACGCCGAATCGCTCGCCGCTGGCGCGCTTGGCTTCTTCGTGCTGGCAAAAAGCGACGTCCATCGCGCCCAGTGTCTACGGGTATTGGGCGACATCTACGTGCGCCGCGGAGAGACCTCGCGCGCCCGCGCCTGCTACATGCAGGGACTCGAGGTCGCAGTGCCGCTCGGATCGCGCTTCGACACCGACAAGTTGCGGGGGCGGCTGGCGCGGCTTGGCTCCAGCGACGTGGCGGCCGATCTTAGCGTCGCCGACGAGCGCCGACCCGACGTGCGCCGGCCGGGTGAGCACCCCAACGACGAGGCGACGCAGTCGCCGCCGGCATGAAGAGCGTGCTGGCAGTGATCGCGCACGCACTGCGCGTCGTCGCCGGTGCACCGCGATACGACGCGTACCGCGCACACATCGCGCGACACCATCCGCAGCGCGAGCCAATGTCGCGCGCCGAGTTCGAGCGCGCGCGGCTCGACGATCGATATTCGAAACCGGGGGCGAAATGCTGTTAAGGATTGCGGAATGCGGATTGCGGGTTTCATGCGTGCTGGTCCTGTGGGCACTCACCCTTCCCGCGCAAGAAGCGACCACGACTCCCACGGCCCCGAGCCTGACCGTCGAGCAGCAGATCACGGTCGCGGTGCTTCCGCTTCCCAACGACTTGCGCGCTGGCGCCACGGTGCTCGGCTACGGAACGGACGGAAAGCTCGCCCCGCTGCGCAAGGGAACGGGGGACATGACGTGCCTGGCGCCCAACAAGACCGCGTCGCGCTTTCACGTCGCCTGCTACCACAACTCGCTCGAGCCGTTCATGGCGCGTGGGCGTGCACTTCGCACGAGCGGTGTGAATGGAGACGCGGTCGACAGCGCGCGTTTCCGTGAGATCAAGGCGGGGCAGCTCGCGGTTCCCAAGGGCCCGGCGTCGCTTTATTCGCTCACCGGTGATTGGAGCACCCTCGACGCGACGGCGCTGACCGCCAATGGCGCGCGCAGGCTGTTCGTCGTCTACATCCCGTTCGCGACATCGCAAACGACGGGACTCTCCGACAAGCCCGCGCGCGGAACACCCTGGATCATGGGCGCCGGGACACCCAAGGCGCACATCATGTTCGTGCCGGAGATGTAGCGCTCGGAACGACGATCCACAGGCCGATACTCGCCAGCATCGCGGCCGCTGCGCCGACACTGAAGGCGGTGAACGCGCCGAAGCGATCGTACATGGCTCCAAAAATCACCGACGCCGGGAGTGCGCCGAGTCCGATGGCGAGGTTGTACCAGCCGAAGGCTGCGCCTCGTCGCGAGGCGGGCACGATGTCGGCGACGAGCGCACGCTCGACGCCCTCGGTGAGCCCGAAGTACACTCCGTAGATCGCGAACAGCACCCAGATGTGCCACGCGTCGGTGGCATGACCGAACATCAGGTAGACGAGAGCATAGACCATCCACCCGGCGACGATCACCGGCTTGCGTCCGCGCCGGTCGGAGAGAATGCCGCCGGGAGTACTCGAGAGCGATTTCACGAGATGCAGCATCGCCCAGAGTACCGGCAAAAGCGCGGCGCCCACCCCGAGCTCAGTCGCGCGGAGCAGGAGGAAGGCGTCGGTCGAGTTGCCTAACGTGAAGAGCAGCAGCACCGCGAGGTAGGCGAAGAAGCGACGACCCAAAGGTGCTGAGAGGCGCTGGAGGCGCTAGAGGCGCTAGAGGCGCTGGAGGCGCTGGAGGCGCTGGGCGGGGCTCACGAACACCGAGGATCAGCGTGATCACGGCGACCGCGGCGGGGATCGCGGCCAGCCAGAAGATCGTGCGGACGCCCACCCCCATCCGCGACATCAGGATGTACACGATGAGTGGACCGATCACTGCGCCGGCGTGGTCTGCGGCGCGGTGAAACCCGAACGCCCGTCCCCGCAGTGCGGGATCGACCGAATCGGCGATGAGCGCATCGCGCGGCGCCCCGCGAATCCCCTTCCCCACGCGATCCGTCACTCGAATGAGGAGCACGTGCGCCCCGGTCTGCGCGATCGCCACGAGCGGGCGAACGGCCGACGCGAGCGCATATCCGGCGACGACCAGCGGCTTGCGTCGCCGGGTGCGATCGGACAGCCACCCGCTCGCCAGCTTGAGCAGTGCGGAAACGGAGTCCGCGGCTCCCTCGATAGCCCCGACGAAGGCGGCGCTCGCGCCGAGCGTCGCCGTCAGGAACAGCGGGAGGAGCGGATAGATCATCTCGCTCGACGCGTCGGTGAAGAAGCTCACCGCGGCCAGGGCGAGGACGTTTCGACCGAGCGCGGGCCTCACACGTCAAGGTGCGTTCACGCCAGCCCCATCCCCCACCGCGCCAGGGGCGTCGGCAGCGCGCCGTACGACAGCAGCTCATCGTGGAAGGCGCGCAGGGAGAACATCGCGCCGCGCGCCTCGCGCGCGTCGTCGCGCAGGCGCAGGATCTCACGACGGCCGACCGCGTAGCAGAGCTGATAGGTGGGAAACGCGCAGTAGCGAACGGCCTCCGCGCGTGCGGCGCCCTCCTCGAGGCCGAGCTCGTCACGCAGGATCGCCGAGGCGGTGTCGACCGTCATGCCCTTCGTGTGCAGCGACACGTCGAGAATCACCCGCAGGGCGCGCCACAGCAGGTGGTGCACCTGGAAGAAGCGGGCGGCGGGATCGCTGATGAAGCCCTGCTCGGCCATGAGGTTCTCGCAGTACAGCGCCCAGCCCTCCTGCGACGCCGGACTCGCCAGGACGCGTCGCACCGGCCGCGGCAGCGTACACGCCGTCACGATCTGGAGATGGTGGCCGGGAATACCCTCGTGCAGCGCCGTGCTGGGCAGCTCGGCGCGGCAGTGCAGCCGCCATGGCTCGTTAGGCTGCGGCAGGGTGACGAAGAAGGTACCACGCGCATCGCCGTCGAAGGCGGCCGGTCCCTGGTAGGCGGCGAACGGGATGAGGGCGCGAAGGAAGTCGGGCGTCGGCGCGACGACGAGCTCTCCCTCGGGGACGGTGACCAGCCCACGCTCGGCGGTGAAGTCGAGCGCCGCCCGCATCGCGCTTCGATACTCGTCCACGGCCGTGTCACGGGTCGGCGTGTCCTCGCGCAGGACGCGCACGACGTCGCGCCACGGCGTATTCGGGACGAAGCTCGGCCGCGAGACGCTCGAGCTCGGCAATCGCTTCGGCGCGCAATCGCTCGCCGAAGCGCAGGAGCTCGTCGGCGTTCTCACGGATCATGTGCGCGGTGTGGAGCTTGAGGTCGAACAGCTCACGCCCCAACCCGAAGTTCCCTTCCTCGGTCGGCTCCAGGAGCGCAAGCGCATCTCCAAAACGGTGAAGCGCATCCACCGCCGTGTCGCGCGCTTCGGCGAGCGCAATTGGATCGACGGGAAGATTGACCTTCCCGAGCCCATCGCGAAGCAGCGAGACCCCGCCCGCGATCATGGCTCGCGCCGTATCGAGAAACACGGTCAGCGGCTCGGTCAGCGCCGCGGCGGCCTCGTCGAGAAAACGCGGCATGGCCTGCACCCGCGCCAGGAGCGCCGCCCCGCGACGCGCCGGATCGCCAGACTGCCGCGCGAGGAGCAGATGGATGCCGTTCAGTGCATAGAGGAGCGCATGCGTCGGATTGCGTGCGTGCGGCCTCTCGCGCTCGAGGATCAGCAGGTCATGACGCGCCGCGTGCAGCGTCGCGGTCCGGTCGATCTCGTCGTCGAGGGAGGCGGCCTCGACCTCCTCGAGACTCGCCGTGTACGACCGCAGCGCAGCGGCGTACTCGCGCAGCGATGCGGGGTCGAAGCGCGGGAGCTCGGGGTCGAATTCCTGCCGGCCGACGTACGTGCCCTCGACCGGGTTGATACGCCAACGGAGATCGAGGTACCCCTCGAGAACGTCGGCGAGTGGCTCGCTCACGCCCGCGCGGGCTGCCGTTTTTGTTCGCCGATCATCGCGTGCAGCTCGTCATCGCGGATCACGCGATTCATCCGCTTGGCCGCATCGAAGAGCAGTTGGCAGAGGGCATCGTCGGCGGGATCGTAGCCGTGCTCTTCGAGCCAGCACTTCACGTTCGAGAGCCCCGAGACGGGCGAGATCTCGATGCGCTGCGCAAGGCCGAAATCCCCGGCGGGCACTCCGGAGTAAATGCGATCAGCGAGCCAGGCGTGCCCTTTCTTTCGTGCCTTGATGATCGCGGCGGCGTGCACCCCAGTTCCGGTGCGAAAGGCGTCGTCGCCGAGCACGGGGTAGCTGGGCGGAATCGGGACGCCGCAAGCGCTCGACGCGAGATGCGAGTACTCGGGGAGCTTGCTGAGGTCGTGCCGGTGCGCGCCGAGCAGCTTGAGATTGATCAGCAGGAGATCCATCTCGGCATTGCCGACACGCTCGCCGATGCCTAACGCGGTCCCATGCACGCGGTCGACCCCCTCCTCGATCGCCGCCAGACAGTTGGCGAGCCCGAGTCCGCGGTCGCGGTGGCCGTGCCAGTCGAGCTTCACGTCCTCGCCGCTGGGGTCGATGATCTCATCGCGTACGAACCGGACGAGTCGACGCACGCCATCGGGCGTCGCGTGCCCAACCGTATCGGCGAGACAGAGCCGCCGGGCGCCCCACCGAATCGCGTTGCCGTAGAGCGCCTTCAGCGTGTCGGGCGCGGCGCGCGTCGTATCCTCGGTGACGAACATGACCGGCAGCCCCTCACCCACGGCGAACGTCACCGCCTCCTCGCTCACGCGCAACATCTTCTCCAGCGTCCAGTCCTCGGCGTACTGGCGAATCGGCGAGGAGCCGATGAAGGTCGCCGCCTCGATGGGAATGCCGGCCTCCTGCGAGATGCGCGCAACCGGCTCGACGTCGGAGATGACCGTTCGGGCCGCACAGTTCGCCTCGAGGTCGAGGCCGGCGGCGGCGATCTCCTTGGCGAGCGCCAGCGTATCGGCGCGGGCGCGTGGTCCGGCGCCGGGGAGACCGATGTCAGCGGACGCGATCCCGAGGTCGACCATCAGGTGGAGCAGGCGCTTCTTGTCGTCGATGACCGGGTCGGTCACCGACGGGCATTGCAGCCCGTCTCGCAGCGTCTCGTCGTTGAGCTCGACGTGGCAAGCTCCCCAGTCGAACGGGGCGCCCTGCTGGTTCCAATCGTGGATCAGGTCCTGTTCGCGCATGGAGAGAATCTAGAAGGCGGGCGCTAGAGGCGCTAAGGGCGCTAGAGGGCGCTAGAGGCGCTGCGTCAGGCTTGCAGCGCCCTAGCGCCCCTAGCGCCTCTAGCGCCTCTAGCGCCCCTAGCGCCTAGATTCACTCCATGCTCCGGCAGCTCTGGCACCACCCCGCCCTTCGGCAGGCGCGGCTACAGCTCGCGTCACGCGACCAGGACATCGTGCTCGAGCAGATCGCGGTGTCGGAAATCGCCGCGCCCACGGGCGAAGAAAATGAGCGGGCGCAGTGGGTGGCCCAGCGGTTCGAAGCGCTGAAGCTGAGCGACGTACGCATCGACCAAGCGGGCAATGTGATCGGACGACGGCGCGGGAGGACGGATGGCCCCGCGGTGCTCGTATGCGCACATCTCGACACTGTCTTCCCGCGTCAGACGCGCGTCAGCGTGGCGCGACTCGGGAACCGCCTCGCTGGACCCGGCATCGGCGACAATGGGCGCGGCGTGGCGGCAATGCTGGCCCTCGCTACCGCGCTCGACGGCGCGACATTGGTCGACCGAGCGTCCCGTCGATTTCATTGGCACGACCGGTGAGGAAGGCGCCGGCGATCTCCGCGGCGCGAAGCACCTGTTCGCGCACGAGGGACGCGATGCGGCGGCGGCGGTCATCCTCGACGGCGCGGGGGACGAGCGCATCGTTCATCGTGCTCTCGCGTCTCGCCGCTACCGACTGACCTTCGAGGGACCGGGCGGGCACAGCTGGACGGCGTTCGGAGTGCCTAACGCCGTGCACGCCGCGGCGGTCGCGACGGCGCGGCTCGCGCGACTCGTCCTTCCGACGACGCCGCGCACGACGCTGTCGGTCGGACGCATCGGAGGCGGCATCTCCGTGAACTCCATCCCCGACCGCGCGTGGCTCGAGGTGGACGCGCGGTCAGCGTCAGCCGGCGATGATCTCGCGCCTCGATCGCGACGTGCGTGAAGCCGCCGCAGCGGGCGCCATGGAGGAAAACGCGCGGCGGGCCGTGGGCGCGATACCGTTGACGTACACCGTGGAGGTAATCGGCGAGCGACCGGGTGGCGAAACGCCGGTCGATCACCCGCTCGTGCTCGCCGCCATGGAGGCGACGCGCCTCATCGGTCGGAACCCCGAGCTCGCGATCGCCTCGACCGACGCCAACATCCCGATCAGCCTCGGCATCCCCGCCGTAGCGATCGGTGCGGGCGGACGTGGCGGGGATGCGCACACGCCCGGGGAGTGGTTCGAGAACACCGAGGGCACTCTTGGGTTGAGTCGGGCGCTGGGTGTGGTGGTGAATGCGGCAGGGCTGGTCGTGTAGGGGCGCAAGAGCATAACCACAGAGGCACAGAGGACACAGAGGAAAACCCGCACTGCAAAGCGCTTTGCAGTGCGGGTCTTCCTCTGTGTCCTCTGTGCCTCTGTGGTTACGCTCTTTGGGCCCCGCGCACCTCGGAGTGATCCCCGACGGTGACCTCACCTTGCACACCCTCGACGTGCACCTCGTCGCCGACCAGCGAATTCCGCAGCACGGAACGGATGATCTTCGACTTCTGTCCAACGAGTGTGTCGCTTGAGCTCCGAGTCCTCGACGACGGAGCCCGCGCCTAACGTGACATTGGGCCCGATCTTCGACCGTCGGAGCGTGACACCCTCCTCGATGTAGACGGGATCGACGATCGTACACCCGTCGGTCGCATCCGGACGCTGCGCCCTTCCCTTCTCCAGCATCGCGCGGTTCGTCTCGAGCAGCGTGTCGATCTTGCCGGCGTCGTACCAGCCCTCGACGTCGATCACCCGGATCTTCGCGCCCTTGTCGATCATGTACTGGAACGCATCGGTGAGATAGTACTCGCCCTTGTTCTTGGGCTGCTTGAGCACCCACTCGATGCCTTCGTAGAGCAGCTTCCAGTTCTTGATGTAGTACAGCCCGATGTTGGCGCGCTTCGAGATCGGCGTCGTCGGCTTCTCGACGATCTTCGTCATGTTGCCTTGCGTGTCGGTGACGACGACGCCGAAGCGCTGGTAGTCCTCGACCTCCTTCACCCAGATGATGCCGTCGGCGTCGGTCGTCTTGATGACCGAGAGGTCGGCGTCGAAGATCGTGTCGACGAAGATGATCGAGCACCGGCTGGTCGACGTGGCCGCGCGCGAGCGCGACGGCGCCGGCGGTGCCATCCTGCACCTTCTGCTCGATGAATACGGCGGGGAAGTCGAACTCCGCGCGCGACGTACTCCTCGACCTTCTCCTTGAGATGGCCGGTGATGTAGATGATCTGCTCGACGTTGCCGAGCTTCTCGAGATCGTCGAGGATGTACGCCATCACCGGCTTGCCGGCGACCTTGAGCATCGGCTTCGGCGTGATGTGCGTGTGCGGGCCGAAGGCGCGTGCCCTTCCCCGCCAGCGGAATGATCACTTTCATGGCGCGCTCGTCCCCTCGCGTCCGTAGCGGTCCTGGAGTCGCACGACGTCGTCGAGCTCGGGCGTCGACGCCTCGAGGATGTCGCAGTCGGTGATCGCTTCCATGTAGTGCACGGTGCCGGGTGTGATGCGGAACGCGTCGCCCTCGCGCAAGCGAACATCCTCGAGCTCGTCGCCGGAGCTTGACCCAGTAGTTCATCTCGCCCTTGAGCAGGTAGACGGTTTCGTCCTTCTGGTTGTGATACTGCACCGAGAGCGCATGCCCGGCCTTGATGTGGAGCACCTTGCCGACGTAGCGGTCGGTGTGCGCCCAGATGATCTCGTAACCCCAAGGCTTCAAGACGCGCTTCACCGGGGATGTGCCGCTCAAATCTGAACTCCTCTTGGCGGGCGAGATCAACGTCCGCCGACGTCAGGATCAGACGTCAGGGTATTGCGCGATCGAAGTTTCTGACCACTGACCCCTGACGTCTGATCCCTGACGTCTGCGGACGTTGATCTTCTGCTTCTGACGTCTGCAGTTGGCGCGGTGCTCGGGAATATCACGGGGCTCAGCATGCAGGCGCAACCGGAACGAAATATGCTTTCCCCGCCGTCATGCTCCTGTCCCCCCGCTATCTACCGCGCCTCGCCGCGACGGTCGGCCTGTTCACGCGCTACGGCCTGAAAGACTTCGCCAAACGACAAGGGATCGAAGGGCTTGCGGCGGAGGAAGCCGAGGCAGCAGCCGTCGGGGAATGGTGACGGCGTCATCGAGCGTGCTCGCGCATTCCGCAAGCGCCTCGTCGAGCTCGGTCCGGCGTACATCAAGCTCGGACAGGTGCTGTCCACCCGCCCCGACCTTCTCCCCGAACCGTACATCCGGGAGCTCGAGCACCTTCAGGACGATGTCGATCCGCTCCCCTTTTCGGTGGTCGAGGAGACCGTCGAGAAGGAGCTCGGCGCCCGCATCAGCAAGCTGTTCGGTGAGTTCAACCCCGAGCCGCTGGGGAGCGCCAGCCTCGGTCAGGTGCACGAAGCAACGCTGCGAGACGGGCGGGCCGTCGTCGTCAAGTCGCAGCGTCCTGGCATTCGCGAGTCGCTCGCCGACGACATCGAGTTTTTCCGTGAGTTCGCGCGCTTCCTCGCCGATCACACGCGCGCTGGCCAGCGCATCGACCTCGTCGGCATCATTCAGCAGCTCGAGATGGCGCTTCTCGACGAGCTCGATTACCGGGTCGAGGCACGGAACGCGGCGGCATTTCGCCGGGAGCTCGCCGGGTATCCCGCGGCTGCTCATCCCGCGAGTCATCGAAGCGTACACCTCGGAGAAGGTGCTCACGATGGAGCGCATTCGTGGCATCAAGATCGACGACATTCCGAAGCTGTCGCGCGTCGAGCACGACTTCGGCGCGCTGGCCGAAGAGTTCGCCAAGGGCTACCTGAAGCAGATCACCATCGACGGCCACTTCCACGCCGACCCGCATCCCGGGAACGTCTTCGTCGTAATGCCGGGCAGCGACAACCCGTGGACACCGGCCGAGGTGGTTGCCGGCGAACCGGCGCGCCGAGCCGCGTCCAGCTGTCACGCCGCTCTCGAAGATGGAGCAGGAGGCGCGTAAGGAGGCGAAGGACGAGGCGCCGGCAATCCCGTCACCCGACGAGCCGAAGCTCGCCATGATCGACTTCGGCATGACCGCGCGCCTGTCGACGACGATGCGCGACCAGATCGTCCGGCTGCTGCTCGACATCGCCGAGAACAAGGGAGACGACGCCGCCGAGACGCTGATCGAGATCGGGCACGTGAGCGAGCGCTTCGACCGTCAGGAGTTCGTGCGCGGCAGTCGCATCGCTCGTCGGCCGGAACTACGATCTCGACATCGGCGAGATCGAGGCCGGCACGCTGCTGTACGAGATGCTCAACATCTCCTTCGCGCACGGCCTCATGCTGCCCGCCGAGCTCACGCTGCTCGCCAAGGCGCTGTTCAACCTCGACGCGGTCACGCGCTCGCTCGACCCCACGTTCTCGCCGATCTCGACGATCCGCGAGTTCTCGTCACGCATCGCGAACGAGCGGGCGAAGCGGGAGATGTCGCTCAGTCGAGTCTTTCAGGTCGCAACGCAGACGTCAGACTTGATCAGCGCGCTCCCCCATCGTCTCGACCTGCTGACGCAGAAGCTCGCGGCCAACGAGTTCGCCATCAAGCTGGAGTCCCCGCAGGTTCATCTCCTGCTGCGCGGGATGCAGAAGATCGCCAACCGCGTGTTCTCGGGCCTCGTCCTGGGCGGCGTCGTCGTCGCGAGCGCGATGCTGCTTCCCCATCGCAGAACTTTGGGGACCATGGGGTTCATCATCGCTGCCCTAATCGGGCTGTATATGGTCGTCGCGATCCTCGTGCAGGATCGAGCGGAGCGACGATAATCGAATGCAGAATGCGGGATGCGGATACGTCATCCTTCCGCATTCCGAATTCCGCATTCGGTCAGGTTCCCGCCATCATCTTCTGCCGCAGCCTCCGCAGCTTCCGCCTCACCGACCCGTCCATCACGGTGTCCCCAATGCGGATGATCGTGCCGCCGAGGATGCTCTCGTCGACGCTGAAATGCGGCACGACGGATTTGCCGAGGACTTTCGACAGCCGGTCGATCACGGTCTTCTCGAGCTTGGCGTTGGGCTCGCGCGAAACCGTGACCTGCGCGTGCACGCGGCCCTCGATCTCATCCACCAGCGCGTGGTACTGAATCGCAATCTCGGGAATGAGCGCCTGACGGCGATGGCGAATCACCGACTGCAGGAAGCGCACGAAGAGACGTGGCATCCGATCCTGGAACGCCTTGGCGATGACGTCGTTCTTCTGATCGACGGAGACGCGCGGGGACTCCAGGAAGAGACGCAGCCGATCGTCGCGCGTGATCGCGTCGGCGACGTCGGAGATCATCGTCCCCCACCCCGTCAGATCCTTGGCTTTGGTGGCCAGGGACAGCAGCGCTTCGCCGTAGCTGCGCGCGATCGTCGAGTCGCGCATCAGCGCTCCGACTTCTGAAGGTCGCCGAGGAACTGCTCGACGATCTTGCGGTTGGTCTCGTCGTCGAGGTTGCGCTCGATGACCTTGCTCGCGCCCCTGATCGCCAGATCCACAGCCTCACGACGCAGCTCCGCGATCGCGCGATCCCGCTCGGCGCCGATCTCCTGGCGGGCGCGGTCGAGGATCTCCTGCTGCTGGTGGCGCGCTTCCTCGACCATCTCGGTGCGGATCTTCTCGCCCGCCTTCGCCCCCTCGGCGATGAGCCGCTGGGCGTCGGCGCGGGCGGCGTCGATCTGACGGCGGTGCTCCTCGAGTAACTTCGCCGCTTCCTCACGGTCGCGCTTCGCCGACGCGATCGCCTCCTCGAGCGCTTTCTCGCGCGCCTCGACCGCGGCGAAGATCGCCGGGAAGGCGTACTTCCGCAGCAGCAGCCAGAGGGCGACGAAGATGAGCAGCGTCCAGAACATCAGCCCGGCGTGCGGGTCGAGCAGCCCGCGCGGCTTCTCCTGTGCCGCTTCCTGCGCAGCGGCGGGAAGCGCGGCGAACGTCAGCGTCAGGATCGAGAACAACCGCAGCATGACAGTACCCATGAGAGTAGGGAGAGCACCGGCGCGGCCCGGGCCGCGTCGGCGCCTGTGCCTTACGAGCCGAAAACGAACTTGCCCTGAATCAGGAATGCGACGACGATCGCGAAGAGCGTCGCGCCTTCGATGAGCGCCGCGAGAATCAGCGCGGCCGTCTGGATGCGACCGGCCATCTCGGGCTGACGCGCCATGCCCTCGGTGGCCGAGCCGCCAATGCGGCCGATACCGATGCCCGCGCCGATGACGGCGAGTCCCGCCCCGACGGCGGCGCCGAACATCGCCCACGCGCCGCTGTACTCGACCGAGTACGTGGTCGCGGCCTGCAACATTGCGAAGACTTGCATCTCGTGCTCCGGGAAAACTCGTTATGTGTCAGCGCTCCGCGCCGATCCCACCAGCGCTGCCCGTCAGCGAGACCCGGGTCTCAACGGGCTTCCGCGACCGTTCGGCCGCGTACACGACGCGAGGGGTGGAGCGTGCGTCCCTCGTGCTGTTCATTCAAGCTCTACCCGCCAGGGGTTATGGAACCGCAGATGGCCGCAGAAGGCCGCAAATGGCCCCGGGCGTACGAACCTGATTTTCGCGTAGGTGTAACCAAAGAACTTCGGGAACTTTACCTCGCATGGACCTGTCCCGGGCGCAGCGAAGCATTTGCGGCTTTCTGCGGCTATCTGCGGTTCCATAACCCTGGCGAAACCCAACTCAATGCGCCCCTTCGCGGATCTGTCCAATGAACACGCTCGTCAGCACGGCGAAAATGAACGCCTGCAAGAATGCCACGAACAGCTCGAGCATCATGATCGCGAGCGCCATCACGAACGGGCCGCCTGCGACCCACCAGCTACCGAAGGTGAAAATGAGGCCCACCAGCGCAAGCACGACCACGTGACCCGCGGTCATGTTCGCGAAGAGACGAATCGCCAGCGCAAAGGGCTTGGTGAACTTTCCGATGATCTCGACCGGGGTCATGATCAGCGTCATCGGCAGCTTCATTCCCAGCGGCATGTCGTGCGGCCAGTAGACGATCGTGTTGATGTACCCCCTGCCTAACGTCCGGATGCCTGCCCACTCGACCATCAAGAACGAGAGGATGGCGAGCGTCGCCGTCACCGAGATGTTGCCCGTCGCCGTCGAGCCGTACGGGACGAGGCCGAGCATGTTGGCGAACAGGATGAAGTAGAAGAGCGTCAGGATGAACGGGACATACCGCTCGCCGTGGTGGCCGACGTTCGGCATGATCACCTCGTTCCGCATGTAGAGCGACACGGCCTCGATCGCGTTCGGAAAACCCTTCGGCGCCCGGCCCGCTGCCTGGTACCGACGTGCACCGCGACCGGCGAAGAAAAGGGCCACGAAGGTGAGGATCGCGGCGAGCCAGAGCATGACGACGTGCTTGGTCGGCGAGAGGTCGAGCGTCGAAGCTCGCCAATGTGGATCGGCTCCCACTCCGGCAGGTGGCACTCGCGCGCCTGCCAGATCTTCCACGACGCCGGGCACTCCATGTGGTGCGAGTCGCTGATGTGCGGCGTGATGATGTCGACGTTATGCGACGCCTCCGACTCGCCTGCGTGCTGCTCCTCGGGCGCGTGCCCCTGAATCTCCTGGGCGACCTTGGCCGAGACCATCGAATCGACGTCCGGCCGCGCCTGAGCTTCGTGCTCCTGCGCGAGCAGTGAGCGAGGCGCTCAGGAGGAGCGCGGCGGCCAGGGAGAGTCCGAATCTCATCGAGCGAGCAGGAGGGGTTCTACGAGCGTCGAGAGGAAGAAGAACATCGCCAGACTGACGAGCGCCGCTGTCGCCGGAAGGCCGAGCGGGCCCACGAACACGAGCGCGTAGAGCGAGAGGGTCACGAGCCGCATGAGGGCGCCGAGTCCCCAGCCGACCATCACCTGGTCGCGCCTGACGAGGGTCGCGACGCCGAACGCGAGCATCTGCACGACGAAGGCAATGGCGGCGCTGAGCCAGATCGCGCGCTCCTCAGCCGGCGTCGACCAGACGATGGTCATGATCGCGGCGGTGCTGGCAGTGAGGGCGGCGGCGAGGGCCGCAAAGGCGAGCACACGTTTCATTGGCGTTTGCGGGCTTCGTCTTCCCGCTTCTGGTCAGCCATGAGTCGTCGATAAATGCTGTAGAAGCTGGCGCCGGCGCCGAGGAAGACACCGGCCATGAGGAGCCACGGGGTGGTGCCGAACCGCTCGTCGAGCCACTTGCCCAGGAACAGGAAGAGGAGGATCGCGACGACGAACTGCATCCCGAGCCCGGCCACGGCGGCGCCGGAGGTGCCGCCGTGAGGCGGCGAGCGCTTGGGGTCGTGGTGCTCGCGCTCCTCGTTCATGGCGAGAAAGCTAGTGCTTGTGAAATTTTTCGCAAGCTCATTAGAAATCCAAACCGAACAGACACCGCAGATTTGTGACCTCTCACCAAGTTTCGGTGACATTTACACTTACGCGTTACCCCAGGGTTGAAGTATCGTCCTGGTGTTGATAAGTTTGCCGGCTCTTCCGCCACCGACGCGACCGGTGGCCACCGACCCGGCCCTCTTCTGTCCCCGTCCGTTGACAATGCGTTCCCGCCTTCTCGTCCTGCTGCTTTGCGCCGGCGCCCTCGTCCTGGCCTGCGGCCCTCGCGCCCACTCGAACGAAACCTCTGCTACTACGTCGCACGCGTCGGACAACACCGGGAAGGTGCTCGCGACATCGCTCAACGTGTCGGTCGAGCGCGGCGTTCAATTCGCGTTCCACGTCACGAACAACAGCGAGAAAGGGATCGAGCTGCGCTTTCCGAGCTCGCAGACGCACGACTTCGTCGTGATCGATTCGACCGGACGCGAAGTGTGGCGCTGGGCCGGCGAGCGGATGTTCACGTCGGCGATGCAAACGAAGATGCTCGGCGCGCGCGAGACGATGAAGGTGGAAGAAGATTGGGATCCGGCCGGCAAGAAGGGAAAGTTCACCGTCGTCGCGAAGCTGACGAGCCGGAGCCACCCGCTGGAAGAGAAAGCCGAGTTCGCGCTGCCCTGACGCGCGTAAGGCGATTGAAAGAATGAAGGCCGCCCAGTGAGAGGCGGCCTTCGTCGTCTTCCCCCCGCGCGATCGCGGCGGTAACGTGGTCGCCGTCGTGCAGCGCAAACCTCCTCCGGGACCGACGACATGACGACTCCCCCCGCCGTTGCGTCGGGCAGCGCCGCATTCAACGCCGACGTATCACCGCGTTCAACGAGTGCTCGCGCCACCGAACGGATCGCGTCGGTCGACGTGCTTCGTGGAATCGCCGTCGTCCTCATGGCGATCGATCACGTGCGCGTGTACGCCGGGGTCCCTGCTGGCGGTCCCACGCCCGGTCTCTTCTTCACCCGATGGATCACGCATTTCGTCGCACCGGTATTCGTCTTTCTCGCCGGTACGGCGGCCTTTCTGCACGGCCGGAAGCTGGGAAGCAAGCCAGCGTTGGCAAAATTCCTCCTCGCGCGCGGCGTGTTCCTCATCGCGCTCGAGCTCACCGTCATTCGGTTCGCCTGGACGTTCAACTTCGACTTCGCGAACTACATCCTGCTGGGTGTGATCTGGGTGATCGGATGGAGCATGATCGCGCTCGCGGCGCTCGTGTTCCTGCCGACGGTGGTCGTCGGTGCGTTCGGCCTCGTTATGATCTTCGGACACAACCTGGCCGACTCTTTCATCCGTCCGAACCTCGAGTCGCTTCAGGGAAGCATACCGTGGGCGATTGGCTACTTCGCGTTCGAGATCGGCGACACCGGCCCGCTGGCAGTCCTCTACTCGCTCGTTCCCTGGATTGGTGTCATGGCGGCGGGTTACGCGTTCGGCGCCGTGCTCGCGCTCGATGCCGAGCGGCGCAGACGCGTCTGTCTCCAGATCGGCGCGGCGGCGATTGCGTCGTTCATAGTGCTGAGAGCGCTGAACGCGTACGGCGATCCTCGGCCGTGGGATGGCAATGCGGCCGAGGGGTGGTGGCCTGTGCTGCGGTCCTTTCTCAACACGTCGAAGTATCCCGCGTCGCTGCTCTTCCTTCTGATGACGTTGGGTCCCGCGATCGTGTTGCTGCCATTTCTCGACAGGCCGCGTAATCGCGTGACGCGTGCGCTCCAGACATTTGGCCGCGTGCCCATGTTCTACTACCTGCTCCACATCCCGCTGATTCACCTCCTCGCGATCGGCGTATCACTCGCGAGAACGGGCGCTGTGGAGCCGTGGCTTTTCGAGAATCATCCCATGTGGATGAGCCCGGCGCCCGCCGGATATCAGTGGAGCCTATGGCTGCTGTATCTGGTCACGGCGGTCGCGGTCGGCCTTCTGTACCTCGCCTGCCGCTGGTACGCACGCGTGAAGCGCGAGTCGCGCAACCCCCTGCTACGCTACCTGTGACGTTCAGTTCGCAGTCGCTTCCAGTGACTTGACGAGCCGATAGGCGGGTCCAAATGTCAGCGACAGCCTCCTCGGAGATCCCCATGCTCATGCGTCGTCGGCTCGCCCCCATCATCCTTGGCACGCTGGTCATCGCCTGCGGCGACGGCTCGACCGGCCCAGGCGCAGTCGACCTTCGACTCGCCGCAAGCAGCTTCAATGACCTCGGCCTTTCGCGAAGGCGCGCCGGTGACGGCAGCGGCGCGGGCGCATCGCAGGCGGCGGCGCTGGCGTTGCGAGCCGGAGTTCGGCCGGCGCGGGTGCGGATCGCCATCGACGGGGTAACGGAGGACTACTGGGCGCTCGAGATCGAACGCGGCTTTGCGGGCGGGATCAGAATGTTATCGACCGCGCCTGACCCTCTCGTCGGACGAACCCTGGTGGCCTGGCGCGGCGGACCGGTTGAGCGCGTCGTCTCGTTCACGATCATGAGCGACACCGGCACTTTCTCGCTCATGCGGTACTACGGGCTGGGTGCGCTCCCCCCGGATCGTATTCTTTTCGATCCTGCCTTCGGTGTCATGTTCGAGCGGGGGGGACCGGCACATCTCTCGGTCGATGGTGGCGCACGCAGCACGCGCGAATCGCTCGGCTCGGAGTGCGAGGCGCCGCAGAGATCCATTCTGAACATGCTGTCGTCGTTCTATCTGCCCGAGACGTGTCAGCGCGCGGTCTTCTTCACCCGCTTCAACATGCGGGTGCAAGAATGGACGTCCGCCGGGCTGGACGCGGCGCGATCACGCGTCGTGGAGATGGCGGGTCACGAGGTCCCGGGCATTCGGCTCGAGTATCAACCGATCGAGCGGCCGTGTCCGGTGTGTGACTAGAGGCGCTAGAGGCGCTAGAGGCGCTAGAGGCGCTAGAGGCGCTAGAGGCGGCTAGCCTCAGCGCCCTTAGCGCCTTTAGCGCCTCTAGCGCCTTTCGACACTCTTACCGCCCCTCCCTTAACCTGGCGCGCCTCCCTCGGTAGAATTCGGGCGACCCAACCTACGGGACGCACGTGGCGCAACCAGCACGGACGACGGCAGGGGCGGAATCGCGGGATGTCGAGCTGCTCCATCAATTGGCGCGCGCCCGGCGCGCGCTGCTGGATCAGATCGGCCGCCGCATCATCGGGCAGCACGAGGTGGTCGACAACCTCGTCGCCGCGCTCCTGAGCGGCGGGCATGCCCTGCTCGTCGGCGTGCCGGGCCTCGCGAAGACGCTGCTGGTGAAGACCGTGGCGGAGGCGCTCGATCTGGCCTTTTCACGCGTGCAGTTCACGCCTGACCTGATGCCGAGCGACATCACCGGGACGGAGCTGCTCGAGGAGGAGCACGCGACTGGGCGCCGCATCTTCAAATTTGTGCGCGGGCCGATTTTCGGGAACGTGATTCTCGCCGACGAGATCAATCGCGCCCCACCGAAGACGCAGGCGGCGCTTCTCCAGGCGATGCAGGAGCACGCGGTGACGGCGAGCGGCCAGACGTTCTCGCTGCCCGAGCCGTTCTTCGTGCTGGCAACGCAGAACCCGATCGAGCAGGAAGGGACGTACCCGCTCCCGGAGGCGCAGCTCGACCGGTTCATGTTCGAGCTCCGGGTGGGATACCCCTCGCGCGAGGAGGAGGAGCGCATCGTCACCACCACGACGGGCGACGTCGAGGCCACGGTGTCACCCGTTCTGACGGCGGCGCAGCTCACCGAGCTGCAGCATCTCGTCAGGCGGCTCCCCGCTCCGCCGACGGTCGTGCAATATGCCGTGCGCGTGGCGCGCTCTACCCGCCCCGACGCGCCCGAGGCGACGCCCGACGTCAAGAAGTACGTGAGCTGGGGCGCGGGGCCCCGCGCGTCCCAATACCTCATCCTCGGCGCCAAGGCGAAGGCCGCAATGGATGGGCGGTCGGTGCCCGACATCGACGACGTGCGCGGCGTGGCACTGTCGGTGCTGCGCCACCGCGTCGTGGTGAACTTCCAGGCCGAGGCCGAGGGTATCGGCGTGGAGCGACTTCTCTCGCTCGAAGAAAAGGCCCGCTGATTGGAGACCACGCTCGGTACCGCGTACCTGACGCATCTCCAACGCACGTACCGGATGTACAAGGAGCTGGGCGAGCGCGCGATCGCGCAGGTGGAATCTGACGCGGATCTTCACCGCCAGCTCGATCCCGATTCCAACAGCATCGCCATCATCGTCAAGCACCTCGCCGGCAACTTGCGGTCGCGCTTTCGCGACTTCCTCACGACGGATGGGGAGAAGCCGGACCGCGATCGCGACAGCGAGTTCGTCGAAGACGATCGCGTTTCGCGCGCCGAAGTCCTGGGCTGGTGGAACGACGGGTGGGACATGCTGCTGCGCGCGCTCGAGGCGCTGACCGCGGACGACCTCGAGCGCACGGTCCACATTGGTGGCGAGAAATTTCTCGTGGTCGAAGCGCTCAATCGATCTGTGACGCACACCGCGTATCACGTAGGCCAAATCGTGTACGTCGCGCGGCATCTCGGCGTCCGGGCGGTGGACGTCGCTGAGCATCCCGAAGGCACGGGCGGTCGAGGCCGAAACGGCCACCCACGGCAGCCGACTGCCCAGGAGTTAGGCGTTCCCGCGGGGTCGGGCAAGACGACCTAACGCGTTACGAGGTTGCACGTCGAGACGTCGACAAGGTAGCGCCGGAGGGTGTTCCACACCGGCGTTCCTACCTACGGCCCCTTTTCTCGACGTGAGGCTCCCATGTACGGTCGGCTCTCGATTATAGCGGCGTTCTCGCTGATCGCCGCGCTCCCCGCGCATGCGCAGCTTTGCGCCGGGACGGCGTCATATACCACCGGCAGAATGCAAGTCGGCGGTCAGTTCCTCTCGAACGACGACTACTCGGCGTACGGCGTCGGTCTGAACGTTGGCAATGCGCGCGGCGTGTACGGCGGCGTGCAGGTCGCCAACTACGACTACGATTTCATCAATGAATCGGGTCTGACGATCGGCGTCGGCGGTGGCTATCAGATGCGCCCCGCGAAGCAGGGCTTCCAGATCTGCCCGGTCGCGGCGCTTGGCATCGGCCTCGGCCCGGATAACATCGCCGGCAGCAACACCGACATGTCGACGTTCCAGTTCTCGGCCGGCGCGCTGATCGGTCTGGTCGCGCATCGCTCCGGGAACATGCAGATCATCCCGACGGGCGGTCTCTCGATCGTGAACTCGAAGTTCACGCTGTCCTCGCCGGGCGGCCAAAACGTCGAAGACAGCGAGACCTTCCTCGCCATTGATCTTGGCGCGGGGTTGGTCTTCAACTCGGTGTGGACGATTCGTCCGATGCTGAGCCTCCCGATGGGCGCCGATAACCGCGAGGAAAGCGTCTCGCTCGGCGTATCGTACAACTTCGGCAAGCGCGCGGCGTCGAAGCCAGCACGTCAGCCTGCTCGTCGTAGCCGCTAGTCGCTCTGTTTCACGCGATGCCCCCGTCGGCCAGGCCGGCGGGGGCATCGTTTTTTTCATGACCTAACGCGTGAGCGCCGCGAGCATCTTCGGATCGCTACGGATGGTCTCGTCCTCGAGCAGGTCGGGCCGCACCTCCGCGCCGGCGGCAACGAGCATCGCCACGACCTCATGGTAGCGTTCGGCGGGGAGCCATCGGCTCCTCGCTCCATGCGTGGAGTGCCCAGACCAGCGGCGGTGTGCCCCAGGTCTCATCCTTCACATTGACGGGCGCGCCATGGCGCAGCAGGAGCCTAACGAGCTCGACGTGGGCGCCGAACGCGGCGACGTGCAGCCCCGTGTGCCCGCGGCCGAACGCGTCGATGCGAACCTCGGGCTCGACGCCATTCGCCAGGAAGAATTCCACGACCGCGGCGCGGCCGTAGCCGCATGCCATCGAGAAGGCGGTGCTCACCTGTGCGCTCGTTGTGCCCGGCTTCGGATTGCCGTCGGCGTCGAAGAATGATCGGACCAGATCGAGCCGGCCAACGCCGGCGGCTTCCACGAGATCGAGCCGTGCCACCCGGTCGGCGAGGTACGCGGCGGCCTCGGGTTGACCGTTGGCCAGGCACGCATTCACGGCTCCGGCGTCGAGACGAGCGCCGCGACGCAGGAGTATCTCCATGAGCTCCTGCTGGACGCCGGCTCGCTGCGGATGGACGCTCGTCGCGACGAGGCCGAGCGTCGTCGCCCCGCCGCCGTACATGTCGGCCTCTGCGTCGACCTCCGCGCCAGCATCGAGGAGCGTGGTCGCGACCGCGACCGCGTTGGTGGGGGTTCGCTGCCGGTAGTTCTCGACGCCATTGGCGCTAACGTAGTGCAGCAGCGTCGCCCGATGCTCGCGCGTAGACCGAGCGCGGATCAGGTCCGGGTCGTCGCGCAGCAGCCGGGCGAGCGTATCCAGATTGCCGGCGACGATAGCGTCCGCCGCGGCCTCATAGCTCGCGACCATCGAGCTCGTCGTCGCGAGCGCGTCGAGATGCTTCGCGAGCTTTGGCCAGCTCTCGAACCCGTGGGCGCGCGCAATGATGAACTGCGCGTTCGCGAGCTGGCCACCCCGCGATAGCGTGTCGCGAGCGAACTGCTCGAGCTGGTCCGCATAACGAGCGATCCCCCTGCGGCTCTCCGCCCACCCGTGGAGGCGGGCGATGGCTTCGATCCACTGCGCCGCCCAGGCGCGAAGCGCGCCCGAATCACCGGATTTGTGGGCTCGTACCAGGTCCTTCGCGCGCTTGCGGTACTGCTCGAGGCTGGGACGCGGCGGAAGGGGCAGGACATCCTGCGGGTTGGGATACATACGAATCTCCTTTCAATGCGCGCCTGGAGTCCGCTGAGATCAGGCTGAAAGAAGGTTCGTTATGTTGGACGAGCTGTGGGTGGGCACTGCCCTTTCCGCGGACTGGATGCGCCCCTCGCGCTGCCGTCCAGTCTACAGGGCGCCGGTCCCGGCCGGAAGCACTATCTTTGCCCGAATCGGGCAGCGCACAGGACCCGTAGGGAATGAGACCTTCATCAGGCGGAGACGAGCCCATGCTCGACGCGAGTCCACAGCGGCGAGGAAGACAGGAAGCCCCCACTCCCCCTGCTCCTCCTCAGGTGCCGGGAGACCAGCACGAGATTCACACCCTGGTGGGGCGGAGGCAGGAGATCGCGGCGCAGCTCGAGGCGCTGACGGAACGCCGCGAGGAAGTCGCCGACCAGCTTCACGGCGCCGAGGCGGCGGCTCGCCCTGGCCTCCTCGCGCGCCTGGGTGCGCTCGACGAGCGCATCGTCAAGCTCGAGCAGGAGATCCTGCAAGCGGACGATGCCATCGCGGCAGCCGTCTCGGCTGGCGTCGTTGCCCCGCCCTCGCCGGACGTGCTGATCGAGACGTCCGAGCAGCCGTGGGACATGTCCACGTTCAGCGAGGAGGCGGTGGCGGTCATCGCGGGCGAGGCGATTCTGTTCGTGCTGCTCGGGATCATTCTCTACCAGATCGGATGGAGGCGCGCGAGGTCGAGGTTCTCGCGCGGCGGGCCTGAGTCTTCGGGGCGAATCGACCAGCTGCAGAATTCCGTCGATGCGATCGCCGTCGAGGTCGAGCGGATCTCCGAAGGGCAGAGGTACGTGTCGAAGCTGCTGAACGAGGGCACCCAGCCGGACGTCGTCGCGACAGGGGGGCAGGAAGAAGCTATTCCGGTGAGGCGCAAGGCGACCTGAGCGCCGTCGGTTGATCGGTGTTCGAGTTTGGTAACGTCTCTTGCCTGCCCGCCTGACCAGGCGAGGATTGTCGGCATGAGACCTCGCCTTCGTCTTCTCCCAGGCATAGGGGCGATTGCAGCGGCAATGTCTGCGTTCGCTCTGCCCGCGCAACGCGAGGGGGTTTCGATGACGTTCCTCGCCAACGAGGGCGTCATGCTCTCGGCTGGCGGCAAGAAAGTTCTCATCGATGCGCTCTTTCTGAAGTACGAGCGCGGCTACGCCGTTCCGGCTGACTCGACGCTCGCAGCGCTGCGGCGCGCGCGTCCCCCATTCGATTCGGTGGACCTGGTGCTCGTGACGCACCGGCACGGGGACCACTTTCACCCGGCGCCGGTCGCGGCGCATCTGAACGCCAATCCTCGTGCGACGCTCGTCTCCTCGCAGCAAGTGATCGACAGTCTGCGCGGCTACGCTCCGGCCCGCGCCCTACCCGCCGAGCGACTCCTGGCGAGAACGATGAAAGCCGGCGCGAGGCGGCGCGATGTTTTGTCCGGAATCACCGTCGAGCTGCTCGGGCTTCCACACGGCGGCCATCCGCGCGTCGAGCACGTCGGCTACATTGTCGAGCTGGGAGGGCGACGCGTCCTCCACGTGGGGGACGCCGACATCAGCGAGCAGACGTTCGCTCCTTTCCGCCTCGATACCGCCCGCATCGACGTGGCACTCCTGCCATCCTGGGCTGTGCTGAGCCGAGACGATCGCCGCGTGATCGAGCGCTGGATCCGTCCGCGCCAGGTCGTAGCATTTCATCTGGGAGAACGCGACGGCGGGAGAACCGAGCGTGCGGTCCGAGCCGCAATGCCAGGCGCCATCACCCTCGTACGCTCCCTCGAAACGCGAACGTGGTAGATGCAAATATCTTCACGAAAGGAGACCGTCCTCATGCAGCGTCCGTGGTATACGACATTCGTGCTCGTCGCGGTCGCGGCGTTTCCAGCGGCTGCGCAAACCGCGTCCCATGCCGACACCCTCCGGCTGGAGGTGGGCTCCCCGCAGGTGAATGGGACGATCTACGCCCCACACGCTGCGCGGGTGCGGGTCCGCGTCGGCGAGGGCGATGGCCACCTAACGGCCGAGTGGACGAATGAGCTCACGCATGGCGATTCGGCGGGGCGCGCGGTGCATCGCTGGGTCACGAAAGGAACGCGGTTTCTGCCCAGTGGGGATACGGTGAGGTGGGAGATTCTCCAGACGTATGACGCGCGCACGCTCGCGCCCCTCGCCTACACGGCGCGCTCGAGCGCAGGGACGTTCACGCGGCTGACGATGGATGGGCGTCGCGTGCGGGGGACGCGGAAGGTATCGCCCGACTCGGCGGAGCGTGCCGTCGATCTCGTCGTCGACCGGCCCGGCTTCATTGCCTCGGCGTCCGACCTCATCCCACTTGCCGCGGGCGTCAAGGAAGGCGCGGTGATGACGGCGCCCATGTGGGGGCCCAACATGGCCGCTTCAGAGCTTCGCGTCTTCAGCGTGCTCGGCAGAGTTCCGGTGGATGTCGAGGGAACGCGGGTGACGGCGTGGAAGATCAACGAGCACCGGCACGCCGATCGCAAGCTGCTCGCGACCTGGTATATGACCGAAGACTCCCCCTACATGGTCTACGGCGAGGTCGTACTGCCTAACGGGCAGCTCCAGCGGATGACGGAGGTCGCGATCCCAATGTCGGGAGCGCGCTAGGGCCACCAGAAGCTCGCGTTCCGCGTAATACCTTGACATCCGACAACACAATTCATATTGTCGGATGACAAGGTATCCACCGGAGCGTATTCATGCCCAGCCGTGCCGACCTCCTCCAGGGAACCCTGGACCTCCTGATCCTCAAGGCGCTCGTCCTCGGCCCGCTCCACGGCTGGGGGATCTCGAAGCGCCTTCGTCAGATCTCGGGCAATGTGCTCGAGGTCGGCCAGGGTTCGCTCTACCCGGCTTTGTACCGACTCGAAGATCGGGGCTGGGTGACCGCGGAGTGGGGAACGAGCGACGAAGGACGCCGCGCGAAGGTGTATACCCTCACCCCCAATGGACGGCGCCAGCTCGCTGTCGAGCGGTCGTACTGGCGCCGCTTCTCCGCCGCCGTCGACGAAGTTCTGGCGGCAACGTAGGCGGCGATGAACTGGACGCGGCGCCTGGGGCGCCGACTCGACGCGTTGACGCGGGGCGACGACATCGACCGGGACGTCGACGAGGAGATGCGCCTCCACGTGGAGATGGAAGCCGCGGAGATCGCGCGGCTCGAGGGCGTGTCGCCGGACGAGGCGCGCCGGCGCGCCCTCGTCGCCTTCGGGGGCCTGACGCGGTACCAGGAAGAACACCGCAATGCCCGCGGAGTCGGGTTTGTCGAGCACACGGTCAGAGAGCTGCGGCAGGCCGTGCGCGGCCTCGCGCGCAGCCCCGCATTCACGCTCGCGGCGGTTGGCGTGCTGGCGCTGGGTATCGGGTCGACGACGGCGGTGTTCAGCGCCGTGAATGCCGTGCTCCGCAATCCCAATCACGACGACCTCACCATCATCTTCTACCGCGGATTTCCCTCACTGTCCACGGTCGACTACCGCGCAATCGAGGAACAGCAGCGAAGCTTCTCCGCCGTCGGCGCGATGCGACGCGGTGAGGCCGCCTTCCGTGCTCGCGGCGATCCGGAGCGCGTCCAGGTCGGCCGAGTGACGGCCGGGTTTTTCCGCGCGGTTGGCGTGCGCCCCGCCGCGGGTCGCCTGATCGAGGCGCGTGATGAGCCCGTGGGTGCCGACCGCGTCGCCGTGGTGAGCCACGCTCTCGCCGAGCGCGCGCTTGGCAACGCGGCGGCCGCGATCGGGCAGCAGGTCAGCCTCGACGGGTTCGCCCACACGGTCATTGGAGTGCTGCCGCCGAGTGACGAGCTCCTCCTACGGGCGGACATCTTCCCCGCCCTTCAGCTCGCGACGCCGGCGCGTCGCGGGCCATTCGGCATGTTGGTCGTCGCCCGCCTAACGCCTGGCACGACCTTCGAGTCCTCGACGCGCGACGTCAGCGCGATCAGCGACCGCGTCTTCCCACTGTGGTCGCCCGCGGGGGACCGGATGGCGCGCTACGAGGCCGTCCCCATCCGCACCGCCGCGCTCGCCACGCAGTCGCGCATGCTTCGCATCTTTGGCGCGGCAGTCGCGCTGGTGCTGCTCATCGGCGTCGCGAACGTCGCGAGCCTCATGCTGGTGCGAGCCATCGGGCGCTCGCGCGAGGTGTCGCTGCGAGCAGTGCTCGGCGCCAGCCCCCTCCAGCTCGTGCGAATGTTCGTGACGGAGAGCGCCCTGCTCTGCCTGGCTGGTGCCGTCGTCGGCATCGCCGTGGGGTACTTCGCCCTTCGCGCGCTGGTCGAGGTCGGGCCGGCAATGCCGGGCCTCGCAGCGTCGAGCCTCGACGCCCGCGCCATGCTCTTCGCCGCGGCGGTCGCCGTCCTGGCGGGCATCGTGGTCGGTACCTACCCCGCGATCATGCTGCTGAGAAAGGGACATATCGGGCTGTCCGTCGGAGACCGCGCGATCGGAGGCGGGCGCGGCACGCGTATGCTTCGCAGCGGATTCGTCGTCGCCCAGTTCGCCCTGGCCCTGCCGCTTCTCGCCATTTCGGGACTGCTGCTCTTGAGCTTCGTCCGGATGCAGCGGGTCGATCCCGGATTTGATCCCGGCAATCTCCTCACGGTCCGCGTCTCCCTTCCCACCGGGCAGTACGGCGACAGTACGGCCATCGCGGGGTACTGGGCGCGCGCATTGCCACGCGTCCGCGTGCTGGGGGGCGTCCGCGCGGTGGGGCTCGGCTCATCGACGCCACCCGACGATTTCGGATCCAGCAACGACAACTTCAATCTCATCGACCGGCCAGCGGCGCCGGGCACGGCCGAGCCTAACGGCCCCTGGCCATTCGCCGACGCCGGGTACTTCGCGACCCTCGGCGTGCGGCTGCTCGAGGGCCGCATGTTCGCGCCGGGCGATACCGGCGTGGCGCCGGTGGCGCTGGTCAGCCGGTCGTGGGTTCGCAAGTACTACCCGCGCGAATCCGCGCTCGGGAAGACAATGGTGCGAGGCGGATGCACCGAGTGTCCGCTGACCACGGTCGTGGGCGTGGTCGATGACGTGCGCTACTCCGGACCCGCCGGACCGCTGGACGCAATGTACTCGCCCGTCTCGGAGAACGCACCGCGCACGCTCTTTCTGTACGTGAGGACGGCAACGGCGCCTGACGAGCTCATCGGGCCGGTGCGGGAGGCATTGCGGTCGGTCGACCCCTCCGTGCCGCTGGATGATGCGATGTCGATGGACGACCGCCTCTACGCGTACGTGGCCCAGCCACGGCAGTGGGCGACCCTGCTCGGCACGTTCGCGGCGGCAGCGTTAGGTCTCGCCGCGGTGGGGGTATTCGGAATGCTCTCGTACATGGTGAGCACGCGGCGGCGCGAGATCGGCGTGCGAATGGCGATCGGCGCCGACCCTCGCCGGATCGTGCGCCTGGTCGTGAGCAGCGGGCTCGCGCACGCCGTCATCGGCTCGGCACTGGGGCTGGCGGCGGCGCTCATCGGCACCCGTGCCCTAACGAGCGTCCTGTACGATGTCAGCCCGGGTGATCCGTTCACAATGGGGCTGGCGACGCTCGCCCTGCTGGTCGTTGCCCTCTTTGCCTGCTGGCTGCCGGCGCGGCGCGCGGCCGCTATCGACCCGCTCGAGGCGATTCGGCACGAATAGGCCGCTCCACGGCTCGGCGTGGCGCCCGCGGGTGCAAGGGGTCAGCTTTACGTTCGGCTACTCCGTCAGCCCACGCTCACCGGCAGGAGAGATCCCGCATGCGGGAGCACTTCCCCGCTCACATTATCGGCGTCATGTGCGTCGCCACCGCGCTCGCATTCCCCGAGCGCGCGGGCGCGCAGACGCGCGACCTCGTCGACTACGTGGGGACGTACGAGTACCACGGAAGGACCACGCTCGAGGTTGTGGCGGCGCCAACCGCGACGGGCTCGCGGCTCGTCGCGGTGATCAAGGAAGCGAAGTATCCGCTCCAATTCCTGGGCGACGACCGGTTTCTCAATGGGGTGGGCGACACGATTCCCTTCGAGCGCGACGCGGAGGGATGGGTGCTCGCCTTTCGCGAGCGCGGGATCCGCTTCAGCCGGCTCGAGGACACGGTCACCAGATTCACGGCGGCGTCAGTCGTTCCGCGCCTGCCCGGGCGCGATGGGCGCGTCCCGCCGTATGCATACCGTCGGCCGGCCGACATGAGCGATGGGCTCGCTGTTGGCGACATTGCCGACGCAGGACTCACTCGTGCGCTGGCCGAGTCGCTGGGCGCGCGCATTCTCGACGGGAGGTACCCCGACGTCGACGCAGTGCTCGTGTATCGACGTGGGCGCCTGGTGCTCGAGGAATACTTCTACGGCTACGACCACACGCGCCCACACCAGATGCGGTCGGCCACGAAGAGCGTCGTTTCCGCGCTCGTCGGGATCACGGTGGACCAGAAGAAGCTCGCGGGCGCGCGCGAGCGCGTGCTGCCGAGGCTGCCGTACGGCCCCGTGGCGGCCTACGCGCATCCCGATCCGCGGAAGGGAACGCTCACGTTAGGCGATCTCCTCACGATGCGCTCGGGGCTCGCGTGCGACGACTGGGACGGAGGCTCGCCGGGCAACGAGAGCCGCGTGATCGAGCACGCAGACTGGGTGAAGGCCGTGATGGACCTGCCCATGGCGGCCGAGCCGGGCAGCGTCGCGCGGTACTGCTCGGGTGGGGTCTTCGTGGCTGGGAGGATGGTCGAACGCGCAGTTAGTCAGCCGCTCCCGGTCTTCGCGCAACGATACCTCTTCGGCCCGCTCGGCATCCGCTCCACGGACGTGCGCTGGCCGTTCGTGCTCGACTCGTCGAACGTGGGGACATTCGCTCAACTGTCCATGCGGCCGCGCGACATGCTGAAGCTCGGCGTGCTCTTCCGCGATGGAGGGCGGTGGAAGGGCAAGCAAATCGTCTCACGCGACTGGGTGCAGCGATCCACCGCGGCGGCGACGCGAATGGGGAGCCGTGGGTACGGGTATTTCTGGTGGCGTCAGCCGTTCGATGTCGCGACATCCACGGGCACCCGGCGCATCGACGCGCTCAACGCGAGCGGGAACGGGGGGCAGAAGATCTACATCCTGCCTGAGCTGGACGCGGTGATCGTATTCACCGGCAGCGCGTACAACAACGAGCACACGCCGCCCAACACGATCATGGAAGAATTGCTGTTGCCGGCACTCGTCAGGGGCCGTAACGAGTAGGTGCTTCTCCTTCTGCCGCGATCGTCACCGATCAGGCGGTCCGCCCTAACGATTGGAACGGCGCGACAGTCAGTCGCGCGCGCCGCCTGATGATCGGCGCGCCGATCGCGAACACGGCCAGCGATGCGAGGGCCACCGTCCACCAGAAATTGATTCCGGGAACGCGGGTGGTGACCTCGGCGACGGCGGCGGCGATGAGGCCGAGGTACGAGTACGTCATCCACCAGTAGTGGCGTTCGACCCAGGTGGTGGCGGGCCGGCGCCTAACGGCCGGGATGACGCCGGCGGTGACGCTGGCAAGGCTCAGGATCGCGGCGATGTGGAAGGGTCCGAAGCTGCCGGTGAGCCGGTAGATCGCGAGCGCCGTCACGTTGAGCAGCACCATGCCGACGAAGTACGCCCAGCCGAGCTGGCGGTGGCTGCGTGTGCCCTTGGCGCGAAGGAGGATGGCGGCGCCAAGCGCGAGTGAGGCGACGGCGGCCACGGTGTGAACCCAGCCCAGAGTGTTCATGGGTAACAATACGATGCTGACGCCCGAGAAGGGAAAGCGGCCTTCAGGCAAAGCGACAATTCTGGAGCTTCGAGCGTGACCCGTTAGGCCGGGATCGCGAGATGGCCGTTCAGCCGTTCCTCGCAGCTCCGATCGACGCGATCGTGGCGTGCGTGCTTCGCTTCGATTTCGGCGAAGCGCCCTTGCATCGAGGCCATGTCGGCAGCGAGCGTGTTGAGGTCGTCGTCTCCCATGTGCCGGCAGACGGGGCGAAGACGGCTCGCGATGTCGGCGGCGCGTGATTCTATCGATCTGCCGTGCGGGCTGGCGCGGCGGTCGGTGCGGGACATTGGTAACGGCGTGAGCGACGGTTGGACAGCGGTTCGACAGCTCGCGGATGCGCAGGGTCCATGCCTCAGGCCACCCCTATCGTCACTTAACCTCGTTGCGTACAAGGCGTTCGCTTTTCCGCTATCCCGGGAAGCGAGGCCACATGCCACTCTCTCCACGCTCGCGGACGAACAGCGCCTGTCGACAGAGCTTGTGCAGTGCCTCGGCGGGGAGCTCCAGCCAATCTGGAGGGATGGGCGCGAGACGCCGTTTCTCCCAGGATGACTCGAACGCCAACCAGCCCTCAGCGAGCTCCGGCAGGACGGGACGCGTTCCGACTCGCGGATACACCTCCCACACCGCCCACCGTCGGCCCTGCAGATCGGTGAATTCCCTGTGCGCCACGGCCTGGGCTCCTCGTGAGATCACCGAGCGAGGAAAACTGCACAATGGGTGCCTATATGTGATGTAGATCACATTTTGGCCGTGAGGGATAGGACGCGATTCGAGTGATGAGGCGCGTCGCTTGCGGACCCAGCGGCCCCCTATGGCCTATGCGGAGTTCACGGATCGAGTGGGAAAACAGTGGCGAGTGTGGCACACGCGCCCGCTGTCCGCGGCGCTCACGACCCTTCCGGAGGCCTGGAAGGAGGGCTGGCTCACCTTCGAGTCGGGGGACGAAAAACGACGGCTCGCGCCCGTTCCCGCGGGATGGGAACACCTGACTCCAGAGCAACTCGAGATGCTATGCCAGGTGGCGGAGCCGACCGCCCTCTCTCCGCGCGCGCACGATCCGCTGCGGCGCGACGAGCGGAGCGCGGAATAGATGCGCGAGCACGAGAAGCCGGATCGGAGGAACTCTCCGCTCATTCTCATCTTCGAGCACCGCGTCTACTTCCGGGATCACGCGGGCGAGCACTGGCGCGTGTACGACATCTTCGTCGCGCCTGACGAGCGCGGCCGTGAGCGGCGCTTCCCCGTGATGCCGCCGGACAAGCGCGCGGTGCATCGCGAGTTCATCGCGCGGTCGGGAGAGCGACGCGAGTACACGTTCCTCGCTGACTCCCTGCGGGGGATGCCGCTCTTCGTTCACCAGCTTGCTCGCCAACTGGGCCTCGCGAAGATCGTCCACGAGAAGAAATAGCGTCGGACTTAGCGGGACCACGCATCTCGAGTCGCGGTCGTCCAGCGCGCGTATCCAGCGCGTTTCAAGGGCCAGTCTAGTCTATTCCCACCTCGCGCTGCGCCCATCGCACGTAGGCGATGATCTTTCGCAGGGCGGCGGAGTCGACCTGCGGCTGCGGCGGCATGTCGCCGAACCGCCAGTGGTGCGCGGCGACGCCCCGCTGCGCGGCAAGGACGAACGACGCGTCAGAGTGGTGGCTCGGCTCGTAGATGATGTGAAGGAGCGGCGGGCCCAGATCAGAGCCCCGCGCCGATTGGCCGTGGCAGCTGGCGCAGTTGGCGGTGAACAGTGAGTCGCCTGCGCGGTGTTCGGCGGGGGTCGGCGGCAGCTCGATCCGGGCGAGCACTTCCCGCTCTCGCTCGCCACCGCGGCACGCCACGGTGATTACCGCGAGGGATACCGTTAGGCAACGCGCTCGGTTCGGCCTCATGCGTCATCCCCCGAGACGATCTTCGCCGTCGTGATGGCCTGGCCGACGTGGCGGGTAGTGTGCTCGGCGGCGTGGAAGAGGAGGCCGAGGACGGTTGACGGAAGTGCTTTGCGCCCGACAGCGCGCGGTTCGAGGAGCTCCTCCCGGCGTGTGGCGCGGATCTGGGCGAGCGCAGCATCAATCGCGCTGCGTGCCTGGTCGACCAGCTTGGAGATGTCGTCTGGCGGGTTGCCCGGTTCTGCTTCGATCTTCAGCGCGGCCTGTTGCCGATCGTCGAGCTGCGCGCCACGTGCGTACGTCAGCAACCGGTCGAGGCTCCCGGCCAGATGCCGCAAGTGATAGCCGAGACTCGCGGCACCGCTCGGTCGCACCCACAGTTGGTCGCGCAACACGCTCGCCGCCACGGCGATGTCCTCTCTGGCCTGCACGAGCGCGTGTGCCGCAGGCTGCAGGTACGCGTCGACCCCGTCTATTGGGCCACGAAGCCAGGCTTCGGGCATGTCTAGCCTCCACGGCTGGTTGCCCCTACTCTAGGAGGCGCGCCTGCGACGCCGCAAGCGCCCTCCGACACCTGCGCTGACGCTTCGCTGACGCGACCGATGCTTCATGCGCGGCATGACGCCCCACCGGAGCATGGCGCGATGATACGCGTGCGAACGTTGGGTCACAGCGTGATCCAGATCGACTCGACGCCGGTCGGTCCTGACGCCGAGATCGTCTTCGCCGCACTCCTGCTGCTGACCGTCGAGCCGGGCAAGCGCCTCGGACGCGGCGAGCTGTTAGGCATCCTGTGGCCGGAGGCGACGGGATCCCGCGCTGCCCATTGTCTCCGCCAGACGATCTACCGGTTGCGCACGCTCGGCGTGCCGCTGGAGGTGAGTCGCACCCATCTCAGCGTCTCGTCGGAGGTAGTGGATTGCGATGTCGATGCGATCCTTCGACATTCGACGGGTGGAGGATGTCGAACGCATTGCTGACGACATCGATGGACCGTTTCTCCCTGGCTACTGGCCGAGTTTCTCGGAGCGACTTCAAGAATGGGTGGAGCGTCATCGCGACCTCGTCACGGCGAGCGCGCGACGCGTGTTGGTCAGCGCGATCGCGACCCGCAAGGCTCGCGCGGAATGGAGTGAGGTCGAGCGCCTGGCGCATCGCTGCCTCGCCATCGATCCATTGAACGAGGACGCCACCCTGGCGCTGGCGGAGGCGGCGGCGCTTCACGGGGGGAAGGTCGAAGCGATTGGCATCCTCGATCGATATCTGCACGAGATGGGGCCGACGGCGCGTGAGCTGCGCCTCCCTGCGATGGCGCTCCGCCGGCGGATCGCCGAGCCCGAGCTGGAGTTCCCGCTCGCTCCGCCGCTCCATGTGCCGTTCGTGGGTCGCAGCGCCGAGATGGGCATACTGACCGGCGCGCTTCGCAGCGCGCGGGGGGGCGCCGGGAGCGTCCACTTCATTCACGGGGAGCCTGGGATCGGCAAGACCAGACTCCTCACCGAGTTCTCGCGTGCGGCGTCGCTCGAGGGTGCGCGCATTGCTGCCGCGCTATGTCAGTCCAGCGACGCGCGACGCCCGCTGTCCGCGTTCGTCGATCTGGTGCCGAGGCTCATGACGATGCCGGGCGCGCTAGGGTGTAGTCCGCAATCGCACAGGTATCTCCGGCGCTTCATCGAACACCATTCCGGTGGCTCGCCTCCCACGCCGGATGTGCCGAAGCTGCCTTTCTCTATACGAACGTGCGCGGTCGCTCTTCGATCTGTTCGATGCAATCGCTTCCGAAACTGTTCTGGTCGTGTCGATTGAAGATGTTCAGTGGCTCGACGCGGCATCGTGGGAGATAATCGGTGAAACCGGCTCTTGGCTCCAGACGCGGCGCACTCTCCTCCTGCTAACATCGCGTGAACGAGAACCACAGGCATCGGAATCACGGGCCTTCTGCAGTCGCAACGTCTCTTCCCTATGGCTCGCACCGTTCGCTCGGCCAGAAAGTGAGCGTCTCTTCGCAGCAACCCTAGGCGAAGAGACGCAGAAAGTCTCCGCTTCCTTCCGCGATTGGTGCGTCACTATGAGCGGCGGGAATCCTTACTACCTCTCGGAGCTCGCCCTGCACAGCCCCAAGCGCCGAGGTGAGTTTGTGGTCCCTCCAGTTTGTCGGCTTTAGTGGCAGAAAGGGTAGCGCGTCTTCGACCGGTATCATGTCGAGTTCTACAGGCGTGTGCGATACTCGGTAGAGATGCCACAGTTGATCGAGTCGAAAGCATGCTCGCGCAACGACGCATTGACCTACTTGACGCACTTGATGAGCTTGACGAACACGCACTTATCGCCTGGAACGGGTCCCAGATCGTTAGTCGCCATGACCTCCTTTCCCAAGCTGCGATCGCTCGACTCTCTCCGCTATCCCGAAAATTGCTGCACCAGCATGCCGCATTGGTCCTCGAAGGCGAAGTATCGTCGGGTAGCACACCCGCCGTGGTTTGGTCTTCTGCTGAGCACTGGGCGGAGGCCGGTCTCCCTGAGCGAGGGATTGCGCTGGTGTGCAAGTGCGCGCGTCAGGCTATTGAGCTTGGCCAGCCCCAAGAAGCTGTTGAGCTACTCCGCCGCACAAAGGACCTACCGTTAGCTGATCGGGAACGCCTCAGCGTTCTTACAGAGTTGATTTACGCATACAGGGCGGCTGACCGGTGGCAGGACGCCACGAGGGAGTTTGCTGACCTTCGCTCCCTGCGTCGTCGTGTTTGTGCAGGAGAATCCGGTGTTCACGACGACATCGAATTGATTGGGATCGAATCTCAGTGGCTCGGAGGGTTCAGCCCTGAAACGATCATCGCTCAGTTACTCCAATGTTGTCGGTCAAGTGAGACGACATTCGAGCCACCGAATAGCCGCCGCCAAACTTTGTCTTATTATCTCAGACAACGTGCGTGATTGCGCAACTGCGATAGAGGCATTCGAACTTGTAAGGCACGATCTGCAAATTGAAGCTATCCCGACAGTGGAAGGCATCGAGGCCCGTCTGATCTTTGAGACCTCGTTTGGGGATCGTGCGGCAGCGAAGAGCACCGTCGACAGGCTTCTGCAGGCCGATTGGCAGTCGTCTCGAAGACAGGCCTTTAGCCTAATCCTCGCGGCACACGCATGCGAGCGATTAGGAATGCCGGGGCGCGTGACACAGGTCGCGACCGAAGCATATCGACTTGGAGTTGAGTCCTCCTGCGCGACCGCCGCAGCCGCTGCCGCACGAAAACTCGCGTGGGCTTATTTGGACGAGGGAGACCAAGAGCAGGCTGAGCATTGGTATAAACTTGCCCTGGGTTGGGTACAAAAGGGGCAACTCTCCAGCTTTACCGCAGATTTGCTTGGGCTTCACGCAGAACTACTGATTGGCCGTGAAGACTACGCCGGCGCCAGCGAAGCGTTAGAGAAGTCGCAAGAGGCTTGGCACCGAACCGTTCACGCCAGGTGGAAACTGAGCGTTCTTTCGGCGCGTTCCGCGATTTGGCTCGCCACCGGCGCGCGAAGCAGCTGTGAAGTCGCGGCGAGTGAGTACGGAGAGTTACTGAGCCGACTGCATCACGAGGAGGGGAACGACCTATTTGCGGCGCGATACTTCCTGCTACTCGCCGGCATTGGTCGACGCTATGAAGCAGAGGTGGAAATGCGGAAATACCTCGCGTCACGGACTAAATCGCCCGTTCAGTACAGCCCGACTCTGAAGGCGGTCATACGACAGTTTTCGCCGAGCGGCACGGAGGATCCTGCGACTAGCGGCTACCTACTTTCCGAAGTCGACCTGACGTCGCCATCACCACCCGTGAGCTGATGGGCGTCGGTTCCCTCTGTTCTGGCACAAAGAGGAGTGACCAGAGTGGGCTCGCCAATAACCGATCGCAAATCATGGGATCAAACTGGCGGGCCCGTTGCCGAATGAACTCGGACCGCACCTCCGGCTCGCCTCTGGCTTGACGGTATGGTCGATCCGTTGTCATCGCGTCTATAGTATCCGCGAACATGATGATTCGAGACTCAAGCGGTATATCCTCTCCCGCCAGACCGTCCGGGTAGCCCGATACCGTCCCAATTCTCGTGATGGTGGCGCAACGGAGCGACCAAGTCGCGCAGATTGCTCACGGTCGCCACGAACTCCGCACTCCGAATGGGATGGGTCTGCATGATGGCCCATTCGTCAGGCGTAAGCTTATCCGGCTTGCTCAGAATCGGCGCGTACATTTCGTGAATCTTGCCGACATCGTGCAGTAGAGCAGCCGTTCCAACGCGCTCGATCCGTCGTGTCGTAAGCCCGATGGCGCGCGCAATAATCTTCGAGTAGTGCGCGACCCGCATCGAGTGACCGGAGGTGTACGGATCCCGCGCCTCGATTGCCTTAACCATCAATTGCAGCAGTTCTTGGTTCACCTGTTCAAGTTTTGCTGTCGTACTGTAAAGCTGTCGGACGCCTAATAGCGGGATCGCTAGGCAGACTGCTCCGAGCGGGCCAGTGCGAGCAAAAGCCCAGGCAAGCAGCAGAACCACAGGCGCTGCTAGGACGTCGTAGACAAGGGAGTGAAGAGTATTCTTGCGCCAGACACGCAGAATGCGACTTGCCTTCACTTACTGCGATCGCGCCGCTTACCGACAACGTATTCACAGCAAAGAAGACGACCGTGAGCAGGAGGAACGGAATCCCGAATCCCGACGCATCGTACGCAAGCTCTTCTAAGGGCGCTCGCAGAATCGATTCACCACCGAATGCCAAATAGCACAGTGTACCAAGGGCGGTCGCCAAGGACATTTGCGCAACGTTGAAGACGCGCCTTGAGCAAGGGGCGCTGGCTGAGTACCTCGGCGATGACGTACGCGAGGGCCACCGATACGGCGCTCGTCCAGTGGGGAGCGACGAGAACCAAGCGCCAAGAAAGGAATAAATGCGATCGTCCCTCCCGCGCCCTGCGGAAGGGAGAAGAGCATCATTTGCGCCAGAATTCCCAGCCCGGATAGCCAAAGCGCGGCGCCGACGTGCGCAAACGACATTCCGGCCGATACGCGTAGAGCGCAACGACCGCGAGCGACTGCCAGCAGACAATTGATACCGACGTACTGCTGTATTCTGATCGCATAGAAGCTGGGACCCCCGTCCCCGACTGCTAGATCCACATCTGCGAGCCACCGGAAAACACAAACTTCATCAAACCACTCACGAGCCCGGCCAAGAACTCCATGGTGCGTCACCTCCCTCAGGATAAGTCGCACCGGCATCCGCCGAATGCGCTCCAAAAGGTTGGCTCCGCTCGTACTACCTGGCCTGCCCGCTCAGCTTCGCTCAGCCGAGGAACGGGGGTTTTTGTGGGTTCCTAGTTGGTTGGTCCTTGGGTTCGACTACCTCCGAGAACACCAGCGCTCCCGGGTTCCGCCTCCCCGGGCGACATCGCCCGGCCATCTCACCCGCGCTGCCCTCCCACCACGGACGGCGTGCTACGCAACCTGAAGAAAGAACACTGCGAAGAAAAAACTGCGAGGATTCACACGCCACGATCGGCGCGCGGAATGGCCTGCCGAGCTACCTCACACGCCTAACGGGCGTGCCCGATCCACCGATTCGTCGCATCCAGCACCGCCAGCACGCTCGCCGTCTCGGGACTGTCCTTGATCTCGCACGTGCCGCTCAAGAAGGCGCTCTCGCGCCCCCATCGCGCCGTGAGACCCACGATCACGAACTCCCGGTCGAACGCATCGATGAGCTTGCAGCCATCCAGCGCCAGCTGGCGCGACTCGCCTTCCGCCTGGCCGATGGCGAGAACCGCCGCACGCGCCGCCAGTTCCGCGCGCGAACGCTCGGTCTCCGCTCCCTCGGCCTCTCCTATGTACGACGCATCACCTTTTCTGAGCGTCACCCGGCACGTCACGCCCTTCGTGCGCGAGCGCCGCACCTCCACATCCTCGAAATAGACGCGGCGTTTGTTCGCTGCCTCCTCGAGAATCGCGGCCTCCGCCGCACGCACTTCGGGCGCCGGCTTCGGCGTCTCGACGGTCGTCGCCACCGAAATCTTTCGATGATCCACGCGCATGCTCAGGTGCGCGATCAGCGCGCTCTCGATGTTGCGCACCGTCTGCTTCGGCGGCACCTCCGCCGTCGTCAGCACATGGATCTCATCCACCGCACCGTTGTCGCTCGCGACGATGCGCACCGACACCACGCCCGGCAGCGTCGCGAGCAACTCCTCCGCGCGCTTGATGGGGAGCACGCTGCCAGCGATTGGGCTGGCAATCGTCGGATGCGGGGCAGGAGTCGCGGCCATTGCGGCTTCGAAGTGAGACTGCGCGGACTACAGGAGGGACGACAAGGCGGGAGCGGCGCGAAGCCGCCGAGTCAGCAGAACCGGTTCACGCTCGGGACGACGGGCGTTTTCGGCACGGGCCAATATGAGATACAAGGCTCGCGAAATCAAGGAACTACGTTCCTCCGGCACATTATACTCTCTCAACTTTCTGTAGAGCGTGCGCTCGCCGATCGCCAGCATCTCTGCGGCCTTTCTTCGGTTTCCACGCGCACGCCGCCAGCGCCTGCCTGATCGCGGCACTGCTCGATCTCTTCCATCGTCATCCCCGGCGCGATCTGGATGACGTCCGAGGGCTGCTCGCGGTGCCTCGATGGCGTGCTGAGCTGCCGAGCTGCGAACTGCGGAGCTTTGTACGTCACCGATCCACTGCACCGTCCGGTTGGCGCACCTCGTCCAACCTTCTCCGCAGCTCCTCCACCTGGAGCTTCAGCTCCACCATGCTGCGGACGATGAACTCCAGCTCGCGCCCGGCTACGCCCTCGGTCGCGCGCAGCACCGGACCCACGTGCACCGGCAACAGACGCGGGGCTCCGCCGTCGCGGATCTCGCGCGGGATGTCCTCGGCCCCGATCTCGCGGCCGGGCGACAGCACCACCATGCTCTCCACCAGGTTGCGCAGCTCGCGCACGTTCCCCGGCCACGGAGTAGCTCGACAGGATCTGCATCGCCTCGGCCGAGATGCCCTTGAACTCCCGGCCGTGCGCCTGGGAGAACTCGCGGACGAACTTCCGCACCAGGAGCGGGATGTCCTCCGGCCGCTGGCGCAGCGGCGGCAGGTAGATGTGGAGAACGTTGAGCCGGTAGTAGAGGTCGGGACGGAAGCTTCCCTCCTCCACGTGCTCGCGCAGCGGACGGTTCGTCGCCGCCACCACCCGCACGTCCACGCGAATCGGTGAGACGCCGCCGAGGCGCATGATCTCGCGCTCCTCGAGCGCGCGGAGGAGCTTCACCTGCGTCGGTGGCGGCGCCTCGCCGATCTCGTCGAGAAAGAGCGTCCCCGTGTGCGCCAGCTCGAACCGCCCGAGCCGTCCGCTCGGCGGCTCCGGTAAACGCGCCCTTCTCGTGGCCGAACAGCTCGCTCTCGAGCAGCGTCTCGGGGAGCGCGCCGATGTTCACCGGGATGAACGGCTTCGCGCGGCGCGGGCTCAGCTGGTGGATGGCGCGCGCGACGAGCTCCTTGCCCGTCCCGCTCTCCCCCTCGATGAGCACGGTGCTCGACACCGGCGCCATCTGCTCGATCTTGACCAGCACTTCGCGGATCGCGTCGCTCTCCCCGATCAGCCCGGTGATCTCGGCGAGACGCGCGCCGCTCGAGGATGCGCTGGATGCCGTCGAACACCTCGTTCACGTCCACCGGCTTCGTCCAGATCTCGACGTAGCCGAGCGCGCGGAGGCGATCGCGAAGCGTGGGATCGTCGAGGTCGGAGAGGCCGACGACGGCCGTCCCCTCCCACAGCTGCCGCTTCACGAGCTGCACGTTCGGCTGGTCGACGAGACCGCCGGTGAGCACGATGACGTCGGGCTTCTGCTTCTCGACGGCGGTGCGCAGGTCGTCGTACGGCGACACGACCTCGGTCTCGACGCCGGCGCGCTCGAAGCAGATTCTTGAGGCGGACCGCCGGCTCGACGTCGGTGAGGGTGATCAGGACCTTCATCGATTGCGCGCTGCCCGGAGGGCGCGCGGATTGCGGATTGCGCATCAGCCTCATCGCGCGGTCCCCGTTTCGTGATCGGTTGCGTTCGCCGCGCAGGATCTGGATCGCGTGGTCGATGATCGGCTCCAGCGCGGCGAGGCCGTCGCGCACGCCGCCGGGTGAGCCAGGAAGGTTGACGATGAGCGTGCGCGCGCGTACTCCGGAAATCCCGCGCGACAGCGCCGCCCTCGGGAACGACGACATGCACGCCACGCGCAGCCGCTCGGCGATTCCCGGCGCGTCGCGCTCGATCACCGCCCGCGTCGCCTCCGGGGTGACGTCGCGCGGGGAAAGGCCGGTGCCGCCCGTCGTGAGAATGACGTCGGCCACGTCGTCGTCGGCCCACTTCGTCAGCGAGCGCACGATCGCGACGGTGTCGTCAGCCACGAGATCGCGCGCCACCACCTCGCTTCCGCGCGCCTTTGCCCAGGCGACGATGGCGTCGCCCGAGGTGTCGGCCCGTTCGCCGCGAGAACCCGCATCGGAGGTCGTGAGGAGGGCGATTCTCATAGGTGATCGAGGGTGCTCCAGGGCGCCGAGGGCGATCGAGGTGACGTCGTTGCCTCGATCACCGCGGCGTCCTCGACGACCTCGATCGCCTCTATTTATGCGCCCCTTCCTCTTGTAGAACGGCGTCTTCACCACCTCCGCCGGGACGCGCTTGCCGCGGATCTCGATCTCGATCGCCGTGCCTTCCTTCGCGGCGGCGGGCGGGAGATAGCAGGTGCCGATGGCGATGCCTAACGTCGGGCTCACGGTCCCGCTGCGGACGAGGCCGTGCGGCTTGCCGTCGTGGAGCACCGGGTAGCCGTGGCGCGGGAAGGCCTTGTCGCGCATGACGAAGCCCGACGAGCTTGCGCTCGAGGCCCTTCTCCTTCTGCCTGACGAGCGCCTCGCGTCCGACGAAGTCCCCCTTCTGCAGCTTCACCAGCCAGGCGAGGCCCGCCCTCGAGCGGCGTCGTCGTCGAATCGATGTCGTTGCCGTAGAGCGCGAATCCCATCTCGAGGCGCAGCGTGTCGCGCGCGCCGAGGCCGGCGGGCGTGACGTCGGTGTTCTCGGTGAGCGCGTCCCACATGCTCGCGGCGTACTCCGGGCGGAAGTAGAGCTCGAAGCCGTCTTCGCCGGTGTAGCCGGTGCGCGAGATGACGGTGGGCATCCCGGCCACCTCGCCTTCATCGAAGTGGTAGTAGGCGATGTCGCCGAGCTTCGTCTCGGTGAGCCGCGCCAGAATCTGCTCGGCCTTGGGACCCTGAAGCGCGAGGAGCGCGACGTCGTCGCTGAAATCCTCGAGCGTTACCTCGAAGCGCGACGCGTAGCGCGAGATATGCTCGAAGTCCTTTTCGCGGTTCGACGCGTTGACGACCATCATGATGCGGTCGGCGAAGCGATAGACGAGGCAGTCGTCCTCGATCGTGCCGCCCTCGTTGAGAATCGTGGAGTACTGCACCTGGCCGACCGCGAGGGCGGCGACGTCGTTCGAGGTCACGTAGTTGGTGAACGCCACCGCGTCCTTGCCCCGGACCATGAACTCGCCCATGTGGCTCACGTCGAACAGCCCGCAGCTCTCGCGCACCGCCTTATGCTCGGCGGTAATCCCGGCCGGGTATTGCACGGGCATCTCGTAGCCGGCGAAGGGCACGAGCTTGGCGCCCAGCGCGGCGTGGATGTCGTGGAACGGGGTGTAGCGGAGGTTCTGGGAGGCAGCTGAGAGCGACATAGGAGCTCCGGAGCTCGGGATCGGTCGGCGGAATATGCCCGAATTGCAGGAGCACTGCCAGAAGAACCGTTCGGCGGCGGGATTCCCCCTTCTCTCGGCCTTGACCAAACGGCGTGCCCATTGGCGCTGATCACATTTGTGATTGGGCCTATATCGCGGTGTGGATAAGGTCGGGCGCACCCTTTGCGCATTGGGGACGGGAGTATGGCCTACGCCGAGTTCCCCGATCGAGAAGGCAGGTCCTGGCGAGTGTGGCACACTCGCCCCCGGCTCGCGGACGTTCTCTCCCGGCTGCCTCTGGACTGGAAGGGCGGGTGGCTGACCTTCGAGTGCGAGGGCGAGAAGCGGCGGCTCGCACCCGTTCCGCCCGGATGGGAAGACTTTTCGCCGGCACGCCTCGATCTGCTACGACGTATGGCGGAGCCGACGACCACGGGGGCGATCGCCAGAGACGTTCTCCGCCGCGAGGAGCAGCAGCGGCGATAGCTCCGCGCCGCCAATCGTTAGGCTGAGCGGCGCTCGGCGCGCGAGGCGATCGCGTCCCCGCAATGTCCCGCGCTCACGGTCACGGCGATGCCCTGCCTCTCGAGCAGCGACAGGACGCGAGCCGCGTCCTCGCCGCTCGCCATCTTCGCCGATAGGAGCACTTCGTAGGCGGAAGTGAGCCGGCCATCGCCGAGCGCCGCTTCGAGCGCGGCGAGGGAGGAATACTGGGGCATGGGAGGCCCTCCGACGAGGAAGCCGAGAGCACGCTGCATCGCGCATGCCCGCCGGGAGGATCGGCGAGAGAAACCATCGGGTAGGTTGGTCCACACGCGGGTTGGGGCATGAAGCCTGCCCCGCACACTCCCCCGCCATTGCCCTGGAAACAATGACCGAATCAGCCCTGGAAGCCCGGTGAGAGACTCGCCTCAGCCATCGTCAGAAGCGGACGCCACCAATGGCGTCCCGCGGTGCGAGCCTCAGATCGAGGATGAAATGGTCATCCTCGAGGAGGTGAACGCATTCGTCAAATCAGCGGGTGCCGATTTGCAGGCGTTGCACGCGGCCGTCACCCGCTTCGTCGTGCATTGTCGGGATCGCGGCGAGCAGATCGAGCGCATCATCACCACGCTCAAGACGATCATCGCCGGAGCCGTGCGAGGGGATGCCGACGTCCGAGCCGTGAACGCGATCAATCAGCACCTGCTCGGCTGGGTGCTCGACGCCTTTTACACTCGAGAGCGCTGACCTATTCGCTTGCCCGTGATGGCAACGCTTGTCAGCGCCAACAGGGCGGCAGCGCCGGCGATCAGCAGGGGCAGCCGCGACGAGCCGTCCCCCTCGGCATGAATCTCGGTCGCTGACGCGGGGCGATCGGAATCCTCCGGGCCCGCCCACTCAATGCGCTCGCCACTGGCGTACGTCTGATCCACCGGCCAAACGAGGCGAGTGTCACGCTCCGGGTTCACGGCCATGAATGGGAATTCCACGAACCTGCCCGGAGGGAGGGAGCCGGTCCACACCGCGGCGGTGACGCGGTTCGCCGAATCCCGCACCATCTGGAGCTGCCACCCCGCAACCTCGGCGAAGGAAATGACCCGGACGTCGGCCGGGAAGCGAATCTCCACCCGCGTCGTCGGCACGTCGAGCTCGTTAGGTACACGCAGCAGATAGCGCTGGTAGGCCCGCGGCGTCGAGCGCGCGGGCTCGACGACGGCGTGCGCGCGCGCGACGGCGGGCAGGAGCGCGCCGATGAGGCACAGCGTGGCGATGCGGATCATCGTGACCACCGGAGTCCAGCATAGATCGCGCGGCGGTCGGCCGGCTCGAAGAAGCGGCCGGCGGCGTTGTCCACCTGTACTGACGCCGAGTAGCGGCGGTCGAGCAGGTTGCGCCCCTCGACGAACGCGGTGAACCCCGCGCGTGCGCTGCTCCACTCTGTGCGAAGGCCCAGCGTCACCCAGCCGTCGTTTTTCATCGTGTTTTCGCTGTTCATGTCGTAGGCCGAAGGAACCCACTCGACCTGCGGCACGATCGACAGGCCCGTCGCCGGCTCGAGCTTCAGCTCGCCCGCGAGGTGATGCGCCGGAGCGCCCGGGATGTCGTTGCCTCCGAACGTCGAGTCATCGACATACGTGAACTTCGCGAACGTGTAAGCGATTCGGGTGCGGACTCCGCCGGTGAGCTGGTAGCCGAATCCCGCCTCGAGCCCGCTGTGGCGCGTCCGCGCCGCGTTGCGATACGAAGGCACCGTGAACGTGGCGCCTGGAAATGGCCTCACGTTGATGTTGAGGATCTCGTCGCGCAGCTCAATGTCGAAGAGCGAAAGCTCCCAGGTGAGCGCAGAGCTCCGGCCGCGAGCGCCGAGCTCGAGCTGCCAGGCATCCTGCGCGTCGAGATCGATGAAGCCGCCGGGGTTACCGAAGCTCGCCAGCTCGAGGAGCAATGGCGGCTCGACGGTGCGGCTCACGTTGGCGAACACGCTCCCGCGCAGTGAGGGAACGTCGTACAACACCCCGACCCGTGGCGCGACCGGTGTGAAGACGCGACGGTCGGATTGATCGCCATTGCCGAGGAATCGGTCGGCGACGGTGCGCCGCGAATAGTCGAATCGCGCTCCGAGAACCGCCGTGAGACGATCGGTGATTCCGATCGCGTCCTCGAGGTAGATGCCGAGATTGGCGACTTTGTCCTTCTCGTCGCGTGTCGGAGCGCCGTGCTCTCCGCGCACGTTCTGAAACTGCCGGTTGTCCATGTCCTGCCACGCCGGCTGCACGCCGAGCGTGAGGCGGTGCTCACGTCCAGCAATCGGGGTCATGTTCTCGTAGCGAAGCTCGACGCCAACATCGCGACTCAGCTGCGCGATCACCTCGAAAATGGGATGATCGATGTCGCGATACTGGAGGTACGGACTCACCTCGAGCCGCTGCGTCGGCGTAAGCTGTGCTCGCAGCTGTGCGCCTAAGTGGTGCAGGTCGTAGTCGCGACCCCAGCGGTTGGTCACGTTGTTGGCGACCGCCTGCTCGGGACGCGCGTCGAGCTCGGCGCGTGTCAGCGCGCCGGGCAAATGCTCTCGAACGCGCGCAAAGAAGTAGAACGCTCGCGCGTCGAGGGTATTGGTGAGACGGTGCCCCGCATGCACGTTCACGCGGTCGCGCCGCTGATCCGACCAGTCGCGGTAGCCGTCGAGCTCCGTGCGTGCGTAGCTCGCGTAGTAGTTGAAGTCGCCGAGGACCGCGCCCGACGAGAGCTGCGCCTTGTAGAAGCCGAATGCCCCGCCCTGCGCAAACAACGAGAACGGCCGGGAGGTATGGCCGGTCTTGGTGTTGATGCTGATGGCGCCGCCGAGCGTGGACCCGCCGTAGCGGAGCGCGTTGGCTCCCTTGTAGACCTCGATCGCTTCGGCGGTGAGGAGCTCGAGGGACTCGAAGTCGGTGAAGCCGTCAGCGTTGCGATACGGCATGCCGTTCACGAGCAGGTTGATGCCGCGCGCGTGGAAGTTGTTGCGCAAACCGGAGCCGCGCACGGAGATCTGACTCTCGTCGGCGGCGCCGAAGCGCGGCTGTACGTACACTCCGGGTGTGAAGCTCAACACATCCTTGAGGTTCGCCTGTCGCGTCGAGCGAATCTCCTCCGGAGGCACGAGCGAGACCGCACCGGGTACGCGAGCCATTCGCGCCCGAGTGTCGGCGATGTCGGAGCGGCTGCCAATGACGGTCACGGCGGCCAGGGTGGCGACGTCGGGTGCGAGTACGATGTCGACGGTGGTGACGACATCGCTGGCGACGTCAATGGTGCGACTGGAGGCGACGTACCCGACGCGAAGCGCCTGGATCGCATGCACGCCCGGCGGAACGTTCTCGATGCGGAACGCGCCGGCGGTATCGGTTTGGGCGACGGGGCTCGCCCCGTCGATCGAGATGAATGCGCCGACGATGGGAGTCGCCGAATCCGCGGACAGCACGCGACCAGCGATCGCGGTCGCTGCCTGGGCCGGCAGCGACGAGGCGAAGGCGAGCGTCATACACCCCATGACGCCCAGGAACACACAATGGACGGACATACCCCTCCCGGGATGGACGTTGTGCGCCCGCCCGGTGAGACCGATGGGTTGTTAGGCGGGCGAGCTACGCGAGACTGCGGAGCTCGGGAGGTCCGTTCGCATACGGGAGGAAGAAGGCCGGTGCCGGGATGCGTGGCAGCTCGACCTCGAGACCCGGCCCATCGCTGGTCCGGGGAGGCGCGGCGGTGAACCGCTGCTCGGCGCTCGAGAGCGCCACGGAAAAACCACCCGCGCTACAGTCGCCGACGCAGGTACACGCGGCCTGCTCGCCGTTCGGGCTCGGCTGCTGGTGGGCGTGCGCGCCCGCGTGGCCCTCGGTGGACACGGGCGCAGCGTGGACAGGACAGAGATGCAGCGCCGCCGGTTCGGTCGTGACGACGACGAACCAGGTCAGCACGAGGGCTCGGAAGGCGCGCTTCAACCAGTGGCGAGGCATTGGGCTCTGTGGACCCCAATTTATGCGGCCGCTCGCGTTCCCCAAAGGGAGCGCGGCCAGGGTCTACGGAACTACGGTCAAGCTGGCGTAGAGTCAGGCGACGTCGAACCTAACCGGGCCAATGTCATAGTACCGGTTATCGAGGAAGCGTCCCGCATCACGGAGCGCGTTGGAATGGTCACAAACGCCACGGATCGTCGCGGGACGTGACGAGAGCGTCGCGCCGCCCGTCAAGCTCACGGTGATTCGCGCCAACCCACCGTCGCACGAGCGAGCTGCAGGGATGGGAATCGTCGCCGCGCTGCTCTCAGAACGTCTGCGCCAAAACCGCTTGCGCACTGCCCTGCGCGAGCGGCATCAGTTCGTGGTCGCGACCACCTGGACGGAGTTCCTCGAGCTCTGCGACTCGGCACCGGTTACCGCGGCGGTGATCGACCTCAAGGACTATGCGCAGCCGACGTTCGATGAGCTCCGCAAGTTCCGGCTGCGTCACGGATCCACCGCACTCGTCCTCTACATCTCCGTCCCGCCGGTCTCGGTGCAGGACGTGTTCGAGGCGGGGCGTTTTGGCTTCGACGCGATGGTCGTCGCCGACGAGCAGGACGATCCGCAGGCTCTGCAGAGCGTCATCGAGCGGGCCATGGCACGCGGCGTCGGCGAGCTGCTGCGAAAGGGACTCGTGAACACCGCGCCGACCGCCCGCGACGCAGCACTCGCCTGCGTGGCACGTGCGCACGAGCGGCTGTCGCCGGAAAAGCTTTCACGACTGCTCGGAGTGAGGCGGCGCGCGCTCACCGATCGACTCGTTCGTGCGGGCTTCCCCGCCCCGCAACGCCTCATCGCCTGGGGGCGACTGATCGTCGCCGCCCGACTGCTCGAAGATCCGGACCGGAAGGTCGACGCGATCGCGATGACACTCGATTTTCCGTCGGGAAGCGCGTTCAGAAATACCTGCCAGCGCTACCTCGGCGCCACGCCGCAGGAAATGCGCGCTCGCGGAGGGGCCGGCTACGTCGTCGGAGCGTTTCTCGGGACGATCGCGCGCGTCGGGGAGCCTGCCTAACTAGACCTCAGTACGACGCCCAGTTGTCCGCCCACGCGTTGTCGAGCGGAACGACGCCGGCGAAGGGCCGGAGCGCGCGCGCCATGAGACAGGAGTTGTAGCGGAAGATCTTGGTTCCGTTCGCGATGTCGCTCACCGGGACGGCTATCCCGATCTGCTTGTTGAGGCCGCTGATGGCCGCGCCGCGGATGGTGGTGGATCCGTTCGAGGTCACTGTGCCCCCGACGAGCAGGATCCCATCCCAGGACTGGCCGCCGCCGATGGTGAAGTTGCCGGTGACGATCAGGATTCCGCGACCGCTGGCTGGGAGCGCGACATCCCCGGTGACCTTGATGATCGGCCAGAAGCTGGTATCCGCGAACGCCGCCGCGGTCGGAAAGGCCTGCGGCGGGACGGTGATCGTCGGAACGAGTGACGATCCGCTGAGCACGCCCGCCCAGTCCACGCGCGCCGAGTCGTTCGACGACGGCTGCGGGCCGAGGTCCTTGATCGGCGGGTTGCCGGCAGGAATCGACGTACCACCGCTCTGCGTGTAGCCTGGCGCCGTTGGCACGGCGACGCCGGCGACCGCGGGCAGCATGCCGCATTCGTCGACGCCGTTCATCGTTCCCGAGCCACCGTTCTTGTTGATGCCGGAGAGGCTCGTCCACGCGCCGGGGACGCTCAAATTTCCCGTTTCCCACTTGAAGATCTGACCGACGGTGCGCGTCGCGGCCGGCTGGCCGGGCATGCGAGGATTCGTACGCACGCCGGTCGAACGCAGCGCGTACAACCCGGGTCGCCCGCCAAACGACTGGCGAATGCGCGTGACGACGACGTCCGCATAGCCTCCGCCCTGTACGACGCGAAGCGATTCGGATGCCGCCGGCTCGCCGACGAATCCGAAGGACGCGCGATCGACCAGATACCGCTCGCGCCCCGATTCAGCGAGGGCGAACGCCTCGATTTGCTCCTGCTGGTTGTCGACTGCACGCGACTCATTCGAGTTGATCGTGAACGCCGCGGTGAGCGACAGCGCAAGGATTACCATCAACAGAATGACGACCGGCAGCGCCGCGCCACGCCTGCTGCGGCGCGCGAGCGGCCTAACGACCCGAAGCGGGCTCATAGTCTATTCCTGAAGAAGACCGACGTCGTGAGTGCCGAGCGCTGGTGCCCGCCGGTAAGACGCGGTGTGGACTCGCTGGCGCCCGTGAGGACGAGCTCGAAGCCACGAATCTCGTTCAGCGGCGGGACGGCATCCTGCGCGGTATTGGCATTCAGCTGGTAGAACCGGAAGCGCGAGGTCACATCGAACGGCGCCGCGAGCTCCTCGCGCGCGCCCGTCGCCTCGATCCGGCGCCAGAGCGCAACCCGGCCCGGGATGGCGGCCGACCCCGCGAAGAAGTACGTCGTGCGCCGCGTCAGCATGACCACCGTTCCAAGGTCAACGCCCACGGGAAGTCCGGGCACGAGACCCATGCGGACACTTCCCGGTGGCGGCTGGAGCCCGGAGGCAACGCACTGGCCGGGGACGGGCGCGTTGAGCGCGGCCCCGCCTTCGACGTAGTTGTACGGACCCAGGCGGCCGCGCCACGCGTAGCCGGTGAACCCCGGCTCGGCGAGCATCGCCGAGTCGGTGGGGAGAAGCGCGACGGTCGCGACGCCGCCGACCGTGCCGCAGTAGACGCCTAACGTATACGGCACCCGGAGGGTAACCGAGTTCGACGTCGCGGCAATGACGCCCTGCGTCCCGTCCACCATGCGCATCTCGCTGAGCAGCACATTGACCGCCGCGCGTGAGACGGAGCGGGCGCTACGGCCCGCACCCTGATGCTCGTAGAAGCGCGCCTGCGAGGTGAGCATGCGCACGATGCCGCCGCCGACGATCCCGAGAACGATGACCGTGACGAGGAGCTCGATGATCGTGAGACCCGAGCGTCGGCGAAGGGTGATCATGGCTTAGAAGAGGTTGAGCGGATGGTACTGCCTGGGCCGCGTCCGCTCGAGGATCACGGTATCGGGACGGAGCGCCGTGTTGTTCGGGCGGAGAATGAACGTGACGCGACGACGGCCGGCGACAATGTCCTGCACCGCGACGCACTCCGTGCGAGGCACCAGCCCCGTAGAAATGCTCGTGCACCCCACGCGGGTCGGGAGTGTGTCGTAGGGCAGTACTTCGAGGCGGTTGATCTGAGCGGCGAGCGCGCCCGCTCGAACTGATGCGAGACCGTTGATCCGAGAGCCTCGGGCGACCTGGGTCGTGAAGCCGGCGATCCCCGCCGTCACCATGGCGAAGATGGTCAGCGCCACAACGACCTCAATGAGCGTGATGCCGCGGCGAAGCGCGGCATTACCGGGACCCGTTCGGCGTCGAAGCTGGGTTCGCATAGGTATTAGGGGCTCAGACGCACGTGGCCGCCGCGGGTCATTGTGACGGTCCGCGAGTAGCCACCTGCCGATATAGTGACGATCGTGGAGGCCGTCGCGACACCGTGCGGGAGAAGATCCACCGTAGACGGCGCGCCGGCGACCGAATAAAGCTTGTATTCGCTGAGGGCACCCAGAGCGCGGCGCGAGATGAGCTGCCCGCTCGCGCGGTCGATCAGCCGGATCTCCTTCGCCGAGCCGTCGATGACGACGCGGACCGGCCGGCGCTGGCGTCCCGCAATGGAGAGGGCCTGCTCGAGGTCCCCGGCCACGACGCGGGCGGCGCTATTGACGCGGGAGTGCGAAATGTCCTTCGAGACGTTCGGCGCCACCATGCCGACCATGATTCCCAGCATGGAGACCGTCACCATCATCTCGATGAGCGAGAAGCCGGCGCGGAGGGCGCGAGTCGGGTGTGCGAGTCGGGTAATCATGGCCCCCTGTATAGGCACGGCGCATACCCGCTGGTGGCACTAAGTTAAGTCGTTATTTAGCAGCTACTTATAATCTTTTTCTAATCTTCTGGCGGGCGTAATGACCGGGCATCGTGCGAGAGGTGCGGCATATCGCGACATGCCAGGCAAAAACGGTCGTTTAGTACGAAAATGGGTTGTCCGCCTGTGAGTCGGTCCTGGCTACGGCTGAATCCTCACCAGTCCCGCCCGCGTCAGGGTCACCTGTCTCGAGTAGGAACCAATGCCCACCGTCAGCGTCGCCGCCGACGTCGCCATGCCCTGCGGAAGGAGGTCGACCGACGCCGGGGATGAGCTCAACGTCTCGACCTTGAAGTCGGAGTTCGGTCCGTAGCTACGCCGCGTAATCACGGTTCCGGCCGCGCGGTCGGCGATGAGCACCGAGCGTTGCCCCGGATCCACCGTCACACGAACCGGAGAGCGTTGGCGGCCCGCCAAGGACAGCGCGCTCTCGAGATCGGCGGCCAGAATGTGCACGGCGTTGTTGACCCGCGAGTGGCTGATCTGCCGCGACACCACCGGCGTCAAAGCCCCCACGAGGATGCCGAGAATCACGATCGCGATGAGCGCCTCGATGAGCGTGAAGGCGGCGCGATACCGATTGAAAGGCGAAGCGTGCATGTTGGCGTCTCCTCAAGGGAGACGACCGGGCTACGAGAGCGTCTCGCCACCCATGAGCACCGCCATGATCGCCTTCTGCACGTGAAGGCGATTCTCGGCCTCATCCCATACGCGGCTCTGTTTGCCCTCGATCACCTCCGCCGCCACCTCCTCGCCACGGTGTGCGGGCAGGCAATGCAGGAAGATCGCGTCAGAGGCCGCGCGCTTCATGAGCGCCGGGTCCACAATGAACCCGCGGAATGCTTTCGCACGCGTCGCCTGTTCCTCCTCCTGCCCCATCGACGCCCACACGTCGGTGTTGATGACGTGCGCGCCCTCAGCGGCTTCCTTCGGGTCGCGGACGACGCGTGACCTTCGCGTTGGTACGCGCTCGCTCGACCAGCTTGGGATCGGGGTCGTAGCCCTGGGGACAGGCGAGCACCAGCTCGAACCCCAGGCGATAGGCGGCATTGATCCACGAGTTCGCCATGTTGTTGCCGTCGCCAATCCAGGCAATCCGCTTCCCGTCCCACCCGCCGAGGTGCTGCCTAACGGTCAGCAGGTCGGCCAGCACCTGGCAGGGGTGGAGCCAGTCGGTGAGCCCGTTGATCACCGGGATGTCCGCGTACTTGGCGAGCTCCTCGATCTCGGCGTGGGCGAAGGTGCGGATCATGATCCCGTCGACATAGCGGGAGAGCACGCGCGCCGTGTCGGCGATCGGCTCCCCACGGCCGAGCTGTACATCGCGAGGAGAGAGAAAGAGGGCGTGCCCGCCGAGCTGCCAGGTGCCCACCTCGAAGGAAACGCGTGTGCGCGTGGAAGACTTCATGAAGATCATCGCCAAGGATTTGCCGGCGAGCGGCTTCTTCATGTAGCGGCCCTGCGACATCGTGTCGGCAAGATCGAAGAGCCGGTGCAACTCCTCGGGAGAGAAATCGGGGATTGCCAGGAAGTCGCGATGCGGGCGGTCGGGCATGGAGAACGCGATTGCGGATTGCGGATTGCGGAGTTATTACGGCCATAGCCGCGGCGAATGCGGGGAAGTTAGCCAACTCGGGCGGTCGGTCGCGAGAGGGAAGGCGACGCTGTCCGGCGCGAAGGGAGTCCGACAGGCTCCGGCCCCGCACTTGCGTTAGGTGCAGTGCGCGCCACACGGGTGGCGGCACAAGGGCCATCGACTGCGGGGGACGTATGAGGACAACGTTCACGATCGTCGGCGTACTGGCGCTCACGGTAGCGGCGCCGCACGCGCAATCGCAGACCGGATCGCGTGTGAAGCTTGGGGCGGCGTTCGGTCCCGGGTGGGAGACGCGAGGCGCGGGAGGTCCGTCGGGAACGCACTTCGCGCTCAGCGCGACGCTGCGCCCGGCTACGTCTCTCTTCAGCTATCGGCTCGAGACCATGCTCGACGCCACCGAGCAGCTGCGTCACCGTCCTGTCGCGGTGACCGACATTCGTCGCCACGCGACGTTCGCGCTGACCGTCAGCGCGGTTCGCCGGTTCTCGAAGAATCCGGTCGGCCTCTACGCGATCGGCGGCCTCGGGCTCTACCATCAGTGGAACGAGCAGATCCTCAACGATGACCAGCCCGAAACGGAATCGCAGCGGGGCGTGTGGTCGAATGCACGTGCCGGTCTGAACGCGGGACTCGGCTACTCATTCCATCTCAAGGGTCAGGAGATGTTCGTGGAGTCCAGGTACCACACGACGGGGTTCCAGTCGAGGATTCCGCTGTCCTTCGGGATTCGAATCTGACGGGTTAGTCGAGGTCGTGACGGCGTTTACAGAGGCGACAAGGGGCACAGACCTCGACCAACGCTCGACGGCCTCGACCACATCTGTGCACCCTGTGCCTCTGTGGTAAGGTTGCCCGGCCCTCAGCGACAGACCGGAACGGACTCCGGCTCGAGTCGTCGTAGATAAGGAATTCCTCACCCGACGACCCCTCCACCACAGCGGGCACCCCAGCCAATGCGCAGGACCTCACCGGCGAGCGCCGGTCGATGAGCGCCATCGCGCCCTGGCGGGCCCGTATCGAGCGGCTCGGATTTCGAGAGAAGCTCGGGCTCATCCCCTCGGTCGCCGCGGTGGCGCTGACCGCCATCCTGCTGCTGAACGTCGGCACCGGACTGCTCACCGACCTGCGACAGCACACGATCGAGAACCAGTACTATCCCGCGGTGAGTGCCTCGCGCGACCTCCAGGCCGAGCTACGCAGCGTGCAGCGCGCGCTTCAGGATGCGGTCACCAGCGGCGACAGTGGCGCGCTGGGCGTGGCCGATTCCCTTCGCACCATATTCGGCCGAACCGCCCACGCCGCTCGCGCGCTCCCAGTCGACAGTGCGCTGGCCATGTACTACGCGCGCGCGCGATCGGTGAGCGTGTACATGATCCGCAACGGCAAGCGCGACGGCGAGCTGCGCTCGTTTCCCGATCTCACCGAGCGCTACGCAGCCATTCGCGGCGGGTTGGAGGCGACTCGCGCGCAGAACGAGCAGGCTATCGCGAGCGCATTCCGCACCACGCGCTGGATTCGCCGAGGGGCGTGGGTCGGCAGCGCGGTCGTGATCGGCATATGCATCCTGCTGCTCGGTCACCTGTCGGGACTCGTGTCCGTCTCGATTACCGAGCCGGTGAAGGAGGCCGCGCGTGTCGCGGCACGACTCGCCGAGGGCGACGTGACCGTCCGCATCGAGGTCACCTCCGAGGACGAGATCGGCGCGCTGCTCAAGTCGATGCAGCGAATGGTCACCTACCTCGAGGAGATGGCCGCCCACGCGGCGTCGCTCTCTCAGGGCGACGTGACCGTCGAGGTTCGACCGCGCGCGGCGCACGATGCGTTCGGCATCGCGTTCCAGCAGATGGTCCAGTATCTCGGCGACATGTCCCGCGTCGCCGATCGAATTGCCGAAGGGGACCTCACTGTCCGCGTTCAGCCGCGCACCGATCGCGACGCGTTCGGCCGCGCGTTCGTGTCGATGGTCGGTCGATTGTCGGAGGCAATGCACGCGGTGCGCGATGGCGCGGAGGCGATCACCACGGCATCGACGGAGGTCGCGGCGTCATCCCGCGATCTGTCGGAGAGCACGGCGCGCGACGCCGAGCGCATCGAGCGGACAGTCTCGACGCTCGACGACGTGCGTGCGTCGGCGGCTCGAAGCGCCGAGGACAGCGTCGTCATGGAGCAGGTGACGCTGCACGCGGCTCGCGAGGCGGTGGAGGTTGGTGGCGCGGTGCGCGAGATGGCCGCAGCGCTCCAGACCATCATTCGTCGTACCGCCATCGTGGCCGAGCTCGCGTCGGAGACGAGCCTGCTGTCGCTCAACGCATCGATCGAGGCCGCGCGCGCGGCGGATCATGGCCGGGGCTTCGCCGTCATCGCGCAGGAGGTGCGCGAGCTGGCCGAGCGCAGCGAGCACGCCGCCCGCGAGATCGGTAAGGTTGCGGAATCGAGCGAGCAGATCGCCCAGCGTTCGGACGCACTCCTGTCGACGCTGGCCCCGTCAATGCAGCAGTCGACATCGCTCGTGCAGCGAGTCGCCGCCGCGTCGACAGCGCAGGGGACGGAGATCGATCGCGTCACGGGATCCATGAACGACGTCGACTCGACGGCGCAGCGGAATGCCGCCGCGGCGCAGCAGCTCGCGGCAACGGCGAGTGAAATGGCCGGCGCGGCGCAGCAGCTACAGGCTATGTTGTCGAGGTTTCGGACTGCCTAACTAGGGTTCAGGAGTCAGGAGTCAGGGATCAGGGGGTGTCAGGGTAAAGGTTCGAGGAGAAAGGCCGACGCGACTCCTGAAACCTCCACCCTGACACCCCCTGATCCCTGACTCCTGATTCCTGACTCCTTAGTTGCCGTTGCTCCCGTGCGGCTGGTCGTAATGCGCCTGCAGGTTCCCGCGATCGAGATTGCTGAGCGGGACGTCGAGCACCATCGTGCCGCCGGCGTCGAAGATCTGGATGCTCGCCATGTCGGTCCGGCCTGGCTCGCCGTTGTCGATGAAGGTGAACATGACGACGGCTCCATCCACCCCATTGAGCTTGCCAGTCCCTAATCCAATGAAGGTGTCGAAGGGAGCACGGGGCGGAACCGGGTTGAACGCCGGGTCATCGATGCAAGTGGCGGCATCGAGCGGCTTGTCAATGTGCCATTTGTTTCCCGGCCAGTTGATCTCGAGGTTGTTCGAGAGCACGATGTCGCAGTGGATCGTCAGCCCGCGCGACACGAAGACATCCCCGATGATGATCTGCCCCCCACCACCCGTCATCCTTCCTTCGATGAAGCTGCACTGCTCCGGCGGCGGCTCCTCGCCATTGGCGAGCGTCACCCCCAGTCGGCTGCCCGTTCGCGCGAATGACTGGGTGGGACACCCTCCATCTCCCAGGAACGCCGGTCCAGCAGGTTCCAGCGACGGCTCGGTTGGTGTCCGGATTCGCGGCGCACGCGACTGCTCCGACGAGGAGCAGACTGGTCGCGGCGGCGAACGCACGGCGTCGTGCTTGGCGCATCGTGGCCTCTTGCGGTGAAGGACGAGCGCGCCGCACGCATTCTGCGTTCCATGCAACAGTCCAAAACCGATCGTGAAACGACAACCACTTACGCTGTTCGCTCGGCGCCACATGTGGCGACGGCCGTGATAGAGCTCCGCTGCGCGATTGAGGTGCGGTTGCCACTAGGGGTCAGGAGTCAGGAGTCAGGGATCAGGGGGTGTCAGGGAGTGGGTTGCAGGAGAAACTGCATGCAGTTCTCTCCTGCAACCCATTCCCTGACACCCCCTGATCCCTGACTCCTGACCCCTGACCCCTAGAGGATGTATTTCCGCAGATCCTCGTCCTCCACGATCGCCTTCAGGCGGTCGCGCACCGTCGCCTCGTCGATTACGATCGCCTTCGACCGCGCGGTCGGGCAGCTCGTACAGCACGTCCTCCAGCAGCGTCGTCATCACCGTGTGCAGCCGCCGGGCGCCGATGTTCTCCATGCGCTCGTTGACGGTGGCGGCGATGCGCGCGACTTCGCGGATCCCGTCCTCCTTGAACTCGAGTGTCGCCCCCTCCGCCTCGACGAGGGCCACGTACTGCTTGATGAGGGCGTTCTCGGGCTCGGTGAGGATGCGAACGAAGTCTGCCTCGGTGAGTGGCTTGAGCTCGACACGAATCGGGAAGCGACCCTGAAGCTCCGGGATCAGGTCGCTCGGCTTGGAGACGTGGAACGCGCCCGCGGCGACGAAGAGGACGTGATCGGTCTTCACCATCCCGTACTTCGTCTGCACGTTCGAGCCTTCGACGATCGGCAGGAGATCGCGCTGCACCCCTTCGCGCGACACGTCGGGGCCGTGCGACTGGCCGCGCTCCCCGGCGATCTTGTCGATCTCGTCGAGGAAGATGATGCCCAGCTTCTCCACGCGCTCGAGCGCGTCGGAGGTGACGTCTTCCTGATCGATGAGCTTGTCGAACTCCTGCTCGAGCAGAATGCGACGCGCCTCGGACACCTTCACCGTGCGCTTCTTCTTCCGCTTCGGCAGCATGTCCTGGATCATGTCGCTGAAGTTCTCCATCCCTTCAGCGGCACCCTGCGGGACCATCATGTCGAACATCGGGCCGGCCGACTGCGTGACCTCGATCTCGACCTCGCGCCCCTCGAGCTGCCCATCGAGGAGGAGCTGCTTCAGCTTCTCGCGCGTGCGACGGTAACGCTCCTTGGCGCCGTCGTCCTGCTCCGTTTGCACCTCACCGGCGGCCGAGACGACGATAGAGCGTCGGTGATCCACCCGCCGCCGCGGCCGGCTCGGGCTTGGCGGCCGGCTGCTTGGCTTCCTGCGGCACCGGCAGCAGCAGATCGAGCAGGCGCTCCTCGACCTTCTCATGGGCGAGATCCTCGACTTCCGTCTCGCGCTCGGTGCGCACCATGTCGATCGCGCTGTCGACGAGGTCGCGCACCATCGACTCGACGTCGCGGCCAACGTAGCCCACCTCGGTGAACTTCGACGCCTCGACCTTGATGAACGGCGCACCGGCGAACTTGGCGAGCCTGCGCGCGATCTCGGTCTTTCCCACCCCGGTTGGACCGATGAGGATGATGTTGTTCGGCGAGATCTCGTCGCGAATCGAATCGGGCGCCTGCTGACGCCGCCACCGATTGCGCAGCGCAATGGCGACAGATTTCTTCGCATCGCCCTGCCCGACGATGTACCGGTCGAGCTCGGCGACGATCTGCTTCGGCGTGAGGTCGGCGAGGCGGGCGACAGCCGGCCTGAGTGCGCTTAGAGAGCATTGTTAGGGAGCGCAATGCGGAACGACGGAATGCGGAATGCGAGGAAGGCAGACGGGCCGATGCAAGGCGTACGCTGAATGCCGCTTCCGCATTCCGCTTTCCTGCTGTTCACAGCTCAAGTACCGTGATCTTGGTATTGGTGTAGATGCAGATGTCCCCCGCGATCTCCAGCGCCTTGCGCACGATGTCGGGCGCGGGACGAGCGAGGAATGGTCCTGTCAGCGCGCGCGCGGCGGCCAGGGCGAACGGGCCGCCGGAGCCGATGGCGAGAATGCCGTCGTCAGGCTCGATGACGTCACCGGTACCGGAGAGGACGAAGCTGTGCTGCCGGTCGACGACGGCGAGGAGCGCCTCGAGGCGGCGCAGCATGCGGTCGCTCCGCCAATCCTTGGCGAGCTCGACCGCGGCGCGCGGGAGGTTCTCGGGAAAGCGCTCGAGCTTCTCCTCGAAGCGCTCGAAAAGCGTGAACGCGTCGGCGGTCGAGCCGGCGAATCCGGCAAGCACCTTGCCGCCCTTGAGCGTTCGGACCTTGAGGGCGTTGGACTTCATCACTGTCTCGCCGATGCTCACCTGGCCGTCGCCGCCGAGCGCGACGCGGCCGTCGCGGCGCACGGCGAGGATGGTCGTGGAGCGAATACGAGGAGCGGTCGACATGTGCGAGAAAGATACGTCCGACTAAAGGCGCCGGAGGCGCTGGAGGCGCTAGGGGCGCTAGCGGATGCGCAGCCGGCGGGTCTCGCCTGGAGGGACTGAGGTGCGCGGTGGCTCCGGCTCAATCTCGGAGCTGCCGCGACGAGGTCGCCAGCGACGGCCGGCGTAGGCACTTCGCGATCCAGCGGAACGCGTGAGCGGCGCTTCATCGGGCGTCGGCTCGTCCTCGAGACTGTCATCGCTGGCGACTCGGGGCCGAGCATGAACGCCTTCACGTAGCCCCAATTGAGCCAGACGCCGGTCGCGAAGGCGACGACGCCGAGGAGCACGGCTACGGTGCCATAGCGCCAGCCGTCGCGCCCGAACAGCGCAGCGGCGACGAACAGCGTTCCGACGCCGATGGCGACCTGGCCACCGCGATGGCGCGGCGCGCGCGACCGCTTTCGGCGGTCGGTCATCATCAGCGGCTGTTCGCGGAGGAGAGCATCGGCGATAAGAGCGACGCCCGCGACCACGAAGAGCAGCCCGAGGAACAGGGGGATGTGCTCGAGACGCATTGTACCGGGTCTGGTAATGCAAAGATGGTTCCCCTGAAGCAGGGGTCAGAGGCGATAAAGGCGCCAGGGGCGCTAAGGGGCCGCTGAGCTTCGCGCCCGCGGCCCTCATGAGCGCGGCAGCTTCGCTGCCGCGCCTTCCTAGCCCTGCCTCCTGACTCTGACCTCTATGCTCTCGGGTGCGCCTTCCGGTACACCTCCCGCAGCCGCTCCACGCTGACGTGCGTGTAGATCTGGGTCGTCGAGACCGAGGCGTGCCCGAGCAGCTCCTGCACGGCGCGGAGGTCGGCGCCGGCATCGAGCAGGTGGGTCGCAAAGGTGTGCCGAAGGGAGTGCACCGAGAGGCCGGCGTCCTCGTCGAGCTCGTCGAGGAAGTGCGTGACGGCATTTTGAATCGCGCGCACCGAGATCCGCTTCCCGCGTCCGGCTCAGGAAGTAGGCGGTGCGATCGCCGCGGGCGCCTACCTGCCGAAGCAGCTCGTCGCGCTTCGCCTCGTAGTTCCTGAGCGCGAGCTGCGCGTGATCGCCGACGGGAACGATGCGCTCCTTCCTTCCCTTCCCGCGCACCTTTACCTGCTGCGACACGAGGTCGAGATCGACGCGGTTGATGCCCCGCAGCTCCGACAGGCGCAGGCCGGTCGAATAGAAGAGCTCGAGCATGGCGAGGTTGCGCACATCCGAGAAGCGGCCCTCCCACGCGCGCGTCTCCGCCATCTGAAAGAGCAAGCCGATCTGCGCGCGATCGAGATATCCCGGCAGGTGCTTCTCCAGCTTGGGCGACCCGACGCCGCGCGCCGGATTGGCCTCGACCGCCTCGGTGCGATGCAGGAACCGATAGAACGACCGCACGGCCGACAACGCGCGCGCGATCGAGCGCTTGGAGAGCCGCGCTCTCGTTAGGTGCGCCATGAATCCGCGAATGGCGAGGCGATCCACCCCGCCCCAGCGTCCATTCGCTGGTGCCGTAGTAGGTGGAGAGAAACGCCACGAATGCGCTCAGGTCGCGCGAGTACGCCTTGATCGTGTTCGGCGAGACGTCGCGCTCCTTCGCGAGATGGTCCAGGAAGTCGTCGAGCGGACCAGGCACCTGGCTCATCCGGTGCACGGCCGCCATCTGATCGAGCCAGGCGCCGAGGTCCGCGCAGCGCGCGGGCGGCCATGATCTCCCGCTTGAGCCGCTTGTCGCGCACCGGCTCCGGGAGCTCGTCCACGAGGCCGAAGTTCGCGTTCATCGGCTGGAAGTGCCGCGGGTCGGCTTCGCGAAGATAGCGATAGAGCGCGCCGAGCATCGTCGTGGGCGGCGGGAGCGTCGGCTCGTCGCCGGCGAGCATGCGCGCGAGGTTGATTCCCGCCAGCAATCCGGTCGCGCTGCTCTCCGTGTACCCTTCCACCCCGGTGAGCTGTCCCGCGAACAGCAGCTGCGGGTCGTCGCGCAACGAGAGATGCGGCGTGAGCGACGCCGGCGAGTTGACATACGAGTTCCGATGGATCGACCCGTATCGCAGGAACTCGGCGTCCGCCAAACCGGGGATCAGGCGGAAGACGCGCTGCTGCTCGGGAATCCGCATCCGCGTCTGGCAGCCGACGAGGTTCCACATCGCCCTGCGCGGTCCTCCATCCGCAGCTGCACGACGGCATACGCGTTACGCCCCGTGCGCGGGTCGCGCAGCCCCACCGGCTTCATCGGCCCAAAGCGCAGCGTGTCGCGACCCGCGCCGCGCCATCTCCTCGATGGGCATGCACCCCTCGAAGTAGGGCACCGCATCGAACTCGTGCCCGTGATGCTGATCGGCCGTCGTCAGCGCCTCGATGAACGCGTCGTACTCCTCGCGAGTCATTGGGCAATTGACGTACGCGCCCTCCCCGGCGCCCGCCATCGTCTCGCGATCGTAGCGCGAGGCGCGCCAGACGATGGAGTCATCGATGGAGTCGGCCGACACGATCGGAGCGATCGCGTCGTAGAACGCAAGCGACTCTACGCCGAGCCGTGCGCGAATCGCGGCGGCGAGCGCATCGGAGGTGAGAGGGCCGGTCGCGATGATGCCAGGCGACGGCAACGCCAGCGATTTCCTCGCGCACGATCTGAATGCGCGGATGCGACGTCACGCGCTCATGGACCGTCGCCGAGAACAGGTCGCGATCAACGGCCAGTGCGGTCCCGCCTGGAACGCGCGCCTCGTCAGCGGCCTGCAGGATCATCGACCCCAGCGCCCGCATCTCGGCTTTGAGCAGCCCGTGCGCGTTGGTGACCTCGGTGCTCTTGAAGGTGTTCGAGCACACGAGCTCGGCGAGCCGATCGGTCTTGTGCGCCGGCGTCTCGCGCACCGGTCGCATCTCGTGCAGCACGACAGCGACGCCGCGCTCGGCGAGCTGGTAGGCGGCTTCGGAGCCGGCGAGGCCGCCGCCGACGACGTGGACCACGGTCATGAGGGTGCGGCTTCGAATGCGGAATGCAGAATGCGGAAAGTCATGATGAAATAGTGGGTGGTGCGAGTTGATCGCGCCACCCACAATCCATCACAACATTCCGCATTCCGCATTCCCCGATTCCGCATTCCGCATTCGGCTTCTCAGACCGCCACCGCCTCCTCTTCGCGGGCAACCACGTCCCACTCGTTGCCGCACTTGAGACATTTGCGGAATTCACCGCGTGCCTTCGTGCTCTTCGACTCCGCGCCCTCGAAGCCGCACTCGGGGCACCGCTCGGCCACCGGGCGATTCCAGGAGACGAAGTCGCAGTTGGGGTAGTTCGCGCACCCGAAGAAGATCTTCCCGCGGCGGGAGCGGCGCTCGGTGAGATCGCCGCCATCCTTCGGGCATTTCACGCCAAGCGGGATCGGCCGGGTGTGCTTGCACTCGGGGTAGCGGCTGCAGGCCATGAAGCGACCGTACCGCCCATGCTTGATCAGCATCGGGGCACCGCACTCTCGACAGACTTCGTTCGTCGGCTCGTCAGGCTTCTTGTCGCCGGCGAGGCGACGGGTGTGCTTGCACTCCGGATAGTTCTCGCAGGCGATGAACGGCCCGAAGCGGCCGCTTCGCGCGATGAGTCGGCCGCCATCCTCCGGACAGCGCTCGTTGACCAGATCGCCGAGGTCGTGCGCGTCAGCGATCATTTTCTGCGGGTCGGCGGTCTTGAGCGCCGACTCGAAGGGCTTCCAGAACTCCTCGAGCACACGCTGCCAGCCGAGGCTGCCGTCCTCGACCTTGTCGAGCTCCTCCTCCATCTCCGACGTGAATTTCACGTTGAAGATGTCGGGGAACTGCTTGACCATCACCCGCTCGACCTTCTCACCGAGATCGCTCGGGAAGAAGCGGCGCTGCTCGAGGCGGGCGTACTGCTTCTCGGTGAGCGTCGAAATGATCGACGCGTAGGTCGACGGACGCCCAATGCCGAGCCGCTCGAGCTCCTTCACGAGGCTCGCCTCGCTGAAGCGCGGCGGAGGCTCGGTGAAGTGCTGGTTAGGCACGATCTCGCGCACCGGGAATGCGCTCACCCGTCTCGAGCACCGGGAGGGGCTGCTCATCCTCGAGCGCTCGCCCCTCCCCTTCCTCGTGCGCTTCGCGATACAGCGCGAGGTAGCCGGAGAACTTGATGACGGAGCCGGTGGAGCGGAAGTGAAACGACTGCGAACCATCGGCTTCGAGATGGTACTCGACCGTGGTGGTGTCGAACACCGCCGGCGCCATCTGCGATGCCATGAAGCGCTGCCAGATCAGCTGGTAGAGCTTGAACTGGTCGGCGTCGAGGTAGCGGCGGATGTGCTCGGGGTGCCGAGTGGGATCGGTGGGGCGCACGGCCTCGTGTGCGTCCTGTGTATTCGCCTGCTTCGCGTTCCCGTAGAGCCGCGGAGAGTCGGCGAGGAATTCCTTGCCGAACAACACGCGCAGATGATCGCGCGCCTGGCCCGCGGCAGTCGGAGACACGCGGGTGGAGTCGGTGCGCATGTACGTGATGAGACCGACCGTCTCGTCGCCGAGCTCGATGCCCTCGTAGAGATCCTGCGCCACGCGCATCGTGCGCTTCGAGCCGAAGCCGAGCTTCTTCGCCGCTTCCTGCTGAAGGGTGCTGGTCGTGAACGGCGCGGAGGGGTTCTTTCGGCGCTCGCGGCGCTTTACGTCGGAGACCGGGAAAACGCCGACTGCGCGCTGCGTACTGCGTGCTGCGTGCTGCGAATTCATTTCCCGCTTCGCGATCGCGGTGACGGCATCGACGATTCCCTTCGCCGTCTGCTCGTTAGGGATCTCGGGCTTCTTGCCATCGAGGTGGTGCAGCCGCGCGGTGAACTGCTGGCCTTCCTTCTCCAGCTGCGCCTCGATGCTCCAGTATTCGACGGCCTTGAAGGCCCGGATCTCGCGCTCGCGCTCGACGATCAGGCGGAGGGCCACCGTTTGAACGCGTCCCGCCGAGAGGCCGGTTTTCACCGTCTTCCACAGGAGGGGCGAGGCCTTGTACCCAACGAGCCGATCGAGCACGCGACGCGCCTGCTGCGCTTCGACCTTCTTCTCGTCGATGACGCCTGCGTTGTCGATCGCGTGCTGCACCGCGTCCTTCGTGATCTCGTGGAAGAGCACGCGGCGAATGGGCGCGCCGCCACGGCGGCGAATCTGGTCGGCGACGTGCCACGCGATCGCTTCGCCTTCGCGATCGGGGTCGGTGGCGAGGAAGATCTCGCGCGCATCCTTGGCCGCGGTCTTGAGATCGGCGAGCGTCTTCTCCTTCCCCGCGATCGTCACGTACTCGGGGACGAAGCCCGAGTCGATGTCGATGCCAAGCTTCTTCTGCGGCAGGTCGCGGACGTGACCCACCGTGGCCTTCACTCGATAGGCGCGGCCGAGGTACTTCCCAATGGTCTTGGCTTTGGCGGGTGACTCGACGATGACGAGCGACGCGCCCGACCCCATCACCGAGGGCGTGTCGTCGACCGCCGGGGGCGTCTTCGCGGTCACAGTCGTCTTTCGACCCGAGCGGCGCGACACGACCTTCGTCGGCGCACCCACGAGGGGCTTCGCGCTCTTACGCGCCGTCTTCGCGACCTTGGGGGCTTTGGACGCTTTCGCTCGCTTGGGCGCCTTTGTCTTCTTCTCGGCCATGATCAATGCACCCGATCGGCACTGGGACCGTCGGTGTCGTCGATCACTCCCACACCCTCGAGGAGCAGACGAAGGTCGTCGAGGGCGATCCGCCCATCGATATGGGTAAGGGCGCGCTCGATCACCTGCTCGAGCTCGGGAGCGCTGAGCGCCCCCGATCCCTTCAATTGCAGCAAACGTCCCCACGCCTCAGGTGCAAAACGGCCCTGCTCGTGAGGCCCCATTACGCGGAAAGTCATCCTGGAATTCGTGCCCTCGAGAAAAGCGGGGAAGGCCAGTCGCCTTCACCCTGGCGGCCGAGCCCGGCCGCTGCATCACCGAAACGCCACGCGCGCCACCCTGAGCACGCATCTAATGATAAATGTAATACAGGTTCGGTGACGAAGGGTTTCAACCTATGCCGCACCCCTTCTGGGGGCAAGCGCCACCACTTTCGCGATAACCTGTTGCGCGGTCATGCGTTCCGTATCGATGACCTCGTCAGCGCGATCGTATACCCCGCCGCGCTCGAGCAGCAGTCGGCGCAGCTCACCCAGCGGATCGGGATGGACGAGGATCGGTCGGCTGGTACGTGACGCTCCCATTCGCTTGAGCGCTGTCTCCGGCTTCACCTTGAGATAGATCACCTTCGCCCGCGGGCGCAGGACAGCGAGGGCGTCCCCGTTCGTCATCCAGCCGCCGCCGGGCGACACGATGAGCCCGCCGATTTCGGCCAGCTCCGAGGTGACCGTCCGCTCGCATTCGCGAAAATAGGGCTCGCCCTTTTCGGCGAAGATGGTGGCGATGTCGGATCCTTCGCGCCGCTCGATCTCATGGTCGAGGTCGAGAAATGCGCGCCCGAGCTGTGCGGCCACACCCTGCCCGACCGTCGACTTCCCGCATCCGGGAAGACCGACGAGCACGATGTGCCGCTCAGTCCCCTTGCCGGCCCATTCGGGCGGCAACGTCCGAAACATATGAGTCATGGTTCCTCCGCAACTCGGCGAGCGAGTCGCCACCGAACTTTTCGAGGAACGCCTGCGCGACCACGAACGCCACCATCGCCTCTGCAATGACGCCCATCGCCGGAACGGCGGTCACATCACTCCGCTCGGCGACCGCCTCGGCCCGGGCGCCGGAATCCAGATCCACTGTACCTAAAGGACGCATCAGAGTGCTGATCGGCTTCATCGCGACCCTGACGACCAGGGGCTCGCCGGTGGTCATCCCACCCTCCAGCCCGCCGGCACGATTCGTCACCCGGCGCACATGACCGGTTCGGGGGCTGTCAGCCGCGGGGACGATCTCATCGTGCACGTCCGCCCCAGGGCGCCTGGCCGCTTCGAAGCCGAGGCCAATCTCCACGCCCTTCACCGCCGGGATGGACATGATCGCGGCGGCCAGCCGCCCGTCGAGCTTGCGGTCCCATGAGACATGAGAGCCGAGGCCGACAGGGAGTCCCTGGCACACCACCTCGCAGACACCGCCTAACGTGTTTCCTTCCCGCTTCGCCGTGTCAATGCGAGCGATCATCTCCCGCTCGGCATCCGGGTCCAGCGTGCGGAGCGGCGACGCATCCGCCGCCGCCGCGAGATCGGCGGGGAAATCGTCCGGCCGCCGGGCATCGATACCGCCCAGATGCACGACATGGCTGCCGACGCGAACGCCGAATTCGTCGAGCAGTCGCTTGCACACCGCCGCCGCGGCTACGCGCGCGGTCGTCTCGCGGGCGGATGCGCGCTCGAGGATGTCGCGCGCATCGTCACGGGCATATTTGAGGAGGCCGGTGAGATCGGCGTGTCCTGGGCGCGGCCGCCTGACGGCTCGCCGCCGCAGCTCGGGATCCGTTTCCTGCGGCGCTGGGTCCATGATCTCCCGCCACGTCGCCCAATCCCGATTCCGAATGAGCATCGCGACGGGAGAGCCAATGGTCTCGCCGGCGCGCACTCCGCCGAGGAACTCGACCGCGTCCTGCTCGATCTGCATGCGTCGCCCGCGCCCATATCCATGCTGCCGGCGCGCGAGCTCTGCATTCACGTGCTCTGCGAGCAGCGGCAGGCCGGCGGGAAGGCCCTCGAGGATGGAGATGAGCGCGGGCCCGTGGGATTCACCGGCAGTCGTGAAACGGAGCATGCCGAGAACATAAAGCAGAATGCGGAATGCGGAATGCGGATATGATCACCGCAGTTCCGCATTCCGCATTCCGAGTTCAGCTCAGCTCGGAGCGGCTGTAGGTACTCAGGGCACCTGGCAGCTCGCCGTGAGTGCGTTGCTCAGCGCCACGATTATGACGCCGCGCGCCGTCGCGCCGACCAACACCACCTGGCCACCGCGCACTGACGCCTTGATCGGACCGATGATCGGGTCGCGAACCGGTACGCAACCGACGCGGCGGTATTCCCACGTGTCGTACACTTCGATCTCCGGCTGCAGCGACGCCGAGAAGGCGAGGCGCTCGGTCGGCAGCACCGAACCGGGAAGGCCCGGGTCACCACCACCATAGTTCAGTGGGTGGAAGTCGAAGCCCGCATTGGTGCCGGAGACTTCGAGCAGACCCTGCAAGCGGAGCAGCGGATCTATCAGGTAGACCGAGTCGGCGCGAAGCGCGGCGATCTGGCCGTCGAAATTGATACTGACGCCGAGGACGCGGGCCGACGTGTTGGCCACGTAGTCGGTGACGTCCATGGCGCGTGAGATTCCGGAGTCCGCTACCGGCGTCGGCAGTACGTAGCCGGGGTGCGAGTAGTTGCTCCGCTTCATCCCAATGGTGGCGTCGTAACCGATCGCCCGTGCGTTGGTCCCGAGGTCCTGACCCAACACGCGGCCGCCTTCGCCCATGATCGCGCGGCGGAAGTTTCCTGAGTTCCGCACGAACGTGGTGTCGCGGAACGCGATGTCGTCGATCCGGAAGACGTTCGCGACGAGCGCGGTATCGCCTGTCGCATCGGTACCGATTTGCAGGAAGGGCACGAGCAGCGAGTCCGCGTGACCGACAATGGTGCCACTGGCGTCCATCGAGCCAAAGCGCTCGATCTCGATGGTGTCAGCGCGCCGGTCGCCCTGGCCGCTCGCGTGCTGCCAGAAGAAATGGCTCTGACGGCGGGTGAGGTTCTCCCACCGCAGCGTCCCGTTCTTCTTGTCGAACGGCACCGACTGTCCGAGCGTCGGCGACGTCGAGTAGACCACAGTCACCTCGTTGCATGGGGCTCCTGGAGTCGTAGCGCCATTGCAAACCGCCCCGATCCACTGCGGGCGATCGCTGAAGTCGTAGCGCGTTCGGACCTGGAGCAGCTGCCCCGTCGTTTCGGACAGCTTGGCCGTGATCGAATAGACAATGATGTTCGGCAGCGGGTAGCGGTACATCTCCAGCCCGCTGTCATTCGGATCCGCGGGATTCACCCGCACGTAACTGATCGACGTTCCGCCGTTGTTGGCGACGAGAATCGTGTCGCCCTGTCCATAGCGCGGCACCGTGACGTCGCCGCGGTCGCGCGGCCAGGCCGCGAGACCCCACGGACGCGAGCCGACGCGTACCGGTGCCTTGAACGTGGAGTCGCCGAGGTAGAACACCTCGAGCTGATTCCGCGCGATGTTCGAGAGGTAGAGCTTGTCGCTCGCCTGGTGATAGATCCCGTCAGCGACGAGGCCACCAACCGGCAGCGGTCGCGTGCTACCCGCCACGATTGTCACGGTGTCGACTCGCACCGGGCCCGTGGCTCCACCAACTCGCGCCGAGTCGGAGGTGCCGGCGGAATTCCGCGCCCAGGCCCTAACGATGACCCGGGTCGGGAACGTCGTGACGTTCAGTCGCATGGTGAACGTGTTGCGCAGCGACGTAATCTGACCGTTGGACGTTATCGAGTCCTGCCCGACCGTCGTGCCATCGAGGAGGCGCACGTCGTAGCCGAGCATCGAGATGCCCGCCGGATCGGTCGCCGTCACGAAAATCGTGTCGCTGACCTCGATACGGTCGTTGAGGCCGAAGTCGACCAGCGGCCGCGTACCCGCGCCGGCAGCCGGGATCACTTGCAGCGTGACCGGTGAGCCGAGGAAGCGCTGGCGTCCGAGCGAGTCGACGAGGAATGGCTGTAATGTCAGCGGACCCGGAGTGGCGCCCGCGGGAATCGTGAGAGTGTCGATCGCAGTCCGATCGATGAGGAGCGGATTGCCATACACGATCGAGTCGACGCCGGTCACTGCGCCGGTTGCGATGTAGCCGAGCGAGCGAATCTTGAGCTCACTCGAGCCGGTGATCGTGATGAGGAGCTGGCGGCCCACGACCGCCGCATCGGCGGCCGTCGGGGAGACGATGCGAACCGTCGGGGGCGCGACGCCGCCCACGGTGAGCGTCAGCGTGTCGGGCGCCGAGACGTTGCGTGCGCCGTCCGTCGAGGTACCAATGAGGATGATCGCCGTACCCGGCTGAACCGTCGTCGGGATGGCGAGCGTGTACGGCACCGTAATGCGCGTCTGGTTGACCGTGAAGTTCGTGTCGATCACACCGGTGACGCCGCCGGAGATGAGAACCCGGATCGACTTGATACCGAGATTGTCGACCGCGGTCGCCGTGAAGGCAATGGAGCTGTCGTTCGGGGCGTCCAGAGGAGCCAGGGTCAGGCCCGGCGAATCGAGATCACCGAGCGAGCCCGAGGGCTGCTGCTCGGCGCACGCCGCCATCCCGAGAAGGATGGCGAATGCGCCAAGGGCGACTCCGCGGGTGCGGAGCATGTTCGGCAAGGTCGTCATGGCGTGATCAGGATAGCATCAGCGGCCGTTAGGCGGCGCGATGCTCTCTCCTTCGTCGATGATGTGGGGCGTGACCAGAATCAGCAGGTCGCGCTTCTCTTCGCGAGTCGTGGTCTGACCGAAGAGCTTTCCAATGAGCGGCAGGTCCACGAGAATCGGGATGCCGACTTTCGAGACCGTCACTTCGGTCACGGTGAGCCCGCCGATTACGGCCGTCTCGCCGTCAGCAACGAGGAGCTGGTTGTCCGCACGCTGCTTCTGGAAGGTAAATCCGAGGTCCGACGCCGCCGCCTGGAGGTTGGAGCGCTCCGAGTGCAGCGTCATGAGGATGTGGCGGTTGTTCGTAATGTGCGGCGTGACGGAGAGAATGATGCCCGTCTCCTTGAAGTTCACGGTCGCGCGCGGCTGGTTCTGCTGGCCGCCGCCACCACCCTGGCCCTGCGAGCCCAGGTCGATCACGCGGATCGGGGTCTCCTCACCGACGAGGATCTCCGCCTTCCGATTGTCGAGCGTCACGATGCTCGGCTCGGCCTGAATGTCGGCAAGCCGGACTTCCTGAAGCGCGTCGATGAACGCCGTGAGGTCGAACTTGCCGATCGCGGTCGAGAAGATCAGCTCGAGCGCCGGATTGACGATACGGGCGTTCGCGTTCGAGATCGCGGCGAGTGCGTTGCCGCCAATGTCGATGATGTTGGTGTTCTGCTCGAACGGCTCTCCACCGAAGGCGTCGTTGATGCCGTCGCCATCGGTGTCCACCGGCTCGAAGGTGCTCGGGTCGGTGCGCTGGACGAGCTTGTTGAAGAACTGCGTCTGGCTGCCCAGGTCGTAGGTGACGCCGAGCGCCTCGATATCGGTGCGGTTGACGAAGATGATCTTCGCCTTGATCGCGACCTGCGGCGTGCGAACGTCGAGGTCCTGTACGTAGCCCGAGATCTCGCCAAGGCGCGACGGGACGTCGGTGATGATCAGTCTGTTGGTCCCCGAGTCAGCGACGACGGAGCCACGAGTGATGCAGCCTTCGCCGCCACCCATCGTGGGGCGTCCAGCCGCCCCCGCGCTCACCGAGCGTGCCGCCATGCAATCCTTGGAGAGCAGCGACTGCACGGTCTCGACCAGTGAGCCGGCACGAGCATAGTTGACCGGAACGATCTGCGTGGACAGCGGCTCGGTGGCCTGCTGCGACGCAATGTTCTCGTACGAATCGACGGCAATGATTCCGTTGGCATCCTCGACCGCGGCGAGCCCCTGCGATTGCAGGATCGCGCGCAGGGCAACGTCCCAGGGCTGGTCGCGCACCTCGGCGGTGACCTTCCCCTCGATTTCTTTCCCGACGACGATCGTGCGACCGCTGAACGCGGCGAACGCCGCGACGACATCACGAATGTCGGCGTCCTGGTAGGTCACCGTGATGCGGGGTTGCTGCGAAACGGGCGGCGGCGAGTTGCGAGCTGCGAGCTGCGAGCCGCGACCGACCTTGGTCTTCGGCGCGGGCTCGATTCGCTTCTCGACCGGCGTCGCGATCTCACGTGTCGCGTGCCAGGCGTTAAAGGCACCCGCCTCGGCGTCGATCGACACGCGGATGGATTCCTCGCCGCGCGTGATCGAATAGTCACGCGACTGGTCGAGGTCGATCACGACGCGAACGACTTCTTCCTTATACTGCGCGACGCGAAGGTTCATGATCGCGCCACGCTGGACCTTGTCGTACAGCCGCGCAGGCATGGTGAGACGCGCGCCTTTCAGATCAATGACGACGCGCGCGGGCTTCGAGAGGGTAAAGTCCTGGACATCGACCGAGCCGTCCACTGCAATGACGACTTCAGCACGTCCGGTAATCGGGACGACGCTCAGCGAGACCACCTCCCCACTTCCCCGCGGCGCATCCGTGTCTGCGGCACGCCCGTCGGTCGCGCCCGCGAGGGCGATACCGATCACGGCTGCCAGCATCCAGACTCGCCTCATGGTTCCCTCTCCTTTGAATCGTTGAGCGCCAGCGTCTGCTGACGGCTAAAACCGATCTCTTCGATCGTGAAAGTCACGGACTTCGGGTGGATCTGTGAGACGCGCATACGGCCGAGCTGCTGGCCGACCTTGACGCGGTACTGCTCCTTCGTGGTCATGTCACGCATGACCGCCCACGAGCGGCCGACCGGATCGTACAGAACGGCGACCAGCTTGAGGTCGTTGATCATCGGCCTCAGGTCGTTGCTGTGCAGCAGAGAGAGGAACGGGTCGCGTCGACCCGACTTCTCATAGCTGAACGCCTCACGACGGAACCCGACTTCATCCTTCCCCCACGCACCGCGACCGAGGACTGATCGTTCGGCGCCGAGTGCTGCACGCCCTGGGGCGCGGCGGACGTTGGCGAGACCTGTCCGCTGGAGGGCTGTTTGGTGGTGGTACCGGTCGATGATGCCGCCGGCCCGCTCGACGACGTTGGCTGTTGAACCGCGCGCGTGTGCGCATCGGTCTTGGCCGCCGCGTTGCGCGCCGCGTTCTTCGCGCGCGTGCCGGCGGCACCCGGA
>CAWBOC010000004.1:0-74475 GCA_963790305.1 uncultured Gemmatimonadaceae bacterium
GGCGTGACCGCCGACGGCCGCTGATCGCCGTCGACCCGACCTGGCGGTCCTTTCCGGCAGCGTACCCGTTCCCTGGCGCCGAACCTACGAGATTAACTTCGTCCTCGCCCCGTTATCTATTGCGCCGTTCTATCTCTCTTCGTCGGCCAACCTGGTCGGGTGGGTCCTGGCGCTGCTCACGCTGCTGATCACGACGATCACCGATCTGACCGGGTCCGCGCGGCCGATGAGCGCCGCTGAGCCCAGAAGCGACCGGGTCACGATCTCGGTGACCTCGGCGTCGCTGAGCGTGATCGGGTTGACGCGCATGCTGCTGGCGCACTGGGCGGCGGCCACCAGGTCCGGGATCCCGGTCACGTCCAGCCCGAAGCCGGCCAATCCGGGGATGGACAACGCCGTGGTCAGTTCCCGCTCAGCCAGTCGATCGCATCCTCTGGACGCGCATTGGGCCGACCAGTCAGCACGGCGGCGATCTCGGTGATCCGCGATAGCGCCGGATGGTCGGGAGCGCGGTCGCGTAAGGCCCGCAGATTGACGGCAACGGTCGCCGCGAGCACGGCAGCACAGACCGCTCCATGCGGTGCCGACAGCCGTGCTCCGGCTGCCGCGGCCAGCCCATGTACGGCACCCAGCCCGGAGTTGGCCAGGCAGAGTCCGCCGAACAGGCTGGCGAGCGCGAGGTCCTCGCGCACGTCTGGGTCGGCGTTCGGGCTCGCTCACGGCCGGACGCTACACGTTGGAGATGCCGGCGGTCTCGGTCACGACGACCTGGGCGTAGTCCTCGGTGGCGCCGAATCGTCCGGCGAGGATGGTGTCGGCGGTGACCCTCGAGCGTCACGGTGACACGGCCCGCTCTCCTGCTCCACGCGGCACCCGTTCCGCCCGACCTTCAGGGTAGGGTCGAGCGCTTCCACGCTCGCCGCTACCGCCTCGCACGCCTTGATCTCGTTGCGACCCTCACGACGGTAGAGGGTCGCGCCAGCGTGTCTCGCGGCCTCCGTACGCGACCTCCGACAGCCGGAAGGTGCTGCGGCCGATCGACACCACATCGAGCCCGGCCACGACGATGAGCGCGGCGAGCGCGATCCAGATCACCGCCGTCTTGCCGACCATGCCGTCCTGGCCGTTCCATGCCTGCTGTTGGCTGATCCGCGGAACCTCCTGCGCACCGCGCCCACCACCTCATCGACCTCCTGCAGGCCGAACATGAGCGCGGCGGCGAGAGTAGGCGAGCGCACCGGCGACGACCGCGATCGAGACCTGCACGAGCCTGCCGATGGTCGGCTGCGTGTCGATGACGGCAGCGACGCCGGTCGCGACCAGCCACGCGGCGAGCGCGGTGGTGACCGCGGCGGCGAGCGTCCTCACGAGGGTCCGCGGTGACGCGGGCGCCGTCGATCGAGCCGAGCTTCACGCGCAGCAGCACGATGCCGGCGCCGGTCGCGACGACGTAGCTCGCGGCATGGCCGAGCGCCAGCCCCGGCACGTCCCAGCCCGCCACGACGACGAGCACCACGTCGACCCCCACCGTGACGGCCGCCGCGCCGACGTTGATGAGCGCCGGCGTCCGGCTGTCCTGCGCAGCGTAGAAGGTGCGCGTGATCAGCTGGAACGCCGAGAAGAACGGCAGGCCGACCGCGAAGCCTTGGAGCGTGCGCGCGATGAGCCGGGCATCGGCGGCGCCGGCCGCGCCGTGCTCGAGCAGCAGCGACGTGATGGGACCGGCCAGCACGATGAATCAATCCATTGGGCCGAAAGGTACCCGCCGTCTACATCCTTACGGTCGAGGCTGGAAAGGAGCCCGACGGGTTTCAGCGATTCGCGACCGGGCAGCAGCTCGAGGCTGGCGTGTCCGACGTATGTCGGCGGACCATGTGCCGGAGCGCTCCGCCCTGTGCCCCTCGTGAACCTGTTGACCGAGGTGCGCTGACGGCTGCTCGACGATCTGGAGAGTCCTCCGCTCTTGTGATCACGCGGGGCGAGGTGACGTCACGCCTGATGCAACCGTCAAAATCACGAACCGGCCTTTGGCGCAGAACCCTATGGGGCACCGCCCTCACTCCGGGACGTGACGCTATGCGTTTCAAGATCGCTCGAGTCTGGCTGATGTGGCTCCTGGGAATGGCCGTGCTCGCCGGCGTCATGTGGGTCCTGTTCATGTTTCCCCTGCCTGGCGGCAGCTCTGGCCTCCCGACGCTGGAGGAAGTCCTGGAGTTGGTGGAGCAGCTCGGTGTCAGCGGAACGATCACGATCTTGGCAATCGTGTTCCTTCCGCCGATTCTGCTGAATACATCGAGATCTGGAGGGCACGGCGCTCTCGCGGCTTCTCACCCGCGACCGAGCCAACTGGAGCGGCGCAACGCGGGATGAGGATCTTCGACGTGCTACGTCGGCTATTCCTTACGCGCCGCAGCGCGCCGCACATCACCGTCACGGTCGACCCCGACCGCTTCCGATTCGAAGGTCCCGGCGTTCGCGAGGGAAGCCCTCTCGAGGCCTGCCACCGCTCTTCGTGTCGGCCACGATCTCAAGGTGGGGGCGATTGGCGATGAGGCACTCGCTCCAGCAGCAGCGGGGTGCTCATTCGCCCGTTCGCCGCGCGCCCGGGGCACGATACGCCATGGGTACACGAAGAGCCTTTGATTCATTATTGCAGGCATTACCTCAGGCTCGCTGGCGCCCGACATGACGCGATTGCGTTCCACCTCGGCATTCGACCCGTCGTCACCATTCACAAGGCGCACACGCTCCGCTCATTCTTCCGCGGCCGTGAGACCGAGATCCTCGACCGGGTCTTCCGCATCGCCGGAGCGTCGCTCGTCACCTTCGCCTGACAGCCGTTCCAAGGCGACGGGCCTAACGCCTGCCGCCTCGCACGATGGCGGTGATGCCAAGGACAATGCAGAGGACCGAGCCAGCGAGCACGAGCGCCATTACTCCCGCGCGGACGGTATTGAAGGTCATCACCGTCAACACGACGTAGCCGAGGGGAAGTACCAGGCCGAACAGGATCAACTGAGCGCCGACGTAGACGTTCGCGCGATACCGCATCCGTGCCTGCTGCTCCTCTGAGACCTGCAACCACGGAAGCCGGAAGTGTTGGAGCCAGGCCACGTGAGGAAACCGCCGCGAGAGCGCGGGGAGTGAATAGCATGACCACGACTATAGTCCCGACGACGATCTGAAATCGCTCTGACATGTGAGACTCACCTCGGGCGCAGCGTGCCTAACGCGTTCGCCGCGCTTCGATCATGTGGAGGATCTTCTCTGCGCGATCCCGCACTTCGGCATCGGGATCGTTCAACAGCCGCTCGAGCTGGCTCGTAAACGAGTCGGCGTCTTTCCCCAGGTCCGCGATCGCGGCGATCGTCTCCATGCGGTTCCACTTCCCCGGATCTGACAGGCCCGCCTCGAACACGGGTCTCACCTCGGCGAGGTCGCGTGCGAAATACCAGAGAACGCGTGCCGCACGGACGCCCAGGATTGGCTCGACATTCCGCAGGTCGCGGCGCAGCCGCTGGATGCCCTTCGTCTTCGGCGCGCCGTCTTCGTGCGCCAGCGCGCGTCCAGCGTAGATCCGGACCTTGGGATCTGGATCGTTCAACGCCGCGAGCAGGGCGTCGACAACCACCGGATCGCTCGGTGCGGACATGCGGTGACGTCGCTCGCTCGTCGCGTGACCGAGGTGCCAGGCTGCGTCCGCGCGAGCGGCAGCATCCCCACCCTCCAGGACTGCCGCCAGCAATCGTGGGGAGGCGCCGTTGTTCTGCATGTACACGGTGAGCACCGTATGCGCCGTCCGGTTCACTGCGGGATCGGGATCATGCAGCGCCTTGATGAGGAATGGGGCGAGCGCTTCACGTTCCTCACGGCCGACGTCCATGAGAAGCTCGACGGCGCGCAGGCGCACCTCCGCGCTCGGAGTCGGCGAGCCCGGCGGCGACGATGTCGCGACGGGACGCCGCATCGAGAGAGCGGCGCGCCATGCCCTGTATGGATGCCGCGCGCTGCCTAACGTCGCCCTTCGTTCGCGTCTCCTCGAGCGCGACGTGTCCCGAGCCGCCGATCTGTGCGAGCGCCTGCGCTGCCGCATAACGGAGCGTCGGATCGGGATGTTGCAGCAGCGGCGTCAGGCTCGGCACGGCCGGCTCGGCCGGCGGGCCGATCCTGCCGAGGGCCCAGGCCACGTTCAGCCGGAGGTCGGTGGGTCCGTCATTCAACATCTCGATCAGCTCAGGGATGGCGCTCCCGGCGCGAGGCCCCATCTTCGCCAGCACGTCCAGGGCGCCGCTCCTCACCGGCCCATCGTGCTCTCGCGCGAGATCGACGAGCGCGGGGATGGCGGGGTCTCCGATCTCGCCCAAATGCCGAAAGGCCAATCGGCGTCGGTCGCCCTTCCCGCTACTCCAGAACGACAGCCAGTCGACCTGGGTAGCCTCCTTCTTCCAATGGCTGAGCGGCTTCCCGGCGAGCCATGGGTTCGTGGCGTTGGCAGGCCCCCGCGATCAGGGCGACGAGGACTAGTGTGGCCCCGCGTGTCATGTCGATTGGACGCGTTTGCCGGATTCTCAGTCACTCGGCCACCCCCTGCGCGCTGCTCGGCCACGACGCAAGAGTCGCGGGCGCGCGCAAAGGATCGACTGATTTCTTTCACCGCGCCATTTTTGCTTTTCACCGCATTCTCTTGCCCGCGGTGAAAACATCTGGTTAGTATGCTCGCCACCTAGGCTCGGCTGACCCAGCCTAACGCGCGACGCAGGCGCGGAGCCTCACCCTCAGACCCGACTGGCCGTCTTCCGGCGCTCGCGCCGGGACATGGCCGCGTACTCCTCAGGAGTTGTGTCATGCGGCAAAGCGAACGTCTTCTCGCAATCGGCCTCCTGATCGGGGCCGCCGGCTGCGAGCGTGAGATTTCCACCGCCACCGCCGACGTCGAGCTTCCGGCGCTCGCGAGGGCTTCCGCGCCCGCCCTGGTTACCGAGACCACGTGGGGCGGGGCCGCCACCAATGCCACCGACGCCGTCGCGGTTGCGTCCGACGGCAGCTCGTACCTCGTCGGCTTCACCGAGAGCTTCGACTTCGAGCCAAAGCTCTTCACCGTGAAGTTCAATGCCGACGGATCCCTCGCCTGGCAACGCACCTGGAACGCACCGCAACAGTTCGTGAGAGACGAGGGTCGCGAAGTCGCCGTCGCCCCCGACGGATCGGTGTACGTTACCGGCCTGGCCTTCGTCAATGGAAATCGCGCTCTCGTCTTGAAGTACGGTCCCGACGGAACACTGATCTGGCAGAGAGTCTTCGGCGGCAACGCACCGGTGATGCCGTCTCCGTGGGCGCAAATGGTTCGGTCTACGTCACCGGGGCGCTGCGCGACGCCAGCGACAGCGAAGACCTGTTCGTCATCAAGTTTTCGCCTGACGGCACCCAGCAATGGTTCAAGCGCTGGGGTGCCGATGGCGTCTTCGAAGCGGGCCAGGGCGTCGCCATCGGGCCGGACGGAAACCTCTACGTCGCCGGCGTCGCGCCACGAGCGGGGGCCGATCCCTTCCTCGGTCAGTTCGACGCGATCGTGCTCAAGCTCGACCCGAGCGGAAACGTCCTCTGGCAGCGGGCGTTCGCCGGCGGCGACGTCGCTGACGCGCGCGGCGGGATCAATGTCGGCGCTGACGGCGCCGTCTATGTCGGCGGTGGGTTCCAGGGTCCGTCCGGTAGCGGATTCACCAACGAGGCGCTGCTCATGAGACTCACGAGCGATGGAGATCTCGTCTGGGCGCGTCAGTGGGAAAACGGATTCGCCGAAGCGGTAGCCGTCGCGCCCGACGGACAGGTCGTCTTCGCCGGGACGGTCAGCGACGCCGACGGAGACGACGCCTTTGTCCTGCGTCTCGCGCCCGGCGGAAAGACGTCGAGCGCGAATCGCTGGGGAGGATCGAGCTTCGATGCCGGCCAGGGCATCGCCGTCGCACCGGACGGAACGATCTCCCTCGGCGCCTCCGCCTCAGCGCCACCATACGCGCTCGGCGATGCGCCTGAGCGTACCAGCAGGGCGCGGCTCTCGGTGTCGACCCCGGTCACGCCGCTGGTCGACGCTGCCGGCATCGTTGTCGATCCGGCCGGGGTTGCGGAGACACCTAACGGGGTGACGACCTACGCCGGAGGTCTCGACGCCGCGCTCGTCAGGATCAGACCCTGACCGCAAGGGAGAGGAGAGGCGACTCTTGCCGCGCGCAAGAGTCGCTGACCTCTCAGGGGGGAGAATCGTCCTTGGAGAAATAGCCGAGGAATTCAATGTCCCGATTGATTGGCGCGCGATTCGAGCCAGGCAGTTGTCGCATCGACCGCACCGCCGCCGGCCGACCCCTCGACTCGGTTACGTTCGAGAAGGCGCCGAGATCTACTACTGGCGGAATGGGCAATTCCATTGGTATGCGACTGCCGACTGAGATTCCATCGTGCGTGCGCCTGGGAGGTTAGCGCGCGACGTAGGCGACGCCGTCCACCCCTCGCTGGGCCGCGAAGCGGCGCAGGACTCTCGCGGCGCCCACGTCGACTTCGACGATCTCGCCCGCCTGCGACAGCGCGACGTAGCAGCGGATGGAATCGGGCGCGCACGCGACTCCGCTACCACCTGCGTTCGACCCAAGTGCGACTGAACGCATCTGGCGGGTCGCCCGATCGATGATCCGCAGGTGATCGCGATCCGTCGCGATGACGAGCTTCTGATCCGTTGTCACCGTTAGGCGTCGCGGCCGGGTTGCGGAGAGCTTTGCCACGACTTCACCCGTCGAGAGATCGACAATCGCGATGCCTCCGCTGGCATTCTCCCGCCACACGGCCGCATACAGCTCGGTTCCGTCGGCGGACACCGCGATCCCCGCCGGTTCATCAGGAATGTCGAGCGTGCGCGTCACGCGGCCCAATGCGAGGTCGATCTCGCTCACCTTGCTGCTATGAGGACTGCTGACGTAGGCGCGACCGCTCGCCGTCCGCTTCACGACGTAGGGGTTCGGCGGGAGGTTCTCGACCGACCGCAGGATGCGACCACTATGGATATTGACGAACACGGCCGACGTGCCGCCGAGTGTCCCGATGAGCGCGACGCTGTCCGAGAGGAACTCGATGCCGTGCGGCTCTTTGTAATCTCCCAGCTCGATCGTGCGGACGATCCTCGCCAATGCGATGTCGAGGACGAGGACTCTCCGGCCGCTGCGGAATCTGTCCATCGGCACCGTCAGCGCGGCGACCCGTTTATCCGGTGAGACGGCGACCTCATGCGGGTTCGCGCCGAGCGGGACGTGCGAGACGCGGCCGCTGTTGATGTCGACCAATGTCGCGACGCCACTCCGCTGGTTCGCGACCACGAGGAACGGCCCAGCCGGCGGCACGACGGCGGACGCTTGCGACTCGCATCCCGCCGGCATCATGCCCATGGCAACGATGCATGCGAATGCCCGGAAGATCGATCTCATCAGCATGCGCTCATGAAACGCTCTTCGTCTGGTGACCGCAAGGCGGATGGGACGAACCGTCGTGAGACGATGGTGACTCACTTTCAGCGAGCGTCGTCCTCACAGCAGATCGTGACCGTTTCTCGAGCTTCCTACCTACGCTGAGCTGAAGTGTACGCCCCTCCTCCCTCGATCGACGATACCTGGCCGCTTTGGGTTCTCGGCATCACGCTGGCATCCGGCGGGATTTGGCTTCTCGCAGGACGTCTGATGCGGCCGCTCGCCGTTGCACGTGTGGCGGCGATCCTGGTCGCCGTTGCCGGCGTTCTCCTGTTCGCCTGGTTCGTTCACGAGGAGCTCGTGGCGGCGCCCTCGCATCCAGTCGCACACGTGAGCTTCACGAACAGTGTGAGGTCTCTCCTCGAGTACACGGTCTACATCCTCGTACCGGCGCTCGCTCCGCTCTATCTGCTTCGGCGTACCGGCCGGCCCGAGGCTCGTCGCCTCGCCGCGGTCATTGGCATCGTCGTCACGGTCGGCACGTTCGTTCTGGGCGCAGTCGCATTCTTTCTGCTGGCGTGGGCCTCCCAGGTTGGGCAGCGAGGAACGGCAATGCTCGCGATACAGGCTCCGCTGGGTTTCCTCGCCGTAACGGGGATCACGTTGGCTCGGTCTGCCTGGCGAGCGGCACGAGAGTAGGCCCGTCCGGGCGTCGTACCTCGAGCGTCACAGAGACTCGGCAGACCGTCGCCGTGCCCGCACGACGCCGACGAGCAGCAGCGCCGCCACGACGGCTCCCATCCATAACGAGGGCGAGCGCAGCAGCGCCGTCGCCGGCGCCATCGCCAGCGCGTCGATCCCGCCTACGAGATCCAAATGCCCACGCGGCCAATAGCGGCCAATGCCCCGATGGAAAAGCGCTTGACTGATCGTGTTACCACTGGTGGTCAGGCGCTCGGACATGCTCACCAACATCGCTGGTGCCAACGCAACCAGGAGCACTGCCCGACGAGCCCGCGCTGACACGAGCAGGATCCAGGCATACAGCGGACTGATCCACAACGCTCCGACGGCAGCCTCGACAATGGCGGCGCCAGGTGAAGCCAGCGCTGATTGGAAACGGCCGCCGGTACCGGCGAATGTCACTCGCGCGACGACCTGGCAGGCGAGCACCAGCGCGAAGCTCAGTGCAGGAATGAATAGGAGCGGGACGGCTGCCTTCCCGGCGATCGCCATTCCGTCTCCGACCGGAAGAGACTTCCAGAACAGGATGCTGCGGTCGTGGCGCTCCGAATGCAGCGCTTCAGCGCAGTAGACGAACGCCACGACGACCCCTACGAGCAGGATCATGCGCGCGGTGGTGTCGAGGCCTAACGAAAGCCTTCGTGCGACGCTCGCGGACATGGGATTCGCCGCGGCGTCAAAGCCGGAGACGTTCACGCCGGTCTGCCACGCCCCTACGGCCATGAGCGCTCCGCCAAGCAGCAGCGGCACCAGGTATACCCAGCGATGCTCCCAGAGCTCGCGCCGAACGGACCAGATGAAGGTCCTCATTCCGGTGCCTCTCCGTCGTTCACGATCGCGGCGAACAACGTGGCGACGCTGGGCCTCCGCAGGTCACCGAAGAGGCTCAGCCGACTTCGATCGCCCTTGTCGAAGATGAGTACCCGTCCAGCGAGCGCGGGCCGTTCGTGCATGGGCCCCATCGCGCGCGCGATCTCGACGTGCTCGGGATGCACGTGCACCTCGACGAAGCGCTCCTCGTATTCCTCCAGCGTGCACTGAAAGACGATACGTCCGCGGTCGATGAACACGAGGTCGGTGAGGACGTCCTGCATCTCGTCCACATCATGCGTGGCGATCAGGACCGTCCGACGCCCCTCCGCGAAGCGGGTGAGCAGCATGTCGAAGAACCGCTTGCGGTACAGGATGTCGAGGCCGAGCGTGGGCTCGTCGAGCACGAGCAGGCGCGCGTCTACACCCATCGCGAGAGCGAGCTGCACCTGTGCCACCTGGCCCTTGGAGAGCGTTCCCACTCGCGCGCCTGGCGGAATGGCGCCGCGCTCGAGCAGCTCCTCCGTCGCAGCGCGGTCGAACGCCGGGTGGACAGCGTCATAGTAGGCTACAGCGTCCGAGACCCGCAGCCATCGGGGCATGATCGACACATCGGCGACGTAGCTCGCCTCGCGCATCAGTGCGGCCCGATCTTTCCACGGATCGTGTCCGAGGACGCGGAGCTCGCCCTCGACGGGAACGAGACCGACCAGCGCCTGCAAGAGCGTCGTCTTGCCCGCGCCATTCGGTCCGATGATGCCCACGATGCGCCCTTCCTCTATCTCGAGATCGACTCCGTTCAGCGCTACCCGGCCAGCGATTGTTCTGCGCACTGCGCGCGCCATCACACAGTGCATCGGGTTCAGCGCGCTCGGGCCTTTGGTCGTGCCGGCGCCGGCTTCGCGCGCAGCAGCTCTTCAGGGCTGAGCCCGAGCCGCTGGATGGTGGCGCGGACGCGCGGCCACTCGTCGTCGAGAAAGCGACGGCGCTCGCTGCGCAGCAGCCGCTCGCGCGCACCCGGGATTCACGAACAGCCCCACGCCGCGGCGGTTCTCGACCAGCCCTTCGTCGGCAAGCTCCTGGTACGCCTTCAGCACCGTTAGGTGGTTGATGCGATACTCGGCGGACACGGTTCGGGCCGACGGCAGCGCGTCGCCTTCCGCCACCGCGTGCTCGAGGATCATGGCGACCATGCGATCTCGCAGCTGGCGATAGATGGGCTGGTCATCGTTCCAGGTGGTCATCCGAGTTGCTCCTGCGGAGTCGCGTCGCGTGTCGCCGGCCGGGACGCGTTCGGGGGGACGCTAGTGCGGCGTCTCCGCACGCGCCAGAGCCAGTAGAACATCACCACCAGCGGCAGGACGGAGAGGATGATGCGCACCGGCCAGGCGCTCAGCAGCTCCGGGATGAACCTGGGCTGGCCGAGGAAGAACGAGCTGGCCGTTGTGAACATCACGAAGCCCATGCGCCACAGATGCCGCGCGAGTCGCCGGTTCCCGCGCAGTGGGCCGTGACGCAGGACGCGCGCGTCTCCCGCCGCGGCAAAGAGAAGAAGTATACCGCTGAGCAGGATGAGGGCGGCGGGAGTTCCTTCAGGACTTCTTGCGCCCGGGAGCGAGGCAACCTGCACCGTAGCGACCAGTCGCCCCACACCGAAGCCGACGGCAACCAGCATCAGCATGACGTCGAGTGGCATGTTCCTGTCCTCCGGCCTGCGGCGGACCGTCGTGGTCGCCGTGATGACGAAGTACAGGACGGTGATTCCCGCAGACCAGGCCTCCCGCTCATGCGCATACCCAGCGACGGCGGCGCCGAGTCCCATGGCGCCGATGGCGTAAACGAAAAGCATCCCCGCTCGCCGGTGCAGCCACTTCCCTTTTGGCGCGAACAGCGCGGCGTATCCGGCGATGAGCGCGATCGACGCGCCGACGATGTGAAGGTAGGTGAAGGCTTTCATAGGGCCCTGGCCGAGTGGACTAGTGCTATACTATAATATAGCACTACGTACGATGGCCATGCGAGCCTGGTTTCACTGCGCCGGCGCGCGTGTCGGAGCGGAACTCGAGGAAGAAAGACCTGAGCTGGCGCGCCACGCCAGCGATTCTCCACTGGGCCCTTGAGCCGGTTTGCGCGCGAATTCCGCTACATCTGTAAACACGCGCGATAGGGAGGCCCCGTGATGAAGCCGTCATTCTCGTCCGCCATCGTGTTACTCGGCGCGATTGGCATCGGATGCGACAGCGATTACGTCGCCGAGCTCGGACAGCCAAGCGTACTCACCGCCGTTGAGGTGTCGGCGCCAGTCACTGACATCTCCGTGTTCCCACCAGACAACACCCTTCAATTGAGGGCGGTGGGAGTGGATCAGCAGGGGCAGGTGATTGTGGTCGCAGGTGGAACGACCTTTACCAGTAGCGCGCCGGTCGTTGCCCAGGTCGACAGGACCGGCTACGTCAGAGCAGTCTCGCCCGGCATGACGGTGATCACGGCATCGATGACTCTCGGAGGCATCACTGAAGCTGCTTCCGTGACCATCACGGTACACGGTGATGAGGAGCCGCCGGGCACCTACCCCGAAATAGAAGGCGTCTACGACCTAACGGCACCGATCACGGACTTCGTCTGGGGCGTCGACCCGGGCACCTATTACACGGCGATCCTGACGATCCAGCCTTCCCTCGGCCGGCGTCGGTTCTTCGGCACCGTTTCGAAATTCTTGATCATCGTCCCCGGCGGCGACACGACCACCGTAGGGTCCGAGTCCGGGTCTGGCTTCGTGTACGGCACCATCGATGGCGAAGGACGCGTAGGCCTCTACCCAGTCACGGAGCAGTTTTCATCCTGGTATGGAGAGGGGGTGTTGTCTTCGCGGCAGATCGTTGGGACATTCGGCTGCTGCGATCAGATCTCCGGCACTTTCACCGCCGTAGCTCGTAGGGACCATGGCGTGGGCGCGGGCTCGGTAGCGACAAATGCACCGAGCCCGCTCCCGGTATGGGTGTCACGATCTACGGTCGGTGTGCAGCCTTGAGGCGACCCCTCAGCGCACCTTGACGCAGCTTGATGTCGACGGCCGGCACAAGCCCGACGCCGGGTATCTCCTGCAACACGGCACGCCGGGCACGATCAACAATTCGCTGTGCTCGCTGCTCTTCCGACGTCCGCCACACAGCCGGGCCATTCCGCTGGGTGACGCGGAGGACATAGGAGGCCGGTGGCATGTCACCGTCGATCTCACGCGAAACCAGGAGCACCATGACGGCCGACGTGAGCAATGCACCGTCGGCAATCGAGGTCTTGAGAAGGATCACGTCGTGCGGCGTTTGATCATGTCGCCGCAGGACCAAGCCGAATACGTTGGGCACCGAAAGCTCGTCCACCAAGGCGACGGTCACGGGAACGACGCGTGACGATGTCTCGGGAACGCTCGCGATCTCGAACGGCGCGCTCGCCAGTACCACCGGGAGCGCGAGCAACGGCCAGAAGTTCGTATGGTGCGTCATATCGCCCTCCAAAGGCTGGGGATCATTATCGTCGCATTCCTAACGAGGACGCGTACGAACCATCAGCTGGTATGGACTAGTGGCACACCGTGGCCCATCCCCTCCCACCACGTGTGCCATCCGGTCCCGTCACCATAGTCGATTTCGATAATGATCCATTCGTCGACACATCCACCACCACCACCGCCTCCTCCACCGCCCTCGCCGCCTCCTGGTGTTGGTGGATAACGAATCTCCACCTCGTTGTATCGAAAGAAGCTCACGTTGATTGTGAATCCGCCTGGGCGAGCGAAGACTCGACACACGGCATCAGCGGTGCCGATCTTCGCCTCCCTCCCGCTGCCATCGATGGCCGGCCAAAATCCACCAGGCCACTGATACCGCCCATACGGATCGGCAAGCTCGCCATAGATGATACCCCACCACCCCGAGGACACGATCGTGAGCGGGGCTTCGCCAGGGGGAAGCAACGTCGCTACCACGCGATACTTCGTGAAGCCAGGGGGGCAACTGACGTAGGAGCTCGACAAGGCAGCGTTGGCCGTTGCGTACTCAACGCTCGCGTCACCGTCGAGTGACCAGAAGTACGACGTCTGCGGTCCTGGCTCGTCGTCAGACGGGGGGCAGTCTTCATCGACAAAGATGTCGTCGCAATTCCGTGGATCGTCGTCCTCGAGCTCGAAGCTGGGAAGTCGAGTCTCGTCTGAAACGGGTCGGCGTGAGCTGATCTCCGCATGCCAGGGAAAGGGCAATGCAGGCGCCACCTAACGCCGACCCAATCCAACGACTCCGCATTGTTCACCTCCGCGCTGATCTTGGTCTGAGCGCTCTGCGGTGTGAGGTGCGCGGGCGACAAGAGAGCTATATTGATCTTATGTCGGTCGATCTCCCGCCAACGCTCGCTGGATTCTCGGAAGACGAATGGACGAGGGCACTCCGTCGAACACTTGGAGACGGGGCACGCCCCTTCGTCGCCGATCTCTTTGCCCAGCTGCGTCACGAGCCGTCGAACGGCTTCGCGCTGACGGAAGACGACTTCGCTCTCTTATCCCTCGTGGATGAATCGTGTGCCTCGCGCGTTCGCCAGGTTACTGCGACGTACCCGGAAGAGTTTCGCGATCGGGTCGACGCTCTGGTGGCCTGGTACCGCGACGAGGACCGTCAACTGCCGTCGGCGGGGCGCGAATCCGAACCCACGTAACGAAACGAGGTCGGAGCGCGGAACACGACGCAGCGGCAGGAAGACCTCCACCGCCGAGGCCGCGCGTGCCGGAGGGTATCGAGTCACCTCCGGAAGATGTTCGACGGGACGGCTCGCGATCTCGCTGGATCATACAGCCAACCAGTCAGCAACCGAGTCGCTGAAACCCGCGTCGTCGCGCAGTTCCTAACGAAAGCCTAAACGATTCGGGTGCATTGGCAAGGGTCACGGGGCACGACGTCGGGCCGGTGTGGTCGGTCCAGGGCACGAGGCCGCTCGATCTGCACAAGGAGCACCGTTAGGCGCCGAGGCCTGGTACGCGCCCTCCTATCCGGATTATCCTGAGCGACATGGATCGCCTACCAGCTGCAGGGGTGCCCACTTTCGGCGGACGTCGTCCTCACTGCGCATCACGTTGGCCGGGTCTCCATGGCGAGCGGCGCGAGAGTAAGGGCTGCGCCCATGCCTGACGCGACGAGCAAAGCCACGCCGCTCGCGGATTGCGCGCGAGCACCAGCCACGAATACGCCGAGCTCCTTACGGCCAGCCAGTGGCGTGAGTCCGCATCTCACCGACGCATCGCGCCTGCTCGAGGGTGCGTATCCGAATCTCACACTCCACTACGACGACGACCGGCTCTACGTGATGGAGAACGGCACGCTCTATCACGTGCGCCTGAACTCCGATCGCAATGAAGACACGGGGTACGCGGCAATGACGTTGACGTACGTGTCGCAGCACGAGGCGGCGATCGACTCGGGTCGCCAGGCCGGGGATGACGGGTGCACGTCGCCGGTGGACCTGGTCGTCGCCCGCATGGGCGCGAGCGGTACGCCGGACATCGTCGCGCGCGGCCGGCTGGATGCCGAGGCCGTCGCCGTAATGTGCGCACCCTATCGATGACCAGCGACATGGACGGGCCGCTCGTGCGCTTTTTCTACTTCGCGTACTACGGCAGCGCGGAGTGGTTTGGCTTCGTCGGATTCCGGTCTGATGTCACGTTCGCCGGCGGACGTCTGCAGACGAGTCGCCTCCCCGCTTCATACCTGAAGGTCACCAAGCCGGAAAGGCAGCGCATGGAGGGTGCGATCGGTCCGGCAGGCGGCGGTGCCGGAAGCATCCGGTTGATGACCATGGCGTTCGGTGATCAGGGCGAGGTCGAGCGCGAGTTCGTCGTGCCGCTGGTAGATGCCGGATCGATGAGCGGGGTCGAGATGTTGCGCCGCGTTCCCGTAGACACCAGCCCATCCACGGAGAGACCTGGAATGGGAGTCGATGATCGCGCGTCGCCGTCCGCGGACCAACTCCTGGGTTCCTGGCGCATCGAACGAGCCGAGGGCGGCATCGACGGCACCACGCCCACCGACATCGAGTTCCTGCTCGACGGGTTGGCCGACTACTGCGTCCATGTGGGCGGCGGTTGGCACGTGATCCCGCTGGTCTTCCGCATCGAGGGCGACGTCCTGGTGACGCATCCGCGCCCGCCCATGGTTCCGCAGGAGGAGCGCATGCGCATCCGCTTCGAGCCGGACGGTGCATTGGTGATGGAGCACGGTGGTGGTCGGGTGTGGCTGCGGCGTGCCGAGCGGCGGGCGCCGAAGTCGGCGGCTGGTAAATGAACGCGTCGTGGTCCTGATCGGCGTGGATCGTCATCCAAGGGAAGCCACCGAACCGCCGCGAATCCAGCCATCGTGACTACCGCTCCTCAGGCAACCCTAACGACGTGGAACGCGCTCGCGCAGACCCTGCGGCGACCGTACCCCGTGACCATTCCAATGGTCACGCTCATGCTGCTCGTCCCCTGCTACCTCTTCATCGCCAATCGCGCTGCCGTGGGAACGGTGCACTCCCCGGAGCTGCCCTGGGACCGTGCCCTGCCGCTCCAGCCCATCTGGGCGCTGATCTACGGAGCGCTCTACATGTTCCTGATCGTGCTGCCAGTGATCGTCGTGCGCGAGGAAGCACACATCCGTCGTACGTTCTGGGCGTATCTGGCCGTGTGGATCACCGCATACGCGTGCTTTCTGGTCTATCCCACGGTGGCACCGCGTCCACCCGAGGTCGTCGGAGACGGATTCGCCGCCTGGGGGCTTCGCTTCCTTTACGACGCCGACCCGCCGTATAACTGTTTCCCGTCGCTGCACGTGGCGCACTCGTTCGTGTCGGCGCTGACGTGCTACCGCCTTGACCCCCGAGTGGGACGCGGCGCGCTGGGTTGCGCTTCGCTCGTCGCTATCTCCACTCTATTCACCAAGCAGCACTACATCGCCGACGTGGTTGGCGGGATTGTCCTCGCTTTCGTCGCCTATCTCCTCATCTTGCGCGGTTATCCCCGCCGGAACGTTCCGGAGCTCGACCGTCGCCTCGCGCCGGTGCTCGCGCTCGGAGTTCTCGCGGTGGTTGGCGTCGGCATCGTCGGCTTCTGGATTGCGTATCAGTTGAATGGACAAGGGTGAGCGGGGGGCGAACCGCGCGTGCGTCTCTGGACCATTGATCCCGGATACCTCGATGCGGTCGGGCTGGTCGCGCTCTGGCGTGAGTCGCTCCTGGCGCGGGCGGTTCTCGACGGCGCGACGCGCGGCTACCGGCACCACCCTCAGCTGATTCGCTTCCGCCAGCAGCACGACCCGTTAGGCTGCATCAATCTCTACCTGCGGGGGATTCACGAGGAAGCCTGTCGCCGCGGCTATCGCTTCGATGAGCGGAAGCTCGCGCCGACGGCGGTTGCCGTCGGGAGCGTGCCCGAGACCCGTGGACAGCTGGAGACGGAGTGGGACCATCTGCTGGGCAAGCTTCGCGACCGCGACCCGGATCGATACGCGTCGCTCAGCCGTGTGCGCCGTCCGAAGGCTCACCCGCTCTTTCGCATCGTGCGCGGACCACGCCGCGAGTGGGAGCGACGGACGGCCGAGCCGTGATGGTAGTCGCCTACTGACCGGTGGCGACGCGCGCCTCCGCGGACCGGACGATGCCCGCCGCCATGCCCCGGAACACGAAACCATGTATCGGGCGAAGTGCGGCCCAGTAGGCGCGCCCCCAATGCCCGCGCGGATCGAACTCCGCCCGCTGGACGAGCACTGCGCCCGTGCCATCGCGAGGCGCCCCGACCTCGAACTCGAGCGTCGCCGTCCCGGGCACCTTCATCTCGGCGCGCAGTCGCAGTCGCGCACCGGGCACGAGCTCGTCAACGCGCCAAAAGTCGATTGGGTCACCGAGCCGGACGGCAATGGGATCCCGCCGCCCCCGGCGGAGTCCCACTCCGCCGAGCACGCGGTCGATCGCTCCGCGCAAGCGCCACAACCAGTTCGCGTAGTACCAGCCGGTTGCGCCACCAATCCTCTCGACAGCGGCGAAGAGCGCGGCCGGCGACGTGCTCGCATGCAGCGTACGCTCGTCTCGCAAAACGCGGCTCGACCGCGTCACCGTCATTTGCACGGAGCTCCCGGTAGCTCCGGTCCAGCGCGACGCGAGCGGACCCGCGCTGTCCTCGGCGAGCGCGCGATCGACGGCTTGTCGAAAGGTCATCGGCGCCACGTGGATCCACGCGCGGATGCGCTGGTCGGTGGTGATGACGTCGTTGCGCAGTCCCTCCACCAGCGGGCGCGCAATGCGCATGGGCACGCTCGTCACCAGATTGAGCCAGTACGATGACAGGCGCGGCGTCAGCACCGGGACGGTGATGATGCGTACGCGCGTCCCAAGGGCGGCAGCGCACTCACGCATCATCTCCTGGTAGGTGAGCACCTCCCCGCCCCCGATCTCCAGCACCTGTCCCACCGTCCGCGGCTCGTCCAGCACGCCCACCAGATAGTCGAGCACCTGGTCGAGCGAGATCGGCTCGCAGCGCGACCGCACCCATCGCGGGCAGATCATCAGCGGAAGCTTGCGTGCGAGATCGCGGATGATCTCGAACGATGCGCTCCCGGCGCCAACAATGATCGCCGCACGCAGCTCCGTTACCGGCACCGAGCCGGCGCGGAGCACATCGCCAACTTCCTGGCGGCTCGCGAGGTGCTTCGAGAGTGATTCCGCCGACTGGCCGAGGCCGCCGAGGTAGACGATCCGACGGACGCCAGCGGCGGCGCACGCGGCGGCGAAGTTGCGCGCCGCCTCACGATCGCGCGCGGCGAAGTCGGCGCCCGCGCCCATCGAGTGGATGAGGTAGTACGCAACGTCCACATCGCGAAGCGCGAGCGCCAGGCTCGCGGGCTCGAGCACATCCCCGGCCACGCAGTCGGCCTCGGCGGCCAGCGCACCGAGGCGGCGCGGATCGCGCGCCATCACGCGGACGGTGCGACCGGCGGCGAGAAGGCGCGACGCAAGGCGGCTCCCAATGTAGCCCGTGGCACCGGTGACGAGAATCCTCATGCGCCTAACGGCGAGCGCGTGCGCACCCAGCGATCGAGCGCCGCGAGGTCGGGGATGATCTCGATGCCCGCATCGCGGACCGCGGCGGGCGCGCCGGCGCCGCCGACAATGATCGCCGTGCGACGTGGAACCTGCTCTCGCAACCGGCGGATGGCAGCGGCCACCCCACGGCCACCCGGTTGTACACAGCTCAGGGCCACCGCACCAATCGGCGTTTCCTTCGTCAGCGCGGCGATCTGCGCAACCGGCGTGTCGACACCGAGCACGAGCGTGCGCCACCCGGCCAGCGAAAACACCAGCGCCGACATCTGCAGCCCCAGCCCGTGCAGCTCGCCGGGAAGCGTCGCCAGCGCGACGACGGGACCGGTCGCGCGGTCGTCCAGCGGCATGCGCACCGCGCGAAGAAAATCCCCGAGCACCGAGGACCCGAAATGCTCGTGGCGCACGTCGATCGCACCGCTTTCCCACGCGTCCCCGAGGGCGGTCAGAAACGGCGCGGCGCGTACGTCCAGAAACTCGAGCGGGCCAAGACGAGCCCAGTCCGCCTGAAAGGCGCGCTTCAATCGGTCTGCGTCGAATCCGCGGACCGCATCGAGGAGCCCACCCGGCTCGTCGCCTGCCGTCGGCGACGTCGGACGTCCTCGCGCGGTCGCCGGGGGAGCGCCGGCAGGAGCTTGCGACGACGTGACCAGAAGCGCCTCGAGCGCTTTCTCGGAGGCCGGGAGCACCTCGGCGGCCCGGTGACCGCGCGCGATCGCCTGGGCGATGCGCTGGAGCCGAGGCACGGTCGAGAGCGCGTACACGCGGTGACCCGACGGCTTGCGCTGCGCCACGGGAAAGCCGTAGCGACGTTCCCAGGTGCGGATCGTGTCGACGGGGATGCCGGTGGCGGCGGACAGGGCGCCAATGGAAAGCAGTCCGCCTGCGACGGACTCGGCGCGCTCGGTGGTGCGAGGAGTCACGTGCGGACCTCCGCTCCGGAACGGTTCTGAACAGGTTCTGCCCGAGGAATGTTAGCGTGGGCACGCCTGCTCTGCCCGCGAAGCCTCGGCCACCCGGTGGGCCAACCCCGCATCAACGGGCCGGGGCTGGCCACCGGGAACCGCATTACGCCGCGACCGGTTGGCGAGTGCGAGCGGCCCTGAAGGCCAACGCCTGGTACACGGCGGAGAGCCCAACCAGACCGTACACGACGGAGCCGAGCACATTCTTGTTGCCGAAACCGCCGGCGCCGGTGAGCGCCGCGACGAGATCGAAGTTGGCGAATGCCACCAGACCCCAGTTGAGGCCGCCGACGACGAGCAGGATCGCGGTGAGAATGTCGAGCTGCTTCATGATAGTGCTCCTTTCAGTTTAGAAGTTGACGCGGAAACCGGCCGTGAAGGGCCAGACCCACGCGTTGGTGGTGGTGAGCTCCTCTTTCTTGCTGAAGGCGATGTCACCCTGCGGCGACAGCACGAACGCGACCGCCGGGTTGAAGTTGTAGGCGAGCTTCGCCCCCGCGTTGATCGCGAAGTACGTGAGCTTTTCGGGAGCGCCCTCGACGTCGAAGCTCACCGCGCCGGCGCCGAGGTTCACGATCGCTTCCCAGCCGCGCTCGCGCGGACCGGTGAGCGAGTAGCCGACCTTGCCAATGTAGTGCAGCGTGTTGATGTCGACACGGCCAGTCGCCTTGTCCTTGTGCATGCCGTAGTCGAACTCGCCCATCAGTACCCAGCGCGGGCTGGCGCGGAAGCCGAGCGTGGCGGCGTAGGCGGCGCCGGACTCGGCGACGTCGGCGATGCCGAAGGTGGGGACGACGCCGCCGCCGCCCGCCTCGAGAAAGAAGCGCGGGGTCGGTTGCTGCGCAGCGAGCGGCGCGGCGGCGACAAGCGCGAGCAGGGTGGCGCGAGAGAGGAAACGGTTCACGGTGCGTTCTCCTTGGTGAGGGGGGGCGCTCAGGCGCCCTCGGTGTGCCCAGGTAGTGCACCGAATATGAACAGTTATTGCACGGGATGCAAGGGCCAGGGAATCTTTCGACACATCCCATGCCGAAGCACCCGCGTGCTCCACCCGTCGTGGAGCGAGCGCTTCGACGCCCTCAATGAGTGGTCGACGACCTCAAACGGGAGGAAGGACGATGCAATCGTCCCACCGACCATCAGTGGCGCAGCATCCGCCCGAAGTTTCGGATCATGTACACGTCCTTCTTCTCGATGTAACTGAACACCGCCACGTGCCGGCCATTGTTCGACACGCTGAAATCCGCGCGCGTGTGTGGCAAGGTTCCCACTCGCCTGGCGGTCGGTCTCATCGCACCATGCCAGGCCGTCCGCCCCACGCAGCTATTGGTCTCAGCGGCCCTGCTCTTCTCGGGCGCGTGCCATCGCGCACCCGCTCCGCCTCCTGAAGCAAGGGTGGCCGAGCCGCGGGAACACCCTGCACAATTGACGGACGACCGGAGGGTCATCCGCTTTGCAGGAGTCGACGTCGTTCCGATAGGTCGCTCAGAATTCCTGATTCGGATTCACAGCGCGCTGGTTGGGGATGGTGAGCCGCTCTATGTGATCGATGAGGTCCGCATCACGATCCCGCCAAACCGCGGCATCCACTGGTTCAGGCCCGAAGACATCTCCGACGTCAAAGTGCTGAAGCTCCCGTACGAGTTGGCGGAGTACGGCCCGGCCGGCGTGAATGGTGTCATCGTCATCACCACGAAGCAGGTGTCGGGACCGCGCCAAAGACGTTAGGTGGGCGCGTCGTCATACGGACTGGCGTCGCGAGCCGAACGCGAGTCTCCTTGGCAAGCACCGTTGCCCACGGCACCTTGGACAACGGCTACACCAATTCAGTTGGAGAGCGTGCGATCGGCGCAGTGACCAACCGGTGACGATCCCCTTCACGATTTCGAACAGCGCGAGTGGCTTCGGCTTGTTGCGCTTCCCGTAGACCACGCTCGTTGCGTCGACCAGGATGAGCGCGAACCGCGGGTCGTTCGGGCCGCCATCGCGGCTGCCGCCCTCATCACCTGAACCACGCCTTCCAGTCCGGCTTGTAGAGCTGCCGGATCATTCCGCGATCGGTGGTGATCGTCGCCGTTCCGCTCACCGAGACCCACTCCCAGCTCTTCACGTTGTAGTAGGCGAGCGAGACGTTGGGGTCGCCGACGAGCTCGTCGATCTTCCCGCTCTCGATGTCGGTGACGAACCAGACGTCGACGCCCGGCTCGCGCTTCTGCGTGGCCATCGGCCTGGTGACGAGGCGGCCGTCGCGCCGACGCGTGGTGAGCATCGCGATCTCGATGCCTTCGACCAGCCCGTAGAATTCATTGATCTTTTTCGTGAGCGGAACGTCGTCCGCGTACTTCGTGCTCGACATGGGGTGCTCCAGGAGAGGAAGAGGACGGCCTCCAGGGCAGGACGCATGCCGTTGCGCCCACCGCACGCACCGGGAGACAGGCGCGAGGATGCGCGGTAGTGTTAAGGTAGTGCTCACGATCCAAGATTCCGGCGACTACGCATCCGCAATGCGTCCACAACCCTTGATCGCAGTCAGCAATGTCGAAGCGAGCAGCCGCTGGTATCAGCGCCTGCTCGGCTGCCAGAGTGCGCACGGTGGCGCGGAATACGAACGACTCGTCTCGGGCGATGGGCTGATGCTCCAGCTGCACCGGTTCGATGTCGCACACCATCACGGAGCAATCGGCGACCCGAAGGACAAGCCCTACGGGAATGGCGTGCTCCTGTGGTTCGAGATCGGGGACTTCAATGCCGCCGTCGCACGGGTGGCCGAGCTGAAAGCGCCGATCATCCTCCCTCGCCATCGCAATCCCCCGGATGGCGACGGCGGCCCCAATCACTGGGAGATCTGGCTACGCGATCCTGACGGGTACACGGTGGTCCTCTCGAGCCCGGACGGGACCGCCGACGGCAACTGGAGGCCTGTATGACAGAGACGGTGGCGGCACAACGTATCGTTCACCGGTGGTACGCCAGACCCGTGTTCTTCGTTGCCGATGTGAACCGTGCACTTCGGTTCTACATCGACATGCTCGGGTTCGAAAAGGCGTGGCACTCGGGCGACGGAACAGGCACGGTCTGCCAGGTCAATCGCAGTGACTGCGAGATCATCCTGTGCCAGGAGGCCACCCGCGGAGACAAGGCGCGTTTGTTCGTCGAGCTGACCGCCGAGGGACTTGCAGCGTTCCGCCAGGAGCTCGCCGAGCGTTCAGTGCCTAACAACCAATCGTGGTGGGGCTACGACGTCGTCCAGATCCACGATCCGGACGGCAACGAGCTGCTCTTCCCGTTTCCCGACTGATCATCAGCGGGACTACGCGGGCGTCGGAGTCCGCTCCGCTCCGACGCGCCGACGTGTCGCGTCCTCGACCTCCCGCTGGGCCTCGGCGAGTCGGCTCAGGTCCTCGCCAATCAGGCGCGCGGCATCCACGAGCGTCGTGAGCGGCGCGAGATCGCCGGCCCCGGCGTGCAAGCGAAGCAGATCGAGACGTATCCCTTCGAGCGCGGCGACGCTCTCGGCGAGGTGAGTCGCCGCCACCTTCTTCCGCGCAGCCAGGACTTCCGCGCCGCCCGACTCGTTAGGGGCGAGCGCGCGCGAGCGCTTCGATTTCCGCGCGTGCGTCGGCCGCGCGCGCTTCGAGTGCGGCGACGATCGACGGGAGGCTCGGCGAGATCCTCTCGATATGCCTTCGGCAACGCGGCAAAGAGCTCGGACGCGGCGACGCCGAGCGCCGCCTCCGTCGCGCGAAACGCGGAAGCGCCCGCGAGCTGCGAGCGTTCCGGCGCGCCGAGCCGGCGGGCGAGCCACTCTCCCGCGCGGCTGTTCCAGAGGCGCTCGCGGATCCCCCGTCTGCCACCACCTTCTGAACCGCGGTGGGAATGAACTGAACGTCGAGCGCGTTGCTCGCCGCTCCAGTAGCAACGTGGCAAGCACGGGTGCGAACGATGAAATCGCGTCGCCGGCTGATTTTCATGGACTACGCCCGAGGCAAGCAGGCCAAAGGTCACCGCGAGCCAGGTCGCCGCGCCACGGTGGCGGCTCGCAGGATCCGATGACGCGCGGGGCTCCTCTTTCTCTCGAACGACCGCCTCCGTCTCGGCTCGCTCGCGCCGATCGACCTCGAGCGCAGCGCGCAGGTCGGACAGCGTGTGTCCTGCGCGGAACTGCCGGTACGCCTGGTTGAGGTGGAACCCGACGATGGGAAACGAGCGGCAACGAAGTGATCGCCGGCGAGGATCACAATGTCCGCCGGACCGTCGGGCCGGTTGACCGGTCACCCAGACGGCGAGATTCACCAGCGTGAGGGTGCCCCACGCTCGCGCTCCACCCCAGATAGGGGACGAGGAGCGGATTCCGCGCGCCGAGCCAGGCGCGCAGCGTGGTCGGCAGCGCCGGCCGCGCGTCGGCCGGCGGGGCGAGCGCTTCGGCCAGCGCCTCGCCGTCGCTGAATCGGGCGGCGGGGTCGCGCGCGAGACACCGGTCGATCGCCGCGCCGAGAGCGGGAGGCAGTCCGGGAGCCGCGCGCATCACGCTCGGCGGCGTCCTCGCGTGGCCTGGCGGAGGAGCAGCGCGGGGACAGTCGGCGCCTCGTAAGGCAGCCGCCCGCTCACCGCGAGATATCCGACGACGCCGAGCGCGTAGATGTCGCTTCTCCCGTCGATGGACTCGCTCGCGGCCTGCTCCGGGCTCATGAACTGCGCCGTGCCCATGATCTTCCCCGGATCGGTCACGAGGCCGGGATCGCGGCCGCCATGCGCGATGCCGAAGTCGGTGACGAGCGCGCGTCCCGTGCGCGCCTCGAGCAGGATGTTGTCCGGCTTCACGTCGCGATGCACGATACCGCGTCCATGCGCGTACGCGAGCGCCCAGGCGACCTCGCGCAGGATGCGCGTTGCTTCGGCCGGCGGCAGTGGACCGCGCGTCCGGAGTCGCTCGCCGAGCGTCTCGCCTTCGACGTAGCTCATGACGAAGAAGACGAAGCCGCCAACCTCGCTCACGCGATGGATCGGGACGATGTGCGGGTGTGAGAGTCCCGCCGCCATCCGCGCCTCGCGAAGAAACCGCTCGCGCGCCTCCGCCCTGTGGGCGAGATGGCTTGGCAGGACCTTGATGGCGACGTCGCGGTCGAGCTGCACGTCGCGCGCGAGGTAGACGATCCCCATGCCGCCCCGGCCGAGCTCGCGCTGGAGCGAGTATTCACCGGCCAGGGCGGTCTGCAGGTCGAGGAACTCGGGCGAGGGGTGGGTCATGAGATGAAAATACCAGACTGGCCGACCTTTTTGCGAATGGCGACCTGCATTTTTTTAACGCAGAGGCCGCGTTAAGAAAAGCAGTTGAAGCTACGCCTAGATGCATTGGGAGGCCCACAACTACCTCGACCTCGACCGGATCATCACCAGCTCCTCGCCGCTCGGGAACACGTCGTAGTTCGTCACGTCGTGCCGCTCGTAGATGTCCGCGAAGAGGGCCTCCACCCGCTCGATGGTTAGGCGTTCGCCACGCCGCACCGTCGCACGCATCATCCGATCGGGGCTTCGATAGAAGAGGTGCCGCCCGTCGGGACTCCACACTGGCTGCGTGCCGCCGCCTTGCGACACTCGCACGCGTCTCGACGGGTCGCGGAGGGGCATGACATAGACCTCGAGCTGTCCGGTCTCGTCGCTCGCGTACGCCAGCAGTTGTCCATCACGAGACAGTCGCAGGTCCACCTCGACCGCGCGGGTCACGCCGAATGGACGAAGCGCGCCAGGATCGCGTACGGGCCCGATCCACATGTCGTTGTTTCCACCGATTCCACGTACGACCCAATCGCCATCCAGCGGACCGAGCGCGACGTTGAGGATCGGAGACTCGGTCCGCAGCAACTGACGCGGGGGGGCGCCGCCGTCCCACTGCTGTGACACCACGCGACTCGTCCAGCCGATCTCTCCGTCGTCGACGGCCAGGTAGACGAGGTTCCTGGAGTCGGACGACCAGCCAAAGGGTTTGACGCCGGTGAAGTCGCGGGTGAGTCTCGTCAGGCTCCGCGACGGGAGATCGTAGACCCAGATATCCCATCGTCCATCCCCGGTAGCCACTTCGACGGCGATCCGTTTGCCATCGGGAGAGATCTTCGGCCACGCGAAGTACGCGGTATCGAGCACGGTCGGCCCCCGCGATCCCGCATTCTTTGTCATGTCGACGAGCGGGCGCTCTTCACCACGAAGGTTCACGCCGACGAGACTGTAGCTGTTGGCGGCAATCACCGGCTGCGGCGAGGCCGCGGGCCCATTGCCCTCCGTATTCGCCGCCCGCTGATCGAACTGCCTCACGACGGCCATCCCGCCCACACCCAGCGCCACAAAACTCGCCGCGAGCAGGAGCCAGCGACGACGCGTGTGCGACACAGGCGCTACCACTGTGTCCTCTGCGTTAGGCGGCGCCGACACCTCTTCGGACACCGGAGCAACGAAGCCGAGCGGTGATTCGACCGGGGCCAGCCACGCGTTGGCCTCGGCGTCCGCCTGGAGCAGCGCCTCGACGGTCGATCGAAGCTCCGGGTCCTTCGCCCCGATCGCCGTGAGACGGTCGGCGCGACCCGCCGCGTCGAGCTCGACGATCTCCTCGAACGCGGCGCGGATTTGCTCCCACCGAAGGCCCGCGAGCGTCGACGTCACCTGGCGATCCCCTGGAGCTCGAACGCGAGCCATGCACGCGCCGATCGCAGCTCGCGTTTCACCGTCGCCAGCGAGACACTGCATGCGGCACTGGTCTCCTCGAGAGACAGCCCCCCGAAATACCGATGCTCCAGCATCTGGCTTTGCCGGGGATTCAGCACCGCCAGCCGCTCCAGCGCCTCATGCAGCTCGACGATCGCGTCCAGATCGGAATCCGTCATGAAGGTGGCTTCTTCGAGCTCGACCGCAGTCGCACCACTGCCTCGCTTGGCGGCCAGGCGCGCGCGCGCATGATCGATGAGGAGGTTGCGCATGATCTGGCCGGCGAGCGCGAGGAAATGCGCGCGATCGGACAGGTCCACATTCGGCGCAGCCACGAGACGCATGTAGGTCTCGTGAACAATGGCGGTGGTTGTCAGCGAAATGTTGACGTTTCCACCGCCCCGCCGCTGATGCGCGAGGTCCTTCAATCGGTCGTACACGAGCGGGATGAGTCGGTCGCGCGCCTGCGCATCACCGCCGCTCCATTGCCGAAGCAGGCCGGCGACGTCCGCGGACGCAGGGCCCTCGTCAGTGAGCCGTTCGACCATGCGATCTCGTTCCCCTTGGGTGAGCTCGTGCTCACAGCACTCACCCTGGAGGTTCGCCATGCGTTCCCTGCCCGGCACCACCCGCGGCCCCCGCTGGAGGAGCGTCACGCTCCTGGCCCTTACAATGGCGGCGAGCGGTGCGTGCCATCATTCGGCACGCGAGCGCCAAGCACCGTTGCCCGTCGACACATTGGACAACGGCTACACCAGTTCCGTTGGAGAGCATTCAGTGGGCGCCGTGAGATCGCTCGGGGCCAATGAGATCGCTCGGCTGAGAGTCAGAACCGTGGACGACCTTCTGGCTGGACGCGTCCCTGGGCTTCGCGTGCGGCCCACGCCAAACGGCGGCTTCGCGGTTCGCGTCAGCAGCATCGCGACGCGCAACGGGTACGCCGAGCCGTTGTTGATCATTGATGACGTGCCCGTCGCGCTTCTGCCCGGCGAAGAGCTGACCTGGCTCGATCCCGCGAAAATCCTTCGCATCGATGTGTTGAAGGATCCGGCAGAAACGAGCGTCTACGGCGTGCGCGGAGCGAATGGGGTGATCGTCATTCGTACCCTTCGCGGGTCGCGATGAGAGCGCTGAGGAGTTCACGTGACCTGGCGTCGCGAGCCCGGCGGCGGAGTGGGGATAGCTATGGATTACGATCGCTACAGACAGCCCGCCGCCTGACGGCTCACTCGAGCGAGCCCGCGAGTGCCTTCGCTGCGGCACGCTCCCCGACGCCGTGGCCGGCATGGATGTCGAACAGGTAGTGGATTCCGGCGTAAACGCGCGACATCCCCGCCTCTTCCACCTGGTCGTCGAGCCACTCGCGCTCGCTGGGGAACTCGTGCGCCAGCACCGCGCCGAACGCGCTCGAAATGCACGAGTGGGCCGACGGGTATGACGGGTGGTTGGGGATCGCGAACGCGAGCAGCGGGGTGATCCGGGCGTCAACGTGCGATGGCCGCGGCAGCCAGTACTTGAACTTCGTCGCGAAGCAGTCGATCTGCGCGTCGAACGCGGCGACGTTGGCGTAGGCGAGAATGCGCGCCGCATCTCTCTCCGTGCCGTGCTGCGATACGATCAGCTCGTCGGCGACCCGGTTCCATTCGCCCGCGGTGAAGGGACCGGCCGGCGCGACCTTGTTCCACTTCCGTGCGATCTCCACCTGTGCTGCGCGCAGCTCCAGAGGGAGCACGGTCACGATCGCGTACACCTCGGCAGCGGCGTCGCGGAGCTCTTGCGAGCCGATGGCGGGTGGCGGGAGTGCCTGGAGGAAGTCGCCCGACTCGGACTCAGGGACGAACGGGAACGCGTTCGGCTCGAGGAAGAACGGTTTGACGCCGTAGAGCGAGCGGACGGTCGCGCCGTTGGGGACCCAGTAGCCAGGCTCGGTCGGCCGTGGCGGGATGGGCACCGCGAGGTAGCGGTCCTGTGCCGCCTGGGCCAGGACGGCTTCGCCAACCGCGCGGCCGATCCTGTCCCCCGCGGCGATGAACCCCGGCGCGCGTGCGTCCTCGTCGAACTTCCTTGTCAGAAAGTCGAGGATCTGTTGCCGTACGGGCTCGGACAGCTCCGACCTCGCCCCGAAGAACGAGCTGAGCACGGTGAACGACGCGCTGGCGACCGCGGAAGAGACACGCGGGATCTCAGGCATGTTCGTCGGTGCCGACGAAGCCGACGGTACCGACGCCGCCAGCGCCGCGCGGTACTGCGCGAGCGAAAGGTAGGTCAGCATGCGGCTCGCCCAGGCCTGTCCATTCGGGGGCGCTGGCACTCCCAGCGGTAGGTCGTCCGACACCGTTCCCTGCAGCAGGTCGGTTGCCCGCAGGTTCCAGCGCGTGGTCGCGAGCGCTTCCCAAAACTTCACCACATCGACGTGCGCGGTCGTCGTAGCCGCCGGTCGAGTCGGCGCGTCGGCGCATCCCGCACAACGTCGTGGCGGCCGCGAGGCCAACTGACAGCGCCCTCCAGCATCGTGTTTTCGAGAACATGGATTCCCCCGGAGATTCGATAGACGTCACCGGATCACGGACACTGTGTTGGTGCCGGCGGGATCTACCGGCACGCTCGGCGTCGCCAGAACGTCGATCTGTTTGCTCACACCGTGGAGCTCGATCGTGACGTGGTTGTTCGTTCCGGCGATTCCCGAAAGAGCGTCGCGGCGCGCGCCCCACGCTTGGAAATTGACGCCGAGGTTATTCGCGACCTTCGATCCCCAGAGCGCAACCGTCACCCTGTTGGATGACGTGACGTTCACCTGAGTGACCGAGAGGCCGCCGACGACGCGGATCCCTCCTGAGCCCAGGCCGCCGAGCGCGGCCCTGTTGTCAGTGAATTGGGAACCGCGCGCCTCGAAAATCGTGGAGTTCGAGCTCGCGACACCGGCCCCCCCTTGGCTGAGGCCGCCTGCGATCTGGCACCCAAGCTCATTGGCGAAGAATCGGTCACCCGACGATCGCACCTCGATGACGGCGTTGCTCGATCGATTGTTCGCGACGATACAGCCTAGCTGAAAACCGTGGGTCCGATTGCCGCGTAGAGTCGCGACGATGGCTGCTCCGTCCGCTCCGACGAAGTTGGCCACTCGAATACCCTCGCTCATCCCTGACCACCCGACTCGGGCCGAGGAACTCGTTGTCGACGATCTCGGCATCGATGCGCCGTCCGGCACCGCTGGCCGCACCCACATTCCTCACGTCGACGCCGCGGGAGCTTCCGCGGAGACGACATGCGCGACTCGGATCCGCGTGCTGGGCGTGCCCGGAAGCTCCGTCGCGATGCCTGCGGCCGCCTCCGGATTCCCCACGACGGTCAGCCATTCGATCGCGTTGCTGCCTCGGCCGATCCGGATCGGCGCAGTGCGGCCAAACGAGAACGTTGAACGACGACGTCGGAAGGCTCACTCGGCATCGATTACAACGGCGGATCGTTCATCCGTGACGCCGTACAGCGACATGTCCCGTTGCAGCTCCAGCCGTCCGGCATTGGTTCGCGCGACACCTGCCGCATCGGTCGCCGAGAGCACGTAGGTGCCTGGCGCCAGAATGATGGCGGCGCCTTCGTTCGCGGCGTCGTTAACCGCGGCGTAGAGCTGCTCCACATCCGCGATGTGTAGAGCGGTCGGGGACACGCTTAGCTGCGGCTGGCCTCGAAGGGATGAACCGTCAGCGGCAGCTGCTCCCGTGAGCCGTTCGCCCGCCTGGTCGCAGGCAACCGCCATTGCGAGCACTAACGCGAGCAGAGCCGTACAATGCTTCGCCTGGAAATCATGGTGACCCCGGGTCCAAGAATGCGTGCGACCGTATGATCGCGACGGGGTTGCTCGCAATGGCGGACATCTGTCGGTTTTCTTATTCTTTCTGACTTAGGTGCACATAACGACATTCGAGTCGCCGATGCGTCAGGGCGTGAACGGTTGCCGCCGATGCACCGTAGACAGAGGCAGTGGCGTGGCTTCCGATCCCGCGCAGGTCGCGAAATCGATCCGTTTCGGAGACGACTTCGAGCTGAACCCGCGAGCACACCAACTGCGCCGCGCTGGCCGCCCGCTCAAGCTCGAGCGCATCCCCATGGAGATCCTTCTGCTCCTGACCGAGCGACGGGGGCAGCTCGTCAGCCGGGAGGAGATTGTAGAGCGGATTTGGGGGAAGGGATCACTACCTGGATAGCGACAACAGCATCAACGGCGCAGTTCGGAAAATCCGGCAGGTCCTTGGTGACGATCGGGAGCAGCCGCGGTTCATCCAGACCATCACCGGGCGCGGCTATTGTTTCATTGCTCCGGTGCGGGAGGACGAGGAACCCCGCCTGGGCGAGACGGTCCCCACGGGTCCAACAGAAGAAGAGCCGGCGCCCGTATCTCGACCGCGACGTCAGGCGCTGGCTCGCGCTGAGCCTGACGATATCGATTGTGTTTGCGTCAGCCGTGGCTGCATGGGTTCTATGGTCCCGTTCGCAAGGCGTCAGGACCTGTCGCGGGCAGGGTGATGCTCGCCGTCCTCCCTTTTCAGAACCTCACTGGAGATCCCGGCGCTCGAGTACCTCAGCGATGGCCTAACGGAAGAGATGATCGCGCAACTCGGGGACACGTGATCCCCAACGACTGGGCGTCATCGCCAGGACGTCCGTGATGAGCTACAAGAAGGGTCAGCCCTCACTGGATCAGATCGCAACGCGAGCTGGGCGTGCAGTACGTGCTCGAAGGGAGCCTGCGTCACGAGGCCGAATCAGGTGCGCGTGACCGCTCAACTGATTCAGGCCAAGGATCAGACGCACCTTTGGACGCGGCAGTACGATCGCGAGCTGAAGGGACTGTTGACGCTGCAAGGCGAGATCGCGCAGCAGATCGCCATTGAGATTCTCTCCAGGCTGGGCGGCCCCGAGGCAGGTGCGAGCTCGCAGACGGTGCGCTCCACCGACGACTTCGAGGCGTACGATCTCTACCTGAAGGGACAGTTCTTCCTCGCCAAGAGAACGACCCCGGACCTCGAACGAGCCGTCGGGTATTTTCGCCAGGCGACGACGAAGGACACGTCGTACGCGCGCGCGTACGCGGCGCTTGCCCATTCGTACACGCTGCTCGCGGGCTACAGTAGGCGTCCGCCCAAGGAATTCGTGGGGGCGGCGCGCGTGTCGGCGCTGAGGGCGCTGGAGCTCGATGAGAGCCTGCCGGAAGCTCACACCGCGGTCGCGTTGATTGTCCAGAATCACGACTGGGACTGGCAAACCGCGGAGCGGGAATATCGGCGAGCCATCGAGCTGAATCCAAACTACGCTACGGCCCATCATTGGTACGCCGAGCATTTGATGTGGCGGGGGCGTTTTGATGAGGCGATTCGAGAGAGTGATGTAGCACGACAGCTCGACCCGCTTTCGTTGATCATCGCAACCGATCACGCCGTGATTCTGTTCCATGCGGGACAGTATGACCGTGCGATCGACCAATTTCGCTCGGTCCTGGAATTGGACCCTGATTTCCCCCGGGCTCACATCATCGAAGCTGCGTACGCAGAAAACGGGATGGTCGCGGAGGCGCTCGCCGACCTCGAAACGCAGCGATCAAAGCTTGAACCTCATTGGTATTGGTTTCTCTCGCTCGCATCTACACCGTCTCCGGGCAGACAGCACAAGCGCGGCATGCGGCTCAGGAGTTTCTTCGGCTGAGCCCGCGCGACGGTGTCCAACCCTCTATCATGGCCGCGGCCTTTCTTGCCATGGGAGACAGGGAACAGGCCTTTGCGTGGCTGGAAAAGGCTCACGCGGAACATGACAATGGACTCACCGGGCTCAAGGTGGGTCGCAGTTGGGAACCATTGCGCAACGACCCGCGTTTCCAGAGCTTGCTGCGCCGCGTGGGACTGGCTCCCTGACTACGCGCCCCGACCTTTCGTTCGTATGACGAGACCACACCTTCTCGCCCGCACCGTCGTGGGCTGGCTTCGATCCTCGTGCACATGACGCCGGACCTGGGACTCGTCGAACACCTGCGGGGCGCGTTCCACCGACGCGACACGGGCGCGATACGACATCTCTTCGAGCAGCATCCCGAGCTCCGCCAGCAGCTCGACGCGCCCGTCTTCGGCTTCGACTCACCCGCGATCGTCGCCTACGCCGACGACCTCCCAATGGTGGAGCTGCTCCTCGAGCTCGGCGCCGACCCCAACCGCCGTAGCAACTGGTGGGCAGGAGGCTTCCATCCCCTGCACTCCGCCACGGGCGCCGCCGCGGAGCGTCTGCTCGCCGCGGGAGCGGTGCCCGACGCATGCGCCGCGGCGCAGCTCGATCGCATTGATCTGCTCGGGCGAATGATTGGCGAAAATCCCGCTCGCGTGCACGAGCGAGGGGGTGACGGGCAAACTCCGCTCCATTTCGCGAAGTCACGGGCTGTCATCGACCTTTTGCTCGACGCCGGCGCCGACATCAATGCGCGCGACGTCGACCATCGTGCGACTCCCGCCCAATGGATGCTCGATCGCCGCCGCGGCGCCGGCCGGTACGATCTCGCGCGATACCTCGTCGAGCGGGGCGCATCGGCCGACATCTTTCTCGCCGCCGCGCTCGGCCTCGCTAGCCGCGTGCGCTCGATGCTCGAGGCCGATGCTTCCCTCCTCGACGTGCGCACCGGCCGCGGCGACTACGGCGAGAAGCCGCCGAGCAGCTATCACATTTATTTCTGGACGATCGGTGACGGCCGGTCGCCGCTCGATGTCGCCTCGCAGTTCGAGCAGTGGGAGACGCTCGATGTCATGCTCGCGTTCGCCACGCCGATACAGCACCTCCTCGCTGCATGCCGAGCCGGCAATGCCGAGAAAGCGCGCGCCGTTGTGCGCGATCATCCCGGGATCGTGGCATCAATGTCGGCTGCGCAGCACCGAGCGATCTCCAATGCCGCATGGAACGGTAATGCGCGGGCCGTGACGCTGATGCTCGAGATGGGATTCGATCCCCGCGCACCGGGCCATGATTCGGGAACGGCGCTGCACTGCGCTGCCTGGGAGGGCTCGATGGAGACGGTAGAGGCGCTGCTGCGCCATTCGGACGCGCGCACACTCCTGTCGATCAGAGACGCCCGCTACGGTGCGACGCCGCTCGGTTGGTGTTGTCACGGCTCATTGCACGGGAACACGCGCCGCGATCACGCCGGAATTGCACAACGGCTCCTCGATGCCGGAGCGAAGGTCGGCCGAGATACGACCGACGCGTCGCCATCGGTGCAAGCGGTGCTCGAGCGAGCGCGGCGGAGCGACTGATGCCACTGCTCGGTTCCCCAATCGCCCCTCGGAGAAAACACGTGCGCTACTCCGCCATCCTCTGCATCGCCGCGCTGTGCGGTGTCAACGCGGTCGGTGCGCAGTCATCGGCGCAGCCATCCTCGGACGTCGCGACGATCCGCCGACTCGACTCTCTCTGGGCTCAAATGTACGCCCGGCACGACACGATGCTGGCGCGCTCGCTCTACGCCGAGGACCTGGTCTTCACGAGCGCAAACGGGAATCAGAAGACCCGGGAAGAGGAGCTGGCCGACGTGCGACCGCAGGCGGGGCTCGCCATGGACTACTTCCGCACCACGCCGACGCAGGTCCGGGTGCACGAAGGAGCAGCGGTCGTGACCGGCACCGCGGAATGGCGATTCACCTGGAACGGCCAGACGCGCGACGTGAAGCGCGGCTACACGATCACGTACTCGAAAGGCGGGCCGCTCGGCTGGCGCATTCTCGCCGTCCACATGGGCGCCACACGTTAGGCATCCAAGCCTCTCAATGCGACCTCTCTGTTTACTGTTTCTCGCGACGACTGCCGCGATCGCCGCGTCAGGCTGCCCTGCCAGCGAGCCGGCCGACGCGCCGCAAGCGGAGCAGGTTCCCCAGTCGGCCGCGGTTGCCGCGGCGGCGCCGTGGTATAGCCGAGTGCGCACCATCGACCTTACCGGCGACGGGCGGGCAGACAGCGCTCGCCTCGAGGCAACAGGCGCACGTCCGGATAGTCTCCGGATCACGTTGTCTCTTCTCGTCAACGGACACGAGAAGCATCGAGAGACGTGGGGCAGCAGCTACGAGCTCGCCCTGGTGGATTCGGGCGCTCGTGTCTCTCCCAGCGTGAGCGCGGTCGTGCGTGCGAAGCTCGACAGTGTGCTGGCGAGCCTGGTCGTCCAACGGCTCGACGAGCCTGGCGTCAAGCTCATGGCAGAAGACAGCGCGGCGCTCGCTGGGCTCGAGCCGCGGCCCACACATCGTGTATCGTTCTCGTACGGGTACGAGACGACGGTGCGTCTGGTGTGGGACGCGCCGCGCGAACGGTTCGTTCGATTGTGGAGTTGCTGCTGAGCGGATTACCAACGAGATGAAGGAGAGAGATCGCATGTTACGCACAGCCTTTGCTGCCTCCCTGATTTTCGTCACCGCTGCCCTTGCCGATGCGCAGGCGGTGGGCAAGCGCGTCAAGGTGAACGGGATGCAGATGTATTACGAGGTCTCCGGCACTGGCGATCCGCTGGTCGTGCTGCACGGGGCATACATGAACATCCCGACGATGGGAGCGATCATCCCGAGGCTCGCCAAGACCCACCGAGTCTATGCGGTGGAGCTCCAGGGCCACGGCCGCACGACCGACATCGACCGGCCCATCACCTATCCCAACATGGCCGATGACGTCGCGGCATTCATGGATGCGGTCGGTCTCCCAAAGGCCGACGTGTTCGGCTACTCCATGGGCGCCGTCGTGGGACTACAGCTCGCCATTCGCCACCCGGCAAAGGTGAACAAGCTCGTCGGGGCCTCGGTCGCCTACAATGTCGAGGGCTGGCAACCGGTGTTCAAGGATTTCATCCCACAGATGACGGTGGAGATGGTCCTTCAGATGCCGTTCGCGAAGGAATACCCCAAGCTTGCCGCCAATCCCCAAGGCTTTCCCGAGCTGGCCAGGAAGCTGATCGCGCTCGAGAAGGAGCCAATGGCGTGGGCGGAAGATGTAAAGGCGATGAAGACTCCGGTGCTCATCATCACCGGCGACGCCGACGTTTCGACGCTCGAGCATTCGGTGGCAATGTTCCGGCTGCTCGGCGGCGGCATCATGGGCGACATGGGGAAACCGCTGCCGGCCTCGCGACTCGCCGTCATGCCGGCGACGGCTCACACCGCCGTCATCACGCAGCCCGACCTGCTGCATGCCTTCATCGAGCCGTTTCTGAAAGGTCAGACACCGAAGGGGATGTTCGAGCAGCAGTGAGGGAACTGTGGAGACTCCACGTTTGCAGCTCGTGCCATGGTCTCCAGCGCTGCTCATTACCCTGATCGAGCAACCCGAGCGCTTCGAGGCGCTCGGTGGATTCCCCGCCGCCGCTGGACTGCGTGAGTTCTTCGTGTCCGGCGACGTTTCTCCCGAGTGGCTCGGCCGCCTCAAGGCCGCTGCTGCGGCAGACCCTTGGCGTCACGGATTCTTTGTCGTCGAGCGCGAGCGACGGGCGATCATCGGCACCGCGGGGTTCAAAGGCCCGCCGGACGCTGATGGGATGGTCGAGATCGCGTACGGCATCGTTCCGAGCTTCGAAGGCCGTGGCTACGCGACCGAGGCTGCGATGGCACTCGTGCGCTTCGCACTGGCGACCGGAAATGTAACGCTCATTCGCGCTCATACTCTCCCGGAAGCAAATGCATCGACGCACGTGCTGTCCAAGTGTGGCTTCCGTCACACGGACGATGTCATTGACCCTGACGATGGTCCGGTGTGGCGATGGGAGCTGCGTATGAGGAGCGACTGACGCGCCGACCCCTTGCTTATCTACAAGACGTCTCCTATACTCTCTTGTAGATAACCAAGGCCAGATGACCAAACCGACGGATCTCGTCCAGGGCACGCTCGACCTCCTGATCATGCGCACCATCGCCACCGAGCCGCTTCACGGGTGGGCGATCGCACAGCGCATCGAGCAGCTGTCGAAGGACGTGCTGCGCATCAACCAGGGTTCGCTCTATCCGGCGCTCCAGCGCCTCGAGCGCCAGGGCTGGATTACCGCCGATTGGGGCGTCTCCGAAACGAACCGCCGCGCGCGTTTCTATCGGCTGACGGCGGCCGGCCGGCGGCGGCTGAAGGAGGAGCGCGAGGACTGGGAGCGACTCTCGGCGGCGATCTCGCTCGTCATGAGAACGGCGTAGCCACCGAGGAGATCCGTGCGAATTCTTCACCAGATCGTCGCGCTCTGGCGCTCGTTGTTCCGGAGCGCACGCATCGACGCCGACCTCGCCGACGAGATGCGCTTTCACATCGAGCGGGAGACGGAAGCGAACATCGCACGCGGGATGTCCCCCGAGGCGGCGCACCGCGCGGCGCGTCTCAAGTTCGGCAGCGTCGAGGTCGCGCAGGAAACGTCGCGCGACGAGCGGCCCGGCGTGGGCGCTCGCCGGATGCTCCAGGACGTCCGCTTCGGCGTGCGGCTCCTCCGCAAATCACCGGCATTTGGCATCACCGCGATCGCGATCGTCGCGCTGGGGATCGGCGCCGCCACGGCGATTTTCAGCGTCGTGTACGGCGTGATGCTCAAGCCCCTGCCCTTTCGCGAGCCGGAACGACTCGTCGGCATCTGGTTGCAATGGAAGGTCGGTCGCGGGCTATCCCGCCGCCGCCGACGCCGTCGAGCTGCGTCGAGCTGCGCGGCGTCTTCGAGGACGTCGCACTGTTCGAGAACGCGAACCTCAATCTCGTCGGCGACGGGGAGCCTCAGCGACTCCAGGGTGCGAGCGTCTCACCGAATCTCTTCTCGGTGCTCGGCGTCTCGCGCAGCGTTGGGTCGGACATTCGCGCCTGACGAGGATCAAGCGGGGCGCGAGCGGGTCGTGCTGTTGAGCGATGCGTTGTGGCATGGGCGGTTCGCCGCCGACCGAGCGGTCATCGGCCGACAGATTCGTCTCAACGGATCACCGCACACGATCGTCGGTGTCATGCCGCCCGATTTTCAGTACCCATCCAGTGCGCACCAGGCGTGGGTGCCGCTCGTGCTCGAGCCCGGCGAGCTCACGCGCGCGGTGACGGATAACTACAGTGTCGTCGCCCGACTCGATGCGCGCGCGACGCTGGACCAGGCACGCCGGGAGGCGGCGGCGCTGGCCAGGCGTCTGGCGACGACCGCTCCGGGCGGCCAAGGTCCGGGCATGACGGTGGACCCAATGCTCGACGACTGCGGTGCGTGACGTGCGCCCCACGCTTCAATCCTCCTGCTGGGAGCGGTCTCCTTTCTTCTGCTCATCGCCTGTGTGGATCTGGCGAATCTGTTCGGCGCGCGGGCCACGTGCCCGGAGCGGCGAGTTCGCGGTGCGACTGGCGCTCGGCGCCTCGCGCAAGCGGTTGATCGCACAAGCGATCGCCGAGGCTGCGCCGAGCCTTGCTGTTGGGCGGGGTGCTTGGCGTCGTCCTGGCCGACTGGGCGGTGAGCGTGTTCGTCGCGACCGCGCCGGCGGGATTGCCGCGAGTCGAGAATATTGCATTGAGCACGACCGGTCGTTGTCGTTCTCGTTCACCCTGCTCGTCCTCACGGGCTGCGCGGCGAGCATTGCGCCGGCGGTGCAGGCATGGCGCTCGGACTTCACGGCGATCGCGAAGGAGGGAGGACGGTCGTCGACACACGGGCGCGCGCGCGTGGCGGCGCGAAGATTCGGTGTCGCCGCGCAAATCGCGTTCGCCCTTCCCTTGCTCGTCGGCGCCAGCCTGCTGCTCCGAAGCGCGGTCAACGTCACGCGCGTGGATCTCGGCTTCAGACCCGAGCGTGTCACAACGGTGTCGTTCGAGGTATCACGCAGCCAGCACCCCTCGGACCAGGAGGTCGCCGACTATTACGCGCGATCTGGTCGAGGCCGTCCGCGGCGTACCCGGCGTCGCGAACGTCAGCCCTGGTGAATCGGATTCCGCTCGGCGGCGGGCAGACCAACCGGTGCAGTTCGAGACCGCAGACAGGCGACGACCGAGCTGACGAACGTCGACACGCGAACGGTGACACCCGAGTACTTCGCAGACGCTCGGCATCAGGCTCATTGCCGGCCGCGCGTTTACCGAGCACGATGCCGCGGATGCTCCCGAAGTGGCGATCGTCGATGACCGGGTGGCCCGAACGATCTGGCCCGGCGAGACGGCAGTCGGTAAGCGCTTTCGCGGACCGGCATGGCGGGGTGGCGAATGGGTTAGCGTCATCGGTGTCGTCGCGCATGTGCGGACGACCGGACCGGAGGTCGATCCGGCTGCCGCAGGTCTATTGGAGCTATCGGCAGTGGACGCAGGATCGCATGGTGCTGGCGGTGCGAAGCGCAGAGCGAATCGGAGTGCCGATCGCGCCGGTGATCAGGGCGATTCGTTCCGTCGACCCGGAGCAAAGCGTCTACAACGTGCGCACGATGGCCGAGATCGTCGATCGTTCGATGGCCCGGCGGCGCCTAACGACGCTCCTGATGGCGGCGTTCAGCGGCCTCGCGCTGTTGTTGGCGGCCGTCGGGATCTACGGGGTCGTGGCGTACGGCGTCGCACAGCGAATGCGGGAATTCGGGATCCGCGTCGCTCTCGGCGCGACGCGTCGGGATGTCACTCGACTGGTGGTCTGGCAGGGGACCTCGATGGCGATCGCCGGCTCAGCCGTCGGCCTGACGCTGGCGATCGCGGGGGCGGGACTCATGCGAAATCTCGTCTACGAGGTGGCACCGACGGACTGGCGAGCATTCTTGGCGCGACGAGCGCTGCTGATGTTCGTCGCCGCTGTCGCGAGCTACATCCCAGCTCGTCAGGCGGCGGCGGTGGATCCCGGTATGGCGCTGAGGGCCGAGTAGGGCGGCCATGAGTGCTCACTTCCGCACTGTGCTCGCTGCATCCGCGGCGGCCGCCTGCGCCGCAGGTGGCATACGCGAACAATCTCCGACCTACCAGCCGCAAAGAGCCGAGCTGGCGCTGCGCACCGGCCGCGTTCTGGACCCGGTTGCCGGCCGCTACACCGAGTCGGCAGTGATCCTCATTCGCAACGGACGAATCTCGGAACTCATGCCAGCGCGCGAGTTTCGCGCCGACCTGGCCGACAGCGTCGTGGATCTCAGCCGGCTCACCGTTCTACCCGGGCTGATCGATGGCCACGTCCACCTCGGCATCGGCGGGACTGTCGCGTCGAACGCGCTCGCGGATTTACGCGCGGGCTTCACGACGGTCGTCGATCTGGGTGCGCGGACGCATCGGCTCCTGCAGCTCCGCGACTCGATCAACGCCGGTCACATTCCGGGGCCGCGGGTCCTCGCGGCTGGCATCTGGGTCGGGGTGAAGGGAGGCGTGTGCGAGTTCAACGGCATTGGCATCGCGGGAGGCCCGGAAGAGTTTCGAGGGCGCATTCGAGCGAACGCCATTGCGGGCGCGGAGATCGCCAAGCTGTGTCTCTCGGGTTGGCCGGGGCAAGCGTTCGCCGAGCCGGCATCGTACGAGCTGCCTGACGACGTCATACGCGCGAGCGTCGCCGAGGCGCGTGCCCTCGGCCTGATCACCGTCGCGCACGCCATCAGTCTCGGGAGTGTGCGCGCGGCGCTGGACGGCGGCGTGGACGGACTCGCCCACGCAGCGTACGTCGACTCGGCTACGGCCGTGCGAATGCGCACCCAGCGAATGTTCATGGTGTCCACGCTGGCGGCGCTCACGAGTGGCGACTCATCGATCGGCGCCAGATCGCTGATGCATGCCCTGTCGCTCGCGGCACGGAATGGCGTGCCGATCGTGTTCGGCACCGACGGAGGCGTGCTGCCGCATGGCCGGAACGCGGAGGAGCTGCGCGCGCTGGTAGCCGCCGGATTGTCACCGCTGGACGCGATTCGCGCGGCCACTGTGAACGCCGCGCGTGCGTTCCGAATTCAGGATTCCGTCGGCACCATCGGGCCCGGGAAAGGCGCGGATCTCATTGCCGTGGCCGGCGATCCGCTGGCAGACATTGGGACGCTCGACCGTCCCGTTCTGGTCCTGTCCCGCGGGCGAATCGTTCGCGACGACCGTACGCCCTGAAACCATTTTCTTACCGCCGAGGACGCAGAGGTACGCCGAGGAAAACTTCAGCGTCCTCTGCATCCTCTGCGTCAAGAAAGCTCACTCGATCTCGCAGGGGTGGGTTGCCGAACGCCTTACTCGAGCTGATCGGCGTGGGCGATCGCCCAACGCGCGACCGCTTGACCCAGGTCCTGGCCCGCTGTGATGTCGAAGCGGTAGTGGATGCCGGCGTACATCCGTGACAGCCCCGCTTCCACCACCCAGCCGTCCAGCTCTGCCCCTCGTGCAGGGAAAATGTCTTTCAACACCGTCGCGGCCGCGGCCGAGACGCAGGAGTGCCCCGAGGGATACGATGGATGGTTGGGCAAGCCGAAGCTCAACGTGATCCCCGGATCCGCCTGGCTGGGCCGCAGCGTCCAATAGAAGTACTTCGCGTCCCAGCAGCCGATCATCGCATCCATCATGGCCGCGCCCATCAGCGCGAACGCACGCGTCGCGGCACGCTCGTTCAGCCCAAATGTTCCAATGTAGTTGGCGGCGGTGAGATTCCAGTAGCCCGGCGGCGTGAACGTTCCCGTCGGGAAGTTCCAGAACAGCGCGATAGCGTTCTGCGCGGGCGTGCGGGTGTCCGACAGAGATCGAATCTCTCCCAGGTCAGTGAGAAAGGCGGGTGAGTTGAACACGGGTGGCGGCGGTGGCCGGAATTGCGCACCCGAGGTCAAGAGATACGGCGTGACCCCGCCGAACGTCGCGCCCGCGGGCGGGCCGTTCGCGGTCCACAACCCGGGCCCCACTGGAACGGTCCCGGTCCACGGCGCGGTGAAGCGGTCGACCCTCAGACGCTCTACCATCGCGGCGCCTGCGTTGTCGCCAATGGCGAGACCCCGCGTGTAATGCGGATGCACGTTCCCTGGTCCGGCTGCGCCTTCCGCCTGTGCGCGTTGATTCAGGGCCCCGGCGGCCGCCGGGAACAGGAAGCCCAGCACACGAGCCAGATGCGCCGGCGACTGCACCACGACGAGCTTCGAGCGCGCTCCGTCCGCCTGCGCCGACGCCATTCGCCGGCAGCTGATCGTCCTGATCGGCATCGGGAGTCGCCAACACGGCCTGGTACTGCGCAACACCAAGCGCCGCGTAGACCCGCGTCGCCGCGAGCGGACTCATGTTGTTCGCGCCGACGAGCGCTCTCGCCTGCGCCTGCCACCCGATGCTCGAGGGCGCGGCGGCCAGGTCCGAGACCTTCGTCGCAAGTCCATCAATGTCTCCCCTCGACAGTGCCGGGGGTGCCGTACTCGGGTCCGAGCACGACGTCGCCATGACGGCGACGATCACAAGACCAAACGTCCCAAGCGCTTTCCGCGACATACTTCCTCCTGGAATTGATTTATCGGTTCGCTGCTGAAGTTTTTGGCAGACGCCAACGTGTCGATGACCTCCTGCGCCAGCCATGGCGCGCGTATGTTGGAGCCGGGCAGTGAACGCGAAGTGTCGCCCCGGTAAATTCGCCGATGAGCCCCTCCCCGACCTTCTCTCTCAGGCTGTTCGGCAGTCCATCGATCGAGGCGGACGATGGGGGCGGGGTCCCTCTGTCTGGCCGTGTCACGCAACGACACCGCGTTGCCTTGCTCGCGCTCATCGCGATGGCACCCGGCCAGCGGCTGAGTCGCGACAAGCTGATCGCCTACCTCTGGCCGGACAGCGACTCCGAGCGGGGCCGCAATCTCCTCAAGGTGTCGTCGTACGTCCTCCGCACCGAGCTGGGCGAAGCCGCCTTGCTCTCGGACGGTGATGACCTGCGGCTGAACGCCGAGGTCGTGCGCACCAATGCGGCGGAGCTCGATGCCGCGGTCGAGCGTGGAGACCACGCCGGCGTCGTCGCGCTCTACAAGGGACCGTTCCTGGACGGTTTCTTTCTCCCCGACGCGCCGGAGTTCGAGCAGTGGGCGGCTCGAGAGCGTGAACGTCTCGCCGCCCGTTACGCAAAGGCGCTGGAAGCGCTCGGCGACCAGGCAGAGGAGGAAGGCGACGCCACTCGCGCGGCGGAGTGGTGGAAGACACGAGCGGTACTGGACCCGTATGACTCACGCGTCGCCCTCCGGCTCATGCAGTCGTTGGAAGCCAGCGGCAACCGGGCGGCGGCCCTGCAGCATGCTTCAATTCACCAGCGACTGCTCGAGCAGGAATTCGGCATCGCGGCGGCGGCGGAGATCGTAGCCTTCACGGAACAGTTGCGAAAGAGGCCGGCAGGTGCCGCGGATCCTCCGACTCCTCGTCGATCACATCCCGAGTTGGCTCCCCAACCTTCGCCGCCACCCGCCGTCGAGCAGGGAGCTCGAAGCGAACGAGGTCGCGCAAGAATCCTTTCGAGGAAAACAGCTCTCTCGCTTGCGGCAATCGTAGTCGCTGCCGGCGCGCTGTGGGTCATCAGGTCCGGGTATGTCGCAACCGCGGGAGCGCTCGATTGCCGTTCTCCCTTTCATTAACATGAGCTCGGACGGTGACGACGAATCCTTCAACGACGGCCTCACCGAAGAGATCATCACCGGTCTCGCCGCCGTACCGGAGCTGAAGGTCATTTCCCGCACCTCCGTGATGCACTACAAGGGAACCGAGAAGGCGCTTCCGCAGATCGCCGGCGAGCTGGGAGTTGCGCACATCCTCGAAGGCAGTGTGCGACGCAGTGCCGGGCGGCTGCGCATCTCCGCGCAGCTCATCGACGCCCGCGCCGACGAACATCTCTGGGCGGAGAATTACGAGACGGAGCTGCGCGATGTCTTCCGCGTGCAGGAGCAGATCGCTCGGGAAGTGGTGCGGGCCCTCGAGGTCGAGTTGGGCGAACGAGCCAATACCGCCCTGATTCGGCGGGGACCGCGCGATCCCGAGGCGTACCGGTACTACCAGCGCGCGCGGCATCTCTGGAACACGCGAACGAAGGAAGGGCACCAGCGCGCGATCGAGTACTACCACCGAGCGATCGAGCGGGACTCGAGCTACGCCGATGCGTACGCCGGACTCGCCGATACCTACCGGACCGCCTGGCAGCTGAATGTCTCTGATCTGCCCGAGGCCGAGACCTTCGCGCGCGCCCGATGGGCGGCCGAGCGTGCGCTCGCGCTCGACGACAGGTCCGCCGACGCGCACGTGGCGTTCGCGACGTCCCTCCAGGCGCAGAAGAACTGGCGTGCGACGGAGCGCGGGCTGCGGCGCGCCATCGAGCTGAATCCGAGCCATGCGACCGCTCGCACGTGGTACGGGCTGCTGCTGGCCGGGATGGGGCGGGCGCGGGAGGCCCTCGAGCAAAGTCGCCGGGCGTATGAGCTCGATCCTTTCGCGATCGTGCCGAGCAGCAACTACGGGTGGCAATGCTATCTCGCTCGCGATTCGGAGTGCGCCATCGACCAGTATCGCAAGACCCTCGAGATCGGTCCGACGTATGGGAGGACCCACGCGCGGCTGGGGCTCGCCTACGCACAGAAGGGGATGTTCGACGAATCGGTCCGCGCGCTCCAGAGAGCCATCGAGCTGCATCCAGAGCGTCCGGACTTTGTGGCCGACCTCGCGTACGTCCAGGCGCTGCGAGGGGAAACGGCGGCGGCGCGACAGACGCTCGAGCGCGCGAAGGCCCAACCCTTCGAGCCGTTCAACATCGGTCGGGCGTACGTTGCCTTACGAGAGCCGGACAGCGCCTTCGCGTGGCTCGAGCGCGCCAGGTGGCAATGGCCGCACCGTGCTGTGCTCAGCGATCCCGGGCTGGATCCGATACGCGGCGACCCTCGGTTTGCGCGTCTCGCTTCGCGCGTGGAGCGGGAAATGGGTATTCGGTGATGGCCACGCACGTGAAGCCATCGCAGCGCAGCTCCCCTTGAGATCACCGATCGAGCTCATTCGACTCGCCGAACGGTACGCGCGTTACCTCAGCGAGCGCACCGCGAACCCCTACCTGGCCTGGGGACGGCTTGGCCAAATCATCCGCGCGCTGCCTCGGGAGCAGGCGTTCGACCTGGCGTGCCACTTCGTCCATACGCTACCACGCTCCTGCCTCGCATCCTTCGGAGGTGGTACCCTTGCTCACCTCGTCGACCACCATGGCGAGACGCTCATCGACTGGATCGAGCGCGAGGCGTCGCGCGACGTTGACTTTCTCGCCGCACTCTCGGGCGCGTGGGTCGCGGGCGAGGGCGTTCATCCCACGATACTCATTCGCCTTCGCACCGCGACGGGCGCTCGCATCCGCATCGTTCGACGGCGCGAACGCGACGCTGCCTACAAGGCGATGTTCGAACGCTGGATCACGGGGCGTCCCCAACGGCTCATGCGGCACCGGGAGCATCCAGTGCACACGCGGTATTTCGTGGACGAGGTTGACGGCGAGACGTTATCACATTCGACGCCTCCCGTCGCGCGGCCGCGTGCCGCGACCGGTGTCCCCAGAGGAGTGCTACACGATGGGAGAGTGCTGCGGAACATGGCGCGGGGCGCTGCGATGGTCTGGTTTTTCTGGTTCCAGCTGACGATCTCGGCCCCCCTTCTTCTTCCTGTCCTCGTTGCCGTACTGTCCGTCGTCAGCGCGTCGCCGGTCACCGACCTCATCACGGTCGCGCTCGCCTTCGTCCTCGGCACCGTTGGCGGCGCCGTCGCGGGTCTCGTAATGGGGGTCGTCATCGAACGACGCCGCCAGGCCCCGAATGCTCGGGCGTATGGCGGCGTGATGACGCTGATTCCCTATGTGACCCTCGTTGGCCTCATAGCACGGAGTGAGCATGGCGTCGTCGTGGCGCCCGCGGTGGTGACTGTACTCGCGGCGCATCCTGTTGTTTGGCGCTTCCTTCGCAAAGGGCGAGCGGCGCTGCACCACGTGTGAGGCGGCCCATACCATGACGACCGATGCGTGACATTCGTGTGGCGACCGTCCAGTTTCAGCACGCTCCGGGCGACACCTCGTACAACCTCGGCCGCGTTCGCCATTTCGTCGCCGAGGCGGCGCAATCCGGCGTCGAGATCATCGCGTTTCCGGAGATGTGCCTCACCGGCTACTGGCACGTGCGCAACCTCTCGCGTGAGGCGCTCGAGGCGCTCGCCGAGGCCATCCCCGGCGGGACGTGCACGCAAGCGCTCTTGAGCCTGTCCCGTGAGCACGGGATGACCATCGGCGCGGGGCTCGTCGAGCGGTCCGAGGACGGCCACTTATACAACGCGTACGTCGTCGCAATGCCCGACGGCCGCTGGGCACTCCATCGCAAGCTGCACGAGTTCGTGAGTGAGTTTCTCTCCAATGGGGATCGGTTCACGGTCTTCGACACGCCTCACGACTGTCGCGTTGGCGTTCTGACGTGCTACGACAACAACATCGTCGAGAACGCCCGCGCCACGGCGCTCCTCGGCGCTGAGATTCTGCTCGCTCCCCATCAGACGGGCGGCTGCAACTCGCTGAGCCCGCGCGCGATGAAGCCGGTAGACGCCGGCATCTGGGCGCGCCGACACGAGGATCCTGAAGCGATCCGCGCCGAGATCTGCGGCATCAAGGGCCGGGCATGGCTGATGAGGTGGCTCCCAAGCCGGGCTCACGACAACGGAATGTTTCTGCTGTTCAGCAACGGCATCGGGCCCGATGACGACGAGATTCGCACGGGGAATGCGATGGTGCTCGATCCCTATGGGGAAGTGATCGTCGAGACGTGCGAGGCGGGCGATGCCATGGTCGTGGCGGACCTGGACGCGTCGGTGCTGCCGACATCATCAGGACGCCGCTGGCTGCGGGCGCGCCGGCCCGAGCTGTATGAGGGCCTAACGCGCCGCACCGGACAGGAGCAGGACACGCGCCACGTACGCTTTGGCAACCCACCCTAGATACCGCCCGCCGCGCACTCGTGCTGAGCGAAACCGGGTTGGCGGGGCCATCGTATGGGGTTCCAATAGGAACAACTCCCCATACGCAGGTCATCCATGCCAGTCGCATCCATCACGACCCCCGTCGATCCCCCCACCGAGAACATTCAGGCCTACGCCCGATTCGCCGGCATCCTCGGGATTCTGACAATCATCGGGGGCGGATTCGGCGAGGCGTACGTGCCCGGAGCCATGATCGTCTCCGGCGACGCGGCGGCGACCGCCCACAACATTCTCACCGGAGAGTCGTTGTTCCGCTGGGGGTTCGCGGGGTACCTTCTCGAGGCGCTCTGCGACGCGGGGCTCACCATGGCGTTCTGGGTCCTGATGCGCCCCGTGAACCGGAATCTCGCCATGCTCATGGTGGTCTTCCGGATCATCTCGACGTGCGGCTTCGCATCAGCGGAGATGCTGTACTTCGGTGCGCTGCGAACCCTGAAGGGTGCGACGACCCTGTCGGCCTTCCAACCGGACCAGCTCAGCGGCATCGCCTACACGCTGATTCAGGTGAGCGCGTTCGGGCAGGCGCTCTTCAGCATGTTCTACGGCGTGGCAAGCATGGTGTTCGGCTGGCTCATTTACCGGTCCGGTTATCTGCCGCGCATCTTCGGCGTGGGGATGGCGATCATGGGAGTCGCGTTCACGGCGCGCACGTTTCTCCTCGTCCTCGCGCCTGCCTATGCGTCTCCGCTGTTGCTCGCGACCGCGGCGATCGCGTTCATTCCCTTCATCTTCTGGCTGCTGATCCGCGGGGTCGACGTGTCCGCGTTTGCGAAGGTGGCGAGGTTGTCGAGGTGATCCAGGTCATCGAGGTGATCGAGGTGATCGAGGAAAGGCAACGACGCTCCCTCGATCACCTCGACCACCTCGACCACCTCGACCCCTCGACGACCTCGACAGCCTCGACCACCTAAGTCCTGCTCAGTTACTGAACCAGTACGCCACTTTGATGAGGAACGTGTTGTCCGGGTGAAGCGAGAACAGCTCGCCATAGTCTTGCGTCCACGACTGACGGAACGTGTCGTCCGGGCCGGGTCCCTGACGGCCATGCTGCCAAACGACGAATAGCGTCGAGCCCGGGCGGAACTCCCAGCGCACCACACTGTTGCTGATGAGGTCCGTGACCTTGAACGTCGTGGGTTCCTCCGCAGGAGGCGTGTATGCCTGGAAGCGCGCGTCGTAGTCGTCGGCACCGGGCGTCGCGCTGACCTCACGAAAATTCGTGTACACACCGGTCGCCCTGAAGGGGCGCGCGTAGAGCTCGAGCGTGAGATTCGGCGTCATCGTGTAGTTCACACGCACGCTCATCGACGTCTCCTGATAATCGAGATGCCCGAACGAGTAATCCGTGACGCCAGTGAGTGTGTCGGTGAAGTTCCCGAACCACTGGCTGTCGTTATGGTCGCGTCCAAATCCCCCACCAATGGTCAGCTGAAAGGGTGACCCGAACCGGAACGTGACGTAGGGGTCCAGGAACAAGCCATCGGTCTTTCCCTCGTCGGCAAACAACCAGTTCGCGAAGATCCCGCCGGAGACCATTTTCCGGCTATCGGTGTTGAAGCCTGCCCACGGGCTGAACCGGCGCGATTGCCGCAGCGGCGGCCCGCCGCGCGTCTCGCGGTCGTCGTAGCTCTCGCCGAGTCGAGCCATCGTCCCGCCAGCATGGAAGTCCCAATTGTTCTTGGTCCCGATGTGGCCGTTGAAGTTCACCGCGTTCTCGAGGCGCAGTCCGGAGGTGTTCCACGTCTCCCAGTGGTTGCCATTGATTTGCGCCCATCGGTAGATGCCTCTCGCTTCCCGAAATGACAGCGCCGCCCACGTGCTCCAGTCCATGAGGTCCGCGCGGCGAAGGAAGCCGAGGTCGTTCGCCTCGAATCCGGGCGACATGCGGATGACGCTCGTCTCGAAGCGAGTGATGCCGCCGCTGTACTTCCCGAACTTGAGCTGCGCCGAGTAGCCGGACAGCGACTCGCGCGTCGAATCGACCTGCGGATCATCGCCCGGCTGCTGGTAGTAGCGGACCGAGCTCTGTTGCGTTCTCAGGATCGCCTCGCGGGTACCGGAGACACGCGATGCGGCGAGCTGACCGGCCAGCTCATAGCGGCGCCCGGAAAAGCGGTTGCGGAACGTCGCGCCGGCACTGTACGCCGCCTGATGGAGGAACGGCCTCGTCCACTGGTCGTCGGACCGGTTCACCGCCGTTCCGATCAGGCCGATGTCCGCGTCACCGCCACGGAAATCCTGAAGCGCCCGGACGACGGCGTAGTTCGTGAGCGGCTCGACGGTTCGGCCATCGGTACCCGCCACGTCGCGCGTGATGGCGTCCAGCACTCCAAACGCGAGGCCGCCCTTCGTGCGGCTGGTGAGCTTCGTCGCGGCGGCAATCGTGGTCGACGTCGGCGTCGTCTCATCCCCATACACGTTGCGAAGCGACGGGGAGCGCCCAATACGGCGCGAGTAGAAGAGTCCCTCGTTCGTGCTGCAGTCCACCACGATGTAGCAGTTGAGCTCGAAGCGATACAGCCCCGTGCCCTCGACGAAGAACGGGCGGCGCTCGTACAGGAACGTCTCGAACGCGGTGAGGTTGACGACCGACGGATCCGACTCCACCTGGCCGAAGTCCGGATTGATGGTGGCGTCGAGAGTGACGTTAGGCGTGATGCCGATCTTGACATCACCACCGGCCGTCAGCTCCTGGACGCGGTCGTAACTCCCGGTGGGCGTGCGGCGTTGCACGTTCTTCGCGACGACGTACGGAGTGGCCTCGATCCGGCGCGCCGTGCTCAGCGATGACATCCCCTCGAGGCGCCCGAGCTGTGAGGCGAGACCGGTGCGCTGCGGGTGGTAGAGCGGCCAGCTGCTGCGCTCACGGTACCGCTCGACGTCGCGCCAGATCCCGAACCCAAACGTGGTCGTCCCCGCCGTATAGCGGAGCTGCGAGAGCGGGATGCGGAACTCGGCCGTCCAGCCGAGGGAGTCGACGTTGGTTGCAACGTCCCATATGCCGTTCCAGGACTCGTCCTCGTTGCCGTCGTTGCTCATCGAGTAGTCGCGCTTCACGCCGTCCGGGTTCACGGCGAACTCGAACCCGCTGCGCCGGTCGTTGTACGAATCGATGAGGAGCTTCACCTGGTCCGACGGACCCCGGACATCTCGTCGCGACAGCGCGTGCATGATGCTGTCGGGGTGCGGGTCGAACATCCGCACGAACACGTAGAGGTTTCGCGCGTCGTATGCCGCCTGGAATTCGGTGCGGAACGAGGGGTCTACATCCACCTTGGGCTCGAACTGGCGAAACCCGGACTGCTTGGGCGCCTGCTGCCACACCGCATCGCCGTCCCGACCGTCTATTTGCGGTGGGTCCGCGGCGCGCACAGCGGTCGCGGCCGCGATGACCGGTGCGCTGGCCGGCTGGGCCGGCTGGCCCTGCTGGGCGTGGGCCTGCTGAAATACTGAAAGAGCAGCAGCGATGATCGCGGCGGCGGCACTATGCATTGAGGGCTCCGAGTGGGACCTGATGATGCTTTGACACCCGATTGGCGGGAAGAGTTGGAGTCGACTACGCCCCGCAACGCATGGTTTTGCGGTGAGTTACCGGGGGGAGCCGACCAGCGGGAGCCGCACGGGTCGCCTCCGCCTCGGCGGTTTACTGCGTGGTGAGAATCCCTTCGTCGATCACGGCCCCCGTTCGGCTGATCGCCTGGAAGAACATCTTGTTGCCGATGATCTCGACGATCATGAACGAGCGGTCGCGGTCGAACGCGGCCGCGGTGAGCGGTCCGCGCCGCGTGTCGCCCTTGCGCAGCTTCGCCGCTCCACCGGCGAGGAAGTGGTGAATGCCCTTCTGCGGCTTGAACCGCTCGTAGACATGCTCGTGACCCGCGAACACGACGTCGACTCCGTGCTTGACGAAGATCGGCTCGAGGATCGCCCTGAGCTCGACCTCCGGCCCGCGCCGCGCCGTCGTGTACAAGGGATGATGGAAGTAGGCGATCTTCCACTCCGAGTCCGATGCCTCGAGCTCCTTCTCCAGCCACTTCACCTGCTCCGGATCCAGGTAGTTGCTGTCCAGGATGAAGAACCGCACGTTGCCTTCCTTGAAGGTGCGGTAGCGCTTCCCGTCGAGGTTGAACGGCTTGTAGTAGCGCTGGTTGGGATCGTCGTGATTCCCGAGTGCGGCGTGAAACTTCACGCCGGCGTCGAGAAGCGCCTTATAGGGCCTCTCGAACTTTTGCGCGAAGTCCTGCGGCCGCTCCTTCCCGTAGATGTTGTCGCCGAGCATGATGGCGAAGGTGAACGGGAACTCGGCGTAATACCTGAGGATTTGGGCCGCCACTTCGTTCTGTTGTCGGTCGCCCGTCCCGGCATCGCCGAGGACGAGGAATCGAACCGAGTTGGGCATGACGGGAAGGCGCATGTCCTGCGCTGGCGCCTCAGCGGGCGCCCATGCTGCCAGAATCCCCGCGATCATCGCCAAATGTCGCTTCATGAGAGTCACCCTCCCGAGGGCACGGCCCGGGGCATGAAGTCGAGGATCACGTTCGCCTCGACGTCGCGCAGGATGAGATAGTTCCCGCACGATCCGGTACTCGATCTCCTCCGGCAGCGGGGGAAGCACGGGAAGCAGTGCCGGCGGGAACGTCGCGAGCGGATACGTCGTCGGATAAATCTGGTTCACCTGGGGCTCGAAGTCCGGGAGCTCTTCCTGCTGGTCCTGTCGCGTCTCGAGCACCGGTTCGGAGCGCCGACTGTATTCCTGTCTGATCAGGGTGGCGAGGAACGCCGCCACCTCGGGCGAGAAGATGTCCCCCTGCTTCGCCTGCGGACGCGAGGCGATGATCGCGTTTCCGAGCGCGACGGCACGCGTCGGCAATCTCCGCCTGACTCTTCGTGGGATCGAGGTCGCCAATCGAGTCCGTCAGGCGTTCGCGAAGGGTGGTGTATGCATCGAGGCGCTTCGCGAAGTCGGCGAACATCGTGTCGGTCGGATTCTCCGACCGATCCGGCTCCGCTTCTTTGCACCCAGTCCCGAAGGTGAACGCGGCACTGACAACGGCGACCAGCGCGAGGGTTCTTCCTCGCCGTTTGCGCGACATAGGCTTCTCCCTCGAGGAGCGGCGACCGGCCGGTGGCACGTCACCGGGTTCTTTCAAGGCTCGTGCCTCGAATACTCGTCGATGACCCGGTCACCGTCATTGCGACGGGGTGGTTTGAATCGTTCAAGCCCCTACCCTTTCGCCGTGTTAAGTCCCTCGTGTGAGAACTCTCGCCTTCGTATTCGCCTCCGTTGCCGCGTCGCTGGCCTCCGGCTGCGCCCAGTCGCGCCAGCAATTGTCTCCAGCCCGGCATCCGGTCGCCGTGATCGCCGACGAAGCGCTGTCGCGATACGCGATGTACGGGATGTCCGGCAGCGTTCTGCTCTCCATGAACGGCACGACGATCCTGGAGAAGGGGTATGGGCTGGCCGATCGCCAGCGCTCGATCGAAGCGATGGCGGCAACGCGGTACGACGTCGGCTCGATCACCAAGACGCTCACTGCCGCCGCCGTCCTCCGGCTCGTCGACGAGGGCCGGCTCTCGCTCACCGATTCGCTAGGCACGTTGTTCCTCGACGTACCGACCGAGAAGCGCGGGCTGACAATCCATGCTCTGCTCACGCACACGGCCGGGTTCGCGCTGGACCCGGCCAACGTGGGTATCACCGCCGCCGATAGCCGCGACACGTTCGTGGCGAAGGCGATGTCGAGTCCGCTGCAATCCGCACCGGGCAGGTACGCCTACTCGAACCTCGGCTATGGATTGCTGGCAATCCTGGTCGAACGGCGGTCTGGTAGTGACTTCCGCGCGTACGCCGACAAGGAGCTCATCGCGCGAGCGGGACTCACCCACACCACGTGGTGGCGCGACAGCGCCGCGCTCGCGATCCCCGGCGTCGCGGTAGGGTACGTGTTCTCGGATCGTGAGGATGTGCTCTCGCCTGAGCCGCCATTCGGTCGAGGCGGGCCGCAGTCTCCCACATGGTCGAAGTGGCCGCTCGGCGCGGCAGGCATCGTAAGCACCGTGGGTGACCTTGCCAGATGGCTCGATGCATTGCGCGCCGGACGCATCCTTTCCGAGACCGGCACCCGCGGGATGTTCACTCGGCAGGACAGCACCGGAAATCAGGGCTACGGATGGACGGTGACGTCGCGCGGCGAGCTGGGTACCGCCATCTACCGCGGCGGATCGAGAACGGCGTTCAACTCCGTCATCGCCCTATACCCTGAGCGAAGCGCGACCGTCGTGTTTGCGGTCAACCAATCCGTCGAATCGCAGTGGCATGTGCTCGTCTGGCGCACACTGGAGCGGGCGATCGCGGGACATGGCGACTCACTTCCGCCTGCCACCGTTCAGCTCACCACGGCCGAGCTCGCGCGATTCGAGGGAGCGTATGCTGTTCCCGGAGGCGGGCTCGTCCGTGTCATCCCGGAGGGCGACGAGCTCGTCGTCGGTGTCGAGGGGCAGAACGCGATCGACGTCATCCAGGGAGCCGCGGCGCTGCCTAACGCCGCGCGATACGGCGAGCTGTCGCTTCGCGTACTGAATGGGGTCGCCGCCGGCTCGACTGTCGACACGACCGTGCTGGTGGCCGCTCGACAGCAGGAGCTCATCACGTGGCTGTCGACACGGACGTCAGTCTCGGCCACGCCACATCTCGAGCTGCTCGGCACGATTCCTCATCCTTCGGGCGGGGGACGAGTGCAGACCTTCGTCCGCTGGGGAGCCGATGATCGTCTCATCGTTCGCCTCATTTGGCAGGGCGAGCGAGTCCTCGCCTGGAGCGACGGTGTGCGCCTCCCCCTTCTCCGCCGGTTCAAGGCAACGTCGGCGAGCACCGCCGCGGCCTTCCATGCGCGCCAGCCAGGATGGATCACACTGAGACTTGGCGCGGATGCGTCGACCCTCACGCTCGAGCTGCCCGACGGGCGGATCACGCCGCCGTCAGTCAAGACCGCATCGAGGTAGCAACACCTCGGTTGCGCTGACGCGCTCCCAGAATCACTGTCAGGCTTCGAACGCCTCGAAACAGACCACCTTCAACATGGGAAGGGGGGCGGACTTTTCTCGAAGACCAGGTGAGCGCTACCAATGTTCGTTCGGATCTGGCTGTTTCGCCCGAAGGGCGGCTTCGAAGATGAATTCGAAGCCCTGTACGGAGAGGACGGCGCGTGGACCGAGCTCTTCAAGCGTGGCCAAGGGCTATGTCGGTACGGATCTTCAACGCGTCGCGGATGATCCTCCGGAGTATCGAACGATCGACCGCTGGGAATCGCGCGCCGCGTGGGAGGCATTTCGCCGGGAGCACCACGCTCTGTATGAAACTCTGGACCGGCGAGGCGAGCTCGTCACCGCCATGGAGCAACTCGTGGAGGAGTCCGACACACCAGCCTCCTGAGGAATGATCGGACTCGGCTGTATGCGGCTGTCGACCGCCGCCGATCGGGACGACGAGAATGGGGTGGCCGTCATTCGCGCGGCGCTCGATGCCGGCGCGACGTTGCTCGACACCGCCGATGCGTACTGCCTCGACGATCGCGACGTCGGCCATAACGAACGCCTGATCGCCCGAGCGCTCACCGGATGGACGGGTGAGCGCGCGCGGATCACCGTTGCCACCAAGGGCGGCATGCGGCGTCCCCGGGGCGCGTGGGTCACCGATGGCCGCGCGAAGCACCTGCGCGACGCGTGTGACGCGAGCCGGCAGGCGTTAGGCGTGGCCACGATCGAGCTCTATCAGCTCCACGCCGTCGATCCGAAGACCCCGATCGAGACGAGCGTCCGCGCGCTGGCGCGCCTTCAGGACGAAGGCAAGATCCGCGACATCGGACTCTGCAACGTCACGGTGAGCCAGATTCAGGCTGCGCAATCGGTCGTCTCGATCGCTTCGGTGCAGGTCAGCCTTTCGCCGCTCGACGACGGAGAGTCTTCGCAACGGCGTCGCCGAATACTGCCGCGACCACGGCATCCGTCTCATCGCATACCGCCCGCTTGGGGGAGAGCGCGTGAAGCAGCTCGCTCGGGATCCCGTTCTCTCGCGAATCGCCGCGAAGCACGCGACGTCCAACGAGGACGTTGCACTCGCCTGGCTCATGAGCTTTGGCGCCGGGATCGTGCCCATCCCGGGGGCTACCCGAATCGAATCGGCGTCCTCGCTCTCGCGGGCGCTCGCCATCGAGCTCAACGAGGAAGACCGAATCGCGCTGGACGAACGCTTCTCGGGCCGGCTCCTTCGTGTGCCGCGGGCTCAGCGGCGGCCGCCCGATGACGCTGGCGGCGACGTGGTGATCGTGATGGGTATGCCTGGCGCAGGAAAAACGGCGGTCGCTCGCGAGCTGGAAGGTGAAGGGTACGAGCGGCTCAACAGAGACGACCGTGGTGGCTCCCTTGCCGACCTCGCTACGCGCCTCGACGAGCTGCTCGCCGATGGCTGTCGGCGAGTCGTGCTCGACAATACCTACCCCACGCGCAAATCGCGGAACGAGGTGATCGAGACCGCGTGGCAGCGAGGCGTTCCGGTGCGATGCGTCTGGCTCACGACCGACGTCGCCAATGCGCAGATCAACAGCATCCATCGCATGCTCGATGTTCACGGATCGCTTCCAACGCCAGAGGAGATCCGAGAGCGCAGCAAGACGGACCCGCGGTACTTGCTGCCTGACGCACAGTTCCGATACGAGCGGACGCTCGAACCCCCAAGCGTCGACGAGGGATTCATGTCGGTCGAGACACGCCGCTTCGTTCGCGAGGCCGGCGCGACCGGTGGGCGGGCGTTGATTCTCGACTTCGACGATCTGGTCGGAGGCGGAGCGCCGGTGCTTAACCCGGATGACGTCGCGATCGATGAGGCGCGCCGCGATACTCTGGCGCGACATCACGAGGACGGCTGGCTTCTGTTCATTCACGCGTGGCGGCCCCAGCTCGCGCGTAGCGAAACGACGCTCGAGGCCATCGAGGCCTCCTTCGCGAGAATGCGAGAGCTGCTCGGCGCCACGCTCGACATCGCGTGCTGCCCTCACGACGCCGGTCCGCCGGTGTGCTGGTGCCGAAAGCCGATCCCTGGTTCCGTGCTCGAGTTCGCTTCACGCCGAGGTGTCTCGCTCGCCCGGTCGATAGTGATCGGCAGCTCGGCCGCCGACCGAACAATGGCCGAGCGGGTCGGTGCGTGCTTCGAGCCGGCCGGAGCTTTCTTGGGCAACAGGTAGCACCCACGGTTGCGCCCAACAGCTTCCAGGGCCACTGTCACGGTTTGCGGTCCCGATAACTCGACCGGGAGGAACTATGGCGCGGGTGCTCGTAATTGGTGGAACACTCTTCATCGGCCGAGCGCTCGTCGATCAGCTGCTCGAGCGCGGCGATGAGGTCGTGATCATGCATCGCGGCAAAGAGACGCCGTTCGGCGACCGGGTCGGCGAGATTCGGTGCGACCGAAACGACATTGCGGCGGTTCGTAAGGCACTGAACGGTACGAGCTTCAATGTGGTGTACGACAACGTCTACGACTGGGAGCGCGGGACGACCGCCGAGCAGGTGAGCGCGGCCGCCGTGGCGGCTTCCGCGGGCCTGCGTCGTTACGTGTTCACGTCGAGCGTCGCGGCGTATCCCCCCGGTGGCGAGTACGACGAGCAAGCTCCGCTCGTACCCTCGGATTATCCGAATGTCTATGGCGCGCAGAAGGCAGACAGCGAGCGGGCGCTGTTCGAGCTACATCGGCGGCAGGGTGTTCCCGTTACGACGCTGCGGCCAGCCTTCATTTACGGACCCCACAATCCATTCCCCCGGGAAGCGTTCTTCTGGGATCGGATGCGCGCCGGCCGCCCGATCATCATCCCAGAGGATGGCTCGCGCACGATGCAGTGGGTGCATGTCCGAGATGTCGCGCGCGCTGCGGTGCTCGCGGCAACACGCGACGCAGCGGTTGGCCACGCCTACAATCTCGCGAGCTATCCGCCGATCACGCAGCTTGCCTTCGTGAAATTGCTGGCGAGCATCGCCGGTCACGAACCGCACCTCGTGCACATCCCACGGGAGCAGATCGAGCGGGCGGGGGGTGCGCTCTTCGCGCCGCCATTTTACTTCGGCGTTTACCTCGACATTCCGCCCATCACTGCCCGCAACGATCGCGTGCGCTCCGAGCTCGGTCTGGCACTCACGTCTCTCGAGGATGGGTTGCGCGAGACGTATCAGTGGTATCAGCAGCAGGAGCGGCCCGCATCGGACTTCTCCTGGGAGGACCGGCTGCTCGTGGCCGCGCGATGAGACATGACGGGGCGAGGCGCCGATCGTCTTGCTGACGGCGCCCACCCCGGGCGAGTGCCTCCACCGCCGTCCGCGGAATCATGAACGGTCCCTCCTGGCTCGACCTTCTTTGGCGCGTCTTCACCGTCGCTGGCACTGTCGGTGTGTTCCTGGTGTGGCGGCGTTTGCCCACGTTGCCCGACCCGCTCGCTCGCGCACGACTCGCGGCCCTCGCCCTCGCCATCACGGCGTCAGCAATCTGGTCCGCGCTGCTGCTGGATGAGTTCATTCGTTGGGCGGCGAAGTCCCCACCACCGCCGGTGCTGATTCTCGGAATGCGACTCACGTGGCATGCAGTCGTTTACGGCTTGGCCCTGCTCGTGCCCGGATGGCTACCGCGCCTCCTCCTGGCCGGTAACCCCGGCCCCTCACGCGCCCGTTTCGTCGTCGTGCTCGGCGGGTTCACACTGTTTCTGCTCGCCACCGTGATGGTCACGACCGGTATGCTCACTCTGTTCGCAGCGTCCGTCCGCGAATGGCTCGAGGGGCTGTTCGACGTCGGCATACCCCTTCTGATGATTGCGCTCATCGCGCTGGCCATGATTCGCGCCGTGAGGGAGATGGGTGGCGGATTCCCACCGGGACACCGTGCGAGCTGAGGCAACGCCGGGCGTATAAGCGAAGGGTCGTCTGCCGGCATCGAACCGAGAGTCCCGTCTCTACGGAGCGACCATGAAGAGAATCTCGATCGCCGTCCTGGCAGCGATCATCCTGCTGTCGACGGCCGCGTTCGTGCTCTCCGGTGGATGGGCGGTCGTATCGGTATCGAAAGTTCCTGACGCGTGGATCGTCGGGAAGCCTTTGCAGCTCTCCTGGCAGGTTCGCCAGCACGGTCTCGCACCGCTCACGGGGTTGAAGCCGACGATCGAGGCGCGGTCGGAATCGCAGCAGATAACGGGCTCGACCTGGGAGTTCAACGAAGATGGCCAGAAGGGCTATCGCGGCACGATCACGTTCCCCGATCGCGGTGACTGGCAAGTCACGATTCACAGCGGCCTCGGACGCAGCCGCGCCGTTCTCATTCCCTGGCGCGTCGTCGACTCGATCAAGCCGGTTCGCGGGACGGTCGAAGCACACCTCACAACGATCGGCGTGGCTCCACTCGGCGAGGCTGAGCGTGGCCGCCGCTTGTTCGCTGCCCTGGGGTGCGTCACCTGTCATGTGCACAGCGCCGTGCCGATCACTGGAGAGCTCAGCGACTTCGGCCCGAATCTGACCGACCGCCGGTTCGCACCCGACTATCTGGCGCAGTTTCTCGCCGACCCGTCGATCAAGCCCCCAACGAACGGCAAGCGAATGCCGAATCTGGCACTGCGTGAGAAGGACATTGCCCCCCTCATCGCGTTCATCAACGCGGAGCGAGTAGCGGCACGACGTTAGGCTGGACGTCCGTCGCGGCCGACGCATATTGGCGTATGGACGCGACCGCCCTTGCGGGTTTGCTCGATTTTCTCCGCGCCGCCGAGAGTCTGAAGACGGTCACTCGGAGCGCATACACGTCGCAGGGCCATCCCGAGAGTGTCGCCGAGCACACCTGGCGGCTCTCGCTGATGGCCCTGTTGCTTGCGCCGGAGTTTCCCGACGTCGATTTCGCGCGGCTGATCAAGATCTGTCTGGTGCACGACCTCGGCGAAGCGATCGGCGGCGACATTCCCGCGCCGGAGCAGGCGCGCAGGCATGCAGCCGGGGCCACCGGTGGAAAGGCCGCCGACGAGCGTCGCGACCTCGTAAGGCTGCTGGAGCCGCTCTCGGTCACTCTGCGGAGATGAGATTCTCGCGCTGTGGGATGAGTACGAGGCGGCGCAGTCGCCGGAGGCGCGGCTGGCAAAGGCGCTGGACAAGCTCGAGACGATCCTGCAGCACACGCAGGGTCGCAATCCTCCCGACTTCGACTACCGCTTCAACCTCGGGTACGCGCGCGAGCATACCGCGAGCCCGCCACTGATCGCGGAGATCCGGGCGGTGCTGGACCGAGCGACGGAGGAGCGAGCGCGCGAAGTTGGCCGTGGAACGTAGCGAGCCCGGTGAGATGAGCGAGAGGATCGGCGTACTCGTCCGCACGGAGCCGGGACCGGGAGTCCTTCATCAGCTCACGGGAGTCATCGCGAAACACCGGGGGGACATTGCTTCCGTCGAGATCTCTGCCTATCGGGCCGGCGAAGCATCGGTCTACTTCGAGATCGAGATCCCGGACGATCCAGCACCCCTGCTCGCTGAGCTTCGGGCGCTGTCGATCGTGCGCGGTCTCGATCGGGTCGCGACCCTCCATACGATCTATGGCAAGCGCGTGATCATCATGGGTGGTGGCGCCCAGGTGGGCCAGGTGGCCATCGGCGCGATCTCGGAGGCCGATCGTCACAACATCCGCGGCGAACGAATTTCGGTCGACACGATTCCGCTGGTCGGCGAGCAGACCCTCGCCGATGCGGTACGCGCCGTCGCGCGACTTCCGCGCGCATCCGCTCTGGTGCTGGCGGGCTCACTCATGGGCGGCGACATCGAGCACGCCGTTCGCGAGGTTCGCGCGCGCGGGCTGCTCGTCGTCAGCCTGAACATGGCCGGGAGCGTGCCCGACGCCGCCGACCTGGTGGTGACGGACCCGGTGCAGGCGGGCGTGATGACCGTCATGGCGATCGCCGACACGGCGAAGTTCACGATCGCTCGCCTGCAGAGGCGCGTGTTCTGAGACGCAGGCTACGACCAGGGAGAGCTCGTGGAACAGGCGATCGAGATCTACGCCGCCGTGCAGTTTCTGGTGATCGGACTCTCGCACACGTTCCAGCCGCGCGTGTGGGTCGAGTTCTTCATCCTGCTTCGGGGCAAAGGACACGCAGGCGTCTTCGTCAACGGTTTTCTCAGTCTCATCTTCGGCTCGGTCATCGTGGGCTTTCACAACGTATGGACCGGTCTGCCAATGGTGCTCACGCTCATCGGATGGGCCCAGGTCGTGAAGGCCCTGGTGAGCTTCGTCGTACCTCAATGGGGAATGCGAGGGCTTCAGCGTGTGTCGTACGAGCGCGCGCATGAGTTCGTCGTTGGCGGCGTCTTCTTTCTCGCGTTGAGCGCTCTGATGCTCTACATCATTGTGACGCGATGACACCCATGCAGGAGCACCGCGATTGATGCGTGGCATCTGGCTGCTGCTGACGGCGGCGCTGTGGTTCGCGCCGCTTCACGACACCGTCAATGCACAGGCGGTCGGACCTGCCTGTGCGCCATGTGGCAACCCGCCGTCGAAGCACGTCGTCACCGCCGATGGCCATCAGCTCACAGTGTGGGCGAAGCGCCCCACATCACCGCACGGCGCGATCCTGCTCGTGCATGGCCGGCGCTGGAGTGCACTGCCGAACTTCGATCTTCGCGTGCCGAGTGAGCAACGTTCCGTCATGGACGCGCTCGCCGCAGGCGGGTTCGCTGCGTACGCCGTCGATCTGCGCGGGTACGGTGCGACGCCGCGCGACAGCACGGGCTGGCTCACGCCTGATCGCGCGGCAACCGACGTGGCGGCGGTGCTGGACTGGATCGCTCGCCAGGAAGGGAGTCGAATCCGGCCAGCGCTTCTTGGATACTCCCGGGGATCGGCTGTCGCGCTCCTCATGGCGCAGCGACATCCGGAGAAGCTTTCCGCATTGATTCTGTATGCGTTCCCGGTGGATGTCGATGCGAAGCGGGCCGTCGACGCGGACCCCGTCGCACCACCCCGCGCACGGAACACTCGTGAAGGCGCTGGCGAGGATTTCATCACACCGACGGCAGCTTCACCCGCGCTGCGCGAAGCGTACATGGATGCCGCGGTGGCGGCGGATCCCGTCACGACGGATTGGGCGAAGATGCATCAGTTCAACGCCATGGATCCCGCCGCCGTGCGCGTACCCACGCTGCTGATTGCCGGCGCGCGCGACCCCCTTGCCGCCGGTACGTCTCACAGCCGGCTCTTCACACGTCTCGGCACTGATGATCGCACGTGGGTCGTGCTGCCCGAGTCGGATCACGCTGCGCACATTGAGAAATCGCACGACGCATTCATCCACGCGGTCACGAGCTTCCTCGAGCGCCCCAGAGCGGGCCAGGCGCCGACCACGCAGTACCGGTCGCCAGCCGGCGTGGAGTATCGCGCGCAGTCGGACACGGGGCCCATCGCCCGCGCGCACGCCGCCTGGGTCGCCGATTCCTCCAGCGCCGACCTTCTGATTGGGCTGGGCATCGCGCAATCGGGCGCCCGGCAGTTTCGCGAAGCGATCGAGACCTTCTCGCGCGGGATCGCTCGTCACCCCCAGAACGCCATGCTCTATCGCTGGCGCGGTCATCGCTATCTCTCGGTGCGCGAGCTCGACCGCGCCGAGGCGGATTTCAGACGAGGGCTCGCACTCGACAGCGCGAACTATGGCATCTGGTACCACCTCGGGGTGGTGCGGTTCGTCCGCGGTGACTTCGCCGGCGCGGCCAGGGCGTTCGCGCGCGCTCAGCCGTTGGCGCCCGACCCCGGCGAGCTCGCCGGGGCGACCGACTGGCTCTGGATGTCGCTCGCGAGAGCGGGACGGCGCCCCGAGGGCGACGCGATGCTGGCGAGGCGTCCCGACTCGCTGCCGGCGACCAACGCCTATCGGCAGCGGCTGCGGCTGTACCGCGGGGAGATCAGCCCCGACTCGGTGATCACGGCGGCCGACTCGGGCGACGTCGCCGTCGCGACCCTGAGCTACGGCGTCGGCAACTGGTACCTGGTGCGCGGGGATACCGCGCAGGCGAGGCGCTGGTTCGAGCGGGCCATCGCGTCCGGAGGCTGGCCGGCGTTCGGGTTTATTGCGGCGGAGGCCGAGCTTCGACGCATGGGTCCGCGGTAGACGAACGAGCTTGCAGCGGGGACGGCGACGGCCTCACATTAGGGCGCCTCGAAGGATTCCCCTCACAGCGGACCATGAGCGAACGCACGAAGCGGCCCCTCGCTGCTGCCGAGGGGGAGTCGGTCGTCGGGGACGCTCGCCTGACACCTTCTTCGTCTCGCCCGCGGAAGAAGCTGACCGCCGTCCAGGTGCGCGCGCTCGCCGACGAGCTGCAGTCGCTTGGCCGGCAGGGGGCGGGCGGACGCGCCGCCGCGATCGAGATGCTGCAGACGATCGATCGCGATGGCGACTTCTCCCCTGCTGCACGGTCAATGTTTCAGGACCTGCTCGGCGCATGGGGCGTAGCGACGGCTCATCCGATCGGCATTCCGGCGAATGACACGCCGTACTGGCTTCGTGGTGAACGGCAGTTGGCCAACCACCAGTCGAACGCGGCGCTCCCCGCGATCGCCAATGTCGTGATCATTGGGGCCGGCCTCACCGGCGCATCGGCCGCGTATCATCTCGCGCAGGAGGTCAAATCGCAGGCGCGGATCGTCGTGCTCGAGCAGGGCGAGCCGGCCGGCGAAGCCAGTGGCAGGAACGGTGGCAACTTCGAGCTCTTTCCCGAGAACTCGGTCGGCATGTACGAGGGGCTCGCGAGCGAGCGCGTGGCATTCCTGCGTCGCCGGTATCCGGGACTCCCCAGCGCGATCGTGCAGGCGGAAAGCGAGCGTCAGGCGTCGGTCGTGCTCGGACTTTCTCTGCGAAACCGCGACCTGCTCAAGAGCATCATTCTTCGCGAGCAGATCGATTGCGACTTCGCCCCAAAGGGCTGGCTGCACCTGGCCTGCAATGAAGAGCAGGAACAGGGCATGTGCGACGAGGTGATGCTCGCCGCACAGCACGGTCAGCGCATCGAGATCTGGTCGCGCCGCAAGATCCGCGAGGAATTCGGGATCGAGACGGCCTACCTCGGCCGCTTCAGCCCGGGCGACGGAACCTATCACCCGTTCAAGTACGTCTACGGGCTGCTGCAATCGGCGCTACGCAACGGGGTCGAGCTCTACACGCACGTGCGCGTGGTCGATGTCGCCTCACGAGCGCCCGACGACCATCAGGTGCTCACCGAGCGTGGAACGATCATCGCCCGGCGAGTGATCGTCGCGACGAACGCGTTCACGAGCCAGCTCTTCCCCGAGCTCGACGAGATTCGTCCGCATCAGAGCCAGATCCAGGTCACCGAGTTTGCGCCGGACCGCACTCGCGGCCGCGTCGTCACCTGCGAGGAGGGTCCGGTGTTCTTCAATCAGCCGCGCGATGCCGTTCGCGATGGGCTGGCGCCGGTTCTCATGGGTGGCGGCCCCGATCGGCGCATGCAGAGTCCGTCGTCGCGTCGCCGGTCGCCGCGCGTGCATGAGCAGCTGCTCGCACTGCGCTCGCGATTCTATCCGGAGCTCGACGGCCGGCCTCCATCGGCGGAATGGATCGGCGCGATGGCGTTCACTCCTGACCAGCTTCCCGCAATCGGATTTCTTCGGCCGGGAGTCGTCGTTGCCGCTGGCTACAATGGGTACGGCGGAAGCTTCACCACGGCGGCCGGGCTTGCCGCGGCGCGCATGGTGCTCACGTCGTCCACTCCCGACTGGGTGCCGGAGGACGTGTTCTCGCCGCGGCGCCTGCTCGGCAGCGAGCCCCTCTTCATGACGGCGCAGGACAGTCTCTGGCGTATCGCGACGTCGCTCTGCCGCCAGCTGAAGGTGGTCGATCGGCAGATCACCGAGTCACTCGCGCTTCGTGGATCGGCGCGCGCACGGTCGCGTGCGGCGCCGAGGAACGTGACGCAGATGATGCGCGCGGTCCCTCGCGACACCTCCCCCGGATCGAGCATCGATGCGACGCTGCTGCACGCGCTCGACGCCTTCAGCGATTTCTCGGTCGATGAGCTGAACCAGATGCTCGCGGCGGCGACTCGCTGTGACCTTCCGAAGGGACGCATGCTGTTCCGGGAGGGCGATCTCGGTGACAGCTGCTTCATTCTGGTGCGTGGTCAGGTCGACGTGACGATCAAGGTGCGGCAGCAGCGGCATCTGCTGGCCCAGCTGTCGCCGGGAAAGATCTTCGGGCAGGTCAGTCTCATCGCGGGCGAGCCTCGCTCGGCGACCTGTACGATTCGCCGCGATGCGGTCCTCGCGCAGCTCGACCGCGACGCGTGCGAGCGACTGCTGAGCACACAGGCGCCGGTAGCGCTCAAGTTCCTCGCCGCGCTCAATCGCGGCTTGACCGAAGCGCTGCGCACCGCGGATCGTCGTCTCATGCAGCTCAACGACGACAATGCGCGGACCGACGAATGGCACAGCTCCACGACCGTCGCGCCCTGATCGGCATCGCCATTCACCGGCTGGTGCGGCCGCGGATCGATCCGGCCATACCATCGCTGAGTCCCTGTGATTACGTTAGGCGTCGCTGTCACGGATTGGCCGTGACCACGCTGGACTTTTCCGTTGAGTAGAGCCTCATGACGTCGATGCGCAGGTTACAGGGTGTGGTGCTCGGTCTGGCCGTCGCTGTGGCGGCTGGCTGTGGAGATTCCGGAACCGGTCCCGCGGGGCCAGTACCCAATTTCGTCAGGCTCCAGAGCGATGCCGGGGATTTCATTGGACAGGGCCGGAGCTACGACTATACGAGCGCCAACGCGGTCATAGCCGTCGACGCGACCGGAGGGCATTCTCACGCTCACAATCAGCGGAGACGAAACCTGGCACGGCGAGTTTCAGATGCCGAGTGCGTCTACTCGAATCGCGCCCGGCACGTATGCGAACCTCGAGCGATTCCCCTTTCATGACCCGGCCGACGGAGGTTTGAGCTGGTCTGGCGAGGGTCGAGGCTGCAACACGCTGGTGGGCTCGTTCACGGTCGACAGCGTGCGATACGCCGGCGACACGCTCACCGCGATCGACATGAGGTTCGAGCAGCATTGTGAGGGAGGTACACCCGCTCTCGAAGGTACGGTTCACTGGAGGCGGGGTGACGCCACCCGACCGCCGGGGCCGTCGGCGATTCCGGGAAATCTCTGGCGACCGCCCGCTGGCTCGACCCCCACGAGCGGGAACTTCGTCTATCTCGCCAGCGATGCCGGCGACTACATCGGCCAGGGATTTACCCGCACGTACACGCCGGCAAACGCGGCGATCGCCGTGAGCAGCACAGGCGGCCGCCTCACTGTCTCGGTCGACGGAGCCCAGGATTGGGTCATGGACTTCCAGACGATGAACGCGATCAGTCGCGTGCAGGCCGGCTATTATCCCGATCTGAGTCGCTTTCCATTTCACAACCCCGCCAAGGGCGGGTTCAGCTGGAGCGGCGAAGGGCGCGGCTGCAACACGCTCACTGGTTGGGTTGCCATCGATCGGGCCACCTACTCGGGGAATACGCTGACGGGACTCGAGCTGCGATTCGAGCAGCACTGCGAGGGGCTGACACCAGCGCTGCGAGGAGCCGTTCGCTGGGGTGCGTAACGGGCAGCTGCGGGGTGTCATACGGAGGGCAGCGATGCACGCCTTTTTGCGAAAATGCCGAGGCGCATTCGGCCTCGGGTTGACCTGGAGCGTGGCCTGGGCGGCGCTCTTCGCGCTCCTCGCGGTCATCATCGGCGTCGTCGATCCCGACAGCATCGACCCGGGTGAGGGACCGCTGCGCGTGGCGGGCATCGGAGCGCTGTTCGGCTTCATCTCGGGCACGGCGTTCGGCGCCGTCCTGTCGATGACGGAAGGCCGCGGCGTGCTGCGTGGTCTTTCTGTGTGGCGCGCCGCGCTGTGGGGCGCCATCGGAACGGCGGTGTTCCCGCTGCTGACAACCGTCGACAATCGCCTCCTGTATTTCGTGTGTCCCATCGGCGCCGCTCTGGCCGCGATCTCGGTGGCGGTGGCGAAGAAGGCGGAGCGCGGTGCGCAGAGCGAGATGCCAATCGCATCGTGATCATCCGTCGCCGGAACGCGACGGACCGTTGGTATCCTAACGAGACTAAACCGTCAGGCGCGAGCTGCTTCACGGCCGGGCGCGCATGCGGTCCGCATCCTGCAATGCGGTTAGGCGATTTCGTATCGCCGCATAACGTCTCACAGGACTACGCCATGCCGCTTCAATACGAGAGCCTCGATCCAACGACACGTCGCCACGCAATCGCCGAGCTCGACAAGGATCTCGCCAGTGGCGATTTTCACGCGTCCGAGCGCCTGCGTCCGACGGCGATCGCTGACTATCAGCGATACCTTCACGAGGCCATTCGGTACTACGACGACCGCTGGCTCGAGGACCACGCGTCCGACCTGCTCGTCGATTTCGAGTATCGCCGCACGCGCAGCGGTGGTCAGACGACGGCGAAGGTTCCCGACATGGCGGCGCGCATGCTCGCCGAGGGCGACTTCAACCGCTACTACATGCGGGGTGTGGCGCTGCGGGCGCTCGCGGAAGGGCGAGAGGTCGTCGAGGTGTATCGGGCGCGCCTTTCTCTCGAGCCGCGCCTGGAATCGGCCGAGCTCGAGGGACGCCGGCTGTCGGCGCAGGACGTGTTGGAATACCTGCGCGGGCAGCTGGCCAATGATCCCGCCGTAGCGTCCCTCGGGCGCGTGAACTCGGGCTTGAGCGTGCGACTGGTGTAGCGCGACCGCCCATCCGCGCTATGTTCGAGGGCGGCATCGCCCTGGCCAACTACGCTTTGCGCTTGCGCGCGCGGCCTAACGGGCGCCTGCCCGTCCACACGAGGAGTCGCGCAGCGCATGACCGGAATTCTCGAGCGGCTGTCCGCCCCACTCGCCGACCTCTACCGCATCGACCGCGTGCTGGGCGCGGGCGGCATGGCCACGGTGTATCTGGCGCATGACCTCAAGCACGACCGCCACGTCGCCATCAAGGTCCTTCACCCCGAGCTTGCCGCAGTCATCGGGGGTGCGCGGTTCCTCGCCGAGATCCGCACGACGGCACATCTCCAGCACCCCCACATTCTCCCACTCTTCGACTCGGGTGAGGCGGACTCGTTTCTCTTCTACGTCATGCCGTATCTGGCCGGCGACTCGCTCCGCGCTCGTCTCAAGCGCGAGAAGCAGCTCGCGATCGGCGACGCCGTTCGGATCGCCGGTGAGGTAGCGTCGGCGCTCGAGTACGCCCACCGGCAGGGCGTCATCCACCGCGACATCAAGCCCGAGAACGTGCTGTTCCACGATGGACGCGCAATGGTGGCTGATTTCGGGATCGCACTCGCGGCGAGCAAGGCGTCCGGGGGGCGAATGACGGAGACCGGAATGTCGATCGGAACTCCGATGTACATGAGTCCCGAGCAGGCGTTGGGGGAACGGGAGATCACGGCGCGCTCGGATGTCTATTCGCTTGGCGCGATGACGTACGAGATGCTCGTCGGCCAGCCGCCGTTCACCGGCGCGACCGCGCAGGCCATCGTCGCGAAGCTGCTCACCGCCACGCCCGAGCCACCGCGGGCCACGCGCAAATCTGTTCCGCCGCATGTCGAGGACGCGGTGCTCACCGCCCTGGAGAAGTTGCCGGCGGACCGGTTCGGGACCGCCGCCGCATTCGCGGACGCGTTAGGCGCGAGCGTGTCCTCGGGGCCCAATGCCGCCGCACTGCCGCGGCCGGCGTATGGGGGCTTCCTCCCGCGGCGAGCTCGGACCGACCCCGCTCGGCAATGGGCGCTGCTGCTCGGTGCGCCGCTGCTCCTGCTCGCCGCGGGCGCCGCGGGGTGGATGATGCATGCGGCATTGCGACGCGCACCGCCACGAGCGCCGGTGCGGATGGCGTTCGCGCTCGCAGTCCCGGGCGTGGACAGATCATCGCTGGAGATCTCGCCCGATGGTCGCCGCGTCATGCAGGTGGTCTCCGACAGCAACGGAGTCGACCGGATCATGGTACGCGACCTGGGCTCTACGGAGCCGATTGCCGTCTCCGGGAGCGAAGGCGCCGTGGACCCCGTTTTCTCGCTCGACGGCGATTGGATCAGCTTCAATGCCGACGGAAAGCTTCGCAAGGTTCCCGCGCGGGGGGGACCGCCGGTCGACCTGGCGGACTCGGCCAGCGTCGGCGGCGGCGCGTGGGCACCTGACGGATCGATCATCTTCACCCGCGATGGCCGCGGACTGTGGAGTGTCTCCAGCACGGGCGGCACACCGCGACAGCTCACGACACTGGACGAGGGCCGAAAGGAGTTCAATCACTGGTACCCGCAGGTTCTTCCGAGCGGGAACGCGGTGATCTACACCAGCTACGCCACCCCAATCGCACGCGCGAGCATTCAGGCCTACGACCTGAAGTCGGGGCGCAAGAAGGTTCTCGTCGAAGGCGCCGTGTTCGGTCGTTATGCAGCCAGCGGCCATCTGCTGTACGCTCGCGATGCAGCCATCTTCGCGGTTCCCTTCGATCCGAAAAGCCTGACCGTGCTCGGCACGCCCGTCCCGGTGCAGGATGATGTGGCGTGGGTCGCCACCGACGGCCTCGGCGCATTCTCCGTCTCATCCGACGGGACGCTTGCCTACCTCAAGGCGTCCGCATGGAACGTCGAGCGGCGGGTCGTCTGGGCTGACCGTGCCGGTCGCGAACAACCGGCGCTTCCCAGACCCGGCGCGTTCGCCGAGCCTCGGCTCTCCCCGGACGGGCACTGGATCGTGGTCACCGTCACCGAACCCCGGCGCGAGCTCTGGCTGTACGAGGTCGGGCGAGGTGTACTGACGCCGCTCTCGAGAACGGACAACGCGGCGTTCAACGCGATCTGGACGCCCGACAGCCGGAGTGTGGTGTATGCGCACGAGAATCCAGTCTACGACTTGCATCGCATTCCGATCGATGGGAGTGCGCCGAGTACAGCGGTCGTCGCGAGCCGATGGGACAAATTCGGCTCCGCGATCTCTCCCGACGGGCGATCGATCGCGTACATCGAGAACAACAACAGCGACCGGATATTCATCGCTCGGCTCGACGGCACTCTGGCGCCCCGCCCACTGACTTCGAGCGGCGTTTCCCAGCGCAGCGCGGCGTTCTCCCCCACTGGCGACTGGATCGCCTACGAGGAGTTGGCTCACGGCCAGCCTAACGTGTATCTCATCGCCGCAAACGGCGCCGGTGGTCGCCGCCAGGTCTCGGTTGACGGCGGGGAGCAACCGCAATGGACCAAAGGCGGCCGGGAGATCGCGTACCGACGCGGCAGCGCCGTGATGGTGGTTGCTGTGGACCCCGCCACGGGCCACGTCGGAAAGGCGACTGAGCTTTTTCGGAAGGGCCAGCCCGACCGGCTCGGCGGGGGCCGCACACTCGCGTATGACGTGTCGGCCGACGGAAACCGGTTTCTCCTCGTGGTGCCCGAACAGAAGTCCGGCGCTCAGCCCGTCGTGGTCGTGCTCGACTGGCTCGAGCAGCTGAAGGCGAGGTCGTCGAGGGTGTCCGGGTCGTCGAGGTGATCCAGGGAACGTCGTTGGCTCTCCTCGATCACCTCGACATCCTCGACAACCTTGCACTTGTGAGGGTCCGGTAAGGAATGGGTACGGCGTAGCCGAGGCTGAAACAGGCTCCTCGGCACTGCGTAGAGCGAGCGGGCACTGCACCCAGGCCCACCCACCTTACCTCCGCGGAGTCGTCCCATGCGGCGTATCCTGTTTGCCGCGCTCGGCCTGATCCTCGCCAACGGCGCGAACGTCGTCCTTGCCCAGCAAGGCCGCCCCACTACTCCTCCACCCGCCGGCAACGGAGAGCTCCGCGGCGTCGTAACAGCTGCGGAAGGCAGCGTGCCCCTGCAGCATGCTGGCGTCGCCGTGCGCAGCGCGTCGGATTCGGTGCTCGTCGCAGGCGCCATCACATCGGAGAATGGATCCTTCCAGATCCGCGGGCTTCGACCGGGCGCCTATTACATGCGCGTTACCCTGATCGGCTTCGGCCCGCAGCGGAAAGAGTTTACGATCACGCCCGCGGCTCCGACGTTCGACGCCGGCACGATCGCGATGGCGCGCGTCGCCGTTGCTTTGCAGGGCGTGGAGGTCACCGAGGACCGGCCGACAATGACGATCGAGCCGGACCGAAATGCCTATCGCGCGAAGGACGTTGCGCCGGCGGCCGCGAACGCCAGTGAGGTGCTCGAGGCGGTTCCGTCCGTTCAGGTCGATGGCGAGGGCAAGGTGAGCCTGCGCGGCAACGAGAACGTCGCGATTCAGATCAATGGCCGCCCCTCGCCGATTCGTGGCCCGCAGCTCGCCGCGTACCTCAAGGGAGTGCCCGCGAACATTATCGAGCGCATCGAGGTGGTCCCGAATCCGTCGGCCAAGTACGACCCTGAAGGAATGGCCGGGATCATCAACATCGTCCTCAAGGCCGACACCGACCTGGGGCTCAGCGCGGGATTGTAGGCGCTGCGGTCGCCGCACTGGTTGCCGTTCAGCATCAAGTCATAAGGACACTGGCAATCGCCCTCCTGCGGGGCGCGCGCCGGACGCATCGCACCCCGGTGCAACTTACCACCGGCTGCACCGGCGCAACCAGAGCCAGGAACGATCCGAGGATCGGACATCTCGGCAACGTCCCGCTGCCGGGGCGCAACCGCCTCCTGCGGGCGGGGTATTTCCGTGATGCCTGGATCTGGCTTTGCAATGGCGAGCTGCCCGGTAGGTTTCGACGCAGCGAGGTAATCCGTGTGGACCCATCCGACCATATTGTCGACCGAGACTTCCGCCAATTGCCGTCGGTTGACGTTGCGGTGACGGTCAGGCCGCCCTTGAGCATTGCGACGACGTCGCTTGATGTGCTCGCCTCCTTACGCAGGCGTACTTTTTCGGTGGTACGCAGGGTCTCGGGCCTCGGGGAAGGCTTTTGCGGCTTGGGAATCGAACCCGTGACCAGTTCGGATGGGCGCGGGGGGCGCGCCATCGGCGCGGCCGGCTTCGGCGCCGGCTCTTCTCGCCGCGGCAAATTCGGATTCGCGCTGTCTGTGCCAATGTTCCCGCTTCGGCGGCTCTTGGGTGAAAGCCCAAATGCCCGCGGCAACCGCGCCAACCAGCAGCCATCTCAGTTTCGGTAAAGCAAATCCTGTCATTCGCTAAACATTATCGCCAGGGCTTAAGGCTTGGTTTACCACGATCCCCCCGCGCCGCTGAACGGGCCCACTCCTTAGGCCCTACTGGCCGTTGCGTCTTGACGGCTCGCTTGCGAAACCGGGGTCAATGAGACAGCAATCCAACCTGAAAGCCGCCTTCTGGATGGCCTGCTCCATCGGCTGCCTATTGCTGATGACATGGGCCGGGCGCGAGACGACCCGGGAACTCGACGTCTTCCAGGTGATGGAAATGCGTTCGTTGCTGGGCCTGTCCATGCTTTACCCGTTGGTACGCCTCGCCGGGGGCATCAGGGCGATGGCGACGCAACGGCCGCTTCAGCACGTCGGCCGAAACATCGCGCACTACTCCGGACAGTTCCTGTGGCTGGCAGCGCTGTCGATGATCCCGCTGGCGCAGGTCGTGGCGATCGAATTCACCGCGCCGATATGGACGGCGATCTTCGCCGTCGGATTTCTCGGTGAGCGCATGACGAGAGCGAGGACGCTGGCCGTCGCGCTCGGCCTTATCGGCATACTGGTCATCGTCAGGCCGGGCATGGACCATGTTGATCTCGGCCAATTAATGGTGCTCGCCGCGGCCTTCGCCTTCGGCATTTCCTTCACCATGACCAAGTCGCTGACACGAACGGAAACGGTCGTAGCGATCATCTTCTGGATGCTGGTGATCCAGTCCGTGATCGGGCTGATGCCGGCAATCGCCGTGTGGAAGACGCCATCCTGGAGATCCGTCCGTGGATCGCGCTGATCGCCTTCGGCGGCTCCTACGCGCATTATTGCATGGCCCGGGCATTGGTTCACGCCGATGCGACGGTAGTGACGCCGATGGATTTCGTACGCGTGCCAGCGACAGCCGCGCTCGGCTGGCTCGCCTATTCGGAGGGAGTCGACACGGTCACCGTCCTCGGCGCCGCGCTTATCCTGGCGGGAAATCTGCTGAATCTCGTGGGCCGGCGAACAGCACCTGTGCCGACACGCCGTAGAGGGAGAAGCGATCACATAGGATCGCATTCGCTCTAACTTACTGTTCTTAAGCATGATCTTATCGAAAAAGTCTGCAACTTCTTGGGATCATGCTTCGGCATCACCCTCGACGCAACGCCCCGCGGACCCGCTCAAGCCCGTTGATGATGACGGTTTCCATCGCCGGCCTGGCACCCGCCGACATCACCGCGGCGGATGGCGTCCACGATACGCCGATGCGAAGCCTGCGCGTCATGGACGGTCTTGATGTCCGCCGTCGGCGAGGACAGCTTGAACACCCCGACAAGTGCCGCCTCGATCAGGCTGCCGACCGAGCGCATAAAGGGATTGCCCGACGCCTCCGCCACGGCCAGGTGGAACCGCAGGTCGGCCATGGCGTGACTTTCGGCACTGTGGTTCTCGTCCCCCATATCCGTCGCCAGTCGCTCAAGCGTGGCGAATCCTTTACGGGTAGCGCGCTCCGCGGCCAATCCCGCCGCGTAAGGCTCGAAGGCGAGCCGAATTTCGGAGAGATGGACAAGGAACGCCTCGTCGATTCCGGTCTCGAAATGCCAGTTGAGGATATCGGGGTCGAACAGGCTCCAGGTCTCGCGGCTGGTGACACGCGTGCCGATGCGGGCGCGCGGCACGATCAGACCCTTCGCCGCCAACGTCTTCAAGGCCTCGCGCAGAACCGTGCGCGAAACGCCGAAACGCGCGATCAGCTCCGCATCGCCCGGAAGCGTCGAGCCGCTGGGGATGGCACCGGAAACGATATCCCGCCGAGCAAATCGACGATCTAGCATGATTGGTGCGCCACCGTTAGCCCGGGATGACTGTCTGAAGCAGGCCCATCATGGTTCAGTCGCCATCCTAGATCGCTTGCAAACTCGTGCCTGTGACGGTCAGATCAGCAGACGGCCATAGAGACCCGGTGCGGAGCGGAAATCAGTACTTGAGCACATGAAGCGCTCAAGTCGCCGCTAAATGACCGAGGCGTAGAGGTTGATCTCTTTCTAGTGGTTGTCGCGCGGAATCCCCATGGTCTGGGCGATCCGCTGGTACTTCACCGCCGGCTCCAGCACCGCGCCGGTCTCGAGCTGGCCGACAAGGCCGCGCTGGATTTCCTGCCACGGCGTCTGGTGGGCGGGGTAGTGGTAGCCGCCCGCCGCCTCCAGCTCGGCGCGGCGCTGCGCCAGCTCCTCGTCGGCGACCAGCAGGTCAGCGCGCCCTTGAGGTCGAGCGCACCCGGTCGCCGGTCCGCAGGATGGCGAGGCCGCCGCCCGCGGCCGCCTCCGGCGAGGCGTTGAGGATCGAGGGCGAGCCCGAGGTGCCCGACTGGCGGCCGTCGCCGATGCAAGGCAGCGATGATGCCCCGCTTCAGCAGGTAGTCGGGCGCGCGCATGTTCACGACCTCGGCCGCGCCCGGATAGCCCTTCGGCCCGGCGCCGCGCATGAACAGCATGGTTTCTCGTCGATGGCGAGGGCGGGGTCGTCGATGCGGTGGTGGTAGTCCTCCGGCCCGTCGAACACCACCGCCCGCCCCTCGAACGCGTTCGGGATCGCCGGGTTGGAGAGGTAGCGCTCGCGGAACTCCGGCGAGATCACGCTCATCTTCATCATCGCGGAGTGGAAGAGGTTGCCGCTCAGCACCCGGAAGCCGGCGCGCTCCTTCAGCGGCCGGTCGAAGGGGCGGATGACACGTCTCGTCGATGATGATCGCGCCGCGGCAGTTCTCGCCGACGGTCTTGCCGTTGACGGTCATCGCGTCCTCGTCGATCAGGCCCTGCTCGATCAGCTGGCCGACCACCGCCGGCACGCCGCCGGCGTGGTAGTAGTCCTCGCCGAGATACTCGCCGGCCGGCTGCAGGTTGACGAGCAGCGGGATCTCCTCGCCGTAGGTCTGCCAGTCCTCGATCGTCAGCTCGACGCCGAGGTGCCGGGCGATGGCGTTGAGGTGGATCGGCGCGTTGGTCGAGCCGCCGATCGCCGAGTTGACCCGGATCGCGTTGATGAAGGCTTCGCGCGTCATGATGTCGGAGGGCTTCAGGTCCTCGTGCACGATCTCGACGGTGCGCATGCCGGTGCGCTAGGCCATCTCCTGGCGGTCGCGGTAGGGCGCCGGGATCGCGGCCGAGCCGGGCAGCTGCATGCCGAGCGCCTCGGCGAGCGAGTTCATCGTCGAGGCGGTGCCCATGGTGTTGCAGTAGCCGGTCGAGGGCGCCGAGGAGGCGACGAGGTCGATGAAGCCGGCGTAGTCGATCTCGCCCTTGGCCATCATCTCGCGCGCCTTCCACACGATGGTGCCCGAGCCGGTGCGCTCGCCGCGGAACCAGCCGTTCAGCATCGGCCCGACCGAGAGCGCGATCGCCGGGATGTTGACCGTCGCGGCGGCCATCAGGCAGGCGGGCGTGGTCTTGTCGCAGCCGATGGTCAGCACCACGCCGTCGAGCGGATAGCCGTAGAGCACCTCGACGAGGCCGAGATAGGTGAGGTTGCGGTCGAGCGCCGGCGGTCGGGCGCTTGCCGGTCTCCTGGATCGGGTGGACCGGGAACTCGATCGCGATGCCGCCGGCCTCGCGGATGCCGTCGCGGACCCGCTTGGCGAGCTCGAGATGGTGGCGGTTGCAGGGCGAGAGGTCGGAGCCGGTCTGGGCGATGCCGATGATCGGCTTGCCCGACTGGAGCTCCTCGCGGCTGATGCCGTAGTTCAGGTAGCGCTCGAGGTAGAGCGCGGTCATGTCGGGGTTGGCCGGGTTGTCGAACCAGGCCTGCGACCTGAGCTTCAGCTTGGTTCGGGTGGATGTGCTCCGTTTCCTGGCTTTTTCATCGCTTGGTTTCCTGGCGTTTCCCGATGGTTCTCGTTAGTCTTCGAAGGGTTCGGCGAACTCGTGCCGACCTACCATGAAAACGTCGGCGACATGGCGCAGGGCGCTGACGTCGACATCGCTTGCCGCCCTGTTGATCAATCCGGCGAAATGCTTGTAGATGGCGGCATATTGAACGTCGCCGCCGTCCACGACCAATTCTGCCGTTGATAACGAGTTTGGCTCCGCCGGATCGCAGCAGCAGTTCGGCGTCATCGGTGATGACGCGGATATCCCAGGTCTGCGGACCGGTCTGGCGCCAGTCGAAGGTCGCGGTGGCGCGATTCCGCCGGCACTATCGGCGAAGATCAGGTCGGCAGCGATGGGCTGGGCGCGATTTTGCGGGAACAGCAGCGTTGCAGAAGTGAGGAACACCGGCATCGGCAGGATCTCGGTGACGATCGACAGCGCGTTGATGCCCGGATCGAACACGCCGAACCCACCCGGTTCCCAAATCCACGCCTGGCCCGGATGCCACTTGCGCACATCCTCCTTCCAGTCGACGCGCATGGAACGGATCGTGCGGTCAGCCAACCATTCCTTCGCCTTGGCCACGCCGGCGGCGAAACGCAAATGCCCGGTCGCGAAGAGCGTCACGTCCTCTCGCGCCGCCGTGGCGATCAGGTCGTGGAGCTCGCTCACCGTCGCGCCCGGCGGCTTTTCCAAGAGCACATGCTTGCCGCGCTTCAAGGCCGTCAGCGCGGCTGC
>CAWBOC010000005.1:0-897915 GCA_963790305.1 uncultured Gemmatimonadaceae bacterium
TGCGGTAAAAAATGATGAGGCTCACAAGCCACCGCGGAGTCATGCTTCGCGGCATGGGACTCAACGACTCCAGTGGCGCGGTCGTCGATGCAGCTATCAAGGTGCACACGGCCCTTGGGCCAGGGTTGCTCGAAGGCGCTTATGAGGGATGCCTGGCTCATGAGCTCCGAAAGCGCGGGCACCTTGTCGTGCAGCAGCTCGCTCTACCGGTCCTGTATGACGGCGTCTGTATCGACCTGGGGTACAGAATCGATCTCCTGGTTGATGGGGGAGTCGTCGTGGAGGTCAAGTCCGTAGGAAACCTGGCACCGATTCACAACGCCCAGCTGCTCTCATATCTGAAGCATGGCGGCTACAGGGTTGGGCTGCTGCTCAACTTCAACGTCCCCCACCTCAAGGACGGCATTCGGCGAATTGTGAATGGCCTGTAGCTCGATCTCGTTTTTTTTGCCGCTTTTTACCGCAGAGGACGCGGAGGTACGCGGAGGAACTTCAACTGCGAAGCTTTTCGAAAAGCTTTTGGCAGTTGAATTCCTCTGCGTACCTCTGCGTCCTCTGCGGTAAAAAAAGCCGTTGCAGCTCCACGTCGCGCGCATATTCACGCACGCTTCGTCATATCCCGGGCGAGCGCCGCCGCCCGCGCTCGGCTGCCCGCACCGAGCTTCTGCAGAAGCGCCGAGACGTGGTGATCCACCGTGCGCGTCGACAGGAAGAGACGCTGACCGATCTCCCGATTCGAGAGCCCCTCCGCCAGCAGCTCGAGCACCTCCATCTGCCGGTTGGTGAGACCGGCAGGATTCGCGCGCGTACTGCGGCGAGGTCCGCGCGCGAGACCACGCACGCCGCGGCTCTGCAACTGGCGTCGCACGATCGCGGCCGCCGGCGCCGCACCCAATCCCTCGAGGATCTGGAGAGCAGCCCGCTGCGCTTCCTCATCGCCCTCGCTGAGAGCGAGCGCCTGCTCGTAGGGACAGCCCATTCGTTCCCATGCCTGCGCCGCCTCGCGCCAGCGTCCCGCGAGCTCCGAGGCGAATGGGTCGGGCAGATCCGCCGGCACGTCGCCTAACGCGCCCACGCGCCGGAGCCAGAGCGCGATCCGCCCGATGTCCCAGCGACTGCCAGCATCCATCGCCATGGAATACGCGCGCATGGCTTCGACACGCACCCCCTCGAGATCACCGCGGAGCCACGCCGCCTCGGCCCTCGCAGCCGCGACGGGGGCGATGCGCTGCAGCTCTCCCGTCGACAGCGCGCGCTCCAGCGCTTCGTCGAGGATGGCCTGCGCGCGCCGATCGCCGCGGCGAGTGTACACCGTGCCTAACGCGGCCAGGGAGGGCAGGCGAACGACGGTGGGGGCGTCGTCGCGCCGCAGCACGTCGGTCGCGTCGGCTTCCGCCTCGTCGAGGCGCCCCAGCTCGGCACGCAACCGAGCTCGCCAGCCGCGCAGATAGAACGAGAAGCTGTCGATGTCGCGCGACTCGGCGTACTCGATCGCCTCGGCCAGGAAACCCTCCGCGGCGACGTACTCCAGCTCGACGATCGAGTCGCAGATGAGCCAGGTGAAGGCGCGCATGGCGTGCTCGTGAAGACCATGCTGCTGGGCCAACCTGACTGCCCGCACCTGCGTCTCCCGGAAGCTGCCCGGCTCCAGGCACGCCGCGTTGGTGAGCGCATGGACCAATGCCTCGGGATCGCCAAGTGCCTCGGCCATTGCGACGGCGCGATCTCCCCACTGCGGAGCGAGCTTCCGTTCCTCGGCGAGGATGTGGAGCTGCGCCCGCGTGCTGTACGCCATTGCCAGCTCATGGCTGGGACCTAACGGCTCGAGGAGGACGATCGCCTGCTCGGCACATTGGGCCGCATCCGCACGGCGCCCCTCGAACCACGCCAGTCGCGAGAGCCAGCGAAAGTCGTCTCCCTCTCGGCGACGGTCACCGACCTGCCGCCACAGCTTTAGCGCCTCCTCGCGTGCCCGAACCGCCTCCGCGATCCGGCCATTCAGGTGGACCTCGTAGGACCAGGCATCCAGCAGCGCCGCACGCTCCGCGGGCGGCGATCGGTCGGCATAACGAAGCGCGCTCCCAAAATGCGCGGCCGCCTCCCGGTGAGCGCCAAGCGACGCTGCCTCGCGCCCGGCGGCCGGCGCGAGACGCAGCACGGTATCCGCGTCGCCGGCTCGGTCGGCGTGGTGGACCAGGCGCGGGAGCATTGTCGCGCCGCCATCGTGGGATTCAATGGCCTGGATCATCCGCCTGTGCAGCTCGGCCGCGTACGCCGGCTCGAGGGAGTCCTCCCACGCTCGCCGCGCCAGCTCGTGCCGGAAGGCCACGGCGTCGCGGGTGGCGCGCAGGATACCCGCGTCGACGCCCTCCTGCACCGCACGCGCAGGCTCATCCAGCATTCGATCGAGGAGCCACCGCTCGATGCGGCCCGGCACGATCGAGACGACGTGCAGCACCGCGGTCGCCGCCGGCGTTAGGCGCGCCGCCCGCGCGAGCACGGCGTCCCGCACCGATGCGGGAATCCCGCCGCCATCCGTCCCCAACACCTCGGTGACGTAGAAGGGGTTGCCCCCGGTGATGCTGTGAAGGTCCTCCGCTCGGCGACCCGCGGCCGTCGCAAGGCGCGCCACCGCGTTCTCCGAGAGCGGTGGCAGCTTGAGGCGCCGAGCGGATTGGGCTGGGAGCTCGCCGAGTACCCTGCGGAGCGGGTGGGTCGCGTCCACCTCATCGTCGCGGAAGCTGAGCACCAGCAAGCTCTGCGTCTTGCCGATCCGTCGCACCAGGAACTTGAGCAGGTCGAGCGTCGCTTCGTCCGCCCAGTGCACGTCCTCGAAGATGGCGAGCGTCCTCGGCGACGGGCGGGACAGCTCATCGAGCAGGCTCAGAAAGACCCGCTCGCGGTCGACGGTGCCGCGAGTGACCTCGCGCAGCACGCCCGGCGTCTGCCGCGCCATGTCGAGCAGCGGACCCAGTGGGCGCGGCGTGAACAGCGCGTCACAGGCGCCCCACAGGACTCGCGTGCGACCGTCGGCCGTCTGGAGGCGATCGGCGAAGTGCTCCAGCAACGTCGTCTTCCCGATCCCCGCCTCGCCGCTCACGAGCACGGCACACCCGCGCCCGCCGGCGGCGCCGGCGAGTGCAACATCCAGCTCAGTCAGAAAGGCGTCGCGCTCCAGGAACATGCGCTAGTTATTCAGTGAAATGCGCAACGAGTCCTATTTAACCGCAGATGGCCGCAAAGGGACGGACACTGCTTAGGGACCAAAGTGTCGAGCCCTCGTCCAAATGGCCGCAATACTGCCAAAAGACAATGCTGTGGTTTTTTCTGCGGCCATTGGACGAGGGGAAAGGCTATCCGCGAGGAGAACTCTGTCCTGTTGCGGCCATCTGCGGTTACATGCCCCTGCGCTCAAGAGCGTCGGAGGCACTCCCCCAATATGGGCATTCGCACTTTGCCCGTCCAGAGCGATTCACGTCAGGAGTAGCACGATCCCGGACGCGGCGAGGGCGATCGACCAGAGCGCGTCGGTATTGATCCATATCCGACGGAGCACGCCGACGCCCGTTAGGCGAAACGCCACCAGGGCGGCAGTGGTCATCGCGAGCAGCATGGCCAAGCTATGGACGACGAGGACGGCGATGCCCGCGGGCGGAGCTCCAGTGGTGCGCATGCGTCGCCCCGAACAAGGAAGGAAGAAGCATGAGCCCCGCGCCGTGCGACGATGCCATCACGAACGACCATGCGACCAATCCACCGGGCCCGAGCCGCATTCCCCCGCCCCGTGGATGCGCACGACGCCGGAAAAGCAGCGCCGAGGAGCCGAGGAGTACTGACGCGCCGATCCATCGGAGCGTGTCGATGGGTACGAGTGAGTCCGCGAGCGCGGCGGCGGCGATGACCACCGCCACCGACGCGGCGTGACCGAGGAAGATCGGCGGCAGTGCCTGCATAACGGCGCTCGCGCGCCGCTCCTGCAACCCGAGCGCGGTCGCGAGCAGCCATCCCATCGCAGGGTTCAGCCCGTGATAGGTGCCGAGCAGCCCGATGAGCATCCAGCTCATCGCGGCCTCAGGGAAAGCAGAAGGAATCGGAGGAGGCGTCGCCTCCCTGGAGACGCACCTGGTGCGGGCGCATGTCGCCAAAGTCCATGAAGAAATCGGGCGCCGGCGTGAGCTCGCCCTCCGCATTCACGTCCAGTCGAGCGAGCCAGCCTCGAATGCCGCGCGGATAGAACTGCGCGTCCCACGCGAGGTAGAGCGAGTTGGTCACGTAGACGCGACGGCCATCGCGACTCAGCTCGATCATCTGCGGCCCGCCGTCCAGCGGCCGATTCGGTTCCGACGGATGCGCCGTACGACGAACGATCCCGCCGAGGTGGACCGAGGACACGAGTTGCGGCGCCAGCGGGTCGGTGACGTCGTAGCGTCGCAGCTCGCCCGTTCCCCAGCACGCGACGTAGAGGAAGCGGTCGTCGAGGGAGAGCGCGATGTCGCTCACCAGCGGCGGGACCGCGCCGAAGGGCACGAGCGCCGGCGGCAGAGCGTCTGCGTCGGCCGGCTCGGCGGGGATGTCGATCACCTTTTTCGCCTGCCACTCTCCGTCACGGTGGAACCAGGTCCAGATGGAGCTGGAGAGATCGGTGAGGTTGAGCACCACGTTGACGAAGCCGTGGCGTTTCGTCGGGTCGTGGGCCGGACGCAGCTCGAGCACCATTTGGTTGTCGTCACCGAGCAAGAGCGACTGCACGTGCCGCCGCGCGCGCAAATCCCAGAAGTGAAGCCGCCGGCCGTACTCCTTCGCCATGAGCAGCTCCGGCTGGACGCCATGCTCGACCTGCGCCGGTGTCCCCCATTCGCTGGTGACCATCGTGTCCCATCCCAGGTGCCACCAGAAGTCGTACGCCAGCCGCTGCGGTCCGCGCTCGATCTCCCACGGGCCAAGCGGCTCGAAGGTGTCGTGGTCGAGCACGAAGACTCCGCCCGGCGCACCGCCGGTCGCGTTGCCGATGGCGCTGACGTAGATGCCGTCGGGACCGCAATGCACCGTGTGCGGACGCGAGTAGCCCGTGCGCGCCGCCAGCTCTTCCGGCTCGATCACCTTCACGACGCGCGGATTCGCCGGATCGGGCTCGGTGTCGACGACGTAGATCCGCGACGAGCGAAGCCCCGGGACGATGAGGTAGCGCCGACGAACGTGCGGGTGCGGCGCGTACGGGCAGAGCGCGGCACTGCACGCATTCCAGCCGAAGTGGTGCAGCTCGTCGCCCGCGTACGGCAGATCGAGCCGACCGATCGTCGTGCCTAACCGCTCGGAGTCGCGGTTGCAGTCCACGACCGCGATCGCGTCGGGGCGGCCGTCGCCTGGTGTCGGGTTGATCAGGGCGACGTATGCCATCGTCTCCGGCGGCGCTTCCATCGCTGCCCGCGGTGATGCGTAGAAGGTCGGGTCTGGAAGCAGCCGGCGCATTGTGTCAGAGAGCAGCGTGGCCATGCGTGACTCCGTGTGCAGGTAATGTGTTTTGTTTTTTTACCGCAGAGGACGCAGAGGTACGCAGAGGAACTTCAACTGCAGGAGCTTTTCCAAAAGCACTTGCAGTTGACGTTCCCTCTGCGTCCTCTGCGTCCTCTGCGGCTCAACAAAGGTGCTTAGCGGAACTCGAACGTCAGACTCGCCCGCCCGCTCGGCAGCTTCTCGGGGATGAAGCGGCGCAGATGCTGCGGTTGCGCCTGTGGATCGAGGAGACCATCGCGGACGAAATCGACGAGCCACTGAATCTCTTCCTCGGTCAGTGGCGCCGGCGCGCGCAGCAAAGGATCCAGCCTTGCCAACACCGGCGACATTGGGCCGAGCGGGCCCTGGAGATCGCCCGGCAAGCGCGCCGTCGTGTACGTCCCCGCCCCGCGCTGCGCGTCCAGGTGATACCGAATCGCATCCTCGAGCCGAGTGAATGCGCCGTTGTGCATGAAGGCGGGCTGGAGCGCGACGTTGCGAAGCGGCGACGTGCGAAACGCATAACGGTCCGCCGGGTTGCCGGTCACCTGCTCGAGCCCGAAGTCCTCGTTCGCGCCGGGTCCGTCGAACGTCATGTTGCTGACTGACGGTGCGATCTGCGGAATCCCCGCGACGTGCTGCTTGAAGTCGCTGAACATTCTCATTCGATTGGCCCGCCACGGCATGGCACTGGACGCAGCCGGCTTTGCCGAAGAAGAGCACTGCGCCGCGCTTCTGCGACGGAGTCAGCGCATTGAGCTTCCCACGTGCATAACGATCGACCGGCGCGTCCGCGAACACGAGCGTGAACTCGAACTCGGCGATCGCGCGCGCGAAGTCGTCGTACGTGATCGGGTTGCCCGCCTTCACGTGCGCAAACACGTTTGCAAAGCGCTTGCGATAGTTCGGGGTCTCGTTCAGGCGCCTGATCACTTCGGCGCGGATGTCGTCGTTGTTCCCGGGAAAGTGGAATCCGGCCGCTTCCACGCGCTCGGTCGGCGGAATGAACGCCTGCGCCGTGAGGAGATGCGGGCAGGTACGACAGGCTGGTGCCTTCCGGAGCAGGAAAGACGAAGCCGCCGCTGTTGTCGAACGGATCGCCCGACGGCGCGTGAAAGCGCGAGTTCCACATCAGCGCCGGGTAGAACACGTTGTTGATCACCATCGGCGTTCGCCGCTGATTGCGCGGTCCTCTCCGGGCCGGTCCGACGATGCGATTGTTGTCGACGCCAATCGCGATCGGCTGCGTGTCCCCGAAGCCGTTCGTCGGTGAATGACAGCCGCCGCAGGTGTTGTCGTCGTTGAGACCCTGAATCGGGTCGAACCAGAGATTGCGGCCGACGTCGGCGAGCTGCCGATTGACACGACGGCCGAGGCGCCACTCGAGCGTGCTCGCCACTCGTCCGGTGAAGCCTTGGCGGGCGAGATATCGGCGCAGCACGTCGTCGAGATCGCCGCCGTCGATGGCCGAGACCGAAACGGTCGTGGGACTCACCGCGCGGGTAGGCTCCAGGTCGGAGCAGCCACCTAACGCGATTGCCGCGATCGCAGATTCCGAGGATGGGCCGCATTGCCGGTCTCCGGTGGAGTCGCTACTCGGCAGCGCAGGAAACGCGAGGATTCGATTCCGCGAACAAGCCCTCCGGGTTCTGCCGCCAGAGCCAGACGTGGAGGCCCCAGACGCCGAACTCGTCTTCGGGCTGGAAGGTGGCGCCCAGGAACTCGGGCGGCTGCGCGTTCGTCCACGCCACATACGGGACCGCGAGCTCGACGCCCACCAACCGCGCGCCGCCATTCTCGCGCGGCTCGTAGATCAGCGCTTCGGGCAGGGCCGGGTCAATGACGCCGTCCAGTCGACCGGGATGCACGTATACCGCTCCAACCGGTCCTTCATCCGGCCGGCTCTCGCAGCCGTGGAGGAACACGAAGCCGTCGTCTGTCGCCGCCTTCAGATTGTGGTAGCGGGCGGTGGCGGCGCGGAGCGTGGCGAGGGCGCGCGCTGCCTCCGTATCAGCACGCGTATTGGCCGTTCGAAGCGTTGGGCTCTCCGGCGCGACTGGCGCCTCGGTAGCGCAGGCCGCCATCAGTGTCGCGGTCGCGACGATGGGGCGAATCGTACGCGCCGGCGCGATGTGGACGAGTTCATATCGATTCTCCTGAGGATTGGTGCGTGCGCGTGTGAGCGTCGCGACCAACCTGCGAAGACATCGCTGTCCGGCGCGTCGGCGGGGCTGCCTATTTTGGGGGGTGGGGGTACCTATTTTGAACGCAGAGGACGCGGAGGACGCAGAGGAGGGCAACTGCCAAGAGCCTTTGCAAGAGCTTCTGCAGTTGAGGTTCCCTCTGCGTCCTCTGCGTCCTCTGCGTTCAAAAAAAACAGCGAGACGAGCTACGGCCGTGAGCGATTCACGGCTGGGTGCCGCCGATTCGGCCCGCGAGTAACCGATGACGCCTGTCGCGTCGGAGACGGACATGCTCTCGCATGCCGAGTTGCCGTCACCATCGCCCAAGGCGCATTCTTATGGTCATGCCCGGCACGACCCGCTGGACCGCTGACATGGTTCGGGCGCTCCCCGATGACGGGAAGCGCTACGAGGTCATCGACGGCGAGCTGTTCGTGACGCCGTCGCCCGCGCTGCGGCACCAGGACGCGGTCTACGAGATGGCGACTCTGCTGGGGCCGTACGTCAAGGCGCACAGCCTGGGGCGTGTGATCGTGTCACCAGCCGACGTCACTTTCCCTGACGGGAGTCTCGTTCAACCGGACGTTTTCGTCGCACCGCTCACCGGTGGACGCCGGCCGCGGGACTGGAGCGACGTCAAAACTCTGCTCCTCGCCGTCGAGATACTCTCGCCCAGTACCGCCCGCGCCGATCGCCTGGTGAAGCTTCGGCTGTTCCGGCGGCAGCATGTTCCGGAGTACTGGATCGTCGATGTCGACGCGCGTCTCGTCGAGCGGTGGGGTCCGGAGGATCAACGGCCGGAGATCATCGCCGAAAGTCTCGAGTGGAAGCCTGAGCTTGGCGCTCTGCCCCTCATCGTCGACCTGCCGGCGTATTTCCGTGACGTGACCGGAGAGTGACCGCGGTTGCCGCGATATTGTCGTGACGGCAGGACAACCTGGGGCAAGCGCCCGCGTGTCGTAAAGGCATGACCACCTTCTTCCAGGATCTCCGCTACGCTGCCCGCGGGCTCCGCCGCGCGCCCGGCTTCACGCTCGTCGCCGTCCTGACCCTGGCACTTGGCATCGGCGCCAACGCCGCGATGTTCGGTCTGGTCGACGCGCTCCTCTTCCGCCCGCCGTCCGGCGTCGCCAATCCCGATCGCGTGGTGCGCGTGCAGATGCAGCTCCCCCCGCCTCCGAACGAGCCAGCGGGAGAGCTCTCATCGGCGATCTCGTATCCGGACTTCGTCAACCTCCGCGACAATACGAAGGGATTTGCCGGGGCGGCTGCATTCGCGCCAACGACCGTATCGGTCGGCGAAGGGGTGGATGCACGAAACCACAGTGCACTTCTCGTCAGCGGCGATTACTTCCGCCTCCTCGGCGTCCGCGCCGCGCGCGGACGGCTGATCCTTCCCGAAGACGACCGCGAAGGTGCAGCGAGCCCGGTGGTCGTGCTGAGCTACGATTTCTGGCGACGCACCTTTCCCGGAGATTCGGCAAACGGATCTCTGGGCAAGCCGATGACCATCGCGAACCGCTCGTTCACGATCGTCGGAGTAGCCCCCAGGCACTTCGTGGGAACCGACCTCGGAACGCCGGCGCTGTGGCTGCCTCTCGGGACCGCGCCGCTGTTCGGCTACGACGCGCAAATGACGCGCTCCCGCTTCGTGGCGTGGTTGTCCGTCGTCGGCCGACTCGCCCCCGGAAGCACGCGGGATCAGGCGCGGTCAGCGGCGCAAGCTGTCATGCTCGCGGCGCGAGACGAGGGTGGGGAGTTGCCGACGCCGGGCGCCCTCGGTGGTCCGATGGGTGGCGAAGTGCGCGTCCAGATCGGCGGCCCGCCCGGTCCCGGTGGCGACCGCGCGCGCCGTCCGCCGCCGCCGACGGTCCGGTTGTCCGGGCTGGCGGGCTCACGCACCGCCTCCATCGAGCAGCCATTCCTTCGCGGGCGATCGATGCCGATCTCGCTCTGGTTCCTTGCCATCACCGGCGCCGTGCTCCTCATCGCCTGCGCGAACATCGCCAACCTCATGCTCGCGCGCACGACGAATCGCGCGCATGAGATCGGGGTCCGACTCTCGCTGGGCGCCACGCGCTGGCGCCTCACGCGCCAACTCCTGACCGAAAGCTTGCTCATCGCGGTGCTCGGCGGCGCAGCCGGTCTGTGGCTGGCGGTCTTCGGCGCCGATCTCCTTCCGCGCATCGTGCCGCTTCCGCCCCTTCCGCCCTTTCTGGACGCACGGGTGCTCGCGTTCACCGCGCTGCTGACGCTCGGCACGACCATGGCCTTCGGTCTCGCGCCAGCCCTTCGTGCGACCCGACCCAATCTCCGGTCATCGTTAGGTGGCAGCGGTGTCGTCGGAGCTACCCGCTCGCTCGGGCGGCGCGCGCTGGTCGTCGTGCAGCTGGCGGCATCGCTCGTGCTTCTCATCGGCGCCGGCCTGTTCATCCGGAGTCTTCGCAACGTCAAGGCGATCGATGTCGGCTTTGACACCGACCGGTTGCTCGTCGCGTCGGTGGACGCGCGCGACCGCATGACGCGCGAGCAGACGGAGGAGTTCTGGCGACGCGCGCTGGATCGCACCCGCGCGCTTCCGGGCGTGCGCTCGGCCGCGCTGGGAATGGCGCCGCCGTTCGAGATGAACATCATGATTCTGGTGGAGACGCCAGGGTTCCCGAGCCCCGACGGGCGGCCCCGCGGCGCGCAGCTCGACTTCGCCGGCGCCGGCTATTTCGCTACGCTCGGGATCCCGATCCGACAGGGGCGCGCGTTCAACGAGGACGACCGAGCCGGTGGCGCGCGGGTGGCGATCGTCAACGAGACCATGGCACGCCGCATCTGGGGTGGACAGTCGCCGATCGGGAAGTGCGTGCGCGCGGAGCTGATGGCGCCCGATGCGCCGTGCGCCGAGGTGGTTGGCGTCGTCGCCGACGCGAGATACGCCGACATCACCGCGGACCCAGGGCCGTTCCTCTACCGTCCACTCGCGCAGCGCCCTCGTCAGGCACCACCGATGACGGTCATGTACGTTCGCACCACGGACGATCCCACCGCGCTCGCCGGAGCGCTCCGCCGCGAGCTGGAAGGGCTGGATCCGTCTGTGCGATTTGCGGAGGTGCGGCCGCTGACGAATCTGATCATGCCGCAGCTTCAGCCGTGGCGTGTAGGGACGATGATCTTTGCGCTGTTCGGGGCTCTCGGGCTGGTGCTGGCGGCGGTCGGGCTGTACGGCGTGCTGTCGTTCCTCGTCGCACAGCGCACTCGCGAGATCGGTGTGCGCATCGCGTTAGGCGCGCCGTCAGAGAGCATTCTTGGCCTGGTGCTCGGCCAGGGTGGGCGCCTCATCGCGCTCGGCGTCGTCGTCGGCGTCATCCTCGGGGCCATGGCCACGCAGCTCTTTGCGTCCATGATGTTCGGCGTGAGCCCGCTCGATCCGTTCGTGTACCTCGCGACCGCGCTCCTAATGGCGACAATTGGGATGGTAGCGGTCTACGTCCCGGCACGCAGGGCGACAAAGGTCGATGCGATGGTGGCGCTGCGGGCCGACTAACCTCCTGCAGGCACGGCGGTAAGCAAGGTCTCTGCCTCGCGGCTGGCCCCGAAACCTCGACCCGAGGGCTGCCGTTGGGCAGATTGTACCGTAACCAATGCCTGATGCGGCCGACGTGAGCGACGCTATGCGATTGACGGACGACGAGCTCAATGACGTTCTCCAGCGCGCCGAGGAGATTCAGCGGACGACGCGGCGCGCCAATCTGATGCAGGGCGAGATCGACGCCGTGATCGAGGCTGGCGAGGGCATCGGACTCACCCGCGCCGCCGTCGAGCGCGCGCTTCGCGAGCGCCTCGATTTTGCTCCCGCGCCCGTCGTGGGCGACCGCGTCTTCGCGAAATCCGCCGACGGAAAGCTTCACATCGCTGACGTCGTCGCGATCTCGGGGGACGACATCCGCGTCAGCTTCTTGAAGGGAGGCGAGCAGGTCGTGACGGCCGATGAGGTCAAGCCCTGCTCGTTCGTTCCCGGTCAACGCGTGATGTACCACTGGCCCTGGTGGGGGCCGTGGAGCTGCGAGGTCGTCTCGTACCACGCGCCCACGCAATTCCTCATGCTGAGCGATCGCTGGGGATCGACGACGACCTGCCGCGCGGAGGACGTGTGGCTGGAGCCGAAGAGACAGACCAACGCTCTCACGCCTCGCAAGCGCGCGTACGCGACGCTCGTTGGCTTGAGCGCCGGCTTTGGCGCGATGGTGGGGGCGCTCATCACTGCGTTGCTCATGCGGTGAACGTTAGGCGCTAAAGGCGCTAAAGGCGCTGGAGGCGCAAACAACCTCCAGCGCCTCTAGCGCCTCTAGCAGCCCTCTAGCGCCTTTGCCTTACGGCACCGACGCGTCGCACTCCACAGCGAGCGGGTTGTTCAGCTCCTCGAACGGGATCGGCAAGCTCACGTCGTTGCCGTAGTTCCCACCTTGCGAGTACGCACCCGTCGGAAAAACCGAATTGGCCGACCGAGCGTACTGCCTAACCAGCCGGCGCATATCCCCGAGCCGGTGCGCCGTCAGCCAGAGCCAGAACGCCCGCTCACGGAACATGAGATCGATCCGGCCCGCCGGCGTGCCGGGATCGGTGAGTGCAGGGAGCCCCGGCGTGCGAAGCGCGTTGAGCGTGCCGAGCCACGCAGTCGTATTCCCCGCCCTGAGCTGCGCCTCCGCTTCGATCAGCCGCGCTTCCGTTCCACTGGCGAGCACGACGTCGTTTTCCCGCTCCGGATACTTGAGCTGATGGAACATCGGTGTCACGCCATCGAAGCCGACGCCGTCATCCGGATCGAGCTCGAACGTCACCCGGGGATCGGCCGCGGATCGGAAGGGCAGACCTTCCCCGCCCTCACTATCCGCCACCGTCCAACGCCCCTGAATGTTGACGTAGGCGAACACGCCGTTTTCCTGACGAGCCGTGTTGTCCGAATGCTCGATCTCGAACACGAAATCATCCGGAACGTCAGCCGCGATCGCCGCGGCATCCGCCGGCCGGTCGAGGTTGAGCAGCGCGCGCGCCTTGCCGACCATCGCCAGATACTGCTCCGGCGAGTCGGCGTCCGACGCGGCGATCGCCGCATCGAACCGCTCGATCGCCTCCGTGAACAGCTCCTGCGTCGAGAGCGGTGGACCGAACTCCGTACCGCCAGCATCGGTCAGCGTGCTCACCGGTACGCCCGAGCAGAAATTCTCGCCTAACAGGATGTAGCTGTACGCCGCGATCGCCAGGGAGAGCGCGTGCCCCGACGTGTTCGGAGCAAACTCCTGATGACGCCTTGCGGAAAGCTCCGCCGCGGCACGCGCCCGGTGAACGTAACTGTACGCCGTGTTGAGCGTGGTGTTGACGTTGTCGATGTCGCGGCGGTCGATCGGAACGCGCGTCGGAAAGCTCTCGGCAATCTCGAACTCGTCCGCCAGCAGTCCTCCCAGATTGACGAGCCCCTCGGTCACGCCGGCGTTGTCACCGCTGTACGCGAGCTGAAAATCCCCGAACGCACCGGCGAGCAGCACCGGCAGCGCGTCTTCGCCCGTCAGCGAGCCCGGGGTCGCCACATCCGGATCATCCACGTCCAGCAGGTCACCGAAATTGCACGCCGACGCCGCCACGATCATCCCGACGCCGAGCACCGTTGACTTCAAGAAGTTTTTCATGGCTCACCACCCCACGTTGACGCGAGCCGTGAAGTAGCGCACCTGTGGCTGCGTGTTGAATTCGTCGGTGCTGAAATTCGTGTTCGCCGCGTTCTCGTTGGCCTCCGGATCGAAGCCGGTGTAGTCCGTCCACGTCTTGAGGTTCCGGCCGGCGAGCGTCAGGCTGACCGACGCAACGCCCATGCGACCCGCCCACCGCTCGGGCGCGTTGAGCGTGACGGCCAGCTCGCGGAACTTCACGAAATCCGCGTCCTCGACGAATCCCGCTTCGGTGCCGAGCAGCGTTGCCATTGCCCGTGCCTGCTCCTCCAGCGGCGCTGACGCGTCCTGAAGTCCCCGGCACGTCTGGGTGAAGTTGCAGCGGAACCGCTCGGTCAGGTTGAGCAGCTTGTGTCCCCCGCGGTACTCGAACAGTCCGGAAACGCGCACGTACTTGAACAGCGTCAGGTCTGGCGTCACCGACAGCATCCGCTTCGGGAAGGGCGTGCCGAGGCCGACTGGCTCATCCGCGACGATCACCTCATCCATGGAGATCAGGCGGTCGCCATTCGCGTCGCTGAACGTGTATGGCGCCTGGTAGTAGGAGCCCGGGGGCAACCCCTCCTTGTGAATCTGGAAGTCGGAGTTGACCGGGATCGGCTCGATCCCTTCTCCGAGCTCGAGGATCTTGCTGTTGGCGGTGGTGCCGTTGAGGGTCAGATCGAAGCTGGCGTTAGGCATGTCGAACACCTTCGCCTTGAGCAGCATCTCGAAGCCGTGGTTTCTCACCCGCCCAATGTTCTCGAGCCGGAATGCCGTCGCCCCGAGTGATCCCGGAAGATCGCGCGCGATGAGCGCATCGTACGTCGTCTTGTGATAGCGGGTCAGCTCGAGGGCCAACCGGTCGCCCAGGAATCCCACGTCCAGGCCGAATTCGTACTCTTTCGATTTCTCCGGCTTGAGCAGCGCGTTGCCGGCGCCGAAGCCCGTGGCTTCGCTTCCAATCGTGACGCCCGGAACGTCGACATCGTTGAGCATCACCGACACGGGCGAGAAGAACTTCGCCGCATCGCGAAAGGCGGGGCGCTGTCCCGATTCGCCGTAGGCGGCGCGGACCCTGAAGGCGCTGAGAACGCTGATCTGCGGAAAGAATGGCTCCTCACCAACGACCCACGAGAGACTCGCGGCCGGGTAATTCACGTAGCCAAAATCCTGGCCGAACGCGCTGTTGTCGTCGCCGCGAAGAGCCAGTGTGACGAACAGCCGGTCGCGCCAGGCGACTTGCTGCTGGATGTACGTCCCGACGGTCACGTTCTCGGTGTTGTCCTCATCCACCGCGAACAGCGACGTCACGCCCTCGAGTGAGCCGACGCCGGGAAGGAGGTTCTGGCCGAAGGCTTCCGTCGAGCGGAGCACTTCGCGCACGTATTGGCCTCCCACGGTGGTCGTCGAACGAATCGTCGGTCGCAGATCGAACCCGCCGGTGAAGCTGAGATTCGCCGTGTACGCGAAGTCCTGATACCGCTCGGATTGGCGAAATCCGCCCTCCAGCCCGAACGCGGTGATCTTGTTTGCCGCCAGGAGGTCGTGGTCGAAGCGATTCACGACGTCGAGACCGGCGCTTCCCGCTCCGGAAAGCCAGGAGAGCGGGCGCCAATTGGAGCTGACCGAGCCCGTGAACCGCTCGACATCCTGTCGCGTTCTGAACTGCTGCGACTGGTCGGCGGTGATCGCGAAGTACCCGCGATTGGTGGGGTTGTCGAACGCGCTTCCCAGCAGGCCGCCGCCGAGCAGACCGAGTGCGTTGTTGTCGTTCTGCGGGAGGCGAACGCGGTTCGAGACGTATCCGGCGTTGGCGGTGAGCTCCAGATCGTCGCGCAACCGCCCGAAGACGTTGGCGCGCAGTCCGACCTTACGAGTGGTGTTCGCATCGAAGACGCCTTGCTGGCGCTCGAAGTCGCCGCTCACGAAATAGGTCACGGCTTCTCCGCCGCCGGTCACGTTGAGACCGTAGTCCTGCCGCCATCCGTCGATGAACGGAGACGCATCCGAGAGAAGCGGCGAGTATTTCGCCAACGAGTCCTGGCGAATGACGCAGAGACCGTCCGTGCGGTTCGCGATGTTGCAGTTCGTCGTGCGCGTCGTGCCGTCCGCCCGCGGCGTCGTCAGATCGCCGATCTGGCGATAGTTGAAGGGAAAGTCCGACACCTCCGTGATCGTGCCGTTCTCGGCATAGAGCGAGAAGCGCGTCTTCCCCGGCCGGCCACGCTTGGTGGTGACCTGAATGACGCCGTTCGCGGCTGCCGTTCCATAGAGCGCAGCGGCCGCGGGGCCCTTGATGACCTCGATGTTCTCGATCTCATCGGGATTGAGGTCATCGAGGCGCGACGGGAGCATGCCTCCTACGCCGATTCCCGAGGCGACGGTGTTGTTGACGCGAACGCCGTCGATGATCAACAGCGGATCATTCGCCAGCGAGATGCTGTTGGTGCCGCGAATCCGTATCCTGGTGCCCGACCCGAGGGTGCCGCTGGTGAGCTGGACCGCCACACCGGGCGCGCGCCCCGTCAGGACCTGGGAGAAGTTGGTGATCGGTGCCAGGTCGAGCGCATCCACCGCGATCGTACTCGTGATGGCGCCGCTCTCACGCTTGCGCTGTGTCTCGCCGGTGGCGGTAATGACCACCTGATCGAGGTTGACGGCGGCGGTGCCGAGCGCAAAATCGACGGTGGCCGTTTGACCAGCCGCGACGATCACCGTTTGCGTCAAGCTCTGATAGCCGAGGCGCAGCGCGCGCAGCTGCCTGGAGCCGGCCGTCACGCGAGTGATGCGAAACTCTCCCCGCTCGTCGGTGACCGCGCCAACCTGCGTGCCTACGACGACGACCTGCGCGCTCGCGATTGGCTGCTGCGTGTCCCGGTCGATGACTCGGCCCGAGATGGCGCCGCTCTGTTCCTGCGCGAACAGCGCGCCAGGAAGGAGCAAGACAAGAGACGTCACCCTCATCCACTGACGATGCAATCGAACCATGTCCCTGCCTCCGCGTTGCGATTGTGGGTATGAGCTGCCGAGAGGCGCGCCGGCGAGGCAGCGCCTTTACCCGAATCGCGACGTTTGAGGCGGGGATGGAAAAAGACAACGAAGTTGTGATGAATGCCGCTCGGCAGGGACGAGAGGACCGCGGGCGGGGACGGTTGACACGAGCCTAACATTCCGCATTCCGCATTCCGCATTCTCTACAACGTCACGGTCGCATTCAGCGTGATGAAGACCTCACCCGGCCTCACGTCGACCTTGGCCCCCGTGCACTCGAGCTGCAGGCCCCTGGTGTCGATGGTGACGCGGTCGCCGTCGTGCGAGACGACAGGGCTCACCGGCCCGGCGATGATCGCGCGCCGCACGCCATTGAACAGAGGATGCGGCCCCAATCCCTCCGTCAGTGCCACCATGTCGACGGAGCCCTCGTCGATCGCGGTCAGCCGGCACCGGTTGTTCTCGAGGTTCAGGAATCGGGTGTGAAGCAGCCCACCATTGACGCGCTCGATGTTGAGCGGGTCGAAGCCGCGCGCTCGAAGTGGCTGACCTCCGAACGCGATCACGGTGACGCGCCATCCCCTGGCGGAGTCGAATGCCTTACGCCGCCCGACGCGACTCGTGGCGACGGCCCCCGCGTCGCGGCGGGCCACCTCGATGATCTGCCCCACTTGAGTCTCTGGCAGTGCGCAGCCTTCAGGAGGTGACTCGGCCGCCCCAACAAGAGCGCCGGCAAGCACCTCGTCCAGCCACTGGTGCTCGTGCGCCTCGAGCGAGTGCTGCCACTGGGGACGAATGCCATCGAGCAGGAAGGCGATCCCGGCCCCGATGGCATAGCTTCGCAGGCGCACGTCGACGGCGGTGAACTCTCCGACCGGAATCTCGACGGTCGTGCGGCCTAACGCGCTGCGCTCGACGTAGGTCGCCAGCCCCTCGTTGAGCTCGGTGCCGCGCTCGTAGGCGGAGAAGGCCGAGTCCATCGCCGCGAAGCGCTTCGTGCGGTAATCGATCGTGAGGCGGCCCAGACACGCGGCGCGAGAAGGCTTGGCGGCGGCGAGCGCCTGGCGCAGCGCTTCGCTCTCGAGCCGCCGGAGCGCGAGAAGGTTGGCGTCGTCGACCGGGTAGACGAAGAGATCTCCCTCGTTCGCTTGCCAATCCGGATGATGCTTCCGCTGAAAGACGTGAAACGCCTCATGAATGGCGGTGGCGGCGAGCCCTCGCGCCGAGTCCGCCCCGCGCGCTCCGTCGACGAGGAGCGTTGCGGTCGGGACGCCGCCGATGTCGGCGCTCGAGTTCGCCGTGACGGCTGGGTGTCGCCCTTCGCGAACGTGAGACCTGATCGACGAGATCGAGGACGGCTGAAAGTCCGAGGGAGGACTCGGGTGCCCGAAAAGCCATGTGCTCTTTCCATCATCAGATGGCGAGCGGGATCGCGAGTGGGTCGAAGCCCGGCCAGAAGCTGCGAGTGGCCGCGATGCGCTCGACTTCTCGCGCTGCGGCCAGGGCGCCGGCCGGCTGAGCGGGGAGCGACGCCGTCAACGACCCGCTCACAACCGCGACGATGAATATTGTTCTCACGGTAGCGAAGCTTGGCGGAGGGGGCACGGCGAATCAACTGTGTGGTCCGTTGCATGAGGCCGACCCCTTGGTCGGCCACTTCCGGTTAAGTCGGACAAAATCCGATTCATCTTCACAAGCGGCGCAGGTCGGACAAAATCCGACTCATCTTCAGCAGGCGGCGCAAGTCGGACAAAATCCGATTCATCTTCAGCAGGCGGCGCAAGTCGGACAAAATCCGATTCATCGCGCGGAGCCGCGATGACATACCCTCGACATCGCTCACCCATGATTCGGTCATGCTTCAACAACCGAAAAGCTCCCGACTCGTCGCCCGCTTTTCCGTGCGCCTGCGACGCGAAGGCGGCTCGCTCAGCGTCACAATCCCACGCTACATTGTCCGGCACTGGAAGCTCGAACCAGGCATGCGGCTCGTTGTGCGCTCCACGAAGCACGGTATCCTTCTCTACCCGCGCTACTTCCTTCCCTATTCAAGCTGGCGCAGACGGGAACAAGAGCGCGATCCCGACCGAGCCGGGCCTGGCAATTGCGACTAGCCATCACAAATAGCGGAGGATCTCATGGCCGAGGAAAGACGAAAAGGCGCGCCCGACCGCCGACGCAGCCGCGCCACGAAGGCCCAGCAGGCTGGCGAACAGGTTCAGGCAAACGAGGAGGCGCGCGCCAGAAATCCTAACGAGGCCGCCGACGAGCTCGACGAGTCGATCCGCGCCCGCCAGCACGAAGACCGGGGTGAAGTCTTCTAGACGAGTCCATGGCGAAGATCAGCGCCGGCCTCCTGATGTACCGCCTCCGCGCCGGCCATCTCCGAGGTCCTCCTCGCCCACCCCGGCGGCCCCTTCTTCGCCAACAAGGACCTCGGCGCCTGGACCATCCCCAAAGGGCTGGTCGACGAGGATGAGGACCAGCTCGCCGCCGCCCGGCGCGAATTCGAGGAAGAGACCGGCACCAGGCCGCAAGGCGAGTTCGTTCCGCTCGGCGAAGTCCTCCAGAAAGGCGGCAAGACCGTCGTCGCCTGGGCCTTCGAGGGCGACCTCGATCCCGCCGCCATAACGAGCAACACCTTCAAGAAGGAATGGCCGCCGCGATCAGGACGGTGGCAAACCTTCCCGGAAGTCGACCGCGCCGCATTCTTCTCGATCGCCGAAGCGAAGACCAAGATCAACCCCGCGCAGGCCCAGTTCCTCGCGCGCCTGGAGACGCTTCTTGACCCGCCGACGCGATGAGCACGGGTGACGGCGCGGCGACGCGGCTCGTCCCAGTGGATGATCTTCTCCCGTCGCTGGCGCGCTCTCGCCGGCCTTGTCTCGATCACCGCCGCCGCGTGCGCGCCGGCCACCCGGCCCCAGGGCGCGCTTGTCGGCCTCACCTCCGGCCGCACCCTCTGGATCGCCTGGCCTAACGACACCGCCCGCGTCGTCACCGAGAAGCCGCACCTCCTCGTGCCGCGCGACGACGGCATGTGGTGGGCGGGCGTCGTCAGCCGATGCGTCGTCGAAGAAGGCGGCGGTGGGTGGGTGGAAGACACCATCTTCATCGGGCGCACCGATCGAGTCTTCGTCACCCGGGTCGGAGAAGAGGCCCGCGTGGAGCTCGACGGCGCGCCCTGCGACGAAGTGGAGCGCGAGGTCCTCGATCTCAGGACGCGAGCGCGTAAGGAGGAGGGGGAGGAGCCGCTCAACCCCGAGACGTTCTACTGCTCCATCTACTCGCGCCGGATCACCTTCGCGTCGCCCACCGTCTTGTCGATCGAAGGGCGCAACATCGGGACGGAGTTCTGCAGCCCCGCCAAGTATTCGACGTCAGGCAGCAACGTCGTCCGGGAATTCACCTCCCTCACCCGCATACCGTTGCGTCCCCTCCTCTCGAAGGAAGTGAGCGCACGGCTGGAGGGATACTTCACCGATAGCGACGGGACGGGATTTCCCGCCGAGAATCCGGGCGGTCGTGTCGACTCGACGTGGGCGATGGCCCGGCAGCAAGGCTGGGTTGCCCAAATGTGGATCGACGGATCCATCGCCGCCCGAGGCGGATATGAGACGGAGGAGGGCGAGCCGCTACCGCACTCCTTCACCGGCGACGCACCGCTCCCCATCGCCTGGACCGAGCTCGTGAGGCAGGTCCCGAACGCCGGCGACGCCGTCGCATCGCCGACGGGAGACTACATCCTCGTGCGAAAAGCGGATTCGCTCATGCTGTTCCGCCCGACCAACCAGCAGCTCGGCCAGCCGCTCCTGAGCGTTCACATCGGATACGAGGGATCGTTCGCGATGGTCCGCTGGGCAACGCCCGACGAAACGCGGTGGTGGAACGCGACGCTACCCTCGCTCGAGCCGCCAACGGTTCGCGTGGTTCCCCTGCCGCGATAGACCTGGCGTTGCTAGCGCGCGACCTTGGTGACCGTGTCCCAGGTCCGCGTCGTCACCCCCTTCCCGAACGTCTTCTCGATCAGGGTCATGAAGACCGGCCCTTCCGACGTTGGCAGATAGGCGCTGAAGATCTCGGTGCCTTTCATTAACAGGATGCTCGCTCCGCTCATCTCGATCGGGAGCTGGAGCTTCGCCGTCGGCTTCTCGCGCAGAAAGCTCACGACGCGCTTGGCATTGGACGGCAGCCCGAACGGCTGGTAGGGATCGCTCGCGAGCATCTCGCGGAGCATGTCCACCGGCCGCACGATGGTCAGAAACGAGTGGCCGAGGTGCTTCTCCATCGCTGCTTCGGCCTTCTTCTGGATCGAGGCCTCCGACGCCGCGCGAGCGCTGAACACGACGTTCCCGCTCGAGATGACGGTCTTGACCTCCTCGAAGCCGGCCGCCTCGAAGGCCTTCTTGAGCTCCGGCATCTTCGCGTTCATCGGGCTCACGCCCCTGAGGAACGCCGCGTAGCGTCGCATGCGCGAGAAGGTGTCCTCCTCGCCACAGGCGAGCAACCCTGGGAACTCAGTGGCGAGACGGAGGCGAGAGCCGGGCGAGAGCGCGCCGATGCCGGCCCGCCATGATGCGCACCCATAGGTCGTTAGGTCGCCTCCCCGCCTCACCGAGGACCCCAGTCATGCGTCACCTTCGACTCGTCTTGCCGAGCCTCGCCGCACTCGCGCTCGCGGCGTCCTGTACCAGCGATACCCTGACTGGGCCGAGCTCCCCCGGCGGGGTTCCGCGCCTCGATGTGTCCGCCAGCGCTGCCGATCCCGTCGCCTTCTGCAATCCGGCGAGGATAACGATCAATCAGGCCGGCGCCTCCACCCCCTACCCATCGCTCCTCTCGGTAACAGGCATACCGGCCGGCCCGATCAGGGTGACCGCGACCTTGAATGGAATCTCCCACACGGCGACGGGCGACATCGACATGGTCCTCGTCGGTCCGGGCGGCCAAAACGTGATGCTGATGTCCGACGCCGGCGGCGGCGCGAACCTTCAGACTGCCACGCTGACGTTCGACGACAACGCCGCGGCTCAGCTTCCGGCGAGCGGCACCACCGTGATCCCGGGCGGCACGTACAGGCCGACGAATTTCGGGACCGGCGACTTCATTCAAGGCCTGGTAGAGCCCTTCGGCGCCTCGTTCGCGGTCTTCAACGGCACCGACCCCAATGGGACCTGGAGGCTCCACATCTGGGACGACATCACCTTCGAGGCCGGATCGATCGCCACCGGGTGGTGCGTCAATATTACGGCTCTGGGCTCGGTACCAGTCGCGAGCGCGGGCGGCCCATACACGGTCGTCGAGGGATCTGCGTTGACCTTCGACGGGACGGGATCGACCGATGCCGACAACGACATCGTGTCGTACGCGTGGACCTTCGGGGACGGCGCGACCGGCACCGGCCCGACGCCGGCGCACACGTACGAGGTCATGGGGAGCTACCCGGTGACGCTCGTGGTGACCGACGCGCAAGGCGCAACCGCCAACGCGGCGACGTCCGTGACCGTGCTCAACGCGCCGGGTACCCCCTTGAGCTTCTGCAATGCGGCGCCGATCACCATCCGCGACGCTAATTCGGCCCTGCCGTACCCGTCCACGATCGCCGTGTCCGGGGTGAGCGCCGGGTCATTCAAGGTCACGGCGACTCTCAAGGGATTCACCACGGCGCTGCTCACGGATCTGGACGCGCTCCTGGTCGGCCCCGGCGGGCAGAAAGTCATGCTGATGTCGGACCTCGGTGGATCGAGCGACTTCCAGAACGCTACCGTGACGTTCGACGACGCTGGCGCTTTCCAATTCGCCACCGGCACCACCGTCCCGGTCCTCCCGAGCGGCACGTACAAGCCGCTGAACATTGGCGGGTCGGATGCCATGCCTGCTCCCGCGCCTCTCGAGCCTTACGGATCCGCGCTCGCTGCTTTTGGAAGCACCAGCCCTAACGGGACGTGGAGCCTCTTCTTCCGCGACGACCTCCTCCTCGGCGGTGGCAACGGGTTGGTCGCCCGTGGTTGGTGCGTCGACATCGTGGAGCTGGAGACGAACTCGCCTCCGGTGGCGAATGCGGGCGGCCCCTACTCGGGCACCGAGGGATCGCCGATCACCTTCGACGGCACCGGATCGACGGATGCGGACAACAACATCGCGTCGTACGCGTGGAGCTTTGGGGACGGCGAGACGGGAAGCGGCGCAAGCGTCCAGCACACGTACGCGAACGGCGGTACCTACACGGTGACGCTGACGGTGACAGATGCCGACGGAGCAAGCAACGTTGCGACCACGTCGGTGACCGTCGCCGACGTCGCCCCGACCGCGACGTTCAACGCCCCCGCGGATGTCAATGAGGGAAGCGTTGCGACGATCTCGCTGACAACGCCATCAGCCGCAAATGCTCGTTATTCCTTCGACTGTGGCAGCGGGTACGGCGCGATCGGCACGGCGGCGAGCGCCGCGTGTCAGACTGCCGACAACGGATCCGTGACAGTCAAGGGCAGGATCGTCAATGCGGGCAACGACGATCTCTTCACCGAATACACGGCGGAGATCGACGTCAGGAACGTCGCGCCGACCGCAGTGCTTACGCATAACGGTCCAGTCAGCGAGGGAACCGCGATTCAGCTCCAGCTCGGCAGCTTCGCCGACGTCGCAGCCGACCTGGCGGCAGGTCTCACCTTCGCGTTCGACTGCGGCTCGGGGTACGGGGCCATCGGAGGGGCGAGCACCGCATCGTGCCCCACGAGCGACAATGGCGCTGTGCAGGTCAAGGGGAAGGTCCTCGACAAGGACGGGGGCGAGACGGTGTACAGCGCAATGGTGACCGTGACGAACCTGGCACCAGTGGTGACCTCGGTCGCCCTTCCCGCTGATCCCGTCGCCGTGAACACGCCTGTCGCGTTAGGCGCCGTCTTCACCGACGCCGGCACCGGAGACTCGCACACGGGCAGCTTCACGCTCGGCGCAGGTGGACCGGTCGTTTCCGGCGCGGTGGTGGAGACCAACGGCTCCGGCTCGATGAGCGCGAGCGTCACGTTCACGCAGGCTGGCGTCTACACGATCACCGCGAGCGTGACCGATGACGACGGAGGCACCGGGGTGCGGTCGAGCGCGGTCGAGGTGCCGGCGTTCGTGGTCGTGTACGACCCCACCGGCAGCTTCGTCACCGGCGGCGGCTGGATCTCATCGCCGGCAGGCGCATTCGCTACCGAGCCGACCTTCACCGGCAAAGCGAGCTTCGGATTCGTCGCCAAGTACAAGCCCGGCGCGAGCACGCCGAGCGGCAACACCGAGTTCCAGTTCAAGGCCGGGAACTTGAGCTTCAAGAGCACGGCGTACGAGTGGCTGGTCGTGGGAGGCGCCCACGCGAGGTTCAAGGGCGAGGGGACCATCAATGGTGGCGGGAGCTACGGGTTCATGGTCACCGCCGTCGACGGCGACCGCCACGATGACGTGGATGCATTCCGCATCAAGCTGTGGGACCTCGCCACCGGTGCGATCGTGTACGACAACAAGATCGGCGAAGGCGACGACAGCGCCGCTGCGACATCGCTCGGCGGTGGCAGCATCGTGATTCACAAATAGAGGCGCTAGAGGCGCTAGAGGCGCTAGAGGCGCTGAGGGGCAACCCCTTTAGCGCCTCTAGCGCCTCTGGTGATTATTCTCACGACACCGACGCGCGTTCAAACCTCTGCACAATGACCGCAAGAAACTACCTCGTAGTGGGAGCAACGGTCGTCCTCGCCTGCGCCGCACGGGCGCAAGCGCAATCGGACTCTGCCCGGCTCGACTCATCTCCTCGACGCCACCGTCGTCGTCGCCCATCGCATCCCCGTCGATCTCCGCGCCTCGACGGGAGCGGTGAGCGTCATCACCCGCGCCGACATCGAGCGCACGCAGGCGCGCACGCTTCCGGAGGCACTGCGCTATCTGCCAGGGGTTTTCTTTTCGAGTCGCGACGGCGGCGGGGCGCTTCCAATGGCGATCACCCGCGGCTATTTCGGCGGCGGAGAGAACGAATACGTGTTGCTGTTGGTCGATGGCGTCCCTGTCAATTCCACACGCACCTCCCTCATCGAATGGACGAGCCTGCCTGCCGCTTCCATCGAGCGGATCGAGGTGCTGCGCGGGTCTGGCTCTGCCCTGTACGGTGACGTCGCCGTCGGCGGTGTCATCAATGTCATCACGCGCGCCGACACGACGGACTCCGAGCGCGCGTTGGTGGGTATCGCCCACCGCGGGGAGTGGGAAGCGAGTGTCGCGCTCACGCGAGCCTTTCGACCCGGCTGGGCAGCGGGGGCCACCGCCGACTACGCGACCGGACCCGGCTACCGCGAGCACGCCTTCTCACGTCGCCTGTCTGCATCCGCGTCCGTGCAGGAATCACCACCCGCCGAGCGAACGCGCGTCGCACTTCGCTACGATCGTCTCGAGAACGAAGATCCGGGTCCCCTGGACGAAGAGGCCTATCGCGCAGATCCGGTCAAGGCCAACTCGCTTTTCGGAGCCGATGAGCGCGTCCGCGACGCCGGCGAGCTCGTCACGACGGTGGACCGCACACTGGGCGCCAGACGAATGCTGCATGCTGCCGCGCGCGTACATGGTGCGCGGCAAGAGCGCACGCGCACGCTACTCCTGACTCCGTCGTTTGGCGATACGCAGCTGCACGACGAGAGCGATCGCGGTGCATGGCTGAGAGCGCAGCACGACTTGCTGACTGCCGCCTCGAAACTGGTCGGTGGCGTCGAGCTGAGTGGCGCGACGTACGAGAGCTCGTATCGTGTGCCCGAGACAGGTCAGGAAACGAGTCAAGCCTCCGGCAAGCGGTTGGCGGCGGCTGTCTATGGTGAGTGGCAGCGCGAGCTCACCGATCGCCTGCGCGGATATGCTGGCACTCGATACGACCGCGTCTCCCCCAGTGCCACCCTCAACGGCGGCAAGTACCGTAAGCGAATCCAGGCGCTCTCGGCGCGCCTGGGGATGAACTACGCATATCGGAACGACGCAGACGCAGCAGGCAACGTGTATCTGGTGGCGTCGAGGGGCTTCAAGATGCCGAGCCTCGACCAGCTCTACGATGCGCGGCGCACTCCGACCGGTGGGCCCGACACCATCAGCATTTCAAATCCGCTTCTTCGGCCTCAACGTGCGGACGAGATCGAAGCGGGGATCTTTCAGCGTATCTCGATGGGCCGGACGTCGGTGGAAGTCTCATTTGCGGGGTATCTGCGTGACCTGGAGGATGAGATCGACTTCGACCTGGCGACGTTCCGATATGGCAACATCAAGCACACTCGCCATGAGGCGCTCGAGCTGCTCACCGTCGCGCACCTCTGGCGCGACGTCGAGCTGCGCAATGCACTGACCGTCGGACGCGCGGTATTTCGCAGCGGACCCTATCAGGGACTCCAGCTCAAGAACCTTCCGCGCTACTCCACACAGACGGTAGCGTCCGTGCCGCTTCGCCGCGGACTCCTGTTGACACTCGCGCACCGCACCGCGGGAAAGACAGCGCTCGACGACGAGAACACCAGGACGATTCCAGGGGTCCCTCGGTTCGACGTCGGGTTGCGACTCGCCGCCGGGCCCCTCGAAGGCTCGATCCGCGTTGAGAATGTGAGCGACGACCGCAACGCCGACCTCGGCTTCGTGCTCTTTGACCCGGTGCTATCACAAGGCGTAGCCATGCTCTATCCCGGCAGCGGCCGCAGGGTTCGCGTCGCCCTGAAAGTGGAACGATGACCACGTCATCATGAGTGCGCTCTAAGAACGCACAAGTTCTGGCGGTAAAAAAGACCGGCGCGTGATCACAGAACCGCGTGGTCAACGATCACCCGAAGCTCATTACGCCCCTCTCGGCGAGATCGTCTGTTCACCAGGAAGACCTGTCATGACTCGGGTCGTACGACGTGACAACGATCACGCCCGAGCCTCGACGCCAGATCTCCTCCCCTTTCAAGGACAACTGATGCGCCCCCGCCTGCTGCTCGTGCCCGTGCTCGTCGCGGTTTTTGCCTGCAGTGACCAGACGTTCACGACGTCGCCTAACGGCCGACCGAACTTCGACATCGCCGACGCGGTGCGCGACTATAAAGCCGGCTTCTACTGGTTGCCCCCGATGGTCAAGAACCCGACCGTCAGTGGCACCTTCGACGCGGCGCTCTCCCCCACCGTCGAGATCTGCGAGCTCGTCGACGGCGCGTGCGGGCCCGTGCTCGCGACCTACACCCTGACGTCGGGTCCAGGCGGAGAGGTCGTACGCATTCAGGACCAGAAGTATCAAGTGAGCTGGCACACCGATGAGTTCGCGCTGAGCTACGCCAGCGTCTACCGCATCTCCGTCCGCGCCGGCGTCGACAACACTCTGCTCGGCTACGCCAATGTGCAGTCCGTCGCCAACGGCAGCGCGCTCAAGTACATCGACAGGAACGAGATAATAGGCCTCATCGACGGACGCACGCTCCCGATCAAGTTCCGCATCGAGACTGGCGTCGTCGGCGATGTCGACGTCGCGCCGCTCGAGGCGACACTCGAGCCCGGTGGCACGCAGCAGTTTGTCGCGACCATCAGCGACCTGCATGGCAACCCCGTGACTGGCAGCGTCGTCTGGAGCAGCTCCGATGAGAGCGTCGCGATCGTCGATCAGTCCGGCCTCGCGACCGCCATCTCGGCGGGCACCGCGATCATCACCGCGACCGCCGAGTTTGTGAGTGGAAGCGCGACGCTGGCCGTCGAGGAACCCTTGAGGGTCGCCACCATTGAGCTCGCGCCGCTGGAGATGACACTCGAGCCGGGCGGCACGCAGCAGTACACGGCAACCATCCTCGACCAGCATGGCAATCCCATCGCCGCGGATCTCATCTGGAGCAGCTCCGAGGAGAGCGTCGCGACCGTCGATCAGTCGGGACTCGTGACGGCCGTCTCAGCGGGCACCACAATCATTACGGCGACCGCAGGGTCTGTGAGTGGAAGCGCAACGCTGACCGTCGAGGCGCCCCCGCCTGTCGTGGGTAGCATCGAGGTCGCGCCGCTCGACGTGACGCTCGAGCCCGGTGGCACGCAGCAGTACAGGGCGCTCGTCAGCGACGTAAATGGCAATCCCATGACCGCTGATGTCACCTGGAGCAGCTCCGATGAGAGTGTCGCAATCGTCGATCAGTCCGGCCTGGTGACCGCGGTTTCGCAGGGCATTGCGATCATCACGGCGAGCATCGAGTCTGTGAGTGGAAGCGCGACGCTGATCGTCGAGGAACCCGTCGAAGAAGGCGTCGTCCTCGTCAGCGCCGGCGATTCGCACTCCTGCGCCATCGACGAAGACGGTGTCGCATTCTGCTGGGGACTCGGCAGCTCGGGTCAGCTCGGCAATGGTTTCCTCGTTAATCGATTCACGCCCTTCCCGGTCGCCGGCGGCCACACCTTCACCGCGATCGCGACCGCGGAAACGCACTCGTGCGGCATCACGACCACCGGACAGACCTACTGCTGGGGTCTCAACAACGTCGGCCAGCTCGGCGACGGCACGACCATCGCCCAGGCTTCTCCGTCGCTCGTCGACGGCGGTCTGACCTTCACCTCGATCGTCGCCGGTGCATTCCATACCTGCGCGCTCACCGCCAACGGCGAAGCATACTGCTGGGGCTTCAGCATGAGCGGCGCGCTCGGCAACGGCACGACCGCGGTGCGTACGAGCCCCACGGCCGTGTCCGGCGGTCACACGTTCACCTCACTTACCGCCGGTCGTTCGCATACGTGCGGCCTGACGACGGCCGGCGGGACCTACTGCTGGGGTCTCAACTCTTCCGGCCAGGTCGGTGACGGCAGCACTGTCAACAAGTTCATCCCGACCCAGGTGATGGGCGGATTGACGTTCGCGTCGATCAGCGCCGGTGACGCGCATACCTGCGCGCTCACCTCGACGGGGAGTGCCTACTGCTGGGGCAATGCCGACCAGGGCCGCCTTGGTATGGGAGATCCCGGAGCGCTCATCCACACCTCACCGCAGAGCGTCGCGGGTGGTCAGACCTTCACCGCGATCACCGCCGGCGAGGCACACTCGTGCGGCATCACCACCAGCGGCGAGGCGTACTGCTGGGGCTCGAACGCCGGCGGCCGTCTCGGCATCGGCACGACCGATCCAATGTCGCTCGTTCCCGCGGCAGTCGCGGGCGGGCTAACGTTCCGGTCGATCGACGTGGGGGATCACAGCTGCGCGGTCACCACGACCAACGCGGTGTATTGCTGGGGTCCGGGCGGCAGCGGCCGACTGGGCAACGGGTCGACGGTGAACCAGCCGGCGCCGACGCTGGTCGCTGCGTTCCCGGAGAGTTGAGGCGATCGCACAATGGCCTGAATGCATTAACCACAGAGGCACAGAGGGCACGGAGAACGGCCACTGCAACAGCTGTTGCAGTGGCCGTTCTCCGTGCCCTCTGTGCCTCTGTGGTAATGCAGTTGGGACTTAGAAGATAATCCCAAACGTTACCGGCACCGTCTGAATCGACTTCGTGTCGATCACGCCGCGCTCCGTGTACACGTTCTGCACGCGGCCTTCGACGAACATCTCGAGTCGCTTGATCTTGATCGCGAGCCCAGCGCCACCGTCGACGCCGAACCGGGTCTGCGAGCTGCTCTCGTCAGGCTCGCCCGAGGTCTGGAGCTGGTTCCGAATGTGGAAGGCGCCGAGGCCGGCCATCACGTACGGGCGAATCGGTCCCTTGAGCAGATTGATCGAGATGTTGCCGAGCCCGCCGAGGACCAGGCTCTCGCCCGTCATCGTCTCGGGAGCGCCCGGAAGCGCTTCCTTCCAGTCGAACTTGGTCGCGCTGAGGTCGAACCGGAACGACGGAAGTCCCGGGAGATTGAATAGGAGGAACCCGCGGCCGTGGACGCCGTTCTCGAACGCTTCTTTTGCATTGCTCGTCGGCACGCTCATGCCGCCGCCGAAGCCGACCTGAACCAGTGGCTTGCGCCCGGAGATCAGCCCCATGCCGGGGAGCTGCGCCGACAGCGGCACAGCGGCGGTCGAGAGGGCGAGCCCGAGAACAATCGAATGAATCCTGCGCATGCAGCGCTCCTTCGTTGGTGGGATAGAGCACGTATAGACCATCAACTCCGGAGTAAAGACGAACACATCGACGCCTCGGCACATGCCGCGCCGGCTACTGACTGGCCATGGGCTCGGTGCGTGTGGATACAATGAGCCCAACGATGCACGAGAGCATGAGCGTCGCGATTCCCGTCAGTAGCCCGTACCGAGGCGCCGCCAGAGCCACGATGATCGTTAGGACGCCGGAGACGACGAACGCCGTACCGAACGCACGGTGCGTCGTCCGCCACAGCTGCGGGTCCTCGAGCGTGCGCTTCGTGCGCACGCCGGCGACCCAGTTTGGGCGCAGCCGAGGAATGACGTTCCCCATGAGGATGAGGCTGGCGCCGAGCATGAAGGGAACGATGCGCACCGCGAGATCGTGGTAGCCGAGCGCGCCGGCGATGATCGCGGCGTGAACACCGAGCAGGAGCAGGACGACGGCGAGCACGATCGCGTCGTAGGTCTTGGCGAACCGCGCGAACTGCTCCGGGCTCGTCACCGCGTCAGGGGCACGTCGCATGAACAGCCGGCCCACGCGCTGCCCGGCCGTGGTTGGCGCTGCGCGAAACGAGACCCACACGACGAGCGCGATCGCGGGCACGAGCGACAGTGCGGCCCAACGGGGTATTGAATCGGCGGCTTCGTTCGTGTCGAACGGCAGCAGGCCATCGAGCCGGAACTCGACCGTCGGGGGCAGCCAGCCATACGCCAGCAGCGACGCGGCGGCGGCGAGGCCAATGAGGACGAGCGGGATCCACTTACGATCGACGCTTGGCATTTGATCCTCCGGGCTGCACCCAGTTGAGGAGATGTTCGACGGCTTCCTGGAAGACGGTGGTATCGAGCTCGTAGACGATGCTCGACCCGTTACGCTCCGTCGTGACGAGCTCGGCGTCGCGAAGGACGGCGAGGTGGCGCGAGATGGTGGCCCAGGCCGACGGGAACTTCGCGGCGATCTCGCCCGAAGGGAGCGGTCCCGCGCGCAGGAGATGCAGGATCTCTCGCCGTGTGGGATCCGCGAGGGCTTTGAAGACGGCGTCGGGTGAAGCCATAGGCATCGACCAGGGTTCGTTTATTAGCTAATAAGCTAATTAGCTTATCATCGCCTGTCAAGGTTGCATATCGTCAGCGGGTATATGTCTCGTGTTTTCGGTGCCCTCGTCCTTGCTCAGGCCGCGCACTCGATCGAGGAGTACCTCGGCCGACTCTGGGAATCATTCCCACCGGCCAGGTTCCTCACCGGCCTCTTTCCATTCGATCCCGAGCTCGTGTTCATCATCCTCAACGTCGCGCTCGTCGGGTTTGGCCTGTGGTGCCTGTTTTGGCCGGTGCGGCGGAGCTGGCCATCCGCAACGGGATTGATGTGGCTGTGGGTTGTGATCGAGACGATCAACGGCGTCGGCCACCCGCTGTGGTCGCTGCGTCAGGGCGGATACACGCCGGGCGTCATCACCGCCCCACTCCTGCTCGTCCTCGCGCTCTACCTCGGCGCCCAGCTACGCAAGCGCACCGTCACCGCGGAGCGCGTACCCTGAGAACGCGGCGGCGCGCAGTCCAGGTGAGGCTGATGCTCACATCTGCGCCGACTCGTGAGCAGAAGCGGATCAGCTGCTCGAGAGAGAAGCGAGCGAGGCGACCGTTCCGGAGATCGGACATGCGCGGCTGATCGGTGTCGACGATCGCGGCCGCCTCGGCCTGCGGCCAGCCGTCGAGCGCTTCGACGACGGCGCGAGCGAGCTGCTCCTTGAGCGGCGGGATGGGATCCGGGACGGGCACGTCCAAGAATGGCGAGCGGGCATCGGGCGAGCGGCATCCCGATTTGGCATCGGGTGTCCTTTCAAGGTGCCGTATGGCAGAACTGCCATACCCCACCCTGGCGGATACCGACGCCGAGTTTTCAGCGCTTCTCCAGCGCCCCCAGCGCTCCGTCCAGCGCCATTGACCCTGTTATGACCATTGTTCATATGCATGTGGACAATGTTCATAACTTATGACACTGCCTCGGCCGCCTGCTCATAATAGGAGCCTCGCCGCTCCCCTTTGACCACCAGATCGCCGCGCTTTACGAGCTTCTCCAGGACCGCCCTGGCCTCCCGTGGGCCCACCTGACAAAGGTCGGCGGCCTGCGCACGGGTGATCCGGCCATGCGACGCAACGTATTGCAGGATCATGCTTTCCCGCTGAATTGGCTCGATTCCCCGGACGCGGACAAAGGCCTCGGGCGTCCCCAGAGCGCGATAGGTGGCGGCGGAGAAATGGTAAACCCGATCGCGGCGCTCGTCGCGGGCCTCCAATAAGCCGCCCTCCACCAGCCGCTCCAGAAATGACAGAGCGACCGGCTCCGCCCTTTGAACCAGTGCCGCCACCCTCCCGACAGTGACGCGACGCTCGCTGTCGACAGCGTTCAGGATGAGGAGCTCCTCGACGCCCAGCCGCTGACCGGGCTTGTCGCGAGCGGCGACCAGGCGAGTCAACGCCATGTTCGCCGGTCCCCCGCGCAGCACCACATGCACCGCCTCGGCGGTCGACCTCGAGTAGTCCGGAGCCTGCCGGCCGTAGCGGAGCTGGCCCTCGAAGATCGTGTCGATCCCGCGACCGGTGCGCTCGACCAGGCCAATGCGCTTGAACGCGTTCGCCAGGACCGGATTCCGCGGGCGCGGCGCCGTCACCAGCAGATTCTCGAGCCGCACCTCCGCCGGAAAGCCGCCTGGATTCGAGATCTCGATCTCGTTCTCGCTCCATTGCACATGGACCGCGCCTAACGACGTATAGTCGCGGTGAATCAACGCGTTGTGCAGCGCTTCTCGGAAGCCCGCCGGGCTGTACCGCGGCACCCCGACGCTCACCGAGCCGACGGCCAGCTCCTCCTCCTCGTTCCGGGCATCGAACCGCTCGCGAATCACCTCGGCCACGCGAATCAACGGCAGGCGATAGAACTCGTTGACCGCGATGCGCAACCCGGTCATCACCTGGAACGCCACCTCGTGCGTCGGAATGAGCTGACGCACCGACTCCTCGCGCCCCACCATCAGGAGTCCAGCGATCGTTATTCCGTTTCCAACGCGGAGGCCGAGCGCGCGCGCGATCTCCTCGTCAGGCAGGTTGAGGAGGGTTGCGTCGGCGCGCCCCGCATTGCGGGCAATCGTCTGACGCAGCCGCTCGAGCTCCAGCGGATCGAGATCCTCCCAGCGCGCCTGCGGGACGACGAGCGCCGAGTGGTCGATGACGCCGCGGGAGGCCTCGCGGGATTGCATCTCGTGCGGCAGGAAGGGGACGCACTTCCACTTCCCATGCACGTCGGTCGCCCTTCGGCGGTAGACGCCGGCCACGGTCGCCGTCACCGGCTGCTCGGGAGGAATGCTGACGACGATGACATCGCGTCCGTCGACCGTGACGACGCCGCACTCGACCGAGCAGGCGGGCGCGGTCTGATTCGCGATCAGGAGCTCGAGGCGCCGCGCATCGGTATACGTCCCGTGGCGCGGTCGCGCCCCCGTTATGCGGCCGTCATCCTCGACCCCGATGAGGATGAGCCCTCCGCGCGCGTTGGCGAGGCAGCTGACGGTCTCGACGAGCGCGCCGTCGTCGAGCGCGCTGCGGAACTCGACGTCGAGCTGCTCGCCCTGGGCGAGGACGTCGCGGAGCTGGTCTGCGGTGAGCATGCTGCCGCGAATGCTAGGCGCATTTGCAGCAGCGCGACAGGGGAACTAGCGGTCCCTATGGTATCGCCAGCCCGTACCTCGCGTTGATCGCCTGCACCGCCGCGTTGGCGAGGATCGTCTGACCCTGCGGGCTCGGATGCACGCCGTCGAGACTGATGTTCGGGCCGAACGGATTGTTCGAGAAGAGCACGTCGTACAGGTTGAACGAGCCCTTCGGCAGATCGTACAGCGCAGCGAGCTTGAAGAATGCGTAGCCGTTCTCGTTCGCCTTCGCCTCAATGTACGCGTTCATCTGCGCCATGCGTGCATTGAGAGCGTTCATGTCGCTGGACGTCAGCACGTAGTCCGCTTCGCCCGGAACATCCTTGCACGTCGCCGTCGTCGGCGTCCGCGAGATGAGCTTGAGCACGTAGCCCGGGACGAACACGTAGTTCGAGCTCAGATAGCAGTTCAGGCTCATCGAGACTCCGAACGCGAGCAGGTCGGGCCACTCATTGAAGAACTCGCGCGCACGGCGGATGCTCGGGAAGTTCGCCGCATTGTTCGGGAGACCGACGAGCACCGCACCCGCCCCGGTCGACTTCACCGCCGCCAGAATCTGATCGTAGACGGCCACCCATTCGGCGAAGGGTGTCATCGCCGAGATGCGACCCGTGCTCGCGGGCAGCACTTCGTTGGCTGCGAGCTCGACCGACACGAACGTCGGACTCTGCGCCAGCATCGCCGTCACCTGCGTGTGTCCCGGCGGCAACACTCGGCTGTACATCACGCCCGCCTGCGGGTTGTGCGCGGCCTCGTGCTCGGGAGTCGTGTTCAGCGCATCGCGCGCCTTCGCACCCGAGATCGCTACGCTGTTGGTCGGCAGCGTGGTGCCCTCACGCAATGGCATGCAGATATTCATCACCGCGCTCACCAGGTCTTCACCGAAGGCGGCGAACCCGGCGAGGAGCACCATGTTGGCGGCCAGCGGAGCGATGAGCGGAGGAGAGCAACCGGGGTCCTGGATCAGCGGCATCGAGAATGGCACACCGACTCTCGACGCGAGCTGTGCCGGCCACGCCATGCGTTGGCCGGACGCGCTGATGCCTGCCGACACTACGCCCATGCTGTTGCTGGTGCCCATCGCCACGTAGCGCGCGAAGAGCTCCTGGGGCGTCGCCTGAATGCTGAGGCGCGGTGTGATGAACGTTGGGGCGGTGGGGTCAGCGCACGCGGCGACGGCCAGCGTTAGGCTGACGAGCAAGACACAATGCTTCATGGGGCGACTCCGGCAGCTGGGTCCTTCACGCCAAAGGAAAGGCGGCGGCGTCGCCGCGCGGCTTCAAGGGAACATCTATTTACGCCCCTGGCAAGGGCCGCCATTGCCAGCCCGGCTAGCTTTCCCGGACCCATGCGCGGCCGTCCCCTCGCCTACGCTTTTCTTTTCGTCGCGATCCTCATCTGGGGCTTCGCGTATGTCGTCACGAAAAGCGGGCTCGATGCGGTGCCGCCGATGATGTTCGCGCTCCTGCGCTACACGGTCGCGTCCCTTCTGCTCGTTCCACTCGCGCTCGCCCGCGGCGGACTCTCCCGACTTCCGCAGCCAGTGCCGTGGCGGACGCTCATTCTCATGGCGATCGTCGGCGTCGCCCTCTACTACGTACTCTTCAATCTCGCGCTCGCCTATACGAGCGCATCACAGACAGCGCTCATCCAGAGCGCCTTCCCCGCCCTCGTGGCGATCCTGGCAGTGGTCTGGCTGCACGAGCGCGTCACGCGACAGCGCTTCGCGGGTATCGGCCTCGCCATCGTCGGTGTCGTGCTCATCGTCGCGACGCAGGACAATGCGGCCGCGAGCAATCCCCTCCTTGGCAACGCGTTGGCATTCGCATCGGTGCTCTCGTGGAGCACGTACACCATTCTCGCCAAGCGGATTTCAGACGCCGACCCCATCGCCGTCACCGCGGTCATCTCGCTGATCGGCACCGTCATGCTCGTCCCCGCCGTTCTGATCGAGAACGCCAATGTCTCGCTCTCCTCGATCCCCCGCGATGGATGGCTGGCCATCCTCTATCTCGGCGGACTGGCGTCCGCCGCCAGCTACCTGCTCTACAGCCGCGCGCTGCGCGACATCGACGCGAGCCTCGTCGGGGCGTTCATCAATCTCAGCCCCGTCATCGGCGTGGTCAGTGGCGTGCTGGTTCTCGGCGAGGCGATCACGCCTACCGCGATCATCGGCGGCGTGTTGGTGCTGGTGGGCGTGTGGCTCTCATCTAAACGATAAACGGTCATTGCTTCGCCGCGCGGATCCACTCCAGGATGTTGGGGTCGCGAATGTCGCGATCGCGCGCGAGCATCAGGACCTTCGTCAGCACCTCGGCGGTCTTCGGATCGTCGTCGGCAAAAGGAAGGAAGAGCCGACCACGGTGCTGCGAGTGAACAGCGACGATGGGAATCGCGGTTCCCGGCATCAGCGACACACCCGCACTCCCGAGGTGCACTGAGTAGGTGCCGAGCTCGCCGCGCACCATGGCGTGATTGGCCTTGAGCTCCACGTTGGCGAGGCCGAGCAGCTCGCACGTTTCCTTCACCAGCGTCGCGCGCATCTCCACCGTCGACGCGGTCGCCTCGGGGTCGACACCACCTCGATGCGCGACGCTCACCACCAGGTCGAGATCGCGCATGGCTTCGCTGAACAGAAGGGGCGGGATGTCACGCAGGGCGAGCTCCTTCCAGCTCCCCTTCGGAGTGAAGACGACGTCTTCCAGCGTCAGCCCCTCGATGTCGGCCGGGGTATAGAACGCCTCCTGGAAGCCGAGTCGCACGGTCAAGCCGGCTTCGTGAAACGTGCGGCTGACGCCCTCTTCCGGGCGCGCAACCCAACCGCGTCCCCCGAGCAACGCGAGCGCCTGACGAGGATTCACCTGATGTCCGGCGTACCGCCGCGACTGCACCGCCTCCCGTTCCGCGTCCGTCATCGGGTACAGCTCGCGGAAGACCTGCTTGAACGGCTGCACCCGCTCGGCGCGGAAGCACTCGTGCTGCCATGCGGACCAGTCACCGCGCTCGAAGAGATCCATGGGATGCGCGATACGAACTTCCTCGTCGTTACCCAGCGCGTGCGCCGCACCCGAGTGATCGCGCAACACGCGCCCACCCTCGGCGAGATAGCCGGCGACGCCATCACCCACGAACACGAGTCGGGACAACGCGGGTGCGAGGATCGGGTGATCCACCAGCTCACGCAGCTCCGGCGAACGGAAGCGGTCGCCGCGACACATCGCCTCCTCGAGCGCATCGCGAACACGCGAGCGCTGACGCTTGAGCTCCTGCAGCCGATCCTTGAGCTCGACGACATCCGCATCCTTCTTGAGCGCTGCCGGAAGTGTCTTGAGCGCCTTCCCGTTCTTGGTCGTCGTCAGGCTCGGCACGCCGTCAGCATCGATAGAGAGAGTCAATGTGACGTCGCCCTTCACCCGCACGACCGAACCGTGCGCCAGATCGGCGACAGTCTCACGCTCCATCGCCCACTGGAGCCGTTGCGGGTCCCGGTATCCGGCGGTGCGCGCGAGGTTCGCGAGACCGATCGCGACCGCGCGGCCTTCACTCTGCTGCCGCTGGGAGCCGAACTTTCGCGCTTCGCGCTTGAATTCCTGGAGCCGAACGTAGCGCTGACGAAGGTCTTCGCGCCCCTTCTCTCCCTCGGTCAGCGGCAGGAGACCTAGCGCGCGCACCGAGTCCTGATGACGCGAGGCATCGATGCGAGAAAGGACATCGTGGCGCGTGACCAGACCCGCCATCGCCCGCGCGAAGAGCTGCGCCCGGGTGTGACCACCGCTGCTTGCGGCGTACTTCGCCGCGGTATCGAGTGCCTTCCACCGTTCGGCGCCTAACGTCTCGTAGACGGCCCGGAACCAGGCGACATCCACTGCCCCCTCGGTGAGGTCGGCGGCCGAGAGGTGCGTTCGCTCGCTCACCTCAGCGGCCCAGATCTCTTTCATCTCCGCGAGCTGCCAGGAGCGGTCGTCCTTGGTGTGCGCCTCGATCCACCACACCGCCTCTTCGAGTCCGGGCCATCCCAGCACGTGGTTCACGTGCGCAGCCCATTGGGGCGCGTACACGGCAAGCTCCACCAGCCGCGCCTCACGAATGCGCGCCTTGCGCGCCCACTCGGCGAAGGCGTCGATCGTGTCTTCGGCGCGGGGAACGCTGCGCACCACGGAATGGCTCAGCGTCTGCTGCCGCGACGTCGAGTCCGTCCACGATACGGTCCGCGCGAAGTGCGATTTGCCCAGTGCGGGGAGCGCTTGCGAGAGTGTGTCGAGACCGCCGGTCCACCGGAGCTGCCCGGCCAGCGCCGACGCGGCCGTCTCGCGATCGCCCCGGGTGCATTCGACCTCGACCACTCGACGCCGGCAGCGATCGACCAAGGCGAGAAGCTCCGGATGGCCAGCGATTGCTCGCGCGGGCTTTCTCGTCGAGGCCGCGAGAAGGAGCGAGGAGCGCGAGTGGCGACTTCCCCCACCGACCATGAGGTCGATGAACTCCGGCTCGCTCATCGCGCCAGCCCGATGCGCCTCGGCGACATCGTCCAGCGTCAGGCGCAGCGCGTCGAATGCGTTCGACTTCTTCTCGAAATGGCGAAGCAGGCCGTAGAGTCGCTTGGCATGCGTCGCCTGGACCGACGAGGGGAACAGGTCGCGCCACCAGCGCAGCCGACGCAGCCACACGTCGGCGCGCTCGAGCTTTCGCTGGAACGCGGGGCGGTTCTCGCCAAAGAGGGTGAAGGCGGAGATTGCCCCGCGCTTCTGCGTGGCGATCTCGCGATAGTCGGCTTCGCTGAGCTCGGCGAGACTGCTCTCCAGGCCGTCGAGCAGGAAGTCGACGCCGCCCTTTGGCGGATCCCAGGCGATACACCACGCCAGCAACCCACGCAGGAAGTGCGATCCCGCGCTGTACTGGCCAATGGCAACGACCTTTTTCACTGGCGGAGATTTCCACGGTCCCGTGTCGGCGTCAGTGAGAAGAGCACGCAGAATCTCCAATCCATCAGGATCACGAAGCGACGCCGGGCGCTTGTCGAGCCACGCTCTCCACACCGTCTCGAGCGCGATCGCCTCGCGCTTCTCCGATGGCTCGAGCTTGCGAGGGCCAAAGCCCCATGCGCCGCTCTCCACGAGGAGCTTTGTCTCTCCACTTGGCGTGCGGACCTCAGTCGCCTGGTGCTCGACCACGAGCTCGGCCAGCAATGCGACGCTCGCCCGCGCTCCCGAGGTGTCGACCTCCACCTTCCTCGAGCGCGGTGCAGGCCAGTCGGGGAGCGCGTCGGAGTCGACGAGCCCGAGCGCATCGTCGGTCGTCGCGATCTCACGTTCTTCCCCAAGAATGGCCGCGACGTGCGCGCGCTCCTCATCGGTGAGCGTAGGATGCTCGGCGGCGTACCGTTCGATACGGGAGCGCACGTTGGCGATCGCACGGTCATTCTCCGCGGCGTCACGCAATAGCTCGAGCCCGCCGAGTCGCCTGGCATCACTCGCGTCGGCGAGAAGTCGGTCGGCCGTCTCGAGCACTGCCTTGTCGGGCAAGGTACGCAGGCGCGCGAGACAGCCATTGCGGAGGTCACCCGGCTTGCGCCCGAGGAGGTCGATCAGGCGGTCGACCTCGTCCCGCTCGAGCGGAAGCTCCTTCATCGCCTCGAATGCCGTCTTGCGAACCTCCGCCGACGCATCGCCTAACAGCTCCAGCGTCAGCGAACGCTCGGTCGCCGACAGCTTGCGCTTCTTCTTCCGCTCCGCGGGATCCTTGAAGCCCCATCGCGGAGCGATATCGGCCACGCGGCGAATGAAGGCGTCACGCTCATGGGGCTTCAGCTCCGGTACGTATGGCAACATCCGCTCAGCGGGCACGGCGGCGACGTTCGCCGCCATCGCCGACGCAATGACCGGCTTCTCCAGCTTGCGCTTCCACCAGGGCCAGACGAGCGCATCCAGCGTCTGCGACCGCTTGGGCGTGCGCTTGATCAGCTCCTCGAGGCGGTCGAAGAGCAGCTTGCCATCGACGAGCAATGTGACGTCAACGCCAAAGAGGTCGAGTGCGCGGGCCGCGATGCGCAGATCGGGATCGGCGAGCATCGGCACGAGCGGCGGGAACGCCGACGTCCAGAGCGCCTGCACGAGAAAATGCGTCGCGACGAAGCGGATCTCGGCCGACGGCGACGAGAGGAGTGTGCTCGCCGGCGCGATCGCCGCGTCAATGTCCTCGAACGCGATGCTCCACAGGGCGAGGTACACTGTCTCCGCGTCGGACTCATCGAGCGCGGCCTTTCGTGCGGCGGAGTTATCGAGGAAGGTGAGCACTCGCTCGAGTACCGAGTCGATCTTCACCGCGCTCGCGCCATCCCACATGAAGCCGAACCAGGTATCGGCCGCGCGCACCACCGAGGAAAAGCGCGAGAGGTTCTCGTCGCGAATGAGGCGCAGCATGCGGCGGAACGCCTCGGGATGTGACTCGTCGACACTCTCGAGGATCGCCTGACGAAGGCCTTCCTGTCGCTGCGCAGCGAGCAGGAGTCGCTCGACGAACTCCCACGCCTCGGGGCGACTCGAGCTCATGAGCGCCTGCGTCACGGGGCGGCCCATCTGTCCGATTTCGTGCTCGCCCTGAGCGGAGGCGATGAGGATGTCGTAGACCTCCTGCCCGGTCTTGCCTCCCATATCAATGGCGCCGGCGAGCAGCCAGCCGATGTCGATGGCGCCCCACCAGCTGGCGAGGTGCGCCGACCGTTCGGCGACCCATTTGATGTCGGCGTCGTATTCGCCGACGAGCGATGTCGCCGAGAGGAGCCATCGCCCGCGGACATCAGCGAGCGTCTTGGGTGACCGCGGGCTACGGAAGGGCTTCCGAGCGACGCCGCTCTGCCAGGGGCGATGGACGAGGATGCGGCAGGCCAATGTCGCGCTGGGTGCGAGCTGTGGAAGCAGCATTTCAATGACGCGCTTCCAGTCTGCGTCCGAGTAAGACTCGAAGAGATCGCCGAGCTCTCCGCGCTTGTCGGCGATGAGCGACGGCGCCGTGTAGGACTGTGCGGAGAAGACCTCCTCGACCAGTGCGCGAAACTGGCGGGGGATGCCGCGTCCGGAGAGAGCCGAGGCGATTCTATTGAGCCCGCCGAGTCGTTGCAGGACGACTCCCGGCTTGCGTCTCGCCTCGATCTCCGCTCGTACGCGATCCTGGTCCATCGTCATGCCCCGGCGAGAAAGGTCAGTCGCAGGAAGACCATGCGGCTCTCGGCGTTGACGTACACTTGGCGATCGAGGTCACGCTGCTCTTCCCCGTCGAGAATGACGAGATACAGCCCGTCCTCGAAACCCTGGAGCGCGGCGCCGACCGCAGAGTCCTCGTCGACGGTGCCAGAGGGGGCGCGACCCCCCGAGTCGATCTTGCCCTTGGTTGCACCTTCGGAGATCTCCTGATCGGAGAGGACGCGGATCAGGCGCCGTGCGCGCTCACGCTTCTCGAACGCGCTCACCTCGGAGCGGACGACGCGCGTGATCAGCTCTCGGAGGGTGAGGGGGCCGCCGTCGGACGAATCCTGGCCAGGCGGCGTGGGGATGGACCAGCCATCGAGTGGGCGGACCTTCTTCCCGATGACGCGCGTCTCGACGAACATGAGTCGAGAAGATGGAGGAGTGCGCGCGGCGCTCGCTAGAGAGAACGGGCGCTGGGAAAGCGCTGAGGGCGCTGGAAAAGCGCTAAGAACCCCAGCGCTTTTCCAGCGCTCCTAGCGCCATTCCAGCGCCCTCACTTTCTCTTCAGTTCCCGTTCTTGTTGCTCCCCGGCTTCGTTGTGCCCGCGTGAATCTCCGACTGCGCGACCTGCCCACCACCGGGACCCCAGCCCGTCTTGCCCACGCGGTCGGGCACTGTGATCAGGACTTCGGCCGCATTGTTGTCGTAGTTGCTCTCGGCGAACATGTGGCAGCTCCCCTTCGAATCCAGGGCGGGACAGGGCTCGCCGCGCTGCCGTGCGAACGGAGGATTGACCGTCACCCGGATCATGTACCGTCCCGGCCCGATCGGCTCCGTCTTGTCCGTAAGGAGGAAGAACTGGCCGGACAGCCACTTGAAGTACGTGTCGGAGTAGCCCACCGAGATCCCCTGGAACCCGTCGACCGTCGTCGTGCCGCAGTTGCGATACACCCACGTGCCCGGCGGCTCGTTCTCCTTGTAGGGATCGACGTCGATCATGCAGAAGCCGCGCTTGCGCGCCTGAATTGCCGGCCCGCTGATCTCGCCGGCGCCGTCGACTGGGAAGATCTCGTACGTCGCGTAGTTACGGAAATGAAAGTGCTGGTGGCAGTCGGCGAACTCATACAGCCCATCGCTGTCGCTAAAGTCCCCATCGCGATTCGGGTCGGCGTGATCGAGCGGGCTGCCGATGAAGACGTCGGCCGTGCCAATGTTGGGCGTCGCAACGGTAAAGCGCAGCGTACGGTGCGTTCCTGCCTCGAATCCCCCCTCGATCGCGGTGCAGCTCGTCGGCGCGAAGGTCTCTTCGTAGATCACCCACGAGTTGGCGAGCTTGTGCTGGTTGACGATCAGGTCCGGCATGCCGTCGAGATCTTGCACGCGAGCCAGCGACGGCGCGGACGGCGTGCTCGCGGTACGGTCCGACGGTGAGGTACAGGTGACGACGCTCGCCGAGGCGAGCATGACCATCAGGGTTTTGCGCATGGTGCACCTCTGTCTCTCTCAGGTAAGTCTTCTGACGAGCTTGTACGCGCCGAGCGAAGAAGCGGTTTTCAACGCGCAGGACGCGGAGGACGCGGAGGCATTACCCTCTGCGTCCTCTGCGTCCTCTGCGTTCAAAGGTCCGTTCTTACTCCGTTCACGATGCTGGTACCGGTGCCTCTACTTCGTAGCGGTGACCGCCCCGAGCTCATCTCGAATCTGCTTGAGCGGGCTGTAGATGAAGGTCCGGTTGTCCGAGCTTCCACCCCAGAGGATGCCGACGAGCTGCACGTTGTCGCCACTCGTAATGCGGAAGACCGGCGATCCGCTGTCTCCCGAGCCGACCACGGTCGCGCCACCGGGATTGCTCACGAACGTCTGGCAGAGCTGCGCGATGTTCGAGCCGGAGACGGCGGTGTGCACACAGGTACGCGTGACTTCCCCCTGCGTCCAGCCCGTGGTGCGGCCGACCTTGTTCACGACCGTGCCGAGGGCAAAGTTGGTCGTCGAGTTGTCCTGGGAAGAGACCGTGAACACTCCGCCAACCGTGAGCGAGCCGTTGTTGACTCCCGTCGTCTTGAGAATGTCGCCCTGGTTGGAGGCGACGCCGCTGGCGTAGAGCGCGCGCGAAGCGTCGCTGTAACGGCACTTCTTCCCCTTCGGACACGCGCCACCGCGGAAGTACGTCGGGTCAGCGGCCTCGGTGGCGATCACGGTGCCGTTGACGCTGCTCAGTGGCTGGTAGTACTGCGTTCCTTCGACGCCGCCCTGCCGATTCGTGCAGTGTGAGTTGGTGACGAACGAGCGGCCGGCCGTGTGCGAGACGTTGAAGCCCATCGTGCACAGGTACTGGCCGAAGTGGATCTGGATGCCGGCCTGCGTCGGGCGGAACACGTCGCGCAGCGTGGCCATCTGGTATATGGGCTCCGTCAGCTGGACCTCGTACGCGTCGCTCGGAATGCCGTGTCTGGAGAGCGCGACGCGAATGCCGGGAATCGCAGCGGCGTTGTGCACACCGAACACGAGTTTGTTGGCTCTTTCGTCGTGATCGGCGAATACGGCGCCGGGGAGCGCCATCACCTCCGGCGACGCCTGATCGAACCACGAGGCGAGGCGGTCTTTCCCGCCCTGCGCGGCGAGGCTGACGTCAGGCGACGGAGCGGTGGGCGACGCCGCATCGGCGCACGCGGAGACGAGGGCGATGCACGCAACAATCGACACGCGCTGCACAATTTGCTTCCGGATCATGGATACCTCTCTGGTATCGTGAGGCTCGGGAGATCTTGGCTCCGGCATCGAAGCCTGTCAGGCGGGCGCCAAACATTAGTTTGGCGGGCGAGAGTGTCAATAGATATGTGAAAAAGGAACGAGGAAGTCGATTGGAGGTCTCCAACCCACTTCCTCGTTCCTCGTTCGAAGTCTAGCTACGGTGCAGCGACCCTACTGAAGTCAGTCGCAGTGCGCCGGTCCGATCTTCCCGTTGTTGTAATCGTCCAAGGTCGCGGCCCATGCCAGCACCTGCTGTCGCTGACTGGAAGACAACATGCCCCAGTCCGCGGCGGCATGCGTCGCAAGAAAGCCGTCGGCCTGCGTGATCGTCTGCAGGACCGCCGAGCCACTCGCACCGCTCGCGATGTTCAGCTTGGCCGCAAGAAGCTGCGCGTACAGCTTGTTGATGCCGTTCGATGCATCCCCGCTCTTGTCGAGTAGGGCGACGGCGAACGCGGCAGTCGTGACGTGCACGCTCCTCGTCCCACCGCTCGTCCCCAGCCACTGCGGCAACAGCGGCGTCACCACGTCGGCTTGCGGTCCAAGACCCGCGTGGTTCTTCCAGTAGCCAATCGTGCGCGTGCACGCATCGCCGGTCGGCGGCGGCGGCGGCGCGCCGCACGCACCGACACCCAGGCGCCCTTCGTTGTACGCCGTCAGCCTGGCAACCCATTCCACGATCGCTCGGCGCTCCGACTCCGAGATCGAATCCCAATCCTGCCAGTTGTGCGTGGTGAGGAAGATGTCCGCCGCAATGCGAGCCTCGCGGATCGGACGCGGATCGCTGCCGCGCGCAATGTTGAGCTTCGCGACGAACAGCTGGGTATATAGCTCACCAATTGGATTCGTCACTCCGGCACGCCCGAATACGAAGCGGATCGGGTCGCGTGAGGAGATCATCAACGTCTTCGTGCCTTCCGGAGCACCCAGGAAGATCGCCAGGTACTGTGTCACCGAGTCGGGCTCGGCCGCGGTGGCGCCGTAGTGCGTCTTCCACCACTGCTCATTCTGAACGCAGATCCCGCCGCCCGGAGGCGGACAGTCGCCGGTCGTGATGACGAGCGTTCCCGACACATCACGGATCTCGCCGCCCGGCGGCTTGGGGCCACCTTCGCGAAGGGGCTCGTCGATCTTGTAGATGAACGTCTGCTCGCACACGCCTTCGTTCTTGACGTCCACCATGAAGGACATGCCGAGATGTCCGGTCGCCGTCGGCGGCGCGATCCGCTGGTCGCGCGGGATGGCGTCCGCTGACGTGCACAGGAAGTCCGGACCGAGCGTCTTGTCACAGCCCGCGTACGCGCCGTCGCGCATCCACGCTTCGCCATCGACCTCGAGCGTGCCCTGCGACTGGGGCAATCCGAACCCCGCCGCGGCCTCAGCGACGCGAATACCACTCAGTGCGCCGACACCAGCAACGACGCGGTACTCGACGTTCGACTTCGCATCGAAGAGAACCTCGTACGGAACACAGCGTGTCTCGTTCGATTCGAGTGCCTTCTCCGACTTGATGGTGGCGCTCGCACCGGCGACCGGTGCGAAGCTTCCGCCGTTCCTGGCCATCACCTGCTCGACGACGAGGAAGCCGGGAATCGAGCGGGAACCGGTATTCGTCACGCACGTCTCGCCGCGTACTCCCTTCGCGACTTCATCCGACGTGAGGCGGCGCTGTGCATCGACCTGCCAGGTGATCCAGACCGTCTGGCCAGGACGAATCTCCACGCGGTCGCGCTCCGGAAGCAGACGCATGTCGTGGCCGATATGGATCTCGCTCACGTACCGCTGTGCGGTCCAGTCGTACTCGACGCGACGTTCCCAGACGCCTTGGGACGTCTGCGTCGCCGCGAGCGAGCTCCTTCCGTTGCCAGCCGCGCGGAGCAGATCCGCGGTGTCGGGTGAGAGTGGTGAATCGTGGCAAGCGACCGCGAATGCTGCCGCTGCGATGGGGACCCCAAATGCGTACCGCATGCTACGTCTCCTACGAATTAGTGTCGTGTTGCGATCACTCCGTGATCCGGTTGTCGTTTACTCGATCGCGCCCGCGTAGGCGCGTGCGATCTCCGCTTGAAGGAACAGGTCTCCGCGCTCGAGTGCGCGGTCCGCGGCACGAATGCCAATCGTCATGCCCGCTTCAGCATCGAAGCGGTAGTGAATTCCAGCGTACACGCGCGAGTCACACGCCTCGACAGCCATGCGCTCGAGATCCTCGGCTTCACTCGGAAAGAGTGCGGCCAGCACCTCGGCGCCGGCACCCGACATGCACGCGTGTCCCGACGGATAAGAGGGATGCGGCGGTTGACCGATCGGGGTCGTGATCGCCGGATCGGCCTGCCATGGACGGACGAGCCAGTAGGCAAACTTCGAGTCCCAGCAGCCGATGACCGCATCTGCCATCGCGATATTCATGAGCGCGAGCGTACGCGCGGCGCTGAGCTCGGCGACACCGCGCTCCTGAATGAGCTGCGCCGCGATGGCGTTCCAATGCCCCGCCGGTGTATAGGTGCCCGCGCCGTCGGCCCAGAACCTGGCCGTTTCCATCTGCGCCGGCGTCCTCGAATCAGCGATCTGCCGTACTTCCGCGAGGCCATCACGAAATTCCTGTGAATTGAAGGCCGGTGGAGGCGAGGCTCGCAGCTCGCTCCCCGAATCCCAGAGCCATGGCCGCACCAGCCCCCACGCCGGAAGCTGCGGCGCATTTCCGGTCCAGTAGCCATCCCCGTTAGGCAGCGTGCCAGTCCAGGCGGCGTTCCAGCCGTCGGCGTCGGCACGTGTCGCGAGGCTCGCCGCGATCCGCGTCCCAATCGCGGCCGCCCTCTCGATTGCCGGCATCTCGATCGATTGGCCGCGCAGAGCGGCCAGTTCGGCACTCAGCTCGTGCTCGATACGCACCGAGTGCAATGGAAAGAGCTTCCGAAGCACGTGCGCCGAGGCGGTAGCGATGGCGGCGCGTGATGGGCTTTGCGCGTCTCGGAGCGACTCGAGGGACGGCACCGTCCCCGGCCGAATACCACGGGCGGCGACGGCGGACGCGTACTGCGCGATGCTCAGATAGGCGTATGCGCGGCCAGCGATCGGGGGCGCGGCGCGATCGATCGTGACGAGCTCCCGGGCGAGCGCGTTCCAGCGTACGCTTGTCCCCGCTTCCTCAGGAACCGGAGCGGTGACGCCGCCGTCAGAGCACGAAAGCGCGGCTGCGGCAAGCAGAAGCGCGATCGAAAAGCGAGCAGGGCTCTGGCGGAGATGACGGGGTATCGGTGGCGACGCGGTGCGTCCCACCCGTTGCTGAATGTCCATCGGCCGACCGTTGGCGTGAAAAGACGTCGTTCGTGCAGGAAATCGCCGTGCACGTGCGCCTTACCAGTGCTCGGCCGCGCCCTTGTGATAGGGGGCGTCGACGCCGAGTGTCCTGGCTCACACCAAAGCAAGAAGGCTGCCAGCGGAAACGTATGTAGGCAAGCGACAGTTTTCGCGCTGGCAGCGTCGTTCTGGACGCGGTGAAGGCCTTAACGCCGAAGGAGCGAGGGAAATTGACCGGACGAGAACCCGTCCAATCAATTCCCTCACTCCTCGGCCCTCATACCTCATTTACGACAGGAACCTGCTCCTACCGCAGCAAGCTATTGCCCGACGTAGACCACAGTCGCTTCGTCGCAGTCCGTGTACGTGATCTGAGCGAAGCCCATGCTTCCATCGTTCCGCACGGCGACGCGCACTGTACCGGCAACGAACGGGGACCACGCAAGACCCTCTGCTACTGCCGCCGCGCACTCGGCGCTGTACTCGAGCGCCTCGACGGTGGTGATGTTGAACTGCGCCGAGCGGCCGCCCTCTCGGTACTCGAGCGAGCCGTTCAGGTTGTAGATGCCATCCGGAAGCGCCTCACCGGGGGTGATCGTCGACCCCTGCGCCGCGGCGAAGGTCGCCGCCCAGTCGACGTCGACGCCGAGGCTGGGGTATCCGTTGAGCTGCGCCGACTCGAGCGCGGTTACCGCCTGTGACAGGCCGGTTTGGGACGCGCTCACCGACGTCATACCGTCGCGTCGGACGTAGCCGCTGAACTCCGCGGTGGAGAAGGTGAAGCGCACGTTGTCGAGCGCCATGTTGAACGCCATCCCGGCCGCTCCCGGAGCGGGATCCGTGACGCGGATCAAGCCGGTGAGGTCGAACGTGCCGTTCTCCTCGATGAACCGGCATGCCGGCAGCGAGAACGTGATCGTGAGGTTGTCCGGCACCTGATCCTCATCGCTGTCGGTCGGCGGATTCTGCGACATCACGCCGCACTCGCTGCCGACGACCTGGAATGATGGAGACCGGACGCCCTGCAGATTGAGTGAGAGCCCACTAATGCCGCCCGGCGCGCGACGCTGTACCGAGAACTGCGGCAATTCCACGTCGTTCATCGCCTGCTGGGCAGTGAGCTGCGTGATACCGCTCTCGATTTCGGTCGCCATCGCCTGGCCGATCACCTCGAGCTGATCTGGCGAGATATCGAGCGGACGCGTCGTGTCGCTACAGGCGACAAGGGACACAGCGGCAAGCGTCAGAGCGCTCGCGCGTCTGAAAGAACGTGACGAGAGAGTCATCGGGGCCTTCGGATCGTTGATGGGAGAGGAAAGCTGCGAACGGCGAGCTGTGAACTGCGAGCTCGGCACTCCCTATCAACGATCGAAGGCGCGCTCGGGAAACGTGTCTGGGGTCACGCCTTCGGGGTTCGACTACCGGCGCATGGCGCGGCGGCCTTCGGTCTCGATGGCCTGGGCAGGACCGGTGGCCCCGAAGATGAACTGGAAGGGCGACAGCCCTCCAAAGCTCGTCGCCACGAAGATCTGTTTGTCGGCGTCTCGAACGTCGAGCGCGAGATCGGGAAGCACGCCCCAGCGCACACGCAGACCACTCTCGTCAGGCACGATCTCAATGCGGCCAAGAGCGGCATCTTCGTATGTGCCGACGTAATCGGAGAGCGGGCGCGGCGGGGTGTGCACGGGCGGTGAGGCGCTCGCCAGGCGCGCTCGCCGAGTCTGAAGCTGGGTGACCACCGTATCGAGCCGCGCCTGACCACGCGCGTCGGCATCCGTTCGGCCGAGGAACACGTCGTAGGCATACCCGGCGATGACATCGGTGAGCCGCCAGCCTGGCGTGCTGTTGACCTGGGCGACGACGCCGACGCGACGCGCGGGCAGCATCGAGAGGTGGGATCGAAACCCGGTGTACGATCCGAAGCGGCTCACCATCGGTTCCCCGTTGTAACTTCCAATGTCCCATCCAAATCCCCAGCCGTCGCGCTGGAAGTAGGCGAACTGCGCATTCTGGCGGCCGAGAATCTCGTGCGAGCGCCGAATCACCTGTGCGGGAAAGATCTGCCGCCCGTCGAGGCGGCCCTCGTCCATGTGCAGAATCGCCCAGCGCGCCAGGTCGGCGATCGAGGCCACGTGTCCGCCGGCGGAGTTCATCGTTAGGTCGCGCTTGAGGAACGGCTGCGCCTCGTAGCTCCCATCGGCACGCAGTTGATGCGCTTTCGCGATGCGCCGCTCCGGAATGCCCGTGACACGGTGGTGAATGTCTCGCAGGCCGGCCGGGGCGAACACGTTGCGATCCAGATACGCTTTCCATCCTTCCGGGCGCTTCTCGGCGATCGCCATGCTGGCGACGTTGTAGCCGAGGTTGCTGTAGTTGAGGTCGCGCGTGGGCAGCGGATCGCTGAACGCGAGGAGCTGGTTGAACTGCTCCTCCGGAAAGGCGCCTGTGTAAGCCGCCGATGTCGTGAGCGGACCGCTGTTGAGACCGTGCGTGTGAGAGAGGAATGACGCGAGGGTGAGCTCCCCGGGGCGCGCGTTCGCGTGCCACATCGCACGCGGGAGTACTCTCGTGATCGGCGCGTTGAGGTCGATCACGCCAGCGGCCTCGAGCAAAGCGACACCAAATCCGGTGAACGCCTTCGACGTCGACGCCACATACCAGAGCGTCGAATCGGTGACCGGAATCCCTTCCTGCACGTTTGCGTGTCCGAGCGCGGCCGTGTAGACGATGCGACCCTCCGACACGACGGCGACGCCGAGCCCCGGGGTGACGCCCAGGGCGAAGGCACGGCGCACGAATCCATCGATGCGCTGGATTCTTGGATCAACGGTCGCCGGCACGGGGACGGTGCGACAGGCCGTGGTCAGCACAGGCAATGCGAGAGCGACGGCGTATGCGAGCTGCATCGTGAGGCGGTCCTGAATCGGGTGGAGGTGCGTACGTGCCGACCAATCTGGATCCGGGACCATCTCGTGGCTTGAACGAATGAAACTTCGCTATGGCGCCGTGACCTCTTCCGTCTTCAGGCGGTACTTCAGGGCCCCGGACGGGCAGCGCTCAACCTGGGCGGCGACCTCCGCCGCGACGCCAAGCTCCGGCATCACCCACCGCCTGCGGCGCACGTCGAACACCGCCGGCAGCCCGCGCACGCAGACGCCCGAGTGGGTGCAGAGGTCCGGCTCGAAGGTGACGGTGATCTCGGCCGTCTCGTAGACCTGCATTCGCCTGGGCATAGGCGCCTCGGATTGGAGCGTGCCTAACGGTGATGATCGCGTGAGTCGGCGGCGCTGAACAAATGTGGAGCTCGTGTCTCCAGAGTCAACTCGCGCGAGTGTTCAAGTGTTTCACCGCACGGCGACCGCCATTCGCCGGACGCCAGACGCCGCCGGCCATACGGGGTACGCATCGTGCTCGGCAATTCGCTTCATGTCCCGCGATACACCCGCCAAACGACGCCGAACGATCGCGGCGATTACGACGACGCTTCTCGTCGGGCTCGTCGCCGGCCCGGCCGCGCAAACAAAGGACGGGGGCGACGACGTGCCTGAGCTGATCCCGTTGCCCGCCGCGTTCGCCGACTCGACGTGGATCGAGATGCGCAACGTCCTCCTGCACATCGACGACCGCGGCGTCATTCGCATCGAGCGACTGCGCGGGCAGGTATTGACCGACAGCGGGACGCCCGCTGTCCTCGACGATGCGAGGTCGTTCGCCATTCGCGTGACGCGGGGAACGACGCGGATGAACGGTGATGACCTCGCCGCGCTTCTCAACAGCGTCGTCTTCGCCTACGAGGGCGCGCCGCTCAAAAAGCTGAAAGCGCGCATGGAGGGGAACGCGGTCGTCCTGAGCGGCACGTTGCGAAAGGGGGTCAACCTCCCCTTCTCCATCACGGCTGCTCCAACGCTCGAGCCTGACGGTCGCGTCCGCATGCATCCGACGCGCACGCGTATCCTCGGGATCAACGGCGCGGCACTGATGAAGGCGCTGGGCCTCCAGCTCGACGATCTTCTCGACCTGAAGCGGTCCCGCGGCGCGACCGTCGACGGAAACGACATCCTTCTCGACCCGACGCAGATCCTCCCTCCGCCGAGGATCGAGGCGCGTCTCGAGTCCATTGGGGTCGTCGGGGACGAGCTGGTGCAGACGTTCGTGACGACCCCTCTCGACTCGATGTTCGAGCGCTACGTTCGCCCCGACTCGGCGCAGCCGAACTTCGTGTACTTCCGGGGCGGCCGCCTTCGTTTCGGCAAGCTGGAGATGATCGATACCGACCTTCACATCGTCGACGGCGACCAGAGCGACCCCTTCGATCTCTACCTGGCCAAGTACAACCAGCAGCTGGTGGCGGGGACCTCACGCAACCTGGAGACGTATGGGTTGCAGGTGACGATGCCGGACTTTGCAGACCTGGGGGCCCCGCGCGCGAGGTGCCGGTGGCGTCCAGGAGGTAGTCGAGGTAGTCGAGGTCGTCCAGGTGCTCGAGGTGATCGAGGCGAGGCAAGACGTTCCCTCGATCACCTCGAGCAACGTCGCCACCCTCGACCACCTTCTCCACCGTGGCATCTCCAGGAGAACCCACCCATGCCAGACAAGAAAATCATCGCCGTCGTGGGCGCGACCGGCGCCCAGGGAGGCGGGCTCGTGCGCGCGATCCTCGGCGATAAGGAAGGCCAGTTCGCGGCGCGCGCGCTGACGCGCAACGTCGATGCGGACAAGGCGAAGGCGCTCGCGAAGGCGGGCGCGGAAGTCGTGCGGGCGGACCTCGATGACGAGGAGAGTCTGAAGAAGGCATTCGCGGGCGCGTATGGCGCGTTCTGCGTCACCAATTTCTGGGAGCACTTCTCGCCGGAGAAGGAGTACGCGCAAGCAGGGAATATGGCGCGCGCGGCCAAGGCTGCCGGTCTCGAGCATGTGATCTGGTCGACGCTCGAGGACACGCGGAAGAAGGTGCCGCTGAGCGACGACCGCATGCCGACGCTGCAGGGGAAGTACAAGGTTCCGCATTTCGATGCGAAGGGCGAGGCCGATCAGATCTTCCGCGATGTCGGCGTCCCCACGACGTTCCTGCTGACGTCGTTCTACTGGGAGAACCTGATCCATTTCGGAGCGGGGCCCAAGCCCGGACCCGACGGAAAGCTGGCGCTCACCTATCCCATGGGCGACAAGAAGCTTCCGGGCATCGCCGCCGAGGATATCGGAAAGACGGCGTTGGCGATCCTCAAGCGTGGGCGCGAGTACATCGGCAAGACCGTGGCGATCGCGGGCGAGCATCTCTCGGGGAAGGAGATGGCCGACAAGCTGAGCCGCGCGCTCGACAAGGAGGTCAAGTACAACGCGGTGCCCGCGGAGGTGTATCGTGGCTTTGGCTTTCCTGGCGCCGACGACATGGGCAACATGTTCCAGTTCAAGGCGGACTTCAACGACTACTTCGTTGGAGTGCGTGACATCGAGTCGGCGCGGAAGCTGAATCCGGAGCTGCAGACCTTCGACAAGTGGCTGGAACGGCACAAGGAAGAGATTCCGGTAGAGTAGGAGACCGCCGCGTCTGGTCGGCTGCGCCACGAGCCCGAACTGCATCACCACAGAGGCACAGAGGACACAGAGAGCACCAACAACGAAGCCTTTTCAAAAGCTCGTGCAATTGGGGTTCTCGGTGCCCTCTGTGCCTCTGTGGTGATGCAGTCCGGCTCGTTGCGCAAGGATAAGAGGACTCGAATGAAAGCTTCCTGGCGCATCGCATTGAGCCTCCCGCTCCTCGCCTGCGGGGACGACGGAGTCGCGCCGGTGCTCGAAGGGCCACCCCTCGTGACGTCGGAGCGGCGCATCACGTTCTCCTCCACGCGAGACGGGAACCTCGAGATCTACTCGATGAACGTGGACGGGACCGACCAGCGGCGCCTAACGAACCACACCGGCGCCGACCACAACGCCGATTGGTCCCCCGACGGAAGCCGGATCGCCTTCATGGGATACCGCGACGGGGATTACGAGCTGTACGTCATGAACGCCGATGGGATCGGGCTTCGTCAGCTCACTTTCAATTCCGCGCATGACGGGTTTCCACGCTGGTCGCCGAGTGGGCTGGAGATCATGTTCACCTCGCTGCGCGACGGAAACTTCGAGGTGTACGTGATGAGCGCGTTCGGCGGGAACGAGCGCCGGCTGACGGTGAATCCCACCGACGACGTCGGCGGCGCGTGGTCGCCCGACGGGTCGAAGATCGCCTTCTCGTCCGGCCGCGACGGGAATCTCGACGTCTACGTGATGAACGCCGACGGGTCGAACCCCGTGCGCCTCACGGACCACGAGGCGGCCGACGGCGGCCGCATCGCCTGGTCTCCTGACGGGACGCGGATCGCCTTCTCATCTTTCCGCGACAGCAACGACGAAATTTACGTCATGAACGTCGATGGCACGAACGTCACGCGCCTGACGAACAACCCGGCGAAGGACAAGTATCCAGCCTGGTCGCCTGACGGTCTCCGCCTCGCCTTCAGCACCAACCGTGATGGGAACGACGAGATCTACGTCATGAATGCGGACGGCACCGGGCTCGCCCGCCTGACGAACAATTCGGGTATCGATTTCCTGGATGGGTGGAGGAGGTAAGGCAAGCTCGACCACCCTTTTTCACCACCCTTCACGCCCACGTCCCATGCACCGTCGCACCTTCCTCACCGCGCTCGGCGTTGCCGCTTGCGCCCCCCGCGCGACCTTCGGCACGAACCGGCGACTCAAGCGCGTGGGGATTCAGCTCTACTCGCTCCGCGACGACGCCAGGCGCGACCTCGAGCGCACCATCGCCGACATCGCCGCCATGGGCTACAAGGATGTCGAGCTCCTCGGCTCGATGAAGAACTTCGAAATGCCCCCCGCGCAGCTGCGCGCGGTGCTGGATCGCAATGGGTTGCGTGCTCCATCGACCCACGTGAGCGGCAATGCCCTCGACGATCTCGACCGGCAGCTCGACGAGGCACGCATCCTCGGGCACGACTACCTCATCGTCGCGAGCTTGCCGATCAGCGGCCCTCGGACCGTCGACGATTACCGTCGCTGGGCCGATCGCCTGAACGAATCAGGAAGGCGCGCGCGAGAACGCGGCGTATGGGTCGGCTTCCATAACCACGCCAACGACTTCACGCCGGTCGGCGGGGTCGTGCCGTACGACGTCCTGATGGATCGCACCGATGCGGCGATCGTCCGCATGCAGCTCGACACGGGGAACATCGCCATGGCGGGCCTCGACCCTCACGAGTACATGCGGCGCTTCGGCCCCCGATACTGGTCGTTCCACATCAAGGACGTCCCGAGCCTCGGCGCGACGCAGGACACCGAGCTGGGCAAGGGCGCCATCGACTTCCCGCGGCTGCTCGCGAGCATCGACCGGATCGACGAAAAGCATCTCTTCGTCGAGCAGGAGACGTATCCGGGGACGCCGCTGGAAAGCATGAAGCGGGATTTCGAGTTCATCTCGCGTTTGGAGTTTTGATCCGCGGTCGGGGCCCTCTGCGCAACGAGCCGTTCCAAAAAGCAGTAGCACAGAGACACACAGAGACAGAAACTTTCTCTGTGTGTCTCTGTGCTACCGCTCTTTTCAGCGGGGGCTCCGCTATTGCGCCATCGGAGACATTTCTCCCTATTAGCCGGGACGACTCCGAGGAAAGGCGACGCCAATGCAAGCACAGAGCTACGACGCGATCGTGGTGGGGTCGGGGATATCCGGCGGCTGGGCGGCCAAGGAGCTCACCGAGAAAGGGCTCCGCGTCCTTCTGCTCGAGCGGGGGCGCAACGTCGAGCACATCAAGGACTACGTCAACGCAACCAAAGGGCCCTGGGAATACCCGCATCGCGGCGGGCGCACGCAGGACATGATCCGCCGCTACCCGGTGCTCAAGCGCGACTTTCCGCTCAACGAGAAGAATCTCGACTTCTGGGCATCCGACCAGGACTCTCCGTACACCGAGGTCAAGCGCTTCGACTGGTATCGCGGCTATCAGGTCGGCGGCCGGTCGCTCATGTGGGGCCGGTGCAGCTTTCGGCTCAGCGACATCGACTTCGAAGCCAACCTCAAGGATGGCATCGCCAGCGACTGGCCGATTCGCTACGCCGAGATCGCGCCCTGGTACAGCCACGCGGAGCGGTTCGCCGGGATCGCGGGATCCAAGGAAGGCCTCGAGCAATTGCCGGATGGTGAATTTCAGCCGCCGATGGCGCTCAACTGCGCCGAGGAGCTGATCGCGTCACGCCTGACGAGTCGCTTCGGCGGAAAGCGCCGGCTGATCTCGAGTCGCACCGCGAATCTGACCCAGCCCCTCCCCGGGCGAGGGGCGTGTCAATACCGCGATGCCTGCTGGCTCGGCTGCTCGTACGGCGCCTATTTCAGCACGCAGTCGGCGACGCTGCCGGCCGCCATGCGCACCGGGCGCCTAACGCTTCGTCCCTTCGCGATCGCCAGCGAGGTGCTGTACGACCGCGACCGCAAGCGCGCGACGGGAGTTCGCGTGCTCGACGCCATCACCAATGAGACGACGGACTACACGGCGAAGGTCGTCTTCCTGTGCGCATCGACGCTCAATTCCACCTGGCTGCTCATGCGCTCGGCGACCAATGTCTGGCCGGGTGGACTCGGCAGCAGCTCGGGCGAGCTCGGGCACAACCTGATGGACCACCACTTTCGCGTCGGGGCAGCCGGCCAGGTCGATGGATTGGACGACAAGTACCTCTACGGTCGTCGTCCGAATCCGTCCTACGTCCCGCGCTATCGCAACCTCGGTGACGACAAGCGACCCTATCTGCGCGGATTCGGGTACGAGGGCGGCGCCGGCCGCGAAGGGTGGTGGCGCGCCGTAGCCGAGCTCGGTGTCGGCGGAGCGTTCAAGGATGCGATGACCGAGCCCGGGCGATGGTCGTTCGGCGCCACCGCCTTCGGGGAGATGCTCCCGAATCACGCCAACACGGTGACGCTCGACGAGACGAAGAAGGACAAATGGGGACTGCCCGTCCTCAAGATCGACTGCGCGATCGGCGAGAACGAGCGGCTCATGCGGAAGGACATGGCGGCAGACATGGCCGAGATGCTCACCGCGGTCGGCCTCAAGGACGTGCACACGTTCGACGACGAATACTATCCGGGCATGGGCATCCACGAGATGGGCACGGCGCGCATGGGGCGCGATCCGAAGACGTCGGTGCTCAACAAGTGGAATCAGGTGTGGGATGCACCTAACGTCTTCGTCACCGACGGCTCCTGCATGGCGTCGACGGCGTGTCAGAATCCCTCGCTGACGTACATGGCGTTGACGGCCCGCGCGGCAGACCACGCGGTGAATGAGCTGAATCGGCGGAGCCTTTGAGGAGCTAAGGGTTCCGACGAGCTACCGTTTGGCCGTCGTTCGCCCTTTCGGTGGTTTTGCTCGACGCCTCGCGATGGGCATCACCGGCCAATGCGCGAGCAGATCTCCCGGATCCTCGTACACCGCGATCGCGTCGTCGAGCGCATCATCGTCCCACCATCCGCCGCAGCGTAACGCGATCGTGCGAACGCCGGCTTTTGTGGCCGCCTCAATGTCGTAGGGCGTGTCGCCGAGCATGACGAGCTCGCCCGGTTTCAGCTTGCTCTTCTTCGTGGCGGCGCCAATGACATCCGGATCGGGCTTGGAATTGTCGACGTCGCCTGACGAGGTCGCCGCATGGATCAGATCCTCGATCCCCGCCTGCTCGAGTAAACCCTTCATCTCGTCGCCACCGGCCGATGTGGCCACGACCAGTGCCAGGCCGTCGGCGAGCAACCGCTCGAGCAGGGCGCGAGCGCCCGGCGTCGGTTTGAGATCCGGCAGGTAGCGCTGCTCGAAGATCCCTTTCTTCCGCTCGACGATCGCCTTGCCTTCGCGGGTGTCGTGCTCGAAGCCCGTGAGCGAGGGAATGAGCTTGTCGCTTCCCATGCCGACGAGTGGCCGCACGTGGTCGAAGGGGATGTCGAGCCCGTGCTCGGCGAACGCGCGCGTGAACGCCGCCGCGTGGGCGTCGTTGCTATCGAGGAGCGTGCCGTCAATGTCCAGGAGGACACCCTTGAGAGGAGCCGTCGCCATGGCCGTACGGAGAGCAAGAACGTAGCCGACCCGCGTTAAAGGGCTGTTGGTTTTGTTGTGCGTACGGCGAGTTACGACCTCGACAGCTTTGACCAAACTGCCGGATCCTCCTGTCCAAGCCTCCAGAACGCGAACCGCGTCACCCCTAATTTCCCGGCGCCCTGCATCAACTCCTCGAGCAGGGTCGCGTCGGTGAGCCATATGGCAGAATTGCCATTCCCGCGGCTGCCGCGCACCGTCTTCGATACGGAGTCACGGGTCATCACCATGGAGTCGCGCTGAGCGTTGCGCATTCCCGTCGCGTAGGAAACGCCGACACCCGGCTTGCCTTTCACCCAGTGATACCCGTAGAGCGGCAACCCCGCGATGACTCGTGAGGCACCAACCTCGGTGACGACGCGCGACAGATTGCGCGACACCCAGTCGGGGGCGGAGATCGGTCCCGCTGGCGAGCCCGGCCAGTGCTGGTCGTAGAGCATCACCAGCACGAAGTCGGCAACGCCCGCCAGCTCGCGCGTCGGGTACGCCTCGTCAGGCTCGGCGGGGATGGCGACGGCGACCGTCGTCACGCCACGCGCTTTCGCCGAATCGGCGATCGCGCGCACCACCGCCAGCTGCGCGGGCACGTCGCGTCCCTCGAGCGTCTCGAAGTCCAGGACGAGCCCGGTGTAGCGCATGGACTGGGCATAGCGCGCAATGCGGCCGGCGACCTGACCGCGACGCGCGGGATCGGACCCCAACGCTCGAATCGATGTCGCATGAAAACCCTGTCCGTGCCACGAGGTCACCAGGCCAAACCGCCGCGGTGTCCCCGAGGCGAGGCGCATCGTGTCCGCGTACGCGGACGGTAGCAGCGGCTCTCCGGTCAAACTGTCGAGCGCGATCCATCCCGTGACCGCGGCGTCGAGTCGCGACGCGTTGGCGCGAAGGCTCGCGTCGCTCAGCGGATCCCACGGTCCGGTGAACGCCCAGAACGACTTACGCTCCTGAACGCTTCCGCCGAGCGCCGTGCAGGCGACGACCGTGACAAAGAAGACAACAACCAATGTGAAACGCCGCATGAGGGCACGCCAATTGAAAGAGTAGGAAGGCTCGGATTCAAGCTCAATCAACGTGCCAGGCTGCACGCGGGATATGTCCACCGACGATCCATTCTTCGACGGGGCCCTGCCCAGCGGCATCGAGCCACTCGATGCCCTGCTCGGAGCTCTCGTTCCCGGCCGCATTCATGTGATCTGCGGCACAACCGGCACCGCGAAAACGATCGCGGCGCTTCAGTTCGCGTACGCGGCAGTCGCGGAGCGATCGACGGCCCTCCTCCTCACCCAGGATGACGCCGCCGACATCTCCGCTCTCGGACGCTATCTCGGCATGCGCCTCGGCGACGCGGTGCGCGCGGGACAACTGACCATTCTGCGCTGTCGCGGCGATTTCGCGCGCCGTTATCGCCAGGCGGCCGAGCCCGAGTCGGTGTTCGATGAGCTGCGCTCGCTGGTGGGGTGGAAGCTGCCCACGCGCATCGCCGTGGACTCCATGGCGGCGTTCATGGAGGTCTCGCCGACGTCGAGCGCTCCAGTCGGGGCGCTGGCACGGTGGCTCGAGTCGACGGGGGCGACCTCGCTCGTCACGTACCCGGGAGACGTCGCCCGGACGGATGATCTGCGGGTGGACGCGCTCCTCCAACGCGCGGCGGCCGTCGTGCGCTTCAATGCGCATACGGAGCGGGGGCGGCGCATGGAGGCGCTCAAGACGCGCTTCTCCGGTGCCTCACGAGCGCCCGTCGAGTTCCGCATCGAAGGTGGACGCGGCATCGTGGGCGGCGGCGATGGACTGCGACTCGCGACTCGCGCCTCCGCATGATTCGCGACCGCTACGCCATGCTGTTCAGCCTCGGCATCGTCATCCTGACGACCGGTGCCGCGTACGCGTACAGTCACCTCGGCGCGACGCCGACGCGTGCGATGCTGGTGCTCCCGGCATCCAGTGGGGGGCCGCTCAAGGTCGGGGTCGATCGCGCGATCGCCCCGTCGCCCGAGGACTATCGCCGGTTCGCCGCGGACAATGCTGCGTGGCGGCGTAAGAACGCTCGCCTGCTGACCGCGGACGAGTATCGCGCGCGCGGCGACTGGCGCACGCCCGAGCGTCAGGCGCTCGACGACCGCGTGTTCGCGCTGACCAAACGCGGTGAGAACGCGAAGGCGATCGCCGAGCTCGAGCGTTGGGTCGCGAGCCATCCGCGCGACAGTGAAGCGCTCCTCGACCTCGCCCGCCTGACGAATCAGGTCGGCCGGAACGACGAATCCCTCCGGTGGTATCGCGAGGTGCTCGCGCTCAAGGAACGCGCCCGGTGAAGCACTGCCTCGTGATCGGAGTGCTGCTGGCAACGCTGCCAGCCGCACTCCCCGCGCAACGTCAGGGGGACACGCGGCGCATTCGCGCCGAGTATGCGGCCGTGCTCCTTCAATCGAAGAAGTACGATGAAGCCATCGCGGAATACCGCCGCCTCGTCAGCGCGGAGCCGAGCCGCTTCGAGTATCGCATGGGCCTGGCCCGCGCGCTCGCGTGGTCCAAACGGCATCGCGACGCCGAGAACGAGCTGTCGCGGCTGCGCGCCCTGAGGCCTGGCCACGCCGAGGTCGAGCAGCTCACGCGAACCGTCCGCGCCGCGCTCGATCCGTCCTCGGGCGAGGCACGGTCGTGGGTGGCGCATGACCCGGGGCATCTCCCGTATCGCATTCAGCTCGCGCGCGCCTATGCGCGCGAAGGGAGGTCTCGTCAGGCAGCCGACCAGTTCGACACGATCTTCCGCGGAGGCGCGCGCGACGATCTCGCGCAGGAGGCGGCCGCGGCGAATGCGGATGCGAAGCGCTTCGCGACGGCGTTGCCTCTGTATCGCCGCGCCATCTCCCGGGCGCCCTCGGACACCGCGCTCCGCCACGACTATGCGCGATCGCTCTGGTTGGCTGGCGAACGTCGCGCGTCGCTGGCGCAGTACGACACGCTGCTCCTGCGCTTCCCGTCCCCGGCGTGGCTCGTCGAGCGCGCGAAGCTCCGCGTCGCCATGCGTGACCACAATGGCGCCGAGCGCGATCTCGCGTCCGCGATCGCAATGTGTCCGACTGCCGAAGCGTACTTCGTACGGGGGGAGCTGCGCCGGTGGAACGGCCAGCTCGGCGCGGCGCGCGCCGAGTATGAGCGCGCGCTGCAGCTCGCAGGGACCGACTCGGCCGGCAGGGAGATTCGCGATCTCATCGCGCTCATCGAGCGCGAGGCGCGCCCCTCGCTTGGCGCGGCCCCCGAAGGCGATGCGGTCGGCTGGGTAGGGCGTGCCGAGCTCGCCGCGGACAACACCGGCTTCTCGTACGTCAGCGGCGGCGGACGCTACGGCATGCCGCTGGGACGACTCGCGGCCGCCAGCATCGGCGTCGAGCAGCGACGCGTTGCCGCGAAATACGATCTCTATACGCGCGAGAGCTACGGCTTCGGAGCCGACCTGGGAGCGACGGTAGGCCTTCCGTTCGCGCGGCTCAGCGCCCGCGGAGGGATGCTTCGCCATGGCGGCACCACGGAGACGGGATACGGCAGTGTCGGGGTGATCGGATGGTGGCGCTCGTGGCGAGCCTCGGCGGAGGTGAAGCGCGAGCTGGCGTTCCCGCTTCTGATGACCGCTCGCGCGCTGGCGACCAGCGATGAGATCGAGCCGGGAGAGACCGTCGACGCATCGATCATGGCCACCCGCCAGATCTACGGGTTGGCAGGCGCCGTCGGCGTCGTCGATTTCGGGATCGTCGCCGACATCATGCGTCTCACCGACGGCAACTCGCGGCCCGCCTTCACGACGACAGTGCGGTACCCGCTCGGTGACGCAATGTCGGCGCTCTACGTCGCGAGCGACCTCCGCTTCGAGGAACGCAGCGCGTTTTACTGGGATCCGACGCACTACATGGCGCACTCGTTAGGGCTGGAGGCATCGGCGCGTCGGGATCGCGGGCTGTCATACGTGGGCCGGCTCCTCACGGGCTTTGCGCGCAGCTCGCAGCTGGATACGACGGTCACGACCAGCTACGCCTTCCATGGTTCTGCCGAAGGCGAGCTGACGTATCGCGCCTCCGGGTGGGACGCGGGCCTCACGTCGTGGTACGGCCGGGGACGGGACGGGGACTACCAGCGCTGGGGCGGGAGCTTCCGGATTCGGCTGAGCACGCCATGATCACGCGCCGCCGGCTCGCGCACGCCGCGCCGATCTCGATCGTGCTGCTCGTCATCGCGGCTGCGGTGTTCTGGCTGCATGCGCGCTTCGCGATCGAGGCCGAGAGCGTCGTCCTCAGGATCGGCGTGACATTCCTGCTCGCCTTCTTGATCCTCCTCGTCGCCAGGTACGTGGTGCTGCTCTGGCTGAGCTACCTGCATCACATCGGAATGCGGGATGCGGAATGCGGAACCGTCGTCGATGCTCCCGTGTCGATTCTCGTGCCTGCCTTCAATGAAGGACCCGTCATCGAGGCCGCGATCGGGAGTCTGCTCGAGCTGGATTGGCCGTCGTTCGAGATCATCGTCATCAATGACGGCTCGACCAATGACACCTACGAGCGCGCCTGCACCCTCGAGGGGATGCACGGCGCCGCGACGGTTCGCGTCATCCGAAAGGCGAACGCCGGCAAGGCGAGCGCGCTCAACACGGGATTGGCGGCCGCGTCCTCACCATTCGTGCTGTGCATGGACGCGGACTCCCGATTGTCGCGTGACACACTGCGGCGAGCAATGCGTCACTTCCGGAATCCGCGCATCGGCGCCGTCGCGGGCAACGTGAAGGTCGTCAATCGCGGCACGCTGTGGACGCGGCTCCAGGCGCTCGAGTACATCCAGGGGCTGAACCTTCCGCGGCGCGCGCAGGGATTTCTGCGCGTCGTCAACATCATTCCCGGCCCGATCGGTGTCTTCCGGCGTGAAGTCCTCACGCGAGTCGGCGGATACGACACCGACACCTTCGCCGAGGACGCCGACGTCACCATCAAGATCCTCGGCGCCGGTTGGCAGATCGTCTACGAGGATGGCGCGATCGCGTGGACGGAAGCGCCGGAGACGGTGCACGAGCTGCTCAAGCAGCGCTATCGCTGGACGCGCGGAATCCTTCAGGCCCTCCGAAAGCGGGGCGACTGGCTGGCACGTCCGCGCGGCGACACGGCGGTGTGGCTTTCGCTCCAGGCGCTCCTGTTCGAGGCGATCGTATGGCCGGTGGTGAACGTCGTCGGCAATCTGTTGTTCGCGATCGCAGCGCTCTCGCTGGGCGCCGCCTCAATGGTGCTCCACTGGTGGCTTCTGTTGACGATGCTCGACCTCGCCGCGGCGCTGCACACCGTGGCGATGGAAGAGGAGGACATCACCCTCGTCCCGCTCGCTATTCCCTATCGCTTCTTCTTCATCACGTTGATCGACGTGGCGAAGATGTTCGCGACGGTGGAGGAGTTCGCCCGCGTGCGGATGACGTGGGGGAAGCTGGAAAGAGTGGGAAGAATCTGAGCGCTAAGGGCGCTAGAGGCGCTAAGGGCGCTGAACTGCTCTCCCCTTAGCGCCCCTAGCGCCCCTAGCGCCCCTAGCGCCCTTGGAAACCATGACCATCGAAAAACTCTTCTCCACCATCATCCTCGTCGCTTTTCTCGTCACGATCTTCCTCGCAATGGGGAGCTACGCCGCGTACAAGTGGCGCGAGTCGCGGCGGCCGAAGCTCGACAGCCAGGCGTCGAGCGACGAGCCGGTGTATTTCGAGCGAATTACGCTCGGCGTCGAGGATGATGACACCGCGCGGTAGCGTTCGCTGGGTGGTCCTCGTCGGGCTTACCGTGGTCGGCGTCTCCGTCGCGCTCGCGGCACGGGGCGATCGCAAGCCCGCGGAGAGCGTCGGCCCGCGGCGGTTCGCGGGGTCGACCACCGTCATCCCAATGCCGTCGATCCTTCCTCCCGCGACGCTCTCATCGCCGGTGCGAGTGGCGCTCGTGCGCGATCCGGCCGCCGCATCGTACTTCACCAAAAGCGCGTCCTACGATTCGATCATCGATCGCTGGACGACGACGCTGCAAGCGACCGGCGCCGACGTGCGCGTGGTCGCGCCCGCCGAGATCGGGTCGAGTAGTGCCCGAGTACTCGTCATTCCTTCGGCGCATTGTCTGAGCGTCGCCACACGCGAGGCGATCGATCGCGCCGGCGCGCGCGGTCAAGGGTTGGTCATCACCGGCGCCATCGGCACCAAGGACGCGCGCTGCCGCCCCATTGGCTACGGGCTCCTCGTCGCGCTCACCGGCGCGTCGCGCGTCGAGACGATCGAGACGCGCGACATTGCCTACGTCACATTCCCGAACGGCAGCGCGCTCGCGATTGGAATTCCGCCTGGGACACGCCTCGAGCTCGATCCCGCGCCCTACGTGGCGCTGCGCCGCGCGGGGCGCGACGCGTTCTTTTCGTCGTTCGCGCTGCGACCCGAGCCGGCACGTGGCGTTCAGCTGGTCGATGGCGCCGTGGTTCGCTCGCGATACGCGAGAGCCCCGGTGGCATACTGGAGCTTCGAGCTGACCGGCGTGAATGATCTGCCCTGGGATCGAACGATCGCGCAGCTGCTGGTGCGCAACGCCGTCGCCTGGGCTGCGCGCATTCCGACGGCCGAGCTCGAGCCATGGCCGGAGGGAAAGCGCGCCGCGGCGGTGCTGGCACAAGACGTCGAGGACCAGTTCGCGAACGCCGAGTATGCACTCGATTCGCTGCGCGCGGCCGGCGTCCGAGGAACGTACTTTCTGACGTCGGAGCTGGCCCGGCGACACGAGCGCCTGACGAGAGCGATCGCGGAAGAGGATGAGATCGGCACGCACAGCGAGAACCATCGCTTGCTCGGCGGCGAGCCCGCTGATGTCCAGCGCCGCCGCCTCGCTCTCACGCAGGTTCACCTGCGCGATCTGCTCGGCGCGCCGGTGGCCGGGCTGCGTCCTCCGGAGGAACAGTTCGACAAGGCGACGCTTGCCGCCTGGATCGAGGCGGGGGGCACGTACGTGTTCGGCGCCAACAATTCGAGAGCGGCGGCGCCCGAGCTGCTCGAGGTGAACGGCGACACGATCGTTCTGCTTGGTCGCGCCAACGTCAATGACTTCGACGCCGCCAGCCTCGCCTCACGGGGCAGCCTGGACGAAGTCGTGAAGGAGTATCTGGGTGAATACCAGAAGGTCCGCGCGCTCGGGGGACTCTATCTGCTGAGCTATCACTCGCAGCTGCTCGCGCGTCCCGAGCTCGTCCCCGCGCTCGCGCGCATCGCCCGCCGCATCCACGCCGACACCGCGGTATGGCTCACGACCGCGAGCGACGTCGTCGACTGGTGGCGCGCTCGCGCCGCGGTGACGACTCGCGCAACCCGCGTCGACGCACGTGGGCTCCGGGTCGACCTCCGCAACACCGGTCGCGACACGGTGCGCGGTCTGGTCGCGCGCGTAACACTCGGCGACGGCGAGCGAGTGTCCGGCTCCGCACGTGCGCTAAAGTCGGAAGCGGGCACGCTGCGTTTCGTCGTTCCGCCGCTGCCGCCGGGCGCCGAGCGGTCGTGGAGATTTGCGATTTCCAACTAGGAGCTAGGAGTCAGGGGTCAGAGGGTGTCAGGGAAGAGGTTTCAGGAGTCGCGAGAGCCGTTCGCCTCGAACCTTCAACCTGACACCCCCTGACCCCCTGACTCCCGACTCCTGACCCCTCGTTCTTCGTGAGACGGTGCGGGGAATGCGTAACGTCTGAAGCATGACCGCCATTCGTCCCGTCGCGCGCGGGCCCCATATCGAGACCCCGGAGGAAGCGCAGGAGCGGCTGCGGCGGGAGGTTCACGCCGGGCTTCGCGCGAATCCGAAGACGCTGCCGCCAAAGCTCTTTTACGATGACACCGGTGCGCGCCTGTTCGAGGAGATCACCAAGCTCGACGAGTATTATGTCACGCGCACCGAGCGCGAGATCATGCAGGCACACGCGGCGGAGATGGCGGCGCTCATCGGGCCGAATGCGCTTGTCATCGAGCCGGGAAGTGGCGAGGCGCTCAAAGTTCGCGTGCTGCTCGATCATCTCGAGAGTCCGGCCGCTTACGTGCCCATCGACATTTCGGCGGAGCAGCTCGCCCGCGTCGCGCGCGAGCTCACTGAGGAATACCCGACCCTGGACGTCATCCCGCTCGAGGCCGACTTCACCCGCGGGCTATGTCTTCCCGACCTGCCCGACACGACACGCCGTGCACGACGGGTCGCGTTCTTTCCCGGCTCGACGATCGGCAATCTCCATCCTCCGCAGGCAGTCGCGCTTCTCCGCGAGATCGCACGCGTCGTTGGGTCCGGCGGGGGACTGCTGCTCGGCGTCGACCTGCGAAAGGACCCTACCATCCTCCATGCGGCGTACAACGACGCGAGACGCGTCACCGCCGCATTCAACAAGAACGCGCTGGTACGGCTCAACCGTGAGTTCGGTGCGACCTTCGACGTCGATCGTTTTCGGCACTACGCGTACTACAATCCGGTCGCGAATCGGGTCGAGATGCATCTCGTCAGCCTCGAGACGCATGAGGCAGAGGTCGATGGCGAGCGTTTCCTCTTCGAGCAGGGGGAGCCGATCTGGACGGAGTCGTCCTACAAGTATTCCCCCGCCGAGCTCGAGGGCTGTGCGCGCGAAGCTGGTCTGGTACTGCGGAAGAGGTGGCACGACCGACGCCGCTGGTTCATGGTGGCGTTCTTTGAGACATAGGGGTGTCAGGGAAGAGGTTTCAGGAGTCGCGCGAGCCGTTCTCCTCCAACCTTCCCCCTGACACCCCCTGATTCCTGACCCCTGACTCCTGATCCCTAGTCTATCCGTGCCTTCCGCACGACGCTCCAGCTGCCGTTCCGCCTTACGAGCTGGTAGGCCTGCTCGATCCGGAACCGATTGTGCTCGCCGGTCGCTGGCGTGTCGTACCGATCCGCCAGCAGGTGAGTCTGCACGGAGTCGCCGGCCATCGCGAACACCTCCGAGAAGCGCACGACATAGCCGGGGAGGTCCGCTCGGCACACCGGCGTTCGCGTAGGAGCTCGCCGCTCCGGGCTGCACTCCCCTTTGGTGACGCCGGTGCCGCGCAGGGCGGCGCGCACGTCGGTACCTAACGCGTCGCCGGGGCCCTCGCCACCCACGCGGCTGAGCATCGTCGTGTCGACGAGAAGCGACAGCCCGGGATCGAGATCGAAGGCCCCTCCGAGCGAGGCGGCGTAGATCTTCGCCCGCTCAGTCGCCGATAGCTGTGCGACCACAAGACCGCGCCCGCGCGCGTAGCTCGCGTCCTTGGCGCAGCCGAGGACGAGCACGAGAAGAAGAACCTTTCGAAACGAGGGTGAGCTCATCTAGGATTCGACGACCGAGCGGCTGGCAGGGTCAACTACAACTGCGTACTCCTCAAATGCCAATAGCTCTCATCACCGGTGCCACGCGGGGGCTTGGGCGCGCGCTTGCCTTCGACTTCGCGCGCGCGGGATACGTGGTCTACGGCACGGGGCGGAACGAGACATCGCTTGCCACGCTCGCCACGGAGGCCAATGACGCGAAGCTCAACATCCGCCCCCTCCGCTCAAATGCCGCTACCGAAGAGGGGGCCGAGGCGATCCTCGAGCGACTCGAATCAGAATGCAGCACGCCTCGACGTCGTGATCCATAATGCCGGTGCGCTCGGCGACCGCGTCGAGTTGGCGAAGTACCCGCTCGACACGTGGGACGAGGTAATTGCTACGAACGTCCGCGGTCCCTTTCTCCTTACGCAACGGCTGCTGCCAACGCTCGCGCCCAACGCCGCGGTGATCTTCGTCTCGAGCGGTATCGTCGAGCAGGCGCGGCCGCGGTGGGGTGCGTACTACGTCTCGAAAGTGGCCGTCGACGCCGTCGCCGCAACCTATGCCGTCGAGCTGAAGGCACAGGGAATCCGAGTGTTCATCGTCAATCCGGGCCCGCTTCGCACGGAGATGCGCGCCGACGCGTTCCCGAGCGAAGACCCGAAGTCAGTCCCAGCCCCGGAGGACCGCACCGGCGTGTTCCTGTGGCTCGCGCGTAAGGCGGCGATCGAGCTCACGGGGAAGAGGTACGAGGCGGAGGAATTCCGGGGTTGAGTTCTTGGCGCCACGAGCCGGACTGCTATCACCACAGAGGCACAGGGGCACAGAGAAGGGCGAACTACTGCAGCACTAGTTCGCCCTTCTCTGTGCCCTCTGTGCCTCTGTGGTGATAGCAGTCCGGCTCGTGGCGCAAGAAGCGCTACTCAATGTTCCCCAACGCCCACGCCGCCATCCGCCGCACTTCCGGATCACGGTCCTCACGAAGCAACGCCGTGAGCGCCGGGATTGCGGCCGGGTCCTCGATCTCGCCCAGGGCCCACGCCGCGTTGATACGCACTAGTGGCTCCGCGTCCTTCAACGTGCGCTCGAGCGCGGGGATCGCGCGCGAATCCTCGATCTCGCCGAGCGCCCACGCCGCCGCAGCGCGGACCGAGGACTCCCGGTCTTCCAGCGCGCGCGTCAGCGGATCGATCGTGCTCGGATTCTCGGCGAAGCGCAATCCGACCGCGGCTGCCTCACGAGTTATCGGGTTCTCGTCGCGCAGCGCCGTGACCAGCGTCTGGACGGCCGCGTCCTGCTGCGTGCGTCCGAGGAGGGGCGCGACGAATCGGCGAACGCAGGGATCAGGATCCCCGAGCGCGGCGCGCAACGGGGCGATCACTTCCCGTCCCTTCGGCGAGCTCGCCGCGAAGCGCACCAGGTCCATGTCCCCAGCGCTGCGCGCACGCAGCGGCGTCGCCGGACCAACGTACTGCCAGTTGCCGTTCCACATTGCGCCGCGCGAAGCGAGCTCGCAGAGAATCGGGTTGGCATTGCGCACCGCGGCGATGAGTGCCGCCACGTTCTCCGCATCGTCCTGCGACGCCGCCGCCGTCGCACGCATCGGCGTGCCTTGATCCGGCGTCACGATCTCGTCCACGACCACGAGCGCTTCACCCATGATCACGGACCGCGCGGCCCGCGGAGCCACCGCGACGGCAATGGCGCCGGCACTAATGACCAGCGCCGCGACGACCAGCGGCGTGGCCGCTCCAGTTCGCGTTCTCATTTACCGTTTCCCCAATGCCTGGGCCGCGATTTTCCGCACTTCCGGATCCGCATCCTTCAGCAGCTCCACCAGCACTTCGACGGCGGCCGAATCCTCGATCTCCGAGAGTGCGTGCACCGCGGCGTAGCGCAGCGCATTGTCCTGTCCACGCGCCAGCACGGCCAGTACGCCGACAGCTGCCGGATCACCGATCTCGCCAAGCGCGTGCGCCGCGATCTTCCGAACTTCACGATCCTGGTCACGCGTGGCTTCGATCAGCGCCGGCGGCGCCTCACCGCTGAGGTCGATCTCTCCCAGCGCCCACGCCGCCTTCCGGCGAACGCCGACGTTCGCGTCCGACAGCGCCTTCGACAGAGCGGCGACCGCCGTCGCATCCTCGATCTCGCCAAGAGCCCATACCGCCGTCTCGCGCACCTTGGGATCGCGATCCCCGATTGCTGCCGCCAGGGCCTCGACCGCGCGTGGGCTCTCGATCTCGCCTAACGCCCACGCAGCCTGGTGCCGAATTTCGGCGTTCTCGTCCTTCAGGAAGGGCAACAGGTGCGGCACGCCATTGGGTGACTCGATCTCGCCCAGCGCCCACACGGCCGTCTTGCGCACCTCGGGGCTGGAATCCTTGAGCGCGGCGCCCAGCGCTTCGACGGCGGTGGCGCTCTCGATCTCGCCTAACGCCCAGGCGGCCATCCGCCGAACTTCCTCATCTTTATCGGAACGAAGGGCATCCGAGAGCGCCGGCACACCGGCCGCGTCCTCGATCTCACCGAGCGCCCACGCCGCCATGCGACGCACTTCGACGCTCTCGTCCGACCGCAGCGCCCGACTCAGCGCTTCGACGGCGCGCGGATCCTCGATACCGCCCAGGCCCTCGGCGGCCGCGAGCCGAACGAGCGGGTCCGCATCACTCAGCGCCGCTGACAATCCGGCCACGGCGCGCTCGCTGACACGCGAGTCCTGCTTATCCTGCCTGTCCTGGTGTTGCTGCCTCGACTGCTCGCGCGACATCGGCGCCGGCGGCTGTGGGGGCTGCGGAACTTGCTCGGCCTCCGGAGCCTGAATCTCAAAACGGAACGCCATGTCGCTCGCGTAGTTTTCCGCGACGTTCTTCGCCGTCTCGAGACTCGCGGTCACGTTGCCGACGATCTCGTTCCTCAGTGAGCCAAGATCCACGCCGAGGTTTTCGAACGCCGACTTCACGGTCTCGGCTACGCCCAGGCCTTCGCCTTCGCCTTCGCCGACGCCGATTCCGGTGCCTTCCCCGCTACCCGTGCCCTCATCGTAGGCGACCGTTTCCTCGGCAGCCGCATCGTTCGCATCGCTGACCGGGGCGGGCGCCATCGCCGCCAGGGGCATCGCGATCGCCGCCACGAACACCGCGACCGCCAACGAGCGGACACGCGACGGCGCGCGCCGCGGGCTGATCGGATCGAGGATCGCGAGCAGGCGTCCTTCGAAGTCCGACCGCTGTGCCATTGGCAACGCCACCGCCGGCGACCGCGAGGTCCCCGCGTTGCGCACGATGTCGAGCAAGTCATCGGCGTACGTGGATGCCGTCATCCCGGAGCGAATCACGAGATCGTCGCAAGCACGCTCGCACTCGTCCCGCAGCTTGCGCGCGGCGCGCCACACGAGCGGATTCATCCAATGCAACGCGCACGCAATGCGTGACACGAGGCATGTCGCCACGTCATTCCGACGGACGTGCGCCAGCTCGTGCACGAGGACGGTAAGGCGGCGCTCCTCGCTCCACGACGTCGCCACCGGCGGCATGACGATCGTTGGGCGCAGAATGCCCAGCGTCACCGGCATGCCGACGTCGGTGCTTTCATAGAGACGGACGGTGCCGCTTACGCCCGCCATCTCCTGCGCATCGCTCAACAGCTGACGCCACGACGGGTCGCGGACCGGCACTGCCCGGCTGACGAGCATGCGCGCCGAGATCGCCCCGATCGCGAGACGCACCAGCAACGCGATGGCAATGATGATCCACAGGGTGACGAAGCCTTCCGCTGGCGAAATCGCCGCGACCGTAGCGACCGTGCACCGCGAGAACAGCGGGCAGGCTTCGGCTGCGGGAAGCGCCGGATCGCTCGTGCCCGACACCAGGCGTGCCGCGAGCTCCTCGGCATTGGGAAGCGCCGCGTCATTGCTGGCGAAGACGGCGCGCTTGGGCCGCCTCGTCTCTGTATTCTCCTCAGGGGATGCGGCCGGCGCCGGCGGCGGCGTCACCTGCTCCACCGCTGGCGCGGGAACGGGCACCACCTCGAGACGGGGCAGCACCGCCGAGAGGACGGGAAGCGCGATGAGCACCACGATGCCCGCGGCCCACGCGACATGCCGCGTCGCGGCCGAGGCGCCACGCATGAGTCGCGTGACAACGAAAATCGCGATGAGGAGCAGGGCGCCCTTTGCGCCCGTGTCGATCATCGTCGGGATCCAGCTCACGAAGCGCTCCATTTTACCGTCCCTCCTTCTTGGCCTTACCGATCCGATCCGAGAGCCGCTCGAGTTCGGCGGGGGTGAGATTGGCGTCAGACATCTGCACGAGGGCTACGAGCGCCTGCTCGGCAGACCCATCGAAGAACGTGTGCACGAGATGCTTGAGCGCGGCGAACCCCGCTTTGTGGGTCGGGATCGCCGGCAGATAGACATAACGGGGCCCGTCCTGTTTGTGCTTCACGAGGCCCTTGTCCTCCAGGACGCGAAGCGTGGCGCGCACCGCCGAGTAGCTGGGCGGGTCGGGCATCCGCTCAATGACTTCGTTGACGGTGGCCTCACCGCTCTGGTAGAGCGCGTCCATAATCTCGCGCTCTCGGCGGGGCAGCTTGGTTTGAGGCAGGATCATGAGGAATCCGGGGCTGTGGAAATGCTAGATATCTAGCAGGCTGCTAGCTATCTAGCAGGGGCCTGATTCCTAGTCAAGTAAGACTTGTGTAAACCGAGGGGTCAGGAGTCAGGAGTCAGGGATCAGGGGGTTGGAGGTGAATGGGATCGGTCCCGTCGAGTGGGAGAGATCGCTTACCCTGAACCCGTCCCTGATCCCATTCCCTCGTGATCCGCAGCTATCGCGACCTTCACGTCTGGCAGCTCGGGATCCGCCTGGTCATCGAGTCCTACAAGGTAGGACAGCAGCTGCCAGCGGATGAGCGCTTTGGCCTAACAGCTCAAATCCGAAGGGCCGCTATATCCGTACCAGCCAACATCGCCGAGGGTCACGGGCGCTCGTCGCGCGGAGACTATCGCCACCACGTCTGGATCGCCGCCGGCTCGCTTCGGGAACTCGAGACCCTTTTCGAGATCCTCATCGTGCTGAAATACCTCGACGCGAAATCACTGGAGAGGGTAAGAGGGCTCTGCGATGAGCTCGGCCGCATGCTGACACGACTCGCCAAGCGCCTCGAATCACCAGCTCCCCGCCGTTCCCTACAACCCCCTGATCCCTGACCCCTGACTCCTGACACCTAGTCAAATGCGCCCAAACCTCACCCCCGACACCTCCACGGCGACCGCGCGATTGCCGTCGAACTCAAAACGCGCCACGCTCCCCGACCCCGTGAGCTCCACCCGAAGCGCATTCTGCGCACCATCAAAAACCTCCACCGCGCTCCACGCCTCGCCGGCGCGTGCCTCGAGCTTGCCGTTCACGACGCTGAACACGAGACGCCCGTAGAGCTCGTTCTCGTACGTACCCGCATACGCCTCCAGCGGGAAGGGCAGCGTTTGCGGACGTGCAGCGCGCCGCGCGCGGTCGGTTGCCACACGCTCACGGAACCCTTCGGCCTCGGTTCGAAGACGCGCGAGCGAGTCGGCGGAGAATCCCGCTCCATTAATGAGCCGCGAGTATACCGCGCGCGCGGCGAGCTCGGCCAGCGCCGAGCCGGTTCCGTTCTCGTTCGTCATGACGATCACGCCGATCCGTCGCTGGGGCATGAACGACATGCTGGTGCTGAATCCGAGGAAGCCGCCGCCGTGCGTAAGAACCGTATCGGTACCGAGCGTGCCGATCTGCCATCCAAATCCGTAGCCGTTGAGCAACAGCCCACGAGCGTTTGCGCGGACAGTCGCCTGCCGCCGGTGCGTCTCGGCGATCGCGCTCGCCGGGAAGACGCGGCGGCCGTCGACGACACCGCCGTTGATGTGCGCCTCCAGCCAGCGTGCCATGTCCACGGCGCTGGAGACGAGACCTCCTGCCGCCTGCATGTTCGCATCACCCTTGCTGTACGGGGCGCGCGCGAAGCCCGTCGGCTCCCGGCGATAGGGCTGCGCCAGCCGCTCACGCGGCATGCGAGAGACGTACGCGCTCGTGCTCGTCATGCCTAACGGCTGAAAGATCGTACGCTGCAGGACGTCCCGCCAGCTTGCGCCGGTCGTCGCGTCCATGGCAAGCGCGGCGATGTTGTAGCCGATGTTGCCGTAGACGTAGTCCCGTCCGGTCTTGGCGGCCGGGTGCGAGGGGAGGAGCGCGACGAGCCGGTCGTTCGTATGCTCGCCGCTGAAGGCGGTGCGAAAGACGATCGGCCCATCGTTGTCGATGCCGTGCGTGTGCGAGAGCAGCGACCGCAGCGTGATGGAGTCGGGGCTGAGCGGCGCCTGGAGCTTCGCCGCGGGCAGGTAGCGGCTGAGCGGCGCGTCGAGATCGAGACGGCCCTGTTCATCGAGCAACACGGCGGCGAGCCCGGTGAACGATTTGGTCGTCGAGGCGATGTAGAAGATCGTCTCCGGCGTGACCGGGCGTTGCGCCTCGACGTCGGCCCACCCGAAGCCCTTCGCGTAGATGACCTGTGTGTCGCGCACGACCGCGATCGACATCCCCGGTGCGAGGTCGAGGGCGAAGAGCGCGGTGAGCGTGGAGTCGAGAGCAGCGGTCGTCGACGTGGTCGAGGTCGTCGAGGGAGTCGAGTACTGCGTGCCGGCGCAGCCGAGCACGAGCGAGAGGAAAGCCAGGCGAATCATCGGAGCACCGGGATAGGGAAGCTAAAAGCTGCCGATCAGGCCGGGCCCGGTCTTGAACGGATGAAACCGGCGTACCCACCCGGGGTGAAGCCGGTGCCGCTCCGGAAGGAGCGATTCAAGTGGCTCTGATCGGCGAAACCCGCCTGAAAGGCGACCATCGAAAGAGGCAGTGAGGATGATGCGATGAGGTCGGCCGCGCGCGTCACCCGACCGCGCTGAAGGTACGACACGACCGACGAGCCGAAGTAGCGACGGAACTGCCTCGCCAGGTACACCGGGTGAACGCCCGCACGTGCGGCAATGTCGCGGACCCGCACGCCCGAGCCCACGTCGTCCATTTCCTCGCGCACTCGCGCGAGCCACCGCGGCGGCTCGCGGCGCGTCTCGTCGGCCAGCTCGCGCAGCGACGAAAGCACGTCGGTCACGCCGCGCTCGAGGAGGACGTCATCGTTCGGGCTCGTCCGGAGCAGCGCCAGCAGACGGAGGAACGCGGGCACCGCCGGGCCCCCATGCGTCCAGCGCCACTGGCGCGCTGCCGGCTCCCATTCCCGAAGCGATGCCGCTTCCTGTCCCGTTAGGCCGATCTGGACCGTTCGCGTGCCCCGCGGCCCGAATTGATCGGCATGCTCGGTGTCACCGGGCTTGACGACGATGCTCAGCGCACGCGCGGTCTCCTGCGCGCTGCCCACGGTCTCACGCAGCGACCCGGCGATCACGAGGGTCACCGTCGTTTCGGCGTGCGCGTGGCGCGGCTGCAGAAGATGAGGCCCGTAGCTGACCTCCCGAACTCGCGTCACTTGTATCGGACTCCGTGCTTCATCACCAGGTCCACCCTCTGCAACAGATCGATGTACCGCAACACATCGCCTCTCACCGCGATGATGTCCGCGTACTTCCCCTCACTGATCGTTCCGACATCCCGATCCACCTTCATTGCCACCGCCGGCCAGTAGGTCGCCGCGCGAATCACCGTCATCGGATCGACACCCAGCCGGTTCACCCAGACGTCGAGCTCATTCCAGGTCGCCATCGCGTGGAACTTCATCGGTATCCCGGCATCGGTCCCGATGAGCAGTACGACGCCCGACTCCCGGAGCTGCGAGAACTTCCGTGCCAGCGTCGGCCGCCGGCTCGGCGTCATTTGGAAGTACGAAAGTCGTTCCGGGTGCTCGATCGAGCGTCGGATGTCCGCCACGATCGAGTCGGGCAACCCCTCGTGCCACGACGGATCGTCGAGCTTCTCGGGGTTGTCGCGAACGTACTCGTAGTTGAACAGCCCTTCGATCGTTGGAGTCCAGAAGAGCGGTCCGGCGTTGCCGCGCGCCGTCCGCTCTCGAATCATAGCCACGATATCGGCCGGATACTCGGCCGCCGTGGCGAGCCCGGTATGCTCGAAGTCGTCCACACCGGCGGCAAGGCCGCGCCGAATCTCCTCGGGGCGATGCGAGTGTGCGACGACCGGAAGGCCTCGCGCGTGCGCTTCCTCCACCACCGCGCGTACTTCCTCCATCGTCATCTGATCCTGGTCGATGAGCTTGATGACATCGACGCCCGCATCGGCCAGTCGCTTGACCTTGGCGCGAGCGTCGTTAGGCCCCTTCACCCCCCATCGAAATGCCTCGGTGCCCGGATATGGCGCGTGCTGGATGAACGGACCGGACACGTACAGCGTGGGACCCGGGATCTTCCCGGCCTTGATCGCATCCCGCACGCTGATGCTCGCCTCGAGCGGCGCGCCGAGGTCGCGAGCGCTGGTGACTCCCGCGAGCAGCAACTGCTTCGCGGAGGCCGGCATGATCACGCTCGCGAAGAGCGACGGGTAGGTGCGGTCCCAGTGCGCGTAGTCCGCATGCCCGTTGATCATCAGGTGGACGTGCATGTCCCAGAGCCCCGGAAGCACGCTCATTCCTTCGGTGGAGATGACTTCCGCGCCCGGCGGTACGGTGAGCCTTCCCACCTGTCCCACCGCCTCGATGCGCTCGCCCCGCACGATGATGACCGAATTGCGCAGCGGCGGTCCGCCATGCCCGTCGATCAGGGTGCCGCCGACGAGCGCCTTGAGTGGCGCGTTCTGCGCGAGGAGAACGGAGAGGAGAATGGTTGCGAGCATGGGGATCGAAGCTCAGGACGACCGATCGATCAACTCACGTAATCGCGGGAGCTCCGCGTACAGGTTGCGACCGGGACACCGGGTCGACGCGTAGTCCTTGTGTGCACCTAACCGGTCGCCGGGAACGCCGAATCGGCGTGCGAACGTCGTGACCAGCGACTCCAGCGCGCGCATCTGCCCCTCGGTGAGCTGCTCGTCCTCGAAGTTGCCTTCGACGACGATGAGCAGATGGCCCGTCGGGTCGTACGGCGTATTGCTGTCACCGACGTAGCGCCACGACCGGGCTTCGCCGACCGTGCCGTCCACGGCGATGTAATAATGGTAGGGGATGTCGGCCCACGCCGGCTTCTTGCGTCCGTCACCCAGGCTGTCGTCTCGCTGCGAGAACGCCTGCAGGCCGCGCAGCTTGTCGGCGAGCGACCGCTCCATGTTCTGACGCGTCGCGGTGTGATGGATGGTGATTCGCTCAATGCGATGCTCGCGCATCGAGAGTACCGGATCACGCGCGCCCCACTCCGCCCGGCTCACGATCGGTACTTCGGCGACCGCGGGGGTTGGAGTTCCGCGGGACGCGCACGCTCCCACGGCGACTGCGAGAGCGACAAGAGAGCAATGTCGGGTGCGATGCATCGTCCCTCAGCGTCGACAGTGAAAGAGCGATAGACCTTCGACGGGCTCGTCGACGGTGAGCTTCGCCACCATCTCCCCGATGGCGGTGGCGAACTTGAAGCCATGCCCGGAGCATGGGCTGGCGATCACGACCTCGGAGTGCGCGGGGTGATGGTCGATCACGAAGTGCCCATCCGACGTGTTGGTGTACAGACAGACGGCGCGATCGCGAAGCTCACCGGCGGCGTCGGGGAGAAACCGTTCAACGAGCCCACGCGCAGTCGCGTCCTCCTGTTCGGTAATCGTGCGTCGAACCCGCTGCGGATCGGTGATCTCTCCATCGTGATGCACGGCGATCTTGACCCCGTCACCAAAGTCGGGAATCGTGTAGAACATGCCGCCCGACGTTTCCCACAGGGCGATCGGCAACGCCTCCGGCGCGAAGCGCTCGGCCTGCGCTCTTGGCGTGAACCAGTGCTGCATCTGCCGTTCGACTGCGAGCTGAATCTGCGCCCCGTTGAGAAACTCGGGAAGCCAGGGGCCCAACGCGAGCACGAGCCGGTCGGCGATGTGCTCGCCAATGGCCGTCGCAACCCGCACGACGCCGCGCTCCACACGCCAGCTCAACATCGCCTCGCCAGCTCGGACGCTGGCGCCATCGCGCGCCGCGCAGGTGAGCAGCGCACGAACGCACGCTTCCGGAAAGAGGACACCGGCACGCGGCTCGAGGAGGGCCACCGCGTCCGGCTCCGGAACCAGCACCGGGAATCGGCGTCGCACCTCGGCGGACGTCAGCATCTCGTGAGGCAGCCCGTGCTGCTCGGCCGACGTCAGCGCGCCAACAACGAGCTCACCATTCTCTGGACCGATCATGAGGCCGCCGGTCCGCACGAACAGCCGCTCACCCACCTCGCGCTCGAGCTCCTCCCACATGCGGCTGGCGCGCTGAACGAGCGGGACGTAGGCGGGATCCTCGAAGTACGCCTCCCGGGTGATCCGGGTGCGGCCGTGGGTCGAGCCGTGCGCGTGCGGCGGCGCATAACGATCGAGTCCCAAAACGCGAAGGCCGCGGCGCGCGAGCTCACGCACCGCGGCACTTCCCATCGCGCCGAGGCCGGTGACGATGACGTCCCAGCGCTCGGACACTGCTCAGCGCTGGAAGCTGATTCCCAGGCCGATCATCGACTTGGCATCGTCGAGCATCACCTTCTTGAAGCCGACGTCGAGTGACAGGCCCGACGCGAAACCGAACGAGACGCCGCCGCCAAGCGCGAACGCCGTTCCCGACTCGGTCTCCTCGCCCGAGCCGAAGGTGCTCTCGACATTGAACTTGGTCTGGCCCCAGAAGAAAGCCGGCTCGATGAATGGCGTGATGGAGATGGTGCCGCTCCTGGCGACGAGGGCAAAAGGAACTCCCACGCCGACGGAGATCCCGCGTGCAGCTATCTGGATCACTTCGCCTCCGAGGTTGGCATCGATCACGTCCCCGCTTCCAAAGCCGGCAGACGCGTTCAATCCGAGCACGAAGGATTGCCCCGAGTCACCTGTGCCGATGGGATTGATGAGGAGGGGTGCTGCGAACCGTCCGCCGAACATGAAGGCACTCTCGCAGTTGACCTCAGCCTCCGGAATGTCGCAGGTGAAGTCGGCATATCCGGCGGTGAGACCGATGCTGGCCGTCCCCATTGGAATGTCGATGCCGACGCCGAAATTCCGGCGACCCGCGTCGCCTTCTTCGTCCATGCTGCCGAATCGAAAGTTGAACCCGATCCCGCTGACAGTCCGTCCGAGCCAGCTCGCGGGCAGCTGCGTTGGCAGCGCGCCGAAGGGGGTGATGGTAGCCGCGCCGCAGGCTGCGGCCTCGTTGAAATCGGGATCCTCCTGGTCGAGGCCCAGGCAGAATTGCGCCGCGGCAGGCGCCGAGGCTAGCGGCAGCGCGAGGAGCGCCAATAACGTGACGTACTTGATGCGCATGGGGTCTCCGATGCGGTAAGTTGCGTGGGGGCCGCAGCGTCGCGGCACCCGACATGATAGAGGGCTCGCCCTCTGGCGCAATCCCCTCCGATGACACTGACTTCCGACGTCTGAGTCCTGACGTCCCTGGATGTACTCAATGACAATTGCCCTATACCGCTCCACCACTCTTGTCCTCGCGCTTCCGGTGCTCTCGGCCTGCAGCACGATACGGGAGATGTTCCCGTCGCGTGAGGAAGTCTTCAAGCCGATCCCGGTGACCATTGGGGACGTGCGCGTGATCGGCGAGGACACGGTCTACGTGCTCGAGTCCCCGGAGTACGAGCTCGTCGCACCAATGCGCGAGCTTCTGCCCAATGCACGCAAGGCCCTCGATCACACCGCGCGCGAATACCGTCGCGTCTTTGGCGACGATCCGCAAAAGATCGTGGTCGAGCTGCGCGCGGTGTCGCGCGACCGCGTGGCGGACGGCTGGATCCCCGACACGGTAGAGCCCAACGAAGGGCCACGCCGCGCCGTCGCTCCCGCCATCGTCCCGGAGAAGCGCTCATCGCGTGCGCCGGTGGCTCCCGCAGGATTCCTGATGATGCGCGCCGCGCGCGCCTGGCTGCTTGCCCGCGCCGATTACCGCGTTGGCCGCTCACCCTCGGCGCCCACCGCACAGGTTCGTTTTGGCGACGACGCACGCATCCCCGACTGGGTCGAGGATGCGCTCACCGAGCTGATCGGCGGATCACCGGCGCAGGAGATGTACGTGGCGCGCCTTGCTGAACGCGCGGAAACGGTGTCGTTGCGCGATGTGCTCGAGGCGACGCGACCGGAGCCCACGAAGGACGCGCAGCGTCGCGCTCAGCTTCCGCCGACGTCAGCAACGCGACCTGCCGGCGGTGTCTTCATGGGCGGGCCAGCGAGCCGCGACCGGGGGAAGCTGGAGGGCGCGGAGCTCTTCCGCGCGCAGGCGGTCGCCTTCGCGATCTTCCTCGCCGAGCACGAGGGCCGCGAGTTCCTCGGCACCGTCACCGACCGCCTGCTCTCGGGCGAGTCCGCCGAGACGGCGCTCACCGCCGCGACGACGTTGCCTGACGATTTGGCGGGGATGGAGAAAGCGTGGAAGGATTGGCTGAGAAAGCTGGCTGCGCGGAACTAGGAGTCAGGAGTCAGGGGTCAGGGATCGGGGGAGTTAGGGAAAGACAAGGGGAAAGGAGAGCGAAGCTGTTCTCCTTTCCCCTTTGTTTGCCCTGACTCCCCCTGATCCCTGATCCCTGACTCCTGGCGCCTAGTAATTGAACCAGTACGACGCCTTGATGAGAAACGTATTGTTCGGATGCAGCGCGAACAGATCTCTGTAGTCCTGGATTCCCTCGAAGTCGGACGGGCGGCCGACGTCGCGGAAGCGGCCCTGCTGCCACACGAAGAAGATCGTTGAGCCGGGGCGGTATTCCCAGCGCACGACGGCGTTGGTGTTGAGCTGCTTGAAGTCGAAGCCTCCCGGATCGCACGGAGTTGCGCTCGCGGCTCCATCGCAATCGCGCGTGAACGGCTGGAATCGGCCTTCGTACGACACGTTCTGCGGATCGGTGAGATCGCGGAGGTTCATGAACGTGCCCTTCGAGATGAAGGGCTGCGCGTAGAACTGGAGCGAGAGGTTCGGCGTCGCCGTGAAGTTGATGCGGGTCGTAACGTTCACCGTCGTTTGATCGAGCTCGGCGAAGGCGTAGTGCGTCGAGTCATGGCCGGTCGCGCCGAAGCGATCGAAGAACTGATCGTCTTCGTGCTGCCACTCGTAATAGAAGTACACCCCGCCGTTGAACCGCGTCGAGAAGCGATAGTTGAACGACGGCTCCACCCAGTGACCCTTGCTCTGCCCTTCGTTGTTGCGCCAGGTGCCACCGAACAGGAAGGGAGTGATCTGCCACCGCGAATCCCCCTCCACGCCAGTCCAGACGTCGTAGCTCGCGTCACGGCGGATGGCCGGGCCGCCGCGCGAGTTGCGATCATCATAGCTGCGACCGGCGAAATCGCTGACGGTGATTCCCCAGTTCAACCACCACTGGTTCTGGAGCTGGACATGCCAGTTGGTGTTCACGCCTTCGCGTGTCGGCAAGCCCTCCGACGACCAGTAGCGCCAGTAGTTGCTATTGAAGTTCGCGCGACGCCAGTACTTGGTGGGCTTGGTGAATTGCAACGCGAACCAGTTGCGGAACATGATCTCGTCGGCACGCTGGAGCCAGCCGAGGTCGTTGAGCTCATACCCGGTCGAGTAGCGTTGCAGCACGCTCTGGAACCGCGTGATGCCGCCACCGAACTTGCTCATCGAGATGCGCTGCGCGTCTCCGATGAGATTGTCCTGGGTCGGATCATATTCAGCGTCGTCATCCGGCCGCTGGTAGTAGTGCACGCTGCTGCGCTGAATGCTCGCGATCGCCTCCGGGTCGCCGCGCACCGTGCTCCCGGAGAGCATGGCAGCGACCTCGTAGTTGTTGCTCCAGAAGCGGTGCCGGCCGTCGAGGCCGATCGCGTACGCCTCACGAGCCATCGCCGGCCTGGTGACCGCATCGAGGCGACGGTTCACGGCCGTCATCATCAGGCCAATGTCGCTCGAGCCCTTGTTCAGATCCTGACGCAGGCGAGCCACCGCATAGTTCGTCTGTGGCTCGATCGTCGTGCCTTCCGCACCAACCTCGTGCTGCGTGAGGGCATTCAGAAACCCGACCGATAGCCCGCTGCCTAACCGTCCCGTGATTTTCGTGGCGCCGAGAATCGTGGTCGCCAGTGCATCCCCCGAGGCGCCGCCGAGCCCGGGGGCGCGGCCGATACGCCGCGAGTAGAACAGCCCGCGACAACCCGTGTCGATGTCCTGACAGTTGGTCCGGAAGGTGAAGATGCCCATCCCTTCGAGAAAGAACGGCCGGCGCTCCTCGCGGAACGTCTCGAACGCGGTGAGGTTGAGCGTCGCCGGGTCGGCCTCGACCTGTCCGAAGTCGGGATTGATCGTCGCATCGAGCGTCAGGTTCGACGACAACCCGTACTTGATGTCGGCGCCGTAGGATCCGAGCGTCGGATGGGTGTAGGTCTCGCGACCGGTGGCGTCCTCGCCTTCGTTCGTCACGCTCTTGACGACGGCGTACGGCGCGATCTCGAGGCGGCGCGGCGTCGGAATGTTCGTGATCCCGCCGATCTCGCCCGACTGCGAGACGTATCCCTGCTTCGATCGGCTATAGAGCGGCCAGCTGATGCGCGCGTTGGTACGAGCAATGTCGCGCACGATCATGAGGCCGAAGGTGTGCTCCGGCTTGTTCGCGAACCGCAGCTGACTGAACGGAATGCGGAACTCGGCAACCCAGCCCACGCTGTCGATGGTGGTGGCGACGTCCCACACCGCATCCCACGAGGCATCCTCGACGTTGTCATTGTAGACGTAGAAGTCCCGCTTGACGCCGGCGGGATTCACGCAGAACTGATAGGCCGTGCGCTTGTCGTTGTACGAATCGATCACGAGCTTCACCTGCTCGGACTGCGTGCGCACGTCGCGCCGAGAGAGGAGCGAGATGATGCTGTCGGGTGCCGGGTCGTACATGCGCACGAGGACGTAGAGGTTCTTGTCATCGAACGTCACGCGCGCTTCGGTCTTGAAGCGCGTCTCGGCGCCCTCGGTGGGCTCGTACTCGAGGAACTTGTCAATGACCTGGGCCTGCGCCCACGCCGGATCGTCGGTGCGTCCATCGAGCACCGGAGCAATGGTGGCGCGGCTCGCGCTGGCGATACGTGCATCGGCAAGGCCGGCAATGGCGACGCTGGTCGGCGGTGCACCATTCGAGGCAAGGATTTGCGCGGCCGCCAGGGAGGGTGCGACGGCGAGCGCGAACAGAACGAAGCGAAGCATGAAGGGAGCTCCCCGAGTGATTCGTGGCCGCGGACAATGGGTGTATCGTCGCGCTGGCCCCGGCTAATCCGGGGATGCGACAACCGGGGGTGCTAGAAGGTTGGCACCCCCTTGGAGCTAAAGCGTCTGTAAGTCGTAAGGAATGTGAAAAAGAGGTCGTCGAGGGTGTCGAGGTCGTCGAGGCAATCGAGGGAACGTCGTCGCCTCTCCTCGATCACGTCGACGACCTCGACATCCTTGATCACCTTGAGGTTGCGAGATCACCTGGCAACCGCGGAGTGCTCAACAGCTCACCGAACCGCTGCCACCGCTCGGCCGGCGTCGCAACGCGCTCCACGTACGCTTTCACTAGATCCTGGCCGAGGTTGTAGTTGATCACGTAGCTGCGGTACGTGTCGAAGAAGCGGACGCGTTGGCGCGCACGCTCGGGTGACGACAACGAATAGCGGACCAGCCAGTCGGCGGCCTGCTCGGCCGTGATCTGCCCGTTCAGATAGCGTCGCGCCGCTTCGTTGCCGGCGTAGGTGAGCTCGCGCATGAGCTCCTGCACCGTGTAGTAGGCATCCGCTCGTGAGGCATCCAGACCGGCGAGCGGAAAGAGCACTGCCTTCTCGTACGCCACGCGCTCCGCCCCGGGGAACGCCATCTCAATGCCGTAATTCGCGCTGCCCTCGGCAATGAGCGATTGCGGAGAGAACAACGGATAGACCGAGTACTCCATCCAGCCGCGCTCGCGTACCAGACGATGCTCGAGCAGGGCGTTGTAGACGTGGTGGCCAGGATATCCCTCGTGACAGGCGAGGTCGACGGCGCGGTCGATGTAGATCGGCAGCTCGACGTTCACCTGAATGAGCGAGCGGTAGTTGCCCTGATACCAGTTGTATCCGCTCCACGGCTTGTCGATCACGGGCTCGACGGTGAAGCGCTCGCCCGGTGGCAGCACGAGGCGCCGTGACGTACGCGCCTTGCATTCGGCGATCGCGGTCGCGAACACGGTGTCGAGCTTCTCACGCGGAATGACGAACGCGCGGCGGAACTCCTCCATCCGCTGGGGCACTGGCCCTGTTCCGGGCAGGAGGCGCGACAGCGTATCGATCACGCGCTGGAAGTGCGCGTCGTCGTGCGTGGGCGCCACCGCATCGTAGAGCGCCTTCGATTCTTCATCGAAGGTGAATCGCTGCCCCTGCAGCATGCGCACTCGCGCGCGAAGCGAGCTCAGCTGAGTTCGCAGATATCGATTGCGCAGCGCCGGAAGCTCATCGCCGGCTGGTGCAGGCCCGAGCTGCGCGAGGCCCACGTCCGCTCGCCGCAGGATTTCGTCCAGCGGCAGCTTCGCCGAGTCGGCGGACGCTTTCCATTCGGGCGGGCCGTAGTACGCGTCCACGTAGTTGGCGTCGTGCTGACCAACGGCGAGCACGAGCTTGACGTACGATTCGGCGATCGCGTTCATGTTCGGATCGGATTCGGACAGGCGCGCCGACGCACAACCGGACAGGAGCGCGGCGGCAAGTAGAGAAATGCGGACAGACACGGGAGCTCCTTTCGGGACGAGGTCAATATATGCGGTGCGCACTGTGTGCCGCCCGTCGGGTGAGCATCATTCACTGAGATGAATTCCTTCGTCGCCCTCCTGCGTCTCGCGCTCCCGATCGTCGTCGTGCAGGTCGGCATCATGCTCATGGGAGTGATCGACACGATCATGGTCGGTCATCTCTCGGCGCGCGCCCTGGCGGCGGTCGCGCTCGGCAATCTCTATTTCTGGGCCTGCGGCATCTTCGGCATGGGCGTCATCATGGCGCTCGATCCCGTGATCGCGCAGGCGGTGGGCGCCAGAGATGAGGCCGCCGTCGCGCGTGGCTTCCAGCGCGGATTCCTGCTCGCGCTCGTGCTCACCATCCCGATATCGATCGCGGTTTTCTTTGTCGATCCGGTACTGCGGGCCCTCGGGCAGGCTGACGACGTCGTCCCGTTGGCCGTGTCGTACGCCCTGCTCTGCATTCCAGGCGTTCTGCCATTTCTCGCGTTCAGCGTTCTGCGGCAGACCCTGCAGGCAATGGAGCTGGTGCGGCCCATCGTACTGGCGATGATCGTGGCGAACCTCGCCAACATCCTGCTCAACTGGGCACTGATCTTCGGAAAGCTGGGCGCCCCGGCGCTTGGTGTCGGTGGCGCTGCGTGGGCGACGAGCGCCGCGCGGTGGTTGATGGTGCTCTTCCTCTTTGCGATCGCCTGGCGACGCCTGCGCCCGTACCTCACCCCGGTGCGCCGCGACACGTTCGCGCTCGCGCCGCTGGGACGGATGCTCGCGCTCGGCGCCCCGATCGGGCTTCAGTTTCAGCTCGAATACGGAATCTTCGCGGTGGTGGGGCTGCTGATGGGAACCATCGGGACGACGCCGCTGGCGGCCCACCAGGTCGCGCTCAATATCGCGTCGTTCACCTTCATGGTGCCGATGGGCGTCGCCGCCGCGGTCGCCGTGCTCGTGGGGCACGCCGTCGGGCGCGGCGATGCGCTCGAGGCGCGGCGGGCGGCGTCCGCGGCGCTCATTACCGGCGTCGGGTTCATGGCGCTGACGGCGATCGTGCTGCTGGTGGCGCCGGGATTGATTGCGCGCCTTTACACACCCGATGCCTCCGTCATCGCCATCGCGGTCATTCTCATCCCGCTCGCCGGGTTCTTTCAGGTATTCGACGGGATGCAGGTCGTGTGCGGCGGCATCCTCCGGGGCCTGGGCGACACCCACTCTCCGCTCATCGCCAACATCGCCGGATTCTGGGTGCTGGGCCTCCCGTTAGGCGTGTGGCTCGGGATGCGCCTGGGCCACGGTCCCGCGGGTCTATGGTGGGGGCTGGTCGCCGGCCTGGCGGTCGTGGGCATTGTGCTGCTCGTCCGCGTGCAGGTGCGGATGAAGCGGACGTTGAAGAGAGTGGAGATCGATTACCAGGAGGCGGCGGAGATGTGAGCAACGAGCCGACTGCCATCACCACAGAGGCACAGAGGGCACAGAGGAGGGCGCACTGCAGGCTGCAGTGCGCCCTCCTCTGTGCCCTCTGTGCCTCTGTGGTGATGCAGTTCAGGCTCGTCGCGGAACAACTCCCTGATCTCACGTCTCTTCCATCACCGACACCCCCTCCCGCCCGCTCATCTGCCACTCGATGTAGAGACGTACCTGCCCGCCCGAGGTGTGCTGCGGCGTCGCCCAGCAGCGTCCCGTCTCGATGCGGAGCGCTTCGGTCACGTGCTGAAAGCGACCCTCGAGACAGCCCATGGCGCGCACGATCGCGAGCAGCGTTCCATGCTCGACGTTCTCTCCCGTGTAGGTCCCGACCACGATGTCTCCGAACTGCCGGCATTCGAGCACGACGTTCCGCGATGTCGGAACACCTCCGGTGAGCGTCAAGCGGAAGCGACGGCCCTCGTACGATGGCGTCCGCTCCGCTTCGCTGCGCGAATAAGCTTCAGGCATCCGTCGCCGGGATACGCACGGCCGGGAAGATGACGGGTCACATACAACCGCACATCTCCCCCGGGACGAGGCGCATGTAATGGTTGACCACCGCCCTTTATCCGCGTGCGGGTCGGGCCCATGAAGGCCGGACGTTAGGCGACCGGTTCGCGTCTTTACCGAATCTGTACAATCCTCCGACGCGCCGCGCACCCCTGTTTCCATTCCGCGCTGCATTATCGCGGAGAGGCACCCGTGGTTCCCGTTTATCCGGAGATGCACATGGCCATGCTGACCGTCATCGCGCTGGCCGCGGTCATCGTCGTCGAAGAGGAAGGCTCGCCTCGTGCTGAGTCGCCGGTCTCCGTCCCGCGCTCCCGCGCGGTCGTGATCGACGGGAACATCGAAGAGGCCGAGTGGCGCGGAAGTGCGGTGGTGAGACGACCGGAGGGGGAAATGCTGCTGCGCCACGACGGCAAATACCTCTACATCGGCGTCCGCGCGGCGCGACGCGGCTTCCCCAGCGTGTGCCTCATGCGCGGCAACACCGTTCGCGTCATGCACGCCTCGTTCGCTCTCGGCAATGTGATCTACGCGAAGACGAACGCAACGTGGCGCCTGGGCGCGCCGTTCGAGTGGGAGCCGCCTGCGCGCGCGGTCGGCAGCGATCGGGATCCGCAGCGCGCCAAATTCCTCGCTGAGCGCGGATGGCTCGGAAGCACCGTGCCAATGGGAAACCCGCGGCATGCCGAGATACAGATCGCGCTGGATCAGCTCGACCGACGCGACCTGCGCATTTCACTGGCGTTCCTCATGGAAGACCAGGGGCGCGGCGAAGAGATCGCCTCATGGTCTCGGCTCGGCGCCCGCCCCGCACGCGACGGCTGCGCCAACGAGCGGCTCGTGCGCGGCTACGCCCCGGAGCGGCTCACGTTTCGGAAGAATGCCTGGACGCGTGTGAAGCTGACGTAGTCGAGGGTGTCGAGGTGATCGAGGAGAGCAACGACGTTCCCTCGATTACCTCGACGACCTGGATTACCTCGAGTACCTATCTCTTCGCACACCCCTCTCGCCGCGCGGTGTCCGAGAGCGCAACGATCTTCCAGCCCGCACTCGTCTTGAGCAGCTGAAACGCGTCCACCCCACAGTGGCTGAACTTGTCGCCCAGGTGGAAGTCGTATTCCGTCCACACCGAGGCGAGCGCGCCGTCGATCCGAACCTCCGGGGCGAACATCCGCTCATTCCACGGCTCGGTCGCGCGTCCGAGTGCCTCGATGAACTCCGAGACCGCCGTCAACTGCACGCGCGCCTCCCCGTTGCGATTGACGACCCGCGACAGCATCGCCGACGAATCGAACACCGAACGGGCCATCGCGGTATCTCTTGCCTTCATGCCATCCCAGAGTCGCTGGACGACGGCGAGCACCGCCGCTCGCTCGTCAGGCGAAGCCCCGGATGCTTGCCCGTGAGCGAGTGACGGCGCCAGAGACAGCAGGCCGATCAGTGTCACGCGAAATCGAGTCATTCGGTCACCCTCTCGGGGCGCCTGCGTTGCGAGCCGCCATCTCGGTGAGCATCCGATCCAGCTCCGCGGATGGCAGCCAGCGTCCGCGAACCATGACGCCCGCGCGCCGCGCGACATTGCGCACATCGGTGAGCGGATTGGCATCGAGCAGGATGAGATCGGCGCGATTGCCCACCGTCACCGTTCCGAACTTCCCGTCGAGCTTCAGGTCCTTGGCGGCATACTCGGCGACGTTTCGCGTCCCCGACTCGAGCACCTGATAGGGCCTGAGCCCCGCTTCCTGCATCAGCTCGATCTCGTGGTGGAGGGCGAACCCGGGAACGTTGAACATCTGCGGGGAGTCGGTGCCCATGAGCAGCTTCGCGCCCGAGTCCGCGAGCGTCTTGAGCAGGGTGCGTCGCAGCGAGAGATACCGCGTCGACACATCCGCGCTCACGCCGTTAGCCTGATCCTGCTGAATGCGGTTGCGCTTCTGATTCGACCAACCGGTGATCCACTGCGGCTGGGCATACTTCATCTCCGACCGCTTGGCCATGTCCTCGGGCGACTCGGGCGAGAAGAAGCTCTCCCAGAGGAACGCCGTCGGGACGTTCCACGTGCCCGCCTTACGAGTGTCGGCCGCCAGCGCCGCGAAGCGCGAGGCGTCGACGGCATTCACCATCTCGCCAAGGTTGGCCTGATCGGCCATCACGCGCATGCGCAGGGCCTCGGGGACCGCCGCCTCGAGGTAGCCATCGAGGTGGTCGATGGTGGATTGCCGGTTCGCGAGCGTGTGCTCGAGCCCTACGCCTTGCGAGATGTGGCCCGCGTACGTGATGCCGACAGCGCGGGACGCGGCGACGATCGAATCGTACGATGTCCGCGGGATGCCCGGGTGCAGCTTGAGGAAATCGTACCCCGCAGCCTTGTGCTCGCGCACCAGCCGGGCGGCGGTCGCGGGATCGGTGGCGTTGTTTCCGTTGAGCGACGGGGCTCCGACGAAGATCGTGGGGCCGAGCATCTCGCCGCTGGCGGTCCTGGTGCGCAGGGCGAGCTGATTCGGGGCGCCGAGCATGCCGCGGATGGTCGTGACGCCGTTCGCGATGTAGAGGGTGAAGATGTCGCGAATCACCTGCTCCGACGCCTGCGCACCAGGAATGTGCGCGTGCATCTCGGCAAGCCCGGGCATGAGATACTTGCCTCGCGCGTCCACGCGTACCGCTCCCGCGGGCACGCGCGCGCGTGCGGAGGGCCCGATCGAGGCGATCCGCCCGTCGCGCACGATCACCGTCTGTCCCTCGAGGACTCGCTCGCGATCCATCGGGATGACGTTGACGTCGACGAAGGCGACGACGGGCGCGGCCGGCGCGTTCTGCGCTCTCAGCGGGGCGGCGAGAGGGATCGCGACGGCGGCAAGCGCCGCAAGACGTGTCAAATGGAATGGCTTCATGGCACGGCCAGGAGAGGAGAGTCCGGGGCAAGGAGCCCGGTGGCGGGGGGCGATTCCGGGTATCCCCCCGGCCAACCGGAATCCTGAAGAACCACGCGCGTCTATGATGGCGCCTGGGCTCAGCCGCGGAAGGGGAAGGGTTTGGATATTACCGAGCACTTACACCGGACGGGCGCGCCCGGCCCTGCTGGGTGTTTGCGCCTTCCTCACGTTCCCCAAGTCATGACTGCATAACCACAGAGGCACAGAGGGCACAGAGGACGGCGAACTGCAAAGGCCTTTGCAGTTCGCCGTCCTCTGTGCCCTCTGTGCCTCTGTAGTTATGCTCCTTGGCTCGTTGCGCAGACGGATCCTACACGCGCGTAGGAGTCTCCGCCGCCTTCGCTACCGGTAAGAAAGTCGATGTAGACGGCAGTGGCTCGAGTCGCGTCGCGTGCAGACAGGAGTCTTCGAGCTGCCGCACCGGGAGGCGCATCCAATCATCGGGGTAAGGAGCGAGCCGTCGTTTCTCACCGGAGGACTCGAAGAGCAGCCATCCGCGCGCGAACTCCGGGTCGGTGAGCAAGTACGTGGGAATCATCGCCAGGTTGGGATCCTTCACTTCGCGGACGATCCAATCACGTCCCTTGCTGTCTACGAACCTCGTTATCACGATCCACCTCCGCAGCGACCTCGCATCAAGAAAATGCAATTGTCAACCGATCGCGGTGATGCTTGTCACGAGGGTACGTGCGCATACACACTGTTGTGCATCTTCGCCGTTCGCGCAAGTGTCATTCGGAGGACGGCAGAGACGTCAGATATCAGAATTCAGAACTCAGATAAAAACATACGGGGAGCCAATACTGGCTCCCCGTTGTCGTTTCTGACATTCGAATTCTGAATTCTGATATCTGACGTCTTAGTCCGACCAGGGAGGAACGACTCCGTTCACGCGTGCGTACGCGATCAGCTGCCCCAGATGCTCACCGAGATGGCGCGCCATGAAGAAGGAGAAGCTCCGGCCCGTCATGTCCATCCCGAAGACCTTCATCGCCTTGTCGGCATCCGCGTCCTTCATCGAGCTCGCCGCCGCCTCGATGTGCGCGAATGATTTCTTCAGCTCGGCGATGATTTTCGCCTTGTCGGTCGTCGACGCCTCGTAGCCCTGCCCGGAGAATCCGGCCGGCGCCTTGATCCCAGCCATTCCCGGGAGGCCCTGGTTCGCTGCCGAGACGTGCAGCAGAACTTCCGCCACCGACCGCACCCCGGCGGCCGGACGCCACGTGAACTTGTCCGCTGGAATCGCCTCGGCGAGCTGCGTGAAGCGACCTTCGAAGTACTTCATCTCTTTCAGAAACTCGGCGCGATACCCGGACGTGGGTTCGGCCGAGGTGGCCGCCGCTGCCTGTGCCCCCGCCACGGACACGACGCCCGTGAGCGCCGCGGCGATGAGCGTGAACCGAACTGTGCGCATTGATGATCTCCAGTGAGAGTGATCAAAATCGGTGGCCTGGTGGGCCATCCCGCAAGCCTCGGATCGTCAGAAAACCATGGGGAAGATGACCCCGTGACTCAGCTCACTTTCCCGACGCGCACGCTCAGCCGCCAGGCCACGCGGCGTGCCTCGTGAGGATCCCCCCAAACCTCGCGCAACCCGGCCTCGAAGTCGACCGTGGGGTCTTCGTTCAATGCCTTACGATACGCACTCGTCGCCGACCAGGTGCTGACGTAGCCAACGAGCTGGTCGACCGTCCATCGCTCTGCCATTCTCGAAGTCAGGCACCGCGATCTCGTCGAACGGCATCCGGATCGAGCGGTACCCCTCGTCGACCAGATGGCGCTCCGGCGGCCAGTAGGGGCCGATGACCGACCTGGCGAAGTGACGGAGGACCCCGTCGGCCACGGGATGATCGATTACGACGTCGTTGTAGCTCCACACCGCGACCAGCCCAGCCGGCCGCGCCACGCGCGCAGCCTCGCGAAAGAACGCGTCAATGTCGAGCCAGTGCAGCGCCTGTGCGACGGTCACGAGATCGCACGTCCCCGTCGGAATCCCGCTCCGCTCGCCGGGAGCGATCCGCCATTCGACGCGAGGATGCGCCGGCGCTTCGGCGATCTGCGCGGCGCTCGAGTCGGTGCCGATCACTCGATCGAATCGCGCGGCGAGATCGATCGTCGCCTGCCCATTCCCGCACGCACAGTCCCACGCCAGCATACGCGCGGGCGCACGGCCAGCGAGAAAATCGAACAGCTCGCCCGGATAGCGGGGTCGATAGGCCGCGTAGCCGTGCGCGATCTGGGAGAAGTGGTCGCGAGACGTGGTCACTCCCTCACAAGGGAATCAGTCCCTTCTCGATCTCGGACCTTCGGCCTTCCAGGAACGGCGGCAAGGAAAGACGCTCACCGAGATGCTCGAGCGGCTCATCGGCGGTCATGCCCGGTCCATCGGTCGCGATCTCGAACAGCACCCCACTCGGAGTCATGAAGTAGATCGAGTGGAAATAGAAACGGTCGATCACGGGCGTCACCTGAAATCCGGCGTTGCCGATTCGGTCGCGCCAGGCCGCGTGGGTCGCATCGGTCGGCGTACGCAGGGCGACGTGATGCACCCCGCCTCGCCCGAACCGCCCACGCGGCGCATCACGACGGACCGCCAGGTGAAGCTGCGCATCGACATCCCCGTCAGCGGTAGCGAACACGAGGACACTCGTCTCCGCTGTGACATTCGGGCGAAGTGCGCGTGACATATTCGTTGGCCTGACGAAAGCCGAGCACATCGGTAAGAAACGAGCTCATCGGGCGAGGGTCGGCGACTTCGATCGTCGCCGGACCGAGTCCCTTCACCCCATGCTCCTGCCCCACGTCTTCAGCACTCCACGCGACACCGTTCGCGAGACCGCGATCGTCGACGAGCACGAGCGATTGTCCCTCTGGATCGAGAAAGCGCAGGGTCACGCGCCCATTCTCTTCCGCGATGTCACTGTGCGTGACACCCGCGCTCGTCAGGCGCCGCGCCCACCACTCCAGGGCCTCCTCGCTTCCGACACGCAGGCCCGTCGATGCGATGGTGCCCGGGCCGCGCCGCCGCGGTACCGCATGCGCCCAATCGAAGAACGTGAGCTCGGAGCCAGGGCTGGCAACCGCATCCCCGTAGAAGAGGTGATACGCGGTGACATCGTCCTGGTTGACGGTCTTCTTCGTGAGACGCATGCCAAGGGTTCGCGTATAAAAACGGACGTTCTCGGCGGCCGAGCCCGTGATGGCGGTGACGTGGTGAAGTCCAGTAAGGGCGCCCGGCGGCATTCGTGCTCTTTGCCGACTGACTGCCCTGAACCGTAGTCGTGTCCATGGTGTACCTACCCGCGAAATGAGACGCTGGGAGCGACACTGACAGGTTATCGCTCCCGGGTGACCAACGCGATAGTCGTGGCCTGGGTTCTCGATTCGGGGCCAGGCCGGTCCTCGCGCCACGTGTTCCGTCCCCCGCGTCGGCGTGTAACGTTTCCTCATATGGAGAATCATTTGCGATCGATTTTGACGATGCTCGCCCTGGCGCTCACACCACTCCTCGTGGAGGCGCAGCACCCGCACACGACGGCCAAGCTGCTCAATGGGCTCGGCGACCACCATCACGCAATCACGACGAAGAGCCCGCAGGCGCAGCGCTTCTTCGACCAGGGGCTCGCGCTCGCGTACGCCTTCAATCATCCGGAAGCGAAGCGGTCGTTCGAGGAGGCGGCGCGCCTCGACCCGTCGTGCGCCATGTGCCATTGGGGGATCGCCTTCGTGCTCGGCCCCAACATCAACGCGTCGATGGACCCGGCGGTGAACGCGGAGGCATATTCGGCATCGCGCCGAGCGCTGGCGCTGGCGCCTAACGTCACCGCTCGAGAGCGCGCCTACGTTGAAGCGCTGGCGAAGCGGTACGCCGAGCGTTCACCAGAGAACCGCGCCCCGCTCGACAGCGCGTTCGCGCGCGCGATGCGCGAGGTCGCCACACGCTTTCCAGCGGACGACGATGCCAGGACCATCTACGCCGAAGCGCTGATGGATTTGACGCCGTGGACGTACTGGACTCGCGATAAGCGCCCTCTTCCTGGCACGGCCGACCTCATCGCGGCGCTCGAGACCGTCAGTGCGCGGAATCCCAAGCATCCCGGCGCCTGTCATCTGTACATCCACGCCGTCGAATCGGCCTTCCCAGAACGAGCGGTGGCCTGTGCCGAGCGGCTGGCGGCGCTCATGCCGTCAGCTGGCCACATCGTGCACATGCCGGCGCACATCTACCTCCGCGTGGGGCGGTACGAGGACGCCATCCGCGCGAACGAGCACGCCGTCCACGCCGACGAGACCTACATCGCCGACCAGCGAGCCGAGAGCTTCTATACGGTCGCGTACTATCCGCACAACTATCACTTTCTCGCGTTCGCCGCGATCATGGCTGGCCTCGACTCCCGCGCGCTCGAGGCTGCACGTGCAGCGGCGTCGAAGATTCCGCTGGACATCGCCGCCGTCGCGCCAGATCTCCAGCTTCTGGTCGCGTATCCACACGTGACGCTGGCGACGTTCGACCGCTTCGACGAAGTGCTTCGCGAGCCGCTTCCCCGGAGCGACCTCCGCGTCGCGACCGGCCTCGCATGGTTCGCGCGCGGAGTCGCGTTCGCCGCCAAACAACGGTTCGCCGACGCGAGAGCCGCCCTCGACACCGTCCGCGCGATATCAGCCGCGTTGACGACCAATCCGGGGGATCCGGTGATGAGCATCGCCGAGCGAGTGCTCGCGGCGCAGATCGCCATGCGATTGGGAAGGCCCGCCGATGCGATCGCGCCCCTCACCGAGGCGAAGGACATCGAGGACGGCTTGATGTACATGGAGCCGCCCTTCTGGCACCAACCCGTGCGCCACGTTCTGGGTGCGGCGCTCCTCGAGCTTGGCCGCCCGGCGGACGCGGAACGGGTCTATCGCGAAGACCTTGCGAGGTTTCCAAAGAACGTGTGGAGCATGCGCGGTCTCGAGCGGAGCTCCCGCGCGTCGAGGCAGAACTGAGGGACGATTGCGGAGTCATCGCAACGCGCCTCAGTCGCGTGGACTCACCCTCCGGGACGCGGCCTGGCGCGAGCCGCGGCGGCGAGCAAGCGTAACCGCTCGAGAAGGTCGGTCTCGGTCGGCGTTCCGCGGCACGAGTGCTCCTGCAACCGCTCGAGCACCGTCCAGATCGCGTGCAGTGTCGCGTTGGCATCCTCGCGCTCGAGACGCTTCACCTCGAGAAGCTCGGCCTGTCCCCGCATGATCCTCGCGTATCCCTCGAGGTGTTGACGGGCGTCGCGCTGTGTTTCGTTCAGCTGAGCCATACGTCGCTCCATCCGGTTGAGCTCTTCCGGATCGGCATCTCGGGCGAGGTTCTCGATATCGCCGTCCAGCCGCTCGACATCGTCGAGAAGAAGGCGCGCGGCATCGGTGGCGTCACTGCCGCCTTCGCGCGCCCGTCCGCTCAACAGCCCCGCCGCGTTTTCGATCGCACGCAGCATGGATCGCGCGGAGTCCGGTGGTGTCGCGCATGCGGCCGCGGCATCGGGACGCGTGATGAGGACGGCGTTGAAAGGCGGTTGATTCCAGAACGCGACACCGATCGTGGGACCGAAGAGCAGGCGCGACGCGTTCTGCATCGCGAAGCCGCGAGCGCGCCAGCGCACGAGGGCTGTCGCTACGGCCAGCACGGCGACGACCGAAACCGCGATCACCGACCACCTCAGTGGCTCGCGTGCGAGGCCGGGAAGTGCCGATCGCGTCACGAGCCACGCGAGGATGGTGGCGAACATGAGCGTCAGAAGGACGCGTGTGAGCCGCGCGCTCGGCGGGAGACACTCCCACACGTCTCCCGGACGACGGAGGGCGCGCGGCCACCAGAGGCCCCACCACTTGGGAGCCCACATGCTCACACGGAGCACGTCACGCAGTGCATACCCGTGGTCCGCGATGCCACGCGCGTAAATCAGGAATCCGATGGCGACGAGCAGCCCCGCGAGCGACGTCACCGCCGCAAGGACATAGTCGGCTGATGCCCAGCCGTTCACTGCCCAGGCCACCGCGGCGAGCAACACAATCACCATGAAGGCGCCGAACCCCGTCACTCCTCGCAGCTCCTCGGTGACCGGCTCGTCCTCGCTTGCCTCACGAGAGAGAGCACTGTGCAGAGCCCGGGCATCGGGCCATCGGCGCTCCGGAGCCTTCTCGAGACATCTCGAGATAGCCGCCACCAGATCCTGCGGCGCGTCAGGCACCAATTCGCGCAGCGGCATTGGTTCTTCGGTGAGAATCTTCCCGATGACGCTGGCCGGCCCGCTCCCCTGGTGCGGGGGGCGACCGGCGAGCATGGTGTAGCCGATAGCGCCAAGAGAATAGAGGTCACTTCAATGATCAATGTCGCGCTCCGCGGCCGCTTGCTCCGGCGACATGTATTGGGGGGTGCCGATCATGAATCCGGAGAGCGTGAGGTGGCTTCCGTCGTCCATGGCCTTGGCAATGCCGAAATCCGCGAGGAGCGGCCGTCCCGAGTCGGCAGCGATCAGAATGTTTTCTGGTTTGAGGTCGCGATGAATGATTCCGCGGCGGTGCGCATGGTCGAGTGCATCAGAGAGGTCGAGGAGAATGCGACGGGTTGCGTCGGGAGGGAGACGCCCCTCGTACCGGAGTCGTCGGCCGAGCGATTCGCCGCGCACGAATTCCATGATGATGTACGGAAACTCTCCCGTTTCATCGAACTCGAACACCGGGACGATCAATGGGTGGGACAGCGAGGCTGCGAGTCGCGCTTCGCGCCGAAACCGGTCGCGGGCGCCCGCGGTGAGCGCGCCCGGGAGGAGGACCTTGATCGCGACCAGCTTTTCGAGGGCTCGCGCCCGTGCGCAGAACACCATGCCCATGCCGCCGTGGCCATGGAGATTCAGAATCTCGTAACGCGCGCTCAGGGCATCCTCGAGCGCGGCACGCGCAGACTCGGACCGTTCGCGGTCCATTCGCCCTCCGCGGCGCTCACGGCGGCTTGCCGTCCGACTCCGCCAATATCCGGGCATTGTGCAGGGGTGTCAAACGCTCGTTATGGCTGGATCGCCGGAGCTCTCGCAGGCACGCTCGCCATGGGACCGCTCTGGGCGCAGACGAGCTCGGCCGAGCTGACGGCCGAGCAGCGCGGGCTCATCAATGCGCGGGAGCAGGTGTTCGTCACGCGCGACTCGGCGAAGACACCGTGGCCAATGGCGTGGGCCTATCAGTTCATCGACGCGACACCAGAGGTCGCCGCTGCAGTCTTTGCCGATGCGGAACGACAGGTCGACTACGTCCCGGGCCTCAAGAGCTCACGCGTCACCCGGACGATCGCTCCGGGCGTGATCGAGGTCCGGCAGGAGATGCGCGTCCCAATCGTGAAAGATGAATGGTGGGAGGTGCGCGACACGGTGCGCGCGCACGATGATGGCAGCTATCGCATCACCTGGACGCTCGTTCGCGCCCGCACGACGAAGAGCGTTACCGGGTACGCGCACTTCGAGCCCTATCGCAACGCACTTACCGGCCGCGATGGGACGCTACTGACTTATCACAACTTCGCCGTTCCGGGCTCCCGCATGGCGGGAATCGGTCCGATCGAGCGACACGCGCTGAAGAAGCTGCGCGAGACCGCGCGCGCACTGCGAGACCAGGTCGAGCGCGAGCGCAGCGAGGACCCGGATCTCCTGGCGAGGCAACTCGCGGCGTTGAAAGAGATGGTTCGAAAGGAGTGAGGAGTGAGGAGTGAGGAGTGCGGATTGTGATGCGGAATAGAACCATTCGATCAATCGCATTCCTCACTCCTCACTCCTCACTCCTCACTCCTCACTCGTTCGCCGCTGTCCCCCGCTTCATCGCATCCTTCCTCGTCAGCGCGAACCCGACTGAATTGAAGTTCCAGCTCGCGACATCCTGAAAGAGCTTCCGCGCTTCGTCCGACTGCCCCGCGCCTTGAAGCGCGAGCGCAAGGTGGTACTTCTGGTACACGTCGGTGAGATCGGCCTGGCGGTAATGCGGGATCGCCTGCGCGAACTCCTTCTTGCGCAGCTCGATCAAGCCCAGCAGCGAGTGGTAGGTCTCGAGGCGCCGCGGGTTCTGATCCTTCTCCACGAGGGCTTTGTGCTCGTTCGCCTTCGCGAGCGCCTTGGCGAAGTCGCCGCGCCGGGCCGCGAGCTGGCTCTCCCAGGACGTGATCGCCGCCTCCGTCAGACGCGTGTTGTTCGCGTCGTTCACCGCGTTCGCGTCGGCACGTACCACCCGTGCGTACAGCGGGAGCACCCGCTCGGCGTCGGCCAGAAGATCGTTATGCAGCGCGATCTGGAGAGCGCTCACCAACGCGAACGTCTTGGCGCCATTCACCTGCTTGGCCGGGACCGTCTTCTCCGCTGAGCGCGCGACGGCGGTGAGCTCTTCGATGGCGGCCGCGGGCTGCGCCGCGTGCACGCTCGCGTACGCGCGGAACACGCCGTACGTCGTCTTCTCGACCTCCTTCCCCTCCGCGATTGCCGCATCGTAGGCGGCGCGGGCTTCGTCATAGTTCCCGAGGAACGAGTTGATGTGGCCCTTCTTCAGCACCGCGACGGCGAGCTTCGAATCCTTGTCCACAGCTCGGGAATAGGCGTCGCGTGCCTGCTCCAGCTGATTCAGCGCGCGATACACGTCGCCGAGCTGCTCGTACCCCTTCGCCTCCTGCGGATCGGCGGCGATCGTCTGCTCCATGTGCCACTTCGCCTTCGCGAGATCGCGTGGCTCGTTGAACAGATAGGAGAATCCCGCTGCACTCTGCGCCAGAAACATCTTCGGCTCGAGCTCGATCGCCTGGCTGTACGCCTTGCGAGCGATCTCGTGGCGGTTCAGCGCGCCCTGTGCGTTTCCGAGCGCGATCCAGGCACGTGCCGACGTGGGGTGCGTCTTCACCAGCTTCTCAGCGAGCTCCACCCGGCGCTCGGCGTTGTTGTCGAGAAAAGTGCGATTGATCTCGACGAGAAGACGCTCACCGTCGCTCTTGCCGGTGAGGCTCGCGTTCGCGCGATCCAGATTCTCCTTGAACTCCGGTGCCGACGCCGCGGCGGCAGCCAGGTTCAGGTACCCGTACGCGAATGACGGATCCTGCTCGACGGCGAGGCGGAAATGCTCGCGTGCCTCGCGAGGGCGCCCAACGTCGAGCAGCCGTTGGCCGACGTCGAAGTGCGCCCGCGCCGCGGACGACGCCGTCGTGATCGGGATTTCCTCGGCTCGAGCGACGGAGCCCGCCTTCTCGCTCACCGCCACGACTTGCGCGTGTGCCCCGCCGGCGACGATCGCCACCGCGAGCAGCGCGTGTATTCTGACCCTGGTCATCGCTACCTCCCCCGTCGAAAAATTCGGGTCGATCGATCGGGCCACGCGGTGCGCGCGACCCGATCACGTGCGTGTCCACGATTGGAGGGGGTGCGTTGACCGGCAATACAGGCACCGTAAGGTCCCGGTCAGGATGCCGTGCTGTTTTCGGTCTCGAAGAACGCGCGAAGGCGCGACATCCCGCGCAACGTTAGGCCCTGGTCTCGACGGTTTAAGTAACGGTGTGACATTAATCACGAATTTCGCTGCGGATGTAATGACGCCAAACACCTCGGGCGGCATAGGCAATGCTTTGTAAACAACGTTCGCAGCGACGGTTCCGTCGCTCGGGGGGAAACACCAGATTGCCCCGTCCGCAACAACGCCCGCGGAGCAGAGCTGGAGGGCGAGGCAAGGAGATGATGATATGCAACGTCGAAGCATTCGATTCTTCCCTCTCGCCGTGGCAATGGTGCTCACGGCCGGAATCACCGCGGAGGGGGCAGCGCAGGACACCACGCGCTCGCAGACACCGGTGACCTCGACCAGACGGATTCCCGTTTCGAAAGAGGGCACGACGGTAACGGAATCTCCGGGCGCGATCTCTCGGGACAGCGCCGCGAGAGCCGATTCGATCGCCGCCGCCGAGCGCGCGCGGCAGGATTCACTCGCCGCCATCGAGCGGGCTCGTCAGGACTCGATCGCCGCGGCCGAGCGTGCGCGTCAGGAAGAGCTCGCCAGGATCGAGCGGGCACGTCTGGACTCGATCGCGAGAGCCGAACAGGCTCGGCGGGACTCGATCGCGGCCGCTGAGGCCGCGGCTGCGGAGCGCTTCCGGGTCGGCCGCTTCGGTGGCTGGTACTTCAACCTCGGCGGCGGGATTAGCATGCCCAGGGGAGCGCTTGACGATCTGTATGGAAACGGGTGGAACGTCACTGGCTCCGTCGGGTGGCATCCGACCGAATCGCCCTTCGGTGTGCGTTTCGACGCGACCTACGATCGCCTGAACGGGCAGTCGTTCCCGGCAGGCAGCTCGAACGAGCTTGCCGATGCGTCGGTGCTCGCCGGACTGGCTGAGGTGACACTTCGCGTCCCGCGCGCGCTTGGGCTCAACCCGTACATCGTTGGCGGCGGTGGTGTGTATCGCTTCAACGACTATGGTGTAGAGGATGCAGAGGCTTCGACGGAGTTCGGGTGGAACGTGGGCGCCGGTCTCCGTTTCGGATGGGGCTTCACCAGCCTCTTCGTCGAATCGCGGTACATGAGCGTCGGCACGCCCGTCGAGCGCGCGACGTACATTCCGATTATTCTGGGTATAACGTTCCGTTAAACTGAAGGTCGTCGAGGTGGTCAAGGTGATCCAGGTGATCGAGGGTTCCCTTGATCACCTCGACCGCCTCGATCACCTCGACTGCCTTTGAAGAGTCCATTCATCCCCGCTGTCCTCAGCACTCTCCTGCTCGCGGCCACCGCGCCCGCCCAGGAGACCTACCTCGACACGGCGTACGTGGAGCTCCTGCCGCTGAGCCCACCGGTGTTCGAGTCGACGGCGCATCTCGTCTCCCGTAAGGACAGCATCGCATCGGCCAAGGCGCGTCGCGCGGCGGAGCGCTCGAGCGCGATGCGCGTCGTCGTCTCGATAGGCGCGCGGCGACTGTGGGTTGTTTCGGGCGCAGACACGCTGCTCGATGCGTCAGTGGCGGTTGGAATGGGACGCACGCTCTCGTACGCCGGCCGGCGCTGGACGTTCGCGACGCCGATCGGGGTGCGCAAAGTACTGGAGAAGCGTTCGACACCCTACTGGCGTCCGCCCGATTGGGCGTACGCCGAAGTCGCGCGCGAGCACGGGCTGCGGCTGGAGCGTCTCGGCGCGGATCGTCCAGTGACCCTCGGCGACGGACGGCTGCTCGTCGTCCGTGACAGTCTCGTTGGCGTGATGATGCCCGATGGCTTCGCACCCTTGCCCGTCGAGGAGCACATCGTCTTCGATGAGACGCTCTACGTCCCGCCACTCGGCACTCGCAACCGCCTGATCGAAGGAGAGCTGGGGACCTACCAGCTCGATCTCGGCGAGGGCTATCTTCTGCACGGCACGCCGCACGAGGAGTCGATCGGCCTCGCGACGACGCACGGCTGCGTCCGGCTGAAAGGCCACGACATCGAGTGGCTGTTCGCGAACGTGCCAGTGGGGACGGCGGTGTATCTGTACTGAAGGCGAATGCGGAATGCGGAATGCGGAATGCTGTTAAGACCTTCAGCGATTGAGGGCTCCGGTGGTTGAACCGGAGCCCTCTCGCAGTACGGTCTTACCCGCAATCCGCATTCCGCATTCCGCTTTCTATATGATCCATCGTCACGCCATTCGCGTCGTTTTCAGCACCGTCGTTTTCGCGACCAGCGTAGCCCACGCTCAGCGCCCCTGTGACGTATCGCCGGCGCCGAACGGGCCGAGCCGCGACCTCTACTGCATCGAGCTGGTTGCCGTGCCTGGGGTTGCCGAAGCGATCGGGCGCGTTGAGCTCGCGTATCTGCCCAACCCCTTCACCGTCGCGGCGCTCCCCGACGGGCGGTTGCAATACCAACCGATCGCATACCTCAGCCGCCTTCCTCCGCCAGCGTCGTTAGGTGCGTTCACGCAGTACGTCGCGTGGATCAGCTCGACGAGCATGGACTCGGTAGCTCGACTCGGCACCGTGACCGAGGGCACCACCTCACTTCCGGCGATCGGTCTCGAGAAGTTCATCATTCTCGTCACGGCTGAGCCAGCGGGCGACGGCGCAGCGCCGCGCGGTCGTATCGTTCTTCGAGGCCAGTCGCCTTCGACACGCCTTCAGCCACCGGAGATCGTGCAGCTCGCGCTCGGCGCCATGGTCGATACGAGCTCCCGGGCGCCAACCGTCGATCACTCCAGTCATGGTGCGCACGGCACGACGGCCGAGATCAGGGCGCGCGGCGCTCCGGCGAGCTGGACCTCCGTCCCCATGCTTCCGGGGCTGCAGATGCTCGCCGCCGAAATGGCGCTCCGTCCCCAGGTATCGCCGTGGCTTCCGGCGTGGTCGGACACGCTGCCGCTCGTGCAGCCGTCACGGCTCGTCCGCCTCGACAATGGCGATACGCTGCACCTCGACGCGGGACTCGTCAGGCGGTCGTTCAAAGGGCGCGACGTGGCGATGTATGCCTTCAACGGACAGCACCCCGGGCCGTTGCTGATGGTGCCGCAGCATGCGGAGATCGTCGTCGTGCTTCGGAATGCGCTCGATCAGCCGACTACGATCCACTGGCACGGCGTGCGCCTCGACAACCGCTTCGACGGCGTGCCCGATCTCACGCAGGCGCCGGTGCCGCCCGGCGGCCGCTTCACCTACCGGATTCGCTTTCCCGACGCCGGCATCTACTGGTACCACCCACACGTGCGTGAGGACGTGCAGCAGGAGCTCGGCCTTTACGGCAATCTGCTGATCCGGTCGCCGCGCCCCGACTATTACGGACCTTCCCATCGCGAAGAAGTGCTCATCCTCGATGACCTGCTTCTCACCGAGTCGGGCCTCGTCCCGTTCGGCGCTGAAGCAGCGACTCACGCGTTGATGGGGCGCTTCGGTGACGTCCTGCTCGTCAACGGCGAGCCTGGCTACCAGTTGGATGTGCGCCGCGGCGAGGTCGTCCGCTTCTTTCTGACGAACGTCTCCAACACGCGCACGCTCAACCTGTCATTCGCCGGCGCGCGAATGAAAGTCGTCGCGTCCGACGTGGGAGCTTTCGCCACCGAGGCATGGGTCGAGAGCGTCGTGATCGCGCCCGCGGAGCGGTACGTGGTGCACGTTCGTTTCGACGTGCCAGGAACGACGACCCTCGTGAATCGCGTCCGCGGACTCGATCATCTCTTTGGTCGCTTCTTCGCGCACGTCGACACGCTCGGGGTCATTCGCGTCGGCGAGCAGCCCGGGGTTCCCGATCTCGCGGCGAGCTTCGCCGTGCTGCGCCGCGATAGCGTCGCGACGGCCAATGCCGAGCGCTACCAGGAGCGGCGTGTCCCGCCCGCCGGATCGGTCCCTCGTCCTCTCCCTTCGCCGGCGCGATCTCCCGTTCATCACGAACCAGCTCCTCCAGCTCGATTCGATCTACTTCGCGCCGATCGAGTGGATCGGGACGATGCCCGCGATGAACTGGGCCTCGGACGCCCGGCAAGTGACGTGGGTGCTTCGCGATCCGGCGACGGGCCGCGAGAACATGGACATCGACTGGCGCTTTCGGCGCGGGCAAGTCGTGAAGCTCCGGCTCGTCAGCGAGCGGCAGAGCGTGCACGCCATGCAGCATCCGGTGCACATTCACGGACAGCGGTTTCTCATCCTGGCGGTCAACGGCGTTCCCACGCGGCATCGCGCCTGGAAGGACACCGTCTTGCTCCCAGCAGGTGCGACGGTGGATCTTCTGGTCGAGATGAGCAACCCGGGGCGGTGGATGCTGCACTGCCACATCGCCGAGCATCTGTCGGCGAACATGATGATGGCCTTCACGGTGGAGTGACCTCATGAGACGGTACCTAACGACGCTCGGAGTTGCCCTCGCCCTCCTGGCGACAGGACTCGGCGAAACCCTCGCCGCACAGCGGGCGGACTCGCTTTCCTCCAACGTCCGCGAGTTCGTCTCCGTCGCCGAGCCGGTGGTGGCGCTCACCGGCGTGACGGTGATCGACGGGACCGGTGCGGCCCCGCGCCGCGATCAGACGATCGTCATCCGGAACGGGCGCATCGCCGAGGTCGGGCCTGCGTCGCGAGTGAAGACGCCGGCGGGCGCGCGCGAGATATCGTTGGCAGGTCACACCGTCATTCCTGGGCTGATCGGGATCCACGACCATCTCTTCTACACGGCGGCCGGCGGGCGCGCCGTGCAGATGGGATTCACCGGGCCACGTCTGTATCTCGGATCGGGAGTCACGACGATCCGCACCACCGGCGGCCGGTCGCCGTACGCGGAGATCAACACCAAGGCCGCCGTCGACGCCGGCCGCGTCCCCGGTCCGCGTGTCTATCTCACCGCCCCCTACATCACCGGAGGCACGGGCGGCGGGGCGGGCAGCATGGCCGCGATCAATTCACCCGAGGCGGCTCGCCGATTCGTCGCGTACTGGGCGGCGGAAGGAATGACGTGGATCAAGGCCTACACCGACATTAGCCGCGCCGACCTCGGGGCCGCGATCGACGAAGCGCACAAGCGCGGCATGAAGGCCACCGGTCATCTCTGCTCGGTGAGCTTCCGTGAGGCGGTGGAGCTCGGCATCGACAACCTCGAGCACGGGATGCTGGTCGCGTCGGACTTCGCGGCCGGAAAGCCCGTCGATGTCTGCCCCACGAACTACATGGCGGGCATCGCGCAGGCGAATCCGACCGGTCCGGAAGCGCAGGCGGTGATCAAGACGATGGTCGATCGCGGCGTGTCGATGACCTCGACGCTGGCGGTGTTCGAGCCGTTCGTGCCCGGTCGCCTGTCCAACGATGAGCGCACCTTGTCGATGATGACGCCGCCGCTGCGCGACGCCTATAAGACGCTCAAGCATCGCATCGACTCCGCGCGCTCCAGCCCGTTCACGGAACAGGTCTTCAAGAACGCGCTCGCCTTCGAGCGCGCGTTCGTGCAGGCCGGGGGTCTCCTCGCGGCAGGGGTCGATCCCACCGGAGCCGGTGGCGCGCTCGCGGGCTTCGGGGATCAGCGCAACTACGAGCTGCTGATCGAGGCGGGGTTCACTCCTCAGCAGGTCGTGCAGATCATGACGCTGAACGGCGCCAAGGTGCTCGGCGCGCAGGAACGGTTAGGCAGCATCGAGGCGGGAAAGCTCGCCGACCTGGTGGTGCTGCGCGGCGATCTCGTGGCGAATCCCCTCGTCATCCGTGAGGTGACGACGGTGTTCAAGGACGGCGTGGGGTACGATTCGCCGAAGCTGTTGGCGGCGGTGAAGGGGCGGGTGGGGATTGATTGAGGGCGATTGCGGATTGCTGACGGCGATTGCGGATTGCTGATTGCGGATTGCGTGCAAGACCCTTAGCGACAGAGGGCTGCGGTTCACCACACCGGAGCCCTCTGCATCGTATGCCCTTACATGCAATCCGCAATCAGCAATCCGCAATCGCTCTTATCCCGCCATGCCGAACATGAGCAGCTCTGTGGCGGTGAGCGTCAGCACTTCCGTTGATGGCGCGCTCTTGCCGCGCACCTGTCCGTCGATCGCGAGCATGGCGAGGCCGTGCACGAGCGCCCAGGCCGTGAGCGCCATCGCCTGCGGATCTCCCGACCGCACCAGCTTCTGGCGCTGGAGCATCGCGATTCCCTCCCGCAGAAACCCGAACACCTCGTTCCGGGACGCCGGTGCGATTGCCGGATCCGCCGCGAGCTCGCTGCCGAACATCACGCGGTACTCATCGGGGTGCGCGACCGCAAACTGGACGTAGGCGAGGGCGATTGCCTGAAGACCACCGCGTGAGGTCTGCTGCGGCTTTCGCAGCGTCTTCTCTGGCGACTCCGCCGCAGCGCGAAGCTGGGCGTGAAGGCGCTTGAAGCCCTCGTCGGCGACCGCGGCGACCAGAGCCGCTCGATCGGCGAAGTGACGGTACGGGGCCATCGGGCTCACGCCCGCCGCGCGCGCGAGCGCGCGCATCGTCAGGGCCTCCGGCCCGCCCTTCCGTAAGAGCGGCATCGCCGCGGCCAGCAGCGCGCGGCGCAGGTCGCCGTGGTGGTACCCCTGCTTCTGGACGCGTTTAGCCATGAAACTGAATCTATGTTGACATCGTATACTCTGCCAGGTATGTATACAGTGTCCACATTTTGCCGGAGCATCCCCCATGTCGCTCGCTCATCGCGCCCGTCTCGACAGCTGGCTTCCCGCGCTGCTCCTCGTCGCTGGATCGCTCATCTTCCTCGGCGCCGGACGGCACCACCCCATCATCGACGCCACGCTCGGTCCGCCCGGCAGCGATGAGTACTTTCGGGCGTTCGCCGCGCAGATGCTCCACATGCCGAACTGGGAAAGCATGCATCTCGGGATCCTGGTCGGCCCAGTCCTGTGGACGCTAGGGCTCGCTAGCATCGCACGCCTGGTTTCGGCGAGAGCGACTTCCCTCGCCGATGTCGGCAAGACGGCCCTGATGCTCGGCGCGAGCTTGTGGGCAATCGCGTTCGTGCTCGATGGATACGTCGGACCGCGCCTCGCGCAGGTGCTCGCGACGGCTGGGGTTGGTGCCGACGCGCTCGCCATCAAGACGTTCAGCACGAATCAATACATGATGGCGCGGCTCGGAATGCTCAGCATCGCGTTCATCGGCGGCGCGATTCTCGTGATCAGCGCCGCGATGCTCGTCGGGTCGCCTCTGCGGTCGTGGCGCACCGTCGTCGGCGGGCTCGGCGTATTCGTTGGCGGCTGGCCCTTGATCGCGGCGGCTCGCGGAGAATTCTGGCCGGGGCCATTCACGAGCCCGTATTGGACAGCGACCGCGCTCACGCTGGGCATCTGGTTCCTGTTGCTCGGAACCGCGATGCCGGGGATGCGACGCATTGATTGAAGCGAGACTGCGAGCTGCGATCTGAAAGCCTCAGGAAGCTTCCAATGCCACACGTAGCTTCCGGTTTTTAGTTCGCAGCGTGCAGTTCGCAGTGGCCTTTAGAGGCGCGGGCCGGAATCGAACCGGCGAGTGGGAGTTTTGCAGACTCCTGCCTTACCACTTGGCTACCGCGCCGAAGTCCTTGCAATCTAGCGCGATAGCGAGGGTGGCTCAAGCGAGTCTAGGCACGTCTGAAATCTGAATTCTGATATCTGACGTCTTTGCCGTTCAGGCGTGCCTTGATGCTGGAACGCGCGCGATCATCGGCGCGCGGAGCTGCGTCGCCAGCCACGCCGCCGCGTCCTCTGTCGCCTCCGCCGGAAGGATGTGGCCCGTATTCCACCAGCGCATCTCCTTCGGCTCACCAGCCGCGGCGAAGAGTCGGTCGGCGTCCACGGGACGCACCGTTTGATCGTACCGGCCATGCGTCATGAGCAGCGGGCGCCCCGACAGCTTCCGCACCGCCTTGAGCGGATCCGCGACCGTTCGAATCAGCCGCTCGAACGGCGTGCCGAGCGGAAGGTCGCCGGCGGCCGCGAGCACGACGGCGCGGACGCGCTTGTCGCGGGCCGCCGCCGCAACGCCCACGTACGCACCTAACGAATAGCCCACGATCGCCAGCCTCGAGGGATCATAGCGCTCGTGCTTGGCGAGACAGTCGAGCGCAGCTGCGCATTCCGCGAGTGCCAGGCGCCAATGACGGACCAGCGCCATCGGATTGAGCAGCGACTGCCGCTGGAGGGGTGCGTCCCGATCGCCATGCAGGGGAAGATCGATCGCCAGCGAGGCCACGCCACGGGATGCCAGCGCGCGGCCCACGGTGTCGGCCATCCGCTCCTTTCGCGACGAATAGCCGTGGAGCAGCAGCGCCGCGGGCACCGGGTGCTCGAGGCCCGGCGGAAGGAGAAGAATCGCGGGAACGACGGCATCGCCGACGTGCAGCCGCAACGCGTGCCGCTCGACCTTCCCGTTCTGGTTTGGCATGGGGTGTCAGCAACGGGCAAAAAGCTCGCCCGCGGCTGGCATTCTCGCAGTTCCCTGTGCATATCCGTAGCCCGGCGATGCGCCACCCTGGGGCGCCTTCGCCGCGTCTCACCGTCTCGGAGGACTCATGCACGCGTCCCGCTGCGCCGCGCTCCTGCTCGCGGCCGTTCTCGTCGCCCCAATCGGTGCACAGCAAGCGCACGACGCCGAGTACACGGCGAAGATTCGAGAGCTTACGCCGACCGACGTGAAGTGGAAGTTCACCACCGAGCTCGTCGACCACCTCCCGGCATCGGCGACGGTACCGTCCCCACTCAAGGTCCTCGGCTACGTTCCCGGCACTCCCGGGCGTCTGTCATACGTCGCCGACATCAATCGCTACTTCCGTGCACTCGACGCGGCGTCGCCTCGCGTGTCGCTCGTCTCACTCGGCACGAGCGACGAAGGGCGCGAGATGCTCCTCGCGGTCATCGCCGACGAGGCGACCATGTCGCGCCTCGAGGAGTATCGGACGATGCTCGGTCGCATCGCGGATCCCCGCGGCCTGACGGCGGAGGAGAAGACGCGCCTGCTCGGCAGCGCGAAGCCCATCTACTGGCTCACCGGATCGATCCACTCTCCGGAGATCGGCAGTCCGGAGATGCTGATGGAGCTCGCGTATCGGCTGGCCGTCGACGAGTCGGAGTTCGTGAAGACGATCCGTTCCGGCGTCATCACCCTGATCACACCGGTGACGGAGGTCGACGGACGCGACCGCATGGTGGACGTCAACAAGCTCACGCGGCAGCTCAAGCTCGGGCCGCAGGGCGTGTCGCTCATCTACTGGGGGAAGTACACCGCACACGACAACAACCGTGACGGCATGGTGCTCTCCCAGAAGCTCACGCAGAACGTGATGAAAGGATTCCTGCACTGGAAGCCGGTCGTTTTTCACGATCTGCACGAGTCGGTGCCGTTCCTGTACACGAGCACTGGCACCGGTCCGTACAACGACGAGTTCGACCCGATCGTGATTCAGGAATGGCACACCCTGGCGTACCAGGAGATCACCGAGCTCACGCGGCGCGGGCTACCCGGCGTGTGGACACACGGCTTCTACGACGGGTGGGCGCCTAACTACATGCTGGCGATCGGCAACCTCCACAACAGCATCGGTCGTTTCTACGAGACGTACACATCGACCGGCACCGATTGTCAGACGGTGAAGCTTCCGGCGACGCAGACGGAGCGCCGCTGGGACCGCCCGAACCCGCCCGTGAACGGCGTGAAGTGGTGCATGCGCAGCAACATCAACTACCAGCAGTCGGGTGTGATGATCGCGCTCAAGTACGTCGCCGACCACTCGCGCACCTTCCTCGACAACTATCTCGCGAAAGCCGATCGGATGGTGCGGAAGGGGCAGACGTCGGCACCGTACGCGTTCGTGATTCCGCGCGACCAGCGTCGCGTCGCGGAAGCGGCCGATCTCGTGAATCTGTTCCGGGCCCACGGGGCGGAAGTGCACGTCGCCGACGGAGACTTCGAGATCAAGGGGGCAGGAGTCAGGAGTCAGGGATCAGGGGGGGCCGGGGCACGAGGGGATAGCGCAGGTGCTGCGCGCCCCGTGTCACCTGACTCCGCAACGCGCCCCCTGGTTCCTGACTCCCGACCCCTGACCCCTACGACAGTCAAACGCGGCGACTGGATCGTGCGCCTGGATCAGCCGTATACGGCGACCGTCCGTACGCTGCTCGCCGTCCAGAAGTACAAGGCCGACGATCCGCCGCCGTACGACGACACCGGCTGGACCCTCGACGAGCTGCGGCACGTCGTGACGTACAAGATCAGCGACTCGACCGTCCTCGCGAAACCGATGACCTTGATGACGGCCGACGCCAAGGTCGAAGGAAGCCTGTCCGGAGACGGTGGTGTCGTGCTCGTCGAGCACCTGGGCGACTGGCGCTCGGCGGTGCTTCCCTGGAAGGTGGGAGGAACGCGCGTGCGTGCAGCCGAGGTGGCGTTTACCGCGGCAGGGCGCACGTGGCCGGCGGGCACGTACCTCGTTCCCGCCGACGGGCGCGCGCGCACCGCGGTCCGTGACCTCGGCCTAACGGCTGTCGCGGTCGCCAGCGCACCCACCGTTCGTACGCACGACGTCAAGCCGCCACGCGTGGCGCTCGTGCACTCCTGGCTCGAGACGCAGAACGAAGGGTGGGTGCGCTACGCCTTCGACCAGCTCGGTGTGCCCTATACGTACATCTCTGATCAGTCTCTCGCGGCATCCGGCCGTCTCGACGCCTTCGATGTCCTGGTCTTCCCGCACGTGAATGGCTCGGCGCAGGCGCTGATCAACGGTCGCCCAATGACAGGGCCGCCGATTCCGTGGAAGAAGACGGCGCTCACGCCGAACCTCGACAAGTGGGACACGACCGACGACATCCGCCGTGGCATGGGGCTGGACGGAGCGGCAGCGTTGCGACGCTTCGTGGAGCGCGGCGGCGTTCTCATCACGACCGGCAATACGTCGCGTCTTCCGATCACGTTAGGCTTCAATCCGACGGTCAGTGAAGCGGAGGCCCGAACGCTGCGTGCTCGCGGCGCGATCTTCCGTGCGAAGGGCGACACGACGGGAAGTCCCATTCTGTACGGCTACGAGCGCTCGACGTTCCCGGTGTATTTCAACCAATCGCCCCTCCTCTCGGTGCAGCCGCCCGACACGACTGGACGTCTCGATGCGGTCGATCCTGCCATCATCGCCGACATCGAGCGCCAGCGCGGACGCATCGTGCTGCGATTCCACGACAAGGCCGATTCATTGCTCGTGTCCGGACTGCTCGTGAACGGTGGTGAGATGACGGGCAAGGCGGCGGTGGTCGATGCACCGGTCGGACGGGGTCATGTCGTGCTCTTCGGCATCCGTCCAATGTGGCGTTGGCAGTCCCAGGGCACGTTCGCGATGCTGCTGAATGCAATGGTGCACTGGGATCATCTGGGCACGATCACAAGGGTAGAGAAGCCAACGGTGGCGGCAGGGCAATGAGATCAACGTCCGCGGACGTTGATCTTCCACATCATGGAGCTCCGAATGCGCATATATCTCAGTTCTGTTCTGATCCTGGCATCAGGCTCCGCGCTCGGTCAGACGCGCCCGACTCTCTTTGACGACGCCGTTCGCGCCATGGGTGGCGAGGCCGCCATTCGCGCCGCGACGTCGCTCACCATCGAGGCCACCGGGCGCAACTACAACTTCGGCCAGGGGATGTCGCCGGGCGTCCCGCTTCCGCGATTCGATGTGAGCGAGCTGCGTCGGTCAACCGATCTCACCGGCGTGCGCCATCGTCATGAGGTCACCCGCACGGCGGCGTTCACGACGGCGGTGACGACCCCCCAGCGGATCGTCTTCGGCCTCGATGGGGACATCGCGTACGCCGTGGCACCTAACGGCAACGCGACTCGCAATGTCGCGGCGGCGGTGGCGCCACGGCGCCACGAGCACTACCACCACCCGCTTGTGCTCGTGCGGGCTGCGCTCGAGCCCGGGGCGGAAATACGGGCAGCGGGCACGCAAGCTGGCAGCCATGTGCTCCGCATCAAGCTCAGTCCGACGGACAGCTTCCAGCTTTGGCTCGACCGCCAGACGCACCTGCCATCCCGCATCCGCTCGGTTCGATACGACGTCAACCTTGGCGACGCCCTCTACGAGACACGGTTCGAGAATTGGGCCCCCAGCGGATCGCTCCAGCTCCCGACGCGGATGGCGAGCACCTTGGCCGGCGCCGTGGTCGCGGAGTATGAAGGCGCGCGCAATGTCGTCGCGACCGAGGCCACCGACCTGGCGGCGCCTGAAGCAGCCCGGGCCGCCGCGCCGACACCGCCGGTGAACGTCACGTCGGAAGAGCTCGCCCCCGGCGTCTGGTACCTCGCCGGCGGGTCGCACCATAGCGTACTCGTCGAGTTCGATCAGTACCTCATGCTCATCGAGACTCCGCAGAACGACGCGCGCACCCTTGCCGTCATCGCCAAGGCGCGCGAGCTGCGGCCGGACAAGCCGCTCCGCTACGGGGTGAACACGCATCATCACCACGATCACTCCGGTGGCGTGCGCGCGGCGATCTCGGAAGGACTCACCATCCTCACGCATTCGGGGAACGTGGCGTTCTTCCGTGATGTCGCCCGTCGGCCGCATACCCTTCAGCCGGATGCGCTCGCGCGCTCCCCGAAAGCGCCCACCATCGTTCCGGTCGGCGAAAAGCGCGTGTTCCAGGATCGCTCCCGCACCGTCGAGCTCTACCACCTTCGCGGCAACCCGCACACCTCGACGATGATCGTTGCGTATCTGCCGACGGAGCGCCTGCTGGTGCAGGCCGACGCCTACAACCCGCCCGCGCCTAACGCCCCGCCGCCACCGTCGTTCCCCTTCGCGAAGAACCTGGTCGAGAACGTCGAGCGCCTGGGTCTGCGTGTCGACCGAGTCGCGGCGCTGCATGGGAGGGTGGTGCCGTTCTCGGAGATCAGGGAGGCGGCTCAGTAAGAGGTGGTCGAGGTCGTCGAGGATGTCCAGGTGATCGAGGGAACGTCGTCGCCTCTCCTCGATCACCTCGCCGTCCTGGACGACCTCGACCACCTCCGCAGTTCGGCCTCCGCCGCGATCGCCCCGAACGGCGCCCAGTTTCCCGTCGCCACGATTCGCTGAAAAATCGCTTCGGCACGCACACGGTCGCCGGTGTAGAGATACCAGTTCCCAACCCCGTATGCGGTCGTGACGTCATCGAGCGCGGCGCTCGATGACGCCGAGAGCAGCGAATCGGCCGATAGCTCGCCCTTGTACATCAGAAGCAGGCGGTGGTAGGCGCCATTCTCAATGACATCGAGGTCGGCGCGGATCGGCTCGAGGACGCGCGCGGCTTCCGCGTCGCGACCGAGACGACGGAGCGTCATGTACAACCAATGCGACGTCGCCACGAGCATGTCGGGATTCTTCGAGACTTCCATGCAGGCGCGATAGGCATTCAGCGCGCGCTCGAAATCGCCCTTGAGGTAATGAGCGAGCCCCAGATGGTACCAGATGTTCGACTGGAGCGTGCTCGTCGGCGTGTTGCGCGCATTGGGAATGCCGTCGGGCTCGATCTCGTCGGCGCGACCGGACGTGAGCGACGCCGCGCGCTCGAGATCGACGATCGCGCGATCGAAATCCCGGATCGTGATGTAGCGATGCCCGCGATGCCGGTAGAAGCGAGCATCACGCGGATGCCTCTCAATGCCCCGCGTGTAGATCCCGATCGCTTCACGAAAGCGGCCGAGATACGCGGTGCGTCGCCCAAACCAGATCAGCGCATCGGCGTCCCCGGGAGCGGCGTAGCTTTGCTGCCGCGCTTCGGCCAAGGCTTCCTCGTAGCGACGTCTCGTATCTTCCGGCAACGCGGGACGCGCCAGCGGTCGCCCCAGCAGGGACGTGGCCTCCACCTCGCCGCCCTGCGCTGCGGGCTGCGGCGCGGGGTCCGAACGGCAGGAGGCGAAAAGCAGGAGTGCAGCAGCGAATCGTCGCATGGTTTCTTCGTCCGAAGGTGTTCAGCTTCGAGCTGCCGGGACCACGGGGCTCCAACTTCCGGACCCCTGACCACTAGCTCCTCGGTCTCTTATCGTATCAAACATGCTCATCGGCGTGGCGGGAATGGTGGGGGCGGGCAAGACGACGCTGACGCGAGCGCTTGCAGCGCGATTCGGGCTCCAGCTCGCGCTCGAGAGCGTTGACGAGGACAACCCGTGGCTCGAGCTGTTCTACCGCGACACCGACAGCCGCCGGGCGTATTCCCTCGAGTTGCAGCTCCACTTTCTTGCCACCCGCTTCGCGGCGATGCGCCGCATGCGCGCGCAGGGCGGAAGCTGGATTCTCGACCGCACCTGGTACGAGGACGCCGAGGTGTTCGCCCACGGATTGTACGAGCGCGGACTCCTGTCGCGCATCGAGCACGATCTCTACATGCGACTGTACGTAGAGCTCCTCCATTCCCCCGCCGCTCGACCACCGAAGCTGCTCATCTATCTTCACGGCCCGCTCGACGTACTACTCGGCCGCATCCGCACACGCGGCCGCCCGTCGGAACGCGAGACTGAACCCGAATACTGGGCCCACCTGCACGAGCGATACGAGCGGTGGATCGGCAACTTCCGCCACTGCCCCGTGCTCGGCGTCAATGTGCGCGATTACGACGTCGTGGCCGATCCGGCGGCGCTCGACGCGATCGTTCACCGCATCCGAAAACACCTCGAGCCAGCGATCCCGCAACACGAATTCTGGGAAGCGGTCTCCGGCTAGTCGCGCAGCGCGATCAGCTCGGGCGTCGCCCGCGTCTTCCCGCCACCACCAGCGCGATTCCCGCCACCAGAGCCACGCCGCCGAGCACCGGGCTGATGGTCCCTCTTTCTTCGACCGTCGCGCCGATCGGTCCCACCCGCACCGTCTCGCTCCGCTTCGTGTAGCTGATCCCTTCGAACGCGAGCACGACCGCGCCGAGGATGACGAGCAGGATTCCGACGAGAGTTGCGATGTTCATGGGCAGAGAGCTCCGATGAAGAGTGGGCCTGGACGCCGAATGCGGAACGCGGAATGCGGAATCTGCGATAGACCATCCATTAAGCGGGGTCTTGTCTAATTCCGCATTCCGCATTCCGCATTGATGGTGGGCGTCCTATTTGCAATCCGCAATCCGCAATCCGCAATCGCCCTCTCGTGTCTCTTCGTTCAATCTCGCTCCGCCGCCGCGGCTCCATGCCGGCGGGATTCCCCTTCGACGTTCCCGTCGTGCGCTCGCTCGAGACGCTCGAGCTGAGCACGGGAGTCACCTTCTTCGTCGGCGAGAACGGATCGGGGAAATCCACGCTGCTCGAGGCACTCGCGCTTGCGGCCGAGCTGCCGACGGTCGGCAGTGATGAGACGCGCCAGGACGCAACGCTCGATGCGCAGCGCGCGCTCGCCAAACACCTCACCCTGTCGTGGACCACTCGCTCGAAGCGCGGGTTCTTCCTTCGCGCGGAGGATTTCTTCGGCTATGCGAAACGTCTATCTCGCATGAAGGCCGAGATGCGAGAGCGCATCGCGGAGATCGAGCGCGAGTACGAGGGCCGCTCCGAGTACGCGCGGGGGCTCGCCATGGGGCCGGCGTACGCGTCACTCGCCGCCATCGAGGGGCAATATGGCGGCGACCTCGATGGCCGTTCACACGGCCAGAGCTTCCTCACGCTTTTTCAGGCGCGGTTTGTGCCAGGGGGACTGCACCTGCTCGACGAGCCGGAGGCTCCGCTGTCGCCGCAGTCCCAACTCGCGCTCATGGCGCTCATGCAGGACATGACCGCCGAGGGCGGCCAATTCGTCATCGCAACGCACTCGCCCATTCTCCTCGCCTTCCCTGCCGCAACGATCTACACCTTCGACCGCACCCCACCGGAGCAAGTCGGGTTCGAGGACCTCGAGCACGTGAATCTCACGCGAGCGTTCCTGAACAATCCGGAGTCGTTTCTACGGCGCCTCACCTGAGGCGCTGACGCTGCACCGTTTTGCACCGTAGCTCGAAGTCTTCCAGCAGGTTGCGGCTTCATGACCCCGCTCGTCTTTTCTCGGGTCGCGCCGCGACCCATGAGCGCCCCCGCCCTACGACGCAGTATGGCCGACTTCATCACCGCGGTCTACATCTCGTTCATCATCCAGGCCGGTGGCGCGCTCCTCACGGCCGCGGTGTTTCGTAGTTTTCAACGGTACTACCAGAAGGCGTATCTCACGCACCTCCAGTGGAGCTGGCTCGCCCTCAGCGTCCACCTGCTTGCCGGCGCGGTCGGGCTCTATCTGTCGAGCACTTTCGACGCGACGCACCCATTTCGTCTCCTCGTCAACATCATCGCCGGGATCGCGGGATTCACGCAGATCCCGCTCGTGCTTTTTGGGACCTATGAGCTGACGACCGGGCGCTCGATCTCTGCCCGTTTTGTGAAGCGCGCCCTGCTCGCCGCCGCGACGACGGGCCTCGTTACCGCGATCGTGTTCGTCTGGAAGGAAGATGCCGGCTTCGCGCGATTCCTCGCGCGCGTCGGGCTGCGCGCGATTCTCTCCGGCACAGGGTTCCTCGCGGCCGCGTTCGGGATCTGGCGCGTGCGCGCGACCGTACAGGGACTGGGCCCGCGGATGGTGAGCGGCGCCTTTTTTGTTTACGGACTTCTCCAGCTGCACTACCTCGGCGTCGCGATCTACGAATCGATCTCACAGAACTACCCGGCCTACGTCTCGTACACCGGCTTCCTCGACATCCTGATGTACTTCCTGATGGCGCTCGGCACCGTCATCTCGGCTGCTCGAGAACGAGCAGAAGACCGCGATGCAGGCCGCCGCGCAGATCGAGCATCTCGCCTATCACGACACGCTCACTGGCCTGCCCAACCGACAGCTCTTTCTCGACCGGCTCAATCTCGCCATCTCGCACGCGCACCGGTCGCAGCGCCGGCTGGCCGTATTCTTTCTCGATCTCGATCGCTTCAAGGTCATCAACGATTCGCTCGGCCACGCGATCGGCGATCGTCTGCTGCAATCGATCTCACGTCGCCTCACCGGACTCCTGCGCGAAGGCGACACGGTCACGCGCATCGGAGGCGACGAGTTCACGATCCTCGTTCCGCATCTCCAGCACTCCGACGACGCCATCGTCGTCGCGCGTAAAGTGCGTGACGCGCTGAAGCATCCGATCGAGATCGATGGCCGCGAGCTCTACGTCTCGACGAGTATCGGCATCTCGCTCTACCCGAACGACGGCGAGGACGCCAACGCGCTGCTGCGCAACGCCGACGCCGCCATGTACCGCGCCAAGGCACAGGGCCGCGACACCTTCCGGCTGTACGCGCCGGCGATGAACGCGAAAGCGCTCGAGCAGCTCGCGCTCGAGAACGGGCTGCGCAAGGCGATCGCGAATGGCGAGCTCATCATGCACTACCAGCCGATCGTCAGCTTCGCGACCAGCCGCGTCGTCGGCGTCGAGGCGCTGATTCGGTGGAATCACCCCGAGCTTGGACTGCTCTATCCGGCGGACTTCATCTCGCTCGCCGAAGCGACGGGACTCATTGGACCGCTCGGGGAATGGTCGCTCAAGGAGGCATGCACGCAGGTGAAGGAGCTGCGCGAGCGCGGCCTCTCCAACCTGCACGCGGCCTGCAACCTGTCGGTGCGACAGATCCAGCAGCTCGACTTCGTCGAGATGATCTCATCGATCCTTCACGACACCGGCCTGCCGGCAGAGGCGCTGGATCTGGAGATCACCGAGAGCATCGCGATGCAGAGCGACGACGACACCATCGAGAAGCTGCGCGCGGTGAAGCGCCTCGGCGTGAGAATCTCGATCGACGACTTCGGCACCGGCTACTCGTCGCTCAGCGCCCTCCGTCTCTTCCCGGTGGATTCGCTCAAGATCGATCAGTCCTTCGTGCACGACATCACCGCGACCTCGGGCGACGCCGCGATCGCCACCGCCGTCATCGCCATGGCGCACTCACTCGACCTGACCGTGATCGCGGAGGGTGTGGAGACCGAGGGCCAGCTGGCGTTCCTGCGCGGCCGCGGTTGTAACGCGTACCAGGGCTACTACGTGAGTCACCCGCTGACGGCAGAGGAGTGCGAGGCGGTGATCCGGGCTCATGATGGGATGCCGATCGGGGTCAAGAAGAGAAAGACGGGCCGCATAGCGAAAGCAGGTTAGGGAAAACCTACCTGACCCGTATCGCATCAGCGATCACGACGTACCCAGACGTAGTCCAGCGAGACAGCTGAACACGATTCCACCCAGCGGGGAAGCTCCAGGTCCCCAGGGTATTCCATGCGGCCCCATGCTGCTGCTGGTTCACGTACACCGTCGCCAGCCTCTCCCCCGCTGACGTCAGCACGAGATACGGCGCGCTTGGCGCGCGGTTCGTGCCCGAGGTCCACCAGGCATCGATCGTTCGCGTTGCGGGCGCGTCGAGATAGAACCAGAACGTCGCTGGATCGCTCACCGCCTGCGTCGCGGCGAAAGCGTACCCGGAGCCATAGTGCCCCGCCGTCGCGGCGGATTCGGTCCACGACGCCGAGAATTCCGCGCGGCCGCGCGCGGGATCGTTCGCGCCGTTGTTGCTGTCGATGATGAGCGTGCTGCCGCAGTGCTGCTCGATGCGGCGCAGATAGTCCGCCCATGGCCAGTTCGGCCCCGGGTCCGTCCGGTTGTGCGGCTGGAGCTTGCCGTGCGCGACGATGTGCAGCTGGTCGCGCGGAATCCCGCGATCCCGCGTGATGTCGCAGACCAGCCGTGCCGACGCGTCGATCTGCGACGTCGACCACGATGGCTGCGATGCGAAGCCGGCGTGCTCGATGCCGATCGTGAAGTGATTGCTCTGTTGACCGTTGCGCGCGCAGTCATGATTGGAATTGAGCGTGCAGTCGTACGTCGCGGCGATGTGCCAGGCGCGCTTCGGCTCCTCGACGAGCTGCGAGATCTCGGAGCCATCCTCGTTCACGACGTAGTGCGCGCTCACGTTCGAGACGGGATTGACGAGCCACGCCCAGCAGCCGGCGTAGTTCCCCTCGCACGTGTGGATGATGATCATGTGCGGGGTGCCGGCGTCGCCTGGCGCGCGATCATCGAAGTTGGGTGACGGCCTCCAGATCGCGCTGGCGAAGTCCGCGCTCGACGTCGTGATGATCGATGGGCGTGGAAAGGCGACGCTGGCGTCGATGCGCGGGATGCGTGTGACGACGCGTCCCCGCTGCTCCACGTCCAGTCCGCGCCGCAACAGACCGTAGACCGCATCGTGCACGTACGACCCGACCGCCTGCGGATGCGAGATCCCCGAGTATCTCGCGACCGCCGCCGCCCAATCTCCGATTCGAGTGCGGTCGACCGAGAGCTCCTCGGCGTAGGCGCGCAGCAGCGCTGCCCCCGCACGGATGTTCGCGCGTGCATCGGTCTGTGCTCCCGCGATCGACACGCCAGCCAATGTCGCGCCGCGAATCAGTCTCTCGCCACGCAGTGCCATGACGCCAAACGCCGCCGGCTGTCCGTCGAATTCCGTGTCGCCGCGGACCATCTGCATCCGCGTTTCTGCGAACGCCACCGCCTTGAGGAGGGCCGAGGGAACACCAAACTCGCGCGCCGCCGCCTCGAAGTGCACGTCGAGCGGCCCTGCCTGGAACGTTGCCGATGACGCGACGTCCGTCACGCGCGTCGGCAGGTCCGAGCAGGCGAGGATGACCGGGACTACGAGCCCCGGAAGCAGGAACGACCGAGTTCGTCTCATCGATTAGTAGTACCGCCGCAGTCGCGAAAGTGTTCTCGACGAACTGGGCGGGGCTGAAAACGGCAACATCATTCCGGCATCCAGGTTCAAAGGGGGGACGCGGATGAGGCGGATGCAGCGGATCAGGCGGATCGTTCCTGGCGCAGAGAACTCTCCTCGCGCAGGAAAAAGCAACCGCTTTTTGCTCCTGGGAAGGAGAGATCGCGGTGCACGGAGCAATCCGCCGCATCCGCTGCATCCGCCGAATCCGCGTCCCCCCTTTGAACCTGGATGCCAGTAATGATGTTACTAGTGCTTATGCCCCGCGGAATGCTGAGCCTCGAATCCCTGATCGAGCGACACATGCACCATCCATCCGAAGATCTGCGGGATGAATCGCGCGTTCTCGCGCTCACACTCAGCCTTGGTGCTGATCGCGCCGGCGGGGCCAAACTTCATCTGGCTGCCCACCATCTCGCGCCAGCGCTGCCGGTCGCGCGGACGTGGCGCGCAGATGTTCACGTGCGCGTGCCACTGCGCGAGGCTGAGCGGAACACGCGCGTTGAGCTCGTCAGGCGTTGCATCCTTTCGCGCGACGTACATCGCACCCACGAGTGTGTAGCCGCCGTCAGGCCGACGTTCGTATAGCAGCGAGCTCGGCTTCCGCGCGTCGAACGACCGGCCTTCCCAGATCGCGCGCCCGTAGTTGGTGAAGTGGTACACCTTCATCGGGACGTTCGGCAGGAAGATCTTGTAGCCGTCGTCGATCGCCTTGCGATAGTCGCGATACGGCTCGAATGCCCTCGCGCAAACCGCGCAGAATCTCTTCGCCGCGGGCGCTGTCGCGCGCGCTGGGCGCGCGCATCGCCGTCAGCTTGAGGTGTGGCGTCTGCACAATGGGACCGCCCATCGCGGCGGCGCCACCGGCGGCGGTGGGATCGGCGCTCTCGCCATGCGAATGGTCGTGGCTCTGCGCCTCGACGCAGCCGGGCAAAAACGCGAGTCCAACGAGAATGAAGGCAGATCGGATCGACATGAGTCCCCCAGGAGGTCACGGCCGGGTGAATACGTAGTAACTACCCCGCGCCGCACACTTCGTTGGACGACCGACCGATCGCTCTCGTTAAGCCGCTTCTACCGCACCCCGGCCGATGCCGAAGAGACACCGGAGCCCGGAACCAACGCGTGAAGCGTGGGAGCATGGAGCAACGCATCCTCGTCGCCGATGAGCGCAAGCTCGATGGTGCGATCGAGTGACCCGCCCATGGTCACATACAGCCGTGGATCCCGAACGTCGTGCGGCACATCGATCACCACTGCGTGAGTGAACGAATGCCCGGCTTCGACTGGGCGCTCCAGATCGAGCTGCGCGCGCCCCAGTGCCTGCTCGGCCTCGAGCGAACGCGCATGTCGAAAGCCCTCCGCGTCGACGATCACGATGTCCGGCTGGTCCAGTTGGAGCGGCACGCGACGGGCGTCGCTGCTCACCCGTAGGGTGATGACGTAGAACGTCCCGCCCGCACGAATGCCGCCGATTTGGGACATCGTGTCGACGTGCTCGACGGCGACGCCCATATGACAATCGAGATAGAACCCGCAGAAGCGCTTGGTCTCCCCAAGCGCGAGAATGCGCTCGCGACTCGTGAGCGATGTGACGACGAGAACCGTCGCGTACGCGGCGACCCACGCAGCCACGACCAGCGCGATCGATCGCGCGACTGGCGCGCGTCCACGTCGAACGAGCGCAATGCACGCGACCCCCAAGGCTAGAATGCCAAGGATCGTCGCCGCGAGAAGTGGAACGCCGGGAAGCTCCATAAGGGCCTCAGGGAGAGGGTCAGCAAGTACTTTATACTACAAAGTAAACGAACGCAATGGCTGTCGCGTAACTTTCTCCCGTGATCCAGCTCCCCGAGATCGGGCCCCTGCTCACCGACCGCCCGCTCACCGCGCTCCCGCTCGCGTTCCTCGGCGGCGTGCTGACGAGCCTCACGCCATGCATCTACCCGATGATCCCGATCACCGCGTCGATCGTCGGGGGACAGGCAGTCGGCAGCGCTCGGCCAAGCAAACGACGCGCGGTCGCGCTGACCTTTGCCTACGTCCTCGGGCTCGCACTCGTCTACGCGGCGCTCGGGCTGCTCGCGGGAATGACCGGGACGATGTTCGGAACGGTCAGCACGAACCCATGGCTGCACCTGGTCATGGCGAATCTGCTCATCCTGGCGGCATTGGCGATGCTGGACGTCATCCCCATCCGCCTGCCCGCCGCACTCACGACGCGCGCGGCCTCGGTCGGAGAGGGCGGCCGTGTTACCGGTGCCTTTCTCATGGGCAGCGCCTCGGGTCTCGTCGCCGCTCCCTGCTCGGCGCCCGTCATGGCCGCCGTGCTCACCTGGGTTTCTCTCACCAAGAGTGCAGCGCTCGGCTTCCTCTACCTCTTCGTATTCTCGCTCGGCATGTGTACGCTGCTCGTCGCCGTCGGGATCTCGGTGGGGGTGCTCGGGGTTCTTCCAAGAGCAGGGGCGTGGATGATCTGGGTAAAACGTCTCTTCGCGCTCATCATGCTCATCGTCGCCGAGTACTATCTCGTGCGAATGGGAGGGTTGTTGATATGAAGGTGTTCGCGCTCGCGGCATTGGCACTGACGCTCGTCTCGACGTCTGCATCCGCGCAGGACGGCGGGCTTCCCGTTGGTGCGGTCGCGCCGTCGGTGTCCCTCGAGACGCTCGACGGCAAGCGCATGGAGCTCGGCTCGCTGATCGGGAAGACGCCCCTCGTGCTCGAATTCTGGGCGACGTGGTGCGGCAACTGCGAGGAGCTCGAGCCGACGTTTCAGGCGGTGCAGAAGAAGTTCGCGGGGAAGGTGCGCTTCGCGAGCATCGCCGTGGCGATCAACCAGTCGCCGGAGCGCGTCCGCCGCTGGGTCGCGCGGCACAAGCCGGGACGGGATGTTTTCTACGATTACGCCGGAGACGCCGCCGAGCAGTATGACGCGCCGGCAACGTCGTTCGTGGTGATCGTGAATCGCGAAGGGCGCGTGACCTACACCGGCGTAGGTGGCAAGCAGGATCTCGAAGGCGAGATCGCGAAAGCGATGAGGAACCCTAGGGCGCTGGATAAGCGCTAGGAGCGCTGGGGAAGCGCTAAGGGTTTTTCAGCGCTATTCCAGCGCCCCAGCGCTTTTCCAGCGCTCTAGCCTCTTAGCGCCTCGGTCGGCTGCACTCGCATCGCCCGCATCGCCGGAAGCGCGGTAGCAACGAGCGACGTCACCAGGATCACGAGTGCGACGATCGCGTATGTCACCGCGTCGCGCGAGGTGGTCTCGAACAACATACCGGATAGAGCGCCGCCTGCCGCGGCGGCGCCGATCGTTCCGAGCGCCACGCCGAGCCCGACCATCGCAACGCCGCTGCGCATTACGGTCGCCATGATGCTGCGCGCCTGCGCGCCGAGCGCGACGCGAACGCCGATCTCGTGATTGCGCTCGGCCGTCGCATGGCTCACGACGCCGTACACACCGATCGCGGCCAGCACCAAGGCCGCCAGCGAGAAGGTGAGCAGCAGCGCCAGATGAAAGCGGCGCGCGCGCAGCGAGTCCTCGAGAAGCGCATCGAGAGTCGTGGGATCCTCGACCGGCATCGCTGAGTTGATCGCGCTCAGCTCGGCCCGCAGTGCCCGCAGCGCGGTCGCCGCGTCGTGTTCTCCTCGCACGACGAAAGTGAGCCCGCCCGTCGGCGATTGCGCGTGCGCGAGGAATATGGTGGGGTGTGGTGCTGCGTGGAGCCCTTCATGACGCATGTCACCCACGATGCCGACAATCTCTGTCGTCGTTTCGACACCCATGAAGCGCACGGCTATGCGGCGACCGATGGCCTCACCCTCTCGAAAGTGTCGACGCGCGAACGCGGCGTTCACGATCATCACGGGCGTCGTGTTGGCGCGGTCCCGCTCGTCGAACAGTCGCCCACGCTGCAGGGGTGATTTCAAGGCCTCGAAGTACGCTCCCGCGACGATCGCGAGGTGTACCGAAGGCCACTCCGCGGCGGACGGGCGCGCTTCTCCTTCGATGACGTAGTTGGCTTCGTCCGCGCCGATCGGCGGTGACAACGGCAGCGATGACGTCACGCCAACGGCGGTCACACGCGGCGCACCGTTCAATCGCTCCACAGCCTGCCGGACGAACTCCGCGCGACGCGCCGGGTCGCGATAGTGTTGCCACGTTTGCACCGTGCCCACCGCGACATTCGCGGTGTCGTAGCCCCGCTCTACGCGGAGCAGCGACACCAGACTTCGCACCAGAAGTCCCGCGCCGACGAGGAGCATTGTCGCCAGCGTCACCTGGCCAATGGCGAGCGCCGAGCGCAGCCCGCGCGTTCGAGGACCCGCCGTCGATGTGCGGCCACCCTCCTTCAGAGCCTCGCCGAGGTTTCCACGCGCCACCCACGCCGCGGGGAGAGCACCGGCCGCGATGGCCACGAGAATCGCCGTCACCGTTCCGAACAGGAGGACGCGCGCATCGATCGCGAGCTCATCCATCCGTGGGATGTCCCGCGGGCCTAGTGCTCTTACTACATCGAGGGCCCATGTCGCGGCGAGCACGCCAAGGGCCGCTCCGACAATGGAGACGAGCAACACTTCGGTGAGCATCTGCCGCGCGAGTCGCCCGGGCCGCGCGCCAAGTGCGCCGCGAATGGCGAATTCGCGTGCTCGACCCATCGACCGGCCGAGGACAATGTTGGCGACGTTGGCGCACGCGATGATCAGCAAGAGCACCACTGCAGCCGCGAGCGTCGACAGGGCCCCGCGTGCATCCCCGAGCAAGGCGTCCTCGAGCGGCGTGATGAGCACGCCCATTTCGCGATTGGTGGCTGGGTATGCGAGCGCGAGCTCAGAGGCGATCATCGACATCTCGCGTTGCGCCCGCTCGAGCGTCGTTCCGGGGCGCAGTCGGCCGAGGACGGTCCACCACCCGTCGCTTCGGCGGACCTGACGGACGTCGGCAGTGATGGTGAGGGGCACCCATGCGTCACGACCCGCTGGCAACGCGAATCCGCGCGGCATCACACCGACGACGACGAATGGAGCGCCATCGAGCGTGATCGACCGGCCGATGATGGTCGAGTCTCCGGCGAACCGCTCGCGCCACATGCGGTCGCCGAGGATCACGACGCGGTCGGATCCGGGCGTGAACTCGTCAGGCCGAAAGGTGCGCCCGAGGCGGGCCGGCGTTCCGAGCAGACTGAAGAAGTCAGTCGACACGAGCCACACCGGGAGCGACGTCATCCCCTGATCGGTGCGGTGATCCAGGCTGTAGGGCACGGCCGCCGAGAGGTGCTCCAGCGTGCGCGTGCGCTCGCGCCAGTCGACAAAGTTGCCGGGGGCGACATCGTCGAGCGCGCCGTCGGAGAGCGTCTGTTGACGCACGGCCACGAGCCTGCCCGCACTCTCGTACGGCAACGGCTTGAGGAGCACGCCGTCGATGACGCTGAAGATCGTGGTCGCCGCGGCAATCCCGACCGCAAGAGTGATCACAGAGACCGCGGTGATGCCGGGGCTTCGGCGCAGCATGCGGGCACCGATGCGCAGATCCTGCGCGAAATCCTCGATCGGGCGAACCCCGCGCTCGTCGAGACACTCTTCGCGAAGGCGAGTGGAATCTCCGAACGAGCGTTGGGCGCGCGCGCGAGCTTCGGAGCGGTCGACGCCGGTCGCGGCGAGCCGCTCGGTCTCCATGTCGATGTGGAAGGCCAGCTCGTTCTCCACATCCCGCGAGACCGCGCGTTTCTGCACGAGCGCGCGGAGCCGATACCAGGCGGCGTGTGGCGTCATCATCAATGCATCACGTCATCTGCAGCACGAGCCGCACCGCCTCGGCGTATTGTCGCCAGGTAGCGGTCTCTTCATCGAGCTGCCGACGGCCGGCGGCGGTGAGGCGATAGTATTTCGCCTGACGATTGTTCTCCGTCACCGCCCAGGAGGAGGCGATCAGCCCGCGGGCCTCCAGTCGGTGCAGGGCGGGATAGAGCGAGCCCTGCGCGACCTGAAGCACGTCGCGTGAGGCATACTGCAAGCGCTGCGTGATCCCCCATCCATGCATCGGCTCGACGGAGATCGTCTTGAGGATGAGAAGGTCGAGCGTCCCCTGAAGGAGGTCGACGGTGGACCGGGGCACGGAAGCTCCTGTAGACGGTCGACAGGGACGATGGGAGAACTCCTGTAGGATGTCAAGAGGAAAGAACTGGCGCTGGAATAGCGCTGAAGAAGGGCTGGAACAGCGCTGGGGTTCCAGCGCTCCTCCAGCGCTCCCAGCGCTGTTCCAGCGCCTGTTCGCTACGTCACCCCAACCAGCTCCTCGCTCTTTTCCCAAAGCTCTCGAGCAAGCCCGGACCGACGAGTCTGCCGCGGGAACGATGCCCTTCGCTGACGCACGAAGTAGCATCCCGTTATCCCGGTGACTGCGCTCGAGGCGGCCAGACGGACGATCGGAGCTGCGCCATCCTCAGGAGCTCTCAACGACCACTCCCACGTCTTCCGGATCCAGCGTGGCCATTCGCGCATGAGGTCGGTCGCGACGACTCCAGGATGCACACAGTTCGCCGCCACGTTGCTTCCCCGCAGCCGCTCGGCAAGCTCGACCGAGAACAGCATGTTGGCGAGCTTCGTGTCGCAATACGCGCGAAGGCCGGACGAGGCGCGGGCGGTGCCGATATCGGCCGGGATTACGCGTCCCAGGATTCCGAACCGCGACGTGACATTGACGATTCGCGCCCTGTCGGCGGCGCGCAGCTGCGGAAGCAGCTGATTCGTGAAGAGGAAGGGACCGAGGTGATTGACCGCCCAGGTCATCTCGAATCCGTCCACGCTCTCGCGGCGTGAGCGCAGGTGGACACCAGCATTGTTCACCAGCACATGGACTGCGTCGTGATTCGAGGCGATCTCCGCAGCCGCGGCGCAGACCAATGCCAGCGAGGCGAGGTCCAGGGCGACGAACGAGACGGCGGCCCCGGGAGCAGCCGCTTCACGCACCCGCTGCGCAGCCCTTTCGCCTCGGTCACGATCGCGACCGAGCATCACGACGGTCGCTCCCATCCCGGCGAGTGCGGTGGCAGTCGCGAGACCGAGTCCCCGCGTCGCTCCCGTAACAACGCACACGCGTCCAAGGAGGTCGATCACCTCGCGTGAGGACTGGCGCCGTTCTTCGCGGCGTGGAGTATTCATCTCACTGTTATGTCGCCTGTGACCATCGTTCTCGCTCTCGTGCTGCTCATCGGCACCGCGTTGCATGGCGTCGGTGCGCTCCTGCACCCGATGCTTGCCGGTGACGGCGCCACACAACTTCGCACGATCGCCGACATGGCGCACTGGCGAGAGCTCCACCTGGTCATGCTCGCCGGCAGCGGCCTCATCGTCGCGGGCGTGTGGGTTCGGCTGGTGGGAGATCGCGCGTTCGTTCGTCCCCCGCTCGTCGCCGCCCTCGCGGTGATCTCCATCGGGGTGACCATCAACGCGCTCAACATCGCGTACATGACGGGCGCCGGGTGGCACATGGCCTCGCAATTTGCCGCGGGCGATGCCTCCATGGTGCCGCTGTTCGACGCGACCCATCCCATCGGCCTCATGGCCGCCCGCTTCGGCAACTTCATCGTCGCGCTTGGTGCCCTCGTGCTCGGCTGGGCGGAATGGCACGACGCCGAGCCGCGCCGTGTCGATGCGGTACTGGCGTGGATCGCGGGGGTGGGCGGTCTGGTTGGCGCGATCTTCTTCCTGGAGTCGAGCCGTATCGCGCTCGCCGCGGTCGCCCTGCTCTCGGCTTGGCAGGTCGTCACCGCGCTCAGGGCCCTTACCTTGTCGGTGAGGGGGTCGCGCCGTACGATCACCGAGGATACCAGGAGTTAGGAGTCAGGAGTCGGGAATCAGGGGAACAGCGCTGCGCCGCAGGCGTGCGTATCTGACAACTGACACCTGACGTCTGATCCCTGACGTCTTCGGACGTTCACCTTGGAGACCCATGCGCTTACTCGCTCTTCTTGTCGGGTTCGCCTTCCCCTGCGTCGCTCTCGCCCAGGACGGGACCTGGGCGCTGACCAATGCGCGGATCGAGACGGTCACGCGCGGCGTCATCGAGCGTGGCACCATCGTCGTGCGCGATGGTCTCATCGAAGCGGTTGGCGCCGAGGTGCGGCCGCCCGCGGATGCGCGCATCGTCGATCTCGCCGGAAAGCGCGTATACCCGGGCCTCATCGATCTCACCTCGACGCTCGGACTCGCGAGCGCTCCGCCCGCCGGTGGCGGACCTGGAAGCCAGGGCGCCGCTGCGTCTCAATCGAGCAGTGCAACCGTCCGCAATGTCGGTCTCGAGCCCGGACGCGTCATCGCCAGCGAGCTGCGGCCGAGCGCCTCCGACATTCGCGCCGCGCGAGATGTGGGGATAACGACGGTGCTCGTCGCACCGTCGCGCGGCGCCTTCCGTGGACTCTCGGCGCTCGTCCCGCTGCGTGATGAATCGGCCGAGCAGTACGTGGTGAAGTCGCCTGTCGCGCTGCACATGGGCTTTCAAGGCGCGCAGGGAACAGGCTTTGGAGGGCGCTACCCCGCCACGCTGCTTGGCGTCATCGCCTACGAGCGCCAGTCGCTGTACGATGCCCGCCATCATGCGGCGCTCCAGGACCGGTATCGCGCCGGTGCTCGCGGTGCCGTGCGTCCCTCATACGATGCCGACCTCGACGCGCTCGTTCCCGTCGTGCGCGGAACCGTTCCGGCATTCTTCGCCGCCGACCGCGAGAACGAGATACGCCGCGCGGTGCGCATCGGTGATGAGTTCGATCTCAAGCTCACCATCGTCGGGGCCACGGAAGGTTTCCGCGCGATCGACGCGCTCAAGCGCGCGGATGGTATCGTCGTCTCGCTGGACTTCCCGCGCTCGACCGACGTGACGGGGTGGTCCTATCGCTCGACCCGGCGCCACGCGCTGGAGGACAGCGCCGCCACGGACAGCGCCGTCCGCCGTACGCTCGAGGCCAATGCAGCCACGCTTCACACCGCGGGCATTCGTTTCGCGCTCTCGTCAGGCGGAGCGCGACCGGGCGATTTCCTCGGGAACGTTCGCAAGGCGATCGCCGCCGGCCTGCCGCGCGAGGTGGCGCTTCAGGCACTCACCGTCCGCGCCGCTGACCTCGCGGGCGTCGGCGCACAGCTCGGCAGCATCGAGGCCGGGAAGATCGCCAACCTCGTGGTCACCGAGCGCGACATCCTCGGAGACAGCGCGAACGTGCGCATGGTATTCGTCGACGGCATTCGACACGAGGTCATTGCGCAACCCGCCGCGGAGCGGCGGCGAGGGGCGGGAGGTGAGCGCGGCGGCGGTGAGGGAGGCGAGAGCGCGCGCGTCGCTGGAACGTGGGACATCACGGTGACGTCGCAACAGGGCGAGAACCGCGCGAGCATGACCGTCACACAATCGGGCGCCACGCTCGAAGGCACGATGGCGACCGAGATGGGCACGGTGCAGGTCACGGACGGCCGCATAACGGGTCAGCGTGTCGCCTTCTCGATCGCGGTGCCGATCAGCGGTCAGACGACGACCATCGTGTTTCGCGGAACAGTCGACGGGAATCGCATGACGGGCACGGCCGACCTTGGGGCGATGGGGAGTGCAACGTTTACGGGAGAGCGGAGACCATGAGAACGATCGCGATGGTATTGGTGAGCACGGCGCTTGGCGCGGTCGCGCTCCCGGTCGCCGCGCAGCAAACGACCGCGGTGCGCGACACGGCCCGCCTGCTCTCGTATCCGATTCCTCCCGCGGGCCGGCTGGTGGCGATCACCAACGCCACGATCATGACGGCCTCGAATGGAACGATTCCGAAAGGAACGGTGGTCATCCGCGATGGAAAGATCGCCGCAGTCGGAGCCAATGTCGCCGTGCCGGCCGGTGCGCAGGTCATTGACGGAAATGGGAAGTACGTGATTCCGGGCATCGTCGACGCGCACTCGCACAGCGCGGCCGAATCCATCAATGAGGGGACGCAGTCGATCACGGCGCAGGTCCGCATGGAGGACGTTCTGCGTCAGGATGCGCTCGGACTCTATCGCGAGCTCGCGGGCGGGGTCACGACCCTCAACATCCTGCACGGATCGGCAAACACCATCGGGGGCCAGAACGCAACGGTGAAGGTCCGCTGGGGATTGCCCGCCGACAGTCTGCTGTTTCAGGGCGCGCCTCCGGGAATCAAGTTCGCGCTCGGCGAAAACGTGAGGCAGACGAACCGCACCGTGCTGCCGGGTCAGCAACGGCGCTACCCGCGCACGCGCATGGGCGTGGAGGAGCTGCTGCGCGACGCATTCACGCGCGCGCAGGAGTATCGCCGCGAATGGCAGGAATACGAGCGCGGCAGACGGAATGTGAAGAAGGGTCAGACCGCACCGATTGCGCCGAAGCGCGACCTCCAGCTCGATGCGCTCGTGGAGGTGCTCGAGGGGAAACGGCTCGTGCATTGCCACTCGTACCGCGCGGACGAGATCCTGATGATGCTCCAGGTCGCGAAGGACTTTGGCTTCCGCGTCGCGAGCTTCCAGCACGTGCTCGAGGGCTACAAGGTCGCCGACGAAATTGCCGCCGCCGGCAGCGGCGCGTCGACCTTCGCCGACAACTGGGCGTACAAGCTCGAGGCCTTCGACGCGATTCCGCATAACGCGGCGCTCATGGCGGAGCGCGGCGTCCGCGTCTCGATCAACTCCGACTCCGACGAGCGTGCACGGCGTCTCTACCAGGAGGCCGCGAAGGCCATGCACTACGGCGGCGTCTCGGAGGACGAAGCGCTGAAGATGATCACGCTCCACGCCGCCTGGCAGCTGGGCATCGACAAGCGGGTCGGCTCGATCGAAGTGGGCAAGGATGCCGACCTCGCCATCTTCAATGGCCATCCCTTCGCGCCCGCGTCGCGGGTGGAGATGACGTTGATCGACGGGCGCGTCTTCTTCGATCGCAGCACCGCGCCAACGCTCGAGTACCTGATGGAGCTCATCCGCCAGAAGCAGGGACCGCGGCAGGTGACGGAGGTGCTGCCATGAGGGGCTTTAGATTGCGGATTGCGGATTGCGGATGGTCGGCAATCGTAGTGCTCGCGAGCGTTGCATCCGCCCAGACACCGATCCGCAATCAGCAATCCGCAATCGTCGTGATCCAGAATGCGACGATTGTGCCCGTGACGGGCCCCCGCATTCAGAACGGGAGCATCGTTCTCCGCGGTGGGCGCATTGAAGCCGTCGGGCCGAACGTCGCAGCGCCCGGCGACGCGCGCGTCATCGACGGCACCGGGCTCTTCGTCTACCCGGGCATGATCGACGGCGGTACGCAGCTCGGGCTCACCGAGATCAGCTCCGTGCCAGGCGGCGAAGACACCGAGGAGATCGGCGACTTCAACCCGCATAACGTCGCCCTGACGGCGGTGAACCCGCATTCGGAGCTCATTCCCGTCACGCGGGTCAACGGCGTGACGACGGCCATTACCGCCGCCGAGGGTGGGCTGATCAGCGGGCAGGCAGGGCTCATCGACCTCATGGGATGGACGCCGGCCGAGATGGCCGTTCGGCGGCAGGCGGCGATGGTGGTGAGCTATCCCTCGTTGGGTGGTGGTGGGTTCGGCGGCGGGGGCGGAGGCGGGGGCCAGCAGCGGCCCGAGTCAGAGCGTCGCGAGGAGCTCGACCGGCGGACGCGCTCGCTGCGCAGCTACTTCGCCGATGCCAAGGCATACACCGAGATGAAGGGACGCGTGGCGAGCGGGGGCGGCGTTCGCAAGGTGAACCAGGCGATGGAGGCGATGACGCCGATCATGCGCGGGGAGATGCCGATCATTTTCGACGTCACGACTGTCGATCAGATTCGCGGCGTGCTGGCCCTCGCCGACACCTTCGGCATCAAGGTCGTGCTGCGCGGCGCCCGCGAGGCATGGCGCCTGGCTGACACGCTGGCCATGCGGAAGATCCCGGTGATCGTCGGTCCGTTGACCACCGTCCCCGGCGCCGATGATCCATACGACATGACATACGCGAACCCCGGTGTGCTCGCGCGCGCCGGAGTGAAGATCGCGTTTCAGACATCCGACGCCGCCAACTCGCGCAACCTCCCCTACAACGCGGCATTGGCTGTCGCCTACGGCCTGGACGCGGACGCTGCCTTACGGGCGCTGACGATCAATGCCGCCGAGATCTTCGGAGTGGCCGATCGGTATGGAAGTCTGGCGCCGGGGAAGGTGGCGAACGTCGTGGTGACCAGCGGCGACCCAATGGACGTGCGCAGCGTCGTCCGCCACCTCTTCATTCGCGGGCAGCCGGTGCCGCTGGATGATCGGCATACGAGGTTGTACGAGCAGTTTAGAGCGAGGCCGCGAACGCCGTAGGGGTCAGGGGTCAGGAGTCAGGGGTCAGGGGGGGTCAGGGTGAAGGTTTCAGGAGAACGCGCGCGCCGCACTCCTGGAACCTCGACCCTGACGCCCCTGACCCCTGACTCCTGACTCCTGACCCCTAGCTGACGATCCCTTCCCCGCCGTTCTCCAGCTCCTCGCCGCCGTGCCGCCGCCGAATGTGCTCCATGAGCGACCGCCGTCGCATGGACTTGCGCAGCTCTGCGGCAATGTGTGCACGCCGCGCCGCATCGAGCAGGCGATCGCTCAAGCGCTCCATCTCCCCCGTCGATTCGTCGGCAACGTTGCGGACGTCACACAGCTCTTCGATGCTCCGGTTCAGGTCCGACTGCACCTGATCGAGCATCGAACGCGACGGATCACGCGGCTTCCCTCGAAAGGCCATTGGGCGCCTCCTTTCCGTCCCCCCGCAGGCACGCACTCTACGGCGAGCTCGCCGCCATCGAAGGGAACTACCTCTAAGGCAAACTTTGTGCTTCGTGCGCCAAGCCGTCGAGGAGCCGAGTCACATGCTCGTCGTGCGTGAACGGGTTCATCATTGTGACTCGGAGCACACGGCGACCCCCCAGAACCGTCGAGGTGATCCATCCTCGCCCCGATCGGTTGTATCGCTCGCGCAGATCTCGATTCAGCTCGTCGAGCGCGGAGTCATCGCGCCGGGGCGATCCGGTCCAGCGGAAGCACAGAATGTTCGACTCCGGCTCATGCAACGCCTCGAAGTCGGCACGAGCGCCAATGGCGTCGTGCAGGGTCCGCGTGACAGCGCACAGACGGTCGTAGAGCGCTCCCATACCGTCGGCGCCGTAGCGCTGCAGCGCAACCCAAACCTTCAGGGCATCAGCGCGGCGTGAGCACATGAAGCTGCGCACCCCCTGATCCGCGATACGGTCGCTGTCCTCTCCGTGGAAGAGATAGGGCGCCTGCTGAGCGAACGCGGCGTCGAGATCACGCTCGTCACGAACCAGTAGCAAGCCCGCAGAAAGCGGGAGGAGCATCATCTTGTGCGGATCCCACGAGACCGAGCTTGCGTGCTCGATGCCTCGCATCCGTACGCGGTGCGCGGAGGAAAACAGCGCTGACGCACCGTGGGCGCCATCGACGTGAAGCCACACGCCGTGCGTCGCGCACACCTCGCCTATCGCCTCGAGATCGTCGAACGACCCTGTAGCCGTAGAGCCGGCGGTTGCTACCACCGCCATGACACGCGTGCCTTCTCGCGTGAGCTGCTCGAGCCGTCGCTGCAACACATGCACATCCATGCACAGCGCACGCGATGAAATCGCGATCGCACGCCTCGTCCCGAGCCCCAGTTGTGCGATCGCACGCGTGACCGAGTAGTGCGCATGCTCACCGTGCAGCACCACGGGAGCGTTGGCGGCGACGCCGCCTTCCCACGCCTCGGGGAGGGCGCGTGCGCGCGCCGCGAGAAGAGCCGTGAACGTCGCCTCCGTGCCGCCCGTCGTGAGGGTGCCGCCCCCGCGAGGACCCAACCCGGCAAGGTCGACCATCCAGCGCACGACGCGATGCTCGATCGCGGTGAGCGTCGGCGACATCTCGCGCACGGCCAGCGAGTTGTTGAGCATCGAGATCACCGCCTCCACCCAGATCGCCGCCGGCAAAGGCGCTGAAACCTGGTGCCCCATGTACATCGGATGCGTGAGGTGGTTCGCGTCGGGCACCGCATCACGGGCAATCCGATCCACCACATCGCGCAGTGCTCTTCCCTGCCGCGGCATCGGCTCATCGAAGCGCTGGGCAATCGCCTCAATCGATTGCGCCGTCGATACAGGCCCCACCTCAGCCCCCGTCTCCTCGAGATAGCGAGCGACGAGCTCGACAAAGAGGGAGCCGGAATCGCGACTCGAATCGAGCGCGAGGTCGCTCAGGATGTCGTTGGATATGTGAGAACTCGCTCCTCGTTCCTCTTTCACCCGGTCAGCTCCAATTCCAGGATTTTCCGAGCGGGTAACGGGTCGACCGTCCTGTAGCATTGCAAGCGGTCAATGGTCACCGGCTCCTCCACGAGCACCGAAAGCAGCTGCCTGCGCTGCGCGACATCGAGCGTGACATAGAAGCTGAGCGTCGCGTGAGGCGTGAATGGGAATCGCGCCGGCTGGAAGGGCAGGCCCGACGTTGCGATCCGGTCATGGAGCGCGCGCAGCGGGCCGTGCGGATCGAGCGGAAGAACGATGATGTCGGTTTGCATGAACCGCATGGGCGCACCCAGCCGCGCTGTGATCGGCGCCGTCGTCTCGGCGATCGGCGCGAGCGCGGTGTTCAGTGCCTCGAGTGGAACGTTGAGTGGAATGGGGCCGACGCCGGAGGATCCGGTAATCGTGATGTGCGGAACCGACGTGCTCGCCAGCCGTCGATCGATGCTCTCCTGCGCCGCTCGCACGATCTCCCGCGCTGTGCCGTTGAGCTCGGAGATGATGAAAATGCCGTCCACGGTGGGGAAAAGGCGCTAGAGGCGCTAGAGGCGCTAGAGGCGCTGGGGCGACACGCTGGCCCGATTTCTTCGTACTGTCGCCAGCGCCCTTAGCGCCTCTAGCGCCTCTAGCGCCCTTGCCGTCCTACGACCTCACCGCCTGCCCCGTCTGCACGTCGAGCGACGCTGAACAGATCGCCAGCGCCGAGGAGGCGCGCGCGGAGATGGAGGAGCTGTGGGAGTTCCACCAGCGGCGGCTCCGGCCGGCAATACCGCCGCGCGCGCTGGCTGACCGCGTCACCTTCTCTCAGAACCCGCCGCTTCGCCTGGCGCGGTGCCGGCAATGCTCGCTCGTGTATCGCAATCCGCGGGAGCGGGCTGAAGAGCTGGTCGAGACGTACGCGAGCGAGATGCCTGACGACGCTACCCTGCGGACGCTCCACGAGAATCAGCGGCGCGCGTACCGCGCGCAGGTTCGGCGTCTCGAGCGCGCTCACGGACGTCGCGGAGCGGGGCTCGAGGTCGGGAGCTACGTGGGTGCGTTCCTCGCCGCCGCGCGGGACGTCGGTTGGACCTTCGAGGGTCTGGACATCAACGCCCACGCGGCTGCCTTTGCCTGCCGCATGGGATTTCGCGTCACCGTGGGCGAGCTCGACGAGGTCACCGGGCGGCGATTCGACGCCGTCGCGATCTGGAATACCTTCGAGCAGCTTCCCGACCCGCGCGCGGCCGCCGTCACCGCCCGGCGGCTGTTGAACACCGGCGGAACGCTCGCCATCCGCGTTCCGAACGGGGAGGCGTACATGACCTTCCGCCGCGCGCTTCGTGGTCCGTTCGCGTCAATCGCGCGGGCGGCCCTCGTCCACAACAACCTGCTGGGCTTCCCCTATCGTCACGGATTCACCCCTGCGTCGCTCACGCGTCTACTCCATGACGCCGGCTTCGGAGATGTTCGTTTCCATGGTGATACCCTTGTCCCCATTGGCGACCGTTGGACACGCCGCTGGGCGCGGATGGAGGAACAGGTGGTCAAGGCGCTGTTGCGAGGTGCGGTGAGAAGTAGCAGGTTAGGGCAGCGATATTCGCCCTGGATCGAAGCTTACGCGCGTGCACGTTGATGTGCTCGCAACGCGGTACCCCTCCCCGCGTCACCCCTTTCATCCCACCTAGCCGCGCATGCCGGACGTGACCGGGGAAGCTACCCTCGGCTCGATTCTCGAGACCCTCGTGCCGGTGATGGCGCAGGCGGGTAGCGCGGGCAATGCGGCGGTCCTTCTCCTCGAGCGACTCGTCTCGCGACGGAGCTGCACCGCGGGGTGGGTCGGACGTCTCACGGAACGAGGGGAGCTCATCGGGCTCGCCGAAGTGGACGTCGGCATCAGCGCGGGCGACGTGCACATTGCCGCCGCGCAGGCCATGCATCCGCTCATCCGTACCGCCGTTCGTCCCGGGGAGCCGCCTCATGTCGCCCCGGTGCGCGAGCTCGGCATGGAGCAGGCCGCGATCATCCCGATGCCGGTCCTCGAGCCGGCGCGGTTCGCCCTCGAGAGCGCGCAGCACGTGTGGGCCTGGGGCGTGATGGCGCTCGCCGTTTCGCGGCGTCCAACCGCCGAGGAGATGGACCTGTGGGCCCGGCTCGCTCGGTCGCTCGGCAGCGTCATCGCACGGCTGGAGCGTGACGCCACTCGCGTTGCCGCCGCCGCGGCGGCCGCCCGGGATCGCGCGCTGCTGTCCGATGTCTTCGAGCACCTGCCAGACGCGATCGTCATAACTGACGCCGAGAACCGCGTCGCGATCGAGAACGAGCGCGCCCGCGCGTTGCTGCGCACACCCGAGGAGGGGGCCAGCGAAGGTCTGCGCCGGGCGACCGAGCTCAACACCCTGCTCATGTCATCGTTCCTGTCCCGTGCGGTCCTTCAAGGCACCGGGTCGGGTGAGTCTCGCGACGTGACGCTGGTGAATCCGGTCGACGGCAGCGACCTCACGTTCGAGGTTCTCTCGGTGAGACTGACGGGGCGACGCGAGCGCGAGCCGCTCACCGTCTCGCTGCTTCGCAACGTCACCGACCTCAAGCGCGTGACGGAGGCGCTCACCGCCCAGTTCTCCCGCGCGCGCGACGCGGAACGGGAAATCCGAAGCGAGCGAGACCGACTCGAGATCATCCTCGAGAACGTGGCCGACCCGGTCGTCGTCACCGACATGGCCGCAGGCGTGCTCCTCATGAATCGCGCGGCCGAGCGGCTGTTTCAGGCCCCTGAAGAACCAGGGCCGCTCGTCGCGGAACGCACAGCCGCGTCATTCTCGGTGCGCGCGAACGACACGATTTTCACCTCGTACATCTCCGATTTCGCTCTCGATCCCGATGAGACGCGCCGCACGACCTTCCGCCTCATGGATCCGACCCGGAAGACGGACTTCCCGGTGGAAGCGATCGCAGGCAAGGTGATGAACGAGCGTGGCGAGCCCATCGCGATCGTCACGGTCGTGCACGACCTCAGCGTCGCCGAGGAAAAGGAAAAGCTGGCGTCGCAGCTGATGGTGCTGAATCGCGATCTCGAAGCCCGAGTCGCCGAGGCGACGTCCGAGCTCGAGGAGCGCAATCGGCGACTGGAGCTGCAGCGGGACGAGCTTCGGCGCGCGTCGCAGCTCAAGTCGGAGTTCCTCGCATCGATGTCGCACGAGCTGCGCACACCGCTCAACGCGATCATCGGTCACACGCAGAACATCCTCGACGGTCTCTACGGCCAGCTGGCGCCGCAAGTACAGATCATTTCGCGCCGCATCGAGCAGAACTCGAAGCATCTGCTGATGTTGATCAACGACATCCTCGACCTGGCGAAGATCGAAGCCGGCGAGATGCCGATGACCATCGAAGAGGTGGAGTTGCTGCCGCTCGTCGAGGATGTGCTGCGCACCCTGGAGCCGATGGCGCAGCGGCGCTCACTCTCGCTCACACTCGAGCCGAGCATGTCGCGCGCGCGCATCCGCAGCGACCAGATGAAGCTCCGGCAGATTCTCACGAACCTCGGCTCCAACGCCGTGAAGTTCACCATCAAGGGCGGAGTTCGCGTTCGCGTCGTGGATGTCGAGGGCGGCGTTTCCATTACCATCGAGGACACCGGCATCGGGATCCCGCATGATCTGATCGAGACGGCCTTTCAGGACTTCCGCCAGCTCGATCAGAGCTACACCCGCCAGGAGGGTGGCACCGGTCTTGGGCTTTCGATCACGCGCCGTCTGGTGGGCTTGTTAGGCGGCCGGCTGTTCGTGCGCAGCCGGCCTGGCGTGGGCTCGCACTTCCGCGTGGAGCTTCCGATCTTCCCTGGGCAAGCACCGCGGCTGGAGGGCGACGTCCTCGTGATCGAGGAGGGGCCGGTCTCGACGGATCCCTCTGTCAGCTCCTCCATGAGGGGCGCATGAGACGTGTCGTGTGTCTCGGTGTCGCTGGTCTCGCGGCGCTCATGCCGCTCACCGAGGCGCTGGCGCAAGGCCAACCCACCCAGGAGCCGTTGCCGGAGCAGACTCTCCGCGATCTCTCCGGGCGCGACCGCGTCGCGCATCTCGCCATCAACGGCGCCCTCGGCGGATTCAGCTCGGCGATGTTCGCGCTGGCCCGCGGAAAGAATCCTTGGCGCGCAGCACTCGTGGGGTTCGGCGGTGGCGTCGCACTGGGCGTGGGCAAGCAGGTCGCCGGCAAGCGCTTCGACGGTGCCGGTCTCCTCGGCCGACAGCTCGCGTCAGTTGGCACTTCCTTCGTGCGCAGCGCGTCCGAAGACACGATGGTCGTCATCGTACCCGTGGGGCCGATGACGTTCGAAATCCGGCCCAGCGCCGTGGATCGCGTGCGGCCGCGCGTGAATCTCGTCGCCACGACGGCGCTGCTGTACTACGTCATCCGTGATGATACCCGTATCGATGTGGGCGCCACTTTTTCCGCTGGCGCCCCGGTGTTTCGCTTTCCGACGGAGACGGTGTCGACACGCGACGGCATCATCTTCGGGCGAATGGATTTCGGAACGATCGTCCTCGGAGCGCAGCCATCCATCCTCGATGCACAACGACGCATGACGCTGCCCCACGAGTCGATTCACATCGTGCAGTACGACTTCCTGGAGCAGGCACTCTCCCTGCCGCCGGAGCGCGCCATCCTGCGAAAGCTGGGCGTGGGCGAAGGCTTTCTGCGCCATGTCGACCTCGGGGTTATCTCCCTGATGCTCGCGGGTGTGCTGCAGATGCACATGGACTACGACGACCGCCCGTGGGAGCGGGAGGCGGTGATCCTGACTGAAGGGCGGTAGAGCCTCGGGGTCAGGAGTCAGGAATCAGGGATCAGGGGGTGTCAGGGTAAAGGTTCAAGGAGAACGGCTCGAGCGACTCCTGAAACCTCTTCCCTGACACCCCCTGATTCCTGACATCCTGACTCCTGACCCCTAGCGTCCCCGCATAACGAGCGGCCGCGTCGCCCAGCCGGATTCCCCCTCGGGCACCACCACCACGCCCAGCAGCCATCGGTCGATCCGATTGTCCGGATGCGTGTGGTGATACTTCACCACCTTGATGCCGGCGAACGTTCCGATCAGCCCGCCAATGAGCACGTCGCTCGCCCAATGCTTGTTGTCGTACATCCGCGACAGCGCGATGAGCCCCGCGCCACCGTACATGACCGGCGCGATGTACCACACCGATTGCGGCCACCAGCGGCGCGTTTCGTCCACCACGGCCGCGGCCGCGGCGAATCCGATCAGCGAATGGCCCGACGGGAAAGAGCGGTACTGCTCCTGGTTCCATCCGCGCATGAAGCCGAAGTTGTGCGGCTTGTCGATGTCGACGTAGGGTCGCTGTCGGCCCGCGGTGATCTTGATCAGGTTCGTCACCAGCAGACCGGCGATGATCGCCTCGGTACCGTGCAACCCCAGGTCGGCCATGCGCTCATTGTCCGCCAGCCTGCCGATTCCGTAGAGCGCGCCGCCGATGAGGTAAGCTCCCGGTTGCGCGATGGTCTCGACGACCCGCGACACCCGACGAAAGAACCGATTGGTCTGCGGCGCGCCTTGCAGGTAATCGGCGAATCGCTTGTCGAGCGGCGCAATGGCCACCGTCGCGAAGATGACGCCGCCGGCAAAAAGCGCGTCCTCCGCCGTGAACAGCGGCTCTTGCGACGTCTTGAGACTGTCCTCCGACGGTTGCGCGAGCACACGCGCGGGAAACAGGAGCGCAGCACAGAGCGCGAGCGTCGTTGAGAGGCGCATGTGACGGGCGATTGCGGAGTGTGGATTGCGGACGATGGGCAAGAGCCAACGCAATCCCCAATCCGCAATCCGCATTCCCTGTTGCGTACCTCTCACGGCTCGACCAACCTATCCCAATGTCACGCTCCCCTCTCGACCTCGATCACGACACGATGCGCCGGCTCGGCCACCTCGTGGCCGACACGGTTGCGGGTCACCTCTCGACGCTGCGCGACCAGCCCGCGTACGCAACCCTCGACACCGCGACGGCCGAGCGGCTGATCGAGCGCCGAGCGCCGGCGCGGGGCACTGACTTCGAGACGTTGCTCGCGACATTGCGCGATCGCGTCTTTCCACACGCCGCTCGCGAGCCCCATCCGGGATTCATCGCGTATGTCCCGAGCTGCCCGACCTTTCCCGCCGTACTCGGCGACTGGTTGGCGACGGGCTTCAACTTCTTCGCTGGCGTATGGCCGGTCGCGGCTGGCCCCAACGAGGTCGAGCTCGTTGTGCTCGACTGGTTTCGCCAATGGCTGGGGATGCCGGAAGGCACGGGCGGACTTCTTACGTCGGGAGGGTCGGGCGCCAACCTCACCGCAATGATTGCCGCGCGGCATCGCGTCACGGCGGGCGACGCATCCGTCATCGCCAGGCTCACGGTCTACGCATCGGACCAGGTGCATTCATCGGTGACGCGTGCTGCCTGGCTCGCTGGCGTTCCGCGTGAGCACGTACGTTCGCTGCCGACCGATGACGAATACCGTCTGCGCGCCGACGCGCTGCGGGTATCCATCGCGCGCGATCGCGCGATGGGGCTACGGCCGCTCATGGTCGTCGCGAATGCCGGCACGACGAACACCGGCAGCGTCGATCCCATGCACGAGATCGCGGATCTGTGCGAGCAGGAGGATGTGTGGCTGCACGTCGACGCCGCCTATGGCGGCTTTGCCGTACTGACGGACATCGGACGACGCGCGCTGGCCGGCATCGAGCGCGCCGACTCGGTAACGCTCGACCCTCACAAGTGGTTGTTCATCCCCTTTGAATGCGGATGTCTGCTCGCGCGGGATCCAAACCGGCTCAAGGCGGCGTTTCAGATTTTTCCCGAGTATCTGGCCGATGCTCAGACCGGCCACGAGGCGGTGAACTTCGCCGACTACGGCGAGCAGCTCACCCGCTACGCGCGCGCGATCAAGGTCTGGACGTCGGTGAGCTACTTCGGAACGGATGCCATTCGCGATGCAATCGAGCGCGGGATGATGTTGGCGCGTCGCCTGGAGGAGCGCATTCGCGAGACGTCAGCGCTGGAGATTGTGTCGGCGGCGCGCTTTGGCGTCGTGTGCTTCCGCGTGCGGCCGAACGGAATCGACGGCGCTGCCCTCGACGCGCTGAATGAGCGCGTACTGGCACGTATCGTCGGCGAGGGGCGCTACTTCATCTCGTCGACACGCCTGCGAGGGGCATTCGCGTTGCGCGCCTGCATTCTCGGATTCCGGACCGCCGAGGAGGACATCGACGGTCTCGTGCGGGCAGTGGCGGAGGCCGCGAGCAATGTGGCCGCGGTCACGCCCTCCCGGCCAGCCCGCGCACCGACCTAACGAGCGCCGAAGTCCCGCTCGGGGTGAACGTTGGAGATGGCGGGAAGCCCGCCGGAAATCCGCGTCCACGTTCGGATCGTCTCCTCGAGCTCGTCGAAATCGAACGGCTTGACGAAGACGGGGCGTCCGAGCGCGCGGACGTGACGGCCGAGATCGGCGTTGGCGGCAATGTCACCGGTGACGAAAATCGTATTGCGAGCGACGCGCGGATGATGCTCCTGCAGCCACGCGTAGAGCTCGAAGCCGCTGCCGTCATCGAGCCAGACATCGACGATCGCCCCATCGAAGACGAGGCGTGCACAGGCGGCTCGCGCATCGGCGAGCGAGCCGGCGGTGTGCACTTCGATCCCGTGCAGTTGCAGCGCGTGTTGCACTACGCGCCGCATCGAGGGCTCGTCATCGACAAAGAGAACGACAGGCATCTTCAACATCCGGTGAAGCGAGGCGGTCGAAGATAGCGAGGGCGATCGGCATGTCAAACCCGTCTCACACGAACGTGATACGCGTCACGCATTCGTGTGCGCGGGCTTGCTTCGCATCACGAAACGCGCTACTTCAGGCGCATGCTGAGCATTGATCTCACCGGACGGCGCGCGCTCGTCGCAGGGGTCGCCGACGACCGCGGATACGGCTTCGCCATCGCGAAGGCGCTGGCCGAAGCGGGCGCGTCGATCGTACTGGCCACGTGGCCGCCGGCGCTCAACATCTTCCTGAACCTCCTCGAGCGCGGGAAGATCGACGAGTCGCGAGCCCTCACCGGAGGTCGGCTGCTCGAGTTCGAGAGGATCTACCCGCTCGACGCCGCGTTCACGACGCTGAGCGAGGCAACTCCTGACATCCTCGAGAACAAGCGGTATCGCGAGGTCGGCGACTTCTCGATCGAGGGCCTCGCGAAGCGGCTCACCGATGATTTCGGTGAACGGCCCGTCGACATCGTCATTCACTCCCTCGCCAACGGGCCCGAAGTCAAGAAGCCGCTCATGGAGACGAGTCGTGGCGGCTACCTCACCGCGATGGGGGTGAGCGCGTATTCCATGGTGGCGATGGTTGGCCGCTTTGCCCCGCTGATGCGCGACGGTGGCGCGTTTCTGTCGCTAACCTACATGGCCAGCGAGCGCGTAATCCCGGGGTATGGGGGCGGCATGAGCTCGGCCAAGGCCGCGCTCGAAAGCGACACGCGCGTGCTCGCGTACGAGGCGGGCCGCAAGTACGGTACGCGCGTGAATTGCATTTCCGCCGGCCCGCTCGCGTCGCGCGCCGCCAGCGCCATTGGCATCATCGAAGCGATGGTCGAGTACTGCTCGGCCAACTCACCGCTCACCGAGCACCTCTCCCCTGCCGAAGTCGCGAACACGGCAGCGTTTCTGTGCAGCCCGCTCGCGAGCGGGATCACCGGAACGGTGGTGTACGTGGACAAGGGGTACCACTCGAATGGGAATGGCGGTAGATAGATCAGAGGCGCTGGAAAAGCGCTGAGGGCGCTGGAGGAGCGCTGAAGTCCCAGCGCCGTTCCAGCGCCCTCAGCGCTGTTCCAGCGCTCTCCAATCTTCTAAGGCTTCTTCTCCTTTCCCGATTCTCCACCCGACTCCCCGCCGCTCCGCGTGGGCTTCGAGGACGGAGCCGGTTCGGCGCTCGACGACGTGCTCGAGCTGCCACGAGCGTTTTGGACGGGATCGCCCGAGCCTCCGGAACTGCCGCGCGCGGAGCGCACGGGTGAATGACCTGACTCTCGACCAGGGTAGTGCACCACTTTGCGTGGCGAGCGCGCACGCAAGTCCGCCGTCGGTACTCGAGCACCCGGCTCGGCACGCCGACGCTTGTCGACCCCGGCGTCGCTGAGCTCCACGCCGTCGCGCTTGCCGCCATTTCGCGGGGCTCGTGGAGCTTCCACTGTGCCGGGTTTGGACGCCTCTGGTGCGCTGGCGACGACAGAAGGCTCCGCGTCGCCCGGGCATCCATAGTAGGGATAGTTCGACGCAACGCGGAAGACGCGTCCGTTGGCGCACGTCACGAGCCTGGTGAAGGCGAACACCGGCATCGACGGTGGTGCGGGCCAATCGACGAACAGATCCGTCGCCCAGTCCTCGTCGGCCTGCATTGGAACGACGATCTCGGTAAGCCGATCGATGACGTCGTATGGACGATACGACGCGTACATCCGGCCAAGGACCCGACGCGTCGCACCTAACGACGTCTGCAGCCGTTCGAGGTTGAGCGGGGCGGCCGACGCCACGGCGTAGTAGTATCGCGGCTGGTAGCTCGCGTGACCGAACGGATCGGTGTAGTAGAACATCCGCCCGGGTTGCAGGATGAGGTTCGCGTAGTGCGCGCTGGAGGCCACGTCATGCCCGCTCTGGGACGGATAGACCATCGTCGCGCCGCGCCCAGGAATGATCTCGAACATTGCGACGTGCGCGTCGCGATTGGTGAAGATCGGGTAGATCGGGCTGCTGCCGGCGGGGAAGCCGATCCAAACCCGGAGCGGCGGTGGGGCCTCGGGCTCCACCCCCTGCACGCGCGGAGCGGGTGCGCACGCAGCGAGGGCGGTGGTAGCGAGAACGAGGGTTGTCAGACGCGTCCGCATTGTTCCCTCCTTCGCGATCCCGGCGGTGGTGCTGAATTGTATACAAAGTTGGTGCCGTTCGGCCGGTCCGCAAGGGCCGGCTGGACGTTACCCCTCGCGTTCCCGCTTTCGGACCCCGCTGACGAACGCGTCCTGGGTTTGCTTCCGCTCCTCGCCCCAGATAACGAGCAGCGCCATGATGCCGTAGATCGGCAGGTGTCCCACTAGCTCGCGCCACCCGAGGAACGGGAGAGTCAGGTTGAAGGGCACCCAGAGGATGAGCGTCATGAGCCGGACGAAGGCGCCAGAGATGAGCAGCAGCCCGAACGTCAGCTCGACCGTGCCCGCGATGAGAATGAAGTCGGCGTTGCTGACACCGTCAAAGCCGATCGCCGGAAAGAAGTTGAGGGGATACCGCTCGAGAAAATCCACCCCCATCGGCACGTTCCACAGCTTCTCCGTGAACGCCAGCGTGACGATGCCGACTCCCGTGAGAACCCGCAGCACGGGCACCGCGCGTGGGACGAGTCCCTCGAGCGGGCGATGGAAGCGCTGGAAGGTCATGTCGAGCGCGCCCGGCCCGCGTCCCATGACGAACATGAAAAACGCCACGCCGAGGAAGAGTGCGTGCTCGAGCAGGAGGAGAGGGCCGAACCAGATCGCGCCCACGAGCCACACCAGCGCAAGGAGGGCGGCGCCAATTCTCGTCGCCGCACCGTAGAGGAAGCTCAGCGCGATCACGATCTCGGTGAGGGCGACGAGACCGCCGAAGAAATTGTAGGGCAGCGCGAGATTCGGAACGAACAGCTGGAGCTGCACGCCGGCGACGAGCAGCGGCACCGCCGTGTGCACGCCGAACACGAGCGGCATCCATGAGAGCAGCCGCTGATAGTTCTCCCAGTCCATCCCCAGCTGCAACGGGCCGGGGACGATCTCGCGGCGCCGGCGCGCTCGCCACGCCAGCGCAGCCACCCCCGTCACAGCGAGCGCGATCGCGAGCGGCACCGCGGTCTGCGTGGTGAAGAGCTGCGAGAAATCGACGGGATGCTGGCGCGAGACGAACCAGCGTTCGTGCAGAACCATAGGTTGTCGAGGTCGTCAAGGATGTCGAGGTGATCGAGGTGAAGTCGCCTGGATCACCTCGACGACCTCGATGACCTCGATAACCTTTGCTTCACCCCACCGGCTGCCGCAAAATCGTCCTCAGCTTCTCCTCCTCCACCCGCCGCGGGTCGGAGAGGTAGATCTCGTGATGGCGGCCGCGGAACGACAGGCCGTGCTGCTTCGCGAACGCGCGCATCTTCGCGATGGTCGGTTGCTCTGCAGTGTATGGGCCAATGTGCAGCACTTGCACGCACTTTCCCTCATCCAGCGTCTCGAGCGTGACGCGAGCCACCGCCTCGTCTTTCTCGCGCTCCATCAGCTTCGTCACCGCCTCGGAGAGATGCTTCTTCGTGATGAACTCGGGAACACGGATCAGAAGCTGCCATGTCCAGTCGACCGATACGCCTTCCTTCCACCAGACGCCTTCGAGCTTGGAAACGGCGTAGTCCGACCCGGCAGCTTTGCTCGCCATCTTGATCGTGAACGACACGGTGTAGAGCGCGCCCACCGCGTTCGCGAACTCCGCTCCTCCCGGCTTGCCGTGCCCGGTGATCGCCAGGTAGCGCGCGGGCGCGATGTCCACGAGCGTCGGCTCCCGAGGAGCGACGTACTCGTCGCGATGCTCGCGGTAGAGATCGAGTTTGGCAGGGGCCATCGTCGGCACCATGTCGGAGGAATGCGGGATCCGGAATGCGGAAATGCGTAGCCCTGACAAACGACGCTCGGTAATCCGCATTCCGCAATCCGCATTCGCTTCTCGCGCAGTCGCGATCAGACTACTAGAATCTGGGTTTCGCACCCCATTTCTGCGAGGTAACCCCTATGTCCGCCCTCCGTGTCCCCGTGCTGGCCGCCCTTGTCCTCATCGGCTGCGCTCGGGACGAGACAGAAGCCACTGGCGATAGCGCCGCCGGTGTTGCCGCTCCCGCCGAATTCTCTCGCGCCGCCAGCATTCAGGGCGAGTTCAAGACGCCCGAGGCAGTTCGCTTCGACCCGACCGATGATGTGTTTTTCGTGTCGAACATCAATGGCTCCCCGGCCGAAAAGGACAACAACGGGTTCATCAGCCGGGTGCGCGGCGAAGGCGGCGAGATCGACTCTCTCATGTTCATCGCCGGCGGCCGCGGGGGCGTGACCCTGAACGCGCCGAAGGGCCTCGCCATCACCGGCGACACCCTCTGGGTGACGGACATCGACGCCGTGCGCGCGTTCAACAAGAAGACCGGGCAGGCGATCGCCTCCTATCCCATTCGGGGTGCCGTCTTCCTCAACGACATCGCAACCGGTCCCGACGGCGCACTCTACATCACCGACACGGGCGTCCGCATCGACGCATCGGGAATGACGCACCCGGGTCCGGATCGGGTCTTCAAGCTGACGCGCGCAGGCCAGGTCTCGACCGCCTTGCGGTTCGACTCTCTCATTGGCCCCAACGGAATCACCTGGGATGAGGGGAACCAGCGCTTCATCATCGTCGCCTTCGCCGGGAGTGACATCATGACGTGGAAGCCCGGCGATTCGGCCGCCACGACGATCGCCAGCGGCAAGGGCCAGTTCAATGGCGTCGAACGGCTCGCCGACGGTCGCATTCTCATCTCGAGCTGGGCCGACTCGAGCATTTACGTCCTCGACGGATCGGCGCTCGTACGCGCGGTGCCCGGTGTGGCGGGGCCGGCGGACATCGGTATCGACACGAAGCGGAATCGCGTCGCGATTCCACTCTTCGAGGGCAACCGCGTCGAGCTGTTCGCGATTCCGGCGAAGGACGGCATGTGACGGGGCGCGAGCTCGCGGTCGCCGCGGCGGTGTTGATCACCGCCGCGGCGTGCTCGCGAACCGCGGAGACATCTCGAGCTACCGACGATGCGCGCCGTCTCCCCACCGGCGCGCGTCTCGATCCGGCCGGTCGAAGCGTCGACGTCGGCTCCATGCCGCTCGCGATGACACTGTCGCCAGACGGTCGCCACGTCCTGCTCCTGCTCAACGGCTGGCGCGAGCAGGGCCTCCAGGTTCTCGATCGCGCGACCGGCGCCGTCGTCCAGACGGTGCCGCAGGCGGCTGCGTTCCTCGGCATGGCGTTCTCCCCTCGTGCGAACGTCCTGTTCGTATCGGGAGGCAATCAGGACGTGGTGTACCGCTACGACTGGAACAACGGTCGTGCAACGTTGCGCGACTCCATGATCCTCGCGCTGAAGCCAGACCGACGGCGCTCCGGCACGCGCTATCCAGCCGGCATGGCAGTGTCGCCCGACGGGACGCGACTCTATGTCGCGGAGAACCTCGCTGACTCGCTCGCGGTGATCGATCTCGGGAGCCCGCAAGCGGGCACCCCGCGCGTCGTGGCGCGACATGCGACGGAGCGCTATCCCTATGGGGTCGCCGTCGCGCCTAACGGCGATGTGTACGTCTCGGCGTGGGGTGGACACACGGTGTCCGTCTTCACACCCAACGCGGCCGGCGGGCTCGACGACGGCGGCCGCATCCGTGTCGGCCGGCACCCATCGGCGCTCGAGCTCAACGCCGACGGGTCGCGTCTCTTCGTGGCATCCGGAAGCACCGACCGCATCGCGGTGGTCGACACACGGGGGAAGCGGCTCATCAAGCATCTCGACGATCCCCCGCCCGAAGGGCCCGCCGAAGGAAGCACGCCGAACGCCCTGGCGCTGTCGCGCGATGGCAAGCGCCTCTTCGTCGCCGAAGCCAATGCCAACGCCGTCGCCATCTTCGACCTCTCGGCGCTGACGGCGAACGACACGACTGCGCGCGGCAATGATCAGCTCGCCGGTCGGATTCCGGTTGGGTGGTATCCCACCGCCCTGGCGCTGGCCGGCGACACTCTCTGGGTGGTGAACGGCAAGGGACACGGCACGTCGCCGAACCCCGGCTACCCACACCCGGGCACCGGCACCCACCTCTCGCGCCCGACGACCTACACGCTCGGCCAGCTCTCGGGCACGGTGACGATCCTGCCTAACGCGCGCGTTCGCGATCGGGACCTCGAGCAATTCAGCGAGCGGGTGGCACGGGCGAACAACTGGACCTCGCGACGCCCGCCGTCCTCGGCGTATCCGCCGATCGAGCACGTGGTGTACATCATCAAGGAGAATCGCACCTACGATCAGATCCTCGCCGATCTGCCCCAGGCCGACGGGGATACCTCGCTCCTTTTCTTTCCACGTCCCGTATCGCCGAACCATCACGCGCTGGCGGAGCGTTTCGGTATCTACGATCGATTCTTCGTGAATGCGGAGGTGAGCCCCGACGGTCACAACTGGTCAGTAGCCGCGTACACGACCGACTATCTCCAGAAGACGGTTCCGTCCAACTATTCGGACCGCGGGCGCACGTACGATTACGAGGGCACGAACCGTTGCACCGAACGCCCGTGCGAGCCACCCGAGGATGATGTCGCGGAGCCGGCGAGTGGCTACCTGTGGGATCTCGCGCAACGTGCGGGAATCACGTTCAGGAACTACGGCGAGTTCGTGATTCCGGAGGGTGTCGATCCGGAGTCGCGCATGCCCGCGGGGTACAAGGGAAGCAAGCCGTTCCTCGCTGCGAATACGAACCGCGAGTTCCCGGGATACGACCTCAACATCACCGATCAGCGGCGCGCCGACGTCTTTCTCGCCGAGTTCCAGCAGTTCGTGCGCGACGGCCGGATGCCGCGGTTGATCGTCCTGCGTCTCCCGAACGATCACACGGCAGGCGCCCGCGCCAACGCGCCTACCCCGCGCGCCTACATGGCCGACAATGATCTCGCGCTCGGCCGCATCGTCGAAGCGATCTCGCGATCGCTGTTCTGGCGCAGCACGGCGATCTTCGTCGTGGAGGACGACGCGCAGAACGGCCCCGATCACGTCGACTCGCACCGCACGCCGTTCTTTCTCATCTCCCCGTGGGCGCGGCCCGGTGTGCACCATCGCTTCACCAACACGACCGACGTCGTCGCCACCATGGAAGAGATTCTCGGACTCGGCTCCCTCTCGCAGTTCGATTACTACGGCCGTCCACTTCGCGACGTGTGGACCGAGTCGCCTGATATCGCGCCCTATCGCGCCCTCATTCCGGCGGTTCCGCTCGATGAGCGCAACCCGTCCCAAGGACGCGGCGCTCGCGAGTCGGAGCGGCTCGACCTCTCGTTCGAGGACGTGGCCGAGGAGGACCTCTTCAACCAGATCCTCTGGCGGGCCATCAAGGGCGAGAACGTGCCGTTCCCGGGCGTCACGAGGATGTCAGCCCTGGAGTGGAAGCGAGCGAAATGATTTTCCAGGTGATCGAGGTCGTCGAGGTGATCAAGGTGAACGTGGGCTAACCGGCTTGTCCGCGAGGTCACATACCTCGACAGCCTCGACGACCTCGACGACCTCGACCACATTGGCTATCTCAACACCGTCACTCCAGAGGACGCCATGCAGACTCCGCAGTACGATGCGATCGTCGTGGGTTCGGGGATCTCCGGCGGCTGGGCCGCAAAGGAGCTCACCGAGAAGGGGTTGCGTGTCCTGCTGCTCGAGCGCGGCCGCAACGTCGAGCACGTCAAGGACTACGTCAACGCGACGAAAGGGCCGTGGGAGTACCCGCACCGCGGTGGGCGCACGAGGGCAATGGAAGAGGCGTACCCCGTGCTCAAGCGGGATTACCCGCTCAACGAGAAGAATCTCGAGTTTTGGGCATCCGACAAGGACTCGCCGTACACCGAGGTAAAGCGGTTCGACTGGTTCCGCGGATACCAGGTCGGCGGCAAGTCGCTCATGTGGGGGCGGCAGAGCTACCGGTTGAGCGACTTCGACTTCGAGGCCAACGCGAAAGACGGCATCGCGATCGATTGGCCCATCCGCTATGCGGATATCGCCCCCTGGTACGACTACGTCGAGCGGCACGCCGGCATCGCGGGGTCGCAGGAACGGCTGCCACAGCTTCCCGACGGACAATTCCAGCCGGCCATGCCGCTCAACTGCGGCGAGGAGATGATCGCCGGCCGTCTGACCCGGCTGTACGACGGACGCCGGCGTCTCATCCCCGGCCGGACGGCGAATGCGACGCAGGCGTTGCCCGGGCGGCAGGCCTGTCAGTACCGCGACGCATGCTGGCTGGGATGCCCGTACGGCGGATACTTCAGCACGCAGTCCTCCACGCTTCCGCCCGCGATGAAGACGGGCCGCCTAACGCTGAAGCCATTCTCGATCGTCAGCGAGGTGCTGTACGATCGTGACCGCAAGCGGGCGACGGGCGTGCGTGTCCTCGACGCCGTGAGCAACGAGACCGTCGACTACACCGCGCGCGTCGTCTTCCTCTGCGCGTCGGCCCTCAACTCGACGTGGCTCCTGCTCCGCTCGGCCACGAGCGTGTGGCCCGGCGGGCTGGGGAGCAGCTCCGGCGAGCTCGGTCACAATCTGATGGACCACCACTTCCGCGCCGGTGCGGAGGGTGAGCTGGAGGGGCTGAACGACAAGTACGTGTACGGACGTCGTCCAACCGGGTTTTACATCCCCCGCTATCGCAACCTGTTTGGGGAGAAGCGTCCGTATCTGCGCGGATTCGGCTACCAGGGAGGGGCCGATCGCGCGGGCTGGTGGCGAGCGGTGTCGGAGCTGGGAGTGGGCGGAGCCTTCAAGGACCGGATGGCCGAGCCCGGCGGCTGGGGCATCGGGGCCACGGCGTTCGGCGAGATGCTGCCTAACCATGCGAACAAGGTGGGTATCGATCAGACGAAGACCGACAAGTGGGGGATGCCGGTGCTCAAGATCGATTGCGCCACCGGTGAGAACGAGCGGCTCATGCGCCGCGACATGATCGCCGACATGGCGGACATGCTGGAGCAGACCGGGGTGAACAACGTGAGGACGTTCGACAACGAGTATTTCCCGGGGATGGGAATTCACGAGATGGGGACGGCGCGCATGGGCCGGGATCCCAAGACGTCGGTGCTCAACAAGTGGAACCAGGTGTGGGACGCGCCGAACGTCTTCGTCACCGATGGCTCCGGCATGGTGTCCGCCGCCTGTCAGAATCCGTCGCTCACGTACATGGCGCTCACCGCTCGGGCCGCCGATTATGCGGTCGGCGAGCTCAATCGCCGCAACCTTTGAGGGAACCACGTCGATGACTGCACACGAAGACACGCCCACTGTGATCCATCGCCGCGAGGCCATCCGCCGCGTCGGGCTGATACTCGGCGGTGTGAGCTTCGTTGGTGGGACCGCCCTGCTCACCGCGTGCGAGCGGGGGCGTCCGACGACGAACAACCAGCGCATCGGAGAGTTCACCCCCGAGGACATCGCGTTCCTCGACGAGGTGGCGGAGACGATGCTTCCGGAGACGAAAACCCCCGGAGCGAAGGCGGCACGGACAGGCGCCTTCATGGCGCTCATGGTCACGGACACGTATGAGCCCAAAGACCAGCAGGTCTTTCGCGAGGGCATGCGGAAGCTCGACGAGGCCAGTCAAAAGGCGAACAACGTCGGGTTCATGGCCGCGACGCCGCAGCAGCGCCTCGCCCTGCTCGAGCAGCTCGACCGTGAGCAGAAGACGTATACCGAGGCCCGTGACGCGGCGCGCCGTGAGTCGGCTCCGAGCGCGGAAGAGCATCTGCCCGACCAGCGGAAGGAAGCAGCTCCGGGGACTCCGACGACAATCACCGCCGACGCGCCCGCGCACTACTTCCGGATGATGAAGGAGCTCGCGCTCCTGGGGTATTTCACGTCGGAGATCGGTTACACGCAGGCGCAGCGGTACGTCGAGTCACCAGGCCGGTTCGACCCGTGCGTTCCGTATACGCCTGGCGAGAAGGCCTGGGCGCCACACGCTTGAAACCAGGTAGGCGAGGTCGTCGAAGTGATCGAGGTGATCGAGGGAACGGGTTTTCGCCTTGACACCCTCGACAACCTCGACATCCTCGACGACCTCTAGTCATGACCTGGCGCCGCTGGCTCATCACGATCGTCTCCTTCGCCGCCAGCATCGGCGTCTCCATCTGGATCATCTTCCGTAGCTGGCCGGTCGAGGAGCGCTCGGTCGGCCTGCCGCTTTTCGCCCACGCTCTGTGCGCCGCCGCGGTGGCCATCGATCTCGCGCTGCGTGCGATGAAAATCCGGCTCAGCGGCGCATCGCTCGGTATCCCTGTTTCGTTCGGCGTCGCCATGCGCACCGGCCTCGCCGGAGACTTCGCGGCGGCGATCACGCCAGCCCGCACCGGAGCGGAGCCCGCGCGCTATCTCGTCCTCGCCAAGGCGCGCATCTCGCCGGCCGCGACATTCCTGCTGCTCTTCGCCGAGCTCTTTCTCGAGATGCTCGCGCTCGTGATCGTGGCCATGGGGATTGCGCTCTTCTTCACCGAGGAGCCGGACTCGAGCCTTGGCTGGATCGTGGGACTCGTCGGTGGATACGCGACGTTCGTCATTGGCGTGGGGCTCGCCGCCGTGTTGCTGGCGTGGAGGCGCTCGAGCGGGCCGCCCCCGCGATGGGCCAGGCGCATTGGGTTCAACGCCTTGCGCTGGCGCGCGATTCAGCGCTCGCTCCGGCGGCTGCGGTCGAGCGCGACACTCGTTCGGGACGCGCGACTCGACTACTTCATGCTCGGACTGCTGGTGTCGGTGCTGCACGTGCTGGCGCGGCTGGCGGTGCTGCCGATCATCGTCTACTCGTTAGGGGGCGAGGCGCCGCTCTCGAAGCTCGTGCTGTGGCCCCTGGCGCTGTTCTACGGCGCGGTGATCGCACCGGTGCCCGGCGGGGGCGGCATCGTAGAGGTAGGGTTCAAGGCGACTCTGGGTGGGGTCATTCCCGTTGCGCTCTTCGGGGCATCGCTCGTGTGGTGGCGCTTTTACACGTTCTACCTGTACATTCTGCTCGGCGCGCTGGCAGCCGGCGGAACAGTGCTGCGGGCTCTTCGTTCCGCGGAGGAGAACGGAAACGCGGAGGAGAACGGAAACATGGAGGAGATCGCGGCCGGGCCGGAGGTGACGCCGCCCGAGCCCCACAAGGCACACGCCGTCGAGCACCAGGTGGCCGACCAGCTTCCGTGAGATCACTTACTCGCTGCGCGCTTCTCCTCGTGCTGTCTGCCTGCGGTCGCGACGCCGGCCAGGCAGGGTCCGATACCGCCCGCGGACCGACCATCACCATCCGCCGCACCCGCGATGTCGATCTCACCGGGGATCGCCGACCCGAGCACTTCGTTGTCCTCGCCACCGGCCCGCGGTACGACTCGCTCAATGTGACGCTCGAGATCCGGTCCCCGGACGATTCGCTCCTCTTCACCGACGCCTGGGACTCAAGCCTGTACTTCGAGAACGACGACCGGTCGCAGCTCACCGACTCCGTGGTCGAACAGCGAGTGCGCACGCAGATCGACTCGCTTCTCGCCAGCACGGCTTTTCGGCCGGGCGGGAGCGCGCTCACGACCGACGAGCGCCTGAACCGGGAAGGGATGCACGACGCCATCCGCGATGATGTGGCCGAGAATGTGGCGGCGGGCGAACCAGATCCCGATCGATTCCTCGACGCCCGCGACCGCCGCAGCGGCCATCGACACAATCGCGCATGACCGCGTGAGCGACGCGCGCGTTGAGTCGCTGGTGGCAGAGCTGCGTGACCGGCCGACCTTTCGCTACTTCGCGGGCGGGGAGGCGAATTACGCGATCGCCTGGTCGGAGGAGGAGAGAAGGTTCGTTACGATCTGGGCATGCTGCTGATTTGGGAACGGCAAAGACGTCGCCCCTTGACCGCGATCAACCGCCGTGCTCATACTGGCTCCTGTGAGCTTAACACCTGTTCAATCAATCCGCCCCCAGCTCCTCGCTTCCGCCCTCGAGGTCCTTCACGAGCAGGGGCTCCAGGCAGTGACCATGCGCGCCGTCGCCGACCGCGCCGGAGTAACAGCGCCCGCGCTCTACTGGCACTTCGCCGACAAGGAGGCGCTCATCCGCGAGGTCGGACGGGAGGTGTCACGGACCTTCCGGGATCGAATGCTCGAGGCCAACGCCGCCAACTCCGAGGAGCGACTCCGGCGAAGCCTCGCGGTGTTCCGGAGCTTCGCGGTCACCTATCCCTCGTATTTTCATATGCTTTTCGTGCGGCCGCCGACCTCGAAACGGGGCGAGATTCGGGACGGGGGTGCCAGTCCCGCCATCTTCCAGCTCCTCACCGACCGCGTCGCCGACTGTATGCGCGACGGGAGCCTGGCCAAGGGAGATCCACCGAGCGTAGCCATGTCGCTTGTCGCGCTCGCTCAGGGTTTGGTGGTTCTCCACCGTGGGGGACGCTTCGCCTCGGACGCCGCCTTCGCTCAGTTCTTCGATCTGTCCATCGAGCGCATGATCGTCGGGCTGCGCTAAGGTGCCTGCATCTCCTTAACGCATGTTAAGGCACTAATCCCAGCAGCTTCCGAATTCTCTCGAGTCGCTCCGCCGGCGCCGGGCCGGTGAGAGTGAATTCCTTGCCGCTCGCATCGGTCCATTGAATCGTCGTGCTCACGGCCGCACTGTCCTGCCGAGGCGCGTTCGCCACGCGCCGTTGCTCCAGCTCGAGCACCTCGGGCGCGGGCGCCCGCTCATCGAGGGTCACCAGGATTCCGTCCACGCGGTAAATACGGCGCCGCACTTCACGGCCGCCCTCCGTCATCTTCTCTTCCTGGACGAGACGGGGACCGTCCGCCAGCGCCGCGACACCGGTAGCGCCTCCAACCGTCGGCGCGGCGGGACGAGGCTCCGCGTAGCGCGCCGAGGCCTCGACAGCCCGCCGTCGCGCCAGACCGCCGGCGACCTTCTCGGCCGCCGAACCGCCGGCCTGCGCCGACGACACGCGCGCTTCCTCGCGTTGCGTCGCGACTGTTTCTGAACGGACGGAGTCATCGGTGCCGCTGGCTGGAGCGCTCGCCGCCTCCGCGACCACGGTCGGGCCCTGCTGAAGCAGGGCGACGGCCGTTGCGGAGTCCCTCTCCCGATTACCGGCAGCGTCTCGGGAGGGAGGCGGGGATGCTGGGGCAACCCTCACGGCCCCTCGGGTCCTGGTCTGTGCCTCATCGCGCGACTCTTCTGCGGCCACGGGCGGCGGAGTCGGCGAGTCCGCGGCCGCCAGCTCGAACGTGCGAGCCGGCTCCGATGCCAGGTCAACGACGGAAGCCTGCGGCGTGTTGCGGGCCATGACGAGCGCGAGTGCCCCGCCGGCGACGACCAGGGTCACCACCGCGGCGATCTTCTCCCGAACGAGCCACGTGGTCAGCGACCGGCGGCCCCACTGCGCACCCGGACTCGCGCGAACGCTCGGGACATCATCGAGCGCAGTGAGAATGCGCGAGGACGCGGCGATCAAGCCGCGCGCCTCCGCGGTCGCATCCGCGCACATGGTGCACGACCCGACGTGCGCCTCGACGCGTGCGGCCTCGTCGGGGCTCAGCCCTCCGTCGAGCCAGGCGTGAATGGTCCCTTCGTCAAGATGCTGCATGCGTCCCTCGCGCTCTCGCGCGCTGTTGTTCTTCATAGACTTCAACGAGGCGGCGCCGGGCCCTCGAGAGTGTCGTACCGACCGATCCTGGCGACAACTCCAGTGCCACGGCGATCTCCTCGTAGCTCAATCCTTCCTCGCGCATGAGGAGCGCGAGCCGGTCTCGTTCGGCGAGCGCGTCGACGGCACGACGTGCCATGGCCGCCTCCTGCGCCCGCTCGAGTGACGTGGGCTCCTGCTCCGCCGGTCCTTCCGCGCGCTCTCGCTCGGCGAGCAGTGCGAGATGGCGCCGGCGTCGAGCATCCTTTCGCGCTTCGTCGCGCACGAGGTTGGTGGCGACGGCGAAGAGCCACGCACGCTCGTTGTCGATGCGATCCTGGCGGAGGGCGCGCAGGAAGGTTTCCTGCGCGACCTCCTCCGCCCAGTCGCGGTCGCCAAGCCGGCGCGTGAGATAGCGCACGAGCGGAGCGTTGTAGGTGCGAAACAGCCGCTCGACGTCGTCGGTCATTCGCTCACCGGCTCACCACGCCGCCACGATCGACTTGATCTCGGCGGCATTCATTCGGACGGCGCCGTCCGGCGACACCGCGATCGCGACGTTCGTGCCCCGCACGAGCACCCGGTCGCCTAACGCAAAGGCAGTCGCGAGGTCGGGCAGCTCCCGAACCAGGGCGAAGTATGCTTCGGAATACGCCTGCACCTTGACCACGCGTGTGCCCTCCGAGAACCGGGCGTCCGTCCACACGCTGTCGCGCATGACGAACGTCCGCGTACCAACCCGCCTCGAGATGATACCCCTTTCCTCGAGCGCCGGTGCCGAGGCAGCGTCGGCTTGCGACAACGTCTGCGCACCTCGCATGGCCGAGGCAGCCTTCGCCTCTTCGAACCGGCGCACCCGTGCTTCGGGCGCAGCCGAAGTCGCCACCCCACGTGTCATGTCACGACCGCTCTGGTTGGCTACCATCCCGGGCTCGAGCACGAGGTACGAGGTGAGCTCCGTGGGGATGCCGTATCGCTCTCCGAGCGAGCGGATCTCATCGTCGATCTCCGGCGACGCGCCATTGCGCCGGCGCTCCGCACTCAAATACCCGACGCGCTGCGTCGCCCACAGACGCGCCACGAAGACATTCTCGCGGTCGCGGTCGGGCAGCTCGGCTTCGGTCGTCCACGACACCCGGCCGTTGGTCGATTCACCCTCGAAGCGCACGAGGATCGTTCCACTTCCTTCGTACCGTGCGAGGACGACGAGGTCCTGGCCGGCGAACAGATCGTACGGCCCAGCGGGATGCATCTTCGACAATCGCGCTCCTTCCACACGCACACGCAGATCCGTCGCAACGGGATTCGTGAGCCGCGACGCGACGATGCTCACCGCCCGCTCCACGGATTCATCGGGTCGAACGAAGTGTGCGGTCCCCCGCCCCTCCAGGGCCAGCCGCTCGAGCAAGGCGACGTTGAGATCGGCGCCAACGCCGAAGGTGAAGATGCGTCGCCGTCCGCGCTCGGTCGCGGCCTGTGCGGCAATCCGCTCAGGATTGCGCTCGCCGACCGTTGGCTCACCGTCGGTCACGAACAACACGAGTGGCAGCCGGCCATTGTCGGCGGGAACGGACAGCGCTTCTTCCAGCGCGCCGGAGATGTTCGTGGATCCTTCCGCGCGTAGCCGATCGAGGTAGCGCTCCGCCGCGGCGATATTCTCGCGCGTCGCGAACACGGGCTCGTCGCGGAAGTTGCGCACGTCGCTCGCGAAGTCGATCAGTCTGAAGCGGTCACGGGAGGACAGCGTCGCCAGGAGCTGCTTCCCAGCCTCACGCGCCTGCTGGATTTTCTTTCCACTCATTGAGCCGGACACATCAAGGACCAACGTGATGTCGCGCGGAGTCTCACGCGGAGCAATCGCCGGGGGCGACAGGGTGAGCAGGGCGAAGCCTTCCTCACGCCCCGGAGCGTGTGACAGCACGCCGATCGCCGCGCGCGTTCCCCGGCGAAGTGGAAGGAGCAACGTCATCTCCGCGCGCACCGCCCGAGAGCTCGACGCGGGCCATCTCGCGGTCATCGCTGACGCGCAGATCGTGCGTCGGCGAATACGGGCGGCCGTAGCTCGAACGAGGATAGCTCAGACGAAACTGGAGCCTGCCCTCCGGAGCCTCGCGATCGCGAGCGACGTCCGCGACGGGACCTGAATGTCCCCCCCGGAAGTAGTCCACCCGCACCGCATCGCCCTCACGCTCGGCCACCGCATGAAAGCGCACGACGACGCGGCGCGTTTCGCCAGCACCGATCGGAAAGATTCTCGTCCGCAGGAGCCCATGGCCCATCCACTCCACGAGTGCCGGGTCTCGGCTCTGCCTGACGATGTCCTCGTAGATGCGTCGTGCCTCGTCGGCGCTCATCGTCTCCCCGGCGACGAGCTCGCCGTTGATCTCGAGCTTCAGTCCCTCGAACGCGGCGTTTTTCGGAAGCGGAAAGAGATAGTCCGCCTCGCCGATTCCGCCGCCCCGGTTGATGAAGGTCTCTTCCACCTCATAGTGCAGCACGCCGTCGCGCAGCTCGACCTCGACGTTGCTGGCCCGTCGGTGGACGTCGGAGACTGGAACCCGCCGGCATTCGCGCCCCGGACACCCCGGACAGGGGATCGGGGCACAGGGCCGTGGAATGATCCGCCCCTGCGCCAGTGCCGGCGCTGGGGAGAGCAGGAGAGCAAGAACGAGAATGGCGAGACGCATTTTTGGCTTCCGTTGGGTGACGATATGGAGACGTCGACGGAGGCCGGACTTGCACAGCGCGCAAAAACAAAGGCGCTAGAAAGCGCTAGAAGCGCTAAAGGCGCTGAGTTACAGCCGCTTTTAGCGCCTCTAGCGCCTCTAGCGCCTTGTCTCCAGCGCCTCTAGCGCCTCTAGCGCCTCAAGAAGCTTCCCCTCGCCGCTGCTCGCCGCCCGATCGGGCCACCACTCGAACCGCCAGGAGGTTCTTGTCGGCACGCCCGAGGACTTTCGTGAGGTTCTCGCGCGGATAGCGCACTGCCCAGCCGAGCGAGAACTCGACGGGCGCGGACCGGAGCGCGGAGCGCTGCAGCCGGGCGACGACCTGCTGAACGCGCTCGCCGTCGGCATTGGCGAGCAATATCACGAACTCGTCGCCGCCGAGTCGGACCACCGCATCCTCGGCGCGAACGTGGCGCATGAGGAAGCGGGCCATTTTCACCAGCGCTCGATCGCCCGCCTGGTGCCCAAAGCGATCGTTGAATTGCTTGAAGTGATCAATGTCGATGATGATGCATCCCCATGACTCACCGGGATGCGCGCTCGCCCGCCGCTCGAGCGTCGAGAGATAGCGGCGGTTGTAGCAGCCGGTGAGCGGATCACGGAGGCTCTGCTGCACGAGATCGTCGGCGGCTCGCTTTCGCGCGGTGATGTCGACGATCACTCCGTAGTAGTACACGTCGCCAGTCTGCGCCTCGCGGACCGCGTATGTGGTGTCGAGCACCGTGCGTGTCGTGCCGTCAGGACGCCGGAGCTCGAGCTCGAGCTCGAGAGTGTGCCCTTCGCTATCGACGACGTCGAGCACGCGCGGCCGCTGGGTCGGGTCGATGAGGAACTCATCGACCCGACGGTCTTTCAGCGCCTGGACCGAGTCGACACCGAGGATTTCGAGCATCGCCGGATTGGCATCGACGAATTCGCCTTCCGGCGTCGTGATGTACATGCCGACCCGCACGTGGCGCACGAGCTCGCGCAGTGTCTCTCCCTCACCGAGACTCGGCCGGTGCGACCGCGGCTTCATTGCGAGACTCCTCCGTTTTCGCGCGCGGGGATCGCGGTGGCGGTGGGCTCCTCCACCTCACGAACCGGCGTGGTCTCATCCACGACGACGAGCCGTCGGTCGAGCTGCCGCATCATCGAGCAGAATGCGCGTGCCACATCAGGGTCGAATTCCGTCCCCGCGCGCGACTCGATGTATTCCAGGGCGCGCTCCGATTCCCACGCATCGCGATAGGGGCGGCGCGTACGCAGTGCATCGTACACGTCACACACGTGAACGAGCCGGCTGGCACTGTGGCAGTCGCGACCGTAGTGGAGACAGGGATAGCCTCCTCCGTTGAGCATGATGTGATGCTCGTAGGCGACCACGGCGGCGAGATCGAGCTGCTTGTCGCTGGCGAAGATGATCCGCGCCCCATCGGCGGGGTGCCGGTTCATGATCGCGCGCTCTTCCGGCGTGAGGCGGCCCGGCTTTACCAGGATCTCGCGTGGGATGCGCACCTTTCCGAGGTCGTGCAGCAGCCCCGCGACGCCATACGCACGAACATCGCGCTTGCCGAGTCCCATGAACTCCGCCAGCGCCATCGAGAGCACGGACACGTTCATCGAATGCGTGGTCGTGTACTGGTCGAACTCCTTCAGCTCGAGCAATGGGATGACGACCTGACTTTCGCCGTGCATGGCAACCGACAGCGAGCGCACGACCGCCTCCGCTTCGACGAGTGGCAGCTCGCCGCGGTGCTCCACTTCGCCGTGCAGCCAGCGGACCGCTTCGGCTTCCTCGCCGAGCGTGTAGGTGATGGTGGCCGTCGGCAGCACCGCCTCGCTTGGCGCCTTCAGCCCAGTCGCGCCCCGCACACCAATGGCGCCGAACCGAATGCTGGACGGGCGCGTCTGGCGTTGCTCGGTGGTGTCCACCGTCAATGCCGTAAGGCGCGACATGATGTCATCGAGGAAGGTCTCGTAATCTTCGCGCGTCACGCCGGGCTGGAGCTCGATGCGCTGGATGCCCGCCGCCGCCAATCGCCCACCCCATTCCCACTCGCGGAGCTCGCGCAGCGCTCGCTCTCCGTAGATCACCTCGGCTCCAAGGAACGAAAACCGGGCGGAGGGATCATATTTCTGAAGCGCTTCGAGGTGCTCGAAGGCGTTGTCGATGGCCTTTACTCGCGCGGGATGGCCGTCGCCGTACAGCGCCATCGTCGACAGCGCCTGCGCGAACGCGGAGAGGAAGCGTGTCGGCTCGCTCACGCCTGGTGCCCGGTCGCCATGACGGTATTGCGGATCTCGACGTCGGTCGAGCCGAGCGCGAGCGCAAGCACGGCGCCCACGCCGCGGCCTCGCGCCCAATGGGTCGCGAGACCGTTGAGTGCCGCGAGCATGGTGGGGGACTTTGGCGCGAGTCGCGGTCGACCGAAGAGTCTCCGCGATGCGCCCGCCGCGCGCTCCATGAGCCACTCCAGCACCTCCGTCGTCCGAACCAATGCAATGACGGCGATCGCGTGCGAGCTCAGCTCCGCGTCGAGCGTCCCCTCGGTCACGCGCCGTTGCAAGATGGCGACCGCGGACAGCGGACACCGGCCGGACGCAGCCTGGAGCGCGACGCGAAAAACGCGCTCGTCGCTGTCGTCGAGGCCGGCGCAGATCGCGCGCTCCCTGGCGGCGGGGACGGCGACCAGAATGCGAATGGCTTCGCGACGCACACGACCATCGGCATGCCGCGCATAGCTCGTGCCCAGATCGACGTTCTGATCACCGAGGTCGGCGAGGAGCATCAGCATGTTGCGCACGACGAACCAGCGCTCGTCAGGCAATCGGGCCGTGATGGCCGTTGTCGCCTCCGGTCCGAGCTGGACGAGGAGATCGAGCAACTTTCGGCGAATCGCCCGCGATGGGGACACCTCGAGCGCGTCGAGCAGCGGGTCGGCGGCGGCGAGCTTGAGCCGCGGAACGAGGTGGTCGACGAGCGTGAAATCGATCGGCACCTCGCGGAGTGCCGTGCGAAGCTGTTCCGGCGACGCAAGCTGTCGCCACATGGCGGCGGCCGCCCGGCTCTGCTCCGGAGCGTTCGATACCAGCGTGAACAGGCGCAAGAGGTCTCCGCGCCGGATCATCGCCTCGACCGCCCGCGTCACCGGCTCACCTAACGAATCGACCTCGAGGCTCATCTGGATGATCCGCTCCGGCTCCGGTCCATGCGAGGAGGGCTCGGTCGTGGCGAAGAGCGGTGCCGCCTTCGCCATGTGGTCGAGGACGACGCGATAGTTCCCCGGATTGGGATCGTCGAGCGTCCAGTCACCAATGAGGCGCTGCACGTGATCGCGAAGCTCGCTCTCCGCACCGGCACGCATCTCGGGACCCGCGCCCTGCTCGGCGTGCGTCGCGAGCTTCGTGAGCAGGCGAACGAGCGAGTGCGAAATCGTCTGCTGCGACGTGTCCGCGGCGGCCTGCACGAGCTCCATCACGGCGTCGACCGCCATCCCCTGCGCGGCATCGAGCATGAAGCGTTGCCGCTGCGAGAGATCGCCTCCCATTTCGAGCAGTCGCCGAAGTGTCGCGGGATTGAGCGCGCTGACCATCGTCGAAATGCGCTTCTGGAGCGCCTGCGATTCCGCGCCGCCCTTGCGCTTCAGCTCCTCGGCGATCTGGAGCAGGTAGCCGACGATGACCTGGTCGTACGCCACCTCGCGACGGTGCTCGTCGATCGCCTTCGCCACGACCACGGGGTCGGTCGACGGAACCTCGCCGGTCGTGGATGCGGCCGATTCGGCGAACATTGCGGCGCGCGCAAGCCCGACCCAGAGCTGGGCAGCACGTGCACCCGCCTCTCCGCTGCTCCCGCCGCCACCAGCGGCATCTTGCGAGGAGCGCTCACTCGCCAGCTCCAGCTGGTCGTACGTGAGCGGAAAGGCGCGAATGTGCGCCCAGCGGCGAAGCTCTTCCGCGGGCCGCAGGCCTAACGGCGTGACGCTGCGCTCGGCATCGGCGGCGATCGTCTTGAGAAGATCGGCGACCTCATCCCGCGCAATGCCGCGCAGGAACTTCACGGCACCGAGGTGGTGTCGGTGGAGCCGATGCGCGAGGTCGCGCAGGAGGGAGTTACTCGCGGCGGTGACGACTCCCTCGATGACGAGCTGCTGGCGCGCAACGCCAAGCGAGAGTGTGGCACGGTCCTGCAGCAGGCGGACGAGGCGGAGCACGAGCGCGTCGACGGCGCCGGCCAGCAGGGGATGCCCCGACGGGTAAATCGCGTTCTTGTGCAACGCGATCGACAGCTCGATGAGGAAGTCGGCGAGGTCGCGCGACAGCGCCGCGCTCTCGCCCGAGGCGGTCGCGTGCGCGTGGGTCACGGTCCCCTCCGGGGACGCGTGGCGAGTGCGATCGGTTGCGGGCGGCGCTGGGCTGAATGCACGGCTGCGTCGGGATGGGTACCAAGGTCCCGAAAGAAAGACGAGCGGGGACCGCCCCCGTTACGGTCGTCAGGCGGGGGCCCGGGCCCCGCAAGTCCCTGTGAAGCAAGCCATTTAGCCCGTGGCACATGCGTTGCCAATTGCAGTTCCCGCCGGCCCTCCCGACCCGCGCGATGCGGGGACGCGAAGGCCGCCTAACGCGGAGGAAGTCATGGCAGCAGAGCGCAAGAAAGGATCGTCCGGCCGGGGCTCGAGCCGGTCATCCGGGCGCGGGAGTGAAGGCCGCGGCAGTTCCGGCGGAAGCGGCGGATCGGCTCGCGGCGCGAGCTCGAAGCGCGGGGGAGCACCGAAGGGCGGTGGGCTTGGCGATGATCAGGGTACTCGCGTCGGATCGCCTGGTTCAGGGGGGCGCGGCGCTTCAGGCTCGGGTGGTAGCTACCGCGGACCGAGCACTCAGCCGGTGAAGGAAGGCCTCGAGGGGAGCATTCTCGAAGGGGCGAGCGGATCCGGCAAAGCGCAGGGACGAGGGCGCAGCACGGGCGCTGGTGCCGAGGCGAGCGAGGGCATCCACGGCGCGTCGTCCCGTCGCGGCGAGAGCTCGCGCACGAGCGCGACGAATGCGCGCACCGCGTCGCGCGAGACGTCCTCGAGCTCGACGCGGACTACCAAGGACCGGTCAGCCTCCGAGCCAATGAGTGGCTCCGAGCATCAGCACGTCAGTGGCTACGGCGGAGCCGGCGGCACTCCGAAGTCGAGCTCCGATCAGCGGGAACCCGCACGCAAGATCGAGCAGCCGGTGGGCGGCTCGCGCAAGCGCGGCTCGCGGGCGCAGGGACGGCTGGGCGATGAAGAGGCGGGGGACGGATTGTAGGAGCTAGGGGTCAGGAGTCAGGGGGTGTCGGGGAAAAGGTTGTAGGAGCGGCGTGTGCCGTCTCCTGACACCCATACCCCAACACCCCCTGACCCCTGATCCCTGGCTCCTGACTCCTGCCGCCTAGCGGCCGCAGGCCGCTAGGCGGCCACAAACTGCTCCTGCTCCGTCGATCCCGCGAGCGCTCCCGTCGACGCCTCGCCGCGCGTTACCGTCATCAACACGCGATCGAAGTAGCCGGTGCCCGCCTCGCGCTGGTGCTTCGCCGCCGTGTAGCCATCCGCCTCACGAGCGAACTCCTCCTGCTGCACACGGACGTACGCCGGCATCCCCTCGTCGGCGTACGCGCGCGCGAGCTCGAAGGTGTGCAGGTTGATGAGGTGCCACCCGGCGAGCGTGATGAACTGGAACTTGTAGCCCATCGCCGAGAGCTCGCGCTGAAACGTCGCGATCGTGGCCGCGTCGAGGTTCCGGGTCCAGTTGAACGACGGCGAGCAATTATAGGCCAGCATCTTCCCGGGAAACTCGGCGTGAATGCCCTCGGCGAACCGCTTCGCCTCGTCGAGATCAGGCGTGGACGTCTCGCACCAGATCAAATCGGCGTACGGCGCATACGCGAGGCCGCGCGCGATCGCCGATCCCAGACCGCCGCGAACGATGTGATAGCCTTCGCGCGTGCGATCGCCCGTCACGAACGCACGGTCGCGCTCATCGACGTCGGATGTCAGCAGCGTCGCCGACAGCGCATCGGTGCGCGCGATGATCAGCGTCGGGACTCCCATCACATCGGCCGCGAGACGCGCAGCCACGAGCGTCCTGATGAACTGCGAGGTTGGCACCAGCACCTTGCCACCCATGTGGCCGCACTTCTTCTCGGCCGCGAGCTGGTCCTCGAAGTGCACGCCACCAGCCCCCGCCTCGATCATCGACTTCATGAGCTCGAAGGCGTGCACAGGGCCGCCGAACCCGGCTTCTGCGTCGGCGACGATGGGGACCATCCACGAACGATCGGTCTTCCCTTCGCTCCAGTCGATCTGGTCGGCGCGCATCAGTGCGTTGTTCAGCCGCCTGACGAGCGCAGGAACGCTGTTCACCGGATAAATGCTCTGATCTGGATAGGTCTGTCCGGCGAGGTTGCCGTCCGCGGCGACCTGCCATCCCGACAGATAGATCGCCTGAAGACCGGCGCGCACCATCTGCACCGCCTGCGCCCCCGTGAGCGCGCCGAATGTGCGGACAAGCTCCTCCGAGTGCAGCAGGCTCCAAAGCCGTGATGCGGCGAGCTTCGCGATCGTCTGCTCGACGCGAACCGAGCCGCGGAGCGTCACGACATCGTCGGCAGCATACTCGCGCCGAATCCCCGTCCAGCGCGCCTCCCCCCATTCCCCCTCCAGCTCCCGCACCTGTCGCGCGAAATCAATGGACGTCATGACGCCCTCCCGTCGTGTCCCGGGCAGCGCTGGAGGCACCGTCCTCCAGATAGCGCTCGCCGGGAAGTGTGAGGAACTCCGCGAACTCCTCGCCGAGCACGAGCTCGTCGAGCAGCGCCGCGGCGTCCCGCAGTCGTGTGTGACCCCCTGCGGCGGAGAGCGCGGCGATCTCGGCATCGCGCACCCGCTCGTACATCGCCCGCGTGAACCGCTCACCGTCGACGTCGGCGCCGTGTCGCAGCCATTGCCACAGCTGCGCACGCGAGATCTCCGCCGTCGCGGTGTCCTCCATGAGATTGTAGATCGCCACCGCGCCCGAGCCGCGCATCCACGACTCGAGATACTGGAGCGCGACGCTGACGTTGCTCTTGACGCCACCCGCCGACACCGTCCCGCCGGGAACACGCACATCGAGAATCTGCTCGGCGGACACGTTCACCTCGGGGCGCTGGCGGGCCTTCTGGTTCGGCATGTTCCCGAGCACGCCATCGAACACCTGCTTCGCGACCGGCACCAGGTCCGGGTGCGCGACCCAGGTGCCATCGAAGCCATCCGCTGACTCGCGCAGCTTGTCCTCCCGCACCTTCGCGAGCGCCGTCTCGTTGACCTTGGCATCACGACGGCTGGGGACGAAGGCAGCCATTCCCCCCATGGCGTGCGCGCCGCGTCGGTGGCAGGTCTTCACCAGGAGCTCGGTGTACGCGCGCATGAAGGGCACCGTCATCGTGACCTGCGCGCGATCGGGAAGCATGGTGTCGGGGCGCTGACGGAACTTCTTGATCGCCGAGAAGATGTAGTCCCACCGACCGGCGTTGAGCCCCGCCGCGTGCTCCCGGAGCTCGTGGAGAATCTCCTCCATCTCGAGCGCGGCGAGAATCGTCTCGATGAGCACCGTGGCGCGAATCGTTCCGCGCGGGATGCCTAACCACTCCTGCGCCGCCACGAAGACATCGTTCCAGAGCCGTGCTTCGCGGTGCGACTCCATCTTCGGCAGGTAGAAATACGGTCCCGTCCCTCGATCGAGCAGCGCGCTGGCGTTGTGAAAGAGGTACAGACCGAAATCGAACAGCGACGCCGATATCGGACTCCCGTCGACCGTCACATGGCGCTCGACCAAATGCCATCCGCGCGGACGGACGAGCAGAGTCGCGATCGTTTCGTTGAGCGCGTACTGCTTTCCCTCGGGACTCGCGAAGGCGAGCGTGCGACGGACCGCGTCCATCAGGTTCCCCTGCCCCGCGATTGCGTTCTCCCACGTCGGAGAGAGCGCATCCTCGAAGTCGGCCATGAAGCAGCTTGCGCCCGAGTTGAGAGCGTTGATCATCATCTTCCGCTCGACGGGGCCGGTGATCTCGACCCGTCGATCCTCGAGATCCCGCGGGGCGGGGGCTACGCGCCATTCGCTCTCCCGGATGCTGGCCGCGTTGCCGAGGAAGCAGGGCGACGAGCCGTTGTCGAGCTCGCGCTGGCGATCGACGCGCGCGCGAAGGAGCGCCTCACGAGTGGGGTTGAATTCGCGGTGCAGGCGCGCGACGAACGCCAGCGCATCCTCGGTGAGGACTCGCCCGGAGTCTGGCAGGCGCCCGCCCACCATCTGCACGCGCTCAACAGCGCGAGCCGTCATGTGTGTTCCTCGCTGTTGTGGCGAAATCAACTCCGGGGGGTGCCCGAATGAGGGGCAAGGGACGCGCCAGCCCACGCCCCCGAAGCGCCGCCGATGCGCACTGGTTATGCGCGTTTCTGCGCGGTCGGCGCGATTGAGGTTGGGGTGGCGTTGTCGTGCCCGCGCGACACCGGGGGGGCACCCAACCGTTGCAACGGCCGTTCCGGGCGGGATAGCATTCCGCATTCCGTAATCGGCATTCGGAGCTCCATTGTCACCCGAGACGCGCCCCGAAGACCTGCCCCTTCACGAGGACGTTCGTCTGCTCGCCTCCACGCTCGGCGCCGTCATTCGCCGACTGGAGGGCGAGGAGGCATTTCAGGCCGTGGAAGAGCTGCGCCGGGCCTCCCGCGCCCGCCGACGCGAGCACCCGGATGCGCCGTCGCTCGATGAGCTGCTCACCCGCGTCGATCAATTGCCGCTCGATCACGCAGCGACCGTCGCGCGTGCCTTCACACTCTTCTTCCTGCTCATCAACACCGCTGAGCAGGTGCATCGTGTACGACGTCGCGATGCGTATCTGGAGCAGGAGGACGCTGCACCGCAACCCGGCTCCTCGCGCTGGGTGATGCACCGTCTCCGTGCGGAAGGGCGAACGGCAGAGCAGGTCGCGCAGGCGATGCGCGCGCTCGACATACGGCCGGTGCTGACCGCGCATCCCACCGAGTCGACGCGGCGCACGCTCCTCGCGCTCCAGGCTCGGGTCAGCGACCTGCTGCTCGCGCACGAGCGCGCGCCCGAATGGCGCCGGCGGGAGATCGTCGAAGAGCTGGAGGCGGAAACCGAGCTCCTCTGGCTCACCGCTGAAGTGCAGCGCGACCGCCCGTCGGTGATGGACGAAGTGGGAAACGCGCTCTGGTATCTCGAGGATCGGCTCGTCGCCGCCGCGTCACGCGTGCGGCAGGAGACCCTGCGCGCCTTCATGGAGGAGTTTGGCCAACAGCTCAACGAGTTCGTTCCCGTGCGATTCGGGTCCTGGGTCGGCGGAGATCGGGATGGCAACCCGTATGTCACCCCCGACATCACCATCGCCGCCGCACGACGCTCCGCCTACGCCATCCTGGCCGTGTACCGGCGCGACGTCGAGGCGCTGGTGGATCGCCTCTCCGTTTCCGATCTCCTCGCGCCAACGCCGAAAGCATTGATCGATTCGCTCGAGCGCGATCGCGAGGAGCTCCCCGACGTGTGGCGCGCGAACCGCCGACGCAACAAGCACGAGCCGGTGCGGCTCAAGCTGTCGTTCGTTGCCGCGCGACTCGAGGCGACGCGTCGCTTGATCGCGGCGCGCGACGCGGGAGCCATCACCTCGGAGCCGGCGGCATACTCGAGTGCGGAGCCGCTCGAACGCGACCTGCTCCTCGTGCGGGGAGCGCTCGATGAAGCCGGCGCCGCGCGCGCGCGCGAAGCCCAGCTCGATCCACTGCTCGCCCGCGTACAGGCGCATGGGCTCCACGGCTTTCTCCTCGACGTGCGCGATCATGCGAATGTTCACGCCAAGGCCGTCGCCGCGATCGCCGGCAGCGTTGGACTCGGCGAGCCCGACCTGGAGCTACTCCGTGGCGAGCTGACGGGCCGACGTCCGCTGATCGGCCCCCACCTTCCGCTGGACGACGATACGCGACGCACGCTCGACGTCTTCGGAGTCATGCGGCAAATCCAGGAGGAGTTGGGGGAAGCAGCCGCGCGCACGTACGTCATCTCCATGGCGCGGGGCACGGAGGATCTTCTTCGCGTCCTCCTGCTGGCGCGCGAAGCGGGGCTCGTCGACCTCGCCGCCGATCCGCCGCAATCCGCGATCGATGTGGTGCCGCTGTTCGAGACGCTCGATGATCTCGATCGTGCGCCGGCCGTCGTGCGCGCCCTGCTCGATGATCCGGTGTACCGGCGTCAGGTGGACGCACGGGAGCGGCGTCAGGAGATCATGATCGGATACTCCGACTCGGCGAAGGATGCCGGGCTCCTCCCCGCATCGTGGGCGCTCTACCGCGCCCAGGAAGAGATTGCCGCCCTCGCCGACTCGTCAGGCATAGAGCTCACGCTCTTTCATGGGCGCGGCGGAACGGTTGGTCGCGGCGGAGGATCACCCGTCTGGCGGGCGCTCGCAGCGCTTCCACCCGGAACGGTACGCGGACGCATCAAGATCACCGAGCAGGGTGAGATCATCTCCCAGCAGTTCGGCCTTCTCCCGATTGCCGAGCGTTCGCTGGAGGTGACGGTCGCTGGAACACTCATGCACGCGTTCGCGGATTGGCGCACGGCCCTCGCGCCCGGCGAAGAAGCTCGATTCCGCGAGATGATGGACCGCCTGTCCGACGAGGCCCTTCCCGTCTACAGGACCCTCGTGCACGAGGATCCCGCGATCTTCGAGATGCTGCTCCAGGCGACGCCGGTGAAAGAGCTCGCGCACGTTCAGTTCGGATCGCGCCCTGTCTATCGCGAAGGAGCGTCGCAGAGCATGGAGTCCATTCGCGCGATCCCGTGGATGTTCGGCTGGACGCAGATTCGCTTGATGCTGCCTGCGTGGCTGGGCGTCGGCACGGCACTCGAACGGGCCCTCGCGAAGCCGGAGACGCTCGAGCTCCTTCGTCGTATGGCGAAGGCATGGCCCTTCTTCGATGATTTTCTCGGAAAGGTCGAGATGGTGTGCGCGAAAACCGATCTCGAGATCGCCCGCGCCTACGTGACCCATTTGGGCGGTGACGTCCGACTTCTCGATCGCCTCGCCGAAGAGTTTCATCGCACGGTCCGCGCGGTGCTGACCATTCGCGACGCGCCGGATCTGCTCATCGACAACGAGGTGCTACGAACGTCGATCGCGCTCCGGAACCCGTACGTCGATCCCCTATCCCTGCTTCAGATCTCGCTGCTGCGCCGCAAGCGTCGATTGCAGGAGGGTGCCGAGGAGCTCAAGCCCCTCGATGACGCAATCGGGACCACCTTGAACGGCGTCGCCCAGGGACTCAGAAACACCGGGTGAGCGGGTGTCCTTACCGCCCCTCGCTGAGGTAGACCAGACGTCGCGCGAGGATTTTCGGCCGAATCGTCCACGCGACCGCCATTCCGCCGAACATACCGCCGAGGTGAGCGGCGTTGTCGATCATCGGCGTCATCAACCCAGCGGCGATTGTGAAAAGGGCCCAGGCCGCGATCACGATGCCGATGCGCTTGTCTCGCACCATCAGCTCGTGATGATGCTTCCAGAAGAGCACCATCACCGCGCCCATGAGCCCGAAGATCGCGCCCGACGCGCCGACGGACGGACCAGGGCCCATCGCCACGCTGAGGACCGAGCCCGCCACCCCGCTGGCAAGATAGATGAGGAGCATCGAGCGCGTCCCGTACGCGTGCTCGCTCGCCATGCCGAGGATATAGAGGGACATGGCGTTGCCGACAATGTGCTCCATGTTGCCGTGCAGCACCGTTGCCGAGAAAAGGCGCCACCACTCGCCCTGTGCTATCCGGTCGCGCACGAGAGCGCCCGCGGCGATGATGCTTTCCTCGCTCGCCAGCGCCCCGACCGAGAGCTGCCAGCCGAAAATGCCGGCGAGAGCTACAATGAGCAGAAGCGTTGCCGGCGGCGCGTACCCCATGCCCTGTTCGAAGTCCACGCGCACATCCACCGGGCGCGGGGCCTCCAGCATGTCGGCGGTGATCCGAATCGGCTGCTCGTTCGCAGCCGATTCGCCTTCCATCCCGCTCATGCTACCGCCGCTCGCCCGTGTCGAGCATCACCCCAAGAGCCAACCCCAGCCGGCGATCGAGATCGCGTCGGCGATCCGCCGAGAGATCGAGGACGTACCGGTCGAGAATCGTGAGCTTCCGCTTGAACTCACCCACGACCACGTCGCTCTCACCGCGGGTGATGAGGAAGTTCGTACGCAGGAGGCCGAACAGCGGACCCAGCACTCGACGGAGGAGTGAAAGAATGATCGAGTCCTCCTTCGCGACATACATCACGCTTCCGCTCGGCGAGCGCATCTCCCACCGCTTGCGGAAGATGTTGTACAGGTAGTTCTTCTTGAATGAAGCGAGCGACGCTCCCGATGCATCGCGCACCGTGTACGTCCGCATGGGGAATTGAACCTTCTTGTCCTGCAGGACGTCGAACATCTTGTGCGTCCTGGATTCATCGCGATAGAACGTCACGTGCCGCCGCTTCGACAGCGCCATGGCGACGACGACGAACGCCACCGGAGCGAGGAGGATGACGACCACACCCAGACCTCCACCGCCGGCTTGCTGGGCGCCCGCCGCCGCGAGACCCATCCCGACGCCGTACACGACCATCATTGCCACCCAGCCGCAGATCAGGGCGAGCAGCGTCCGCCAGAAGTACGTCGGACGCTCGACGAACAGAATCGGGTTGCCCTGCTCGTCGGAGACCTGATACTTCTGGTTGATGGAGAGGTGCTTCTGCCGGAGGAGGAAGATGTCCCGGTTGAACACCTCATCGGCCTGCGACTTCGGGGTGAGCGTGCTCTCGCTCGCCTTGTTCACCGCGCCGCACTGCGGGCATTCGACGAGCTTGCCGGCGTACTCGTCCTTGAGCGTATAGGTGTTGCGGCAACGGCAGCTGACGACGACGGCCATGGCTGGCTCCAGGGATCGTTATGCGATGGTGGAACTTCAGCATAGTGGACGATCCACCCGGGGAGAAGAGTACGGGGAGGCGTCGCGGGCAGCCTTTTCACCCCCCGTCGCGCGCCTTAACGTTCGTTCCAAACCCTCGGTCGGCTTCCGGTGTCTGATAGCGCGACCATGGAGGACACGATGAAAGTGCTGTTATGCGCTCTGGCGCTGGCTGCGGCACCGAGCCTCCTCGCCCAACAGGACGAGGACGAGTGGCTCGAGAACTGTCGCGATTACGACAACCGGCGTCGCGTTCCACATTGTGAGATCAGAAACACCGGCTATCGGCAGGCCGCCGGCGGGATGCTGACCGCGGAGCCGAACCAGAACGGTGGCGTCACGATTCGCGGGTGGGATCGGGATAGCGTACACGTGCAGGCCCGGATCCGTGCCACTGCGCGGACGGAGGACCAGGCTCGCGCCATGGCCGAGCAGGTCCGCATCGCCACGGCCGGCGGCAACGTCAGCGCGCGTGGGCCAATGGCGGGCGGGAATGAGCACTGGTACGTGAGCTTCGTGATCTACGTCCCGCGCCGCACCAATGTGCGCGCTGAAACGCAGAACGGACCGATCGGGCTCAATCAGATCGAGGGCAACATTGACGTTCGCGCGGTCAACGGACCGATCTCGCTCCGGGACCTCGGCGGCGACGTGCGCGCTCGCGCCCAGAACGGCCCGATTTCCATCACACTTGGCGGTAGCCGCTGGAACGGCGCCGGCCTCGACGCGGAGACGCAGAACGGGCCGATGGTGCTCTACGTGCCTGAGGGGTACAACGCGCAGCTCGAGACGGGAACCACCAACGGTCCCATGTCGATCGGCTTCCCGATCACGGTCATGGGCCGCGCACTGGAAAAGCGCATAACGACCACGCTCGGGAACGGCGGTCCCACGATTCGAGCGCGGACGCAGAATGGACCGTTGACGATCCGCAGACCCTGAGGGCGTCGAGGTAGGCGAGGTAGGCGAGGTGCTCGAGGGAACCCTTGAGCACCTCGAGCACATCGAGCACCTTGAGCATCATGCGGGTCGCTCTCGTCGCCGCCGTTCTCACGCTGCCCGCCCGCGCGCTGGCGCAGGGCGATGCGCCACTTCCGGATTATGCGGTGGCCAGCGAGTTGGCGGTGCGGCGGACCGCGGAACGGGCGGTGCGCGGCTTCGAGCAGCGCCGCATGCGACTGCTTCCCGACATTCCCTCGTCGGTCGGCGGGTCCGGCGACATCATCATCGGCCGGTATCGTTATGCGGCCGGAGAGGCGGACGATCTCACTCCTCCGCCCGCCGAGCCGAGAGAGATTGCCGACCTGCGGCGATCACTGCTGCGCACGCTCGACTCCGCCTCACGTGCGGCGCGGCGTGACGAGTGGATTCGCGCCCGACTCGTGTGGTACGCCATCGAGGCTGGAGATACCGCCCTGGCCGTGGCCGCCGCTCATGGCTGCCGGGATGACGAGCTGGCGTGGTGGTGCGACGCGTTGGTCGGCCTCGCATTACATGCGTCGCACGATTTCCTGGCGGCCGAGCGCGCTTTCGATCGCGCGCTCTCGGCAATGCCGGAGTCGACGCGATGCCGGTGGACCGATGTCAGCGTCCTGCTGGACGGCGACGCGGAACGGCTCGTCAGGCGCACGCCATGCGCGGACCGCGCGATGCTGGACGCGCGTCTCTGGTGGCTCGCCGATCCCTTTCATTCCGTCGAGGGAAACGAGCTGCGGAGCGAGCACTTCGCGCGACACACGTTCGCGATGTTGCATGACCGGTGGCGAGCGTCGCATCCGCTGGGCTGGGGCTCGGACATGCGCGAGATCGTGCTCCGCTATGCATGGCCGGTGGCGTGGTCGCGCGATCGCGTGCAGGAGCGCTCACCGACTCAGCCGGGATACTCGCCGGCCATCACCGGTCATGAGCCCAATCCCGCCTACGATTTCTTCCCCGACGGGGCGGCGCTCGAGTCCCCGTATGATGCGTCCGAGGCGAGCTGGCGTCTCAAGCGACCGCGCGCGACGACGCACTACGCCCATCCCAATGCTGCACCACTGCAGCCCCTTCGACATCAGATCGCCCGCTTTCGCCGAGGCGACTCGCTCCTCATCGTCGGCGCCTGGAATGCGACTGACGACACGCTGTTCAATAGCACGCCTGGACGAGTCGCATTCGTCGTCTCGAGTGACAACGGGCAACCAACCGTCATCGCCACATCCGAGGGCGTCGGCGCTCGCGGCGCGCTGATGCTCACGGTGCCCAACACCGATCACATTGCGAGTCTCGAGCTCTTCGCCGGGAATTCGCGCGCCGCCGCCCGAGCGCGCCGAGGCGTCCGAGCGTTGGATCCCGCAAGCAGCGTTTCTGCATTCGACATTCTGCTGCTCGAACCAGGTGCGCAGCCGCGTTCGCTCGCGGAGGCGGTGCGTCACCTGCTCCCCGACGGGGAGCTCGATGCCGACCGCCGCGTCACGCTGTATTGGGAGATCTATGGTCTGGATTCCGCGATGCTCCCGCGCGTAACGGTGAGCGTGTCCCGGGTTCGCGCCTCACGCGCGCGCCGGCTGGCGGAGAAGCTCGGGCTCCGTGAGGAGCCCCAACCCGTGCAGATGCAGTGGCAGACCGACGCGCCCGCCGCGGCGGGTAGCGTCACGCTGGATCTGCGCGACCGTCCGGCGGGCACGTGGCGTGTCTCGATCACAGTCGCCCTTCCCGATGGCGTTATTGCGACCGCAAATCGGGAGCTGGTGCTTCGCGCCCCTTAGGAGCTACTGGGTAGTTAGAAATCGACCTCGCGCACCTCGATCCGGCCCGAATACTTCACGTGCGGACACCCGCTGGCGACTGACACTGCGTCGTCGTAGTTCTTCGCCTCGATCGTGTAGAAGCCCCCGATCACTTCCGAGGCCTCGGCATACGGGCCGTCGCGCACCACCGTCGAGCCGCTGCCGGCAATGTGCTTTCCACCTTCGTCCTTCAGCTTCATCGACGGCCCCAGCTTGCCGCGGTCGGCGAGCCCGCGGCCCCACGCGTTGTACTCCTCGATGATTCGCTGCATATCCTCGGGCGTCACGTTCGCGAAGTCGGCGGGACGGTCATAGAGGATCAGCATGAACTTTGACATGGAGTCTCCTTGAAGGTTCACGCACTAGACGGACGGAGCCCGGCGTTTTCGACATCTCCGGTATCGGCGCATTCGCGCACCCGCCTCTCGAGAAAGCGCCGGACGGGAGCCGACCCCGAGCGCTCGGCGGCTCGGCCAAAGTGTGCGCCGGCCTCCGGGTATCGCCCGAGTCGTCGGAGCATCTCACCCAAGGCGGCATCAGAAGGAGGGTACCGGCGCAAGACGCTCTGGCCCGCCAACGCTTCCAAGGCGGTCAATCCGGCCGCTGGTCCGAACACTTCAGCGACAGCTACAGCTTTGTTTAGCGCCACTATCGGCGAATCGATGATTTCCATCAGACTGTCGTACAGCTCGAGGACGCGCTTCCAGTTCGTGGCCTCCCAGCTCGGCGCCAGCGTGTGGCAGGCGGCCAACTCCGCTTCGATGTGATACCGCGTCAGCTGGTCGCCCGACGCTGACCGCTCGAGGTGCCGGAGCCCAGCCGCCATGTGCGCCCGATCCCAGCTCGACCTGTCTTGCTCCGCGAGCAGGAGAAGCTCGCCCTCGGAGTCCGCGCGGGCATCGAAGCGCGCCGCGGTCAGGTGGAAAAGCGCCATGAGCGCGTGGACTTCGGGTCGCGCAAGTGACCCCTGGCGAAGCAGGAGCGCGCCCAGTCGCATCGCCTCCTCCGACACATCGCGGCGCAGCAACGCGTCCCCGGCGTGCGCGGTGTGGCCCTCCGTGAACATGGCGTAGAGCACGTCCAGCACCGACTCGAGGCGCTCCGGCAGCTCTGGACCCTCCGGCATCTCGAAGGCGAGGCCCGCCTCGCGGATGCGCCGCTTCGCCCGGACCAGCCGCTGATGAATCGCCGTCTCCTCAGCGAGAAACGCACGAGCGATCTCCCGTGCCCCGAAACCGCCGGCGAGCTTCAGCGTGAGCGTGACGCGCGCCTCGGCGGGGATCGACGGGTGACAACAAATGAAGATCATCCGAAGCTGGTCATCCAGAATTACCGGGTCGTCGAGGGAGACGGAGGAGTCAGGGTCACCCCACTGCGCGATCTCTTCCCGAATGCGCATCTCGCGATCGTGCGCGAGGTGCTCGTGGCGCAGCACGTCGAGCGCACGATGCTTCGCGACCTGCACGAGCCACGCGGTGGGGTTTTCGGGAATGCCGTCACGTGGCCAGCGTCCCAGCGCAGCCAGCAGCGCCTCCTGCACAACGTCCTCGATCAGCTCGATGCGCGCAGGACCGAGGATACGCGCAAGCGTTGCCGTCATGCGCGCAGCGTCGTGGCGAAAGAGGTGGTCGACGAGCGCGGGAACGGACAAGCGAAGGTCGCGGTACGTGGATGCCGTGAAGGGAGGCGCGTACCCGGAGAATGATCGTTATGCCAAACCCCGTCAACGTTCTTCTCCAAATGCTCACGTCTCGCCCCAGGTGAGGCGTTGACTTCCAATGTGCGGCTCGCACATTAGCGGCCACCCTCGACCTCCTTCCGCTCTCAAGCTCGCAATGCGACTGAGCCTTCGCTCGATTCCCGGATTTCGCCGTCTGTTCAAGCCATCGCACGACGAACGGAGGCGGCACGCGGCACAGGAGGCTCAGCGTCGCGTACAGCAGGAGCTGTATCTGCTCCATCTGCTGCAGACGCCCCGCTATGCCGATCCGCGCCACCTCGCGCACTTCGAAGCTCAAGTGTTCTCGCAGAACGGTGAGGATGGGATCATCAGCGAGATTCTGCGACGCGTCGGCACCACCGACCGGTTCTTCGTCGAGATCGGGGCGGGCCATGGCATCGAAGGGAATACGGCGTATCTGCTGCGAAAGGGATGGAAGGGCATTCTGGCTCGAAGCCGATCCGCGCGCCGTCCGCTCCATTCAGACGCACTTTGCCGCCGAGCTGGAGAGCGGCCAGCTCCGGCTCGTGCATTCCTTCGTCACGCGCGAAAACGCGGCCGATCTGCTGACCGGCGCGCGCGTGCCCGGCGAGTTCGACGTCCTCTCGATCGATGTCGATCGAAATACGTCACACGTCTGGCGAGCCCTCGCCGCGTTTCGGCCACGTCTCCTCATCATCGAATACAACGCGTCGATCCCCGCGTCCGATGAGTGGGAGGTGCCTTACGACGCGGACGCGGTGTGGGACGAGTCGTCCTACTTTGGAGCGAGTCTCAAGTCGCTCGAGCGGATCGGCGCCGAGCGTGGGTACGTGGTCGTCGCGTGCGAGCGCACGGGCCTGAACGCGTTCTTCGTTCGCGCCGATGCCGCCGCGAATCAGTTTCCGGGTCCCTTGAATTCGGAAGCATGCTATGAGCCGCCGCGCTACTTTCTCACGCGCGAATGGGGACATCCTCGGCGCTGGATCGAGGAGCGACTTCAGCGTCGCCGCACATGGGCCTCGGAGTAATAGCGGCTGTGCGGCCAGCCGAATTCTTCACCCCTCACTCCTCGTTCCACTCTTCAGCATTACCCACCCCGCCATACCGGCGACGAGCGAGGCGCCGAGAATGCCAAGCTTCGCCGAGTCGAGCAGATTGGCATCGGTGAATGCGAGGCCGGCGATGAAGAGCGACATCGTGAAGCCTATGCCACCCAGCCAGCTCACGCCGTGAAGTGCGCGCCACGACGTTTGGGCAGGCAACGTTGCCAGGCCGAATCGCACCGCCATCCAGGAAAAGAACGTGATGCCGATCGGCTTGCCGAATACGAGTCCGAGCACGACGCCCGACGTCACCGGTAGCGACAGCGAGTCGAGGAGACCGCCGACTGCTACGCCCGCGTTCGCGAGCGCGAACAGCGGCATGATGAAGAAAGCCACTGGTCCATGGAGACTGCGCTCCATCGTGAACAGCGGTGACTCGACATCGAGAGACTCCTCTTCGTCCACACGCGCGCGCGCGGGAATCGTCATCGCCAACACGACACCGGCAACGGTGGCATGGACGCCCGACTTGAGAAACGCCAGCCACAATAGCACGCCAAGAGCGAGATAGGGCGCCGGGCGCCGAACCCCGAGAACGTTGAGGCCAATCAGCGCCGCAAGAATTCCTGCGCCGACCAGCAGCGAGTAATAGGCAAGCCCGCTCGTGTAGAACAGCGCGATCACCATGACCGCGCCAAGATCGTCAGCGATCGCAAGGGCGGTGAGGAAGACCTTGAGCCCCACCGGAACCCGCGGACCGAGGAGCGCAAGAACGCCAAGGGCGAACGCGATGTCGGTCGCCATCGGGATACCCCATCCTGCGCTTCCAGGGCCGCCGGCGTTGAGCGCCGCATAGATGAGCGCGGGGACGATCATTCCGCCCAGCGCTCCCGCGATCGGGAGCGCCGCCTGACGCGGTGTCGAGAGCTCGCCCACCAGCATCTCGCGCTTGATCTCGAGGCCGACGACGAAGAAAAACACCGCCATCAACCCATCATTGATCCAGTGGTGCAGGGACATGTCGAGCGCGTGCCACCCGACGCGGATGCCGATGTTGGTCTCCCAGAGGTGGAAATAGCTGTCGCCCCATGGCGAGTTGGCCCACAGCAATGCGACGGCCGCGCACACGAGCAGCACGATTCCGCCGGCCGACTCGGTATGCGCGAAACGTTGGAATGGACGTAGCATCACGGGGCGGTCGCCGACGTCTCCCACATGCGGCTCGCCAGCTCGCGGACGAGCTTCGCGCACACGTGGCTCGTTAGGTCTCCGACATCGCGCGAGGGGTTGAACTCGACGACGTCGGCACCGACCAGCGGGCCTTCGACCGTCTGGATGACGCTCAGGACCTCGCGAACGCTGAGCCCGCCGGGCTCCCGGTGCGACACTCCCGGCGCGAAGGCTGGATCCACCCCATCGATGTCGACGGAGACGTAGACGGGACCGTGCACTCTGGGTCGCGCTCCGGCGGTCCATGCCCGCATGTCGATCACGTCAACCTCGAACCGATCGGCCTGGGCGCGCTGGTGCGCATTCATGGCCCGGATGCCGACCTGCACGAGGCGATCAGCGAGCTCGCCTTCCATGATGCGCGCGAACGGACAGGCGTGAGACAGCCGGTCGCCGTCGAACAGGTCGTAAAGATCGGGGTGCGCATCGAACTGGAGAATGGTGAGCTTCGGCCACCGTGCGCGGACCGCGCGAACGATCGGGAAGGTGATGGAGTGATCCCCGCCCAGTGAGATCGGACAGCCACCACGCGCGAGCACGGCTGCCACCGCGTCGGTGATGCTCGCGGTGGGATCACCGGTGCCGGCGAAATCGACATCGCCTGCGTCCGCGAGAGCTCCCGGCGCACGGAGATCGATCAGGGCTTCGCTGACGCCATTCCCCGCGTCGGACGCGAGCTCACGCCGAATCAGCGCCGGGCCCGCCGCGGCGCCACGGAGAAACGATGACGCCCCATCGAACGGAACACCGATCAGCGTCGGCGTCACCGTCCTACCGAAAGACGTTCTGCACGACGAACCACATGTTCGCGGGACGCTCCGCGAGCCGGCGCATGTACCACGGGAACCAGTTCGTGCCGTAGCTGATCAGCGTCCGCACTCTCGTGCCGGCGGTGGCGAGCGCACGCTGAGTCTGCGTCGCGATCCCGTACAGCATGTGAACTTCATACGCGCGCGGCGGCAGGCGTCGCCCATTCGCATGCATGCGAAGCGCTTCGATCAGTCGAGCGTCGTGGGTGCCCAATACGGGCAGGCCATGGCCGCGCGCAGCCTGGTCGAGGAGGCGTCGCCCCATCGAGAGATAGGCCGCGTCGATGTCCTGGCGTCGCGTCAGCGCGCGGGCCGCGGGCTCTCGATAGGCACCCTTCACCAGGCGAATCGAGGGTTGCAGCGGCAGCAGCGTCTCGATGTCCATCGGCGTTCGGTGCAGGTAGGCCTGGAGGCATAGTCCGACGTTCGCGTGCGACGCGCGAATCTCACGGAAGATGCCCAGCGTCGCGTCGACGTAGTGCGATTCCTCCATGTCGATCCACACGAACGAGCCGACCGTCGCCGCGTGGGCCGCGAGACGCGCCACATCGGCTGCGCACGCATCGCGGCCGGCGTCGAGCCCGAGGTGCGTGAGCTTCACGGACAGCTGCGTGGGAAGCGAGCGCGCCTTGATCGCATCGAGGGCGCCGAGATAGTGCTCCCGCACGGCGGCTGCCTCGCCCCGCGTCGTCACGCGCTCGCCCAGATTCGTGATGACGGAGCCGAGATCTTCGGCGGCGAGCACGGCGGCCGCGTCGAGAGCGGCGCCGAGCTCCTCGCCAGGGAGGAAGCTCTTCACCGCACGCCGCGTGAACTCGTGCTTCCGGAACTGGTTGGCCAGCCACTCGCTGCGCGAGGCGCGCAAAAGGGCCGTGCGGGCAAGGGACATGAGCGCGAGGTTAGCGATCCGCGGCGCCAGCGTCCAGTGCTGCGCGCCAGGCGCTAAATTTCAGGTCAGGGGTCCCGGCAGCCGCCGAGCACAACACTTCCCTTCTCACCGAGATACCCGCTGCTCCTTCGCTCCACCGACCGCGGCTTTTACTGCGAAGCCGGCGGCTTCTTCATCGACCCCTGGGCGCCCGTCGATCGCGCGGTGATCACGCACGCACATGGAGATCACGCCCGCTGGGGATCTCGACACTACCTCGCCTCGCACGAGGGACGTCATGTCCTGCGAACGCGGCTCGGCCCGGGCGCGCATATCGAGACCGTCGAGTACGGGAGACCGGTCGACATCAACGGCGTTCGCGTATCGCTTCACCCCGCCGGTCACATCCTCGGCTCCGCGCAGGTGCGCGTGGAGCATCGCGGAGAGGTGTGGGTCGTGTCCGGCGACTACAAGACCGAGCCCGACCCAACGTGTGCGCCATTCGAGGCCGTGCGTTGCCACACGTTCGTGACGGAGTCCACGTTCGGCCTGCCCATCTATCGGTGGCGGCCGCAGCAGGACGTCTTCGCCGAGATCCGAGCGTGGTGGGGCGCCAATCGTGAGGCGGGGCGCGCCTCCGTCATCTTCGGCTACGCCCTCGGGAAGGCGCAGCGCGTGCTGGCCGCGTTCACGAACGGCGGCGAAGGGCCGATCTACACGCACGGAGCGGTGGAGCGGCTCACCCGTGACTATCGCGATTCCGGCGTCGCGCTTCCGTCCACGACCTATGCTTCCAACATCCAGCGCGGCCATGCCTGGGGAGGCGCGCTCATCGTGGCGCCGCCATCGGCAATGGGCTCGACCTGGCTGCGCCGGTTCGGCGCGTCCTCTACCGCGTTCGCATCCGGGTGGATGCAGATCCGCGGGGCGCGTCGCCGGCGTTCGGTCGATCGTGGCTTCGTACTCTCCGATCACGTGGACTGGCCGTCGTTGCTGGAGACCATCAAGGCTACGGGCGCCGGCCGAGTGCTCGTGACACACGGCTATCGCGAGCCCGTCGTGCGTTGGCTCACCGAGCACGGCATCGAAGCACAGGTCGCCGCCAGTCAGTGGGAGGGTGAGCTCGACTCCGAAGTGGAGCTGGCCGAGGGAGAATCACCGGCGTGAAGCGGTTTGCGCAGCTCTTCACGGAACTGGACGAGACCACCCGCACCAGCGAGAAGGTCGCGGCGATGGAGCGCTACTTCGCAACGGCTGCTCCCGCCGACGCGGCATGGGCCGTGTACTTCCTGAGCGGTGCTCGCCCCAAGCGGCTCGTCCCGGTGCGTCGGGTCGCGACGTGGGCGATGGAGGAGTCCGACGTTCCGGCGTGGCTGTTCGAGGAGAGCTACTCCACCGTAGGTGATCTGGCGGAGACGATCGCGCTGCTCCTGCCGCGGGCGGTGGAGACAATCGATCGTCCGCTGCATCGGTTGATCGAGGAGTCGGTGCTCTCCCTCGCCGGCCAGCCGGAGGACGTTCAGCGTGGCATCGTCGTGCGCGCATGGCGCGAGATCGACGGCGTCGCACGCTTCCTCTTGAACAAGCTCATTACCGGTGAGCTTCGCGTCGGCGTGTCGCGGAGCCTCGTCGTGCGAGCGCTGTCGCGCGTGAGCGGTGTACCGGAAGCGGTCGTCGCGCACCGGCTGTCGGGTGCGTGGGAACCGCGACCCGAGGCATATCAGCGACTCGTCGGAGCCGACACGGCCGACGCGCACATCTCGCAGCCCTATCCATTCTTCCTCGCCTACGCGCTCGAGGAAGACCTGGAAGCGCTCGGCGACGTTAGCGAGTGGCAGGCGGAATGGAAGTGGGACGGGATTCGCGCACAGATGATTCGGCGCAGCGATCGCTCCTTCATCTGGTCGCGCGGTGAGGAGCTGGTGACGGACCGCTTTCCCGAGCTGAGCGCCGCGGCGGCGCTGCTGAGAAACGGCACTGTCATCGACGGCGAGATCATGCCATGGATGGACGACCGTCCACTCCCGTTCGCACAGCTGCAGCGCCGCATCGGCCGCAAGACACTTGGCCCGAAGATTCTTGCCGAGGTTCCCGTCGTATTGCTCGCATACGATCTCCTCGAGCACACGGGGCAGGATGCACGCGAGCACCCTCTGTCGTGGCGCAGGGCCCGCCTCGAGGAGCTCGTCGGCGAGAAGGGCATCGCGTCGCGCGTGCTCTTGTCGCCAGTGGTCCGCGCGACGGACTGGGCAGGGATCCGCGATGCATATGACGCGGCGCGAGACCGGTGCGCGGAAGGCCTCATGCTCAAGCGTCTGGATGCCCCATACGGCGTCGGACGGCGCCGTGGCCCGTGGTGGAAATGGAAGATCGCTCCCTACTCGGTGGACGCGGTGCTGGTCTACGCGCAGCCGGGCCACGGGCGCCGAGCGGCGCTCTATACCGACTACACGTTTGCGGTGTGGCAGGAAGGGGAGCTCGTCCCGTTCGCGAAGGCGTATTCCGGGCTCACCGATCTCGAGATTCGCAAGCTCGACGGCTGGATCCGTCGTCACACCGTGGAGAAGTTCGGCCCCGTGCGCTCGGTCAAGCCGGAGCAGGTGTTCGAGCTGCACTTCGAGGGGATTCAGCCGTCGCCGCGACACAAATCGGGCGTCGCGGTGCGCTTTCCTCGAATCGCCCGGTGGCGCGAAGACAAGCGTGCCGAAGAAGCGGATACGCTCGAGGCGCTGCGCGCGCTCATGGCGGCTCAATGAGCGGCCTGACGACAATGCGAGATGTATCCGATGCGCTCGCCACGACGGATGAAGCCATCGACCGCGTCCAGCGATGGTTCGCCTCGCGTGGCTGGACGCCATTTCCTTTTCAGCTCGAGGTCTGGCGCGCGTACCTCGCCGGCGAGTCGGGGCTGGTGCATGCGGCCACCGGAACGGGGAAGACACTTGCCGTCTGGATGGCGCCGCTCATCGAGGCGATGCGTGAGGCTCGTCAGGCATTGGGACTGCGTGTCCTGTGGATCACGCCGCTCCGCGCGCTCGCCGCGGACACCGCGGAAGCACTCCTCCAGCCGCTGAATGACCTCGGGCTCGACTGGACCATCGAGACGCGCACCAGCGACACATCCTCCGCCGTTCGGGCGCGACAGAGCAAGCGCCTGCCGACCGGGCTCCTCACGACACCGGAGAGCCTGTCGATCCTCTTGTCGAGGGAGAACGCGGCACGGCAGCTCGAGAACCTCCGCGTCGTCGTCGTCGACGAGTGGCACGAGCTCATGGGAACCAAGCGGGGCGTGCAGGTGGAGCTCGCGCTCGCGCGACTGCGGAGGATGCGCCCGGACGTTCGGATCTGGGGCTTGTCCGCCACCATTGGGAATCTCGATGACGCACGCGACGCGCTGCTCGGCACCGAGCCTCGACTCAACCGAGTCGTGCGCGGCGTCGAGCCCAAGCGCGTCGTCGTCGATGCGCTGATTCCGCCTGTCGTCGAGCGCTTTCCGTGGGCGGGCCATCTCGGTACGCAAATGCTGCCAGCTGTCGTGAAGGCGATCGAGGAGGGCGAAAGCGCGATCGTCTTCACCAATACACGTTCGCAGACCGAGATCTGGTACCGCGCCCTCCTCGAGGCGCAACCCGATTGGGCCGGCCTGATCGCGCTCCATCACGGGTCACTGGAGCGAAAGACGCGCGAGTGGGTCGAAGAGGGTTTGCGAGCGGGCCGGCTCCGCTGCGTCATCGCGACGTCGAGCCTCGATCTCGGGGTCGATTTCTCTCCAGTCGATCGCGTCCTTCAGATCGGCAGTCCGAAAGGCGTCGCGCGCCTGCTGCAGCGCGCTGGGCGAAGCGGCCACCGTCCCGGTGCGTCGAGTCGCGTGACTTGCGTCCCCACGAACGTGCTCGAGCTCATCGACGTCGCCGCGGCGCGGGATGGGATCGAGAGGGGAGCCATCGAGTCGCGACTTGCCGTCGAGCGCCCACTGGACCTGCTCGTACAGCACGTCGTCACCGTCGCGCTCGGCGGCGGCTTCATCGCTGACGAGCTCGTTCGCGAGGTGCGCACGACTCACGCCTATGCCGAGCTGACCGACGCGGAATGGGCATGGGTCATGGACTTCGTGTCGCGCGGCGGCGATGCGCTCCAGCGATACGAGGAGTACGCCCGCGTGGTGCAGCGCGACGGCCGATGGATCGTGGCGAACCGCGAGATCGCGCGCCGGCATCGCCTGTCGATTGGCACGATCGTCAGCGACGCCCAGATCACCGTGCAGTACCTTCGCGGCCAGCGCCTTGGATCCGTCGAGGAATCGTTCATCGCGCGTCTGCGGCCGGGTGACCGCTTCACCTTCGCCGGCAAGCCGCTCGAGTTTGTGCGCGTGCGCGACATGCGCGCGTGGGTACGACGTGCGCCGAATGGCCAGGGTGTGATCCCGCGATGGATGGGCAGCCGCTTGCCCCTCTCGGGCGAGCTAGCCGCCGCCATTCGTCGGCGACTGGACGAAGCTCACCGCGGAATCTTTCGTGGCGCGGAGATGGAAGCACTCCGTCCCATTCTCGAAGTGCAGGGGCGCTGGTCTCGGATTCCCGCGCAGGATGAGCTGCTCATCGAGCGCGTGCGCACGCGCGAGGGGCACCATCTCTTCGTCTTCCCGTTCGAAGGCCGGCTGGTTCACGAAGGGCTGGCGGCGTTGTTCGCGTATCGATTGTCGCGCCTCGCTCCGATCTCGTTCACGCTCGCGGCCAACGACTACGGCCTGGAGCTCCTCTCGGCTGACCCTGCACCGCTCGAGGATGCGCTCGCTCGAGGCCTGCTCTCACCACGGGATCTGTTCGACGACCTGCTCGCCGCGCTCAACGCCAGCGAGATGGCCAAGCGTCAGTTCAGGGAGATCGCGCGCATTGCAGGACTCGTCTTTCCTGGGTTTCCTCGCAGTGGCAAGACGGCGCGGCAGCTGCAGGCCTCGAGTGGGCTCTTCTTCGATGTGCTCGAGCGCTACGATCCCGCGAACCTGTTGCTCGGGCAAGCCCGTCGTGAAGTGCTCGAGCGGCAGCTCGAGCGCAGCAGACTCGCGCGCGCGCTGGAGCGGCTCGCGAGTGGGCGCGTCGTGATCACGACTCCGCGCCGCACTCCTCCACTCGCGTTTCCACTTCTCGTTGATCGCACGCGCGACCGGGTGTCGTCGGAGACACTCGCCGATCGCATTCGCCGAATGCAGCTCGCGCTGGAGCGTGCGGCGGATGGATGATCGCAGCGTACGCGTGGATGTCTGCGGCGAGTGGTTGCTTCTCCTGTCGGAGCGCGCCGTTTACTGGCCCCGCACGGAGACGCTGCTGATCGCGGACGCGCACTTCGGAAAGGCGGCGTCATTCCGTGCCCGCGGTGTTCCAGTGCCGCACGGCACGACCGCGGAAGCCCTTGGGCGCGTCGACACGCTGCTCGAGCGCACGTCCGCAGGCCGCATCGTGTTCCTGGGCGACTTTCTTCACGCCAAGGAGGGGCGGGCACCGGCTACCGTGAATGCGTTGGCGGAATGGCGTGCCCGGCATCAGAGGATTGACATGACGCTCGTGCGGGGCAATCACGACCGGCGCGCGGGCGACCCGCCTCGCGAGATCGCGATCGACTGCGTGGACGCGCCACTTCTTGACGGACCGTTCGCGCTCACGCATCACCCGCACGCTGTCCCCGGCGCGTACGTGCTCGCCGGGCACCTCCACCCGGCGGTCGTGATGACCGGCCCGGCGCGTCAACGTGAGCGATTGGCCTGTTTCTGGTTAGGTGCGGACGTCGGAGTACTGCCCGCCTTCGGCGACTTTACTGGCGTGGCCGAGGTGAGCCCTGGTGTTGGCGATCGCGTCTTCGTGATCGCCGAGTGCTCTGTGGTCGAGGTTCGCTAGGCTTGGGCCGGCGCTCGGGGTGTGTAGGGCTGGCATCCAGGTTCAAAGGGGGACGCGGATTTCGCGGATGCAGCGGACTTGGCGGATCGTTCCTGGTGAGCAGAACTTTCCTCGCGCAGGAAAAAAAACACTGCTTTTTGCTCCTGTAGAGGAAGGATCGCTGTGCATGGAACAATCCGCAGTATCCGCTGCATCCGCGTAATCCGCGTCCCAACTTTGAACCTGGATGCCAGCCCTACACACCCCACGCGCCACCCCAAGACTTAGCGAGCCAGAACTTCAGCCGCCGCAGCCTGAAGCACGGTAGCGACCGCAGCCGACACCCCGACATCAACACCGGACGCCAGACGCACACGCGCAGGCAGCCCAACCGGGGACTGGTCGTAGAGCACGCCGTACATAACGAGTGCCGCGAGATAGGATCCCGCGATCGACGGATGCAGCCCGTCGGGGGAGTACAGCGCGAGCGCCGGATCGCGCTCCCAAGCGGCGAGCCACGCCGCGGCCACGGGGAAGAGCAGCCCGCTCACGTCCTGCGCTGCCAGTGTATAGGACTCGATCGCTGGAGCGAAATCCGCGCGACGCGAGCTCTGCGGCCATACCGAGTACAGCGCGGGCATCGCGCTTCGCGCGCGGATCTGAGCAGTCATGGCGGCCACGCTGGCACGCAGCTGGGCGCGATTCTCCGGTAGCGATGACGGACCCTGCTGCAGCACGACGACTTCCCATCCGCCCAGCGCGATCGCACGCTCCGCGGCTCCCTGTGCGCGGTGGTCGTCGAGATTGAAATCGGGGAAGGCCACCATCATCACCGCCAAGCGACGCCCCGCCCGCCGAATCGGCGAGCGACTGCACGATCATCGGAAGATCGTTCCAATACGTAAGACTGTTGCCGATGAAGAGGATTCGCCGACCTTCGCCAACGAGCGCGGGCAGAGCGGGGCCCGAGGGCGCGCTGGAGCACCCGACACCGACTGCGCTCACCAGCGCGAGGACGACCCGAATCGAACGACCTAAGCGCATGGAACCTGCTCCGTGAGTGCGGTGCGCCATGGTAACGCCGAGCGCACCATCGGCACAGCACACTTCCAGCCTGCGTGCATGAGATACAGTTTCTCTTACATCACCCAGGAAGAGTGAGGTTGGGATGTTCATGCTACGACTCACCCTGATGTCGATCATCCTTGCAGCCGAGCGCCCCCGCGGTGGCGGTGGCACAGCGCGCGAGTGCGCTCGACAGCGCCGTCTTCGTCACCCGGCTGGGATCGGATACGCTCGTCGTCGAGCGCGTGATTCGCTCGCCGCAACGCGTCGAGGCCGAAGTCGCCATGCGCGTCCCTCGCACATCCCGCACGGTCTACGTGCTTCAGCTCTCTCCCGCCGGTATGCTCGAGCGGATGGAAGCCACCACCTTCGACACGACCGGGGGCGGCGCCACTCCGGCTCGTCGCGAAATCATCGCGCGCGTCGGCGATTCCCTGCGCATCGAGACGACGGCAGGCGACCAGGTTCGCGCTCGGACCCTCGGTGCCCAGCCCCACGTCCTCCCGTTCATCGACATGGTGCATTGGCCGTACGAGATCGCGCTCGTCCGTCTCAGAACGAGTGGTGCGAGTGACGCATTGCAGCCACTGCTCACTGGCTCGCGCGTCTCCAACTTCTCGTTCGCGCGCGTAGGCAAAGACAGCATGACCATCACCCATCCCCTCCCGCGGGACGATGCGTCTTCGTGTGGACTCGGCCGGGCGCCTCATCGCGCTCGACGCTGGCGCGACGACCCGCAAGCTCGTCGTCGAGCGTCGTCCCTGGATGCCCATCGACGACATTGTCCGCCGGTGGACTTCGCAGGATGCCGCCGGCCGCAGTCTTGGCGCGCTGTCCGGGCGCGCGCGGTCCACCAACAAGTGGGCGGCGCAACCATCGGTCTCGATCACGGCACGCCCGCGAAGCGCGGGCGGGCTATCTGGGGAGCACTGGTTCCGTTCGGTAGCGTCTGGCGCACCGGCGCCAACGAAGCGACGCACTTCGAGACCGATCGGGACCTCGTGTTTGGGACCGGTGCAGACACGCTGGCCGTTCCGGCGGGCCGGTATACGCTCTTCTCCGTTCCTGAGCGCGATGGCGGGTGGCTCATCATCAATCGCGAAACAGGCCAGGCGGGTACCGCCCACGACCCGGCCCAGGACCTCGGGCGCGTGCGCCTCATATCCCGACCGCTCAGTGCCCCGGTGGAGACCTTCACCATCAAGGCCGAGACCGAAGGAGCGTCGAACCTGCTTCGGCTCCAGTGGGACAGTGCCGAGCGCGTCGCCCCGTTCCGGGTTCGCCCAACGAAGTGACCCCGGCCGTGGTGCACGGGGGTACGCCTCGTGCACCACGGCCCGTCATGGCGCTCCGCGAATTTACCGATAGTACGGGACGCCGGTGGCGAGTGTGGGACATCCGCCCCGAGCAGATGCACGCGGCGACGCGCGCGGAAGACCACCTGCAAAACGTCCTCAACGGGTGGCTCGCGTTCGAGCCAGCGGCCGGTGGTGAAAAGCGCCGATTGGCACCCATTCCAGCTCATTGGGACAACGCCACCGAAAGCGATCTCGAAGCAATGCTCGAGCGCGCCGAGTTGGCACGTAGCGAGGGAGGTGCTCCCCCGCGACGGGAATTCGCTGCCCCCCGGGGTGTCACCGAGAAGGCGACGCACACCGTCCCCGAGCCGACGATTCGCACCTTCCGCTATCCGAATGGACGGTATTGGACGGTCAACGAGCTGCAGGCTGATTCTACGGGCGCCGAGCGACGCCGCCCGCTCCTGCGGTTTACCTCCGGCTCACGCGCCTTGGATACGGCCGACTGGCCCTCGGGCTGGGTGGACATGTCGGAACAGGATCTGACCGAGCTGCTGTACCGGTCATTCCCTCGCGATGGCTCGGCGACGAATTCGACCGAGTTCCGGCGCCGTCGAGGCGACATCGCCTGACGAGCCCTCCGAGGACGAGGCACGAGGGTTGCGCGGGCAGAGCGCCATCCGGCACCACCTCGTCACTCCGCACCGCTTTCGCCCGAGCCAACATCGCATGACCACGCCTCCCTCGCCGCAATCAGATCCGCTCGTCGTCGCCCTCCAGCACACCGAGGCCGAGCTTGCCGAGAAGCTCGAGGAGGCCTGCGTTCCGGACACACGGGCAGTCTCCGAAGAGTCCACCGCCGAGCTCGCCAAGCTGAGCGACTCCCTCCTCGCCGCCGCTCGCGCCGCCAAGGACGTCGTCTCCCTGCGCAAGCGAAAGAATCAGAAGGAAGGCAAGGGCGATCCGATCGCGGCGGATGAGGCCATCCGCGAATTCACGGATGGTGACGGCAGGAGGTGGCGGGTGTGGGCGGTGACGCCGACTCTGTCGCGCAGCTCGAGGCGCGAGTCAAACCTCGGCGAATTCGAGCAGGGGTGGCTGGCCTTCGAGACGCTCGACGAACAGCTGCGAAAGCGCCTGCCACATTATCCCGCCCAGTGGCGCACCATGAGCGACGCGAAGCTTCAGGAGCTGCTCGGTCTCGCGGTGGAGGCACCGACACGACGCGTCGAGCCGCGACGGCCCGACTCGCGGAGCGAGCCGCCGCTCTGAGCGACGTCAGCCGTTAGGCGCGCGCTCCTCGGACGGGCCGGGACTCTCCGGCGGGATCTCGGGTATCTCGGCCGACACACGCCGCGTGCGTCGGGGCTGGAGGAGCGTCGGATCGTCGTGCCACACCGCCGACGCCTGCGCCCGCGCGCCGTCGAGAGCGTCGAATGACTGCTCCTGGTCGTACAGGACTTCGCACAGCAGCTGCGCGGTCGAATCCTCCGGCCAGTTGGCGCGGAGCTCCGCTCTGAGCCTCGCCAACTCGGCTGCCGACTGGGCGTCCGCCGCAATGCTTACGTACCGCTGATACTCGTCGCTTCGCATCCACCGTCTGGTCGCGTCCGACATTCTCGCTACCTCGGGCCGTGCGGAAGCCAATATCAATGCGCTATCCCCGTGCCGGATGCCAGGGGGGCCGCCAAGTCACCCACAGCTCACGCGATGTTAATCCCCCGTTAATGGGGGGAACACGCGTTGGGGTAACAAATACAAGGGGGAGGACTTTCTGAAGGGTTCCGTCGTGACCTCGGGTGGCCATGCGTCGCGGTAGGGGTGGGGGCAAATCGTTCATCGGCGCCATGGCGCTCTGCGCGGCCGGGGCATGTACCGCGGCTGTGCGCGTGCAGCCGGAGCCCGCGGTCCTGGCAACCGCGTGTGCACTCACCGACACGCCGTCGACGACAGCCGACACCGCCGCAATCACCTTCAGTACGCAAGGGACGACGCGTGAGCAATGCGCGGTCACGCTCGTCGCCGCAACGCTGCGTCCATGGCCGACGGCGACGAGCGGGCCGTGGACGGTTGACGTCAGCGTCACTTCCACTGGGGCCATCGCGCACAGGCTAGGAAGCGAGGCTGCGCGCAACGCGATCGACGCCCGTCCTGCGCTCATCGTGACGGATGATCTCGACCTCACAGCGTATGCGGCTACTCGCGCCGATCTGGAGGTGACTCCGCTCCCGTGGGATCGCACATACGTGCGCCTCTCTCCGCGGGGTGACGTGGCTGTCAGGGGCGGATGCGGGGCCGGACGCGGTGCGCGCCGACGCGCGATCGGCCGACGCTCCGACGTGCGACCCGTTTCTCGGGGAGGCGAGCGCCGACTCTGCGCGCCTCTCATCGAAGCGCGTGGTGTACGACGCAGCCGACCGCACGGCGCGTGAGCTCGCCGAGCGGGTCGTCGCGCTCGCCGAGCGCTCGGATGCGACGGCCGCTGGATTGTCCGCCGGCGAGCTCGACCTGGCGCTTCGTGCTGGGAACGAGCTCGCGTACGTGGTGTCCGTGTCTAGTTCCCTGTATTGCGACACCCTCGCCGGGCTTGCGCAACGTGCGCCGTGGATGAGCGCGCATTCCATCTTGCCGCTCATCGACACACGCGCCCATGCGATCGCGCCTCGCGCGCCACAGCCATGACCTTTCGCGCGCGCATGTCGGTGGCGTTCGTCGTCGCCGCGCTCATTCCGCTTGCGGTGCTCGCCCACGGCGTACGTCGCGACGTGACGCGCAGGCTCACCGCGCAGCACGAGCGGCGCGTGAACACTCTCGTCGACATCGTCCGCCAGGATCTCGCCAGAGAAAGCGCGTCGATTGCCGCACGGCTCGAGATTCTCGAGGCAGATCTGTCGACGGATGATCGCTTTCGCCTCGGAGCGATGCGCGGCGACCCAACGCAGCGACGCTACGTGCTCGATTGGGCCGAGCGCGCGATGGAAATCTCCGGGCTCTCGATGCTGCGCGTGTATGACGACTCCGGACGCGTCGTGAGCTCCGGGCACTTCCGCAACGAATTCGGACGGAACGATAGCCGTCTGCTCGCGCGCCTCGCGGCAGCTCCAGGCCAAGAGGCGCTCGTCGATGTGAAGACTCCCGGAGGCTCCTTCCGCGCCCTCACGCGAGCTGAGTCCGCCGCTGTGGGTGGACGCGCCTTCACCATCGTCGGCGGCACGACGGTCGACGCCACCTTTTTCACGCGGCTCAGTCGCGGGGGGAGCTGGATGTCTCGCTGACACTCGGCGACCTCTCGCTTCCTGCCTCCCACGCGGTAGCGAGGCTTCCTCTCGTGTACGTGGATGACGCCGCCAATGCCTTCGCCACCACGCATCTGATGGTCGCCCCTCGCGGCGACGAGCTGCAAATGCTGAGGCGCGACCTCGACCGTTGGGTGGCTGCCTCGTTCCTCCTCGCCGCGATCGCGGGTGCCATTCTCATCGCATGGCTGGCCGCGGGGTTGAGTCGGCCCATGGCAACGCTCGCACGTGCTGCGCTCTCGATCGATTTCAACACACCTGAGGTCGACACCGTCGCCGCGCGCGAGGACGAGGTCGGGACGCTCGCGCGGCGCTTCGCCGCAATGACACGCCGCCTCCGCGCCGGCGCAGTTCGCCTGCGCGATGCCGAGCGTCGCGCCACGGTCGGCGAGATGGCGCGGCAGGTGAACCACGACATGAAAAACGGACTGGTGCCGATTCGGAATGTCCTGCGCCACCTCGCCCAGGTGCAGGAGCGAGCACCGCACGAGCTCGCCACGGTCTTCGGTGAGCGGCGAGCGACACTCGACTCCAGCGTCACGTATCTCGATGAGCTCGCCACACGATGGGCACGGCTCACACCGCGAACCGACCGCCGCCCCGTCGATGTGAACACGATCGTACAAGACATCGCGACCGGGGCACGCGACGCCTACGCCGCGTCGATCCAGGTGCATTTGCAGGGAGGAATGCTGCCCGTGCTCGGAGATCCAGTTGCACTCCGGCGAGTGCTCGACAACCTCGTCACGAACGGCTTGCAAAGCCTCCCCGCTGACGGCGGCTCCGTCACGATATCCACCGAGCAGCGCGATCACGTCGTGCGCATCACGGTGACGGATACGGGATGCGGAATGGCACCAGAGGAAGTGGCTCGCGCGCTCGGCGGCTTCTACACGACGAAGCCACAGGGCACCGGACTGGGCCTGTCTGTCGTACGCCGCCTGGTCGCCGACCATGGCGGAGATGTTCACATCGACACGGCGCCTCGGCGCGGAACCAGAGTGATCGTCGAGCTGCCAGTGCACTCAACCAGAGTCTCCCGGGCTTCGCACTCATGAACACATTGCTCATTGTCGACGACGTTCGCGCGCTCGCCGACCAGTTCGCGTACGATCTCCGGCGCCTCACGAGCATGGAGACCATCGTCGCGACCGACGGTGATACGGCGCTCGAGATTCTGGCCCGCGAGCCGGTGGATTGTGTGATTCTCGACCTCGAGATGCCGGGACGCGACGGGTTCGGGGTGCTTCGGGCGATGAGGGAGCGCGGACTCGACGTCCCGGTCGTCGTGTACACGGGCACCGGGAACTACGACCGCTGCGTGCAAGCCATGCGGGCGGGCGCCTATGGCTTCATCGACAAGGGCGAGACGGTCGAGCGCGTTGCACGCGAGGTCGAGAGCGCCATCGAGCGGCGTCTACTGTTGGCGGAAGTTGCCACGCTCCGCACCTATGCCGCGGACGATTCGGCGCTGCTCGGCGACAGCCCGGCGATGCGCCGACTGAAGGAGAGCATCGTTCGCGTAGCGCCTATCCCGTCGACCGTTCTCATCATTGGAGAGAGCGGGTCCGGCAAGGAGCTCGTTGCGCGCGACGTGCACCGCTTGAGCGGACGCGAGCGCGAGCCGTTCGTCGCCATCAACTGCGCCGCGATTCCGGAGCAGCTCGTCGAAAGCGAGCTCTTTGGCCATGAGCGGGGCGCATTCACCGGCGCGCACGCGACGCGCAAGGGCGCCTTCGAGGCGGCGGGAAAGGGAACGCTATTTCTCGACGAGATTGGTGAGCTTCCCCTTCCCGCTCAGGCGAAGCTGCTTCGGACGCTCGAGGAGCGGCAGATCGTACGGGTCGGCGCGTCGCGCCCGATTCCCGTCGCGGCTCGCATCATTGCCGCCACCAACCGCGAGCTCGCGACGGAAGTCGCCGAGCGGCGCTTCCGCGAGGATCTCCTCTTTCGGCTGGATGTGCATGCGCTCCGGGTACCGCCCCTCCGGGAGCGCAGGTCCGACATTCCTCAGCTTGCCGACTATCTCGTGCGCACCACGTGCGACCGATTCGGCATTCGTCGAAAGGTCATTTCGGCCGGGGCGATCGAGCTGCTCGCGTCAAACGACTGGAAACGCAACAACGTGCGCGAGCTCCGGAACGTCATCGAGCGGATGGTGATCGCGTCAGATGGCAATGCGATCGAAGAGGACCACATCCCCGCGGAGCTCAAGGGAACCGCCACCGTCGGCACGCACGAGGGGAGCTCGAGCACCTTCGTCGACCTGAAGGCGGAGGCCGAGCGGCAGATCATCGTCGCGGCGCTTCAGCGGCATGACTGGCACGTGACGCAAACCGCCCGGGCGCTCGGACTCGCCGACCACGCGAGCCTCCTGAAGATCATGCGCCGGCACGGGCTCAAGAACCAAGGGCGCTAAAGGCGCTAGAGGCGCTAGAGGCGCTGTGTCCTCACGGACACGAGGCGACCCGCGAAACCGTGTCCGCGCGAACACAGCGCCTTTAGCGCCTTTAGCGCCTCTAGCGCCATCTGTACGCATGGCAATGAGTTGCGCGATGGACTTTCTCCTCGGCGGACGGGTCCCCCCGTTGCCCTAACGAGCGGGCACGCTGTCACCACAAACGCGCCCCGAGGGGCGCACACCAGAGGAGAGGACCATGCGTCGCCCCATTCATTTCGCTGAGCAGCCCCGTCGCAATTACCTGCCGCTCGCGCTCACCGCGCTGGCCGTGCTCACCATCTTCGCGTGCGATCGAAGAGAGCCCGAGCCGCGCACCACCACTTCCGTCAACGATCCGGTCGTCGTGAACGACTCCGTCGTCGAGTCGCCCGTGCAGGCGAGTACGCCGAGCTACGAGAACGTCACGTACGAGGAGGCCGAGTCGACGTTCACGTCACGCCGTTACGACGAAGCCACCGAGATGTTCGCGGCGTACGTCACCCGCCGCCCAAAGAATCCGTGGGGGCACTACATGCTCGGCCTCTCGGCGTGGAAGGGCGGACAGCTCCCGCGGGCGCGTGAGAGCTTCGAGCGGTCGATCGAGCTCGATCCGTCGCACGTGAAGAGCCTGCTCAACCTCACCCGCGTGCTGCTGGAGCTCAACGAGCCTCGTGAGGCGTCCGAGCGCGTGCTCGCCGCGCTCCAGCTCGATTCGACGTCGGCCGAGACGTATCGTCTCCAGGGGCGTGTGCAAACCGCGCTGGGCGAGACTGATGCAGCGATCGATTCCTACCGCGCTGCACTCACGCTCGACGCCCATGACGTGTGGGCGATGAACAACATGGGACTGTTGCTGATCCAGCTCGGCCGGTTCGAGGAAGCGCTGCGGCCGCTCGCGCGCGCCGTGCAGCTCGATTCTACCATTCCCGTGTTCCGCAACAATTTCGGCATGGCGCTGGAGCGCACCGGACACTTCGTCGCAGCCGCGGAGTCGTATCGCGCGGCGGTGTCGATCGACCCGGGCTACGCGAAGGCGTCGGCAAGCCTCGCGCGCATCGACGGGCGCGGAGATGATCCCGTTGCCCAGCCGATCGATGTGGCGTTGCTCGCCGAGGACTTCATCCGCGAGGTCGAGACGTGGAAGACGGAGCGTGTTGCCGTGAGTGAGTCACCGGTCGTGGTCATACCAGTGGAGCCACCCAACCGCTAGCCGAGGCGGTGCGTCGGGAAACGAGCGCGGCGATCTGGAGATCGCCGCGCTCGTGCGTTGTGCGCCATCACCGAGTACTTTCGCCAAATGCAAGACGCGCACGAATTTCTGACGACGCTGGCCGTCGTTCTGTCGGTGGCGGCGCTCACGACCGTTGTCTTCCAGCGGCTGCGCCAGCCGGTCGTTTTCGGCTACCTGTTCGCCGGTATGATCGTCGGTCCGCACGTCCCGATTCCGATCGTGGCGGACGTCGCCATCGTGCAGACGCTCTCCGAGACGGGGGTGATCCTCCTCCTGTTCTCCCTGGGCCTCGAGTTCAGCCTCCGCAAGCTCATTCGTGTCGGGCCGCGCGCCACCATCGTGGCGGTCGTGCAGGGGGCGCTGATGATCTGGCTGGGATATGCGCTCGGACGTGGGTTTGGATGGACGAAAATCGAGAGCTTCTACGCCGGATCGATCATCGCGATCTCCAGCACGACCATCATCGCCAAGGCATTTCAGGAGCAACAGGTCAAAGGGAAGTTCACCGAGCTCGTTCTCGGCGTGCTGATCATCGAGGACTTGATCGCGATCTTCCTCCTGACCGTGCTGACTGCGCTCTCCCAGGGCACTGGCGTGTCGGCCGGCAGTTTGGCGATCACCGGGATGCGCCTGGCGATGTTTCTCGCCGGATTGATCGTGGTCGGGCTCCTGCTCATCCCCCGCGCGGTGCGCGCCGTCGTCCGGATGAACCGACCCGAGACCACGCTCATCGCAAGCATGGGCATTTGCTTCGCCGCCGCGCTGCTCGCGTACTCGTTCGGCTATTCCGTTGCGCTCGGCGCCTTCATCGCGGGGTCGCTGGTCGCCGAGTCCGGGGAGGAGCACACGGTCGCGCATCTCATCGAGCCGGTGCGCGACGTCTTCGCCGCGATCTTCTTCGTGGCGGTCGGAATGCTCATCGATCCCAGCCTGGTGGCGCAGTACTGGATTCCGGTCGTCGTCTTCACGATCGCCGTCATCGTCGGGCAGGTCGTCTTCGTGACGATCAGCGCGTTCCTCACCGGCTACGGTACGCGCACGTCCATCCAGGCGGGAATGAGCCTCGCGCAAATTGGGGAGTTCTCCTTCATCATCGCGGCGATTGGGATCTCCACCGGCGCGACACGGGAGTTCCTGTATCCCGTGGCGGTGGCGGTGTCCGCGATCACGACGCTGACGACACCGTGGCTCATTCGGGGGGCGCCGCGAGCAGCCTCGTTCGTGGACAGCAAGCTTCCTCGCCCGATTCAGACCTTCGTCACGCTTTACGGGTCGTGGCTCGAGCGCATGCGGGAGTCACGCGGATCCCGCGCGCAACGCCCGCGTGTGCGTCGGCTGGTGGGCCTGCTCGTACTCGATGTAGTCGTGATCGCCCTCATTCTCATCGGTGCCGCGCTCGAGACTGGCCGCTTTTCCACCCTGCTCTCCGGATCGACCGGCCTCTCGATTGGCGCGGCTCGTATCATTGTCATCGCTGGGATGGTGGCGATCGGAGTTCCCCTTCTCATTGGGTTCTTTCGAACCGCGCGCCAGCTCGGGACTCTCCTCGCGCATGAAGCGTTGCCCGCTGTCGAAAAGGGAGTCGATTTCGCCGCCGCCCCGCGTCGCGCACTCGTCGTCACGTTGCAGCTTACGGTGGTGATCGTGGCGGTTGTCTTCCTCATTGCCGTGACGAAGCCGTTCTATCCCCGGATTGGCTCCACGGTGGTGGTCGGTGTCGGCATCGCCATTTTGCTCGTGGTCCTTGGCATCACGTTCTGGCGCACGGCAGCGGACCTTTACGGCCACGCACGCGCCGGAGCGGAAGTGATCGTTGCCGTGCTCGCCCAGCAAATGGCGACCGAGCCGGCCGACGGCGTCGGCCGCAGACCACCCTCTCTCGATACCGTGGGAAAAATCCTGCCGGGACTCGGCGATCCAGTCTCGCTACGGATCGAGCCGGGGAGTGCGCTGGAGGGACAGACGCTCGCCGGGGCTAACCTCCGCGGGCTCACGGGTGCCACCGTGCTTGCGATCGTGCGGGGCGACGAGCAGCTGCTGATGCCGTCCGGCCAGGAGACGCTGCGCGAGGGTGATGTGCTTGCCGTCGTCGGCTCGCACGAAGCGGTTGAAAACGCGCGGGCGCTCATCGCGAGCGGCGCGAGTTCAGCCAGTCAGGGAGTCAGCACGGAGTAGTGCGACATCGCCAGGCGCTGCTGCACGACGACATCGATCTGCTGCCCTGGTCCCGCGGGAATGACGTCTGTCTGGTACGTCTGCGGGGAGCCGATCGCATCGATGAAGATGCTGAGACCGCGCGCATCGACGAAGCTCCGTGGAAGCTCGAAGACTTCGGTGTTTTGCCCGGTGACGGTGCCCAATCGCTGCCGCGAGCCGGATCTCGCCGCGTAGACGTTCACGTCGAGCCACCCGTTGTTGGTGATTCGCGCCGTCGCAATCTCGTCGAGTGCGATCAGGCCGGGTGACGAGCGCCCGGAGCGCAGGCATCCCATCGCCAGCGCGAGTATCGCGATCGCGATGATGCCGCGGAATGGTCGAGCGTGCATGTGGTCCCCCATCATGACGTGCATCGCACTGCCGGACTGGTCTACCCATGCATTGGGGATACCAGCGCGGAGGGCGAACGGCAAAGACGTCCGAATTCACACTCTCAAGACTAGGGGGGTGTGACATTTGTCACCGGTGGACGCCGAGTGATCATCGTGGCTACCGCCGCCAGTCCGTTCAGAAGATGATCGAGCAGTGAAGGTGGCTGACCTGCCCAACGGCGCAGCACGTAGTTCCAACCGAGCTGGTAGCCGTTGCGTGTCTTGCGCGCGGCCTTGCCGAGGCGCTCCCACCCGGTGTGCACGAGATCGAGGCGCGTCTCCTTGCCGACGGCAGTGAAGCGCAGCTCGACCTGCTGGGCGACATCGGCGGCGTGCCCGGGGTGCCAGGTGAAGGTCACGTCATGCGGCGGATTCCACGTGAGAACCTCACCCCACTCGATGCGCCGGCCATCGCGCCAGACTTCGTAGATCTTTCCTCCTTTACGCCCTTCGAAGACACAGGTCGTGACCTCCTTCTGTCCCAGTGAATGGGAGCGTGATGGCCACCACGATCCGAACTCCGCGGTAAAGCGTCTGAATGCGGCATCGACGCCCCACGGGACGACGATCGACTTTCGCACCGGTGCGATGACCTCTCGCGACGACTGGTCAACCATTCTTCCTCCGTTTCGTGCCGGGTTCAGTGGCAGTCGTCGCATACGCGGCAAGCACATCGTCCCACAGTGAATCCACGTAGCGTCGTAGCTCGGCCAGCCCCTCCGGGCGTGCGCTGTAGTAGCGTCGTGTTCCCTCGCGGCGGTGCGTCACGAGCTTTGCGCCGTCGAGGACGCGCAAGTGCTGCGAGACGGCGGGCTGTGAGACGGCGGCCAGCTTCGCGAGCTCGCCCACGGTGTGCGCGCGGCGGCGCATGCGTTCGTAGAGCAGGCGTCGAGTGGGATCAGCGAGGGCGGTGAGAGCGGCTATATAGGTCATGGCTTATGTAAGCTATCACTTATATATGCGCTCCGCAAGAGCCGGGCTTTCGCCCGGCTCCTGGTCGTACCGTTAGAGGCCGATGCTCCGAACGCGGAAGTCGACGTTGTCGCCGATCCACTTCCAGAGCGTATCCTGAGCCTCGGGCGGCGAGCCCTGGCGGTAGTGACGTCGCCAGGTGGCCATCACCTCGTCATCGACGGTCCACATGCGCACGCGCCGGCGGGGGACCCGTTTCTCCCAGTGCACCGCGACCGTCGGCGCCGGATACAGCACGCGCACGGTCACGCTCTTCGAGATGTACTCGAGCTCGCCGAGGTCGATCTTCGTGTACATGGCGAGGCTGTCGCGCTTGTCCTTGTGCAAGTCTGGCAGCCCGTCGGTGAAGAGCACGACGTTGAGCGGCGACAGCACCAGCCCTTGCCGCTTGAGTAGCGTCGCCACACGTCTGAAAAATGGATTGAAATCCGTCAGCCCGTCCTTCGACGGATACTCGCGTCTCAAATACGACGAGATCTCCGCCACACTCATGCCCTGGAACGTGTGGATCGGCTGAAACGACTTCGTCTCGCCGGGCTCCTCTCCACCAATCGAGCCGACAAAGACGTTCGTTGGCTTCTTGAGGCCCCCGAGGCCATGAAGATGGCCGTACAGGTAGTTCGCGGCGAACTCGATCGAGCTGTCGTAGCGCCCGCCACGGCGGAACGATCCGCTCACGTCGATCCCGATCACCAGCGTCGAGCGCGCGGTACGCTGCTCCGCGCCCGACGGTGCGCACGCGGTGAGTGCCGCGAGCGCAGCGAGTTGCGCCAAACGGCGCACGGCCAAACGCCGCGCGCGGATCATGAGGCCACCCCAGGCATCGGGTCGCGCGGCGTGGGGATACCGCCAGCGCGACGGACCGGCCTTTCGACATGCGCGTGCGTGCGCGCAAGGTGCGTCGCCGCCAGCATGTCGTCCAGCGTCTTGAACGGCAGCGAGAACACACCGTGCGACTGCACGATCATCACCGCGAAGTTCACCGCGCCGGCGAGCAGCTGCAGTACCGGCAGCGAGAGCAGCTCCAGCATCCGCTTCGCTTCCGCGTGGAACCAAGCCGTCTCGGCTTTCAGTGCGTCGACCGGCGCCTTCCACATCGCGGGTTGCACCGGCGGGGCCACCGCAGGCGTCGTCGCATCGTGCGTGATCGTCTGACGCGCGATCACCGCCAGCAATGCCGGCGTCCCGAAGCGACCAAAGAGGAACCACGACATTCCGCGCACGCCCATCCAGCCGAACGAGGCGAGGAACAGCGTTGCCGCGAGACCGAGACGCACCTCACCGCCCGTCTGTTGCGCGATCCAGGGCGTGATGGCGTCGATCATCTCGCGATACAGGAACATGACCTCGAAGAACATGACCGCACTTTCGACGATCAGCATCTGCACGATGTCGCTCACCTTCTTCTGCCGAACCGCCGACGCGAGCACCTGCATACAGGCGAAGCTTCCGGCGACGAGCATGAAGAGGAAGACCCAGAGCAGCGGGACCATCACGCGCGGGTTCGGCTCGAACCCGGTGAGCCCCGCGAAGACCTCGACGAGGGTCGGGTTCAGCGTGAAGGTGAAGATCGTCGCTTCAACGCCCGTCCAGAGGAGCAGGACGAGGAACGCAACCCACGGCACACCAGGCTGGAAGTAGCGGCGCGTGCTCCAGTCGAGCAGGGAGAACGGCGAGCGCACCATTCCAACGATGAGATTCTTGAAGAAGAGCCAGGTGAATCGCAGCACGCCGATGACCCATCCCACCAGCGCGACGCCGACCCGGACGAAGCCCATCCAGAAGAGCCAGATGCACCGTCCCGCGTCCCACCATGCGAGGAGGAGCGCGGTGATGTAGCTCCCACGGCCCGAGCGGAAGGGGAGCGTGTAGAGCGAGAGCATCGTACACCAGACCCCCACAATGACGAGCAGCGCGGGGAGCAGGAGAGTGGCGCTCACGAGCACAATGCCGGCGACGCTGTCACCGATCATCGAGGGGCGGAGGAGCGTGGCTTGTAGCTCGGGAATCCAGCGCAGCGGCGACAGCAGCACGGTGACCGTCGCACGCCATTCGGCGGGAAAGAGCTCCACGATCGCGTCGAACATGGAGAGGTGCCTCGGCAAGGGGGCGCGCCCGCCGCGGCCTAACGACTGGCCGCGGAGGGGCGCGAGGGAAAAGTGCTTCTCTCCCTCGACGACCGAGGCGGGCCTGCCGTCTCCGAACCTACACCGGCTGTGCGCGCGATCACCCGAAGTGAGGCCAATGTGACCGTCATTTCGCCCGCGCCCGGACGGGTGTCGAGTTTCTTCGCGGCGTCGTGGGGACCGCCCAAAATGGGCTGTCGAGCCATCTCGAAGGGATACTTTCCGGACGTGGATCGCCGTATGCTTCGGCGTGACCATTCTCGTCGCCATCGCAGCCGGCGTCGTGCTCGCGGCCTCCGCGGGACTCCGCGCATTCGTCCCCCTGTTCGCGGTCGGCGTCGCGTCGCGCACGTTTGGATGGGATGTCGCGAACGAGATGCAGTGGCTCGCGTCGAATACCGCGCTCACCTGCTTTGGAATCGCGAGCGCACTCGAGGTGGCCGCTGACAAGATCCCCGTCGTCGATCATGCGCTCGACGCCGTCCACACCATCATCGGTCCGATCGCTGGTGCGCTCGCCGGTCTCAGCGTCTGGCTGCACTTCCCCCCGACCGTTGCCGCCGTCCTCGCGATCGCCGTTGGCGCGCCAGTCGCCGGGGGCGTTCATCTCCTGGCGGCTACCACGCGGGTGAAGAGCTCGGTCGTAAGTGGTGGAACGCTCAACCCCGTCGCGAGCACCGTGGAAGATGGCGTCACCCTTGGGGCGATCCTGATCGCCATCCTCGCGCCAGTGCTCGCGCTGGTGCTGGCAATCGTGTTGTTCGTGGTCGTCGGCCGCTACATCGTAAAGCGGCGCCGCTCACCCGCCTAACGCGGCCGAGGCGACGCGCGCGGCCTCGGCCAGCACTGCGCCGCCGACAAAGATGCTGTCGTCCGCGGCGTAGAATCGCGGAGTGTGTGCGGGAATTGCTTCCCCACCGGCTTCGCATGCACCCACCCGCAAGAAACAGCCGGGCATCCGCTCCATGTAGTAGGCGAAGTCCTCAGCGGCCAGATTCACGAAGCCAAGCGGAACAACGGATTCGGCGCCCACCACCGCGATCGCCGCGCTTCGTGCCCAGCTCGCCGCCTCGATGGGGTTGACGATCGGCGGTGGTCCGAGCTCGACGGTCACCTGCGCCTGGAGGCGATGGGCCGAGGCCACGGCGTCAGCGATGCGCCGGAGCTCATCGTGCAGGAGCCGCCGCGTGTCGGGATCCGTCGCTCGCAGCGTTCCCGTCATCATCGCCCGATCCGGGATGATGTTCGACGCGCTGCCGGCGTTGATCGTCCCGACCGTCACCACCGCCGCGCGTGATGGATCCAGCCGGCGGGAGACGATGGTCTGCAACGCGCCGATCAGCGCGCCCGCGCCGACAATGGGATCAGCGGCTTCATGCGGGCGGGCGGCATGGGCCCCGCTGCCGAGCAGCTCGATCTGGAAAGTGTCGGCCGACGCAGCCAGCGGGCCTGCTTCCGCCACCACCGTCCCCACCGGAAAGCGCCGGTCGACGTGCGCTCCGAAAATCGCCGACACGCCATCCAGCGCTCCGCTGTCCATCACGGCGCGTGCTCCTTTCCCAGTCTCCTCCGCCGGCTGCAGCACGATGAGGACGTCTCCCGCGGCGGGGCGCTCGCTGAGCAGGTGCGCGGCAGCCACTGCCCACGTCGCATGCACGTCGTGCCCACAGGCGTGCATGACGCCGGCATTTCGAGACGAGTACTCGAGGTTGGTGTTCTCGTGAATGGGGAGGGCGTCAATGTCGCCGCGAATCGCGACCACGGGCGCTCGCGCATCGCGACCGGCAATGCGCGCGACGACACCAGTGCCCGCGACGCGATGGAGCTCCTTGGGACGCACCGGTGCCAGCGCGTCGTTCAGCCGGTTCGCCGTCCGCTCCTCACGAAACGCCAGCTCAGGGTCGCGATGAATTTCTCGGCGAAGCGCGATCAGCGCCGCGTGCACATCGGGCGCGAACAGCCTCGCGACCGTGTCGATCACTCGCGAGAGCGCGAGCGCCAGAGGTAGAACGCCGGCACGCCAAGCAGGACCAGGCCGAGCCCGACCGCCGCCCGCCCGGGCTGGCTCACGATCGTGTTGAGCACGATCGCCGCCGCCGAGGCAACGAAGAGGAGTGGCGTCACCGGATACCCAGGCGTGCGAAACGGGCGTGGCAAATCGGGCTGCTTACGCCGGTACACGAAGATCGCCAGGCCACCGAGCGCGTAGAAAAGCCAGCCGCTGAAGACGACGTAGGTCAACAATTGCTCGAACGTCCCCGTCGCGGCGAGGAGCATCGCCCACACCGAGCTGGCGACGATCGCCAGCGCCGGCGTGCCGAATCGCGGATGCACCTCAGCCAACTTGGCAAAGAACACGCGGTCACGCGCCATCGAGAAGTAGAGACGGGGCGTGGTCAGAGTGAGGCCGTTCGCCGCGCTGAACATCGACACGAGGATGACGGCCGCGATCACCTTGCCGGCGGAGGGTCCGAGCACCGCGCTCACGGCGTCCGCCGCCACTCGCTCGCTCGCCATCACCCCCGTCGTCCCCAGCGCCGCGAGGTAGGCGACGTTGGCCAGCAGATACAGAACGATGAGGAGCACGCGTACCGAGCACGAGCGCGCGCGGAAGCGTTCGCTGCGGATCGATCGCCTCGCCCGCGGAAAAGGTGACGTACTGCCACCCTTCGTACGCCCAGAGCACGGCGATCATCGCCAGCCCCACGCCGGCGAACAGCGAACCACCCGTCGCGCCGGCGACGTCGGCCGCCGCGCCGGCGGCGGGCCATGTGCCTAACGCGAGCAGGAGGATGCTCATGACGACGATCGCCCCGGCCTTGATCGCGGTCGTGACGTTCTGAACGTCAGCGCCCTGTCGCGCGCCGCGGACGTTGACGGCCATGACGACCACCACCACGAGAACCGCTATCAGCTTCGCCACCAGGGGCGACACCGTCACGAACTGCTGAAGGTATCGCGTGAACGCAACCGCGAGCGTCGCCACCGAGCCGGCGCCGAGCACGAAAAACGACGTCCACCCATAGAGGAACGCCGGAAGCGGACCGAACGCATCGCGGATGTAGAGATAGAGACCGCCCGCGTCCGGCTTCGCCGCTCCCATCTCCGCGAAGGTGAGCGCACCGAGCAGCGAGAGCACACCGGCAAAGACCCAGACCGCGAGGGCGAGGCGCACGTCGCCACCGGTCTGCCGGAGCACCGGGCCCGGCACGAGGAAGATCCCCGATCCGATCACCGTGCCGACCACGATCAGGATGAGATCGCGCGGACGTAGCGTGCGCCGGAGGGATCGTGCGGGCTCGTCGGCGGCGCGCGGCGCCGGAGATGTCATGGGGTCGCTTGTGTCGGTGGCCAGCCCTGCCCCCGCAGCACGTGCCCGGGCTTCGCTCCGGTGTGCCGCGCGCGATCAATCACGACGACGCCGTTGACCAGCACCCAGTCGATCCCGGTCGGAAATTCAGTCGGTCGCTCGTACGTCGCGCGATCGTCGAGCGCGTCGAGATCGAAGATCGTCACATCGGCCCAGGCGCCGACGCGAATCACGCCGCGGTCAGCGAGGCGCATTCGAGTCGCGGGCCAGGACGTCATCTTCCGCACCGCCTCCTCGAGCGAAAGCGTCTTCCTCTCCTTCACGTATCGCGCGATCACGCGAACATGATTGCCGAAGCTGCGCGGGTGCGGCAGTCCGGTCGCATCGGGAACGCCGACCTGCGCGACCGCTCCCGCGTCGCTGCCGATGCTCGTCCACGGGAAACGGAGAGCGGTCTCGATGTCGCGCTCGCTCATCATATGGTAGATCGCCATGACGCGGCCCTGCCCCTGCGTGACGAGATCCCACGCCACGTCCGCCGGATCCCGCTTCGCCTCACGAGCGATCTGGGCGATCGTCTTGGTCTCATGCTTCGCGTTCGCGGGATTGCGCGCGTTGACCAGGACGATGCCCTCCCATCCGCCGGCTGCCTCGACGATGTTCCACCAGCCTGGAGAGCCGGTCTCGAGCTCGCGCTTGAGCCGCGCCCGTACATCAGGGCGTGCGAGTCGCGCGCGCAACGAATCCGCGCCGCCCTCGTGCGCCCAGCTCGGGATCGTTGCTTCGAGCCCCGTTCCGCCCGCGGTGTACACGTACATGTCGGCGGCCACATCCACCCCTCGCGCGCGCGCCGCCTCGATCACCTGCCGCACCGAATCCATGAGGATTCCCCACCCGGGCCGATACGCGACCTTGAGGTGAAAGACCTCGACCGGCATCCCCGCCCGCTCGCCGACCTCGATCGCCTCGCGCACCGCCTGCACGACTTCCTTGCCTTCACCGCGAATGTGGCTCGCGTAGATCCCACCGTACTGAGCCGCCGTCTTACCGACTTCCACCAGCTCGTCGGTCGTGGTGTAGCTCGACGGGGGATAGATGAGCGCGGTCGTCATGCCCATTGCGCCGTTGCGCATCGCGGTATCCATGATGGCGCGCATGCGCGCCAGCTCGTCCGCCGTGGGCGCCCGTGCCTGCCGCCCCAGCACCGCGACGCGCGTCTGTGTCTGGCTGAAATACGTGCCGAAGTTGATGCTGATCCCCTGCCGCTCGAGCGTCGCGAAGTATTCCGGAATCCCGGACGCTGGCACCGGCGTACCGCCCTCGCCACCGATGGCGGTCGTCACTCCCATGCGAAGCTTGTTCTCGGCCAGCCCGTTCCGCGGCAGCACACTCCCCGACTGATCCATGACGTCGATCCAGCCCGGCGAGACGTATTTCCCGCGCGCATCGATCTCGGTGCGACCGCGCGCTTCCACCCTGCCGATTTCGGCGAAGCGCCCATTCGCGATCGCCACGTCGGCGAGGATCCAGGGATTCCCCGCTCCATCCAGCACCCGCCCGTTGCGGATGACGATGTCGTATTCCGTCGCCACGCGCGGCACCGGAACCACGTGTCCCGGAGTCGCCATCGGAGGCGCGCTCGCGCGCGTCGATGTACACGCCGCCGCCGTTAGGCAGATGAGGATGAGCGACCGCTTCATGGAGCGACCGGTGCGGTGGTCCAGATGTCGGTCAGGACACGCCGGAAGTTGCCGCCGAGGATTCCCTCGATCTGGCGGTCGGTATACTTGCGGCGCACCAGTCCCTCGGTGAGGTCGAACATCCGCTTCGGATGATCGAGCCCCTCGATGTCGATCTTTTCGCGAAAGCCATAGCTTCCCTTGTAGCTCGCGCGGAGCTGCTTGTTCGCCTCCGCTGGCATGTCGTCGTAGCCGTCGAGGTCCATGTCGCTCCCGACGCCGACATGCTCCACGCCCACCAGCTTCGCGACGTGATCGAAGTGGTCGAGCGCATGCTCGATCGTCGTCGGCTCCTCGGCGCGCACGAACATGCGGACCCCGGTGAGGCCCATCACGCCGCCCGATTTCGCCATCGCGCGAATCGCCTCATCGGTCTTCACCCGCGGATGGCCGGGCACGAGCGCGCGACAATTGGAGTGGGTGATGAGCACCGGTTTCTTCGAGACCTCGAACGCATCGAGCGTCGTCCGATCTCCGCAATGTGAGACGTCCACGGCCATGCCGACCGTATTCATCCGCTCGACGATCGCTACCCCGAAGTCGCTCAGGCCTTCGTCGCGGCGCTCCGTCGATCCGTTGCCGATGAGGTTGCGCCGATTGTAGGTCAGCTGGGCGACTCGCTGGCCGAGGCCGTAGAACGCGTCGACGTCGTCGGGCCGCCGGAAATGCTCCGCGTTTTGCACGCCGAGGATCACGCCAATTTTCCCCGACGCCTTGATCCGGGCGAAGTCGGCCGGGCTGTCAATGCGCAGGAGGTATTGGTCGCTGCCGGCGATGAACGAATTCCACCCACCGAAGAACTGAAGCCCCTGGTCGTAGGCGTTCGTGCCTCCAATCCCGACCGCCGGGTGGAAGACGGTGATGCCGGAGCGCTTGAACTTCTCGAAGTCCGCGGCGGTGAACGTCTCGGGCGCCTTCGCCCATTTCGCTTGCAGCGGGAAATCGAGCGTGAACACGGCGAGCATGTCGATGACCAGCGAGCGCTGCATGAGCGCGATGGTGCGCGCCGAGTAGTCGTCGGTGGAGTGGGCAAACAGGCGGAACCGCCCGCGGTTGAGCATGGGCGCCGCGAGGGCGGCCCCTGCTGCGACCGCGGCGCTCCGAAGGAGCTCACGTCTCGAAAGCATGTGTGGGTCGTGAGGAGATTTCACGGCAAGCTAGTTAGGAGATCTGGACGATGAGGTGCCCATAGGAGACGACAACGGCAACGGCAACGGCTTTTCAACGCAGAGGGGGCAGAGGACGCAGAGGCAACCCCAACTGCCAAAGCCTTTTCAAAAGCACTTGCAGTTGAAGTTCCTCTGCGTCCTCTGCGTCCTCTGCGTTAAAAAGGCCGTTGCCATTGCCGTTGCAGTTCTAGTTCTCCGGCATTGTGCGGTCATCTGCGGCTCCCGACTCAAGAAGTCATCGTGGCGCTGCTGCACGCGTGAACGTGATCCCGAACGCGCGCACCGAGGTCACACCTCCCGTGCCGTCCGGCGCGAAGACGACAAGAGAGGGGTCCATCCGCACGTCGTCCCATTTGGCCTGGAACGTGTCGTAGTGCCAATGCGTCAACGTGCCGATGCGACCGCGTCCGAACGCGAAGTGCAGCGCATCGTTCCGAACGCTGACCACTGCGTTGCCATAGGTCTGGTTGGTATATGTCCCCGCGTAGCGGTCGAGCGGCACACTCGGCCGCGTATCGGCGACGCGGCGCTGGATCTGATCCCGCCGGGCCGAGTCCGCCTGCCGCTCCAGCCCGGAGTAGAGGGCGAGTAGCTCCTTGCTCCAGTCGCGGGGTGCGTTGCCGCTGTACATGTCGAACACGCGATACATGAGCGCGTGTCGAAGCTCCGCGTGGTCGAGGTTCGCGAGCACGTACACGCCCAGCCGCCGGTCGGGGATGAGTCCGATGAGTGCGCTCATGCCATCGATGCTTCCGGTGTGCATCGCCACCGCCTGACCCTGATAGTCGTGGAGAAACCACCCGAGCCCATAGGTGAAGAAATGCGGGCGCACGAGCGGCATCGTCGAGTACATCTCGCGCGGCGCGACGACCTGGGGCGACAGGAGCTCGCGGAACGTTGCTTCGCTCAGCAGTCGTTTTCCGCCGACGCGACCGCTGTCGAGGATGAACCGAGCCCACTTCGCCATGTCGCCGACGCTCGACCAGACTGAGCCAGCCGGTCCGACCGCATCGACCGGACGGTTCGTGATCGGGCGGATCGTGTCGGCAATTTCTCCGTGCGGCGTAGCGATGTTGGATTGGCCATCGAGCGCAGCGAGCGTTGCCTCGGTCGCCTTCATCCCCAGTGGCTCGAAGATTCGCGTGCGGAGGAATTGGGCCCACGGCATTCCCGATGCCGCGGCAATGACGTCTCCCGCCACGGCATACATGATGTTCTGGTAAACAAACCGCGAGCGGAGCGAGTACGCGGGAGCGAGCGTCGCGACGCGGCGCATGATCTCCTCCGCCGGGTAGCCAGCGCTGGCCCACAGCTGATCGGCGTTGCCGAGCCCACCCCGGTGGGTCAGGAGATCACGAACCGTCAGCTCGCGCGTGACGTACGGATCGCCGACACGGAACCCGGGAAGGTATGTGATGACCGGCTCGTCCCACCGCACCTTCTTCTCATCGACCAGCATGCCTAACGCAACAGCCGTCATCGCCTTCGTCGTCGAGCCGATGGCGAACCGTGTCCCGGCGTCGACCGCGGCGGGTTTCCCGAGCTCGCGAACACCGTAGCCCTTGGCGAAGACGACGCTGTCATCCTTGACGACCGCGATCGCAAGTCCCGGAATCCGCCACTCGGCGACTGCGCGGGTGATGTAGGCGTCGAGACCGTTCAGGGCTACCGGCGGGCCGGCGCGCTGCGCATTGGCGGACGCTGCGGCGACGATGAGGGGAACTGCGGCGAGAACGCGCGCGAGTGGTGGCATTGGTCGCACCTACTTGAGCTTGGCCACGAGCCAGTCGACCGTCACCCCGATCACCTCCGGCTCGACGCTGTTTCGCACCAGACGCGAATACCCGCGGGGGAAGCCGACGGGATCGTAGACGAAGAGATGGTTGAGATCCGGGAATACGCGGAAGGTCACGTCAGTCATGCCACCGGATTTGATCGCCGCCGCGAGCTCGGCCGTCTGTTCCGGCGTGACCTGTTGGTCGGTGGCGCCGTTGAGCAACAGCGTCGGCGTCTTCACCTGCCGCGCGACGGCGAGCACGTCGTGATCGAGAAAGAACTTCATCCACGCATTGGACGCTCGCAGCGAGTCGATGCGCGCGGGGATTCTCCCGAGCGCCGAATCCAGCTTCGTCCCTTTGAGGGACGTGTCGCCGCGAGCCAGGTTGGCCAACTGATACTCGAGAATCCTTCGCCCGCCCCATGACGGCCCCGCCAGCAAGGCCATCGCGCGCAGCTGCGGCTCTTTGACGGCGACCAGAGGACCGATCAATCCGCCCTCGCTGTGGCCGAGGATTCCCAGCCGGCTCGCATCGATCTCCGGTCGCGTGCGCAGGTAGGCGAGCCCGGCGCGAATGTCCTCGGCGAAGTCGGCCGACGTTGCCGTCGAGTGATTTCCTTTGGAGGCGCCGGTTCCACGATCATCCATACGCAGCACGGCGATGCCGCGCCGTCCCAACGAGTCGGCGAACTGCCGGAAGGGGCGATACCCTGGCAGCGGCGTGAGCGTCTCATCCCGATCCTGCGGCCCAGACCCCGTCATGGTGACGACTGCCGCCACCTTGGCCGTCGCGCTTGCGCTGTTAGGCAGCGTCAACGTTCCGGCCAGCGTGTGCCCCATGGGCGTGGGGATGGTGACGTCGTGCGCCGTATAGGGCGCGCCCAGCGGGGCGGAATAATCCTTTGGCGGCGTGCGACGCGCCGTGTCCGGTCGCGACGCGGTTCGTGCCGTGTCGGCGGCCGGCCGACCCTGTGCCGGCAGTGCACTCGCCATCAGGATCGAGCCAACGAAGACAGTGGCTACACCGCGCATGACGAATCTCCGAAGTCCGTTGTGGTGAAAACGCCTACCAGCTGCCGCGCTCGCCCAACGCTCCGATCACCTTCGACAAGCGCAGCGCGGCGTTGCTCCAGTTCGTGTCGACCGCCTGACGAGCCGCGACCGGATCGCCATCGGCAATGTGCCGAATGATCACGTCGTGCTCCTCGACCGAGGTCGTGATCTCGTCGACCAGGCTGCTGATGTAGAGGCGGATGTATCGCTCCGCTTGCGGCTTGGTGGCGTCGTGCAGAGCGACGAGCCGCGGTCCCGCCCCGCTCTCCACGTACGTCCGATGAAAGGCGGTGTCGAGATCGAAGATGCGCAGCGGATCGGGACGCGCCTCGCGCGCCGCCTGGGCAAGGTCGCGGTTGAGCGCTTTCAGTCGCTTGACCACAGCGGCACGTTTGTCGGACGGAAGCTCCGCCGCCGACCGGGCCGCGAGCCCTTCCAGCTGCCCGACGATGTGAAAGAGCTCGCGCGCGTCGTCCTGCGTGAGCGGCGCGACGATGAGGCGACGCTCCTTTCCGCGGTTGAGCGCGATGACGTAGCCCTCTTGCTGGAGGCGATGCAGCGCGCTTCGCGTTGGCGTGCGGCTGATGCCGAGGCGATCGGCGATCTCGCTCTCCACGATCCAGTTCCCGGGGGAGAGACGTCCCCAGACGATGAGCTCGCGCACCTGATCGTACGCGCGCGCAACGCTCTCGCCCCGTCCGGACGTCGCCTCGCTCGCAACCGCGGCTTCGTCTCGCACGGCGCTCATGGCACCATTTCTCGAGCCGGCTCGAGCACATGCACTACGAGATGCGACGACGCGGCTCCCGTCGAGCGGTGGATGCGCTGCGTCGTCCGACGGTACTGGCCCGGCCGGGCGTGATAGATGTTGGTGAACACGCCCGGATTGCGATCGATGACCGGGAACCAGCTGCTCTGCACCTGCACCATGATCCGGTGCCCTTTCTTGAACGTGTGGTACCGGTCGCGCAGCTCGAACGACACCTTCGTCGCCTGCCCCGGCACCAGGGGCACCGGCTTCTCGTAGCTCTGCCGATACTTCGCGCGGAACACCTCGCCAGCGAGCAGCATCTGAAAGTGTCCCATCTCTGATGCCCGCGGGGTTCGGCTCGTTGTTCGGCGTGTCCCCGGGGAGGACATCAATGAGCTTGACCACCCAGTCCGCGTCGGTGCCGCTGGTCGACGCCTGCAGGCTGGCGACGATCGGTCCGGCGATCGTCACGTCCTCCGTCAGCGGCTCGGTCTCGTAGACCATGACATCCGGCCGCGCCGCCGCGAAGCGTTGATCCTCGATCATCCACAGGTGCCCTTGTGTGGTGCGCACCTCGCTCGAGAAGGGAACGGGCTTGTTCGGGTCGTGCACGTATTCGTCGACACCCGGAGACTGCGGCGGATCGAAGGAGAGCTTGCCGTTCGCATGGAAGTACAGTCTGCGCGGCGACGTCGTCTTCGGTGGCCACGTGTCATACGTCCGCCACACGTTGCTCCCCGTCTCGAACACGGTCGCCTCGGCGAGCGTCTTCGCGCACGCGTCTTTCAGGTGGCATTGGAAGAACGGGAACTGAATCTCGGTCTGGAAATGCCGGCTCGTCGGAGAGCCGAACTTGATGTTCCCGAGCTGATCGCCGGGCATGCTGTTCCAGCCCCCATGAAGCCATGGGCCGACCGCGAGAATGCTGCGATTCTTCGGATGCAGCTTCTCCAGCGTGTAGTAGATGCTCACTGGACCGTAGAAGTCCTCTGCATCGAACCACCCTGCGACGTTGAGAATCGGCAGATCGGCCGGAACGGTCCCGAGATCCTTGAGGACGTTCTGCGCCTTCCAGTACTCGTCGTAGTCGGGATGGCGCATGAAGTCGTTCCACGCCGGCACCTGGCCCTGGAAGTACAGCGAGTCGATGCGCGCCGGTGCCCCCGCGTCCATGAAGAACCGATATCCGTCCGGCGTCCCGTAGCCGAACCCGGTGCCGCCCGTCGTCGTCTGACCGGCGCGGGTGCGCGCGTTCCCCGCCAGCCAGCTGAACGCGTACATGAGACGGAAGGCGCCGTTGTGGTGGAAGTCGTCGCCGATGAACATGTCGGACGGCGATGCTTGCGGCGATGCGGCCTTGAGCGCGGGGTGCGCGTTCATCATGCCCATGACCGTCTGCCAGCCGGGGTATGAGACGCCCCACATGCCGACGCGCCCGTTGTTCCGCGGAATGGCTTTCAGTAGCCAGTCGATCGCATCGTAGGTGTCGCTACTCTCGTCGACGTCCTTCGGTGTGCGCTTCGTCGCCTTGAAGGGCCGCATTACCTCGAACTCGCCTTCGGACCGGAATTTTCCGCGGACGTCCTGGAAGACGAAGATGTAGCCTTCCCGATCGAACTCCTGCGACGGACCAAGGACGCGGCGGAACTGGTCCGGCTCGTACGGGCGGATGGAGTAGGGGGTGCGGACGAGGAGGATCGGGTAGGTGCGCGTCGTATCGCGCGGCTCGTAGACGATCGTGAACAGTCGCACGCCGTCGCGCATCGGGACCATGTGATCCCGCTTGAGGTAATGCTGTTTCGCGTCGAACGCGGTATCCTGAGCGGCGATCGCGCTCGCAGCGAGAAGGAGGGACGCGGTGGAAACCGAGCGCCGGACGAGAGTGCTCCCGAGCATAGGCGAGGCCCGTTGAGGTTCCTGAGGAGTCGGTGCTGCCGCGTCGTCTTGCGCGCTGGTGCGTCCGCCAACATACTATCCGGCGCATACAGTATCCAGCCTTGTACACACTAATACGCGCAATTTTCCGTTGCCCTGCGGTCGCGGCCCTCGCGCTGGTGCTTCCGCGCTGGGTCGAGGCGCAGGCACAGCTGCCGCCGTTCGTCGAGATGCGCGTCGCGAAAGCGCCGGCGGTCGTGACGGGCAGGGGAACGGGGATGCTCGTGCACGAGCTGCACGTCACCAACTTTCAGCCGACGGCCTTCACGGTCACTCGTCTGGAAGTCCTCAGTGGCGAAGCGGATGGCCGCGTTCTGCTCGCGCTCGAGGACAGCACCCTTGCCCGCGCTCTCTCGCGACCGGGCATCACGCCACCGCCCCCGCTGCTGGAGCGCGCGCGGCTGAATGGGGGACTGCGAGCGGTCGTGTTTCTGTGGGTACCGCTCGATACGCGCGGAGCGCCGGGCAGCCTGCGTCATCGCGTGACGATCTCACAGGGATCCGGCGACAGCGTCCGCACGCACGTGATCGAGGGCGGGCGAACGCCCGTGGTCCGCGACGCCGTGGTGATCGGACCTCCGCTACGTGGAACAGGATGGCTCACCGCCAACGGGCCCGACGCGCAAACCGGACATCGGCGTGCGATCGTCCCGGTCGAAGGCACGGCGGCGATCGCGCAGCGCTTCGCGATCGACTACGTGAAGATGGACACGAACGGCCGCCGGTTCACCGGCGACTCACTCAAGAACGAGAGCTACTACGCCCACGGCACGGACGCGATCGCCGTGGCGGATGGGATCGTCGCCGCCGTGAAGGACAGCATCCCCGAGAACATTCCCGGACCTGCGTCGCGCGCGGTTCCGATCACGCTCGAGACCGTGGGCGGGAACTTCGTCATCCTCGACATCGGCCAGGGACGCTACGCGTTCTATGCGCACCTGAGGCCGGGCTCTCTGCGCGTGCGCGTCGGCGAGCGCGTCCGCAAAGGTCAGGTTCTCGGGCTGGTGGGCAACTCCGGGAACTCCACCGAGCCGCATCTGCACTTCCACGTCATGGATGGAACCTCACCCCTCGGGTCGGAGGGAATTCCGTACGCTCACGAGCGGTTCGATCTCCTGGGGACGTGTCGTCGGATATTCACCGAGTGCGCACGCTCACCGGCTGAGCCGCGGCGGGGGGAGATTCCGTTGGCCAACATGGTGATAGCCTTCCCTTAGTCGACGCGCTTCGCCCTGCATCGTGATCACGCCACGCGCCCCGATCCGCGCACTCGTTGCGGTCGCCGCTCTCGCCCTATCCTCTGCGGCTGCCAGTGCCCAGCGCTCTGCACCACTCGACCTCGTGCTCGTCGGCGGCCGGGTGCTGGATCCGGAGACGCGTCTCGACGCTTCTCGGACCGTCGGGATCCGGGGCGGGCGCATCGCAGTCATCACCTCAGGCAGAACCGTTCCGACGGCACGCGACACCGTCGATGTGCGCGGACTCGTCGTGGCCCCCGGGTTCATCGACCTCCATTCCCATGGGCAGGACTCGGTCAACTACGCCTTTCTCGCCCGCGATGGTGTGACGACGGCGCTCGAGATGGAGCTCGGCACGTACCCCGTCGCGCCGTGGTATGCCCAACGCGAGGGCAAGGCGCTGATCAACTTCGGCGCGACCGTGGGCCACCCAGGGGCGAGACGAGCGATGCTCGACGGCGATTCCACCGCGGCGGGCGCCGACGTGATCGCAGCGGACGGACGATTCGTGCGCGAGCCCATTGCACCTGCGCGATTGTCCGAGCTCGATGGACGTCTGGCGGCGGGGATACGCGACGGCGCGCTCGGCATCGGCATGGGCATCAACTACACGCCCGCCGCGACGCGCGAGGAGATCCGGCGCGCCTTCGTCGTGGCGGCGCGCCACAACGTTCCGGTGTTCGTACACCTTCGCTCCGGCGGGCTGAGCGAGCCGGCCGGCGGCATCGCCGGCGTGCAGGAGGTCATCGCCAACGCCGCCGCAACCGGCGCGGCGCTGCACGTCGTGCACGTGACGAGCATGGGACTCAGCGCCACGCCCACGCTGCTCGAGCTCATCAACGGTGCTCGTGCCCGAAAGCTCGACGTCACCACCGAGGCGTACCCGTACAACGCCGGCGCGACCTTTCTCCAGAGCGCGCTGTTCGAGCCGGGGTTCCAGGAAAGGATGGGAATCACGTACAGCGACATCCTCTGGCCGGCAACCGGCGAGCGGCTCACCGCGGAGTCGTTCGCCAGGTATCGGAAGGAGGGTGGGCTGGCGGTCATCTTCATGATTCCCGATTCCGCCATCGATCAGGCGTATCGCGACCCGGACGTGATGATCGCGAGCGACGGCGGCTTCGCGATCGTCAACGGTAAGGCGTTAGGCCATCCGCGAAGCGCCGGGACGCACGCTCGGGTACTCGGCCGCTTTGTGCGGGAGCGCAAGCTCCTCTCGCTGATGGACGCAGTGCAGAAGATGACCCTGCTCCCGGCGCGCCGGCTCGAGGGCGTCGACCCCGACATGCGACGGAAAGGGCGCGTCCAGGTCGGTGCCGACGCCGACCTGACGATCTTCGATCCCGCTCGCGTGCTCAATGTCGCGACCTTTGAGAACCCGACGCAATACTCGGCGGGAATCGTCCACGTACTGGTGAACGGGACGTTCGTCGTTCGGGGCGAGCAGCTCGTGACGGGCGTTGCGCCAGGTCGCGGAGTGCGCGGATCTGGCGCCGCTCGGTCGGGCTCGGCGCCCGGCATGTCGTCACTCGCATTCACCCATGTCGCCGTCATCGATGGCACGAGCTCGAGTCCACGGCTCGACCAGACGGTCGTCGTTCGCGGCAACCGCATCGCGTCAGTTACGCCGTCGCGGTCGGCGCGAGTTCCCGCCGGCGCACGCGTCGTGGATGGACGGGGGAAGTTTCTCATCCCCGGATTGTGGGACATGCACGTCCACACTGCGATTGTCGGCGGACGTGACCTCCTCCCGCTGTACGTCGCGAACGGAGTCACCGGCGTGCGTGACATGGCGGGCGACTGGACGACGATCACCGCGTTTCGCGACGAGATGGCGCGCGGTGCACTGGTCGGCCCGCGCATCATCGCCTCCGGTCCCTACCTCGAGGGCGGCGACGTTCCCATTCCGCACATCCTCGCGCGGGATCCCGACGAAGCACGGGTCGCCGTGGATTCGCTGGTCCGGTTAGGCGTCGACTTCGTGAAGGTGCACGGTCAACTCAAGCGCGAGACGTACTTCGCCATTGCGCGGCGCGCCCGCGAGCGCGGCATCGCGTTCGGCGGACACGTCCCATCGGTCGTCGGATCCGCCGCTGCTTCCGATTCCGGCCAGCGCAGCATCGAGCACCTTCTCGCCATCCCGGCACCGTGCACGCCGGCCGAGTCGATCGCGCTCCAGCCGCGCTTCACGGTGCAGCGGGCGCTCGGTCGATGCTCGTCGGAGAACCTTGCGTCACTCTACGCGCGGTTCGTGCGAAACAACACGTGGGTCACTCCGACGTTCGTCGCGCAGTACGAGGTCGCGGCGTGGCCGCAGCGTGCGGTGCCGGGTGATTCGCTCGCGCACTATCTGCCTGACACGCTGCGACGCTACGTCGCGTCGATCTTCCCGATGCCGGACAGCATTCCGGCGGGCGCGGACTCGGTCGGCCGGGCGATGTTCGAGAAGCGCCTCGCTCAGGTCGCGACCATGCGCCGAGCCGGCGTCCGGATCCTCACCGGCACCGACGCGCCGCTGCGCAACAGCCCGCCCGGCTTCGGGCTGCACGAGGAATTTGTTTTGCTGTCGCGCGGAGGTCTTTCGCCGTTCGAGATCATTCGCGCCGCGACGCTCGAGCCTGCTCGCTTTCTCGGGATGCTCGACTCGGCCGGCACTATTGCGGCCGGCAAGCTCGCGGACCTGGTTCTCCTCGACGCGAATCCGCTTCGCGATATTCGCAACACGCGGCGCATCGCCGCGGTCGTCGCGAATGGCGAGCTGTATGAGGCGAGTGACCGGGAAAGACTTCTGAGGAGCGCGCAATGTCATCATGGCGCCGCTTGCGACTAGCGAGGCTTGCCATCGGGATGATCTGATGGCGACGGAGAGACCGCTGGGCTGAGATTACCCGGTCCGAATCGAGATCGAGCGCGTGCGTCCTGCGCTCACGTTCGCGGCACCTCGCCACTCCTGGCCGGTTGTGTCCGCCCGCCGGGGGCTGCATGTTCGCTCGCCCGCGCCGGGGCTCCGGCGAGCCGGTGAGCGAACCTCAGTCTCTCCGCCAATGCACACCCCGACGACCGCGCCGGAAGCCCGCTCGGGCCTCGACCCGTGGACCCGCGCCGACCTCCCGGCCCCGCCCGTGCCGAAGGGGCTCTCCTGGATCGGTGTCGTCGGCCCCGGCGTCATCGTCCTCGGCCTCTCGATCGGGAGCGGCGAGTTTCTCCTCGGGCCGACCGCGTTCGTCCGACACGGATTGACGCTCCTCTGGGTGACGACCGTCGCCGTCTTTCTTCAGACCGTGTTCAACATGGAAGCCGTACGCTATACGCTTGCCACCGGCGAGCCCGCGTTCACGGGCTTCATGCGGACGCGGCCCGGCTCCACCTTCTGGGCATGGGTCTACTCGATTCTCTACTTCCTCCAATCCGGCTGGCCGGCGTGGGCCGGCACCGCCGCGGGCGCGATCTTTTATCTCTTCGCCGGCCGACTCGCCGCGCCCGAGGATCGTGACGCCGTCTACCTCATCGGTGTCGGCGCCTTCCTCCTGACGATCTGCGTCCTGCTCGTCGGCCGGCGGATCGAGCGCACCCTCGAGCTCCTCAACTGGGTCATGATCGTCTGCATCCTCGGCGGATTCTTCGCGCTCGCGCTGCTCTTCGTTCCGGGGCACACCTGGCTCGCCGCCGGAGCGGGACTCGTCGGCTTCGACATCGACACGCGCCGCTTCGCGTTCATTCCTTCCGGCGCCGACTTCTTCCTCCTCGGAGCGTTCGCGGCGTACTCGGGGGCCGGCGGCGTCAACAACCTCACCCTCGCCAACTGGGCGCGCGACAAGGGCTACGGCATGGGCCAGGTCGCGGGCTATATCCCAGCCGCCGTCGGTGGAAAGAAGGTGCACCTCGCCCATACCGGCTTCTTCTTCGTGCCGACGTCGGAATCGATGGCGCGGTGGCGCGGATGGTGGCGTATCGTGCGCGCCGACCAGTGGGGAATCTTCTTCGCCGGCGCGCTGCTCGGGATGGTGCTTCCGGCGCTGCTGTACGTCACGTTCCTCTCCGCGGGAACCGACATTCGCGGACTCGGGATTGCCGCGACCCTCGCCCAGAGCATTCGCGGCCAGGCTGGCGCATTCCTCGGCGGAGCGGTCGCGTTCCTCGGCGCGTGGATACTGTTCAAGACCCAGCTCGACATCACCGAGGGAATGACCCGCGCCATCACCGACATGGTGTGGACCGGCAGCTCGCGGATCCGCGCCCGGCGAGGCGGCGATGTCCGCCGCGTGTACTACGGCGTCCTCGCCGCGATCGTGCTCTGGGGGATCATCGCCCTGCGACTCGCGCAGCCGATCGTCCTCCTCCAGCTCGGCGCCAACATGGCGGGGATCGTCTTCGTCGTCAGCGCGCTCCACATTCTCTACGTGAATACCCGGCTATTGTCGCCGGAGCTCAGGCCTCCTCTCTGGCGCCGGATCTCGCTCGTCGCGATGGCGCTCTTCTATGGAACGTTCGTGACGCTCTGGATCCGTAGTCTCGTGTGACCGCGCCCCACCGCTCCGATTCCGCCGCACCGGCGACACCGCTCGCTCTGCGCAACGTCGCACAGTACGAGGAGGCGGCGCGCGCGCTGCTGACTCCGGCGGTCTACGATTATTACGCGGGCGGCGCCGAGGATGAGCTGACGCTGCGGTGGAACGAGGCGGCGTTCCGGCAGTTCGCTCTGCGCCCGCGAGTGCTCGTCGACGTAAGCCGGATCGACCCGTCGGTCGAGCTGTTAGGCGATCGACTCGCGTTTCCGGTGCTGCTCGCCCCAACCGCCTTCCAGCGTCTCGCGCACCCTGACGGCGAGCTCGCGACGGCGCGCGCCGCGGCGGCGGCAGGAACGGTGTTCGTCTCGAGCACTCTGTCGACGTTCACGATCGAGGAGATCGCGGCGGCGACCCAGCGGCTCTGGCTCCAGCTCTACGTCTTCCGCGATCGAGCCATAACCCGGTCGCTGGTCGAACGCGCCGAAGCTGCCGGCTGCCAAGCGATCTCGCTGACGGTGACGGTGCCGGTTCAGGGAAACCGCGAGCGCGACGCGCACAACCGTTTCGCGCTTCCTCCGGGGATCGAGATCGCGAACTTCACCGGACTGCGTCAGTCGCGCCTTCCGGATGCAAATGCGTCGCGCCTCAATGCGTTCATCGACGAGGAGTTCGATCCGTCGCTCTCCTGGAGGGACATCGAGTGGCTTCGCTCGATCACGAAGCTTCCGATCGTGCTGAAGGGGATCATGGCGCCGGAGGATGGCGTGCTCGCGGTCGAGCACGGCGCCGCGGCGGTGGTCGTTTCGAACCACGGTGGACGCCAGCTCGACAGTGGCGAGCCGACGCTGTTCGCGCTGCCCCGGATCGCCGATGCGATTGGCGGTAGAATCCCTGTCCTGATGGACGGAGGAGTGCGCCGCGGGACCGACGTCGTGAAGGCGCTGTGCCTGGGCGCGACGGCAGTGATGATCGCACGACCCTATCTGTGGGGTCTCGCTATCGGCGGGCAGCGCGGGGTGGCGGATGTGCTCGGGTTGCTGCGCGCCGAGGTGGAGCGCACACTTGCCTTGCTCGGCCGCCCGACGATCTCCGCGCTCGAGCGAAGCGCGATCGGACCGTCGCCGGACGCCTGAGGTCGACTCGGGCGCCCCGTCAGCGGGCGAGAGGGCAACCAAGTGGCGCTATGGCCCGACGGTCTCGCCATTCAAAGGCCGGAGTCCGACAAGCCCGAGGAGGTCGGCAACGGGTCCAAACTGGTTGCGGGACGCCCTTGGACCTGGGCGAGCTATGTCTCGCGTCCGACCATGACGATCTACCAGCCCAAGGGGCGAAATACCCGCGCTGCGATCCTGGTGTTGCCGGGTGGCGGATACCAGGCTGTGGCCATGGATCTCGAAGGTACGGAGATCTGCGACTGGATCACGAAGCAGGGCGTCACCTGCATCGTGTTGAAATACAGGGTTCCGCAAGCATGGCGTCACGACCGCGTCGAGCAGGCGCCGAAGATGCAGCTTCCGCTGCAGGACGCGCAGCGTGCGATCGGTTTGCTGCGACACCGGGCGGTCTTCGTACGGCATCGATCCCCACAAGATCGGCGTCATCGGCTTTTCGGCCGGCGGGCACCTTGCCGCGGCGGTGAGCAACGCGAGACGTGAATCTGATTGCGTCGCCAATCTCCCTCGCCTAATATCGCCACCAACCCTCCGCGCTGCTCCTGACGCGCCGGTGTCTCCATGAAACGCACAAAAGCGTTGACGACGATTCAGATCGCTGGCCTCGCCGTTCTGCTCTCCTGCGCGGGAGAGCCGACGGCGCCCCTCTCTCCTCCGGTCCAACCGGAGATCCCGATCACAGGCAGTGCCGTGCCGGGAATGGCGTCATTCGACTCGTTCGTCACCGATTTCATGCGGAAGCTCGCCATTCCCGGTGGCGCGGTTGCCGTGATGCGCGACGGTAAGCTCATCTACGCGCGCGGCTTTGGTTACGCCAATGTCGAGAACAAGACGCTGGTGCAGCCTGACGCGCTGTTCCGGATCGCCAGCGTGTCCAAGACGCTCACCGCCGCCGCCATCATGAAGCTCGTCGAGGAAGGCAAGCTCCAGCTCGAGGATCGGGTTGCGCCATTGATCGCGCACCTCGCCCCTGCGCCGGGAGCGACCGTCGATCCGCGGTGGGAGCAGATCACCATTCGGCATCTGCTCAACCACGCCGGAGGCTGGGATCGTAAGAAACCGAATGGCGGATTCGACCCGGTGGATCGGCCGGCGATCGCCGCCGCCGCGGTCGGCGCGCCCCCGCCTGCGTCGCCTGAAACGCTGATCCGCTACATGAAGGGGATGCCGCTCGACTTCAACCCGGGCGAAAAGTTCGCCTACTCGAATTTCGGGTACATCGTTCTCGGTCGCGTGATCGAACGTGTGAGCGGCATGCCGTACAAGGATTATGTGCGCACACGCGTGCTCGAGCCCGTGGGCGCCAATCGCACGCAGCAGGGCAGATCGCGCATGACCGACGCCCTCGCGGACGAAGTGAAGTACTACTCTCCCCCCAGTTGGAACGTCACCGCACTCCCGGTGCCTTCCGTTTTCCCGGGAGAAGGGGTGGTGCCGTACCCCTATGGCGGATTCCACCTCGAAGCAGGTGAGGCAAGCGGCGCCTGGGTCTCGTCGACCATCGATCTGTTGCGAGTCGTGGGCGGTATCGATGGCCGCCCCAGTCGTCCGGACGTCCTCAGCGCTGCACTCATCGCCGAGATGACCGGCACCGGCCCTGCGGTATGTGCCAGTGGTGCGTGCTATTATGGAGCTGGCTGGTTCGTTCGTCCAACCCAGGGCAATGCGAACTGGTGGCACGGAGGATCGATGCCCGGCGCGACCGCCATGCTCGTGCGCACGTATGACAACGTCGCGTGGATCGGGCTGTTCAACGGTCGCGTCGTCACGCCCACCGCCAACTCCGAGCCCGAGCTCGATGCGACGCTATGGAAAGCGTTCGCGGGAGTCACATCGTTTCCGGCGCACGACCTGTTCCCGACTTTCCGATGACAAAGACCGCAGAGGCTTAGCGCCGCCGTCCATGACCCGCGGCGAACATGTCAGTCACCGCGTCCGAGCAGTTCCCGCTTTTCGTCCTCGGTAAGTTCGGCCTCCGCCGAATGCCCACTGTCGCCAGCGAGTTCTCGCCGTTCAGCCCGTCTGGCTACGGCCAGCGAACCAGCAGCGCAGACCGCGCCCGCCATGGCGAGGGGAGGGCCGAACACCAGGAACTCTCCCCACAAGGCCCCCCCTCGAAGGGCCGCGCCAACGACGAAGATCCCGGACAGCAGAAGGCCACTCGCGGCGCCCCACCCCGCAAAGCGCGAAAGAGACGTGCGATCAAGCCCACGACGGCGCTCCATTCCCACGAGGATCCCGGAGAATATGATGCCGGTAACAAAGCCGAGCGGAGCAAACAGGAGGGCAAACGGGAGGTCGGAGTAGAAACCGGGCACCCGCGCCAGCAGGATCCCCGCACCAAACCATGCCGCTCCCCACGTGAGGCCCATCCCGATTGCTGCGCGGATGCGTCGTCCCCACTTCTTCATGACTACCTCCCGACGCTCAATCGGACGCGCTTTCCCGCATGCTAACGATGGAAGGCCAAGTACTTTGTGATGTAGAGTATGCCTCGGCGAGGCGGAGGTCAAGAGCGTCCTAGACCGAGCATGACGAGGCCGTGGGTGTCAGAACGCAAGCCCGTCGCGATCAACGCCGCAGCAGGGTCGATGAGTAGGTGAGTTCCGCGCTGCGGGGCGTAACGTGCGTCGCAGCTGAACTCGGGCGTTCGGCGGCAGGGGCACCGACCTCCGCTTATTTCCACACCGAACCGGACGAGCCGGACCACTACACTGCCGATCTTGGTCGGACTCTCACACTGAGTGGACCCGAAGGACAGGAGCAGGTCAGCCCATGGGATGGGAGGCACTCGAGCAGTGGGGTGACGACGTCGCTCGCATCGAACCGCTCGCTGGCGGCGTCGCCAACGACGTGTGGAGCGTGCGCGTCAACGGCCACGTTGCCGTCGGTCGTCTCGGGGCGAGGAGCGACGCTGATCTCGCGTGGGAAACCGAGCTCCTCCAACACCTCGACCGTGAAGGCCTGACCGTGCCGGTGCCGATCCCGACCATGGACGGCCGGCTCTTCGCCGACGGTGTGGTGGTGATGACCTACGTGGAGGGCGGACCCCCCGAGACGGAGGCCGACTGGCGTCGCGTTGCCGACACCCTCCGCCAGCTGCATCGGGTGACGCAGGGCTGGCCGCAGCGCCCCGGCTGGCGATCGTCAACCGACCTTCTAACCGCTGAGACCGGCACGAAGATCGACCTCGGCGCGATGCCGCCTGAGAGCGTTGCTCGATGCCGGGCAGCGTGGGCGCGACTCGTCGGACGTCGGACGTGCGTCGTCCACGGCAACGCCACCAACCCTGGCAACGTCCGAATGACGGCAGATCGGGTCGCGCTGATCGACTGGGACGAGTCGCACGTCGACGCCCCCGACCTCGACCTGGTGCTGCCCCACAATGCCGCCGGTCTCGACGACGACGCGCACGACATCGCCGCGCAAGCATCGGCCGCATGGGAAGCCGCCGTCTGCTGGGACGACGAGTACGCGGTCAAGCGGCTCGCCGACGTTCGAGCTACCTCGCCAAGGCCTGACACCGGCGAAGGCGCGCAGGCCATCTAACGAGGACGCGAAGCGATTTGAGCCGACAATTTCCGGCTTTCTCGAAGCTCGTGTCGATTTTGACCGGTCTCGTTCGACGTGTTAGTGAGGCCGCCAAGGGCGCGGCACCCGTCACGAACCCGATCAGGAGAGAACAATGCGTTTCATCGTCATGGCCATGGCGACGAAGGAATCGGAAACGGGCGTAATGCCGAAGCCCGAAGCGTTTGCCGCGATGCAGGAGTACAATGAAGACCTCGCGAAGAGAGGCATCCTCCTCGCCGCCGAGGGGCTCGCCCCAACCTCGAAGGGTGTGCGTGTGAAGTTCAGCGACGAAGAGCGCATCGTCATCGATGGTCCGTTCGCCGAGACGAAAGAGCTCGTTGCGGGCTTCTCGATCATTCAGGTGAAGTCGCTGGAAGAGGCGATCGAGCTGGTGAAGCGCACTCCGAATGTCTCTCCGAACGGCAAGGGCGAGGTCGAGATCCGCAAGCTGATGGACGTCGAGGATTTCGGTGAGGGCTTCACGCCGAACGCGGAAATCGCGAAAGTGAAGTTCAAGTAGCCGCAGAAGGTCGCGCCCGCGGCGCGAAGGCTCGAAGGCCTGTTCCCACTCACCGGAAATGGCGCATGAAGAAGAGCGCGAAGGCTCGGTTCGCCATCAAGAGCTGGGATGAAAAGCCCTACAGTGAGGGGCAGGACCAGCCAAAGCTCACTCGGGCCAGCGTCATCAAGACCTACACCGGCGACATCGAGGGGGAGGCGCAGGTCGAGTACCTCATGATGTACCGCCGCGATGGCTCGGCGACCTTCGTAGGCCTCGAGCGCTTCGTCGGACGGATCGGCGGCAAGACCGGCACCTTCGTGCTCCAGCGCACTGGTGTATTCGAAAGCGGGCAGGCCAAAGAGTCCTATTCCGTCATCCCCGGCTCGGCAACTGGAGACCTTCACGGCCTCGTGGGCGACGGGAGCTCCGCCGTTGGACACGGCATGGAGCATCCTTTCACCCTGAGCTATGAGTTGGCTTAGCATTCCGGCGCGCGCGGCTGCGACGTTACAGGTGAGCTCGCGCGTTAGGCGTCGCAAAGAGGCCGTTCGGAGGCGCGTATGTCGGTACTGAAGACCAAACCCACGGAAGTCAGCGTCGAGAGTCACATCGCTGCTCTTGCGAACGAGGAGCAGCGGAATGACGCCCAGCGTCTGGTTGTTCTCATGCGAAAAGTGACCAAGCAGGAACCAAGGATGTGGGGCCCAAGCATTGTGGGATTCGGGACCTACCATTACAAGTACGCCAGCGGTCACGAAGGCGATTCCGCTCTCGCTGCGTTTGCCGCGCGTGGAAGGGAGTTGGTGGTCTACATCGCGGAGAGCTTCGAAGGTCGGGACGTCCTGTTAGCCAAGCTGGGAAAGCACAGGATTGGGAAGGTATGCGTCTACATCAGACGGCTGGCCAACGTCGATCTGAAGGTCCTGGAGACGTTGATAGCCCGATCGGTAGCAGATACGAAGAGTCGCTATCCGCAGTCCAGGCAGAACGACGCCTAACGAACGGGGACGAGAACCTCTGTGAGCAGTTCGGCCGGCGCCGTTCGCTCCGGCGGCGTGAGATAGATCTCGACGCACGGCGCCTTGCGCATCGATCGTCCTTCGCGAGGCATGAACTCGAGCGCGAGCCACGCGTACGTCTCGGCGACGCGATCGAACGGGCCGCGATGGACGGCGGTCGCGTACTCGCCCCCGCAGACCTCAGTCACGCCGACGTCGCCTTCACCCCGAACGTTCGCGGTGATCTCGATGCAACAGTCGAAGCGGAGCTGCGCGGCCGGCGTGATGCGCGGATCGTCGTGCGCGAGGCCGAGAAACAGCGGCTCGATGTTCGAAGCGCGCGCCGCGGCCCAGACGGCGAGCCGTTCGAACACCGGGCGTACCTGATCGTACGGGCCGACGTGCCGGACGAACGCGACGCGAAGCGGCGTGAGCGTCTCGATGCGACCCACGAGCCTTCGTTGTTCAACCACGGGTCCGGCCCAGCGTCCGCGCTCGCGTTCGCGAAACACACCGGGTGCGCAGCCGAAGCGTTCGCCAAAGGCGCGCGTGAACGCGCTCTGGCTTCCGTACCCCGCCTCTCGTCCAATATCGGCGACGGCGCGATGACTCGTCGACAGCTCATGCGCCGCGCGCTCCAGTCGCAACCGCCGGACATACACGGCCGGCGGCTCTCCGACGACCGCCGTGAAGAGCCGATGAAAGTGAAACGGCGAGAGACACGCGTGATCGGCCAGCTCGGGCAGCGAGAAGGTGGCATCGAGGTCGCGCTCGATGGCGACCACCGCGCGCATCACGCGCTCGACGCTCACCGCCGCGCCGCGAGCAGACCTGCCGCTACGCCCGCGAGGAGTCTTCCCGCCCAGGAGGCCGCGAAGAGGGGAATGAACTTCGCTCCGGTCGCCATCGTTAGGACGGCGTCGAGCAGCGCGACCGCGACGCCGACGAGTGTGCCGTGCAGAAGCGGGCGACCCGTGCTACGGGCGGCCCAGAAGGCAAAGCCAAACGTGGCGATGGCTCCGGCTATCGGACCGAGCCACATTCCGACGCGTTCCGCGAAGGCCTGGCGCGTTTGCGGGTCGACGCCTCTGGTCTCGTAGATGAGTACGACCACGACGAGCAGCAGGATGGGAGTGAGCTCGCTGGCGATCGTCGCCAGCGTGATACGGCCGATCCGAATTCCATTTGTTCCGGGCACGGCGCCGATCCTGTGAAGAGGTGGCGCGAAGATACCGTGTGGCTGGCGCGCGCGGGGGAGCGCGCGCCCAAGTCCGCAAGAAATGTCAAATCACGGCTTGCGTCATGCTCCGATTCAACACTCCGAACCCCTGGAAAAGGAATATCGCAATGTCGAAGGTTGTCGCGATCATGTCCATGTCGCTCGACGGCTACGTCGCCGACGTCAACGATGGCGTAGCCGAAGTGTTCGACTGGTATGTCAACTCGGGGGACGTCGAATTCCACACCGGAGGATCGGACCCCATGACGTTCAAGGTGTCCCGGCCAAGCGCCGAGCACCTTCGCAGTCTCTGGTCCGAGCTTGGTGCCGTGCTCACCGGTCGACGCACCTTCGACGTCGCCCAGGGCTGGGGCGGAAATCACGCGTGGGGACCAGCATTCGTCCTTACCCACCACATCCCCGCCGGATGGCCGCGACCCAACTCGACTGTCCACTTCGTGACCGACGGCATCGCAAGCGCCGTGAACCAGGCGAAAGCCGCCGCCGCCGGGAAGTCCGTTGGGCTCCACGGCGCCGACACCATCCAGCAGTGCCTGAATGCTGGCCTCCTCGACGAAATCCACGTCGACATCGCGGCGGTTCTGCTTGGCTCCGGAGTTCGACTCTTCGATCACCTCGCCGGCACGCCAGCCGTCCTTGGCAACCCAAAGGTGATCCCGGGCGTCGGCGTTACACACGTGCGCTACCCAGTACGCAAGGCGTAGCCTACCCTACTTACGCAATGCGACCCCTTCGGTATTCCATCAACGTCACATTGGACGGGTGCTGCGATCACCGTGCAATTCCCGCGGACGAAGAGTTACATCGTCACGCGGTGGAAAATCTCGAACAGGCCGATGCTCTCCTTTTTGGCCGGGTGACTTACGAAATGATGGAGGCAGCGTTTCGGCCGCCGGCGCTGACGGGAGCGAGGCCTGATTGGATGGCACCCTTCGCCCGAACGATCGACGCGGCAAAGAAGTACGTCGTGTCGAGCACCCTGGATCGGGTCGATTGGAACGCGGAGCTCGTGCGCGGGGATCTGGAGAAGGCCGTTCAGCAGCTCAAGCGCGAGTCGGGTAAGGGACTGTTCGTGGGAGGCATGAAGCTCCCGCTGGCGTTGGCGGAGCTGGGATTGATCGATGAGTACGAGTTCGTGGTGCAGCCCAGGCTAGCAGGCCATGGGCCGACGTTGTTCGCGGGGCTATCGAAGCATGTCGACTTGAAGCTCGTGAGCCGGCTGGAGTTCGGCTCGGGGGCGGTGGCGATGCGGTACGAGCCGCGAAGGTAGCCATCGTTAGGTAGATGCGTCCCTTAGCCGCGAGGTCACCCTGGGAGGGCATGATGTACTTGCAGAGCGACACCGCCTACCGATTGGCTGCGAGCATCGCGCTCGTCACCGCGATCGTGATCGTGTGGCTCAATGCTGCCGCGGGCCTCATCGGGATTGAGGACGACGACCCCGCCAACCTGCTATATGCCGCGGTGCTTGCCATCGGATTCATTGGTGCGATCATCTCGCGCCTTCAGCCACGTGGACTCTCACGCGCGTTGTTCGCGATGGCGCTGGCGCAGGCGTTGGTTGGCACGATCGCCCTCAAGTTGCCGAACACCGCCAGTTCCGTGCAGATCGTGATCGTGCATGGGGTGTTCGTGGCGCTCTTTGCCGGGGCGGCCTTGCTGTTTCGATATTCCGCGCGAAAGGGATTCGCCCCGCTACGCCCAACTTGACCGCACTCAGGAGACTCACATGAAAAGAGTCACAGGCATCGGAGGAATCTTCTTCAACGCGAACGACCCCGTCGCACTGCGTGCGTGGTACAAGCGGCACCTGGGCATTGACGTCCAGGAATGGGGAGGCACCGCGTTCACCTGGAGCGATGCAGCGGGCAATCCAACGAAGGGAACGACTGTGTGGTCCATCGGCGCCGCCGATGGGAAGCACTTCGCACCAAGCAAGTCGACCTTCATGGTCAACTATCGCGTCGAAGACCTGGTCGCTCTACTTCAGTCGCTTCGGGACGAAGGATGCAACGTCCTCGAGAAGGCGGACGACTCCGAGTACGGAAAGTTCGGCTGGGTAATGGATCCCGAGGGCAACAAGGTCGAGCTGTGGCAGCCACCCCCGGGGCAGTGAGCCTTCATCCCTGAAACATCACTCCACGGTCGTTCAACTATCTACGAGGCAGACCATTGAGCGAAATCGAGGGTGTCGCGAGGCTCCGGATTCACCCGGGCAAACTCGAGGAGTTCAAGGCGCTCCAAATGCAGTGCCTGGCCATCACCCGCAGCAAGGATACTGGCACGCTCCAGTATGACGTGTTCTTCAACGAAGACGGCTCGGAGTGCATCGTACACGAACGATACCGGGATTCAGACGCGCTCCTGGAGCATTTCGCCAATCTCGGCGAGACGGCGACCGCCCTCTTTCAGATCTGCTCCGCGGAGGGCGAGGTCCTGGGCACGCCCAGCGCGAAGCTGCGGAAGGCCCTCGAAGGCGGGCCCGTCCGCATCTTCACGCCATACAAATCCCTCTGACTCCGACTGCGTGGTTCTCTGCCTTCATCACGGGAGGAAGAGCGTGGTCCTGCCCGCGATCGACCTGTTGCCGGCCTCGTCGATCGCGATGACGGTGATTTCGTTGTCTCCGAACACACCATACGCGCTGGGAGTCATGTTCCTGCCGATGGCAGTGTTCTCGTGCACACCGTTCACGTAGATCTCGTACACGATCACATTCTGAGGCGTCACGGCGTCCGTGGACGCGGTCCACCAGACTTGCATCTCGAGATCGCCGTAGCCGAAAGCCTGCACGTTTGCTGGCTGGGTCGGCGGCGTCACGTCGCTCCCGTCGTTCACGCTTGGTCGTGACGGTGAATGGTGGGCTGACCGCTGACAGGTTGCCGCCTGACTCGTTGACGAAGCGGTCCTTGGCCTGAGCCGTGAACGTGTAGGTGGTCCCCGGCTGGAGCAGGGTGAACGTTCTCGACGTCTCGGAGACCCAGTGAACCCGCAGTGTGATCTTGACGCCGTCCTTGTTCACCTGATAGGAAATGAACGGGGCGTCGTCCGTCGACGACCAGGCGAGCCCTATGTGCCTCGTACCCACGCTCGTTACCGTGAAGGCAGGAACCGTCGGTGGTGTGTGGTCCAGTGGAAGCGACACGGTCACCGTGTTGCTGCTCGCCGACTTGTTCCCGGCCGCGTCCACGGCGTACACCGAGAACGAATAAGTGGCCCCGTTATGCAGGGGCGGATGCGGATACTTCCACGTGACGCTCGTCTGCGTGCCGGGCACGGTGATTTCGCGGCCCCAATTGTCGCGGACCCGATACGAAGCGGTGCCGGTCAACGCGTCCCAGGCTAACGAGACACTCCACGATGTGTTGCCGGTCGAGCGAAGATTCAACGGCCCCGCAGTCGGAGGCTTCTTAGGCCCAGACCTCGCCAGTGCGGGCGAGTCTGTCGCGAGACTCGATGGTGCAGTGGCATCTCGGCACGCGGCCGCCACGACTAGAATCCCAGCCGTCGTCACACATCTCGCAAATGGACGCATAGAAGCCCCTGGTTCCCGAGGAGATGACTAGCCTCACCGCTACCCTTGTGCGGCTACGGGCGACGCTAGCGCCGTCCTGAAGTCTCCGACAACGGGTCTGCGGTGACGGCACCTCACCGGCGGTGAACGCATGAAGGGAAGAGCCGAAAGCGCACGTGCACTGGCGATCGGGGTGCTGGTGTGCCTCGCAGGATGCTCGCGCACGAGTCAGCCCGCCCGCTCTCACTCGGGCACGCCGCAGGCACTCGAGGCCATCGTCCAGGACTTTGCGGACCAGCATCGACTGCCCGGTCTTGCCGCCGGGGTCTGGCGGCGCGGCGAGGTCATTCTTCGAATGGGCGTGGGCCATCAGGCTGGACCCGGGTCGCCACCGATCGATGGGGAGACCGTTTTCCACCTTGCGTCTGTCACCAAGCCGTTCGTCGCGACCGCCGTGATGCAGCTCGTGGCCGCGGACAAGATGTGCCTCGACTGTCCGGTGCAACGGTATCTGCCGTACTTCTCAATGCAGGGGCCGGGCGCTGAGCGGATCACGATCCGTCAACTGCTGACCCACACCGCTGGCACGGGGGACACGAGCGACTTCGGCTGGACCAAGCCGGAGTACGACGACGGGGCCGTCGAGCGATACGTTCGGAGCTTGGCGTCCGCGCGCCTCGAGTTCGTGCCCGGATCCCAGTGGCGTTACAGCAACCGTGGCTTTGACGTGCTCGCGGACGCGATCGCCAAGGCCGACGGGCGGCCGTTCGAAATAGTCATTCAGCAGCGTATCCTGACTCCGCTGGGCATGCGCCGGAGCACGCTGTTGATGAGCGATATCGACTCCGCCCGAATGGCGCGTGGTCACCGGCGTGATGGGAGCGCGGTCGGCTACTATCCCTATAACCGCCGCCATGGTGGGAGCTCTACGCTACACTCCACCCTCGATGACATGCTCCAATGGGCAGCCGCCAACCTGGGGCGTGGTGCCCTCGATCAGCGGCGAATCCTGCCCGCGTCTGCCTACGACGACCTGTGGCGCCCATATCGGGACATCCGAGCGACCATCGCCGAGCAGGTGCGCAGGGCGGGCTACGTATTCCCGTACGACAGCCTGGCCATCGGGCTCAGTTGGTTCCTTCCGGTCCAGGAGGGCCGCCAACTGGTGTATCACAGTGGCAGCGATCCTGGGTTTGCGAGCAATGTGCTACTCTCTCCGTCGGAACAGATCGGGGTGGTGGTGCTGATCAACGCCAACGGTGCTGACCCGCGAGCCCTCAGCCGATCTCTGCTCGACGCCGCGCGTCGCTAGTAGCCAATCACGGGGCCGAACCAAAGGAGAAGTCATGCGACGTATCGTGGCGTTATTCTCGACAGGCGTCGTCGCAGCCTGCAGCACCGCTCCAGTTCCTAGCGGTCAATCCCCGCTGACGACAGCCCCGCTCAACCCGTCCGTCGAGTTTCTCCTCACATCGGCCGCCACTGATTTCCACACCCACCGCCCACCGTTTCCTGTCCGCTTTCGTGATGTGCGCAGTGGCTACGTCATCGCTTCGGATGGGACAAGACAGTACAGGTTGTGCGGCGAGTTTTTGCCAGCAGCGGAAAGCGGCAGGACTGAATGGACTCCTTTCGCAACACTCAAGACGTCAGGGTACGAACAATGGCTTGGCGCTCAAGCCGAGACCTTCTGCAAGAGATCACCAATGACGTGGGACAAGGAAGATTTGTCGTCCTTGTTGCAAAGGCGCCTTGATTCTCTGCGATAGCTAATCGCGACGGTTCAAAGTCCTGATGGCGCCTGTCGCTCCTAGAGCGCGCCGCGCAGAATCCGCTCGAGCACTTTCGTATCGAGATTGCCGCCGGAGAAGATCACGCCGACGCGCATTCCCTTCAGCTGATCACGCAGCTTGATCGCGGCGGCCAGACCGAGCGCGCCCGCTCCCTCGACCATGTTGTGCGTCAGCGTGAGCACGACGCGAATCGTCTCCGCCATCTCCGCCTCGCTCACGGTCACGAATCCCTCGAGTCCTTCCACCAGCGTCGCGAAGGTGAGCGAGTACGGCTGGCGCGTCGCGACGCCTTCGGCAAACGTGTTCGCCCGCTCGGTGCTCAACGGAGTGCGCGCGTGCCACGAGTCATGGATCGCCGGTGCGCCGGCCGCCTGCGCGCCGTAGACTTTCAGCGCGGGAGCCAGCTCACGCGCCACCGTGAGCGCGCCTACCGACTGCGATCCGCCGCCGACGGCGATCACGATCGCATCGAGCCCGCTGGACTGCTCGAGCATCTCCAGGCTCATCGTCGCCGCTCCGGCAATGACGCGCAGATCGTTCGTGGAGTGCGCAACGGCCATGTTCTGCTCGCGCGCGACGCGCAGCATTACCTCGACGGACTCGTCGTAGTCGCGCCCTTCCTCGATGACGGTGGCGCCCCATCCGCGCATCGCCGCGTTCTTCTCCGGGTTGTTCCCCACCGGAACGCAGATCGTGGCGCGCACGCCGAGGAGTGACGCACCGTACGCGATCCCCTGGCCGTGATTTCCTGTCAATGCGGCGACGACGCCTCGGGCACGCTCATCGGCGCTGAGTCCTGTCACGAAGGACAGGCCGTTGCGCACCTTGAAGGAGCACGTCGGCTGATGATTCTCGTGCTTGATCAGGAGTGACGTGCCGGCGGCCATCCGCGCATCGAGCTGCGGATAGCCGCGCAGCGGCGTCGGCGTCAGGTAGCGCGCGATCCGCTCGCGTGCTCGCTGCACGTCGTCGAGCGTGATCGGCCATGCCGGCGCCATCGTGCCAAAGGACTTCGGCACGGGCGTCGCTTGCGTGGTCACGTCGTCACCGCCGCACCGCCTACCGGGGTGTTCCCCCCGCGGCGCGCACCTCGGGCGCCGGCTCCGGCCGGCGCTTGAAGTTCGTCGGCGCGCCGCCGAGATCCATTTGGAGCTCGTCGACCTTGCCCTGCGCATTGAGGCGGAAGGTCACGAACGACGTTCCGAGTGATCGCGCGCCCCAGCGTGCGCGGAACGTGTCGAAATGCCAGTGCTCCAGCTCGCCCTGAAACGCAGGGCCACGATCAATGCGGAGCTTCGCGCTGTCGCCGCGCACTCGAATCTCCCCGTACATGCTGTCGACGTAGACGCCCGCATACTGCGCAAGCGACAGCGACGGCTTCGTGTTGGGCACGCGCTCCGCCTCGCGCTTCTTCTGCGCCTCCCGCGCCCGTGCGAGCAGCGAATCGGTCACCCTGAACATCTCCGCGTTCCAGTCTTTCGCCTTCGGCGTCTTGAGATGCAAATCCCAGAGCTTCTGCATGATCACGTACGGCAATGCACTCTGGCTGATGTTCGTCAGCACCACGACGCCGAGCTTTTCCTCGGGCAGCATCGCGACGAGAGCGCTCATTCCATCGATGTTGCCACCGTGCTGCACGACGAGCCGGCCTTCGTAGTCGCTCAGGAACCAGCCGAGTCCGTACGCCAGGAGATGCGCTCCGGGATTGATTCGCTTCCAGGCCCCTTCGAGGCGAACGACGGTGTGCGGGGTGTGCATCTCTTCGATCTGTCGTTCGCTGATGATCTGCTTGCCGCCGTACTTTCCCTTCCCGAGCTGCAGTCGAACCCACTGCGCCATGTCGACGACGTGCGAGTTGATGGAGCCGGCCGGCGCAATGTTGTCGATGTTGCGCCAGGGGATGACGCGGACCGTGTCGTCAATGTCGGCGTGCGGCGTCGCGACGTCGCGCATCGACGCGAGCTTCTTGATGGTTGTGTTGCTCTCCGTCATGCCAAGCGGCGCGAAGATCCGCCGCTCGATGAAGTCATCCCATGTCGTGTTCGCGACCCGTGCCGTGAGCTGCCCGGCGGCGAGGTACATCAGGTTCTGATAGCCGAACTGTGCCCGGAAACTCCACGACGGCGCGAGGAAGCGCGTGCGACGCATGATCTCATCGCGGTCGAACTCGCTCCCGTACCAGAGCATGTCGCCGCGGGCGAGCCCGCTGCGGTGACTGAGGAGGTCGCGGATGGTGAGCTCGCGCGAGGCATACGGATCGAAGACGTGAAAGCCGGTGAGGTACTTTTCGGCCGGATCGTCCCACGCCACCTTCTTTTCGTCGACGAGGAGCGCAACGCCGGCGGCGGTGAACGCCTTCGATGACGAGCCGATCGCGAATACCGTCCGATCGGTCACGCGGTCCGGCTTCGTGATGTCCTTGACGCCGTACCCCCGCGCGTAGATGACGGAGTCGTTGCGCACGATCGCGATCGCGACCCCGGGAACCTTCCACGTTTTCCGGGCGGTCTCGACGTAGGCGTCGAGCCCCGGGTACGGCTCGCGGGCCTGAGCGTTCAGGCTGACCGGTGCGATCAGGACGATCGTGGCCAGCGCATAGACGAATCGTGTGCAAGTCATGGCGATCTCGCGGAGACTAGTGAGCGCTTGCTTTCTGAGGACGGCAACGGCAACAGCAACGACAACGGCTTCTCAACGCAGAGGACGCAGAGGAACTGCCACGGCAAACGTCAAACGGCAAGGCTGTTAACAAAAGCTCCTGCCGTTGTAGTTCAAGGCGGCAGACCTCTGCGACCTCTGCGTCCTCTGCGTTGAAAAATGCCGTTGCCGTATCCGTGCTCCATACGCGTAAATCCGCGGCTGCAGTTCGTCAGTTACTGAGCCGGGGCACGACCCAATTCGCGATCTCCCCCATGACATCCGGCCCGATCTTCCCGCTCGGCAGTCGCACGTATCCCGCGGGATTCCCGATCGAATCAGGGAGAAAGAGGTGATTCCGATTGGGGAGAACACGGACGGTCACGTCGCGGTTTCCGGCTTGCCGCAGGGCCGCGCCGATCGCTTCCGCCTGATCGGCCGTCACCTGCTGATCGGTCGCGCCCTGCAGAACCAGCACCGGCACCTTGACCTTCCGGATCGTCGGCAGTGGCTCGTACGCCAGGAAAAACTTCATCCACGGCGGCGGCGCGGCGGTCGTGTCGGCGGCAATCCTCGAGGCCGCGAATGCAGAGTCGCGTTTGGCCGGTGCGATCGAGGAATCATGCTCGACGCCATACCGAATCTGATGGTCGAGAACTTCCCGCCCGCGCTTCGACGGTCCGGCCATGAGGACGATCCCCGCCAGCTTCGGATCTGTCGCGCCCACCATGGGCGCGATCATCGCTCCCTCGCTGTGGCCGAGCAGGGCGATGCGCGCCGGATTGACGTCAGGCCGCGCGCGGAGCCACGCGATCGCGGCGCGCACGTCGTCGGCAAAGTCGGCTGACGACGCCTTCGCGAAGTCACCGGTGGACTCGCCGGTGCCACGGTCGTCGAGGCGCAGGACGGCAATGCCGCGCCTGCCTAACGTGTCGGCGATTTGCCGGAACGGGCGGAAGCCCGGGACGATCGGGATGCTTTCGTCGCGGTCCTGCGGTCCGCTGCCCGAGATCGTGATGACGACGGGAAGACGACCGCTCGCGCTCCCAGGAATCGTCAGCGTACCTGCCAGCACGTGTCCGGACGGCGTGGGGATGCGAACGTGCTCGGCGCGATAGGGCGCCCCCGCTGGGGCGGAGTAGTCCGGCTTCCCGAGCGCGAGCCGGCGAACGGCCTCCCCCTCGACCCGCTCGACGACGAGCCGTTGCGCGGGAACGTGCGCGCGAAGGATGCGCGTGCCGCGCAGGGCGAGGTGGGTCTGTGAGGGACCGATCGTCACGATCACCGAGTCGGGTGACACGCGACGCGCCGTCGCCGACAGCGTCTGGCCGCCGGCAGCGAGCAGCACTGGGAAGGTGACGCTGTCGCGGTTCGCGCCGCTCATGCGCTCCAGCGCCACTTCGGTCATGCCGAAGGAGCTGTTGAGCATCAGGAACGCGTCCGCCTTCGAGGGAAGACGCTGGGTCTGCGTGCTGCCGCCGGCCGTGATCTCGGCGATGCCGGTGTCCGCGACGAGCCGCAGCCTGACCGACTGAAGGGCGGACGCGTCCGGCCCGCTGCCCGCCGGGTATGCGACGAGATACAGCTCGCCAATGCGGCCCGCCGCCTCACGAGTCGCGAGGTAAGTGAAGCGAGGCTGCCCCTGCAGCAGGACCTCGCCGGAAATTCCGCCGGTTGACGAGTTGAATCGCTCGATGCCGATCGTGTCGGTGCCCATGCGAAACACGAACGCCGCCTCGCCGGCAGTCTGCGCGCTGGCGGCCGACGACACGACCGCCAGTGCGCAAAGAACCTTACGCGCTACGCGTAGTACGTGGTCCGCGCGCTTCTCAAACATCGGGAATGTTGGGATTGTTGTTTCGCTCGACGGCCGGCAACGGGAAGCAGCGCTGGTCGCCGTAGAGTCCACCGCGCGGGAACGTCGCACCCACGGCGGGGAGCAGCGGCAGGTTGAGGCGCCGCATGTCGCCCAGCCGGTGGCTCTCGAGGAACAGCTCGCGTCGCCGCTCCTCGCGTACCTGCGCGAGCACCTCGGCTTGCGTCTTTCCCGTACCGTCATACGCCGGGATGCCCGCCGCCGTGTGCAGCGCGTTGATGATGGTGACGGCCCCGGTCAGATCGTTGGCCAGTGCTTTCGCCTCCGCCTCGATCAGGCGCGCTTCGTTCGTCCGCGCGAACGGAATCGGTGACCCGAGGTTCGCGTACTTCCGCTGTTGGCGGACGATCGTGGCGTTATCGGCGCCCACGGCGCCCGTGTTAAAGACGGGCACGCGCGGGTCCAGCACACCGGCGAATCGCAGGCTGTCGAACGTCGGGTCGACGGAGGAGAAGTTTGTCGAGCCAGTGCCTCCGCTGTGCGCAAAGACAATGTTCTGCTGTCGGTTCGTTCCCGTAACGAGCGCGACGGCGTTCACGGCAAAGCCAGCCGGAATCTGCGCCGCGAGAGCGCCCGCCTGCGCAACGAGCGTGAGATTCGGATCGTTCGGGTTGGCGGGCGTCCCTGCGTACGCGAGGTTCAGCACCGTGCGCGCCAGTCCCAGCCGCGCGAGTCTGAGCGTGATGCTGTCGTTGGCGGTTGTGGCGGCGGTGATCGCCGTGTTGAATCGCGTCTGCGCTTCACCGAAGAGCTGCTCCGGCGTCAGCTCCGGTCCCACGTTGATCGCCGCGCTGCACATCCCTTCGCCTAACAGAACCAGGCTGTAGCCCGCGTACGCCGCGGCCTGTCCGATGAGCTGCGTGCGGTTCACACCGGGCACCATCTCCGCATCCGTCCACTCCTGGAGTCGCGCGAGGACCGTGTCGGCTGACGCGCGAGCGACCGAGAGCGACGTGTACACGCCCGGGAGCTGCGCGCCACCACAGCCGTCCGCGTACGGGCCGGTGAGCGGGTGGCTGCGTCGGTCGTAGTTGTCCTGCGCTGCGTTCGCGAAGGCATTGACGAGCTCATCGCCGAGCAACCCTGCGGCAGTCGTATACCGGAAGAGCGCGCACTCGAAATCTCCGATCGCGCCATTGACGAGCAGCGTCGCGTTTCGCGGAACGTACGCGTCGTTGGCGAGGATCTGCGACGGGTTGTCCTGCTCGAGATTGGTGAGATCATCGCAGGCGAATAGGGCGACGGCTAGCGGCAACACCACCAGCGCGTACGACGCCTCTCTCCCTCGAAAAAGGGTGCGCATGATCAGAATCCGAGGTTGAGGGACACGACGAACTGCGTGAGCGCGGGCAAGAGACCTTGATCCTGCGGAAAGGACCCCTGCGTCGGTGGGACGCCCGTGTAGCGAACCTCGGGATCTGGTCCGTTGAAGTCGGTCCAGGTTGCGAGGTTGCGTCCCGCCACGGTCAGCGCCGCGGTCGCAATGCCGGCTCGACTCACCCAATTCTCGGGCAGCCGATACGTCGCGGAGATCTCGCGCAGCTTCACGAACGAGGCGTCCTCAATGAACTGATCCCCCACGCCAGCGGTCGTCGATGAGGGGGCAATCCCCGCGAGGTACGCCGTCGAGTACCGTTCGGGGAAATGGCGCGCTTCGCAGACGCCGAAGGCGCAGGCGTTCGCGGCGTTCGCGTTCTGTAAGTTGTGACCCCGCTTGAAGTCCACCATGCCGTACAGCGTTAGGCGCTGGCCGATCGAGAACGTGTTCGTCACATTCCCCAGGACCTTCGGCGTCTGCGTCCCGACGAAAATGGGAAGGGCTTGCGCGCAGGGGACCGGCGTACCACCGGATGGCCCGGCCACGCACAAGATGTTGGTGATCGCGTGAGTCGCGGGATCGCGCGTCGCGCTGGCAATGCGCTTCGTCCACCAGCCCGCGATCGGGTAGCCCTCGACGTTACGAATGGCCCCAGCACCGGACGGGACGCCGCCCATGTCTTCGATTCGGTCCTTGTTGGTGCTGACGTTCCCGCCGATCTCCCACGCGAAGCGGTCGAGCGTGATCGCTCTGAAATTCGCCTGAAGCTCGATCCCACTGCCGCTCGTCTCGCCAATGTTGACCGTCTGATCCCCGGCGAACCCACCCAATGGCGCGAGCTGCCTCGTTAGGATCGCGTCCTTCGTCCGCCTCGTGTAGTAGGTGAAGTCCAGGCTCAGGCGATCGAAGAGGCCCGCCTCGAAACCGGCTTCCCACTCCGTCCCGCGCTCCGGCTTGAGATCCGGATTCCCGAGCGAGCCCGGAGTCACGCCCGGTATCCCGTTGGCGCGCGGTGCATTGGTCACCGTGCGAAGCGCAACAAACGTGTTCGGCTGCTGGCCGGATTGTCCGTATGCGGTGCGGAGCTTCAGGGTATTGACGACATTGCCGAATCCGCTCCAGAACGACTCCTCGCTGATCACCCACGCGGCACTGACCTTCGGGTACGTGACCCAGTCGAGGTCTTCGCCGAACGCCGAGTTGTTGTCGACACGCACGCCGGCGGTGAGGAAGAGGCGGTCGTTCCACCCAAACTGCTGCTGCCCGTAGACACCCATGGTCGTGTTGACGATGAGCTCTTGCGTCGGCGTACCGGCGACTGTCGTCCCCGAGACGGTTTCAACGCCTGGCGCGGGGAACCGCTGACCCGACAGCGCGCTGTTCTTGAGCTGCTTTCGCACCCACTGTCCGCCAACCGACGTCGCCGACGAGATCGCTGGGGTAATCGCGAACGTCGCCGTGCCCGAGTAGTCGCCCGTGATGTAGCTGTGGTTGCGCAGCGTCTGCGTGATGCGCCCATCAGCGGCGGCTGCTCCAACAAGCGCCGCCACGAATGGCCTGAGCTCAGGCGGGGCGAATCGCTCGAGCGCCCGGCTGTCGTCCGAGGTGTAGTCGAGACCGAGCGTGAGCCGGTGGGCGAACCAGCTGGCCGGCCGGTGGTTCAGTGTCGTCCCACCGGTGAAGCGGTTGATGTCCTGAGCATTGTCGTAGAGCTGCTGCGGGACTTCCGGCGGCGCGAAGCCGAACCCGCGATTGGCGGGAAAGACGAGCGGATGGCCAATCGACATTCCCAGCAACGGTGAAACGCCCCCGTCGGTGCCGAGGTGAAGGTTGCTGCGCACAAAATGCAGGGTGGCCCCAATGTCGATCTTGTCGGTCGCCGCGGTGCGGACGTTCGCGTGGGCGCTGAACGTCTTTCCGAAGTTGTTAGGCTCGATTCCTTCATCGTCGTTGTACGTGCCCGACAGGTAGTAGGTCAGTTGCTCGCGTCCGCCCGAGAGCGCGAGGTGATAGGATTGCGTGCGGCCGGTCGAGAACACCGGCGTCCCGCGATCCTCTTCCTGCTGGATGGGATTCCAGGGAACGATCTCACCCGCGGTGTTGCGAGCGTAGTTGGTGGTGATGCGTCCCTCGGGATCCCGGAACCATTGCGCGCCCTGCTCGGTGCGCACCGTCAACCGTGCCGGCCCCGCAACGCCTTTCTTGGTGATGATCTGGATCACCCCGTTCGCCGCTTCCGTCCCGTAGATGGTCGCCGCCGCCGGACCTTTGATGATCTCAATGTCCTGGATGTCCTCCGGCGCGATGTCGTTCAGCCGTGACGCGACCTGCGAGTTTTGCGCGCCGAGCGCGCCGGCACTCGGCGGCCCTTGATTCACGGCGTTGTTCACCCGAACGCCGTCGATGTATACGATCGGCTCGTTGGAGAGCGATAAACTCGATCGGCCGCGTATCCATACCGTCGGCCCGGAGCCGACACGCCCCGAGTTGGGCGCGATGATGACGCCCGGAGCGCGCGACTGAAGCAGCGTGCCCAGGTTCGGCGCCGCTGAACGCTCGAGCTCCTGGGCGGCATCGATCGTTGCCACGGTGTTTCCAAGGCTTCGGCGCCGCTCCCCGATACCCGTGCCCGTCACGACGACTTGATCGAGCTCGACGGCCGCCTCGGTGAGAACGATGCGAATGGCGATTTCGCCGACTCGCGCGACTTGCGTCGCCGGCTGAAAGCTCAGTCGGCGCACCTCGAGCGTGACCTGGTCGCCGGAAAGTCCGGTGATCCGGAAGCGGCCGGCCGCGTCGGTCGCGGCGCCGAAGGTCGTTCCCTGGACGCGGACATTCGCGCCTTCGACTGGGGTCATCACGCCGGCTTTGACGACCACGCCGGCGACCGTCCCCTGTTGTGCGGCGGCAATGACCGGCGCGAGAACGACGAGTGAGGCGATGCCCAACGTGGCGCGCCACCGTGAGTTGGCCGGGTGGCCGACAGCGCGGATCGACGAGAGAATGCGCATTGGCGTGGGACGGGTAGGAGGTCGGCCAGCGCGCGGCGGGCGGCCGGGCTGGCTCCATCGCTGCGACCAATACTGTATACAGTGCGGCGTACACGCTATATTACGCCTCCCGCGCGACGAAGCGCAAGACAAGTTTCTGGACGTCCGCCCGCCATCCAGCTCCTTTTCCTCGCCCTTACAGCGCGCGAAGACCACATGCAGCGAGCCCGCACTCCCGCGGACCCCGAGACGCACGACAACGCCCTGCGCGGACCGGATGGCATCACCCTGCGCCGCGTGTCGGGACTCCGCGAGTATCAGGAGTGTCTGGCCATTCAGGAAGAGACCTGGGGGAACGGGTTCCGGGAAATCGTGCCGCCGGTGATCCTCATGGTCGCCCAGAAGCTCGGGGGGGTGTGCGCCGGCGCGTTCGCTCCCGACGGCCGCATGCTCGGCTTCGTGTTCGGGATGACCGGGCCCCTCAACGGCCGGCTCGTGCACTGGTCGGACATGTTGGCCGTCCGCGCCGACGCTCGGGGCGGCCACATTGGGCAGCGACTCAAGCTGTATCAGCGCGATCTCGTGCGCGCCGTGGGCGTCGAGACCATGCACTGGACCTTCGACCCGCTCGTCGCCCGAAACGCTCACCTCAATCTCACGCGCCTCGGCGCACGAGCCATCGAATACGTCCCCGACATGTACGGAACCAACACGGGCAGTCCGATACACGGCGCCCTCCCCACCGATCGCGTGATCGTCGCCTGGGATCTCACCAGACCGCCTGATCCCGTCGAGCGCACGTCGCGCCTCGGTCTGCTGGTGAACCCGCCCGCGGCCGACGGTCTGCCGTCTCTCAACGGCCTGCTCGACGCGTCGGTCGTTCGCATCGCCATCCCCACCGACCTGGAGGCGGAACCGGGCGAGCGGCGCGCCGTCTGGCGTCAGGTGACCCGCGCGGCGTTCGAGTCGTACCTCGGTCGCGGGTACGAGGTGGTCGGCTTCCGCCGCGGTCAGGGAGACGAGCTGCCATCCTACGAGTTGTCGCCACGCGGATTGCCATCCTCGACGGCTGTCCCGACTGAATTGGTACATGCTGCGCGTTGAGCGGATCTCGCTGCGCGAGATCCGGCTCCCGCTGCGCGAGCCTTTCCGGATCTCGAGTGGGGTGGTCGACGAGCGTCGCATCGCGCTCCTCGAGATCGTCGACGCCGACGGGGTCGCCGTATGGAGCGAGTGTGTCGCCGGCGAGCACCCGAACTACAGCTCCGAGACGATCGATACCGCATGGCACGCGATCACCGAGTGGGTTGCCCCGCGCGTGCTCGGGCGGTCGTTCAGCGATGTGCGTGACGTCTTCCCGGCACTCGAGCGCGATTTCCGCGGACACCTGATGGCGAAAGCCGCGGTCGAGATGGGAGTTTGGATCCTGGCCGCCGAACGGCTCGGTACCTCGCTGGCCAATCTGCTCGGCGGCACCCGATCCCAGATCGCCACCGGCATCTCGCTCGGCATCCAGCCCTCGCCCGAGGTGCTCGTAGAAAAAGCGCGCGCGGCGTTGGCGTTAGGCTATCGCAAGGTGAAGATCAAGATCCAGCCGGGCGCCGACATCGCCTACGTCGGCGCCGTCCGCGTGGCGCTCGGGCCAACGGCGCCGCTGATGGCCGACGCGAACAACGCCTACACCATCGCCGACGCCGAGCACCTCGCCCGCCTCGACGCCCTCGAGCTGATGATGATCGAGCAGCCGTTTGCGTTCGATGATCTCGTGCAGCACGCCGCCCTTCAGCGCCGCCTGACGACGCCGATCTGTCTCGACGAGTCCATCACCTCGGTCGACCGCGCGCGCGACATGGCGGCGCTCGGCAGCGGACGCATCGTCAACATCAAGCCGGGACGCGTCGGAGGATTCACAGCGTCACTCGCCATTCACGACTTCTGCGAGACGAAGGGGATTCCCGTCTGGTGCGGCGGTATGCTCGAGAGCGGTATCGGACGCGCCTGCAACGTGGCGCTGGCGTCGCTCCGCAACTTCACCAAGCCGGGCGACGTGAGCCCGAGTGCGCGGTACTGGGAGCGGGACATCGTGACGCCGGAATGGACGATGAACGCCGACGGAATGGTTCGCGTCCCGCTCGACCGGCCCGGCCTGGGCGTGGATGTGGACCTGGGACGCGTGGACGATCTCACCGTCCGAGAAGCGAAGCTCACGGCTCCGAACCGGGCGGCGACCGCTCGAGTTTAGCGCGGTTGCCGAAGGACGCGCTTCCCGCCGAGCGGGGGGGACGCGAGATTCGGTGGCGTGTCCGAGCTACCGACCTACACCGCCACGCGATACCTGCAGCCGCTCCGTGAAGGCGGATCGCTACCCGCTGTGGTCGATACCGACGGGGGCGGGCTGTTCGTGGTGAAGTTCCGCGGAGCAGGCCAGGGCGCCAAAGCGCTCGTGGCCGAGCTCATCGTCGGAATGTTGGCCCGCGCGCTGGGCCTGCCGATACCGAGCCTCGCGCTCATCGAGGTGCCCGCGTCGTTCGGGCGCAGCGAGCCCGACTCCGAGATCCAGGATGTCCTGCGAGCCAGCCACGGCGTCAACGTCGGCCTTCGATACCTGGACGGCGCATTCAACTACGACAACAGCGCCGCCGGCGAGCTCATCACGGCCGAGCTGGCCACGCGTGTGGTCTGGCTGGACGCGTACGTGACGAACCCCGATCGCACCCATCGCAATCCCAACGTGCTGATCTGGGAGCGCCGCCCCTGGCTCATCGACCACGGCGCAGCGCTCTACGCGCATCACGATTGGCCGACCGTCGACGACGCACGTACCCTCACCCCTTTTCCGCGAATCCGCGAGCACGTGCTGCTCGGCCGCAGCGCGAGTCTCGAGGCGACCGACGCCGACCTCGCCGCGACGCTCACCGATGAATGCATCACGCAAGTCTTGATGAACGTGCCCGACGCCCTGCTCCTCGATCCCACGCGCGGGCAGGAATTCACCGCGGGAGACGACGCACGCGCTCGTTACTTCGACTACCTGACGCGACGGCGCGATGGACCGCGCGTCTTCGTGCAGGAAGCGGCCCGCGCGCGCATTCACATGCGCGACACGCCACCGCACCGCCTGTCGGCGCGTCGATGATGCCTCGATCGCGCTCGGTTTCCTACGACTTCGCGGTGCTGCGCGCCGTGCCACATCCGCATATCGGCGCGTTCGTTCCGGTGGGTGTGGTGCTGCACGCGCGCACCGTGGACTACCTGGGGATGCGCTCCCTCACCGACATCGACGAGCTTCGAGCGCAGGTGCCCGAGGTGGACGCGGAGCTCCTCGCGCGGTACCTGCGATCCGTGCGCGCCATCTGCGACGGCGATGAATCCGCCGGCCCAGTAGCGCTGACACCTCCCTCCGAGCGCTTTCATTGGCTCACGGCGCCGCGGTCGGACGTCATCCAGAGCTCGCCGATCCACGAGGGCGTGTGCTCCGATCCGGAGCGGGAGCTGGATGCGCTGTTCAGGACCTACGTGAGGCGGGGCGCCTGACAGGACAAGGGGTCAGGAGTCAGGAGTCAGGGATCAGGGGGTGTCAGGGAGAAGGTTCGAGGAGTACGACTCGCGACTCCTGAAACCTCTTCCCTGACACCCCCTGATCCCTGACTCCTGACTCCTGACCCCTTGTCTCACATCACCTCAGGTAGAGTACGCCGCTCGTAAAGTCGAACACCGCCTCTCGCTCGGCGAGGAGGTCCGCGCCGATCACCCCATCGGCGAGCTCGATACCCTCTTCGCGCAAGCTCTGGTTCACGTGCGAGAGATCGAGCACGACCACCGGGAGCGAATCGAGATGCAGCCCGCCGAGGCGGACGTCATCGAGTCGACCGCTCAGAGCGCGCTGCGCGGGTGCGCCGAGGCCGGACACGCGGGTGCGGCTGCGGCGAAGCGAGAGGCCGAGCCTCAGCGCACTGGCGTTATCGAGGATGCTCGTCGACGCACCGGAATCGATGATGAGTGACAGCCGTTGTCCGTCAACCTGCGCCATTGCTTGATAGTGACCCGATTTTAGCCGCCTCGTCGGGATGCCGACGTACCCCCGATCGCGCAGAACGGAATTGATCACCGACGAAGGGGTTGCGCGCGCCGCGCGATCCGGTGAACCTGCTGATGGCGTCATCGTACAGCCAATGAAGGCCGCGATCGTGCCTAGCGCGCGGAGTGCCAAAGAAGCGAATCGCATGGGGATGCCTGGAAGCGGGAGAACGAAGGCTCATCCCTACGACACCACCGGCGCCCCGCATGTTGCGTCCTTACACAAAACTTGACGATTTCCGAGAGGCGGCTCATCAAACGCCGAGGTGTCCATGAATGCGATCGCGACGACTGCCCAACCCGCTCCCTTCCTGCAGCCGCTGTGTCTCAGGACGCATCGCCTCACGAACGCGTTGATCCTGCTCCTCATCCCGGTGCAGTTCTACGCAGCGGGCTTCGGTATTTTCCGCGCCGGCAGCATGGTGCCGCATGCACTCATTGGGTATTTCCTGGTGCTGGTGGCGCTGGTGTCGCTCATCTCCGCGGCGATCGCGCGGCGAAGTCTCCCTGATCTCGGCCGCGCATTCGGCGTGCTCGTTCTCATCATCATGCAACCACTGTTGATCCATGTGCCGCGATACACGCTTCCCGAGCTGTCGGCGCTCCATCCCGTGAACGGGTTGGCGATTGGCGTGCTCGCGTTCGTCATCCATCAGCGACTTCGTACGGCGCCGCGCTGATGCGCGTGAGCAGCACCCGTTCAGGGCTCTCGTCGTCGCTCGTGCGCCGGCCGGCTCTCGCGCTAGTCGCGACACTCCTGCTGAGCCCGTCGCAAGCCAGGTCGCAGCACGAGCATCCCCCAGCAGCGCCGTCCGCCCCTGTCGATCACTCGATGCACGGCATGATCGCTGGTGCGCTCGGCATCTCGCACGCACGTATGGGATCGGGCACGACGTGGGTTCCCGACGTCACCCCTATGCGCGCGATCCATACGACGTGGGGCGACTGGTCGGTGATGCTCCATGGTGTCGCCTTTCTCCAGTACGATCGCCAGTACTCGCGCCGCGGCGACGATCAGGTTGGCCTGATCGACTGGGAGATGTTGATGCTCATGCGGCGACTCGGCCCCGGGCTTCTGCACTTGCATGCGATGACGAGTCTCGAGCCGTTCACCATCGGCGCCGAAGGCTACCCCTTGCTGCTTCAGACCGGCGAGACGTTCGAGGGGCGTCCGCTCGTCGACCGCCAGCATCCGCACGATCTCATCATGGAGCTGGCAGGAATGTACGAGCAGCCGGTCTCCGACAATCTCGCCCTCTCGGTGTATGCAGGCTTTGCCGGCGAGCCTGCGATGGGACCCGTTGCTTTCATGCACCGGCCATCGGCGCAGAGCGATCCGCTCGCGCCACTCGGCCACCATTGGCAGGACGCTACCCACATTACTTTTGGCGTCGTCACCGGCGGCATCTTCTCGCGACACTGGAAGCTGGAGGGCTCGTGGTTCAATGGCCGCGAGCCGGATGAGAATCGCTGGAACCTCGATCTCCGGCCACTCGACTCGTGGGCGGGTCGCCTAACGCTGAATCCAACACAGCGCCTGAGTCTGTCGGGATGGTATGGCTTTCTCGAGAGCCCGGAAGCCAGCGACCCCGATGAGTCGACGCGGCGCTTCGGAGCCTCGCTCCTCTTCGCGCACCCAGGCGTCGGCGGAGGCTGGTCGACGATGCTGCTCTGGGCCGCCAACGACCACGGTCACGGAGCGGAGCCCAGCTTCGCCGCCGAGAGCGATCTCCAGGTGAGGGGCCACAGTGTCTTCGCGCGCTACGAGTTCGTGCGCAAGAGCGCCGACGACCTGGTCATCGAGGGCGCGGGAGACGCGGACTTCCCGATTCATTCCTTCGTCGCCGGATACGCCCGCGACCTGGTGAGAACGGAATCCGCGGCCATCGGCGCTGGCTTTCGAGCATCCATCAACTGGATTCCGGCATCACTCGCGGAGTCGTACGGAACGCGGAGGCCGGCCGGGATCGCGGTCTACCTCAGGGTCCGCCCGCCGGATGTGATGCTCGCGCCGTAGCTGCCACCCCACCCTGCCGAAGATAGTCGGCGAAGTCGTCGGGAAGCTCGCTGGCGATGATCGCCTGTGCCGCCGCCTCGACGTCATAGTCGACTCTCACAATCTCGGCGTTGACGCTGCCCGCCTCGACATCGAGCACGACGTAGCTCGCCCGCCAGTCGCCATCCTTCGGCCGGCCGACCGAGCCTGTATTGACGTAGTGCACGCCCTCCACGACGCGATGCCACGGCACGTGCGTGTGACCGAAGCACACGACATCGCCGGCGCGCGCGCCGAGCCCGGAGCCCATCTTCTCGAGGAACGCGTCGGAGCGATCTTGATGGACGTACACGGTGTTGAGCGTCTGGTTGCCGTGAACGAGGGTCACGGTCGGCCCGGCGACGTGGCCACCGTTAGGCCGGATGTCGATCCGAAACGGTAGCCCACCCAGAAACGCCTTGGTCCGCGGTGAGACGTGCGCGCGCGTCCACGCATAGGAGACGTGCGACAGCTCCTCCTGCCGCGGATCTTCGTACTGGCACCCACAGTGCTTGTAGTCGGCCGCGACCGTGGAGTCATAGTTTCCCGCCACACCCGAGATGCCGGCCGCGATGAGCGTCTCGACGACCTCGTTTGGCCATGGTGCATATCCGACGAGGTCGCCCAGGTGGTACGTCGCATCTACGCCCTCGCGCATCGCGACGTCGCGCAGCACCGCCTCCAGCGCCGGCAGGTTGGCGTGAATGTCGGAGATGAGAGCGTAGCGCATCGTCAATCGAGCGCGAGCGCCATGACCGTGGCCGAGGACGGACACGCTTCCCGGAACTCGACGGACTGCTTGACCTCGTCAGGCACCGCGTCGCGTTGCGTCGTCACGAATCCAAAGCTCGGAAAGTAGCGGTCGGCGGTCGTCGTCAGCAGATACAGCGCCTTGATGCCGCGCGACTCGGCCTGCGCGATCGCCTGTGTGACTAGCCGTCGCCCGAGTCCGGTTCCTCGCCACTCGGGCTCGACCGCCGTGGAGCGGAGCAGCGCATACTGGTCGCAGCAGTGCTCGAGACCCACCACTCCCACGATGCGCTTGTCGGGCTCGCTCTCGGCGACCACGAAGCCGCCGAGCGCGTCCGCGACTCCAGCCGTCGGTAACCCGCTCGACACGAGCAGCCGCTCGATCGCCGGGAGGTCGCTGCGCGTTGCGGTACGGAGCGACGCTTCGTGTGCTTGCATGGTCTTGTTGCCTCCAGATGACACTACACGCAGCAGGGACGTCCGTCGGACCCCGTGCAGCAGCCGACGTTTGCCGTCGCGACGGGCTTCGTCGCCCGCACGAAAGCACTCACGAATTTCCCATCGATCTCACGGGCGAACTCCGCCGCGTCGAGTCCGGAGCCTTCGAGAAATGCCGCGGCATCCTCGGCGGCGTACACCCGCGTGACCTCGAGGTCGATCTGCTCGAACCCTGCATCGGCGAGGAGCGTGCGATACTCCTGCTCCTCCAGGGCACCGGCGACGCACCCGACCCAGAGCTCCATGCTCCGACGCACCGCCTCAGGCGCGTCTCCCCGTACGACGACGTCGCTCACCGCGAAGCGACCGCCCGGTTTGAGGACACGGAACGCCTCACGCAGCACCTCGCGCTTGTCGCCCGAAAGGTTGATCACGCAATTGGAGATGATGACGTCGACCGATGCGTCGGGCAGCGGAATATGCTCGATCTCGCCCTTGAGAAAGGTGACGTTCGTCGCGCCCGCCTTTTGCCGGTTTTCTTCGGCCAGCGCGAGCATTTCGTCGGTCATGTCGAGCCCGTAGGCGTGGCCGGTGGGGCCGACGCGGCGAGCGGAAAGGAGGACGTCGATACCGCCGCCCGAGCCCAGATCGAGGACGGTTTCGCCCTCGTGCAGCTCGGCGAGCGCCGTCGGGTTCCCACACCCTAACGACGCGAGGAGCGCCTTGGCGGGGAGGCCGGCGGTCTGGCCTTCGTCGTACAGATTGGCGGTGATCGGGTCCCAGGCCTCGGTGGTGGTTCCGCAGCATCCGCTCGATCCGCAGCAGCTGGCGCCCGACTCACCCTTGCTCGCGCGAAGAGCAGCCTGCCCGTACTTGTCCTTGACGACTGCCTGGAGCTGGGAGAGCTCCGTCTGGCTCGACTCCACTGGGGGCTTCATGTTCGGTCTCCGATAATCAAGTTTTCTTGATATGTTGGGGAAATAAAAAGGTCAGCAGCACGACGAGCTGCGAGTCGGCAAGCGCCGCGCGGTTGGCTTCAGGACCGAGAGTACCGATTCCGCTTCCTCGAACGTGTCGCGCGCGAGTGCGTAGTACACCCATCGCCCTTCCTTCCGGTCGGTGAGAATGCCGGCCTCCTTGAGGGCACGCAGGTGCCACGAGAGTCGTGGCTGTGCAATGTCGAGCTCGGTCGTAAGCTCACAGACGCACCGTTCTCCGTCCCGGAGCAGGTCGATGACCTCGAGACGGATCTCATCCGAGAGCGCGTGAAAGAGTCGCGCGGCGCGGGTGTAGTCGGTGCGTGCGGCGGTAGCCATGCCCCTATTGTATCAAGTTTTCTTGATCTGTCAATGGCCTCCTCGCGCCACGCCCTCCCACACCCCTTGCAGGTACACGGCGCCCAGCGCCCGGTCGAACAGCCCGTAGCCCGGACGACCGCGCTCGCCCCAAATCATCCGCCCATGATCGGGCCGCATTGGACCGCTGAAGCCCGTGTCGGCGAGCACGCGCAACACGGCCAGCATGTCGACGTCGCCGAACGCTGACGGATGCGACGTCTCGTGAAATCGGCGCCGACCGGTTCGCTTGACGTTTCGGCAGTGAGCGAAGTGCAGACGACCGAGCTCACTGAGACGTCGTGCCATCGCCGGAAGATCATTCCCCGCATCGGCGCCGAGCGAGCCGGTACAGAAGGTGACGCCATTGGCCGGGCGATCCACCAATCGGACGAGACGCTCGAGCGCGGGAGCGTTGGTGACGATGCGCGGCAGACCAAAGATGGACCACGGCGGATCGTCGGGATGAATCGCCATGCGCACACCACTGCTCTCCGCCACCGGCACCACGCGCTCCAGGAAGTGCGCCAGGTTCTCCCACAGCCGCTCTTCGTCGATCTCGCGGTATGCCTCGAGAAGCGCGCCGAGCTTCGTGGCGTCATAGGCAGCACCCCATCCGGGGAGGTTGCCGGTTCCGCGCGAGAGGTCGATCGCCGCTAATGCATCGTCGTCGTATGCAAGGGACGTCGAGCCGTCAGGCAGGGCACGCGCGAGATCGGTGCGTGTCCAGTCGAAGATCGGCATGAAGTTGTAGCACAGCACCGGGACGCCGATCTCCCCCATGTGCCGCACGGAGGCGCAGTAGGCATCGATCAGCTTGTCACGCGTGGGACGTCCGAGCTTGATGTCCTCATGCACGGGGATGCTCTCGATCACCGCCAGCGAGAGGTCAGCGGCGTCGATACGCTCTGCCAGCTCGGCGAGACGATCCCTCGGCCACACTGCGCCCACAGGAAGATCGTGGAGCGCGCTCACCACCCCGCGCACGCCCGGGATCTGGCGAATGTGGGCCAGGGGGATGGGATCGTCCGGGCCGAACCAGCGGAAGGTCATCTGCATCGCGATCTCAACTGGGAGCACCTCGAGCACCCTTCATCTCGCCATCCACCCGCCATCCACCACGAGCATGTGCCCGTTGACGTAGTCGCTGGCGCTCGATGCGAGGAAGACCACCGCTCCCTTCAGATCGTCGGGCTCACCCCACCGACCCGCGGGTATGCGGCTCCGGATCTCGGCGAAACGCGCCGAGTCATCGCGCAGCGGCTGCGTGTTATCGGTGACGAAGTATCCCGGCGCGATCCCGTTCACCTGCACGCCGCGCGGTCCCCACTCGTTCGCCAGCACCTTCGTGAGCCCCGCCACCGCGTGCTTGCTTGCGGTGTACGCGGCGGTGTCGATGCCACCGCTGAACGAAAGCAGCGATCCGACGTTGATGATCTTCCCCGCTCCGCGCTCGACCATCTCGCGGCCGAGGCGCTGCGCGAGGAAGAACGTCGCATCGAGATTGGTGCGCATGACGTCGTCCCAGTCCTCCGCCGAATAGTCGAGCGCGGGATGACGCCGAATGGTTCCGGCGTTGTTCACCAGGATGTCGATATGCCCGGCGAGCCGCACCGCCTCATCGGCCATCGCCAGCAAGGCCTGGCGGTCGGATAGCTCGGCGTGTACTTCCCACGCGTCCTTCCCCAGCGCACGCACGGACGCTGCCGTCGCATTCGCGCCCCCCCGCCGCGAGCTGGCACAGACGACCCCCGCGCCTGCTTCAGCGAGCGCAATCGCCATGGCACGACCGAGCCCGCGGCTCGCGCCGGTGACCAGCGCCCGCCGTCCGGCAAGCGAAAACATCAGCGTTCGAGCTCCACGGCTGCGAGAAGAAACGCGCCGAGCGACGACGCACATCGGCGTCTCACGAGCGGGACGGCGCCTCCAGACGTGCCGGCTCGAGCCGCGGGACGAGGAGATGAATGACGGCCAGCGCGGTGACGTACGCCAGCCCGCAAACGATGAAGATCGGCACGTAGTCGTTCCCCGTCGCCTCCAGGACGCGGCCGGTCGCACGCTGAAAGAGCATTCCCCCCATCGCACCGCCGAATCCGCCGAGCCCCACGACCGACGCGACGGCGCGCCGTGGAAACATGTCGCTGGCGGTCGTAAAGAGATTGGCCGACCACCATTGGTGCGCGGCAGCCGCCACGCTGACGATCGAGACGGCCACCCACAGGCTGCCCGCGTTAGGCGCCAGCATCGTCGGCACGATCAGCAGCGCGGCAATGAGCATCGCGGTTTTGCGCCCGCGGTTCACCGTCCAGCCGCGCTTGATCAGCGCGCTGGAGAGCCATCCGCCGCCCACGGAGCCGACATCAGCCACGAGGTAGATGACGACCAGCGGCATCGCGATCTGGGCAAGCCGGATGCCGTACTCCGCGTCCAGGAATTTCGGCAGCCAGTACAGGTAGAACCACCAGATCGGGTCGGTCATGAACTTTCCGATCATGAACGCCCACGTCTGGCGATGGCGGAGAAGGCTGCTCCAGCGAACCGCCTCCGTCGATTCCAGTGGATCGCTCCGGATGTAGGCGAGCTCCGCGGTCGTCACCTTCGGATGCACCTCCGGCGGGCGGTACATCCAGAGCCAGAACGCCAGCCAGACGAACCCGAGGGCACCGGTGACGATGAACGCGAGCGGCCATCCCCAGGTCAGCGCGATCCACGGAACGATCAGCGGCGTGAGAATGGCGCCGACGTTGGTGCCAGCATTGAAGATCCCCGTCGCGAGCGCGCGCTCCTTCCGCGGAAACCACTCGGCCACCGCCTTGATCGCTCCCGGGAAGTTGCCCGACTCGCCGAGGCCTAACGCGGCGCGCGCGACGGAGAAGCCGGTGGCCGTTCGCGCGAAGGCGTGCCCAATCGCCGCCAGCGCTCCACGCGACGATCGAGAACGCGAACCCGAGGCGAACGCCGAAGCGGTCGAGGAGGCGCCCCATGCCGAGGAAGCCGAATGCGTAGGCGAGGCTGAACCACGAGACGATGTCGCCATACTGTGTCTCGGTCCATCCGAGCTCGCGCGAGAGGGTCGGCGCGAGGATGCCGAGCACCTGGCGGTCGATGTAGTTGATCGTCGTCGCCGCGAACAGCAGCGCGCAGATCGTCCATCGATATCCGAGCCATCGCCCCGGAGCGGGGGCGCGCCGCCTCGGCTGCGCTCGGCATCGCTGGTGCTCCCGCGACCGTCATCGCTGAACCCGCCCGCTCCCCTCGCCGCCGACGAGCGCCTCGACTTCGGCGACGCTGACCCGGTTGAAATCGCCCGGGATCGAGTGCTTGAGACACGACGCCGCGGTCGCGAACTCGAGCGCCCTGGCGTCATCACGATAGGTCATGAGGCCGTAGATGAGCCCGGCACAAAACGAGTCGCCGCCTCCGACACGATCGACGATGTCGGAGATCTCGTACCGACGGCTGGTGAGGAAGCTCCCGCGCGTCGCCATCAGGGCCGACCATCCATTGACGTCCGCGCTCCGGCTCTCGCGCAGCGTGATCACCTGTCGCTCCAGATTCGGAAACTCGTCGAGCACGCGCTTCCCGATCGCGGCGTATCGCTCCGTCTCGAGCGCCCCGGAATGCACGTCGACGGCAATGTCGATGCCCAGCGCATGCTGACAGTCTTCCTCGTTGGCGATCCCCACCTGCACGTGCCTGACGAGCTCGCGCATGACCTCGGGTGCCTTCTTGCCGTACTTCCACAGGTTCTTTCGGTAGTTGTAGTCGCAGGAGACGGTGAGGCCTTTCGCGCGCGCCGCCCGCGCCGCCTCGAGGCAGACGTCCGCGGCCGACTGGCTGATCGCCGCCGTCACACCGGTGATGTGGAACCAGCTCGCGCCGTCGAAGATCGCGTTCCAGTCGAACTCACCCGGCTTCGCCGTGGCGATCGCCGAGCCCGCGCGGTCGTAGGTGACCCGCGAGGGACGCTGGTTCGCGCCATTCTCGAGGAAGTAGATCCCGAGCCGCGTCCCCCGTGCGGCGCACGCGGCTCGTGTCGACGCCGAAGCTGCGCAGCTCGGCAATACACGCATCGCCCACGGGATTGGCGGGGATGGCCGAGATGAACGAGACGGGCACGCCGAACTGCGCGAGCGAGACAGCGACGTTCGCCTCCGCGCCGCCGAACGTCGCCTCGAGCATCGGGGACTGAAAGAGCCGTTCCGCCCCAGGCGCTTTGAGGCGAAGCATCACCTCGCCAAAGGTCACGACGCGCGTCATGAACGGGAGGCTCCCGCTGGCGCGCGCGGCGATTCTGTATCACCGCGTGCTGCGCTGACCGCACGCGTCGTCTCGTCGCGAATGCGCTCGAAGGCTTTCGCCGCGATCCAGTCCGCCGGTGCCATCCACGACCCGCCGCAGGCGATCACCCGGTCGAACGCCAGGTAGGATCGGAGGTTGTCGGCGTTGATGCCACCGGTCGGCACGAACCGCATCATGCCGTAGGGAGCCGCGATCGCTTTCAGGTACTTCAGCCCCCCAATCGGCTCCGCGGGAAAAAACTTGACCATCGTTAGGCCGAGTGAGAGCGCGGCCTCGATGTCGGTGGGCGTGCATACGCCGGGGCACACGGGAATGTCGTGCTCGAGACAGTGCTCCACGACCGCGGGATTGAACCCCGGTGCCACGATGAACGTCGCGCCGGCACTTCGCGCCTCGCGCGCTTGAGCCACGGTGAGCACCGTACCCGCCCCGAGGAGCAGCTCGGGCGCGGCGGCGCTCATGCGCCGCAAGGCCTCCCCCGCGCCCGCCGTCCGAAAGGTGATTTCGGCGCAGGGAAGGCCGCCGTCGATAAGTGCCCTCGCCAGCGGACCCGCGGCCGATGGATCATCGATCACGATGACCGGGACGATCTTGAGCCGGGCAAGTTTGTCAGCGAGTGGGGAGTTGCCGAGCGTCATGAGATCATGTGAGGAAGTAGTGCATGTGGCCTACACCCTGACCTTGATGCCACTCGTCGTAGCGCCGTTTCGACGCTCGGCCGCGAGAAGCGACTCCAGGACCGCGTTGATCCCACTGCGCCGGATTCCTTCCAGATACTCCACGACGAGACGCACGAAACCCGGAACATGCGACAGATCCGTTCCCCAGAGAGATGCGTCCACGCAGGCTGCACGGACGACAGACGCGTCGTCATCGCCCTGGGCGTTCCAAAGAGCGCGCACCTTCTCCCCTTGATCGTCCGGCGGCACCGTAGCGCCTGCCTCTCGAGGGTGGCGGGTCTCGCCGCGCAAAAAGAGCAGGTGGGCCGCGAAACCGAGAGAGAGAAGCGCTGGGGGCATGCCCTGTCCGAGTCGCGTGGCGCAGGATCGAGGGAATCACCCGCACCCGCATTTTCGTCGTTCCCTGGAGCGTGATGTCGAGAAGCGCGTGCCGAATGTGTGGATTGGCGAAGCGGTCGAGAACCTCGTGCGCGAAGGCGACCGCATCAGGAACGTCGAGTCCGGGTGCAATGTCCTCCAGCATCATGCGCCGGATGAACCGCCCTACCTGCACGTGGTTCATCGCGTCGAGAACGGTCTCGCATCCGGCGAGTAGTGCCACCGGCACCATAGCGGTGTGCGTGCCGTTGAGCAGTCGCACCTTTCGCTCGCGGTATGGCGCGATGTCGTCCGCGACCACGAGGCCGCGCATATCCGGCGCAAAGGGGAGCCGGGAGCGAGTCTCATCATCGCCCTCGATGGCGAACAGCCGGTAGCTCTCGCAGATCGTGAGCAGCGCGTCTCGATAGCCCAGCGTTTGGTGCAGCTCGGGAAGACGATCGGGTGGCGGCGTCCCCGGGACAATGCGATCCACGAGAGTATTGCAAAACGGCACCGCGGTCTCGATCCAATCGACGAACTTTGCGCCGAGGTTCCAGCGATCCGCGAGCGCGAGCACGATCGCGCACAACCGCTCCCCGTTCTCCTCGATGAGCTCGCAGGGAATGACCGTCAGTCCCTTCGTGGTGTCGTAGTCGAACGCACGGGCGCGCTCGTGCAGGAAACGGGTGAGCTTCCCAGGGAAGGAGCGCGGGGGAGTCGCGTCTCCCCGATCGCTCTCATCGAGAATGATGCCGACCTCCGTCGTGTTGGAGAATACGAGCTCGAGTGCGGGGTTGCGGGCGCACTCGAGGACGGCGTGCCACTCGTGAGGCGTGGAGAGCGCGCGACTCACCGATGCGATGATGCGCATCTCCTGGCGCGCAGCACCCCGCTCGATGCCCTGAATCGAGAGCGTATACAAGCCGTTCTGCTCGTTGAGCGTCTGTCCGCGGCCGCTCGACGTCGATGCGATGGCGACGACGCGGCCGCCGAAACGACCTTGCCGGTTGGATTCATCGAGAAAGGCATCGACGAACCCGCGGAGAAACGCCCCGGTCCCGAATTGAACGGCCTTCTCGGGCAGGTCGAGAAGGGCCGGATCAGGCAAATCGACCACTGCGCGGCGCCGGAAGGCTGCGTCGCGCACCAGTGCCTCGTCGAGACGCGGAAGCGCCGTCATCCTGCAGCGTCAGTGGGTGACGTCGCCACGCCGCGAAGTGCTGTCGGAGGAAGCGATCGTGCTCGCGGGAGGTAGCGCGTCCAGCTTGTAGGCGCGACGCGGGAGGTCATAGGCGAGGGCGCGAGCCATGTCGCGCCCATCCTGCACATCAATCACGTGACGAGCGACGAGCCCGGCGAGCCAGTTCGCGTCGATGCGTCTCGCGAGGTCGTGCCGGGCCGGGATCGAACAGAAGGCCCGCGTGTCGTCGTTGAACCCGACGGTGTTGTAGATCCCCGCGGTTTCGGTGACGGATTCGCGGAACCGCCGCATCCCTTCGATCGAATCGTGAAACCACCATGGCGGTCCGAGCCGCACCGACGGGTAGTGCCCCGCGAGTGGCGCCAGCTCGCGAGCGTACGTCGACTCGTCCAGCGTGAACAGGATGAGAGTGAGCCGCGAGTCGCTTCCGTGCTCGTTGAGCAGGGCGTGGAGGTTCCGGGTGTACTCGGTCGCGACCGGGATGTCGCCGCCGACATCGGGGCCGAACCGCGTCGCCAGCGACGCATTGTGATCCCGCAGTGATCCCGGGTGGAGCTGCATGACCAGACCGTCGTCGATCGACATGCGAGCCATCTCGATGAGCATGTGCGCCTGGAAACGACGCTGATCCTCCTCCGTCGCGTCTCCCCGCAGGGCCCGCTGGAAGATCGCCTCGATCTGGTCGTCGGGGAGCAGCGCCGTGTAGGGCTCGACCACCGCGTGATCGGTGGATGTGGCGCCCATGGACTTGAAGAAGGATCGGCGCCGCTCGAGCGCTCGGCCGAAGGTATGTGAGTCCTGGATACTCGCACCATCAATGCGGGCGAGAGCGTCCACCTCGTCGCGCCACGCTGGACTGGCGATGCGAAGCATCGCGTCGGGTCGAAAGCTGGGAAGGACGACTCCGCGCCATCGCGACGCGCGGAGCACACGGTGATGGTCCAGCGTATCGGTCGCGGCGTTGGTCGTCGTGAGCACCTCGATACCGAAGCGCTCGAACAGCGCCCTCGGGCGATACTCCGGAGACGTCAGTCGCTCCGTCAGCTCATCGTAGACGAACTGGGCGCTCTCCCCGTCGAGGCGGGTGTCGACGCCGAACACCACCGCCAGCTGGTAGTCGAGCCACGCCGCGGTGGGGGTGGCGCGAAACAGGAAGTATCGCTCGGCGAACCGCTGCCACACGGTGCGTGGGTCCTGCTCGACCCGCGTGCCGTCCCGCGTCGGAATGCCTAACGCCTCCAGCGGCACGCCCTGCGAGTACAGCATGCGAAAGATGTAGTGGTCGGGCGTGATCAGCAGGGCGGTCGGTTCGGGGAACGCGCGATCGTCGGCGAGGAGAGCCGCGTCGACGTGACCGTGGGGACAGATCAGCGGAAGGTCTCGCGTCTCGTCGTGGAGGGTACGCGCGAGCCGCCGGACGGTTGGATCCGGGTCGAAGTAGCGGTCCTCGTGCAGGACGAGGGGGGCACGCGCGGCATGCGGCGCAGCGCGGGGCCCGTCCGATGTTACGCCCATCGGGATGTCAGCCATGTCAGCACGTCGCGTCGCTCGGTGCCCGCCTCGCGGCGCCAACGTTCGCCGCGCCGCAAGTCGCATAGCTTACCCTACGACGACGGCCCGGCGCAAACGCGCCGGGCCGTTGGTTCAACCAGGATAGAAAGCCCTAGGGCAAGAACCCCCGCGCAAAGCCACCGGGGAAGGCGTCCGAATGGAAATTGACGTAGAAGCTCGCCGGGTCGCGCAGCAGCTCGGCCAGCGCGGCATCGTGGCTGGTGAAGTGCGCGTTCGTGACGAAGATGCCCTGCTGGCGGAACTCGAGATGCTGGTCAGTGAGATTGAGGTCCGTCCCAACGGGGTTCGACAGCCACCAGATCACCGGCCCTGTCGCGGCGCCCGGGTTCAGGTGGTGAATGTGGCCGAAGCGGACGCTCTCATCACCCTTGTTGTTGATGATGACCGTGGACTCGATGGTCCCATCGGCCAGGATCATGATCTGGGCGTGTCCTTTCGATTCCGAGGTCGAGGTGGGGACCTCGAGCTCCGAGCGCATCTGCGTGTTGAATACTATCGGGGGCGCTCCGTCACTCCCGACGGAGAGCGAAGCCGCGAAGCGCTCCGGTCCGGTCGAGGGCTGATCGGCGCACGCGGCTACAGCAACGACAGCCATAAGTGCCTGCCAATGTCGCATAGAACCTTCCTGGTCGAGGGGATCGGGAAGGGTCGTAGTCCCTCGTCGTCCCGAAAAGTGCGTTGCGGCGAACGTAGAGTTCGGTGGGGCGGACGGTCCGACCGGCACCGCCGGCGTTTTCGGGAGGCATTCGCCACAGAATTCAGGGATTCAGAACACCCGCGCGTACGACCTCCCGGTTATTGTCTGAATTCTGATTTCGTATTCTGACATCTGACGTCTTTGCCGTTCTCCCAAAGCAAGAATGGACAACCTCGCCCACACCCTGACTGGACTCGCGATCGCCGAGGCCGGCCTTCGCCGCAAGACGGCCCTCGGCGCCACGACGCTCGCGATCGCCGCCAACCTCCCGGACATCGACGCATTCATCTATTTCGTCGGCGACGGCATCGACGCGCTCGCCTTTCGTCGCGGGTGGACGCACGGAATTCTCGCGATGCTCGTGCTCCCCGTGCTCCTCGCCGCACTCATGCGCGGGGCGAGCCGGCTTCGCAAACCGGCTGCTGACGCCCCCGCCACGAGCTGGCGATGGCTCATCGCGCTCTCGGCGATCGGGGTGTGGTCGCACCCGCTGCTGGATTTGCTCAACACGTACGGCGTGCGCCTCCTGATGCCGTTCTCGAATCGATGGTTCTACGGCGACACGCTGTTCATCATCGATCTCTGGCTCTGGCTTGCGCTTCTCGTCGGCATTCTGCTGTCGCGGAGGCGCACTTTGCGACTCACCGCCAACCCGGAACGTCCGGCTCAGACTGGCGATCGCGCTCGTTGGCGTGTACGTCGTGTGCATGGCCATATCCTCACGGGTGGGCCGCGGTATCGTCGACCAACAGGCGAGCGGGGAGCGCGCCGACCGCATCATGGTCTCTCCGATTCCAGTGACACCCTTTCGTCGCGTCGTGGTGCGCGATCTGGGCGATCGCTACGAGACCGGAGCGCTGGCGTTAGGCGGGGCGACGGCGTATCGACCAACGGGCCAGACACCGACGGGACGCGACAGCGATCTGGCGGCGGCTGCCGCACGAACGCCCGACGGCGCCGCGTTCCTCTCGTGGTCCCGCTTTCCGCGGTTCGCCGCCGAGCCCTCGAGTGATGGGCTGTCGGTACGAATCAGCGACATGCGCTACGCGGATGTCCGCGGCCGTGGATGGGCATCGGTGGTAGTCCGTATCCCTGCCGAGGACCGCCTAGGGGATCAGTGATCGCTGGAAGGCACGATCCCAGACAGCGAGTGCCGGCTTGGGGCTCAGCTGCGTGTTCACGAGCCCGAGGTACGCGAACAGCGGAAGGATCGAGCCGGGTGGAACAGGATAGGAGGTAAGATCGAGATCCGTGAACGTGATCTGATAGACCCCTGCGAGATGCGCTTCGTCCGCCAACTGCCACTGCCTGGCGATCCATCGCGCCTGCTTGTCGGGCGAGGACGTTATCGCCGCGAGGGACCCCGACGTCCATCCACCTTCCATGATCATCATGGGGAGGTCGTGGTCTTCGCCCAGCCGAGCGTAGTAATTCAGCGGCACCTGTTCCGGCTCGGCGAAGCCAGCCAGGAAGGGATAGGACGAGAGACCCAGGCCGCGAACGAAGGGGAAGTCCGCGAGATCCACCCCGATGCCGACGAACTGGTTCGTCCCCTGTAGACGGCCCCAGGCGACGTCGACCTGGACGGTGACCGACAACCTCGCTCGCGCGGCCGATCCGCCGAGCGCCTGTGCCGTTGCGTTCACCATGTCGCGCAGCGCGTCATAGGTCTCACGCGGCGCCGCAAGGCGAACGAGGTTCGTCTCCATCGCCAGCGCGAGGTCCGACGGCCGGAGGATGCTGTCCACCGCCATCACGTACTCGCGGTACACCTGCTGCACCTCGGGCTCTCGAATGGATCGGCCGAGCTCGACGAGCTCCGGCGCTTCGCGCTCGCGGGCGAGGCCGTCGGTCGCATCGACCATCGCGACCACCTCGAGCCCGCGGCCACGGTACGCCTGCACCAGGTCGAGCTGATCGCGCCGCACGAGCACACGGGCGCTCGTGTCGGCGAGCAGACTCTTCCAGGGAACACCCAGCGAGAGCAACGCCCCGTCGGCGCGTGGCATCCACATCTCGACGGTCTGGATCACCGACTCGATGGTGAGTCGAGGCGGCGCCGACGAGAATCCCATCCGATACGAACGTCCTTGCGCCGGCGCGTCGGGCTCCGAACAGGCCACGACCGCGCCTAACAAGAGCGCAGCCGTGGCTCTGCTCACCGCGCGGTCTTCGGAACGACGCGGAGCAGCTTGCCGTTGGGCTCGTCGGTCACGAGATACAGGAGCCCGTCCGGCCCCTGCTGAACGTCGCGAATGCGCGCCCCGAGACTGTAGAGCTCCTCCCGCGTAACGCGCCCGTTCTCGATCGTGAGCCTCACCAGTGCACTCCGACCCATCGATCCGACAAACGCGCTCCCCTTCCATCCCGGGTAGCGGTCACCCGTGTAGAACGTCATGCCCGACGGCGCGATGACAGGATCCCAGTAGTAGACGGGTTGCTCCATCCCCTCTTTCTGGGCGCCCTCGCCGATCGACCCGCCCGAGTAGTCGCGACCGTAGGTAATGACCGGCCACCCATAATTCTTTCCCTTCTCGGGACGGTTCAGCTCGTCGCCTCCCGCCGCGCCATGCTCGACCGTCCATAGCTGCCCCGTTTCGGGGTGGAGCGCCGCCGCCTGCGCGTTCCGGTGACCGAGCGACCAGATCTCCGGTCGCGCATCGTTGCGTCCAACGAACGGGTTATCTGATGGGATGCTGCCGTCCGGGTTGATGCGCACGACCTTCCCGATCCCTGACGACAGCTGCTGCGCCTGCTGGCGGAACGATCCTGATTGCCGGTCGCCCTGGGTGACGAAGAGCTTGCCATCGCGCGAGAACACGAGCCGCGAGCCGTAGTGGCCGCCGCTGCGAACCTTGGGCTCCTGCCGGTAGATCACCTGGACGTTGTCGAGTCGTCCATTCCCGAGCCGCCCGCGAGCGACCGACGTGCCCGAGACTCCGCCTTCGCCCGGCTCGGAGAAGGAGAGATACACCAGCTGGTTCTGCGCAAAGTCGGGATCGATCGCGACGTCGAGCAATCCACCCTGACTCACCGCCTGCACCGCTGGGACGCCGCCGAGTGGCTCCGAGAGACGTCCGCTCGTGTCGACGATGCGAAGCCGGCCGGGCCGCTCGGTGACGAGGATGCGACCATCAGGCAGGAACGCGAGCCCCCATGGGTGCTCGAGACCGCTGACGACGGTCTCGGCCGTGACGTTCCCATCGATCGACCGAGGCTGCGGGGACGCCTGAGCCGGGCCCGTGCGAGCCGGCTGCGCCTTGCATTGGGTCACCAGGGGCGCTGCGACGAGCAGGAACGCCAACGTCATCGTCCAGCGGGGCATACCGGTGGATCGCATCTCTTACTCCTTAATGAGCGGGTCTGCTGAAGTGTGGCTCGCGGGCGCACCTCATGCAACGACACTACCGGAGTGGGGCGTGCGAAAGTTGCAAGGAACGCCGCCATTGTAATTCCCGCACTCAAGGAGATCGGCGAGATGACGAGGAGCCGCGGTGGTGCCAGACGGCCGTTGACGTACGCGATGATGGTTGCGGCGGTTGCTGTCAGCGCATGTCAGCGGGGCGAGCGCGCGTCGGAGGGTGGCGATACCTCTTCCACGGCGCGCGGCGGGGGCGACACGAGCGCGGCATGTCCGGCCGACAATGGCGGCATCACGCTGCCGGCCGGCTTTTGCGCCACCGTCTTCGCCGACACGGTGGGGCACGCGCGCCACATGGTGGTCGCGCCTAACGGCGTCGTGTACGTCAACACGTGGAGCGGGCGCTATTACGGTAATGCGCCGGCACCGCGCGGAGGGTTCCTCGTCGCGCTCCGCGACACGACCGGCGACGGCGTGGCCGACGTGCGGATGCGGTTTGGCGACAGTGTGCGCAGCGGCGGCATTGGCGGTACGGGGATCGCCCTTCACGACGGCGATCTCTTCGCCGAGACCAACGACAAGATCGTTCGGTATGACCTTGCCGCTGACGCGATCACTCCGAGCGCCTCGCCGACGACTGTCGTCAGCGGGCTTCCCCTGACGGGCGGCCATCCGGCCCACCCCTTCGCGATCGCGTCGAATGGGGCACTGTTCGTCAACTCAGGCTCGGCGACGAACGCCTGCGGCGTTCGCGATCGCGAGCCTGGGTCACGCGGCCACGACCCGTGCACGGAGCTGCGGACCCGCGCCGGCATTCTGGCGATACGACGCAAATCGCACCGGACAAACCTTTTCCCCCGCGGAGCGCTTCGCGACAGGCATCCGAAACGCCATCGGCATCACCATCGGCCCGAACGGAGCGCTCTTCGCGACGCAACATGGCCGTGATCAGCTAGTCGAGAGTTGGCCGGCACTCTACACCGTGGAGCAGGGACAGAATCTTCCCGCGGAGGAGCTGCTTCAGGTCGAAGAGGGCGGCGACTACGGGTGGCCGTACTGCTACTACGATGACACGAAGCGTCAGCTGGTTGTGGCCCCCGAGTATGGTGGCAACGGAAGCGACGTCGGGCGGTGTGCCTCCATGCGCGGCCCCACCGCGACCTTCCCCGCCCACTGGGCGCCTAACGGCGTGGTGTTCTACTCGGGGGATCGGTTCCCGGCCCGATATCGCGGCGGTGCCTTCATCGCCTTCCATGGGTCATGGAATCGCGCCCCGGGTCCTCAAGGCGGGTACAACGTGGTGTTCGTTCCATTCTCGGGGGCCAATCCGTCGGGGGCATTCGAGGCGTTCGCGGACGGATTCGCAGGCACGGAGAAATCGCCGGACCGCGCTGCGCATCGCCCGTCAGGCCTCGCGGTGGGGCCCGACGGGTCGCTGTACATCAGTGATGACAAGGCGGGACGAATCTGGCGCGTCGTCTATCGAGGCGCGCAGGGTGGTGCCAGCCGTTAGGCAGCGCGACCCGGCAGATCCTCGACCACCGCTGGTGCGGCGGGGCCAATCACCTCGGCGAAGCCACCGTACCGCCACACGGCACGGTTGAGGCGCGACGTCGCCCGCACGAGATCGTACGCGCGCAGGCGAACAGGAGCCCGCACGATGACGAAGCCATGGGCATCGGGATGGCGATCGAGCGCGGTGAACCCGGCCAGCGCGATCGCCGAGAGTGCCATGTCGGCCAGCTCGGGCGTGTGCAGCGCGAGTGAGAAGTCGACGTCGCATTCCTCGCCGATGGCGTAGCCATCCTCCGCGAGCCGCTCCACTTCACGAGCGGCGAGGCTCCGGGGCCATGCCGCGGAGAGCGCAGCCGTGGCGACATCGATGACGTCCACTGCAAGTGCTGGTGCGTGGTCGAGTAGGTGGCTCATAACGATGTGTCCTTACGTTTTTTACAACGTGCTGCGGTCGTGTTCCGAGTGTGGGTTTGTCCACTTGGCATATCCCGGGCCGCGCACGGCGAAGGGGACAAACCCGGCGGCGGGGGCACGGTATGCCGGGGCCTAGGGCGTGCTTGCCTCTCTCACGAGCCTGAAGTCGTACTCCAGCGCGATCGTATCGGCGACGCTGAGCACCGATCGCACCTGCGGCTTGTCCATCTGGAATTCAGTAAAGGCAAACTTCGTCGAGGCGGTCCCGGACACCTGTCCGTTTGCGACAGTGGCGTTCACGCGCCAGGTCGTCGGCCGCGTGACACCACGGACGGTGAGATCCCCCAGCAGGTCGAAGGTGGACGATCCCGATCCCGACGGCGGCAGCGTGATGCCTCGCGCCTCCGTGGGAACGAAGACCACCGACGGATACTGCGCCGCTTGAAGGAGGCGCCCTCGCACGTAGTTGTCGCGCCGGTCGCGATCGCTCGCGAACGCGGCGGCGTCGATCACGAACCGCGACGCATCGCGAATCACCTTGCCCGCGTCATCGATCGCGACGACACCGGTGACGGCCGTACTCTTGCCCACCGCGTCGTTGGGCAGATCGAATCCCACGAGCTGCTCGCGGACGCGATAACGGACCTCGTTTCCCGACGGTGCGACGGTATAGCGTGTGCCCTCGACGGCGAGCGGCGCGAGCGCGCCGGCACTGGTCGATGCTGTCGTGTCGATTGTCGCCGACTGCGCCTCATCCGAAGGCGCGCAGCCACCGAGAATCGACAGTCCCGCTGCGGCAGCGACGATGAAGTGACGTGTGCTGATCATTGATGATTCTCTCCGCACTACGGGGCAAGATCCTCGGTCGACCACCGGGAGTAGTAGTTGATGAAATGCCCGCGGTGTGCGGCCAGTGCGTCGCGTGCACGCGTCTTGGACCCCTCGTCGCGAGAAGCGACCACGACCACGAAGTGTCCCGATTCGAGCTCCCGTACATGGCGAGCGGTGTGCTCGCGTTCTTCGCCCAGCGCATCCACCACCCGGAACAACCGAGCGAGCAGCCCTTTGCGCTTGCCTTGCGCATCGATCTGCTGAATTCCGCGCGCACCACAAAGCACGTGCACGTCCGACTCGCCAAACCCGCTCGAGACCAGCTCGTCCACGGCAGCCTCGAGGTCTTCCGAATTGTCGACGACGCCGACTACAGACTGGTACGGAAACAGCTTGTGCCCCTCCCGCTCGGTCGTCGGGCCGCGTTCCGCAGCTGGGGTCGTACGGTCGCCCTTTTCATGGGCCCGCTCCTCCGGATCCTGACGCATGCGACTCCTTGTCCAGGTTTGTCGGGCACGGAATTCAACCGCGCCAGCCTGCGAAACGCCGTCACCGTCTCGGACCGATCGACGCTCGCCCTGTTGAGCGCCTTCCAAGAATCTCGATAGTGCGGTCGTAGGTGGGCCGGTCCACTGGAAAGGGCGTGCCATGCACACGCTCCGATGCCGCGCGAGCGCTCTGACGCGCGTCGCAGCACACCGCTTCGTGCGGCTCATCGACGAAGCTCTGCACGTGCGATGAGAGCCAGCGATATCGCCGCCCCGACGTCGAATCCGTCGAACGGGCCAATTGCGGGTCGACATTCTGGGAAGCCGCGGGCCAGTGATGTAGATCACGCCCGCGCCGCCAGTTCGCGAGGGTACGCATCATGCCACGAAAAGGCAGCCTGTGGGTGAAACGCAGACTCACGGACGAATTGCGGGCAACGAACCACGGGAGCGAGATATGGGACTCTTCGACAAGGACCCCGATAAGAAGGACAATGCGGGGAACAAGCCCAAGGCGGACTTCTCCAATGTCCGGGGCGGCAGCTCGGAAGACAACGCAGGGAACAAGGGCAAGGCGGACTTCTCCAATGTCCGGGGCGGCAGCTCCAGCACCGCGCCGAGCTCGCGGTCCGATGTGGAAGTGCGGAGCTATACCGTCGTCTCTGGCGATAGCCTGTCGAAAATCGCCAAGCGCGAGTACGGCGATGCACAGAAGTGGCGTCAGATCTACGAAGCGAATCGAGACCAGATCAAGGATCCAGACCTGATCCATCCGGGCCAGGTGCTCACCATTCCCGCCGAGCAGTGAGGAACCACTCATGACGAGCAATCTTTCCAGCACGCTACTGAAGGGCGCATGCTTCGCGCTTGCGCTCACGACCTTCGCGTGCAAGGATCGCACGGAAGACGCGAGCACCACGACCTCCGGCGGCGCGGTTGCCGATGCGACGGTCATCGAGATCGCCGAAGTCGATCTGGGCAAGGGCATCCAGTCCGACAAGACGATCCGCGACGAGACCGATGACTTCGGGCAGCGCGATTCGGTCTACGCTTCCGTCCGCACCACGGGCGCGGCGAACTCCGCGACCATCACCGCGCGCTGGACGTTCCAGGATGGCCAGCTCGTGGACGAGCGCACCGAGACAATCTCTCCCACGGGCTCGGGCGATGCGAACACGGTGTTCTTCATCACGCAGCCCAACGGCCTGCCGAAGGGGAACTACACGCTGACCGTTCTGTTGAACGGCGCCGAAGCGCAGAAGAAAGAGTTCGAGGTGAAGTAGGGATCAGGAGTCAGGAGTCAGGGATCAGGGAGGGAAAAGCAAACGGCGACGCACCGCGTCGCCGTTTGCTCATCTGATGAGGGCCGCTGCGCGCGAAGCGCGCGCGGCCCCTTTCCATCCCTGACCCCTGACTCCTGACTCCTGACCCCTGCCCTTGCTTGACACCCGCCGACGCCCGGTACTTCGTTCACCTATGAACCGTCCCGCCGGCAAAGCCGATCCCGTCATGTTCTCGCTGCTCGAGGCGGCGCACGCACTCGAGCAACGCCTCGAGAGCGCACTGGCGGAGGTTGGGCTGTCGATGGCGAAGTACGGCGTCGTCTCCCAACTCGCCCGCTCCGGTGGGCCGCTGGCGCTCAGCGAGCTCGCGACGCGGCAGAGCTGCGTGCGCTCCAACATGACGCAGCTGATCGACCGGCTCGAGGCCGACGGGCTCGTGCGCCGGGTGGACGACCCCGCCGATCGGCGCAGCGTCCGCGCCGCCATCACCCGCCTCGGCGAGGAACGCGCAGCGGCCGGCGCGCGCGCCATGAAGCGGGTCGAGGACGACTTCGCGGCGTCCATCCCCCCGCGGGACCGCGACATACTGACCCGGATGCTCGCCGGCTTCAAATAGCGTCGCAGTCCGTGGCCCGGTCCCGGGAACTATGCTTCATATATGAACGTTATTGATCCGTACAACGCAGTACGTGAACGTTCCCTTGTACGGAGGTGGTGTCATGTCAGTCAGCCGTTCTGCTGTTTCGCGCCTCCTGGGTGGAGCCGCGGTGGTCGCGTTGGCCGTCGCCAATCCCCTCGAGGCACAATCCCAGTCGTCAGGCAACTTCGAGATCCGTCCGTACGTCGGCGCGTATCTCCCGACGGGTGATCAGCGCGACATTCTGAAGGACGCGGTTCTCCTCGGCGCGCAGGCGTCGTATCGCGTGATTCCGCAGCTCGCGATCACCGGCACGCTCGGATGGTCCCCGACCGAGGACAGAGTCGGAGCCGGCCAGACGCTGGACCTTCTGCAGTATGACGTCGGCGCGGAGCTTCGCGCGCCAGCGTGGGTTCAGCGCGCGTCGTGGGACTTCAGCCCATTCGTAGGTCTTGGCGTCGGGGGACGCACCTATGACTACCGCGATCTCGACGTCGACGCCAAGACCAACGTCGCCGGGTACGGCGCGTTAGGCGGAGAGTTCGGGTTCGGGCAGTTTGGGCTACGCATCGAAGGCCGCGACTACGTATCCCGGTTCAAGCCGCTGACCGGTACTGGTGAGACCAAGACGAGAAATGACGTCGCGGTCGCCGCTGGCCTGACGATTCGCTTCTGATCGTCCGCAGTCACCCGCTCCGCGCACCGCTGGCCAGTGGGTTCGGCCAGCGGTCGCGGGCACCGGGGCGCGCAGCCGCGCAGGGCGCGCGCACGCAGCGTCCTCTCAGGGTGTGGTGGTGGTCCGGCGCCTCGTGATGAGCCGGTACACCCAGAGAAGGATGACGGCCCCCAGCACTGAAACGATCCAGCCAGCGCTCTCCCCTGCGTCATACAACCCCACCGCTCGCCCGATCAGCGTACCCACCGTGGCGCCCGCGATTCCGATGAGGATCGTCACGATCCACCCGCCCGGATCTTTGCCCGGCATGACGAACTTCGCGATCAGGCCGACAATCAGTCCGATAATGATGGTGGTAATGATGGTCACTGGGTTCCTCCGTCGAGGACTGAGGGTTGTGCCGCGTGCCTCATTGTTACGACCCCAATGCGCTTCGTGTCAATCCGCCGCGTTCGACGCTGAGCCTCAGCCGCGGGGCAGCGGGATGACACCGCTGAGGCCGCCAGTAAGGGCATCGATCTGAGCCTGCAGTCGCTGACGCTCCGCCGCGAGCCGCGCGCGTCCGTCCTCGACGCGTCGCTCGGCCTCTGCGCGCACCTCGGCCACCCGTGCGCGCACGGGCGCGGTTCGCTCGTCGACGATCCGGTCTACCGCCAGGCGCGCTCGGGCTTCAGCGCGGGCAATCTCCTCGCCAGCGACCTCGCGAACGCGAGCGGCGACAGCACGATCGAGGTTCGAGCTGATGGTGATCGCCGGCGAGCGAAGCTCGCCCGTGAGATTTGCGGTGACCTCGAGCTCGCGCAATCCCGAGACGACACGAGCCACGAGCTGCTCGAGCGTATTGAGATTTCGCGCGCGCACCGAGTCGGAGATCCACCGCACGTCGGTCGATCGAATGGTCCAGCGGGCAGCGACCTTGTTCCCGGTCCGGAGAAAGTCGAGCCGACTCGTTCCCTTGCCGGGCTCCACTCGCAGCGGCAGTGCTGGAAGGGAGAAGCCGGGAATCGAGATGTCGCTGCCCACGGCGGTCACCGAATCCCGCGTCCGGCCGGCGGCGTGGTTGATGAGCCCGCTGACCTGGAGCGCACCAATGGTCGTGCCCGCCGCATCGCGCCGCGCGGAAAAGCGCGTCGGCCGTCCGACGAGCGCCGGCGTCGTCGTTAGGTCACTTACCCGTGCGACGTAACTGCCTCGGGCTGCCCCGGCGTCGAGCGCGAAGTCGAGCTCGCCCGCCTGCAGGTGAAAGTCCGGGAGTTGTCTCGCCCGCGGAAACGCGACGGTCGCGCCCGCGGCGCGAAGGCGCTCGGGCCCTTCACGCGCGCGAGGACGCAGCCCGGGCGGCATGTACTGCTGCGCGAGCTCCGCCCAGTAGACTACTTGCTGATACCGATCGAGCGTGACCGGACCGAACAGCGCACCGCCGATCTCCGGACCTTCAAGAGAGGGAATCTTGAGGAGGCCTCGGGCGAACGCGTAGTCGGCGCGTCGCGCATCGTTCAGGGATGTCAGGCCGGTGTCCATCACGGCAATGGCGGCTCGAACATTCCTGTGGAGCCCATCGAGGCGACTCCTCGTCTCATCGATCTGGCGAACGACCCGACGAACATCGGCCACGGCCCGCCGCGTTCCATCGATGCCGAGGCTCCGTGGAGTGGCCCCAGACAGTCGCGTGACAAGAGCCTCTGAAGAATCGAACGTGGTTCGGAGATCGAGCGTGCGCCACTCGGCGTCGAGCGCGCGGTGAATCGAGTCGGCGCGTGACGCCATCGCGGTGGCGGCGCGAACGGTGCCGAGCTGACTCGGGTCGAGCACGATCTGCCTGATGGTGTCGATAGGCGTGAGCGCCAGAACGGGATGGCGATACTTCGCGGCCCATTCCTTCACGCTCCGAAGCGTGGTGGCGGCAAAGCCGTTTGGGTCGACGGCGCGCGCTGGCTCGGCACGGGAGGTTCCCAGGCGCACGCCACCGACGGTCATGCGACGGATGATCAGCTTCTTCTCGAGCAGCGGCGTTGGCTCGAGCTCCACCCGGATGCGCTCCGCGGCGATCACGTTGCGTCGAGGCTCGAACGGGTCGGCGATCGCCAGCCCGCGAAACTCGATCGAGCTTTCGCGCTCGCGCACCTCGAGTGAGGCGATGTCCACCTGCGTCCCGAGCGCCTTGGTCGCCGCCTCGGCCGCCGTCTGCCTAACTACGCGATCGCCGAAGAGCAGCCAGAACGCGACGAGGAGGACGAGCAGCAGGGCGAGCGGGACGAGCCCCTGCCAGCGAACCAGTCGCTTTCGCTTCGGCGGCGCCTGCTCGCCCGCTGGAGTGCCGGACGCGTCCGGCGTGTAGCGGGCGCCCTGACCCGCGTCAGTCCGGGCGGAACCAGGTGTAGACATTGTATGCCTTGGAGGCAGTGACGGCATTGTAAAAGCGCGAGCGACGAACGCGCTCACCGATCGTCGCGCGATAGCGCGCGACGCCGTATCGCGCGGCGATGAAGATCGGCAGGGCGAGCGCCAGCCACGCCGCGAAGCTGCCGAGGACGATCGTGTTGTTGAAGTTCGTGTAGGGAAGAACGGGAGTATTGAACCAGGTCGTCCACATCGGCTCGAGCGCCGGCGTCTCCAGGAGGAGCCGACGTCCAATGCGATCGAAAACCGGGTCGAGGGCGAAGCCCAGCGGGAGAAAGAGCGCCCATCCGAGCAGCGCGCCCCCGACCGAAATGTTCAGGACCAGGATGAGCGCCGCGATGAGGAGGTTGTGAACGTTCATGAGCGGGGTGAGACCGAGTACCGATCCCAGCGCAATTCCCGCCGCGACCTGGCCGGGCGTTCCCTCGGAGTGCAGTGTCTTGATGAGCGATTGCAGCAGCTTGAGCAGAGTCAGCATGCCATTGATTTCTCGTTAGGGCGTGACCTCGGCCGCCGTCTCGGCCGATCCCCGTACCCAGGAGAGACGATCGGTCGGTGGGAATCGACACGGGGCCAAACGTGTCCGTGCGCTCCCTGCGAGCGTCGCGTATAATCCTGCACGCTCGAGCTTTTCCCGCAACCTCACCTCGTGTCATGACTCGCGATCGTCTTCACTTCCACGTGCTGGCAGCGGTTACCCTGACGCTCGCGCTCGGCTGCGCCACTTCGTCCCGTGTGCCACCCCCGCCGGCGAGTGGAAATGTGATCCCCGGTGTGGAGGTACTGCTTCGCGACTCGCTGCACCTCCTTTCGGGCAAGCGGGTGGGCCTCATCACCAACCACTCGGGGAAGGACCGGAGCGGCACCAGCACGATCGATCTGCTGCATCGTGCGCCCGGTGTTCAGCTCACGGCCTTGTATGGCCCCGAGCATGGCCTCCGTGGTGCCGAGGAAGCTGGCGTCCACATTGCCACGGGGGTCGATTCGGCAACCGGCGTCCAGATCTTTTCGCTCTTTGGCGAGCGGCGCGTCCCGACTCCCCAGATGCTCGAAGGCATCGACGTGCTTCTCTACGACATTCAGGATGTCGGCGCGCGCGTCTACACGTACGAATGGACCATGGTGCTCGCCGCCGAGGCGGCGGCGAAGGCCGGGAAGCAGTTCATCGTGCTCGATCGCCCGAACCCCATTCGCGCCGACCGCGTCGAGGGCGGTTTGATCAAGCCGCAGTTCCTTTCCTTCGTCGGCCTGCACCCGGTGCCGATGCGGTATGGCCTAACGCCAGGCGAGCTTCTGCGCTACCTCGTCGGCGTGGGTCTGGTGAAGGCCAACGTGACCGTCGTCCCAATGCAGAACTATCGTCGCGACATGTGGTGGGAGCAGACTGGCATTCCGTGGGTACCCCCGTCGCCGAATCTACGCGACATGGAGGCGGCGATCCTCTATCCCGGAACGGTGTTCTTCGAGGGCACCAACCTCACCGAGGGTCGCGGGACGGACCGTCCTTTCCGCGTGATCGGCGCCCCGTGGCTCACCGACGCCGGCGCCATCGCGCGTGAGCTCAATGCGCAGCGCCTGCCCGGTGTGCGCTTCGATTCAACGTCTCGCACGATCGCCGAGGGAATGAAGCATGGCGGTCTGACGATCCCGATGATCGAGGTCGTCGTGACCGACCGCGAGCGAGTGCGCCCGCTCACCGTCGGCGCGCGCATGCTCCAGACGATTCGCGCTCGGCACCCCAACGAATGGCGGTGGCGAATTGGATCGATCGACCGGCTCGCAGGGACCGATGAGCTGCGAGCGGCAGTGGAAGCGGGGACTGTGGATTCGCTGCTCGCTCGCTGGGATCTCGAGGCGAGGGAGTTTGCGACGCGTCGCGAGCCTTACTTGTTGTACCGCTGAATGCGGAATGCGGAATGCGGAGAGACTCTACAGCGTTCCGCATTCCGCATTCCGCATTCGCCCCCTGATCAGAAGTCGAATCGCGCCCCCACCTGCGCCCGCCGCGCACCGAAGGCGCCCGTCGCCTGGCCAAAGTTCGTGATGTCCACGCCGGCCGCGGTCTTCTGCCGACCACCGAAGGCCGAAATGTTGTCGGTGTTGAAGACGTTGAACACCTCGGCCGTCAGGCGCATCGTCTTGCCCTGCGCGGTGAACAGCGACTTTCCGATGCGAAGGTCGACGTTGCGGTACCAGTTCTTGAAATCGTTGTCGGGACGAATCGTGCGAGTGCCTGACGGACTGCCGGTCGGGAAGAAGTCGTCTGCGAAGTCGTTGTCGAAATTGAGATCCTGGCCGATCGAGGCGCCGAACGGCCGCGGGCTGGCCAGCGTCACAATCCCGGCGACCTGAAAGCCGCCCAGCCAGTCGAAGTCGGCAACCTCGGAGAGCACCAGACGGTGGCGCTCGTCGCCGATGGTCTCCTGCATGTTGTACGAGCTGCGGAAGGCGAACGCAGGCGCAGTGACCGCATCGTAGTCCGCCTTGGCCCAGCCTAACGTGTACGCCAGATTGGACAGCAGTCGTCCACGGCGATAGTTCACCGACATCATCACCGCATCGTACTTCGCCTTGGCGAAGTCATCCCACAGGATGATGTCGCCATAATTCGGCGTCAGAACTCGGACGTCCGGATTCGGCTGCGTGTTGAGGTAATTGGCGTTCAGCCGGTTGTAGAGATGCCGCACGTCCTGGTGCACGTAGTCGACGTTGAGTGCGAGATCCGGGGTGAACTGGTGGCCCAGCCCGATCGACATCTGCCGGTTCTCGGGCGCCTCCATCTTGTTCTTCACCAGGATGATGTTCGGCGTCGACGGCACCGTCCCGGCGATGACCGCCGCCCGCAACAAGGCGACGTCCATCGTTGCCGGGTTGGCGATCGTATAGCTCCGCCACGTTGCCGCGAGACGCTCCTGGAAGCCAATGAAGCTCGCGACACGATCGTAGATGATGCCAAAGCCGCCACGAATGAACGTGCGATTCTCGCCGATCGGATCCCACGAGAACGAGATGCGGGGGGACAGGTTGTTCAGGTCGTTCTTGCGATCCCCACGATTGATGTAGTTGGCGAGCGCGGCCTTGTTGGTGATCGCGGTATCACTCGCCCAGGGAACCGTGAAATCGTTGTTGATGGTGTTCAGCTCGGCGTCGTACCGGAGCCCGAGATTCAACGTGAGCGTCGACGTTGGGCGCCACTCGTCGTTGAGGTAGAAGCCGGTGATCCATCCGCTGAGCTCGGCCCTCGCATCGGCGATGCCCTGCCGGTCCTGATAGCCGACGCCGATGGTCGCCTGGTTGGGGTTCGTGCTCGTGTCGGTCGTGAAGCGGAAGCTCCCCATCCGGAAGTTCGGCGAGAACTGATCGGCGTCGATGCGGCTCACCTCGGCACCCAGCTTGAAGATGTGCGAGCCGCCCCAGTTGTCCTTGGTGTACGTGAGTCGGTTGATGAGGCGAAGGTGCGTCTCGTTGAGCTCGAGCGGGAACGTCGCCGTCCCCTGCGTCACGCTCGGGTACACACGCTGCTCGCGCTCGACCAGCATGCCTTCATCGTGGTGCCACTTCACCATCTGCAGACTGAGCTCGTTCAACAAGTTCGGTGACGGCAGATAGCGGTGACGCAGCTGCGCGACGTTGATGAAGTACGACTGATCGATGCCCCCATTCTGGGCGACCGTTCCGCCAAAGTTCGACTCGCCCGTCATGTACCGTGTCGCCCACGACAGATCGAAGGTATTCCGCTCGCTCGGCGTGTACGTACCGCGAAGGAACCCGGTGTGGTTGAGGTTCGGCGCCTTGAACGACCCGCGAAGCGCATCCCAGACGCCGGGATTGCTCGCCGGACGCCCCGGCACCACGTCGATGAAGTTGTCGCTGTCCGTCACCTCGTAGCTCAGCGCATAGAAGAGGCGATCTTTCTGAAGGGGGCCGCGAAGGTTCGCGCCGACCTGCATGCGGTTGAAGTCCGGAGTCACCGTCTGGAAGTTCGTCCGCGCCACCATCGACTTGTCCTGAAAGAATCCGAAGACGGCTCCCTCCGTATCGTTGGTCCCGCGATTCGATTCGGCGCTGATCACGTACGCGCCGGCATGCGAGTACTCCGCATCGTACGGGTTAATGAATACGCGGAACTCCTGCACCGCCTCCTGTGGGATTGGCGCCCCTGTCTGCGGAATGCCGACGAGGTTGCCATTGAAGAGGCTCTTCAGCTCGATGCCATCGAGATAGAAATTGCTGAAGCGCAGCTCCGGCATCGCGCCCGCCGATGGAAGCGCACGACCCGCTTGCGGCGCGAAGCCCCTCACACCGGGCGTCACTGCCGCGAGCGTCATGATGTTGCGGTCGATCGTCGGAAGCTGCTCGATCATTTGTTGCACGACCGGCGCGGACACTGATGTCCGCTGCACCTCGACGGTCGTCGTTCGATCGGCGGTCACTTCGACGCCGGTGAGCTGCGTCGTCGAGGGCGCGAGGTCGAAAACGAGGTTCGCGCGCTGGCCGAGCAGCAGCTCGACCATCTGGCTCTCCTGCTCGAAGCCGATCGCTCGAACGGTGACCTCGTAACGACCTGGGCCGAGGCCCAGCACTCGGAATCGCCCGAGATCGCTCGTGTTCACGCCGCGACGCTCGTTCGTCGCCGGATTCACCACGGCGACGACCGCACCCGCGACAGGCTCGCCCGCGTTGTTGCGAACGGAGCCTTCGAGAGTGATCGTGAGTTGGGCGTGACTTACGCCAGGGACGACCATCATCAGGCTGATGGCCGCCAGCAGTGAGAGTATCGACAAGGGTATTCGCATGGGAATCTCGCGGGGTAGGAGGGAGCGTGCCGCGCTCGCGCCGAGGTTATGGTGCGCTCTGCGTCGTGTCAACAACAAAGTGACCACCCTGGGCGTGGCGCTGGTCACCGTCGCGAGCACTCCAGCGTCAGTGAGCGCGCAACTCACGGTGGCGGACTCGGTTAGCTCACACGCCGTGGCGCCAGGCTTGACGCTGCGACGTATCGTGCGACCGGCAGGGCCATGGGTCCTTTCCGTACTCGAGGTGGATCTCCGACGGCCGGAGATCGAGGTCAAAGGCGTTCGCGCCTGCGATAATCTTCTGGGACGCGAGCGGCCTTCCGCGATCGCGCGTCGGATGCGGCAGGATGGTGTAGACGTCGTTGGCGTTCTCAACGCCGACTTCTTCGACCTGCGCGGAGGCACCGGGGCCACCGAGAGCAACGTCGTGATCAATGGCGAGATCGTAAAAGCGGTCACGGTGACGGAATCTCCGTTCGACGCCTTTGACAACGTCCACACACAGTTCGGCATCACCGCCACCGGGGCGCCGGTCCTCGATCGCTTTCACCTGACGGGCGTGGTACGAACACCGAGTGGTGAATGGCCGCTTGCGGCGATCAATGCGCGTGCGCCCGGTGCGCTCGCGCTTCTCACCAGGTGGTTCGACACGCTCGCGCTTTCCGTGCAGCCCGCCGACACGATCGCGCACGTCTCATTGCTCAAGGTCGGCGGACGAGGGGACACGGCGCGCTATCGCGTCGATTCCAAGCCAAAGCGTGAACGGCCGGTCGCGTCGGCCGATGAGGCGGCAATGCTGGTCGCGAGTGGGAACGCACTGCCGGTCGTGGAGCGACTGCTCCCCGGCGACCGCGTCGAGATCGTGACGAAGCTCATCCCGGATCGCGGGCCGCTGCGGACCGTCGTCGGCGGCTGGCCACGCATCGTCGACGCGGGGCGCAACGTCGCCCTCGCCGCCGACTCCGTCGAAGGCACCATTCCACGCTTCTCCCGCGCCCGGCACCCTCGCTCGGCGTTAGGCATCTCCCGGGACAGCGCGACATTATATCTGGTCGCCGTGGACGGCCGTCAGGAGACGAGCGTGGGCATGACGCTCGAGGAGCTGGCCGACGCGATGATCTCCCTCGGCGCCCATGAAGCGATGAATCTGGACGGCGGCGGCTCCACCGCGCTGGTCATTCGTGATTCGATCGTGAACAAACCGTCCGACGCCACTGGGGAGCGCGCCGTCGGAAATGTCGTCGCGATCACGCGCCGCACCGCCAAGCAGGGAAACCCGGAGCGCCGGATGCTGCCGCGAAAAAGCGGAAGCGTCGCCTCCTGCGTTCTCCCACTTCCGCGCGACACCGCCGCCGCGGCCGTTCCGCGGCCGCGATAGCTACCGACGCACGTGCGACGCGCTGTCGAGCGCGCGTCCGAGCCACGACCAGTAGGTTTCCCCGCCGACATCGCTGACGTCGTTATGCCCCGCGCCGGGCACGACCAGCAATTCGCCGGGAACACGAGCCGCGGCATGAACGGCGCGGCCCATCCGCACCGGAATGATTCCGTCGCGCTGCCCATGGATGATCCATACCGGGACCTTCAGCTCCGCGACCTTCGCGCGAGTGTCGAAGTGAACGCGCGCGATGAGGCCCCAGAACAACGTCACCGGCGCCAGCGGTCCGCGTGCCATCTCGCGCGCCGAAGTGAACGGCGCTTCGAGGATCAGGACCGCCGGCGCATGCTCCACGGCCAGCTCGGTCGCAATGGCGCTGCCGAGCGAGTGCCCATATAACGCAATGCGCGTGGAGTCCACGCCCAGCTGCTCGCGCGCGAGACGATACGTCGCGCGCGCATCACGTTGTGACGAGACATAATCTGGCGAGCCGCCGAGGCCGCCGTACCCGCGATACTCGGGGAGGAGCACCGCCCAGCCTGTGGCGCGCTCGACCTCACTCGCCCACGGAGCGACCCACGCCGCCAGATCGGCGTTGCCGTGATACGCGATGAGAAGGCCAGGTGCACGGGCCGGATCGCCGATGAGGAACGCAAAGAGGGGCTGGCCGTCGTCCGATGCGTAGTCGAGGCGTCGCGTCGCCCCCTCGGGATACTGCGCGAGCCTCGGCGGCTGCCACACGATGCGCTCCTGCATCCGCCACGCCGCGATGAGCATTACGACGTAGATCGCGGCCAGGAGGATGAGCGCGGAGATCACGATCCGCACGGCGCTCCACCCGTCTCGTCAGGCGACGCGCAGACGCTCAACGGCGGGAAGCGGAACACCGATCGTTCGACGGGCGTACCATTGCGCCCACAGCAGATTGGGCACCCACGACAGCCACGCCACGACCTGGTATGCCGGCGTGAACTCACCGAACGCCATGATCAGCAGCGGAAGCTCGATCCGCAGCGTCACGGCGGCAAAGATCAGCGCATAGCTGCTGAGCATCCACCGCCGGTGAGCGGCGATGGCTCGCTCCCGCGCCGCGAGGTACGCGCGCGTCGTTGTCCAGAGCAGCAGCACCGCCAGCGCCGCGAAGCCGACGTGTGTCACGACACCGCCGAACGAGTACACGCTCATGTACAACCCGGCGAGGCCGACGGCGGTGGCCGCGATGACGTAGACCGTGCCTAACACACGATGAACAGGCCGATGGCGAATGATGAGCCAGCGGTTGAATTGCAGTGCGCCCAGCGCGAGTGCGACGGAGCCGAAGAGCGCGTGTGGGTATATCCCCCATGGCCGAGCGAGAAACGAGGCGGCGAGGTTCGGCGGGTATACGCGCTCGCCGAGGATGACGTACGCGAGAGCATACCCCACGATCGGAACCGCCAGGAGCGTCACCAGCCACCAGGCGAGCGGGGGCCGAGTCGCGGAGCCCTTGCCCGATCGCGTGCTCATACGCCGGCGATCCGCCGCTTGTACTCGCCGAGCGCGGCGTCGAGCCGCTCGCGCGCGGTGGTGTCCCCGGGCACGTTGTGCGACGGGTGGATGTAGAGCTTCACGCCCCGCTCGGCCAACAGCTCGGCCACCGTCGTGATCGTCATCCACACCACCGCGACGAACGCCATCGTCGACACCGGCCCCACGTTGTCGACATGGTTCTTCAGGGGGACCGACGAATCGCCCGCGGGCACCCGCGTATCGATCACCACGTCGGCGATCTCGAAGAGCGTTCGGCCCGACGGGTGCCGCGACCTGGACGCCTCGGCGGCGGAACCCGTCGCTACCACGCGCATCCCCAGCGCTTTCGCGCGCAACGCCACATCGATGTTGACGTTGTTGATACCCGTGTGCGAGAAGATCCACATCGTGTCCCGCGCATCGAACGTGTAGCCCTTCATGATCGCTTCGCCGTATCCCTCCGCGCGCTCGAGGAAGAGGAATTGGTGAATGCCCATCTCCCCGGTGATGCGCGTGAAGAAGGTGAGCGGAAGCTCGATCATCGGATGAAAGCCGACGAAACCACCAATGCGCGGATACATCTCCTCCACCGGGATCGTCGCGTGCCCGCAGCCGAAGGTGTGGACCCACCGTTCGCCGGCGATCGAGTCCGCCATGAGCCCGGCGGCGCGCTGAATGGCGGGAAGCTGTGAGCGCTCGATATCGTCGAGAACGGCACGTGTGTTGGACAGCCAGGTTTGGCTCAACATCGTCAGGGTGTTGAGGGGCGACGCAGCACGCGAGAGAGAACGGCGAGCAGCACGCCCTGGATCACGAGCGCCGCCGGCACGATCAAGAGCGAGCCCCGCATCCCGAACCGCTCGCCAAGGATGCCGGCGCTGTAGGGAAGAATCATCCCGCCGATCAGCGCCATGGTGATGCCCGCGCTGAACGCGGTACCTGACAGTGCGGCGAAGCGCGTTCCAATGAATCCGAGCACCGTCGGAAACATGGCGGCGAAGCCGACACCGAGGGAGAACACGCCGAGCGCCGCAACCGGAACGCTGCGCGTGGTGAGAAGCAGAGCCGCGCCGGCTAAGGCGATCGTCAGGCACATATAGAGGATGCGAAACGGCGAGACGCGACTCAGCACCGTGCCCACGGCCAGCCGCGCGAGCATCATGCCCGCCCAGTAGAGGGAAAGCAGAATGAGCGCGCTTCGTTCGCTCACCGCCAGCTCCTCGGTCACGAACGTGGACGTCCATCCACCGACGGTGAGCTCCAGGCCACTCTCGAGAAACAGCATCAGTCCCATCAACAGCATGAGCGGATCGCGAAGCAGTCGACCTGCGTCTGCAATCGGAAATCCCTGCGCTTGCTTCGGCGGCGGGAACGTGATCGTCGCGATGACCGCGAGGGGGACCACGACGAGCGCGCCGATCCCGGCGATCAGCAACGCGTGGCCGAACCGGCTCGTCAACATGCCGATCAGGAAGGGAACGCCCATCGCACCGATGCCGAAGAACACGCCGAGGAGATTCAGTCGCGGCCCACGCTCCTCACCGCTGATGTCGGAGACGAGCGCATTCGCGCCGCCATTGATGAATCCGCCGGCGAATCCGATCAGAAAGACGGCCGCGCGAAGCCACCCGATCGATGGAGCGAATGCGACACCTTCGAGTCCGACAATGATCAGAGCGGTCGAGCCCAGCAGCATCGCCTTGTAGCCGCGGCGATCGACGATCGGACCGAAGATGAGCGCCCCGAGGAGAACGCCAAACGTCATCAACAGGAGAAGCGCGCCACCGGACGCTTTGTCGATTCCAAAGCGCTCCATGACCGATGGCAGCACCGTCCCCACCATCGTGAAGACGATGCCGAACGTCAGCAGGCAGAGACACGCGCATACGAATAGACTGCGGCTCGAGCTTGGCTTCATGTGGCTTCTTGCTGTCCCAGCATCGCCAGCCTCCCGGCGCCGAAGAGTCCCGCGTCGCCCCCGAGCGTGCTGGCGACAAAGCGCACCTGCTCGATCGCGATCGGCTGCGCCCACCGCCTGGCCTCGCCGCGAATGCGATCGAGAAACCGCGCCGCCGGACCAAAGACGCCGCCGCCGAATACGATGATCTCGGGGTTGAACAGGCTCACGAGATTTGCCGACGCCATCCCCCAGAGCTCGATCGCGTTGTCGATCGCCCTCGTCGCAATCGTGTCGCCCATGTCATACGCGGCGAAGATGGCTCCCGCATCCAGGCCGTCAGCGGGTTCTCGAAGGGCCCCGCTGTAGCTCGCGTCGCCGCCCAGAAGATCGCGAGCGACCCTAACGAGCCCCGGACCGGAGGCCTGGTCCTCGAAGCATCCGTGATTCCTGTAGCGAGGCGAGTACGGACGATCGAGCGCGAGCCAGCCAATGGCGCCCGCGACGTCCCCGTGGCCGCGAAGCACGCGTCCTTCAGCAAGGATGCCCGCACCGATGCCGGTGCCGACGGCGAGAAAGATCGCGTCGCGCGCTCCGGCCGCCGCCCCCCGCCACGTTTCGCCGAGGATGTACGCCGCGCGGTCGCTATCGATGGTGAGCGCGATGTCCGCTCCGAGCGCAGAGCGGAGCTCGTCTCGAAGCGGATAGTCATCCCATTGGGGAATGTTCGGGGCCCAGACCGTCCCGCGCGCGGCACGATACAGCCCCGGAACGCAAACGCCGGCGCCGTCCAACGGGTGCTGCTCGGCGAGGTGTCGTATCCGCTCGACGATCAACGCCCCAACCGCGGGGCCGCGGCGGTCTGCCAGGGGCGTGCTCTCGCGCTGCAATAGCTCGCCTCCGGGGGTGAACGCGGCGGCGGCGAGCTTGGTCCCGCCGAGGTCGACACCGATGAAGGCCATGGGCGGCGCGAAGGTAACACCCTGGGGGTCAGGAGTCAGGAGTCAGGAACTCCTCACTCCGGACCCCTTGGTTCTTCAGAGTCTTACACCTTCGTCGGTCGCGAGACTGGCGCGCGCAGCCCGCGGCGTCGTATCGTGTGATCCCCCGTCCCGGAGGACACGTGCTCTCGTACCGCTACCGTCGTTCCGCCGTTCTGACATTCCTGGCGCTTGCCGCCTGTGCTCCCGGTGGATCGACGCGGGAGTCGCAAGGATCCGTCGACCGCGTCTTCACGCCCCAGCAGTACACGGTCGAAGATTTCTACAAGAACACGAGATTCTTCGGTGCCTCGTGGGCGCCCGATCGCCAAAAGCTGCTCGTCTCGTCGAATCTGTCCGGAATCTGGAATGCGTACAGCTTCCCGGTCGGGGGTGGTGAGCCCCAGCCGCTGACGCAGTCGACGGGGAACTCCATCTTCGCGCAGTCCTATTTCCCTGGCGACGAGCGCATCATCTACACGAGCGACGAGGGCGGAAACGAGCTCACGCACGTCTACGTGCGTGATCCCGACGGCACGACGAAGGATCTTACGCCGGGCAAGAAGCTGAAGGCGAGCTTCCACGGCTGGGCTGGCGACGACAAGTCGTTCTTCGTCTCCACCAACGAGCGCGACGCACGGTACTTCGATCTGTACGAGATCGCGACCGACGGCTACGCGCGTACGCTCCTCTACAAGAACACGGAAGGGTTCGAGCTTGGCCCTGTGTCGCGCGACAAGCGGTACATTGCGCTCGTGCGGCCGCGCACCACGTCGGACGCCGACATCTTCGTCCACGACCGCACCACGAACACGACGAAGAACATCACCGAGCACACGGGCACGGTGAACAACTCGCCGGCGGACTTCTCGCCCGATGGCTCGAAGCTGCTCTTCGTGTCGGACAGCGGCCGTGAGTTCGCCGCGTTGCGGAGCTACGATCTCGCCTCCGCGGCGAAGTCGACGGTGTACGAGCAACCCTGGGACGTATTGGGCGCGGAGTATTCGAAGGGCGGAAAGTATCTGACGGTGTACGTGAACGAAGACTCGCGATTCGTCGCCCGCGTGCTCGACGCGGCAGGATTCTCGGTGGTTGCGCTCTCCGACATGCCCACCGGGCTCGTGCGTGGGGTGACGATTTCGCCGGACGATGCGTCGCTCGCGTTCTACGCCAGCGATGGCAGCGTGCCTGACGAGCTCTACGTGCGATCCTTCAGCGCCCCACCCAAGCGGCTGACGAACGCGCTCCACTCCGCGATTCAGCGCGAGGATCTCGTCGTTCCAACGGTGGTTCGCTTCAAGTCCTATGACGGCGTCGAGGTTTCCGGCGTGCTGTACCGCCCGCACCAGGCATCGCCCGATGCCAAGGCGCCGGCGATCGTGAAGGTGCACGGAGGCCCAGGGGGCCAGGCGCAGGTCGGGTACAACGCGCTCACGCAGGCGCTCGTGAACCGCGGCTACGTCGTGTTCGACATCAACAACCGCGGCAGCTCAGGCTACGGCAAGACGTTCTACGCGATGGATGACCGGAAGCACGGCGAGGCCGATCTCGGTGACGTCGTCGCGAGCAAGAAGATGTTGGCCGAGACGGGATACGTCGATTCGACGAAGATCGGGATCCTCGGCGGAAGCTATGGTGGCTACATGGTGCTCGCCGCGCTCACGCTCCAGCCGGACGCGTTCAAAGCCGGCGTCGATCTCTTCGGCATCTCGAACTGGATGCGGACGCTGAACAGCATTCCGCCCTGGTGGGCATCGTTCAAGGAAGCGCTCTACGCCGAGATGGGCGATCCCAAGGCGGACAGCGCGCGCCTGCATCGGATTTCACCGCTGTTCAACGCCGACAAGATCAAGGCGCCGCTCATGGTGCTTCAGGGAGCGAATGATCCGCGCGTCCTCAAGGTGGAGTCCGATGAGATCGTGGCGGCGGCGAAGAAGAACGGCGTCCCGGTCGAATATGTGGTGTTCGAGGACGAGGGCCACGGCTTCGTGAAGAAGGAAAACGAGATCGAGGGCTACACGGCCGTGCTCGGCTTTCTGGACCGATACCTCAAGGGGGGAGTGGCGGTCGCGGAGGAAGTCCCGAAGCCCTAACGAGGTTTCCCCTCGCGCCGGCGGCGCCACGCTCCGGGTGACATCCCGTGGCGCCGCTGGAATTCGCGAGTCAGGTGGCTCTGGTCGCTGAAGCCTCCGGCGATGCCGATCTCGGACAGGCTCATCGTGCTTTGAGTGAGCTGCTCCGCGACCCAGTCCAAGCGCAGGCGCCGCGCATACTCGCCCACCGTCGTTCCGAAGTGCGCCCGGAACTCCCGCGCCAAATGCGACGGCGTCACTCCCACGGTGGCAGCTACGCCGGACAGCGACACTCCTTCGCGGAAGTGTGCGTGGAGCAGCTCCTGCGCGAGCAGGAGCCACGGCGGAACACGTTCATGGAATCGACCTGCGCGATGCTGCCGAGCTGCCGCCGCCAGCATGGTGTGCACGAGACCATCGACCACGAGGGGCGACAGGTCATCGGCCGCGTTGATCTCCTGGGCGATGCGGTTGGCATCGGCGGCAATCCCGGCGTGACGCAGATGCCGCACCGCATCCAGAAACCCGCCGAACGCGACGAATGCGGCCGGGTCCGGCTGCACGACGAGGACGCGAGCCCCATCGCGCCCAATTCGGTTGGCGTGGCGCTCGCCTAACGGTTCCACCCAGACGGCCGCCGGCGGGCAGTCGAGCGTTCGATGCGCAATCGCGGAGTCGAACGCCCCGCTCAACATCACCCCGAAGATGGGACGGTCGTGCGTGTGGGACGGCAGCTCGGCGTTCGGAGGAAACCACGCCTCGATGACGCCGCACCCCGTCGCCTCCATGCTGTGGAAGCGCGGACTGCCCATCGTGACCGGTACGTGCCGTTGCCGCTGTCTCACGCGCGCTCCGAGGCTCGACCCAGCTGACAGCACGATTATTCAATCCCGCGCACGGCTGTTCAAGACAGAGAACGCCTCCGGGTCAATGTTCCGAACCCATCGGATTCGGTTCCCCACTCCCGGAGGCCCCCATGCGAAGCGTTCCTCGTGCTTTTGCCGCGTTCGTGGTCATTCCCATCGTGACCGCTGTTGGCTGTGAGAGCCCGACGGTGTCGGAGCCGTTGGCGGCCGCCGGAGCCAGGCTTTCCGCAGCCGAGTCGAACGGCGTCGTCCTCAGCTCCAGTGGCGGCGGACATTACTTCCTTCAAAGCGCGTTCAATGTTCAGTTTGCCTACACCGCGAAGCGACAGGTGGACGGTACCGTCCAGGGCGAATTCCACGAGTCGTTGCTGCTCGAGGGTGAGACCGTCGCCTTTCGCGGCAATGTGATCTGCATGGCCGTGGATCCGGTGAATCACCGGGCGTGGATCGGCGCGGTGATCACGGAAAACACGTCGACTCACCCCGCGTTCCAGGAGTGGTATCACCAGCCGGGCGAGGACGTCTGGTTCCGCGTGGTCGACTACGGCGAGGGAAGCGCGGCGCCGCCGGACCGTAAGACCTTCATGGGGTTCGAGAATACCCCCGGAATCCCGACCTCGGAGGTGTACTGCCAGCTCCAGATCTGGCCCGCCGACGATGCACGCACATGGCCGGTGACGGAGGGGAATGTTCAAGTCAAATGAGGTGCTCGAGGTGCTCAATGTGCTCGAGGTGCTCAAGGGGAAAGCCGTTCCCTCGAGCACCTCGAGCACATTGAGCACCTCGAGCACCTTAGTCGACGAACGCCCACAACAACTCCTGGCTCTTCCGATCCATCGCCTTCGGTGCAGCAAGCAAGTACAGATCGCCTCCGACATCACGAATGAGCAGGCCGCCCATCGGCAGCACGCGCGGCCAGTCATCCAGGTGCGTCTGAAAGGATCGCGGCCCGTGTTTGGTCTCGACCTTCCACTGTCGGATCTCCACCTCCTCCTCGATCGACACGACGCGCGTCACCTGCAGCACGAACCCCGCCTCGGCGAGCGCATGTTCGATCGCGGAGCGCGACTCCTCGCCGAGTGTCGCAGGGTCTTCGACCAACGCGACTTCCGTGTCCTCTTCGTCGCGCAGCGAGAGGTGTCGGTGCGGCTCGGACCACGGAAAGCACTGACGCAACCGTACCGGCACCGCGACGCCCTCGACGATGGCGAATAACCTCCCGTCGCCGGCGCCTTTTAGGATGAGCTCGGTTTCGCCTTCCAGCTCTAACGATTGAGCCATGGTGAGTCCCTCCTTGGTGACGAATTCGGAATGCGGAATGCGGATTCAAGTCATCAATCACCAACTTCCGCATTCCGAATTCCGCATTCTTATTGAAGCTGCAGCTGCATTTCGTACAACCGCCGATAGATCCCGTTAGGCCGAGCCAGCAGCTCCCGGTGCGTTCCCGACTCGGCCAGCCGGCCCTCCTCGATCACGAACAATCGCGACGCGCGGCGCAGGGTCGACAGCCGGTGCGCGATCGCGAAGACCGTGCGACCGGCGATGAGCCGCTCGAGCGCCTCCTGAATCTCCCGCTCCGTTTCCGTATCGACGCTGCTCGTCGCCTCGTCGAGGATCAGGATCCGCGGGTCGTGCAGAATCGCCCGCGCAATCGAAATGCGCTGACGCTCCCCGCCCGAGAGCGTGTGTCCACGCTCACCCACCACCGTGTCGTAGCCCTGCCCCAGCTTGCAGATGAAGTCGTGCGCGTTGGCCGCCTTCGCCGCCGCCACGACCGCGCTCAGCGACGCCGTCTGCATCCCATAGCGGATGTTCTCCAGCACCGTGCCGTGAAACAGATACGGATCCTGAAGCACCATCCCGAGCTGCTGGCGATAGTGCCCCGTATCGAGCTGGCGAATGTCCACGCCGTCGACGCGAACCGTTCCGCCGGTGGCGTCGTAGAAGCGCGCCACCAGATTCACCACCGTCGACTTGCCACCACCCGACGGACCCACCAGCCCGATCAACTCTCCTGCGCGTACGTCGAAGCTGATCCCGCGCAGGATCTGCCGCACTCCGTCATACGCGAACGTCACGTTCTCGAACGTCACGCGCCCGCGCACCGGCACCAGACGCACCGGCTCCGCCACGTCACGCACTTCCGGCTCGCTGTCCAGCACCTCGAACACGCGGTGCGCCGATGACGTCGCCCGATTGATCGTGCGCGCCATCTGACCGATGATCTCGATCGGACCGACGAACATCGTCGTGTACAGCAGAAACGACACGAACACCCCCGCCGACAATGGCGAGCCTTCGCCGAGCAATCGAGGCATCGCGAAGATCCACACCATGACCGTCGTCGAGTGCACCGCGAGCATCAGCAACGGCCAGAACGTCGTCCACATCTTGTGGATCTCGTTCGCCTCATCGGTGCAGTCCTCGTTGCGCACGCTGAAACGCTCGATCTCGCGCGACTCCTGGTTGAACGCCTTTACGACGCGAATGCCCGGAATCGTGTCCGACAGCACGTCGGTGACGCGCGACCATTTCCGCCAGGCGCGAATGAATCGCGAGTTGAGCGATTCACCGTGCCGGTAGATCATCCAGCAGAACAGCGGCACCGGAAGCGTCATCACCAGCCCCAGCCGCCAGTCGAGCGAGAGCAGGACGACGCCCAGCCCGAGCAGCATCACCAGCGACAGTGACACATCCACCACTCCGAACGCCACGAAGTCCCAGAGCCGGTCGGTGTCCGATGTCACGCGCGTGATCAGGCTTCCCGTCTTCTTCCGCGAGAAGAAGGACAGGCTCAGGTGCTGAATGTGCTCGTACAGCTCGGCACGCAGGTCGCGCGCGACCCACTCACCGATCACCGACATCAAGCGCAGCCGCACGTGCGCCGCGATCTGCCGCAGCACGTAGAGCCCCGCCATCGCGCCGACGGCGATCCACGCGATCGTCGCCGCCGCGCCACGCGCCATCGTGCCTTCGTTCGCCTTGCGCACGACGTCGTCGATCAGATAGCCCGCCAGATACGGCGGCACGAGGCTCGCCAGCGTCACGATCGCCGCGGCCGTGAGGCCGAGCGTGAGCTCGCGGCGATAGCGCGTGAGATACCGCAGCAAGCGCAGGATGACCGCTGACTGACGGCCGGCCACCAGCGCCTGCGCGTCACGCACCGGGCGCGCGACCGCGTCCGCGTACACGCGGTCCGCATCGGTCGGTTCCACCGCGCGACCTTCCAGCGCCTCGTCCAGCACGAAGCGAATGTTCTCGAACGCGCCGCGCTGCCGCTGGGTGTACCGCACGACCGCCAAAGGCGGATCGTCAGGCACACCGAGCAGGAGCAACGCGTTCGCGCTGAGCCCGGGCGATTCCTGCACCGCCTGTATGCGCGCGCGCTCGACCGAGTGCACGTTCCACGCGCCCTCTCCGGCCGGACGCGCCAGAGCGATGTGCCGGGGGCCTAACGCAAGCCACGACTCGTGCAGTCGCAGCCCGTGGTCGAGGTCGGCAAGGGCGTAGAGCTGAACCGGCTGATTTCCCCACTCGCGCTCGATGCGCGCGCGAAGCTCGGTCGGGAGGCGAGCTGGCTGGCCGATGTATCGGCTGATGATCTCTTGATCCTGATTCATGTTCGTGATCCGCGCTCACAGTTAGGCAGCAAAAAGGCCTTTCAGGTCTATGGCAGCACCCGAAAGGCCGGATCACGACATTGAATCCTGGTCTTCTAGGGTGCTCGGCCCCCGGCGGAGTCACCGCCAAAAACCCACGTTCCAGGGCGCACTTCGCCCATCAAGGCGAAGACGCGCGGTCCGGAGACGCGAATGAGAGTGATAACTCGGAGGCTTTCTATCATTTCAGGATTGGGTTCCCCTTGTGGGAGGTGCTGCCGTTGAGCCCAAGATAGGATCGGAAACCGAGGAGGGCAAGATCCCCGCCCGGTCCGCCTCACAAGTAGGTACGAACGGGATCTGCGTCAGGATTCACGTTCCGGGTTTCCATTGGCCGGCATCGATTACGGCCAAGGCAGCGGGATAACCCTGAACCGGGACCGTGCCTCCGGATTATCCTCTCCGGCGAAAAAGCGGTTGATGTCACGGACCGCCGCGGCCCGATGAGCCCGGTCGGCAGGCGAGCCGGTACTCATCGTCGAAAGCCGGTTCTTCAGGAGATCGAGGTGCATCGCCGACACCGACCGCACCTCGGCCAACGCCTGCCGGTCGCCGGCACGATCGAGCAGCGTGTTGAGCACCACCTGTTGCACCGCGCGTCGGAGCGCCTGGTGACCACCGTTGCTCGACGGAGTCGCACCCCACGTGCGGGTCACGATCGTTCGAATCACTTCGTCGAGGGACGGATTCGCCGCATCTCTCGCGTTGAACAACACGAGTCGTGCAGCCCGCTCGCGCTCGAGGATCCCTTCGACCACTTCCGTTGCCAGCCCACCGGCAAGGGAGACCTGGTCGAACGACGTCCCGCCGGCCGAGCCGATCCACTCGATCGACGCGTCGCCGCCCGCGGGCACCGGTGGAATGAGCGCCATCACACGCGCGGGTACAGCAAGCTTCGCCGGCTCGAGCTCATCCAGCGCCATCGCGAGTGCGCGCCGCTGCTGCGCGGGAGGCGTTACGCTCGTCGGCGTCTGACTGTCACCGCGTACCGCGTAGGTGAAGTCCATGCCGCCGATGTATTTGACCAGCCCCTCCAGCGAATACCGATGATGCAAATAGACGTGCGCGAATCGCATGTTGAGCAGGTACATTGGCTCGCCCGGCTTGATGGCGCGCTCGTCGAACTTCTCGATGAGAACGCGGCGAACCGCTGCGGTCCGCTCGACCGCGTCGAACGCACTGGCGCCCTCCACCCACCGCGTTGCCTCGGGGATCGATCCCTCGGCGCCGGCATGCTGGTCGGCAACGAACCGCAATCCACGCCCGAGTCCCTCCGTCACGATGCGCTGGAGTCCGGCTTTCTCAGCATCCGCGTTCGGATACCACGTGTAGCCGTAACGGATGGCGAGCGAATCCCATCCGCCGGCGAAAGGTGCGTAGGCGCGAGAGAGATCGGGCTGACCGTTGGCGCCCAGCGTGATGATCGGCACCGGATAGTCCATCACGGACGCGCGCCCCTGCGATGACGAAATGAAGTTGTGCGAGAGGCCCAGGGTGTGGCCGATCTCGTGAGCGACATGCTGTCGCCGGCGGGCCATCGCGAACTCTTCCGCCGGCATGTTCAGCCCGTTAGGTCCAGCCGCGGGGAGAAGCCCAGCGTAGATGTTGTAATCGATCAACGATCGCCACGAATCCATGCGGACGACCGTCCGCACGATCTCGCCGGTTCGCGGGTCGGCGAACGATGGACCGACGGAGGGTCCGGGCCCGCTGCGGTGCACCCAGTAAATGAGGTTGTACCGCGCATCCATTGGGTCGGCGCCAGCCGGCAGGTCGCGAACCTGAAAGGCGTTTCGCCAACCCGCCGCCTGGAGCACGGTGTTCCACCAGTTGCCGCCGTCGCGAAAGGCCGTGCGATACGGTTCGGGGATGGCGGGATCGAGGTAGTAGATGATGGGCGCCACCGGCTCGGTGGGTTCCCCACGTGCGTACGCAGCGGGATCCTTGGGAACGAGCCGCCACCGGTTGATGAATCCCGCGCGGTAGGTGCCCTCGAAGCTCTGCCCGAAGTCGTTGAATTGCGTGGCGAAGAATCCCGATCGTGGATCGGCCGCGCGCGGCGTGAATCCCTGAGGCGCGGGGAGCTCCACCAGCGAGTGATGGATCTCCATTGTCGCCGACGATGGATCGGGAACGTGCCGGCGCACGGCGGGTCCGGGGTTCTCGATTGCGAAGGTGAGCACCGCGTGGATTTCCGTATTCGTCGGGAACGCCTTCGTGCGCGAGGCGTCGATCCAGCTACGACTCGCGTCGACGCGCGCGCTCCCCTGCTGCGCGCGTCGCAGGCTCTCTGCGATTCCGTACGTGTCGGTGAGAAAGAGCCCCGTGGCGTCGACGAGCAGGGTGCCGTTGGTCTCCGACTCGATTGGAAACGAAGCGATCACCGACGTTGGATACGCCTCAGCTGCCGCGCGCTGGCCCGCGGCATCGGCGCCCTGCGCACGAACGCTCCAGTTGTCGCGCACGAGAAGAACGCGTTTCCCCTGCCGCTCGAGGCGCACGAGAGCACTGCCGCCGGTTTGGCCGCGGTCCAGCCCCAGCGCGTTCGCTCCGAATCCGGTCGCGAGGACGCTCTGGTGCAGCATGTCTCGATTCAGCCGGGTAGGCGCGATCTCGAGCAGAACCTTGTTTCGATCGGCATCGACGCGCACTCCGATGAATTGCGCGAGGCCAACGGTTGGAGCACCGAGTGAGATCGTCAGAGCGGCGACTGCTCTGAGCAAGAAGCGATCGTTCCTTCGCATCAACCTGCCTCCAAAGACTTGCGATTCATCGCGGAATGACGAGTTGAATCTCATTCCCCTGCTGACCGATGCGATACGTCCCAATGGGCTGATCCGCGGGGCCAGCTTTGACGACGCCCGTTCTTACATCGAACTGCGATCCGTGCCATGGGCATTGCACCGTACCGCAGATCATCGTTCCGCCCGCCAGGGAGCCGCCACGATGCGGACAGTGGTCGTCGAATGCAACGTATCCCTGCTCGGTGCGAGCGAGGACGATACGCCGATCACCGACGTGGAGCAGCTTCATCTGATCGACCTTGAGCTCGTCGGCTTTCGCTACGACCAGGGCCGCACCTGCGGTGGCATCGATCCTCTCTTCCTTCCATTTTCCTGCGCTCGCGTACCGATGGTCGACGCCTATCTGGTTGCGGTTCACCAGCACACCCCCCATCCATCCACCGGCGATGAGCAAGCCAAGCGCGGCGAGCTCGAGTCCCAGCACCCAGATGTCGGGCCTGCCCACCATTTCGCGTCGCATGATCCACGCGACCGCAACCAGCGCCACGGCGAGCAGATTCACGAGCATGTGTCGTGTCGCGCGACGCTTACCGGAGCTGCGCGGGGGGACGGTGAACAGATAATCGATGAACCCGGGGACAGCGGCCACGAGCGCCGTCACGATGCCGGCCGCCGCGAGATGACTTCCGGTCGTCCACCAGCTTGCGCGATCGGCGAACCACCCAGCCGTATCGAAGAGAAAGGCGCCGGTGAGGAAGGCGAACGGAAAGGGGATCAGGGCCGGGTGAATCGGGTGTCCGCGAAAGCTGGCCTTGCTTCGCATGAATGCGCCTCCGAAGATTGCGATGACTTCACGCGCGAGACTTCCGTTGGGTAATCCGAGATCGCTGCTGCCTCACGAGGTCGAGATCTTCGTCACACGCGAGCTTCGGAAAGCGGGGCTCGCGCCGTCCGCGATGAAGGTGCGCGACCGGATCCTGGCCGCAGGAAAAACCGACGACTACACAGTCGAGCTTGGATGCTCGCTGCACATCGGTGACAGCGACCGCTACGTATTGATAGAATGCCACAACCGGCCTGTTCCCGTGAGCACCACCGCGATCGAAGCCCTTCACGCGAAAGTGCAGCAAGCCAAGGCTCACTACGCCATGATGTTTTCCACGAGTGGGTTCGAGCGCGAAGCCGTGCGTGCGGCTTCGGGGCTGGGGATGCCCGTTTTCACGGTCGCTGACGGGAAAACCGCATTCGCGCGAAGCCCCTGGGGGATGGCCGGCGATCCTCCCGCATGGGTACCCGAATACATGGCAGAGCTCGTCGGATTGGACGCGACCGGTCAGGCGCGCACCGAGCTGCTCGTGTCCGGTGGGTCGAAGCGGGTACTCGACGCTTTTGCTAGGGGTCCGGAGTCAGGAGTGAGGGGTCAGGGTCGGTAAGGGGCCGCCGCGCTTCGCGCGAGCGGCCCTCATCAGATGAGCGCGGCAGCAACGCTGCCGCGCCTTACCGACCCTGACTCCTGACTCCTGACTCCGGACCCCTAGCCGGCGCAGCCGCCGGCGGCCTGAAGATCTCCGGACGCCGCTGCTGCGCCGAGGACAGTGAAAGATCGGGGGCAGGATCGTAGATGAGCCGATTCACTCTCCCCGTGTCCCGCATCTGCGCCAGCACCGCCGAGTCGGCAAGCATTGCACTGCCGGGCCCTTCGCGCATTCCAGCCTCGTCATCGCCACAGGCTATCATCGCGAGTGCCACAAGCGCAGAGGCAGCTGTCCGTAAGAGCTTCATCGCACCGCTCCATTCCCAGAAGAAGAGTCCCGGTCCTCCGAGGGCGCGCCCTGGGCGAGCCATTGGCGAAAATCGCCGCTCGCGCAGGTCAGCTGCCATTCCTCCCAGATTGTGATCGCGATCGCCCGCAACGGTCCATCGGATGGACCTTCCGCAAGACAGCGCTCGAGCAGCCACCCTTCGAAATCATCGGCGCTCGGATCCGCGCTCACGATCTCCTCGAGCAGGGTGCGCTTGAGCTGGAGTCCGATGGAGTCGGCGGTCGTGTCGCGCATACGGCGCTTGCGCCGGCCTTCCGACACGTCGATGGTCTCGAGGAGCTCTCGGCAGACGTCCGCTGGCCGCGTCGTCATCACGGTACGTTCCCGGCTTCGATCTCGCGCGGGGGCCGCCCAGCGCGTGTGACCGTGAGCGTGAGGCGATGCGCGAACTGCGATGGCCGGGAATAGGTCCGCTCCTGCGCGATCAGGTCGAGGTCGACGCTGGCGAGGTCGGTCATGGCGATCGTCCGCAGCGTCATCGGTCGCAGCGTCGTGAAGGCCTTGAGGTATCCCTTGCAGGTATGACACGCCTCGACGCGTCGCGTCTGCGACTCGCCCTCGGGAATCAGCGTCCCGAGCCGATCGTGGTCTTTTTCCCCACAGTAGGCGCACTGGAGTACGGGGAGCGGCCAGTCGGTGGCGCAGCGGCCACAGCGCAAGCGGCGGCTTCGCTCCAGACCGCGCAGCTCGGCGAGCGCAGGCCATGCCGCGCAGACAGGGCAGTACCCATGTGTCCACGCCAATGGCACGTTCTCGCGCCATCGCTCGGCGCACGCATGCAGCAGCGGCATCACGCCGAGCTGCGCGACGACCTCGAGCGCCTGCGGGTCGATGCCCGCGCGCCCGGCAATCCGTTCGACCGCGTCGTGATCGCGGACGATCGCGGCGTGAAGCAGCCCCACCGCATCGAGTCGGCGGCCGCGCATCGCCGTGGACCATTTCGCACCATCGTCGCGCGCTTCATCAGCGGTGTGGATGAGCTCACGCACGAGCTTGCGCGCCCGACGACCATCGACGCGCACCGATGCCCCTTCGAGGAGCGGCGCATAGGGAGGCCACGCGGCCTCAGTGCGTAACGGGATGTCGGGAACGTCCGAAGCCCAGGCGGAGCTCTCTGCCGCCTGGAGCGCTACATCGAGCAACTTGACCCACGGCCGCCAGGCCTGGTCTAGGTTCCCCTGCGCTTCGTATCCGGGAAGTCGCCCGGCAGTCCCGATACCGCTGGTGGTCCGCTGCATTCGTCGTCAGGCATGAGGCATGGGGTATCGTAGTACATCTTCGATCCGGCGTGCATGTGAACGACAGGGTTGCGATTCCCCACGTCCGCGCCGCGTTCACCACCACCACGTACGCGATCTGCCTCCGGACTGCCGCACGACGTCAGCATCAGCACACTGGCGATCGCGATTGCCGCGGCAGTGCTCGACGATCGCGTGATCACGGCGATATGACCCGGTGCCCCGCGATGTGGACCTGCTCCGACGACAGGAGTGTGACGACGCGAAGCAGAAATCCGCCAACGAGCACCAGGACCGCGGCGGTTGCCGGTCGCGTCGACCAGCGCTTTACCCATCCCATGCCCATCGCGAGTGGGAGTACGATGCCGGCGCCGATCACGCCCAGGACCAGGAGCACGCCCCACACGCTCACGAACACCTGCGCCGCCGCGCCCAGCGTGACGAGGAACACGACGATCGCGATGAGCTCGAGAATCAACGCCCACTTGTCGAATTCGGCGAGCTTGCCGAGCGTGATGGCATCGACGGCATCGCGACGCCGGGCGAGAAGGATGAGTGTTGCCGCTGCCGTCGAAGCGGCGGAAATGAGAAACAGCGCGCCCAACATCGGTGAGTCCGCCCACACCGGCCGGTTGGTTACACTCAGCAGCACGCCCGTGTAGCCCGCCAGGAAGAATCCGAGAAGGCCGCCGATGATCGCGACGACCACGCGAAATCCGCGGGTGACGACGAAGCCAGGGCCCCATCGCACACGCTCCTCTTCGCGTGCTGCGCTTAAGGCCGCCAGCGTCGCGAACAACCCGAAGAGCAACAGGCCCCACGAGCCGACGGACATCGGCGTCCACGCCTTGAACATCAGATTTCCCGTGTTCGACTCGATGAGCATGTGCCAGAAGCGTAGCGGCCGATGCAGATCGAGGATCAGCAGGATTCCGCTGATGGCGACACCGATGAACGCGACGTAATAGCCGAGCCTGACGAGTGGCCGGTCGTTGCCGCGTCCGAAGAGATAGAGAAGGGACGCGATGAAGAAGCTCCCACCCGCGATGCCGCCGATGAAGAAGTAGAAGACGATCCACCACGTCCATTCGGGCGGCGTCGTGTAGAACGTGTCAGGCACGCGGCGGTCCTCCACGCTCCGACTCGGCCACTTCCTCGGAGCGACGCTTGCGCAGCGTCACCAGGCCGACGGCCCCCAGGACGGCTGCGCCGATTGCGGAGCCCGTCGCGCTGGAGGCGAGATTTCGACTCGGGAGCTTTGGCGTCGGTGGCAGTCCGTAGACCTCGGGCTCATCGACGAGCAGGTAGAACGAATTGAGGCCCCCCAACGGACCATCCGGATCGGCGCCGTACAGCTCCGCACGCGTTTCACCCTGCGCTCGAAGCTGATCCCGTCTCCTCTCCGCCCGCTGACGAAGCTCTTCAATGGGACCGAACTGAATCGAGTCCGTGGGGCACGCTTTGGAGCAGGCCGGCTCGAGTCCGACACTCATCCGGTCGTAGCAGAGCGTGCATTTCTGCGCTGTGCCAGACACCGGGTTCATGTCGATGACGCCGAACGGGCAGCCAGCGATGCAGGCACGGCACCCGTTGCACACGTCCGACTGAATGACGACGGTGTCGAACTCGGTACGGATGATGGCGCCCGTCGGGCACACCTCGATGCACCCCGCCTGCACGCAGTGCTTGCAGACGTCGCTCATCATCAGCCAGCGGCCGTTGTACGGCCCATCGAACTGCTCGATGAACTTGACGTGACGCCACGTCGTGCCGCTGAGCTGCACGGTGTTGTCGTAGCTGATACCGCTCAACTCGGGTTGGCCGCCTTCCCGCGCCGGGAGCTGGTTCCAGCTCTTGCACGCGACCTCGCAGGCCTTGCAGCCAATGCAGACGGTCGTGTCGGTGAAGAACCCCATCGCTTCGGCCATCAGTCCTTCTCCACGTTGCAGAGGAACGCCTTGCCTTCGTGGATCGACACGTTGGGGTCACCCACCCACGACGTCAGATCGTTCACGACGTCCCCGGTACTCAGCCCCTCCCAGCCCCAGTGCCACGGCATGCCGACGTGGTGCACGCGCTTGCCCGCGATGTTCATCACGCCGATGCGATCGGTGACGAGCGCCTTCGCGCGAATCTCGGCGCGCGGCGTACGGATCTTCACCCAGTCGAGATTGCGAATGCCCTTCTCGTCGGCCAGGGCGCGGCCCATCTCAATGAACAACTCGGGTTGTAGCTCAGCGAGCCAGGGCAGCCAGCGGCTCATGGCCCCCGCGAGATAGTGCTCCGTCAAGCGGTACGTGGTGATGACGTGCGGGTACGCTGGATCGCCCACCTTCGCCACCTGATTGTAGTTCTTGGCCTTCGCCCAGTGCTTGTAGACGGGACTCGTCTGCTGTTTGGGATAGATGAGATTCTGCACGGGCGATTCCACCGGCTCGTAATGCACCGGCAGCGGGCCATCGACGAGACCGGATGGAACGTACAGCCAGCCCTTGCCGTCGGGCTTCATGATGAACGCATCGAGTCCCGACATCGCATCGAGACCAATGCCGTCCGGTCGGGGTTGAGCGTTAGGCGCCTTCGTCAGGGCGAAGTCGGGGACGTCATACCCCATCCACTTCCCAGCGGGCGTCGCTGCGCCGGTCTGGGCATTCGGCGCGTTCGGCGCCGAGCCGTCCCACCAGATCCAGCGCTTGCGCTCGCTCCACGGGCGCCCTTGTGGGTCCGCCGATGCGCGGTTGTACATGACTCGGCGATTCGCCGGCCAGGCCCAGCCCCAGTTGAGGTGCGCGCCCGGCGCGCCCGGCGGATCCGGCGTCCGTCGTGCCGTGAGATTCCGATCGGGCGCTGGGTAGCAACCGCAATAGATCCACGACGCACAGGTCGTCGAGCCATCGTCCTTGAGCTCGCCGAACCCGGAAAGGTGCTTGGTCGGGTCAGCCGTCTGGAACCCGGCGATTTCTCGCAGGATCTTCGGCTCGTCAGGCTCGTCGGAGATCTCTCCCCCCGTGGCGCCCGGCACCCGATCGTAATCCCAAACGGTGTTCTTCCATCCCTGGTCCCGCGCCGCCGAGCTGTTCGCGTACGCGCGTTTCAGGCGCTTGCCAAGGTGGAAGTAGAACCACGTGTCCGTCTTGCAGTCGCCTGGCGGATCGGCGGCCTTGAAGTGCCACTGCAGCATCCGCTGCGTGTTCGTGAAGCTGCCGTCGTATTCCGCGATCTGCGTGGACGGGAAGAAGAAGACCTCGGTGTTGATGTCCCCCACCTTCACGTCGCCGTTCTTGATCTCGGGCGCCGAATACCACTGCGTGGCTGTCTCGGTCATCCAGTTGTCCTTGACGACCATCCACTCGAGCTTCCGCATCGCCGCCCGCTGCGACGAGCCGTTGAGTGACGTCGCCGGATTCTGTCCGACGCAGATCATTCCCTTGACCTTGCCTTCCTCCATCGCGGCCATCATCGCCATGTGCGAGTGATCGCCGATGATCTTGGGATGCCAGTCGTATCCCCAGTTGTTCTCCGGCGTTGCCGCCGCGCCGTAGAACGACTTCAGGTACGACACCATGAACTTCGGCAGGTTGGCGTAATACCCGCCCGACGGCGTCTCAGTGGTGATGAAGTCACGAAGCGTGTCGTGCTTCTTGAGCGCCGTGGGGTGGCTCATGTACCCGTGGATGCTGTGATACAGCGTCGGCACGTCGGTAGAGCCCTGAATCGCCGCGTGGCCACGGAGCGCCATGATGCCACCGCCGGGGCGGCCAATGTTGCCTAACAGCAGCTGGAGCAGCGCACAGCAGCTGATCATCTGCACGCCATTGGTGTGCTGCGTCCACGCCACGGCGTACGCGAAGGCCGAGGTGCGGTCACGTCCGGAGTTCTGTAGCAGCGTCTCGGCGACCTGAAGGAACTTGGCCTGCGGGCACCCGGTGACCTGCTCGACGACCTCCGGCGTGTAGCGCGAGAAGTGGCGCTTGGTGATCTGGAACGAGCACCGCGGATTCTGAAGCGTAGGATCGCGCGGCGCCGGCGGCTTCTTGAGTGAGCGAACGACGTCGTCCCAATTCAGCGGCGCGGGCGGCTGCGGGCCTTGCGGTCCACCTGCCGCCTGGCCGGCGTTGGGACCCTGCGCCTGCTTCTGCTCTCCGGAGCGTGCCGTCGGCGCAACCTGCTCACCCTGTCCTTGCACCGACGCCGATTTGTATTGCCACGACGCCGGCTGATAGGAGCCGACGAACGCGTTGTACGGCCACTCCGGCTTCTCGGTGTATTGCACCAGTCCGGAGAACACGCCGTCGAGGTCTTCCGTATCCTTGAAGTCGTCGCTGACGATCGTCGCCGCGTTGGTGTAGTTGACCACGTACTCCCGGAAGAAGGGGTCCGTGTTCCACCGCTCGCTGTTGATGACGTAATTGATCAGCCCGCCAAGGAACGCGACGTCGGATCCGGCGCGGAGAGGCGCGTGAATGTCGCAGTTCGCGCTCGTACGCGTGAACCGCGGATCGACGTGAATCAGTTTGGCGCCGTTCATCTTGGCCTTCATCGGCCACCGGAACGCGACCGGATGGCACTCGGCCATGTTGGAGCCCATGATCACGAGACAATCAGTGTGCTCCAGGTTGCGCGGATACACCGTCGCCGCGCCTCGACCAAGCCGTGACCCCAGACCGGGGACGCTAGAGCTGTGTCATATTCGGGCCTGGTTCTCGATCGCGACGATGCCGAGGCCGCGACAGAACTTCTGGGCGACGTGATTGAACTCGTTGTCGAGTGTCGCGCCGCCGAGGGCGAAGATGGACGTCGTCATGTTGACGAGCTTGCCATCCGGCATCCGCTCGACGAACGTCTCGTCGCGTGTCTTCTTGATCAGCTCCGCCACGCGATCCATCGCCCAGCCCATCTCGACGACTTCCCAGTCCTTTGCGCCAGGCTTCCGGTGCAGGACCTTGGTCGGACGGTTGGGATTCTTGTGCAGCTGGTAGATGGCGGCGCCCTTGGGACAGAGCGTTCCCTCGTTATGCGGGCTGCGCGGATCGCCCTCAATGTTGATGATCTCGCCGTCCTTCACGTGGATCAGCGTCGCGCAGCCCACCGAGCAGAACGGGCAGATGCTGGGGACCGTCTTGCTGTCCTTGATGCGCAGCGCCTGCGCTTTGGCGCGTGCGGGGGCGAGAGTGAGGCCGAGACCGGCGAGGCCGCCCAAAGCGGTCCCGACCCCGGCGCCCGTCGCATAGCGGAGAAATTCCCGTCGCGTGGCTGTCATTGCGCTACTCCTCGCGCGAAGCCGGTGTCGCGAGTCGATCGTAAGTTCGCCTTCACTCCTATCTAAGGGCCCGATCCCAATCGTCAAGGTGTATCCCCGTCGTCGATCGCTCGATTAGGCGGCCCGGCCCGCAACCCGGTCGATGAAGGCGGATCGCTCGCGGGAAAGCTCTCCGCAGATGCCTCGCCGACATCATCGAGGGGGACGTCCCTGGGTGGTGGAGCGCGGTGCCGCTCGCGTGCCACGTCCTGAGCACGGCCTCTCTCCTCTCTGCTCGTCATTGCGACAGACCTCCTGCCACGCGTCAGGCTATCGACGACCCCGTGTGGAGCGTTTCCCCCGTGGCGGTTCAATGACCAGCACCGAGCACGGAGCCTTGTCCAAAACCGTTTCCGCCGTGTTCCCTATGACCCGCGCGGCAAGTCCGCGACGGGGGACCGTCCCGATGACGATCAGGTCAATGCAATGCCTGGTGGCAAAGGCGCCGATCGCCTTTCTGGCGTCGCCGTGTTCGAGATGGATGTGAGTCGGATCGATACGATCCGAGAACGGGGCGACGGTGTCTTCGAGATCATGACGCACCTGCTCCCGGGCGTCGGTGACATACTGCTTCAGTTCCGTCTGCGTCAGGCCGCCGCGGCGCATGATCCGCTCGCCGTACGCCTCCCATGCGTGCAACACGTGCAGTTCACCGTTCAGGGCATCGCTGAACCACAGCCCGGTTTGCATGAGAGCGGCGTTGAGAACATCCGTCGCTCGTCCCCGCCACGGGCCCGTGTCCACCGCTACGAGAACACGTGGGCGCCCACGGCGGCCACCATGTGCGAATAGGACGGGACAGGGACACTCGCGTACGAGGCGCGTCGCGGTCGTTCTATCGGGCTGGACGCTGTCCGGGGATGGCGCATCGAGCACGAGGAGATCGTGCCGGCCGCGACGTACTTCAGCGACAAGGGCGTTGACCGGCGAGCCGTCGAGCAGGGTAACCCGTGGAGTGACGCCGAATCGGCGGACGCGTGTCGCGGTTCGCTGAAGGTCGGCTTCTCGCTGCGATCGCGCGAGCGCGCGCAGGTTCCACCCTCGAGGCAGAACCCGACGAGCGAGGCGAGGCATCTCCTCCAGCACACCGGCCAGGGTGATCCTCGCACCGGTTGCCGCGGCGAGACGCCCCGCATATCGCGCAGCGGTGGTGCGACGATCGTCCGATGACCAGACGAGCAGACGCGTGAAGTCCGGCATGCGATTTCCTCTCCTCCCGGTCGCCTTTCGCCTATATCATGGCAGACCCGGCGCGAAAGAGTAATGGTCCAAACGGCGATCCCATGGAGTCGGTCATTGTGTGGTGTGGCGAGACCAGTAGCTCGTGACGCGTTAGGCGTTCGACGATCAGCCTCCCCATGATGGCCTGGCTTCTCGCACTTGCCTTCCTGGGAAGTTGTGCGGCCTGGCCTCTCTCGATCCTGTTCGGACGACGGGCGGCCGGCTGGGTGCTCGCGCTCCTCCCCGCGTCTCTGTTCGCTGCCTTCCTGGACTTCGCGCCCGCGATCGCGGCTGGGCGCGCGATCACGTGGCGGATGGCATGGGCGCCGTCGCTGGGAGTCGATCTCGCGCTCCGCCTCGACGGATTCTCCTTTCTCTTCGCCCTGCTCATTACCGGCATCGGCGCGCTCGTCGTCGTGTATGCCGGCGACTACCTCTCCACCGAGAGCGCACCGAGCCGCGCGCGATTCTTCACGCTGATCCTGTTGTTCATGACGGCAATGCTCGGCGCCGTCCTCTCGGACAACCTGCTCCTGCTGTTTCTCTTCTGGGAAGCGACGAGCATTCTGTCGTTCCTGCTCATCGGCTTCCATGCCGACAGCCCGCACGCGCGACGGGCCGCGTTGATGTCTCTCCGGGTCACGGCCGGGGGAGGACTTGCGCTCCTCGCTGCCATCATCCTCACCGGCATATCGTTGGACAGCTATCTGCTCACCGACGTCATCGCGCGTGCGGATGAGTTGTCGCAGAGCCGGTGGATCATGCCGATCCTGATCGGCGTGCTGATCGGGGCGTTCACCAAGTCGGCGCAGTTCCCCTTCCACTTCTGGCTGCCGAATGCCATGCAGGCGCCGACCCCGGCGTCTGCCTATCTCCATTCGGCGACCATGGTGAAGCTCGGCATCTATCTCCTGGCGCGGTTCGAGCCCGTCATCGGCGCCGTGCCTCGGGGGCGCGATACGCTGATCGCGTTTGCGCTTGCGACGATGCTCCTCGCGGCGTTCCAGGCGCTGCGCGCCGAGAACTTCAAGAGTGTTCTCGCGTATTCGACCGTGGCGTCGCTGGGCATCCTCGTTATGCTCGTGGGTCTCGATGGGCCCATGGCGACCGTCGCCATGGTCGGCTTCGTGCTCGCGCACGCGCTCTACAAGGCGACGTTGTTCTTCTGCGCGGGATCGGTGCTGCACGCCACCGGCCTCAGCAAGCTGCGAGCGATGGGCGGCCTCGTGCGCTTTCTTCCCGTCACCGCGGGGGCGGCGGCCCTGGCCAGTCTCTCAATGGCGGGGCTTCCACCATTTGTCGGGTTCATCTCCAAGGAGTTCCTGTTCGAAGCCCAGATCCAAAGCTCCTGGAACGCCGTCCCCGTCGCGGTGGCCATGCTCGTCAATGCCGTACTCGTGGCGGTGGCCGGCGTTGTGACGCTACGCCCTTTCTTTCTCGGCCAGGGAAAGGTGAAGAGCGTGAAACACGGCGAGACGCCGTCGCTGCTGGTCGGTCCCGTCGTCCTGTCGCTTCTTGGCCTCTTGCTGAGCCTCGAACCCGACTGGATTACCGCGGCAGTGATGCGCCCGGCCGTGATGGCCGTGTACGGAACCGACGTCGCCGTCGAGCTGCCATCGCTGCGACATGGCGTGACGCAGACCCTCGCGCTGAGTGCGGTCGTCGTCGGCATCGGAGCCCTGATCCTCAGGCTCTGGGGGCCCATCCATGCGCATCTGCGCGCGCGAACGCTCATCGACCGCTACGACGCGGAGCACGCCTACGAGTTCCTCACCCGGGTCGGGGGCCGCGCGGCGGCGATCACCGCGCGCTCCATCCAACACGGTGATCTCCGCAAGTATGTGTGGATCGTTCTTGCAGCGTGCCTGGGGTTCGTCACTTGGGGTCTCGTCGCCTCAGGGCGTTGGCCGCGTCTGCCCGGCGTGTTGACCGGTCTGCGAATCGCACCGGCGGCGGTCGCTCTCATCGGCATTGGCGGCGCATTCGCCGCCGTGCGGGCAAGGACCCTCGTATCGACGATGATCGCCGTCGGGCTGACGGGCTTCGTTGCCGCGGTGACCTTCATGATGAACGGGGCACCCGACCTGGCGCTGACACAGTTTGCGGTCGAATCGCTCGTGGTGGTGCTGTTGACGGTCGTGTTGCTCGTGCTGCCTCTCCAGGCGCCATCGACGCGTACGAAGCGCGAGCGAACCGTCGACGCGGGACTCGCAATCGCCTTTTCGCTGGTGATGTTCGTCGTCCTGATCGACATGGGCACGACGTCGGGGGCGGCGCCCGTTTCCGACTTCTTCGCCGCGAACAGCTATGTCTCGGCGTTCGGACGCAACGTCGTCAACGTCATCCTCGTCGACTTCCGAGGGTTCGACACGCTCGGCGAGACGACTGTCATCGCCCTGTCCGCCATCCTCGCCTGGTCGCTGCTCGGCCCGAGAATGTTACGCGACCGCGGTGCAGCGGTCGTGCGCGGCCGTACGATTTTCATTCTCGTGATGACGAGCCGGCTCTTCTTCTGGCTCCTCACCGTCCTGTCCGTGCTCATCCTGCTCCGTGGCCATAACGAGATCGGCGGTGGGTTCGTCGGCGGGCTCACGGCAGCTCTCGGGTTTGCGCTGATCTCACTCGCTGACGGCACCGACCGGGCTCGGGCGATGCTCCGCGTCCACCCGATCTCCCTGGCTGGTGGCGGGCTTTTCCTCGCCGTCGCGAGCGGCCTTCCAGGACTCTTCCTCCACGGCGACTTCCTCCGCCACCTGTGGTTCGAGCTCGACGTCTTCGGCATCCAGGTCAAACAGGGAACGACACTTCTGTTCGATCTCGGTGTGTATCTCGTCGTGCTGGGTGCGGTGCTGGCCTTTCTTTTCGGCCTGCGCCGCGAGGCGGCTCGATGAGCGCTCTCTATGCCTTGCTCGCGGCGAGCCTGTTCGGCTGCGCACTCTACATGATTCTCTCCCGTAACGTCGTGCGGCTCCTCCTCGGCTTATCGCTCCTGGCGACTGCCGTGAACCTCATGGTGTTCCTCGCCGGACACCTCCGGTCGGTCCAGCCGCCGCTGATTCCAGAAGGAGCTGACACACTGCGCGATTCGGCCGATCCCATCCCTCAGGCGTTGATCCTCACCGCCATCGTGATCGGGTTCGCGCTGACGGTGGTGCTTTCGGCATTGGCGCTCCGTGCCTATCGGGTGCACGGCACCCTCAGGACCGATGAGATTCGGTCGGCCGAGCGTCTCGGAGATCCCTCGGCCCATGAGGCAGCCGGTGATCGCTGACACCATCGCCCGCGGCGCTGCCGTGTGGCCGGTCGTCATACCCCTTTTGGGCGCCGCGCTCACTCTGCTGCTTCGTCGCTCACCATTGATGCAGCGGGGCGTGATGGAGGGCAGCGTGATGCTGATGCTCGGCGCATCGGTCACGCTCCTGGCGCGCGTCGCGCGCGGTGACGTCGTGGTCATGGCCTTCGGCGGGTGGGGAGCGCCATTCGGGATAACCTTCGTCGCCGATCGTCTCGGTGCGGCGCTGTCGCTCGTCACCGGCATCGTGGCGCTCGCGGTCGCCATCTATGCGCGGGCTGACATTCGAGCACGCCGCAGGAGGGCGGGGTTCGATCCGCTGTTCCTCGGCATGCTCGCCGCGGTCAACGGCGCGTTTCTCACTGGCGATCTCTTCAATCTGTACGTCTGGTTCGAGCTGATGCTCATGGCTGCGCTCGGACTCGTCACACTCGACCGGCGACCGGCGCAGATCAATGGCGCCATTCGTTATGCGGCCATGAGCATGCTGGGTGCGTCGTTCATCCTGATCGGCATCGGCCTGCTCTACCGCGAAGCTGGTACACTGGACATCGCCCATCTCGCCGTTACACTCGCCGGCCGGGAGTCGACGCTGACCCTCAGCACCTCGGCGTTCATGTTGCTGGCCGGGTTCGCTCTCAAGGCGGGACTCTTCCCGCTCTTCTTCTGGCTGCCCGCGTCGTATCACACCGCTCCGATATCGGTGACCGCCGCGCTCGCCGGGCTGCTGACCAAGGTCGGGCTCTATGCTTGCCTGCGCGTGCTGGTAGTGGTCTTCGACATCGGTGGAACGGCGATCGTCCCGGGCATCCCACAGCTGGCGGCGCTACTCGCTGCGGCGACAATGATCGTCAGCGTTCTGGCCGCGATCGCCCAGGTCGACATTCGCAGACTGCTTGCGTTTCACATCCTCGGCCAGGTTGCATATCTCATGTTGGGACTGGCTCTGGCTTCGTCGGCGGGCCTCGCGGCCGCCATCGTCTACATGATGCACACGATGCTCGTACAGACTGGTCTGTTCCTGGGCGCGGGTGCGATCGCGCGGGCTCAAGGCAGTTACGACCTGCGGGACGGGACCGGGCTTATTCGGGACCGTCCGCTGTTCACAGCGCTGTTCGCGGTGATGGCCCTGTCGCTCTCGGGTGTCCCACCATTGTCGGGTTTCTGGGCCAAGTTTCTCGTCATCGATGCCGCATTCCGTGCCGAAGCTGCCTGGCTCGCCCTGGCGGCATTGATCGTGGGCTTTCTGACCATGTATTCCATGAGCACCCTCTGGTCGGACGCGTTCTGGGGAACGACCGCGAGGCGCCCGCGCGTGATTCGTCCTATTCCTCCGGCAATGATGTACGCGATGATCCTGCTCGGTATGTGCACGATCGGCATTGGGCTCGCCATCGATGTCGTCTATACCTTCGCCACTGACGCCGCATCACAACTGACTCGTCCGATGTCCATCGGAATGACGCGATGAGCCTCACGCGTCGCACGTGGGCCGGAATCTCCCTGGCGGGCATCTTCCTCTACGATCTGGTGGTAGCGTCCCTCGCCGTGGCGCGCATTGTCCTCGCGCCCCATCCGCGGCCGATGCCGGCGATCGTGAGAGTGCCTGTCGACGCGCGAACGGATTGGGGGATCGCGCTCTTCGCCTACCTGGTGTCGATGACCCCCGGCTCGACCTGCCTGCACGTGGCCGAGGACCGCAGCGCGCTCTTCGTGCATTTTCTCCACGCGCCTGACGAGACCGCGCGGGCGGCCGAGATCAAGGCGCTGTTCGAGCGTCGAATACGCACCCTGGAAGGAGGGAGTTAGCGCGTGATGGAGCTCCGCGTTCGCGATCGCCCCGCCAATTCTGATCGCTGTGCTCGCCCTTCCGTTTGCGCTCGCGGCCTATCGGATGGTCAAAGGGCCGGGATACGCCGATCGTTTCGTGGCGCTCGACATGCTGACGGCCGTGGCCGTGTGCTTCTCCGCGCTCACGGCCGTTGTCGACCGGCCGAAGCGCCTTCCTGGACATCGGGTTGGGACTCGTACTCATCAACTTCGTATCCACGTGCGCGGTCGCGGCGTTTCTCGAGCGTAAGAGAAATCACCAGTGATCCAGACGATGATCGCCTTAGCCATGCTGGTCATTGGCGTCATGTTCGTTACGATTGCTGCGGTTGGCGTGGCGCGACTTCCCGACGTCTTTCAGCGAATGCACGCGGCGACGAAGGCCGGTGGCATTGGCGTCAGCCTCGTCGTTGGCGGAGCACTCGTTGCCGGTACTTCGAAGCCGCTGACCGGCGTTCTCACCATCGTCTTGATGCTCCTCACGCTCTCCGCGGCGTCGCAGCTCCTCGCCCGCGCCGCGTACGTGTCGGGCGCCAAGCTGCACGGCATCGAGCGTAGAGACGCGCTCGCGGGAGTGCTCCCCCGGCAGGATGCTCCGCTCGAGGAGCGAACGTCGTCGCACCATCTCGGTCGATAGCCCACGCGATAACGCGGAGGTGTTACGTGCGCATGCCTGACAGCGACGACATCCTCGTGCTCGGTACCCATGAGCAAGACGCCTCCACCTCCGGGCATGTGCATGTCGCGGGTCACGAGCACGGAGCTACGCACGGGGAACGCGCGGATCACGGTCCGCACGCCGGCCACGACAAGCACGCGGGCCACAGCGTGGGCATGTTCCGCGACAAGTTCTGGATCTCCCTGCTGCTGACGCTCCCGACTCTGGTCTGGGGACACATGCTGCAGAGCGCGCTGGGGTACGCGGCGCCGTCCTTTCCCGGCTCCATGTGGATTCCCCCGGTATTCGGAACGGCGGTGTTCCTCTATGGCGGCTGGGTCTTTATCCAGGGCGCAATCCAGGAGCTCAGGAACCGGCTGCCAGGGATGATGACGCTCATCGCCCTGGCCATCACCGTCGCATTTGTGTTCAGCGCCGTCGTGACGCTTGGCTATTCCGGAATGCCGCTGTGGGAAGAGCTGGCCACGCTGGTCACGATCATGTTGCTCGGCCACTGGATCGAGATGCGCTCGATCACGCAGGCCCAGGGCGCGCTCAAGGAGTTGGCGAAGCTCCTCCCAAGCACGGCAACTCGCGTTGACGGCGACCGAACCGAGGAGGTGCCTATCGAGCAGTTACGCGACGGCGACCTCGTTCTCGTTCGCCCCGGTGCGAGCATCCCCGCTGATGGTACGGTGAAGCAGGGGAAAAGCGCGGTAAACGAGGCGATGATCACCGGTGAGTCCCGTGCCGTCGAGAAGAAGGAAGGGGACAAAGTCATCGCCGGAACGGTCAATGACTCTGGCTCACTGAGGGTAAAGGTCACCGGCACCGGCGATCGCACGGCGCTTGCCGGAATCATGCGCCTGGTCGACCAGGCGCAGACGTCTCGCTCGCGTGCTCAGGCGCTCGCCGACCGCGCCGCGTTCATTCTCACCTTCGTCGCACTCGGCGCCGCGGCGATTACGCTCGTCGCCTGGCTCGCGCTGCGCGCCGAGCCTGCGTTCGCCATTGAGCGGGTCGTCACCGTCCTCGTGATCGCCTGCCCGCACGCGCTCGGACTGGCGATCCCGCTCGTCGTCGCGATCTCGACGACACTCGGCGCGCGAAACGGTCTGCTCGTGCGTGACCGACGTGGCCTCGAGGAAGCGCGCCGTGTCAATGCCGTGATCTTCGACAAGACCGGAACACTCACGTTAGGGGAGCACCGAGTGGTCGACGTGGCGACCGTGGATGGGCTGTCGCCCGACGAGGCGCTTCGCCTTGCGGCCGCGCTGGAACACGACTCCGAGCATCCGGTCGCTCGAGCGATCGTTAGGAGCGCCGAGGAGCGGGGTGTCCGCGTGCCGGCGTCATCGGAGTTCGGGTACCTCCCAGGGCGCGGGGTGCGCGCAACGATTGAAGGGCGGCGGCTGGCAGCGGGCGGGCCCAATCTCCTTCTCGAGCTCCGGGTGCAACCCGAACCCTCGCTTCGCAGCGCCGCGGAGCAAGCCGCGGCACGCGGCCAGGGGGCCATCTATCTCGTGGAGAACGGACGCGCCATCGCGGTGTTTGCCGTCGCCGATGCGATACGACCGGAGTCAGCCGAGGCCATACGCCGCTTGCACGAGGAGCACGTCGAGGTCGTGATGCTCACCGGCGACGCTCGCGCGGTCGCGGAGGCCGTCGCCAAAGAGCTCGGGATCGATCGCGTTTTCGCCGAGGTGCTGCCTGACCAGAAGGTGGCGAAGGTCAAGGAGCTGCAGGCACAGGGAAAGAAGGTCGCCATGGTTGGCGACGGCGTGAATGACGCGCCCGCTCTTCTCACGGCCGACGTCGGGATCGCCATTGGCGCCGGGACCAATGTCGCGGTAGAGGCCGGGGACATCGTGCTCGTCCGAAGTGATCCGCGGGACGTCCCCAGGATCATCGCACTGAGCCGCGCGAGCTACCGGAAGATGGTGCAGAATCTGTGGTGGGCCGCTGGCTACAACGTCGTCGCGATTCCCCTGGCCGCCGGAATCTTCGCCGCTCGAGGATTCGTGCTCTCGCCGGCTGTGGGAGCCGTGCTCATGTCGGCGAGCACCGTTATCGTCGCCATCAATGCGCAGCTGCTTCGACGCACGAAGCTCGATTGAACCACGCGGCGAAGATCGATAGCAAAGCGGAGGGGTACATGCTGCTCAAAGGGAAGTCGGCGATCGTGACCGGTGCCGGGTCTGGGATCGGTCGCGCCGTGGCGATCGCGTACGCGCGCGCCGGAGCACGCGTCATCGTTTCCGACATCGCCGAGGATGCGGGCAAGGAGACCGTTCGTCTCGTGACGAAGAACGTCTCGGGCGCCAATGCGGTGTTCGTGCGCGCCGACGCCTCGAGCGCGAAGGACCACGCGGCGCTGGCGCAGGCGGCGGTCGACCGTTTCGGCGCGCTCCACATCGCCTGCAACAACGCGGGAATCGGCGGCGAGCTGAACTTCGTCGCGGCCATGAGCGTCGAGGGATGGCGCAAGGTCATCGACGTGAACCTCACCGGCGTGTTCTACGCGATGCAGGCACAAATTCCGCCCATGCTTCAGACGGGCGGCGGTGCGATCGTAAACATGGCGTCGATCCTCGGCCAGGTTGGAACGAAGGGGTCGGCCGGCTACGTCGCCGCGAAGCACGGCGTGCTCGGCCTCACGCAGACCGCGGCGCTCGAGTATGCGGAGCAGGGAATCCGCGTGAACGCCGTCGGTCCCGGCTACATCGACACGCCGTTGCTGGACTCCCTCTCCCCCAAGGTGAAAGCCGCGCTCATCGAGCTGCATCCCATCGGCCGCCTGGGCCGCCCCGAGGAAGTCGCCGATCTCGTGGTCTGGCTGAGCAGCGACCAGGCGGCGTTCGTCACTGGTGCGTATTACCCGGTCGACGGAGGCTATCTCGCACGTTGAGATCCGGCGTGATCCGAACTGACGACGCGAACGTCCATCGCCTCGAGCCGGCGAAAGAACCGAGCGTTACAGGCTCTTGAGATACTCGCCGAGATCGCGCTTCTGCTGATCGCTCAGTCGTAGATTGAGCACGCGGTCGTAGTGCTGGATGACATCGGCGAGGGTCGCCGCGCTGCCGTCATGGAAATATGGCGGATGCTGCCAGAGTGCGCGGAGCGGGGTCGTCCGATACCTCTTGTTCGCGGTACGCATCGCGTAGGCTCCGTCCATGCCAGTCTCCGACGGCACGTGCAGTGTCCCGGCGTTGTTGTCCGTATTCGTGCCGCCAACGTGACACCGCACGCACCTGTCGTTGAAGACCGTCCGCCCGCGCTCGGCGGCAGCGACATCGAAGCTGCCGGCTGGCGGTCGTGGCGCCGCGATGCTGTGCTGGTAGCTACGCAATGCGGCCAGCTTCGGGGCTACCAGGTCGGGCGATTGCCTGATATCGATGCCGAGACGTGGATCGGAGAAGTCGCCCTGTCCGTGCATCTGGGTGATCGCGACATAGGCATTCCAGTAGGACATCGGACCCTCGGCCGTGAACGTCTCGTTCTGCACCTGCGCCAGACCGTAGGCGGGCGGTAAGACGAGGGGTGTACTCTTACCATCAAAGTTGTAGCGCGGATCGTATTTGCCAGGACCCCATGAGTTGTAGACCGCCTTCTGCGCCGGCGTAATGGCCGGCGAGAGCGCGACGATCGCACCGACGTTGAGGTCGAGGTTTGGCCATCCGTCTTGACGGCGCCCGATCCCCGGGGCGAATGAGTTGTCGACCGTGGAATGACAAAGGGCGCAGGTGACGCCGAGGCGCGTGAGGCTGTCCCTGCCATTCACCGTGGTCACCGTGCCCTTGAGTCCGACGACCGCGTTGAGCTTGAGGAGCGCCACCGTCGTGGCCGGGCTGTTGAGGTCGACCTGGCCCGCCTTGATTGCTTGCGCGACAGCCGCTGGGATCGCGTCGGCGTCTACCTTGAGGCCCACCTTCAGGGCCGTCGCGGGGCTCACCGACGTCTGGACGACCTCGTGCATTCGCGCGGTGTCGGTCCAGAACTTCTCGTCGCCAAACGTCTCGAAGCGAAAGATCTGCCGTCCTTCGGCAAGGGTCTGCGCCGACAGATCATCAGTCGCTGGCCCGCCACCGGTCGGCGTAGCCTGAGCCTCCTCGCGCGCGCTCTGTGGGGTGCAACCAGCCAGCATGATCAGCAGACTCAACGAGAGCGTGACGGTCGAGGCCAGGCGCATGCACCCGGTCGGGCTCGTTAGGGTGCGACGCATTCTGCGGATAGACATGGTGTGGCCCTCCCAGTGACGTTCGATCGACGTGGACGGCTAACGAGGCACGGGCAGCTGTCATGATCATGCGCGCTGATGCGCGAGGCTGAGAAACTCATCCCGCGTCATCGGGCACTCGCGGAACTGACCCCGCAGCGCACTCGTGATCGTCTTCGAGTTCTGCTTCTCGACCCCGCGCATCATCATGCAGAGGTGCATGGCTTCGACCACCACTCCTACGCCGCGTGGCTGCAAGATCGCCTCGATCGCCTGCGCAAGCTGCTCCGTGAGCCGCTCCTGTACCTGCAGACGTCGCGCAAAGACTTCCACGATCCGTGGCAGCTTCGATAGGCCAACGATCTTCCCATCAGGGATGTAGGCGATGTGCACCTTCCCAAAGAACGGCAGCATGTGGTGCTCGCACAGCGAGTACATCTCAATGTCGCGCACCATGATCATGCTCTCGTGCGTTTCCTCGAAGACGGCATCGCCGACCACATCACGCACATTCTCGTCGTAGCCTCGTGTGAGCCATGCGAGCGACTTCGCGACGCGCTCGGGCGTCTTGAGAAGTCCCTCCCGGTTGGCGCTCTCTCCCAGCAGCTCGAGCTGTCGCCGGACAAGTCCCGCGAATTCTTCTCGGTCCTCGGCGTCGGCGATCGACGTGGCCTCGAGCGTGAGATCCCCAACGTCGGAATCGGGCGCCATCCGGCGCCGGGCAGCTGCGTTAGGCATCACGTGGCCTCGCCGCTCGCCATTTGGGGCGCGAACGCGTTGGCGTCGTCCACCTCCAGCGCGACCTCTGCCTCCAGACTGGCGTGGTCTCTCCCGACGGTTGCGATCGCGAGCGCCTTGCCGTGCTGGCGGAACGTGACGGCACAGTCTCGGTCCTGCGGGTTCCCCGAGACCTGAATGTCATCCCATCGTTCCGCATGGCCCACGTACCGGATCGACACGTCGTAGTGTCGACTCCAGAAAAAGGGTACCGCATCGAACGGCTCGCGACGGCCCATCATGTTCCGCGCGGCGGTCTGGCCCATGCGCTGCGCGACAACCCAGTGCTCGACGCGGATGCGGTCGCCCGTGCGCGGGTCCGGATATCGGGCGACGTCTCCCGCCGCGAAGATCCCAGGCTCGCTCGTCTCGAGGTACTGGTCGACGAGAATGCCACGGTCCACGGCAAGCCCCGTGTATATCGCGAGCGCGTCATTTGGGCGCACGCCGATTCCCGCGACGACCATGTCCGCGGGAATGTGCTCGCCATTGTCCAGCGTCACGCTCCCCGCATCGATCCGGCTTGCCGTACGTCCCAGGTGGAACGCGACGCCGTGTGCTTCGTGAAGGGCGCGAACGAAATCGCTGAGGTCTCGGCCCATGATGCGCTCCAGTGGGTTCGCCTCGGGCGCTACAACGTGAACCTTGAGCCCGCGAGCGCGCAGTGAAGCGGCCACCTCGAGGCCGATAAAGCTGGCGCCAATGACCACCGCGGAATCCGCCGCCGTTGCGGCGGCGATGAGAGCGCGGCTATCGGCGAGGGTGCGCAGGTAGTGCACGCGACTCGCGTTGGGCACCGAGGTCGGCAAATGCACCGGGCTGGAGCCGGTCGCAAGGAGCAGCGCTCCGAATTGGTGAGAGGTACCGTCGTCGAGCACGATGCGCTTGCCAGCCGCGTCGATGACCGTCACCTCCCTGCCTAACAGGAGACGGATACCGCGCTCCTCATGGAATTCCGGGCCGCGAAGCGGGATCCACTCTTCCGGAGCAGTGCCAGCCAGGTAGTCCTTGGAGAGATTCGGCCGGTCATACGGGGCGGATGTATCGGCACCGATGAGGGTGATCGACCCGGCGTAGCCCTCCCGGCGGAGCGTGTCCGCAGCAGAGTCACCCGCCGCTCCCGCGCCGACGATGATGATTGACGACGGCACCGCTCCGCCTGCCGTCCGATCCAGCGCGGCGCCCGATCGCACGGGCGATGCGAGCTCGCCCGTCACGAAGATCATCCCGTTCCGCTGCTCGACCGTCCAGCGCGCCAGCGGGTTGAGGGCCGGGGCGCGGATCGCCTCGCCCGTCCGGAGATCGAAGGACGCGTGGTGCCAGGGGCACCGCACAGCACCTCCGACGACAAGACCGAGCGCAAGCGGGGCGCCGTAGTGCGTGCATTGCCCGCCGACGGCGAACACGTCGTTGCCTTCCCGCGCGAGAAGCACAGGCTTCCCGTCCGAGTGTCCCGCAAGCATTCCGCCATCGGGAATGAGCGACAAGGAGACGCCTTGCGCGAAATCAGGCCCGCTTACCTCAGTCTGTTCACTCACTGCGATCCCCCATGCGGAGTTGGAGGGTGGAGCGCGCCACGCCGTCGCGCCATTGTGGCGCGGCGGCGGTGCGCGGCGTTGCGGCGAGCGTCAAGGGCTCAGGTGCCAAGCTTCTTCCTGAGGTTTTCGGCCGCGATGCGGTGCGCATCGAAGGCCGGCGCGACTTTCTCGACAAACGCCTTGACCTCGCCGTTTTCAATTGCCGGAAGGAGGGTACTCTGCACGGCGTTGATGACATCTTCGTGGAAGCGGACCTCATGATCGAGGAATGCCTTGTCGAACTCGGTGCCCTGTTTGGAGCGCAGGCTTGCCATGGCGTCCGCATGCGCCACCGCGCTCGCATCGTCGGCCGGCGGTGTTGGTGTCACGCCGAGCGCCTCGGCGAGGTCGCGTCCCTGCTGTCGGACAATCCTGTGGTCATGGACGAGCATCGCACCGAAGTCGCGGACCTCCTTCGTCGTGCCGCGCTCGACGGCCAGCTGACCAGTCTCGATGTCGGCCGTGTTCGCAGCATCGAAGATTGCGACGATGGTTGGGTCGTTCAGCGCCGCGCTCGGTTCGGATGACGACATTTCGGGAATGACGTCGCCCCTGGCCTCCGCCGGCTGGTCGTGGGACTGGCTGGTGCATGCCATCGTCGCGAGAGCGACGAAGGCGGCGAGTGCGGCGAAGCGCGTGCTCATAGGTGTTTCCTCTGTGTGTCCTGTCGTCGAGCGCCATCCTGTAGATTGAGCGTACCAGCGGCGTTCTGAAGAAAGCATGAAGATGTCAGGAAGCTTCGCTTAGCCCAGCCTCGCCTCGCTCGAAGGAATCGTCAGGCATGTCGGTACCATTGATTGCCAACGCGCCCTCAACACAGGAACGTCTCAGAGCACTCGAGGCGGCTACCTCAGCGCTCATCACCGAGGTCTCTCTCGACGGGGTGCTCCGGCGCGTAGTGCATGTGGCCGCGCAAGTGATCGGGGCACGGTACGCGGCGATCGGGGTTGTCGGGCCCGACGGGAAGACCCTGGAGAGCTTCACGGTTCACGGCATCGACCCGGAGCTCGAGCAAAGAATGGGACCGCCACCGCACGGCCACGGCGTCCTTGGCCTCGTCATGCGAGAAGGCCGTCCAATCCGGTTGTCGGACCTGACCACGCACCCCGACTCCTATGGCTATCCGCCGCATCACCCGCCGATGCACTCGTTCCTCGGCGTTCCGATACTTGGAAGCCGGGGGGGCTTCGGCACCCTCTACCTGACGGAGAAGATCGGAGGCGAGGCGTTCACCGAGGAGGACGAGGACATCGCGATTCTTCTCGCCGCCAAGACCGCCGCCGCCGTCGAGAACGCGCGTCACCACGAGGAGAGCGCACGGCTACTGGAGGAGGTGCAGCAACTCCATCGCGCTCGGGAGCGGTTCTTCGCGATGGTCAACCACGAGCTCCGGAATGCACTGGCGGCGGTCCACGGCTGGTCGGAGATGCTGGTGCGGAAACGGGATCCCGCAACGGTTCCCCGCGCCGCCTTCGAAGTTCTGGACTCAGCGCAGTACGCGGTCACGCTGATCAACGACCTCCTGGACTTGAGCCGCCTGGACGAGGATCGCCTGCAGCCGGTCATCAGAGCAGTCGATGCCACCTCGATCGCCCGCCGCGCGATAAGCCTCGTCACTCCTGCGGCTGAGCGGAAACAGGTCACGCTTCAACTGGCGGCCGACGCCGAGTTGCCGAACTGTGAAACGGACGCGAGCCGGGTTGAGCAGATCCTGGTCAATCTGCTCGGCAATGCCATCAAATATGCCCCGGAGCGCAGCACGGTCCGGGTCGGCGTCACGGCGCGCGACCGGCGAGTCGTATACACCGTGGAGGATGCGGGCCCTGGCGTGGCAGCGGATGATGTCGAACGGGTCTTCGACATCTATGTGACCAAGGTGGGCGAAGAAAGTCGCGGCCTCGGCCTCGGCCTACCCCTCTCGCGTCGGCTCGCAAGGCTGCTCGGAGGTGAGCTCCACGCAGTTGCCCTTCCCGGAAAGGGCGGCTGCTTCGTTCTGGAGGTCCCCGCCAGTGAGAGATGAAGAGATCTTCACGTCAATTTCCGGAGGGACTCAGCATCACGGAGTAGATATCGAGCCATGAGAGTTCTTGTCGTCGAAGACGATCGCAAGGTTGCCGGATTCATCGAGCACGGATTGCGGGAGGAGGGATACGCCGTAGATCTGGCCCGCGATGGGGACGAGGCCACGATGCTGGCGCACGTCAACGAATACGACGTCATTCTGCTCGACGTCGTGCTTCCGAAGAAGAACGGGTTCCAGATCGCCGCAGAGCTCCGACGCGAAGGGCGGACGACCCCGATCCTGATGCTCACCTCCCGCGATGCCGCCGAGGACGTGGTGCGTGGGTTGGACGCGGGCGCGGATGACTATCTGGCCAAGCCATTTCCGTTCGACGTACTGCTGGCCCGAATCCGGGCGCTGTATCGTCGTGGCGGGGCGGAGCGGCTCGACGTGTTGCAGTATGGCGCAGTGGCCCTTGACCGGCTGCGCCACGTCGCCACGGTCAACGACCGCCAACTGGATCTCACGCCAAAGGAGTTTCAGCTTCTCGAGTTCTTCCTCTTGCATTCCGAGGAGGTGGTCCGTCGCACGACGCTTCTCGAGAAGGTGTGGGAGATGCAGTTCGATCCCGAGAGCAACGTCGTGGATGTTCACGTCGGGAATTTGCGACGGAAGCTGACGGCGGCAGCCGGTGAGCAGTTGCTCTCGACCGTCCGTGGAGTGGGTTTCACGCTCCGCCGCATCGACCAAAGAAGTCTTCGAGAAACCTTCACGCGTCCTTCATGACCGGTTGGCTAACGTTCACTCGACCCTTCCGAGACATGAGGACGCGGCTCTTGTGATTCGATGGAGTCCTCACGATCCCGGACGCAGCAACCACCACCGGATTTGAGGAGATGCACGCATGGCGAAGCATGAGAGGGAGGTCCCCCTGCATGGGACATTGAGCGGTACGGAGGGCACGCAACTCGCCGACAGATCCGCAAACGAGCATGACAGCCATGACTCGACGGCCGATCGGGTCCGGATGCGAGCGTACGAGCTCTACCTCGAACGGGGGACCGATCCGGACAATCCATTGGAAGACTGGCTGCAGGCGGAGCGCGAATTCGAGGGCGCGCCTGACGAGGAGACAGACACTCTGGAATTCGTCGCACCTCGAGGAGGATTGCCGGGCGGAGGGCCACCGCATGCGAGACTCTGACGTGAAACGCGGGAGGACGTAGAATGACTACCAGGGTTGCCATCAACGGGCTTGGACGGATCGGTCGGTCTCTCCTGAAGCTCGTGATCGATCATCCGGGATTCGAGCTGGTCGCCGTCAATGACCTCATAGGCGCGGAGAACCTTGCGTACCTCCTTCGCCTGGATACGGTGTACGGTCGCTACGGAAAGTCGGTTCTGACCAAGGAGGGTGAGCTGGTCATTGACGGCCGGCTCCTCCGAACGCTCAGCAGTCCGGGATCCGTTGGAGCTTCCCGTGGAAGGAATTGGGCGTTGAGCTGGTGTTCGAGTGCACCGGTGCGCTGACACAAGAAGAAGATCTCGAGAAGCACCTTCGCGCGGGGGCGCGGGTCGTTCTCCTTTCGGCACCAGCGAGCGGAGGAGACGTGGAGACCATTGTCTACGGTGCGAACGAAGCCACCGGCGCATCATCCATCATTTCTTGCGCAAGCTGCACGACCAACTGTATCACGCCGATCGTCGAGGTGATCGGCCGCCGCATCGGGTTTACGAAAGCTGCGATGACGACGGTGCACGCCTATACGTCGTCTCAGTCGATCGTCGATGGCCCAAGCAAGCGCTTTCGTCGCGGCCGCGCCGGCGCGGCCAATCTCGTCCCGGCTACCACCGGCGCCGCGCGCGCGACGACACGGGCATTGCCCGAGTATGCCGGACTGTTCGATGGGATCGCCATCCGGGCCCCAGTTCCCGTCGGCTCCATTGCGGACCTTACGTTCGTGACCGCTCGAAAGACAACGACCGAGGAGGTGAACCAGGTCCTGACGGAGGAATCCGAGACTGATCGCTACGCTGGCGTGCTCGGCGTCTCGCAGGATCCGCTGGTCAGCTCGGACGTTATCGGCGACCCGCGCGCGTCCATTATCGATCTCGACCTTACCCGAGTGATCGACGGAGATTTGGTCAAGGTCATGAGCTGGTACGACAACGAGTGGGGCTACGCCAATCAGATGCTTCGGCAAGCGGTGTCCATGATGCGCGCAGACGCGATCGCCGCGTAGAGAGCGGCTGGAGTGGATGCGGTGCGCGGCAATGTCGCCGCGGGAACTTGTGAGGCGCCTCACGCGTTGACCATACGAGGGCGTCTCTGAGCCTTCGATTCGCGACGCAGTCGATTTCTCCGATGTCGCCGCGCGCACGCCCAAAGCGGTTTCTGCTTCCGAGGATTGTGCATGATCGCATTCCCAGTCTTGTCACTCGCTGCTCGTCGCCGCGGAGGCCACGGCAGCACGGCGCGCACGTTGGCGGGTGCGTACCGCGCCCGCGGCATCGGTCACGATCCTCCATGAGCGCAGGGTTCGCGTAGGCCATCTCCTCTCTGGAGATGGCCAGTAAGGCACACGCGATGACCGCCCCACCTGCGCTGTATGCCAGGTGGGGCGGTTTTCATCACAGGCGCCACTGCGAAGGGCGACCGCGTAAACCTCATGTCCAAGCAGGAGATCACTATGCCTCGCCAACAAATTCTATCCCGCCGCCAGCTGCGTGAGCTGGAAGCGGAGCTCCTCAGCGAGCGCAAGCGGCTCGAGCGGTCCATGGATGTCGACACGTACATGGATGAATCGCTGTGGAACGGCGATGTCGGCATTACGACGCTGACAGACGGCGGCGTGGGTGGCGGAGTTCAGACTCAGACTCACGCACGCTACGACGCGATCGTCAACGCGCTCGATCGACTCGCGACAGGAAGCTATGGCACGTGCGCGGGATGCGACCGTCCCATTTCATACGGGCGGCTCATCGTGATGCCCGAAGTGCGGCACTGCATCGCGTGCGGCTCGCGACCCTGAGTCGCACTCCTTTCTCATCAACTCGCTGAGGTTCATATGACCACACAACTCGCACCACACCGCCTGGATCTGCCGCCGCCGTCGCAATTGGATCTTGTCGACATGGATCGCGTGGTCGGCTGGATCGACGGAAGTCGTGTGGGGTTTCTCGGCTTCGCCGATGAGCAAGAGACCGCCAGCGCTGCGTGGTTGGCGTATCGAACGATCTCACGCCGGTTGGCGCGTCGGCTCGGCATACGGCCGATTCCCATTGACACCGAGCCGCTGGCGCTTGCTCAGGAAGAGAATCACGAGGTGATTCTCGCCAGCGGGCGTCCCATCGCGACGTTGCTGCGGCCTGGCAGCGATTCGCGAAGCGGACCTCACGCGTTCGGCTTCACAGTGAACCTGCCGTCTCCTCTCGACGCGCTGACGGTCCGCTCGACGGCGTATGCGCTCTATCGAACGCTGCGGAAGTCCGGACTTCGGTGGGCGCTGTGGATCCGCGAACCAAGCTCAGTTCCCGCAAGACCCCCTTCTCCCGCTAAGGAGGCCGTCGTGTCACGTCCACGCAATTACGTGAGCGCCGTTCCGGCGCCTCAGCCGGCTATCACGGTCGTCACGGCAACCGTGATGGCGGCCCTCGCACTCGTCACGATGGTCGTCCTTTTCGTGACCGCCACTGCGGCAGTGACTGTGCCGATCGGCCTCGTGCTGGCCATGGGCGCAGTGGCCACGACCGGCCTCATGGGGAGAGAGCGTCGAAAGAGGAACGCTCGAGGAGGGAGCAGCCGGCCTAACGTGCGTCGTGCGACCCCCGAATCGCCCGATGTGCCCGGCTGGGACGAGCTCGGCGTTCTGAGCGCCGTCATTCTGGTGATGGCCTTCCTCGTCCCGCCGGCACTCGGCCTGGGATTCCTCGCCGTCGGGTTTGCCGGGCTGCTCGTCTTTCGCCTCGCCGTGATGTACCGGCGATGACGAGCGTGCTGGAGCTCGACAGTGAGACGTGATTCACCATTTCCCTAACGATGGATGGCGCGATGATCAACCGTCACGAACGACTCGGAGCACCCCCAGCGACGCGGCAACAGTCTTCCCTGTCCGTGCAGGAGCTTCTGCGTGATGACGTCTTCGAGTCATCGGCGGAGAGCTTTCCGGCTAGCGATCCACCCTCGTGGTCTGGGATGCGCCTCGGACCGCCCGATCGTTTCACAGGCGTGCTGACGACGGTGAGCTAATGCCCACGAGCTCCGCGCCCCGCCTTTTGCCCGCGGCGTCGGCGACACTCGCCGATCCGCGGCGCTCCCAGGATCGCGCAGAGTCGCGCACGTCGGCTGGGACCGACTTTCACGGGCTCGTACCCGCACCCCGGCGCGTTTTCTCCGGAATTCAGCCAACCGGAAAGCTGCATCTCGGCAACTACGTCGCGGCGATAAGTCCCTGGGTCGCTGCGCAGAACGGGAGTGAAATGACCTTGTGTATTGCCGATCTGCACGCGCTGACGACGCCCGAGGCAGCTCGGCATGCCCCACCCCGGAGCAACGTCCGCGAGACCGCCGCGATCTTGCTCGCCTGCGGCATAGACCCAGTTTCCGCCACGCTATTCGTGCAGTCGCATGTGGCGGCACACGCAGAGCTAGCCTGGCTTCTCCTCTGCGTGACACCCGTCGGCTGGCTGGAGCGGATGACTCAGTTCAAAACGCGAGCTGGCTATCTCGAGACTCTCGGAACCGGCCTGCTCGCCTATCCGGTGCTTCAGGCTGCGGACATTCTGCTTTACCGAGCCCACTTCGTCCCGGTCGGCGAAGACCAGGAGCAGCATATCGAGCTCACCCGTGAAATCGCGCGGCGTTTCCACTCTCTCTTCGGTCATGTCTTCACGCTTCCGTACGCGGTCGTCGTACCGAGCGGCGCGCGTCTCATGGGACTCGATGATCCCGGTGCAAAGATGAGCAAGAGCATCGCGGCGGTGCGGAAGGGCCATGCGATCGGCCTCGTTGATCCTCCCGACGAGATCCGCGACGCCGTCATGCACGCGGTCACGGACTCCGGTCGCGAGGTGCGACCGGGAGAAACCTCCCCCGGGGTGACCAACCTGCTGACGATCTATCAAACACTCTCCGGTCTCGACGAGACCGCAGTAAACGCCGAGTTTGCCGGAAAGGGGTACGTGATCCTCAAGCGCGCCGTCGCGGATCTCACGATCGCGAAGCTCGCCCCGATCCGAGCGCGATACCATGAGCTCGCTGGAATACCCGACGCTGTCGATGCCGCTCTGGCAGCGGGAGCCGACCGCGCGCGCCTTGCCGCAGCGCCAACGCTGGATCGAGTCAAACTCCTGATCGGTCTGAGCGGGGGCCCGAAGCGTCGCGCGCCTTGATGCGCGGAGCGAAGAAAGGCGATACTCGCGCACTTCGGTCCTCGCCCTAACGAGGCCGAGCTTCTGCGGGAGTGCGTCACGCACTCCCGCAGTCTGGAGCTGCCCAGAGTCGTTCGTCGCCGGTCAGCCGTCCTGTCTGACGAACTGCACCTCGCCTTCAATGCGAACTTTGTTGGCGACCAGCACCCCGCCGGTCTCGATCGCCTGATTCCACTTGAGCCCCCACTCCCGCCGGTCGATCTCCGTCCGAAAGCTGAAGCCCGCGCGCGTCTTCCCCCACGGGTCGGTCCCCCGCCCTTGGTACTCGCAATCGAGCACCACTTCCATCGAGCTGTCGCGGATGACCAGATCGCCGACGACACGGAAGCGGTCACCCTCCTCCTTCGGCGGGTTCTCTACCCGCGTACTCCGAAAAGTGATCTGCGGAAAGCGCTCTCCATCGAAGAAATCCGTCGCGCGAAGGTGCGCGTCGCGGTCAGCGACGCCCGTGTCGATGCTCGCCACGTCAATGGTGGCCTCGACGCCGGCATCATCTGGGTGATCCCGGTCGCCGGTGAGCGTTGCCTTCAGGTCTTTGAAGCGGCCACGCACGGTGGTCATCATCATGTGCTTCACCGAGAACTCGACGCTTGAATGCGTTGGATCAAGCTGCCAGGTGGTCGTCCCGGTCTGTACCGCTGTGGCTGCCATAGCTTCTTCTCCTGTTTCCGGTCGCAGTTCCGGCGCGATGATCGCGCAGGAATGGTTGAATGGCGAGCGAAGGGCGTGCCAGGGAGGTCAACAGGCACAGGCGCGACGGTCACGAGAGCCCGAGGAATGCCATCAGCGCCAATGACCACGAATCGGTCTTGAGGCGCACCCCGGAAGTTGATGCGCGCAGCAATCAGGTTCGGGGGGTGAATGGGCCATCGCGAGGCGTAAATTGGGCCATGAGCTCGAGGTCCTCTCAACCGCGCGTCGCGCTGTCCCTCGCGGTCCTCCTGTGCTCGGGCACAGTCACCAGCCGGTCCGCGCAAACTCCCGACCGCTGGTTCCTGAGTTCGGCGATCGGATCTGGATGGATCGCCGGGGAATATGGCGACGTCCTGCGCGAGCCGGTGTCTTTCGAGCTCAGCCTCGCCAAAGAACGTGATGCGTGGCGCTTCGGCGGCGCCCTCGAGTTCGGCTCGCTCGTTATGCAGTCGCCCTATGACGATCAGGACGACTGGTCCCGTATGGGCGTGTATGGGCTCGCGACGCGGGTGTTCCGCCACGACACCCGCGTGCGTCCCTACCTCCAGGCGCGGCTCGGGCTGTCTCGCGTACACCCTCGAAGCTCCGTCCTCCACGACATCTCGCCCGAGGACTTCGCGCGCGGTCACAATCCGACGCACGCAACGAACGGCATCGCGGTCGGGCTGCTGCCAGGCATGGAGATCGACGTTCATCCGACGCTTGCCCTCGATCTGTCGGCGGCGTGGGTCGCGTACAAGACCGGCGAGCTGCGCCTAACGCGCATCGGCCGGGAGCCGGTCAGCGTCGGCCACGAGTGGCAGCTCCGCGGCGGCCTCGCGTGGCATCCGCTGTCGAGAAACGCGAGGCGCGACGCGTGGGGTGTGCCGCGAAGCTGGGGGTGGGCGACCGGTGAAATGCTCGCCATCAACTTCGTCGCCAGTGCACTCAACGAGTATGTGCGCGGTGAAAGCGCCTACCCGATTACCGCGCGGACGATCAAGGGCAATTTCGACCACGGCTTCGCCTACGACGACAACGACTTCCGGACCAATCAGCTCGTGCATCCGTTCAATGGCGGGGCCTACTTCAACACCGCCCGCGCCAACGGAATCGGGTTTTGGGGATCGGCCGGCATGGCGCTCGTGGGCGCATTCGTGTGGGAATGCTGTGGCGAGTCGCAGCCCATGTCGTGGAACGACATGGTGAGTACGGGGCTCGGCGGCATCGCCCGTGGTGAAATCGCGCACCGCGTTGGCGCCGCCATCGTCGACAATACGGCGACCGGTCGCGAACGCCTCTGGCGCGAGGTCGGCGCCTTCCTCGTCAATCCGGTCGGCGAGTTCAACCGCCTCGTCTCCGGCCGCGCGAGGAGAGTCTTCGAGAACCCGTCGAATCCGAATGACTGGCGGCCTCAGCGCCTGGATCTGCAGACGGCAATCGGGGCGCGCGTGATCGGCGAAGGGGCATCCATTGTCCACGATGCCAACGCGTACGGGTTCCTCGAGCTGGATCTCCTCTATGGGGATGCCTTCGTACGCAATCGCCGCCCGTTCGACCGCTTCGATGCGGCGATGCAGCTCAACTTCGGCGAGAAGACTCGGCTCGGCCGCATGATCATCCGCGGCGATCTGTGGTCGAAACCCCTCGGGGATACCGCCGGGCCACGACACGTCCTCGCCGTCGTGCAGGACTTTGACTACATCGACAACGAGGCCTACGTGTACGGCGGCCAGGGGTTCGGCCTCGCTCTCTTTTCGCAGCGCGGCGTTGGACGGGCGATGCTGCGCTCGCGCGCCGTCGGGTACCTCGTCGCCGGCGCTGCGGTGAATGCCGAGTACTCCTTTCTCGCCGAGATTCCCAATCCGCGGCAGCAGCGGAACTACGATTACGGAGGAGGAACGGGAGCGGCGCTGGAGCTCTTGCTGACCGGTCCCACGCGCCTAACGGGGTCGTTCAGCTATCGGTACACGCTCATCGCCGTTCGCAACGGGTCGCTCTACAACCCTCCCGAGGGCCCGCAGGGCTCGAGTGCAAATCATCACGTTCACCGGGGGGCGCTGATGCTGACTGTTCCCATTCCAGCTGGGATATGGCTCGGGAGCGAGTTCGCGCTCTTCTACCGGGACAGTCGGTACAGCGCGCCCGAGCTGAAAGATGCGAAGCAGCAGAATCCGGAGGTCCGCGTGTTCCTCGCCTTCCGGCCGGATCTGGGCCGTGGAGCCCGGTAGCGCGATTCACGCACCACGACCGGAGGAATGAGGAAGCACCAAGTCCACTTCCTCATTCCTCGCTCCTGCTCCTCTAGTAGTAGAACACCTGGAGCTGCGCGGTAAACTGATTGGACGCGTCGCCGATGTCGGGGTTGAGTCGAGAGTACGCGACCTTGAGGTTCGCGTTATGGCCTGAGATGTAGTACGTGAGTCCGGCCTGGTACCGGGCGATGTCGTTCGCCGCGGCGGCGTCGAAGTCCTGGGTCTCGAACTTCACGAAGGGCATGAGCCGCACGGGCTTGAAGTACACCCCGGCCTCGGCGAAAATCGCCGTCTGCTCGGCCACCGTCGGGAAGGTCTGGCCCCCGTCGTACGCGAAATAGTCGACTTGCGCCGTCACCGACACGGAGTCGCCGACGGGATAATCGAGGAAGGCATCGATGGTCCACGCCTTGTAGTTGTCGCCCGGTCCAGCCTGCATGTCGAACCCACCGCCGAGGGCGAGCACGCGCTTCGTTCCCAGATAGGTGCCCGTGTAGAAGATGCCGGGCGTCTCGGCATCGAGGAGATTGACCTGAAGCCGCCCGACACCGCGCAGCGGATTCCGCGAGCCGGCCGCGCGAAATCCCTGAAACGCACCGACGCGATACTCGATGCGATTCCCGTTGAAGTACCCCTTCGCCTGGAAGCCGATGTCGCGCCCCACGCTCGATTGTGTAGCAGGCGTAGCCAGAAATGCGAAGGAGCTGTAATCGAGGCTCAGCAGCGTCGCCGCGCTCTGAATGCAATTCCGGCAGAAGGGCACGAACATCAACCCGGCCGAGATGGTGAGCGGATCCGACAGCTTTACCTCCGCCAATGCGTCCTGCAGGATGAACCCGCTCCCGAGGGCCTTCGGCGCGCGTCCGAGATTCGGATTGTCGGTCTCGATGAAGAAGCTGATGTTCTTCGCGACCTGCCCGCCGACGAGCAGCCGCGCGCGTCGCAGATACAGGTTCTGCGCGTAGCCCTCACTCACGGGATCCTGCGTCCAGTCACCCCATCCCTGGAGGAGCGTCCCGAACCGGATCGTGACATCCTCGCCGACCTTGATCGATGCCTGGGCGCCGGCCGACGATGACATCGTCGTGAAGGCGATCGCGAGCAGCACGTAAATCCCCGCGCGCCGCGTAAACCGAGTGACTCGCTCAGCCGACCGTTCCGTGGTCATGTGACCTCCCGGGTGCGAGTTCCGTTGCCCTGCGCTCGCGTACGATGCTACGCAATCGTGGTCATGGTACCGAGACTCGAGGTCGAGAAACCACGACCTGTCTCACAATCCTGTTCAAAAGATCACGATCAGCTGCCCCACCAGCTCGTTGGCGGAATTCGACGGCCGCTCACGCTTCACGATCCAGTTGGCCTGAAATCGCACCACCTCGGGGACCGAGACGATGTTGAGCCCGTAGGTCGTCCAGGTGAGCCGGGAGGTCAATGTCGTACCCGTCTCGGTGCGGGCATCACGCAGCCGCTCCCATTTTACCACCGGTTGCACGTGTCGGCCAACGCGATAGGACGCCATGAGATAGTGTCCGGCCGCGCGCTGCGACACTCCGCCGTTGAGCGGGGCGCGACGCTCGATGCGCTCCCCCTCCAGCACGAAGCCGTTCGCCTTCCAGCGCACGTCGTATCCCCACCGGTGATCGGCGCCTTCTCCCGCCCATTTCCCGGCAATCGCGAGGCTCGTCGTCGGCAAGAACGTCAGTCGTCCGGCCGCAAGCTGCTTGCCGTTCGTGTTGCTGAGCACGTTAGGACCTTCGCCATTTACGAGCGCACCGGCGACGGTCACGCGATCCGCAAACGCGAGATGGGCCATCACGCCAATGTCGCGACGCGTCGCGAGCCGCTCGACCACCTGAGAGCGCAGCGCGGTCTGAAGAAGCGAGAAGCCCGTCAGAAATTCCAGACTGAATGGCGTCTTGAACTGGCCAATGATCACGCTCGGACGAATTCCGCCGAGGGGCCTCCACTCGTTAGGGGGCATCAGTTGCACGTATGCGTCGGTCACGACGACGCCGGGAACGGTGTCGCTTCCGCTGCGCCCCAGGGCCGCGAAGTTGCCCTGGACCTTCACCATCGCGAACTCGCTGGGCGCGGCCGTGACCGTGATCCGTGCTTGAGTGATGCTGAACGTCGAGGAATCCCGGCGGATCGTCTCCCGAACCGATACATAGCCACTCAAATGCAGCTCACCGCTGGATGCTCGCGGGTCGAGCACTGGTGACGGTGCCAGGGGGTACTGTGCCTCGGATGCCGTGGCGCCAAGGATGAACGCGGTCGCGATGAGAGACGTGCGGATGCGGAGATGTTGCAGGTCGACCCTCATTCGTACCGGACATCGAACCTTCGTCACAACGGAGTGCAGCGCAAGGTCTCAGGCGCCGTACATGCTTCTGTAGAGCTCACGGTTGCGGAGAATGATGCGCACGTAATCCCGCGTCTCACGGAACGGGATACGCTCCACGAAGACTTCGGGATCGTCCGTCCCTGGCTTCTCGAGCCACCGCTTCGCGCGAGAGCTTCCGGCGTTGTACGCAGCGAGCGCGTGCGAGACATGCGCATAGCCACTGAGGAGACCGGCGAGATGCGTCGTGCCGAGCTCGAGGCTCACGTCGGGCTGGTAGAGCAGCTCGGCATCCCACATGTGGTAGTCTTCTCCCGAGGCCAGTTGACGGCCTACGGCGGGCATGATCTGCATGAGACCACGCGCTCCGGCACGCGAGGTCGCTCGCGGCTCGAAGCTCGATTCCTGGCGAATGAGCGCCGCCACCAGCGCCGGATCGATGCGGCGGCGTTGCGCCTCACGCGTGAGCGGTCCCTTGAACGCGAGAGGATACAGCGCCTCGTACAGCCGCTCATCCCGCGCGGCGCCACTCGACAGCGCTCTGTTCCCCAGGCGAATCGCGCGCGGCGCGAGGTCTCGTTGACGGAACGCGTGCGCGGCTGCCAGCGTCGCCTCGACCGAACGCTCCGCCTGGGACACGAGCCAGTCGTACTCGAGCTGCGCCTCGGTGTCCATCCCGAGATGCAGGAGGAGGTCGGCACGCCGCAGCGCCGCGACCATGAGCGAATCCGGTGCGATGGTGTCACTCACCGCGCTCGGTGCCCACGTCTCACGCTCCAGTCGCCGCGCGGCAAGCATCGCGTAATACGATCCGGGGTCTCGCGTGATCACGTCCGACCATCGCGCGCGAGCGGTGGTGCTGTCGCCCAGTCGTTCCCAGGCGCGGCCGCTCCAGTACAGCCCCGACAGCGTCTCGGTGCTGCTCGGCCAATGCAGCGCCAGCGTGTCCAGCTCGAGCGCCGCCGCTCGAAAGTCCGCCTTGACGAAGGCGAGAATGGCGGCCCTGAAACGCGCGCTCGCCCCGAGCGCCGACGACGGGTACTTCGCCGCCACTCGACGGAAGAACGTGCGGGCGTCGTCGTCGCGTCCATCATCGGCCGAGAGGTCGCCCAGGAGGTAGAGTGCGGACGACGCGGCCGACGTGTCGGCGGCGTACTGTGTGACGATCGACTCGAGCGCTGTGCTGGCCCTGGTCCCCTGGCCATCCCGCAGGAGTGCGCGCGCCCGCTCGTAGGCCGCCCTCCCGACCAGCTTCGAGGAAGCGGGCACATTCGCGAACTGCACCGCCGCTTCGCGATAGCGGCCGGCATTCGCCAGGGCCGTGGCGTAGGCGTATCGATCGTTAGGCGTGGCCCGCCCCGCCTTGATCGCCCGGGCGAAGCCGTCGAGCGCGCGCGTCGCCGGCCCTGACACGGCGGCGCTGCGCGCGACGGTCAGCTCTTCGTCGGCGGTGAGCGGCGTGACGCTGCCGTCGATGAGCTCTACGGCCAGACGCGCATTCGTGCTTCCCCGCCCGGTCGTCACGATCTGAAAGAGCGCGCGGCGTATCGTGTCCCGCGCCAGGGTGTCCCCTGCAGCCGCGGCAGCCGCGAGGCGCAGACGAAGCGCCGACATGCGCGCGCCCAGCGCTTCGTAGGCGAGCACTGCGCCGGCGAGATCGCTCGTGCGCTCTCGCGCCTGCGCGTCCACCCAGGACACGCGTGACCTGGCCGCGTCTCCTTGCAGCGCCAGGTAGTGTGCTGCACGTGACGCGCTGTCGGCGGTCACCGCCGCGGCGCGCAACCGAAGCCAATCCGCGACGTCCGGGAGGAGCGTCGCAGCCTCAGCATATGCAGCACCAGCGCGGTCCAGCGAGTCCATGCGATCGAGCGCGCGGGCGATGAGGACGACCCGGGCTCCTCGCTCCTGCGAGGTGCTCGCCTGACTCACCGCGAGCTGCGCGTGACGAAGGACGACGGTATCTTCGCGACGCGCGGTAGCGGCTCGAGCGAGGAGCTCACGGCCGAGCCCGGCGAATCGCGAGTCCAGCCACATCTCCTTCGCGAGGAGCCGATCGACCTGGCTCCATCCGCCCCACTCGGCGGCTGCTCTCGCCGCGAGGAGCACGCGCTCAGGCGTTCGCTGCGCGGAATCACGAAGGACGGGCTCCAGAATCTGTGCCGCGCGCCATGGCTGACCGTTCTGGAGCGCCGCGGTGGCAGTGAGCAGAATCGAATCGCCGGCCGCGGGGGCCTCGAGCGCCCCTTCCGACATCTCGCGCGCCGCGGGCTGGCTGCAGCTCACCGCGGAAACAAGCAGACAGAACAGCAAACGTCTCATATCCACCTCAGACTACTCGTCGGCCTTCGCGTCACGCCACGGAGGCAGGGCGGATATTGCAAGTACAAGTCCGCGTCTTCCTCATACACCAGCGGGCTTGACGAGGTCGAAGAGGACGTAGTAGGGAACGCGCGCCGCGTCCTCGAGATCGGGCCGTAGCTCGAGCGCCGAGGCGGTCGGCGAGGGCTCGCGAAACCCGCGCAGCCGAAACCCGGCGGTCAATACCCACTCGAACCAGTCCTCCAGGGTCGCGTGCATGGCCGGGGTGGACACCGTCTCACCGAACCGCTCCCACGTGTACGTGATGGGCCCGCGCTCGAAGTATCGATCCACGCAGAGCCACCTTTTTGCCCCGCTCACGTCGCGCTCCCAGCGGCGAAACGGCATGTCGCTGCAGGGATGGGTGATCGAGGCTACGAATCGGCTACCCGGGCGGAGGACGGTGAATACTCCGCGCAGCACGTCGGCGGCGTTAGGCATGTCCTGAAGCGCCATGCACGATGTCGCCATGTCGAACGATCCCAACCGTGTGTACGAGGTGACGTCGGCGGCATCCGCGATGCGATACGCAATCCCCAGCGGCGCCTCGGCCTCATGGCGCTCGGCAATCGCGATCATCCGCGGTGAGATGTCGATCCCGGTGACGTTCGCACCCCGCTCGGCCATCGCCCGAGCCAGGTAGCCGCTTCCACACCCGACATCGAGCAGGCGAAGGCCTCGCACATCGCCACAGAGCTCGAGGTGCGCCGGGCCGAAGAATTCGGATCGGTAGTAGTCGAGACCCGACGTCTGCGCACGATCGAATGCTGCGGCCGCGCGGTCCCACGAGTCGCGCACGGACTCGGCGTCGAAGCGCGGAGCCGGTTCCGTCACGGCGCGCGCGGCAGCGTCAACGTGAACGTCGATCCCACGCCGACCTCGCTCTCCACTGAAAGATCGCCGCCCATTCCGCGCGCGAGATCACGGCTGATGGCGAGTCCAAGACCTATTCCTTCCTCGGTTCGCGTGAGCCGGGCGTTCACCTGTACGAATGGGTCGAAGATCGAGTCGATCTGGCCCGCGGGAATGCCGATACCGGTGTCCGACACGTGGAACGCGAGCGTGTCCGCACGGGGCTCGCAGCGCAGCCGCACCGATTCCGCCAGGCGGAGTGAACTTGACGGCGTTGGACAGCAGATTGACGAAGATCTGACCGACCCGTTCGCGATCAGCGAGGACGTATTGGTCCGCGCGACCGTTTTCCCGCTCGAAGGAGAGCGACTTGGCACGGAGAAGCGGCGCGACGAGAGGCTCTATCGTCGACATGAGCTCTTCGGCGGAGCGTGGCGCGATCTCGTACCGCATCGCACCCGCTTCGATGCGCGTGTAATTGAGCACCTCGTTGATTAATCCAAGGAGGTGGGTCTGGCTTCGCTTGATGCGCGCGAGGTCGTTGCGCTGCCACTCGGTCACGGGACCCCTGACCTCCATCTCCATGAGCTCGACATACCCGCCGATCGCGTTCAACGGGGTGCGCAGCTCGTGGCTCATCACGGCGAGGAAGTCGCTCTTGGCGCGGTTCGCGGCTTCGGCGTCGGCGCGCGCACGAGCCGCCTCCGCGGCCGCCTCCTGTGCTCGGCGTGTTGCACGCTCGGCCTGGGTACGTGCGGCCTCCTCACGCTCGAGCACGAGCTGACGCTCGCGGTCCACCGCCCGCACGACGACGACGCTCCGCATCACGATGGCGAGCAATACGCCGATAGTCGTTAGGCTCAGCAGCGCGATTCCACCCTCGCGACTGACGACCGGGACTTCGCGCCCCCGAATGAAGAGCCATCCGAGCAGAAGGGGAACGACAATGGTGGCAGGCAGCAGTCGCCGCGCGAGCAACGCGCCCAGATCGGGTGCCGTGAGGAGCGCGACGTGGCCCCGATCCGGCCGGGCGAGCACCAGGCCGACAAGAAGAAACATGAAGGCGAGCGTCGTAATGAGCGCCATCCCCGCGGCGCGATCGATCGCGTAGAGCGGCCTCGCGCCATAGAGATGCCCGACCAGCGCCAGGGTCGCGATCGCGAGGCCGGTCGACGCCAGGAGTTGCGAGGGCCGCCATCCTCGCCTGGTCTCGACCTCGATCGTCAGCAACGACGCCCCCACGAGCGTGAAGCAGACCGTCGAGTTGGTGGCCATGAGGCCGACTGGCCGGTACGGAAAGAGGGCGACCCGCTCGGAAAACATCAGCCGGTCGATCCCGAAGTCGACACCGGTAACGCGCTCGATGAACGACATGAGTCCCAGCAGCAGAACGACTCCCGCCAAGACACGGCCGAAACGAACCGCGTTGACGGGTGCGTCCTCACGTCGCAGGAGCCAGAGCGCCAGCCCGCCCATCATGAACCCAACCGACGTATTGGGCAGCATGACGATGGAATCCGGCGGCAGATATCGCAGCCACGCGATGTCGAAGGTCCACCCAATGAACACCAGGGCGCCTATCGCGATCACGACAACGGCCGCTAGCGCTGACACCCGAGAGCCCAGGCGGCGCGACGGTGCCGAAAAAGATTCTGGTATCACGACCGTGCGATCTACTGCTTCAGGGCTTCGATGGGTGGCGGAATGTACCTGTTGACCAATCCTCGTAAGCACGCTCTGGACCGCGGCGGTAGCTTGGGCTCACGCCTATTCCAGCCCGCCCCGAGGAGAACGCCGGTGACGCCAATCCGAGAACCCTTTCACGTCGGCCTCATCGGCTACGGTCTCGCTGGGGAGTCCTTCCACGCGCCGTTCATCGGCGTGACACCCGGTCTGCGACTCGCTGTCGTCGTCACCGGAAATCCGGACCGTCGGCGCGCGGCCCTACGGGCACATCCCAATGCGACCGTCGTCGAATCGGCATCACACCTCTGGGAGCGCGCGCGCGATCTCGATGTCGTCGTGATCGCCACGCCGAACCGCACGCATGCGCCGCTTGCGATGGAGGCTCTCGCTCACGGGCTCGACGTTGTCGTCGACAAGCCCTTCGCGACCAGCGTGAGCGAGGCCCGCGCGCTCGTCGCCGAGGCGCAGCGAAGAGATCGGTTCATCACGGTGTACCAGAACCGCCGATGGGACGGCGATTTTCTCACTCTCCAACGCCTGCTCGCCGAGGATGCGGTTGGCCGTCCGCTGCGCTTCGAGTCGCGTTTCGAGCGCTGGCGTCCCCTTCCTCGAGGCAACTGGCGTGAGAGTGGAGCACCAGAAGAGGCGGGGGGCATCCTGTTCGATCTTGGAAGTCATATCATTGATCAGGCGCTCCTGCTGTTCGGTCCCGCGCTCCAGGTCTATGCCGAGCTCGATGTTCGTCGCGCTGGCGTCGAGGCGGACGACGACTCGTTCGTCGCACTCACTCACGCGAACGGCGTGCGGTCGCACTTGTTCATGACCGCCCTCGCGGCGCAGACCGGGCCGCGGTTCCGCGTGTTGGGGAGTCGCGGCGCGTACGTGAAATGGGGAATGGACCCGCAGGAAACGAAGCTGCGCGAGGGACAGTCGCCCGATACCCCTGGATTCGGCGAAGATCCCGAGAGCCACTGGGGAATGCTGGGAGTGGGAACGGAGTTGAGGACCGTCCCTACCGAAACCGGTGCCTATCGACGATTCTACGAAGGTGTGGTCGACGCCCTGCGCCGCATCGCACCGCCGCCCGTAAACCCTCACGACGCGATCGCAGCGCTGGCCGTCATCGAGGCCGCACGCCGATCCGCCGCTGAGCGCGTCATCGCCGTCCCGAATGACGCCTCTCGGATCTAGCGACGTCGACGCCTACCGGATACCAGAGACTCGATGTCCACGCCTGTCATCCCGCCACTGGCCACCCGGCGAGCTCGCCGGCGCCTGCGCCTAACGGGCGTCGTCGCCATCGTCGTGCTCGTGATCGGCATCGCCGGAAGCCTGTGGCTCAGCCGGGACCCCGAGCCGCGTATGCTGGAGCGACGCTCTCGCCTGGCAGGGGTGACGGAAGGTCGCGCCGTTCGAGAGGGAGCCCACGAGCTGCGCGACGTGAAGCTGCGCGCGGAAAGCGGGATCGAGGTCGAGCTGACCGTCAAGCGCCCTCTGGCCGACGGTAACGCGAAGGCGCGCCGGCCGATCGCGCTCGTTCTCGGCGGTCACCGAACCGCGCGAAGCGCGGTCAAGTTCATTCCTGATGCGGGAGAGATGATCGTCGCCGCACTCTCGTACCCGTATGCCGGAGAGCCGCGCCCGGATGCACTCGAGTTCGTGCGAGACATTCCAAACATTCGGCGAGCATTCCTCGACACGCCACCGGCGATCATGCTCGCCCTCGATTACCTGCTGGCACAGCCCGACGTCGATCCCAACTGGGTCGAGGTCGTCGGCGTCAGCCTCGGCGGCCCCTTTGTCACGATCGCCGCCGCGCTCAATGAGCGCATCAGCCGCGTGTGGGTCGTGCACGGCTCCGCGGGATCGTACCGGCCGCTCGAGGTCAGCATGCGGCGTGAGATTCCGGTGCCGGGTCTCAGGCATGCCGCCGCGGCGCTTTCGGCTCTCATCATCAACCCGCGCATGGCCCCCGAGAAGTGGGTGCACCGGGTCGCTCCCAGGCCTTTCATGATGGTGAATGCGCGAGACGACGAGCGCATGCCGCGCGAGCTCGTGGAACGGCTCTTCGAAGGCGCCAATGAGCCGAAGTCGATCGTCTGGCTGCCCGGCGGCCACGTTCGGTCCAACGCCGCCGTCCTGAAGCCCCTGGTGGACACGGTCGTCGCCATGATGGCCAGCCAACCGCCACGGTAACAGCGTGCGCGGAGGAGACATCCGCGCGTCTCCCGGCACGGACACCGCCGACGATTACCTGTTCGGAAGAAAGCGCGCATCGCTCGACAGGAAAACGAGATAGGCGCTGCTTCGACGCTGATCGGGAACCCGGCCTCGCCCATGCCTTGCCTCGTAGCGACCGCTATCGCCAACGAGGCATTTCAATGCGAGCCCCCGCGTTCCTTTTCAGCGCCCTCACCGCCGCGCTGATCGTCCCCGCCACACCCGCATCCGCACAGACCACGAGCGCCGACCCCGACCCCCGGGTCTTGCTCGGGATCGAGGTCTCGATGTCGGGCACCAGTCGCGACACGCTTGGTGTCCTCGTTTCCTCCGTCGCCTCGGGAAGCCCGGCTGACCAGGCGGGACTTCAGCAACGCGAGCGCATCGCCGAGGTCAATGGCATGAGCCTGCGTGTCTCGCGCGAAGACGTGGGGAGCAAGGATGCTGAGGATCTCGTGTTTCGGCGGCTCGCCAGAGAGTTGGAGCCCCTCAGACCCGGCAATGCCGTGAGCATGCGCGTGTACGGCGGGGCTCGACCGCGCACCGTCACCATTCGCATCCCGGTCGAGGAGCCGGCCGTGCGTGCCCGCGACGACGGCGCTGGCGTGGTGGACATCATAGCCTCGCTGCGTGAAATGCAGACCCGTCTGCATGAGCTCGTCTCTAACGAAAGCGGTGCGGTCCGCGACTCGCTCGCACAGGTCGAGCTCGAGATCGCGGAGCTTCAGCGCAGACTCCAGTTGCTCGAGGTTCAGCGCCGGCGGCGGATGGAGCGCGACCGTCCCCGGCGTGGCGACGACGTCGGACGTATCGATGAACCGGCGGAAAGCCTACGTGGTCTTCGCGTGACGGTTGTCAGTGACGAGCTCGAGCCATACTTCGGTGAGGGCAGCGCGCGCGGTCTGCTCGTGCTCGAGGCCGACGAGTCGTGGGCGCCCATTCGCACCGGTAATGTGATCGTGCGCGTCAATGGTGCCGCGGCCACGATGGAATCGCTCCGCGACGCGTTCGACTCGCGTCGATCCAGCGAGGTTGAGGTGCTGCGGCGACGCAGATCACTAATTCTGTCGATCGGCGGAGGTCGCTGACCGGCAGTCGAGATTCCCCGCGGATGGCCCGCGGCGGCCCGGCGCTTGCCGACCATGCGAATCCCTTAGTCAGTTTTCACTGAGGAGGACACATGGCAATCCACGATGGACTGGGAACCGGCGCCGGCCCTGCCACACCGGCGGGTGTCGACTGGACCGCGGAAGACATGTATTGGCGCTCCAACTTCCGTGCGCGTCCGTACGTTGGCGCAGACCGGGGGTACGAAGCGTACCAACCGGGCTACCGGTATGGATTCGAGTCTGCGAAGCGTCATGCCGGCCGGAAGTGGGACGAGATCGAGTCTGACCTCCGGAGCGGCTGGGACCGCTATGAGCATCGCGGCCAGTCCGCATGGGAGAACATCAAGGACGCCGTGCGGGATGCGTGGGATCGTGTAACGGGCGATCGGCCCCGCGGCACCGATCGCGACACCGTTCGCTCGACGTACTGAGGCTGCTCGGCGTCAGCGAGAGAATGGCCGCCTTCGCAGGCGGCCATTCTTGCTTGTCATTCGTCACGAATCGGCAGCACGGGGAGGTGCAGGCCCCAGAGAATCGACGCGAGCCTCAGGCCGACAATGGCTGCCGTCCCCACGGCGGCGGCGACTTGCCGCGGAATTCCCACGCCCTCGAGCAGAAGATACAATGCGGCGCCGACAATCGCGGCCGTCGCGTAGAGCTCGCCCTTCCTGAAGATGAGCGGCACCTCCGCCGACAGAACGTCGCGAATGACGCCGCCGGCGACACCGGTCATGGTGCCCATCACGACGACGACGATCGGTTCCATCATTTCTCGCTGAGCGATCTGTGCGCCCGTGATGGTGAACAGAGCGAGCCCGAGCGCATCCGCGATGGCGAGCGAATGGTTGGGAGGGCGTCGGAATCGGACGTACGCGAGCGTCAACACCGCGGCAATGACGCTCACCACGAGATACGAGGGATCTTCGATCCACGACACGGGGTGGCGGTCGAGAAGCAGATCGCGGATCGTGCCGCCGCCGATTGCCGTAACGATCGCGATCACGACGACGCCGAGCAGGTCCATGCGCTTCCGTCCCGCCGCGAGCGCGCCGCTGGCGGCGAAGACGGCTGCGCCGAGGAGCTGCAGGACGTAGAACCTCATGACGCTAGTCCCGGTTTTTCCTGGCGGTCTCGCCCCTATGCTGGGGGATGCTCTGCCGGTTCGTCGCGCTTCGTGCGATGGACGGTGCCATCGGGATGCTCGGGCGGACTATAGAGCGTGTAGAGGCGAAGCGGCGAGTCCGCGGACGTGTTGATGACGTTGTGCTCGACCCCGGCAGGAATGACCACCGCGACGCCGTCGCTCAGCGTATGCTCCTTCCCCGCGAGAACGGCCACGCCTCGGCCGGCCTCGACGCGGATGAACTGGTCGTGCCCCTCGTGCACCTCACGTCCAATCTCGTCCCCGGGGCGCAGTGTCATGAGCACGAGCTGCGTGTTCCGACCGGTAAAGACGACGCGGCGGTAGTCTTCATTCGCGAGCGTCTCGTGCTCGATGTTGGTGACGTAACCTGCCTTCGTGGTCATGAAGTCTCCTCGTCTGAATGCGTTGGCACCATACCCACGAGGCTGCGCAATTGCGCGGCCAGGTCATTGTGGGATAGCGTGTAGGCCGCCCACGCGCTCACCGCTGTCGCTCGCCACGAATGACGGAAAATCCGGTCGACAATACGCCGCGGGGATGGCTTCGCGCCATCTACGATTGGGCGACGGGGACGACGACGCCACCTCCGTCGCTCGCTCCGTCGCTCGCGAGTGATGCCTCTACCGCTCGGGAGCAGCCACCAGCTCGCGTCGGACACTACGCGATCGAGCGCAAGCTGGGGCAAGGCGGGATGGGCGTCGTCTACGCCGCGCGTGACGAGCGGCTCGAGCGCACCGTCGCGCTGAAAATGATGTCGTCGCTGGCCGACGATGAAACCGCACGCCGCCGATTCTGGCGCGAAGCCCGCGCCGCGGCGAGCGTCAACCATCCGAACATTCTGTCAGCTCTACGAGATCGGCGAGGACGCCGGCGAGCTGTTCATCGCCATGGAGCTGCTGGAGGGCGAGGCGCTCAATGCGCGTCTCCGTCGTGGACCTCTGAGCGTTTCGGAGGCGGTGCCGATTGGGCTTGCGGTGCTGGCCGCGCTGTCGGCGCTGCACGCGCGAGGGATCGTCCACCGGGACCTCAAGCCATCGAACGTGTTCCTCACCCGGCACGGGGTGAAGCTGCTCGACTTCGGCCTGGCCCGGCCCACCAACGCCGTGGCGCGCTCGCTCGACTCGGACGCGAACCTCACGCAAAGCGGGATGCTGATCGGATCTCCGGGCTACATGGCTCCCGAGCAGCTCACGGGCGACGGTCTCGACGCCCGCACCGATGTGTTCGCGACCGGCGCGATCCTGTTCGAGATGCTCGCTGGGCGCCCGGCGTTCAGCGGCACCAACTTCATCGACACGTTGCACGCCACGCTCCACGAACAGCCCCCTGCGCTGACTGGCTCTCCGGCCGTCGCCGCGGTCGACCGCGTGATTCGACGCGCCCTCGCGAAGCATCCCCGCGATCGACCCGCATCCGCCGATGCGATGGCCGATGAGCTACGGGGGGTTCACGGCGTCGCGGGCGATGACGCGGCGACACTGGCCCGCGCTCTGACACGCCTGGTGGTGCTGCCATTTCGCAACCTGCGCCCCGATCCGGAAACGGACTTCCTGGCCTTCAGTCTTCCCGACGCGATCGCGACATCGCTCTCCGGAATCAGTTCGCTCGTCGTCCGCTCGAGCGCCACCGCCGCTCGCTTCGCCGGCGAGTCGCCCGACCTCAAAGCACTCGCGGCGGAGGCCGACGTCGACCGAGTCGTGATCGGGACGCTCGTCCGCGCCGGTGATCAAGTCCGGGCGTCGGCGCAACTCGTCGAGGCGCCGGGCGGAACGCTGCTTACATCGCATACTGTCCAGTCGCCGTTAGGCGACCTGTTTCGACTTCAGGACGATCTGGCGCGGCGGGTGGTGGAGGCGCTCGCGCTCCCGCTGGGACGGCAGGATACATCGCCCATGCCCGGCGCGCCGCGCGACCCGCGCGCGTACGAGTTCTACCTGCGCGGAAACGAATTGGCCCGCAGCTACGAGCACCTCGTACAGGCGCGCAACCTGTATCAACGGTGCCTCGAGATCGATCCCAGTGTCGCGCCCGCGTGGGCGCAGCTTGGCCGCTGCCATCGCGTGATCGGCAAGTACATCGAGGAAACCCCCGACTCCGAGGACCGGGCCGAAGCGGCGCTTCGCCGCGCGCTCGAGCTCAATCCGCGTCTATCACTGGCGCACAAATTCTACGCGCAGCTCGAAGCCGATACCGGCAAGGCGCGTCGGGCGCTCGTGCGGTTGCTCACCCAGGCGAACCGACATGGAAACGATCCGGAGCTGTTCGCGGGACTCGTCCACGTCTGTCGCTATTGCGGACTGAACGAGCAATCGATCGCCGCCCACGAAGAGGCTCGGCGTCTCGATCCGAATGTGCCGACCAGTCTCGAGCAGACCATCCTGATGACCAGTGACATCGAGCGACTGCTGGCCGTGGAGCCGCCGGTGTTGGCAGGAAGTGGCGACCAGGGGATCCGCATCATTGGCCTGGGTCTCGCGGGCCGTCGCGACGAGGCCCGCCGGGCGTTGATCGCCATGCGCGGGACGTCACACCTCCCGCTATTCCAGGCATGGACCGACTATCTGACGGCGTGGCTCGACGGACGCGGCGGGGACATGATCGTGAACATGTCGGCGTTCAACAATGTGAAGATCATGGACGACCCGGAGGCGATCTTCCAGGAAGGCTGGCTCCTCTGCGACGCCGGCGAGCACGAGCGCGGCCTCGAGTATCTGCAGCGCGCCGTCGCCAAAGGGTACTCGGTCGCCCCCACTCTGGCTGCCGCGCCGGCGTTCGATACGTTGCGGAGCACGCTCGCGTTCCAGGCGGTGCTGGCGCAGGCTCGGGCAGGATGCGAGGAGGCGCTCTTGGCGTTCCATGAGCACGGCGGCGAGCGGCTGCTTGGCCGGTGATGTGCCGTTAGGCGGAGTTTCACCATGAAAACGCTCGCTCGCCAACGCGACAAGGCGGAGCTCGTTGACCGGTTGAGGGCCCTGCGTCCGGACAGCGTCCGTCGCTGGGGACGCATGTCGGTGCACCAGAATGATCTGTCACCTGTGCGACGGCTTTCGTATGGGAACGGGGGAAAAGCCCGTCCGCAGCGTCACCACCCCGTTTCGGGGCACCATGCTCAAGTGGTTCGCGCTGTACGGGCCCGTCCGCTGGCCCCGAGGCATTCGCACGCGGCCGGAAATCGATCAGGACCGGTTAGGCACCACGCCCGTCGAGTTCGCGGCGGATGTCGCGCAGCTCGAGGCGCTGCTGGACCGGGTCACTGCGCAGCCTCGGGATTTCGACTGGCGCGCGCACCCGCTGCTCGGCAACATGTCCGAGGCGGCCTGGCTCCGGTGGGGCTACCTGCATGTCGACCACCATCTTCGTCAGTTCGGAGCGTAGCACGACCTAACGGTCGCGATGCGATGGTCAGTGGCCGGAGCCGGGACGCAGAGTTTTCAGAAGGTCATCGCAACCGTATCCATCGTTTAGTCCACCCTCAGCGCTTCCGTCGGCTGCACCCGCAGCGCGCGGGCGGTAGGCACGACGCAGGCAAGGGCGCAGACACCGAGCATCAGGATCGCGTACCCGACGAGCAGTGCGATGTCGCCGGCCGTGAGCCCCGGGGGCATGGTCCCGCTGAAGTGGGTCGTGTTGCGAACGCCGAGCGAGGCTACGGCGATCAGGATGCTTCCCGCGATCACGCCGAGGGTGACCTGCGTCAGTGGCCGCCTGAAGATCGACGCGATCACTCGACGCGCGCTCGCACCCAGTGCCACCCGCACCCCGATCTCCCGCGTACGACGTGCGACGGTGTACGACAGCACCGCGTAGATCCCCGACAGCGAGAGCAGAAGGGCGACCGCCGTCAGACCGGCAATGATTCGTGTCCACAGGCCCAAGAGCCAGAGCGTGGAGCTCGTCACCTGGTCGAGGCGCGTCGTCTGCTCGACCCGGAGCGACGGATCGACCGCCATTGCCAGCTCGCGGACACGTGGCGCGATCGACAGCAGGCCGCCGGGGCCATGCACGATCATCTTGACGGCGCCCTGGCTTCCCGGAACGACTGGCAGGTACACCCCAGCGGCCCGCTGGGGCATTGCGACGCTTGTCATGCCGAGCTCCTTCACCACGCCGACGATCTCGTACCACGGCAGTTGCGCCGCGCTCGAGTCGGACATCTGCGACGGGCGCATGCGCACGCGATGACCGACCGGATTGCGTCCGGACATCACGAGGTCGACGAAGCCTTGATCGACGATCACGACGCGAACGTCGGAAGAGAGATCACCGCTCGTGAAGGCGCGGCCCGCGAGCATGGGCACGCGCAGCACGTCGAAATAGGAACGATGGACCGATGCCGTGGTCACCCACGCGGATGGGCTCCCCGGCAGGGACACCATTTCGACGAGGCGAGCGGCGTGATCCTCTGCCGGGAACGCGTCGACGAATGTCACGCCGGCAACCCCCGGCTCGGCTTCCAGCCGCTGGCGCAGCGCTTCGAGGGAGGAGCTGATCCGGGTGCCTGGGGCGGCGGTCCCCTCGGGGGTCACCGTTTCCCCCAGCGCACCGTCAACGCCGAGGGTCACGCCGAGGTACTCCTCGGCTGCAAAGCCAGGGTCGTAGGACGCGATGCGCCTGCTCTCGCCGCGAATGAGCATCACGACCGCCGGCAACGCGACGGTGAGCGCGATCTGCGCGACGATGACCGCCGTCCATACGCCGCCGAAGCTCACGCCACCACCGCCGGCGCTTACCCCGCGAAGCCGCGTTCCGAGGCCGCGGGTGATCTTCCGCGCCGGCATTACCCCCGCCACCACCGCCCCGACCATCGCGAACGCGAGGGCGTTCGCGATCGTCTTCGGCGACAGATTGAAGTCGTACCAGAAGGGCAGCCGCCCGAAGTTCATGACGAGATACGGCTCGCCCCAGCGCGTCAGGGCCAGCTGCGCCGCCGCCAGCCCGACCACGGCCGCAACGCCGGCGAGCACCAGCGCCTCGACGAAGAGCTGCGTCACGATGCGGCGAGGGCTCGCGCCCAGGGCGCTGCGGATGAGAATCTCCGTCTCCCGCGACGCCGCGCGCGCGAAGAGGAGGAGTGCAACGGTGCTGCACACGACCACCACGAGCGCGACGACGAAGAGGTAGGTCAGTCCCATCACCGCCATCGGATCGGGGCTGTTCACATTGAACTGCGTGTACGGAAGCACGTGCGGCTGGAGCTGCGCGTGCGTCGTCGGATGTTCCGTGGCGAGGCGCTTGCCGATGGTCGCCAGCTCCGCCTGCGCGGTCTCGAGCGTCATGCCGGGCGCGAGGCGGCCGAAGATGGTGATCGGGGCGCCGCCTAACGGCTGCACGCCGGCGACATCCGTGCGCAGCGGCAGCCACAGCTCGTGTGATACAGGGAACGCATAGCCGTCCGGCATCACACCGACGACCGTCGCGAAGCGGTTCCCGACCTTGACGGTGCGTCCGACGATCTGCGGGTCGCGATCGAAGCGCCTGGTCCACACCGCGTGGCCGAGCACGATCACCGGCGCCGCGCCCGCAAGTTCATCCGACGCCGCGAGCACGCGGCCGAGCAGCGGGTGCTCGGGGGCGATGCGGAACGCGGATGCGGTGATCTCCGCCGCGACCGCGGGCAGCGTGGTGCCGTCCGCGCCCACCAGATTGATGCTCGCGTCGCGAAAGGCGCTGATGTCGGTGATCGACCGCATGGAGCGCCAGAACTGGTAGTCGTACAGCACGCGATCCTCGTCCTGGCCCGTCTTCAGATCCCAGTTCTGGATCCTCACGATGCGATCGCCGTCCGGTAGGGGCAGCTCGGTGCTGGTCAGCATGTCGAACATCTGGAAGGTGATGGCGCCGAACCAGAATGCCGAACGCCATCGCCAGGACGCCGACGATGGTGAGCCCCGGATATTTCACGAGCATTCGGACGCCCAGCTTCAGGTCGAGCGACAGTCCGTTGAACCACGCGGTACCGCGGCCTTCGCGGAGCGTCTCTCGATGCTGCTGCGCGCCGCCGAAGGTCACGAGTGCGCGACGTCTGGCTTCGGCGTGTTCGAGCTTCTGCTCGCGCATCAGCCGCTCCGTCTCCATCTCGATGTGAAAGCGGATCTCGTCGTCGATCCTGGACTCGGCGTCGCGTCGGGCGAGGAGGCGCAGGCGCGCGCGAGCGGCGTGGAACCACGTCATGAAATGCTCCGGGGATGAGAGCGCGCGGCGCGGACGCCGCGCGCGGTCACGATACGCGCAGTACGGCCTCGAGGCCCGCCGCGAACCGACGCCAGTTCTCGAGCTCGACGCCGAGCGCGCGGCGTCCCGTTGCAGTGAGCCGGTAGTACCGGGCGCGACGGTTGTTGTCGGTCGTGTCCCAGTCGCTGGTCACGAGGCCATCCTTCTCGAGGCGCTGCAGTGCGGGATACAGCGACCCCTGGTTCATCTCCAGCACGCCCTCCGAGATCTGCTGCACTCGCTGGCTGATCCCCCACCCGTGCATCGGGGCGAGCGAGAGCGTCTTCAGGATCAGCAGGTCGAGCGAGCCTCGCAGGGCGTCCGTTTGTGACCGTGGCATGTGAGCTCCGGGCGGCTTCTGTAGCTGTCGACAAGACAGCATACAGGCGACTCCTGTCGCTGTCAAGAGAAGCGGTGCTGAGCGCACGGTTTCGTCGCGCTCGCGCGATCGGGCGAATGGGGAGGATTGGGGAGGAAAAGAAGCGCGGCGACTTTCGAGTGAAAGTCGCCGCGTTCGTATCTCCGTCTACTTCATCGACTTTCCGAATGGCCAGGGACGGAATCGAACCGCCGACACGCGGATTTTCAGTCCGCTGCTCTACCAACTGAGCTACCTGGCCCCGACCGTGCAAGCTAACCGGACGCTCGTTTCCCCTCAACCCGACATCCACACCGCTCTGCATCCGATCGTCGCGCGCCAGCTCGAGCGCCTGCCACCTCTCGGCCGCGACATCGCACGCCGACTCATCGATCACGACTTCGTCGGCGAAGCGGCGAAGATGGCGTACTTTTATTTTCTCTCCGTCTTCCCCGCGGTGCTCATCGTCTTCGCGCTCACTGGCTTCATCGGCGGTGACGCGGCCTTCGCGCGCATAACGACGGTCGTTCTCACGCTCACGCCGCCCGACGCCACCGCCTTCCTGCACGGCTTCATGGCCGAGCTCGCGTCGGAGCGCAGGCCGGGAATGCTTTCCTTCGGCGCGCTGGTGCTCTTCTGGGCCGGGTCGAGCGGGATCGCCGCGCTCACCGAAGCGCTCAACCGAATCCATGGCGTGTCCGAGGGACGAGGGTGGGTGAGTCGACGCTCGCTCGCGCTCTCGATTCTCGCCGTCGGCTCCATCCTCATCGTTCTTGGCACCCTCATCGTCCTGGGCGGCGTCTCGGCACTACGGGCGCTCGGGCTTTCCGCGGTGTGGGACGTCGTGCGGTGGCCGCTCGCTGCCGCGCTGCCCCTGGTCGCGCTCTGGCTGGCGTTCTATTTCCTCCCCGACCGCGGGCGACGCGGCGGCGTCTGGGAGGCCTTCGTCGGCGCAACCGTCGCGACGCTGCTCTGGGCGATCGCGACCGCGCTGTTCAGCGTCTATCTCACCGGCATCCGCGACTATAGCCGAGTGTATGGAGCGATCGGGACGGTGATGGCGCTGCTGATCTGGTTTTTCCTTTCAGCGCTCGCTGTCTTGGTGGGTGGCGTCGTCGATGCCTCGCTCGAGCGCCGGCACCGTGGCCAGATATGAATGCATATATATCAGTCTCCGTTGATGTATTCCAGGCAGACCTCGAGATCGACTTGCTTGGACGTCTCGGCGGGGTCGGCCGCTCCGCCTTCGAGCAACGTGACGAGGCGCTCGAGCCGCGCGACCCCGCTCGGATCCAGGGCGTACCACACGGTGCGTCCCTCCTTTCTGGAAAAGACTAGTCCAACGTCCCTCAACACCTTGAGATGAAACGACATCAAGGATTGCCGAGCGGTGGTGTCATTGCAGAGCTCGTTGACGCTGCGCTCCCCAGAGCGAAGGCGATCGAGAATCGCGAGGCGCGTGGGGTCGGCGAGCGCCGCGAACAGCGGGGCGGCGCGGAGAAGGAGAGTGGCCATTGGGTGCCAATATATCAGGTACGACTGATATATCAATCACCACCGACCGCGTGAGCACCCTGAGCACCCTGAGCACCCTGAGCACCCTGAGCACCGCTAGTACCCCGATGGCCTTGACCGCCCCGCGTCTGGCCTTAGCTATGCAGCGAGTTGTTTTGTCCCCCTGGGAGGGTCTGATGCGCCACACTCGGGTTTTGCTCACGGCCGCTGCGGCGGCTCTTGTTGCATGCGCTCAAAGGCAGGTCGAGGTCGAGACTGGCGACGTTCTGCTCGACGCACGCTGGGTCGCGACGCTTGCGCCGGTTGCGGTCACGCGTGATTCCGCCGCGATCACCGGCGCAACCACCGTCACACTCGGCGGACGTGGCAGCATGATGCGCGGCAGCAGCTCCGTCGAGACGCGCGCGATGCTGTCACTCTTTGGCGCCGCACCTGGCTCGACGCACGCCTGGCACCTGCATCTGGGCTCCTGCAGCAACGATCGAGGAATTCTGGGCGCGCCCGAGCTGTACACGCCGGTCGTGGCCGGGAACGACGGCCGCGGTGACATCACCGTGACGCTTCCCTTTACGACTCCCAATTCGGGAGAGTTCTACATCGACGTGCACGAGACGCAGAGCTCGGCGAGTCGCATCGTCGCCTGTGCGCCCCTGACGGCCGGCAACACCTAACGAGCATCCGTCGAAGGAAGAGGCGTTCGTGCCGGTTCGGCACGAACGCCTCTCGTGTCTCTGCGCGGCACCGGACCGGGCTTACTCGACCCGGACTCTGCCCTTCACACCCGAGTAGCTCAGCCCGCGCTTCCGGCTCCGCTCGACGGTCAGATCGCCGCCGACGTCGACAACGCGAATTCCCCCTGAGCCGTCGCGCTGTACGTGCACCGATCCTCCCACGGTGCGAGCGCTGATCGAGCCCGAGCCGTCGCGCACCGTCAGGGTCCCGGTCATATCGCGTACGTCGATCTCGCCCGAGCCATCATCGATCGTTACGTCGCCGCGAACGTTCTCGATCTCGAGCTCTCCGGAGCCATCCCGGACGCGCAAGGCACCACCAATGTCGCGGATCTCGACCCCGCCCGAGTTGTCATCAACATCGAGTGCTGCAGTGCCCGTCACTCGGAGATCGCCGCTCGAATCCTCGATCTCTACCGGAATATTCCTGGGCACCGTGACCGTGAGGTCGAGCGCCGGCCCGCTGTCCCAGCTCGAATCCCAGTCGCGGTGCTCCATCTTCGGCATCTCGACCTCGATGCGGACGACGTCGCCCTCACGCGTCCCGGTGAGCTTGATGTCGCGGAGCAGATCTGTGCGGGGAGCGCGGGCGGTTCCCTCGGCAACCACTTCGGTCGTGCCCTCCTTGCCCTCGACGCGAAGCCAGCCCGCGCGCCCTACGATGACGATACGCGTCGCCCCCCGGGCGTTTACGCGAGCGGTCCGCGGCTCATCATATGGTCTCACACGCGAAGGTCTCGCTTCGTCGATGATGACCGGTGAGGGCGCGAGCGCGGATAACACGACAAAGAGTACGGCGTTCATGGCGGTGGCCTCCATCGGGAGCGCGAGGCACCGGCGATACCGACTTGCCGCACCTCGCGTTGACTCCCCCTTTACGATGACAGCGTGCTTGCGGGTTCAGGGTAGAGCACCGGGTTGGACACCACCCATAGGCCCAGGGTTTGGAGCGGGTCTTGACCCTCGTAACCATCCCGCCACAACCTCCCGACGTTCGCCTCGCAATCGTTGCTTTCCCTCGTGAGTTGGCGTTACCCTATGGGCGGTGCCAGCACCTCGGCGCCGCTCCCCCGGCGCTCCTCCGTTCCGAGCGCCCCCGCCACACTCTCTCGAGGATGCACCGCATGCTCAGACTCCGTGCGATCGCTGCGCTCGGCGTAGTCGCCGCGCTGGCTGCACTCTCCCCCTCGACGGTCGACGCCCAAGGCGTCACCACGGGCGCCGTCACTGGCGTGGTAACCGACGAATCGGCCCAGGGCGTCGAGAACGCGCAGATCCAAGTCACGAACCGAGCGACCGGCTACACTGCCGGCTCGATGACTCGTGCGGGCGGCCGCTACTTCGTTCAGGGCCTCGAGATCGGCAGTCGATACGCAGTAACGGTTCGTCTCCTGGGTTACGCGCCCCAGACGATCGAGAACGTCACGCTCGTCCTGGGAACCGCGACAGCGGTGAACTTCCGCTTGCAGCGACAGGCGACTGAGCTCGCTGGAGTCACCGTGACGGCGACGCCCGCGGAGTTCTCGCCAACCCGACACGGCATTTCCACGGTCGTCTCCGACTCCGCTCTGCGGAAACTGCCCTCGCTCGAACGCAACTTCACCGACTTCGTCGCACTCACTCCCCAGGTATCGACCAACGTCCGAACGGGCGGTCTCTCCGCCGGCGGGGTCAACAACCGGTTCAATCACATTCAGATCGACGGCGCCTCGGAGACCGACCTGTTCGGCCTCGGGGCGACGGGACAACCTGGCGGACAGGCCAGCGGGAAGTCGATCGCAATCGAGTCCGTGAAGGAGTACCAGGTCCTGCTGACGCCCTTCGACGTGCGGCAGGGGAACTTCGCGGGGCTGCTCGTCAACGCCGTTACCAAGAGCGGGACGAACGACTTTCACGGCACGGCATACGGGTTCACGCGCGGTGATGCCTATACTCGCTCGCAACCCTACATCGCGGACTACGAGAACACGCAGTATGGATTTGCCGTGGGCGGTCCCGTTGTGCGCGACCGCGCGCACTTTTTCATCAACCCTGAATTCCAGCGCCTGAACGAGCCGGCGAGCGGAGTCTCGCTGGGAGCGAGCGGGCTCACGCTGACGCAGGCGAGAGTCGATAGTTTGAGCACGCTGCTCGCCCGGGACAACGTCCCCTCGGGCTCGGCCGGGCCAGTGACGAACGACAACCCGCTCACCAACATTTTCGGGCGGGTCGACATCCAGCTGCCGTGGAATACGTCGCTCGTGCTCCGCCACAACTACGGCCGTGCCGAGGATGACGTTTTTTCGCGCGGGAGTGCGGGACCGGTCTTCGATTTCCCACTCAGCAGCAACGCGTACTTCTTCGAGTCCACGAAGAACTCCACGGCGCTTCAGCTGCGGACGCAGTTCAGCAACACGCTGTTCAACGAGCTCATTGCCGGCTACAACACCATTCGGGATCGACGCACTCCGGTGGTGCGCTCGCCTGAGGTGACGGTCGCCGTGCCGGGCGCGACGTTGCGGTCCGGGGCCGAGCGGTTCTCGCACGCCAATGAGCTGGACCAGGACATGTTCGAGGTCACGAACAACGTCACGTGGACCCGCGGTGACCACGCCATCACCATTGGCGGGCTCGCCAATTTCTTCAGTGTCCGGAACCTCTTCCGGCAGTCCTCCCTGGGTGCATGGCGGTTCGGGAGCCTCGACTCGCTCGAGACGCGGCTGCCTAACCAGTACATCATTGGCGTTCCCGTCGCGGGCGATGGTGCGGTGCGGTTCGATGCCGCCGTCTATGCCGGATATTTGCAGGATCGGTGGCTCGTGTCGCCGAACCTGACCCTCTCGGCCGGAGTGCGCTTCGACATGCCTGTATTCAAGGACCGGCCGCCCAGCAATCCGACGCTGCTCACGCAGCTCAATCGCAACACACGCGACATCCCCTCCGGCAACCTCCAGTGGTCACCGCGGGTGAGCTTCAACTGGGATGTGACTGGGGACCAGCGGAATCAGCTCCGGGGCGGAATAGGAGCGTTTACAGGGCACCCCGCCTACGTCTGGCTCAGCAATGCCTTCCAGAACTCCGGCCTGACCGGTGTCGCGCTTCTGACCTGCAACGCGCCGAACGCGCCTCAGTTCACCCCGGCGAACATTGCCACTCCGCCAACGCAGTGCACGAACGGGACGACCGCCAGCGCGGGCGCCGAGATCAACCTGCTCGCGAAGGATCTGCGGTTCCCGCAGACGGGGCGCGCTTCACTCGGGTACGATCGGGATCTGGGACGCGGTCTCGTCGCGACGCTCGAAGGCATGTACACCGTCGGCATGTACTCGCCCTTCTACGAGAACATCGCGCTCGCAGGCCCGCAGGGTGTCGACGCAAACGGCCGTGTCATGTACGGTCCGCGGCCCGCCACCCCGGTGCTGCGTGTCGCCGCGCGAAGTCAGGTGTTCGAGGCGCGGAACACCAAATGGGAAGACAGATATACGCAGCTCACGGCTGGGTTGAAGCGCCGCTTCGAGAACAACTGGGAGGGATCGTTCTTCTACACGTGGTCGCGCGCGCGCGACGTGGTGACCCTCACCTCGAGCACCGCCTTCTCTCAGCTACGCTTCGGCCGCGTGTGGGCCGGCAATCTCTCCGATACGCGGGCCACGCGCTCGTCGTTCGAGCAGCCGCACCGCATCGTCGCGACCGGTATCTATACCTTCCCGACGCGGACATCGGTCTCCCTCATTTATCAGGGTGGATCGGGGAGGCCGTTCACGTACATCACCGACGGCGATCTCAACGGCAACAACTTCACCTTGGATGATCCGATCTACGTGCCGACGGCGGCGGAAGTGCCGACAATGAACTTCCAGGCATACACGTCCGGCACGACGACGGTGACGCCGACCGAGCAGGCAACGGGATTCGAGCAGTTCATTCGGGGCATCGAGTGCCTGAGAGAGAATCGTGGGCGGATATTGCCGCGAAACGAGTGCGAGTCGCCATGGACGAACACCCTCAATCTCTCCGTGAGCCAGGCGCTCCCCGTCTTCCGTCAACAGAACGTCTCCGTCCAGCTCGACGTGTTCAACTTCCTCAATCTGCTCAACAAGGATTGGGGCGAGCGGACGTTCATCGATCCACAGGTCACGGCGCTGGCGTTCCGCGGACTGACCGTGCCTACGGGATCGCTCATTACTGGCGCCGCCACGCCGACGCAGCCCATTTACCGGTTCACCGTGGGGCAGAGTCGGTACAGCTTCAACAACATCGACTCCAACTATCAGCTTCAGCTGTCGCTGCGCTACAGCTTCTAGTTTGCTCGCTCAGTAGGAGAGTGGATAACGAACCGCCCTGGCAGGGAAGCCAGGGCGGTTTGTACGACGGTCCGTCGCCTCCTGTGCCTGGCCTTACAGCCCCCGGAGATTCCGGCGCCAGATGGCGCGGACAGCACCCAGGGACCAGCCCGCCGGCGCCGCGACGTTGGACGTAACTTGCGTCGGCCGGAAGACGCTGGAGCGAGTTGGGAAGTAGCTCTTTGTCCCTGCGTCGACAACACGCTCGAAACAGTACACGAGATGGTCGGAGCCGTTAGGCCGGTAGGTAGATGGATATCCGCCAAAAAGTCGGCAGCTTCGAATCGTCCCGCCAACGTACGAGCCTGGGAAGTGAACCGCATCGAACGCCTCATTCGCCGGATCGGTCAGGTCGTACAGCATCGACGCCACAGGACCCTCGATGATCGATCCGTCGCCAGAGGAGTAATAGGCGTTGGATTCAATGTTCGGGAGAAAATACCCGACATCAGCGCCAAACGTGACGACGGCATGATAGTCGGCAAACCCCTCTCGGAAGGCGCATCCCAGCGTGCCGGGTCCGTAGATGTAGTGCGGGTCAGGACAAGGCCCACCGTTGTGGTCATAGCCACCAAGGCCGCCGTAGTGCATCGCGTGTCCGTACTCATGCGCCTGCGTGAACGCACCGTAGGGTGAGTTGAACACCGCGCGGTTGTTGCCGGCGGTCGCGATCTCAATACGCTCCGGAGAGGGAAAGTACCTGCTCACCGGGATGGTGTTCAGGAGAGCGACGCTAACTCTGCCTCGCGAAGCGCTGAAGAAGGCACGCGAGGCAGGAATGATTCGCGTCATGTTGACATAGACGTGACTGGGATCAGAGGGGAGAATGATCGTCTCGAGAGCGACGCTGCAATCCCTGCCGCCATACGAGTAGCGCCCGTTTTGGATAAAGACATCCGGGTTACCCAGGTCGAGATAGCTCTCCACTCGCGTGTTCGGGTACGAGTAGCAGGGCGCCGGGACCAAGCCATTCGCGTCGGCGATAGCGCTCCACGTTCCCAGGAGTGTGCCGTCGATGGCGTCGTATTCCTCAAAGTAGAACCAGGCTCCTGCGACGGGTCGATACACGCCCAGCTCTGAGTGGTAGTAGACAAACTGAAATTGTGCGTTGTCGACCGCTTGGGCCGACGGATCGTCTCGCGGTGTCGCGCCTGGTGCCTTGTGAGCTGCCGTCAGCCGGAACGGACCTGGCGAAGGCACGAATTGTTTCTCGAAGGTGACCGCTTCCTGAGTGAGTGTGACACCGCCGCCTCGTTCGCTGACCCGAACCCACACCTCCTTGAACTGCGTGTGGTGTATCGCGACGCTGCCCTCGAAGTCGGGTTCCGATGACCGCTTCACCACAATGGCGAGAACACGGTAGACGCCAGCCGCGGGAATCGTGATCCTGGCGTTTGCCTCGAGCTCCGCACCGGCGGGTAGAGGCGCTCGTTGTTCCGAGACTGAGCCAATGGTGAGACCAACCGGACTCCGATCGACGCGCCAATTTGTCTGGCGGGCGAACTCGACCTCCGGCAGCACAATGCGAAAGTCGACCTCCGCCGTGGACAAGAGACCGCGTACCCAGGCTCTGACCTGAAAGGGCTCTCCTGGCTTCAATGAGCCAGCAACCGACACGTTCAGATGGAATCTGTCGCGGGCCTGAGGCTCCAGATGATCGTCCGCAGTTACGTCAGGTCGGTCCTGCTCCAGGATCGGTGCGATTGGCGCGGCTTCATCGCTACAGCCACCAAGAACCAGCGCCGCACCCACAAGCGACGCCACGCAGCGAGCAACTCTCATGTACGACCTCCGGCGTTGAGGATTCGCCGCGACCAGGCGGCCGTGCCCCTTCCACTGGTTGCGTGCGCAACAGTAGTTGGCCTCGGTGGTGGGGCAAGCGCCGTTTTGCGACACGTTAGGCCACTTTTCGGACAGCACGTGGCGGAACCAATCGTTAGGAAATCCTCACCACGCGGAAGCTTTGAGCATTGGCTGAAAAAAAGGCCGAGGAAGCGTATCCTCGGCCACCGTGTTCGTACCCGCGTCGCGGCGTTACTTCAGGATTCCCTCCGCCTTCGCGAACGCCTCCACTGCGCGCTTGACGTCGCCGCTCTGCACCGCCGCGAGACGATAAAACCCCGCATCGCCCCACTTCGCCTGCGCCACCCACCTAACGATCGCGCGCTCCAGCCGAGTATCGACCTCGGCGCCATCGGGAATCGTCACACCCTGCTCCAGGGCGAACCGCCGAAAGTCGGCCACAGCCCCCGGAGCCGCCTTCCCCGATGCAGCCAATGCATCGAGGGTGGAGTACGTCCCGGCTGCGGCCGTCACATGGCCCGCGATCCACTTGAGATCGAGTCGCTCCTCGTGCACGCGCGCCAGCCAGAGCGGGTCAGGGTCGCCCTCGGGGAACACGATGTCCGGATAAATGCCCCCTCCGCCGTACACCACACGCCCGCTCGCCGTCTTGCACGACGGCCGGCCCACGGTGTCACGGTCTGCACCAGCGAGCCGGTAGTAGTCGCGACGGGTGATCCCGTGATAGCGGCGCTGCACGATACGCCCGCACGGTGTGCGCACATGTCCGATCACGAGCATGGCGACGGAGCCATCCGTCAACGGGAATCCCTGCATCAGCAGCGACTTGCCGAAGCTCGGACGGCCGACGATCAAGGCTCGATCGTGATCCTGCAGCGCACCCGCGACGAGCTCCGAAGCACTGGCGGTGCCGTCGTTCACCATCACCACGATCGGATATCGCTTCTCACGACTCCAGAACGAGCGACCGACACGGCCGGTATCGCTCACCTCCTGCTTGCGACCCTGCTGTGTGTAAATCAGGGCGCCTTTCGGTAGAAACTCGCCGGCCACTTTCGCCGCTTCGTCGACGAGCCCGCCACCGTTGTCCCGGAGATCCAGGATCAGTCGCTTCATGCCCTCGTGCTCGAGTCGTGAGAGCGCATCGTGCAAATCGTCGGAGACCTTGTCCGACCCGAACGGGATGAGCCGCACGTAGCCGGTTGTCGGGTCGAGAAGGAACGACGCAACCACCGCGCTCTCCTCCCCGGGCCACTCCCGCTTCACCTCACGGTCGAGCTGCACGCGTGAGCCGTCGAGCCTCCTCCGCTCCAGCGTTAGGCGCACCCGGGAGTTCTTGGCGCCGGCGAGGGCGATCTCGAGCTCGCCGGCACTCGCCCATGGGACGGGCTTGCCATCGACGGCGATCAGCTCATCACCAGGGAGAATGTCACTCCGCGCTGCCTCCGTCCCCGGCGCCACGGAAATCACGACCGGCGCACCCTCGACCATTCCGAAGTTCACCGGCACCGGATGCATCTTCCGCTCGCGGTATGCCTTCTCCTTCTCGGGCGTCAGCTGATAGTACGCGTAGACCCACGAGTGAGGATCCGCCGCCGCTATCATCCCGCGAATCGCGGACATGATGAGCTTGTGGGAATCCAGCGAGTCCGGATGGTTCACGCGTAGCTGATTGAGCACCTGACTGAACAGCTGCAGGTCCTCGTACATCGTACGCTTCCGGATCACCCGCGCGCTGTCCTGCGCGAAGGCAGCGGGCATGAGCACTGCCACCCCCGCCACCGCGAGGAGAAGTCTGCGCACGTTACTTTCCTCCCACCGACGACAGTGCGGTCAATCGCGCCTGGGCCAGGGGTCTCAGCTCGTGGTTCTGCGCCGCGATCGCCATGAACTTTTTGTACCGCTCCACGGCTTCCGCGGTCTTGCCAAGCCCGTCGTAGGCGTTCGCGAGCACGGCGTACGAGCGCGCGTACCATGGCTCGAGCTCGATCGCCCGCAACAAGTGCGGCTCTGCCTCCGCATGCTTTCCGAGCATCACCAGCACCGTGCCGTACTCGGCGCGCAACGGAGCGTCATCGTTGTTCAGCTCGACGGCAAGCTGGTACTCGGAGAGTGCCGTTGCCGTGTCACCCGTCTTCAGCGAAAGCGCCGCCAGGCGTTGGTGCGCGACATAGAACGAAAGATCTTCCGTCAGCGCGCGCCCAAGCGCTTCCCGTGCCTCCTGAAGCTTGCCCGCCTGGATGTACGCGTTGGCGATGCTGTACTCGTACATCGCCTTCGATTCGTAGAGCACGACGAGATCCTCGTCGTCGTCCTTGCGATACCCCGCGAGCGCCAGGTTCAATTCGGCGACCGTGCTGTCGAACCGATTCATGTGATAGAAAGCACGTGCGCGCTCGGCATGCAGCTCGTAGTCCTTCGGCTCCTTCTCGATCGCCCTCGCGTACAACTCGACTGCTTGCTGAAAGTTGGTCTGACTGTACGCGAACCACGCGCGCATCTCCGGATCCCCGCTGATCATGCCATGCTGTCCAGTGAACTCCTGGTACAGTCGGTCGATGAGCATCTTGTCGTGCCGGCGGAAAAAGAACGGATCGCGCAGCAGGGCACGAAAGTGCAGCGAGTCAGCCCGTCTGACGTCGGCCGACTTCAGGACGTACTTCGTCCCAATGAGGTACTTCCAGAAGCGGTCGAGGTTCGACATGTGAAACGCGATGCGCTGCGCATACAGTGGATCGGCCCATGCCGGATCGAGCCGCGAGGCCCAGTAGAATGCGTCCTCTGCGCTCCGGGGACTCGATTCGAGTTGGCCAAGCCCCCAGTAGTAGTAGGCGCCAGCGCTGTTGGTATCGCGTCCGGCCTGCATCTTCGGGCGCTTGGGTTCCTTTGGCTTCTTCTGCGCGTCGGCCACGGTGGCAAACAGAAGAGCGGCGACGACGAGGGAGGCGGCACGGAGCGCTCGCATGGGCATCCTTCGGAATGAGTGACTGGGCCTGTGTGTCGCCGAGGGCGACATAAGCGTCAGACTAGGGGGCCACGGTTCGAGCACGTGGCGCTAGGAGTATGAGGTGAGCTACCTGCGGGCTGACAAATCCGGCGACTATCGCCCCCGCGTCGTCCTCGACGCGCGTCAGGCGGAACGGGTCACGATTTTGTTAGGGTACAATGCCTGACGATTGCTCGCCAGTGTCTGATGGACACGAACCGAACATCCTCCACGGGCAGGCCCATTTACAAGGCACGCTCTTGGCAATACTATCGGACAGGCAGGCGCTCTCTGCACCTGCCGTCGCCGCCGCGTGAACGGCGTGGCGGTACTGCCCCCCAGGCCTAGCCTGGGGGGCTCTTTTCTTGAGGGCAATGCGGAACGCAAAAAACGGAATGCGGGAGGTCTCCCCCTCCGCATTCCGCTTTCCCGTATTCTCCTCGCTTCTCAGCGGTCTTTAAGCCTCTTACTCATTTCCTCCAGCAGCTTTCGCTCTTCGCTCGTCAGGCTCGACAGGCCTTTCTCGCTGATCTTGTCGAGCACGCGATCGAGCGCTTCGGCTTTCGCGTCGCGCGCATGAGCGACGGGGGTCGCCGTGGCGGGGCGGCGCGGCGCGGCGAGCGCCTTGTTGCTTCGGGCAATCACCTCGTCGATTCCCTCGCGGCGCTCGGAGTCACGAGGGCGTGAACGCGGAATCGCCCGTGGCGGCTCGTCGGGGACATCGGGGAGCGGCGACATTCGCTCGCGTAGACGTTCGAGGCTCACACCGGCCGAAATCCAGCGCAGGTACAGCCAGCCAAACGCGAAGCCGCCGAGGTGAGCGAAGTAGGCGACGTTCGGCGATGCGCCAATCACGCCCAGGCCCCGGGTCAAATCGAGCACCGCGAGCCCGGCCACGAGCCACTTCACCTTCACCGGCACCAGGAAGAACAGGACTTCGTCGTCCGGCCACCGCATCGCGTACGCGAGCATTACGCCGTAAACCGCGCCCGACGCGCCAATGAGCGTTCCATCGCGCGTGATCATCAAATGCATGAGCCACGCACCGAGCCCGCACCACACGTAATACAGTCCGAAGCTCCGCGGATTCCACGCCTGTTCGACGCGTCGTCCGAAGAGCCACAGCGAGTACATGTTGAAGAAAATGTGCAGGAAATCGCCGTGGACGAACATGTACGTCAACACGGTCCACGGCTGCTCGGTGAGATCGCGCACGTGGAACCCGAGCCCGGCCTGGATGTCGGCGCGATCGATCATCGTCATCTGGAGGAAATAGACGACGACATTCATCGCGATGAGCCACCGCACCGCGGGGGTCATCCGCGGTGGCTCGAGATCATCCGTGACGGTAAACGACATGCGGCTGCTCCTGCGCTGCCCGTGCCACTAATAACCGCGCGTTCGGCCGCGAGTTCCGCGGGGCCCTTGCCGGTCAGCGAACGCCGATCGGCGAGGGGACGGGGAGCGTGAGGCGAACGTCCGGATGCACCGACGCCGCCTGCTCGAGAAGCGAAGCGTAACGCCGGTCGAGACCCCGCTTTTCCTCGCCGGGGAGGGGATGCACAACAATCTTCGTGCCCGTACTTACCGCTCGGGCTTGCTCAATCAGTCGCAGCACCAGGGGATCCGCAACGCCTTCGCGCAAGGGCAGGACGAGGGCGTGTTCCAGCTTTGCTTGTGCGGCCGCGGCCAGCATCTCGAGCGCGCGGTCACTGGATGCTGACGGCGCACCGAAGTCGATCGTCACTTGAACCATCGTCAGCGCGAACGCCAGCTCTGGCACGGCCTCCGGACGCGCGACATCCGCGTCGAGCATGACCGGCAGCGGAGGTGCCTTCTGCTGAAAGGTGGCAAGGAGAAAGTTCACCCCCACCAGGGGGTCGCGACCCGCCAGGGAAATGGAGTGCGGACGCGATCGCTCGAGGGCGCGCTCCATGTGCCGGATCATCGTGTCCGGCGTGTACATCGTCGCCGTCTCGGCTTCGCCGGCGAACCGAACGAAAAGCTGTCGATATCCCGCCCACACCCCGTACGCCTGAACGCCCGATGCGATGCCGCTGAGGGCGGCGGTAGCGGGGTTCCGGCGTGTCGCCGTCACTTCTTCGGCCTCGTCTCGAGTGCCAGGCGTACGATGCGCTCACACAGCAGCGGGAAGGGAATGCCGTGCGCCGCCGCCGCTTGTGGGATGAGTGACGTCTCGGTCATTCCCGGAAGCGTATTCGCCTCGAGGCAGAAGAACTTTCCCTGAGGCGTCATGCGAAAGTCAATGCGCGCATACCCGCCCAGCTTGAGCGCACGAAATGCGAGCAGCGCCTGCTGCTGCACATCCATGGTCTCACCCGGCGACAGCTTGGCGGGGAATTCTTCCTCCGCCATTCCCTTCGTGTACTTGCACTCGTAATCGTAGATCTCGTGCTTCGGGATGATCTCTCCAACTGGCAGCGCCTGGTCTCCGAGAATCCCCACCGTGAGCTCGCGCCCGGGAACGAACGCCTCGATCATCACTTCGTCGTCGTACTTGAGCGCTTCGTTGATCGCTGGCTTGAGCTGTGTGGATTCCTTCACCAGCGTGAGCCCCACTGTCGATCCCTGCTTCGAGGGCTTCACGATCACCGGGAACCCCAGCGCTGACTCCACTTCAGGCGCCGTCGCAGGGGCCATCAGCCAATCGGCCGTGCCCACACCGGCGGCGCGAAAGAGATGCTTCGACAGATCCTTATCCATCGCGAGCGCGCTCGCGAGGTGCCCACTTCCTGTGTACACCACACCGACCATGTCGAGTAAGGCCTGCACCGTGCCGTCCTCTCCCTGACCACCGTGCAGCGCAAGGAAGACGACGTCGGCCTCTCGTATTGCCGATATCGTGCCCAGCGATGGAGACAGTGAGGTGCGCGTCATTTGGGCGAGTGCATCCAGCGAAGGCGGGGCGGCCTTCACCACTCCGCCCGCGAGCAGCTCCTGCTCCTCTGCTTCATCGATCGCGCCGCGCGCCGTATCGAACGACGTAACCTCGTGCCCTTTCGAGCGCAGTGCCTGCGCAATCCGCAGCCCGGAGGCCAGCGAAACATCGCGCTCGGCCGACGTGCCGCCCATCAATACCGTGATTTTCATGGTTACAGAAGAATGTTCGGAGCGCCGCAGGCGGGCAAGCAACACCGCCGCATGCGCACGCGTGGATCAGTCGGCGAGTGCGCTCGAGGTGCTGCGTTGCATTCGCCAGCACGCGCGTGCGGGCGATGTCATGCGACGCGAGAGACCTTCGTCGTCACCGTCGACCGTTCGCACGAGGCGAACGAGATCGCCGCCCGGCGAGGCAGGCCAGTCGTTCGCATCCATCGTGCCCGAGGCACGCACCATCACGTGCGCGACATCGCCATCGTCGGAGAAACCAATGTCACCGAGCTCGAGAACGAGCAGTCCTTCACTCGGCTCGGCACCGAGCGATGCGTACATCTTTGGACCGCGAGGACGAGCGATTCGGGCGAGAATGCCGCGCCGGCCGAGCTCCTGCCGGATAGCGTCCGCGGGCGGTGCATTTCTGGTTTGGGGAAGTCGCACTTCAGCGGATGGTTTCCCCCCGTCGGCGCGCGGATGGCACTGTCCCGTCGCGTCGAGGACGCAGACTCTCTCCGCCACGACGCGGGTGTAGATCGCGATCGTGCGAGCCAGTGCTCCGTGTTCAGCCCGCTCGCACCCCACGTCACGCGAGGCGAGCCGTCGCGCCTGTCCGGCGGACAGGTTCGTGGCGCAGCCAGCCAGGGCGAGGAGCGAGAGATATCGAAGGAAATGGCGCATCTAGTCTCGAGGCGGGCGGGTGCCCTCTGGGCAGGGCTTGCGGCAAGCAACACGGCTCGTCTTGGGGGGATGACGAAGCCCGCACTGGGGGCGTAACGGTCGCGGCTGCCTGAGGCGGCGTGTACATTATGCCGATGCCCCTCTCGCCGATCTCCTTACTACTCACGGCCTTGGCCCTTGCTGCCTGCATGGACCAGGCGACAACGCAGAAGGCACTCGAATCACTCGGCGCCTCCGGCCCGCGCCCCGACGTCATGCCCGCGATGCTCAATGAGACGCTTCCCTTTCGGTACCCACCGGCGCTCTTTGCACAGAAGGTCCAGGGAAACGTCACGCTGCGGATCTTCATCGACAGTACCGGCGCCGTGCTCTCCGACTCCACCTCGGTCGAGGAGTCGTCCGGATATCCGGGCCTCGATTCCGCGGCGGTGAAGGGAGCCGAAACGCTGCGCTATCAGCCGGCGATGCTCGGTGGGAATCCAATCGGGGTGTCGATTCTGCTGCCGGTGTACTTTCGCCATCCCGAGATGCCGCCGCTTCCTGGCGACACCCTCCTCAATCGCACGCGTCAGCGTTGAATGACCATCCACACCGAATTGCTGGCGAGCCTCGAGCGTAACCGACGTCCCTACGACGACGTCCTCGCGACCATCGGATGGACGCCGCTCATCCGCCTGAACAAGATCACGCGCGGGATGCGCTCGCGCGTCTACGGCAAGGCGGAGTTCTTCAACCCCGGTGGCTCGGTGAAGGACCGCATCGGGATGCCGATCATCGACCGCGCCGAGCGTGAAGGCCGTCTGAAGCCGGGCGGTACCATCGTGGAGGGAACGAGCGGAAACACGGGTGTCGGGCTCGCGATTGCCGCCGCCATCAAGGGATATCGCTGCATTTTCACGATGCCCGACAAGATGTCGCAGGAGAAAGTGCGACTGCTGAAGGCCTTCGGGGCCGAAGTCATTATCACCCCCACCGCGGTGCCACCCGATCATCCGGACAATTACGTGATGATGGCCAAGCGCATCGCGGAGGAAACGCCGAACGCGATCCTGGCGAACCAGTTCTACAACGACGCGAATCCCGAAGCGCACTATGCGACCACGGGTCCCGAGATCTGGGAGCAGACCGAGGGGCGGATTACTCATTTCGTGTCGTCAGCCGGAACGGGCGGAACGACCACCGGCGCCGGGCGCTACCTGAAGGAGAGAAATCCCAAGGTGCAGGTGATCGTCGGCGATCCGGTGGGATCCATTCTCGCCGAGCTGTGGCGGAGCAAGGGACAGACGAAGCCGGAAGGCGTTCCGTACAAGGTCGAGGGCGTGGGCCAGGACAAGCTGCCTGGAACGCTCGACCTCTCCGTCATCGACGAATATCAGACGGTGAGCGATCGTGACTCGTTCGCCATGGCGCGCCGCCTGACGAGAGAAGAAGGGCTGTTCGTCGGGGGCTCGTCCGGGCTCATCACGCATGTCGCGCTCAACGTCGCGCGCCGCCTCGACGACCCGAATACGGTGGTCGTTGCCCTGCTCTGCGACACGGGGGAGCGCTACCTCTCGAAGCTGTACAGCGATGAGTGGATGCGCGAGAACCAGATGATGGAGCCGGACAAGCTCACGCTGCAATCGCTGCTCACGCGAAAGGATGGCGACACCCCGTCGGTGGTGAGCATCGCGTCCGGAGCCACGGTGCGTCAGGCGCTGCGCCTGATGACGCTGCACGACGTCTCACAGCTTCCGGTGATGGACGGCGACAGCTGCGTTGGATCCGTGAGCGACTGGTCCCTCTCAGCAAAGAGCTTGGAGAACACCAAGCTGCTCGACGCGACGATGAGCGACATCATGGAGGCGCCATTTCCGGTCGTCGAGTCGACGCAGTCGGTCGACGCGATCGCCAAGCTCCTGTCGAAGGCCAACCCCGCCGTCCTGGTCCGCAGTGGCGGCCGCCTCGCTGGGATCGTCACGCGCTCCGACGTCCTTCAAGTCATGATGGCACGGTGAAAGACCAAGGGCTGCGACCTGCGAGCTGCGAACTGCGAACACTGCTTGTATGAGCATCCCGACGCCGTTAGTTCGCAGCTCGCAGGTCGCAGCCCTTGCTTTGGCGCTTTTCATCGGCTTCCGCGGCTTCGCCCCCGCGCCGCCGGTCGGACCGTTCCTCGATCCCGTTCACGGTGTGTGGGCGGTTGCGCGCGGCTCTGAATTATCGGTGCGCAATGCGGGGCACGTGCCGGCGCTAGGCGCTGACGTCCGAGTCATCTACGATGACCGCGGCGTTCCCCACATCTTCGCCACCTCCGTCGAGGACGCCACGCGAGCCCTCGGCTTCGTCGTCGCACGCGACCGGCTCTTTCAGATGGAGCTCGCGACGCGCGCCGCCGCCGGTCGTCTCACCGAGATCGCCGGAGCGCGTGCGCTCGAGGTAGACCGAGCGCAACGATCGCTGGGCTTACCCTGGGCCGCCGAACGAAAGCTCGCCGCCATTGATACGACGAGCGCCGGATGGCGCCTGATGAAGGCGTACGCCGAGGGTGTAAACGCGTGGATTGGAAACATGGGCGAGGAGGATGTGCCGCTCGAGTACCATTTGCTCGGCGTGCGTCCGTCGCGTTGGGAACCGGTGCAGTCGATTCATCTGCTCAACCGCATGGCGTGGACGCTCGCGCACGGCGACATCGAGCTGCGGATGCGTCAGGTGGAGGCGCTGGTCGGACGCGAAGCGACGGCGGCGCTCTTTCCGCGCAACAGCCCGATTCAGGAGCCGATCGTGCCCAATGGGCGGCGGGAGCCGCGAGTCGATGTGTCGACGCTTCCCGCCCCACGAATGCCAGACGCGCGCGAAGCCAATGTCATCAGCGCGCTCGACGGTTTCCGGGAGCGGCTTCGCCTCATCGACGCCGGGCTGGACGAGCCCGGGGATGCGCTCGGAAGCAACAACTGGGCTGTGTCGCCAAGCCGCACGCGGGATGGTCATGCGCTGCTCGCGGGCGACCCGCACCTCGAGCTCACTCTCCCGTCCATCTGGTACGAGGCGCACCTCGTCGTTCCCGGTGAGATCGACCTCTATGGCGTGACCATTCCGGGCTCTCCAGGCATCGTCATTGGGTTCAATCGCGATGTCGCATGGTCCTTCACCAACGTCGAGTCCGACGTCATGGACTATTTCGTCGAAGTCGTCGACGACCCGCGGCACCCTACGCGATATCGGCTCGATGGCGTGTGGAAACCGCTCGGATCGCGGGTTGAGCGCTACCGCGACAAGCGCGGCGACGTCGTCGCCACCGACACGGTGTTGTACACGCACCGCGGCCCGCTCACGCGAGAAGGCATGCTCTGGATCTCGACACGGTGGACGGCCCACGACACGACCAACGAAAGTGACGCGCTTGCGCGCGCCGCGCGCAGTCGTTCAGTACAGCAGTGGCTGGACGCGATGGCGACCTTTTCCGTGCCGGCGCAGAACGGCATCGTCGCCGACCGATCGGGAACGATCGCGATTCGCTCGACGGGTCGCTTTCCCATCCGCGCTCCTGGCGCACGCGGTGACAGGCTTCAGGACGGCTCATCGACCGCCAACGATTGGCGCGGTGCGTTGCCGCTTTCGCGCTATCCCTTCGCCATGGATCCGGCGCAGGGCTACCTCGCCTCGGCCAACCAGCAGCCGGTCGATCCTCGCGTGGACTCGACGTACCTCGGCGCGCACTGGTACTCGCCGTGGAGAGCGATGCGCATTAACGCGCTGTTGCGCGTCAATGCCAGTGTCACCCCTGAGGCAATGCAGCAGTACCAAACGGACCCTGGGAGTGCCCGGGCCGAGGCGTTCGCTCCAGCAATGGTTGCTGCGGCGGCGGCCATTCGTGCTTCGGGGCGAGGCGATCCCACGCTCGATACCGCCGCACGGCTGCTCGCGGAATGGGACCGTCGATACACGAAGGAAAACGAGCACGCTGTACTGTTCGAATCGATCATGAGCGCGCTGCAGGAGCTCGCCTGGGATGAGCTCGCTCGGCCGGCCCGGCCGGTGGTGCGAAATGAGCGTCGACGCGCCGTGCGTGCCCGCACCTCACCCCCGCGAGTCGATACCCCAGCCGACCAGAATGCTCGCTCTTCTGCTGCGCGATCCGTTGAGCCCCTGGTGGGACGTCCGCGGAACGCAACAGATCGTCGAGCGACGTGACGACATCCTTGCTGCCGCAATGCGCGAAGGATATCGGCGTGTGCGCGAGCGCCATGGCAGTCCTGCCAATGGAAGCTGGCGCTGGGAGCGCGTGCACCACGCGAACATTTACCACATTCTTCGCCTCGAACCCCTGTCCCGGTTGGATGTGCCGGTTCAGGGGGGGCCATCGACCCTGAGCCCGTCATCGGGTGAAGGCCGATTCGGCGCCAGCTGGCGCATGGTCGTCGAGCTCGGCCCCACCGTTCGGGCGTGGACGATCTATCCTGGCGGGCAATCGGGAAATGCCGCCTCCAGTCGTTATGCGGACCGGGTAGCCCGCTGGTCGGCCGGAACGCTCGACCCCGTGCTCCTTCCACGAGCGGAAGGGGAGATTCCGGCGGACCGCATCGTCGCTCGGCTTACGCTCTCGAAAGAGCACTAGTGCGCTTCGCACTTCGCGTTCTCCTGCTCGCTCTCTCGTTTGCGATCGGAACGTGGATTCTCGGGTGGTGGTCGGTTCCGCTCTTCGCCGCGGTGGCGGGAGTGATGGCGCGCCACGTTCGCCATCAGGGAATCGCCGCCGGTCTGGCGGCCGCCCTTGCGTGGGCAGCGTTGCTCGGATGGAGTGCGAGTCAGGGCTCGGTGTTGTCGTTCAGCCGCGTTGCCGGCGGGGCAATGGGCATCTCCGGCGTAGCACTGATTCTCGTGACGCTGCTGTTTCCCGCAGCGCTGGCGTGGCTGGCTACTGCGGTCGCGCAATTCCTCGCCCGAGGAAAACCCGTCACAAACTGATGTTCGCCTTGCCTCGAAGCGGCCGGTGACCCTAACGTGAGTGCGAGCGCGGCAGATCTTAACGTGCCGCCGGACGACGCGTCTACCTGGGCGTCTTCCTTCCACTAGGACGGTCCCATGCGTAGGCCAGTTCTCCTCGTCGCCTCTCTCCTCATTCTGGGCAGCGTTACTGCGTGTGCGAATGACGCGACTGCGCCGTCGGAGGATGAGATTGATGCGACCGCTGAAGCGCTTGCCCTTGCCGAAGGATTGGGGTTACCAGGCACGAATGCCGATCGGGAGACGGGTTCCGCTCCCACCGGCACCGCGCGTCAGCCCTGCCGATACAATGAAGCCGAGGGGCGGTGGGTCTGCCCACCGATCACACGCGATGGGCTGACGTTCCGGCGCTCGTTCGCGTACGCCAATGGCGATGGCAACCCTATGCGTCGCTACGACGCGCTCCTCACTGCGGCGACGAATACACGGAACGCGGTCTCTGGAACGCTGCAACGCGAGAGCGCGACGGTCGCCATTCGCAGCGCAGGCGAGATGACCGTCGGCGGACTGCTCGGTGAGGAGACGACGCACATCCTCCATGGACGAGAGGTCGGGCAACGCACGACCGAGCTTGTCACCGATCGGGGCGCGGCGAGCTCCGTGGTGCAGTTCGCCAATCGGACCGTTGCGGTGGTGATTCCCGTGGTCCGGCGCGACGGACGCATGTTGCCCAGTCGCAGCTGGCCCCTTTCAGGCCACGTGATTCGCGAGCACGTCGTATCGCTGACACGCAATGGCGAAACGAACACGGAGCGTTGGCGCGAAACGACGGCCTTCAACGGTACCGCGATCGTGCCCGTGGAGATCGTCAGCTCTCACGGAACGAGGAGCTGTCTCCGAAATCTCGAGACCGGTATGATGCGGTGCGAATGAAGAGCCAATGCGGAATGCGGAATAGGAGCTCCTCACTCCTTGTTCCGCATTCCGCGTTCCGCATTGACCTCGTTGACTAGCTCGCCAAGCAACTGAATCGCCTGCAGCGGCGTCATCGCGTTCGGATCGAGGGATCGCAAGCGTTCGACGACCGGATGTGGGGCGGTGGGGAGCGAGAGGCTGAGCTGCTCGTCAGGCGCCGCCACGTGCGCTTTCCCGCTGGCGGAGCTCGCCGCCACGAGAATGACCACCCTCGAGCAGCCGGAGAATCCCCCGCGCTCGCGTCAACACTGCCGCCGGAAGCCCCGCAAGACGACCAACCTCGATGCCGTAGGACCGGTCCGCCCCGCCCGGTCGGAGCCGGTGGAGGAACAGCACTTCGCCTCCAACGTCGCGAACATCCACCGTGTAGTTGCGGACTCCAGCGAGCTCATCGGCCAGCTGCGTTAGCTCGTGATAGTGCGTGGCGAAAACCGTCTTGCACCCTACCGCATCATGCAGATGCTCGCTGACCGCCCACGCGATGGACACTCCGTCGTACGTCGACGTCCCGCGGCCAATCTCGTCGAGCAGCACGAGGCTCCGCCGAGTCGCCGTGTGCAGGATGGCGCTCGTCTCCGACATCTCCACCATGAACGTGGACTGACCTCGTACGAGATTGTCGCTGGCCCCAACACGCGTGAACAACCGGTCGACGACACCGAGTCGCGCGCGCTGTGCGGGCACGAAGCTGCCGATCTGCGCCAACAGCACGATGAGCCCGACCTGGCGCAGAATCGTGGACTTGCCGGCCATGTTCGGACCGGTGAGCACGATGAGGCGCGCGTCCTCCGTCAGCGTGACGTCATTCGGGATGAACTTGTCCCGAGGCATCATGCGCTCGACCACCGGGTGCCGCCCCGCCGTGATCTCCAGCGCGAACTCGTCCGTCATCTCGGGCCGTGTGTAGCCCTCTCGCTCCGCGACCTCGGCAAGCGCCGCCAGCACATCCAGCTGCGCCAGCAGCGAGGCGGCACACTGCAGACGGGCGATGCTGCGTCCCAATCGCTCCCGCAACGCTTCGATTAGCACTCGCTCGCGGGCCTCGATGCGCTCGGCGGCCGTCAGCACCTTCTCCTCGAAATCCTTCAGCTCCGGAGTGACGTATCGCTCGGCGCCAGACAGGGTCTGGCGGCGCTGATAGTCCGGGGGGACGAGATGCGCATTCGAGTTCGTGATCTCAATGTAATACCCGAACACTCGGTTGAACCCGACTTTGAGCGATGAGATGCCCGTCCGCTCTCGTTCTCGGGCCTGGATCCCGGCAATGCCATCCCGTCCACCATCACGGATCGCCCGCAGCTCGTCCAGCTCCGCATCCACACCCGCGCGTACGGCCGGCTCGTCACCGATCGTGGCCGGTGGCCGTTCTACGAGAGTGCGTGTAACCTCGTCCGCCAGCTCCGCGCATCCGTCCCACGTGCCAAGCACGTCCGCCAGCACCCCGCGCGGAGCCATTCGCCGAACTGCTGCCTCCACCGCCGGCATTCGCCCTAACGACGCTCCCAGGGCACCGATCTCCCGTGGAGTGGCACGGCCAGCCGCTGTCTTGCCCGCGAGCCGCTCGACATCGCGTACGCCATCGAGCGCATCGCGCAGCGCGTGCCGGGAGATGAGATCGTTCGCCAGGGCCGCCACCGCGTCGAGTCGGCGATCGATCGCTTGGCGATCGACGAGCGGCGCGAGGATCCATTGGCGCAGCAGGCGCGCCCCCATTGGCGTACTCGTCCGATCCAGAACGCCGAGCAGTGTGCCGGAGATGTCCCGCCCGCGCATCGATTCCACGAGCTCGAGATTGCGTCGCGTCATCTCGTCGATCGGCATCGTCGAGCCGGCGCGTTCAATGACTGGACGGGCGAGATGGGGAACGCCTGCGGGCTGTAGCTCTCGCAGGTAGCGAAGCAGGGCGCCGGCCGCTGCGATCGCAAGGTCATCGCCCGGGCCGATCCCGAATCCCTCCAGGGAATGCACCCCGAATTGCCGGGCGAGCTCGGGCCGCGCAAGGTCGGCGTCGAATTCCCACGGCTCGCGCTCGGTGACGAGCGCGTCTTCCTCACGTCCGGGTGGGCGCACCGCGTTGGGGGCGCGTGCGCCGCGTGGAACGACGACCTCGGTTGGGGAGAGCCGCGCGAGGATCGAGTCGAGATCTGCCAATGCGACGATCGCGAGCCGTGTCTCTCCAGTGGACACGTCCGCCGCAGCCAGCCCGACTCGATCGTCGCGGACGATCATCGCGCAGAGGAAATTGTTGCGCGCGCCCTCGAGCAGGTCATCGGAGAAGGCGGCGCCTGGCGTAATCGTCTCGATCACCTCGCGGCGGACAATCCCCTTCGCGAGTCGCGGATCCTCCACCTGCTCGCAGATGGCGACCCGGAATCCGTGCTTCACGAGCCGGCGGAGGTATTCGTTGACTGCCTTCACCGGGACTCCAGCCAGCGGCACGTCGGAGGCGCCACCGTTATGCCGCGCGGTGAGCGTGAGGCCGAGCACACGGGATGCCACTTCCGCATCCTCGTAGAACATCTCGTAGAAGTCACCCATCCGGAAGAAAAGAATCGCGTCCTGGTGACGCGCCTTGATCTCCCGATACTGCTGCATGAGGGGCGTTGACGCCTCCCGCGTCGTCACGGCGATTCGGCCTCCGTCACGAATGCCTCGATTCGTTTCGCCTTGAGCGAGCGCGCGGCAGCGGCCGCCGCATCGCGCGACGCATATCGTCCAATGCGCACCCGCCACAGCGCCCCGACCTTGACCACGCGCGGAGCCTGCCCTTGCGCGCTCAACTGACGATGGCGGGCGTCGGCATCCGCGCGGTTCGCGTACGCACCGATTTGCACAGTGTAGGCGGTCGCGCCACGTGCAGGTGGGCGCTGAGCCGGCGGCGTGGCGACGGCTCCTGGTCGCGCCGGCATGGCCCGCGTCGACTCTGCCGACGTCGTGCGCACGACGACGGTCGTATCGACTCCCTCGCAGCGCTGCGAGTAATACTCGAGCTGGTTCCGCATCTCAACAGCCTCAGCGGGCGTGTTGCGACGGGAGTCCTCCAGTCGCGCGCACGCACGGGGAAAGTTGCCCGCGTCGAAATGAACGCGCGCCATCCAGAAGCTTGCGCGCGCACGTGATGGCCCGGTGGGATGCTCGCGCACGACTCGCTCGAGATGTTGCATGGCCTGTGATCGGTCCCCGCGCGCCAGCTCGAGCTGGGCCAGACCAATGAGCGCGCTCTCCGCGCGTCGCGACACCGGGAACTCAATGATGATGCGCTTGTAATCACGCTCGGCATCCGCCGCGGTAGCGGCCAGGGCGGCTCGCCAATACAAAGCCTCGACGTAGCGTGGCGAGCCCTCGGGCGCCGCCGCTAGCTCGCGCGCAATGACCGCGCGACCCTCCTGGCCACGGCCCTCGACGACGAGGCGTTGCGCTGCGAGAAAGGTGGTGTCGGTGCTCGTGCTATCCGATTGCTGCGCGGAGAGGGCAGCGAACGGCGCAATCGAGAGACAGAGGATGCCGAGAAGACAATGCATGAGACGTATCGGTGAACCTGGTTAGGCTGCTGCGCGCTCGGGGGAGCAAATGGCGAGAATCGTCGTGGCGATCACCCGGTCCTCCGTGGAGACCCGTGTGTCCTTGAGCGCAATGTCGGCATCGTACAGGAGCCCGAGCGCGCGATCCACCGCTCGTACATCCCATCGTTCCACATCGCGCACCCAGGCCCTCACGGCATCGCCCCACGGACGGCCGGTCATGACGCTCCCGCCGGATTTCAGAAACTTCCAGTATTCGGACTCCAGTGCACGGCTGGAAGTTCCCGCCGCACGGAGGGCCGCACCGTAGCCGAGCGCCAGCATTTGCGCGGTGAGCGCCATCACGACCGGGACGCCGCCCATCTTCGGCTGCTCCATCACGTGCGGAAGCACGGAAAGGGAGCCAGGAGCATCTCGTTGCGCCACGCGATCGAGCAGGTCGGCCAATGTTTCTCCACGGCGCACCCCCACAACTGCTGACACGGCGTTCTCGTCGATCGTTGCCCCCGACCCCGACACATAGCTCGCCAGCTTGTCGATTTCCCCCGCGAGCGCTGGCAGATCGTTACCTACGATGCTGTGAAGCATCGCGCACGCCTCGGGGGTGATCGTGGCCCCGTGCTCCTCCTTCGCGTGGTGAGCGATCCACTTGGGCAGACGCTCATCGTCGAGCGGGGCGAACTCGACCAGGCACGATCGGGCACGCAGGTCGTCGTCACTCTTCTTCGACTCGCCCGCCGGGGCGACCATCACGAGCATGAGATCGGGCGCCGGCTGCGCGAGGTACCGCGTGAGCGCGCCGCGCGTGTCCTTCTTCATCGCTTGCACATCACGCAATACGACGACCCGCCGCTCGGCCATCATTGGAGGCGTACCCAACAGCGAGCCCAGCGATTCCGCATCGAGCTCCGATGCGCTGCGGATGTCGAGGTTGAAATCGCGAGTAGCCGGATCCACCGCGCTGGCGAGGAGCTCGCGAAGCGCGTCCTCCTTCAGGTAGTCATCGGCGCCGTGGAGATAGTAGACCGGCTCGAAGGGACCACGCGCTCGGATGGCCTTTCGCAGCGCCTTCTCGGCGTCAGGGGCGGGCATGGCAGGAATATACGCGCTAGGGTGGACCGTAGCCCGTATTCACGCCGTTTCCGCATGGCGCAGCAACGGGTGCAGGGCCAGGCGCGTCCGAATCGCCCAATTCATCGCGAAGCGCTTCCATGCGTGCACGGAGCTCACCGACCATGCGTGCGTGCTCGCGCCGGCCGGCAAGGTTGTTGAGCTCGTCCGGATCGCTCGCGAGGTCGTACAGCTCCCACTCCTCCGGATGCTCCCAGAAGTGAATGAGCTTCCACCGCGCCGTTCGCACGCCTCGATGTTTCCGCACGCAATGCTCGGCCGGGTACTCGTAGTACTCGTAGAGAAACGCGTCGCGCCACGGTGCGTTTGGTTGCCCGCTGAGTATCGGCACCATGCTGCGACCATGCATCCAGCCCGGAACGGGAATACCCGCAAGCTCGAGCAGCGTCGGCGCGACATCGACGTTGAGCATCATATGCGAGCGGTCCACGGTACCGGCACGAACGCGGGCGGGAAAGCGCACGAGCATCGGCACCCGGATCGATGGCTCGTACATCAGGCGCTTGTCGAAGAGCCCGTGCTCGCCGAGGAAGAACCCGTTGTCCGAGGTGTAGATGATGATCGTGTTCTCGGCGAGACCGTCGCGATCGAGTGCGTCGAGCAGTCGGCCGACGTTCTCATCCACCGACAGCAGCACGCGATAGTAGTTTTTCACCAGCTGCTGAAGGTTGAGTCGCTTGCGCTCGCCAGCCGGCAGCGACGGATCGACGCCGCGATCGCGAAAGTCGGGCATGTCGGCGATCGCCATCTCGGCGCGCCGAAGCGCCTCCGGCCGTCCCGCGAGCTTGTCTTCGAACGTCCTCGGTAATGGGATCTCGACGTCTTCATAGGTGCGAGCGAAGCGCTCCGCCGGCATCCACGCCCGGTGCGGCGACTTGAACTGGTAGAGGAGGCAGAACGGACGATCCCGGGGCCGGTCGCGCAGAAACAACAGACCTTGATCACCCACAATGTCGTCGGCATGCCCACGAAGCTTCATGCGCATACCGTTCGCGATCAATTCCGGATCGTGGTAGATGCCCTGCCCGGGAAAGACGGCCCACCGATCGAACCCGCGCGGCTCGGATCGCAGAATGCCACTTTCCGATCAGCGCGGTGTGGTAGCCAGCGCTCCGGAGCAGGTCGACGAAGGTGGGTTGCTCAGGGCGAAGGCCGGGCTGGTTGTAGTACTGCGGCCCGCCACCGTTCGTAATGACCCCGTGGGCATGCGAGTACAATCCGGTGAGTATGCTCGCGCGGCTGGGAGCGCACAGTGCGTTGGTGACGAACGCATCGGCGAAGCGCACACCCTCAGTAGCGATGCGATCGATGTTCGGCGTGCGCAGAATCGGGTTGCCGGCGACACTCAGCGCATCGTGCCGCTGGTCATCGGTCATGATGAACACGATGTTCGGCGGCGTCGCGCGATGCGGCTGCGACGCCGCCAGCGCATTCGGATCGAGCCGAAGCGTCGCGAGCGCGCCGAGTGCCTTGAGTGCTTCGCGGCGCGAGAGGGACATGCGGAGTGAAGGGAGGAAGACGAGAAACCCCTCGGGAAGATGCCGTCGCATCCCGAGGGGTCAAGCTACGTCTTCACAACCGCCTGGCGTCAGCGCGAAAGCGTCGCGAAGTGCGCCTCCGCATGGACGAAGTGCGCACTGGCCTGCTCGGCGAGAACCGCGGCGGGCCACATGGGCATCCCCGTCGAGGATGCCGCGACGAATGGATAATCGACGATCGGCGGTGGAAGCGCGGGGCTGCTCGCGATCACCGGCTCGAGCACGAGATCGCGGCGCATCTCCGTCCAGTGTAGCATCGACGCCGCCGCGAACCCGAGCGCCACGACGCCGGCGGCAGCAACGAACGCGCCCATGCCCGGCGCCCGAAAAAGCTCCGCCCGTTGGTCAGGTTGACCCAGCGCACGCAAACGCGCGTGCAGACGCGTCGCGAAATCCGACGAAGGCTCCACCGGCGCGAGGTTGCGGAAGACGAGCAGCCCGCGACGAAGCGCCGTGTCGTGCCGCATGCACTCGTCACATTCGCTGAGATGGCCCTGCATCGCGACCATGTCCGCTTCGGACATGGTGCCATCGACGAACGGAAGGTGTCGTTTGCGGAATTCGCTGCAGTGCATGGCGTAGGGTTGGAGTCGACTGGCTCGGGGCTGCTGGGAGTACCCGACGGGCGCAGGCGAGTTCCTAACCTACTGCTGCGAACTGCGAACTGCGAGCTAACCCCCCCGGGAGGCTATGTCGTGGCCTCTCCAGGGGGGCTTAGTTCGCAGTTCGCAGCTCTTATTCTAGTCCCGGCTCTATGATCGCCGCGAACGAATTCCTTGCTCGGTTCAACCGGCTCTTGACCGTTCCCAGGTTACAGCCGGTGATCTCGGCGATTTCCTCGTACGACTTCCCTTCCAGCTCGCGCAGCACGAAGACCTGGCGGTGATGCTCGGGAAGCTGAGCGACCGACGTTTCCACCAGCTCGCGCAGGTGGCGCTTGCGGTACAGATCATCCGGCCGCGCCGTCGAGTCCTCGAACTGCAGCGGACGGTCATCCTCCTGCCACGGTCGCCGAATCGCCTGGAAGAGCACCAGCGGATTCCGCGAGCGGTTCCGCAGCTCATTCTTCGCCAGGTTGGAGGCGATCGTGTAGATCCAGGTCGAAAACTTCTTCGACTGGTCGAATCGGTGCAGGTGCCGGTACACTCGGATGAAAACCTCCTGCACGAGGTCCTCCGCTCGTTCCCGGTCGCCGATGGTGCGGAACACGAAGTTCAGGAGCCGAGTCTGGTATCGTTCGACGAGCTCCTGAAACGCTCGCTCCTCTCCACCCAGAAAGGCCCCGACCACCCCCGCATCATCCATGGAATGCAGCCGTTCTCGAACGGTTGCACTCTGCGCCGGCACGGTGTGCTTCAGCGCGACTTCAGCCATTGGTCCGTCCCTCGACAGCGAAAGGGTGACTCGTTCGACGAGAAAGTTCAGGTGATTCACGCTCCTCTTGTCGGACGCCACAATGAAAAGCAGGGGACATGCCGAATCGTGCGTCGTGTCGCTGGATCGCGTAATTCCTTTCTGATCAACAACTTCTGACCAGCGATCGTTCCAGGGAACATGGCGAACAAATGCCGAACTGTCCACTTCCCGTGACATCGACCGCGACAGTTTTCCCTTTGGACATCCGCTGACCGCCGAGCGTCGCCTTGGAAGGTCAGACCCCAGCGCGAAATCCGGCTGCGTAGAGGATACCGAGCGCTGTCTTGGCGTCCTGAATCACCCCGTCCCTAATCATCTCCAACGCCTGCGACAGGGGCACCGTCTCCAATGTCAGAAATTCGTCCGATTCGCGCCCGGTCTCCCCATGTGCCAGCCCGGTCGCCATGAAAAGGTGGATTCGCTCGTCGGTGAAACCGGGCGTCGTGTACATGGTGTACAGGAGCTCCACGCGCTCCGCGGAACAGCCCGTCTCTTCTCGCAGCTCCCGCCTGGCACATGTCTCCGGCGTCTCGCCGGGATCGAGGCGGCCGGCAGGGAGCTCGTACAAAAAGCCGTTTGCGGCGTACCGATACTGTTTAATGAGCAGGAGTTGCGGATCTTCTCCCGCCGGGTCGCTGAGGAAGGGGACGACCGCGCTCGCTCCCGAGTGCCTGATCATCTCGAGCTCACCGACCGAGCCGTCGGGAAACCTCACCCGATCAATGTCGAGGTTCAGGACCTTCCCGGTGTAGATCCGTCGGCTTTCCAGCGCACCTGGGGTAATCACCCTGCGCTCCGCGTCAAAGTCACAATGGGCCTACGGGCGCTGGGTGCCTTCCGTGTCGTATGACTGTAGAGGCCCCAGATCCATCGCCTCCAGAGGCTCCCTGACTACGGCAGGGTCGCCCACCGCGACGAACTGCAGCTCCTCGGGGCGGAGAAACTCGCGCGCTGCACGCAGGACGTCGGGCGCGGACACCGCACGGACGCGGTCCCGATACGTGTCGAAGTAGTCGGTTGGAAGACCGTAGACGACCATCGCCGCGAGCGCACGGGCAATGGCCGCCGTCGTTTCGTACCGAATCGGAAAGACCCCCTCCAAATAGCTCGTCGCCAAAGAGAGCTCCTCGACGCTCACCTTCTCGGCGCGCATACGGTCGATCTCCGTGAGCACCTCTCCCGCAGCCGCGGCGGTGACATCGCTGCGCACGGCAGTGGCCACGGCGAAGGGCCCGGCCTGCCGGCGCCAATCGAAGAACGACGAGGCGCCGTAGGTGTACCCGTGCGCCTCGCGCAGGTTGAGATTGATGCGCGAGGAAAAGAGTCCGCCGAGCAGCATGTTCATCACCAACGCTGCGAAGTAGTCGGGATGCACGCGTGGAATCCCGACGTGCCCGATGCGGAGCTCCGACTGCGGCGCGTCAGCCTTCTCGACCAGATGTACCGCCCGCGTGCGCCGCGCGGGCCGGTCGTCTGCATCCATGACAGCAGCGCGCTGCGCTGGCCAGGCATCGAAGCGCGACCGCATGACCCGTAAGGCATCGTCGATCCCAATGTCGCCGACGATGATCGCGGTCGTGCTCCCCGGCCGGTATCGCGCGGCGTGGAACGCCGCGACGGCCTTGCGATCGATCGCCGAGACCGACGCCACAGACCCGCCTTCAGGCAGTGCATACCGGGAGTCGCCGGCGTAGACAAACCGGGCGAACATGTCATCGGCGAGCCCACGCGGCTCCGCGCGACGCTGAAGGATCTCCGCCAGCCGCTCCGCCTTGAGTCGCTCGAGCTCCCGCTCGGGGAACGCGGGCTCGAGCACCACCTCGGCGACCAGCGCCATCGCTTCGGACAACCGGCTCGTGAGAACGGTCATCGTGAGTGCGCCGCTGTCCCACTCCGCGTCGGCGTCGAGCGAAGCACCGAGACGCTCGAGACTCTCGGTCAGCACGTCGCCCGTGCGGGATCTGGTGCCTTCGAGAAGCGCCCTCGCAGTGAGTCGCGCAGCTCCCTCCTGTCCCATCGGCTCGGTCACCGCGCCGGCGTCGGCGACGAGCGATACCGTCACGACCGGCAGCTTCCGCACCGGCACGACGATCACTGACAGGCCGTTGTCGAGCGACGCTTGCTCGAAATGTGGGAAGTGGTACGGGCGTGCTGGGCCCGGGGCAGGGCGTTGCGCCGATCCCCGAGGCGCGGATGTCGTGGAGCTTGTCAGGACACTACCTCCGCCTCGGTACGCTCCTCGGGTGCAACCGCGCGCGAGCCATTCGCTGGCACATAAAGCAGGGACGCGCGATTGTCTTCGCCGAGGCGTGCTCGTGCGAACTCCGTCACCTGCTCCGCGGTAACGGCCCGATAGCGATCGACCTGGTCGTTGACGAGCGATGGATCGCCGAAATACGTCGCGAACATCGACAGTTTGTCCCCGCGCTCACCTGCCGATTGCATGGATGTCACGAATGCGGTCTCGACGAGCGCGACGGCGCGCTCCACCTCGTCACGTGATACTCCGTTCGAGCGCATCTCGTTGACGAGGTCTGCAGCCGCGCCCTCGAGAGCGTTTTCGGACACCTCCGGACGCCCAGTCACGTCGAGCACCAGCAGATCGGCACCCTTGGAGAGATCGAACGTGAAGGCGGTCGCCTCGCTCGCGACCTCGCGCTCGCGCACGAGAATGCGCTGCAGGCGACTGCTCTTGCCAACCCCGAGGATGGCCGAGGCGACGCTGGCCGCGTAGTACTCCTCACTTCCGAATACCGGCGAGCGAAACGCGAGGAAGAGGCGCGGCACCATCACCTCGTCAGGCACCGTCGCTCTCAACCATCGTCCGAAGCGCTCCGGCAATCCCATCTCGGCCAGCGGTGGCTTGCGACCGCCACGTGGGATCGGACCGAAGTAGCGCCTGACGAGCTCGCGCGCCTCCGACGGATCGAAGTCGCCGGCGATCGAGAGGACGGCGTTGTCAGGGGTGTAGTACGTGGCGAAAAAATGCTCGACATCCTCGAGGCTCGCCGCCGTCAGATCCTCCATCGAACCGATGAGCGAGTGGTGGAACGGATGCTCGGGCGGATACGCCAGCGCCGGGAGTCGCTCCCACCAGGTGCCGTAGGGCTGGTTGTCGACCGACCAGCGTCGCTCGTTCTTCACGACGTCGCGCTGGGTGTCGAGCTTTTGCTGGGTCATCGCTGGAAGGAGCGCTCCCATACGATCGGCCTCGAGCCACAGCGCCAACGCGAGCTGGTTTGACGGCAGCGTCTCGAAGTAGTTCGTGCGGTCCAGCCACGTCGACCCGTTCAACGTTCCACCCGCGCGCTGCACGAGCTCGAAGTGCTCGTTCGCGGCCACGTTTGCCGAGCCCTGAAAGAGCATGTGCTCGAACAGGTGGGCGAAGCCGGTGCGGCCGCTCCGCTCGTTGGCGGACCCCACGTGATACCAGAGGTTCACGGCGACGATGGGCGCCGTATGATCCTCGGACAGGGTGACGAACAAGCCGTTGTCGAGTCGAAATGTCTCGATCGGAATACGCATGATTCTAAGTAATCACCACCAGCGCCGGTTGGAACCCCGACAGCCTTGCCCTGCCTAGGGAATTGACGACATTTGAACTCGAATGCGGAACGCGGAGTGCGGAATGTGGACGGACACCTCCGTTGTCCCTTGGCTTCCGCGTTCCGCAATCCGCATTCGAGGTTCCATGCGCTCCTTCAGGGTCGCCGTCAGCAAGGATTATCTCGTCTTCGCCTCCGCCCACTTCATCACCTTCGCGGGGCACCGGTGCGAGCCCTTGCACGGCCACAATTACCGCGTGTCGGTATCTCTCGAAGGCGCGCTCAATGAGGAGAGCTGGTACGTCGTCGATTTCTCCGAGCTCAAGCGCATCATGCGCCAGCTGTGCGACGAGATCGACCACAAGATGCTGCTGCCGCTGCGCAACCCGAAGCTCGACGTGCGAGAGCGCGACGGCGCGGTCACGGTGGCCTACGAGGGGAAGCAGAAGTACGTCTTCCCGGTCGAGGATTGCGCGCTTCTCGACATCCCCAACACGACAGTGGAGATGCTTGCTCAGTTCCTCGCGGCACGCCTCCGCACCGCCTTGAACGAGCTCGGCGTTCACAGCCTGACCGCCATCGAGCTCGAGGTCGAGGAGAACTTTGGACAGTCGGCGACATACCGCGAGTCTCCTATCCTCGATGACGTAGAGCCTCCGCGGCCCCGGAGGGCCTGACCATGGGAGAACGAGTCTACTCCGAACAGGAAGCATCCCGCGCGCTCAGCGAGCTCCCGGCGTGGCGCGCCGAGCGTGGAGTCATCAGCCGCACGTTCGACACCGACGGGTGGGCGACAACCCTGATGCTCGTCAATGCGATCGGTTTCGTGGCCGAGGCGGCCGACCATCATCCGGATCTCGACGTGTCGTGGCCGAAGGTCACCGTGCGGTTGTCGACTCATAGCGCCGGGGGCATCACTGACAAGGACATTGCGCTCGCTCGGGAGATCGAGCGCGTCGCGCTGTGGCGCCCCACGGCGGACAGTCCCCTCCGCGGTGTCAAGCGCCCATTCGTGAAGCGCGAAACGGGCCGCTGAAACAGCCTAACGACCCGCCGTCAGGCTGAGCCCGACCGAGATCGTGCGTTCCGGCGCCGGCTCGTAGTAGCGGCCGGCGGCTGCGTTGATCACGACCGAGCCGACGTAGCGCCGATCGAACAGGTTCTGGATGGCCACGACCGGAACCGCGGTCGTCCCTCCGATGGGAATTCGTCCTCCCATCCGCACGTTCGCGATGCCCCAGCCCGCCGCGGCGCTCGTGTTGGCATCATCGACGAGCGCGCGGCTCGACCCTATTCCTTCCGCCGTGAGAAAGATCCTGCTCCACCGCCACGTCACGCTCGTCTGGAGCTGATGCAACGGAATGCCCGGGATGCGATTGTCGTCGTATCGCTCCGTGACAGCGCCCGTAGTGACCGCGTAGTCGTCGAACCGGAAATCGGAATAGCTGTACGCCGACGCGAAGGAGGCGGCGCCGGCGGTGAGCTCGAGACCAGCCTCGAGTCCGCGCCGCACTGTCCGGCCCGCGTTGCGGAAGTAGCGCCGGCCCGCCCCGCCGGGGACCTCGAAGGGAATGAGCTCATCCTTCACCCCGGTGAAGAATCCGGCAATGTCATACCGCAGTCGCATCGCGAGAATTCCCTTCACGCCAACCTCGAAGGTCGTGGCCGTCTGGGGGTCGAGATCGCGATTGATGCCGCCCGCGCCCTCCGGTCGGTTGCCCAGCTCTGTCGCAGTCGGAGTTTCGAACGCGGTCGAGATGTTCCCGTACGCTGACGTGAGAGTTCCCACGCGCGCGATGACACCCGCCATCGGACTCCACGCGCGAAGCGTGCGCCGCCCCGAGTCGTCCGGGTTCTGCCCCGGCCCCGCCGGAATAACGAAGCGATCCTCAATGTCGAAGATCACATAGTCCGCACGCAGTCCCGCGTGTACGTGGACACGCTCGCCAACCGTGAACTCGTCACGCACGAATGGGCCAATGCTGGTCACCAGCTCGCGCTGATCGAGCCGCAGGGCCCCACGCTCGACCGTGTCGGCTCGCGGACATGCGGCCGTCGGCGTCGCCACACCATTGCAGTTCTCGAAATTCTTCCGATCGTCATCGAGCCGCTGAATATCCACTCCTGCACTCAGCCGGTGCCGAGCGCCAAACGGCAATGTGGCGGAGGTCATTCGCACCGACCCGCCAACCGTCATGCGATCAATGGCGACGACGGCGAAGGTCAGCGGATTGTCGAGATCGCGAGTTCCGCCGTAGAGCGACGCTGTCAGCTCGCCTGCTGAAAGGGGTCGGGTGGCGATCAGCGAGAGTTGGTTCTGACTGACTTCCTTGCGCGCACGCTTCGCGACAGAGAATGCGACCGCCTGGCGGGGGTCTGCTGCCATCTCGGTGGCAGTCAGCGCTCCTGGGTTCTCCGCTACCGGCATCGAGAAGAGTTGCGCCTGCCACGCGATGTCGGCCCCGGCGAGGGTATGCAGGACGCGCCCGGTGGCGTGCGTGGTCTTCTGGTGCGCATATCGACGATACCCATCCTGCTCCGTGCGCGTGACCATCGCCTGATAGCGAAGCGGGGCGAGGGTTCCTCCCAGGCCGGCCGTCCATCGTTGGAGGCCGTCGCTGCCTCCAAGTGCACGAAGGTCGAGGGTCACCGGCGATGTCGGTGGCGGGCTCGATCGAAAATCGACGACGCCCCCTGCGGCGTTGCCATACAGAGCGGAGGCGCTGCCCCGGATGACTTCGACCGATCCGACCGACGCGAGGTCGAGATAGTCCGTCGGCGTCTGTCCATCGGGAAGCGTGAGTGGGATTCCGTCCCGCAGGATGCGAACGCTGCGCACGCCGAACGCCGCCCGCGCGCCAAACCCCCGAACGGCAATGCGGGGATCCTGCGTTGGATTGTTCCGGTTGGCCACCGACACCCCGGGGACGAGCATCAACGTCTCGTCAGCCGCCAGGTTGCGCTGGCCCGGGCGAAGGCTATCGGGCACCACCCGCGTGATCGCGAGCGGCAGCTCCAGCGGCGAGCGCGCGACGTCCCGCGTCACCGTCACTACGACGGGAGGAAGTGTCGTCGGCGCTGCTTGCTCCTGCGCGGCGGCCGGTGCCGCGAGGAGAACGAGGAACGAGGAACGAGAAAGCGCTCTCACGGTTCGGCTGCCCCAGCCTTCACACGACGCTGTTCTCGTTCCTCGTTCATCAACGCCTAACGGGCTGCCCCGTGAGGTCACGGATGGTGACCTCTCCGAGGTTGAGCGACCGCAACCCCGCCTCGATCGCCTTGCGGTCACCTACCACCACGACGGCGAACTTCGAAGGATCGACATATCGTTCAGCGACACGCTGCACATCGGCGACCGTGACTTCCTCGATCCGCTGGACATACGAGTTGTAGTAGTCGAGCGGCAGTCCGTGTACGACGACGGGAATGAGCTGACTCGCGATGTCGCCCGTGGTTTCGAACTCGCCCGGGAGCTGCAGCTGCAGGTAGCGCTTCGCCTTCTCGAGCTCGGTCTCCGGAACAGCCTCACGAATCGCGCGGAGCTCCTTCATGAACTCGATCAGCGAAGAGTCGCTTTTCGCTCCGACCACTTCGGCCCGGGCGGTGAAGGGGCCCGCCGAGCGGCGCATGGAGAAGCCCGAGCTCGCCCCATACGTGTAACCGTGCGTTTCACGCAGGTTCGTCATGAGCCGGCTGGTGAATGCGCCCCCGAGGATTGTGTTCATCACCAGGATGGCGAAGTAGTCCTCGGTCGAGCGCGGCACCCCGATTGATCCAATGCGTACCGACGACTGCGGAGCGCCCGGTTTGTCGATGAGATAGATCGCCGTGGCGAGGCCGGCGGGTGGCGCCGCGAACTGCGTCGCCGGCACGGTCCCCCGGGACCAGCCGCCGAACAGCCCGCGTACGCGCCGCTCCACATCGTCCGCTGTCACATCGCCGACGACGATCAGCGTTGCGTTGTTCGGCCGATAGTACGTTTGATAGAACCGCTGCACATCGGCGCGGGTGATCGCGCGCGTTGATGCTTCGGTTCCCGACAGCGGGCGACCGTAGGGATGGCGCTCGCCATACAGAATGGAGGCGTACGCGCGATCGGCGATCTGAGGCGCGCGGTCCTTGAGCTGGAGCAGCTCGGTCAGTCGCTCTTTCCGGAGGCGCTCGAGGTCGCTCACCGGGAACGTGGGCCGAAGTGCGACATCGGCGAAGAGCGTCATCGCACTGTCGAGCACTGCGACCGGTGCATGCAGCGACACGATCGACTGGTCCCAGCCGCTTCCAGTTCCAACCTGGACGCCGAGGAAGGCCTCCTGATCGGCAATGTCGAGGGAGCTGCGCCGTCCGGCTCCCTCATCCAGCATGGATGCCGCGAGCGTCGCGACCCCCGGCTTGCTGGCCGGATCGCCTTCGCCGCCCGTCTTCACGACGAGAATCATGTCGACCAGCGGAAGCTCGTGATGCTCGACGACCAGAATCTCCAGTCCGTTGTCGAGCTGGCGGCGCGTCACCGGGGGCAGCGCAAGCTGACCGAGTGTCCCGAGCGCGGGAGGCTTCGTCCGATCGAACGCCGGGGTACGCGGTGTATCGACGGCCACGGCCACTGGCGGCGTGACTGGCGCGGGAACGGGCTCGGGCGTCGGCGCCTGCGCGCACGCGACCGCGAGCGTTCCGAGGATCGCGGTCGTTAGGCACTTACGGAATCCGGACATCGCCCATCTCCTTCACCATGAGGTCGGGTTTGCCTTCGGGGACAACCGTCAGGATGATTTTGGGCTTCCCCAGATAGTCGCGGGTAACGCGCTGCACATCGGCGGCGGTCACCGCGTCGTACCGTGCGGCATCCTGTCGCACGTAGTCCGGCGTGCCGGCGAAGTAATCATAGAAATTGAGCTGGTCCGCCTTGCCGTTGACGCTCGCCAGACGATCGAGGAACTGTGCGCGATAGGTGTTCTGCGCCCGGGCGAGCTCCCGGTCGGTGATTCCCTGGTTGCTCAACTTTCGAATCTCTTCGTTGACGAGCTGAGCCATTCGCGCTGGGCTCTGTCCCGGCTTCGGCGTGACCGTCACGCCGAACATGCCATCGAGGCGGCCGCTCATCTGGAACGCGTTGACATCCTGCGCAACCTGCATCTCGTACACGAGGCGCTTGTAGAGTCGGGAGTTCTTGTCTCCCGCCAGGACATACGCGAGCAGATCGAACGAGGCATCGTCAGCGTGGAACGCCTTCGCCGATGGCCACGCGTAGTACAATCGCGGCAGCTGCACCTTGTCTTCAAGCACGAGGAAGGTGTCCTTCGGCACCGTAACCGCCTGCACCGCCGGTCGTGCCGGCATCGCCGGCCCACGCGGAATTTCGCCGAAGTACCGCTGAACCCACACCTTCACGGAGTCGCGGTTGAAGTCGCCAGCGATCGCGAGCGTCGCGTTGTTCGGAGCGTAGTACGTCCGAAAGAATTGCTTCACGTCCTCGAGCGACGCGGCAGACAGGTCAGCCATCGAGCCGATCGTTGGCCACGAGTAGGGATGGCCAGAAGGGAACACCGCCGCCAGAATCGTCTCGAAGGCTCGGCCGTAAGGCACGTTGTCATAGCTCTGCCGACGCTCGTTCTTCACCACATCACGCTGCACATCGAGCTTCGCCTGGTCCATCGTCGGCAGAAGCCACCCCATGCGATCGGCTTCCAGCCACAATGCGAGTGGAAGCGCGTTCGACGGCATCCATTCGAAGTAGTTCGTGCGATCCTGGGAGGTGGACCCGTTATTGTTCGCGCCCGCCGCTTCCAGCCATTGATCGAACGCACCCACCGGCACGTGCTCCGAGCCCATGAACATGACGTGCTCGAAGAGGTGCGCGAATCCCGTGCGCCCGGGCTGTTCGTCGCCCGATCCCACGTGGTACCACACGTTGACCGCTACCATCGGGGTGGAGCGATCCTCGTGCAGAACGACCGTCAAGCCATTGTCCAGCGTGTACCGCTCATTGGTGAGCGGCGGAATCCCCTGCGCGGCCACAGTCGTGGTGGCAAGCACGCAGGTGGCTATCGCGAACATCGCGTATCTCACTGCGACCTCCGTTCGAAGATGTACGCGAGCGGTACCTTCACCGACTCGCTGACCATGTACTTCCAGTGCTCCTCCCGATTCGATGTGATCGGGCTCGTGCGCGTTGGCGAGGTGTACGGCTCCAGTCCAAACCGCCTTGCCAAGATAGACAGTCGAAGCATGTGAAAGGGATCGCTGACGAGGATCACCGAGCTCTGCTCACGATCATCCATGATTCGCGCCACCGCCTGCATCGACTCGCTCGTTGTCCGGCCCTTGATCTCGATTACGATCGCGCGATCGGGCACCCCCCGCGACATTGCATACTTTCGAGCAACTGCCGCTTCGCTGGTCGTGTCCCCTACCCCTGTCCCACCGGTAAGGATCAGGGTCGGGGCCAACCCGCGCTTCCACAGGGATACGGCGTGGTCCACGCGGGCCCGAAGCACGGGCGACGGCCGGCCGACGTACTGCGCCGCTCCCAGTACCACGATCGCATCCGCGCGCTGAGCTTGGTCACGCCGCCCGACCCGATCCACCGCTATCATCGAGATCACCCACGCGATCACCACGACAGCCGCGATCGCGACGATCGTGCGGAGGTAGGAGCGCGGCTTCGGCATCCGGGGAAGCTACGATGGCACGCGCATGCGGTGAAGGCTTATCTCACGAGCTATTCGGCAAGCCCGAGGAGTGCGAGCCAGAGCACGTCGAACGCCGCCCGAGCATCCGCTCCGCCCGCGCCAGCCGGCACAGAGGCCAGGCCATCGACGACCGTGACGAGCAAATCCCCAAGAAGCACGGGAGGAACGCGCGGCCGAAGCGCCAGGAGCTCGAAGAGGCGTTCGGCACTCGCCGTTGCCGCTGTACGGCGCATGTGCATCGCCTCGGCGGTCGCCGGGCGCACGCTCCCGCCGCGCCACCCGGCGAGCTCCACGAGCGCGCGGACATGTCCCCGCGCCAACTCCGCGTCGAGCCAGCGCCAAAGATCATCGATCGCGCCGTGTGGCGTCGATCCCGCCAGCGCGGCACGCTCGCGCCTCACGAGTCCCTCGGCGATCCACATCACGAGCCGCGCAAGTAGCGTGTCCTTGTCCTGGAAATGATAGTGAATGAGTCCCTTGCTCACCCCCGCTTCCTCGGCCACCTCCTGCATGGTCATTGCGCTGGCCCCGGAGATGGCGAGCCTCGTGGCTGCAGCCTTGAGGATTCGCTCGGTGGCGTCTGGCCGCGCACGGGCGCCAGACAGCGGCACGGGAGGCGTAGCCGTCATGGTCAGCTGCTCACCCGGGTGAATTGCTCAGGACAGGTGACTCGATAGCCTGTGTCGCGCAGTCGTGCGGCAAGCGCATCCTGTGGACCGGGCTCACCGTGAACGAGATACACGTCGCGCAGGGCAGGCGACGTCGCTCGCACCGCATCGAGCCAGGCGGTCAGCTCGGTACGGTCGGCGTGCGCGCTATATCCGTTGAGCACCTCCACCTGCGCACGCAGCGGGATTTCCTCCCCGTGAATTTTGAGCGTGGGCTGCCGCTCCACGATTCGTCTGCCAAGGGTATGCTCCGCCTGAAAACCCACGATGAGAATCGTGTTTCGCGGGTTGGCAGCGCCGACCTTGAGATGGTGAACGATACGTCCAGCTTCCGCCATTCCCGACGGTGCGATGATGACCATCGGACCAACGGCGTTGTTGAGGGCCTTCGACTCCTCTGCCTTACGAGTATAGTGGGCCTGCTGAAAGCGAAAGAGCATCTGGACACGTTGCACGAAGTCTTCGGTGCGGTCGAAAACCTCGGGGTGGGTCTCGAAGACCGCCGTTGCCTCGATGGCGAGCGGACTGTCGATGTAGATCGGAATCGCCGGGATCTCGCTCGCCAGGGCGAGCGAGTGAAGGTCGTACACGATCTCTTGGGCACGGCCGACCGCGAATGCCGGGATGAGGATACGTCCCCCTCGGGCTGCGGTCTCGCGGACGATCCTTGCCAGCTCCTGACGGGCTGACGTGTATGGCGCGTGATCCCGGTCGCCGTACGTGGATTCCATGATGACGACGTCGGCCCCCTGCGGGGGCTTGGGATCCCGGATGATGGGAAGGCCGTTGCGTCCAATGTCTCCGGAGAACACGAGGCGCTGGTTGCGTCCCCCCTCCTCGATATCGAGAACGACGGATGCCGAGCCGAGGATGTGGCCGGCGTCGATGAATGTCACGCGAACCCCGGTCGTGACCTCGAACGTCTTTTCATACGGAACGCCAGCCATGAGATCCGCCGCACGCGTCGCATCGACCATGGAATAGAGCGGCGGAACGACATCCTTCCGGTGCCGGGCCAGAAACTCGGCATCCTTCTCCTGAATGTGTGCGGAGTCGGCGAGCATCACGACCGCGAGATCGCGCGTTGCCGCCGTGCACCAGACGGTTCCGCGATACCCCTCCCGTACCAGGAGTGGGATTCGCCCAGCGTGATCAATGTGCGCGTGCGAGAGAACGACGGCATCAATGCGCGAGACGTCCAGGGGCAATCGGAGGTTCTTTTCGTATGTCTCGCTCCGTCGGCCCTGAAAGAGACCACAGTCGAGAAGGATGTGCTTTCCATTCACGTGCACAATGTGGCACGATCCGGTGACCTCCCGCGCAGCGCCGGCGAACGTGATCTCCATGCACTTCTCGGCTCGAGGATCGGTCAGTGTGGCACTCCAGCACGGGAGTGTAAAGGTCGGTCTGGTAGTAGGCCGCGGCGATCTCGAAGTGCTATGTTGGTCGCCGCACCAAACGGAGCCGACACGATGACCGCTGGCACGATCGACACTGGAGTGCCTCCTGCGCTCGGGGCAGAGCCCGACGTCACTCGCTGGCGCGAGGAAACGCCAGGATGTGCGGATCGGACTCATCTCAACAATGCCGGTGCTGCACTCATGCCGGTGCCGGTGATTCGCGCTATTGAAGGTCACCTGACTCTGGAAGCGCACATCGGCGGATACGAAGCGGCTGAGGAGTGCGTCCCCGAGACGAACCGGGTCTACGACGCCCTCGCGACACTCGTCAAGGCTACCCCGCGGAATATCGCCATCACGCCGAGCTCGACGGCGGCATTCATTCAGGCACTGTCCACGATCGACTTCCAGCCCGGAGATGTCATCCTGACATCGCGGTGCGACTATACATCCAACCAGCTTCACTATCTGTCGCTTGCACGGCGACATGGCGTCCGCGTTGTGCGCGCCGAAGACCTTCCCGAGGGCGGCGTGGACCCGGATTCTGTGAAAGCGATCGCGCAGCAAAAACGACCGCGCCTCGTCGCCATTTCATGGGTGCCGACCAACTCCGGCCTCGTACAGGACGTCGGCAGCATCGGCCAGATCTGCGAGGACCTCGGCCTGCCCTATCTCGTCGATGCGTGCCAGGCGGCTGGGCAGATTCCAATCGATGTGGGCCGTCTTCGCTGCGACTACCTGTCGGCGACAGCACGAAAATTCCTGCGCGGGCCGCGCGGAATCGGTTTCCTCTACATCTCGGACAAAGCGCTTGGCCGGGGGGATTACCCCCTGTACGTCGATATGCGCGGAGCAGTGTGGACAGGGGCCAATGAGATCTCACTCGTCGAGGACGCCCGTCGCTTCGAGGATTGGGAGTTTCCGTACGCACTCGTCCTTGGCTTCGGCGCCGCCGCCGAGTACGCGCAGTCCGTCGGCGTTGCACGTGCGGGGGGACGCGCGGCTGCGTTGGCGAGCCACCTTCGGCGTCGGCTCATGACCATCGAGGGGACTCGCGTCCTCGATCGCGGCCGGGACCACTGCGCCATCGTTACCGCCGACATCGCAGGCCAGGACTCGACTCACCTCGTCGCGGAGTTGCGTCGGCGGCACATCAACACATCGGCGACGCTCGCCTGGTATGGCTTGATCGACATGAGAGAAAAGAACGCGCGGTCGGCGATCCGGCTGTCACCCCACTACTACAACACCCTCGAGGAGGTCGACGCTGCCGTCGAAGCACTCCGTGAAATCGTCAACGCCCGGAACTGAGATTCCCCTCGTCTTTCATCCGCTGACTATCGATCGGTGGGCAGACCTCGAGTCGCTATTCGGAGAGCGCGGCGGGTGTGGGGGCTGCTGGTGCATGACCTGGCGAGTTCCTCGCGCACGGTACGAGGAAGGAAAGGGTGCCGGGAATCGCGCTGCGTTCAAGCGGCGTGTTCGGAGCGGCCTGCCACCCGGCATTCTTGCGTATGTGGAGGCGGATCCTGTCGGTTGGTGCGCGGTGTCGCCGAGGGCCGAATACGATTATCTGGCGCGGTCGCGAGTTCTGCGTCCCATCGATGACCAGGCGGTGTGGTCGATTTCCTGCCTCCTGGTCGCGAAGCCTCTTCGGAGCCGCGGCGTCTCCGTGCAGCTCCTGCGTGCCGCCGTGGACATGGCTGGGCAGGCAGGCGCGGCGATCGTCGAAGGCTATCCCGTGGTCTCGCGCACGGGGCGCATGCCGGACGCTTTCGCGTGGACTGGAACGCTCTCGGCCTTTCGCGCGGCGGGGTTCCAGGAGGCAGCTCGCGGCTCACCAAGCCGGCCGATCATGCGTGCCTACCCCGGGCGCGCTACTCGTTAGGGGGAACGGTCGGTCGACGGCTGAATACCACCGTCAGTCGCGTCGTGCCTTGCGCGATCATGGCAGGCTCCCACCCGCCACGGCTGCGCTCATTGAGGAGATCGGTGAGGGCATCCTCATCCTCCTGCATGTGCCGCGTGAGCTTGAGGATGACCGCCTGATATTCGTTCATGGCCGGGAAGCTACTTCCGGCGCCGGGTAGCGGGTAGACCGCGCCGTCGGCCATAATGGGATAACTCCCGAAGGCTCTCGTTTGGCAATCCTGGCTCTCGCAATGGACACTGCGCCCGCGTTTCCCACCCTTTCTATCACGCGGCATCCGCTCATTCAGCACAAGCTGACGATCCTCCGTGACCGGCGGACGCCGACGAAGATCTTCAAGGAGCTCGTCGATGAGATTGCCATGCTGATGGCCTACGAGGCGACGAGTGGCCTTCAGCTCGAAGCGGTCCCCGTCGAAACGCCCCTCGAGCCCGCGACAGGATGGCAAGTGAGCGGAAAAAAGCTCACGCTCGTGCCGATTCTTCGCGCGGGGCTTGGGATGGTCGAGGGGATCTTGCGTCTCGTGCCTGGGGCGCGCGTTGGGCACATCGGTCTCTACCGTGATCACGACACCCTGGAGCCGGTCGACTATTACTTCAAGGTCCCCAGCGACGCCGCAGAGCGTGATTTTTTCGTTCTCGACCCCATGCTCGCCACCGGCGGCAGCGCCGCGGCGGCGGTGACCTCACTCAAAAGGGCAGGCGCGACGAGAATTCGCTTTCTCTGTCTCGTGGCCGCACCCGAGGGCGTGAAGCGACTCGCGAAGACACACCCTGACGTGCCCGTCTACTGCGCTGCGCTCGATCGCGAGCTCAACACGCACGGGTACATCCTGCCAGGCCTTGGGGACGCGGGCGACCGTCTTTTTGGGACGCGCTAGAACGGGAGGAGAGAAGACGTCGGGCTGGGGAGGCGAGAAGACCCGGTAGCGAGATCCACCTGCGAGGTAACGTGCTCTCTCCTCGCTCCCAGCCCGACGCGTATTGCGGCCTGGATCAGCCGAACCACTCGCGTGGATAGTCGCGCTGCTGCCGCGCAGCGTCGAGAATCCACTGCTGCGTCTCGGCATTCGTAAGCTCATTGCTCACGCGGTCGAACCACTCGTTCGCCTGCGCGTTGTCGCCGACACGCCGCCACAGCTCGCCGACGAGATAGGTCAGGACTGCGCGCTCATCGCGATCCACGCCATCGTACGTCGACAGTGCCTTCTCGAACATCCACGCTGCCTGACGACGGAAATAGCGTTCCGCTTCGATGTCGCCTTCGTCGACGCAGCACCACGCGGCACGCAGCAGCAGGTCGGCAACCCGACGTGGTTCCGATCCCTGCCAGAGGGCAACCTTGGCGGCGAACTCGTATTTGTCGGATCCGCCAACGGGTCCTGACGAGAGCTTGGGCGCCAGCTCATCCCACACGTGTTCCTTTAGAATTGGGCTGACGTCGGTCTCCTCGGTGAAGTCCCGCTCACTTCCCGAGTACCCACACCGCGAGCATGTGTGGATGAAGAACGGCAGCGGCTGTGCGCCAGCCGCCCGCTCATGAAAATCGGTGCGTTTTCCACCAAATGAATTGGTGGAGATGACGGCCTGTGAATTGAACCGATTGTAGCAAATCGGACAGGCTAGCTCTATTTGTCGCAGCGTTGTCATTTGGCCTCTGGCCTCTCGCTAACCCCCGCTGCGGCCTGTATTGAAAATCGCGTGCCACGGCAACTGTTCCCCTTGTTGGTGTCGACAGGGGCTGGTATCTTGCCGCCCGGTTGACCCTCCCTCCGCCGACAGCTTTCCCGCGTTCCGGCACTGATGCTGATCAATCTGCTGCCTGACTTTTTCGCGGTGCTGAGCGCCAGCGATCGCGTGGCCGCGTACCAGCACTATTACTCCACGCATCGCAGAATTCTCGAGCCGTATTGGCACAACTACGTCATCGATCCGGAAGGACCGCATTTCCTCGATGTCGTTCGATCGACGGTCCACGCCGACCGTGACGACCTCCGAACCATGTTGGAGCGCACGGACGTCGAGGCGCTCGCCCGTGAGGCCGAGGCCCGGTGCACCAAGCTCCTCGCGATAGACGTCGAGATCGACACGGTGCTCATGGTCGGTGTCGGGGCTGCGAATGCCGGAGAGCTCGTCACCGAAAATCGCGGAATTGCCTTCGTGTGCCTCGAGCATTTCACCAGCACCCAGAATCCGGACACGCAGGGGCTTGGGCTGGATCCGGAGGTCATTCCACTCTGGCTCGCCCACGAAATCGCGCATTGTGTTCGGTACACCTCACCAAGTAGCCGAAGTGAGATGAAGGCACTCATCGATGACGTGAACGGCTACTACTCGTACTGGGAGACCGGCCGGCGTGCGACGCTGCGAGAGCTCGTGCTCAATGAGGGGCTCGCCGTCGAAACCGCCCGAGCCATCAGCCCGGGGCATGCCGAATGGGAATACTTCGGGTACGCACGCCGCCAGTACGCTCGAGTTCGCGAGATGGAGCCCCTCCTCGTACGTGCCATCGCCGAGGATCTCGATCGAACCGGCCTGGGGCTGCGGCTGAAGTACCTCTCGGGCGGGATGAGTGATAGCGCTCGCGCCCTCGACGATCGGCACGTCATCCCGGAACGCGCCGGATACTACCTCGGCGCTCGAATGGTGGAGCCGGCAATCGCCGCACGGGGGCTTGAGTGGGCAGTGCGGGCAAGTGCGCGCGAGCTCGGCGAATCCAGCCGGAGCATGATTGCGGGCGCCAGTGCCTGACTCAGGCGCCTAACGGCGGCCGCTACTTGCCGACACAGAACGTCGAGAAGACGCGTCCCAGAACGTCCTCGACATCAATCGATCCGATCAGCTCGGCGAGGTGATGGGCCGCCTCGCGCAGATGAATGGCAGCCACCGAGCTTGGCGGATCGTTCATTTCCCATGCGTCACGGAATGCGGAGAGTTCAACTCGAGCCGAGTTGACTGCGTCACGATGCCGTTGCCGTGTCAACAGAGGCGTCTCGCTCCCGCTCGTCCCAAATCGTTCCGACAGCTGTGCCGAGACATGCTCTGCCAGCAGATCGAGCCCTGCTCCTGTCAACGCACTTGCGCGAATGGCATGCTTCGGCCCAGCGGAGATCGCTGCGACGTGTAGATCCGCCTTGGTCAGCACAGGTATCATGACGGTGGAAGCAACGGTCTCGGCACGCTCGATGAGCGTCTCGAGCTCGCGAGAGTGCTCCGCACAGAGCAGCACAACATCGGCATCGGCGAGATAGCGCTCGCTGATCTCGATTCCTAGCCGCTCGACGACATCGGTCGATTCCCGCAGGCCGGCGGTGTCTACGAGGCGAACTGGCCAACCCTGCAGCTCGATCACAGCCTCGATTGCATCACGCGTCGTTCCAGCAATGTCCGTCACGATCGCCCGATCACGACCAACGAGCGCGTTGAATAGCGAAGACTTGCCAGCATTCGGCGCGCCCCCAATGACGACCAGCGCGCCTTCGCGAAGCATCTCCCCTGTTTCGCCTGTGGCAAGAAGCTCATCGAGCGCCTTGATCGTCCGCATCAGCACCGCCGTGACTCGACGTCGGTCAACGGACCCTTCGTCCTCCTCGGGAAAGTCAATGTCGTAGGCAATGAGCGCTTCGAGTTCGAGAACGGTATTTCGAAGCTCCGCGGCACGGCGGGAAAGGCTACCTTCGAGTTGCCCAAGCGCAGCGCGATGCGCCATCCGCGAACGCGCATCGATGAGGTCGGCGACTGCCTCGGCCTGCAGCAAGTCCATGCGGCCGTTGGCCACTGCGCGACGAGTGAACTCCCCAGGTAGCGCCTGCCGTGCACCAGCAGCAATGAGAGCGCCCAGAACGAGGGAGGGAACAATCGCACCACCATGGACCGAGATCTCGACGACATCCTCGCCGGTATAGCTGTGAGGATGGCGGAACAGAGTAACGAGCGCCTCATCGAGAAGGGTGTCTTCAGTCGGGTGCCGAACTGAGACGAGATGAGCTACTCGTGGTGTGTTCCTGTCGAAGCCGGGAATGACACGGCTTGCAATGTCCATTGCCTGTGGTCCACTCAGGCGTACGAGCGCAATTGCACCTCGTCCCGGTGCCGTCGCAATCGCGGCAATTGTGTCGTCCGCGCCGGGAAGGGCTGACCTACTCACAATGCCTCAGGGAAGAGTGAGCGTCTCGCCTGGTTCGAGGATGCGCACGCGCTGACGATGCTCGTAGCCCGGAAGTCGCGCCCGTAACCGATCGATCGCGTCGAAGGCGCTTGCGCTGACGTGGTGGAACGTCCCCCAGTGGAAGGGGACAAAGTGCCGTGCTTGCGTTCGCTCGAAGAGGCTCAATGCATCAGCAGAAGTGAGGTGCCCTCGCCGAAATCCGGGTTTCCACCATGGCGCGTGACCAATGGGCAGGAGCGCCACGTCAAGCTGTCGGCCTCGCTCTGTCACATGCTCATGGACCACCCGGTCCGTGTGCTCTGTAAGAGCCGTGTCACCGGTGAAGAAAACGGTGTGCTGTTTTGTCAGGAGCAGGTACATGTTTGCCGCAGAACGCCAGCGGTCGATACCGTAACGGCTCCCATAGTGCTTGGCTGGCGCTGCCCGAATAGTTAGGCCGCCGACTGTGACACTCTCCTCCGGCGCCAGAGGCTCGGCATGACCGTAGCCGCGGCGAGCAAGCCAGCGTGCGACGGCTGGCGGGCTATAGAGCGGGATGTCCTGAGGGAGTGCATCGAGGCACGCAAATGAGAGATGATCTGCATGAGCGTGGGTCAAGAGAAGTGCATCGATGGCCGGTAGGTCCCCGATCGAAATGCCAGGCGCGCTCACCCTGGGCAGAAAACGGCCGAGCCGGCCCCCAAAGTGAGGATCGGTCAGCACCCGCACGCCACCGAGCTCTAGTAGAAGTGTTGCGTGCCCAATGTAGGTAATACGAAGCGGCGGCACAGCCTGAGCTGAGTCCGATTCAGAGCTACTGAACAGCTCACTTCGGACGTTCATCGCCGCTTTGGTGGGACAGTCTGCCGGGCCCGCTCACGCGCGATGAGCCATTGCTGTGGCAACGCCGCGAAGTTTTGCACAGCGTAATAGAGGTTCAGCCCCGCAGCCAGATTCAGTAGCGCCACCGTCATGATGACTGGGAACATGTAGCTCATCATCTTCGCCTGAGGATTCGGTGGTGCATTCCGCATACCGATCCACGAGAGCACATACATCGAGGCCCCCATAATGAGGGGGAGGATGTAGTAGGGGTCCTTCAAGGAAATATCAGCAAGCCACAGGAAGGACACACCACGGAACTCGATTGTATTCTGGAAAACGAAGAAGAGGGCGAACAACACCGGCATTGGAATGAGCATTGGCAGACAGCCGCTGAACATGCTGAACGGGCTCATGTCATGCTCGCGATAGAGCCGGACCATTTCTTCCTGCTGCTTCTGCGGATTCTCGCGATACTTCTTCTGAATGGCCGCCATTTCCGGCTGGATCGCCTGCATCTTCAGACTGCTGCGCATTGCCCGATGATTCAGCGGCCAGAGAATGATGCGAACCGCAATGCCGAAAATGACCAGCACCCAGCCGTAGGATAGACGGAGTGTGTCATGCATCCAGAGCAGCGCGCGCATAACGATGGTGGCGAAAGGCTGAACTACGCCTTTCATGAAGCCACCATATGGGTTCGCGTGCTCCATATCACGGCCGAGCGTGCGAAGGCGCCGCCACTCTTGGGGACCAGCGTAAATCTCGAAGGAAAACCTTCCATTCTCGACTGGAAGGACGACGTGAGCATCTGCGGCGGTAGCAGGGCCGCCACTCCGGGGCGCTCCGACGAGATGCACACGTGAGAACGGGCTTCCGCCAGTAACAGGCATCAGCAGGCTTACCAAAAAATACTTGTTCTTACTGGCAACCCAGGTAAACGGGCCGTTCTCCTGACGATGCTCTGCTGAGTCGAGCTTGGAGAAGGCAACACTCCGAGCATCATCACGGAGTGGTTTGAGCGCAAATGCTAAATAGCGGCGGTCATCTTCGACATTCGCTTCCTCAGACCGTAGCCCGCGGGGCAGAGTTATGAGGAGCTCGCGAATACTCGACGGTGTCTCTCCGTTCAAGCGAAGAAGGTAGCCTTCAGGATCCAAGCGGTAGACAAGCGTGACCGGTCCTGCGGTGGTTGAACCGCGAAACACAATTGAGTCAGTACCCTGCTGATCCGCTGGCGTGGCAGAAAAGACAGTCCGATCCAGGGAAATTGTGTCGGTGCCTGAAACGAGACGAAATGCGACGAGTGGTACAGAGTCACGCACGAGCTGGACGCTTCCAGAGTCTCTGTTGAGCGCCTTGTACTCACGCAGCATGACACCCACGGGAGCCGCACCAAGGGTACTGAATTGGTAGGCCACTCGTTGCGTCTGCGTAACGAGTGTATCCGTGGGGAATGCCTCAGAGGGTGGTACCGTAGCTGGTACGTCCTGGCGGCTTGGAACAGCCACCGGAGGCACCACCAGTGTTTGTGCCGTATCGGTTGGAGCCGTACGTGCTGGCGAACGCCGAGGTGCTGGAGGGAAGAGCATAGAACTCACAACGACCGCGAGTCCCGACAACAAAAGAGCGAGGGCTAGTCGTCTATCCATGTGCAAGTGAGTCGGTCATGGGACAGGGTCGTATCCACCAGCATGAAAGGGATGGCAGCGCGCAATGCGTTTGGCAGCGAGCCAGCTTCCACGCCGTGCTCCGTGCTTCTCTAGCGCTTCAACCGCATATGCGGAGCAGCTTGGATAGTAACGGCACGCCGCAGGTAGCAACGGGGAAAGGACAATTTGATAGCCCCGCACGAGTGCAATTAGTACCCATCGGATCATTGCTCTACGCTCACTCGCTCCTCTGCAAAGTCCGAGTCAACCGGTGTATACCCTGAAGGAGCTCGAGTTGAAGCTCATTGAATGAGGCGTCATAAGCTTCCACGCGAGCGTAAATCACTACATCGAGTGGGTACAGCCCTGAAAGAACATGGAGACGAATGATCTCACGAAGTCTACGCTTGAGCCTGTTACGATCCGTTGTCGTACGGCCCCGCTTCGGAACAACAATGCCAATTCGTGGATGAGCCAAAGGGGAAGCGATTGCTCGGACGTCAAGGAGCTTCGTCCGAGTACGCTTCCCCTCTCGCAATACAGCTGTCAGCTCCGCTTTGCCCGTCAGGCGGTGGGTTCGCGGAAAAAGATATCGGTCAGGCGCTGGCGTACTTCGAAGGCAGTTGAACGGTGAGGCGCTTGCGCCCCTTCTTTCGACGACGACTCAGTGTTTCCCTCCCCCATCGCGTCGACATACGCGTGCGAAACCCGTGGGTTTTCACGCGCCGCTTGTTACGGGGGCGGTAGGTAGGCTTACCCATGGAATCTCCAACCTTCAGGTAACGGCGACTAGAGAACCGTAAACCTAGCCTCGACAGCAAGATACGTCAAGCAGCCTCTACACTCATCTGTACAGAGATCGTTGACATTTCCACATTCAAGCCGTAGCTTCGGCGCCCCTCGCCACTTTTCCACATCAAAAATGTCACTGGCTCCCTCTGACGTCTGGACCCGCCTCCTAGACCAGGCGCGACGGCAACTTCCAGAGCAGGTAATCCGAACCTGGCTCGAGCCCTCTGAAGCACTAAAGGTCGAAGGCAATACGCTATTCATCGGTGTGCCAGATCGTTTTGCGGCAGACTGGAATGAGTCAAAGCACGGGCCACTGCTAGCTTCGCTAGCACCTGTAGCGCTCGGTCATCCGCTCAACGTGGTATTCCGCGTCCATGATGAGCAGAAGACGCGACCCCAGATGGATTTCTTTGTCGCGCCCCTGCCAGAGAAGGGATTAGCCACCGATGTACTCGCCGCTCCAAACAGTCAGTTAAGTGGGCGGTATACCTTCGATAACTTCGTGATCGGAAAGTCTAACGAGCTAGCTGCCGCAGCTGCCCAAGCAGTAGCAGAGGCTCCGGGAAAGGTCTACAACCCACTTTTCATCTACGGACAGACAGGCCTGGGAAAGACACATCTCATGCAGGCTGTAGCCCATGACATTCTCCAGCGGAATCCACGAACCCGGTTAGCCTTCATCGGTACTGAACAGTTTACCAATGAGCTAGTCGGCTCGATCCAAGGCCGTACTACACAGGAGTTTAGGCGGCGCTACCGCGAGATTGACCTGCTCCTTGTCGACGACATTCACTTCCTCAAAGGGAAGGAAGCCACCCAAGAGGAGTTCTTTCACACTTTCAACGCCCTCTACGAAGCCGGCCGCCAGATCATCTTGACCAGCGATCGCCCGCCATCGGAGATCGCGGGTCTCGAAGCACGGCTTGTAAGCCGCTTCCAGTGGGGAATGGTAGCCGACATTGAGCAGCCTGACCTTGAGCACAGGACAGCAATCCTGAAGAACAAGGCAGCCCTGGACCATCTTGAGCTCACAATTCCCGATGACGTCATCGGATTCATCGCCGAAAATGTTCGCTCAAGTGTCCGAGAGCTTGAAGGCTCAATAATCCGGCTCCTCGCCTACGCTTCCCTCAGACACCGGGAAATAACCGTTGAACTAGCCAGAGAAGCGTTACGAGACAAGCTTAAAAACGGAGATCAAGCGGCAGATCTACAGGACGTAGGAATATCAGTACCAACTATTCAGAGCATTGTGGCAAAGGAATGGGGAGTAACCACTGAGGGCCTACGTTCTAAGGTAAGAACAAAGACACTTACCGTCCCTCGACAGGTCGCAATGTTCCTCATACGAGAACTCCTCGGCTTACAGCTCGTAGAAATAGGCTTGGCATTTGGAGGCCGAGATCATTCCACCGTGATCCACAGCCTCGATCGGGTTCAAGAGGAGCTAAAATCAAACCCAGCCTTCCAGTCTCGAGTACAGCACCTACGCCACCAATTAGAACTAACAAGACACTAAATAAAGCAGCCCTGTTAATAAGCAGACCAGCACTGGATTGCCCTCATCTACTAACACTCCCCCTCATACATTCAACATATACTACCATCACGTAACTAAATCAGATATCGTAGCTTCCAGAGCTCTTCCACAAGTACACAGTCTCTATTGCTACTACTAGCTGTCTTTTAAATAGAGAAGTACTAGAGCAACCCCCCTCAACTCCTCACGGAGCTGGAATGCGTTTCACGATCACTCGAGAGAAACTTCAGGAAGGGCTTAGTGCAGTTACAGCAAGCATTCCAGCCAAGACTACCCTTCCTGTCTTGGCTAATCTTTTAGTTGAGACGACAGAGCGAGGAATCCGCCTGTCGGGAACAGATCTCGATATAGCAGTGAGCACTGAGGTAGTAGCAGATGTGGATGGCCAGGGTGCTATTACGATACCAGCGAAAAAGCTGGCTGAGATAGCTCGTGAGCTACCGTCCGCTCCAGTACGGGTATCGGCTACTGGAGAGCAGCGGGTGACACTCGAGTGTGGCAAGACCCGATTTCGTCTCCTTGGGTTACCAAAAGATGAATTCCCAAGCTTTCCATCTGTTCGGTTTTCAGAGAGCTGGCGAGTACGTTCAGGAGATCTGCAGAAGCTGATTTCTCATACAGCCTTTGCTGCTTCAACAGAGGAAAGTCGGCCAATCCTAAATGGTGTCCTTTGGGAAATGCGCCCAGGCCATATGCGTATGGTCGCAACTAACGGTCACCGTTTAGCCAAAATCGAGTTGCCTCTGGAGTCAGTTGGAGCTCCATCAGCAGATTTGATTGTGCCACCTAAGGCACTGGAGCAGATTCGCCGTCTTTTTGCTGCCGAGGAAGATCTTGAAATTGCACGGGGTGATAACCACCTAGGATTTCGATCTCCATTTACCGCAGTTTTTACGCGGTTGATTGAGGGACCATATCCGAACTACGAGCAGGTCATTCCACGAGATAACGAACGCGTAGCTATAGCCGACCGAAATGCATTGTTCCAGGCGCTAAAGCGCATGTCGATTATTGCTTCCGACCAGACACATCGCATTCGATTGGCGTTCAACAGCGGTATGGTAAAGTTCAGTGTTCAGACGCCAGATCTTGGTGAGGCGCAAGATGAGCTGTCGGTGAGCTATGAGGGGGATCCGTTGGAGATTGGCTTCAATGCTAGCTATTTGCTCGAAATTCTCCGCTATATGCCAACCGACGAGGTGCGGCTGACATTCAAGGCACCAGAACGTGCTGCCACGGTTGAGCCTATGGGGTGGAATGATCCGGCAAAGTATTTGTGTCTCGTTATGCCGCTTCGCCTTGTTGACTGAAGACTTGCGCTAACGCCTATCGAGTCCTTCGAGCTGGATCTCTTGGTTTGAAGTCTGACTGAATATGGTCGTCAGACTTCCGAGCTGTACTCTGATCGTTCCTTCAGACTGTGTTTGTACCAGGGAAGGGAGACGATTACCGGTTGCAAATGAGACTTTCCCCCGGGTCGAGACCGACCCGGTTACCATAAGGGAATCTCGACGAAGGACTCCAGCCCCTTGTATTTCCGTTTGCTGCCGGAGAGCAAGCTCGCCTGAATCCTGTCCTTGGTCCTGTAGCTCTCGAGTAGTGACGAGCTTAATAGCTACACCTGCTCGGCACGCTTGGTGTGTAGCTGTATCGGTGTAGATCTTTCTTTGTGGGCTTTCTATTTGGAATTGTAGCTCGGGCAGGAGGAGCTCACGTGCAGCACTCACGAACTGGCCATAAGCACATAACGAGTCTGGTAGTCGTGTTTCTACCGTGACTCCAGTGGGTGAAAACCGTGTGTGTAATACGGAATCGAGGGAGACTACCTGACTGAATCCACGGGATGGGATCGAACCGTGTGTACTTATGAATATCGAATCGAATGAGACCGTGACTCGTATACTCGAGTCAGGTTCTGACGTGACTACAACGAGAACAACAGCTCGTGTACTAATAGTGCTGGGCACTGTATCAGCTGAGCCTTCAGCGTTGATCTGAACTGTTTGCTGGAACCGATACCGGTATGTATTTGGTGAAAAGCGGAGATATCTCAGCGCAGGGCGGTCAGTGGGTGGCAATCCTGTAGGCCCTGGGGTTGGTAGGGGTGGTGAGACTGCTCGTGGCGTACACGCGCCGGCAATCCCAGCCACGAGAATCAGGACTGCGCTGATGTTCTGTAGGTGCATGATCCTCATATGATAACTGGCCTCTTACGGTAGGATCACCGCAAGAGGCCAGTTCGTTTCCAATGTGCAGCCTGTAAGCCGGGTTCTGTCGGACAATTGCTTGTCCGGACGGTCATTCCTCTTGGGGTACGATCGCTCGGACCCTCTAGCAGCCTACCCGCGGTGTCTTAGTCGGGGCGGAACCACCCCTCACCGCCTATTCGGCCTTGCTCCAGCCGGGGTTTACCCTGCCACATGTGTTACCACACGTGCGGTGAGCTCTTACCTCGCCGTTTCACCCTTGCCTGAGCCAGCGATGAAGCTGGCCATCGGCGGTCTATTCTCTGTGGCACTTTCCGTCGTCTCACGACGCCCAGACGTTATCTGGCGGCTCGTCCTATGGAGCCCGGACTTTCCTCGGCGCCTACGGATGTCGCAGTTGCCGCGACCGTCCAGCTGCACGACTGAAGTATAATCGTATTCCTGACCACATTCCAATTGGTGTCTCTCTGCAACTATTCACTGCGTCCTCGGAATAGCCCTCCAGATTGATCGTTCCTTGGCGTAATAGAACGCTCCGTTATTTCCCCACTGGCCGGCGGATGAAGGAAGTCCAGTCGATCGCCCGGTAAGACTGTCAATTGGCTGTATGTGCCCACTCGGCAGGTGTGCGAGATACCAGGTGGGGTTAGCTGTAGCCCCTTGGTCATCATTCGCTACAACATGCACTGCCGCGAAGGTGTCACCAGGCGCGAGGATGACGCTGTCAGCTCGGTACCGCAGCGTAGACCTCTGAGGAGTCCCCCCAGGCTGCACCCGAATCGAATCAATGAATGCCTGGGCTCGCGATAATGCTGCGGTGTTTGAGTTCCCCGGCTGGAGGAGAATAGGAGGGCGGGACTGAGACCCGGTGACATCGAGTGCCTCGAGTTGCGCGGCATGCGCATCGACAACTACGCGCACGCCCTGCCCAGTTCCGGCAGTGAAGCTGAGTTGGTGCGGTCCACTCCACCAAAACGCATTGATTGAGTCGGGCCATGCGAGTTGCGCCCCGGCTGTGCCTGTAGACTCGACGACTCCAAGCCCTCGGCTGATTCCCTTTGCGGGATCCGCGAAGAGGAACGCAACACTTCCCCCATCGGGTTCTGGCTGAAGGCGATGAATCCAGGCGGAGTCACTGAGGGTGTCAATTCCGACGACCCCGATCATAGCCAGCGGACTCGTTACAGTCGCAAGCTGCGAGGCGACCGCGGTCCTCGCGTCTCTATCCTGACCAACGCACCCCGAAAGGATTCCAGAGATGCTGGCCAGCAGAAGGGCTCGATACATGATCCCGTCCAGCCTGCAAGAGACGGGCGCACATCATCTGTGGTCGCCTACCTGTTTGTTTTCCAACTGACCTCTCGAGCTGCTGATCTGATACTTTGGCCGAAAAACTACCACTCAACGACTCAGATGTGATGACGGGGTACTGACCTTGGCTTCCGATCCTCTTACTAGCCCAAACCTGAGGATCGCCTGATGATCTCGATGACAACTCGGCAAAGCCTGACGCCTGTTGCTACGGTCCTTCTTCCTCCGGAGCGTCTCCGGGTAGATGCTGCCGGCGAGGGCCTGTATCGCACACTCCATCGCGACTCGCTTGAGGACGCTATGCATGACCTCAAGGCGCGCCGAGCACACGCGATAGTTATCTCCGTTGCCTGCTGCAGTGGTCCTGAAGCTACGAAGGTTGCGCAACTTGTCCGGGAATTTCCTCGGGTTCCAGCAGTTGCTCTGTTGACGCAAGTGGAGCCATCAACACCACGCGATGTCCTTTACCTCGGCCGTTCGGGTCTCCAGACACTCATTGATGTTCGGTCAGCCGGAGGCTGGCGAGAGTTACGAGAAGCTCTCGTTGCCGAGCGAGGGGCGAGTGTCGAGAGGCTTGCGCTTGGCCAATTAGCCCTGGATCTCACCGGCGTGGCGCCAGACTGCTGGCGGTTCTTCGAGGCACTGTTCGGGCCTAATGCGCGCATAACGACAGTGCGAACGCTTGCCGCGCATCTCCAGGTGCTTCCGAGTACCCTGATGAGCCGTTTCTTTCGTGCTCGCCTTCCTGCTCCCAAACGCTATCTGGCAACTGCACGCCTGGTTCGCGCGGCGCATCTTTTTGAGAATCCTGGCCTGTCGGTCGCGAGTGTCGCGAACGTCCTCGACTATTCCTCACCACAGAGCTTCGGCCGACATGTACGAACAATGCTGCACCTGACTGCTGTCGAATTCCGTCGGCGATATACCGGGCAGCGAATGCTTGATCACTTTCGCGAGCAATTGGTGATTCCACACCTCCCCACACTTCGGCTCTTCGCGCCCCTGACGCCGCCACCAGGCTGGTTAGCGCCGCAGCTGCCGAGCGATGTCATGTGAACGCAGCAGTTGCATAGCAACGATTACGTCTGCATTCGGGAGACAATGTCCGACGCGCGAGTCAACGCGATCACCTTGAACCCCTCCCTTTCCAGTGCCTCACGACCTCCTGCTTCCCGATCGACCAGGGCGAGAACACCGACTATCTCACCACCTGCTTCCCGGACCGCATGTGCTGCCTTGATCGCTGAGCCACCGGTTGTGATGACATCTTCGATGATGGCTACGTGATCACCGGCGTGGAAAGGTCCCTCAATCAATCGGCCCATTCCGTGTGACTTTGTTTCCTTCCGTACTGTAAATGCACGAATGGGCCTTTGTGTCGCGGCGCTTGTGAAGGCAATGGCGTAGGCAATTGGGTCGGCACCGAGCGTCAGCCCGCCAACAGCATCGACATTCCAACTGGCATCACGTAAGGCCCGAAGCCCGACGGATCCAATGATCGTCAGGCCTTCCGGGCTCATTGTGGTGAGACGGGCGTCAATGTAGAGTGTGGACGGGCGCCCTGACGAAAGCGTGAACTCTCCCCGCTTGGCTGACCTCGACGCGAGCAATTGTATCAGCTCTGGTATGCTCATGAGCCACTAGGTTAACGGACGCTCGACGACGGCGTCAATGAACCACATGGCTCCCGCCTCCCCCTGGATGCTCCGTCGGTCACCTCCACGTCTATCATCGCTTGCCCTGCTTGCTGCGCAGCTGCTCGGCTTGGCTGGGCTATATGCAGCGGATCGTGCCATCACTCATGGTGCTCGAACACGGGTCGAGCTCGACGCAGCTGAGACAGCTGCATTCGCCGAGGGATTGCTGGCATCACATGTCCAGACTCTCCGGGTAATGCGTGGAGTACTTGGCGACAGCGCGGGCCCACCCTACGAGAGAAGAATCTCAACCCTGGTCGAAGACCTTGTGGAAGGGCGCCTTCTGTTCAGGCGTGTGTGGATGTCTGATTCCGCTGGGCTGATACGCTACGAACGCCTCTTCGGTAGTCCTGGACCACTGCTTGGTCCCGGCCTCGATATCGACACGGCAACCGCGCTGCAATTGCGGATGACTACGGCCATCGTACGACAAACACGCGAGCCGGCGATCTCTACCGCAGGTCGGATCTTGACGGGAGAGAAAGGGTTCAGCGTCGTTGTCCCCCTCGTCGTTAGTGAACGCATTGCGGGGTTTGCCGGCGGCACGCTCACCGCTGAGAGCCTCTTGCGCGAGCTTGCACGCCGGCGCCCCCTGGAGGGAGCTGCCGTCGTGATTGTGGCGAGGGAAGACACTGTCGCCGCACAGAATTCGGACGCCGCACGTGAGCGAACGCACTACGTCGCTACCAACATGTTTCACGTTCCTGGCGGAGCTGAATGGCAGGTGTCGGTCGCGCGCCCAGCACGGGACATGCTGGCCCGTGTCGCGATGTGGGCGATCGGCTTGGCAATGATGGGCGCTTTGAGTCTTGCGCTCATTCGGGAGCGTCGAGAGGGACGCCGAGTTGCTGAACGCTCGACAGAGCTCGAGCGCCTATCGACGGAGCTATTGCGTGCGAATCGCGCGAAGAGCGAGTTTCTCGCGAACGTTTCGCACGAGCTCCGTACGCCACTGAACGCGATCGTCGGTTTTGTCGATCTCTTACGCGATGGCGTCTATGGCGAGCTCGCACCCCGGCAGGTGAACCCAGTCGACCGAATTGCGGCATCGGCGGCGCATCTGCGGCATCTCGTGGATCAAATCCTCGACATTGCCAAGATGGCGGCGGGCCGGATGGAGATGCATCCGGAGCCCGTTGACCTTCGACCGTTCGTTATTGATGTGGCGAGTGAGTTCGAGGCACTTATCGCTGATCGAGGCTTGAACCTCTCGCTCGCCATCGGAGGATCATTGCCACGTGTTCGCACCGACCCGACGCACCTTCGACAGATCATCGTGAATTTGCTTGGTAATGCCGTGAAGTACACGCCGACAGGAGGCATCGCGGTGCGAGCACGAGTCATTGATGAGCGGAGCGCCGGTCATGTCGTTGGTGCACCGTCCCTAGTGGGAGCCCCAAAGGGTGGGCAGGCATGGATTGCTCTTCAGATTGCGGACTCGGGTATCGGCATCGCGTCCGCAGATCTCGTCCGTGTGTTCGAGGAGTTCGAGCAAGTCAATGCCGGTCCGCGTGGTGACTCAATGCAACGTGGCACAGGGCTTGGTCTCCCCATCTCTCGTCGCCTCGCCCGGTTGCTGGGCGGGGACATCACTGTCGAGAGCGAGCTTGGGAAAGGCTCGACGTTTACGGTGTGGGTCCCTGTTGATGAATCCGAAATGGGAGCCAGAACCGGGGCGCAGACTCCCACCGTTCCTGCCGATCCTGTGACGACTGGGGGAGCAGGCCGTTAGGCATCGGCGGGTCGGCCGAACAAACCCTTCACCTTTCCCAGCAGCCCCTCGCGCTTGGGCGTTGGGGCTGGGGGCTCGAGGAGCGCAGCACGTAGCTCCTGAGCCATTGTCAGGACATCGCTATAGCGCCGTGTCGGGTCACGCGACAGGGATCGCATGACGACCCCTTCAGTGCGACCGTCAAAGGAGAGATCGCCGCGTGCCGAATTCAGCGGAATGGGAGGCTGGCTCAGCAGTTGAGTGAAGAGCTCGCGTTGAGTGCGGCCGAGATAGGGGTGAGCCCCGGTCAGGAGATAGTAGGCGATTGTGCCAAGGCTGTATTGGTCAGCGGCTGCGGTGACCAATTCGCCGGAAAGCGCTTCCGGCGCTACGTACATCAGGGTCCCGACGAAGAAGCCGGCACGCGTGAGCCTCTCCTCGGGCGAAAGCGTCGACTCCGCGGCGATGCCGAAATCGAGGAGTTTTACGTGTTTGCTCCCCGGATCGTACATCACATTGTCAGGCTTTAGATCCCGATGGATGATGCCGGCCGTGTGGGCGGCATTTACCGCATCGGCGATCTGACACACGATCTCAGCGACTTCCTCAGGGGTGAGCGGCGTATTACGCTTCGCATAGCGCTCCAACAGCTCGCCCAACGCCCATTCGATTGCCAGGAAGTGGAGCCCCGGACGCGCCTCACCGATCTCGATCGTCCGGACGACGTTCGGGTGGAGAACCCGGGTGCCGTACGAGGCTTCACGAAGAAATCGCGCGACAGCAGTCCGATCGTCGCGCAGCTTTTCCCGCAGAACCTTAATTGCAACCGCGCCGTGCTTGGGATGCTCGGCGCGGTAGACAACCGCGGTGCCGCCCTCACCGACTTTCTCGCGAATGGCGTAACCGGCGAGAGTCGTTCCGGAGAAGTCCTCGCGCGTCACGTCGGCGAAGCTAACCCGCTCGTAGGGACCCAGCAAGCATCACAGGTCACGTCCAGCATGCCATCCTCGAAGATGTTCAGCCCTCGCATTGTCTCTCCGTCACGGCACGGTCGCGTGGCGATGATCATGACTTGTGTCCTCAGTGTCACTATCGGTTGTCGGGGGCCACAGCCGACACCTGAGCCCGGAGCGCCGATCCAGCGCGAGCCCGTGGCTCGAGGTACGCCGTCGACGCTGCTCGATCCAACCGACCTGTATCAACGTAACGGGATGATCGCGCGGACTACCCCAATGGCGTTTGTTGGCTCCGTGCGGTTCTTGCCCACCAGCTCCACCGACTCGACGCTGGTGCTTGTTGCGCTCTCCATGCCCAATCGGTCGCTCACGTTCGCAGGTGCCGGTGATCGGCAGGAAGCGGGGTACACAGTGATTACGGAAGCACGCCAAGGCGGAGCGGTGGTGCAGCGGCGCGAGGCGCGGGAGACTGTGCGTGTTGCGAGCTTTCGTGAAACCACGCGTGGCGACGAGAGCGTGATCTTCCAGCAGTTCATGACCCTGTCGCCAGGAGAGTACGAGCTGGCGGTCATTGTACGGGATGCCGGAAGCGCACGCAGTGGGGCGTATGAGCTCCCGTCTTCCGTGCCGCGGCTCGCCAGCAGTGCTGTTGCGGCACCCGTTGTCGCGTATGAAGCAACGCCACGGACGAATGCCGATTCGGTCCCGCACCTCATCGCTAACCCGCGTGCGACGATCGTCTTCGGACGGGACACAATCGTCCCGGTGTATGTGGAGCAGTCAATGCCCGCGGGAACAGCCTCCGAGGCGATGCTTTCGGTCCTCTCGGAAGAGGGCAATGTTCTCTGGAGCGACACGATTGCGCTACAATCCGGCGTTGGTGTCGCCGGTGGGCTCGGCCAGGTGCCAGCCACACGATTCGGGGTCGGGCATTTCTGGATAACCACCGCCCCTCTCAACGGCGCCGCACCCGCAGTTCGCGTCCCCTTGTTCATTAGCTTCGGTGACGAGTGGGGGATTGCTCCTCTCGAGGAGATGCTGAGCTACCTTCGATACTTCGCTGATGCCTCGCGCCTGCGTGCGCTCCAGGACGCCCTACCTGAAGCACGCGCCTCGGCATGGATGACGTTCTGGCGCGAGACAGACCCCGATCCCCAGACGACTGAGCACGAGGCGCTTCGCGACTATTTCCGGCGTCTCGTGACGGTGAATGAGCGGTTTCGCGAGGAGGCATCTGCTGGGTGGTTGACCGAGCGGGGCAAGGTATTCATCACCCTCGGTGAGCCCGACCAGATTCTGGAGCAGGGCGATGTCGGAATCGGGAATCGCGGACGGCTTCAGATTTGGCAGTATCTGCAGCACCGGACACAGTTCGTGTTCGTCGACCAGAGCGGATTTGGGCGGTGGCGACTGACGCCAGCCAGTGAGGCCGAGTTCGAGTCGATCGCCATGCGCGTGCGCCGTCGCTGACCAACTCGATCGCGCAGAGCAAGGTCATCGCATGGCGTCCATGCGACGCGTCATCGTTGGTACGCTCGTCGCTCTGGCGGTCGCCGGCTGTATGGAGCCGGTGCCCACACCGGCTGAGGACGGTAATGTCCCAACACCCGGGACACCATCAGACTCTGCGGTTGTAGCGGCGAATACTCACCTTGCTCGCGGCAGGCCCTGGTATGCATACCAGGCTCTGCGTCCCGCCCTCGCGGATTCCACGCGCCGCACGCCCTCGGTTGTCTTCCTCGCCGCGACAGCAGCGAGCAGGTGGGGAGGATGGCGTGAGGTCGAACGACTCCTCAGCGGAGCGGACTGGGCTGATTCGCTCTTCAACGGGGAAGGCCGTGTTCTCCTGATACGAGCGGCGCTGGAGCGCGACGCGGATTCTCTCGCCGCCGCGCGCGCGGCGCTGGCTGTGGAATTCGCACGGGACCGCACTGCTCGCGGAGAGCGTCTGGTACTGCTCGCACGAGCCCTCGATCGACGACACCGCCTCGACTCATCTCGCGCGACCTACCTGCGCGCTGCGGCGGACTTGCCCGACCTGCAGGACTGGCTCGTGCTGCGGGCTGCAGGAGTTACGCCTTTGCGTGCGCGCCGAGATTCGATCTACGAGCTTCTTTCCACCGACGCTGGCCGAGCGCGTGTTTCTCGTCTCGAGGCATCGACGCGTGAGCGGCATGGTGACATTGCGGGTGCTGCGAGCGCTTACGATCGCATGGGCGATTCGCTCTCGGCGATGCGCCTGCGACTTGCGCGCGCACGTGGGGCAACGCGTCTTGCCTTACGGCGTCGGCTCATGTCAATCGTTCGTGCCGGCAACAGCTATGAGGCTCAGCGAGCCGTCGAGATCCTCGACGATGCAGGCGTTCGCCTCAGCCGCACTGAAGAGCTCACGGTCGCGCGAATGGCGGGCGCACGCGGTCTCTGGAGTCGCGCCGCGACCGCATACGGTCGTGCCCTGCGTCAGTCCGCGCTCAGCGCGGCGGACCGATACGCGTACGGGATCGCGCTCATTCGAATCGGCCGCGACGGTAGCGCCGCCCGCATTCTGGCACGGATCCAGGCCCCGTCACCTCTCGTCCCCGCCGCATCCTATCAACGAGCGAGAGCACTTCTCGGGGCTCGGCAATCCCGTAGCGCTCGAACCGTCTTGCGCGAGCTCGTTCGTCGTCACCCGCGCGACACGCTTGCTGGAGCGGCGCTTGTCCTCCTCGCCGATCTCGCGATGGATGAACGGCGCGATGCAGATGCGCGGAGTGCGCTCAGGCAGGCATACACCAAGTTTCCCAGTAGCAGTCACGCGGCCCAGGCTCGCTTCCGCGCGGCTGTGCTCGCCTTTGCCGCCGGGCAGCATCGGACTGCCGCCAATGAGCTCGACTCGCTCCTCGCACTTCACCCGAGCGCGGATGACGGCATGGCTGCGCGCTATTGGATGGGCCGTGCGCTGCTTGCGATTGGTGATACCGTTACTGCCATGGCGCGATGGCGGACCGTCGCCGCTGAATACCCGTTGTCGTACTACGGGATGCTCGCTGCCGAGCGGCTCGGTGAGCGGCCGTGGGCGCCAGAGCTCGTTCCGGATTCCTTCGAAGAAATCGAGGATCTCACGGAGGCCATGGCTCGGGTCGACCACCTCGAGAAGCTTGGCATGGACAGCGAGGCGCGGGCCGAGCTGGAAGCCCTCGGCGACGCCGCTGATTCAAGCACGGCGCGGCTGCTCACGACTGCCTACCTGATGCGAGAACACGGACTCGTGGCGCGAGCGGTTCAACTCGGGTGGCGCGCGATCCGGGCCTCCCCATCAGCCGACGCGCGCGCGTACCGACTCGTGTATCCGATCGTACATCGTGAGGCGATCATTCTGGAGTCCCGGCGTCGCAACCTCGACCCGGCATTGGTCGCCGCGATCATACGTCAGGAATCGGGGTTCAACCCGCGGGCCACCTCGAGCGCAGGAGCACGAGGCCTCATGCAGATGATGCCGTCCGTCGGGCGCGCGGTGGCGAGAAGCGTCGATGTTCCGGAATGGCGTCCCGATCTGCTGTATCAGCCGGACATCAACCTGCAGCTTGGGATCAGGCACCTCGAAGCATTCATTTCCCGATACGAAGCCCCATACGCCCTCGCGGCGTACAACGCCGGTGAATCACGTCTCGTACGATGGCTGCGGCGACCGGGCGCCCGGGATCCCGAGCTCTTCGTGGAACGGATTCCCTTTACCGAGACGCGCGATTACGTCCGAATCGTACTCCGCAATCGGGCCATGTATCGGGCGCTGTACCACTGGTGAGCGTCGGCTCGAGCGCGGAGGACGCATTGCCCGCACCAGAGCCCAACGCCACGCTCTCTTTCCGACGGGAGCTCACCCGCAAAGCACTCCATCTGTTGGCGACGGTCATACCGGCAAGCTACGCCGCAGGTGTATCGAGGACGGTGGTGGTAGGAGTGCTGGTGTTTGCGCTAGCCGTGGCGCTGGCCGTCGAGATTGCCCGATACCGAAACCTCCGTGCCCGCACCGTATTCGACGCTGCTCTAGGTAGCCTGCTGCGTGAGCACGAGTGGCGCGGCCCGTCGGGTGCCACCTGGCTGATCCTTGCCCTTCTCGTTGCTGCGGTTCTCTTTCCCCGCGACGTTGCGATCGCCGCCATGTGCGCAGTTACGCTAGGCGATGCCGCCGCCGCGATCATCGGACGGGCGATCACGCGAGCAGCGGTGCACCGCAAGTCCTTCGGCGGAAGCGCAGCGTGCTTCGCGGCGAGCGCAGCCGGAGCGCACGCGATTGCTGGGTTCGCGTGGCGTGACGCGCTCATCGTCGGTGTTCTTGCCGCGGTTGCAGAGCGGCCGCGGCGTCCGCTGGATGATAATCTCCGCATCGTGATCGCGGTCGGATGCGGTATCCTGTTGTGGCGCATGGGGTTCTCTTGACAAAATCTCAAGGTGCACATATATAAGGCCCGCGAGCCAACGCCGGCTCGCTCCGCCGCAGCGTGGCGACGGAACCGTATCATCCCGCAGGAGGCAGCTCGAATGGCCAGAGGGAAAGTCAAATGGTTCAATGACGCCAAAGGATATGGCTTCATTGAGCAGGAGAGTGGCGAAGACGTCTTCGTGCACTTTTCCGCGATCGCGATGGAGGGATTCAAGACTCTGTCGGAAGGGCAAGAGGTCGAGTTCGAGATTCGCACCGGAGAAAAAGGGCTGCACGCCGCGAACGTGGTGCGAGTCTGACACCCAGCCAGACTCTCGGCCGTTCAATGCTGTCTACGCCTGCCGCCTTCGGCAGGCGTTGACGTTTTAGTAGCTTTCGGGGATGCCGCATCCCCTACCGCCGCCCTCGCCCCGCCTCTTCCTCATCGATGGCTACGGGCTGATTTACCGCGCGTTCTTCGCGCTCATCGCGCGGCCGCTCACGACCAGCCGAGGGGAGAACACTTCGGCGGCGTATGGCATCGCCACCTTTCTGCAACGCCTCCAAGCGGCGCACGCTCCCGAATACCTCGGGTGGGTTCATGACTCCGGATTGTCGTTTCGCCATGAGCGCTATCCGGCGTACAAGGCGACGCGACAGAAGCTGAGTGAAGAGCTCCAATCCGATTTCGATCGTGGTATGGAGCGTATCGCCGAGATGCTCAGCGCCTTCCGGGTTCCGGTGCTGGCGGTGGAAGGGTACGAAGCCGATGACGTGATCGGCACGTTGGCGCGCCAGGGTGCAAAGGCAGGTGTCAACGTCGTCGTGGTCTCGAGCGACAAGGACTTTCAACAGCTCGTCCGCCCAGGCGTGTGGCTGCTCAATCCGGGGCGCGGTGGCTCGGCAGCGGTGGAGGAACAATGGGTGAGCGTGGAGAACGCCGGCGAGCGATTGGGAGTCGAGCCATCGCTAGTAACGGATTACCTCGCGCTTGTCGGAGACTCATCCGACAACGTTCCTGGGGTACCCGGCATTGGTGATAAGACAGCTCGAGACCTTGTGCAGCAGTACGGACCAATCGAGTCCATTCTCGCTCGTGCAGCCGAGCTTCAGAAGAAACGTCCTCGAGAGGCGCTTCTCGATCCCGAGAACGCGGCCAGGGCCCGGTTGTCCAAGGAATTAGTGACCATTCGCGACGATCTCCCGATCGTCCTGGAGCTCGAGCGGTTGCGCGTTCAACCCCCTGATGTCGCGCGCCTTCGGCCGATCTTTGTCGAGCTCGAGTTTCACAACCTCGCGCGAGATCTGGCGCCAGAGGTCGTCGCCGCCCCGGAACGGCCGGCCGGGAAGTACGAAACCGTCGAAACGGTCGAGCGCATGCGCGAGGTGCTCGCACTTGCCCGCCGGGCGCCTCATGTCGCGGTCGATACCGAGGTCATCGTCGATCTCGACAGCCCAATGGCCGCTGACCCATTGCGCTCCACGCTGCTTTCCCTCGCCATCGCGGTCGCTCCTGGCGAAGCCTTTTACTTCCCATTTCGACATCGCTCTCGATCGGCCACACAGGGAGAGCTGCTCATCGACATTCCCGGCGATCGTGCGCCTACCGATGCGCGTGAAGACCGCGGGCTCGTAATGGGCGGCGACGATGCGATCGCGGTTGCGACGATGGACGACTCCTCCGCAACAAAGCCTGCGCGCCGGAAGAAGTCCGCCAGTGCCGCGTCACGAGCAGAGCTGGACTCCATCGCCGCGCGCGCGCTGGCACGAGGTCAACCAGTCGTTCGTAACCTGCCCGCGCTCGACACCGCCGAGATGGCTCCGCTGCGTGAATTCCTCGAGGATCCCGCAGTCACGAAGGTCGTGCAGAACGCCAAGTTCGATGTACTGGCATTCAGGCGCGCGGGCATCGATGTGCAGGGGTTCACCTTCGACACGATGCTCGCGAGCTACGTTCTGGATCCTGGCCGTCGCTCGCACGGGCTCGATGTTCTGGCGCTGGAGTTCCTCGAGCACCGCATGACATCGTTCCAGGAGCTGTGTGGGAAGGGCAAGACGGCAATTCCGTTCGAAGAGTGTCCGATCGACTGCGCGCGAGACTACGCGTGCGAGGACGCGGACATGGCGCTCCAGCTGTATGAGCGCTTTGCGCCGCAGCTCGAGTCCTATGGTCTCACGCGCCTGTTCCGCGAGATCGAGATGCCGCTCGTCGAGGTTCTCGCGCGCATGGAGTCGGAGGGAATCTCGATCGATCTCGAATGGTTCCGCTCACTCAAGGAGCGATTCAAGGCCGAACGTGAGGCGGTCGAGCGAGAGATCCATGAAATCGCAGGAATGGAATTCAACATCAACTCGAACCTGCAGCTCCGGGAGATTCTGTTCGACCGGCTCAAGCTGCCGGTCCTGAAGCGCACGTCGACCGGCCCCTCCACGGATGCGAGCGTGCTGCAAGAGCTCGCCGAGCAAGGGCACCAGTTGCCCGAGCGTCTGATGGAGTATCGCGAGTTGTCGAAGCTCGAGAGTACATATCTCGACACGCTTCCAGCGCTGGTGCACCCAGAGACCAAGCGACTGCATACGTCATTCAATCAAACCGTCGCGAGTACGGGACGACTCTCGTCGAGCGATCCCAATCTCCAGAATATTCCGATTCGACGAGAGCTGGGACGCGACATTCGCCGCGGGTTCATCCCGCGGAAGGGATGGAAGCTCCTCGCCGCCGACTACTCACAAATCGAGCTTCGGTTGCTTGCTCACCTATCCGATGATCCGGCGTTCGTCGATGCGTTTCGTGCGGGCGGAGACATTCACCGTCAAACCGCCGCGATCATTTTCGGGGTGCCAGTCGATTCCGTGTCGGCCGAAATGCGGGCCCGCGCGAAGACGATCAACTTCGCGACGATCTACGGGCAGGGTGCACACGCCCTGTCGCGACAACTTCGCATCGAGTTCGCCGAGGCACGCGCGTTCATCGCAGCGTACTTCGAGCGATTCCAGGGGATCCGGCGGTATCTCGACTCCATGGTCGAGTTCGCGCGCGAGCACGGGTACGTCCAAACCATCTTTGGGCGGCGCCGCTACATTCCGGAGCTGCGTGATCGCAATTTCAACGTGCGCGCTTTCGGCGAGCGAACGGCTGCCAACTCACCGATTCAAGGGTCGGCGGCCGATCTCATCAAGATCGCCATGATCCGTATCGACAGCGCCTTGAGTGCGCCCGGCCTGCGGACGAAGATGATCCTTCAGGTTCACGACGAGCTCGTGTTCGAGGCGCCGCCGGAAGAAATCGAGGTCGTGACGGTCACCGTCCAGCGCGAGATGGAGCAGGCCGCGGTGCTTTCTGTCCCCTTGGTCGTCGATATAGGCGTTGGGGACAATTGGATGGAGACCAAGGAGTAGTTTTCGGGGTCCGCCAGGCGTCTCGTTTTCAGGCGCTCCCGGTCTCGCATTCTGCGGCGAACATCGCATTTCGGCGGGTCAACCGCCCTCAAGCCCCATGTCTTGGTGCAGTGTAATTATAAATATGGCAATCACTTAGCTCCCAACCCCCAAACGGCACTGGCATTGCCTTCTCCTAAGGGCAGTTGTGCCCCTAAATCTGCCGAAGGCATGGTCTACCATGATTCACCATAAACGTAATTCAGGCTTTACACTGATCGAGCTGTTGATCGTAGTGGTGATCATCGGGATTCTCGCAGCCATTGCGATCCCGAAGTTCGCCAACACGAAGGGAAAGGCGTATGCGGCTGCGATGAAGAGTGACTTACGCAACCTCGCCGTGTCCCAGGAGTCGTACCTCTACGATCACGCAGTGTATGCGGGCTCGCTTGGCGCGCTGAACGTCAACCCATCAAACGGTGTGACGATCACCATCGGCGTCGCGACGGGTCAAGGCTGGAACGCGCAGGCCGAACACTTCATGGCAAGCCCCATTCGCTGCTACATCTTCGTCGGCAACGCAGTGCTCCCGCCGGCGACGAGTGATGGCGCGGTCGTCTGCCAGTAAGGACAGCGCATACGGCGTGGAGTGGATAAGCGACCACCGACCGTACGCTATGTTGAGTTCACGACGCGTCGTGATGGAATGATCCACGCGATGGATGGTGGGCTGTGGCTCCACCGTCACGTGTGGAAGGGGCACAGGATGGCGCATCTCGTATCGACGAACCGAGAGCGCCTGGTCGAATACGGACGGGCGGCGGGTTTGCCGGAGGCCCGGTTGCAATTCAAGCCGCTCAAGGATCCGCGAACGGGGATCCGGCGTGATGCCTGGCACTGGGATCTCGTGGGGGAATGGCTTCCACCGAAAGAAGGCGACGGCTAGCGGGCGAGGAAGATTTCTCTTCCTCGCCCGTTTTCTCATCCCTTGTTGTCAGCCACCAGCCGGCGTTCCGCCTCACGAGCGGCCTGCTCCCCAACCCGAACGTTGACGAATGCGAGCAGGAAACCGCCGAGTGCGAAGAAAGCGATCACGGACAGGATCGCCTGGCGACTCGAGCCCGTCGTCCCAATGACGGACGCGAACAGCAGCGGTCCAAAAATACCGGCAAACTTGTTGAAGACGCTGAAGAACCCAAAAAACTCGCCTGATTTGTGGCGTGGAATCATGTTGGCGAACAGTGAGCGCGACAGCGCCTGCGTTCCGCCCTGAACCATGCCGACGAGTGCCGCCAGAATGTAAAAGTGGGTCGCCGTGCTCATGTGATACCCGAGGATACTGATGCCGGTATAGATCAAAAGCCCGGCGAAGATGGCGCGCTTCGCGCCAATGCGTCCGGCGATCATGCCGAACAGAAAGGAGAAGGGAATCCCGAGAAACTGAACGATGAGGATCGCGGTGATCACGGCGTTCTGCGGGATGTTCAGCTCGGTCGCATAGGCGGCGGCCATCTTCTGGATCGTGCTGATGCCGTCGTTGTAGAACAGGAAGGCGATCAGCATGAGGAACGCGTGGCGATATCCACGGAGCTCATGAAAGGTCTCGCCAAGCCGAACGAACGCGTGCCGCACGACGCTTCCCTTTGGCGTCTCATCCTGCTCGAGAAGCCGGGGAGGCTCGCGGACACCTCGGAAGAGCGGGATCGAAAAGATGAGCCACCAGATTGCGACCGAGAGAAACGCCAGCCGAACTGGAAGCGTGGCTTCATCGGGCGTGAGTCCATCGCCGGCGGGTAGTCCAAACCACTCTGGCTTTTGAATCCAGGCCAGGTTCAGCGCCAGCAGAACCCCACCCCCGGTATAGCCGATCGCATACCCCGCAGTGGATACACGATCCATCTCGGTCTCGCTCGCGATGTGCGGAAGCAATGATTCGTAGAACACGTACGTTGCGGCAACGGAGCTCATCGATAGCACGTACAAGATCTCCGCGAGCCTCAGATCTCCGGATCCGATGAAGAACATTGCTGCCGTCGAGATGACGCCGGTGACGAGAAAGACCGCCAGCAGCCGCTTTTTGCGTCCGGAGTAGTCCGCGATGGCCCCGAGGACAGGGGAGAGGAGCGCAACAATGGCGACGCTGATCGCGTTCGCGGTGGCGAGGTGCTGGTTCGCGACTTCCGACGGTACGTTCGCTCCGGCCACGCGGATGAAATAGATCGGGAAAACCGCAACCATGATCGTGGTTTGTACCGACGAGGCGGCCCAGTCGTACATCGCCCATGAGCGCAACTCGCGGCGATGCAAGCCGAGTCGATTCAGCACGCCAGGTCTACCGGAGGCTTGCTCTTCCGCGACTGTCCTGCCCGTCGTCTCCATGACTCTCCTTGTACGGGTTATCGCACAGCCGTTGACGCGCCGTCCGCGCGACTCGATTTTTGCGCCATGCTGACCTCCTGGCGGTTCGCGCGGCGTTCTGTGCTTGCCTCGTTCACGCTGGTCACTCTCGCCGCATGCGACCGAGCGAGAGACGCCGGACAGCGAACCGACACAACACTGCCACCGTCCGTAGGCGCTGTCGAGTCGCTTCCGGCGCGGGAGCCCGTGCGACGGTGGGAGAGCAGCGCAGGTACCGTACTCCTCGTACGGGATGACTCGCTTACGCGCGCGATCTATCCGACGGTGAGCGAACTGGACTCGACAGCGGTGCTGGACGAGGATGCGGTGCGCGGGTTCATCGCCGAGGCCGTCGGCGCCGATGGAGCAGCGGGCTCGCTGCGCATTCGAGGGTTTGCGTCCATCGATGAAGAGTGTGCCGTGTGGCCAGCGGTTGCCTTGGCCGTGGATTCATCTCGAAGCTGGACGGTGGCATTTCAGCGCGGTGTCGCCTCGCCGATCATACTTCGACCGATTGAATCGCTCGCGTCCGGAGATTCGGCACGACTTGCCGTCCAGCTCACCCGGCTGGCGGCGGTGTTACCTAACGATACCTCTCGCGCATTTCGCGGACTGCCCTTCGTGATCCGCGCGGCGCACCTGTTCACGCCGCCGGCAGGAAGAGCGACCGTCATCGCCGAGATTGTTCGGCGGGTCAACGTTGAAGCGAACCCGCGCGAGGAAACACTCCTGCTCATCGCAGAGCGCGAGACACCGACAGCGGAGTGGCGGGTAGGGTATTCGGAGCGCGCATCGGGAGACGAAGTGAACGTCGAGCGAGCCACTCCGCTCGCGGCGGTAAGTCTACGCCCTCAGGGGCTGCCGACCGTCGTGATCGAGCGCACAGGTGCGGACTGGGTCACCTACGCCTTCATCCAGCGATCCGGCGACGGTGTCTGGCAAGAAAGCTGGGAGAGTGCTCACTCAGGCTGCTGAGAAGTCGCCGGCGCACTCGCCTGTTCAGCTCGGGCTGGGACGCGAGGCCCCATGACATCGGTCATGACCCCGCTCAGGAAATCTCGAAAATGATGCGCGGCGAGGAGATGAAGTGACCCATACCCGATCATCCACAGAGCGAGCACGGCACTGAGCAGAGCGACTCGCGGCCAGCCCCATCCGAGAACCGCGATGATGAGGGTAATCAGTGCAGTCGTTGCTTGCAGCGCGCCGAAATAGAGCCGGTAGCTCACACGCCATGGCCCACCGCCCCATGCGCTGAGTGTCGCCGTCCCGCGTGTGATCAAGCCGAGCCAGCCAATGCGCGCGAGCTTCCACGGTGGCGGCATTCGAAAGGTCAGCTCCCCTCCCGGCGCGCGGTCCGTCGTGGCGCCGCGCTCCCGGAGGGCGCGGTCCAGCCGCACGAGAATCGCCTGGGTCTGGCGCACCGTGGGATTGGCGCGCAACACCAGCGAGCGCTTCACGAGAGCCTTGCGCGTGTCACGCTTGCCCGAGAGCTCCCGGCGCCGCGGCATGTCCTCGGCGCACACCCAGCAAGACGAGGGTGAGCGCGTAGGGCAGCAGCAGGAAAATCTGATACGGAACGTGCCATCCCGTCGCCTGGAAGAAGAACTGGAGCGCACTCGCCGCGCCGAACAAGAGTGCCGCAAGCCCCACGCCCACAGGATGCCAGCGGCCGAGGACCACAATGGCTATGGCAATGAAGCCGCGTCCAGCCGACATGCCTTCAGCGAAGGTTCCGGACTGTGCGAGCACGAGGGATGCTCCGCTGGCGCCACCGAGTAACCCGCCAAAGAGAACAGCGCCCACCCGCAATCGGCGCTCGCGCACTCCGGCCGTGCGAGCCGCCTCCGGAGCCTCGCCGACGGCACGAAGGGCCAGACCGGTGTGAGTTCGATACAGCCACCACCACAGCGCCGGAACGAGAAGATACGCCGCGTAGGTAAACACCGGCTGCGCAAAGAGTGCGCGACCGATGAGCGGAAGGTCGGATAAGAGGGGAATAGGCAACGGTGCCACGGTGGGAATGCTCAACGCCGCGCCGGCGGTACCGTACGCGGTGCGATACACCGTGCCCGTGACGCCGGTAGCGAGGAGTGTGATTGCCGTGCCGACAATGATCTGATCGGCACGTGCCCCGAGAGCGAAGGCAGCAAACACGGCCGCAGTGGCCACGCCCGCCACGAGCCCCGCGGCGATGCCGCCCATGGCTCCCGTGCTCGCGCCCACCAGGGCTCCGAACGCTCCGGCGAGAATGATTCCCTCCAGTCCGATGTTGATCACGCCCGCGCGCTCGACCACGGTTTCACCGAGTGCGGCAAGGGCGAGCGGCGTCGCCGTGCGCACCAATGCCTCCAGCAGCGCGTCAATGCCGGCGGTCACGCGATACCCGGAGTGGGAGGATGACCGACATCCGGCGCGTCATGGGCCGCATCGGGGAACGCCTCGCCGTGTTCGTTAGGTGTGGCTCCCGATGTGGCCCACCGGTCGGCGAGAAGCACCGTCAACACCAGCACGGCCTCGATCGCCGTGACGACGACCGAGGGAATCCCTGCCTCCCGCTGCATGGCGAGGGCGCCAGACTCGAGGGCACCAAAGAGGATCGCCGAGAATATGATCGCCAGCGGGTCGAGGCGACCGAGCAGCGCGACGACGATAGCGGTGTAGCCGTATCCAGGGGACAGGTTTTCATAGAGCGCGAAGGTCACCCCAGACACCTCGACAGCCCCGGCAAGCCCGGCGAGGCCCCCACCGACGAGAAATGCCATGCCCGCGACGTGCGCCGCATCGATTCGGCCCGCCACCTTCGCTGCATCGGGGTTGGCTCCCACGGCGCGCAGGCGAAATCCGGCCGCCGTCGATCGCAGCCACCACCACAACAGCGGTGCGGCCAGAAGAGCGATGGCGAATCCGGCGTGCAGTCGCGTCCCTGGAACGATGCGTGGCAGGCGCGCCCCCTCCGCGATGGGCGCACTTTGCGGGTAGATGCCTAACGGCTCCTGCAGCGGACCATGGACCAGCACGCCAACCAGATGCAGCGCCACGAAGTTGAGCATGATGGTCGAGATGACCTCGAGCACGCCACGGCGCCGCCGGAGCACTTCGGCGATGGACGCCCAGAAGGTTCCCGCGAGCGCGCCCGCGACAAGGATCGCGGGGACGAGGAGGAGCCGCGGCGCGTCGCTCAGGAGGACGCTCAGACCGGTCGCGGCAACCGCCCCCGCCAGGAGCTGGCCCTCGGCGCCTATGTTCCAGATTCCGGCACGGAAGGCGAGGGCGACGCCCAGTCCCGCGAGCAGCAGCGGTGTGGCGCGGACCAGCGTCGCGGACGCGAGCGCATTCGCGCTGCCGAAGGAGCCGCGCCAGAGTGCGGCGAGCGCTCGTCCCGCGTCATAGCCGGCGAGGTGAAGCACGCCGGCGAGCAGGGCGAGAGAAAGCGCGAGAACCGCGAGGGCGAGCGCGACGCCGGACCACCGGGCGCGATAGAATCGCAGCACGCCGCAAGTCTATGCGACGATCTACGAGACCGCACCCCCGTTGATGCGCGCGCGGGCAGGGCCTGTACATGAGCCCCACCCGCGAGCTGTGCCCGATTGGATCCAGGCGTTAGTTCTGATGCCCGTTGATCGAGATTGCAATCTTGCGAGCGCGTGCAGCGGGGGCCTTCGGGATGACGATTGTCACCACACCCCGATCGAACGAGGCTTGAATGCGATCGCCGTCGACAGTCTCTGGGAGGCGCACGACGCGCTCGAACTCACCAAGCGTGCGCTCCGCTACGTAGATCCTGTCCTGATCGCCATACTCGGCGCCGGCGCGCGTCCCGCGAATCGTCAACGCACCGTGATCAAAGGTGAGGTCGATCGCGTCGTGAGAGACGCCGGGCACATCGAGCGTTACGACGAATGCGTCAGCGCGCTCGACGACATCCATTGCTGGCAGCCATGCGCCCGAGCTCCCGAAGTTGCGTGTGAACACCCGGTCGAGCTCCCGGTTCAAGGACAGTACGCGGTCGAGTGTCGGAACGAGAGTGCGAACGGTCATCATACGTAGCTCCTGTAGCAGTGCTCCGCCGTTCTTGCGGAGGTCGTCATCGATACGCACGGCGAGCCCATTCCCGCCGTGACCGCGCACGGGGGGAAGCAGCCGACATGCCGGCCCATCCGGCCGATGTGGCAAGGCGTTGTGCAGGGATGGTGACCGTTCCGGCAGCTAGAACTGCCAGGATGACGAACGCTACGCCGGAACCTCGCGTCGCCGCGCCAGGCTGCGGATGGCGAGAATGCCCGCGATAGGCCCAAGGGCGAGCATCCCGAATGCGGCTCCCCACCCCGCGCGCTCGACGACGGGAGGAATCAGCTGAATCGAGATCAGCGTGAGGAGGAAGCCGAGGCAGGTCTGCGTCGTGAGCGCGGTCCCCACGGCGTGGGGAGGCACCGCTTCCGTCACGAGCGCGCTGAATTGTGCACTGTCAGCGATGACGAAGAAGCTCCAGACGGCAACCATGGCCGCTGTGAGATGCAGATCCAGCCCGAAAAACGCCCCCGCAAGCAGCGCGCAACTTCCGCTGGCCGCGAGCGCGATCGTGATCACGCGCTCTCGCCCGCGACGGTCGGCAGCCACGCCACCCCAGACGCATCCCAGGGCGCCAAAGGCAATCACGAGGAACACCGTCAACGCAACCGTCTGCTCGCTGGAAGGCGTGCGCGATGCCGCGGCGCTGGCGGCGAGAAATGCGGGGATCCAGGCCCAGAACGAATAGAGCTCGAACATGTGGCCGAGGTAGCCTCCGGTCGCCAGGCGCCAGCGGCGGGTGCGCACGACGGTTCGCACGAGTCCCCAGGAGAACGGGCGCGATGCGAACGGATACGGGCCGTCCCGGTAGGCAATCACGACGATGCCGGCGCCGGCAATCGCGAACAGGGATGATCCGAGAATCACCGGCGCCAGATCACCCCAGGCGAACGCCTTCACGAGAAAAGGGAGTGCCTTCCCGATCGTCAACGCCCCGACGATGATGCCGATGGCGAGCCCACGCCGCGAGCGAAACCACGTGGCCGCCATCTTCATCGCCGGAGGATACACACCGGCGAGAAAGAATCCGGTGAGAAACCGCGACGCCAATGCGACGGGAAACCGGTCGCTGACCAGCAGCAGCCCATTGGCCATCGCGCCTAACGTGGCACACGCGGCTACATAGTACCGTGACGGTACTAAATCGGCGAGGTTGAGCACCGCGGCCAGCGCCGTCCCCACGACGAACCCGAGCTGAACGATGGCGGTGAGCCACCCGACCTGCGCTGCATCCAGGGTCCAACGCGCCTGAAGAACCGGAGATACCGCCGTGCCGGCGAACCAGAGCGACATCGCCAACAACTCGGCGACGGCGAGCAGAGCGAGCGCGCGCCAGCGGAGGGGATGCGAGTCCTCGTTCACGCCAGCGCGCCAAGCATTGCGCGACCGATGCGATCTGCATCCCGCGGGACTTCCTGAACAGCTCCGCCAAATGCGACAATGACACGGTCGGCGAGCGCAAGGAGCTCGTCGAGGTCGCTCGCGTATACGACGACGGCGGCTCCCGCATCGCGAGCGGCGACGAGGCGGCCACGGATGGACAGCGCGGCGCGCACATCGAGCCCCTGCGTGGGATTTTCGGCGACGATCAGCGGCGGGCCGTCATCGAGCTCTCTCGCCAATACGAGTTTCTGCTGGTTTCCGCCCGACAGCGTCCGAGCGGGCGCGTTTACGTTGCTGACGCGGATGCCGTGCACGTCAACGAGTGCACGTGCGCGTCGCGCAACGTCCTGCCAGGGGATGCGACCGCGCGCGCGCGCGGCGTTTCGTAGGGCGATGTTCTCGGTCACCGAGAAGGTCGGGATGAGCGCATCCCGCTGGCGATGCTCGGGAATGAACGCGATATCTCGCGGGACGCGTATCTCGCCACCGGAGGGCGCGAGTCGTCCTGCCAGCGCGAGCAACAATTCGTAGTGCCCGGACCCTTCGACTCCCGCGATTCCCAGAATTTCTCCCGCACGCACGCTGAGCGACGCGTTGCGAATTCGGGCTACGCCGTGTGTGTCACGAAGCTCGACGTCGCGAAGCTCCGCGACGAGCGGACCGGCTTCTCTCGGTACGGAATGGGTTCCCTCGAGACCGACTCCATCAGGAAACATCGTCCGAGCGAGCTCGTCCTGCGAGATCGCCGTTGCGTGGGTGGTCAGGACCGTCCGCCCGCGGCGCAGCACCGTCACCTCATCGGCGATGGCGAGTGCTTCCCGCAGCTTGTGGGTGACCAGCACCACGGCGCCTCCGTCGTCGGCGACCCGCCGTACGAGCGACATCAGCTCCTGAGCCTCGGCGGGCGCGAGGACTGCTGTGGGCTCGTCCAGGATCAGGGTTCGGGCCTCCCGCGAGAAAATCTTGAGGAGCTCCAGCTTCTGTTGTGCAGCGGGAGGCAGATCGCCAGCGCGAGCCATGGGGTCGATTCTGAGCGACGTTTTATCCGCAAGTGCGCGGACGTGCTCGGCGGCTTGGCGAGGGTGATACCGTCCGCTGCCGCCTAACGCAACGTTGTCGGCGGCGGTCATCGCCGGCACGAGGGAGAAATGCTGCTGAACCATGCCAACCCCGTGAGCGATGGCATCGGCCGGCGTGCGCAACGTCACGGCGTGTCCGTCGAGCTCCACGACGCCCGCATCGGGTCGCTCGAGCCCGTATGCGATCCGCATGAGGGTGGTCTTCCCGGCGCCATTCTCTCCCAGTAACGCGTGGACCGTTCCGCGTGTCACGGTGAGCGACGCGCCGTTCAGGGCCGCAACTGGCCCAAATCGCTTGACAATCGACCGAAGCGAGAGCGCCGCTGCCGTCACAATCCGGTCGGTGCGTCCAGAAACACCCAAGGCAGTCCGAACGTCTCACCAAGCTCTGCGGCAATCGCGCGAACTCCCAGGGTCTCCGTGGCGTAGTGCCCGGCGTAGATGATCGTTAGGCCGGCTTCTTCGGCGTCGATGGCCGTCCAGTGTGGACCTTCGCCGACGATCAAGGTGTCGATGCCAGCGAAGATCGCCTCACGAAGGGTCTCCTGACCGGCGCCTGCTCCCGTGCAGATCGCCCAGCGTTTGGTGACCTTCGTGCCTATGTCGCCTGCCGTGCGCACCTCATGGCCGTGCTCGCTGGCGAATCGAGCCGCGCGGGCCACCAACTCCACGGTGGGTACGTCGCAGGCTCCGGCAACACCGATGTCGACTGTCTTGTACCGTGCGAACCCAGCCGATGGCTCGAGGCCGAGCGTGCGAGCGAGCAGCGCATTGTTTCCCAGCTCGGGATGCATGTCGAGTGGGAGGTGAGCGCTGTACACCGCGATATCATGCTCGAGGAGCAAACGCACGCGACGCAGAAATGCCCCCCGCAGGGGCTGTGTGCCGTTCCAGAACAACCCGTGGTGCACAATGAGCAGGTTCGCGCCGGCCGCGGCCGCGGCGCGAATCGTCCGCTCGCGAGCATCAACTGCCGCCGCGACCCGCGTGATCGGCGCCTCCGTTTCGACCTGAATGCCGTTGAGCGCGCCGGAGAAGTCTGGGACTTCATCGACGCGCAACACCGCATCGAGATGACGGGCGATATCCGCGACGGTGACCCCGTTCACGGACCGCGACCGACGGAATCGACGAATTCGATGCGCGGTGGCTGCAGCTCGCCCCTGATGATGCGCCGCTCAATCGAGTCGACACGGGCGAGCACCTCTGGGGCAATACGGGCTCGCCAGGTGGGGTTGAGCACGAACCTGGTTACGCCGGTCGTGCTTCCCAGGCGCAGAACACCCGGACGAAACCGCCCTTCCTTCACATCTCGGGCGACGGAGACAAACGCATGTGGGAGATCGATGACGACGCTCCCGATGATGACGTCCGGAGCGACCGCGTTCTGATCGATGTTGGCGCCGAAGACGGCCACGCCTTTCGATTCTCGGGCTGCCTGAAAAATCCCAAGGCCCGCGGCGTCTGCGTTTTGAAAGATGAAGTCAGCGCCCCGCCGAATCTGCGCGATTGCCTGCTCCTTGCCGGCGCTCGCATCCTCCCAGTTGCCCACATACGAGGTGAGAATGCGCACGCGCGAGTTGACCGCGCGTGCGCCAGCCTCGAAAGCGGCGAAGCTGCTGCGCACCGGCGGGATTTCCGTTCCACCGATTGCGCCGATGACATTCGATCTGGTGAGGGATCCCGCGAGAACCCCCGCTACGTACGAGGGGTCCTCGAACCCGAACACCATGGGCGAGACGTTAGGCGCCACCCGGCTCCCCGATGTCGTGATGAAAACGGTGCGCGGAAACTCCGGCGCGACCCGCTCGGCGGCATCCTGAAACTCGAAGCCATGGCCGAAGACGAGCTGGTACCCTTCCGCGCCGTAGTGTCGGAAGTTCTCCTCGAAGTCGGCGGGAGTCCGCGTCTGGATGTGACTCACCGAGGCGTCGAGTGAATCGCGGATGCGCATTAGTCCCTGATATGCTCCGCTGTTCCATGCCTGGTCGGAGATCGGGCCCGGTGTCAGCAGGGCTACCTTGAAGTCGCTAGCGGAGGACGAGGGCGCGCGCGATTCCCGGCTGGCTTCGCCGCACGCGAGGGTGAGCAGAAGTGGAATGGCGTGGAAAGCTGTGGAAAAGCAGCGGCGACTCGACGGAAAAGCGACCATAAGCGCTGATGGCGTCGGTGGATGCGTGGTGTGGAAAACGAAACGCGAGGCAGGGCGGTTGAGCCCCTGCCTCGCGTAGTATACGCGGCTTGCGGTCGCGCGGTGAGGTCAGCGCACGACGGCGACTGGTTGCTTCTCCTTCGAGGAGTATTCCTGGCGCTGCGTCGCTTCGGAGACGTCAGCGATGCGGACCGTCCCGTTGATCCGACCACCTTCGGCAACGGCGATCGACTTGGTGTTGATGTCTCCGACAATCGTCGACGTCGCCTGTATCTCGAGACGCTCCGTGGCGCTCACCGTGCCTTGAACCTTGCCGCCGATTACCGCCTCGCGGGTGGTGATGTCGCCTTTGACTTCGCCCTGGCGACCGATGAGGACCTGGCGACCGGCGCGAATCGAGCCTTCGACTCGACCCTCGATCTTGATCACGCCTTCCGTCTCGATGTCGCCGATCACGCGCATTCCGCCGGCGATGATCGAGAGTGTGCCTTCGCCGTTACCGCCGGTCTTCCCGTCGCCCGCCGGCGCGGGTGTGTCCTTGAAGATCGCCATGAGTCATTCCTTCTTCTTGGTGATGAGCAGCATCGGATCCACGGCCGCGCCACCCTGACGGACTTCGAAGTGAAGGTGCGGCGCCGTGGACTGACCAGTGTTTCCCGAGAGGGCGATCGCGCGGCCGGACGGAATCTTTTCCCCCTGCTTCACGAGAATCTGGCTCGCGTGGGCGTAGAGCGTTTCGTACCCGTCGCGGTGCTCGAGTCTCACGAACTTGCCGTATTTCGCGTCGTCCCCCACTTCGACGACTGTCCCACCTCCAGCGGCACGAATTGGTGTGCCGACTGGGACGGCGACGTCGAGCCCGGGATGCGGGCCACTGTAATCGGTGGAGTCCGCGCTTCCTCGTGTCACGTATCCCTCGACCTCGAGCGGCCACAGCGACGGAAGCGTAGGCGTTGCGGTGTCCGCCCTGGGCGGTGGCAACGGTGCGGCGACCACGGGCTCCTTCGCAGCCGTCACCGGCCCACTCGCTCCCATCATCGTTTGCACCTGGAGGAACCGCCGCTCCATTTCCGCGAGGCGCGCTTGCAGGGTGTCGAGCTGCTGCACTTCCTTGCTAAGCGTCGTGACCCGTCCGGTGAGGAATGGAACCCGAGCGGCCTGCGCGGCGAGATAGACCCAGCTGATGGTGCCGACAGTGAGCAGCGCGCCGCCTACGTACAGTGCCATCCGGAGGAGGCGGACCTGCCGTTGGGTGAAGATGATCGTGCGGTTGGCGAGTCCGGACTCACGCTGCACCTGGATGATCATCGATCCAGCGTGCGGCGTGTAGATATTGCCGTAGCCTTGGCTTCTGGGGTGGGTAGGGTCCGTCATGTCGTGTCGCGTCGTGAGCCGAGGATAAGGTCGAGCACTCGTTCGAGATCTTCCGCTGAGTAGAACGATATCGCGATACTGCCGCGATAGTCTCGCGACACTGTTATAGCGATGTCGGTCTGGAGGTGCTTCCGAAGCTGGTCTTCCAGACGCTGGATTTCCGAGTAGCTCCGGTTCTGCGTCTTCACGATCGGGTGCCGCTTCTCGGGACGCGCGCGCCGGGCGCGCGCCTCGACGTCGCGGACGGACAGTCCTTTCGCGACGGCTTCACGCGCGATGTCGGTGATGGTGCGTTCATCCTCGAAGGCGAGAAGCGCACGGGCGTGGCCGAGGGTCAGCTCGCCCTGCTGTACTAGTCTTCGCACGGCTGCGGGTAGCTGGAGAACGCGGAGGGTATTGGCGATGGTCGTGCGGTCCTTCCCGATGATCTCGGCCACGCGCTGTTGAGTCAGCCCGAATTCCTCGATGAGCCGCTGGTACCCTTCTGCTTCCTCGACCGCGTTCAGGTCGGTGCGCTGCAGATTCTCGACAAGAGCGAGGGTGAGCAGCGTGCGATCGTCGATGTCGCGCACGACGACCGGAATGTCGGTCCATCCGAGCTGTGTCGCGGCGCGAAGGCGCCGTTCTCCGGCGATGAGCTCATAACCGCCGTCGGCGCCCGGCCGAACGACGACAGGCTGCAGCAGGCCGTTGGCCTGAAGGCTCGCCTGAAGCTCGGCAAGGTCCTCGGGGCGGAATTCCTTTCGTGGCTGGTACGGGTTGGCTCGGATCTGCGCGATTGGAACGTGCTGCACCGCCCGGCGTTCGGCGCTCGTGGGGGTGGTCGCGCTGCTGGTGATGAGGGCCTCGAGCCCGCGGCCGAGTCGGCGTGGCTTATCGACGGACATGGGGGAGGGGCACGATGTGGATCCTCCGGCGTCCGTAAGCGGAGCAGGGTCCGCGGACGCTTTCGGGCTAGGTACTGACGAGTGTCGGAACTGCGCCGTCACCCTCGCGCTCAGGGCCATCGCCCTCTCGCGCGGGTCGTTCGATGAGCTCCTTCGCGATCGACATATATGCTTGCGCGCCGATCGAGGCTACGTCGTACAGGAGAATCGGCTTCCCAAAGCTCGGGGCCTCCGCGAGTCGGACATTTCTCGGGACGACCGTTTGGAAGACCTTGGATCCGAAGTATTCGCGAGCATCAGCGGCCACCTGGCGTGAGAGGTTGAGGCGCGCGTCGTACATGGTGAGGACGACGCCCTCGATTGCCAGGTGCTCGTTGGGTCCGCGCTGCAGAAGGTGGACGGTATTGAGGAGCTGGGAGATTCCCTCGAGCGCGTAGTACTCGCACTGAAGCGGGATGAGGATCGTGTCCGCCGCGACGAGCATGTTCACCGTGATGAGGCCGAGCGAAGGCGGGCAGTCGATGAGGATGAAGTCGTAGTCGTCGCGAACGGGCTCGAGGGCTTCGCGCATGGCGAGCTCGCGGGAGCGATGGTCGACGAGCTCGATTTCGGCGCCCGCCAAGTCAGGGGTCGCGGGTGCGACGTCCAGATGCGTGAACTGAACGGCCTTGACGACGACCTCTCCAATCCGCGCCGCGCCAATGAGGGCGTCGTACACGGTGAGGTTCATCTGCTCGCGCGTCACGCCGACGCCGCTCGTCGCATTGCCCTGGGGATCGCCGTCGAGGAGAAGTGTCTTCTTCTCCGCCGCGGCGAGGCTAGCGGCGAGATTGACGGCGGTGGTCGTCTTGCCTACCCCGCCCTTCTGGTTGGCGATTGCGATTACACGACCCACGCGAGTAGCCCCATTCGGCTCCAGGTTCGGTCGCGGAATATAACCATCGCGACCGTGAGGCAAGCGAGCGTTTGCGACCACGCTCAAGGTAATCGTCGGGTTGTGTCACGTGGCACACTGCGTTGAGCGTGTCACGTGACACGCGGGGTAAGGCCGCCGAGGAAACGGCCCCCCACCCATGCCAAGCGCGCATTTTAAACAACACTATCACGTCATAATACGGCCATTATCACGTCCTATTAGCGCGCCATGAAGGCGTGAAGCCGCGCCCGAATTAGTAGCGTGTGCGTACTTAAATGAGAAAGCGACGGTTCGTGGCCAATGCCAGAGGCCATAAAAAAGGGGCCCCATTGGGGCCCCTTCGCTCATCATCCCGCGCGCCTAACGGGCACCACCGGGAACGAACGCCCAGCGGCCGCCAACCCACACCGTGAGCGTCTGCTGACCGGGCTCGATCGGCGTCTGGGCCGCCCCGACACCCGCGTCCATTCGCATGAGTCGCTCGGCGTACACAGGCCGCACCGGTGGTGACTGCGTGTTCAACTCGAGAAGCGCACCAAGCGATCCTCCAGCGGCCCGCGCCAGCGCGTCCGCGTCGGCGCGCGCCCGCGCGACCGCCTCCGCCAGCGCCGTGCGACGCGCGGCGTCGACGTTCGACGCGAAGAACTGGATCGTGTTCACCATGTTGGCACCCGCGGCGAGCGCGGCGTCGATCACCGCGCCGACTTGATCGAGCTGGCGCACCTCGACACGCACCGTGTTGTTCGCGACGTAGCCGATGACCCGTGGCGTTTGTGGTCCTTCACGCGGCGGCTCCCGGTTATCGTACTCGGGATAAAGGTTGTACTCGCTGGTGCCGATCTGTGCTGCGGGAATCCCGCGTGCCTTGATCGCGTCAATGACCGCGCGCGTCTTCCTGGCGTTATCGGCCCCAGCCTGCGCCGCCGTTGCGGCACGTGTCTGCACACCGATGAGCACGTGCGCGCGATCCGGAGTCACCCGCGCTTCACCGGTCGCCGAAGTGACGATATCCGGCCCCTGCGAGGCGGAGGAGGGTGAACCTTGCTGCGCGGCGACCGGCGTCGCGGCAGCAAGCAATGAAAACAGCACGAGACGACGCATGAGAGCTCCCTGGCGAAAATGGTTCACCAAGAATCTACACTGCTCGCGTCGTCGAGTGCCTTCAGGCTAGCGTCGTGTCAACCGCCGGCGCTTTCCTACCTCGAGAACCAGGTTCTGCAGGTCGCTCGGCGACACGCCTGGGATGCGCGATGCCTGTGCCAAGGTCAGTGGCCGAATGGCCGCGAGCTTTTGGCGTGCTTCAAATGAGAGCGACAGCATGTCGTCGTACGCGAGATCCGAATCGAGAGCGAAATCACCCATACGGCGTAGCCGGTCCGCCTGATCGCGCTCGCGCGCGAAGTATCCCTCGTACTTGATCTCGAGATCGGCGGTGATCGCGGCGTCGTCAGGCAGATCGCGTCCGACGCCGGCCGCATCGAGCAGCGTCCGCAGCGATAGATCCTGCCGCTTCGCGAGCTCTACCACCTTCACGGAGTGCTGAATGGGTGCACTGCCGGCTGCGATGAGCACATCGTTGACGACATCAGGGCGCACACTCGTTTGTTCGGCGAGGTCACGCAGACGCTCCTCGGCCGCCAGCCGCTGCTCCACGACGCACGCCTCCTCGTCGGTGAGCATTCCGAGTGAAATGGCGGTGGGGGCCAGTCGCCGGAGCGCATTGTCCTGCCGCACGGTCAGCCGAAACTCGGAGCGCAATGTGAAGAGTCGGTACGGCTCATCGACGCCTCGCGTCACCAGATCATCGACGAGCACGCCGATATACGACGACTGCCGGCCGAGGATGAGGGGCGGACGCTGGAGGGAAAAGAGTGCGGCGTTGATGCCGCCAACGACTCCCTGTCCCGCCGCTTCCTCATATCCGGTCGTGCCATTGATCTGTCCAGCGAAGAACAAGCCAGGCAGGACCTTTACCTGAAGCGAGGCGTCGAGCTGCGTCGGCGGATAGTAGTCGTACTCGATCGCATACCCGGCACGCGTCATCAGGACGTTCTCGAGTCCGGGAACTGCGCGAAGGAACTCGAGCTGTACCTCGGGAGGAAGCGAAGTCGACAGACCATTGACGTAGAGCTCGTGCGTGTCGTGCCCTTCGGGCTCGAGGAATATCTGGTGCCGCTCGACGTCGGGAAACTTCACGATCTTGTCTTCGACCGACGGGCAGTAGCGCGGTCCGCGCGCACCGATCGCGCCGCCATACATCGCCGACCGCTCCAGGTTCTCGCGGATGATTCGCTTGACCTCGGATCCGGCATAGGTGATCCAGCAGGGCAGCTGGCGCGGGTGAAGCGCGCGTTCCTCATTCGTCCAGAAATGCGACCAGCGAAAGTCGAAGTCCTCGAGCTCGCTTTCCTGGCGCTGAAGATTCGAGTAATCGACGGAACGACCGTCGATACGCGGAGGCGTGCCCGTCTTGAATCGCGAGACGGTGAGACCCAGGCGCTCGAGCTGCTCCGCCAGGTGGGTCGCGGGGGCATCTCCGGCGCGCCCGCCCGGGATGGCGGTGCCCGTGCCGATGTGAATGCGACCGCGCAGAAACGTCCCGGTCGTAATGACGATCGCCTTCGCCCCGAACCGCCGGCCTTCCAGTGTCTCGACGCCGATGATGCGTCCGTTGACCTCGTCAATGAGCAGCCGTGCTACCGTGCCCTGAATCGTCGCCAGGCGGTCGTGTGATTCGAGCAAGGATCGCGCGGCGCGCCGATACAAACTGCGATCGCATTGAGCTCGAGGTGCCCACACGGCGGGCCCCTTGCTCCGATTGAGCATGCGGAACTGGATCATGGCGAGATCAGTCGCGCGCCCCATGATACCGCCAAGCGCGTCGACTTCGCGCGCAACGGTGCCCTTTGCGACGCCGCCAATGGCAGGGTTGCACGACATCTGACCGATCGTCTCGAGCGCGCTCGTGATGAGGCCGACGCGAGCACCAACGCGTGCTGCCGCCACCGCCGCCTCGGTACCGGCATGGCCGCCGCCGACGACCAGCACATCCAGTTCCATTTCGGGAGCTCGCGACATGGTGAGAAAATAGCTCATTGGGGCGCGGAATGCGGAATGCGCAGTTGCGGCCGTCGGGCTGCTCTGCTCACCATTCGCTTTCAGCCACAGACCGCGTTGGGGTCACGATGCCACTGTCGATTCCGTTCGCCGTTCCGACCATCCTCATTCGCAAAAGCGCGTTCGAGCGCACAGGGCTCACGCGTCAGGCCATTGATGAGCGTCTCAATCTCACGCCTGACGAGTTCCGCATCGAAGGAGATCTCATCGCGATCGGGCCGATACCTGGCGAGGAAGAGCTCACGACCTTTGTCGAAGAGCTGGAACGGGTAGGCCTCGTGTACTACGAGGATTTCTTCGACCTCAGCGGGAACTGGCCCGAATGGCTGAAGGTGTTCGTTCGGGCCGATAGCGCATAGCGCGCGCTTAGTGCCGACGGCTCACCGGTTCTGCAGATCGAGTCACGGGTGTGGCGGGGGTCACCGATCCATGGCGGTGCAGACCTTCCCAGTTACAGCGCATGCACCAGCTCGTGCGAAACCACGGCATGAGCGTATTCCAGCCACGGGACTGAACGCGCAGCGTGACGTCGTCACAAATGGGACAACGATCGCCATCCGGAAGGATGAAGAGGAACACGATCGTGGCCACGACGATGCGCAGCACGAAGAACGCGACGAGAACAACGGCAAAGACCACGGCACCACACCCAGTATCAGACTGTAGGCCTTGCTCGAAGATCGAGCGCCGCGAGAACCGTACCGTTCAGGGAAGCTCGAGCTGACGCTCGATGGTGCTCCACCGCTCGACCCACGCAATGCCGTCCTCTATCCGCTCGATCACGATCTCGGTGCCGATGTCAATGGGTTGTCCATCGAGACTGAGTGCGCGTGCGCGGTGCCAGGCTCCCTCGACCTGGTAGCTGATCTCGCCAGGGGTACCGTTGCCGATGAGCTGCGTCACCTTCCCAACGAATCCCTGGAAGACATATCGCTCGTCCTCGGTGTCGCGTCTGGCGGCCGGCACCGCCCAGCCGGCGATCATGGCGACGGCCAATCCCCATCCCGCGAGACCTGCCGCGAGGGCGATAGCCGAGATAGCCAGAGCACTGAGTGTCGTGTAGCGAGCGAGCGGGTAGCCCACCGCGCCCATGACCGTCACAAAGGCGCCGACGGTAGCGAGGTTGAACAACGACCGAGCGGTGCGCGGCGGGCTGTCCTTCTGAATGCCGATCAGCATCGCGATCACGCCGAGGACCAGCCCGACGAGAAACAGAACCGCATACGCGAACCGGAGCGTCATAATTCTCGATCAGGCGCCTTCGAGATATCGCCGGAACCACGCGAGCGTCGCGGGCCATGCACGGCGCGTCGCCTCGAGATTCGCACCGGACGGCGCCTCTTGCTGCCGCAGGAAGCCATGTCCGGCGCCGGGAAAGATCTGCGCCTGATACGTCTTGCCCATCACCCTCATGGCGGAGTCGGTTGGCGCGATGGTGGCGTTGACCCGGGCGTCGTTTTCCCCGTAGAGGCCCAGAACCGGCGCCCGGACGGGCGTTAGGCGACCTGGTTCGGGAGCTGCGCCGTAGTAGGCGACTCCCGCCCCCAGCGTTGGCGAATGGACGGCGTGATTGAACACCACCGAGCCTCCCCAGCAGAAACCGACGATCCCATATCGCGACACCGCAGCGGGGAGGGCCATTCCCCAACGAGCCGTCGCATCAATCCGCCTCTGTATCTGATCGGCATCGAGCCGGCGAATGAGTGCACGGGCGGAATCGACGGGAAGGCTATCGGGATGAAATACGCCGGTGTATCCGGTCAGGAAATCCGGAGCCACGGCAATGAAACCATCGGCCGCGAGCTGATCGGCGACGCCGCGAATCCAGGTGCTGAGACCGAAGATCTCGTGCACGACGATGACCACCGGCGCATTCGTGCGGCGCTCAGGGTAGACCACCCAGACGCGAACGCTGTCGTCATTGCCGACTCGGACCATGGCCCACTCTGCATGCCTGGTCGATGCGGCAAGACGCGTGGTGACATTGGTGGCCCCGGCTGGCAGCCCCGCCGCGGAAGGCTGAGGTGCTGGGGTTGATGCGACTGCCTGCGCCGGGTGAGCGGCATGATCCTCGGCCGGCACGATCGATGAGCGCACACAACCCACGAGTGGCACCGCGAGTGTGATCAGGCGGAGAGCGCGCATTGAAAACCTCAGCGGATGACGAGATCGAAGCGCAGGGGATTGGGCACCTCGTACGTGAAGTGCCACCACTCCTTTTCGTAGTTCTTGAAGCCTTCAGCCTCCATGAGGAGCACGAGAAGCCGCCGGTTGGAAGCTGCCTCACCGGTTGCGTTCGCCGTATGAGAGGCGGAGGAAAACGTATCGAACGGCGTGCCCATGTCGAGCTCCTGGCCATCGCCGCCGATGAGCGTCAGATCGACGGCGAGTCCCAGATTATGTTGGCTGCGAGTCGCGATGTACCCATCCCGAAGCAGCGCTTGCTGCCCAGTGCGCTGCGCCCATTCGACCATCGCGAGCGTTGCACGCACCGGGCGATACCCGTCGAACACTTTCAACGCCATTCCTTCGTTCCGCGCGCGCCTTTGGACGCGTGCGAGCGCGGCCGCCGCCTCACGGCGAAGGAGTGCGCGATGCGACTCGTAGCCCGGAAGGGGTGCGCCGGTGAAATTGTTTGCCGTCGCGTACTTGGCATCCACCATGAAGGTAGGCTCGACCAGACGGATATCGATGAGGTGAGTGCGAGCGGCAGAATCGCTCGCGACGTCGACCTGCGGAGTGTTCACCGCCGGAGTGGTGACCGGCGGAGTGGTGACCGGCGCGGGGTTCGCCGCCGGAGTCTTGCGCGGCGGATTGCTGACCGGCGGCGAGCTTACCGGCGGTATATCTGGCTCGTAGCCGGGAGGCGGCTGGACGCACGAGGTGGCGACCGCGAGCGCGACGCCGAGCGAAAGAATCTGGAAGGTTCTCACGGGCAGAAAGGTATCGTGTGCACCGAAGTTGCGCACCGCGGCGTCATGCCGGCTTCACCGCACCGACCACGCATATTCCTGATCTCCCCGGCGACCGCACATGGTCCTCGAGCGATGCTGCTTCGAAGGCCAGGCTCCGGCTCGGGACTGGCCCGGCGTCTTCGCGAGGAGGGTGTGCCGCTGGGAGACGTGTTCAGCTTCCTGAGTGGCCTCTACTTTCGAGGGAAGCTCGAGTACGCTCGCGCCTTCGCGCGAGCGCCCGACGTGCACGATGGAATTCACGTCATCACGATGACGGACGGGCTGGTCTCTCCCGACGCTCGAATCTTCGCCGGGGATCTGGAGCGCTATGCGCGGTGTGCCGATGGAACGGCCGCCGCGGTTGCCGTGCTCGAGCAGACGGCGGTGAGGTTGTCGGACCGCCTTGGCTCCGAGACGGAGGTCGTGCTCCTCGGCTCCGTGAGCACTGGCAAGTACACCGACCTGCTTGCGCCCATCTTCCGCGATCGTCTGCTCTTTCCGCGGGATGTGCTGCACATCGGACAGCTGGCCCGGGGTGCGCTCCTCCTTCGCCATGCCCGCGAGCGCCATGAGCTCGACTACATCCCGGTGAGCGAGATCGTTCGCACCGGCCGCCGCGTGTCGATCAAGGACACTTCGCGTCCGCCACCGGTTGAAGGTGCGATGACAGAAACTCCATCACGCGCCACTCGGCCCAGTACAGAGGACGCCAGGGCAGACTCCCCGCAATGAAGCCAACGTGACCGCCCCGTTCGGGAAATTCGCAGTGCAGCGCATCGTTTGATTGCGCGGCTGCGCGCACTTCGTCGAGCACCTCGGGCGGAAGGAAGGGATCGTCAACGGCACTCACGAGAAGCGTGGGCACGCGTATGCGGTCGAGCCAACCGAGCGAGCTGGACCGCGTGTAGTAGTCGGTGGCATCGCGAAACCCATGGACGGGCGCGGTGACGGCGTTGTCGAAGTCCCACATGGACCGCAGGGTACCGAGGTCGACTTCGGGAACGATATCCGGGAAGCGCTGTCGTTTTTCTGCGGCCTTCCGCACCAGCGAGCGAAGGAAATGGCGCTCATAGACACGCGCGAATCCGCGATTGATGTATCGCGACCCGCGCGCGAGGTCGTACGGCACCGAAACCGCGGCGGCGGCGCGCACCGCCGGCGGTACGTCAGAGCCGCGCTCACCCAGCCATTTGAGCAGGACGTTGCCGCCGAGTGAAAACCCGGCGAGGACGATCGGCGCGTCGGGAGCCTCACTCGTCAGGCGGCGTATGGCAAAATCGAGATCGGTGGTCTCGCCCGAGTGATAGAACCGCCGCGTCCGGTTCATCTCTCCGCCGCAGGTACGGAACACGAGCGCGGCGGCGGACCAGCCTCGTTCGTGTGCGCGTGCAAGCAAGCCACGCGCATAGTGGGAGTTGGGAGATCCCTCGAGCCCGTGCAGCAGAACCAGGAGCGGACACGCGGGTGGTCCCTGTACCCGGTGAATGACGAGCACGTCATCGTCAGGGGTCGGCCACCGTTCGACAGTGGTAGAGACGCGAGGGCGCCGGCGAACGAACTTTCCCCAGAGGGTGCGAAGATGGCGTCCGGGAACGAACCAGGCCGGGCGGTATGGTAGGACCCTCGTCATGCGAGAATGATAACGCTCACCGGGACGCCATTTGACATGCGCGGCGTGCCTGCCGAGCTTTCAATTCCTCTCACAGTTCCACTGAGATGCCTGGGGGCGACCGTTCGGGCCGCCCCCTTTGGACGCCCGGGAGTCTCCTCGCATTGTCCAGCTCCAATCCTCGCTTTGACGTGATCGTGATCGGCAGCGGCTTCGGTGGCGCCATGGCGGCGCATGCACCGGTGCTGGCTGGCGCACGCGTTCTCATGCTCGAGCGTGGCGGCTGGGTAGAGCGTGGTCCGCACAACTGGGAGCCTCAGGGCGCGATGGAGCTCACGCCGTTCTACTCGAAGGAGACGCCGGTCCGCGTGCACCAGGGACGGAGGTCATCGACGATTGGGCTGTACAACTGCGTGGGTGGGCAATCGGTCTTCAGTGGCGCGGTGGCGCTTCGCTTCCGTGAGCACGATTTCATGCCTGACCCCGATGTCCTTGGGGCATCCGAGGCCCAGTGGCCGTTCGCCTATCAGGACCTCGAGCCGTACTACGCGCGTGCCGAGCGTTTGCTTGATGTGGCGGGCGAAAGCGGCGTCGATCCGACGGAGCCTCCGCGCACCGCGCCCTATCCACATGAGCCGGCCAGGCTCTCGGGGACCTCGGGCGTCATCGCGCAGGCGGCGCGCGACCTTGGCCTGCATCCCTTTCGCCTTCCGCTGGCGATCAACTACCAGAACGGCTCGGCGCGACACGCGTGCCACGCGTGTACGACGTGCGATGCCTTCGCCTGCGCCGTCGAAGCGAAGAATGACGTGGCGACGGCTATCATCCCCGCGCTCGTACGAGCAGGGATGGAGCTGCGGCCGCGCACCGTCGTGACGAGACTGGTGTTGGAGGGCGACCGCATCGCCGGCGTCGACTGCATCGATCGCGACAGTGGTCGTGCGTGGCGAGCGCACGGGAATGTCGTCGTGCTGGCAGCCGGCGTTCTCGCGACGCCGCACCTGCTCCTCTGCTCGGAGCTGGAGCGGGCGAATCCCGCTGGGCACGCCGTCGGTCGCTATCTCATGCGACATTGCAATGGACTCGTGTACGGATTCTTCCGCTATCCGCCGAACCCCGCGCGCGAGTTTCACAAGCAGATCGGCATCCACGATTTTTACTTTGGTCATCGCGACATCTCCGCCCCGCGCGGGAAGCTCGGTTGCATTCAGCAGGTCATGGCGCCGCCGATCGGACTCATCCAGGCCCGGGTACCGGCGCTGCTGGGACGGGTGCTCTCCCTGGGCGTGGATCATGTGACCGGACTGCTGGCGATCGCCGAAGACACACCTCAGCTCACCAATGGCCTAACAGTTGACTGGACACAACGCGATGCGTATGGGCTACCGCTTCCGGTCGTAAGGCACGACTACACGCCACGCGACCTGCTCGCGCGCCGAGCGCTGCTGCGACAAGCCAAGCGCGTGTTGCGGCGCGCTGGAGCCCGGCTCTTCTATGTGCACAGCATCGAGACCTTTTCGCACGCGGTAGGCACGGTGCGCATGGGCACCGATCCCGCAACGTCTCCGCTCGATGAGATCGGCCGATATCGAGGCGTCCGGAATCTGTGGGTGACCGACGGTAGTGTGATGCCGACTTCTGCGGCAGTGAATCCCAGCCTCACGATCTCAGCGATCGCATTACGGTCCGGCGAAGCCATCGTGCGCGAGCTCGCGGCGTGACCGGAAAGACCGACCCGCTCGGTATCGCCTTCCTGGGATGCGGCGCGGTGACACGCGCGCATACACGTACGCTGCGGGCGATCGATGCCAACGTGCGGCTGTACTATGCGAGCCGCGAGCTCACGAGAGCAACCGAGATGAGCTCGCAGTGCAACGGGGCAGGAGCCTTCGGTGCCTACGAGGCGGCGCTCGAAGAGCCAGCGGTTGACGCGGTGCTCATCGCGACGCCTCCGGCGTTCCACCTGGAGTGGACATTACGTGCCCTGGCGGCGGGCAAGCACGTCATCGTCGAAAAGCCGCCGTTCCCCCAGGCGGCGGATTTCGCCGCGGTGGAGAGGGCCGCACGCGCCGCGTCTCGGCAAGTGATGGTGGCTGAGAACTACTTCTATAAACCGGTGCTGCGGGCGCTGCGCGCGATGGTGCGCGAGGGAACGATCGGTGAGCCACGGTTCCTCGACATCAAGGCGCTCAAGACTCAGCGGACGCAGAACTGGCGCGATGATGCGGCCCTCGCCAAGGGTGGGGCGCTCTACGAGGGAGGGATTCACTGGATCGACTTCCTCGCCAACGTCGGGCTCGACGTCGTTTCCGTGCACGGCTTCCGGCCCGGTGCAGGCGCCGGCCTGGACCGCGAGATGCTGGTCGTGGCTCGTTATGCACAAGGGGCGGTCGGCGTGTTGTTCTTCTCGTGGAACACGCCCTCGCTCTTCAAGGGTGTGCGCCTGTCGCGCATCTTCGGAACGGAGGGCTCGATCACCTTCGAGTCGAACGGCCTGTTCGTCCTTGCTCTCGGCAAACGGCCACGACTGCGGTTTCCCGGAGTGCGTGACCTCACGGGTACCCGTGCCATGTTCCGCGACTTTCTGGGCGCCCTGCGCGACGGACGCGCCCCCGAGTTCACGCTCGCGCTCGCGCGCCGCGATCTCGAGCTGGTCGAGGCGGCGTACCGCACCGCTGATCAGCACACCTCACGACCGTCTCTCACCAGTTCACAAGGATCCTGACCGGATGGGCACCGCGCTCGCACTTTCGATAGGGCTCCTCGCCGGAGCGCACACGTCCACGTGGGGGATGTTCAAGGACGCGCCGCACGAGGGATTCACGTACGCCAAATACGTGCGCTCGATTCTTCTCGCCGCGGTGGTCGCGGTCGTCACCCATCGCGTCACCGCGCTCGACCTCACGAACTGGTCGCACGCGGTGGTGTTTTTCGGGATGGTGTACGTGATCGAGCGCGCGATCACGGAGTTCTGGAAGACGTTTCTCCGGGTGGAGGATCAGTCGAAGTACTTCATCCCGATGCAGTTCCACGTGAAGGGCACCGTCGTACACGACCGGAAGGTGCAGCTGCTCGCCGGCGCTGGGTGGCTCGCCGCCGTGTTGCTCATCGTCTACGGCATCACGTGGGCGCAGCGGAACGTCAGCCTGCCGACGTGGCTGGTGATCGTCGCCATCGGCGGGATTGGAGGCTGGATCTCGGCGTTCGGCGGCGCCTGGAAGGATGCCCCAATCGAGGGATTTGAAACCTTCAAATTCTTTCGGAGCCCAGGGATCGCAGCGTTCTTCGCGCTTCTGCTCGCGTGCTTCACCGACAACTGGCTGTATCTGGCGCTGGCCGCCGAGGGGTATACGGTCGCGTCCATCGAGACCTACAAGACCTTCTTCCATCCGAACAAGCCTCGCGGGAAGTGGGCGGGCAAGCCCATGCCGTACAATGACATGCTGAAGAAGCAATGGAAGTTCGTGCCGATTTACATTCTCGTCTGGATCTTCATCATTGCCGGCTTCGTTCTGGGCTACGCGGGCCCGCATCGCGGGTTGCTGTGTCGGTAGGGGCGCATGACGTTCTCGGTGCAGATCTTTGGCACGCGGAAGAGCTCCGACACACGAAAGGCGCAGCGTTTCTTCGCTGAGCGACGGATTCAGGTGCACTTCGTCGATCTGATGGAGCGTGCGGCGTCGCTGGGGGAGCTACGTCGTTTCGCGCAGAAGTTCGGGGTGCGCGCCCTGATCGATCCGGAGGCCAAGCGGTACCGCGAGCTGGGTCTCAGCGCCGCCGCGCGTTCCGACGAGCGATGGCTCGACCTGCTCGTCGACGAGCCGCTGCTCCTTCGAATGCCGCTCGTCAGACATGGCAATCAGCTGACGGTGGGCCTCGCCGAAGCGGAGTGGCGCGCGTGGACCGCGTGATCGCTCGCCCATGACACAGATCAGTGCCGGTGGTGTGGCCGTCGAGTTTGGAGCCACGACTGTCTTCGAGAACGTTTCATTCACGGTGGCACGCGGCGAGCGGTGGGGCATCATCGGGCGCAACGGCACCGGCAAAACGACGCTGTTCAAGGTGATGCTTGGCGAGCTGGATCCGACGCGCGGAAGCATCGCTCGCGTCTCGGGACTTCGCATCGCGCACCTCGAGCAGCACCGCGACTTCGGCAATGCGACGACGGTGTGGGAGGCGGCCGCCGGCGGGTTCGCTGAGCTCCTGAAGCTCGAGGCTTCGCTCGCAAAGCAAGTCACGAGGTTGGCCGAGCTGGGTGAGCGCGCGACCAATCAGCTGCTGAGCCAATACGACCGCGACCTCGAGCGGTTCTCACGAGAAGGCGGATACACCTATGCGCCTCGGGTCAATGCCGTACTGCATGGCCTCGGCTTCGATCCTGACGAGGCACGCACGCGCTCACTGGAACGCCTCTCGGGCGGTGAGCGTGGACGGGTGGGACTCGCACGCCAGCTCGTCGCGCCAGCAGACGTCCTTTTGCTCGACGAGCCGACCAACCACCTCGACCTCGACACGACCGAGTGGCTGGAGCGCTATCTCAAGACGTTCGGCCAAACGGTCATGTTGATCAGCCACGATCGTGCGTTTCTCGAGAGCGTGGCGGACCACGTGCTGCACTTCGAGGCCGGAACGGCGACACCCTATTCGGGAAGCTTCACTGACTTCGTGCGTCAGCGCGAGGAGCGGCGGCTTTCGCAACAGCGCACGTTCGAGCAGCAGCGCCGTTTCATCGACAAGGAAGAGGACTATATCCGGCGCAACATCGCTGGCCAAAACACGGCGCAAGCGAAGGGGCGGCGCACACGCCTTGCTCGTCTTCCGCGCCTTTCACCCCCGCCCGACGCCGAGGGCACCATGGCGTTGCGTCTTCAGGCTGGCCAGCGGGGCGGCGACCAGGTGCTGGTGGCAGAGCGTGTGACCCTTCGCACTCCGGAGCGCACACTCGTCGCGAATTTCGACATCCGCGTCATGCGTGGCGAGGTAGTGGGATTCGTGGGACCGAACGGGGCGGGCAAGTCCACGCTGCTGCGAGCGATCGTCGGCGAGCAGGCCCCGGAGCGCGGCACCCTGCGTCTCGGCGGCTCGATTGCGGTAGCGCATTACCGGCAGGACATGTCACAGGTTCCCACCGAGAAAACACTCTACGAGATCATTCAGGATCTGCGTCCGACGTGGGAGCGCGGCGCGATTCAAGGGCACCTTGGCCGCTTCGGGTTTTCCGGCGACGAGGTGCACCGCGTTGCAGGTACGCTCTCGGGCGGGGAGCGGGCGCGTGTCGCGCTGGCGATGATCGTCCTCGCGCGTGCCAACCTGCTGCTACTGGACGAGCCGACGAATCACCTCGACGTCGAATCGATCGAGGCGCTCGAAGACGCGCTCGAGTCCTACGAGGGAACAGTGATCCTCGTCAGCCATGACCGGGCGCTCCTGCGGTCGACGGCCACGCGCACATGGGTGCTGCACGGCGAGCGCATCACCGACTACGGCGGCACGTTCGCGGAATGGGAAGCGGTGAGCGCGCAGCGGGCGCACGCAGCGACCATCGCCGCGGAGGAGGAGGAGACACTTCGTCGCACCCACGAGCGACAGCAGATGCGCCGCCCGGATGCTGGCAAGGGGGACGATCGCGCAGCCCGCCGCGCCGCTCAGCGAGAGCTGGATCGTGCCGAGAAGGATGTGGCACGGCTCGAGGCACGGATCTCCGAAATTGCCGCCGCGCTCGACGATCCGGAGCTCTACACGACGGCCGCTGGCGTCGCTCGCGCGCAGGCGTTAGGCGCCGAATTGGACGACACCCGCGTGAAGCTCGATGAGGCCATCGCTCGGTGGGAGCGCGCGGTCGAGGTGGCCGAGGCGGGCGGCCCGGCCGCGTGACTCAGAGCAGCCGCGATCCCAACACGAATACCGCGAGCACGACGACGAGCACCGCCACGACGTCGAGGAGCAGGCCTGCTCGGACCATCTGACGGACCGTGATCTTGCCTGACCCGAACACGATGATGTTCGGGGCTGTCGCCGTCGGAAGCGCGAAGCCAGCAGACGCCACCAGCGTGGTGAGCAGCATCAGCGTAACACGCGGCTGTCCGACGGCGTCGGCGAGCGACGCGACAATGGGCATGGCCATCGCGGCCACCGTCGTATTCGAGGCAAGCTCGGTGAGCAGCAGGATGATCGCCGCGACGCCGAAAAAAATGCCGATCGTCGGCCACCCCGCGAAACCGGTCATGAGGTTTCCGAGCCAGGCTGCAACACCCTGCGCTTCCATCGCCGTCGCGAACGAGAAGCCGCCGCCGTAGATCAGCAATACCTCCCATGGAATTCCACGCGCTTCGTTCCAGGTGAGGACCGGGTGCCGTTTTCCGTCCGGCGCACGTGCGGCGATGATGAACATCGCGAGCGCTCCGATCAATCCGACGGAGGCATCCGTCAGCCGCGGTATGAGATCCGTCAGGCCGGGAACACGCACGACACCCAAATCCTTCGGCTCGCGGATCACCCATGCGACAGCGGTGGCGGCGAAAATCGTCAGGGCGGCACGTTCGGCGCCCTTGAGGGGTCCGAGGGCCTCGCGCTTGAGTCGCAACTCCTCGCGTGCCGCATCGGTGAAGGTCACGCGCCCTGGAAACAACGCCATGAGCAGCAGCCAGCAGAGGGGGAGCAGTATCGCGACCACCGGAAGGCCGATCGCCATGAAGCTGACGAAATCGACCTCCGCGCCGGCCAGCTCCCGCGCCGCTCCCGCAAAGATGAGATTCGGTGGCGTGCCGATGAGCGTTCCCATTCCGCCGATCGACGCGGCGTACGCGATCCCGAGCATGAGCGCCGTTCGCAGATTGTCGGCATCCTTCGATGCGCCAAACAGGGCGCCAACCGCCAGCGCGATCGGGTACATCATCGCCGTCGTCGCGGTGTTCGAGATCCAGAGCGATATGAAGGCGGTAGCGAGCATGACGCCGAACACGACCCGCCGCCCACCGGATGTGCCCACCGTTCCGACGATCGTGTAGGCAACGCGCGCATGCGCATTCCACCGTTCGAGCGCCGCGGCGAGCATGAACCCGGCGAGAAACAGGAAGATGAACTCGTTCGCGTACGGCGTGGCTGCCTCACGAGGCGTCGCGACTCCGAGTACAGGGAAGAGCACGAGCGGGAGGAGCGCCGTCGCGCCGAGCGGAATCGGGCCGGTCAGCCACCAGACCGTCATCCACGCGGCCACGCCCAGGACGCGAGCGCCCGCGGGGGTGAGTTCCGCGGGCGCGAGCCAGGTGATGGCGAGGAAAATGAGCGGCCCGGCGGCGAGGGCGACGAGCCGGGCAACGCCTGGCGTGTCGAGGAGAGCCTCGGACTCCCGGCGCTCAGCGGCCACGCGTGCCGCGGGGACTACGCGATGATGCTGCTGGCCTCACGCTCGCGGCGATGATCGCGCGCGGCCGTCGTGAACGCCTCGAAGAGTCGCCGCGTGAGCGGATCCTTGTCGAGAAGAACCTCTGGATGCCACTGCACCGCGAGGAGGAACTGATCACCACGGAGCTCGATTGCCTCGATGAGCCCATCCGGGGCAGTCGCTGACACGACGAAGCCTTTGGCCAGGTCGCGAATGCCCTGGTGGTGCATGCTGTTCACCTGACGCTCGCCTGAGCCCACGATCTCGGCCAGGTGCGTGCCTTCGCGGACGGTCACGGAGTGCGCGAGATGATCTCGCGCGTAGCCGTCGCGGAATGGGAAGTAGTCGTGCTTAATGGACGTCGGCCGCTGCGACGCGAGATCCTGCCAGAGCGTTCCACCACCGGCGAGATTGACGAGCTGCAGGCCGCGACAGACGCCGAGTACGGGCTTGCGATCCCGCAACGCCCATTCGGTGAGAATCAGCTCGACGCGGTCGCGCGCCGAATCGGATCGGTCGCAGTTCGGGTGGCGGTGCTCGCCATACATGGCCGGGTCGATGTCCGCTCCGCCGGGCAGAAAGACTCCATCGAGCTCGTCGTAAATACCGCGCAACGTGTCGGTGTCGTCCGGGAGGAGCGGAATCATCCACGGGATTCCGCCCGTGCCCGTGAGCGCCTGGATGTAGCGCTGGCTCATGGCCCACGACGGCGGAAAATCAGCTGGAATCCCCCCAAAGCTCTGCAAGCCCTGCGTGGGGATCCCGATTATGGGGCGTTTTGACATGGGAAACGGATAAGGACTGCGCTCGGTGAGCCGCGGTAAAGATACCCCACCGCTAGGCAGGAAGCTCGCCAGTCACGTCTGACGCGCGAGCTGCGCCGAGGTCAAACCCACGGACGTCACCCAGGCCATCGCCGCGACCCTCCGCGGGCACATTCGCCTGACGCTCGCTAGGCGACGCGGTTCGTACGCCCTCCTCAGTCTCGCGGATGAGCTGATCGACCACCGCCTGGAAGTTCCCCGTACGCTGATACGTGGCGAGTTGACGGTCGGCGCTCGTCCCTTCGTCGAGAATCCGGAAAGCGTACTCGACCTCCTTCCGGCTTCCCAGGTCATCGACCACGTCATCGATGAACCACTCGATCATCTCCCGGATGAGCGCCCGCGCTGGAAGGTCGAGCTGCTTGCCGAAATCGATGAGCTTTCCATCGAGACCGAACCGGGCTGCCCGCCACTTGTTCTCTTCAATGAGCGTCTGCGGGTAGACGCGGAACGTCATGTTGTCGCGGCGGAGCTTCCAGAGCTTGGCCACGACGGCCTGGAGGATCGCGGCGATGCACACGGCCTCATCGACGCGGGTGCACACATCGCAAACGCGGAACTCGAGCGTCGGGAACTTGTGATGCGGTCGCACGTCCCACCAAATCTTCGAGCCGTCAGGGATGCTGTTCGTCTTCACGAGTGACTCGAGCAGCGACTGGTAGCTCGCGTACGAGTCCATGACCGGCGGCACACCCGTCCGGGGGAAGTTCTTGAAGACGACGCTGCGATACGACTTCAACCCGGTGTTGCGTCCCATCCAGAAGGGGGAGCTCGTCGAGAGGCAGAGGACGTGCGGGAGCAGGTAGCGCGACACGTTCATCGTGTCGATCAGGAAATCACGATCCTCGATGCCGATGTGGACATGCGTGCCAAAAATGAGAAGCTGCTGGGCCAGGTCGGCGAGGTCCTGCTTGACACCGATGTAACGCTCGAGCGGCGTGATCTCCTGCGTAATCCAGGAGGAGAAGGGGTGCGTCCCGGCGGCGACGATGCGCAGGTCCTTTCGTGCCGCGAGATCCATGACGATGCGGCGCAAGCGGACGAGCTCACTGCGCGCCTCGGCGGGCGTCCGGCAGACTTTCGTGCCGATCTCGACCATCGACTGGTGCAGCTCGGGCTTCACCTCCTCGAGGACGAGGTGGTCCCCCTCGAGAATCTCGGTGATGTAGGAGCGCAGCTCCCGCGTCCGCGGGTCGATGATCTGGTACTCTTCCTCGATGCCTAACGTCAGAGAGGGAGGTTGCATATGGGCTCAGGGTGCTAGCGCTTCTCCACGAGCATGGTCGGTACCGACGATCCGCCCCCCGCCGTCACGTTGAGCAGCGCGGCCGTGGAGAGGCGAGTGAGGCAACCGTCGACGTACTGGCCGTACACGACGTACGGTGCGGTATCCAGCATGCGGTCCGCCACGATGAGCCGCCCGTCTACCACGCTGGGATATGGCTCGCTCGGCAGCGATACCCGCTCCTGCACGATGTATGGCTCCCGCAGGGCGGTGCGCAATGCCTCGGCCCACGCGGCATCGTTTACCTCCCACCCGAGAACGATTCCCTTCCCTCCGTATTCGTCATTGGGCTTGAGGACGAGCTGATCCTTGTGCTCGGCGATGAACTCCACGAGGTCGACGGCGGTGTCGTCGTGCGTCGTGCGCCGCTCCTCGACGACCCGGGTCCACGGGACATTCGCCGCGATCACCTCGCGTTCCTGCGGTGTGAAGAGCGCTGCGTTGCGCTCGTCGGTGAGCACGGCCAAACTCGCCTTCTTGTGAAGGATCTTGCAGGCGAACGGATTCACCATGCAGACGGCGCGCTCACGCACCGCACGGACGACCGCATGGTCAATTCCGCCGCGCTCGACGAGCTCGCTGATGAGCACCCGCTTGTAAATGAGATCGACGGGCGCGCCATCGAACGTCAGCTTGCCACCGCGGAACTCGGCGTTCCGCGGGTCGACGACGACGCAGGGGATGCCCTGGCGCTCCGCGTACTCCTGAAACAGCGTGAACTCTCGACGCGTCGGCACATCGAGCCAGTCGAGGACCGCAATGCGAGGTGCGGCGCGCGTGCCCGACCACGCCTCATAGGCGTCGAGGAGGGCGTGCAGCACGTTGTGACGTGCGGGGATGGGTCGGACGTCCCAACGCTTCACAAACTCTCGCATCGCCGGAAGCGCGTAGAACACCTCGGTCAGAACGTCGTTGAACGACGGGCCGGCCGGGGTCTCGGCGTTGTACTCGGTGAAGCGGAGCCCGTCGTCTCCAGCGAAAAAGGCATCCAGTCGCGACACCGGGCTCGGCCAGGGAAACCCAGGGTCGTCGAGGACGAACTCTTCCTCCCACGGCGTCAGGCGGAACTGCGCGCGTACCGTGCGGTCAGCGATGGCAGCTGCGTGAGCGCGCCCGAATGCGCCCATGAGCGCCCCGGCTCGTCGCTGAAGAAGCCGATACTGGGCCGGCGCCATGAAGCGCGGCCGCAGCACGGTGCATAACGGGCGGGCGCCGAAGAGGAGATCACGCCGGCGAATCTGCTCGTCGAGCACCGCCTGCGAGTCCGCGGCGACATCAGCGGTGAGGACGTCGTGATAGGCCTCGACGGCATCCCGCACGGGATCGGCGACCACGGCGGCGGCCGGCCGCGGAGCCGTTCCCGCCGTCATGACGACTCCCGCGACGGATGGGTGGGTCGCTTCTTCGAGGGCGCGGGAGTCAAGGCAGGGCTCACGGCGGGGCGAGCGGCAGCGCGGGGGATGTCCACCTCCCTGTCCGGATGGGCGATGGCGTCCAGCTCACGCCGCCCGAGCAGGAACTCGCCCCGACGAGGCTCACGCGCGGGGTGCGTCGTCTTGGCCAGCCGAATCGCAAGGTCGGCCATTCTCGATACCGCCCACTCGAAGTAGTGCGGCGTGAGCGAATACACGTCCATGTCCGGCGCCGGATTCATGAAATCGATCGCGTACGGCACGCCGTCGCGCACCGCCCACTCCATCGAGTTCATGTCGTAGCCAAGTGCCCTCACGAGCGTGAGTGAGTCATCGACGATGCGTTTGCCGAGCTCCGGTGAGAGATGCTCGTGCTCCACGAGATATTTGCGCTCACGCGGATCGTACTTCATCGGCAGCACATCGCGCTGACCGATCACCAGACAGCGGACGAAGTGTTCCCACTCGATGAACTCCTGCACGATCATCGTGAGGCGGCCGGACTGGTTGTAGCTCTGCAGAAGCTCGTCCACCGTCCGGCACACGTAGACGTCGCGCCATCCCCCACCATGGGCATCCTTGAGGATGCAGGGCATGCCGACGTAGTCGACGATGGCCTTCCAGTCGAGCGGGTATTGCAGGTTGCGGAGACTCTCGTCGTGGATGATTCCCGGAATGTATTCCTTGTTGGGCAGCGCCACCGTTCGAGGGCTGGCGACGCCGAGCTTCGTGGCGAGTGCCGCCCCGAAGAGCTTGTCGTCCGCCGACCACATGAACGGGTTGTTGACGACCGTCGCTCCCTGAAGGGCGGCGTACTTGAGGTACGTCCGGTAGTACGGGACCTCGTGCGAGATACGGTCGATGATGACGGAGTACGGCACGGGGTCATCCATACACGTGCCGCCCAGCGTCACGAACTCAGCCTCGACGCCCACGTCGCGGCGCCGAATCTCGTCGATGAAGGCCGGCGGGAAGGACCATTCGCGGCCAACGAGGAGGCCAATCTTTGTCATAGCGAGTACCCCGTTAGAGCTAGCTACGGAACTGCGAGCAGCTCGCAGTCGGCTTTAGTCGTGCCCGCTGATGTACTTGGTCACCATGTGGTGCCAGTACGGCCAGTCGTGCGCCCATCCATCCCAGATTCGCAGCGCATGCCAAATGTCCTTCGAGGACAGCACGCGCGAGAGCCACTCGTTGTTGGCGCGCATGGGGTCGTCGCGCCCGATGGCAATGATTATGTCGATTCGGCGCAGCGCCGCCAGACGTGCCGGGTCGTGTTCGTTCTGGAGGAAGTCGGTCGGACAATTGAAATAGATCGCCTCGTTCGACCACCCGTCCGTTTGCTCCTTGATGTCGTACATCCCGCTCATACCCAGCACGCGTCCCACGAGCGTCGGGTGGCGAAAGGCGAAATTCGCGGCGTGGTACGCTCCGAAGCTCGCTCCCGTGGTAATGAGAAACGGATTCGGGTTCCGGTGCGCGGACAGGGGGAGTACCTCGTTGATGAGATAGTGCTCGAAGTCGAGGTGCCGCCGGGCCCGGTCTGCCGGATGCCGGTGCCTGGAGTACCAGCTCTCGTCGTCGACGCTGTCGACGCACCACAGCTGCAGCCATCCGCGCTCCAGCGGCTCGGCCAGCGCGCCGATCATGCCACGGTCCTCCCACTCGTAGAAGCGGCCCATCGATGTGGGGAACACGAGCGCGCGTGCCCCGCCGTGACCGAACTGGAGAAGCTCCATGTCTCGGCCAAGCGATGGGCTATGCCAGCGGTGGTGTTCGCGATGCATGCTGTTCTTGGGGAAACGGGGACACTCAGCCGCGCACCGGAAACAGGAAGCGCAACACCCCCTCGACTCTGGTCGCCCACGACTGCTCGTTGTGCGCGCCACCCTCCGCCTCCAGGTAGGCGAGGTCCTGCCCTTCGACCCAACCCTTCCGAACGAGCGCATCGCGCAGCATGCGGGCGTCTCGCGCGACATCCTCCCCTTCGCCGGTCCCCGAGTCGAGCCAGATCCGGAGGGGTGGCTTGGACGTGAGCGCCTCGACGTCCTTCACAATCGCGCGATCGTTCCACCACACCGAGGGGGACAGCACAGCCAGTCGATTGAAGACCGTAGCGAAGCGCAGCCCGAGGTGCAGCGTGAGGAGCCCGCCGAGCGAGGAGCCGCCAAGTCCGGTGTTCGAGGCGCTGCGGAGGGTGCGATACCGCCGATCGATGAAGGGCTTGATCTCCTGCACCAACATTCGCGCGTACCCGTCACCCTTGCCGCCCATGTTCTTCTTCGGATCGCGCGTGGGTGTGTACTCGTCGATACGGCCGTGCCCTGCGTGGTATATGCCGACGATGATGATGGGCTCGATGGCCCCGGATTCGATCAACCGCTGCGCCGTCTCATCCACTGACCACTCCTGGCCCGTTGAGGACGTCGCGCGGTCAAACACGTTCTGGCCATCCTGCAGGTAGAGCACGGGGTAACGCCGTACGGTATCAGCGCGATATCCCGGGGGCCGGTATACGATCAGCGTGTGCTCGCTCGGAAGAAAACGCGAGCGAAACCGGGGGTGGCGCCCGAAATCCCCTGTGAGCGTGTGCTCCGGGGGATTCTGTGCATCCACGCTCTCGGGTTCCGTCTCCTCAGCGCGCGCGAGTGCGCGTTCGTCAGAACTCGCCAATGAATCCGATCTCCGGTTCAATGCTCTGGTCGAAGCGCTCGCGAACAGCCTTCTGTGCCACACCGATCAGCTCGCGCACGTCACGCGCTGTGGCGCGTCCAAGGTTGACGATGATGTTCGCGTGAATGTGCGAGATCTGCGCGTCGCCGACGCGGTGCCCTTTGAGCCCGCACTGATCAATGAGACGACCCGCTCCCACCCCCTCGATCTTCTTGAAGATCGATCCAGCGCTGGGGTGGAACTGCAGCCAGGGATGCTTGCCCCCGCGCCAGCTCAGATTCTCCTGGAGGACCCGGTGCATCACGGATTCGTCCCCAGGCTCGAGCTTGAAGGTCACGGCGAGCGCGACGTCGTTCCGGTGATGCAGGATGCTCGTATCGTAGCCGAATTGCATGTAATCCTTCGTGACCGTCTCGCGCTCGCCGTCGTGCGTGAGCAGCTCGCACGATTCGAAGATCTCTTCAATGAACATGGTGCGCTCGCGCGCTGGCGCCGGCGAGAGAAAGTGCAAGTTCTGCCACACGGCGCCCCCGACGGTGCTGGGGATCCCGACGTAGTGCTCGAGGCCGGATAGCCCGCGGCGAACCGCTTCGGGGATGATATCGGCAACGATCGCGCCGCTCTCGGCGCGGAGCCGTCCGTCGTCGTCGAACGCGAAATGACGCGCGCGGTTGTGGATCACCAATCCCCGAAATCCCTTGTCGCCGACCAGGACGTTGGCGCCCAGTCCGAGGATGAAGTGCGGGACGCCGGCCTCGCGCGCCGCGAGGATCCCTCGGGCGAGCTCGTCAGCGGTGTACGCGGCGTACAAGAGATCGGCGGGACCGCCGATCCGAAATGTCGTCAGAGGTCCCAGCGGAACGTCCCGCTCGAGATGGTCGGGATCGAGGCGAGCGACGAGCGCGTCCGTCGCGCTACGTCTTCCAGTCTTCGTCATGGGAAGGAAAGGAAACCGGGATGGCCCACCATCGCCAGCCGAGCGATCGTCATTCGCTGGCGGTTTTGGCTCCAAGCGCGCGCTCGAGCTCGCGCAGCAACGTCGTGTCGTTGGCACGCACCGGGCCAACGTGGCGCCACCGGAGCACTCCGTCGCGGTCGATCAGGAAGGTGGCGGGCACTCCAATGGCGAGAAAGGTCGACTGCACCCGCTCGTCGGGGTCGAGCCACAGCGGATACGTCATCTGGAAGTCCTGGGCGAATTCCCGAATCGTCTCTTCCTCGCCACGGGCGTCCACGCTCACACCGATCAGCTCGAGACCTCGCCCCGCATAACGCTCGTGAAGCGCCTGAAGGATGGGAATCTCCGCTCGGCACGGATGACACCAGGTGGCCCACACGTTCAGCAGCACGACCCGGCCGCGCGCCTGGTCCAGCGCTACCGAGTCTCCAGCGAGCGAGACGGCCCGATAGGCGGGCGCAGGTTGGCCAATCTCGGGACGGCGACCTCGTCGGTTGTCATCCTGCGTGCACGCAATGGCCACCGTGAGCGTCACCGCGGTGACCGCGAGGGGGAGCGCGCGGACAGCCATCACCGTTGGCCGTCGAGGCGCGTGCGGGCCACGCGAATCCGTGACGGCGTGCCGGTCTCGGTCCATGCGACGATGAGATCGCCTTCCCGCGCCACCATGCGTGGAAAGCCGCTGGCGCGCGCGCCCGTCGTCCGTGCGATGAGCGTCGAGGGACCTCGGGCGCCGTTGGCGCTCACCCGCCTGACGCGAACGTCTGCCTGCTGCTCGGTTGTGAACTCCATCCAGCTCACGATGGCGCCGCCTCGATCGTCCAGCTCCACGTCCACACGGCCGACTGGGCTGCCGTCATCGATGCGAACAGGCGGGTCAAAGCTGACGCCGGCGTCGGTCGACGTCGCGAGATAGACGCGCGCAGTATCCCGGGCATTGGTGAACCACGCCACCGCAACGCGTTCATCGGCAGCGGCGATCGCCGGTCCGTTGACCGGACAGGCATCGATGTTCCACTTGTCCGCGTGCACCGGTATCCCGCGACTCCACCCCGAATCCGACCACCGGGCGACGCTGATGTCGCGAATCTCGCCGTCCAGACGGTCGCGATAGACGACGATGGGTCCCGACGACGCGACCGCCAGGGAAGTCTGACAGCAATCGCACACGCGCTCATCGAGGATGCGTTCGGATCCTGGGTCCCCAGCCGGCCCCATGGCGGTCATGAGGAGCATCATGTTGGCGCTTTGACCCTTCTCCGCTCGCGCGAAGTTCCGTCCGTCGAGCCAGATCGCGCCTAACGAATCGCGGAAGGGAAACAGCGAGACGAACCCGTGCTCGGTCGGCGTGCCGTCACGGTGGGGCACGACCGGCGCGCTCCACGTTTCGCCGCCGTCCGTGGACTGCGAAATACGCACATCGTACGCATATCGTGCGCTTCCGCTTCGCTGCAGCCAATGCGCGGCCAGCCTGCGTTCCGAGAGCGGGACGAGCGATGGGAAATCCGCCCAGTTCACGAAGAAGTCCGTTCGTCGGGCGATCGTCCGTGGCGCCGACCACGCACCGTTCTCGAGCGTCGAGAAGCGTAGCGCGTGCCCTGAATCCCCGGCCGGCTCGAGCCACGAGAGGTATACGCGACCGTCGGGGCCGGCAGAGAGATTCGGCTCGCCGCTGCCGCTCGCGGCCGGCGAGGCGAGCGTGTCGATCGGTCCGACCGTGATCGCGTCGCTTTCAATGCCGGTGCAGCCAAGAACCAGCGTCAACAGCAGACTTGGTGTGCGCACGATCGGCCTGCGGTGCATGTCGAAGCTCCTCGGTGTGGGCGCGTGCGGCCCAGGGCGTGACAGTGTAGCACACGCGGTTGCCCCTGTCAGGAACGGGTCGTAAATCAAAGCCGTCGCCGTACGAGGCATGTCGTTCACACGCGAATCAATGCGCTTGGGCGCGCCGCACTTCTCTGCTCTTTACATATGCGACAGCTTGGCACGCTGCTCGTGCCGTGAACCTCCAGATTGGAGACTGCATGCATACCGTCGCTTTAGCGAGCGTCGTTCTCGCCGTGGCCCTTTCGGCGTGTGGAGGCGGGGGTGGGGGAACGCAGCCACCACCGCCGCAGGCGGTGTTCACCTCCCTGGCAATCGCTCCAACCAATCCCGACCTCGTGGTCCGCGACACGGTTCAGATGAGCGCGACCCCGCGCGACCAGAACGGTGCGCCAATGTCGGGATTGGGGGCCGCGACATTCACGCGAGTGGGAGCTGGGACGGCTGCGTCCGTGTCGCCGACCGGGCGCGTAATCGGTGAGCAACCGGGGTCCGCTCAGATTCAAGCCTCGCTGACCTCGGGTGGCACCACACTCACCGCCTCGACAAACGCGACGGTTAGCGCCCTGAGCGCTACCGCCAGTGTGACGGCGAGCGGTGTGGGATCGGCCTTCAGCCCTGACACCGTCAAGATCGCGGAGAACGGCACCGTGACGTGGAGCTTCCCCGGTCCGGAGACGCATAACGTCACCTTCGATGGAGGGCCTCCCGCTGGTGGAAACATCCCCGATCGCAACACTGGGAATGAAGCGCGCACGTTCACAAGCGCCGGCCGTTTTTCGTATCGCTGCACGCGCCACGCGGGAATGAACGGGGCTGTCATCGTGCGCACCCCGTAAGGTTCAAGGGCAGGCCAGGCTCGACGGGCACGCGCCATGCGCGTGCCCGTTTGCCATCCGGACCGCTTGTGAATAAGTTCACGAGGTCCGCGGGACTCGCGGAATCACGAGGCGATTTCTTCGTTAGACTAGCACGACTTGGAGGCTTCTCGGTATGCGGTTCTACGCTTTGACAGCGGCGAGCATCCTCGTCCTCGGCGCATGCGCCGGCGGCGACACGGCGAACGAAAGCACGACCGACACGGCCGCGACGACGGCCACCCCGACTCCGCCGGCGGGCGGAGGCCAGACTACGACGGGAGCAGCGATCACCGGCACCACGCACGAAGTTCGGATGCTCCTCGATGGACAAACCTACAAGTTCGATCCGGCCAATCTGACCATTAAGCAGGGCGATGGGGTGAAGTGGGTCATGGTCTCCGGGGGTCCACATAACGTGGCCTTCGACCCGGCCAAAGTTCCGGATGACGTGGAGTCGGTGCTCTCGGCGAACATGCCGAACCAGCAGATGCCCCTCTCCAGCCCCTTCATGATGCAGCCAACCGAGTCGTACACGATTTCGTTCGCGGGTGTGAAGCCGGGCACCTACGACTACGTGTGCACGCCACACGTCATGATGGGAATGACCGGCAAGATCACGGTGCAGTGATCCAGGTCCGAATCGCAAAAGTTCTTTCGAGGGGAGCCAAGTGGCTCCCCTCGTTGATTTTGCGCCGCAAAATGAGGCTGGGGAAGGCCGATCCGACTGTAACGGCAACGTTCCTGCAATGATCAGGGCCAGACGCAGCATGGAGTCGGCATGATCGAGACGTGGACGGATTTGCTGGATTTCGTGTGGTGGGTGATGACGGGCCGTGAAGACCGGCCGCGTTTTCGCATGAGTCTCCGACCCTCCCGCTCGGCGCTCGCGGCCGTCGGCTGGGCGTGGATGAGCGCGCTCGTGCTCCTCTCCGCGTTCATCTTCACCGGTGACGTGAACAATCCGGTACCCACCTGGGTGTTCGCAGTGATGGGAGCGATCGCGCTGTTATGGGCGCCGACCCAATACGCGTTGTTCGCGAACGCACAGCGGTTCCGCCGCTTCGCCGTCATTGCACTGGTGATTGGCGCTCCGGTGTGGGTTCTTCCGGTTCCTCCCGACGTCGCGCTCTCAGGAGTGCATCGCTTCGCGCTGTGGGCGCTCTTCGGAATAGCTACTGCGCTCGCGGCCCCACTCCTTGCACTACCCCTGCGGATGCTGCGTCCGAGTCCATCCCCGGCGCGTCACTCGATTAGCGACTGAGCACGCGGCGCCGCTCATGCGGCGCCCGCGTGCCGCGTGACGCACGCTTCGTGGAGCTCTGGCTCGGCGTCGTTACCTTCGTGGCCGGAAGCGTCCTGTGGCGCGTCGCGAGCCGAGAGCGAGCAATCGTGGCGCCGTGGCTCCCGCGCCTGGGTCTCGGAATCGCCGTGCTCGGCCTGGGCACACTTGCCATTACGCTGGAAGGCGTCGTCTGGAACTTCGTGTCCATCATCGCGAGCCTCATCGCGATCGGCGTGATCGTCTCCGTCATTCTGGAGATTCTGCGACGTCGATGAGCGTCGCGGAGCCTTGCCGACGCGGGCTCCGCGGCCGATACTCGCCCACGGTGTCATCCCTTGTCTTCGACATGAGCGTCGCGTAATGGAGGGGTCGGAGTCTCCGCTCACGTCAGGCGAACGGGGTCCCGACGACCGCCCCGGCGAATCGTTAGGTCCCGACGTCGCCGACCCGGTCGGACTGCTGCTCGCCGAACCGGTTCCTCCCGCGTCGGTGGGGACGTGGCTCGGTCGACGCGCGCGGAACGCGGCTCGCCGCACGGCGCTGCTCGGCACCGCCGGAGGGCTCGTGTTCGTGGCGATGCTGGTAACGCTCATCGTCATTCCCCACCGAGCCCGGCGCGCCGCGGCGGCGATCATGCCCCGTGCCGGCGAGCGGCCGGACACCGCTCGCCTGATGGCCGCCGACGCGGGCGCAGCGCAGGACCTCGCACGTACCGAAGCGGCCCTCGCCAACGCGCGGGCTCGCGCCGCGCGACGAGCCCTCCCGCCGCCGCCGGACACGCTTCCTACCGCGGTTCGCCTGCGACGCGACTCGCTTCAGGGGGCAATCGCGCGACTCACCACGGTGCTCGAACGAGCCGAGGCGGCACCGCTGTTCGCGTCGTACCGGGCGTTAGGCACCACGCCCGAGCTCCAGGGCGAGCCGCGCGTTACGGCACTGCTCGACTCGCTCGCCGAGATCGAGCGTCAGCGTGATGCGTTTGGCGCGACCGGCGGCGTCGATCCCTTGTTCGTTGCACTCACCTCGCGCGCCGGCGAGCTCGGTCGCGCCCTGCATCAGATCGGCGCGACCCGGCGAACCGCCCTCCGAGAGGAGGTCGAGCGACTGCGACCATCGCCGCGGCCTGTGGTGACGCTCCCTCCAGTCGACACGATGCCGGCAGCCTACGCGCGCGACTCGGCTCGTGGGGCGGTCGCGCGTGCCCGTGCGGCGCTGGCCAGCGCTCGTGACCGCAACCGTCAGCTCGATGCGCGTCAGCGTCGAGCTCGAGAAATCTCGGCCATCGCGGCGTCCCCGCCGGCGATGCTCGCGGCCTCGCTCATCTTCGGCCTCGCGGCTGGATTCGCGATCGCATTGATGGCCGAACTCCGAAGTCCGCGCGTAGCCGACACGAAGGAAGCCGAGCGGTTGGTCGCGCTTCCGGTGATTGGACGTGTGGGTCCGACCGAGCGAGTGCCCGAACGTTCGCGCCGCCGCGCCGATCGGGAGGTGGCGCCTGTCATCGACCAGGCCACGGACACGTATCGCCAGCTCTACCTCTCGCTGGCCGATGCCGCCACGAACCTCCCCCTCATCGCGATCACCGGTGACGAACCGTCCGTGGTCGCCACAATGGCCATCAACCTCGCGGTGGCGGCATCACACCAGGCGCGACATGCGCTCGTCATCGACGCGGACGTCACCGTGCATTCCGTCTCCGCGGCGCTCCACATCCCGCCAGCTCCCGGAGCGACGGAGTCCCTCACGGGGGAAGTGGAGTGGCCCGAAGTCATCATTCACGCGGTCGTGGGCCGGGACCGCACGATCGATGTGATCCCCGCTGGCCGGCGGCGCACGCCGAATGAAGTTGCCGCACGCACCCTTCGTGAAGCGGTGGCGCACCTCGCACGGCGGTACGATACGGTCGTCGTGAGCGCGCCATGGCTGCGGGAGGTTCCGCTCGAGGAAACGATATCGGCGTCGAGGGACATTGTGATCGTCGCGCGAACCGGGCGCACGACCGCCGTCGGGCTCAAGCGCCTCGTGGCCGCGATCGGTCAAGCTGGCGGCACCGTGCGCGGCGTCGTGGTCTGGGAAGCTGCGGACCCCGCCATTCCGTTCCTCTCCGAAGTCCCGGAGCGAACGTCGCTCCTCCCACGCTATGCCTCGATGCGTCGCGGAGATAACCAGCCCGAGACCGACGCGAACGAACGCCGGCAAGACGCGGTGACCGGCCAAGATTAAGGTCGTCCCATGAGTGACGGGATCATTGGTCGATGCTAATGATCCGAATTGCCCGTCCACGGCTACGGACACTCTTCGAGGCGAACCTTGCGCGCGACGCTGCCGCTCGGGCTGGTTTGGCTGATCGCGGGGCTCACGGCGTGTACCGAAGCCCCAACAGGCGTCTCGGCTCCGGCGACTCCTATGGGGCCCGCGCCGACGGGCGTCGTCATGCTGCAGGGCACGGTCGATCTGGACCGCGGCACGCTCGAGTTCGCGCCGATCGCGCCAAGTGCGCTCTCTGGATTCGCGCCAGCGATCTACGGCGATCAGAACGTCAACATCCGTCTCTACAACTCTCCCGTGGTGCTCGACAGCAGCACGAGCACGTGGCGCTGGACGGCGAATGTCGGCGCTCGGAACCTGCGACCGCATCCCATCGGCGATGAGGAGATCTCGGCAGCACCGCTCGATACGATCGGACTGTACGTCTTCTTCGTGCAGGAGCCGGTCGCTGGCCAACCATGCAGTGGCTGCTTCGCTCGCATCGCGAATTTCCAGGGCACGATGAGCTTCGACGCTCCCCAACGAAAATATTTCCATTGGCCGGAGCGACTCGGCGAAATGGGCTCGCCGCTCGGGGACACCACTCGCGCCCGGCGCACGTGGACGTTCGAGACGAGTGCTGGTGTGCGCTCGTTCTCGTTCACGGTGCTGGTCTCCGCCGCGTGGCCGGCGCCTTACGAGACCCGGTGGCGGGTCGAATACACCGCCGACGCGTTGCCCGCGAACTCGGCGCCGGGGTGGAAGTTCGCGGGAAGCGGCGGAAATGCGAGCGTGAGCGGCGGAAGTCTGCTGCTTCGCGGACGGTTTTCCGGCCTCTTTTACCGGCGAGACCCCATCGCACCCACGCAGAACGCCTACGTCCATAGCGTCGTGCGTTTCAGCGGAGGGGGCTCCCGACCCGAGATAGGGCTCCTGCTCAGCGACCGCGTAAAGCTCATTGGCCTTGGCGTCGCGAACGGACTCGTCGGACTCATCTCGAGCGCAGGGACCTTCCTGCCCGGCACGACCTCCTCGCTGGGAAACGGAGCGCATGAGCTGCAGCTGCGAAAGTATGCAGCGGACAGCGCCGTCTACTTCGTGGACGGCACACGGCGTGGGGCGATGTCGTATTCGAATCTCTCGGACGACACGTTCACGCCGGCATCGTCGTCGGTTTCGTTTGGCGGACTTCCCACGACCGACGGCAGCAACTCGACGTGGGAAACCCTCATCTACGAGATTGGCGTGGCGTCTCCGTAGCGGTCGTCACTTACTTCGCGCGACTTTCGTCGTCCTTCCTGCGCTGCGCTCCTGTCCTCCGGGGCCGTTCCACCCGCACCTTCGTCAGGTTCTCCCCCATCGGCTTCATGCGCTACAGCATCTCTCCCGACGCGGCATTTGCCGCAGTCGAAGATGGCGCCGTCGTGCTTCACATGGGCACGAAACGCTACTATTCGCTCAACGAGACGGGCACCTTCGTGTGGCACCGGCTCGAGGACGGAATCGCGCGCGCCGAGATCGTGGCGCAAGTCGTCGATGCGTACGACGTGGGGATCGCGGAAGCGGAAATGGCTGTCGCGCGGCTACTGGATGAGCTCGTGCAGGAGAGCCTGATTCGCATCACGGCGCCGGCGTGATCGAGCGCGCGATGGCGGCGGCAGCCACGATCGTGGTGCCGGTGGCACTCCGCACGCTGCCCTTCCGAACGACGCTGGCGATCTGCGACGCATGGCCGAGGACGCCGGGTGCGCGCGCCAGCGCCCCGGCACTCGCCCGCCGAGTGGATCGGTGGCTGGCGCGCGGCCCTTTTCTGTGGCGCTCCACGTGCCTTACGAGGACCATGGTGCTCTACACCATGCTCCGGCAACATGGCTACCGGCCTCGCGTGCACATCGGGGCGGCCGGCACGGCAGGCCATTTCCGCGCCCACGCCTGGATATCGTTAGGTGGGGTGCCACTGGCCGAGTTCGAGAGGTCTCCCGACGTGTACGGCGAACTACTCGTGCACGATGCGTAGCGGCGCTCCGTATGACCTCATGGTGGCCGTGCTTGCCGGCGAGACGCCGGCAGCCTGCGTGGTCGACCGCGCGTTCGCCGCGTCGCCCGGCTTCTGGAAGCGCGCCCTGGCGCTCGAGGCGTGTGCCGTTCAGTTCGATCGCGCGCTTCGCGCGTCCGGCCTGGCGGACATGGCACCTGCACCGTTGCGTCAGCTACTGCGCGACGCCACCGCACGAGCCGTGAGACACACTTTCCCGCTGCCCGGCCAAATGGCTGAGCTGGCGGACGCGGCGCGCGAGTTAGGCATCCGGATCATGATACTCAAGGGCGCGGCGCGACTTCTGGATGCAGGGGTGTCGGGAGCGCGCTCCATGTCGGACATCGACGTGCTCGCAGCTCCGGCTGACGCCGCGCGTTTGCACCATGTCCTGCGACACCGTTGGGGCTACGAGCCCATGTCGGCTTCCCCGGAGCACCACCTGCCGACACTGATGCGCGCCGGTGCGCTCCCGATTGAGGTTCACATCCAGTTGGGGCCTCGTCGCACCAGGCTCGACGCGAGAATCTGGCGCGACGCGCGTACTGTGATGGGAACCGATTTCATGGTGCCCTCGGCGACGGCCGCCTTGTTGCACGCGGTGGAGCATGGGGCACTCGTTCACTGGGCGGTGCGCTATCGGCTGCGTGATCTCCTCGATGTCGCGGAGGCGTGGAGTGGGGACGTCGATCGCGAGGAGGTCGCCCGCTACCTCGACCGCCACCCGCAGCGCGTTGCGCTTTCGACAATGCTCGGGGGAGCGCGCCGGTTCGCGGCAGGCATTCCCATTGGCCGCCACTTGGCGTGGCGTACCGTGCGCCGGGTGGCGCGCGCTCGGCACCTGGTCGCGGCCTACGTCACGGATGGGGCGTACGCAACGTCGTTATGCATCGCGGGCGGCGTGCTGGCCGAGGCATCGCCCCGGGCGCTGCTTCGCCCGGCCCAGCTCGCGATCTTTGGCGTCAAGCAGGCACGCGTTGCCCCGGCGCCGTCATGAGAAGGACATCCTGCGCCGCGTAACGGTTGGCTGCTGCGAAAGTGCGCGAAAATCAGTATCGTTAAGCGCACCGCCACGCCTCCTCGAGACCAGCGCATGACCATCGGCTACTCCGATCGCATCAATCACGCACTCGCGTACGCCACGAAGCATCACGACCAGCAGGTCCGGCGAGGCACACGGTCTCCCTACCTGACCCGTCACGCGAACGTCGCGGTCATCCTCGCACGCTACGGTGGGGACGAGGATACGGTGGTCGCCGGCATCCTGCATGACGTCGTCGGCAATGGCGCGCGGGCGGGAGTGACGCGCGAGTCACTGATCGGCCGCGTGGGCGAAAAATTCGGCGGGGATGCGCTCGATCTGGCGCTCGCCGTGTCGGAACGGCGGGTTGATGAGGACGGAGTCGAGCTGTCCGCGGACGAGCGTCGCGAGGACCTGCTCGAACGTCTCGCCAACGCACCGGAGCGTGCACGCTGGGTGGTGGCGGCCGATACACTCCACGAAGCAGGAACGCTCCTCGCCGAGCTGCGACGCACCGAGTTTCCCGAGTCTGTGTGGGGTCGCGGACCCCGCGATCAGGGGCTGGAATGGCTCCGGAGGGTCTACGACCGGCTTACCGAAGTCGGCTTTTCGGCGCCGATCATGACTGAGCTGCGGGCCCTGGTCGAAGAGCTCGACCGCCACTGGCGCGCGGTGGCGCAGGCGCCAGCCGGGGGGAAACAGGGCTAGGCTGGGGTCCCCGCGCGGTCGGTGGCGTTCGGCGCCGGGTATCGTGTCGCGACGTAGCTCTCCAGAATCACCAGGAACTCTTCGACGATCCGGTCCCCGCGCAACGTCGTGACCAGCTTGCCGTCGACGTAGACCGGCGCCTTCGGTTCCTCGAACGTGCCAGGGAGCGAGATGCCAATGTTGGCGTGCTTGCTTTCCCCGGGCCCATTCACGACGCATCCCATCACGGCGACCTTCATCTCCTCGACCCCCGGGCGAACCTGTCGCCACTGGGGCATCCGCTCCCGCAAATAGACCTGAATGTCTTCGGCCATCTGCTGAAAGAAGGTGGACGTCGTTCGTCCGCATCCGGGGCACGCGGTCACCTGAGGCGTGAAGTGCTGCAACTGCAACGACTGGAGGATCTGCTGGGCGACGAGAACCTCCTCAGTGCGATCTCCGTTTGGCCGCGGAGTCAGCGAGACACGAATGGTGTCGCCAATCCCTTCGGCGAGAAGCATTGAAAGGCCGGCCGTGGTGGCGACGATGCCTTTCACGCCGAGCCCGGCCTCGGTGAGACCCAGGTGGAGCGGGTAGTCACAGCGGAGCGCGAGACGACGGTAGACGGCAACGAGGTCAGGGACGCCGGACACCTTCGCCGACAGGATGATACGGTCATGTCCCAGCCCGGTTTGCTCGGCGAGCTCGGCCGAGCGCAGCGCGCTCTCGAGCATCGCCTCGATGTAGACGTCCTTGGCGTCCAGCGGCTCGGCTCGCAAGGCGTTGGCGTCCATCAGCTGGGTCAGGAGATCCTGGTCCAGGGACCCCCAGTTCACACCGATGCGGACCGGCTTTCCGTGATCGATGGCCACCTGCACGATCGTTCGGAAGTGCTCGTCCCGGCGCTTGCCCCCGACGTTACCGGGGTTTATCCGGTACTTGTCGAGGGCCCGGGCACACGCCGGAAAGCGGGTGAGCAGAAGGTGACCGTTGTAATGAAAATCCCCAATGACGGGCGCGTCGGATCCCTCCCCCCGGATGCGGTCGACAATCTCTGGGACGGCGGCGGCGGCCTCGTCGTTATTGACCGTAATCCTGACGAGCCGGGAGCCCGCTCGGGCCAGCTCGAGGATCTGCCCCGCGGTGGAGGCCGCGTCCGCCGTGTCGGTGTTCGTCATCGACTGCACGACCACGGGGTGTGAAGACCCGATGGCCACGTTGCCGACGTGGGTGGTGACGGTCTGTCTGCGAGGGGCGAAAGACACTAGTGTAGTGAGTCGAGATTCCGAGGCGCGGGGAGCGCGCGCTCGAGGAAAACTACTCTTCCCTCGTACCCCGAACCATGGCCAATGACATCGAGCAGCCGCCGCGAGGCTACAACACGGAAGACGTGAAGGCGGTGGCGGAACCGGAGCCTCCCCCGCCCACGCGTCGTCGCTCCCGGTGGAAGCTGTTTGTGGTGGCGCTCGTTCTTGTCCCGCTCCTGGCTTTCGCACTGTGGACGTGGGTCGCGCTCACTTGGTCCTACTCTGACGGATACCGGCCGGGGTTTGTCCAAAAAATCTCGCGCAAGGGATGGCTGTGCAAAACGTGGGAGGGAGAGCTGGCGCAGTCCGCCGTGCCTGGGTCCATGCCCAGTGTGTTCCACTTCAGCGTTCGTGACGATTCCGTTGCCCGGCAGATCGACGCCCTCTCCGGAAAGCGGGTGTCGCTGCACTACGAGGAGCACCGCGGCATCCCGACCTCCTGTTTTGGCGAGACCAACTACTTCGTAACGGGCGTTCGCGTGCTCGACTAGCTGGACAGCATGAAGCTTGCACTGCTGTCCGGTCCTAAACGGAGGTGGACGCAATGGACAGAGGCATGGATTTCCTGCGCAGCCAGATCAACAACGCGGTCATGCAGCATCAGACTTTCCTCGAGTCGCTCGTGGATCATGAGCGCGAGGCGAAGGATGCACGATTCCGCGACCTGTGCAGCCGACATATCCCAATGATGCGTGAGCATCAGCGGATGCTCGAGCAGTATCAGCAACAGCTCGGCGCCCAGTCCGGCGTCGGGAAGAAGATGCTCGGAAAGGCGCTCGGTATCGCCAAGGACCTGGCCGACGTCGCGCGCGAGAGCGACTTCCTGCGCCTCGTGCAGGACATCGTCATGGCGCGTCAGTCGGAGGACACGTTCAAGACGTTCCGTGAGGCGGGCAGGGAGCTCGGCAACGAACAGCTCCGGCAGATTGGCGACACGGGCGAGCGTCACCACGACGAGTACGTGAAGGAAGCGAACCGTCTCTGCGCGCAGCTGTTCGTCGAGCACGTGCGCGGCGAGGGCGCGGTCGCGGCGACGGCGGAGACCCGAACGACTCCCGGCGTCTGACCCCTTGTGCCTGGGTGGGCAGGTATTGCCCAACGTGCGAAACTTGATATATTCGGGTCCGGCGACACCCGAATAGACGACCCGGGCGACATTCGCCCGGGTCTTTTATTTGGTTCGCTGCCTAACGCGGGGGGTCTTGGGGTCCCGCACGTCACACATTTGTCAGGGCGGCACAGTCCGTCCGACAAAACATCTCAGGAGCAGGGCATGCGTACGACCGGCAAGGTGAAGTGGTTCAACGACGCGAAGGGGTTCGGATTCATCACCCCGGACAACGGCCAGAAGGACTGTTTCGTGCACTTCAGCGCGATCGAGGGAAAGGGCTTCAAGTCGCTCGCTGAAGGCGACGCCGTTGAGTTCGACATCGTCGAGGGGCAGAAGGGGCCCGCGGCGGAGAAGGTGAGGAAGATTGGCGCCTGACGCGTCGCACCGCGCCGCCAGGGACGGGGCACCCAGTGGGTGCCCCGTTTGGCATCTGGAGGGCCTGACCTAACGGTGACTCTTCTGGGGATTGCGGTGGTCCTCGTCATGCCCAATACTAGGGCAACATCTCGAAGCGTTGCGGTTCGCAGTGGCAGCAGGAGGCCCCCATGTATCGCTCGTCGCTCGTGCTCGTAGTCACCGTGGTCGCGCTCGCCGGATGCGCTACCATGGGACGGCAGGTCGAAACGGACTCCGGTGACCTGGCGACGGACCTCGAACAGGCGCGACAAGACACCGTTCGGGCGCGGGCGGCGTACGACACGGTGATCGGACAGCGCCGAGCGGTCAATGCGCGCACCGTCGCGTTCGAGGACAGCCTCAGGCGTGCGCGTGAGGCGGCACTGGCCGCCGCGGCAGCGGCACGTGATTCCGCGCAGCGAGTGGCCGCCGCCACCGTCACCACGCCCGAGCCCGGCGGTGGTGAGCGAGCGCTGTCGGACGCCGAGGTCCGCGTCATGTCACAGCAGCTCTACTTCTCGACGAACAGCGCGCACCTCACGAACGCGGCGCGCGCGCTGTTACGCGAGAAGGCGGCCATCCTGGCTCGCAACCCTGCCCTCACCCTTACCCTCACCGGCCACGCCGACGCTCGGGGCGCAGCCGACTACAACCAGCGACTGAGCGAGCGACGAGCGGCGGCGGTGCAGCGCTTCCTCGTCGAGCTCGGGATCGAGGCCCAGCGTCTCACCAGCGAAGGTCGAGGCGAAGAGGCACCGGCGATCGAAGGATCTGGCGAGCGGGTATGGCAGCGTAATCGGCGGGTCGAGTTCATGATCTCCTGACCGACGTCACCCCTGTCATGACGGGCGTGGTCGCTTGCGACCGCGCCCGTTTTGCATCCGGGCATTGGAGATGATCCGGGCCGCACGCATCCGCTGACGTCTTTCTGACGGATTTCGACATCGTGCCGGGGTCGCGCACAGAGTCTCGTGGCGCAGCTGGCACGGGACTTCAAAGCGGTGACTGGACAGAACCGCACGAGGCGCGGCTCACGACGGTGGAGCGATGGAGCCGCCGCGTGACCCCAATGGCGCGCGTCGCCATCACACTCCATTGAACCATACATGGAGGTTCACATGCAACCGATCACATCGCTCGGCGTTGCCGAGCTGACGCAGGATGAGCTGGTGGCGGTCGCGGGCGGAAGTGACGCGTGTTGGTGCAGCGGCCTCGCGAGCAAGCTGGGCTACGCAATCGGCTACGCACTCGGCGAGCTGGTCGACGCGCTGGTGAGCCCAGAGGATAACAACTCCTTCCTGGGCAAGTAGCCGGATCGAGGATGCACCATCACAAACTTCCCACCTGCGAGGAACACCACCATGCTCGATACCCACATGCTTGCCGTCGACGGCGAGCACATCACCCTGCTCGATGAGCAGACACTGGCCTCCATCGTTGGAGGCGATGGCATCAGGGATTGGCTGGCCAAGAAAGTCGGAGAGCTGCTCTTCGACTGCCTGGCCGGAAGTCTCGACACGATCATTTCCGCCGCTGAAGAAGGGTATGGCGACGCGCGCTGAAGCCCGCGCGCACCGTGTCCGGCGCGCCAGGCGCGCGCCGGACCGGGTGCGTACCCCCGTGGCGGCAGGCGAGCGCTCTGAATGGCACGGCGGCTTCGGAGAGGAGGGCGAGTCCGGTCGCTCCTGAGTGCCGTGTTCTCCATTGCGTGGACCTATGCGTGGATGGTTCCTGTCGTCGCCGCGCTCAAGATGGATGCGGTTGAGGCGATCGCGGTCCTGGTGGGCACAGTCGCTCTCTTCGTTGGCCTCTGCGTCATTCGCCCACTGAGAGCAAACCCGCGGGCCGCGGCGCTTCTCCGCTTGCGCTCCTGTCGTGTCTACCTCCCGGCGTTGACGCTTGCGACCGCCATGAAGCTGCTTCTCATGCTTTCCACGCTTGCCCTACACGAGCAACTCGCCGCGCGTCGCCTGTTGCCGAAAATGCCGGATGACGGGGACGTCATTACGGCCGAGCTCCTGGCGCAGCCGTTAGGTCAGGTCGCGCTATTCCTCGGAATCGTGGTGATGGCTCCATTGATCGAGGAGTTTGGCTTCCGCGGTCGTGTGCAGCACACCCTCGAGCACGCATTCGGCGTGGTTCCGGCCATCGCGGCGAGCGCTGTGCTGTTCAGCGCGCTTCATGGAAGGATCAATGCGGCGCACCATCTTGCCTTCGGCGTCTTCGCTGGATGGGTGGTGTGGCGAACCGGGTCCATCTGGTCGGCCGTGTACATGCACGCGCTCAACAACGCCGCCGCCCAGCTCCTGCTGCACCTCACGACCATCTCGGCTGCTGACTGGAGCGACAAAACCGCCGGGCTCGGGCCGTACGCGATCGTCGCCGCGCTCGTCGGCCTCAGCGGGCTGGTCGCCGCGGGCGCCCGCATCCACCGCACAGCTCGAGCAGAAGGGCGCGGCGGCCACAACGGGAGAACCCGGTCGGCGCGAATGGCGGTTTCGCCGGTGGCGTGAGCCGTGAGCCGTGAGGCAATGGTTCCCGCTCCGCTCGTCGAGGATTGCGTCGAGGTTCACCTCGCGCGACATGCCCCGACTGGTCGCGCGCTGTACCTGACGATCCTGGCGACGACAACCGCCGCGGCCATGGCCATGCCCATCGTACAGGTGCCGGTGACGGTGCAGGCCAACGGCGTGATCCGTCCGGTCATTGAGCGCCAGGATGCCCGGGTCGCAGAAAGCGGCATCGTTCACATCGTATACGCGCGCGACGGCGACAGGGTTCGGGCCGGCGACACCCTGATCGCGCTCAATGCCCGCACCGTCAGGATTCGCCTCGCCGCGTCCGATGCAATCGCGCACGCGCGGGAAACCGAGCTCGCTGATCTCGAGCAGCTCCTCAATGCGGGAGATTCACTCGTCTCGTGGCAGAGCCTCGCGACGCCGCACCGCCGACAGCAGTCTCGTGAGCATGCGGCGATCATGACGGAGCTCGAGGCTCGAGCGAGGGCGGAGGGCCGGGAAGCCGACCGCTTGCGTACACTCCTGGTCGGGGGCTTCGTCGCGCCCGAGCAGCTCGAGAGACAGGATGCGGCTCGCCGCACCGCACAGGCAGCGGTGCGCGAGCACGTCGAGCGGATGCGGTCGAACTGGTCTGACGCACGCGCCCGAATCGCCAATGATCTCCGCCGCCTCGACAGCGAGCGCGCCAATGCGGGAGAAGCGCTCGCGCGGCGTGTCGTAATCGCCCCGGTCGATGGAACGCTCGAAATGGCTGCCTCTCTCTCGCCAGGGAGCGTGCTGCAGCAGGGCGAGCGCGTCGCCACCATCTCGCCGAACACCGATCTGGTTGGCGAAGCGCTACTGACGGCGCGCGACATTGCGCTCGTGCGACGCGGGACTCCAGTGCGCCTCATGATCGACGCACTCAACTACCGTGACTGGGGCGTGGTGGACGCGACGGTGATCGATGTCGCCGACGACGCGTCTCTGAGCGCCGAGCAGCCTGTGTTTCGGGTGCGCTGCCAGCTTTCGCGCCATGACTTGCGCCTTCGCGACGGACACCGCGTCGCCCTGGGCAAGGGACTCACATTTCGCGCGCGATTCGTCATCGCCGAGCGCTCATTGTTACAGCTGCTGTTCGATGATGTCGATGACTGGCTGAATCCAGCGCGGGGCCGGCCGGTCCCGGCGGCAACCGTTAGGCTGTGAGGCTGCGCCGATCGGTTCCGCCGGTGCGCCAGCGCGACAGCTCTGACTGCGGCGCCGCCTGTCTCGTGAGCATTGCCGGATGGTATCGGCTGCGTCTCCCGATCGCGCGCGTACGACAGCTCACACATACCGACCGGCGTGGGACCACGGCGCTCGGCCTCGTGGAAGCCGCGACGAGACTGGGGTTCCAGGCCAAGGGCGTACGCGCGACACGAGAGGCGCTCGGGGCACTTCCGCTCCCGGCGATCGCCCACGTGACCCGCGGTCACCTGCAGCATTGGGTGGTCCTCTCGCGTCTCGAGGCGAGGCATATGGAGATCATGGACCCGGCCTCGGGAGCACGCGAGCGCGTCAGTCGGGAGTCCTTCGAGCGTGAATGGTCGGGAGCGATGGTGCTGCTCGCGCCTGCGAGTCGATTCGCTGCCGGGGACCAGCGAACCTCGATCGTTCGCCGCTTTATCGCTCTCATCGCGCCGCATCGAGCCATCCTCACCATGGCCCTCGTGGGCGCAGTGATCCACACCGCGCTCGGGCTGACGACGACCGTCTACGTGCAGCAGTTGGTGGATCACGTTCTCGTCGACGGCAATCGAAACCTGCTCAACCTGATGAGCGTCGCCGTGCTGACCCTGATTGCCGCGCAGACGCTCGTGGGCGGCATGAAGGGTCTCCTTGTTCTCCATATCGGCCAGCGGATCGACGCGACGCTCATCCTTGGATATTACAGACACCTGTTGAGCCTGCCGCAGCGTTTTTTCGACACAATGCGGATTGGAGAGATCACCTCTCGCGTCGGCGATGCGGTCAGGATTCGCGCGCTCATCAACGACATTGCCGTCGAGCTCATCGTCAGCACGCTGGTGATCGCGCTGTCACTCGTCCTGCTATTCCTGTACAGCGCGACGCTCGGTCTGCTGGTTCTGGGAACCTTTCCGATCTACGTTGCCATTTGGGCGCTGGCGAACACGCGGAACCGACACGCGTCGCGCGCGCTCATGGAGCGGAGCGCGGAGCTCCAGTCACAGATCGTGGAGTCGGTCTCCATGATCGGAACGATCAAGCGCTTTGGGCTGGAGACGGACATGGAGCTGCGCACGGAGGTTCGCTTCGTCCGACTTCTCCGGGCCGTGTTCCGGTCGGCGGGAACCGCTCTCATGACAAGCACAGCGACCGGCGCGGTGTCACGGCTGGCAGTCGTCGCCGTGCTCTGGACAGGGTCAGTCCTCGTGATCGAGCGCCGGCTAACACCCGGCGAGCTCATGTCTTCCTATGCGCTGCTCGGATACCTGACCGGTCCACTACTGACGTTGATCACCGCAAACCGAAGCATTCAGAATGCGCTCATCGCCGCGGATCGCCTGTTCGAGATCCTTGACCTGGAACAGGATCGCGTCACCGCGCATGCAACGATGGATGTGACCATCGGTGGCGACATCGACTTCGAGCACGTGAGCTTCCGCTACGGGGCGCGCGCACCGGCGCTCCGAAATGTGACACTACGATTTCGTCGTGGTGCCATCACGGCGGTCGTCGGCGACAGTGGTTCCGGGAAGAGCACGATCGCCGCACTCGCGCAGCGCGTGTATGTGGCGGACGACGGCCGCGTTCGCATCGGGGGCATCGACGTTCGACACCTGAGCAGCGAATCGATACGCGCGCTGGTCTGTACGGTGCCACAGCGCATCGATCTCCTCGCGGGGTCGATTGTCGAGAACATTGCCCTTGGTGATTCAGAGCCCGACATGAGACGCGTCCTCGAGGCAGCGCGGGCCGCAGGAATCGTCGACATGATCGATCGCCTTCCGGCGGGAGTCGACACCGAGCTGGGCGAAAATGGCGCCACGCTGTCAGGGGGCGAGCGTCAGCGCCTCGCGATCGCGCGCGCTCTGTACCGGGATTCGGAGATTCTCATTCTCGACGAGGCGACATCATCGCTCGATGGCCCGTCGGTGCAGCGGGTTCGTCAGCTCACCGAGGAGCGTCGCGCTCGCGGGCGGACGGTGATCGTGATCGCGCACAGCCCCGATCTCGTGATCGGCGCGGATCACATCGTCGTCATGCGAGACGGGATCGTCGTCGAGGAGGGGACGCACGCCGACCTCATCAGCCGGCGTGGCGCCTATCATGCGTTATGGGAAGGCCGAAGCCTTGGGCGTGTGGCGTAACACCCGCGTCAGGGCGTTACCAACCTCAATTCGTTCCCGCGTGTGCTGTCCCACTTCTCGGTGAGCGACGCACGGGCGGCGTCGATTTGCGATCGAACGGCTCCCGGCCCCGTCCCCCCTTCCGCCTCCCGTCGCTCGACCGATCGCAGCGCCGACAGGGCGTCGAACACATCGCGCTCGAACTCCGAATGCGCCGACGCGAAGGACTCGAAGGGGAGCGTGTTCAGCTCGCAACGCTTCTCTTCTGCTTCGCGCACCAGCTTCCCGACCGCGGCATGCGCCTCGCGGAACGAGGCGCCCTTCTCCACGAGATAGTCCGCGAGATCGGTTGCCATCATCGAGCTCCCCAGCGCCGACTTCATTCGCTCCGGGCGAAACGCCAGCTCGGCGAGTGTTCCGGTGACTGCCGGAAGCACCAGCAGCATGGTGTCGACCGCATCGAACAAGGCTCGCTTGTCGTCCTGCAAATCCTTGTTGTAGCCGGTGGGCAGGCCTTTGATGGTGCCGAGAAGGGCGACCAGATCCCCCAGCAGTCGCGCACCCGAGCCGCGCGCGATCTCCAGCGCATCCGGATTGCGCTTCTGCGGCATCATGCTCGATCCGGTGGTGAACGAGTCGCCGAACTGCACGAACCCGAACTCGCTGGACCCGAACAGGATGAGATCTTCGGCCAGGCGCGACAGGTGGGTGGCGAGCATCGTCGTCGCGAACAGAAGCTCCGCAACGAAGTCACGATCGCTCACCGCATCGATGCTGTTCCGCGACAGGCCGGCGAACCCGAGGCTTCCCTGAAGCAGCACGCGGGAAATCGGGAATGCGCAGCCCGCGATGGCGCCAGAGCCTAACGGCAGGACGCCAGCGGCGCGCGATGCGCCCTCGATTCGGGCGCGGTCGCGATCGAGCGGCCAAAAGTGCGAGAGCATCCAATGGGAAGCGAGCACTGGCTGTGCGCGCTGCAAGTGCGTGTACGACGGCATGAGCGTCGCACCCAGCTCGACCGCCCGGTCGAGCATCGTACGCTGCAGGGCACGCACGGCCGCGTCCAGCGTCGTACACGCCTCCATCGCCCACAGGCGCGTGGCGGTCGCCACCTGATCGTTGCGCGACCGCCCGGTATGAAGCTTGGACGCGATGTCCCCGATCTCTTCGTGCAGAAGGCGATCGATGAGCGTGTGCACGTCCTCGTCGGACGCGATCGGAGACTCGCCGGCGCCGAGGCGTTCGGCGACAGCGTCGAGTCCGTGCTCGATGGCCGTACTCTCTTCCAGGGTGAGGACGCCTGCATGCCAGAGCGCCACCGCCCAGGCCTTGGAAAGCTTCACGTCGAACGGCCAGAGACGGAGATCGGTCCCGATCGACCGGTTCAGAGCATCGAGCTCCGGTGCCGGGCCGGTCGCGAAGCGGCCACCCCACAACCGATGTGTGCCGCGGGCGGTGCGCTGCGCGGCTGTGTCGTCCGCGCCGGTATCGGGCTCGACTACGAGGTTGGGAATCATCTCAGCCTCACGCGATCGCGAGAGAGGGTTCAGGCTCCGCTTCCTGCTTCTCCGTGGACTCCTCGACTGCGTCGCGAGCTTCGGCGTCCTTGAGCGCGCGGACACGCGCGGGAAGGGCGAACAGGCGAATGAAGCCGCCCGCGTCTGCCTGTTCGTACACGTCGTCCTCGCCGAACGTCACGAAGCGCTCGTCATAGAGCGCGTGGTCACTCGCGCGACCAGCGATGATCACATTGCCCTTGTAGAGGCGCAGTGTGACGGTCCCGGTCACGCGTTCCTGCGTCACCGATACGAACGCATCATAGGCTTCGCGCTCGGTGGTCCACCACCGCCCCTCATAGACGAGGTCGGCGTATCGTGGCGCGATGAGATCCTTGGCGGCAAGCGTTCGGCGATCGAGGACCAGCTGCTCGAGCTCCGAATGCGCCGCGTAGAGGAGCGTCCCGCCAGGCGTCTCGTAAATACCGCGAGACTTCATGCCGACCAGTCGATCCTCCACGAGGTCAATGCGTCCAACGCCATGACGGCCGCCGATCGTGTTGAGCGTTGACACCAGCGTCACGGGATCCAGGCGCTCGCCATTCACCGCGACCGGGGTTCCGCGCTCGAACTCTATCGTTACGTCCTCGTGCTCATCAGGCGCCTCGGCCGGCGAGGTACTGAGCATGAACAGATCGTCGGGCGGAACGGCCGAAGGATCCTCGAGCATCCCGCCCTCGTGCGAGATGTGCCACAGGTTACTGTCACGCGAGTAGATCTTCTGCGCGGTGGCCGCGACCGGGATGTTGCGCTTCGCGGCATACGCGAGCGCATCCTCGCGGCTCCGAATATCCCAGACGCGCCATGGCGCGATGACCGGAAGCTCGGGGGCGAACGTCGCGTAGGTGAGCTCGAAGCGCACCTGGTCATTCCCCTTGCCGGTGCATCCATGTGCGAGCGCATCTGCCCCGATGGCCTTGGCAACCTCGCACTGGCGGCGCGCGATCAACGGGCGCGCGATGGACGTGCCGAGGAGGTATTTCCGTCCGTAGATGGCCCCGGCGCGAAGCATGGGCCACAGGAAGTCCTCGACGAACTCCTGTCGAAGATCCTCCACGTAGCACTCGTCGGCGCCGGAGGCGAGCGCCTTGGCGCGGACGCCTTCGAGCTCGTTCCCCTGGCCGATGTCGGCCGCGACGCAAACGACCCGGGCCTCGTAATGCTCCTTGAGCCAGGGAACGATGATCGACGTGTCGAGTCCGCCGGAGTAGGCGAGGACGATAGTGCGCATTGGCAGCCCCAATTGAGAGAATATGCAGTGCGGATGCATAATCTCTCGTTTACGCCCGATTGTCAAGTGAAAGGGTCACCTTCCGCGAGGCCCCTGGCGGAGGCAGTCGGCTACCGCCCCGCCAACGTTCGGATTCGCCGAACCAGGCGCTCGCGGGCGGCTGTCGAGCGGCAGATCAGCAGGATGGTGTCGTCACCGGCGAGCGTGCCGAGGATGTCCGGCCACGCCTCGGCGTCGATGGCGCGTGCGATCGGCTGAGCGCCGCCCGGGACGGTGCGGATCACGACCATCTCGCCGACGCCGTCGACGGTGTTGAACAGCGGTGGAAGGACCGCCTCGAGGACCGGGTTTCCATCACTGGCGGAGGCGCCGCCCGCGGCCAGGGTGTAGCGCGCGCCCTCGGGCGTCGATACCCTCGCAACCCCGAGCTCCCGCAGGTCTCGAGAGAGCGTTGCCTGCGTCACATCCCATCCGCGCTGCCGGAGCATCTTGCGGAGCTCCTCCTGACTGCCGACCTCACGTGCCTCGATGAGCTCGCGGATGGTCGCCTGGCGCACGCGCTTGTTGGCCATGCCGATAAAGTGGTGGCTCCGTGGCGGTGGGTCGAGGGTCACCGGCGACATCGCGCATCTTTTTCAGGAAGCGTCCCGAAGGTCTTGACCACGCCGTCTTGCATGTATATTCATTCCCTGTGCATAAACTTCCCGTTGGGGTGCTCGGCGCGTCTGGCTATGCCGGCCGTGAGCTGTGCGCCCTCATCGCGCAACACCCCGCGCTCGACCTCCATTTCGCGACCGCCAACGAGCGAAAGGGAGAACGTGCGCGCCTGGGTGGCCAGGAGGTGCGATTCGTCGCGCACGATGATGCGCATCTGGAAAAGTGCGCTCTGGTTTTCAGCGCGTTGCCGCACGGTGCGTCGGCTCCCTGGGTTCGACGCGCCCGAGAGGCGGGAGCCAAGGTGGTCGATCTCTCTGCCGATCTGAGACCCGGGTCGACCACGAAGGAAGGCGCACGGGGAGTCACGAATGTGGTGGCTGCATCCGCGCACGGGGCAGCTGCGGAGGGACGTGCTCCGGGCGTTGCGACAGCCGCGCATCCGCAGGTATTGGCGGGGGCATCGTCGACCGTTCCGTACGGTCTCACCGAGCTCAATAGGGCCGCCATCACCACGGCCGACCTCGTCGCCAATCCGGGGTGTTATCCCACGGCGATCCTGATCGCCCTCGCCCCGCTTGCCGAACGACAGCTCATCGCTCCGGGCGCCACGGTGACTGCGAGTGCCGCCAGCGGAGTCACCGGGGCGGGCTTCACTCCGCGCGCCGATCTTCTTTTCGGTGAGGTGACGGAAGACTTCCGTCCGTACGCGGCGGGGAACGAGCATCGTCACCTCCCCGAGATGACGGCAACGCTCGCGCGATGGGGCGCGGATTGCGATCTGATCTTTGCGCCGCATCTGCTTCCAGTGGCACGCGGCATTCTTGCCACATTGTCGATCCCGCTCACCGCGCCCTTGCCCACGCCGAACTCGCTGTGGCGTGAGCGATTTGCCGGGGAACCGTTCATCGAGATCGCCGATGAGCTTCCTGCCTTGCGAGATGTGGTGCGGCGCAACGTCGTTCGCATCTGCGCGACCACCACCGCAAACGTCCGCACACCAACGCTCGTGGTTTACGCGGCGATCGATAATCTGGTGAAAGGCGCGGCTGGCCAGGCGCTGCAGAACGCGAACCTCATGCTCGGCCTTCCCGAGCAGCAAGGACTGCCCTCGTGATCCGCCTGGTGAAGATCGGTGGGCGCGCGCAGCAGTCGGCCTCGCTCATCCCTGCCCTCGCCTCGGCGTGGCGCGCCACTCCTGGCGCGCTCGTCGTCGTGCACGGCGGCGGCGACGAAGTGACGGCACTCCAGCGCACGCTGGGACGCGATCCTCAGTTCGTCGATGGACGCCGGGTAACGACCGATGACGACATCGCGATCCTCCGCATGACCCTGTCCGGGGTCGTCAACAAGCGGCTCGTGGCCGCGCTTGTCGCGGACGGAATTCCGGCAGTCGGCATCTCAGGCGAGGATGCGGCGGTATTGTCGGCTGAGCCTATCAATGCGGCGACCATGGGTCGCGCGGGAGAGCCCGCGCATGCGAACGTGCACCTCGTGCGGCATCTCCTCCAGGGCGGGTTCCTGCCGGTGATCTCACCTCTCGCCCGAGACGCACGCTCGGATTCCGGCGACGCGCTCAACGTCAACGGGGACGATGCGGCGGCTGCCATCGCAGGAGCGCTGGGGGTTGGGGAGCTGCTCTTCATCGCCGACGTGCCCGGAGTCCTCGAGGGCGGCAACGTCATTCCTACGCTCGATTCCGAGCGCAGGCGCGCACTCATCGCCGCTGGCACCGTCACTGCCGGGATGATTGCGAAGCTCGAGGCCTCGCATCGTGCACTCGCGGCTGGAGTGCCCCAGGTGCGCATTGGCGATCTCGACGCGATCGCGGACGCTGGCCGGGGAACTCGAATCGTGACCGCGTCCGTGCCGCAGACCTTCACTTCGGTACTCGCATGACCGCTACCGTTCAACTCGCGGCCCCGCCGCACGAGGAAGCCTTGCTCCCCGTCTATCGCCGAGTCCCGCTCGAGATTGTGCGCGGCGAAGGGGTATACGTCTATGACCCCGATGGGCGTGCCTATCTTGATTTCGTCAGCGGCATCGCCGTCAACGCACTCGGGTATGGCGACGACGGCATTCGCGCCGCCATCGAAAGCGCCCTCTCGTCAGGCGTGCTGCACGCGTCGAACCTGTATCACACGGCGCCGGCGCGCGCGCTGGCCACGGCTCTCGCGGAGCGGTCCTTCGCCGCGAAAGTCTTTTTCTGCAACTCGGGGGCGGAAGCCAACGAGGGTGCGTTCAAGTTCGCGCGGCGCTGGGCGCTCAGCCACGGCGGCCCAGGGAAGCACGAGATCCTCGCCCTTCGGGGCAGCTTTCACGGCCGCCTCTTCGCATTGCTTGCGGCGACGGATCGACCGTCGTACCGCGCACCGTTCCGTCCGCTCGCTGGCGGCGTCGGGATCGTCGAGCGGGATGTGAGCGCTCTCGACATCGCGCTCAATTCCGAGACGGTGGCCGCGCTGATCGTCGAGCCGGTGCAAGGCGAGGGTGGTGTGCGCGTGCTGGACGGCGATTTCATGCGCGCGGTGCGTGAGATGACGCAGACGCGCGGGATCGCGCTCATTCTCGATGAAGTGCAGTGCGGGCTCGGCCGGACCGGCCACCTGTTCGCCTACGAGCGGTACGGTGTCGAGCCGGATCTCCTTACGCTCGCGAAACCATTGGCTGGAGGACTGCCGATGGGCGCGGTGCTGCTCAACGAGCAAATCGCGTCAGCCGTTCGGCCCGGTGATCACGCGACGACCTTCGGCGGCGGACCACTGGTCGCGAGCGTCGCGCTGCACGTGCTCGAGCGCGTGAGCAACGCCGCTTTCCTCGCTGGTGTGCGCGAGCGCGGTCTGTGGCTCGGGCAGCAGCTCCGTGCACTTGCCACCCGCACCAGCCGGGTGCGCGCGGTGCGGGGAGTCGGATACATGTGGGGTGTCGATGTGACCGTGCCTGCATCCGAGCTCGTCACCGCGGCGCTCGAGGAGGGTCTGCTGGTGTGCACGGCAGGCGAGCATACCGTGCGCCTATTGCCGCCGTTGATCGCCACGCGGGACGAATTGGCCCACGGGCTGGGGGTGCTCGAGCGGATTCTCTCCTAGCCTGGCGACTGGCCGCGCGGCCGTGACGCCGCGTACCGCGTTGAAATCGCGACCGGGTGTATCTATGTTGTCGCGCAGCCGGTGTGTGTTCGGGTCGATGAGGACCAAAGACGCCCCGGTGTGCAGGAATCCCAACGCCTAAGGAGAGTGTCCATGAAGCGCGTCGTTTCGTTGTTTGCCGCCGTCGCCATGACCGTTGTCATGGGTGCGAGCGCCGCCGAAGCGCAGAGTCCGATTCGGTTTGGCCTTGCGGGCGGGCTGACACTGCCGCAGTCCGATCTCGGAGACGTGTTCGAGAGCGGTTTCCATGGTCAGGTAATGCTCGGCTTCGGCATGATGGCCTTGCCGGTCAAGCTGCGCGCGGACCTGACGTATCACAGCCTTGGTATCGAAGGCGACGGCGGTATCGGCTTCGATGACGACGATGATCTGCGCGTGATCAGCGGTGCGCTCAACGCCATCGTCGGCATGGGTGGCATTGGAGTGAAGCCGTACCTCACGGGTGGTGTCGGTCTCTACAACTCGAAGTTCGGTGACTTTGACGCCGAGAATGACTTCGGTCTCAATGGTGGTGTGGGCCTCGAGTTCAGTCTGACCGGTATGAGCACGTTCCTCGAAGTCCGCTACATCAAGGTCTTCGTTGGCGATGATGACGGCGAGGACATCAGCGCCGCGATCGTGCCGATCACGTTCGGGATCATGTTCTAAAGCGGCTGCGAACTGCGAGCTGCGAACGAAAGGCTCTCGGGAAGCTAGATTTCCCGGGGGCCTTTTGTTTCGCAGCTCCCCAGTTCGCAGCCGCTATTTGTCTCTCGCCTTGGACGAACCCGCGTCCATTCCGGATGGCACCCGTATCGCCGCGGGGGGCGAACGCGTCTATAAGTGACGGTGACACAACGAAGTAGCGAACGCTCTCGGGCGGCATCTGCCGTGCGTCGAAGCGTCATCGACCTCATCCGCGGAAGCGACACCATGCGGCCGATACTCTCGTCACGCGCAGTCCTCATTTTCGCTCTGTCTTCGGTCTTCCCGGTCACCGGGATCGCGCAGTCACGTCACGCGATCGCGTTCCACCTGGGGCGCAACGATGCGCTTCCGACGGAGGCTACCCTCGGGGGGCTCTCGTACACGTCATGGGCGGGGATGCTCGGCGTGCGCGGAAGTGGAGCGATGTCTCTGGGCCGCGTCGACCGTACGCCGAACAACGAAGATGGGACAACGAAAATCACCGCATGGACCGCTGACGCGGATGTCATGCTCTCGCCGTTCCGAATTCTCCCCCCCATCGTCACCCTCGGCTTCCGTCCGTTTGCTCTGGCGGGTATCGGCGGTCATGGAGCTCGTTATCCAACCGGAGACCGGGCGTCGGTGGCGACTGTGAGCTACGGCTGGGGAGTGGCGTGGAATTTCTCTCGTGCGCTTTCGATCGAGTCGACAGCGCGCCGGAGGACACTCCTCCTGAAGGACGACATCGACCTCCCGGCCGGCTTCGCGAACGACTGGGAGTATCGTGTCGGGATCGGCATCGAATTCGGCGGCCGCCGTCAGCCGGATCGTCCAGCCCGTCGGCGTCGCGACCCGGTCCGAGAGGACCGTCATGAGCGCGACGACGCTCGTATCGAGGATCGCCGTCCGCCCGTACTGGCCAAGCCGGGGCGGATGCCGGCAGCGTCGGCCAGCGCAGCCAGCCTGATTCGCACCGCCAACCGGTACGAAGGCATTCGATACTCGTACGGCGGCGCCAGCCCGACGAAGGGGTTCGACTGCTCCGGGTTCGTGCAGTACGTCTTCGCACGTCACGGAATCGATCTCCCGAGGACGGCTCGTCAGATCGCCGAAGTTGGCGAGCCGGTGTCGATGAACCGGGATGAGTTGCGTGAGGGGGACCTGCTCTTTTTCGCCGGCAATGGAACTCGCATCGACCACGTCGCCATTTACCTGGGAGACGACCGCATCATTCACTCGACCGCCAGCGGCGGTGGCGTTCGCGAGGAAAGTCTGACGTCGGCGCGAGGTGAATGGTTCGACCGGCGCATGGTCGCGGCGCGACGTATCGTCGAGGGTGGCCGGCCTCTGGTACGCCCGAGCGACGTGGATCAGGAGCCGGATTCACTGGATCCGCCCGACAAGGCGCCGCCCCCGGCGCGTTAGGGCGCCTCGAAACGCGATGCGCGGATGCCACGTACGGAGCACCGCCGACTTTTCCAGGATCTCATGATGCGACACACATTCATTGCTCGTTTGGTGGGCGCGCTGGTGGCGGGTGCCGTGCTCACGGCCTCGCCCGTTCAGGCGCAGTACAGGGACGTCGATGAACCCCGAGGTCCCAGCCGGGCATTCGCCGGCGTCCATCTCGATGGTGGCCCAGCCGTTAGGCGAGTTCGACGACTACATCGACTGGGGCGGCGGCATCGGCGGCGAGTTTCTGTACGCCTTCGACAGCCAGGGTGCCGTCGGGCTCCGGGCCAATCTTGGAATCATGATCTACGGGCACGAGACGAAGCGCGTACCCCTGAGCGAGACGCTCGGCCGCATTCGCGTCGATGTCAGCACCAGCAACAACATCTTCGTGTTCGGCGTCGGCCCGCAGGTGATGCTGCCCAGTGGCGCCGTTCGCCCGTATCTGAACGGCACGGTGGGGCTCTCGTATTTCTTCACGCGCTCCTCGGTCGAGGGAAGCGCCGATCTCGAGCCGTTCGCGAGCTCGACGAACTTCGATGACGCGACGTTCGCGTGGGCAGCCGGCGGAGGATTGTACATCCCGCTTCGCAAGGGACGGAAGAATCCGTTGTCGCTCGACATTGGTGCGCAGTATCACGCCAATGGGGAAGCGCGCTACCTGCGTGAAGGGAGCATTCAGGAAGACGGGACAGGCGACATCTTCTTCGATCCGATTCGCAGCCAGACCAACTTGATCACCTATCGCCTCGGGATCACGGTGGGGCTGTAAGCGCTGCGAACCGCGAACTGCGAGCGCCGCCTTTCGGGATCTGACAGCGGCGGTAGAATTGAGTCTCATGACTCTCCGCCACCTTCCGCTCGCATTCGCCGCCCCGCTCCTGATCGCGTGCGCGCGCACCGCCGCCGTTCCCGCACCATCCACGACCGCCTCGAGCGACACCGCCGAGGCGCGTCGTGTTTTCGAGGGCAACATCAGCGCCATTCATCAGCGCGATCGGGCGCGGTACCTCTCCTACTACCTCGCATTCTGATCGTCTGGCGCGCACCGGTCCAGGCGGCCTCGAGCTCGGCTTCGACGGCTGGTCCGCTCGGCGTGATTCGACCTGGCCCGACACGCTCGTCGCGCGCGACCTGAGACTCGTGCCCGTCGCGCCTGGTGTCGTGTACGGTACCTATCACTACCGAGTGACGCAGTCCGGTGTGACGAGTGAGGGCGTGTCGGAGCGCGTGTTCGTCCGCACGCCACAGGGGTGGAGAATTGCGGTGAGCACGGCGTTCGGGCTGCCGGCAAACGCCGCGCCTCCGCCGGTCGCCCTCGTTGGCGGAACCCTCGTCAATCCAGGAGCGTCACCGGTCGCCAACGCCACGGTGGTGGTCGTGGGCGGGCGGATCGTGTGTGCGGGCCCGGCATCGGCGTGCGCTCCGCCCCCAACCGCTGAAGTCGTCCGCGTCGATGGCGCTTTCATCGCTCCAGGTCTGATCGACGCGCACGTCCACTATTCACAGACCGGATGGGTCGACGGCAGGCCCGATGCGATCGATCTCCGCGCCGAGTTCCCCTATGACTCCGTCAACTCGGCCATGCGGATGGAGAAGAGCCGCTTCGACCGAGCCTATCTCTGCTCGGGGATCACATCCGTCTTCGACGTCGGCGGATATCCGTGGACGATCCCACTCATGCAGGCCAACGAGCGTGCGCTCGACGCACCGCGCGTCGTCGCCGCGGGTCCGTTGCTCGCTACGGTGGACCACTGGTTGAATACGCCGACCATGCGGCAGTTCGTCCACATGGCGAGCGATTCGGCGACACGTCGCGCGGTGCGCGAGAATGCGTACTTCGGGTCGCGCGCGATCAAGGTGTGGTACCTTCAGCCGAGCGACTCGCTCCGCCCGGTAATGCGCGCGCGACTGGAGCTCGCGGGAGAAGAAGCCCGGCGCGCCAAATTGCCCTTCATCGTGCACGCCACGCAGCTCGCGCGCGCGAAGGAGGCAATCCGTGCCGGGGCAAACGTGCTCGTGCACTCCGTGGCGCCGGAGGCGATCGACGATGAGTTCATCGCGCTGGCGAAGGAGCGCGGCACGATCGTGATTCCGACGCTGACGGTCTACGAGGGCTATGCCGACGTGTTCGCGGGCCGCTCGCCGGCCGCCCGCTACCCACTCGACTGCGTCGACCGCAGCACGCGCGCGAAGCTCGAGAGGGTACTGCCGGAAGCGCAGCGCGCGCCGGGGCTGGAAGGGCTGGTGCGCCGTGGCCGGGCCGATTCGCTGTACGCCGCGATCGCGCGAAACGTGCGCCGGATGCGCGACGCCGGCGTGCCGATCGCGGTCGGTACGGACGCCGGGAATCCTGGGACGGCGCACGGTCCGAGTCTCTATCGCGAGATGGAAGCACTGCAGTCGGCGGGGATGTCGGCCGCGGAGGTGCTCGCGTCGACGACCATCGTTGCCGCTCGCGCCATGGGGCGCGCGTCGGACGTTGGGACGATCGAAGCGGGCAAGCTCGCCGACCTGATCGTCCTCGACGCGGACCCGCTCGCGGACATCGCCAACGCACGACGCGTCCGTCTCGTCATGAAGGGCGGCGCCCTCTACGGACGAAACGAGCTTCTGCCGCGCCGCTGATCAGCGACGCGGCAGAAGCGGTACTGCCTAACGGGATGAGCGCTTGCGAGATGAGCGCTTGCGACCGCCTGAGGCACGCTTGCGACCGCCGCTCTTGCGGCGCGGGACCTTGGCGCCCTTCTTCCGCGCTTCGGAGAGGCCGATCGCGATCGCCTGCTTGCGGCTCTTGACGCGACCGCCCTTTCCACCGGGCCCGCTGCGCAATGTTCCCTTCTTGCGGCGTCGCATCGCGCTTTCGACGCGCTTGGTTGCGGCGCGACCATACTTGCGCCGTCCTCCAGACTTCTTTCTCGCGGCCATGGGATCTCCAGTGAGTTACGACTGTCTCCGGGGTCGGTGCAATCGCCGCGCCGCACGTGAGTGCGGGCAAGAGGCAGCTCACATCAACGTGACGCGCGGGATGCCGCGCGCTAACTTCGTGGCATGAATCATCTCCTTCGTCTCCACATCGCCGCCCTCGCTTTCCTGTGTGCGGTGCCGCTCTCCGCGCAACGTCGGCCGGTCGCAGGTGCGCCGCGTCCGTTGCCGGATCCCGCACGCGCTCCAACGCTGGTCGTGTTTCTCACCGTCGATCAGCTCCGGCCAGACTACTTCGAGCGCTGGCGCACGCAGCTCACCGGCGGACTCGGGCGACTCGCGCGCGGCGGAGCGTTCTACACCAACGCCTTTCAGGACCACGCGCTCACCGAGACCGCACCCGGTCACGCCGCCACGATGTCCGGACGGTTTCCACGTCGCACGGGCATCGTACGCAACTCGGCGGGCGTACAGGATCCGCAGCAGCCGTTGATTGGTGCCCGCGGAGCGGGAGCATCGCCTTTTCGCTTTCGTGGCACCACGCTGACGGATTGGCTGCGCACGAAGAATCCTCGTTCGCGTGCGCTCTCGGTATCCGGCAAGGATCGCGGTGCCATTCTTCCGATTGGCCGTGACGCACAGCAGGTGTTCTGGTACGCATCGCCGGGTTTGTTCACGACGAGCACCTATTACGCGGACACGCTGCCCGATTGGATCCGTCGCTTCAACGAGCGGCGGCTTCCCGACTCTTTGATGGTGAGGCCGTGGACACTGCTCATGGCCGACAGCGCCTATGCCGAGCCGGACAGCGTCGCCGACGAGGCCAACGCGCGCGATTTCCGGTTTCCGCACGTGGCCGCGAACGATCCTGACTGGGGACTTCCCGCCACGCCGTTCTACGATGAGCTCACACTCGGAGTGGCGCTCGAGGGTCTGCGTGCGCTCGAGCTCGGGGCCGGACCTCAGACCGACATTCTCGCGATCTCCCTGTCTGCCACCGATTACATTGGACACAAGTATGGGCCGGACTCGCGCGAGATCCATGACCAGATCCTCCGGCTCGATCGCGCCCTCGGTGCGTTTCTCGATACGTTGTTTACCCTCCGTGACTCGACGAAGGTGATCATCGCGCTCACGGCCGATCACGGCGTGGCGTCGTTTCCGGAAGTGCACACGCGGCGCACTGGAGAAGAGGCGTTTCACGTCGACGTCGCGCCGGTGGTGTCTCGTGTTCGCGCGCAGATGGCCGCGCGCGGCGGCGACAGCACGGCGCTGCAGTTCGACGCGGGGATGATTTTCCTCGATCGTCGGGCGATGACGCGTGCACGCATCAACTCGGACTCACTCCTCCGCGCCCTCGCCCGCACGCTCGCCGCGCTTCCCGGAGTCGCGCGAGTAAACCGGCCGAGTGACCTCGGTATGCGAGACACGACGACCGATGCCTCCGCGCGGCGCTGGCTCCACACGATCGCGCCTGATGTTCCCGTGGAACTCGTCGTGACGCTGCGCCCGTACAGCGTGTGGAACACGACGCCACGGTACGCCGAACACGGTTCGCCAAACGATTACGACGCGCACGTCCCCGTGATCCTGTACGGACCGCCCTTTTCACCAGGGCGTCGTACGCGGCCGGCGCGCGTGGTCGATATTGCGCCGACGCTCGCGTGGGCGACATCGACGGTGCCGCTCGAGCCGCTGGATGGGCGCGTGCTTTGGGACGCGCTCCGGTAGAGCGCCAAATGGCCGAGGGTCGCCGACGGGACGCGCGTCGCAACGGGATCGTCGCGCTACACCGCGCGCTCGATGAAGCGCGCTTCGGACGCGAGCGGACGCTGAACCTGCGTGCAACCCTCCCCCGGCCCAAGGAAGCCGAAGTCCGCTGCGAGGCGTGGCTGCGTGAGCGTCAGGTGGCCAAGTCGGACGAGCTGCTCGTGATCACCGGACGCGGGATCAACAGCTGGGACGGGGAATCGGTCGTGCGCGAAGCGATCGTACGGCTCCTGGGCTCGCTGCGCCGACGCGGCGTCGTCGACGCATGGCACGAGCACACGCCCGGGTCATTCGTCGTGACCGTTGCGCCGCTTCGCGCGCTTCGTGAGTCGCCCCGTCGCTCCGGCGAGCGTCGGAGAATCACGACCGATCCTGTCGCGCTCCGTGGCATCGCGCCTTCGACGCGCGCCCGCCTGCGGGAGCTCGCGCAGCTCGCACTCGAGCAGCTCGGCATTCGGGACACCAATGCGTTCCTCGAGGATGAGATGGTTGCGCAGTTCTCGATGCTGGCGCGCGGGGTTCCGGAGGGACCCGATCGCGAGCAACGGCTCCGCGCCGCGATCGAGCGGACCATTGACGACTACATAGCGCGCTGACGCGCGGCGGCGTACTCTTCCCGGGCTCGAGCGTCCGCGATGTCGCGGACCTGTTGCCATCCTCCCGGCGTTGCGCCCTGAGCTTCTTCGGAAAAATGCCTTTCTTCGAGAATGGGCGCGACGAGAGCGCCGGGCGCGACCGTGGCGAGCCCCCTGAGCAGGCTCCCGCGGTACCCACCGCTCGATCACCCTACGATGTGCTCCTCGGGCTGATCGATGAGGTTATCGGTGAGTGGCGGACCCTGGTAATGCGAGAGCCGTGGGCGAAGCTCCCTGGATCGCGCCTCGTCGACTCATTTCCAGACATCCTGCCCAAGATGCTTCGTCTCGCGCGCTCGGGCGCGACGCACATCGACGATGGGTTACGCGACCTGATCGCCAATGCGCACGGACACTTTCGTCGCCTCGATGGCGTGCCGCTCACGTCCGTGACTGAAGAGTGGGCCCATCTCAAGCGGGCGTGCCGCTGCGTGCTGGACACGCACGGGATTAGCAATGGTGACGCCGACCGCGCCATGGAGCGTCTCGACATCCTCGTCGACGACGCGGTGGGGTATACGCTGCGAGGCTATTATCGTCCCGAGCTCGATTCACTCCGGGGGCGCGGTCTGGAGCGGCGCGAAGGCGCCGACCGGCGCGAGATCTCCGATCGACGCAGAGGGACTCAGGATCGGCGCGATCGTGGCGAGAGCTGAGCGGGTCGCCTGGCGAGAACGCGTCGCCGGATACGTCGCAGTCGCCGCCGCCCTCATCCTTGTCGCTCCCGGCGCGCGGGCGCAGGACATGGTCGGCTACAGTGCGCGCACGACGGCGGCTCAGCGCGCGCTCGAGCGTAGCGTCGCGCGAAGACCGGACGCAGCGCGTGCGATGGCCCACTCACGTGCGCTCTCCGCGCGCAGCCACATCGCCGGGACTCCCGCGCAGGCGATCACCCGCGACTACGTGATCGATCGCATGCGTGAGTGGGGTCTCGAGATCGAGACGCGTGAGTATCAGGTCTGGATGCCCCATTCTACCGAAGCGCGCGTGTGGCGGGTGTCGCCTGATACACTGGAGCTCGTGCTCGCCGAGGGGCCGATCCCCGGCGACTCCGTCACCATGGAGTCGGGTCAGATCGTCATGGCGAACGGGTACTCCGGTGCGGGCGACGTCTCGGGGGAGGTCGTCTACGTCAATTATGGATTGATCGAGGACTACGCGCGCCTGGATTCGTTAGGTGTGTCCGTGAAGGGGAAAGTCGCCATCGCGCGCTACGGACGGTCGTTTCGCGGCATCAAAGCGCGCGAAGCGGAGCGCAACGGCGCCGCCGCGCTGCTCCTCTACAGCGATCCGGCCGACGACGGTTTCGTGCGAGGCGACGCCTACCCCGAGGGTCCAATGCGTCCGGCCACGGGCGTCCAGCGCGGCAGCGTGATGAACGGCACTGGAGACCCCACCACGCCAGGGTGGGCGAGCGTGCGTGGCGCGCGGCGTCTCCCGCTCGATTCCGCGCGCGTCCCGCGAATCCCCGTGATTCCGCTGTCGTGGAGCAATGCGGCCGAGCTGCTCCGCGACATTCGCGGGACCGTGATTCCGCAGGAATGGCAGGGCGGACTTCCGTTTCGCTACCACGTTGGACCCGGGCCGGTGCGCGCTCGCGTCGTCGTGAGGCTCGACACTGCGGCCAACGCCATCAAGTCCATTTGGAACACATACGGCACGATCCGCGGAACGACCTATCCCAACCAACTCGTCGTGCTCGGCGCGCATCGGGACTCCTGGGGGCCGGGAGCGGTCGACAATGTGAGCGGGACGGTCAGCATTCTCGAGGCCGCACGGGCGATCGCCGAGGAAGCGCGTGCGGGCCGTCGGCCGAAGCGGACCATTGTGTTCGCGACCTGGGACGCCGAGGAGTGGGGACTCATCGGGTCGACCGAGTATGTCGAGGACGATTCGGCGCGCCTCACGAGTGGCGCGGTGGCGTACCTCAATCAGGATGTCGCGGTCGGCGGACCGAGCTTTGGAAGCGGTGGGTCGCCCTCACTGCGTGCTGTGCTGCGCGACGTCGCCAAGGGCATCGACGACCCCTCCGGGCGTGGCACCATCTACACAGCGTGGCGCGCGGCAGCTGCGGTTGCCGATACGGTGGAGCCGGCCATGGGAGATCCCGGCGGCGGATCGGACTTCGCGGGGTTCTACAACCACCTCGGGATTCCGCATCTCGACTGGGGATTCGGCGGGCCGGGAGGCGTGTATCACTCGGCGTACGATACGTTCGAATGGATGTCGCGGTTCGGCGATCCGGGTTTCCGCCGTCACGCCGCGGCCGCCCAGGTGGGCGCGACGCTCGCGTTTCGGCTGGCGAATGCGGATGTGCTGCCTTACGACTACGCCGAGTTCGCGCGAACGATGCGGGCGCACGTGCCGGCGTTGGAGCGTGCGGTGCGAGAGCGCGGCTGGGAGATATCCGTCGATACGTTGGCGCGGGCGATCGAGGGCATGCATCGAGCTGCCGTCGAGCTAGCGCGGGTGCGCGATGCCGCGCTGGCCAAGTCCTCGCTCCCGCGGCGCACTACCGAGCGCGCAAACGAGGCGCTGCTGCGCGTAGAGCGCGTGCTCACGCGCCCTGAGGGGCTGCGAACACGGCCCTGGTTTCGCGGGCTCATCTACGCGGCCGACGAGAACAACGGCTACTCGACAATGGTCCTCCCCTCGGTGAACGAGGCCATTCGCGCCAGCGATCGGCCGCTTGCCGTCCGAGAGGTGGCCGACCTGGCCGGGCGTTTCGCGGCGGCAACTCGCGCCCTCGACGAGGCAGCCGCGGCCCTTCGGGGTCGGTGAGCGCAACCCGAGTCACCGTGCCGGGTATGATCACTGAACGATTTCTCGAGGTTCGAATGCGGACGACGATCGTGTTGCTGGCCATCGCCGTGCTCGCGGTCGCGGTCCTGGGGGCCTGCCGCGCGGAAGACGATGAAACGCCCGATAGCGCCGCCGCCGACACCGTCTCCGCGAATGACACGGTGCCGAGCGGCGACACCGTCGCGGCGCACAGCGCCTCCCTGGCAACGTCGCCGCGTCAGCGCCCACCGCGTTCGATACCAACCATTCGCCGCGCCGGAGATACCGTGACCGATTCGACGCTCCCCCCAGACGACTCGATCCGCGCCATGCGCCCGGAGATGCCGAAAGTCACCCCGGAAAAGCGGCCGCGCACCTGGCGCGGCTTCAAGCTTCCGGAGGAAATGCCGGTCCGTCCGCCGGTGGAGACGCTCCAGCAGGTGGAGCGCCTGCCTGATTCCGTGACGAAGGGCGATTCGACGAAACCGCTGTTGCCCTGACCGTTAGGCGGTGTCGCTCTTCTCGAGCCGGGCGAGCGCGACGGAGCCTAACACGATCGCCGTCGCCGTCGCTTCGCGCACGCCGAAGCGCTCGTTGAGGATCAACGCGCCGACGATCACCGCCACGATGGGATTCACATACCCGTAGAGCGAGACCTTCGCCACCGGCAAGTGCTGGAGCGCGTACACGAACGCGACGTATCCCAGCAGCGATCCGAACACGAGCAGGTAGAGGAACGCCTCCCACCCGCGCCGGTCCGGGCTCAGGTGGGCCCACTCGCCGAAGAGCGTGCCGATCAGAAGCATCACGATGCCGCCGGCCAGCATCTGTAGACCCGCGGCCAACAGCGGTGGAACGATCGCACGGCGACTCACGACGTACACGGATCCCGCCGCCCACGAGATCGACCCGAGCTGCAGCATCACGACGCCCCAGAGAAACTCCCGATTGGCGGGCCGCGGGCTCGCGAGCTCCGGCCACACGAGCACGACGACGCCGGCGAGTCCTGCGAGCAAGCCGAACCAGTTCAGTGGAGCAAGGCGGTGACCGCGCGGCGTGAGCGCGCTGATGACAACGGTCCAGATCGGCATCGTACTGACCATGACCGCCGTAATTCCGCTCGGCACATGCCGCTCGGCGAGAATGACCGCCGCATTTCCTCCGACCAGCAAGAGGGTCCCGGCGATCGCCGTCTCCCGCAGCAACCGGGCGTCGCGAGGAACCCGGACACCGCGCAATCGCATCGCGAGAATCACGATCGTCCCGGCGGCGGCGAAGCGAAGCCCTCCGAAAAGAAAAGGCTCCCACGTCGTGACCGCCACGCGGATGGCGAGGTAGGTCGTGCCCCACAGGACGCACACCGCGCCCCACGCGGCCCACGCGAGCCGCCGTTCACGCGACGTCAGCGGTCGGGCGGAGTGGGAGCGGGCTCGAGAGAGCGCTCGATCGTGTCGAGTCGCGCGCGCCGGTGCTCGAGCTCTCGACGAATCGCTTCACGCTCGACGGAATCAGCGGCCCGCCGCGACGCCTCGCGCGCCAGCGCCACGGAATCGGCGCGCGCTCGACGAACGGGCGAACGTCGACGCGTACGCGCGACGGGATAGCGGGCGTTTCTCGACGGCACGACGGCCGCGACGCGCAATGACTCCTGCAGCGGTGCGCGGTCAGGCGGAGGTGTCGCTTCACGCGCCGCCGCGGTATCTGTGAGGAGTGTTTGAGGCGCCACACCGCTGTCGGGCAACGGGAACGTCAACGGAGGAAGACTGTCGAGCACCGCCGGAGCCGGGGCGGCGATGCCTGACGACTCGGTCGTAACACGCCCGTCTTCACCGCGCAGGGTGACGAACGCGACGAACGCGACAGCTACCGTCGCCGCGGTCACGATCGCGGCGCGCGCGTGATCAGATGCCGGCGGCGGCGGTACCGGACGCAACTCCTCAGCGGGGATCGGGACGACGACCGAACGAGGGGTTGGCCGTGGCGAAGGAGGCGCCGGTTCCTGCACCGCCGTTTCCACCGCAGCTACCTGCCCCTCGGCCGGTGGCGCGACGACCGGTTCCGACGCAGCGGTCGCGACCACCGGCGCTATCGAAGGTGTCTCGGCCGCCTGTCTCTCGTTCGCGGGCGGGTCTTCGACAACCGGCTCAGCGACGCGCGTGACCGGCGGGGTCACGGTGGCGCCGCCCTCCGGCGGAGTGCGACGTCGCGCTGCGTAGGCGCGCGGAAGCACCTGACCGCCCTCGGTGCGCGCGAGCGGGACTGTTTGCGCAGCGCGCGCCACCACTGGTGCCGCCGCCTTTCGACGGCGGGCTTCCTCCTCGGCAGCCGCGACGGTGTCCACAGGGACTGGCAGGAGTGGTGGCAGCGGTGGGGAAGGTGCGGGCGGTGGTGCGGGCGGTGGCTCGGGCAGTCGCTCCGGCGGCCGCTCGTCAGGCGGTGGCGGGGCGATGCTCACGGCCGGCTCGACGTCGCGCACCTCGCGCGGTCGCGTGGAAATCACCGGCAGGGCGCGGTCCACGTCGACCGCGACGTTGGGATCGATTACATCACTCCCTGCGCGTGGCGGCTCGAGCGCGACGACCGAGGGACGCGCCGCCTCCGGAGCAACTCCGGGACGTGCACCTGCGCAGTGACAGCCAAGCGAAGGTGCCACGTCGAAAAGCACGCGATCCCTGAAGAGCAGGCGCTGCGCGAGCTCGGTCTTCCAGTCATCGGTGATGATCTCTTCGAGCGCATGCGCATTGGCTTCGCTCACGAGCATGTCCGATGTAGGCGCCCCCCCTGGGACGGAGCGGTATCGGCGACGGTCCGGTGGGAGCACGGACTCGAAGACCTCCGGCTGCGCGTGCAGGTCGATGTCCAGCTGCGTCAGCACGCCGAAGAATTGCATCGGCGTCAGACGCGCGTCGATCGCGGGGTCGTGCGCACCCGGACACGCCCCGACGTACGTAATGCGGACGCGGTTGTAGCCGTAGAGGGCGCGAAGGTACCGCGCGCACGCGACGGGCGGTGCCACGAGTGGTACGAGAAAGCGAGCCAGGTCGGACCCGACTTCCAGCAGCGCATCGCTCACATGCGGACATGCGCAGAAGATGGCCGGGTCATCGCCACGTGCGGCAACCCGCCGCATGCATGCTGTGGCGAGCAGCTCGTCCCCCCATGTCACGGGATAGACGGCAGCATAGCCAGCAGCCTGGCACGCGTGTGCGAGTTGCACGGGCGTTGCCGGCCGCGCCGCGAGCAACGCATCGACGCCAAGGATGGCGACCGATGGCAGTGGCGCGCCCGACGTATTCGAAGCGGGCGACATCGTGGGTTTGTGTCCCGGGGGGAGACACCCCAATAGAAGCGAATATCGGGCTCCTGTCCAGCGCGGCCCATTCATTGCTGAAGTGCAACACGTGGGTGCGCGGTGCTCTGCCCGCGACACGATTCACCTCAAGCGCAGTCGTCTGCAGGTCGTGACGTGACAGCCGTAGCCGTAACGAGGATCGCGCGACTCTCGCGCGACGACCGAGATGCACTCGCGGCCTTCGGGGCGCGAGCGACCTGGCCGAGTGGATTCGCGGTGTACGAGCGTGGAACCCCGGCCGATGGAATTTTCATCGTCCTCCGCGGACAAATCGTGCTGCGGAATCGGCTCGGCGCCGGACGCAGCTTCGTGCCGTGGATCGCCACTGCCGGAGAGACGTTCGGCGGCGAAGGCCTCGTGCACGGTGGTCGCTACGTGAGCGACGCGCGGGCCGAGGAGGAAAGCGAGACGCTGCACCTGACCACGTCGCGCGTGAGCGCGCTGATGCGGGAGCAGCCAGCCGCGGCGCTCGCTCTCGTCCGGCAGATCATGGCCGAGAGATCCGAGCTTCTGGAGCGATTCGGCGAGCACGCGACGCTGACGGTCGAACAGAGGCTCATCGCGGCGCTGCTGCGACTGGCCCAGAGCCGGACGCCTGGTGACGGCGCGGCCACATCGGCGGTGTTGCCACGGCGCCTGCTCGGAGAGCTCGTGGGCGCTACGCGCGAATCGATATCCCTGGTGCTGGGCAGGCTCACTGCCGACGGGCTGGTTCAGCGTGAAGGCAACGGCCTGATCATCACCGATCTCGAGGGGCTCGCCCGGCGTTTCGAGCAGTCTGGGCGCGGGGGAGTGAGTGCCATCGACGTCCATGACGACCGTCCCTCACTGCATACCTCCGTCGGGTAGGCGCTTTCGCCGGAGGACCTGATCGCTCGACGCGCCGCTGCGGACCACCACAGCGGCGCGTTACTATTCCGGCGATGGCACCCCCGACACCGCATCGCTCCGCGGCGTGACGACCACGATCGTCGCGCTCGTCCTCATCATCGCGGCGTTCGCGGTGGCGCGCAGCGCACGCGCATGGTGGGTCGCACGCGGTGTCGCGCTGCGCCTTCCTGTCGGACCGAGTGGGATCATCGAAGGCGCCGAGCCAATCGTGCGCGAGCGCGCCGGAACGAGGGAGGCCGTACTCCTCCTGCATGGCTTCGGTGATACGCCGCAAACGCTGACCTATCTCGCGGATGAGCTCCACACGCGCGGGTGGGATGTGCACGCGCCACTGTTGCCGGGGCACGGGCGCACGCTTCGCTCGTTCGCATCGTCGCGCTCGCAGCAATGGGTGGGCGCGGCGCGCGAGGCGCTGGACTATCTCCTCGCGCGGTACCAGCGCGTCGCGATCGTGGGACTGTCGATGGGGGGAGCCCTCGCCGCGATACTGGCCGCCGAGCGTGACCGGGTGGTGGCGCTGGCGCTGCTCGCTCCCTACGTCGAGCTCCCACCGCGTCTGCGCCGGCTCGTGAGGCACCACCAAATGATCCACGCGCTCACACCCGTGCTCCGAGGAAATAGCGAGCGCTCCATTCTCGACCCCGCCGAGCGCGCGCGAAGTCTCGGATATCGCGCGATGACACCAACGCTCGCGCGGGAGCTCTCCATGCTGGCGGAGCGTGCGCGAACGGCCCTCCCCCGCATCCGCGTGCCCACGCTGCTCGCGCAGTCGCGCCAGGACAACCGCCTCGCATCAGCAGTGGCCGATCGAGCTTTCGCCGCACTCGGCGCGAAGGACAAGGAGCTCGTGTGGCTCGAGGGCGCAGGCCACGTGATCACCGTGGACTACGGCCGCGAGAAGCTCAACGAGACGGTCGCCGCCTGGCTCAGGCGATGGGCGGACGCCGGCGGTGCCAGTCCGTACGAGTCTGATACTCCGACGCCGCCGCAATGAGGAGCGTCTCCTCGAAGACGCGTCCAGTGAAGGTGAGAGAGGTCGGCAGCTGCTCGAGACCGAATCCGTTGGGGACCGCGAGACCGGGAAGCCCGGCAATGTTCGCTGCCGCGCCGAGTGGCTGAGTACGAATCCCTGGAGGCACGGGGACGGTTGGCCACGCCTCATTGAACGGCTTGCCGATGGGGAACGCGACGGTCCCGCGCGTTGGCGATACGACCGCGTCGTAGCGCGCGAACACCTCATCGAGGGCACGACCCATCGTGCCGCGGAGTCGCAGTGCCTTGAGGTAGTCCTTCGCGAGCACGACAGTGCCGGAGTATCCGCCATGTCGGTCTTCCGGTGCGCTGAGCAGCTTCGCGCGTCCGGTCTCCAGGAGATCCTCGAACGCGCTCGCTCCCTCGGCGTCAATGATCAGCGACGCCGCGGTACCGTACGGGTGATCGGGCAGCTCGACGTCGGGGACGAGCTCGGCAAAGTCGGCGACAACGCGAAGCGACGCGTCGAAGTTGTCGGCAACCTCCTTCTGCACGCCGGCGGTGGCGTTCTTCAACACGCCAATGCGAAGCCGACGTCGCCGAGCCTGCTCGGGCGCATGCGCGAACTCTCGGGTGCTCGCGGATGGATCGCGCGGGTCGGGTCCCGCGATGGCGGCAAGCACGAGCCCACAGTCGTCGGCGGTGCGACACATTGGCCCGAGCTTGTCCATCGACCATGACAGCGCCATCGCGCCGTGTCGGCTCACGCGCCCGTAGGTCGGACGCAGTCCGGTAATCCCGCTGAACGCCGCCGGCGTGGTGATCGACCCCCACGTTTCACTCCCGATTGCGAACGGCACGAGCGCCGCACTGACGGCAGCGCCTGGTCCCGATGAGGAGCCTCCCGCCCAGTAGCGAAGATTCCATGGTGAACGAGCCGGGCCGGTGAACGAGGCATCCGCCTGACGATATCCAAAGCCTCCGGCTAGCTCGATCATGGCGAGCTTCGCGACGAGCACCGCGCCCGCGCGCGTGAGGCGCTGCACAACCGTTGCGTCGAAGTCGAAGCGCTGCTCGCGATATGGTGCCGCGCCCCATGTGGTGAGGTCGCCGGCGGTGGCGAGGAGATCCTTCACCCCATACGGAATTCCGTGAAGTGGCCCGCGCCACTGCCCGGCAGCGATCTCGCGCTCAGCGGCGCGCGCCTCGCGTAGCGCACGGTCGCGCGTGATGGTGACCACGGCGCCGAGCCTCGGCCCGTACTGCTCCAGTCGCTGCAGGTACGCTTCCGCGAGCTCGACGGGGGATAGCCTCCGTGCGCGGATGGCATCGCTCAAGTCGCGAACGCTGCCGTAGAGAACGTCGTCGGGGACGGTCACTGGTCGCCTCCCCGGTGGACCGCGAACACGACATCGGGCTCGGTCCCATTGGGCAACAGGATGGCGCGCAGCCGGTCGGATGCTCGAAGCCCGCTCACAATGTCCTCTCGTACGCCCGCCATTTGCTCGTCGGTGAGGTGTGCACCGTACCGGCGCCTCACGAGTTGCGCCATCGCGTCGGCGAGCGCTGCGTTGCCGTCGGCATCCGCGCTCGACGGTGATGCATTTGGAGCAGGAATACTCGGTGCGGGCGGGACGGGCGGCGTTCCGACGCAGGCGCCCAGGGTGGCGGCGCCGAGCGTGAGCGTGAAATCACGACGAGTGGGCATGCGATCCTCGGTGGGCGCTGGATGCAAGACGGGGCGGCATTTGCCGCCCCGTCATCGTGCACCACGGTCGCCGCGCGATCAAGTCACCCGATCGACCAGATTGCCGATGACTTCCGGCACGCGCTGCGCTGCATCTCCCGCCTGCTTCATCACCGTCGATGCCACACGCTTCGCGCGCGCGACTGGTGACTGCTTCCGCGCGCGCTTGCGACCACCAGACCGCTTGCGGCCACCGGAGCGCTTCCGCGCGGATGACTTCCGAGCCGAACCCCGTGCGGATGATTTGCGACGGGACGACTTGCGCGCTGCGGATTTCCGTCCGCCGGATTTCCTGCGCGCGCTCTTTCTACCGGTCGACTTTCGACCGCTCGACTTCCGGCCGGCCGACTTCCGGCGCCGCCCACCCGAACGCGCTTTACCGCGAGACGACCGCTTCTTCGTCGCCATGGCAATGCTCTCCAAGTTGAGAGTTGGGTGCTCGCACGTCTTGGCAAGAATCGCGCGCGCGCAGCACCGTGGCGCGGCGCATTATGGAGCATCGGAACGTGGTCGGCGCTGCATCGCGGTCCACCGTGCAAGACGACGCGCCAGCTCCGCATCATCCCCCGCGAGCGCGCGCAGCTCCGTCAGTACCGCGTCGCGGGATGTGCCTCGGGCTTCCGCTATCAACGGCGGCTCCCCTATGCCCTGCCGCTCCGGATCGGCGCGTCGCTCGACCTGCAGCCGCGCGACGACGTCATTCGGGTCTCGCTCATCGACCGTGATGATCACGATGCGCCCGCCGGGCGAATCGTGCCGGTACACCGTGAGACCGTGCTCCATGACACGTGAACATGGACGAACGACGAACGTCGCGGAAGGGAAGACGCATTGCGGATTGCGGATCGAACTGCATGAACCCTCATGCTCGTTTGACCCTCGTCTCTCCATGCGCCAGGACCCACAGGTTCTCCTCCGGCAGCGCCGCGCGCTTCCACGCTTCCCGCGTACGTCGCGGAGGCTCTAAAACCGGCTCGTCGGTGAGACGAAAGGTCCCCCAATGAATTCCGACCATTGCAGCGTTCCTGGCGAGGCCGTGGTGCGCATGTAGTGCACGAAAGGCGCTCACCGCGTCGTCCGGGTTGACGTGAACGGCCTGCATGAACCATCGCGGCTCATAGGCGCCGATGGGGATCGCGCTGACTACGAACGGACCGAACCGCTCACCAATGCGCGCGAACTCCGGATGGAACCCGGTATCGCCCGCGTAGAAAAAACGCCCCGCGGAAGTCGCGACCGCGAAGCCGCACCACAGCGTGCGATTGCGGTCGAAGGGCGTGCGAGCGCTGAAGTGTCGCGCCGGCGTGCACGCGACCGTCGCGTCTCCCACGCGTCGCTCGTCCCACCAGTCCAGTTCTGTGATGTAGCGCACTCCCAGCGATCGCACCAAGCCGCCGAGTCGCAGAGGGACAACCCACTGCGCATCGGACTGCGCCGCGGCGAGGGCTCGCACCGTCCAGGCGTCGAGATGGTCGTAGTGGTTGTGCGAGAGGAGGACGATGTCGATAGGTGGCAGCTCCGCGATCGGCAGCGCTGCCGGGATGAGGCGTCGCGGCCCGACCGTGCGCCACGGCGATGCCCTCTCGCTCCAGACGGGATCGGTGAGAATGTTGAGCGGACCAAGCTGCACGAGCAGTGTCGAATGACCAACCCAGGTGATTGCGATCTCGTTCGACCCCGCGCGGGGTGATCGCAGCGACGACGGCACGGCGTGCAACGTCCGGGCGCCGTCATCGCGGGGAAGCGGATGTCGCATGCGGTTCCAGCGCCACTTCAACAAGCCCGCGAACCGCGACTCGGCGAGGCCCCACGGATTGCGAAACTTCCCGTTGGGCGTGTGGTGCGATGGAGCCTTTGGCGGCGAACCCTCGGCGTGCTCTCTCTCGCTCACTCGCCGAATGCAGCGAGATTTTCGTCCAGATGTGCGATGCTCCGCATTCCGACGAGCGCCGTCGATACCGGAAGACTCGTGACGAAGGAGAGCGCCCGCTGCGCATCGGTGGAAAACCCGGGAAGCGCCTCGCGAACCTCCGGGGGCAGGCCCGTGGCGAGACGCGCCTGCAACAGCGATGCACTCGCGACCACCGAGATCCCGAGCTCAGCCGCGGCGTGCATGAACGGCATCTCTCGCCCGCGTACCCGCTGCGTCGGCACGCGCACCGCCTCGGGCATGGCCAGGTTGATGGGAAGCTGCACGACACGAAACCGATGGTCGGGACCGCCAACGTCGTGCGCGGCGGCGACGACCTCCGCCAACTCGAGATGACCTCGCGTTCCCCGGGCCGCCCGGAAGCCGTTCCACGTCGCGCACCCATAGCGGGCGATGTCCCCTGCATCGCACCGCGATTCGAGCATGGCGAACGTCTCGCGAAGCCGGTCGAGCAGCTGTGAGGGCTTGATCACATCGAGCTGCTGCTCCGGATTGTGCACGTAATACACGTCGATCGTCTCGAGCCCCATGTTCTCGCGACTGCGACGGAGCTGATCGGCCAGGAATCCCGGTGCGACGCTATGCGCATCGGCGACGACGTCGTCCGGGGAAAGGACTCCGTTCGCGAAATACTCCCGCTCGAGAAACGCGCGGTATTCCTCACGGGATGCCGGGGCGTTGTTGTCGAGCGGGATATAGCCGCCTTTCGTGCAGAGGACGATCTCCTCGCGCGCCACGAGCCCGCCAGCGATCGCCGCGCGAACTGCCCGGCCGACGACTCGCTCAGACCGCTGACACCGGTAGTTGATCGCGGTGTCCAGCAGGTTGATGCCACGTTCAATCGCCGCGCGAGCCGCGGCGTCGTAGCGATCGTCATCCGCCTCATCGCACTCGCCCAGGTAGGTCCCGAGCCCCACCGTCGACACGCGAAGCATCCGGTCGAGCGGACGATGGAACTCCTCGCCTCGGCGCTTCGCGAATCGCTCGGCGTGGCGCAACGTGGCTTTCGCCGTCGCTCGTCCAACCAGTAGCGGCACGGTCGCGGTGGCAGTCACGGGTGTCTTCACCATGCTGACGCTACGCGATGAGACAACGCGCGCAAGGGCACGGACATGTCACGAACGACAAAAATGATCGTCTTTGCCTCTGGAGGTAGCTTCGGGCACGATGCGTGCTTAAGTTACGAGTAGCCGGCCCGGGCCTCGCATACTCGAGACCGGGCCGTTCCGTCACCATTGCGGCAGTCGCTACACGGAGGAGCACCAAGATGTTGGATTTTGCCAGCTGGGCGTCGCACTGGTGGATACCAGTGCTGTTCGTCATCGTCGCGGGACACCTCACGAATGTCTGCGTGACGTTGTTCCTGCACCGCATGCAGACGCACCGTGGAGTCCAGTTCCACGCGCTGGTCGCCGTGCCGATGCGCCTCTGGCTGTGGCTCTCCACGGGTATCATCACGAAAGAGTGGGTCGCCTGCCATCGCAAGCACCACGCGTTCGCCGACCGGGAAGGCGATCCGCATTCGCCGCTCCTCGAGGGGCTGCGCAACATCGTCCTCAAGGGCGCGCTCTATTATCGCCAGGCGATTCGTCAGCCGGGCATGGTCGACAAGTACGGCAAGGGCACGCCGAACGACTGGCTCGAGCGCACGCTGCTGACGCCGCTGAACTGGCTCGGCATCGTCGTAATGCTCACCGTCGACATCTACCTGTTCGGCTTCTTCGTCGGCGGGCTCGTCTGGGGCGTTCAAATGCTCTGGATTCCCTTCTGGGCCGCCGGCATCGTCAACGGCATCGGGCACGCGCTCGGGTACCGCAACTTCGACGTGAAGGATGAGAGCCGCAACATTACTCCGATCGCGATCTGGCTCGGGGGCGAAGAGCTGCACAACAACCATCACGCCGACCCCCACTCCGCGAAGTTCGGCGCGAAGTGGTATGAGCTGGACATTGGCTGGGTCTACATCCGGCTGCTTCAGGTCTTCGGGCTGGCGAAGGTCAAGTACGCCCGGTAACACGCGGTACGGGCAGGCCAAGACGTGGGTCGAGGGTTATCGTTCAACGACGAGCCCTTGACCCTTTTTCTTGGCCTCCAGTCCGCTTTACCACGAGAGGACCCATGACCGACATAGCCTGCTCTCGCTGCGGCAACACGCGCGCGGGTTTCGAGCGTTCACCCTTCCCCGGTGCCGTAGGCGAGCGCGTTCAGCGTGAGATCTGCACCGTGTGCTGGGGCGAGTGGAATCGCCAGCAGATGATGCTCATCAACCATTACGGGTTGAACCTCATGGACCCGCAGGCGCGCCAGTTTCTCACCAAGAACATGGAGGCGTTCCTGTTCGGCGCGGGACCGAGCGAGCAGGTCGACACCACCAAGCAGGGAACGATCAACTGGTGAACGGCGGCCGGCATCGCGTCCGCCGCGCGTATCGCAATCTCTTCGTAGCGTCCTCCCTCCTCGCCGCGTGCACGGACACTTCCTCGATCGGGATCGAGGAGGAGCGCGAGATGGGCCTCGCCGTCGCGGAGCAGGCCGCGCGCGAAATGCCGCTGCTGCAGGACGAGCCAGTCGTCCGCTTCGTGCGTGAGCTCGGCGGCCACATCGTGGATCGGGCCGACACGACCGGTCGAGCCTACGAGTTCCGGGTCATCGACTCCGAGATGGCGAACGCGTTCGCCATCCCTGGAGGGTTCATTTTCGTCAACCGCGGCATTCTCGAGCGCGCCGAGAGCGCCTCGGAGCTCGCCGGCGTCCTGGCCCACGAGATCGGGCACGTGGTCGAGCGCCACGGTCTCGAGCAGATGTCGAAGGCGCAGAATACGAATGTCATCGTCAGCCTCGTCTACGTACTGCTTGGGCGCGCTCCGGGCGGTGCAGAGCAGGTGGCGCTCCAGGTCGCGGGCAGCGCGTGGATGGCGAAGCATAGCCGCGAGGCGGAGCGTGAAGCCGACCGGGTGGCGGTCGTCTATCTCGCACGCGCCGGGCTCGACCCGCGCGGCATGCCTCAGTTTTTTCAACGACTGCTCGATGAAGATCGCACCAGTCCAAGCGAGCTCCTCGCGTGGTTCTCGACGCATCCCGTTACGGAAGATCGCATTGCCGACACCGAAGCGATGATCGCGCAGCTTCCGCCTGCCGCCGTCGAGCGCGCGGCGACCGACCTCCCGCAGTTCGCCCAGATGCGGCGCCGTCTGGCGAGTCTTCCCGCAGCTCCACCGGATCCTCGCACGCTTCCATGATCATGGTGAGGCGGCGCGCGCCGTCTTACATTGCCGAGCACCCATCCGATGCATGTGTTGAATAGGGCCACGACCTTCGCGAGGGCACTCGCGCTCATCGCACTCTCCGCGTGCGCGGGGTCGACGCCTACGCCAGCGGCCGCCCCTCCGATCTCGACCGACTCCGGAAGTGTCGCCGTCGCGCCCCCTCGGGCCGCGGCCGACTGGGTGGATTCGGTGCTCGCGTCGCTGTCGCTTCGAGAGAAAGCGGCGCAGATGGTATGGCCGACCGTGTACGGAGATTATTCCTCGAGCGATTCCCCACAGTGGGAGACGCTGAGACGCCTGATCCAGGAAGAGCGTGTCGGCGGGTTCACGGTGTCGGTGGGATCGCCCGTGGAGATCGCGGTAAAGCTCGACGCCATGCAGCGGATGAGCCGCGTTCCACTGCTTTTCGGCGCCGACTTCGAGTTTGGCGCCGGCTACCGCGCACGGGGCGGTTGGTTCCTCCCGAACGCCATCGACCTGGGTGGCGCGGTCGTCTTTCCGCCGCAAATGGCGCTTGGAGCCACCGGCGACACGTCGCTCGCCTACGAGCAGGGTCGAGTGACAGCGCTCGAGGGACGGGCTCTGGGCGTCCACGTCGCCTACGCACCGATTCTCGACGTCAATAACAATCCCGCCAATCCGGTCATCAATACGCGGTCCTACGGCGAGGATCCAGCACTGGCGGCGCGGTTGGGCGCGGCATTCGTGCGTGGACTTCAAGACCACGGCATGATCGCGACCGGAAAGCATTTTCCCGGACACGGCGACACCGAGGTCAATTCCCATTCTCGCGCTGCCGGTCGTTGGAGTTTCGAGGGCCAGGCTCGACACGGTCGAGCTCGTGCCATTTCGCGCATCGGTCGCCGCTGGCGTCGGCGCCATCATGACGTTCCACGGTGCCATGCCAGCGCTCGATTCGACAGGAGCGCCAGGGACGCTGTCGCGGAAGGTGCTCGGCGACCTGCTTCGCGGTGAGCTCGACTTCGAGGGTGTCGTGATTTCAGACGCGATGGACATGCGCGGCGTCCTCGACAAGTATGGCGCCGTCGAGGCGGCCATCCGCGCCGTGGAAGCTGGCGCCGACGTGCTGATTCAGCCGCTCGATGCGCGTCAAGCCATCGAAGCGATCGTGCAGGGCGTGTCGAGTGGTCGATACGACGAGGCGCGAATAGACGCGTCCGTTCGTCGGTTACTCGAGGCCAAGCGACGCGTTGGTCTCGATCGGCGCCGCTCGATCCCGATCGACAGCGTGAGATTCGCGGTCGGGGATTCCGACCACGTTGCCATCGCGCGAACGATCGCTGAGCGATCGATGACGCTCGTCCGTGACTCGCTCAAGCAGCTACCGCTCTCGAGGCTCCCACGCTCGCGACGTGTGCTGTCGATCACGCTGGCGCGTCGGACGGACCTCGGGGCGGGTGGCGCATTCGACGCCGAGCTTCGCCGCCACTTCTCGTCGGTTCGCTCGGAGCTGGTGAATGCCGATGCTCCGGCGAACGCCGAATGGGAACGGCTCCTCCGCTTCGCCAGATCCTTCGACGTCGTGATCGTGAGCTCCTACGTGTCCCACGCCTGGAATGCCACGAGCGCCGAGGCTCCGAAGGAGTTCGCGAACTTCGTGAAGGCGCTGGTGACGGCGCGCAAGCGCCCGATTGTCGTTTCCCTCGGCAATCCGTATCTCTTGCAGCAGATTCGCGGCGTGCCTGCGTATTTGATCGCATGGAGCGGGATCGGTGCTTCACAGCGAGCGGCGGCTCGTGCCTTGCTCGGCACGAATGCGATCACTGGACGGTTGCCGATTCGCATTCCACCAAGTACATCACTTGGTGCGGGATTGATGCGCGGTGGGGATTCGGTGAGCGCTCGCACTTCTGGAACGCAGCGCTAACCGGCGAGCGTTCTGATTGACGGGTTAGAAAGAAACCGCTATATAGTCGCGCTTCGCGACGAGCAGCATCGATAGGCGCGGAACGCGACCAATTTCGGGGAGACTTGACATTAGTGACTGAGTGTGACTAATTCGCGCCCGATGCGCGAGCGTCCCCAAACAACCGCCCCGGCCGGCCGCCCAGCCGTCGCAGCCCGTCCCGTCATTCGACGGGCGCTCCTCTCCGTCGACGTCATCCTCTTCACGCCTCATGGGCGCCGCCTGACCGTATTGTTGGTGCGCGCGGCGGATCCGAACGCGCGTGAACGGTGGGAGCTCCCGTGGGATGCCGCGCGTGCCGAAGAGGCGCTCGATGTCGCCGCTTCCCGCATCGCACGATCGGCGTTAGGCGCAGGTGCGGCGTGGACGCGACAGGTCGTGGCATCGGGCAGCGAGCAGCGGCACCCCGGTGAAACCGAATTCTCGATCGCGTACCTCGGCCTCGTACCGGCGGGCACGCCGCCGCCAGTCGGCGGTGAGGCGAGCTGGTTCCCGCTCGATGAAATTCCGCCGCTCGCGCCACGCCACCGCGCCATGGTGGATTCCGCCCTCGCAATGCTTCGGCTGGAGCTCGATCAATCTCCCGTCGCCTTCCGCTTGCTCCCGGCGACGTTCACGCTGAGTCAGCTTCAGGAAGTCTACGAGGTCCTTCTCGGTCGCAAGCTGCACAAGGCCAGCTTCCGCCGCGCGCTCCACGCCGCCTGGCTCGTGGAGCCTATAGATGAATGGCGCAGCGAAGGCAGAGGGCGACCCGCGCAGCTCTTCCGCTACGCGCCGAAGAAGAGACGGACGGGTCGGCGCGGGGTGAGGTTCGATCTCCTAGGCTAGGGGTCGGGAGTCAGGAGTCAGGGATCAGGGATGGAAAGGGGCCGCGGCGCTTCGCGCCTGCGGCCCTCATCAGATGAGCGCGGCAGCTATGCTGCCGCGCTTTTCCATCCCTGATCCCTGATCCCTGACTCCTGACCCCTATCGTCACCGGTTAGCTAACCGGAACAAAAACGTGACCCCAAAGGTACACCCCTTGCGTTACCTTATTAGTACCAATACGTATATTACTACGAAACACACGGAGGGAGCCGGTTGCTCGCCTACCTGGACGCGCTGTGTGCCGCTTTGCTTGCGCGTGACACCAAGGAGATTGATCGCCTTGGCCGTCATCCACTTGCACGCGCCCTGCCGCGGACGGTACGTGAGGAAGTCCTCGCGATTCGTCGCGTTGGACCCGGCTCCCTTCGCGCGCCCATAGAGACCCTTCGCCATTACCACCGCACGGCCCATCTGGCAGGAATCGCGCGCGACCCAGCTTCCCAGGGCGCGCAGGCGGAGCTGCCGCTGGCTGCGGGAGGCGCGGGCTAATGGGCGTTCTTCGCCGCAAGCAGGGGAGCACCGTGCGGCAGTCGGGGGCGACGCCGGCGCTGACCGAGGCTACGCTTCGTCGCCTGTCCGACCAGGGTATCAGCGAGACGCCGGTTCCGGCGCGCGTCCTCGAGACGCCCAGCGGACAGCGGTGGCTCGTCGTTCTCATCGCGCGACTGGCCTCGGTCGATTCGGTTGGCGAGACCCGCGGCGCACGACTGATCGTTCGCGCCGAGCCCTTGTTCGGCGGACAGGATCGCGCCCGCATCGTTACCGTGAGAGCTGTCTCGCTGGACGAGATGGACGGATCGGTCCTGCGGGATGCGCTTCTCCGGCGGCGAGGTAGTGAGCCGGCGACCAAGCGACGCAGAGGATGAAAAACGGCGGCCAACGATGGCCGCCGTGTTCGTTTATCGACCTCAGTCGTGTCGTCGCAGCAGTGCCCGCGAGATCGCGGTATTGTCCCTGGCGATCGCGTAGAGCTCCCTGAAGACCGTAGCTCGAGACGTTCCGCGCGCTTCCGCGATGATCGGGGGCTCGTGCCCCGCACGGCGAGAAGGGTCTGACCGCCGCTCTACCGCTAGAAAGGCGTGGTGCAGTCCGCCTTCGGAATTGTCGGCTTCGATCATGACGAAGCCTCCAGATGGTAGCTCGCGACTGTAGAGCAGCACGGGTCATCCTTCATTGGATGGACAATGGGCACCCCGCATCGGGTGTCCGCCTACGCGCGCTAATATACGACTGGCGGCTCCCGATAAAGCAAGGTGTTTTCCATCTCGGGTGGAGCGCCGCGCTCCCTGGCGCTGGCACTTACCGGGAGCTCGATGACTCCCTCTGCGGGCAGGACGCGCCTGACCGCGATCAGACGCCGTCCAAACCAGGTCGGACGGGCCCGCGTGCCGCCGAAGCGATCGAGCCTTACCCGCTTTCCGGTGCTCGAGGCGTGAATGATCGTATCGCCGCCAACGTAAACGGCGATGTGCTGGGCGCCGCGACCGCCGAAAAAGAACAGCAGATCGCCGGGCTGCAGATCGCCCGGGACGGGCGCGTCGCCTACGGCGGCCTGTTCCTTCGCAGTGCGCGGCATCCGAACGCCGTGCTGCGCGAAGATCCAGCGCACGAAACCGGAGCAGTCGAATGCGCGCGGTGTCGTGCCGCCGAGGACATAGCGCACGCCGAGGTATCGCTTGGCGGTGCGTACAACGTCCAAGCCGTGCACGGGCGCGCGCACCTCGATGGTGCGCATAGCCGTAAGCGACGGCGCCTGCCGAGCCTGGGCCGAGAGCTGACCCGGCGCCGTCAACAGGGCCGCGCAAATGACAGCGAATCGCGCGTTGATGGTTGTCATCTTGGCGATGACGACCCAAAGGCTGCGTGGAAACGTCCCGAACGTTCTGCGAAAGTGTTTTCGCGACCGAAGAATTACCGACGCGATCTCACCTTGCGGGACTGAGCCTCGAGAAGCGCCCGTACGGAGTTTCCGTTCTTCATGGCAGGCGCCCAAATGTCACCACTTCGCCGAAGGCGATCGGGGACGGTCTCGATCGTGAAGTCGCGGGGGTCGAGCGTCTTGTCGACCTCCTTCCATGCGAGGGGCGTGGAGACGGTCGCGCCTGGTCGTGCGCGGACCGCGTAAGCTGCCGCCACCGTTTTCCCGCGGATGTTCTGCAGATAGTCCACGTACACCGTTCCAGCCGGGCGCGCGCTGACCGACCGCTCGATGGTGGCAATGGTCGGTGCGCGCGCAGCGACCCGGGTCGCGATCAACTGCGCGGCGAGCACCGCCGTCTCATCGGAAACGCCCGGCCGAAGCGGGATGACGATGTGCATTCCTGAAGAGCCTGATGTCTTCGGGACAGCTGTGAGCTCCAGGGCATTCGAGCTCCTCGTGCACCAGCTTCGCCACTTCGACCACTCGCGAAAAAGGCGCTGTCGGCCCGGGGTCGAGATCCAGGATCGTGAAATCGGCCAGCTCGAGCTTCGGAACGCGCGAGTGCCACGTGTCGACCGAGATGGCGCCGAGCTGAACGGTGTAGAGCAGCGTCGCCAGATCCCCGCCAATGAATCGCCGCTGCTGCTCTCCCTGCTCATTGCGAATCGTCTCCGCGCGTACCGCGGGCGGCACCTTGTCGGGTGCCTTCTGCTGATAGAACGACTGACCCTCGATGCCGTCCGGATATCGCTTGAGCACGAGGGGTCGATCGCGCATCACAGGCAGGATTGCCTCTTCCACGCGGGCGTAGAAGCGCATCACGTCCCCCTTCGTGATGCCGTCGCGGGGGAAAAACACTTTGCCGAGGCTGGACACTGACAGCGTGGCGCCGCGGCCGAGCTCCACCGTGCCGTCGCCTCTGTCGCGCTCGATCGCCTCCAGCTGCGTGACCACGGGCGACTCGGAGGGCGGCGATGCCTTCGAGCGGGTCGTCCGTGCTGCGGCCGACGCCGGCCGCTTTGCCGTCGCGCGTTTCATGGCTTCTTGCGCTGCACGCTCTCGGGCTCGCGTCCTACGTCACGCGCGGGCTTGTCGTCGCGGACGCCAAGGAAGATCGGCTGACGAAGCTTCCCGTCGGCCGTCCACTCGTTGAACTTCACTTCGACGACGACTTCGGGGCGCGTCCAATGCGCGCGCTCATTCGTCCGCGGCGGCGTCGCGAAGGGCGGCGTTTTCCGCTCGAGGCGGGCGAGCCGGCGATACATGTCCTTGAGGCCCGCCCGGGTAAACCCTCCGCCGGTGTGCCCGACATAGATGAAACGATCGCCGTCGAAGTAGCCAAGCAGAATCGCGCCGATATGCTCGCGCGTATTGCGCGGCTCGGTCCAGCCGCCGACGACGAACTCCTGGCGATGCTCGACCTTCAGCTTCAGCCACGCTTTCGATCGGACGCCCGGCTCGTACTGAGAGCTGGTGCGCTTGGCGATCACCCCTTCCCACCCGTCCCGCCGCACGCGTTCCAGCATCTCCTCGTCCATCGGCGGGAATCGACTCGCTGAGGCGGAGGCGATTGCTGGTGCGCCGGCGGAGCACCCGTTCGAGATGCTTTCGACGCGTCGTCCACGGCTCCTTGAGCAGGACGTCGGGACCGTCGATGAGAATGTCGAAAAGCGCGATCGCGGCGGGCTGCGACTCTGCAAAGTCGCTCGATGGCGACGGCGTCCTTCACGTGCATGCGATCCTGCAATGCCTGAAAGCGGGCGACTTCACCGTCGACGACCGCGATGATCTCTCCATCAACCACGAGCTCGCGTTCCGCCTTTCGGCCAAGTGCACGGAGCGCTTCAGCGATCTCCGGAAACTGTTTCGTCTTGTCGTTGCCATTGCGGGTGATGAGACGAACCGCGTCTTTCGTCACGAACGCGAGGACACGGATGCCATCGTACTTTGGCTCGAACGTCCATCCGTCGCCGTCGGGTACCGAGGCCCCAATGCTCGCGTACATGGGCTCGAGGCGGGCGGCGGCCCGCGAGAGGGCGGGCGCCGCCGATGCCTTACGAGTGCTCGGCGGTGCTCGACGGCTCGCCGTGGGTGACTTCCCGGCTTTCGCGGTGCGTTTTTTCCCGGCGGCGATTTCGTCCATGGTGCGGCCCGTCGTCACCGACGTCGTGGTTTCAGCGACGATGTCGACGTCGTCGCGCGCCTCGTCGTCGCGATGCTTGATCCAGAGCCATTGGGGCTTCGAGGACCCGGAATCGCGTCCGCGCATGCGAACGAGCACCCACGAGCCCCGCAGCCGCTCGCCCTGGAGCGTGAACTTGAGATCCCCTGCGCGATAGCCGCGCCGGATCGCGCTTTCATCATCCCCGTCATCGGCCGCGTCTGCCCGGTACGTGCCGCGATCCCACAGCATGACAGTGCCGCCGCCGTATTCCCCCTTCGGGATGGTGCCCTCGAAGGTGTTGTAGTCGATGGGATGATCTTCGACCTCCATGGCGAGGCGCTTGACGCTCGGGTCGAGGCTGGGTCCTTTGGGGACCGCCCAGCTCTTCATCACTCCATCGAGCTCGAGGCGCAGGTCGAAATGCAGGTGGCTGGCGGCGTGCTTCTGGATGACGAAGCGCAAGGTTCCCTTTCTGGCGGGAACGCGGTCGACATCTCCGGCAGGCTCTGCCGTGCGGGAGAAGTTGCGCTTGCGCCGGTACTCCGCCAGCGGTGCCGAGCGAGTGCGCGGCACGGCCCGTTAGGCGGAGCGGCGTGATTTGGGTGGCGTGCGCTCCTTGGAGGCTGCAGACTTCCGCGGCGCGCGAACCGCTCCCGACCGTGTGCCCTTGCCGCCGGATCGCGCCTTCTTGCCCTGCTCCAGGCTTTCGCGAAGGCGCGACATCAGGTCGAACACCTGCTCGTCGGCGGGCTCGGCCTCCTGCATCGGCTCGAGGTCGGCCTTCTTCCCCTTGAGCTTCGCCTTGATGATGCGCATGAGGTTCGCGCGATAGTCATCGGTGTACTTGTCGGGCGAAAAGGGCTCGGCGAGGTTGCCGATGAGCTGCTCGGCCATCGTGAGCTCCTGCGGCTTCACGACCTCGGCGGTCGGGAAGGAGAACTCCTTGGTGTCGACCAGCTCGTTGGCGAACCGCATGAGCTCGAGCACGAGCGCATCGCCGACGACCTTCACGGCGGCCAGATTCTGCTTCTGACGGATAATGATCTTGCCGATGCCGATCGCGCCGGTGCGGCGCATTGCTTCGCGAAGGAGCGCGTAGGGTCGCTCGCCGCCCTTCGAAGGCACGAGGTAATACGGCGTCTCGAAGTAGCGGGGATCGATCTCTTCCTGCTTCACGAAGTCGAGGATGTCGATGGCGCGTGAGCCTTCGAGGGCGGCGCGCTCGAAGTCCTCATCGGTGAGCACGACGTACTTTCCCTTCGTGTATTCATAGCCCTTGACGATCTCACTCCATGGGACCGGCTGACCGTCTTCGGCGCACACGCGCTCGTACTTGACCGGCGAGAGGTCTTCGGCGTGGAGCATTCGGAACGAGATGCGATCTCCCCGCACGGCGGTCCGAAGCTCGACGGGAATACTGACGAGTCCGAAGCTGATGGCTCCTTTCCAGATCGCCGCCATGACCTGCTCTCCGCGTTGGGGTTCGCCAGGATCGCGATGTGTAAGAAGGCAAGAGCGGGGCCACCTGTGGAAAAGAACATTTGTGATCTGAGAGTGTGAGTATGCACAGGAAAAGGCCCGGGCAGCGTGGCCCGGGCCTTTTTTCTGAGGGGTCGTTCGAAGGTCCGATCAAGCCTTCGTGACGTCCGATGCCTGCGGTCCCTTCTGTCCCTGAACGATCTCGAACTCGACGCGATCGCCCTCGGCGAGTGACTTGAAGCCTTCGGATTGGATCGCGCTGAAGTGGACGAACACGTCTGGACCTCCCTCACGGGAGATGAATCCGTACCCTTTCGCGTCGTTGAACCACTTCACGGTGCCGGTGATGCGTGCCATGGTGCGCTTCCTCTTCCCTTACGGGGCTGACGGTGGTGCGTGGTCACGTTGGACGACCGGATGTAGCGCGTCCCGCGCGGCCTAAACAGGTGACGTCAAAGGTAAACACCTGAGACGCAAGCAAAAGGGGGCGGTGCGCAAAATCCGCTCCGCCCCCCCGTTCGACTGTGAGACACCTCTATCCGCTGTCGGCGGTCAAGCGGCCCCTGCAATGTACTTTGCCACCCGTCCGCACTTCGAGCACCGCAGCGTGACGTGCGAGCGCGGAGGAGGAGGCATCTGCTGCGGATCGCGCATGATCTGCCCCGAGCATGATGGGCACGACAATGGCGATCCGGTGCGATCGTGTGAGATGAGCTGCAGGGCCTGCGCAGGATTGTACGTCGCCGGACGGGGCTTTCGCATGAGGACCTCCGTGGGTATACGACTAACCATTCCGGCGGGCGCGGGGGTTCCGGCCGAAACAATGCTGCGAATAGCGTGACGCCACAGCGACTGCTGGCTCTAGCAAGACGGCTGTTGGCGGTCCCACTGTGCGTCGCTTGGGCTGGCTGCGGGCCCCGTCTGCATCTTCCCGCTCCACCATTCAGCCCCCCGGGCGCGCTCCCACCGGGAGACGCTGGCGCCACGCTGGCACGGCAACTGGCGCCTGTCTTGTACCTACAGCCCGACGAATGGTTCCCGCTGGTCCGGGCGGTGGCCGTGCTTCACCCCACCCGGCCCATCATCGCCTATCATCTCTTGTGGCGGGACGACGCCCACGGGGCCTGGGTACCCTTGACCAAGCCTTCCGACCAGGAAATCGTGTGGGTCGGCTACGACTCAACGGGGGCCCCTGTCGATCTCTGGACCTACTGGCACGGAGACGTCCTCCACGTTCCCTGGCCCAAGCGGCAGGTTCTGGTCGACGTCCAGTGGGGGAAGCACGGGTCGCTTCCGCGGTCGACCCGCCCCGAGTCCCTGCCGGTGGGGAGATCGCTCGAGGCGTTCTATCTCCTGACCTGGGCGGGGATCCCGGATCTATGGCTGGGTCGCCTGTCGCGGCGCGGGCCGCTGTGCTTTTGCGGCAGCTATGCGCGCTACGCGGCGTTCACCAGGCCACTCGGGTTGGCCGGCCGAATCGACGTCGTGGCGCGCGCGGCCGATCCCGCCGAGCTGCTGCGGTCGGTGTTCGGGCCGCGCTATTCGCGAAAGCGACCGTGGCCGTAGCCCGCGCCTAACGAGTCACGCGGCGCGACCCCGTCGGGGTTCCTTCGACCTGATCGGACGAAATGACCTCGCAGCGACCGGTCGTCTTGTCTGACTCGTGTGTTGCATGCCTGCCTCACGAGTGCATTGATCCCTTCCGCGTTGCGTCAACCGGCGTGCCGTACTCGGAATATGAATTGCCTAATCCGAGGGCGCTTGCCACGCATGGCGAGCGGCCCGCACCTCGACCGTTTCTCGGGAGAGCGCCGGCGCAGGAATCGGAATCCCAGCATCTCGCTCACCGGAGTCATTCATGTTCGCCACGCGACGTTTCGCTTCCCTTCTCGCGCTTGCGCTCGCCGCCGTCATGCTGACGTCGTGCGCCGACGATCACGTGCCTACAGCGCCGCCGGCTCCGCCAGCGATGGCGCCCGATCCTTCATTACTCGGCGATCTCATTGGTGGTGTCACCGGGACCGTCGGCGGCCTCGTGAACCAGCTGGGACTCGTCTCCTGCAACGTGCGGACGACACACACGGGTTCGGCCGAGATCGGCCCGATGGGTGGCGTCGTGTGGGTCGGTCCGCATCGCCTCTTTGTCCCGCCGTACGCGCTGCGTGAGAGGGTCCGCATCACCGCGGTCGCGCCGAAGGGCCAGTACGTCCAGATCCAGTTCGCGCCCGAAGGGCTCGAGTTCCGTCGGCCGACGCTGCTGACGATGAGCTATTCGGAGTGCAGCCTGCTGAGCCCGCTGCGCCTCAAGATCGTGTACGTCAACGACAGACTCGAAATCCTGGAAGTGCTGCCGACGCTGGTCAGCGTGCTGACGCGTACGGCAAACGCGCCCGTCGATCACTTCTCGCGGTACATGTTGGCTGACTGACCTGCGCATGACGACGAGCATTCGTCCATTCGCGGCGTTTACGGCGCCGGGGCCCGTTGGGCCCCGGCGCCCCGTCGTCTTTCTTGGTGAAGCGCGCGAGCACGAACGCGCGGGACGCGTCGTCGAAGCGATCAAGTGCTACGAGTCCGCGATCGACAACGCGGATCCCACGATCGACGGACCCGTGCTCGCGGAGGCGCTGCGGCGACTCGGCGTCGTCCGGCGCCGGCGTCACGAATACGACCAGGCGATTGCGCTCTGTCAGCGAAGCCACGAGGTCGCGATGGCGCGCAACGATGGCTTGCTCGCCGCCGAGGCGCTCAACGGCATCGCGCTGGTCCACGTGGAGCGCGGCGAGTGGTCACAGGCGCGCGAACGTCTGAGTCGCGCCCTCGAGCTCGGCGCGGAGAGCAAGGAGCTCGTGGGGCGAATCGAGCAGAATCTCGGAATCATGGCGAACATCCATGGAGATCTCGCGGCGGCGATGAATCACTACCGTCGCTCTCTCGAGGCGTTCCGTCAGGGCCGCGATGAGCGCGGGTGCGCCATCGCGTACCACAATCTCGGGATGCTCAGCGCCGACCAGCGTCTGTGGGATGATGCGGAGCAGTACTATCGCGCGAGTCTCGAGGTCGCGGAGGCGACGGGCGACGTCCACCTTCGCGGACACGTGCTGCTCAACCGCACCGAGGTTCACCTCGCGCGCGTCGCGGTTCGAGCCCGCACGTCAGGATGCGGAAGAGGCACTACGGATCTTCGACTCGCTCGGCATGGCCGGCGGAAAGTCGAGCGCTTATCGCTTTCTCGGAATGGTGTATCGAGAGACAGGGCGCACGACACTCGCCGAAGCGCGACTGCGGTCCGCGGTGCATCTCTCGGCTGGTGTCGGCGCGGCACTCGACGAAGCGGAAGCGTCACGCGAGCTGGCGCTGCTCTACCAGGGACTGGGGCGGAGCCAGGAAGCGCTGCGGCTGCTCAACATGTCGCACCGACTCTTCCGCCGTCTCGATGCGCGCGTCGACCTGGTTGACGTCAAGGCCAAGGTGGGGCACCTCGAGAGCGTGTACCTCGAGATCGTGCGAGAGTGGGGACGGTCGATCGAATCGAGCGATACATATACGCACGGGCATTCCGAGCGTGTCGCGACCTACGCGGCGGCCCTCGCAACGGGCATGGGTCTCGACGAGACGGAGCTGCAAACCATCCGCGTTGGCGCGTACCTTCACGACCTCGGCAAGGTGAAGATCCCGCACGAGATCCTGAACAAGCCTGGCCGCCTGACGAACGAGGAATTCGACGAGATGAAGCGACACCCGGAATACGGGATCGAGCTGCTCGCGTCAGTCGAGTTCCCGTGGGACATTCGCCCGCTGATTCGGTCGCACCACGAGAAGCTCGATGGCTCGGGCTATCCCGATCGTCTGCGTGGCGATGAGATCCCGCTGACAGCGCAGCTGATCTGCATCGTGGACGTCTACGACGCGCTGACGACGACACGCTCCTACCGTGGCGCGATGCCTCACCAGACCGCGGTCGAGGAGATGATCCGAAGCGAGCGCTGGTGGAGGCCGGACGTCATGGCGGGCTTCAGGGCGAGCGTCGGGAAGGATTCCTGATCGAATGCGGAAAGCGGAATGCGGAGTTGGTATCCGCATTCCGCTTTCCGCATTCGCATCCGAATCACCCGACGTAGACGACGTCCCCCTCCGGATCTATCCCCATCTCCTGAATGTGGCCGCAGACGCCGCACACCATCGTCGCGTGCCAGGCCTCGTTGAACTCCTTCCGGTGCTCCTTCGCGGCCTCTTTGACGGTGACCTTCTTGTAGCTGTACTCCCGACAATGCTCGCAGGCGTGCCCGCGCGCTATGCGCTCGGCACGCTCCCGCGAGATCTTCTTGATCTTCGGCAACTCAGCGCTCCTCGTCGGGATTCCGCAGCGTCGCGCGCGCGGTCGGGCGGGGCTGCTGATACCCACCAGGGGGCGGCGCAGCCGGCTCGCGCGAAGGGCCGGCAGCAGCCTGGGCCGCTGCGCCCGCCTTCGCCGAGCAGCTCGCGCATGCCCCCGAGCGCACCGAGGACGCCGGTGGCCTCAGCGGGCAGGAAGATCGTCGTGCCCTTGCCCTGCGCGACGTGCGGCAACGCCTCGAGATACTTGAGGCCGAGCAGATACATCGCGGCCTGGCCCTCGGGCAGTGAGTTGGCGATGCGTTGAATGGCTTCCGCTTCGGCGTTGGCCATCGCCAGGCGTGCCTCCGCGAGGCCCTGGGCGCGCAGTACCGCCGCTTCCTTTCTCACCTTCGGCTTTGCGAACCTGCGCCTCGCGTAGTCCCTCGGACTCGAGAATCGCGGCGCGCTTGCTCGCCTCGGCGTTCGTCACCGCGGCGCGGCGCTCTCGCTCGGCGCGCATCACCAGCTCCATCGACTGCTGAATGTCGCGCGGCGGCTCGATGGCCTGGAGCTCGACGCGCGTGACGTCGACGCCCCAACCGATCGAAGCCTCCTCGATGACTTCCCGCATCTTCTTGTTGATCAGATCGCGGCTGGCGAGCGTCTGATCGAGCTCCATGTCACCGACGATGTTGCGGAGCGTCGTGCGCGTGAGCGTCTCGAGCGCGTACGGGAGATTCTGAATCGAATACGTGGCCTTCTGCGGATCGGCGATGCGGTAGTACAGGACGGCGTCGATGTCGATCGTGACGTTGTCCTTGGTGATGACAGGCTGGCTCGGGAAGTTGAGCACCTGCTCACGCAGATCGATCCGCGACGTCGAGCCGGAAGTAATCTTCTTCACGCCGTTGACATCGGCCTCGAAGTACCGCACGTCGATGGGGCGGGGCCGCTCGATGAACGGGATGAGCATGTTGAAGCCCGACCGGGCGAGGCGATTGAACTTGCCCAGCCGCTCGATGACCAGTACCTCGGCCTGGCCGACGATCTTGAACGACTTCGTCGCTATCAGCAGCGCCAGAAGCGCGATTATTCCAAGGCCGATGAGCATGCCTACACCTCGAAGAGGGGGGATCTCATTCTACGCGCCTGACGATCACTCACGCCAGTCGGCGACGAAGATGTTGGTCTCGCCCTGCTGCGCTGCGTGCCGGTTGGAGGCCCAAACGAGGCGCTTGCCATCCGGGCTGAACATCGGAAACGAGTCGAAGTCCGCGTGCGTCGTCACACGCTCGAGGCCGGAGCCGTCGAGGCCCACCAGATACAGGTCGAAGTCGCGCCCGCGCGGATTGGTGTGATTCGAGGCGAAGATGATTCGCCTTCCATCGGGCGTGAAGTACGGGGCGAAGTTGGCCCCGCCGAGGTTGGTCACCTGCCGCTGATTGCTGCCGTCTGCATTCATGACCCAGATCTCCATGCGCGAGGGTCGAACCAGCCCCTGCGCGAGGAGTCCCTTGTACTCGGCGAGGGAGGCCGAGTCGGCCGGATGGCTGGCGCGATAGACGATCTGCGATCCATCGGGGGAGAAGAATGCTCCGCCGTCGTAGCCGGGTGTCGTCGTCAAACGGCGGACGTCGCTGCCGTCGGTGCGCATCGTGTAGATCTCGAGGTCGCCATCCTTCGTCGACGTGAAGACGATCCGCGAGCCGTCCGGCGAGAGCGTACCCTCCGCGGTGTAGGCGTTCCAGTCCGTGAGGCGGCGCATGCCCACGCCGTTTGCGTTAGCGGCGTAGATCTCGAACCGGTCGAGCCGCCACACATACCCGCGAGAAAAATCGGGGCGCGGCGGGCACGCGCTGTCGGCGTGGTGGGTGGACGAGAAGAAAATGCGGCGGTCGCCATCGAAGAAATAGCCGCACGTGGTCTTGCCGGTTCCGTTCGACACGCGGCGCAGATTGCCGCCGTCGGCGTCCATGACGAACTGTTGGTCGCAGGAGCGGCCGTCGCGCGTCGACTGGAAGATCAGGCGCGTTCCGTCGGCGCTCCAGTACGCCTCGGCGTTCTCACCGCCGAAGGTCAGCTGTCGGATGTTGGCGAGGTGGCGCTCGCCGGGCTCGGACGACCGAGCCACTGCGAGCTGCGACCTGCGAGCACTGCCACATGCAGCAGCGGCCACCGCAAGGGTGGCCGCCGCTGTGAACACTACGAGGCGTCGGCGCATGCCGACAATTTAAGGCACCGTCAGCGAGACGCGCGAGCCACGGCGAAAAGGTCCTTTTGCGTGTTGCCCTTCTTCATGAGCTCGATGGCGCGGAGCAGCTGCGGGTCATCGGGAATCTCGCGGCGCGCCGCGGCGGCATCGCCGAAGGCGAAGCGCGTCACGAAGTGCGACAGCCACTTGTCGATCGTCGGGCGGGCCGCGTCGAACAGCTGCTTGTCGACCTCGACCTTGGCAGCAGTGAGCCGGCGATAGAACTCCTCGCGCCACTCGGGCTGCACCTGGAAGTTGGGATTCGACACGCGAGCCTTGAGCTCCTGGGCATAATTCCAGAGCGCGATGCGAACCTGGGGCGACTTCGGTCCGATCGCCTTGAGGAACTCCTGCTCCCGCGTGGTGACCGTGTCATCAGGAATGATCACGTCGGGGGTAATGCCGCCGCCGCCGTACACGATGCGCCCCGCGTCGGAGCGGAACACCGGCCGGGTCTTCTTCACGGCGTCGGTCTCCAGCGAGTCAGGCGGAACATCCTCCCGCTGGCCCGTTGGGTTGACGCGTGCCGCCGCGGTGGTGTCTCCGGGGCGCGCGCCCGACGCGAGAAGCTGCGTTTCGTCCTTCCGCTCTTTCTGGATGGAACGCCCGACGGGCGTAAACCACTTCGCGGTCGTGAGCTTGAGCGCGTACCCACCCTCGAGCGGGAACACGGTCTGGACGAGTCCCTTTCCGAACGAGGTGGTGCCGACAACGAGCGCACGGTCGTGATCCTGGAGCGCGCCCGCGACGATCTCCGACGCCGACGCGGTGTAGCCATCGACGAGGACGACGAGCGGCATGTTCGGCATCTTCGGCTTGCCCTTCGCGACGAACTGCTGCGACATCATTCCGCGTCCGCGAACGCTCGCGATCTCGTCTCCGCCCTCGAGGAAGATGTCGGCGACGGCGAGGCCCTGGTCCAGAATGCCACCGGGGTTTCCACGGAGATCGATGATGATGCCGTTTGCGCCCGCCTTCAGCATCTGATCGACGCTGGTCTCGAGCTCTTCACCCGCGCTCTCGTTGAACGACTGCAGCGGGATGTACCCCACCTTGTTCTCGAGGAGGAGCGCGTAGGGAACCGCTGGAATGTGAATCGTCGCGCGCGTGAGGCGGTGCGAAATCACCTCCGTCACACCGGGCCGCACGAACCGCACGTTGACCTGGGTGCCGGGGGTACCGATCAAGGCGTTGGACACCTGTTCCGTAGACCACCCGCGGGTCGACGCGGTGTCGACCTGCACGATCCGGTCGCCTTCCTGGATGCCGGCCGCTTCCGCCGGAGTGTTGGGAAAGACCTGGACGACGGTGATGACGCCATCCTGATCCTCGATCCGCATCCCGATACCGCCATAGCGTCCCGTGGAGTTCGTCGAGAAGCGCTGCAGCTGCTTCGGGGTGAGGAGCTCCGAATACGGATCCTCGAGCTCCTCGACGAGGCCCCGCGCCGCCTTTTCGTAGAGCGCAGCGTTATCGACGGTGTCGACGAAACGGTCGGCAACCAGTGAGAGCACCTGATCGAACAGCCGCGCGCCGTCGCGTGTCGCGCGATCCTGAATGACGAACCCGCCGACGAGGGCGGGTGCGACGACGACTGCGATCAGGGAGAGCTTCCGGAAACGATTCATGGGACTGCCGGCAGAGGTGAGGAGGCTACGTCTCCTTAAATACGATCGAGACAGGGCGAGGTTCCGCTATCCACTCATTCCGCCAGAGCCTTCTTCCGTTCCGCCCTGCCAGAGCGATCGCCAGGACATTTCGCGCCCCTTGCGGAACCCCTTCTGCGTGAGCTTCACCCCGTCCGGGGAGATCGTCACGGTGTAGGGCTGCCCATCAATGTCAATTTCGCGCTTGAGCGTCTTGTCGAGTTTCGTGGTCATTGCGAGAGGAGCTCCGTGCTGGGGGAGGTGTCGAAACCGAGGACTGACGGAATGCGGAACAGACTAAGGGAAGCATGAACCAGCCTGTGCAGTAAAGTCACTGGCTGGGGGGTCAACAGTCAATCAGCAATCCGCAATCCGCATTCCGCATTCTGAGCGGGCCCTCAGGCCGCCCTCGAGGCCAGGACATAGTCGACGTACCACTGCCTCTTTTGCTGGCGAACGGCCACATCCCGGAGGAGTCCGGCCTCCACGAGCATCTCGTGGGCGGGCTGGAGGACGCGCTGGAGGTGGGACGGGTAGCGCTGTGTGAGGGGGAGCTGAAGGGCGAGTTGATCCAGAGCGACACGCCAGGTGACCGTACCCTCCATGCGGGCGACCTCGAGCAGGCGATACAGGCGGCGGGCGACCGGGGACGAGAGCTCGAGGTAGTGATTCGCGGACAGCGAAACGGTGTGTCCGGCATTGACGTTGGCCCGCGCCAGCGGCGACAGCGCGACGCGAGCGACACCAGGCTCCGAGACGGTCAACGTCGGGAACAGGGTGAGCTGATCGCGGTCGGCACCGCGGCGCCGATCGATGGAAACCGCCGTGAGCAACGTGAAGGCGGCGTCGATCGGCCCACCGGCGGTGGCGCTCCAGTACGCGGCCTGTGATTCGAGTGTCGTCCGCTCGAGGCGCATGAGCGCGGAGCGGAGCTGCTCGTAGGTGCGTCCGTCGACGCGCCGCCCCATCGAGCGGAGGAAGGCGTGGAGGGTGAAGGTGATGACGCCATCGTCCGGGCAGCTGGCCTCGTTCCATCGATGCCACAGCTCGACGTAGACGTCCTGGTCGAAGGTGCCAGGGAGCCGGTCGCCCGGACTGGGCAGCACTCGCCATCGGCCCCCCGCTCGGCGGCTCGTACGCGATAGCGGAGTCCTCGGCGGAATCACTGAGCCGGAAGAGCGGAAGGGCCTCGAGCGAGCGATCGAGGACGATCGTTCGCGCGGCGGTTCGGCGTCGTGCCGCGAGGGACATGGAAACAAACTGGACTCCCATCGGGGGAGAGTCCAGACACGAATGCGGATTGCGGAATGCGGATTGAGGACTACGTGCTACTAATCGTCACAATTTTATCCGCATTCCGCATTCCGCATTCGCCCTTACCCTAACGCGATGACCTGTCCGGTCATCGGTCTCGATGCATCGGAGCACAGCCAGACGACCATGCGCGCCACATCGTCGCGCTCCACGTACCGCGCGTCGCTCCCCATGCTCTTTTCGTTGGCGGCGGTGCGAATCGAGGTGGGGGCCAGTGCATTCGCGCGGACGCCGTTCGCACGCTCCTCTTCGGCGAGGGCGCGCATGAGTGTGAGCACTCCGCCCTTTGCCGTCGCGTAGGCGGCCATGTTGGCGACGGATGCGCCGGGGAGCGCCGCCGCGGATCCGAAGAACACGAACGCTCCGCGCGATGCGCGAACGAGCGGCAGGAAGGCGCGCGCCGTGAGCGCGGCGGTGGTGAGATTGAGCGCGAGCTGCTTCTGCCAGACGGCGGGCGTGCTGTCGGCGATGCTCGACATCGCGAACCCGCCGGCGAGATGCACCACCGCATCGAGCCGGTTGTCGGTGTCTCGACGCGACGGCCTCGGTGAGCGCCTGAACGGCAGCTTCGTTGGTGAGGTCGCAGGCATAGGCATCCGCGCGACCACCTCGAGCGCGAAGCGCCGCGGCGCGGGCTTCGGCCGCATCGCTCGAGCAGATCCACCGCGGCGATCGCGGCTCCGGCATCGACAAGCGCGGCCGCGACCGCTTCGCCGACCTGCCCTTCTCGTCCAATCCCGGTGACGAGCACCGAGCGACCAGACAGTGCCCCGTGAGCCATGGCGGGAACAATGCGATCCCGGGCGGAAAGCGCAAGCACGGATATTGAGTGGCGAAATGGTGAGAGCTATGCTCTCCGCCGTCACGTGACGGTCGCCATTTCTTTCATCGCGATACTGTGCGCGCTCTCAAGACCACCGGACTCATTACCGCCGGCGTTCTGCTGTCTCGGGTTCTCGTGCGTGGGGGTGCTCTATCTCACCCGTGGCACGCCCGTAAAATCGGTCAGAACGTTCGGCAAGGCCCCGCCTCCCGGCGTCATCGATCCCCTCTTTCGTCGCACCATCGAGCTGCTCGCCGGCATGACGATGCAGGATGGAAACGATGTCGAAGTGCTCTTCAACGGCGATCAGACGTACCCGCGACTGTGGGCCGATCTCAAATCGGCGCGCCAGACGATCACGCTGCAGATGTACTACGGCAATCCGGGAAAGGTGGCGGATACGGTCAAGAACATTCTGATCGAGCGAGCGCGAGCGGGCGTGCGCGTGCTCTTTCTGCATGACGCGATCGGCTCGCAGAATCTGAAGAAAGAGTGGCGGGATAGTCTGAGCGCAGCGGGAGTGCAGGTGGCGGTATTCCGGCCGCCACGCTGGTATCAGCTCGACAAGGCCGGACACCGCTCACACATTCGCGTTGTCGTCATCGACGGCCACATCGGCTACACCGGCGGCTTCGGCATCGATGACAAATGGCTCGGCGACGGCCGAACCAACGGAAGCTGGCGCGATACCAACGTTCGCTTCCTGGGTCCCGCCGTCATGCAGCTTCAGGCCGCGTTCGCCGCCGGCTGGGCGGAAGCGACCGGAGAGCTGATCACGGGGCAGCTGTTCTTTCCGATCGAGGAATTCCGGAGTGACGGCGACGACTTCGGTGCCTTGCTGCACATGGCGCCAACGATCGGCAGCACGCCCGCCGAGCGCTTTCTGGCGCTCTCGATCGAGGGGGCGCGGCGGACGATGTACATCTCGAACTCGTACTTCGTGCCTGACGATGACTTTCGCCGTATGCTCGTGGCGGCTGCCCAGCGCGGTGTCGATGTGCGCATCCTGACCGCAAGCGACAAGACCGACATCAAGACCACGTGGTATGCCGGCCGGAAGCGGTACGAAGAGCTGCTGGAAGGGGGCGTCCGCGTGTACGAGTACGCGCCGACGATGATGCACGCGAAGACGTTCGTGATCGATGGGGTCTGGAGCACGGTCGGCACGATGAACTTCGACAACCGGTCGCTCGCCTACAACGATGAGTCGAACCTCGTCGCCTTCGATCGACGGGTCGGTGCCACGATGGACTCGATCTTCCTCGAGGACATCAAGCACTCGACCGAGATCAAGCTCGAGACGTTCCGCCGTCGCCCCTGGCATCAGAAGGTCTTCGAGAGGGGCGCGAACATCCTGTCGCGTCTCCTGTGACCCGGTTCTCGTTTCAGGCGGACCACGCGCGTGTGAGCGCCCGAGGCGCATCGGCGGCGCTGCGCACCTTTCATCCGCTGGTGCGGGCGTGGTTCACCGAGACGTTAGGCTCGCCGAGCGAGCCGCAGCGGCAGGGCTGGCCGGCAATCGCGAGTGGCGGTCACACGCTCATTCTGGCGCCGACCGGCACCGGCAAGACGCTGGCCGCGTTCCTGTGGGAGCTCAACGCGCTGATCGTCGCGGGACTCGCCGCGCCGCTGCCGAATGCCATTCGCATCCTCTACGTCTCGCCGCTCAAGGCGCTCAATAACGACATCCAGCGGAATCTGGAGGCGCCGCTGACGGATCTCCGGCAGCGGTTCGAGCGCGCCGGTGAGGCGTTCCCCGAGATTCGTGTCGCGGTTCGCACGGGAGACACGCCCGCGTCCGCCCGGGCGCGCATGCTACGCAAGACGCCGCACATCCTGATCACGACGCCGGAATCGCTCAACATCATGCTGACGAGCACGCGGGGTCGAGGGATGTTTTCCGACGTGCGCGTGGTGATCGTCGACGAGATTCACGCGGTGGCGGGCACGAAGCGAGGCGTGCATCTCGCGCTGCAGCTCGAGCGGCTCGAGGCACTGACGGGCCGATCGCCACAGCGCATCGGGCTATCGGCGACGGTGAGGCCGGTCGGTGAGATCGCCTGGTTTCTGGCTGGGGTGAGGAAGAGCAGGCGGCAACCTCGATGACCGGCCTGCCACCGTACAGGTGGTCGATTGTGGACTCGTCAAGCAGCTCGACATCGCCGTTCGCGCTCCTGTGCCCGACCTCGCCAACGTCGGGGGCAGCGTCTGGCCGAAGGTCATCCCACTCGTGCTCGAGCGGGTCCGTGAATCCCGAACGACGCTCGTCTTCGTCAACAATCGCGCGCAGGCGGAAAAGATCGCGGCGCGGCTGAATGCGCTCGCGGAGGAGGAGATCGCGCAGCCGTATCACGGCTCGCTCGCCCGAGAGCGGCGACTGCGGCTCGAGATCGCACTCAAGGCCGGGGAGCTTAGGGCGCTCGTCGCGACGAGCTCGCTCGAGCTCGGCATCGACATTGGATCGGTCGACCTGGTCATCCAGCTCCAGTCGCCCAAGCGTGTCACGTCGGGACTCCAGCGCATTGGGCGCGCGGGACACACGCTCGGCGAGACGAGCCGCGGTGTGCTCGTTCCGACGTTTCGCGATGACCTGGTCGAGATCGTGGCGATCGCCGAAGCGATGCGCGAAGGCGACGTCGAGCCGACCATGGTGCCCCAGAACGCGCTCGACGTCCTCGCGCAAACCATCACGGCCATGGTCTCGGTGGACGATTGGCATGCGGACGATTTGTTCGCGCTCGTTCAACGCGCCTACCCGTACCATCGTCTGACCCGGGCGGCGTTCGATGAGGTCGTGTCGATGCTCGCCGGGAAGTATCCATCGGACCTCGCTGGCGAGCTGGAGGCGCGCATCACGTGGGACCGCGTGAATGGCGTGATCACCGGCTCGCGAGCAAGCCGGATGCTGGCGGTCATCTCGGGCGGAATGATTCCCGATCGAGGGCTCTATGCCGTCACGCTTCCTGATCGCACACGGCTCGGCGAGCTGGATGAGGAATTCGTGCACGAATCGCGCGTCGGCGACGTCTTTCAGCTCGGATCCTCGACCTGGCGGATCGCGACCATCGAGCACGACCGCGTCATCGTGCACCCAGCACCCGGTGCGCCAGCGCGGATGCCGTTCTGGCACGGCGAGTACGGCGCGCGCGCCGTAGGGATGGCGCGACGCGTCGGCGCCGTGCGACGGCTCGAGACCCAGCGAGCGGACTCATCGGGTACGTCGCACGTCTCAGTGGATGACGCATTGATGACGTCGCTCGAGCGCTACGTCGGCGAGCAGCGGGCGGCAACGGGGGCGGTGCCTGACGAGCGCACCATCGTCGTCGAATACTTCCGCGACGACCTCGGCGCGTGGCGCATCGTGCTGCATTCGATCTTTGGTGGCCGTGTGAACGCCCCGTGGGGCATGGCGCTCGCGCAGCGCCTGCGTGAAGCGCTCACCGCGAGCATGGCGGGACCGGCAGAGCCAGGCGTGACGCGGATCGACATTCAGGTACAGACCACCGATGACGGCATCATGCTGCGCCTGCCCGATCTGGGCAGCGCTCCGCCTGTTGACCGGGTGTTGGGTCTCACCGCGGACGAAGCCCGCCGTCGGGTGATCGAGGAGGTGGGCACCACCTCGCTCTTCGGCGCGCGCTTTCGCATGAACGCGGCCCGGGCACTGTTGCTTCCTCGCGGAACCGCCCGACGGCGCATGCCGCTGTGGCTGCAGCGCCTCAAGGCAGCGGATCTTCTGGAGACGGTGCGTGCGTGGCCCGAATTTCCGATTCTGGTCGAGACCTATCGTGAAGTGCTCCGTGACGCCTTCGATCTCGAGGCGTTGCTCGACGTCCTCAAGGAAATCGCTGCGGGCCAGATCGCCGTACGCGTGGTGGAAACCGCGCAGCCGTCGCCGTTCGCGGCCAGCCTCCAGTTCGGGTTCGTGATGGATTGGCTCTATGGCGATGACACGCCGAGAGCCGAGCGGCGTGCGGCACTGTTGGCGGTCGATCGGGCGCTGCTCGACGATGTGATGCTGGTGGAAGGCGCCGATGATGACCTGCGGAACGCCATCGAGGAGCTGCTGGCGATACGGCGTGGGACGGCGACAACCCGGCGTGCGCGGAGTGCCGATGAGCTGGCGCAGCTCATTGACCGCGCTGGCGATCTCACCGCGACCGAGGTGCGCGAGCGGATCGCCGAGCCGGCGACGTGGAAGCGTGGTGACCCACTCGATGAGTTGCTGGAAAGCGGGCGGGTCATCGCGATCCCGGTCGTAGCTCGTGGGGATCCGGAATGGCGGTTCATCCTCACCGAGGATTACCCGCGATACGCCGCGGCGCTCGGGGCGGAATCGTTAGGCACCGTGCGAGGCCGCGCGGAGCTGCGCGAGCTGACCGCGGCGGCGGCAGTACCGGATGCACTGCGGACACCGGCGCTGGATCCGATCGCGGCGCGGCGAGAGGTCATGGCGCGGTTCCTCGCGCTATCGGGGCCAGTCACGGCTGGTGAGGTCGGCGCGCGCTATGGATGGGATGGAGGCTGGGTGGGAGCGCGACTGGCGGATTGGGAGCGTAGTGGCCGACTCGTGCGTGGCCGCTATCGACGCGAAGTGCGGGAGCCGGAATGGTGCTCGCGCCGCGTCGTGGAGCGCGCGCGCCTGCGCGCCCTGGCGGAGCTGCGGCGACAGATCGCGGCGGTGGAGATGCCGGCGTTCGCCGCGTTTCTCCAGCGGTGGCAGCACGTAGATCCACGCCATCGCATGAGCGGATCGGACGGCGCGGAGCGCGCTCTCGCGCAGCTGCTCGGAATCGCCCGACCGCCCGATGCCTGGGAGCGGGACTACCTTCCCGCGCGTCTGGACCTCTACGAGCCGACGTGGCTGGCACAGCTCGGAGCATCCGGACGCTTCGTGTGGGCGGGAACGCCTCGCGTTGATCCGAGCGGCCGGGCGATCGCGCTGAATGCGCTCCGCTTCTTCGAGCGCGGCTCGGGGTCGCTATGGATGGCGCCGTCCTCGGACGAGCTCCCGTTGAGCGAGCAGGCGCGTGCGACGCGCGCGGCGCTCGCGCAGCACGGCGCGTCGTTTCTCGCCGATTTGCAAGCGGTCACGGGCATCTCCATGCTCGCGCTGCGTGACGCACTGCGGGAGCTCGTCGCCGCGGGGGAAGTGACGAATGATGCGATCGAGGCGATGCGCGAGATCACACGAACGCGGCCATTGCCTAACCGCACGCGGCCCGGCGCAGCCGATCCGGCGCGGTGGCTTCCGGTCGACTATGCGCCAAGTTCCGGACGGCGGGTGGTACAGCGTCGGATGTCGGTACGCCGGTTGCCGCGATGGCGCCGGCCCGATCGGAGTGGATCGGTGTCGGGATGGGTCGGCCGCTGGTCGCTCGTTCGCACGCCCGGAACCATGGGTCAGATGCCGTCGCCCGAGGAGCATGCGGCGGCGATCGCGCGCCAGTGGCTCGAGCGATATGGCATCGTCGCGCGCAACTGGTGGCGGCGTGAGCGTCCGCCAGTGCCGTGGCGCAGCATCTATCTCGAGCTCAAGCGGATGGAATTTCGCGGCGAGGTGCGCCGCGGGTACTTCGTGAGAGGGTTGGCGGGCGCACAGTTCGCGCTTCCGGAGGCGGTGGAGCAGCTACGGGCTACCGAGCCCGATGCAACCGCGCCCTTCGTCGTCATCGCGGCAAGCGATCCGGCGAACCCCTACGCGCTCGAGCTGGACGGCGACGACATCGATCCCCTTTCGCGACCGCGGGGACGCGGCGCACTCCTCGTCACGCGTGAGGGGCGTGTGGGGATGTCCGTCGAAGGACGCGGGCGGCGGATTACGATCGCGCCATGGTTGGTCGAGGCCGATGTCACAGCCGCTGCCACCGCGTTCCTCGCGCATCTCCGCGCGTCGCGGGCCGCGAGCCCGCGACCTCGCGACGTGGAGGTCGAAACAATTGACGGCGTGAACGCGGCGGCGATGAAGTGGACTGAGGCGTTTTTGAAGGCGGGGTTCCGACGCGAGACGAGCGGGCTGCGAGCGTTTTGAACGGCAAAGACGTCAGACGTCAGAATTCTGACGTCTCTGCCGTTGCCCTCTACCGGATATCCTCCCGCCCAAGTGCCGCCCGCACCGCTTCGCGAATGGCGACGACCGCCGACGAGGATGACGCGGGGGAATCGTCGCGCACGTGGAGCTCAATGCCGTCGGCGACGTGCACGCGTCGCCACACACCGTCGAGCTCGCCATCCCGGACGACCGCGATATCGGAGCCCGCGCCGAGCGCGGGCGCGAGCGCGGTGGCGACGCGTCGCTCGAGGGCGTCCCCCGTCAGCTCCACGAGCTCCGGCTTGATGCGCTCGAGCGTCTGGCCCTCGCGCTGCCGAATCTTGATGTGGAGGAGCTGCAGGAGATGACGATACCCGTAGGTCGCGGCCGTGCCGGTGCCCTCGGGGCGGTCGAGCAGGCCATTCGCGACGTAGAACCGAATCGCGCGTGCGCTGAGCGACGCGCGGGCGGCGGCGTTGGTCGGGCGCATTGCGGCGGCATCGACCAGCGCAGTGGCGTGCGCGGCGAGTCCTCGCGCGTTCCACGGCGCGTGGCGCGCGTGGGTGCGGAGCAGGGCAACGGGCGATAGATCCGCCATGGTCGGAAGGTACGGCGAACGACTTCGAGGTGCCAGCCAGCGTCGGTCGTTACGCTCCGTCCGCGAGGAATCGCGTCACGATCCCGTTGAACTCTGCCGACTGCTCATCGTGCGGCACCATCCCCGCGGGATCGAGAATCGTGAGCTGGAGATCCGGATTGAGCGCCATGAACCCGCGTGCGTCCTCCACGGGCGTCTCGACCGCCTGCTCTCCCCACACCAGCAGCACTCGCTGACGGAGACGCCGAACTGCTCCGCGAACATCGAGATTCAGAATGACCGGAGAGAAACGCGGCTGGCGCATGCCGCGCGCCGGGTTGATGCGCGGCGCGGTGATAGATATCCACCAGCTCGGGCGTCACGAAGTCGAGATCGACGTACGCGCGCTCGAGCCAGTAGCGGAGGCTGCGTCGCGACGCGAGGGTGTTGAAGACCGCAGCACCGACGAGGGGCGCGTCGACCACGAGTCGCGCCACATCGCCCCCGGTCGTGGCGGCGCTGTTGCGCCTTACGAGTCCTGTCGGCTCAATCAAGACGAGCGCGGGATACTGGCCCGGATCGCGGGCCCCGAGCACGGCGGCGTAGGCGGCCGTCAATGACAATGCGATGAGTGTCGCCGGCGCTCCAATGGCTTGACGCGCGAAGTCGTCGATAAGCCGCATGTAGAGCCGCGCGCTGTATCGCACCTGCGGGCGATCCGACATTCCGAAGCCGAGCAGGTCGAGGGCGTACACGTCGTGTGTTGCCGCAAGGGCATCAATGTTCGAGCGCCACTCGTACGACCACGCTGCGGTGTGAATGCCGTGGAGCAACAACACCGCACGCTCCTGCTGCGTGCGCGCCTTGCGATGTGCGTAGAACAGCCTGCGCCCGCGCCAATCGAACCACTGGCCGTCTCCGCCGATGAGATTTTCGAGGGGGGCGACGCGGCGCGACGCGAGCGCATTCAACGTCGCGGCCGCGCCGATCGCCGCGCCACTGGCGAGCAGGGCGCGGCGCCACGACGGTCGAATCACGCGCCGCTCGGCTCGGAGGGTGCGCCTTTTCCTGAGGACGCCGGCTTTACCGCCACGGCCCGCTCGACGGGACGGGATGTCGCCTTTCGCGCGCGCGGTGGGGTCCGCTCCGGTGCCGAGCCAGGAAGTGTGATGCGCACCGTCGTCCCGCGTTCGGCATCGCTGTCGATCGCAATCGATCCGCCGTGCTCCTCAATGATGCGGCGCGCGAGCGCGAGCGCGATGCCGCTCCCCCCGCGCCGCACCGGAGAAAAAATGTCGAACGCGCGAGTGAGCTCGTCAGGCGGAATCGGCGGTCCGCCATGGGTGATCGCGCAGCGCCACCGTCCGCGAGCCTGTGTCTCCGACACGAGCTTCAAATCCGAGCCCTGCGGTGCGCCGTCAGCCGCGTGGGCGAGCAGTGTCACGAACGCCTGCGACAGCTGCGTAGAATCGAGATCGCAGGTGGCGTGCTGCTTCGGCCGCTCCCGCGTCACCAGCAGCGAGCGGCTCTCGAGTACGCCGCGATGCGCCTGGAGGACATCATCCCATACGCGATCGGGATCACCCGGCTCGAGACGCGGGGCATGGACGCTCCCATATTCGAGCAGGTCGGTGACCATTCCGTTCAGTCGCTCCACCTCACGGAGGATGCGGCCAATGTTCCGCTCCAGCACTGGATCCTCTCTCGCCCGAAAGCGAAGGAGCTGAGCCGCGGACGACAGCCCAAACAGGGGGTTGCGAAGCTCGTTGGCGATGCCAGTGACAATGGTGGCCGCTGTCTCGAGCTCTTCGCGGTGCTGCACGCGGCCGAGGTGCCGTGCGTGCTCGATCGCGATCGCGGCCTCATCGGCGATCGCGGCGAGCTCCCGTTCCGCGCGCGCGAGGATCGCGCTCGAGTCTACGTCTTCCGCCAGCACCACCATCGCGCCGACGAGACCGGAAGGCGCAAGCATCGGCGCCGTGAGCTCCTGTCCTCGCAATGTGCAATGCATGAGGACGCGTCCGGCAGCCAGGGCCTCCAGTCCGTGCTCGCGAACGCGCTCTTCGAGCGCTTCGCGTTCCGCATCGTATCCGACGGCATGCGCGACGCGAAGTCGCGTGGATCCTTCGTCGGAGATGGCGAACGCGATCGCTTCGGCACGCATCGTTTGCCTGATGCGGCGCGCAAGCTCCTGCGTCAGTCGCTCGAGCTCGAGCTCGAAGACGCTCATGCAATGCACATCATAGAAGTGGATCGGGGGCCGTGGGCAAGGAATTCAGGACCCTGCCCCGGCCCCCGATCGAGTTCCAGCAATGATCAGCGGCGGGAGCGCTTGCGTGCGCCGCCGCGACCGGGATTCTTTTTGCCGCGCGTGCGGGCGCCCCCGGCCTTCTTCGCGCTGCCAGTGCGACCGCGAGCGCCTCCACTCTTTCGAGCGCCACCGCCCTTGCGACCGCTGCTGCCGCCGCCGGCCTTGGAGCGCGCGCCACCAGCCTTCTTTTTCCCACCGCCGCCCTTGCGAGCGGCCTTCTTCGCGCTCGACTTCTTTTTCGCCGAGCCGCCACTCTTCGTCGCGGACTTGCGACCTCCGCCAGCCGCGGCGGCACCTCCGCCCCCGCTGCGCGCACTTGTCGCGCCGCCCCCCTGCATGCCTCCCGGCGACGATGGACGAGCGCCGCCCGCCAGGCTCGAAGCGGTCATGGATCCGCCGGTGGTCGTGCCGCCGCGTGTGGCTCCGCCACCCCCTCCGCCAGCGCTACCGCCACCTCCGGGCCTCGACGCGCTGCTAGCGCCGCCTCCGGGCCTCGACGCGCTGCTAGCGCCGCCTCCGGGGGGTCCGCCAGGACGCGATGCGCCGCCGCCACCTCCCCCGGATCCCCCAGGGCGCGATGCGCCGCCGGTGCCGCCCCCCATCCCGCCGCCTGGCCGCGACCCGCCGGTGGCACCGCCCGCGCCGGTTCCCGCGCCACCGCGCGTAGCGCCACCGGCACCCCCACGGCCCGCGCCTCCGCCTCGGGGCGTCGCGAACTCCTCCTCCTCTTCCAGCTCGTCGACGGACCCGGCGTCATCATCGTCGTCCAGGTCGTCGTCATCATCTTCGGCGCTGTCCCAGAGGTCGTCGCCGTCGTGTTTCGTCATCCCCCAGCCGCTCCCCTCTTCATCATCGTCATCGTCGTACGAGCTCCCGCCACCACCGCCGTAACCGGGCTCGTCCGAGTCATCATCGCGGTCGGAGAAGAAAAGCTCCTCGTTCGACTCATCACCGCGCCGCATGTCTGCCTCCTGAGGGTATGTGGTGCGCGAACCTCGCGGGTCACGCGAACTGCGCTCATGCCAGCGTGCCGCCGCGCGGTGCACGACATGTGCCTCTCGCGACGGCGCGCACTGCTCTGCGACGCTCTCATACAACACCAGGAGAGTTCCGTCAAGGCGGGATTGTTTCTCTGCAAACCTGAAGACCTCAGGGGTCAGACGTCAGCGATCAGAATTCAGAAGAGGCAGTTTCTGACATCTGATCCCTGACGTCTGACCCCTGAGGTCTTCGGCCGTGCAGAGTCCGCGTTAGCGACCGCGCTCTACCCTTCTGTTTCGTCGAGGAAGACAATGGACGCACCCCGGCCGACGACCGACTTCAGCGCGGCGAATACCCGCGGGTCCAGCAACCGGTTGACGTGCTGCTCCAGCAGCCTCAGCGTGTCGTCCTGCGTCAGTGGCTCGCGGTAGGCGCGCTTGGAGGTGAGCGCGTCGAAGGCGTCGGCTGCCGCCAGGATCTTTCCGCCGATCGAGATCTGCTCGTCCTTCAGACCGCGCGGGTAGCCTGCGCCGTCGTGGTGCTCGTGGTGATCGTGCACGAAGCGAAGCGCCTCGCCGATGTGCTTGAGCGGCGCCAGGATCTCCATGCCGATGCGCACGTGGTCCTTGATGTGCGCGAACTCATCGGGGGTGAGCTTGCCCGGCTTGTTCAGGATGTCTTCCCGAATCCCGATCTTGCCGACGTCATGGATGCGTCCCGCGAGACGCACGTTCTCCACGGTATCGGGGTCCAGACCGAGCTGGTCGGCGATCGACGCGCCGAGTGCGGCAACGCGCTGCGAGTGCCCCCGGAGGTAGATGTCTTTCGCTTCCATCGCGTTGATGAGCGTCTCCACGATGTTGACCGTCAAGCCACGCAACGCCCCCTTTTCGCGCTCGAGCTCCGCGGTGCGCAACGCCACCTCTTCGCGGATGAGCCGCTCGACCTTCCGTTGCTCAATGGCGAGATCGCGCTTGTGTAACGCACGCTCGACTGCCTGCTGCAGATCGACGAGCTCGATCGGCTTCATCAGGTAGTCGTACGCCCCGCGCGAGAGCGCTTCCGTCGCCGTCGGTGCGTCGTTGACGGCCGTGAGCATCATGATCGCCAGGTCGGGGTCGATCTCGAGCGCCTTGGGCACGACCTCGACACCACTCATGCCGGGCATGCGCACGTCGCAGAGCATGAGCACGAAGCGGTTACGCTCGAGAATGCTCCAGCGCCGCGGCACCGCTCTCGGCGGTATGCACGTCGTAGCCTCGCGTCTTCAGGAACTTGCCGAGGGCGAGGCGAATGGTTTCCTCGTCGTCGACAACGAGCATGCGTTTGATCCACTCGTCGCCCGACATGCCGGATGGACGCTGGACTCGTGGAATGGGTAGGGTCGAAGTCTCGCTCATGGGTGCCTGCTAGGGTTCGCCGCGATCGTCGCGCCGTCAGCGGTAGCCGAGGCGGGGAGGGAAATTCGGAACGTGGAGCCGATGCCCACGACGCTCTGGGCGGAGAGGGTACCGCCGTGCGACTGCATGATGCCGTAGCTGACGCTGAGGCCGAGCCCCGTTCCAGTCCCTTCCGGCTTGGTCGTGAAGAAGGGCTCGAAGATGCGCTTCTGTACGTCCGGAGTCATGCCGGTGCCAGTGTCCCTGACCTCGACGACGACCCTGCTTCCTTCGTTACGCGTGCTGACTCCGAGCTGCCGGATGGGCGTGCTCGCCATCGCGTGCTCGGCGTTCACGATGAGATTCAGGAGCACTTGCTGAAGCTGGCGATCGTCGCCGCGCACTCGCGCCAACGCCGGATCGAGCGCGGTCTCGAGCGTGACGCCGGTGGATCGCATGCCGTACGAGCGCAACCGGATGGTCTGTTCCACGAGATCGTTCATGTCGACCATCACGCTCCGCGGCCCCGTCTTGCGGGCAAAGGCGAGCAGATCACGGATGACGGAGACCGCGCGATCGGCCTCGCGCTTCATGAGGGAGACCGATTCCCGCTGCTCACCCGAGAGATCATCCTCGAGCAGGAGCTGCGCAAAGGCGCTGATGCCGGTGAGCGGGTTGTTCACCTCGTGCGCTACTCCCGCCACCAGCTCACCGAGCGCAGCCAGCTTCTCGGACTGCCGCAACTGCTCGGCCATCCGGCGCTCCTCGGTGAGGTCGCGCACGACAATGACGTGGCCGACCCGACGGCGAGTGCCATCGCGAATCGGGCTTACGATGAGCCAGGCGGGGAAGTCGTTCCCATCTTTCCGGCGGAGCGGCCGCTCGCCAGCCCAGTGGCCGACGTCATCCATCGCGCGGGCGGCGGCGTTGCGGTCCTGCATGCTCCACAGGTGCACCTGGAAGGTGCCGACGTGCAGTCCAACCAGATCGTCGGGCGAATACCCGAACTGCGCGGCGGCGGCACCGTTCGCGTACCGAACGATGAGATCGCGCGACACGATGAAGACCGGTTGCTCCATCGCCTCGAGCGCGGTCGCGAGGACGCGCCGGCGCTCCTGCTGATGCCGCTCCTCCTCGCGGAGCTGCAACGTCTCCAGGGCGAGCGCGAGTGAGTCGGCGAGCCGGCACAGCGTCTCGCGAACGTGCACGGGGAGGCTGGTATCGCGAACGAGCAGCTCACCGCGGGAACGCTCGCCTGACGAGAGCGTCACTCGGATCGTGCCGACGTCATCCCTGGCCGGCGCGACACCGCGTGTCGCTACCGTCCGACGCATACCGTCGGTCCCAATGACGTCGAGTGTCATTCCGCTAGTGGGACAGGCACCGGCGACCAGGCTCAGGACCGCATCGGCGCCTGCTTCGAGATCGCTCGCCGCGAGCGCGGCGCGTGCGACCGCGGCCGCCAGCTGTGCACGCTCCAGCTCCCGGCGCTCGGTCTCGAAGGCGCGGGCGTTGACGATCGCCGTTCCCGCCTGACGAGCGATGAGCATGACGAGGTCGACGTCATCCCAGTCGTATGCTTGCGGATCGTACGACTGCGCCTGAAGCACGCCGAGCGCCCGATCTCCGTGGAGAATCGGGGCGCTGAGGACGACCGCCACCTCACCACGGCCTTCCGTGACGTGCACCTGCCCTGACCACCCGGCACGGGAGCGCGCCGCGACGTTGGGCTGCCGGGTCAAGAATGCCTGGGTGGTATTGCCACTGCCGGGCGGAAAGCGCGGCAGCGTATCCGTCTCGATCGGCTCGGCGTCGTTGACGCAGTACTCCGGGACGAAGACGCCGCCGTCCTCATCGAAGGAGAGGAGCACGAAGCATGGCGAGTCGACGACGGATGCCACGGCAGAGTAGATCTTCGAGTACACCTCGTCGAGCGATATCGTCTCGGAGATCGCTCGCTGAACCTGGGCCACGGCCTCGAACCGCGCGGCGCGTCGCTCGAGATCCCCGACCAGCCGCGCGTTCCGAACGGCCAGCGCCACGTGCGTGCCGAAGTCGGTGAGAAGCTGGCGTTGTTCCGGCTCGAATGTCTGGGCGCGGCAGTACCGCAGCGTCAGTACCCCGCGCGCCCGCCCTTCGATCATCAGCGGCAGCACGGCAACGGCGAGAATTCCCGTCTCCAGAAGAGCCGGGACGGTGTGGACGTCGCGCAGGGGCGTCACGTCGCAGGTGAAGACCGGGCGCCCCGAGCGCATCGCCTCTCCGAGCGGTGTGTTCCAGAACCAGTGCTGCACGGCCCCGGCGACGTCGTGGCCGATACCCTCCTGAAGCGCGACATCGATGTCATCCGACTCCGCATCAGCGAGGTAGATGCCGACGCCGTCGGCGTGCAATGCCTCGCGCGCAATGCGGGTGATGTCGGCGAACATGGCGTCGGCGGTGACATGCCGAGCCAGTGCCTGCGCATTGGACGCGAGGATTCTCGCGTGGTGCATCGTGCGGGCGGCGGCACGAAAGAGGCGCGCGTTCTCGATCGCGATGGCACCGTGGCCAGCCAGGGCGAGCAACAGCTCCTCGTCCCGGTCGTCGAAGCACCGCCCGGGGTCGCCGAGGATCACGATCGCACCGATCGCGCGGTCGGCCACGAGCAGCGGCACTCCGATCGCCGTCTGGCGGCCGGGGGGAACGCGCTGCGCGGTCCAGGGCCACGGGGCATCGGAAGCGCCGAGGTCGGCCGTGCGGAGCGGTTTTCGCGCACGCACACACGCACCAGCGAACGAGCCATTCAGAGGTATGACGGCATCGAGCAGCGAGTCCTCGGCGCCGTACGTCCCGCTCACCCGAAACGAATCCTCCTCTGCCATCAGGACTCGTGCGCTGACGCCGCCCACGAGCTCGGCGGCGTATTGGGCGACGAGTGCCAGCACGCGATCGAGCTCGAGTGACTGGTTGATGCGTTGAATGACCTCCGTCAGCGCGCGCGCATCGTCCGCACTTCGCTCGGCAGCTTCGCGATGCTGACGGGCGGACTCGTCAGGCGCGCGGGAGTCCAGGTCGAGCTCGAGGAGAATCGCGTCGTCACCTAACGGCGCGACGGACCGGAGCACGGGACCGGCCTCGTCATCGGCCAGCGGAAGCGCCGGGCCATGGTAGGGAATACGGTCGCGCATGACGGCGCGGAGCGCCGAATCGAGCGACGGCGTCCGCAGCGCGGGCAGCCGGTCCCAGAGCGAGGTACCGAGCGCGTCGTGGGTGGGAATGCCGGTGAGCTTGGCGAGCGCGCGCGTCCATCGAACGATTTCCCACCGCGCATCGACCACGGCGAGCCCGAGACTCAGCGCATCGAGCTCATCGGAGCCGATGACGGTTGAGGCGCCGTTGCGGGCGGGAGGGACCATGAAGGCAGACGGCGGGCTCGAAGGGGCGGTCGTGACGCGGCCGGTCGGGCGCTCCGACCACCGGAATGAGACGAGCCAGCGGAAAACGGTGTAACGGTTTGCGTCAGCCTAAGATTCGTCTAATCAACAGCTTGAGGTGAAGGTGATGAGGGAGAACGTGTGACCATTGGGTCACCCTCCGACGAACTCCACCTTCACCTCGTGGGGGATGATTCCGGCCTTGTGCCCTTCATTGAGAAGGAGTCGGACGGCGGCGCGACCCCGCTCGCCATAATCGAGAGTCCACTCGTTGACGTACATGCCGACGAACGTGTCGGCTCGGCGTGGATCGAGGCCGCGTGCATATTGCATCGCGTGGTCGAGCGCGTTGCTGCGATGCTCCAGTCCATATGCGATACTGGCGTGTAAGTGGCGCGATATGGTCTCGATAAGTTCGGGTCCAAGGTCCTTCCGGATGACGTTGCCTCCCAGTGGGAGAGGCAGCCCGGTCTCCTGGAACCACCACTCCCCCATGTCCGCCAGCAGGTGGAGCCCCCGGTCCTGGAAGGTCAGCTGCCCCTCGTGGATCAGCAGGCCGGCATCGACCTCGCCCCGCTCGACCACATCCTCGATCTCGTCGAAAGGCGTGGGCACCGGCGCGAAGTCGGGCTGCCAGAGCTTGAGGGCGAGGTATGCCGTCGTCAGCGTGCCGGGGATGGCGATGCGCGCGCCCGCCAGCGCGTCGCGGGAACGCGGCTCGCGAGCGACAAGTCGAGGCCCGTAGCCGTCGCCCATCGAGGAGCCGTGTGGGAGCAGCGCATAACGATCGGCCAGATAGGCGTAGGCATGGATGGACACCGCGGTGACCTCGAGCTCACCGCGCAACGCGCGACGGTTGAGTGTCTCGATGTCCTGAAGCTCGTGCTCGTAGGCGATGCCGTCGGTATCGATCTTCCCGGCTGCGAGCGCGTAGAACATGAACGCGTCGTCGGAGTCGGGAGAGTGGGCGACGCGAATCACACGGCGCGCGGCGCTCATCGTGGAACCTCCACGCGCGCCACATCGAGGGCGGCGTCGATGTCGGCACGGTGGCGCGTGTACTCGTCGCGATTCCGCCGTCGCTCGGCGGGCTCTGCCGCGATCAGGCGACGTTCGAACGTGGAGGCAGCCGATTCGTTTCCGGCCAGGCGCGCCGCCCGAATGGCCAGCACGAGTCCGAGCAGATGGTTCGGCTCGGTGCGGAGAATGGTGTCGGCCTGCGACCGCGCAAAGTCAGCGAGGCCGGCGACTTCCGCGATGCGCCCCATGTCGTAGCGCGCGTCGAGGTCGAGTGGCTGGAGCATTTGGAACGCGGGGATGGCCATCTGCGCAAAGAATTGAACGCTGTCGGTGCGGCCACGCTCGTGCAGCGCCATGATGCGATCGAACAGGCGGTCAGCGCGTTCACGTGGAGTGAGCTGCGAGATATCGGGAGCGCGCGCCATGGGCTGGTCGGGAGCGACCCCACCCAACGGCGTTTGAGGGAGCGCGCTGGGCTGACTAAAGCGCTGTGCGGCGACGAGCGCGATGAGGGCAACGAGCGCGATCGACGCGACAATCCAGGGGATGGCGTTGGTCGCGCGATCGGGTGTCGGTCCTTCGCTCGCGGCGCCGACCGGAGCGCCGCAGTGATGGCAGAAGCGCGCGCCTGGGGTGAGCGACGACCCGCAGCTTCTACAGGTCGCGCCCTCGAGCGGCGCGCCGCAGTTGGCGCAAAAGCGCCCCTCGGCGGCAGCCCCGCACGAGGGGCAGATGGTGGTTGTGGGAGCGGCCATGCGGGGAATGTAGTGAAACGAGGTCGCTGGAGAAGCGCCGGAAAAGGCGCTGCACGCTTGGACGAATTGCGGCTCGCGCGTTAGGATTCCCCCAGCGCTATTCCAGCGCTGATCCAGCGCCTTTCCAGCGCCCCTTCTCGATGACCGATCCCCAGCTCCGGCTCTTTCCGGGTGTTGGCTCCAAACGGATGGGCGAGCTACGACGTGGATCCACGTCGTGGGACGTGTTTCTCGAGTGTGAGAGCGACCGCGCGAATAGTCCTACGCGCGGTCGCATTCATTTCGTGGCTGGTGGCTGCACGCGCACGAGCGCGTGGATCTTCCTGGAGTGGACCACGCGGGACGTGGAGGAACGCTTCTACGAGTTTGCCGCTGGGGAGCTCTGGGGGCTCGTCGAGGGGATTGGGGACTGACGAACGCGGAACCTGCGGAATGCGGAACGAGCGAATCCGCATTCCGCATTCCGTATGCGTCAGCTCGTGTGTCTCCCGCCCGGATCGCTGATCTTCTCGATCGTGCGCTCGGCCTTTTTGTCGTCGCGCGCTTCGCGAACAATGTCGGCCTGGGCAACGATGCCGACGAGCGCGCCGCGCTCGTCCACGACGGGGATGCGCCGGACCTGCTCCTTGCCCATGAGGTCCATGACCGAATCGACGTCGTCCTCCTCACGCGCCGTGCGCACGCTGGAGGTCATTGCTTCGCTCACGGGACAGCTCGATGAATCGTGCCCTTCGGCAACATGCCGGATGGCAATGTCGCGGTCGGTGACAATGCCGACGAGGCGGTCCGACCCGTCGCGGTCGACGACCGGGAGGACGCCGACATCCTCTTCCTTCATGAGCCGCGCCGCCTCACGCACCGATGTTTCCGGCGTGACGGACTTCGGCTTCCTGGTCATGATATCTTTGGCCTTCATGGTACTCGACTCCTAGCTCGGGACAGGGTTGGCAGTCGCAATCCGCTTGCCAGCGCGTGAGGGAAGACGACGGCTCCTCCCGCTTGACCTGGAACCACTTCCCTCCTCCCGCAGCCACCAAGTACGATACGCCCCGTGCCACGACAGACGCGCTCCACGCTCCCTGACGTTCGTGGCGCGACCGCCAACGACATTCTGGCGCTCGCGCGCCAGCACCACGTTCGCTTCCTGCGACTACAGTTCACCGACATCCTCGGCATCAACAAGAACGTCGAGGTGCCGTCGTCGCAGTTCGAGAAGGCGCTTGCCGGCGACATCATGTTCGACGGGTCCTCGATCGAGGGGTTCGTACGGATCGAAGAGTCGGACATGCTCCTCGCACCCGATCTCAACACGTTTCGGGTGTTTCCGTGGGGAGATGCCGAGAGCCGCGTCGCTCGCGTCATCTGCGACATCAACCTGCCGGATGGGAGTGCCTTTCCGGGCGACCCGCGCGGGGCGCTCAAGCGACAGATCGCACGCGCCGCGCAGATGGGATTCGTCATGAATGCCGGTATGGAAGCGGAGTTCTTCCTCTTCAAGCCCGGCACCGCGGGAGAAGCCACGACCACCACGCATGATGTGGGCAGCTACTTCGACCTTGCACCCGCCGATCTCGGCGAAGACGCCAGGCGCGCGATCGTCGACGTGCTCGAGCAGATGGGATTCGAGGTCGAGGCGGCGCACCACGAGGTCGCGCACGGGCAGCACGAAATCGACTTCCGTTACGCGGACGCGATGACGACGGCCGACAACATCGCGACTTTCCGCTTCGTCGTGAAGCACGTGGCGCAGCGATTCGGGCTTTTCGCGTCGTTCATGCCGAAGCCGATCTTCGGACAGAACGGCAGCGGCATGCACACGCATCAGTCGCTCTTCCGCGACGATGAGAACGCGTTCTGGGATCAGAAGGCGGAGTGGGAGCTGTCGCGGACGGCGCTGCATTACATTGGCGGCCTCTTGAAGCACGCGCGCGGATTCTGCGCGATCACGAACCCGCTGGTGAACTCCTACAAGCGGCTGGTGCCGGGCTACGAAGCGCCGGTGAACGTCGCCTGGTCGATGCGAAATCGCTCACCGCTGATCCGAATTCCGGAGCGGCGAGGGCAAGGCACCCGCGTCGAGCTCCGTATGCCAGACCCCGCCGCGAACCCGTATCTTGCCCTGGCGGTAATGCTCGCTGCCGGACTCGAAGGGATCGAGACCCAGGCCGATTGGCGCGAGCCGGTGAACGTCAACATCTGGGAGATGTCGCATCGCGAGAAGCGGCGGCTCCGGATCGACGATCTTCCACACGATCTCAACGAGGCGTGTGATGAGCTCGACAAAGACCGGGCGATTCGTGACGCGCTCGGCGATCACATTACCGAGCACTTTCTCGCCGCGAAGCGCGAGGAGTGGCGCGACTACATCACGCAGGTGTCTCCGTGGGAGCTCGAGAGCTACCTCGCGAAGTACTGAGGTGATCGAAGAGGGGTGCGCGGTGTGAGTCTTACCTCCAAGGTGCTGGTTGGTGTGTTGGTCCTGCTGGTTGGGGGACTCGTCGTCGTGCGCCGAGCGCTCGACCGCGACACCGCATCCGGCGCGACCGCATCGATGGCGCATGCGGGTCATGGCGCGCAGCATGGCTCGCCGCAGGCGGGCGTGGACTGGACGCGCGTCACCGATCGGGACCTCGACATCGCCGAGCTGTTCGTCACCGCGCGGCGACAAGGAGTCGCGGAGGCCCTGCGTAGCCTCGAGTCACTCGCCGCCGCCGACACGGCCTTGTCCAGCATGGGTCACGTCATCGCCCACGCGCTTGGGCGCTTTGCCGTCGCGCAGCGCGACGGCGATCCTGCCGTGTATGCCGGCTGCCGAGAAGTCTTTCAAGCGGGCTGCAACCACGGCGTCATGGAGGGGTATTTCGCGTCCCCACGCGCGGCGAATGCGGACGCTGTCAGGCCGCAGGCGCTCGACTCGCTGTGCGCGAAGATTTCGCGGCCGGGGGCGGCACGGCTCGTGTCGCTCGAATGCGCCCACGGTACGGGACACGGGCTCGTGGCGCGCTATGACGGCGACGTTCGTCAGGCACTTGGGACGTGCGATCATCTGATGCAGCGCGACGCGCGCGAAGAGTGCCACGACGGCGTTTTCATGGAGAACGCCGTCCGCGGAACGACCTCGGTGGACATGCGCGTCGGTGATGCGGCGGTGCGGACCGCGGGTCGCCGCCAGCAGCCGCTCGTGCGTCGTGACGATCTCCTGTTTCCGTGCGACGACGTGGATGAAAGGTACCGTGCGTCGTGCTGGAAGTATCAGCCCATCATCATCGTGGACGCCGTCCGCGGCGATGAGGCGCGCACGCTGGACGCCTGCACACGCGCGCCGGGCGCGTATCACCCCCAATGCTACTTCGGCGTTGGAAAGCAGGGCACCGGGTGGTGGGAAGATCAGCGTCGCGTCGCGCAACTCTGCGAGCGGGTACCGTCCGCGCACCGCGGGTCGTGTACCGCCGGGGCAGTGGAATCGTACCTCGACGAGATGTGGACCGTCGACCGCGCGATGGCGTTCTGCGGTGTCGTGGCCGCCGAAGCGAAGAGCGGCTGCTACCAGGCCATCGGATCGCGCCTCGCCATCATGCGTACCGACTATCCCACCATCGAAAGCGAGTGCCGGCGCGCAGAGCGCGGCTTCGCGGCTGCCTGCACGAAGGGCGTGGCGCTGGTGTGGCTCCGGAGCTAAAGATCGACTGACAAAATCGCCCTGAGCCCCAGCGCAGCCATCGCTAACGCGACGAAGATGCCGGCCGCCGTGAGCCATGCGGGGTGCCGGTAGTCTCCGACGATGCGCACCCGGTACGCCGCGATCAACATCGCCCCGAGCGAGAGGGGGAGAATGAGCCCGTTGATCGCGCCGACCAGCACGAGCACGGTCACGGGCCGGCCAATGACCAGGAAGATCGCCGCCGAGATGGCGATGAACGCAATGATGGCGCGGCCCGGGGCGCGATCGATGCGCGGGCTCACCGACCGGAGGAACGACACCGAGGTGTACGCCGAGCCGACCACGGAGGTGATCGCCGCCGCCCACATCACGACGCCGAAGATCCGCTGGCCGAGGTCACCGGCGGCCTGCTGGAACGCGGAGGCGGCCGGGTTGGCGGCATCGAGGGTCGCCCCATGGGCGACGACGCCGAGCGTCGCCAGAAACAGGAGGATCCGCATCAGTGACGCCACGCCGATGCCTAACGAAGCGGAGCGGGTGACCACACCGAGGGATTCGCGGCCGTGGACGCCGGCGTCGATGAGCCGATGCGCGCCGGCAAAGGTGATGTAGCCGCCCACGGTGCCACCGACGATCGTCACGATCGAGAGCGGATCGACCTCCAGCGGCGCGAACGTGCGAATGACCGCCTCGCCAAGCGGCGGTCGCGCGCTGATCACCACGTAGATGGTGAGCGCGATCATGACGAATCCCAGGATCTGCGCGAAGCGATCCATCACGCGTCCTGCCTCACGCGCCATGAAGAGTCCGATCGCGACGGCCGCGCTCACCGCCGCGCCCGTCTTCACATCGATGCCCGCGAGCGCGTTCAGGCCCAGCCCGGTCCCGGCAATGTTGCCGATGTTGAAAGCCAGCCCGCCTAACGCCACCAGCGCGGCGAGCAGGTGTCCGAGACCCGGGGCGACGGCGTTCGCGACGTCCTGCGCCCGGCGCCTGGCGACCGCCAGCACCCGCCAGATATTGAGCTGGGCGCCGAGGTCGAACAGGATCGAGATGAGAATCGCGAAGCCGAAGCTGGCGCCGAGCTGCGCCGTGAACACCGCCGTCTGCGTGAGGAAGCCGGGTCCGATGGCTGAGGTGGCCATCAGGAACGCGGCTCCGACGGTGGCGGTCGTGATCGCGCCGCGACGAGGATCGGTCATGGCGCCTTATACGACACGAAGGGCCTTCCGATCGGAAGGCCCTTCGTCAGTTACGGCTTGGTCTTTTGGTTCTTTGCGCCAGGTGGCCGTATCTCCGGTTTGCCTTGCGATTTCTCGTCCGGCTTGCCGGTGGCTTTGTCCTCGGCCTTCGCTTCGGACTTCTCTTCCTTCGCTTCCGCCTTCACCTCGGCCTTCTCTTCCTGCTTGGCTTCTGGCTTCGAGGCCGGCTCTTCCTGCTTCTGTACCGGGTCGGGCTCGGGCTTCGACACCGGAGTCTCGGGCTGGCGCGGCGGCTCGACCGTCACGGCCGGCTTTTCAGCCTTGTGCTCGATCTTCTCCGCCTCTTGCTCGGCCTTCTGCTCGTGGCGGATCTGCTTCTCTTCCTGCTTGTCCTCTTGGCGGATCTGCTTCTCTTCCTGCTTCTGCTCCTGGCGGACCTGCTTCTCCTCCTGGCGCTCCTGCTTGACCTCGACCTTCTCCGCCTGCTTGTCCGGCTGCTGCGGCTGCCCGTTGGTCGGGGTGTCGACGCGTGGTCCGCGACGCGGGTCGTTGGTCTTCTCGTTCTCGATCCCGCGTCCCTTCACGTTCGGATCATCGGTATGGCCATAGGCGTTGCCGTTGCCGCGCTTCTCCTTCTCCTTCTGCTTCTCCTTCACGTCCTTGACGTCGTTGTTCGTGTCGGTGCGCGGAGGGTCACGGTCGATGACCATGGGCGCGTGCTCCGGCGGCGTCGGCTCGCTCACGCGATCGATCGGTGCGCGAACGGGCGTCGTCTCTGGGAGACGGCGACGAGCGCGCTGCCCATTGCCGACGACGATCGAGTCGGGACGCGTCGGCGCCGATCTAACGATGGTCCCGCCCGATGGCGCGTTGACGGGGCACCAGGCGCGGTCGGCGACTTCCTCCGGAACCTCGTAGACCGTGCGGTTCGCGCAGTAGATGCGGACGGTGCGATACGGATCGCTCGCATACGTCGCGGCGAGCGCGTAGGCGTCTTCCGCCCACGACTCGTCGATGACCGAGGGAAGGAAGGCGCGCGAGATGGCCCGCATCGTCACGTACGGGTTCGTGCCTCGATAGGCGGCGGGGCCGAGTACGCGGCGCATGTAGCTCGGGTGGAACGCTTCGTCGGGCAGCCGAAGCGGCTCATCCGAGGCGATCGCATACACCCAGCGCGCCGGCACCGCGGTTCCCGAGGGACGCCCGTAGTACATCGTCGACTGAACCTTCCACGACACCGGGACCCAGTTCAGGCCCGCCAGCATCCAGGTGCGCTGGTGCGCGTACGACGGCGCGAGCAGTGCGACGCCGCGGTCGGGCACGATTTCGAACAGCGCCACGTACGATGGGCGGTTCGTTTGCACGACCAGCTGTCCGCGGATGGGCCGCGCGAGCGTGATCTCGAGTGGCGCGATACGCGGTGGCGGTGGCGGCGGTGGCGGCGCGGGACGACGGACGACGTACACGTTGCCCGAAGAGCACGCGGCGAGCACGATGGACGCAACGAGCGTTGCGACGCGGCGAAGTGGAGTACGCATGTGCGGGTCCTTGCCGGAAACGGCAGAGACGTCGGGAAATCAGAATTCGATGTCGGAATTCAGAGGGCACGATGACCTGCCTGTGCCCCTTGGTTGACGCGTGCAGGGTCGCTGTGGAAACGGGGATGGCGTTTGTTCGGGGCGGAACTTTTTACAGGCCTGCCCATCGCTCGGAACCGAGACTTGGTCTACATTGGTCGCCCCCTGCAACCATTTAGCGAGGATCCCATGGCCAATCCGCCCAAGGGCTACCACACCGTCACGCCGGGCATCACGGTCAGCGACGGGGCGAAGGCGATCGAGTTCTACAAGGAGGCATTCGGAGCCGAGGAGGTGGAACGCATGGAAGGCCCCAATGGCTCGATCATGCACGCGGAGATCCGCATCGGGGATTCGACCATCATGCTCGGGGGCGAGAATCCGATGTGGGGGATGAAGTCGCCACTCACCCTGGGCGGCGTCCACGGCTCGCTTCACATCTACGTTGACGACGCCGACGCGGCCTTCGCCCGGGCGCTCGACGCCGGGTGCGAAGTCGCTCAGCCGCTGGAAGATGCCTTCTGGGGCGATCGCTATGGCAAAGTCACCGACCCCTTTGGTCACCAGTGGGGCCTGGCGACGCGCGTGAAGGAGTTGAGCAGGGAGGAGATGCGGAAGGCCGGGGAGGCGTGGATGCAGACGATGGCGGGGTGACTCCGGGGTGCGACAGTTGTGGTAGGCGACCATCGACTGTCGCACCAATCCATCGGAAGGCTAAAATCGCCGCGGGCTAAATTTGACGCAGATCGTTGTGGGCCAATCAGTTAGCACCACTCTACATATGGCCCGTCGGTTGCGCTTGCCCCGCTCCGGTGCGAGCTCCCTCTGTGCTCGAAGGGAGCTCGCACCGTTTCTCTTTCCCCGTGGGGCGGTAACCCCCAACACCCGCACGCTATAGATATGTTCGAGATCGTTCGTCAGGATTTGCGCCGTTGTGTTCGCGTCAACCAGATGGGCACCTCTCATGGCCTGGCGGATTACCTCCGCGAGCTGTTCAACCCGGGAACGCAGGCGATCATCATCCATCGCTTCGGCGTGTGGTCAGATCGAATCCGCTTTGTTCCGCTGCGTTATTTCCTCCGCACGGTGCACTTTCTGGTGCAGGCTTTCTTCCCCTGGCGCGCTGGTATCTACATCCCGATCAGGGCTGACATCGGGCCGGGGATAGCAATCCATACGTGGGGTGGGGGTGTCTTTTTGCCGGCCTGCAAGATCGGTCGGAATTTGACCATCATCGGAGGCGGCGTGCTGTTCGATTACGCCACGCTGGAGATTGGCGACAATGTGACGATCGGTGCCGGAACGAAGGGCACAGGCCGCCGGCGCATCGGTAACCGGGTCACGACGGGGCCCAACTCGGTCGTGATCGAGGACGTTCCCGATGACAGCCTCGTCTTCGGGAACCCGGGTCGCGTCATTGCAAAGCCGCGCCCGAGGCGGATGGGCGCGAGAGCTGGCGCCTCGAATGCGGCACAGCCCGCGCACGTCGCCAGCGAACCCAGCGCGATCAACGCGCCGGAGCCCGACTCGGCTGCGACCGCCCCGTCCGTCAGCGCTCCGCGGCTCGCGGCGCTCTAGTCTCCTCCTTCCCTAACGAGACGCACGGCGCGCCGTGGATTTCGCGCTGACCGCGGAGCAGGTCGAGCTCCGCGACAACGTTCTCGACTTCGCCCGCCGTGGTCTGAGTGCCGAGGCGGATGGAAGCGCCGCCGCGTCCATCGGCGGCTTCCGACGCGACCTGTGGGAACGCTGTGGGGAGTTCGGCATCCTCGGCTTGCCAGTCCCTAACGAGTACGGTGGCAGCGGGCACGACATGGTCACCACGACCATCGCGATGGAGGCCCTCGGCGAGGGATGCCCCGATCACGGGCTGCTCTTCTCAATGCACGCGCACATGTGGGCAGTGGTGACGCCGATCATCGCGTTCGGTACACCGGAGCAGCGTGAACGCTATCTGCCGCGACTGGTGGACGGCTCATGGGTGGCGGCACATGGCATCAGCGAGCCCGGGTCCGGCTCCGACGCGTACTCGATGCGGGCGCGCGCGATCAAGGAGGGCGATCAGTACGTGCTGAACGGAACGAAGACGTTCGTGACGAACGCGCCGGTGGGTGACCTGTTCGTCGTCTTCGCCACCGTGAAGCCTGAACGCGGAATGTGGGGCGTGACCGCGTTTCTCATCGAGAAGGGAACGCCGGGACTTTCCGTCTCCCGTCCCTTCAAGAAGCTGGGTCTCACGACGTCGCCGATGGGCGAGGTCGTGCTCGACGATTGTCGCATCCCGGTTGCCAACCGGCTCGGGAAGGAAGGACAGGGTGCGACGATCTTCAACCACTCGATGGGATGGGAGCGGAGCTGTATCCTTGCCAGTCAGGTGGGTCGAATGCAGCAGCAGCTCGACGCATGCGTTCGCTACGCCCAGGAGCGCGAACAGTTCGGGAAGCCGATTGGAAGCTTCCAGCTCGTCGCCGCCAAGATCGCCGACATGAAGGTGCGACTCGAGACGTCGCGCCTGCTCCTGTATCGCGCCGCGTGGCAGCTCTCGAGAGCCGCCGAGGGCAGTGCGATGGAAGCGGCGATGGCGAAGCTGTACATCAGCGAGTCAGCCGTGGCGTCGGCGCTCGACGCCGTGCAACTGCACGGCGGCTATGGCTACATGCAGGACTTCCACGTCGAGCAGCAGTTGCGCGATTCCATTGGCGGCACCCTGTACTCCGGTACGTCGGAGATCCAGCGAATGCTCATCGCGCGCCACCTCGGACTCAGCCCCGCCTGACATGAATTATCTCCTCTGGCATGCGCCGGCTCAGAGCGCGCGCGTATTTCCCAATCGACCGGCGGTGCAGGACACCGCCACGACCTTCACGCATCGCGAGCTGCACGAGCTCAGCAATGGCGTGGCTACCCTGCTCACGTCCTGCGGCCTAACGCGCGGTGAGCGCGTGGGAATGTGGATGCCGAAGCAGGCGCGCTCCGTCGCCGTCATGCTGGGCGCCTCGAAGTGCGGCGGCATCTACGTCCCTGTGGATCCGCAGGCCCCCGTCGAGCGGGCCGCGTACATCCTCGGCAACGCCGACATCAGCGTGCTGGTCACATCGCGCCGACTCCTGGCGTCGCTGTCGCAGCACATCGGAGCCTTTGCGTCCTTGCGCGCGATCGTCGTGGTCGATGAGAAGGACGCCGAGCTCTCGGGAAGGCCGGTGCCGACCTTCGGGTGGGGTGCCGTATCCCCGACGACGGAGCCGCCCGTGGTAGCGAACGCGGTGGACAGCGATCCCGCGTACATGCTCTACACGTCGGGCTCCACGGGAACACCCAAGGGCGTGGTGATCAGCCACCTCAACGCGCTCACCTTCATCGAGTGGACGATCGCGACGTTCGGTATTCGGCCCGAGGATCGACTGTCGGGCCACGCCCCGCTGCACTTCGATCTTTCCGTGTTCGACATTTACGCCGCGCTCGGGACGGGTGCCTGCGTCGTGATGGTCCCCGACCGCATCGCACCCTTTCCAGCCGAGTTCGCGAAATGGATCGAGGACCAGAGGATCACGGTCTCGTACATGGTGCCCTCGGCGTTCATCCGGCTGCTGAAGCATGGTGAGCTCGAGCGGTTCAGCTATGCCTCGCTGCGCACGATCCTGTTCGCCGGCGAGGTGTTTCCGGTGAAGCACCTGCGCGAAGTGATGCCGCACTTCCCGAACGCGGACTGGTTCAATCTCTACGGGCCCACGGAGACGAACGTCTGCACGTGGACGCCTGTCCCCAAGCCGCTCGTTCAGGAGCATGAGCTCTCGATCGGCCAGTCGTGCGAGAACTTCGACTGCTTCGCGCTCACGAGCGATGGTCGCAAGGCGCGACCCGGAGAGGAAGGGGAGCTCGTCGTGCGCGGGCCTGGCGTCATGCTCGGCTACTGGAAGCTGCCCGAGCGCACGGCAAAGAATCTGACGCCAAATCCTCTGCACAAGGACTTCACCGATCTCATCTACCGCACCGGCGACCTGGTGCGCGTGCTCGAGGACGGCATCTCCTTCCAGTACATCGCTCGGCTCGACCATATGGTGAAGACACGCGGCTACCGCGTCGAGCTCGAGGAGATCGAGCACGTCCTGCACGCGAACACGCGCATCCGCAACGCTGCGGTCGTGGCCATCCCCAATGACGAGGTCGGCGCGCGGCTTCGCGCGGCGGTCGTCGTCGAAGACGGGGACGGGCTGTCACAGCAGGAGCTTGCGACCCACTGTGCGACGAGGCTTCCGAGCTACGCGATTCCCGAGCTGTTCGTGATGATGCATGAGCTGCCCACGACGTCCACCGGGAAAGTGGATCGTCGCAGTCTCGCCGAATCACTCGGACAATACACGGCGGCGGGGTGACGGCATTGCGCAGTGCTCGACGGCCGGTGCAGCTTCAGCGCGGTGTCCTAACGTGTTCTCCCATCGAATCGTACCAACATGCTACGGAATGACCTGACGAAGTTCATCCAGGAGAACCTCCTCCAGAAAGATCCGACCCCGGTCGGGCCGGAGGATTCCCTCATCGATAGCGGGATCATCAATTCGATGGGCCTGATCCGGCTCGTGAGCTTCATCGAGACTCGGACTGGCGTCCGCATTCCGGATGCGATGATCACTCCGGACAACTTCGAGACGGTCACGGCGATCGAGCGGACGATCGACGAGGTGCGGCACCAGCGCGGGGTCTGACGGCGGGCAGCACGTTCGGCAGTACGTGATGTCAGGGGATGGAAGCTGTTGCCGGCGCGGGGATTGGTCGTCACCCATGAGATCCTACCGCCTCCTCGAAGTCCCCCCGCCTCGAGAGCCTGCCATGTCCGAACGAATTGCCCCGCCATGTCCCCACGACGTGGGGCCTGGCATACCAGTCTGCCTTCGCTGTCGTAAGGAGAACCGCGTAACGACGCGAGAGCGTCGTCGGCGCGCACTTTTTGCCACGGCCGCCCTTGCCCTTGGAATCGCCACCATTGGAGCCGCGGGCGCCGCCGGCATGCTCGACAGCGAGCTGCGTGCGGCCGGTTTCACAAGACCTGAAGCAGCGGTGCCCTCTACGCCCTCGGTATCCGAGCCGCAGAGCGCCCCCGCGACTGCACCAGATTCTGCACCCGTTGTGTCCATCGCGTCCGAAGACACCGTGGTGAGCGTAGCGAGCGTGACCACCCCACCCGCACCAGAGCTCGCTCCCACCATTGGTGAAGGCCGGACGGCGTTACGCGATGGGATCGTCGCGCAGCGAAGCGGTGATGAGATCACGGTCCACTTCGATACTCCGCTGTCGCGCACGCGGCGGCCGGAGAAGTTCGAAGGGGTCCTGCGCGCGACGCTCCCGCAGATCTTTGGAGCCTCGGTCGATTCCGCGCTCGCCACCATGCCCACGGGCACGCTGGTGCCTCCGCACGGTCTGACGACGGACCTGCCGACGCAGGGACTCTACGTCCCCATACCCGGCGGATCGACGCTCCGCGTCTGGCCCGAGACGCGTTCCGGGGAGGACGGCCCGCTGGTGGTGCGCTACCGCGTGCTCGTGGTTTCCTAGCCCGGCCTGCCGCCGTTAGGCGGCGTTGCGCCTCGGCACTCGCAGGGTACGTGTTTCTCCATCCATGCCCTGCCGTATGACCAGCCGCGCATTCTGACAGATCGGGAAGTCATCGAACACCGGCTGTAGCGCGACCAGGAGCGCATCCGCGCTCGGTCCGTAGTGATAGAGTGCTGTCTCGGTAGGACCATTCCACGCGCCGCGCAGCTCACCGTTCACCGAATCGGCCGCCAGGGCGAGACGCTCCATCAGCGCGTCAATGTCCGTCTCCGCATAGATCTCGTCGGGGAGGCTCGTGCCATCGAGGTAAACTGCCAGCCCTTCCTGCACGCCAAAGGGCTGTTCGACGTCCACGCCATCCTGCTGGAAGAGGAATTGCGACCCCACGGGCGCGCCAGCGTCCTCGAGGATTCGCTTGGCGACATCGAGCGACTCGTCGAGATTCGCCAGCGACAACTCGACATCGACATACCCGATCTCGGCGGCCGAGGTGAGCTGGGAGCCGCCGCCGGTGACCCATCCGAGCATGCGGATGCTGAGCGCGTCCTGCACTGGATCTTCGTAGCGCGCTCCACGATCCATGGGCTCTATGTGCTCGGGGATGCGCGCAATGACGACATGCGGGAAGCGGTCACGGTCGACCACATCCTCGCGCACTGCTCCGAGGCGCAGCGGCGCGGGAGCGGCGCTGATCTCGCCGCGCATCCACTCCGGATGTCGCTGGATGGCATCGAGGATCGGCTCGCCCTGGATCTCGAAGTTCTCGCCGAGCATGGTTCGCAGCATCGGCTCGAACAGCCCGACGCCCAACTGCTCCCGGAATTCCGCGAGGGTGCGCTCGTCCTTGGCATAGCGCGCGAAGAGCTCGTCCGCATCGGTCAGCCGCAGCGGAGCATGGCCCGTGGCGGCGACGCGCTCACCATGAGTCCGGAGGGTCGAGCGCGTGTCGACGGTGGCATCGACACGCTCGACGACGAGGTCCGGCGGCATGGGGAGACCGTTGTCGATCGTTCCGCGCGCCGTCACGAGCACACGCCCATCGGCGAGCCAGCTGTGGAGGACGAGGCACTGTACCGGGTCGCCCTCGGCCGCGGGCACCTCGAACCACATGGCGGCGATCGCGCCGTGGGCGCCGAGCGCGAACCGGACGAACGACTTCTTCGACACGTCGGTGAGGATGAGCGCGGCGTCCTCGAAATCGCCCAGCGTCTCGAAGCCGACTCTCGTCAGCTCGCGCTCGACTCTCTGGTAAAAGCTGACGTCACGCTCGGGGAAATCGGACGCATCCACCCGCTCGTAGCGGGCGCGATGCTCGATCATCGTCCGAATCTGGGCCACGAGCGTTTGCGCTACCTGCTCGAAGACCTCGGCCGGAAGGGCATCGCCGACTCCATTGCCGTCGTCCTCGTATTCGTCTGCTTGCATCTCCCGCTCTAGATGAAAGGGCTGGAGGAGAGACTGGTCAGACGGCGGGGAGGCAACGGGACGCCGTTCGCAGTATTCTTCCCGCACGATGTTCCACGACCCGCCTCGGTTTCCGCGCGGCTTTCGAACGGCGAGCCGCAACTGCGGCCTCAAGCCGTCGGCGAAAGACCTCGCCGTGTTCGTGAGCCAAGTGGACGCTGCCGCGGCGGCGGTGTTCACGCGCAATCTCTTTCCCGGAGCGCCGGTACTGCTGGGGCGGGAGACGATTCGCGGTGGCGTACTCCGGGCAATCGTCGTGAACAGCAAGGTGAGCAACGTGGCGACGGGAGAGCGTGGTCTCGCGGCAGCACGGCGCATGGCGACGGCGGCTGCTCAGGCGTTAGGCACGTCGCCCGATCGCGTGCTCGTCAGCTCGACCGGCGTCATCGGCGTTCCCCTGCCCATCGAGAAGATCGAGCGAGGACTCAATGGCATCGCGGACGATCTCGTCGATGATCCGCGCGTTGGCGCCGAGGGCATCATGACGACCGACTCGCATCCCAAGGCGCTCTCGCTGGGCGTCGGTGATGCCACCATCACCTGGGTGGCGAAAGGCTCCGGAATGATCGAGCCGAACATGGCGACGATGCTGTCCTACATCATGACGGACGCGGCGATCACGGCGCAGGCGCTCGACCGGCTCCTGCGCGAGGTCGTGGACGTCTCGTTCAACATGCTGTCGGTCGACACCGACACGAGCACGTCCGATACCTGCGTCATTCTCGCCAATGGCCTGGCCGGACCGGTCGAGGGCGATGCCTTTCGCAAGGCGCTCACGACGGGATCCCTTCGCATGACGGAAATCCTCGCACGCGACGGGGAAGGCGCAACCAAGCTGCTGCGGGCGACGGTCCGCGGCGCCGTCAATGCGGCCGAGGCGCGCCGGATCGCGAAGTCCATCGTGAACTCGCCGCTGGTGAAGACGATGGTCCACGGCGCCGATCCGAACGTTGGCCGGCTGCTCATGGCGGTCGGCAAGTGCTTCGAGTGCACGATTCGTCCAGAGGCCACCGAGGCATGGATCAACGGCCAGAAGGTCGTGCACCAGGGCGAGCGGACGTCGTTCGAAGAATCCGCCGTGCGTGCCGCGCTCGCCACCGATACGACCGATATTCTTGTCTCGCTCGGGGTCGGCGACGGGGAAGCAACTGCCTTTGGGTGCGATCTTAGTGCGGGGTACATCTCTGAGAATGCGGCTTACTATTCCAGCTAATACCCAAGACGTTGTTTCTGATAACTGAAACCTGACGTCTGATCCCTGACGTCTTCGGGTGTTGACCTATGTCATCGATGCCGACTGTGCGTCGCGCTCACGTTCGTGACTCTGCTTCCATCTCAGAGCTGATCGGCCTCTACGTCGCCGACGGCACCCTCCTGCCGCGCGCCCCGGAGTTCATCGCCGAGCGGATCATCGATTTTCTGGTGAGCGAGGAAGAAGGGCGGGTCGTCGGGTGCGTGCACCTCGACGAGTATTCACCGAGTCTCGTCGAGGTCCGGTCGCTGGCCGTCGACCCGGATTACCAGCGGCGGGGAATCGGGATCGCGCTCGTCGAAGCGGCGGAGAAGCTGGCGCGCGTTCGCGAGTACGCCACGGTGTTCGCCGTCAGCAGCAACGAGGACTTCTTCCGCGCGCGCGGTTACGACATACGACACATCCCGGAGCTCGACCGCGAACGCAGCGAGGTGAGTCGCTACAAAGGGGTGTACGCCAAAGATCTGGGCGTGACGGCGCCAGCGACTCAATCCTTGTAGGGATCGAACTCGTTGGCGCCAGCCATCACCACCACGAGTGGCCGCAGCGTGTGCAGCACCTCGACCGTTCCTTCCTGGGCCGCGAGGACCTCGGGAAGACGACGGTAGACGTGCGGGCTCTCGTCGAGCCCGCCACCGCGCAGGATCACTCCCTTCGCACCGATCCACTCTTTCATCATCTCCGGCGTGACGCGGCCGGGAGAGACGATGCGCGCCTTCGGGCCCCATCCCTTCTTCTTGCCGGCGGCCTGCGAGCGGGACATCACACGCCCCGCGCCGTGCACCGTCGAGAACAGCGCCTCGCGCTGCACCGCCGCGACATCGTCGCCCTGGCGGCCCTGCACGATGACCGCGTCGTCCCCCATCGAGCCACCGATGAATCCCTTCTGACCGGGAAACGCCGGCGTCGCGCCCTTGCGAACGACCACGAACTCTTCGCCATCGTGCGTCTCCTTCCAGGCGAAGTTGTGGTGATTGTGCACGAGCTCCATCTCGCGACCGCCGAGGATGGACACGACCTTGCGAGCGACCCACTCGCGACCGGCATATGCGTACCGGCCGGCGAGATTCATCAGGTGCCAGTAGTCGTGGCCCAGCGGCTCGTTGATGTCGAGCAGCGCCTCGCGCTCAGGAACCCGCTCGCCCCACTTCTTCCCCTGGCCTAACGCGAGGAAGCCGGAGGCGACGGTGTGCCCAAAGCCGCGGCTGCCGAAGTGCACGCCGACCCACAGCGTGCCCGTCTCATCGGCGAAGACGTCAACGTAGTGATTGCCGCTGCCGACGGTGCCCAGCTGCGAGCGCGCCTTGTCGACGAGCGTCTTCCGCTCGCGCGCAGGCGCGGCGTCCCACGCCTCATCGTGAAAGAGCGCGTGATCGATCGGCGCGTCATCGGCGCGATTCTTCCGCCCGATGCCGAAGCTGACCGTGTTGGCGATCTCATCGGCAATTGCTCCCAGTGCGCCACGCTGCGCGACGTCGGTGTCCCCGAGGTCTGCGACGGTGAGATTGGTGCGAATGGCCGCGTTGCCGCAGGCGATGTCGAAGCCGACGCCGACCACGGACACCTTGTCGCGGTAGGCGGCAACTCCGCCGATGGGCATGACGTAGCCCACGTGGCCGTCCGCCATGAGCGCAACACGCTCGGCGGTCTGTGCCACCTTCTGGAGCTGGATGATGGTTTGTTCGTCGTGCTGGCCGAAAATCTTCATGGACGTCTGAGGTCGTCGAGGTGGTCAAGGGTGTCGAGGTGATCGAGGTGTGGTCGCCTTGATCGCCTCGACGCCCTCGACAACCTCATTTCATGAACATTCCGCCCTTTTCGTCGCCCGAATCGTTGTACACGGCGGGGACACGGACGCCCAGGAGGCGGAAATAGGTTCCGAGCTGCGCTCGGTGGTGCACCATGTGGTTCAGGCAAAGCGTGCGATAAATGAGATAGCGGGGTTGCGTGAACAGCGCGGCGCCGTTGGCGACGAGTGACCATGACTTCTGCAGGTGCGGGTCGCTTGCCTTTCCGAGAGCGGCGCGCAACCCGAGCATGTTCGTGTCGAACATGTCGAGCATCTCCCGATGCGAACGCACGACTTCCTGCTGCGGCAGCGGCTCACCCCCGGGAGCGACATCGAGAGAATCCGTCGTGAGGGCGAACTGGCCCCACGTTGGAAGCACGGCGATGAAGGTCGCGAGCTCCCCCAACGTCATTGATTTGCTGTGCGGCTTGAATCCCAGACTCTCCATTGGAACGCGCTCGAGATGCTTCCGTGTGAACGCGGCTTCGAGATCGAGCTCCGGAAGCAGAAGGTCCCGCACGGGCATTGGTATCTCTCCTGAAACGGTCGTTCCTGCACCCATCACGCGCTTGCTTTCGCGCGAGAGGTGTGCCGTCGGGCCGCCAGCGACGCGTCGGCGCGTGCGCTGGCGAGCCCCACGTACAAACCGCGGCCGCTGAGGCCTTCAGCATCGAAGACCGTGATGAGTCCGGCAGCGGTGAACGCCGACAGATACTGCTCATGTGTGAACAGCCGTACATGGTGCCGCTCGAAGAATCGCTCGACGCCGTTCTCCGACGCGACCATGTGGTGCATGTCGAGCACGGCGACGTCGCCTTCGCGCCGGCTCACGCCAACGCGCGCGATCTTCAACCCCTCACCCTCGGCGACATCGACGTGCAGGTGCCCGTCGATGAAGCGGTCCGGCGTGAGCCACGGCTCCACGATGACGAGACCACCCGGCAGAACGTGCCGTGCCATCGTCGCGATGGCGCGACGCAGCTCGCTCACGCTACCCAGGTAGCCGATCGCGCTGAACAAGCACGTGACGGCATCGAAGCGCTCGCCGAGGGCGAAGTGCCGCATGTCGTACTGAAAGAGCGGCACGTCGGGCAGCCGACGGCGTGCGACGGCGATCATCCAGGGCGACAGCTCGACACCCTCGACATCGTACCAGGTCCGCAGGTGCGAGAGATGGACTCCCGTCCCGCACGCCACGTCGAGCAGCGTGCGACGTTCGCGGCGCGGCGTGCGCGCGCAACGGTCGATCACGCCGTGGATGAGGCGTGCTTCGTTCGCGTAGTCCTTCGTCGCGTAGATCACGTCGTAGAGCTCAGCCAATCGCGTATACATGGTCCTGTCCTCGTGCATGGGCGGGGAGAGGAGGTGTTTGAGCCTTTACACCGCGAGCCTCTCCCCACCGGGACATCAAGTGCGAATGCGGAATGCGGAATTCGGAATTCGATTACTGATCTTCCCACGGCTTCTTGTCCGCCTTCTCTTCCCGCGCGAGGAAGCGCTCCTGACGGCGGTCCTTCGCGCGCTGCTCGGCGGTGCACTCGATCATTCCGATCACGTCCTTGCAGCGAACGCGAATGCGGCAGCCCGAGATATCCCGGAACTCCAGCCACCGTGGACGCCAGCGTCGCGCGAGCACGCGCTGGATACGTTCCGCCTGCGGCATGCGCACGTTGTACCAGCCGTTTTCGCAGCGCACCACCCAGTAGTCGCGCGCAACCGGCTGTTCCTCGTCAGGCTTCTCCTCGTTTTTGAGATACTCTGCAATGCGGTTCATCGTCTCACTCCGACAGCGTAGCACGGCGGAAGGCAGAATCGCCCTCGGCGCTGGGAGTCGCGTTCGCCATCACCTCGGGCGCCACGCCCCCGCCGGCCACAAAAGAAATCGCCCCACCTGCTGTGCTTGCGCAGGTGGGGCGATGCTGCCGACCCCTATCGGAGTGTCGGATGCTCCGCTGTTAGGCCGAGCTCCTCCCGTCTCCGCATCCTGCGCCTATCGTTCGCGCCATCCAGGCGTCGCTTCGCCGAACGTCTTCCCTCGTGGAAGGAATTCGCGCGAGCGCGCACGGCCGTCCCGCTGGCTGATGCTTGCCAGCCAGGCGGTACGTACCGAGTTGGAAGGTCGAGTGCGCGGTCATTGGTATCAGATACGAGTTGCTATGCCTTCTGTTCGTTGGACCCCGGAAACGAGAATCGCGTCACGATGGTCGTGGTCCGAGCTCCACGCGATGTGGGGCGGAGAACAGCGACGACATCGGGACGCGACTCCCAGGGAGGCGTCAGTATAAGGGCGCTGCGGAGATTGTCAAGAGGGGGCGTTAGGTTTTCACGAGAATATGCCGCCGATGATCTCGAGTATCGCCTCGAACACGCTGCCGGCGGCGTCGGCGACACCTCCTGCCACGCCGCTGCTTGCTACAGCCTCGGCGGCTCCCGATAGCGCATACCCGGCCGCGCGTGCGCCGAGGAAGAGCACGTCGGGCATGTACAACAGAGAGTCGACTACGAGAAGGCCCGGGACATCGGCAGTCGTGGCGAGACCAGCTCTGCCGCGCCGAGTGACATCTCTCTCGAGGCTGAGCTTCCAGATCGCGGCGATCTCAGCGTGATCGAACCATACTCCGCGACATGACTTGCACACGTCGAGCCGGATGTTCTGATACGTCTGCGGCTCGAGCGTCTGCTGACACGCCGGACAATCGATGGTGTTGCGAGACCCGCAGCTCGCACATTCGTGCGCGTTCCGGTCGATGGGCGTGTGACAGGAATGACAGAGCGCTCGCGCATCGGGTGGGAACGGCGAGACATGATTCCAGAATGCCTGCGGCGGATGCCGACGCAGTCGCTGGATCTCGCCGAGCTCGAACCAGACGCCGCCGCACCGTCGGCAGTAGTCGAGCTCCAGCTCCTCCGCGAGACCGACCCGCGTCTTCTCGAGGTGCGATCCCAAACAGACCGGGCAGGGATAGCGCGGCTCGATCTTAGGCATCGAGAATTCCCTTCGCGTGCGGTTTGTCCGCAAGGTTCTTGACATCGTGAAAAACATAGACGACGACACCGGAGTCGGTCACTTCGACATCAGCAAGCTGTCGAACCATGAGTGACTCGAGGAGCTCGTTGGCTTTCTCAGGCGTGATCGCGAACTCGGTGACCAGCTCAACGGCGGTGAGCCGGCCCTGCCGTTGGGCGGCGAGGCGCAGAATTTCCGATTCGTAGGTCTGCTGGCGCAGCACTTCTCGTCGTTCCGCCAGGCGAGCACCACCTCTCAAACGCTTGGTGAGCAACGCGATCCCACCGAGCGCCGGCAGCGCGACGGTAATGAGCAGCGCGGCGATGGTCGCCGGCGCGCTGGTCTCCGCGCCGGAACGCAGGAAGCCCAGGAGCATGAAGCCAGCGAGCGCGAGCAGAGCGAAACCGACGACCTTTGTCACCGTCGAAAATCCTTCGCAGAGGTCTACGCAATACTACGTGCGTGGTGCGTCGCGCGCTTCATTCGCGATCACTGACGATCGAGTCGACGTGGCACCGCCAATGCGGTATAGTAGCACTCGGACAAATTTCCCTCTCAGCCCTTGCCTCGGAAGGAGGCTCGTATGGCTATTGCCCGGTGGGTTGCTTCCGCCCTCGCCGTCGCCGCAATGATACCCGCGACTGGTCTGACGCAGCCGAACGTGAACTTCAAGGATTCGTGGTTCTGGGGGGTGAAGGGGGGAGTGATCTCGTTTTCCACCGCGACGGTCGATGGCCGCGTCGAGCCTGTCGTCGGTGGGGAATGGCTGCTGACGCGCACACAGGGCGGGCTGTACGTGTCGTACGATCAATCGATGTTCGACGCGAGCTCCGCGTTCGAGGACACAACGGGGCAGTCGCGCACGGTGACCATACGTGACCTGCGGCGACTGACCGTAGCGGCGATGGCGTTTCCGTTATTCCTCGACGCGGGTTTCGCGTCGATCCGGCCCTACGCGGGTGCCGGGTTCGCGCTCAACTTCATTCGGTCCGCCGCGCTCGTCGGCGCGCCGCCGACCGACACCATTCTCCGGAAAGACGTGAACAATCGCCTCGAGGAGGAGCGCGACCGAGCCGCCCCGGTGTTGATACTCGGGCTTCAGTTCCAGGTGGGACGATTGGCGGTCTTTGCGCAGGGCACGGCGATGCCGGCGGAAGCGGAATTCTTCCTCAACGGCCGCCCGACGGTGTTCGCCGAGGCGGGGTTACGCTTCAACGCGGGCAGCTCGAAATCGAGGAGAGACTAGAACGGCAGAGGTCGTCGAGGGTGTCAATGTGATCGAGGGTGTCGAGGTAAAAAGCCGTTACCTCGACACCCTCGACGACATCGACATCCTTGACTACCTCCGCTTCATACCGGGAACAGCATCTCCCGATACTTCGGCAGCGGCCACAGCTCGTCGGCCACCACCAGCTCGAGCTTGTCGCACGCCGCACGCACTCCAGCCATCGCCTCCGCGCCCGTCGACGTCAGCATCTTCGCGCACTTGTCGAGATCGTCGTGCATGTGCTCCGCCTTCTCGATGACCGCGGCCAGCTTCTCCCGCTCGGCGCGCAGATCCTCGATCAGCGCTCCGACCTCGTTCGCGCGCATCGATCTGCGGAATGGCCCTGATGCCTGCCGCCTTCGCCTGCGCCGCGCTGGTCGCCAGCTGACCCGCGTAGGTGAACGCCGCCGGCAGCACCATCGTATCGACCATCTGCTGCAGCGTGTACAGCTCGATCAGCATGTCCTTGATGTACCGCTCCATGCGGACATGGTAGCGTGACTCGAGCTCCTCCTTCGTCAACACACCAAGCTTGCTCAGCAGCGACCGTGACTGCTTCGTCACCAGCTGCGCCAATGCCTCGGGCGTCCGGCGGTAGTTAGGCAGCCCACGCTTCTCCGCTTCCGTCACCCACTCCTCGGCGTAGTTGTTCCCTTCGAAGCGGACGGGGGTCGACTCCTTGAACGACTCCTTCACGACCTTGAGCACGGCGTCATCCACCGACTTCGTCTTCTTGAGCTCCGCCTTCAGCGCCTCGGTGATCTCGGCCAGGCCATCGGCGACCGCGGCGTTCAGGAGCGTCACCGGGAACGCGATCGACTGCGACGATCCCACCGCGCGGAACTCGAACTTGTTCCCCGTGAACGCGAACGGTGACGTGCGGTTGCGATCGGTGTTGTCCTTCTCGATGTCGGGCAGCTTCGCCACGCCCAGCTTGATGAGCTGCTGCTCGGCGCCGCGGGCCGATTCCTTTCCGGCGATGATGCCATCGATCAGCTTCGTCAGCATGTCGCCCATGAACACCGAGATGATCGCCGGCGGCGCTTCGTTCGCGCCGAGACGGTGTTCGTTGCCCGAGGTCGCGATGCCCGCGCGCAGCAGGCCCGAGTGCTTGTGCACGCCGCGCAGTACCGCCGCCAGGAATACGAGGAAGCGGATGTTCTGATGCGGCGTCTTGCCGGGCTTGAGCAGGTTGAGGCCGTCGAGCTCGTTGTCGGCCGTGATCGCCATCGACCAGTTGCAGTGCTTGCCCGAGCCGTTGATGCCGGCGAACGGCTTCTCGTGCAGCAACGCCTGGAGCCCGTGCCGCAGGGCGACGCGACGCATCGTCGCCATCACCATCTGGTTGTGGTCGACGCCGAGGTCGGTCTCCTCGAAGTGGGGCGCCATCTCGAACTGCGACGGCGCGACCTCGTTATGCCGCGTCACGATCGGCACGCCGAGCTTGTAGAGCTCCTGCTCGATCTCGGCAATGCACGCCTGGATGCGCTCGGGAATGCCGCCGAAATAGTGGTCCTCGAGCTGCTGGCCGCGTGGAGGTGGAGCGCCGACGAGCGTGCGGCCGGCCATGACGAGGTCGGGACGCATCGCGAAGTAATTCCGGTCGATCAGGAAGTACTCCTGCTCCGGTCCCAGCGTCGTGAACACGCGCTGCACGCCCTTGTCGCCTAACAGCTCGAGCAGCTCGATCGCGCGCTGCGACAGCATGTCCGAGCTCCGCAGCATCGGGGTCATCTCGTCGAGCGCCTCGCCGTTGTAGCCGATGAACACCGACGGAATGCACAGCGTGCGGACGCCGCCCACCTCGTGGATGAACACCGGGCTGGCGGGGTTCCATGCCGTGTAGCCGCGCGCTTCCCAGGTCGCGCGCAGACCGCCCGACGGGAAGCTCGACGCATCCGGCTCGCTCTGGATCAGCTGCGACGCCGAGAACGACTCCATCGGATGCTGGTTCTCGTCGAACGACAGGAAAGCATCGTGCTTCTCGGCGGTGAGTCCGGTCTGGGGCTGAAACCAGTGCGTGAAATGGGTCACCCCCCTGGAAATCGCCCATTCCTTGATGACCTGCGCCACGACGGGCGCAATCTCGAGGTCGAGCTTTTTCCCGAGTCGCACGGAGGCGACCAGCTTCTGGTAGACGTGCGCCGGCAGCTTGTCGCGCATCTGACGCGCGCCAAAGGTATTGCAGCCGAAGTAGGAGGAAGTCGGCAGATGGGCTCCGTTGGTGTGCGCGGACCCGTTAGGCGTGGCAGTGGGACGTGCGGTACGCCCCGCGATCTCCTGAAGGATAGCGCGGCGTGGACTGGCGACGGGCATGGGGGTGGGGCTCCGAGTCGGGGAACTGGGTGAAGGCTGCGAACTGCGTACTGCGTACTGCGTAGTCTGCAGATCTGGCAAATTTATGCCCTCGTTTCGCGAAATCCAGGCCACGTTTTGGACGCTTTGACCCCGTGTTCGTGCAGAAAACGCACGATCACGCGGGCAGTGAGGCGTCCCGCCGATGCGCGGGCGCTACACTCCATGAGAACGCTTAAATGAAACAACGGCAGTCCTTTAGATCGCGTGACTACGCCTGACGGCGGCGCGTCTGAACACTGTGGTCGCCGTCCCCCCCGGAGCGGCCAGATCGGCGCGTCCGGGTTTGCCTATCCGCTGAATCCAAAAGGACTTCCAGACAATGAATCGCCTGTTTGCCTCCGCCCTACTCGCCCTCGGGCTGGTCGCCATGCTCAACAACGCCAGCGCCGCCCAGCAGCACGTAGCCGCGCTGGGGAAAAAGTTCTCCACGGAAGAGGTCAGGATCGCCTCCGAGGACATGGTGATCTTCATCAACCAGGACAAGGTGGTTCATCAGGTCTTCTCGGTCACCGACGGACTTCGCTTCAACCTGAAGCGCCTTCCGCCGGGAGCTGCCAGCGGCGTTCGCTTCAAGAAGCGCGGTGTCGCCGAAGTTCGGTGCGCGATCCATCGCGACATGCGCATGAAGGTCGTCGTCGAGTAGCCCGCGAATGGCCAATGTCGACGCCCCGTTCTCCACGCGGGCGGCCGACCGTCTTCGGGACCTGACGCTCGTCGGCAAACTCTCGCTCACCATGGCCGCGCTCCTGCTCACGCTCGCAGGAGTGATCGCGGTGACCATGGTGAGCACGAGCTCCAGCATCGCGCGACACACGGGAGAGCTGGTGGACGCGCGCCGAGTGAAGGAAATGGCCATCCTCTCACTCGCGCTCCTGCGCTCGCAGGACGACATGTCGAAGTCCATGCTGCTCGATCCCGACCGCATGGATTCGCTCGGCGTCGCCAAGGTCGAAGCGTATGACGAGTCGACGGTGCTGCTCAAGCGCATGGACTCGCTTTCCACCTCGGCGGAGCTCAGGCGCCTGACGCTGAAGCTTCGCGCCGTCGACGAAGAGCGCCTTCGCGCGCTCGACACGCGCATCCTCGAGCTCACCGGCGCCGGCGAATCAAAGGCGGCGACGCAGCTGTACTTCTCCGAGTACGAGCCCGTGCGCGCGGAGTATGAGCGCCTCGTCGAGGAGCTCGGCGTCGTGGCGGAGGCGCATGCGGAAAACGCCGCGCGTCGCGTCGCGTCAGCGAACCGTCGCGCGCTCATCTACATCTCGATCGCGCTCGCGGCGGGCATCGCGCTCGTTTCCTTCGGACTGTTCGGTGTCGCGCGCAAAGTTGGCAGCAAGCTGCGCGAGGCGGTCGAGCTCGTGGATACGGTGGCGCGTGGCAACCTCACCCGCGCGGTGCACGTCGATGCGCTCGACGAGACAGGTCGTATGGCGACGTCGGTGAACGCCATGGTTCGTGATCTTCGCCGGATGATCGGCGAGATCAAGACGACGAGCACACGACTGGTCTCGAGCAGCAGCGAGATCTCGACGGCCGCCAATGAATGCTCCAGCGCCGTCGTGACGCTTGGCGAAGCGATCGACCAGATCAGCTCGGGTGCACAGGATCAGGCCACCGTCACCAATGAAACGGTCGCCGTGGTCAAGAAGATGTCGTCGTCCATCGAGGAGGTCGTGCGTCAGGCCGCCGACATGGCGAAGGAGGGGAACCACACGGTGGACATTGCACGCCGCGGCGGGGACACAGTGCGCGCCGCGATTCAGGGAATGGATTCGACGCGTCATACCGTGCTCGATGCCGCCGCTCGCGTGAAAGAGCTGGCGGAGAACTCCGCTCGCATCGGCGACATCAACAAAACCGTGTCGGCGATTGCCGATCAGTGCAATCTCCTCGCGCTCAACGCATCGATCGAGGCTGCGCGCGCCGGCGACCATGGCGCCGCGTTCCGCATCGTCGCTGACGAGATCCGCGACCTGGCGAACGAGTCGATGGCATCGTCCCAGCGCATCGGTCAGCTGCTCGCCGCGGTGCAGACGGGAATGGCGGACGTGATGGAGGCGATGCAGCTTGGTACGACGACGGCCGACGAAGGCGCCCACCAGGCCAAGACGGCCGAGGAGAGCCTCGAGGAGATCATGCAAACGCTCGAGGGGACGAATGGGCAGCTCCAGCGGATCGCCGAACGCGCTCACCTCGTGACGGGTGACGTCGCGAAGGTCGCGTCGTTGGTCGAGTCCGTGGCGGCCGTGGCCCAGCAGAGTGCCGCGTCGGCCGAGGAGATGTCGGCCCAGAGCGTACAGGTCGCCGAGGCGATCGCGCGGATCGCGAAGATCTCGTCCAATGGGCAGGATGCGCTAATGTCGGACGAGGAGACGCTTCCGATCATGGCCAGAAAGCTCGACCGTCTCATTGCCGGCTTCGAGGTTTAAAGAACCAGAGGCGCTAAAGGCGCTAAAGGCGCTAAAGGCGCTAAAGGCGCTGAAGGCGCTAGAGGCGCTGGCGCTGCCTCTTCCGATTGCAGCATTCTCGGCTCACCTTCGACGCTCGTCCCCCGGAGATCCCCATGCGACTTCGCACTCTTTTCCTCATCGCTGCCACCGCGTTCGCGCCGCTGGCGGAAGCCCAGCGTCTCCAGTATCCCGCGTCGAAGAAGGGAGACGTCGTTGACGACTACCACGGCACCTCGATCGCGGATCCCTTCCGCTGGATGGAGAACCTCGGCAGCACCGAGACTGTCGCCTGGATCCGCGCGCAGAACGCTGTCACACACAGCTATATGGAGAAGCTTCCGTACCGCGAGACGCTACGGAAGCGCATCACCGAGCTCTGGGATTACCCGAAGGTGTCGCTGCCATACCGCGAGGGCGGCCGCGTCTTCTATAGAAAGAACAGCGGGCTCCAGAAGCAGTCGGTGCTGTACATGCGGCGCTCACTCAGTGGCCCTCCGAGAGTCGTGCTCGACCCCAACAAGCTCTGGCCCGATGGAGCGACGGCGCTCTTCGGGTACACCGCCTCTCCGGACGGGAAGCACATCATCTACTCGGTCTCCGAAGGGGGCGCGGACTGGCAAACGCTCCGCGTCCGCGACCTAACGACGCTTCGCGATCTTCGCGACAGCGTGCGGTGGGTCCGCTTCTCGGGCGTCGAGTGGACGAACGATGGAAAGGGGTTCTTCTACTCGCGCTATCCTGAGCCTCCGAAGGGCAAGAAGCTCGAAGCCGCGCTCAGCGGGCACGCTTTGTATTACCACCGTCTGGGCACGCCGCAGTCGCAGGATCAGCTGATCTATCAGCAAAAGGACCTGCCGACCTGGCTCTCCATTGGCGATGTCTCCGAGGATGGCCGCTACCTCGTGATCGCCGTCTACCGTGGAGCGGATCCACGGAACCGACTGTACGTGAAGACGCTGGGCGACCCGATGGAGCCGAACATCAGCGCGCCGGTGAAGCCGCTCATCGTGGATGACGACGCGGAATTCACCTACATCGGCAACGTTGGCACGACGTTCTACGTGCGCACCGACCGTGGCGCGCCGAATCGGAAGGTGATCGCAGTCGACGTGCGAGATCCGGCGCCGGAGAAGTGGCAAACGCTCATTCCCGAATCGAAGAACGCGATCGAGAACCTGGCATTAGCGGGCGGGCAGCTGGCCGTGCAGTACCTGGTGGATGTGAAGAGCGAGGTGAGGCTGTTCGATCCCAAGGGCAACCCGGCGGGCACGATCTCGCTTCCGGGAGTCGGCTCGGTGTTCGGTCTCTCAGGCCGGTACGACACGCCGGAGCTCTTCTACTCCTACACGTCGCCGCTCTATCCGACGACGGTGTTCCGCTACGATCATCGATCGAAACAGAGCGCGCCCTTCGAGGCGGCCGCCTCGAAGTTCGACGTCGAGGGATATGAGACGAAGCAGCTATGGGCGACGTCGAAGGACGGAACGCGCATTCCCTACTTCGTGACGGCGCGCAAAGGATTGGCGCTCGATCGCGCCAATCCAACGCTCCTGTACGGCTACGGCGGCTTTTCCATCAGCGAGACACCGTACTATCGCCCGGATGTACCGGCCTGGCTGGAGCTCGGGGGCGTCTACGTCACCGCCAACATGCGCGGCGGCGGCGAGTACGGTGAGGCGTGGCATCAGGCGGGCATGCTCGACAAGAAGCAGAACGTCTTCGACGACTTCATCGCCGTCGCCGAGGCGCTCGTCCGCGAGGGCTATACCTCGCCCGAGCATCTCGCCGTGCTCGGTGGGTCGAATGGCGGTCTCCTCGTCGGCGCCGCAATGACCCAGCGCCCCGAGCTGTTCGCGGTGGCTCTCCCCGCCGTGGGCGTGCTCGACATGCTGCGTTACGACAAATTCACCGGCGGCGCGCTGTGGGTAAGCGAGTACGGATCACCGTCGGACACGGCCGCCTTCAAGTACCTGCGTGCCTACTCACCGCTGCATAACGTGCGAGCGGGGACGTGCTATCCCGCCACGATGGTGACGACGTCGGACCACGATGACCGCGTGGTACCGAGCCATTCGTACAAGTACACGGCGGTGCTCCAGGAAGCACAGGGATGCGACAAGCCGATCCTGCTGCGTGTGGAAACGATGACGTCGCACGGCTATCGTCCGACCGACAAGCGGATCGCGGAGCTGGCCGATCAGTGGGCGTTCGCGATCGCAAACACGGGGATGAAGGTCGTCGACGTGACGCCGTAAGGCGCGGAATGCGGAATGCGGATTGTGAACGTGAAACCGCCTAACAAATGAGGGCTCCCACCGAGGTCGGAGCCCTCATTCGTAGAGCGAATTCGCAATCCGGCTAGATCTCGTCGCGCAACGCTCCGGAGACCCGGGCGGCCAGTGCGTCGAGCGAGATCGGCTTGTGGAGAAACCTCGCGACCTCGCCCTCCTTCAGCTGCATCGTGTCCGCCGAGTAGCCGGACATCAGGAGCAGCCGGACGCCAGGGTGCTCAATGGAAAGCCTCACCGCCAGCTCGCGACCGCTCATCCCTTGCAGCACGATGTCGGTGAGCACGAGATCGGTCGGCGTGCTGGCGCTGGCAATCAGCGCGAGGGCCGAATCGGCGTCGGCTGCTTCGACCACGCGGTACTCGAGCTTCTCGAGCAGGCCCCGGATGGAAGACCGAACCTTCGGGTCGTCATCCACGAGAAGGACCGTAGGCCGGGCGGACTCGTGCGACCTGATCGGCGTTTTCGCGCGACCAGCTTTGGGTGTCTTTCGTGCGCGTGCGGGAGTTGGCTTCGATCGCGCCACGGGCGTGGCCTCCGCGGTGGTGACGGTGCTTGACGTGCCTTGGTTTAGACGTGTGCGGGGGAATGGCGGTCACGTGCCACACAGCTTTTCATGAGAACGACCTCATTTCCCCGAAGCCGCCGGAAGTATTATCTTTGAGCCGTGGTGGGGTGTAGCTGAGCTGGCAAAGCACCGGACTGTTAATCCGGAGATCGGTGGTTCGAATCCACCCGCCCCAGTCGTGATGCAAAACCGCCCCGCACGGAGCTCCGTGCGGGGCGGTTTGCGTATCGTACCTACTTGTGTCGGAAGGTGATGCGGCCGCGGGTCAGGTCATACGGCGACACCTCGACCTTCACCCGGTCGCCGGTGAGCACCCGGATGCGAAAGCGCCGCATCTTGCCCGCGATCGTCGCGAGCACCGAGTGACCGTTATCCAGGGCCACGCGGAACATGGCGCTCGGAAGAACGTCCGAAATCACCCCATCCATCTCTACCATATCATGCTTCGCCACGTTTCCTCCGAATGTGCGGGACAGTTGACGCCGAGGACACGCGCGAAACGCAAACAGGGACCCGCACGAGTGTGGCAGGCCCCTGTATCCATCAGGAGGTGTCCGCGCAAAAATGCGCGTTACGTCGCTGAACCAATCTAGCTCCCAAGAGCCCGAAGCGCCACGGGAAGGGCGAATGCGGAGTGCGGAATGCGGAATCCTTGTAGGCATTGTCACGCAACGCTTTAGGTGTCGCTTCCGCATTCCGCATTGCTCATTCGTACTCCCGTGACTGCGGTCACTTTCCCTCGTCATCCGTTTGCTTCCCTCATAGTCGCGAACGGAGGACCCGCCTTGCCACGACGCGCTCTGATCGCGCTCGCCTGCCTCACGATGCTCGCCTGTCAGCAGAACCCGACGGGCTACGTCATCGCCGCCGCGGGTCCGTGGAAGCAAGGGTACGGGCAGATGAACCGGTTGGGCATCGAGCTGGCCGTCGGCGAGATCAACGCGAACGGCGGCATCGATGGCCACAAGCTCGAGGTCATCTACCGCGATGACGAGGGCGACGGCGAGACCGCCGCAAAGATCGCGCAGGAGTTCGTCGCCAACCTCAACATCTCGGCGGTCGTTGGGCACGTGAATTCAGGCGCGATGGTCGCCGCCGCGAGAATCTACGACGGACAGCTCGCCGCGCTCGCGACGACCGCGACATCGCCCGACCTCACCGGCGTGTCGCCCTGGGTCTTCCGCGTCATCTCCTCCGACTCCGCGAACGGCATCGATCTCGCGCGCTTTGCCGCGAGACTCGGCGCGCAGCGCGCGGCCATTCTCTACGAGAACAACGCGTACGGACGCGGGCTCACCGATGCATTCCGCCGGAGCTTTCCGGGCGAGATCATCAGCATCGACCCGATCACCAATGCCGCCGATCAGAACTTCGAGCCCTTCGTCTCCTTCTACAAGCTGAAGTCGCCGGAGATCGTGTTCGTCGCCGGTACGGAAGCGTCGGGAATAGCGCTTCTACGCGAGGCGAAACGACAATCGCTGAACGCGAGATTCCTCGGCGGCAATGGGTGGACAGGGATTGTCGCCGACACGGCCGCGGCTGAGGGCGCATACGTCGGCGCACCGTTCACCGATGCAGATACGCGGCAGGAAGTCCGCCGGTTCGTACAGGCGTTTGTCGTCAAGAACCAGCGACTGCCCGACGGAAACGCTGCGCTTGCATACGACGCCACCGTGGTGATCGCTCGAGCGCTGGCGAAGCAGGGCGCAAGCCGTATCCGTGTTCGCGAGTTCCTGGCGGGGCTGGGTGGACGGACCGCGCTGAGCGGTGTCACTGGACCTATCGCCTTCCACAAGAACGGCGATCCAGTTGGAAAGAGCTTCGTGATGACACGCGTCCGCCACGGCGCGCTCGTGCCGGAGTCACGGAAGTGAGGTGGCGGGATCCGTTTCAGACGATCCGCGGCCTTCTGCTCGCCGGCTTCGTCGTGCTGTCGGTCATGATCGTCATCGCCGGCATGATCGGCGGGTGGTCGATGCTCTCGACCTCGCGCGTCATCCGCAACACGCTCGACGCGGTGCAGGAGGAGACGCGGCTCTCGTCGCAGTTCGCGTCGAGCATCGCGCAAGAAGTAGCGGCGGCGAGGCGATATCTCGATCGGCGCGATTCAACGGCGGGGCAGGCATTCACGCGGCTGGGCTGGGAAGCGCACCGCATTCAGCGCGCGATGAACAACCTGCCTTCGCAGACGATGGAAGAGATCGCGCTGGTCGCCGCGATCAATGCCACGCTCTCGCACATCGAGGTGCGCTACGCGCGTGCCCACCGGCTTGCCGACCTCGGCCGCCACGACATCGCGCTCCGGGAGGCCGAAGCGACAGCACCCCTCGCCGCGCGCCTGCTCGGTGATGTCGAGCGGCTCGGTCAGAGAAAAGCGCGCAAGGTGGCCGAGGCGGCCGATCGGTTGCAGCGCGCGACCATCAAGCGCGCCGTCTCACTCGCCTTCGTCATTCTCACCGCGCTCGGATTGGCGCTCATCGTCGTCGTCACCACCGTCCGGCGCGTGGCAAGACCACTCGATCGCCTGGTGACGCACGCCCGTCGACTGAACGAAGGCGACTTCACCGCGCGCACCACAGGCGACATGCCTGGCGAATTCCGTATTCTCGCCAGCATGATGAACCAGACCACCGAGTCGCTCTCGCGAATCGTCTCGGTGGTGGCGCAGACGGCGAAGGACGTGGCCGGGTCCGCTCGCGAGCTTTCCTCGGTCACCGAGCAGATCTCCGGCACGGCGGGTGAGACCGCCACCGCAATGAACGAAGTCTCGGCGGGCGCGGAGAAGCAGGTGAAGCAGCTCCGGTGGATCGACAGCTCGCTTCAGTCCATGCGCGATGCTGCGCACAGCGTCCTCGGCGGCGCCGAAGCGGTGAATGTCCTGGCGGAAGGCATTGCGCGGTCAGCAGGCGAGAAGCGTGTCGAGGTCGTGCGGACGCTGGGCATTCTCACCGACGTCCGTGATACGGTGCAGACCGCCTCCGCCGAAGTGAAAGCGTTGAACGCGACGGCGGCGGACATTAATCGCTTCGTGGAAGCGGTGAGCCGCATTGCCGAGCAGACCAATCTCCTCGCGCTCAACGCCGCGATCGAAGCCGCGCGCGCCGGAAAGGCGGGCAAGGGCTTCGCGGTCGTTGCCGATGAGGTGCGCAAGCTGGCCGAGCAGACTCAGACTGCCGCCAACGACATCGTGCAGATGACGGCGGTGGTGTCGCAGCGCGTGTCGAGCACGACCGAAGCGATGAAGATCGGCGTCGCCCGAGTGGCCGAGATCGAGCTCGTATCCCGCGACATCGACGAGGCGCTCAACGCGATCGCCGACGCTGCCGAGCGCACGCGTGTGGCCGCGCACAATGTCGCGGTCGCCGCGCAGGGGAATGCCGACGCGGTGCAGGGCGCGGCGACGAGCGTGATGTCGATCGCCAAGACGGCCGAGCATCACGCCGAGTCGGCGCAACACGTGAGCGCGTCGACCCAGGAGCAGAGCGCGGCGTGTGAGCAGATGAGCTCCGCGTCGTCGCAGCTGCTTCACACCTCCACGCAGCTCAAGAGCCTGGTGGACACTCTGAAGACGGTCACGGTGTGATCGTCGACTGTCACGTTCATCTCAGCGCGTTCACGCCGGGGCACGGGTACATGTCGCGAACGCTGCTGGACAGTCTGCCATTCCGCTTCATGCGCTGGAAGTTCGGCCTCCTCGGCGAGGACGCGAACACCGAGCGTACACTCGAGGAGCTGCTCGCGCGAACGGTTGCCGAGGCGAATCCGGTGAATGCGGCGGTCGTGCTCGCCTTCGACGCGGTGCATGACGCCGCGGGCAAACGCAATGCGGCACGCACCCACTTCGAGGTGGCGAACGACTACGTTCGCGACGTGACGCGCAAGTATCCGGGGCTCTTGTATGGCGCGTCGATCCACCCCTATCGGCGCGATGCCGTTGCGGAGCTCGAGCGCGTGGCGCGTGACGGCGCGGTGCTCATCAAGTGGCTGCCCATCACGCAGGACATCGATCCATCGGACGCGCGGTGCCTTCCGTTCTACGAGGCGCTTTCCGATCTGAAGATGCCGCTGTTGAGCCACACCGGCTGGGAGCGCACGTTGCCGACGGCGAACAACCGCGTCGCCGATCCTGCGCTGCTCCGCCCGGCGTTGGAGCGAGGTGTCACGGTGATCATGGCGCATTGCGGGACGAAGTCGTTCTACGGCGAGAGCTGCCACGTCGACTCGTTCATGCGCATGGCGCGCGAGTGGGAGCACTGCTACGGCGACACGTCGGCATTGAATCTTCCCACGCGAGCCTATGGATGGCGTCGGCTGCTCGAAGACGACGTGGTGCGCGAAAAGCTGGTGCACGGCAGCGACTGGCCCATTCTGCCGTTGCCGCCGCTTCGGCGGATCGGACTCGCGGGTGCGCTCGCGCTCCTGCGGGAGAGGAACTGGATGCGGCGCGACGCGCTGGTGAAGCAGCGTCTTGGGCTGGAGGGCGAGTACTGGACGCGGGCGGGGAGGCTGCTGCGGATTCCTGGGGCGGCGCGCTAGACGGCAGTTAGCTATTTCATTCGCACCGACCCATCCTCGCCAATCGTCCACGCGGGATTGAACGCGACCTCCCACAGATGCCCATCGGGGTCCGCGAAATAGCCTGAATACCCGCCCCACGCGGTCTCCTCGGCCGACTTGAGGATCGCGGCGCCGGCGGCCGCCGCCTCGGCGAGTACCGCGTCGACGTCGTCACGCGCGCGCACGTTATGCGCCAGGGCGATACCGCCGAATGTGGACTCATCATCCTCGATCTGCGCATCGGCCGCGAGATCGCGGCGCCCAAAGAGCGCGATGATCGGTCCGCCTGTCTCATAGAACACGACGTCGTCGCTGGCAAAGCCAGGCTTCCATCCCAGACCGTGCTCGTAAAATCGGCGGGCGCGCCGGAGATCGGCGACGCCGAGGGTTACCAGGCTCATGCGTTGTTCCATGGCCGCCTCATCCGTTGACACGCGCTGGTCGCCAGGCTGGCGAACCCAGCGGCACGAGGGATAAGCTAGCGGCTCCTCGCCTGCTCGCCATGCGCCTGATAGTCCTGTTCGCTCTGACCGTCGCGGCCTGCGCGCCACGTCGCCCTCCGGCGCCCCCCACCGCCGCGACGACGCTCATCACGAACGCGCGCCTCATCGACGGGTCGGGGGGCGCGGCACGGTCGGGTGGCGTCCGCATTGCCGGCGACCGGATCGCTGAGGTCGGCACCCTGCGAGCGCGCCCCGGCGAGCGCGTGATCGACGCAGGCGGCCTCGCGTTGGCGCCCGGGTTCATCGACACGCACAGCCACCACGACCGCGGATTGTTCGACATGCGCGATGCGGTGGCGGCCGTGAGCCAGGGGATCACCACGATGACGATCGTGATCGATGGGATCTCGCGGCGCTTTCGCAGGTACTGGGCTCGCGGGGCGGTCGCCCCTTATATCAACGATGACGGAACCATCGCGCCGACGGCGGCGGGAGGATCGATCCCGTTCGCTCCCGACATCACAATGCGCGCCCTCGTCGCGATGCGCGAACGGTACGGCGATGACCTGTACACGCGGTATGGATTCCTCGATGCTTTCAATCCGACGCTCAAAGCGTCGGGAGTGCGGCTGCTGCGCGGGCGCATTATTGCCGGAAAGGGCTGGTTCGATGACAACTACATCGGCATCGATCAGGGTCCGATCGTGGCGATGAGCGAAAATCACCGCTCCGGGCTTCTGTGGACTCTCATGAAGCGCAGTCCCTACATCGTTCGTGGACTCTGCCGCGCGGGCTTCACCGGCGGCTGGATCGAAGGGAGATGCAACTGATGACGGCACGGCTCTCGATCGCGTGCGCCGCCCTGATTTTCTCCGCGGCATCGGCGGCGGCACAGGCAGGACCATCCCGGGCGACGCGTTTCGTCGATTCCCTCGTCGCGCGGATGACGCTCGAAGAGAAGCTCGGTCAGCTCACCCAGGTGCCCGGACGCTGGGGCGACACGGGACCGCAGGTTCCCGAAGGCGGTGAGGACGAGATTCGTCGCGGGCACGTCGGCTCGTTCCTCGGCGTCTTCGGTGCGGGGTACACGCGTCGCATGCAGGAGATTGCGCTTCAGTCGCGGCTGAAGATCCCACTCCTGTTCGCGCACGACGTCATCCACGGCTTCCGCACGATCTTTCCCGTTTCGATCGCCGAAGCAGCGTCGTGGGACCCCCAGGCGGTGGAGCGCGCCGCGCGCATCGCCGCGACGGAGGCGACCGCCGCGGGGTTGCACTGGACCTTCGCGCCAATGGTGGACATCGCCCGCGACGCGCGGTGGGGACGCATTGTCGAGGGTGCCGGAGAGGATCCGTATCTCGGATCGATCATGGCCGGTGCGCGCGTGCGGGGCTTTCAGGGCACCGATCTCAGCGCTCCGAACACGATGCTCGCGACGGCGAAGCACTTCGTCGGCTACGGCGCGGCCGAAGGCGGGCGCGACTACAACATCGCCGACATCCCAGAGGTCACCCTTCGCGACATCTACCTGCCGCCGTTTCACGCAGCGGTCGACGCGGGCGCGGCGTCGGTCATGGCATCGTTCAATGAAGTTGCCGGCGTTCCGGTGCATGCCAGCGAGCGGTTGATCGACGGTTTGCTGCGTACGGAGTGGGGATGGAACGGCCTCCTCGTCAGCGACTGGACGGGGGTGCTCGAGCTCATTCCGCACGGCGTGGCAGCCGACTCCGCGGCGGCGGGAGCGCTCGCGCTGCGTGCGGGCGTCGACGTCGACATGGTAAGCCGCATCTACTTCAACAAGCTGACACCACTCGTCCGATCGGGACGAGTCAGCGATGCGAGACGTCGACGCCGCGGTGCGGCGCGTCCTGCGCGCGAAATACGACCTGGGTCTCTTCGCCGATCCGTTCCGCTACAGTGACACGACGCGCGAGCGCCAGACGCTACTCGCCGCCGAGCATCGCGCGGCGGCGCGTGAGCTAGCGCGGAAGGCGATCGTGCTCCTCAGGAACGAGGGCCGAGCGCTCCCACTTGCCAAGTCGTTAGGTACGATCGCGGTCATCGGGTCCCTTGCCACCGACGCACGCTCCTCGATCGGCAACTGGTCGGCCGCGGGACGTGCCGAAGAAGGCGTCACGGTGCTGGACGGCATTCGCCGCGCCGTGCCGTCGGCGCGCGTCGTCTACGCGCGTGGCGCGGACTCGGCCACCGCCGACACCAGCGGATTCGCTGAAGCCGTTCGCGTGGCGCGCGATGCGGATGTCGTCGTCCTCGTGGTCGGCGAGCATCAGGAGCAGAGCGCGGAAGCGAACAACCGCGCGTTCCTCGGCTTGCCGGGCGCGCAGGACGGGCTCGTGCGGGCGGTGCGTGCAGCGGGGAAGCCCGTCGTCGTCGTGCTGATGGGCGGGCGTCCGCTCGCGATCTCCTCGTTCGCGGACAGCGTGCCCGCGATCATGCACGCCTGGTACCTCGGCACCGAGATGGGGAATGCGGTGGCGGACGTGCTGTTCGGCGAGGCGAACCCCTCGGGCAAGCTCCCTGTGACGATCCCGCGCACGGTCGGACAGGTTCCGCTGTACTACAACCACAAGCACACCGGCCGGCCGCCGGTCGCGAACCAGAAATACACGTCGAAGTACATCGACGTGCCGTGGACGCCGCTTTACCCGTTCGGCCATGGATTGAGCTACACGACGTTCGCGTATCGCAATCTCCGGCTCAGCGCGACGACCATGCGACCGGGCGATACGCTGATCGTCAGCGTGGACGTCACGAACACCGGCGATCGCGTGGGCGACGAGGTGGTTCAGCTGTACATCCGGGATGAAGTCGGCACGCTCACGCGCCCGGTGAAGGAGTTGCGCGGCTTCCGCCGCATCACGCTCCAGCCCGGCCAGACGCAGTCCGTGTCATTCCCCCTCGGCTCCAAGGATCTGGCCTTCCATGACGCGGCGCTCGATCTCGTCGTCGAGCCGGGATTCTTTCGCGTGTACGTGGGGTCGAGCTCCGAGCGTGTGGAGGAGGCGCGCTTCGAGCTCGTCGATCCGCGGCGATGCGGGAAGCGCGTGCTGCGGCGCGAGGTTCCGAGGTTCACATGGCCGGTGAAGAGTCGAGTGGGGGCAGTGGCATGTCGATGAGTCAATGCGGAATGCGGAATGCGGATTGGGGATGGGGGTTCATCGCCGCTCTCTGCCTCCTCTGCCCGGCGAACGCAGGCGCTCAGGCGCGGGGGGCGCAGCAGCCACGCAACGTCATTTTCATTCTCAGCGACGACCATCGGCACGACTTCATGGGCTTCGTGAAGGGCGCGCCGCCGTTCCTGCGCACGCCCAACATCGATCGCATGGCGGCGCGCGGGTCGTACGTGCCGAACGCGTTCGTGACCACGGCACTGTGCTCGCCGAGTCGGGCGTCGATTCTCACCGGGCGGTATGCGCATCGGCACGGGGTGGTGGACAACACGTCGCCGATTCCCAAGGGCACGATGTTCTTTCCGGAGCTGCTGCAGCGCGCCGGCTATCGCACGGCATACATCGGCAAGTGGCACATGGGCGAGGACGAGGAGAGCGACATGCCGCGCCCGGGCTTCGACCGCTGGGTGAGCTTCCGCGGGCAGGGCGTCTACGTCGATCCAACCCTCAACGTCGACGGCACACGACGGCAGGTGCGCGGCTACACCACCGATGTTCTCACCGACCAGGCGCTGGAGTGGCTGCGCGGCGTGCGGCGATCGGATCCCAACAAGCCGTTCTTTCTCTACCTGGCGCACAAGGCGGTGCACGCGGAGTTCATCCCCTCGCCGCGCCACGCGGGAAAGTACGCGAAGGAGCCGATTCCGTATCCGGAAACAATGGCGAATACGGAATCCAACGCCCGTGGAAAGCCGCGCTGGGTGCGCGAGCAGCGTAACAGCTGGCACGGGGTCGACTACGCGTATCATGGCGCGCTGAAGTTCGACGAGTTCTACCGCAGTTACGCCGAGACGCTGCTGGCGGTGGATGAGAGCATTGGGCGCGTGCTCGATTTCCTCGATCAGAACGGGCTCACCAACTCGACGATGGTCGTCTACACGAGCGACAACGGCTTCGTCCTCGGCGAGCACGGCCTGATCGACAAGCGCCATGCGTACGAGAAGTCGATGCGCGTGCCCATGGTCGCCTATGCTCCCGGGATGATCGCCGCCGGCGACACCATCACGCAGATGGTGCGGAACATCGACATCGCGCCGACGATTCTCGCGCTCGCCGGCGTGCAGAGCACCTGGGACATGGACGGTCAGTCTGTTCTCTCGGCGCTGCGCGGCGAGGCCCCGGCCTTACGCGGCGAGCTCTTGTACGAGTACTACTGGGAGTACGCGTTCCCGCACACGCCCACCACGTTCGCGCTTCGCGGCGACCGCTACAAATACATCTTCTACCACGGCATTTGGGATACGAACGAGCTGTACGATCTCGTGTCCGACCCGCTGGAGCGCTTCAACCTGATCGACGCACCAATGATGCAGGACACGGTGCGCGCGATGCGGACGCGGCTGTTCGACCGACTTCAGGCAACGGATGGGATGCGCATTCCCGTTCGGCGCGGGGATTGGCAAGCAGGGGAGAGGAAACTCCCGTGATTCACGGCGCTCGTTGCGCAACTCAGAGCTCGCTATTCACCGGCCGAATAGGCCGAGGAAACCTTACCGACGGAGCGAACCGTGGGACAGCTCGCCACGCTGGACTGGATCGTCATCGCGCTCTACTTCGTGCTCACCTTTACCATCGCCATCTGGGTGACGGTACGCGAGCGCTCGCGGGATACCTCGACCGACTATTTCCTTGCCGGGCGCAACATCGGGTGGTTCATCGTCGGTGCGTCGCTGTTCGCGTCGAACATTGGCTCCGAGCATCTCGTCGGGCTCGCGGGCACCGGCGCGGCCAGCGGCATGGCGGTGGGCCAGTTCGAGGTGCTCGCGTCATTGATCCTCCTCATGCTGGGCTGGGTGTTCGTGCCGTTCTACCTGCGGAGCGGCGTGTTCACGATGCCGGAGTTTCTCGAGCGGAGGTACTCGTCAGGCGCCCGATGGTATTTGGCGATCGTGTCGATCATCGCCTACGTGCTGACGAAGATCTCCGTCACGATCGCGGCCGGCGGCATCGTGTTCGAGGCGCTGATGGGCATCGATTTCTGGACGGGGGCGATGATCGTCGTCGTCGCGACGGGGATCTACACCGTGTTCGGCGGCCTTCGCGCGGTGCTGTACACGGACATGATCCAGATGTTCGTGCTCATCGGTGGTGCCGTGGCGGTCACGCTGGTGGGTCTCGACGCGTTGGGCGGCTGGAATGAGAATGATTCGCACCGCGGGCCCCGGATTTCTCGACATGTGGAAACCGGCGAGCGATCCGAACTTCCCCTGGACGGGAATTCTGTTCGGCGCACCGATCCTCGGCGTGTGGTACTGGTGTACCGATCAGTTCATCGTGCAGCGCGTTCTGTCGGCGAAGGACCAGGACGAGGCACGACGGGGAGCGATTTTCGCCGGGTATCTCAAGCTTCTTCCGCTGTTCATCTTCGTCATCCCCGGGCTCGTGGCCTACGCGCTGGCGCAGCGCGGGCTGATCACGCTCGAGCATCCCGATCAGGCACTGCCGACGCTGGTGGCTGCGCTCATGCCCGATGGATTGCGGGGCATCGTCGTTGCCGGCCTGCTCGCCGCGCTCATGAGCTCGCTGTCGGCGGTGTTCAACTCCTGCTCGACGCTGATCACGTGGGACGTCTACAAGAAGCTTCACCCGGCCGCGTCGGAGCGGCGCCTGGTCGTCATCGGCCAGGCCTCGACCGCGATCCTCGTCGGTCTTGGTCTGCTGTGGATCCCGCTGATGAAGCTCATCTCGGGGCAGCTCTACCAGTATCTCCAGAGCGTGCAGGCGTACATCTCACCACCGATCGCGGCGGTCTTTCTGTTAGGCGTGCTGTGGCGACGTGTGAACGCCGCCGGGGCAATGACGGCGCTCATCGGCGGGTTCATCCTCGGGGTCGGCCGCCTGCTCGCCGAGCTGAACAGGGACGGGCTCACGGGATGGATGCACACGTACGCGACGATCAACTTCCTGCACTTCGCCATCCTGCTGTTCGTGATCTGCACCGCGATACTGATCGGCGTGAGCCTGGTGACCGCGCCGCCGCCACCGGAGAAGGTCGAGGGGATCACGTTCGACACGACGCAACGCACGACGGAGGGGCCGCGGGGGCGCGGCTGGCGGCGCACCGACCTCGTTCTCAGCGTCGTTCTGGCGCTCTGCGTGGGGGCGATCTGGCTGTATTTCTCCTAGGCCGGCGGAAGGCACTGCACGTGGCTTGACGCTTGCACTTCAGGTGCGCGCGACCCCATGGCAGACGGGGGCGCGCTCACCCGAGAAACCGGATGTCCATCATGCGTGCACTTTTCGTTATGCTCGCTCTCGCCGCGTCGCTGTCCGCGCGGCCGACCGCGGCACAAGCTTCACCGCCTCGCGACACCACCGTGCGCGACAGCCTCTCGTTCAGCGTCGGCGAGCTGTACGCGGCCTTTGGGTTGACGATGTCGGAGGACGACGCCTACCGAATGACGAAGTCGCTGACGACGTTCGTAGTTCGCGACAAGGGCGTGGAGATCCAGAAAACCGATGGGCGGAAGCTGGGGGAGGACATCCTCGTGCTGCTATCGCTCGTGTCGGATTCCACGGCCGCCAAGGTCAGTGCGGTCCGTCGGGCCGGCAAGGCGTCGGTCAGCGCCGAGGACGAGAAGAAGTGGGAGGAGAAGGTCGCGGCGATGCGGAGGCTCGCGGAGGGCAAGAGTCCTTAGAGGCACAGTGTGATACCGCGACGAGCGCAGACCGCCTACCACAGAGGCACAGAGGGCACAGAGGACAGCCAACTGCAACGGCCGTTGCAGTTGGCTGTCCTCTGTGCCCTCTGTGCCTCTGTGGTAAGCATTGCGACTCGTGGCGCCATGATCACCGCCCTGCTCGCGCTCTCCTCGGCCTGCCACTCACTCCCTTCACGCCCCGTGGAACAGCCGGGAACGCGGGTCGTCTCCATGAACCGCCGGCTCGTTCGCGAGGTCGCGGGCCAGTACCAGCTTTTCCTCCCTCGGGATTACGGCTCGAGCACCGAACGGTGGCCGCTCATCCTCTTCCTGCATGGAGGCGGCGAGCGCGGGGATGACATCGAGAAGGTGAAGGTGCATGGGCCGATCAGGATCGCGGCGCAGCGGCCGGACTTTCCCTTCATCGTTGTTGCGCCGCAGGTTGCGATCAACATGATCTGGTCGACGACGAGGCTCGATGCACTCCTCGATGACGTGCAGGAGAACTATCGCGTCGATCCCGATCGCATCTATCTCACCGGGCTCAGCATGGGGGGCTACGGCGCCTGGCACCTGGCGATGGAGTTTCCCCATCGGTTTGCCGCGCTCGCGGCCATCAGTGGTGGTGCGACGCCCTCAGGGATGTGCGCGTTGAAGCACCTGCCCATTTGGGTGTTCCACGGCGCGAAGGATGACGTCATCAAGCCCGATCGCTCGGAGGAGCTCGTCGAGCGCTTGAAGCAATGCAATGGGAACGTGAGATTCACCGTGTATCCCGACGCAGGACACGACGCGTGGACGCGTACGTACGAAAACCCGGAGCTCTACGACTGGTTTCTCCAGCATCGACGCCAGCCCGCTCCATGAGCGTCTGGCGCGTGCCGTTGTTGGCGTGTGCCCTGATCGTCGTTGGATCCTGTCAAAGAGCGACGGTCGCGACCGGCGACGTCGCACCGGCGGAGACGTGGTGGCGCGGCAACACGCACACGCACACGCTCTGGTCGGACGGCGATGACTTCCCGGAAGGCGTCGCCGACTGGTACAAGCGCAACGGCTATCACTTTCTTGCCATCACCGACCACAACACGCTCGCCGCGGCCGAGCGTTGGCTCCCTATCCCACCCGCCGGACCTGCACGCGAGGCATACACGAAGTATCGCGAGCGATCCGGCTCGAGCTGGGTGGAAGAACGCCGATCGGGTGACACCCTCCTTGTGCGCCTGAAGCGGTTTCCCGAGTACCGTGCGCGCGTCGAGGAGAGCGGCCGCTTCATTCTTGTCCCCGGCGAGGAGATCACCCAGTATCTCGGGGGGAAGGGTGCGCACATGAACGCGCTCAACCTCGCCGAGCCGGTCTCGGAGCAAAAGGGCGCTTCACTCCTGGAGATGTTTCGGAAGGACCTCGACTCGCTGCGCGCGCAGGAAGCGCGCACGCGACGGGAGATCGTCGCGGTGCTCAATCATCCGAACTTTCTCTGGAGTCAAACGGCCGAGGATCTGATCGCGCTTCCCGACCTCCGGTTCTTCGAGGTGTACAACGGCCATCCGCTCGTCAACATCCTCGGCGATTCCTTGCGACCGGGGAATGAGCGCATCTGGGACATCGTGCTGACCCGACGCCTGACGAGCGGCGGCGCCATGCTCTACGGCGTCGCTACCGATGACGCGCACGATTACCACCAGTTCGCCCCGCGTCAGCGCAATCCGGGACGGGGGTGGATCATGGTGCGGTCCTCGAGGCTCGCCAGCGATTCACTGATGCGGGCCCTGAAGCGTGGGGAATTCTACGCGAGCACTGGCGTGGCCCTTTCGGAACTGCGGCGTGAAGGCCAACGTCTCACGCTCGCCATCAAAGGCCAGCCCGGCGTGAGCTACACGACACAGTTCATCGGGACGCGCCGAGGCTATGACACCGCCAGCGTGGCCATGCACGACTCCGCCGGCGCGGTCCTCACACGGCGCTATGGCAACGATGTCGGCGCGGTGCTCAGCGCGGTACGCGGAACAACGGCGAGCTACACACTGCGCGGCGACGAGATCTACGTCCGGGCGAGGATCGTGTCCACGCAGCCAAAAGCGAATCCCTCCTACGACGGAGAGGTTGAGATGGCCTGGACGCAGCCGGTACAGCCATGAAGGCCGGGCTGCTCGCGATCGCGTACACCTGTGCGGGTGTCGCAGTCGCGCAGGAAGGCGACACGACGTTCATCATCACCGACACATCCGTGGTGCAGGGTGCGTTCAGCGCCGTCGCCGTCACACGCGACCGGATCGAGACCAACTATCCGCGCGCGCCGCGGGAAGTGATGTTCAAGTTCAGCATCAACGGTCAGGACAACGAGTTCCCGCCCGGCACGGACCACATGATCTACGTCCGTCCGCGTGCGGGAAAGATCACGACGCCCATCTATCAGTTCGGTCGCGTCGATGCACCTCGGACGCCGAAGCCGGAAGATGCTCCTCCGAGCGAGGAAAGCACGGCACAGGTGACGTTTCGCCTCGACATGCGCCCGGTGCTCGCGAGCTTCCGTGGTCGCGGAACCTATGATCCGCCGAACGGCGCCCCCATTCGCAGGCGTGATTTCAAGGGCGTCTACATCGTCGGCAACGCCGAGCCGCTGACCTGGGACTTCTCGGTGCTCGAGCCGGGATCACAGTTCGAGCTCACCGACCCCAATCGCGACGGGATCTACACCGTCACGCTGCCCTTCGAGACGATCTACACGAGGCCGGCCGACGACAGCGGACGCGCAGTCTGGGTGCGGAAGCGCGACATCGCGCGCTTCCCCGAGCTCGTGTCCTCGCAGCGGCTGGTCGACGCGCTGTACCGACTGTCGCTGGAGGAGCTCGTCGAGCTGCGTCGCGACGATGGCGCGCTCATGGGTGGTGCCAAGTGGGAGGGCATTTGGACGCGCGACGTGTCGTGGGGCGCCATGCTCGCCTTTGCGGCCATCGCGCCTGACGAGGTGCGACGGAGTCTCCTGGTGAAGGTCGACTCGACCGGCCGCATCATCCAGGACACCGGAACCGGCGGCTCGTGGCCGGTGTCGACCGACCGAATGGCGTGGGCGCTCGCGGCGTGGGAGCTCTACGCCGTCACCGGCGACCGCGACTGGCTGCGACAGTGCTACGACATCATCCGCCGCTCGGCCGAAGCCGATCTCGCCGTCGCGTTCAACGGTACGACGGGACTTTTTCGGGGGGAGTCATCGTTCCTCGACTGGCGCGAGCAGAGCTATCCCGCGTGGATGGATCCGCGAGATATCTACCAATCCGAGAATCTCGGCACCAACGCCCTGCACTACGCGGCGTATCGCGTCCTCAGCCGCATGGCGAGCGCGTTAGGCGAGTCGCCGCTCCGGTGGGATTCGGTAGCGGGCCGCGTCCGTCAGGGGATGAACACGCACCTGTGGCTGTCGGAGAATGGCTATTACGGGCAGTTCCGATATGGACGCGTGCACCAGTCACTTTCCCCGCGGGCGGAAGGGCTCGGTGAGGCACTCGCGATCATCTATGGCGTCGCAGCAGACGAGCAGCGCGACGTCCTCACTCGGCGCGCGCCGGTGGTGCCTTTTGGCGTGCCGAGCTTCTGGCCATACATCGGCGATCAGCCGGCATATCACAATGCGGGAATCTGGCCGCAGGTGGTTGGATTCTGGACCTGGGCGGCGGCTGAGGCGGGCAATGCCGCGGCAGTGGAGCACGGGCTTGGGTCGATCTACCGGGCCGCGGCGCTCTTTCTCACCAACAAGGAGAACATGGTGGCCGCGACGGGCCACTTCGAGGGCACCGAGCTCAACTCCGACCGGCTCATCGGAAGTGTCGGCGCGAACCTGGCGACGGTATTCCGTGTGCTGTTCGGGATGCGGTTCGAGTACGATCGCCTCGTGTTTCGGCCCTTCGTTCCGCGTGCGTACGATGGTGAGCGTACGCTGCGCAACCTGCGATATCGCGGCGCGACGCTGACGATCACGGTACGTGGATTCGGCAACGCGGTGGCAAGCGCGACCCTCGATGGCCGGGCCTTGCCGAATCCGGAGATTCCGGCGGGCCTAACGGGCGCACACACGATCGAGCTGACGATGAATGGCGAGGTCGGGCCGTCCACCATCAACATCGTGGAGAACCGGGCTGCGCCGGCGACACCGCTCGTCGCGCTGCGCGCGGGGCGGCTCGTGTGGCGGCCCGTCCCTCGCGCAGTGAGCTACCTGATTTACCAAAATGGACGTCGCAGCTCGGCGACGACCTCGGCGCAGGCGCGCGTGGATCAGGGGAGCGGGCTCGCCGAGTATCAGGTCATGGCGGTCGACGCGAATGGGGTCGGGTCGTTTCTCAGCGAGCCGATACGCGTGGTGCCGCCGGATGCCGTGATTCTGGCTGAGCCACCGGGAAGTAACATCGACACGGCCCACGCGGACGCTGATGGTGATGGATCCATCGAGCTGGCGGTGGGCGCGAACACTGAGGTGCAGTTCACCATCGACGTTCCCGTCGCCGGCGTGTACGCGATCGACGCGCGCTACGCGAACGGAAGCGGGCCGATCAATACCGGGGACAAGACGGCGATCCGGTCGCTGCTCGTCGACGGGACACGCGTCGGATCACTCGTCCTGCCGCATCGGGGCGTCGACCTGTGGACGGACTGGGGCTATAGCAGCGTGCTGACGACGTGGCTCGCTGCCGGGTCGCACACCCTGACGCTTGCGTACACGCCTGTCGACCGGAACATGAATGGTGCGGTCAACACGGCACTGCTCGATCACGTGCGCCTGACGAGACTGGCCGAGCGATAGCTCGGCCACCGCAGGGTGCTACGGCCGTCGCGGCGAATCGGCCGCGACCGCTGGCGCGGACACCGGCCCGCCACCTCGCAACGCAGCGACGAGGCCCATCGAGAAGAGCCCGATCTGGACGTAGCCCCGCGGCTCGCGCCAATCGTTGAGCATCTCGTACGCGAAGGCGATCACCAGACCGGCGACATTGGCCGCGGCGGCGACCCACCGCTCCATGGATCCTGCCGGCGCGCCGCGCGCGAGCAGCGTGACGGCGCCGATGAGCATGATCGCGACGCCAGTGCCGGCGAACCAGAGCGCAGTGAGCCTGAAGACGGGCCGGTACGCGAGAAACGTGATGCCGAGGTGCAGCGCGCCCATCGCGAGAGAGAGGAACCCCGCGATGGTGAGCGCGCGGTGCCCGGTGTACAGACCGCTCCTCGTTTGCACGACCTCCTCCTCCCGTTGTTTGTGGCTGAGAACATACGCGTCTGGACGCGATCGGCCAGGAGTGAGGGTCGGGCGCCTCCTTGTGCGAGGGCTCCGCTACGCGAACATTCGAGTTCGGGACGGTGAGGGAGTCCCAAGGGGGGTGGCCATGTTTGCCACGGCGTGAATCGCCAAGGAGGTCTCAATGTCGCTCGCCGGAAGGAATGCCCTGATCACTGGCAGCTCGCGGGGCATAGGTCGCGGCATCGCGCTGAAGCTCGCGGAACGCGGTGCACACGTTGGAATCACCTACTACCAGAACGAGGAGTCGGCGAAAGACGTGCTGAAGAAGGTGCGGGATATCGGCTCCGATGGGTTCGTCACGCAAGTGGACGTATGCGACACCGACGCGATCGACCGCCTCTTCCAGCGCACGAGATCGGAGTTCGGGACGCTCGACATTCTCGTCAGCAATGCGCGCAGCGAGATCCCAACGTTCTACGAGGCTCCACTCGACCTCGCCAGTGAGAAGTGGGACACGGCGTGCAACTCGCAAGGCAAGGCATTTCTGCTCGAGGTTCAGAAGGCGTCGAAGATCATGGGGACGGGCGGCCGAATCATTGCGGTCACCTATGCCGACGGCAGCCGCACGGGGAGCTGGCTTCCGTGGGTCGCGATGGGATCGGCGAAGGCGGCCATGGAATCGCTCGTCCGCTACTTCGGGGTCGCCCTCGCGAGGCGTGGAATCACCGTGAATGCCGTGAGTCCCGGCTTCACGGAAGACAGCGTGCTGAACTCGTTACCGGAAGCCGCGCAGGAGATGGTTCGTGAGTGGCACGGACAGGGGTGGACCCCGATGGGGCGGTTAGGCACACCCGCAGATATCGGAAACGTCGTGGCCTTGCTGTGCTCTGAGGAAGCAGGCTGGATTACCGGCCAGACCGTATACGCCGATGGCGGCGCATCATTGGTGAGTGGTGGACTGCCGCCGGCTATTCAGGGGTGGGAGGCACCGGCGCCGCGGGAAGAGCGTGCGGTGGCGACGCCGGCGGCGACCGAGGCGCAAATGGCGACATAGCCGGATTGCGGATTGCGGATTGCTGATTGCGGATTGCACAGGGGGCAGCCCTCGCGACGCTGAAGGCTGCCCCTCGGTATATTTCGGCTTCCGCAATCAGCAATCCGCAATCGACTCTCCATGCCTCCCCAGTTCATCTACGTCATGAAGGCCCTGCGCAAGGTGGTCCCACCTTCGCGCGTGATCCTCGACGACATTCGGCTCTCCTTTTACCCCGGCGCCAAGATCGGCGTCCTCGGCCCCAACGGCGCCGGAAAGTCATCGCTGCTCCGCATCATGGCGGGCATCGACCAGGACATTCAGGGCGAAGCGTGGGCCGCCAAGGGCACGAAGATCGGCTACCTCTCGCAGCAGCCCGAGCTCGACACATCGAAGGATGTCCGCGGCAACGTCGAAGAGGCGCTCAAGGACCAGCGCAAAGCCCTCGAGCGCTTCAACGACATCGCGATGAAGTTCGCCGAGCCGATGGACGACGACGCGATGAACAAGCTGCTCGACGAGCAGGGTCGCCTTCAGGAGTACATTGACGCGCACGACCTCTGGAATCTCGACAACAAGATCGAGGTCGCGATGGATGCGCTGCGCCTTCCTCCGGCCGATGCCGACGTGAAGAAGCTCAGCGGGGGAGAGAAGCGCCGCGTCGCCCTGTGCCGCGTGCTCCTCGAGGAGCCCGATCTGCTGTTGCTCGACGAGCCGACGAACCACCTCGACGCCGAGAGCGTCGCGTGGCTCGAGAAGCATCTCGAGCAGTTTCCGGGGACGGTCGTGGCGATCACGCACGACCGCTACTTCCTCGACAACGTCGCGAAGTGGATCCTCGAGCTCGACCGGGGGCGCGGAATCCCGTACGAAGGGAACTACTCCTCGTGGCTGGATCAGAAGCGCACGCGGCTCGCGCAGGAAGAGAAATCCGTCAGCGCTCGGCAGCGCACCCTCGAGCGCGAGCTGGAGTGGGTGCGTCTCGCGCCGCGGGCTCGTCAGGCGAAGTCGAAAGCGCGTATTCAGAAGTACGAGGAGCTGGCAAGTGAGACGCAGCTCGAGCGCATCGCGCAGAACGAGATCGTGATCCCGCCCGCCCCACGGTTGGGGAATGACGTGGTGATCGCGAACGATCTGCGCAAGGCGTACGGAGACAATCTTCTCTTCGAGGGGTTGTCCTTTTCATTGCCGCGCGGCGGCATCGTCGGCGTCATCGGACCGAACGGAGCGGGGAAGACGACACTCTTTCGCATGATCGACGGCACGGAGAAGCCCGATGCCGGCTCGCTCAAGGTCGGCGAGACGGTGCAGCTCGCCTACGCGGACCAGTCGCGCACGCTCGACGGCAAGAAAACCGTGTGGGACGAGATCTCCGGCGGCCTGGAGCAGATCATGGTCGGCAAGAAGGAGATCAATTCGCGCGCGTATCTCGCCAGCTTCAACTTTCGAGGGGCCGATCAGCAGAAACGCGTCGGCGACCTTGCCGGTGGCGAGCGCAACCGCCTGCATTTGGCGAAGACGCTGATGGCGGGCGGCAACCTGCTGCTGCTCGACGAGCCCACCAACGATCTCGATGTGGACACGCTGCGCGCGCTCGAGGACGCGCTGGTCGATTTCGCAGGATGCGCGGTCGTCATCTCCCACGATCGCTGGTTCCTCGACCGCATCGCGACGCAATATTCTCGCGTTCGAGGGAAATTCCGAGGTGGTGTGGTTCGAGGGAAACTACGAGGCGTACAAGGAGGATCTGCGCAGGCGGAAGGGGATCGACGCCGACCAGCCGCACCGCGTGGCGTACAGGAAGCTGGTGCGCGCGTAGGCGACGGGATGGGATCACTAGACCTTCGAGGGCGTATTACATCCCACTGAGCCGGCCCCGTGAGCGCGATGTGGGCGTCGAGGTCGCCCCCGCCGTGTAGCTGTTGCCAACTTGCTTCACTGGACTAGGACTGTATGCTGGACGTTCTACTCGAGTCATCCACGGCACCGCCGCGGCCGAACCCGGCCACTGTGTTCAGCGTCGTCGTCCATACGGCGCTGATTGTGTTCTTCGTCGTCGGTCGCGAAAAACTTCGGCCTGAGGCGTATAGCGGCGAGAGCGAGAATGTGCGTTATCTCATTCCCCTCGACCGTGTAAAGGCCCCGCCGCCGCTCGCGGTGCGAGTCCACTGGCATGGCGCCGGCCTTGTCGGGGAGAGCGCTGGATTCGACCTGGGGGTGACAGAGGCCGACGCCCTAGCGGGTCCGCCTGTGTCGGGACGGAAGAGGGCAGCCCACGCGGCAACCCTGCCGGAGGCTCAAGACTTCGTGTACGACACTGTCGCCACCGCGATCGACGTCGACTCGGTCGCCCGTGTCATTGAAAGTGCGGCCCCCGCGTATCCCCCGACTCTGTTGGCCAGGAACATCGAGGGCAGAGCTCTCGTGCAGTTCGTTGTCGACACGCTGGGACGGGTCGATACCGTGTCATTCGCGGTGATCGAGACCACGCACGCTGAGTTTGCCGAGGCTGTTCGCGCGGTCGCTCCGGCCATGCGCTTCACGCCGGCCATCATGGCGTCGCACAAGGTAAAGCAGCTCGTGCGCCAGCCGTTCGTGTTCAGGATTCTGCCGCCGCCCCAGACCGCTGCGAAGCCGGATTCGGTGTCCTGAAACCCGCCAGCGATCCCAGGGTCGGGACGTTCAGCCTGGGCATATGTGAGTAAAGAGAGGGGAGCGTACCTGGCGCAACTGTCGGGACTCACGCTGCCATCTCCAAGTCCGCACCATAACCCAGCGCGACAAGACGGCCCCGCGGCAAGCAGGGCTCTCCACGAGCGCTCCATCTGCTCCATCTCCGCCGAGGCGCCTAACGTCGTTTGCGCATCTCGCCGGTGGTCGATGCGCCGCGGCCGCGCGACGGACGGCGGCCCTCCCGCTCGCGGCGCAGGTGGTCGATGAGCGCGCGGAGCGCCGGCGTGGCTTGGCGCCGCTCTGGGTAGAACAGGTAGTAGCCGGGAAAAGGCGCACAATACTTCTCCAGCACTGGTACCAGCGTGCCGCGCGCCACGTCGTCGCGTACCATGTCCTCGTATACGATGGTCAGGCCGAGTCCCGTGCGTGCCAGACCGAGGTTGACGCGGGAGTCCGTCGACAGGACGCGCCCCGGCACGGCGACCACGATCTCGGGCCCGCCCCCGATGCGGCCGTCCGTTCCCGGCTCCGTAAACTCCCAACGGTATCCCGGCGCATCCGCGGTCCGGTGCCAATTGAGGCACTCGTGCCTGACGAGGTCGCGCGGATGGCGCGGCTTGGGATGCCGCGCGAAATAGGCTGGCGCACCCACGACGGTCATCCGGATGTCGCCAGTGACGGGCACCGCGATCATGTCCCGGTCGATCACTTCGCCAAGCTGGATGCCGGCGTCATGCCCGAGCGCCACGACGTCGACGACCGCGTCGCTCACCACGAGGTCGAGCTTCACTTCGGTGTAGGAGGTGAGGAAGCTGGCGAAGAGTGGTCCGGCGAAAACCGGGTCCACGTCCGGCCCAACGAGCAAGCGCAGCGTCCCCCGCGGCGCATCTCCCAGCTCACCGGCCGCTGCAACAGCCGACTCCACCTCGGCGAGTGCAGGGCGAACCGCAGCATAGAGCCGCTGGCCCGCCTCCGAAAGGCTCACACTTCGCGTGGTGCGGTGCACGAGCGGAACGCCTACACGGTCCTCCAACTTGCGAAGCGCTTGGCTCACCGCCGACGCTGTCACCCCGAGTCGTTCTCCGGCCACGCGGAAATTCCGCGATTCCGCCACTGCGGCGAACACCACCATGCCGTCGAGCGCGTCCGGCGTCATGAAGCAATGCTTAACAGCACATGAAGCACTGTCAAGTAGATCGCAATGCCGGAAAATGGTTGATTGGTGACATGCGACTTCACCTGATCATCGCCGCGGCGCTTGCGTCTCACGGCCTCACTGCATTGACTGGCCACGCGCAGCAACAGGAGCGACCTCCAGTGAACATCACTCGTGCGGGCTCATTGCCCTCGAACAAGGGACCGGCCGACTGGTTCACCGGCACAGTCCGCATCGACCCGCTCTTTACCGCGCCCGCGCCTGCGCGCGCCGCTGGCGCTACCGTCACCTTCGAACCGGGCGCTCGCACGGCGTGGCACACGCACCCGCTAGGGCAGACGCTCATCGTCGTCTCTGGCCTCGGCCGCGTGCAGCGCGAGGGCGGCCCGGTCGAAGAGATCCGGCCCGGCGACGTCGTGGAGATTCCGCCCGGCGTCAAACACTGGCACGGCGCATCGCCAAGGACGGCGATGGCGCACATCGCGATTCAGGAAGCGCTCGACGGGAAGGTGGTCGAGTGGCTCGAGCACGTCACCGACACCCAATACGCGGCGCCGCCGCGTGAACGCTGAGGCCAACGCCATGACAACGAAAACGATCCTTTTCACGACACTGCTGCTCGGAGCTATCGTGGGTACCGCAACGGCATATCGAACCCTCGCGGACACCCAGAGGAACGAGACATCCCCGCGAAGCGCGAACGCAAACGGAGGCGATATGCAACTGACGAAAGAATGGGACAAGACATTTCAGAAAAGCGACAAGGTCGATCACCAGAAGGTGACGTTCACGAACCGCTACGGCATCACCCTGGTAGCCGACCTGTATCTCCCGAAAAATCGTGGCAGCCAGCGGATGGCAGCACTCGCCATCAGCGGTCCGTTTGGCGCCGTGAAAGAGCAATCCTCCGGCTTGTACGCACAAACGATGGCCGAGCGTGGCTACATCACGCTTGCGTTCGATCCGTCTCATACAGGAGAAAGCGGTGGAGCGCCTCGCAACCTGGCGTCTCCGGACATCAACACGGAAGACTTCAGCGCCGCCGTGGATTATCTCGGCCTGGTGCCGTCGGTCGATCGTGAGCGAATCGGCATCATCGGCATTTGCGGCTTCGCGGGCATGGGCCTGAATGCGGCTGCCGTCGATAAGCGCATCAAGGCTGTCGTCACCACAAGCATGTACGACATGTCTCGAGTGATGGCCAGAGGATATTTCGATGCCCTGACGAGGGAGCAGCGCACGCAGATGCTGGAACAGTTGAGCCAGCAGCGCTGGGCTGACGCCGAAAGGGGGTCTCCGACCCCGGGCTCGCGGATTCTCCCCGAGAGTCTCGAGGGCATCACCAATCCGGTCATTCGAATGTACTTCGACTACTACCGCACGCCTCGCGGCTTCCACAAACGCTCGCCAAACTCGAATGGAGCCTGGACCGCAACCACGCCAATGTCGTTCATGAACCTGCCGTTGCTGACCTACATCGATGAAATCTCGCCGCGTCCCATCCTGCTCATCGCGGGTGAAAATGCGCACTCACGTTACTTCAGCGAAGACGCATACAAGGCCGCCGCGCAGCCCAAGGAGCTGGTGATCATCGACAATGCCGACCACGTCGATCTATACGATCGCACGGACAAAATCCCCTTCGACAGGATTACCGAGTTCTTCAACAAGAACCTGATGGTTCGGGAAGCCAGAGTATCTGTGGAGGAAGGCGAGCTTGCTGCTCGTCTCTAGATGGCGGTGAGAATTCTCCTGGAGGTCGAGGGCGGGGCACTCACCGTCACCCTCCCGGATACGGCAGTAGCGCGGGATTTCGCCGCGCTACTGCCGCTCGATCTTTCGCTCGACGACTACGCGGCCACGGAAAAAATCGCGCACCTGCCGAGGAAGCTCACGACGGCCGGAGCGCCCCCGGGCACGGCCGCTGCGGCTGGCGACATCGCCTACTACGCCCCGTGGGGAAACTTGGCCCTGTTCTATCGAGATTCCGGCTACGCGGATGGACTCGTCAGGCTCGGCCGCCTGGATGACCGCGATGCTGTCGATGCGCTCCGCAGGCCAGGGCCGCTTCGCGCCAGGATCGAGCTGGTGCAGGCCCCACCAGAGCGGACAGAGGATACCTAACGCATGTCAACGACCTCACAGCGACCGCGCGTCGTCTGCCACATGATGGCGTCGGTGGATGGACGCATCGTCACCGACGACTGGCCCCTCTCCGCCGCCGAGTTGCGACAGTACGAAGAGGTGCACGAGACGTATGGGGCGGACGCGTGGATCGTCGGCAGGGTGACGATGGAGCAGCATTTCGCGGCGGGGGCGCGCAGTCCGGCGGATATCGCGCAGCAGTACAGTGGTTCGCCGCGCGAAGACTTCATCGCACCTGGCGAGCACGAATCGTTCGCGATCGCGGTCGATCCGAGCGGCCGTCTCGTGTGGGATTCGGGTGGGATCGACGGCGATCACATTGTCGCGATGCTGACCGAGCGCGTGTCGGACGACTACCTCGCCTCGCTCCGCCGGCGCGGCGTCTCATATCTCCTGGCGGGGCGAGACGAGCTGGATCTCGTGCTCGGTCTCGAGAAGATCGGTGCCCGGCTCGGGGTGCGTACGCTGATGCTGGAGGGTGGCGGGGGGATCAATGGCTCCATCCTGCGCGCGGGCCTCGTGGATGAGTTGAGTCTTCTCGTAGCGCCGGTGGCGGACGGACGCGCAGGTAAGGCGACGCTCTTCGACGTAGACGGCGAGGGTTTTGCGCCGCGCCGACTTGCGCTCGAGTCCGTGGAACGGCGCGCGGACGGCATGCTCTGGCTGCGCTACAGGATCGAGCCGGGTCCGTAGTCGGTTGCCTACGGCGAACGCCACGCCGCTAGTTTGCCACGATGCGAATCCAGTGGATCTACGTCCTTCTTCTCACCGGCCTTCAGCTCGTCTCGCCACTTCAGGCGCAGCAACGAAGGACTGGGGTAGTCCAGGTCACCATCGAGGAGGCGATGGGAATGGTGAGCGGCCTGCTGGTCCGCTCAGGTACGGAAAGCACGCGCAGCGACGCGGAAGGAAAAGCACGCCTCGTCCTTCCGGCTGGTCGTCACATGCTCTCGGTCATGAGCATCGGCTTCAAACCGGCCCAGGTCGCGGTCACGGTTATTGCCGATAGCGTCGTGACGGTGACCGTCAGGGTCGAGATGGCCGAGATGGCGATGGAGGAGGTGAGGATCAGCGCGACTCGAACGGGGCGGCTCGCCGGCGAGACGCCGGTCCGCGTCGAAGTCCTCGATGAGATGGAAGTGGACGAGAACACGTTGATGGCGCCGAGCGGCATCACAATGCTCCTCAACGAGACCCCGGGCCTTCGCGTCCACGCGGCATCGCCTACGCTCGGCACGGGCAGCGTCCGGATTCTCGGACTGCCCGGCCAATACACCGCGTTGTTGGCAGATGGCCTGCCGCTCTACGGTGGGGGCACCAGCGCGCTCGGACCGCTCGACATCTCGCCCGTCGATCTCCAGCGCGTGGAGATCATCAAGGGCGCCGCGTCGTCGCTCTATGGTGGCCAGGCTCTCGGTGGCGTCATCAACTTCATTTCAAAGCAGCCGTCGGGGAGGAGCGAAGTGCTGCTCAACCGCCGCACGATGGGCGTGACGGACGCCGCCGCGTGGCTGAGTCATCGCAGGGAATCCGGAACCGGCGTCTCACTCCTGACGTCCGGCACCGAGCAGAGCGCGTATGACGTTGATAGCGACGGCTGGGCAGATCAGCCGCGAGCGCAGCGATTCGGAGTACGTCCCCGACTGAACGCGTTCGACACACGGGGCCGTTCGCTATTCGTGACGGCAGGCTATGGATACGACAGCCGAAAAGGCGGCACACTCGGCGACGCGCTCACGCCCGCGGGGACGGCATTTCGAGAAGCCCTAACGAGCCGGCGGGCCGACCTGGGCGCAACAGCCAACGTTCCGCTCCGCGATTCCGGAAGCGTGGCCGTCCGCTTCGCGGTCTCCACCTCATCGCGACGACGTGAGTTTGGCATTGGACCACTCGAGGAAGAGCATACCGCAACTGGCTTCCTGGAGCTCACGCGATTGATCACGACGTCGCGAGGCACCACCGTCATTGGATCGGCGGTGCAGCTCGATGATTTCGAGAACTCGCTGAACGAGGCATACGATCATCGCTGGGTTACGCCAAGTCTCTTCGCGACGACCCAGCGCAACGTCGGACCATTGACGCTCTCGGCTAGCGTGCGCGGCGACGTCCATCCCGAAGCGGGCTTTCAGGTGACCGAGCGCCTCGCTGCGCTGGCGAAACCAGTCGAAGGATGGTCTGTGCGACTGAGCGCCGGGACCGGGTTCGCGGCACCGGCCGCCACAATCGAAGAGACCGAAGCGATCGGGCTGCGTGCCGTTCGCCCCGGCGCTCAGCTGAAGCGCGAGCGAAGTCTCGGTACGATGCTCGACGTCAATGGCGAGGTTGCCGGCGCGGAGCTCCTGGTCACTGCCTACGGATCATACATCCGGGACGCCATACAGCTCGCGGATGGGATGGATGGCACCGGTGAAGGAATCCTGAAGAACGCGAGCGAGCATGTGCGCATCGCCGGCGTCGAAGGCGCGGCGATCTGGCGATTCGAGGGTGGCAAGTTCCTCGCAACCTATGGCTACACGCACGGCACTCGTCCCGATGCCATGACCGGCGTGCGCGAGCCAATTCCCCTGCTCCCGCGTCATCGCGTCGGCGGCGATCTCATGTTCGAGAAGGAGAAGGACTATCGGGTCGGTATAGAAGGAATTTTCTACGGGGTACAATCCCTCGATGACAACCCCTTCCGGAGCGAGTCGAAACCGTACGTCTATGTAATGGCCATTGCGATGAAGCAGTTCGGGGGACTCGAGGTGGTCGCGAACTTCGAGAATCTCCTGAACGTGCGGCAGACCGACACGGATCCGCTCGTTCGCCCGACGCCCCACACTGGGGGGCGGTGGACGACCGACGTTTGGGCGCCGTTGGAAGGCTTCATGGCAAACGTCGCGGTTCGGTATCGCTGGTAAACCACCGGGCCCCATGAGGCGTCAGAGGAACGAGGCCGCGCAACGCCTGTTCGCTCGAGCGGGATTCCGAGCAACGGTGGTCGTGATGACACGCGAGTCAAGGGAAGCGGGTCTTGACGTCGCGACCGTGTTAGGTAGTCGAGAAGAGCCTTCCCCAGGCGAACCCCCTGAGCATATTGTCTGGCGGGATGCGCACAAGTGAGCCCTATGTTGGCGGGGCAGCCGAGCTGTTCGCCGGTCCAGGCGAGATGGCTGCCCGCTGCCGCGCGTTCGATTGGTCGTCGACGCCACTCGGTCCGGTCGAGCAGTGGCCGCAGAGCCTGCGTACCATGGCTGCCGCGGTGCTCGCGTCGAGAAACCCCATGCTGCTCTTCTGGGGACCCGAGCTGGTCCAGATCTATAACGACGCCTTTCGCCCCAGTCTGGGGAGATCTGACGGAGTAGCGGCCCGGCATCCGCGCGCTCTGGGCATGAGGGCGGCCGACTTCTGGAGTGACGTCTGGGCCGTTGTCGGACCGCAGATCGAGGGCGTCATGACGCGCGGCGAGGCGGTCTGGTTCGAGAACCTCCACCTCCCCATCGAGCGTGATGGCAAGCTCGACGACGCGTGGTGGACGTACAGCTATAGCCCTGTCCGGGATGATGATGGGCGCATCGGCGGCACGCTCGTCGTGTGTCTCGAGACCACCGCCGCGGTGCGCGCACATACGGAGCTCGAGGCCGAGCGCGCTCGATCGGCCGGCATCCTCGAGGCCATGGCGGACGCGCATCTTGCACTGGACAGGGACTTCCGCATTGTCAGCGTCAACGAAACGATGGTGCGCAACGTCAACCTCCCGCGCGCGGCAATGCTCGGCCGCTCCGTCTGGGAGGTCTTCCCCGGGCTCCTCGGGTCGCCCTTTGAGCAGGCGTACCGGCGCGCCGCCACCGAGCGACAGGAATCGCACCTCACGCATCCCTACGGCGACCGACGTCTCGATCTGGTGGCCGAGGTGGACGCGTATCCGACACCCGAGGGAGGGGTCGCCATCTTCTGGCGCGACATCACGGAACGCCAGCGGGCCACCGCCGAGCGCGAGCGCGCTCGTGCGGAGGCGGAGGCTGCGCGCGCCGAGGCGGAAGCGGCGAACCGAGCGAAGGCCACCTTCCTGGCGATGATGAGTCACGAGCTGCGGACGCCACTCAACGCCATCGGCGGCTACGCGCAGCTCATGCTCGCCGGCATACCGATCCAGCTTACGGAGGGGCAGCAGAATTATCTCGAGCGCATCGTGAAGAGTCAGCAGCACCTCCTCGGCCTCATCGATGCCGTGCTCACCCACGCCAAGCTGGAATCGGGGAAGGAGACCTACCGCCTCAGCGAGGTCACTGCGCGTGAGGTGCTCGAGGTCGTCGATCCGCTCACGGCGCCGCAGCGCGCCGCGAAGCGCCTGCAGTACGACGCCAGCCAGTGCGACCTTACGCTCGTGTTTCATGCAGACAGAGAGAAGGTCGTGCAGATTCTTCTCAACGTGCTCTCGAATGCGGCGAAGTTCACCCCGGCTGGCGGCCAGATCATCGTCACCACCGACGTCCCATCGCCCGGAGTTGGTGCCGTGGCCATCCGCGACACGGGCATCGGGATGACCGCTGCTCAGCTCGAGCGCGTTTTCGAGCCGTTCGTCCAGTTCGACAGCCCACTCGCGCGCGAGAACAAGGGAGTCGGGCTCGGGATGCCGATCAGTCGCGAGCTGGCGCGCGGGATGGGAGGCGATCTTCTCGTGGCAAGCGAGCCGGGCGCCGGGTCCACCTTCACGCTGCTGCTTCCGCTGCGCCGTTAGGCATCGGCGACACCAACTCCTCGGACACCATGGCCACCCCGACTCGGATGCTCCGACCCCTCGCTCTCTCCCTGCTCCTTCTCACGGTGGCCGGCATCGGCGCGGCACAGCAACCGCAGCCCCGCGTCCTCGTCTTCTCCAGGACCACCGGCTTCCGACACAGCTCGATCGAGACCGGGATTGCCGCAGTGCAGAAGCTCGGGCGGGAGAATGGCTTCGCCGTCGAGGCGACCGAGGACGCGGCCGTATTCTCCGAGCGCAGCCTGAGACGATTCCGTGCTGTCGTCTTTCTCAATACCACTGGCGACATCCTGAACGCGACACAGCAGGATGCGTTCGAGCGCTACATCCAGGCGGGCGGTGGCTGGGTCGGCATCCATTCCGCGGCCGACACCGAGTACGAGTGGCCGTGGTACGGGCGACTTGCCGGCGCGTACTTCGAGAGCCACCCCAACGATCCCAACGTCCGGAAAGGCACGTTCCGCGTGCTGGACAAAACCCATCCGTCGACCGAGGGGTTTCCGGACCGCTGGGAGCGCGAGGACGAGTTCTACAACTTCAAGTCCATCGACCGCGACATCCGGGTGCTCGTCGACATCGACGAGACGAGCTACGAAGGCGGCACCAACGGCTCCCGCCACCCGATGAGCTGGTATCACCCGTACGACGGTGGCCGCGCGTTCTACACGAACATGGGCCACACCGAGGCGACGTTCTCAGAGCCGCTGTTCCTCCGTCACCTCCTCGGCGGACTGCGCTACGCGATAGGAACGGATTCGTTGAACTACGGACGGGTGCGTCCGGAGGAGAATCGATTCACGAAGGTCGTGCTCGCCGACAAGCTGAACGAGCCGGTGGAGCTCGCGGTTCTGCCTGACGAGCGAGTGCTCTTCATCGAGCGCAGAGGTCCCGTCAACCTCTACCGCCCGGCGACGGGACAGTACACGAAGCTCGCGACGATTCCCGTCAGCAACAAATACACGAAGGGCCAGGACGGAGAGGACGGGCTGCTCGGGCTCGCCGCCGACCCGAACTTCGCCAGCAATGGCTGGATCTACCTCTACTACTCGCCTGTCGGGCCGGAGCCGAAGAACGTGCTCGCTCGCTACACGATGAAAGGCGATTCGCTCGATCTCGCTTCAGCCGTGATCGTTCTGGAGGTCCCCGTTCAACGCGACGAGTGCTGCCACACGGGCGGCTCGATCGCGTTCGACCGCCAGGGCAACCTCTACCTCTCCACGGGCGACAACACCAACCCGTTCGCGACCGGCTACGCCCCGATCGACGAGCGCCCCAACCGTTCGCCGTGGGACGCGCAGAAGTCGTCCGCGAACACGAACGACCTGCGGGGCAAGATCCTTCGCATTCATCCCGAGCCTAACGGGACGTACACGATCCCGGAGGGAAACCTCTTTCCGAGGGGGACGCCGCAGACCCGGCCGGAGATCTACACCATGGGTCACCGAAACCCGTACCGCATCGCCGTCGACACGCGGACCGGGTTCGTCTACTGGGGCGACGTCGGTCCCGACGCGGGCGCGGATTCGGCGGGGCGTGGGCCGGCCGGTCACGACGAGATCGGGCAGGCGCGGCGCGCCGGGAACTTCGGGTGGCCGCATTTCGTGGCCGACAACAAGGCGTATTTCGACGTGGACTTCGGCACGATGACGGCCGGTCCCAGGTTCGATCCCGCGCGCCCCATGAACACCTCGCCGAACAACACCGGCCGAACCGAGCTGCCCCCAGCGCAGAGAGCATTCATCTGGTACCCGTACGGCCCGTCGGCGGAATTTCCGCTCGTTGGCAACGGCGGTCGCACCGCCATGGCCGGTCCGGTCCTTCACCGCGCCGATTTCCCGAACGCGGAGCGACCCTTTCCTGCGTATTACGATGGCAAGCTCTTCATTTACGAGTGGATGCGTGGATGGGTCATCGCCGTCACCATGGACGAGCAGGGGAATCTCGTCTCCATGGAGCGCTTCATGGCGAGCCACAAGTTCAGCAACCCGATGGACATGGAGTTCGGGCCCAACGGCGACCTGTACGTCCTCGAGTACGGCACCGCGTGGTTCCAGGGCAACGACGACGCCCGGCTCGTCCGCATCGAGTACAACGGCGGCAATCGCAAGCCGATCGTCGCGGTTGGCGTCGACAAGCCGGCTGGAGCGACACCCCTAACGGTCGCACTGTCGTCCGTCGGCACCACCGATCTCGACGACGACGAGCTCCGATACGAGTGGAAGATTTCGCGCGCCAACGGGACCGCCGTCCGGACGCTCACCAGTCCCAACCCGACGTTCACCTTCGCGACGCCGGGCGTGTACACCGCGTCGCTCGTCGTCACCGACGCGCAGGGGGCGCGCGATTCGGCAAAGACGCAGATCGCCGCCGGGAACGAGCCGCCGAGGGTGGACATCGATCTGCTCGGAAGCAACCGGACGTTCTTCTTCCCCCGTGTCCCTGTCCGCTACGCTGTGCGCGTAACCGACCGCGAGGATGGCTCGCTCCAAAACGCGCGGATTCCCGCGAGCCGCGTGGTCGTGACGGCGGCGTACCACACGCAGGGACTCGTGCAAAGCCAAGGCGGACAACAGGTGGCCGTCGTGCCAGCGTCGCACGAGGCGGGCAGGCGCCTGATCGAGGGCGGTACCTGTCTCTCGTGCCACCAGGTGGCCAAGGCGTCGGTCGGCCCCTCGTACACCGCCGTGGCGCGCCGGTATCGCGGTGACACCAGCGCGAGGGCGCGGCTCGTCCGGAAGATCCGCGCTGGAGGGTCGGGCGTGTGGGGCCAGACGATGATGCCGGCACATCCGCAGCTCACCGAGGCGCAAGCCTCGGCGATGGTGGCGTACATCCTCAGCCTGGCCCAGCCCCGCCCGCCATCGCTTCCCGTGCGCGGTTCGTACGTGCCCGCCGCACGGACCGACACGTCGCCACAAGGCGTCGTCGTATTGCGAGCCGCATACAGCGATCGAGGTGCGAACGGCATTCGCAGCGCTTCGGCGGAGAACGCGGTTGTGCTCCGCTCGCCGGTGGTCGTCGTTGCCCGCGGCGAGGTAGCGGATGGCGTGCAGAAGTACGCAGGACCGGAGGTACCGGTCGAGGTGACGATTGGCGCCCGATCCGGCGCCTTCGTCGGGTTCAAGCAACTCGATCTCACCGGGCTGTCGGCCATCGTCTTCTCGGCCTCGGCGCCCGTGCCTAACGTCAACAGCACGGGCGGCAGGGTCGAGGTTCGGCTGGACTCGGTGACGGGCGTTCTGGTGGGCCAGACCGAGCTCATCCAGCCGCAGCCCGCGATGGTGGCGCCTTTGGAATTGCGCGCAGCGCTCAGGCCCACGACGGGGCTGCACGATGTCTATTTCGTCTTTCGAAACGAGAGCGCCAAGGAAGGCCAGAACCTCTTCGTGCTGTTCACGGCTGCCTTCGTGAGAGGCACCGGCTCGCGCTAGTTCGTCGCGCGATCCGCGCGAGCGGGTGCGGGGCTTGACGAGGATTCCCGTCCGGAGCCGCTCGAACGAATAGCGCATCAGCTCACTGACGGCAGCCGGTTCCGGCAGCTGGCCATCGATGGCGAGCATGGCAATGCCGTGCACGAGCGCCCAGTTGTATGTGGCCATCAGCAGGGCGTCATCCCCAAAGAGCACCCTGTCGTGCTGCAACGAGGCGACGGCGTCCACGAGCGCCTGGAAGGCGCCTCGCGCTTCGACGGCGAGCTCGGGCTCCTTTGCTTGCGGGTCGACGAACCCGCCGAACATCACGCGATAGTGCGACGGATTGTCGACGGCGAACCGAACGTAGGCAACGCCCATGGCATGGAACGCCCCGTCGTTCCGCCCGCCTTCCTCCCACGCGGCAACAAGCTGCCGTCGTAATGTGCTGAAGCCTTCGGTGGCGACGGCCGCCAGCAACGCGCGCTTGTCGGTGAAGTGTCGATAGAGCGCTGTACGCGACACCCCCAACCGAGCGCCAATGTCGCGTAGCGTGACGCCATCGACGCCCTCGGCGCGGATGGTGGCGAGCGCCTCATCGAGGAGCGCCCGGCGCAGGTTGCCATGATGGTAGGAGCGGCGCGGCTTGCCCACCGGGCGCGTCGGTCGAGGCATGTGACCTCTATCTTACATGCAGGGTGTTGACATTGTCAACATGGCATCCTAGTCTATGTTGACATTGGCAACATAGAGAGGACGGCCATGGATTCCACACAACACCACGCTACTCGTCCAGCTCGGGTCCGAGCCGCTGCACTGCGTGATACACTCTGGCGCGGGAGCCCGCCGCTCACGGCGGTCGGGCTGCTCATGCTCGTCGTCGCCGTCGCTTCGCTGGTCGGCGTGTTCGCGGATCCGCGCATCATTACCGGCGCACCCGCCTGGCTCAAGCCCTTCAAGTTCGCGATCTCGACCGCCGTCTATAGCCTCACGCTCGCGTGGATCTTCCAATGGCTCACGGACTGGCCGCGGGTCCGCCGGATCGTTGGCTGGACGACCGCGATCGTGTTCGTGCTCGAGGTGGCGATCATCGACGCGCAGGCGTGGCGCGGAACGACCAGCCACTTCAACGCGGCGACCCCGCTCGATCGCGTACTGTTCGGCGTGATGGGTGCCGCGATTGTGCTGCAGACCCTCGTGAGCATGTCGGTCGCGGTCGCGTTGTGGCGGCACCGCTTCGCCGATCGCTCACTCGCATGGGCCCTGCGACTCGGCATGACGCTGACCATCGCTGGCGCGATGACTGGCCCCCTCATGACTCGCCCCACGGCAGCGCAACTTGCGGATGCGCGCGCCGGTCGCGGCATACCGATCGTAGGCGCGCATTCAGTCGGCGGGGTGGACGGCGGTCCCGGCGTGCCGGTCACGGGGTGGAGTCGAGAGCACGGCGATGTGCGCGTTCCGCACTTCATCGGACTGCACGCGATCCAGGTGCTGGCGCTCATCGCGGTCGGGCTGCGGCGGTGGCGCCGTTCAGAAAACGTTCGCGTCAGGGTCGTGCTTGTTGCCGCGGCGAGCTACGGGTCGCTGTTTCTGTTGCTGCTCTGGGAAGCGCTGCGCGGAAAGAGCATCGTGGCCCCCGATGCGCTGGCACTCACGTCGATCGCGGTCTGGGCAACCATCACGGTACTCCTCATCGGCTGGATCGGCATCGGCTCCCGCGGCGCCTCGCGCGACCGCCTCGACCGGGCGGCGGTATGATCGGCGAACAGCTTTTCTCGCTTCTGAACCTCGTGGCCATCGTAGCGTGGCTGCCCTTGGTGTTTCTGCCGCGAGCGCGCTGGGCGTCGACCCTCGTACCGGTAGTGATTCCGTCCGTGCTCGCGGCGGTCTACGTCGTGCTCGCGGCTGTGGGCGTGACGCAGAGCGAGGGTGGTTTTTCGTCCATGGCAGGCGTCCGCACGCTGTTCGACAACGATTGGGCGCTGCTTGCGGGATGGACGCACTATCTGGCATTCGACCTGTTCGTAGGTGGCTGGGAAGTACGCGATTCACAGCGGCGAGGCATTCCACATCTACTCGTTGTGCCGGCGCTGGTCCTGACGTTCCTCTTCGGGCCCGGAGGCTTCCTGCTCTATCTGGCGCTCCGCCGATTCGCGCCGAACAGGGTCGCGGCGAGCTCGTCCGTCGAGTAGCGGCGACGCACCGCTCGAACGCACCCCTGGACGGGCGTAACGCACGAAGCCTGCGCGGTTTAGCGCCGATGTCGAATTTGCGGGGGCTCGTTCGACGTCTGGGTAGAGGCAACGAATCAGGCAGTGTCACGACGCAAACCACCAGGAGATCGCACATGAGCACGACCGAAACCGCCGCCCCCACGATCCAAAACGCCGGCACGAAGCCGACGACGCCCCGCAAGCTGTTCGTCAACATTCCCGTCCGCGACCTTCAGCGGTCGATCGATTTCTTCGAGACGCTCGGATTCGCCTTCAACACGCAGTTCACCGACGCAACGGCCACGTGCATGCTTGTCGGCGAGGATGCGTACTTCATGCTCATCTCCACGGAGCGATTCAAGGAGTTCAGCAAGCGACCCGTGGGTGACTCGCAGAAGGAGACGAACGCGCTCTTCGCGATCAGCGTGGACAACCGCGACGAAGTCGACACGTTCGTGAACAAGGCGCTAACGGCCGGTGGCTCACGTGCCGCCGATCCGCAGGATCATGGATTCATGTATGCGTGGAGCTTCTACGACATCGATGGGCACCACTGGGAAGTGTTCTGGATGGATCCCAGCGCGGTCCAAGGCTGAGCAAAAACAGGGAGAGACGACAATGTCCCACACTCAAGTTGCGGCACTTGCCCTCATCCTCGCGAGCACGGCCATGGTCGCCGCGCCGTCGAGCGGCAGTGCACAGGGCGCAAAAGCCAACGACCGCCCCGCCGCCACAGCGAAGCCTACGCCCTCGAAGAAGGGCTACGTCCTCGCCAACGGCGTGAACTACTACTACGAAATCCACGGCCGCGGCGAGCCGCTGCTGCTCCTGCATGGTGGACTCGGGTCAATCGACATGTTCGGGCCCGTTCTCCCAGCGTTCGCCAAGGAGAGGCAGGTTATCGCTGTCGACCTCCACGGACATGGCCGCACCGCGCTCGGCGATCGCCCGATCAGCCTGATCGACATTGGCGACGACCTCGCCGTCGTACTGAAGCAGCTGGGATATGAGAAGGTCGACGTTCTTGGCTACTCGTTTGGCGCTGGCGCGGGGTTCCGGCTGGCGGTCCAGCACCCCTCGCTAGTGCGTCGCCTGGGGGTCGCGTCGGCGCCGTACGCGCAGGACGGCTTCCATCCCGAGATGCTTCCGCAGCAAGCGCAGGTAGGCGCGGCGATGGCGGACGCGATGAAGGAGACGCCAATGTACATCTCGTACGCGGCGGTCGCGCCGAAGCCGCAGGATTTTCCCAGGCTGCTGGATCGCATGGGTGAGCTCATGCGTAAGCCGTATGACTGGTCCGACGATGTGAAGAAGCTCCAGATGCCGGTAATGCTCATCTACGGCGATAGCGACATGATCCGTCCCGATCACATCGTGCGCTTCTATCAGCTTCTGGGCGGCGGGCTCCGCGATGCGGGGTGGATGCGCGAGCACATGTCGAAGAACCGTCTTGCGATCCTTCCCAACCTGACGCACTACGAGGTGTTCATGTCGCCCATGCTGGCGCCCACCGTTTTGCCATTTCTCAATGGGCAGAGCACTGGTCCGTCGTGGGCTGGGCAGGTGAAGTAGAAGGTGTCGAGGTCTGGACACCCTCGACGACCTAGTTGACGATGGCAGTCGCCTCCCATACCTTGGGAACATGACCACGACCATTCGCCATCATCGCGCGCACCACCTCCACGGCCCGACGGGTCGGGGCGACGCGCGCGCATGCGGATGACCGTGTAACGGCACCTGAGCGCACGTACGCTGCGGCCCGTCCCTCCTGGACGGGCCGTTTTTCTTTTTCGGTCAACTCCCATGCTCGAACGACGAACGACTTCGCGACTGCGCATCGCGCTCCCCAACAAGGGGCGTCTCACCGACGACGTGCGCACGCTCTTCTCTGACGCCGGCCTCGAGCTGCGCGCAGCCGGCGAGCGCGCGCTCGTCGCGTCGCTCGGCGGCGATTTCGAGGCGATCTTCGTTCGCGCGCAGGACATTCCGGAGTTCGTCGCCGACGGGGCCGCGGACGTCGGCGTGACCGGGTGGGATCTCGTGCGCGAGTCGGAGCGCGACCTCGAGTCGGTGCTCGATCTCGAATGCGGTCGGTGCCGTCTCGTCGTCGCCGCGCGTGAGGAGAGCGGCATTACCTCACTCCAGGACATAGTCAGCGACGGAAACGGCGGGCCACGCGTCGCAACCGCGTTCCCGCGGATCACCGAGCGCTACTTCGCCGACGCACGCCTGCCGATCACGATCGTGCCGGTGAGCGGGGCCGCCGAAATCGCCCCGCATCTGGGCATCGCCGACATCGTCACCGATCTCGTCTCCACGGGCTCGACGCTTCGTGTCAATCAGCTCCGTGAGATCGCGACGATCCTCGAGTCCACCGCTCGCCTGATCACGGCACCTAACGGGCTGGAATCGCCACGTCGACGCTCGATCGAGGAGCTGGTGACCGCACTGGAATCGGTGCTGCGAGCGCGGGGCAAGCGGTACGTGATGGCGAACATGCCGCGGGCAGCACTCGATCAGGTACGGCGTGTCCTTCCGGGCCTCAACGGTCCAACGGTGATCGACATCCTGAATGGGGGCGATCTGGTCGCGGTCCACGCCGTCGTCGCCCAGGACGCGATCTACCGCACCATTGCCGACCTCAAGGCACTGGGCGGTGAAGGCATCCTGGTCACGCGCATCGAGCGGGTGATGCCGTGAAGACGCCGACCCGCAAACCGCTTTTCGCGTTGCGCGGCGCGATCGCGGATCTCGACGCCCGCGACGCCAGGGTTCTGCTCGACCGTGGATTCACCACTGACCCTCTGCTCCGTGACCGCGTCTCGGCGATCATCGCGCGCGTCTGGGAGGAGCGAGACGCCGCCCTGCGAGACCTGGCTCGCGAGCTCGACGGAGTGGACCTCGATGAGCTCGAGGTGCCGCGGGAGCGATGCACGCGCGCACTCACCACGCTCGATCCCGCGCTTCGCCGGGTGCTCCAGCGGGCGGCGGACAACATTACCCGGGTTCACCGTGCGATACCGGTCTCGCCGATGGAAGTAGAGCCGGAACCCGGCATCGTGATCGGCCGTCGTCCCGATCCGCTCGAGCGCATTGGCGTTTATGCGCCGGGTGGCCGCGCGGCGTATCCAAGCTCGGTGCTCATGGGCGCGATTCCCGCCCGCGTCGCGGGCGTGCGCGAGATAACACTGTGCTCGCCGCCTCAGCGGAAAACCGGTCTTCCATCCGAGATCGTGCTCGCTGCTGCCGCGCTCGGGGGCGTGGACCGAGTGTTCGCCATCGGTGGAGCGGGCGCGATCGCCGCCATGGCCTACGGAACGGAAAGCGTCGCTCGCGTCGACCGCATTGTCGGCCCGGGCAATGCGTACGTCGCGGAGGCAAAGCTCCAGGTGAGAAACACCGTCGCCACCGACTCTCCCGCCGGACCGAGCGAGCTGCTGATCATCGCGGACGCCAGCGCGGAGCCGGAGCTGGTGGCGCGAGAGATGCTCGCGCAAGCGGAGCACGACACGGACGCGTGCGTCGTTTGCGTCATGGTCGGCGGTACCTCCCCCGACGTCATTGAGAGCATCGTCCGCATGCGGCTTGTCGATCAGCCGCGCGCAATGATCATCGCGTCGGCACTCGCCACTCGTGGCGCGCTTCTCACCGCCACGTCGGTGGACGAAGCGTTGGCCTTCGCCGAGCGGTATGCGCCGGAGCATCTCCTTCTCGCTGTCCGTGATCCGCAGGCGCTCGTCCCACGCGTCCGCAATGCGGGCACCATTTTCGTCGGTACATCGTCGTCGGTGACGTTCGGCGACTATATGACTGGCGCAAACCATGTGCTCCCCACGGGCGGCCTCGCCCGCTGCTATTCCGGACTTTCGACGCTCGACTTCGTGCGCTGGACGACCTATCAGCGCGTCACACCAGCGGCCGCGGCGCGACTCGCCGACGATGTGGCAAGCTTCGCGGAATCGGAGGGTCTGGCGGCGCATGCGGATGCTGCGCGCTCATGGTCTGCGCCGACGAGCGCCGAGGCGCTGCGATGACGACCTCGCTCGAGCTCGCGCGTGCAGCATATCGCGAGGTTTCCCTCTACACGGTCGATTCCACGCCGTGTGCGGTGGATCTGAGCGACAACACCAACCTGTGGGGCGCGCCCCCCGCGGCGCGGAGGGCACTGAGCGAGCTCGCTGACGGAGGCTTCACGCGCTATCCCTCGGCGTATGCGTCGGAGCTGAAAGATGCGCTTGCCGCATACGTCGGCGTGGATGCGTCTCGCATCGCCACCGGGTGCGGCTCCGACGACATCCTCGATTCGGCAATTCGGGCATTCGCCGAGCCGGGCGCCCGAATCGCCTTTTGCGCGCCGACGTTCGCGATGATCCCGATCTTCGCGCGCCTGAATGGAGTGGAGCCGGTCGCCGTGCCGATGACGCCAGCCTGGGATATCGATCCCGATGGCTTGCTGAACAGCGACGCGCGTGTCGTCTACATCTGCTCGCCGAACAACCCGACCGGAACGACCGCCTCACGAAACGCGATCGAACAGATCATCGCCGCCGCTCCGGGCTTCGTGATACTCGACGAGGCCTATGCTGAGTTTGCTGGCAGCAGTTGTGTCGATCTCGCGACGAAGTACGATCGCGTCCTCATCGTCCGCACGATGTCCAAGGCCTTCGGCCTCGCGGGGCTGCGCGTGGGATATGCCGTCGGCGCCCCAGCGCTGGTCGCCGAGGTCGAGAAGTCGCGCGGGCCGTACAAGGTGAGCACGGTGGCCGAGCGCGCGGCGGTCGCGTCACTCACGCACGATCGGGGATGGGTCGCCGAACGCGTCGAAGACGCGCACAGGAGCCGGAATCGGCTGACGGAGTCGCTGCGTGCGCTCGGTCTCGCGCCGCTGCCGTCGGAGGCGAACTTCGTGCTGGCTCCCGTCGCGGGAGCGTTGGGCGTCGCACAGCGAATGCGCGAGCGCGGCGTCGCCGTCAGAGCCTTCGAGAGGCTGCCGCTGGTGGGCGATGCCCTGCGGATCACCGCCGGTCCGGCGCCGATGATGGACGAGGCGCTCGCGGTGCTCGAGGAGGCGCTCCGATGCGGGTGACCATTCTGGACTATGGGGCCGGGAACCTGCACTCTCTCGCGAAGGCACTCGACGATGGCGCGTGGACGGTACGAGTCGACGCTGATCCGATCGCGGCGCTGGACACGGATGTCCTGGTTCTTCCGGGCGTCGGCGCCTTTGGACACGCCGCCTCACGATTGGCGCCGGCGCGTGCGGCGATTCGCGATGCGATTCACGGAGGGCTTCCTTGCGTGGGAATCTGTCTCGGCATGCAGCTGCTGTTCACTGAAAGCGACGAGGGCGACGGCGCCGGTCTCGACGTGATCGGCGGGCGCGTCACGCGTGTCCGCGCACGCCGTGTCCCCCATATCGGCTGGACCACGATCGCGGAGACGAACGACTGGGCGTTCGAGCGTGCCCCGCTCGACGTCGCCTACTACGCGAACGGATTCGCATGCAGGCCGACGCGTCCTGATGTCATCCGCGCGTGGAGTGTGCACGAGCGTGACCGATTCCCAGCGATGGTTCGTAACGGGAGCGCCGTGGGGGTGCAGTTTCATCCAGAAAAGAGCTCGCGCGCCGGCGTGGCGTTTCTCCGAGCCCTGGTTCGGGAGGCCGAAAGTTGATCGCCATTCCCGCGGTGGATCTGCGTGGCGGCGCCTGCGTCCAGCTCGTCGGCGGCTCATACGACCACGAGCGGCTGCGCTTCGATGATCCGCTCGGTGTCGCGCGCGGCTGGGCGCGAATCGGATTCACTCGCCTCCACCTCGTCGATCTCGACGCGGCCACCGGGCGAGGATCGAACGAGGATCTGGTCGCCGAGCTGCTGCGCGATCGTGAGGCGAGTGTTCAGGTTGGCGGCGGGGTCCGGAGTGGCGATGACATCGAGCGCCTGCTGACGCAGGGTGCGGATCGCGTCGTCGTTGGGACGCGCGCGATCGAGGAGCCCGGCTGGATCGATGCAATGTCGTCGCTGTTCCCGGGCGAGCTCGTCGTCGCCGCCGATGTTCGCGATCGCCGTGTCGTGACGCGCGGCTGGGAGAAGACGCTCGCCCGCAACGTGATCGACGTCGTCGAAGAGTTGAACGCGCTCCCGCTCGCCGCCATCATGGTGACGGCCGTGCATCGCGAGGGACAGCTCGCGGGAACCGACCTGTTCCTCATGGAAGATGTGGCGGAGGCGAGCGACCATCCCGTATACGCGTCTGGCGGCATCACGACCTACGCAGACCTGCGCGCGCTGGAGGATCGCGGGCTCGCCGGCGCCATCGTCGGCATGGCGCTCTACACCGGCGTGCTCGACGCGCGGCTCATCGCCGAGGAATTCGCGGAGGAGTTCGTGGAATGACTGTGATCACGAGAGAGACGCGTGAGACCCGTGTGCGCGTCGAGATCAAGCCGGGGCCGGGTGAGGGGACGATCGACACGGGCGTCCGCTTTCTCGATCACATGCTCGCGACGCTCGCGCGCTACGGCGGGCTGGAGCTGTCGGTCAGCGCGCGGGGCGATCTTCCCCATCATGTCATCGAGGACACCGCCATCGCCTTCGGTGCGGCGCTGGCGCAGTTCCACCCTCAGCGCATCGCGCGGTACGGTGACCGAACGATTCCCATGGACGACGCGCTCGTGCACGCATGTATCGACATCGGTGGCCGGCCGTTCTATCGCGGCCCGCTGCCGAGCACGCTCTACGATCACTGGATGCGTTCCTTCGCCGATCACGCGCGCGCGACGGTGCATGTGCGCGTATTGCGCGGACGCGACCGCCACCACGTGATCGAGGCCGCGTTCAAGGCGCTCGGCCTCGCGTTGCGCGATGCGCTGGTAGTGACGGAGGCTGGCATGAGCACAAAGGGGGATGTCTCATGGGGAGACCTCGCGCGGACCCGGGAGGCGTAATGCTCACCCGACTCGTTGTCTGCCTCGACATGCGCGATGGACGCGTCGTGAAGGGCGTTCGGTTCGAAGGATTGCGCGACGTTGGCGACCCGGTGGAATTGGCCGCGCGGTACGAGACCGAGGGGGCGGACGAAGTCGTCTTTCTCGACATCTCGGCCAGCGTCGAGGGCCGAGCGACGCTGCTCGCAACCGTGCGCCGCGCTGCCGATGTGCTCTTCGTACCGCTGACGGTGGGTGGAGGCGTGCGTAGCGTCGAGGATGTCGCGAACGCGCTTCGCGCCGGCGCGGACAAGGTGAGCATCAATACCGCGGCGATCGCGCGCCCCGCCGTGATGACGGAGTGTGCGGAACGCTTCGGCTCCCAGTGCGTCGTCGCGAGCATCGATGCGCGACGCGACGGCGACGACCGATGGCTCGTGTGGACCCATGGTGGCAGCAGACGCACTGAGATCGACGCCGTTGCGTGGGCGCGCGAATGCGTTGCTCGCGGGGCGGGGGAGATCCTTCTCACGAGCATCGATCGAGACGGCGCGCGACAGGGGTACGATCTCGAGCTGACGCGCGCCGTGTCTGACGCCGTGTCCGTGCCGGTCATCGCGTCGGGTGGCGCGGGGTGCGCGGCCCACGTGCGTGACGCGATCGTCGAAGGCGGTGCCGACGCCGTGCTGGTCGCGGGGATTCTCCACGACGGTCTCACGACCGTGCGCGAGCTCAAGGACGTGCTTGCACGGGCCAACATTCCCGTTCGGGCGGTCGCGTGACGGCCGCGACGACACAGCGCGCACTGCTCGACGCGGTGCATGAGGCGGCGCGAGTGGCCGGGGACGTGGCGATGCGTCACTACCAGACATCGCTCGCGGTCGAGTCGAAATCTGACGGCTCGCCGGTCACGATCGCCGATCGCGAGGCGGAGTCCGCGGTGCGCGAGTGGATCACGCGGCGATTCCCGGATGACGGCATCGAAGGCGAAGAGCTCGGCGTCTTGCGTCCCGACGCGCGGCGTCGCTGGCTCGTCGATCCCATCGACGGCACGAAGACGTTCGTGCGCGGTGTACCGCTCTGGGGAACGCTGGTCGCGATCGTCGAAGGCACCGACGTGCTCGCCGGCGCGGCGTTCTTCCCCGCGGTCGATGAGATGGTCGTCGCCGCGCGCGGGGAAGGCATGTGGTGGAACGATGTGCGCTGTTGCGTATCGCGCGTCGATCGCCTCGATCGTGCCACGGTGCTCACCACCGATGAGCGGTTCCCGCACAGTGCCGACAAGCGCGCCGCGTGGTGGCGCCTGAGCGAGCGCGCGATGGTGAGCCGGTCGTGGGGCGACTGCTACGGCTATCTCCTGGTCGCGACCGGACGCGCCGAGGTGATGGTCGACGGCGCGATGTCGGCGTGGGATGCGGCCGCGCTGGAGCCGATCATCGAGGAAGCAGGCGGCGTCTTCACCGATTGGACGGGCGCACGTACGGCGTTCGGCGGTAACGCGATCGCCACCAACGGGGCGCTCGCGGTCGAGACGCGATCGCTCCTGCTCCGTTCATGATGCTGACGCTTCCCACGCTCGACTTCTCCAGGAGCGACGGCGTCGTCACGGTCGTGACGCAGGACGCGCGCACCGGTGCGGTGCTGATGGTGGCCCAGGCCGACCGCGAGGCGCTCGAACGCACGGTCGCAACCGGTGAAATGCACTATCGCTCGCGCACGCGCGGGCTGTGGCACAAGGGAGCGACGAGCGGGAATGTCCAGCGCGTCGTCTCGCTCACGGCCGACTGCGACGGTGACGCACTGCTCGCGCGCGTGATTCCGGCTGGGCCCGCGTGTCACACCGGCGCGGGGACGTGCTTCGGTGTCGACGATGCCCGGCCCACATCCAGCATTGTGGTGCTCGAGCGTCTCGACCGCACGATCGCATCTCGAGCGGACACGACGGGCACCGACGGAGAGAGCTACACGCGACGGCTCCTTGCCGACCGCAACCTGCGGCTCAAGAAGCTCGGGGAAGAGTGCGCGGAGCTCCTGACGGCGTGCGCCGACGGGAACCGCGAGCGCGCCGTCGAAGAGGGGGCCGATCTCGTGTACCACGCGCTCGTCGCGCTGCGCGCCGTGAACGCCTCGCTCGAGGACGTGTGTACCGAGTTGGCGCGCCGAGAAATGGCGTAGAGGCCATCGGCGAGCAGGCTCGGAACTCTTCCACACTGCTCAGCGTACGCCATCACATGCAGTCCACTCGCAAGCCTGGAGCGCGCATTCGTGCGCCCGGCAGCCCGCCCAAGCCACGGCGTCCGCTGTCGCGCGGGGGCTCTTTTTTCGGCCGCCTCCTCGCCATCCTGGTTACCTGCTGGTTGGTGGTCGGCGCCATGGTCGCTCCCGTGATTCCGGGAGGATGGCCTGCCATGGGCGTGGCGATGCTCGTGCTCACCGGGTTGCCGCTCGCGGCATTCATCGGGCGCCAGCGGCGACGAGAGACGCCGGGGGCGTTCGTCAGACTCTTCGTCTACCGGCCCTTCTGGTACGCACAGCTCCTGGTGCTGTTCGCGGGAGCCGCCGGCATCGCGGGGCTTCTGCTCGGTGCGCCGTTCGGCGCCGCGCTGACCCTCGGGCGGTGGATGATCGCCGCGGCATCCGCCCTCTTCGCGTTAGGCGCGATCGCGGGATGGGTCGGCTCGCGGTGGCTGCACCTCCGCCAGCTCACCGCCACCTTCCCCGACCTGCCGCCCTCGCTCGAAGGGCTGCGCATCGTCCAGCTGTCCGACCTCCACATCGGCCCGCAGACGTCGCGCCGCTTCCTCCACCGGGTGCGCTCAATGGTGGCGGCCGCGGGCGGAGACCTCATCGCGGTGACCGGCGACCTCGTCGACGACCACGCGCCCGACAGCGCCCACTACGCCGCGGCGTTAGGCGAGCTCACCGCCCCGCTCGGCGTCTACGTCGTTCCCGGCAATCACGACGTCTACGCCAACTGGCCGGCCGTACGCGCTGAGCTGGAGCGGTTGCCGGTGACGATCCTGGTCAACGAGTCACGGGTGGTTGCGCGCGGCGAGGGACGGTTCGCCATTGCCGGAACGGGAGATCCGGCCGGTCGCTGGGTGGCGACGTCGCATGCGGCACCCGACATCGACGCCGCGCTTGGCGACGTTCCGCCGGGCACCTTCACCATCGCGCTGGCCCATAACCCGTCGCTCTGGTCTGCGCTCGCCGACCGCGGCGTCGATCTCACCCTGAGCGGCCACACCCATTGGGGTCAGCTCGCGTTCCCGAAGTTCAAGTGGAGCCTGGCCGGACTCTTCCTCGATCACGCCATGGGGGTGGTTACGCGCGACGCTTCGCTGTTGTACATCCACCCGGGCACGGGGTTCTGGGGAATTCCGTTCCGGATTGGCGCGCGTCCCGAAGTCACCATCATCGAGCTGAGACGCGGCGCTCGCGTGGGACTTGGATCCGTCACTGGATGACGACAGCCGGCACCACTCGCTACGATCGAATGACGTACCGCCGGTGCGGCCGCAGCGGGCTCAAGCTCCCCGCGGTCTCGCTCGGGCTGTGGCATAACTTCGGAAGCGTCGACCCGCCAGACGAGGCGCGCGCCATGGTGCGGCGAGCCTTCGACCTCGGCATCACGCACTTCGATCTCGCGAACAACTACGGCCCGGAGCCGGGCACGGCCGAGGAGACGTTCGGGCGGATCCTGCGGCGTGACCTCGCGAGTCATCGCGACGAGATGATCATCTCGACCAAAGCCGGATGGCGAATGTGGCCGGGCCCCTATGGGGATCACGGCTCGCGAAAGTATCTCCTCGCCAGCCTCGATCAGAGTCTCGAGCGGATGCAGCTCGAGTACGTCGATATCTTCTACCATCACCGGCCGGATCCGGAAACGCCGGTGGAGGAGAGCATGCTCGCGCTCGACCAGGCGGTGCGCCTGGGCAAGGCGATCTACGCTGGAATCTCGGCGTACGATCCGGAGCAGACTCGCGAGGCGCTCAAGATTCTGCGCGAGCTCCGCACACCGTGCATCATCCACCAGCCGCGGTACAGCATGCTCGACCGCCGCATCGAGGATGGGCTGCTCGACGTGCTCGCCGAGGAGGGACTCGGCTGCATCGTCTTCTCGCCGCTGGCGCAGGGGCTGCTGACGAACCGGTATCTGCGCGACATTCCCGCCGGCTCGCGCGCGAGCAAGGAGCACGGCGCATTGCGGCCCGATGAGATCACGGAGGAACGTCGAGCGCAGCTCGTCCGCCTGAACCAGATTGCGGCCCGCCGCGGCCAGAGCCTTGCTCAGCTCGCGATCGCGTGGGTTCTCCGGCATGACACGGTGACATCGGCGCTCATCGGCGCGAGCCGCGTGGCGCAGATCGATGATGGAGTCGCCGCCCTCGACAATCTCGATCTGTCGAAAGCGGAGTTGCGCGAGATCGAGGACGCGCTCGCTCCAGCGCAGCAGTCGCGAGCGAGCCAGAAAACGAGCACACGGGTCTGATCGGGGAACGTCATGCGCAAGAGCATAGCGGCAGGGCTCATTCTTGGCGTTACGGCGCTCGCGTGCCGTGGCGAAGCTGATCGGCAGGCACGCAGCGACAGCGCGCGAGCGCGGACCGCAACGGTAGCTGGCGGGCGAATCGCGGCCGCGCGTACGGGACCAGCGGGCGAGTGGGGCATGCCGGCCGGGGACTACGCGAACTCCCGCTACAGCGAGCTATCGCAGATCACTGTCGCGAACGCGAAAGACCTGCGCGTGGCGTGGGCCTTCTCGACTGGAACGCTGCGCGGCCACGAAGGGCAACCACTCGTCATCGACAACACGATGTACGTGGTCACTCCCTTCCCGAACGTCGCGTACGCATTCGATCTCACGCAGGCGGGACAGCCGCTCAAATGGAAGTTCCGGCCGCGCAACTCACAGGCGGCCATCGGCCAGGCGTGCTGCAATGTCGTGAACCGCGGAGCAGCGTACGCCGACGGCAGGCTCTTCTACAATCTCCTCGAAGGCACCACCGTCGCCGTAAACGTTCGAGACGGCACACAAGCGTGGCGCACTCGCGTCGCGAACCTGGAGCGCGGCGAGACGATCACGATGGCACCCATCGTGGTGAAGAATCACGTGCTCGTCGGCAACAGCGGCGGGGAGCTCGGCGTGCGCGGATGGATCGCGGCGCTCGACACGCGGACGGGAAAGGAAGTCTGGCGCGCGTACAGCGCGGGGCCCGATCGCGACGTGAAGATCGGACCCCGCTTCAAGCCATTCTACGCCCACGACCGAGGCACGAACCTCGGCGTCTCCACCTGGCCGGCGGACGCATGGAAAACCGGCGCCGGTGCCGTGTGGGGATGGCTGTCGTACGACCCGGAGCTCAATCTCGTGTACCACGGCACCAGTAACCCGGGACCGTGGAACGCCGAACAGCGTCCGGGCGACAACAAGTGGACGTGCGCGATCCTCGCGCGCGATGCCGATACGGGCGAGCTCGTGTGGGCGTTCCAGGTGACGCCGCACGACATGTGGGACTACGACGCGGTCAACGAGAACATCCTCGTCGACCTTCCCATCGAGGGCACGCTGCGAAAGGTGCTCGTCCACTTCGATCGGAACGGCTTCGCGTACGTCCTCGACCGGGCGACCGGCGAAGCGCTCATGGCCCACCCCTTCGTGCCAATGAACTGGTCGACGGGAGTAGACCTAACGACTGGCCGCCCGACGGTGGTCCCGGCAAAGGCCACCGCGCAGGGGAAGAAGGTGACGAACATCTGTCCGAGCCTCGAGGGCGGGAAGAACCAGCAGCCCGCGGCGTTTTCCCCCAAGACCGGCCTGTTCTACGTCCCAACGATCAATCTGTGCATGGACTTCGAGGCCCGCCCGGCCACCTACATTCCCGGGACACCGTACATCGGCGCGAGCGCGCCGGAATACGCTGGACCGGACGGCTACCGTGGCGAGTTCATGGCATTCGACGTCACCACCGGTCGCAAGGCGTGGGGGATCCGTGAGCCATACCCGGTGTGGGGCGGTGCGCTCGCGACGGCGGGCGACGTCGTGTTCTACGGCACCCTCGACGGGTGGTTCAAGGCCGTCGATGCGCACACCGGTGACGTTCTGTGGCGGTTCAAGCTGGGCTCTGGTGTCGTCGGGAATCCCGTGACGTATCTGGGTCCGGACGGCAAGCAGTACGTCGCCATCTACTCCGGGCTCGGTGGCGACATGGGCGTGCTCATCGCCGGGGATGTTTCCGCGAACCTCCCCCACGATGTGCGCGTGCGCGGCACGACCCTTCCCGACATTGGGCGGTGGACGAGCTGGGGCGGGGTGCTGTTCGTATTCTCGTTGTAGGAGGGGAGCATGTCGAGACTCTGGTATTTGTTGCCGTGCCTAACGGTCGTTGGAGCGGCGGTGGCGGCGACGAATGGCGTCCAGGCGAATGCGCAGGTGGTTGCCGACACGCTACGTTTCGTCGCTCACGAGGAGTATATCCCGGTGGGGTTGCCGTCCCGGGCCAGGCCATTGGCGCTGACAAATCCGTTCGACGGGAACCGCGAGGCGATCGCGACCGGAGCGCGCATCTTCGTCGCGTACAATTGCGTGGACTGTCACGGCGCCGACGGCTCCGGCGCAATGGGGCCGAGCTTCCAGGACGGCCGTTGGCGCTTCGGCGGTTCGGCGGGAGAGGTCTTCGAGTCGATCTACCAGGGCCGGCCCGAAGGCATGCCCGCCTGGGGCGGGCGAATATCGGAAGAGCAGATCTGGATGCTTGTCGCCTATATTCGCACCCTCACGGCGGGTGACCTGACGACGGAGAACTTCAGCGGGGCCGCGCAGGAGCGAATGGGACACTGAGGGTGATTCGCCAGTCGCCTTACATCAATCAACAACGACCTCGTGACTGATCCTACCGATCCCGCGTCGCGGCCCTGGTCCGCGGCGCCGAGCGCCAAAGCACGGAACGCGGTTCAGCGCTCCGTGACGGCGCTGCTGGATGAGCTGGCGCCGGAACGCGTTCTCACGCGTGGCGAGCGGATCCGCCTGCCCGTCGAGCAGCACCGGACGCCTTCGGGCTGCGTGCTACAGGCGGCGACGGCCGCGGTGAGCGTCTCCTGGTTTCCGGAGGCGTCCCCGGATGCCACGCTCGGTGAGCTGCGGGTCATCGTCTGGCGCGGCACCGTCTCTCGCCGCGGCTCAAAGCGAGAGAGCGCGACGATGGTGCGAGAGATCGTACTGCACCCCATCGAGCGGCCATTGGAAGACTGCCTGTGGCGCGCGACGGATGGCGCCGAATACGATACGGCGGCCCTCGCCGCCTACTGCATTGCCTTGCTGGAGGACCAGGTGCGCGCCGACAATGGCTGAGTTCACCCCTCGAGATCGCGCGGTCGGCCAGTGGGTGCTGGCGGTGATGTTCACCATCGCCGCCGTCGCCGCGGCCCTCTGGAGCTGGCGGCTGATTCGCGCCGAGGGACTGACCGTGCGGTCGGCGATCTGGGTGCTCGCGCTGCTCGGTTTCATCTCACTCGCCTGGCGAAGCGCACGCGCTGCCAGCCTCGCTGGTCGAGGAGCACCGCCGCCCTAACGAGGGAACGGGTCAGGGCTCGGCCGACGCCGCGATCCTGCGAACGAGCTCGCTGGCGGGGTCGGCGCCGCGGCGGATGTCGATTGCCGCCGGAGCGCCAATGCGCAGCCACACGCCACCGTTTCCGGCGGTGAGGGCCGCCGGTTGGGGATGCAGAAAGAGCCCCGACACGTCGATCGTGTCGATGGCCACCACCTCACGCAGATCTCCGACATCGCGCACCCGCGGGCCTGCGCGAGCCAGCGCATCGTCATAGGTGAGAGCGACGTCGGCCCGTAGCGGCGACATCCGTGGGAGCACCAGCTGTCCGCCTCGAAGGAGCACGTCACTCGCCCCGCCGCGGTTGCCAGGGAGTGATTCGTATGCGTCCGGGTCAGCGTTCGCGTAGCTCCCGGTCGCGATCGCATCGAGAGCCGCGAGCAACCCGGCGACGTTCAGGCTCCGCAGCCGCTGCTTCTCGGGATCGTCAGGCAGCGCCCCGCTCTCGATGAGCACCGTGCTCGTTCCCCACTGCTGCATGAGGTCGCCGAACGCGCGCGGGTTGAAGGTGTCGTCGTATCGCGCGATGCGCCCGGGAATCTCTGCGCCGAGCGTTCGCGCGATCACCGCGGCCACGAGCCGGGCGCGCGAGCGTACCTCGTTGTAGCTCCGATCATCGGAAAATGGCGGAGCGAGCAGCGCGATCCCGACCTGCCGGCCCCGCGGTCCCGCCAGCACCCGCGCTCCCTGATCGTGCAGGTTGAATCCAAAGTCCGGTCGAATGCGATCACGCAGGCTCTTGAGCGTTCTGGCCTCTGGCGTTGCCAGCTGTCGCGCATCGCGGTTGATGTCGATGCCAGCGGCGTTCTCGCGCTCAAAGACCTCGGCCCCATCGGGATTGAGCATCGGGACGAAGATGATCGTCACGCGCTCCCGCAGTCGCTCGCGGAGAGGGTCGTTCGTCGCCTCGGCGAGGAATCGAAAGATGTCGGCAAGCGCCATCGTCGCGGTGGCCTCGTCGCCGTGCATCTGCGACCAGAGGAGCACGGTGACCGGGCCTGCGCCGAAGGTGACCGACCGGATTGGACGTCCCTGAAGCGACCGCCCAATCTCGTCGATGCGGAGTGAGCCCGAGGAGATGGAGGGTTGGATGGCCTGCCAATACGTCTCGTGAGTGAAGCGCCGACTGGTGATCGCGGCGACGCGAAACTGCTCGGCAATGCGTAGTCCGTGGGCGACCGGGAGGGAAACGGTCGCGGATGGCGCGCTACCGTTGGTGCCCGGTGCGGCGCTGGTCGCGCAAGCGGCGAGCAAGGCGGCGGCGAGCGCGGTCTGGGCTCGGGCTCGGAGAGATTGAATTCTTTTCACGGAGGAGAGGTGACGACCTCATAAGAGTGCGCCCCGCCAAGCGGTTACACCAGAAGCGGCGACCGTATCCCCGCCGTGGGCTCACGCGTCTTCTTCCGAGGCGGATTCGCCACCTCCTCGCCACCCATTCGCTCGTAAATGTCAGTCTGCGATCACTGCGCAACCGAGCTTCCGGACGCCGCACGCTTCTGCTTCGTCTGCGGGCAGGACGTCGTTCCGACGGCCGCGGCGGCGACGAAGCCGCACCTCGAAGCCGATGCGATCGGCAAGCTCAAGGCGCGCTTGGCGAAAAGCCTGGACGGTCGATACCAGCTGCGTGAGCTCCTTGGCGCCGGTGGCATGGGGGTCGTGTTCCTCGCCGAGGACCTCAGCCTCGGCAGGTCCGTAGCGATCAAGGTGCTCCCGACGGAGCTCTCGAGCGACAGGAACATTGTGGCGCGCTTCCGGCGGGAGGCGAAGACCGCCGCCAGCCTCGACCATCCCGGGATCATCCCCGTGCTGTCGGTCGAGAGCGACCAGGAGTTGCACTACTTCGTCATGAAGTACGTTGCCGGGCAAACGCTCGAAGCGACGCTGCGTGACGGGCCGCTTCCCATCCCGCTGGCGGTTCAGGTGCTGCGCGAAGCCGCGGCTGCACTCGGCTACGCCCACCGGCGTGGAGTCGTCCATCGCAATGTGAAGCCGGCGAACATCATGCTCGAGGACGACCGCGTCATCGTCACCGACTTCGGCATCTCGAAGGTCGAGGCGACCTCGTCGAGCAGTGCGACGACCGCCGCGCGATTGACCGACCTCGGTACGGTCGTCGGCACCCCCGCATACATGGCACCCGAGCAGGCGATCGGTCAGCCCGTCGATGGCCGCACCGACCAATACGCGCTGGGCGTCGTCGGCTTCGAGATGCTGGCCGGGAAGGTTCCGTTCGATGACCTGACGCCGCACGCGATCATTCAGCGTCACATCAACAATCTGCCCCCCGATCTGGGGACGCTGCGGCCCGATGCACCGCGACATGTCCTGGGGGCGATCTCGCGCGCTCTGTCGAAGGCGCCGTCCAATCGATTCCCGACAATGGAGGAGCTCGCGGCGGCGCTCGCCGGCGCCGGATCTCGCGGGACGGCGAACCTCGAGTTCTCGGTGCCGGTCGCGAACATGACAGAGACGACGCCGCGAGTCGTGACCGCGTCGAAAGGCAGCCGGCTCGGGCGCTGGGCGGCAGTCGTCGTGTTGTTGCTCGCTGGTATCGGCGGTGCCGCGGCGTGGGCCCGCGGTGCGCGCGATACGCCAGCGCGGGCGGCGGAGGTCAGCGCGCCCGCGCGCCCGAGCACGACGGAGCGGTCGGCCCGTCGCCGCTCAGTCTCGTTCACCGTCGACGCGAAGCCGCGCGCCACGATCTACATCAACGACGTGCGCGTCGGGGAAACGCCGCTGTCCGGGCACAGGCTGCTCGTCGGCCGCGAGTATCACATTCGCGCCGTACGCGACGGCTACCGCACGAAGCGCGAGACGATCACGACCACGGGAACGGCGCCCGTCCGGCGCAGCTACGTACTGGAGCGCGCGAGGCGCCGTTAGGCGATCTGCAGGCCAAGGTGGAACGTCCCCGCGTAGCCCTGGCCAGCTTCCGCGACGCTCAGCATCAACTGGTCGCCATTGCGCCGGAAGATACCGTCGCCCTCGTTGCGTACGGTCCGCTGCCCCTTACTCACGTACGGCTCCCGCGCGTGCACGCGGTCGGTGAGCGCATCATCGAAGTAGAGCTGTGACGTGAACTCGTGGCCCCGCGCCGCGGCGGGCTCTGTCCGCACCTTGAAGTGCGTGTGGACGGTTCTCCCGCGGTACCATCCTGGATAGATCGTGGTGAACCGCGCCGTTCCGGTGGCGTCGGTCAGCTGATAGCCGCGGAGAAAGAGCTGACCCATCGTGTCGAAGGATGGATCACGTACGCCGGAGTACACGCCGTCGGCGTCGCATTGCCAGAGATCGACGCGGGCGCCCGAGAGCGGCGTGCACGCGCCGCCGTTCCCAATGCGGGACACAACGATCGCGATCTCGAGTGGAGCGCCCGCCTTGGTCGCGCCGCTCTGGGGATCGGATCGAATGTCGGAGCGATCGAGGCGGCCATCCACGAAGTACGGGCCCTCGGTCTGCTCAGGGCGAACGACGCATGACGGCAGCGCGCCGGCTGACGCCATGCCTCCTTCGGCCACCTCGCGAGATGGCCTGCATCCGGCGAGTGCCGCGAGACCGGAGGCACCGAGCAGCGCGAGAATCTCGCGGCGCGAGAGCAGCCTGCCGACCTGGACGTCGTCGCGATCCATATTCCTCCTGGCAAAGGCAACCGTTCGTGCTCAAACTGTGGGCCTCGCCCCGAATACGCCATGCCAGCCCTGCGCCGCCCGCCCGGCCCCAAAGGCCACTTCCTCCTCGGCAACCTTCCGGAGCTGGGGACCGACATCCTCGGACTCTTCGCATCCTGCGCGCGTGATCATGGGGAGGTCGCCTTCCTGAGCCTCGCAGGATGGCCGGCGTTCGTGCTCAGCAATCCGGAGCACATTGAGCAGGTGCTGGTGACTGATCACAAGAACTTCATCAAGCACACGTTCTTTTGGCGTCACGTCCGGGGCATTTTCGGCAACGGGCTGCTCACCAGCGAGGGCGACTTCTGGCTTCGTCAACGGCGTCTCGCACAGCCGTCGTTCCACCGGGACCGCATCGCGGCCTATGGCGACGTGATGGTGAGCTACACCGAGCACGCGCTTGACCAATGGCGCGACGGCGACACGCTCGACGTGCATCACGAGCTCATGCGTCTCACGCTGTTGATCGTCGCGAAAGTGCTGTTCGATGCCGACGTGGCGCATGAGGTGGAAACCATTGGCGGCGCGCTCGACGATGCGACGAAGGAGATCGCCTCTCGATTTCGCCGGCCCTTCCGAATTCCCGACGCGATCCCGATTCCCGGGAATCTCCGGTACAAGCGCGCCGTTCGTCGGCTCGACGGCGTCGTCCATCGCATCATCGACGAGCATCGGGATCACGATGGGCGGGGCGACCTGCTCGGCATGCTCATGCAGGCGCGGGATGAAGACGGCCGGGCAATGACCACCGAGCAGCTACGCGACGAGGCGATCACCATCCTTCTCGCGGGGCACGAGACCACGGCGATCGCGCTGTCGTGGGCGTGCTACCTTCTGTCGAAGCACCCGGCGGTCGCCGAGAACATCCGGACGGAGCTCACCGACGTTCTCGGCAGCAAGCGAGCGCCGACGGTCGCGGACCTGCCACGGCTGCGATTCACCGAAATGGTGGTCATGGAGGCGATGCGGCTCTATCCTCCCGCGTACGCGTTAGGCCGCGAGGCGGTCGAGGACTGTACGATCGCCGGCTATCAGGTCCCCGCCGGGACCTCGATCTTCATCAGTCCCTGGGTCGTGCATCGCGACGCGCGGTGGTTCGACCGCCCGGAGGAATTCCTCCCGGAGCGGTGGGCGGGAAATGCCGCGCAGCGGTTGCCGAGGTTTGCGTACTTCCCCTTTGGAGGGGGGCCGCGCATCTGCATTGGGAATCGATTCGCGATGATGGAAGCGGTGCTGCTGCTCGCCTGCATCGTGCGGCGATTTCGGTTGGTGCTGGATGACGAAAAGGGCGTAGCGCTCTTTCCAACGATCACGCTACGCCCCGCTAACGGCATCAGGATGACGGTCCGCAGACGTTCAGTCTGAGCGCTTCTTCCGCGGCAAGCCGCCCCGTCCCCTGGTCGTGTTGTCCGCGCGGTGCGAGCGGCTTCCCGTGACACCGTGAAGGTTGCCGGTGTTGTCGCTCGGCCCATCCCCGGTCTTCCCGTGCTGATGATCCTTCGCGAACCGCGTCCGCTCGCTGTTCTTTTCTCCCTCGTCGTGCTGCTGTCGGTCCTCGACGAGGCGGCGCTTGCCCTCGCGCGCCGCTCGAATCCGTTTGCGCTCGGCGACTTCTTCGACCGGCTCCGCCGGTGGGGCCTCGTGGAGCTGCTCGACGAATCGCGCGTGCGTGCGCGGCCCGTGTTGTCCCTCGGCGTGCATTGATCGCGGATCTCTACGCTTGCCCATGTCCACATGTCCTCCCGATTGTGCGTCAAATGTGGACGATAGCTTCAACATTGGGGCCACCGACCGCTCGAACTGGCGAATGAAGAAAAAGGGGCGCCGGAGAAGCGCTTGTACAGCGCCCCCGCTAGTCGCTCGTCATAATGAACAGCGGCGCCCCGTCGAACTCGTAGATCGGCCGCAATCGCTCGGTGTTGTAGTACTTCCTGACGTCTACCACTTTCTTCTCCGACGTTACGCTCGTGATCGGCACGCTGTCGTAGACGCCGCGGTGGATGCTGACGAGACGACCGTATTGCTTCTTCAGCACCAGCTGCAGGGCGAGATTGCCGAAGGCCATTGGCACGATCGAGTCGAGCGCGTCGGGATCGCCGGAGCGAACGAGGTAGCCGAGTCGCTGATTGACGACGTCAATGCGGCGGCCGTTGTTGTATTTCGGCGAGTACTCCTTGAGCGCCGCGGCGATCTTGTCGCCCACGCCACCGAGCTTCTTGTGACCGAACATGTCGGTCTCTTCGCTCTCGAAGCTCATCCCCTGGTGCGCGCTGAGACTCGCGCCCTCGGACACCAGCGCCACCGAATACTTGCTCGTGTGCCGGTTGTGGTCGTAGACCATGAGCTCGGTGAGCTGCTCGACGTCGGCCGCGTACTCGGGAATCAGACAGCGATCGGCCGCGCCGGCCATCGTCGGAAGGAGCGCGGTGAACCCGGCATATCGGCCAAAGACTTCGATCACCAGAAAGCGCTCATGCGATCCCGCCGACGTCCGCAGCCGGTGCGTGAGCTCGATCGTCCGGGTGACGCAGGTACTGAACCCGATGCAGTAGTCGGTACCGTAGACGTCGTTGTCCATCGTCTTCGGAATCGCGACGACGTGTATCCCTTCGTCGTGCAGACGCTTTCCATAGCTCAGGGTGTCGTCGCCGCCGATGGGGATGAGCGCGTCCACGCCGATGTGCTCGAGGTTCTTGAGCACGTCGGGGGTGACGTCGTTGATGTCGGCGTCGTATCCGCTCATGTGCGTGGGCACTCGCTGGCGGGGCAGATGGCTGGGGCGCGTGCGCGAGGTGTGGAGGAACGTGCCGCCAGTGCGGCCAGCGCGATTCACGATCGCCTCGGAGAGCTCCTGCACGCTCTCGCTGTTGTCCACGCCTTTCTCGCGATTGTAATCGACAAGGCCCGCCCAACCGCGGCGAATGCCGACGACGCGGTATCCTTCGCGGAGCGCGCGGATGGTGATCGCCCGAATCGCGGGGTTCAGACCGGGGACGTCACCGCCGCCGGTCAGGATGGCGATAGTGCCTTTGGCGGGAGGCATGGGAGCTAAAAAAGGCGCTAAGGGCGCTGGGGGCGCTAGGGGCGCTGAAGGAGGGATCAGGAGTCAGGAGTCAGGGATCAGGGGTGGAAAGGGGCCGCCGCGCTTCGCGCGGGCGGCCCTCATCAGATGAGCGCGGCAGCTGGGCTGCCGCGCCTTTCCATCCCTGACTCCTGATCCCTGACTCCTGACCCCTACTAGTCTGCCAGCTTCCGTAGCTCCGCCAGCAGCGCCACCTCCTGCGGCGACGGTATCGCGGAGCGCGCCACCAGCTTCACCAGCTCACTGTCGCGCTCGTACAGATCGTTCGCGAACCACAGGTTGCCGTCGCGCACGTACGCCGTGAAATACACGATGTAGACGGGGATTTTCTTCTTGAGCACGACCTGACGATTCGTTCCCTCCGTCGCGCGCTCGATCCGGTCCTCCGTCCATCCAGGCATTCCCGCGAGCGCGTACTTCGCCAGCTCCAGCGGCTTCTCGACACGGATGCATCCGTGGCTGAACGCGCGCACGTCGCGATCGAACAGCGAATGATCGGGCGTGTCGTGCAAATAAATGTTCAGATCGTTGGGGAAGATGAACTTCACCGTTCCAAGCGCGTTCTTCTTGCCCGGGCGCTGGCGAATGCGCGGACCGCCCCGATCTTCCACGATCTCGTATTCGTTGCGCTCCAGATAGCTGGGATCGGCGTTGATCTTCGGCCACAGCTCCTCCTCAGCGATCTTCTCTGGAACGTTCCAGTACGGCGCGAACTCCAGGTAGGTCATCGAGTCGGCGAACGCCGGCGTTGCCTGGTCGGCGTAGTCCTGGCCGACGATCACCTTCATCGAGAGGACGGGCCGTCCGTTGTCGTAGGCGTCGAGGTGGAACGCCGGCACGTTGACGTAGATGTACCGGTCGCCTAACGAACGCGGCATCCAGCGATACCGCTCGAGATTGGCCATGATCTGTCCGGCGCGGTACTGCGCGGTCTGATTGAGCGACGCGAGCGTCCCCGTACCGAGGATGCTGTCGACGACAATGCCGTGCCGTCGCTGGAATGACGCGACCGCGCCTGCGAGCTCGCCTTCATAGATGGCCCGCCCGGTGGAATCGGCGGTGATGTCTCCGCGGTCGATGAAATCCTCGACGGCGAGGCGCTCGCGCAGCGCTCTCAGTCGCTCGACCTGTGCGGTATCACCTGGACGAAGTGACGGGCCCGCGGGAACCTTCGTCCACCCGCCTGCGGCAGCAATCCCGCGATACCGCTTGAGCTGCTCGCGCAGCGAGGTATACTGCTCGTCCTGCGGACGCATCAGGGCGATGGCGCGATCGAGTGGGTTCCCGCGCAGCGTTCGCGCGAGGAGGCTGTCGACGTCGGCCGTCGACTGCCGAATGCGCCAGTCGGGCGAGACCTTTCCCGGGTCGATCTGCCCCGTGAGCAGGTCTTCGCCGAGCGCCACGTAGATCGAGGTCAGCATGACGTCCGCCTCGGCGAGGTGCTCCACGCGAGGACGACGGTTCTTGTCGATCGGCGCGAGGGCCGCTCGTAGCTCCTCCAAGGGGTACGCGTTGCCGACCAGGCCATGCTCGTGCACGGTCGCCAGCGCGTCCACCAGCTGATCGGCGCGCTCGCTGTCGGCGTCCTCCTCCAACCAGAGCGGGACGTGCTGGTAGTGCTCGTACAGCTTGACGACGCGCGCCCAGTCTCCCTCGTCGAGCCCCTTCGGCCGCTTTCCGGTGGCGACCCGGGCCTCAATCGCCTGTTGGAGCGCGGCGACCGGGATGTTCCGGACCTTGGTCAGCCCACCGGGGCTCCACGTGTCCGCAACCTCGCCCAGGTGGCTCTCGGGGGTCGCGGCGTCGTTGTTCCGGCACCCCGCGCCCAGCGTGACCGTCAGTATGACTATGCCGAGAAGCCCCGCGCGAGGACGCGCCAGGGGCCCGTGCAGCGTATCTTGCATGTGGAATAAGTCTCCGTTCGAGTAGCCCTCGGCCCTGACAATGGCAGAAGCAGTGCCACCGCAGAAGACGCCGATTTGCGCCGTGCGGAGCATGTCCAGCCGCCACCACTAACCGTAGGAGATCCAATGATACGCGTGCGCGCTTCGCTCGTTCCATTCGTCCTCGCCCTGACCGTGTTCACCGTCGCATGCAATGCATCGCGCGACGGCGATCAGGCGGTGGACACGACCGCCGCCGGGGCGGCCGAGACCACCGCCTCGGCGGGGTCGACCGAGACATCCTCGTCCAGCACGTTTCTCGATCCTAACGCCGCGACCCGCGAACAGCTTCTTGCACTGCCGGGCATAGATTCCGCGGCCGCCAACGCGTTGGTGCAGGGTCGCCAGTACGACAACATGGTCGCAGTCGATCGTGCGCTCGCCAGCCACCTCACCGAGGCGGAACGCGACAGTGTGTACACGAGGCTGTGGAGGCCGATCGATCTCAACACCGCGACCAAGGAGGAGATCCTCCTGATCCCCGGCGTCGGTGCCCGCATGCAGCACGAGTTCGAGGAATACCGTCCATATAACTCGATCGAGCGGTTCCGTCGCGAGATCGGCAAGTACGTGGACAGCGCCGAGGTGGCGAGGCTGGAGAGGTACGTCACGATACGGTGAGTGACAGAAATGCGGAATGCGGAATGCGGAGTGCAGGTTGCCGCCGAGTCGGTTCGCGTTCAATGACCAATTCGCACTCCGCATTCCGCATTCTGTAGCATGAACCCCCGCATCCGTCCCTGGCTGCTTCCGGTCGCGGCCACCGCGCTCGTCCTCGGGATCGGGCTTCAGCAGTGCTCGACGATCGGGGGATTTCTCACCGGTCGGAAGAACACGACGACCGTCACGCACGAGCTCGTCGTCGACCGCGTGCAGAACGTGGCGAAGCTCGTGTCCGTCGAGGCGACGGTGCGGGACGTCCTCGTGTACCGCAACACATGGTACGGCTCGACCAAGCAGTCGCTGGTGGTCGTGACGGCGCGGCTGCTGGCCGGGGTCGATCTCAAGTCCGGCGCCGACGTGAAGATCGATGAGGAGGCACGCCGCATCGACATCGCGCTCCCTCACGCGACGTTGCTCGCCACCGAGGTGACGGACATCAACACGTACGACGAGCAGCGCGGCTTGTGGAACCCGTTCCGGTCGGAAGATCGCGACCGGATATTCCAGCTCGCCCGTCAGCAGCTCACTCGCTCGGCCGAGCAGATGCGGTTGACTGCGCGTGCCGAGGCGAGCGCGAAGGAGATGCTGGAGACGATGTTCGGGGTGGACGGGTGGGTCGCGGAGGTCACCTTCCGGGATGTGCCAACCGTTAGAACAAGGGACGAGGAATGAGGAGGAGCGAAAATGAAACCGACAACGCTGTGGCTCATGGTCGCACTGGCAGTCGGGTGCGCGAAGTCATCGCCACCAGGCAATGAAACCGCAGCAGCGACGGGCTCCGTGAGCGCAGGCAGCGCCCTCGTTGGAGCGCGCTGGCGGCTGGTCGAGCTCGAAGGTCAACCGTCGCTCGCGGGCGGAGGTGCTCGCGAGCCGCACCTGATTTTCTCTCGCGACAGCGTCGATCGCGTCGGCGGCGCGACCGGCTGCAATTCGATGGGAGGCCGCTACGAGGCTGACGGCGAGCGCATCCGTTTCTCCGGTCTCTTCAGCACGAAGATGGCGTGCGTGGAAGAGGCACGAATGCGCCAGGAGACTCGCTTCGTGGGCGTGCTCGAGCGAGCGGATCGGTACTCGATCAGCGGTGATACGCTGACCCTCAGCGAGGGTGGGACGGCGGTGGCGAAGTTCGTTAAGACCTGAAGGGCGAATCGGAATGCGAATGGGATCGGCGTTTCTCCCATTCCGCATTCCGTATTCCGCATTGCTAGACGAGCCCGTCCATCGCGTCGAAGATCGCAATCCACCCTTCGTTTGTCTCCCTCACCTTCGCTTCCGAGAGCTGCGTGTGCGTGAGCGCGACGTCGGTGCTGCCGCCGCGCTCGGTGAACTCGATCGTCACGAGTGACGGTGGCTCGTCGTAGCCGCGATCGTTCGTGAAGTGGAAGGTGTGCACGAGCTTTCTGTTCGGCACGACCTCCTGAAACACGCCATCGAAGTACCAGTTGACGCCGGTCGTGCGATCGTGAATGTGCTGGCGCCACACACCGCCCGTCTGACAGGACAAGTCAATGGCGACCGTGTCGAATTCCGGTCCCCAGCTCCACCGTGTCGCCATCGATGGATCGCTCCATGCGCGAAACACCTTGGCGACGGGAGCCTTGAACGTGCGGCGCACGACGACGGTTGCGCCCGGAGCGGCGGTGGCAGCCATGAGTCAAACCTCCTCTGAAGTGTCCTCGGCGAGCAGCGTGTCGAGCGCGTCGAAACGCTGATTCCAGAAGTGCCGGCAGCGTGCGATCCATTCGACGGAGCTCTCCAGCGCCTTGGGGCGCAGATAGCAAATGCGTTGGCGCCCCGCGCGGCGGCGGCCAATGATTCCCGCGCCTTCGAGGGCGTCGAGATGCTTCGTAACCGCGGGCTGCGAGATCGCGAACTCGCGCGCGAGCTCCATCACCGGATGGTCGCCACGTGCGAGTCGCTCGACGATGCGTCGGCGCGTGGGATCGGCGAGGGCGTGAAAGGCGAGGTCGAGCCGGGCCGCTTGATTCATAACCGATTAGTTATATAAAGCCGCGGCGCCCGCCCGTCAAGGCGGAAGACTGTCCGGCCTTCTGCGCCCTCGGTCTCCGGTGCATCATCCGATGACGATGCGACGACTTCTCGGTGTGATGCTGATCGCGCTCGGCTGCGCCCGCGGCGACGACAGCGGCTCCGCTACGAATGCTCGCGACGAAGGACCGCTCGTCGTTTTCAACGCCGGTAGCCTGGCGCGGCCGATCCGCGCTGCGCTCGATACTTTCGCCGTGCGCGAGGGCGTGCCGTTCGAGCAGGAGCAGGCGGGAAGTCTCGAGACGGCGCGGAAGGTCACGGAGCTTGGACGTGTCCCGGACGTCATCGCCCTCGCCGATTACCAGATCTTTCCCCAGCTGCTGGTCCCGGAGCACACCTCCTGGTATGCGCGGTTTGCGCGCAACCGGATGGTGCTTGCGCACACCGATCGCTCGCGCCACGCCAATGTCATCACTCCGGCGAACTGGTGGCAGATCGTTCTGCGTCCCGGTGTAGAGACGGGACACAGCGACCCCAATCTCGACCCCGCGGGATACCGCTCACTCCTCGTTATGCAGCTGGCCGAGCGATACTATCGCCAGCCGGGGCTCGCCGCTCGCCTCCGAGGGGCGATTCCGCCGCGCAACGTCCGTCCGAAGGAAATCGATCTCGTGGCGCTGCTCGAGACGGCTGAGCTCGACTATGCGTTCGAGTACGAGTCGGTTGCGCGTGGCGCGTCACTGGAGTTCGTCCCATTCCCGGACTCCGTCTCGCTCGGCAACATGAGCGACTCCGCTTTCTACGAGACGGCGATGGTGCGCACCGTAGGGCGCCGGCCGGGCGACAGCCTCACCATGCGCGGGGAGCCAATCGTCTATGCGCTATCGATTCCCCGCGGGGCGCCTCATCCGCGGCTGGCCGAGCGGTTTGTGATGTTCCTGATGTCCGAAGACGGACGGCGAGTCCTGCGCGCGAACCATCTCGACGCGCTGGACTCCGCCGTAGTCTCGGGCGACAGTGCCCCGGCCGGGCTCAGCGCGCGGCGAGCTCCGGCCGTCCCGTGAGCTGTGCGACGAGGTGACGGATCGCGACCTGCCACACGAGCGGCTGACCGGGCAGGTCCTCGCGTCGCGCGGTGCGCAGACGCTGCACGTCCTCATCGCTGATCAGCTCCTGCCCGCCGATGCTGCTGACGAGCAGCCGCGTGCGCCGTGCCAGAAGCCCTTCGGCACCGATGCGCACGGCCTTGCCGTCAGGATCGATGAGTGCGCCGGTGAGCTGCAGAACGTTCACTGGCGTCTCGAGCGACGTCAGCCAGGGGACGTTGACCGAGTAATTGGTACCGAGTAGCACCGCCTTGTCTCCGCGCCAGGATTTCTGCGTCATGCGGTAGTCGCCGATCTCGAGCGTAATAAGAAGTGCTCGCGACGCACCCGCTGCATTCAGCGCGGACCCCAGCCAGGCGGTCCATTCCCCGGAGGGACGGGCCACAGCCAAACGCATCTTCTTCTCACGATCCCCGAGCACGCCTTCCTCGGCGGTGGCGCAGTCGGCATCCGGGGCGGTCTCGCAGCTGAACATGACGTCAGGCGACCGGCCTGGTGCGGCGGATGGAGGGGCCACGCGCACACTGGCGCCTAACGAATCGAGGTAGGTGTTCATCTCGCGCAGGAGGGCGGCGATGGGGCTTCCGCTCTCGTTCGCGGGCTCGAAGATCGGCTCCTGGGTGGCGCCACGCTGGTAGGCGATGCCCAGGTGGGCGATGCGGCCGGCGGCGGTGACGGGACCGCCGGCGTAGAAGGGAGGATTCTCGAGAAACGCGTCGCCGACACCACTGCCTATCGTGGAGCCGGCGCACGCAATGCCGGTCAAGGCGAGCGCCGCTACGGCGCCCGCACGAATCGAGGTAAGCATAGGACAGAGAAAGGATTGAGGCGGAAAGGAAGGGTACGCCCACAAAAAATAGTCAAACGATTCTTCGGCGCGCCAGCGGGCCGTGACGCGGCGGCGTCTGAATCGTGGACAGCGCGTCAGGATCGACGCACCCTCCCCCCGATTCCTGCTCGTGGACATCGGCTTCGAGCTCACCAATCTCTGCAACCTGCACTGCACCCACTGCATCCGTGGGTCGCATCAGGCGACCATCGAACGGCTCGATCTGGAGCTGATCCGCCGAGTGCTCGATGAAGCCACGGCGCTCTTCGGGTCGGTCGAGGTCGTATTCACCGGTGGGGAGCCACTGGCTTCGGAGCTCTTTCCCGCTGTGGTTCGGGAGCTGGCTCAGCGAGGTGTGTCGTACCGGTTCGTCACGAATGGATGGTTGGTGCCCCGTCATCTGCCGCTGCTTCAGTCGCACAGACCTCGCTTCGTGCGCGTAAGTCTGAGCGGGGGTACCGAGGCCACGCACGACGAGCAGCGCGGGAAGGGAAGCTTCCGGCGCGCGCTCCTGGGCGCGGCGTCCGTGCTCAGCCGGGGCATGATGGCCGAGCTGTCGCTGCTCCTCACGCGGCGAAGCCGATCCGAGATCGGCGAGGCGATCGCCGTCGCCGCTGATCTCCGCGTTCGCGCACTGCACCTCACTCTCATGCAGCCAACGCCGGAGACCGCGGCCGCCGGGCTGGACCTTTCGCCGGAGGAGTGGCGCGAAATCGCCCGGGAAGTGAACGCGATAGCACCGCACGCGATCGTTCCGGTCGTTCTCGACTACGGCGGTCCGATGCCGGTGCCGCGCGAGCGTTGCAACACGCTCGCGTCGCGTCAGCTCTACATCGACGCGCGAGGACGGGTGCCTTTCTGCTGTCAGCTGTCCCGTTATGGCAACGGCGGGGAGCAGATCGTCGGTGATCTCAGGACGGAGTCACTGGCCGCGATCGCTGCCCGGGCTGCGAGCGCGTACGACGCGTTTCACGGCGAAACCACCCGTCTGCACCAGATAGGGAAGCTCGATGCGCTCGATGATTTCCCCTGCATGAGCTGCGCGCGTCGGCATGGACAGACGCGCTTCCTCACCGCGTTCCCGGGCCACTCCTGGACGCAGATCGCGCACGCGTCATGAGCGTCGCGACCCGGCCCTGGGAGTGGGAGGACGTCCGAGCAACCACCGACGAAAACGGCGTGCATCTCGCGCACGTCGCGGAGCCGGCGGAGCTCCTGCTGCGCAAAGGGCGCCTGGTGCGAGGAGCGGGGTACGATACGGCTTCGCCAACGGCACGGCGGTCACTTGCGCGAGTCGGGGCGATTCTTCGTCTACGCGCGCGGGGCCGCTACCTGGTGCACGCCTCGGCCGTCGTCGATCCGGCCGGGGGCGCGTGGCTCCTCGCCGGCGACAGCGGCAGCGGCAAGTCCACGCTGGCCTGGGTCCTCGTCAGGCAGGGGTGGTCATTGCTCGGCGACGATGGCGTGCTCATCGAGGATGCCGAGGGGGGTCTCGTGGCCCGCGCCTGGCGCGATCCTCTGCGTGTGAGCCTCGGCCTCGCCAAGCAGTTTCCTGAGTTGCAGGCGTTGGCGCCGCGCGTCGCCGCGCGCGATCCGCGCGCTCGCGTACCGGTGGAGCGGGAGGTCGTCCGTCAGGCACCGGTGCGGAGGATTCTCCTTCTCGAGCGTTCGCAGCGCGACCGCGTGCTTCGAGTGGGCCCCGCCGTCACGCTCGCCTCGCTCGTGCGCCAGTCTCCGTGGGTGCCTCATCGACAATGAGGATGCGCCGCGTCACCTTACCGTGCTCGCGGCCACCGCGGACTCGGTGCCGGCGTTCCACCTCGCGCACACGGAGTCGCAGCTGGAGCAGTTGCCGCTCACCCTCGCCAGGCTCGCGTAGGCCAGCCCGTAGTGACCCCGAAGGGTATCGATTCGTCTAACCCGGATACCGGGCGACGACGCCCGCGAGGGGCACGATGGGAGACATCGAGGACCTACAATCGCACGTTAGCGGGTCGAGCGACGTGGGCGCGACACCGCGCTCGCGGCGCCCCTGGGTCGCGCCGACGCTGATGCGCCACGCCTCGCTCACGGCGCTGACGCTTCAGTATCCGGCGGGCCTCGTCGTGGATCCGAGTACCGGCGAGCTGCTCGATCCCAACAACCCCGCCGATCGCGTCAGGCTGGCCGACATCCCGGGAAGCACGGGCTTCTTCCCGTGACCTGGCGCGCCGGGCTCGCGCTCGCTGCCGTCCTCATCGCGAGTGGATGCGACGAGACCGGCCCGCTGGACGTCACACTCCCAGCCGTCGTATTCGTGTCAGGCACGGATCAGGATGCCGAGCTGTTTCTGTGGAGCGCGGACACGGTGACGCGCCTGACGAGCAATGCGTTCGGGGATGAGGAGCCGCACGTTGCCGCCGGCCGTCTCGTCTTCACGTCGGATCGCGACGGGAATCCCGAGGTGTACTTCTCGGATATGCGCGCCACCGCGCCGCGCCGTCTGACGACGCACACTGCGACCGATGGTGAGCCCGCACTGCATCCGGCGGGCGACCGCATCGTCTTCATCAGCATGCGCAGCGGTACGCCGCGTCTCTGGACCATGGATACCCTCGGCGGATCGCTGGCGCCGCTCGCGACGGGCTCCGCGACTTTCTCTCCGGAGCGCGCACCGGCGTGGAGCCCGCAGGGCGATCGCATCGCCTTCACCTCGGCGCGAACGGGCACGTCGCAGGTGTTCGTCGTCGACGCGTCGGGAGGCGCTGCGGTGCAGCTGACGAGCGAGGCCGGCGGTGCGTTCGATCCCTCCTGGAGTGCGTCAGGGACACAGATCGTCTATGCGACCAGCGCCGGCACGCCGCGCTTGCGGAGCATTCCAGCGACCGGGGGCGCGGCCGCGGACTATGCCGTGCTTCCCGACACGGCGTTAGGCGAGCCGTCGTGCGGAGCGCATTACTGCGTCGCCGTGCGCGGTGCCTACGGAGAGGATGGCGACCTCGTCGCGTACGGGGCGCCGCGGGCAACCGGCGATGGCGTTGGGGTACCACCGATTCCACCTCCGCCGCAAACGACTGGGGTGAGAGTGCTGGTCGAGGGGGCGGGGAATGCTCGACAGCCGGCCATTGTGCCCGAGTAGGGATTATTCGTCTGAACGGCAAAGACGTCAGATATCAGAATACAGAATTCAGAATTCAGAAACGACTACGGGGAGCCAGACTGGCTCCCCGCAGGTTTTGTCTGACATTCTGAATTCTGTATTCTGACGTCTCTGCCGTTCAGACGACTCACTTCGCGACGAGAATCAAAAAGCGGGACGTCCCCCAAAACCGCTCGGGATCCGGAATCCGCAGCAGTCCGCGGAACTCCTCTTCATCGCGCTCCATCACCTCGGCGTTGTCGAGGCTCTGACGGGACACCACGGCGTAGCGCTTGGTCGAGTCCGGCAGCGGAATCTCGCGGATGTCACGGCGGTCGATCGCGGTGAAGAGCTCCGGGTCGAGCGCGCGCGCGGGCTGGAGCGTGCGTCCAATGTGCGCGATCAGGAAATTCGCGCCGCCCTCGCGCTCGACGATGCCCTTCTCGACCAGCTCATCCTCGGTGCCAACCACGTAGTAGGCGCGGTAGTACCGCTCGCCCATCACCTTCGTCTCGGTGATCAGGCTGTCCACGCGCAGGTCGAGGGCGGCGATGGTCGCCGCCTGCTCCTGCACCTTGTTGCCCAGCTCGGCGATGATGCGCTGATCATCCTCGATGCGGAGCTGAAGGGTATCGTTTTTCCCGCGAAGCTCCTGCTCGCGCTTCCGACTGTCGGCCAGCTCGGCGGCCGTCACGCGGGCGCGCTGCACGAGCGCTTCCACGCGGTCGCTGAGCTCCTTGCGCCGCACGAGCTGCTCTTCGAGCGGGCTCTCATAGTTGCGCTTCACGCGCTTCTTGGCGGGAAGACCCTTCACCGTGCGGATCTGGCTGTCGATTTTCGTCAGCAGCGAGTCGCTCTCGAAGATCGCGCGCATCAGCGAATCCTTCTGCGACGATAATGAGGTCGTGAGCGCAAGCTGGCGGTCGGTGATCGCCTGGAGGCTGTCGGCACGGGCGCGCTCTTTCTTGGTCTCGCAGCCGGCGAGGAGCGCCATCATCACGAACGAGAGGCCGAGAAGGGCAGCGGGATGCGAAGTACGCATGACAGGCAGTCTCCGGAAAAGTGCAGAAGTGACGTGGATCACAGTGCGCGAACCGTAGCGCGCATGGCGACATCACATACGATGGAGGCCGCACGAGGGTCTCAGCGCCGATTCACGCCACGCCGGAGTCGTGACGCGGAGCACGTTTCGTCCGAGGTATCGACGTACCGGCCGAGCTCAGGGCGTGGAGACCTCGAAGCAGCAGCGCGGGTGCTCGCCTCGCTCACAGCATTCCTCGACCGGGGCTTCCGCGAGATGCGCGACGAGACTTCCCATGGCCCGACACACTTCAGGTCGCCCGTGTACGGCTTCGCCTAGCAAGCACCCATAGCCCCGAAGGATGAAGCCCTCATCCCACGGCTCGACCTCGGTGAGCGCGCCGAGATCCTGGAGCAGGGCGGCGACCGCGTCGACGCGCTCGCGCAGATCGCCTTTGAAGCGCGGCCACTCCGCACCAAGTCGCTGCCCGACGGTGCGCATGAGCTCATCGAGCTCTTCCTTCGACATGCGCTCGCCGAGAACACGGAGCAGCTGCGCGACGAATGGCACATACGCGTGCGACAGGGCGGCGTCGGCGCGAGGGACCAGCTCGTAGACCACCGCGGGCCGGGTTCCACTGCGGCGGAGGCCGCCTTCTCGGACGAGCCCATCGCGTTGCAGCGCCGTCAGATGACCGCGGACGGCGTTGTGGGTCATACCGCACTTCAGCGCGATTTCGTTTGCGGTCAACGGGGACCGGCGGAGCAGGTCGACGATGAGCCTCCGCGTTCCCTTCGGCGGACTCGGGAGCTCCGGGTGAGGCGCCATCAACCCTCCAACCTCGTGCTCTGACAGGTGGGAACGGACCGGGAATAGTGTTTGCAGATATTTAATAAATATCTTCCCAATCTCGGCGCTCTCTGCTTTCGGTTGTCGGCGCGGCGTCGTGCCTGGGTGAGCCTCATGGTCACTACCGCAATACGACTGCTTCCCGCTTTTCGCTAGGGATCAGGCGTCGGAGGATCCAATCATGATGAGCCCGAACAGCACGCGTCCGTCGTTGCAACCCTCTCACCCGCGCGGCAACCGGTGGTGGCCGCTCCCGCTGGCAGTGGGCGTGGCCGCCGCCGCTCTTCTGGTGTCGTCATGCGATGATGATGGGCCGACCGGTCCGGAGCCGCTCGACCCCGCCCTCGTTGCGCAGGGGAAGACCGTCTTTCGCTTCGACACGTTCGGCGATGAGACGTTCTGGACCGATACGCTCCGAATGCATGAGGTGATCCGCACCGGCGTCAGTCCGGCCACGGCACTCTCAGTGGGCTTGAAGGTCGACGTCGACACTCTGCCGGCACAGGTCCGGGCGGCTCTGCTGGCGGGGGACATCGATCTCGATGACCCGGCGACGACCGTGGCGCTTCTCAAGCTGGGCGCGGTCGTTGGTGTAATCGGTCAGGTCGATGCGAGCGACAACCTCACGCGTGTCGGCATCACGTGCGCGCTGTGCCACTCCACGGTGGACAACTCCTTCGCGCCGGGCATCGGGAGGCGGCTGGACGGGTGGCCCAACCGCGACCTCAACGTAGGTGCGATCGTGGCGCTCTCTCCTGCGCTCACGACGGGCCAGAAAGCGGTCTACAACTCCTGGGGACCCGGGATGTACGACCCTCGCTTCAACCGCGATGGCCTGAACATCCCGGTGGTATTGCCGCCGGCCTTCGGGCTGCGTGAAGTGCGAAGGGAGCTGTACACCGGCGACGATACCGTCTCCTACTGGAACGCGTACGTGGCGATCACGCAAATGCATGGGCACGGCACGTTCAGCGATCCTCGTATCGGCGTCAACGTTCAGAATCCGCCGGACATGGTGTCGGCGAAGCTCGCCGCGCTTCGTGCGTATCAGTTCAGCCTCGACAAGCCTGCGCCGGTAGCTGCGGAGTTCGACGTGGCAGCGGCGGCGCGGGGACGAACCGTTTTCGAGGGTCCCGGGCAATGTTCGAGCTGTCACGCCGGAGCGACCTTCACGGACATTAATGACGGAGATCTGCACACCGCGGCTGAGGTCGGCCAAGACCCGGCGTACGCCCTGCGCAGCGTGACCGAGAGGTACAGGACGACACCGCTGCGAGGACTCTGGAATCCTCCGCAATTGCGGGGGCCATACTTCCACGACGGAAGCGCCGCGACACTGGAAGCGGTCGTGGAACACTACAACGCCCGGCGCAGTCTCGGTCTCACCGCGCAGCAGAAAACCGATCTCGTGCACTTCCTGAAGTCGATCTAGGAGGAGATCGAGACCGCGCAGCCCACGGACGACGTTCGCGGGAAATCTCCGAGCACTTGCCTGTCGACCGTCGAGTCTCGCCGCAATCTCATTGCGATCTGGATGCGCTGGTGTTGTACTCCAGGCGCTTCTTACTGGAGGTGTCATGCATTATCGCATTCGCGCCGCGCTGACCGCGACGGCGCTCGTCGTCGTCGCGTGCGAGGAGACAAGCCAGCCTGCCGCAACGGCACCTGAGGTCGCACTGCACCGGCAGGGCAACTCGTCAGGCACGGAGACCGGCCCGAGCCGGGTCGGCGCACCCATCCCCGTGGCAGTAAAGCTCCTCGCCGAAGGGCTGGCGTCGCCGATCACGATTGTCTCCGCTGACGACCGCACGGGCCGGCTCTTCATTGTCGACCAGACCGGCACAATCCACATCCTCACTCGACGAGGCGTGCTCCTGCCCACGCCGTTCCTCGACGTTCGCACGCGAATGGTTCCGCTCATGCCAGGATTCGACGAGCGTGGACTCCTCGGTCTTGCCTTTCACCCTGACTATCGAAAGAACGGTCGCTTCTTCGTGTATTACAGCGCGCCGTTGCGCGCCGGGGCACCGGCCGGCTTCAACCACACCGCGCGCATCGCCGAGTATCGTGTCTCCGGCAATCCGAACGTGGCCGATCCCGCGAGTGAGCGGGTGATCCTCGAGGTCGACAAGCCGCAATTCAACCACAATGGCGGCACGGTCGCGTTCGGAAAGGATGGGTTTCTCTACATCTCGATCGGTGACGGCGGCGGCGCGAACAATGTCGGACTCGGCCACGTCGAGGACTGGTATGCCGACAATGGCGGCGGCAACGGCCAGGACACCGAGCAGAACCTGCTTGGCAACATCCTGCGCATCGACATCGACCGTGGCTCGCCGTACGGGATTCCGCGAAACAACCCGTTCGTCGGAAAGCGCGGGCTCGACGAGATCTACGCGTACGGGCTGCGCAATCCGTATCGCATGTCATTCGACCTGAAGCACGGACACCGCCTCTTCGTCGGCGACGCCGGTCAGGGGCTGTGGGAGGAGGTCAGCATCATCGAGCGCGGTGGCAACTATGGATGGAACGTGCGCGAAGGCACCCACTGCTTCGACGCCGAGAACAACACGGCGTCGCCGCCCGACTGTCCGCGTGCGGAACAGGCGCCCAGCCCGCATGCCGGTACACCGTTGCGGAACCCGATCATCGAGTATGCCAATTCCGCCAACACCGCGGCGCCAGCCGAGACGCGGTTGGGCGTAACCGTCATTGGTGGTCACGTCTATCGCGGCCATCGCATCAAGAAGCTCGAAGGCCAGTACGTGTTCGGCGACTTCAGCCGCACGTTCGCCCCGCCTAACGGCTCACTGCTGAGCGCTTCGGACGAGCGGCACGGGCTGTGGACCATCCGCGAGCTCAGCATTGCCAACCGTCCGAACGGGCGGCTGGGTCACTACGTCCTCGGCTTCGGGCAGGACGACCGCGGGGAGGTGTACGTCGGCGTGCGTGACGTGCTCGGGCCGGCTGGCACAACTGGGAAAGTGTACAAGCTGGTTCCGGTCGATGATGACGACAATGATGATGATGACGACAACTCCGGGCCGGGAGGCGGCGATAACTAGGTCCTGCGCGCGGGGGCTAAACGCATGACCACAGAGGCACTGAGGCACAGAGGACGGCAATCACCAAGCCGGTGGTTGCCGTCCTCTGTGCCTCAGCGCCTCTGTGGTTATGCCGTTGCGGTCCGGCGCTGACGTACTTCCTCAACCGCCTCGAAGAGCTGATCGAACGAATCGACGACGAACAACACGTTCTGCAGTCGGTCGATGTCGAACGATTGGCTCATCACCGCATCGACGTCGAACGGTCGCCGATCGCAATTCGGACCGAGCGCGTTCGCCGCATCGGCGTGCGACGAGATGAGCCCGCTGCCATAGATCCGGGTGCGCCCACGTTCGCGAATGAGGCCGAACTCCACGGTGAACCAGAACAGCCGCGCCATGGCCACCGTCTGCTCCTCGGTCTCCGCGTGTGCCGCCAGCGCGCCGAACCTCTGGAGGAAATCGCCGAACACCGGGTCTGCGTGGAGCGGAACATGGCCGAAGACATTGTGGAAGATGTCCGGCTCCGGCAAGTAGTCGAGCTGCTCTCTCGGGCGGACCTTGAGCGTGGTCGGGAAGCGACGGCGCTCGAGGCATCGAAAGAACTGCGCTGCCGGGATGAAGCCGCTCACGCCCACGGCGGCCCATCCCGTACGCGCTGCCAGGCGCACGTTTACGTCCGCGAGATCAGGAACGCGATCCGACGAGAGCCCAATGCGCTCCATTCCGGATAGAAATGCCTCGCTCCCTGTGTCGACGAGCGTGGCCATCCTCCGCTCGTAGAGCAGTCGCCACACGGCGTGCGCCTCATCGTCGTACAGATCGTAGTCCTGGGCGGTGAATGGGGGCAGCTCCGCGGCGGGCGCGTCGGATGTGTCGAGCATGAGTTCCTCGTACTCGGAGAAAACAAAAAGCGGCCCGTGGAATCTCCACGGGCCGCGGGCGAAACTGGCTGATCGCGAGCGCTTACACGCGCAAACGCCTGCCACCGCGTTCCGTGGGCCGGGACGCGTAGGGATAGTAGACAGCTGCGCGCAGGAAGGAGCTCACCATGCCAACAGGGTATACGCCGGCTGTCATGAGGTCAAGCGGAGCGGCCGCGCAGCGGTTGCGCTTGCCAGCAGGGCGAGCGCGCTCTATTGTCGCCGTCCCATTGTCGAAGGCTGAGCCGATCCGTGAAGCTCCGTCCCATCACGCGCACCACGCCGATCCGCATTGGCGACCGCGACGCTCGGCGGCCCAAAGGGGTGCCAAGCAAGGATGCGCTCAAGGAAAAGACGAAGGCCCTTCTGGAGCGCATCACCGAGCTCCAGGAGCGCCTGTACGCGGAGTCGAAGCGCTCGCTGCTCGTCGTCCTTCAGGGACGCGACACCTGCGGAAAGGACGGTACCATTCGCAGAGTCTTCAATGCCGTGAATCCGCAGGGGTGCGTCGTTACCAGCTTCAAGAAGCCGAGTGAGCTCGAGCTGAGCCACGACTACCTCTGGCGTGTCCATCACGCGGTCCCCGAGAGGGGCACCATCGGCATCTTCAACCGCTCGCATTACGAGGACGTGCTCGTGGTTCGCGTGCGCGAGCTGGTTCCGCGGGCCGTCTGGGCGAAGCGGTATCAGCAGATCAACGACTTCGAGCGCATGCTGAGCGAGAACGGGGTCACGATCCTCAAATTCTTCCTCCACATCTCGCGGGACGAGCAGAAGGAGCGGCTGCTCGCTCGTCTCGAGGATCCGTCGAAGCACTGGAAGTTCAATGAGGGCGACCTTGGCGAGCGCGCACTCTGGGACAAGTACACGAGTGCCTATCGAGATGCCCTGGGAAAGTGCAGCACCCCGTGGGCGCCCTGGTACATCGTCCCCGCGGACAAGAAGAAAGTCCGCGATTACCTGGTCGCGCAGACCGTCGTCGACACGCTCGCGCGAATGGCCCCACGCTATCCCAGGGCGGAAGGCGACCTCGAGAAGCTGAAGGCCGCGATTGCCTAGGTAGTCGAGGGTGTCGAGGTGATCGAGGAGGGCGACGACGTGCCCTGGATCACCTCGACGACCTCGATACCCTCGACCTCCTTGTGCTTCACCTGCGCGCGCACGAACATGAGGTATCCCGCTGCGAGGCATCATGCAGCCAACGGACGTCGCGGATCCGCGGTACTACCATAAGGTCGTAGACTGCCAATGGGGCTGTCCGGCACACACCAACGTGCCGGAATACATTCGCCTCATCGCGCAGGGCCGCTACACCGAGTCGTACCTGGTCAACCGGGCGTCCAACGTCTTCCCCGGTATCCTTGGCCGCACCTGTGACCGGCCCTGCGAGCCGGCGTGCCGCCGAACCCGCGTCGATGGAAAGCCGGTCGCGATTTGTCGCTTGAAGCGCGTCGCCGCTGATTTACGCGACGATGTCAGCGACTTCCTGCCGAAGATCCCCGAGCGCAAGAACGGCAAGCGTGTCGCGCTCGTTGGCTCCGGCCCGGCATCGCTCACCGTGGCGAACGACCTCATGCCCCAGGGCTATGAGTGCGTGATCTTCGAGAAGCTCGGCCGGCCTGGCGGGCTGATGCGGACGAACATTCCGGCGTTTCGTCTCCCCGCGAGCGTGCTGGATGAGGAAGTCGCGATGATCATCGACATGGGCGTCGATCTGCGACTGAGTACGCCGGTGGCGAGCATGGGCGGGCTGCTCGCCGAGGCGTACGACGCGGTTTTCGTCGGGAGCGGCGCGCCGAAGGGGAAGGAGCTGGACATTCCCGGCCGGTGGGACACGAACCGGATCCACATCGGCATCGAGTGGCTCGAGTCCGTCCACTTCGAGCATACCACATCGATCGGTGAGCGGGTGCTCATCATCGGCGTCGGCAACACCGCGATGGACTGTTGCCGCAGCTCGCGCCGGTTAGGCGGCAGTGACATCAAGGTGATGGCGCGCCGTTCGCGTAAATACTTCAAGGCATCCGCGTGGGAGCTCGACGACGCGATCGAGGAAGGCGTTGAGATCGTGGAGAACCACGCGCCGAAGCGATTCATCGTGGAGAATGGCCGCCTCGTCGGGATGGAGTTCGAGCGGCTGCGGTGGACCGACAAGGATGGAAAGCAGCGGAGCGAGGTGATCGACACGGTCACGATCCCGTGCGACGACGTCATCCTCGCCATCGGTCAGGAGAATGCTTTCCCGTGGATCGAGCGCGACATCGGCATCACGTTCGATGATGCCGGGATGCCGGTCGTCGATCGCATGACGATGCAGTGCAGCCGGCCGGGCGTGTTCTTTGGTGGCGATGCGGCATGGGGGCCGGAAAACATCATCTGGGCGGTGGAGCACGGACACCAGGCAGCCATCTCGATCCACAATTACTGTCAGGGACTGCCGATCACCGACCGACCCGCCTACGGGATGAACCTGGTGAGCGCCAAGGTGGGCATGCATGCCTGGCGCTACAGCAACGACTACAGTCCGGCGCCGCGCGCCGCGATGTCGCACGTCGAGCTGACGCAGCGCTTTCAGAAGCTCAATGTCGAGGTCGAGCTCGGATTCAGCGCCGAGCAGACGGCGCACGAGGTAGAGCGCTGCCTGAACTGCGATATCCAGACGCACTTCACCGCGCCGTTGTGCATCGAATGCGACGCCTGCATCGACGTGTGTCCGGTGAACTGCCTGACGATCACCACCGACGGCCCCGAGGAAGATCTGCGCACCCGGCTGTCTGCCCCGGCGCTCAATCTCCAGCAGGAGATCTACGTGTCGGCCGCCCTGCCGCAGACGCAGCGCGTGATGGTGAAGGATGAGGACGTGTGCCTCCACTGCGGCTTGTGCGCCGAGCGCTGCCCGACGGCGGCGTGGGATATGCGCGAATTCGAGCTATTGATTCCGTACGCGGGGAGGATTGCGGAAAGCGGAATGCGGAAGAACGCCACGACCGGTGGCGGAAGCATCCCGGCATCACCCATTCCGCCTTCCGCATTCAGCGTTCGCTCTCCATGACAAACGATTTCGCCTTCAAGATCGGCACGGTCAACGGCACCGGGTCAGCGAGCGCGAACGGGCTGATCATGCAGGCGATCTTCCGGATGGGGATTCCCGTCTCGGGGAAAAACGTCTTTCCGTCGAACATTCAGGGGCTGCCGACCTGGTACGAGATCCGGGTCAACCGCGAGGGCTACACGGCTCGCGCCCCGCATTTCGATCTCGTCGTCGCACTCAACCCTTCGACGTACCAGCGAGACGTCGCGGAGGTTCGGCAGGGCGGCTTTCTCCTGTATGACTCGTCGTGGCCACTCGACCCAACGCTGAGGCGCGAGGACCTGTCACTGTTAGGCATCCCCTTCGGGCGGATGTGCGGCGAGGCGTTCCAGGGTGATCGCGAGCGGCAGCTGATGCGCAACATCGCCTACGCCGGGGCGCTGGTCGCGTTCCTCAACATCGACATGGGCGTCGTCGAGGGGATGATCCGCGAGCAGTTCGGCCGAAAGCCGGCGTTGCTCGAGTCCAACTTCAAGGCGCTGCGGCTCGGGTACGACTTCGCGAAGGCGAACTTTTCCTGTCCGCTGCCCTTCTACCTCGAGCGGATGGACGCGACCGCCGACTCCATCATCATCGACGGCAACACCGCGGCGGCGCTCGGCTGCCTTTATGCGGGCGCGACCGTCGGCGCATGGTATCCGATTACGCCGGCCACATCGCTGATGGAGGCATTCAAGGGATTGTGCGAGCGCTACCGCGTCGACCGAGCCACTGGACGCAAGCGCTTCTGCATTCTGCAAGCCGAGGACGAGCTCGCCGCAGCCGGGATGGTCGTCGGAGCAGGGTGGGCCGGTGCGCGTGCGTTCACGCCCACCGCGGGGCCGGGAATTTCGCTGATGCAGGAGTTCATCGGGCTGGCGTACTACACGGAAATCCCCGCGGTTTTCTTCGACGTCCAGCGCGTCGGTCCGTCAACGGGTATGCCGACCCGGACCCAGCAGGGAGATCTGCTCTCGCTCGCGTACGCGTCGCATGGGGATACCAAGCATATCGTGCTCTTCCCCGCGCATCCGGAGGAGTGCTTCACCTTCGCGGTCCAGGCCTTCGACCTCGCGGAACGCTTTCAGACGCCGGTCTTCGTCGCGTCGGATCTCGACATCGGGATGAACGACTGGATGTGTCGACGCCTGACGTGGGACGATGGCTATCGCCCCGATCGCGGAAAGGTATTGGGCGCCGAGGAACTCGAGCGGATTGGGAAATTCTCGCGCTACCTGGGGCAGAACGGAGACGCGGTTGCCGCGCGCACGCTTCCCGGGGTCGACCCGCGTGGTGCGTACTTCACGCGGGGATCCGGGCACGACATCCATGCCGGCTACACCGAGGATGCGGCGGCGTACTCCGAGGTCCTCGCGCGGCTCGCGCGCAAGCTCGAGCAGGCGGCCGACGCCGTGCCCGCGCCGGTGATCGACCGGCACAACGGCGCCGCGACCGTCGGGATCATTACGATCGGCAGTTGTGACGCCGCGGTGCGTGAGGCGGTGGACCGGCTGAGGTCGGACGGCATGGCGATCGACTACATGCGCATTCGCGGGTTCCCGTTCGGCGGCGACGTCGTGCGTTTTCTTGGGGAGCACGATCGCTTGTTCGTCGTCGAGCAGAATCGCGATGCGCAGCTGCGATCCCTACTCGCGATAGAGACGGGCAAGGCGCGCGATGAGATGACGCCGATTCTCGATTACGGTGGCGTTCCGCTGAGCGCAGAACCGATCGCGGAAAGAGTGAGAGTCGAATACGGAATGCGGAATGCGGATCGTGAACGGAAGGCTGCAGGTCTTCATTCGCATTCCGCATTCCGTATTCCGCATTCCAGTCTCCCATGACCTCCATTCCCAAACCCCCCGTCCGCCACCCCGGCCTCCCGCGCAACGCGCTGGGCCTCACGACTCGCGACTACGAGGGCGGGATGTCGACGCTGTGCGCGGGGTGCGGGCATGACTCCATCACCTCGGCGATCATTCAGGCGGTGTGGGAGCTCGATCTGCCGCCGCACCGCGCCGCCAAGCTGAGCGGAATCGGCTGTTCGTCGAAGACCACCGCGTATTTCATGCGGCAGTCCCATGGGTTCAACGCGGTTCACGGCCGCATGCCCGCCGTCGCCAGCGGGGTTCAGGCGGCGAATCGCGAGCTGGTGTGCATCGGCGTGTCCGGCAATGGGGACTCGCTTTCCATAGGACTGGGTCAGCTGTGTCACGCGATCCGGCGCAACATCAACCTGCTCTACGTGCTCGAGAACAACGGCGTCTACGGCCTGACGAAGGGGCAGTTTTCGGCCTCGGCCAATGTCGGATCGAAGTCGAAGCGCGGGGAGCCGAACGTACAGCAGCCGATCGATCCGGTGCTGCTCGCCCTGACGCTGGGCGCGACCTTCGTGGCGCGTGGCTTTTCCGGCGACAAGGCGCAGCTCGTGCCGATCCTCAAGGCCGGGCTCGCCCACCGCGGCTTCGCGCTCATCAATGTCATCTCACCGTGCGTGACGTTCAACGACCATGAGGCTTCGACGAAGAGCTACCGCTTCACGCGTGGCCATCGGCACGAGGTCGCGCCGGTGGATTTCATCCCCATGACACGCGAGATCGCGGCGGTGGCCGCGCCGGGCGCGGCGATACGAGTGACAATGCACGATGGGAGCGTGGTTCGATTCCGCGCCGTGGACGAGAGTTACGATCCCACCAACCGCGACGCGGCCTACGCACACATCCGCCGACTCCAGAGCCAGGGCGAGGTGGTAACGGGGCTGCTGTACATCGATCAGAGCGCGCCCGACATGCACGCGGTGAGCGCGACGATCGACGAACCACTGACGCGTGTCCCCTACGAGCAGCTGTGTCCCGGGAGCGCGGCATTGGAGGCGTTGCAGGAAGAATACAGATAGAGGTGGTCGAGGTCGTCGACATCCTTGATGACCTCGACCACATTTCTCACCCATTCCACCGCATCTGGAGTCCGTACATGGTTGCCGTTCGTCGTTTCCTAATGGGAGTCGCCGCGGTTTTTCCGTGCTCGCTCGCTGCCCAAAACACCCCGCCCACCGGCGCCTTCATCGTGAGGCTCGGCACCGACACCACCGCGGTGGAGCGGTTCACACGATCGGAGAATACCTACCAGATCGAGCAAGCACTGCGCAGCCCGCGGACGAGCTTCAGGCACACGCACCTCGAGCTCGCGCCGAGTGGGGAGATCGCGACCGTCCATTTGATGTTTCACTCGATCGACCAGCCGAGCGGACCGCTCCTCGGCAGTACGCAGCTCACGTACGGAAGTAGCGACAGCGCGACGGTCGAGCAGAAGCGCGGCGATTCAGCAAGCACTCGTCGCGTGCCCGCGCGCGGTGGTGCGATCCCGTCGCTGCCGCAGTCATTTCTTGCCTACGAGCTGGCGGCAATGCGAATGCGCGCGACGAAGGCCGATAGCATGGCGGTGACGCTGGTGAACCCGAGCGGCGACCCCACAGCGGTGGTCGTCACCCGTGTTGGCGCCGATTCGATGACGTTCCGGCTGCCGTTCCTGACGTATCGCGCACGCGTCAATGCCGCCGGCCGCATAACGCGCCTCTATCAGCCACGCGGCACGTCGGTGGAGCGTGTTCTCAATGTCGACGTCAACCAAGTCGCGAAGGGGTGGGCAGCGCTCGATGCGAGCGGCAAGCCCATGGGACCACTCTCGCCCAGAGATTCGGTCTCCGCTCGCGTGGGCGATGCGGCGGTGTCGATTCGCTACGCGCGCCCGAGCAAGCGTGGCCGAGTGGTATTTGGCGACATCGTTCCCTGGGACTCCGTATGGCGCACCGGCGCGAACGAAGCGACGGTGCTGACCACCGATCGAGATCTCGTCATTGGCGGCACGATGGTCCCCGCGGGGAGCTACACGCTGTTCACGATTCCATCGCGCAGCGGAACGAGGCTCATCATCAATCGTGAAACCCTGCGCGATGGTGAGCCGCTCGCCGGTACCGACTACGACGCGTCCAAGGACTTCGCTCGCATCGCGATGAGCACGAAGACGCTCGCGGCGCCCGTGCAGCAGTTCACGATCGCAATCACGCCGCGCGGGGCGCGGGAAGGAGTACTCCGCCTGGCGTGGGACCGGCGCGAAATGACCGTGCCGATACAGGTCCGCCGCGTCGCGCCCTGATCGCGGCCGGAGGCGTGCTCACGTATGGCACGCGCCGGCCGTCGGCGGCTTCTGCCGGGCGGTGGTGCTGCGCTCGAACGTATAGAGGAAGTTCGTGAAGCCGACGTCGTAGTCCGAGAGGCCGTTCTGGCCCGTTAGGCGCATCCGCTCATCGTACAGCCGACGCATCACCTCCTCGACCTGACGACTGGCGGCGCTCTGCGCCGCACCACGCTGCAGGTCGAGAAATTGGGCGCGCAACTCTGGGCGGAGGGTCGAGTGCTCCACGCGGTCTCGAAACGCCAGGCGGTCCTCGCCGACCAGTGCTCGCCACGTACGGTGGAGCCGCTCGCAGAGCGCTGATTGCATCAGCACGGGGCGCTCCGAAGCCGTGAGCGAAAGATACGCCAACGCCTGCGCCTCCAGCTCCTTCCAATACCCCTTCCGGTGGCTGAACTCGTGGGCAATGACGTGGGGCTCGAAAACACCGACGTCGCGAAAAACAGTGACGTCCCCCGACACGAAGTCGCACGCGCCGAGCGCGAATGGGAAGAACAGGCCGACCAGCGAGAAATCGCGCACCTCCGCGCTCGTCTCGACGCGCTGTGCCGTAACCCCCGCGATGTAGTTCGTCAGAATGGCGGTCGACCTCGACGGCGAGCTCACGACGGGGCATCCGCTCCGCAGTGTATCCGTCGTTGAGGCGCTCGATCAGCAGGCCGACTTCCTGTTCACGCGTCTCACGCGGCACCGGCGTCAGGTGCCGCACGTCCGCGCCAAACTCCCGGAGGAAATCGATCTTCCGGACTCCGCGACGAGCGGCCCAATCCTGGAGCGCGCTCGCTGCGTACGCGCCGTACGCAACGGCCTGCACGACGCGCCCAACCGGTGTCGCGCCGAGCAGGAGCCGCGCCGCGAGTGGGACAGCAAGCACGACATCGGTTGGCGCAACCGGCCAGTAGGTTGCCGCGTTCGCGATGCGGACTTCATCCGCACCGGTTCGTCCTCCCAGGCTCACGTCGTCGACCGGCCGGTCGGGCATCGTTACGGCTTCGCTGGCTCTTCCTTTCCCTCCGCCAGCTTCTTCGCTTCCTCTTCCTTTTTTGCCTTCTCCGCCTCGTCCTCGAGCGTCTTGAGCACGTCGCGCCAGGCGAACTTCCGCCCACTTCCGCGGACGTAGTAATCCATCCACGCCATCTCAGCCGTCGATTTCACCAGCTGATTGCGCGGATCGGGGATACCGTGACTCTCACCGGGATACACATAGAGCTCGGTCGGCACGCCTAACCGCTTGAGCGCCATGTGGAGCTCCTCGGACTGCGGGCTCGGGACCCGAGGATCGCCCTTGACGACGTGGATCATCGTCGGCGTCTTCGCGTTCTTGATGTACCGAATGGGTGACTGCGCCCAGTACGCGTCAAAGTCTTCGTACGGCAGCTTGTCACCGAGGTAGAACTGCCGGTTCCGCTGGACATCGCTCTGTGCATACATCGAGATCCAGTTCGACGTGCCGGCGCCGGAGCTGATCGCCTTGAAGCGATCGGTGTGGGTAAGAATCCAGTTCGCCCAGTGCCCGCCGGCGCTCCAGCCGAGCACGCCCATGCGCGTGGAGTCGACGATGCCCTGCGCGATGAGGTGATCCACGCCGGTCATGATGTCGTCGTAGCCGAGCGGGAAGTAGTTGCCGACGATGTCCGTCTTGTGCGCTTCACCGTAGTTGGTGGAGCCGCGATAGTTCGGACGCAGCACGGCGTACCCTTCCCCGGCGTAGACCTGCGCGCCATAGCCGCCATTGAAACCGAGGACGTCAGCTGAAGCAGGGCCGCCGTGGATGGCGACGATGAGCGGGTACCGCTGACCGGCGCGGAACCCGACCGGCTTCACCAGCACACCGGCGACCGTCTTGCCATCGGTCGACTTCCAGGTGATCTCTTCCTCCTCACCTAACGCGAACTCGCGAACCTGCGGGTTGGCGTCGGTGAGCTGCCGCCAGGAGGCACGCTTCCCGGCCTGCTCCGGCGCTGCGATCGTGAACAACGTTGCCGGCGTCTTCGGATCGGCATACGTGAGGATCAGGACGCCCGAGTCATCGTCGCGATCGACGAACAGCGATGCCCGCTCGCTGGTCACTGGACGCACCTGGTCGCGCGCAATGTCGAGCGCCAGGAGCTGGTTCGTCGCGCGAACGCCCTCGTTGAAGTAGATGGTCTTCCCATCGGCGGACCAGAAGCTCACACCGACATCGCCGTCGAAGGCGCTGCCCAGCTTGCGCCACTGACCGCCACGATCGCTCGTGCGACGAAGGTAGACGCGCTGATTCTTCATGTTGTAGCGCGTGAGGTCGTCCGGCGCCGAGAAGGCAACCCATTGCCCATCGGGCGAGAAGCTCGGCAGACTCTCGCCGACCTCGGTGTTGTTCGTCAGGCGCTCGATCTGCCCCGTCGCGGCCTCGAGCAGGTACTGGTCAGCGTAGATGTTCTGCTCGGTGATGTTTCGCTTGTACCGGTCGCTGGCGGTGCCGCGGAACGCGATCCATTTGCCGTCGTTGGAGAGCTCGAACTCGCTGACGGTCATCGTCGTGTCGCGCGTGAGACGCGTGGTCTTCTTCGGGTCGAGGTCCAGCGCCCAGAGGCTGGAGCGCGGCGTCTCCATGTTCCGAATGGAGACGTTGAATTTCTTCTCGATGCGCAGCTTCTCGTCGGGATCCGTCGTGTCAGCGGTGACGAAGTAAATGCGGCGGCTGTCCGGCGCCCACTGCCACAGGCCGACGCCGGTCGCCTGCTTCGTCAGCTGATCGGGCTTCGCGGTGTCGACCCCGGCGATCGGTAGCCGATAGAGCTGCTCCTCACCGGACTTTCCGCTCCGGTAGGCGAGCCACTTTCCGTCCTTGCTGAGCGCGAACGTCGAGACGCCTTCCTTGGCATCGGTGATCTTCCGTGCCTCGCCGCCATCGGGGCGCATGAGATAGAGCTGATTCTGCGTAGCGCTCGAGGATGGGGCGTCGCGATTGGACGCGAAGACGAAGAACGACCCATCGCGTGCCCAACGTGGCGACGTCTCGTTCTTATCCTTCGTGAATGTGAGCTGCCGGCTCGACGACGCTCCGCGCTCGAGCGAGACGACGTGAATGTCCGTCTGTCGCTTCGCCTCCTTCCAGTCCGGAGTCGACACGGTGTAGAGGAGCCACTTGCCGTCGGGACTCGGCGTGGGCGACCCCACCTGCCTCATGTGCTGCATGTCGAGGAAGGTCAGAGGGCGCTTGGCGGGCGCCGGGGCTTGGGCAGCTGCGGGGGGCGCGAGGAGCGCACCAAGGAGGAGAGCCTGAAGGGGGCGACAAGTCATGGAGGCAGCCTGTGCGGTGAGCCTCCAAAATGCGTCTTCGCGCTTCGTCCCGCGAGGGCCAACGGCATTAACCACAGAGGCACAGAGGGCACGGAGGAACCCCGAACTGCAGGCCCTGCAGTTCGGGGTTCCTCCGTGCCCTCTGTGCCTCTGTGGTTATGCCGTCAAGGCCCTTGCGCGAGGAAGCCTAACGGTCCTCCCCTCTGAACACCACCCTCCAAATCCTCCCCCCATCGTCGTCCGAGATGTACAACGACCCATCCGGCCCCTCGGCGAGCCCCATCGGCCGATGCTCGGCGTCTGCGGGCGGGTTGGTCGAATTCCCAATGAATCCGTCCGCGAACACGTCCCATCCTCCGGCGGGTGCGTGACGTCCGAAGGGAACGAACACGACGTTGAATCCCTCGTTGGGCAGCGGCGCGCGGTCGAAGCCGCCGTGGAACGCGACGAACGCCCCCCCTCTGAACCGCGATGGGAACTGCCTTCCGCCGTAGAAGAGCAGGTCGTTTGGTGCCCAGTGCCCGGGGAATGTCAACAGTGGGGTTTCCTTGTCCGCGCACCGCGGCCCGACGATGGTGCCGTTACCGCCGTACTCGGGGGCCAGGAGCTTCAAGCGCTTCTTCCAGTCGTGGTAGCAGTACGGCCAGCCGTTGTCGTCACCGCGGTCGATGCGGATGAACTCCTCGGACGGCAGGTCGGCGCCATCCTGCGGTGTGTAGAACTGCGGCCAGTGGTCGTTGAGATGGTCGCGACCGTGCTGGACCCCGAACAGAGCCTCACGACCCTCGTCCCACCGCAGCGCCTCCATGTTTCGGAGCCCTGTGGCGAAGTGAATCCCGTCGGCCTGTGTCTGTCCGGTGCGCGTCGCGCTGAACCGCCAGACACCGGCACGAATCGGCAGCTCGGGACATGGATCGACGCCGGGCGACTGCGCGACACGGTTCGCCACCTGACAGGAGTTCGACGCCGAGCCAATGTTCACGTACATGTTGCCGCGATCGTCGAGCTGCATGTTCTTGCGGAAGTGATCGCCGTCGGAGGGCAACCCGCCCACGACGATCTCGGGCGCTCCGCGGGGAAGCAGGTCGTTGGAATGGAGCCGCCATCTCACGATGCGATCGCGATAGCCGACGTACAGGAACTCCTGCGTGACCACGATGCCGTTCGCGTTCGGCTCGCCGAAGTATGCCCGCGTTTCAGCGCGTCCGTCTCCGTCGCGGTCGCGCAGCGCGAGCACGCCGCCCCCGTGGGTCGCATCTCCGATGGCGACGTACGCATCGCCCTTGCGCGTGATGCCGAGATGTCGCGCTCGCCCGACCTGATCGGCGACCACAACGGCGCAGAAGCCGGGCGGCAGCGTGATCCCGCCGTTGCCGGCGTCGCACTCGACGCGGGCGTCCGAGTGCCTGAGGGCAACGTCGGTGCTACCGTCCAGCGCTTCTGGTCCCGTGACTCTGTCAGCGCAGGCGACGATCCCAATGCACGTCGCGATCGTGGCGAGCGCACGTGTGTGTGAATACCAGCAAGACGTCGTTTGCATGGATCTCCTCCCTGGTTGGAGCATTCGACGGGGGGAGCGCCTTCAAGTGCCGTACGATGTCGCATGAGCCGATGTCGGGTTTCGACGCATTCGCGCAGAAGGTGCTGAGACCGCGGCGAGTGGTCATCATCGCGCGGTGACGGCGAGTGATCCTTCTCACAACGACAAAGAGGGCAGAATTCAGAGCGGCATTGAAGCATCCGCGTCCCCCTTTGAACCTGGATACTTCAATGCCGCTCTGCGTTCTGAATTTCTGGTATTCTGAATTCTGTCCTCTTTGCCGTTAGGGGGACATTGACATAGCCCCCGGGGGTATACGATTTTCAGGAATGCCAACGACCATACGAGAGGAAATCGCCGAGTGCGGCTGCGCCACGCACACTCGGGGACGGAAGGCCGTCGCCGTGGATCCGGACATCAAGGACCGCACGACGAAGCGGCTACGGCGTATCGAGGGACAGGTGCGGGGATTACAGAAGATGGTGGACGAGGAGCGCTACTGCGCCGACATCCTCACGCAGATCTCGTCCGTCCACGAAGCGCTCCGCGGCGTCGCCCGCGAGCTGTTGCGAAACCACTTGAAGCACTGCGCCGCGACCGCCATCCGCGCCGGTGACGCGCAGGCGGATGCGATGTATGACGAGCTCGTCGAGCTGGTGTATAGGCACGGGCGATAAGGCGAATGCGGAATGCGGAATGCGGATTGATGAATTGGGTTGGGCGCCCGGCTCCCAGGCGACCGTCATGCTCAATCCGTATTCCGCATTCCGCATTCGCCTTTAGAACGCGTACCCGATCGACAGCCTCACCGTCGGGTAGCCATAGGTCTCATCTTCGTCGTCGTCCCCTCCGATGGGAAAGAGGCGCTTCGCCCCGACGCCCGTACCAATGAAGAACTGACGGGTGCGTCCCAGCAGCCAGCTATAACCGAGGTCGAGTCCCACCGACAGCGCGTCGAACTCGCGCTCGACGAGCGTGCCGTCTCTCCGGTCATCTTCGGCCACGCGTGAATAGCCGAAGGAGATTCCCGCCGCGAACTTCGTTGGCGCCTCCGCGGAGGGGTAGTAGCGCAGCCTCACGTCAGCGCTGGTGTAGTCGATTTCTTCATCGTCATCGTCGTCCCCGATGCTGATGTTGCCGACCCCGACCGACCAGCTCGCGGTCGAGCTGAAGGCGCGCTCGTACTCAATGTTGTACCACTGGAACAGAAAGCCGAAGGGGTTGATCGAGAGCACATTGGCCTGCACGGGCAGGTCGATTGTCTGGGCGCGAGCCGTCGTTGCGGAGAGCGCTGCGGCGAGGAGCACGAACGAAAGGCGTTTCATTGTGGCCTCAGGAAGGGAAGTGGCGTAGGTAAGGATAGCGCCCCGCCGAGCAAGATCATGGCCTGTCGCATCGCCGGGCGGGGGCGGACTCGGCCAAATGGGAAGCGTTGAGTTTCTTCAACTTGCGCCTCCAGGGCGGCGGCGCAACGAGCGTGGCTTCGCCGCCATGGCACACCGCGAGGACGTGCCGCTGTCCCGCGAGTTGCACAATCGGGCGACCGTCAGCGATTGTAAGTCGAGGCGCGTATCCCATGCGCCTCCCCCAGACCCTTACATCAGACTCATCGACCATGCGTCACCTTGTCGCCTTCGCATCGTTGGCCGTCGTCGTCGCGGCCGCCGGGTGTCGTCCGTCGCCGTCGCCCACTCCTGCCCGCCGCGCCCCCGAGGGCGGCGCCGAAGCTGGGGCGACACCGGCCGACAGCGCACAGCCGTCTGGGGGCGCCGCCCGCCCTCCCGTTAGGCCCCAGCCCTATGCGCGCGTCATTACGAGCGACTTTACCACGCGGGCCGGCCTGTTCAAGGCGCACCGCCGCGGCGACCGACTGCTCTACGAGATTCCACGCGCGGAGCTCGGACGCGACTTCCTGCTGGTCACCCAGATTGCCCGCACCACCCTCGGCGTTGGCTATGGCGGGCAGGCGGTGAGCAATCGGGTGGTTCGCTGGGAGCGTCGCGACAACAAGGTTCTTCTGCGTACGGCCTCGTTCGACATCATGGCCGACACGTCGCTGCCGATCTACCAGGCGGTGCAAGCCGCCAACTACAACCCCATCGTCGCGAGCTTCGACGTGCTCACGTACGGGCCGGACAGTGCTGCCGTCGTGGACGTGTCGCGATTGTTCACGAACCCGCCGCCGGAGCTTGGACCGGGCCAGCGCTTGCGTGGAGCCGCCGACGCGCAGCGGAGCTTCATCGAGCGAGTCGCCGCCTTCCCCGAGAACGTCGAGGTCGAGGCGACGCTGACGTACGCAGTTCCCGCACAGCAGCCGGGCCAGGGCACGCCCACACCGACGCCTGGACCGTTCGGCCAGGGGGGCGCGCAGCCCGGTGCCGCGAGCGTGCTCATGCACTGGAGTATGGTCCGTTTGCCGACGGCCCCAATGAAGCCGCGGCTGCACGACGAGCGCGTGGGATATTTCAGTATTCGCCAGCAGGACTACGGACGCGCAGACCAGCGTGCCGCGATGCGCCGCTACATCACGCGGTGGCGTCTCGAGTGCAGCGAGCGTCGCGTCGACTCGCTCTGCTATCCGGTGAAGCCGATCGTTTACTACGTCGACCCGGCGACACCGAGGCAGTGGGTGCCGTATGTGAAGCGCGGTGTGGAGGACTGGCAGCGTGCATTCGAGGCAGCGGGCTTCAAGGAGGCGATCCTCGCGAAGGAGGCGCCCTCGCCGTCGGAGGACCCGGACTGGTCGGCGGAGGACGCGCGCTATTCGGTGATTCGCTGGCTGCCGTCGACGATCGAGAACGCGTCGGGCCCGCACATCCACGACCCGCGGACGGGGGAGATCATCGAGTCGGACATCCAGTTCTACCACAATGTCCAGCAGCTGCTGACGACCTGGTACTGGGTGCAGGTGGGCCACCTCGACCCTCGCGCGGACCGGCTGCCGCTGCCCGACACGCTGATGGGACGCCTGCTGCAGTACGTCGTGGCCCACGAAGTCGGCCACACGTTAGGCTATCCGCACAACATGAAGGCGAGCTCGCTGTATCCCGCCGACAGCGTCCGAAGCCGCAGCTTCGTCGCGCGCTGGGGACACACGCCGACGCTGATGGATTACTCGCGCTTCAACTACGTCGCGCAGCCGGAGGATTCGATTCCCCTCGGGAATCTCATTCCCGACATCGGACCATACGACAAGTTCGTCACAATGTGGGGATACAAGCCAATCCCCGGCGCGAACACGCCCGACGACGAGCGCGAGACGCTCGATCGCTGGGCGCGCATGCAGGACACGGTGCCCTGGTTCCGCTTCTCGACGTCGAACTCGGTGGGATCCGACCCAGGGGAGAACACGGAAGCGGTGGGCGATGCCGACGCCGTACGGTCGACGACGCTCGGCCTGCGCAACATCAAGCGCCTCGTGCCGAAGCTGATCCCCGCCACGCAGCGCCCGCTGGAAGGATATGCCGATCTCCAGCTGCTCTACGATCGCCTGATCAACCAGTGGGTGCTGGAGCTGGGCCACGTCGCATCGGTCGTCGGCGGTGCCGATACGCGTGAGAAGACGACCAGCCAGGACGGCGTGCGCTTCACGCCGCTTCCACGAGCGCGACAGCAGGAGGCGGTGCGGTTTCTCAACGAGAATGCCTTCCGCACGCCCGCGTACTTCCTCGACGAGCAAATTCTGCGGCGCATCGAGGTGGAAGGCGCGCTGGACCGAATCCGTACCGCGCAAACCCGCGTGCTCTCCCGTTTACTGGACGACTCACGGATGGACCGCATGATCGAGTTCGAGGCGCTGGCCGCGAACGGGCGGGATGTGTACCCTCTCGCCGACATGCTGGTGGATGTTCGCCGGGGAATCTGGTCCGAGGTCTCGTCAGGCGCCGAGATCGACGCGGTGCGGAGGAATCTGCAGCGCGCATACCTCGAGCTCTTCGATGCGAAGCTCAACCCGCCAGCGCCGAGGATCGCCCCCACTGGCCAGGGTGGTCCGGTGGTGATCCTGCCGGGCTCCCGGCAGTCGTCCGACGCGCGCGCTCTCTTGCGTGGGGAGCTCTCGGCTCTGGACACGCAGATTGCGGGAGTGCTGCCGCGGGTCCGGGATCGGGTGACGAGGTATCATCTCATGGATGTGAGGCATGAGATTCGGCGGATTCTCGATCCAGAGCGCTAAGGGCCGAACTGCATCACCACAGAGGCACAGAGGGCACAGAGAATGGCCAACTGCAAAGGCCTTTGCAGTTGGCCATTCTCTGTGCCCTCTGTGCCTCTGTGGTGATGCAGTCATAGCACGACGCGCACAATGCCGTCCCGGAGCAGTTCAGTGTTGAAGTTCATGAGAAGACCGATCCGAAGTCGCGAGAGCTTGAGGTATGTAATGACCTGAGCTGTGTGAACTGGCGCTAGCCGCTCGATCGCCTTCAGCTCGACGAGAACGCGTTTCTCGACAACGAGATCAAGCCGATAGCCGGCGTCCACATGAACGCCCTTGTAAACAAGAGGAAGCGCTATCTCGCGCTCCATGCTCAGGCCCCGATGGTGAAGCTCCCAACACAAGCACTCCCGGTACGCCGACTCGAGCAGCCCTGGCCCGAGCTGCCGATGGACCTCTATCCCCGCGCCGATGATCTGGCCCGTGATGGAATCCCTCTGTGCGCTCTGTGCCTCTGTGGTTATGCTCTTGGCTCGTGCGTAGAGGACCCCAAGGGTGCTCGCTGGATATCGCGCCACCGTCATCAATCCAACTCACGAGGAATCCACGAGCCTATGAATCGAATCGCGTCGATCCTCATTCTCCTCGTCTCCCTCGCGACCCTCTCCCACGCCCAGGCCACCCGTGCCCGCGACCTTGGCCTCGACTCCCTCATCGGTGGCGTACCGGGGCCACTCGATGCCATCACTGACGTTGCCGGGGTCGAGGTCGGGCACACCACGCTCATCTCGGGGAATGGGAAGCTCGTCGTGGGTCGCGGACCGGTGCGCACGGGGGTCACGGTCGTGCATCCACGCGGGCGCGCGAGCAGTGATCCAGTGTTCGGCGCCTGGTTCACGCTCAACGGGAACGGCGAGATGACGGGCACCACCTGGCTCGAGGAGAGTGGGGTTCTCGAAGGACCCATCGCCATCACCAACACGCACAGCGTCGGCGTCGTGCGCGACGCGATTCTTCAGTGGCAGGTGAGCCGCCCGGGACTACAGCCTTGGGGCCTGCCGGTGGTGGCCGAGACCTACGATGGTGGGCTCAATGACATCAACGGGTTTCACGTGAAGCCGGAGCACGTTCTGAGCGCGCTCGACGGGGCGCGCGGTGGTGCGGTGACCGAGGGAAATGTCGGTGGCGGCACCGGGATGCGGTGTCACGGATTCAAGGGCGGGATCGGCACCGCATCACGCCGCGTCGATGCGCGCGCGGGTGGATGGACGGTCGGTGTTCTGGTGCAGTGCAACTACGGCGCTCGGCGCGAGCTCCGCGTGGCCGGCGTGCCGGTTGGGGAGGAGATTACCGATCTCATGTCGTGCATCGCGTCGGCGGACCAAAGCGTTCGGCCGGCGGTGCCGCGCTGCGAGGCGCGCACGACCGCACCACGCGAGGAGGATGACGGCGCCGGCTCGATCATCATCGTCATCGCCACCGATGCACCACTGCTGCCGCACCAGCTCAAGCGGATCGTCACTCGAGCATCGCTGGCGGTGGGACGGATGGGTGGCAAGGGTGAGAACAGCTCGGGCGACATCTTCATCGCCTTTTCAACCGCCAACCCGCGCACCGCGGCCGATACCGGAATCGTTCCGACCGCGATGCTGCCTAACGCGCGCATCAACCCGCTCTTCTACGCGACCGTGCAGGCGACGGAGGAGGCCATCCTGAATGCGATGCTGGCCGCCGAGACCATGACGGGAGCAGATGATCTCCGCGTGCATGCCCTGCCGCACGACCGCCTGCTCGCCGCAATGCGGAAGTATGGCAGGGCGCCACGGCGGCGCTCGGGAACTACCGGCTCACCTTGATCGGGATTTCCGCCGTCCACTGTGGAAAGGGCTCATACTCCAGCCCTCCGCTACCAGCGGAGCCAAAGCGCGGAGCCGTGAACCAGCCCCACAGAGTGGTGAACCGAGCGCTGATCGCGCGCTTTACCGTGTTCTTTCGTTGGGATTTCATAGTGCCTCCGAGTCGTCCTGTTAGCTAAACGACCGGGAGGCCCCGGGTGTTCCGCGTCACCGCATGGGAACAGGGGCACTCGGTCTCGAGACGCCGCTCTCGTCGAACGACTCGATGGCGACCCAATAGTCCTGGTCGACGGTGAGGGCACGCAGCTCGAGCGTCGTCGGGCGGTCGGCGAAAACCTGGTACGTCTGGTAGAGCTTGTTGGGCCGGAGACCCCACAGGATGTTGTAGCCGGTCGCGCCTGGCACTCGTGCCCAACCGATGAACGCGTTACGACGATCGGTATCGCGGCGAGCCGTTAGGCCGCGAGGCGTAGCGGGGCCGCGTCCGTCGCCGTTGCCGAAGACGCGGATGTCGCCGATGGCGAGGTTCGCCCCACCGACGTAACCATGCTCGTATCGGATGTAGCGTGCGCGCACGGGCGTTGGGAGCTCAATGTACGCGTTCGGCCGGTCGCGCGTCTCCGCGCTCAGGTCGGCGATCGTCTCCCACGCTCGCCCATCACGCGACGCGCGCATGCGGAATCGCGTGTACACCGTCGAGTCGTTGGCGAAGAGGCCGGCCTGATAGTCGATGTAGTTCACCTGCACCGCCTTCACCGTGTACTCGCGCTGGAGATCGATCTGGAGCCACTCGCTTGGCGCGGTCGACCGGGCGACCCAGAAGCTCTGGCGGTTCTCGTCCGTGATGTTCGAGGCAGGGAAGGTGTCGCGCACCGACGAGGCCGTGACCGGCTTGCGATACGACAGCAGCATCCACCCCGTGAACAGCTCGTCCTTGTTCGTCCACCTTCGCGTTGGCACATAATGAGGAAAGTCGCCGAAGCGCGTGTTGGCGAACATCTGCCCGTCAGCATCGAAGCCGGTGGGGAACATCGAGACGCGACGCTCGAACGTCCAGTTCACCGCCAGCCATGGCGTGCCTGTATTCCAGAAGTTGCCGTAGTTGTCCTGGAACGTGCTGCCGTGGCCAGCGCCGGTCATGAAGCCGCCCGGCTTGTACGCGACCGGATTGTAGGGCGCGTACGTGAACGGACCTAACGGGTCGTCGCCGACGTAGGTGCCGTTCGCGTAGACGTTGTACTCGGTGCCGGGTGCTCCGTACTGGAGGTAGTACTTCCCACCGTACTTCGTCATCCAGGCGCCTTCGAGGTACGGTCGAATGGTGTCGCGGTGATCCTGCCCGAACCGTTCCCACCCATGCCGTGCCGGGTCGAGGGTGAAGAGCGGTTTGGGATCGCCGATGAAGGTGAGCCGCCTGCTCTTATCGAGCTCGATGGCGTACAGGGGATACACGTTCGACGATCCCCAGTACAGGTACCACTTCTCGGAGTCTGGATCGTGAAAAATCGCGGGGTCCCACGGTCCGGGCGGCACCGAGCCGGGAGGTCCAGGCGGCGGCTCCCAGCTGGGCATCATCTTCGGAAGCCGAGGGAGCATCCGGTTGTAGAACTCGAGCCGGCCGGTCGCGGGCGCGGTCGAGAACAGGATGGGTCGCGGCTCGAACATCGACTGCATGAGGTACAGCGTGTCGCGGACCGACAACGCCGCTGGCGCCACCACGTTCTCGAATGGCCAGCGGCTCGGCGTCACGAAGCGCCAGTGCAGCAGATCCTTCGAGTGCCAGTACCCGTCCGAGACGGTCATGAACAGGAAATACTCCCCGCCATGGTTCACGATCACGGGGTCAGCGCCCTGCCGGAAGGAGATGCCCTGATTGTGCTGCTCGAAGTTGTACCGGTAGTCGACGTCGATCGGGTTCGCGTACGTGCGAATGCCCGCCGTTTGGGCGCGCAGCGGAATCGCCGCGAAAAACAGGCAGACGACTGCAATCTTGTGTCGGAGGCGCATGTCTTCTGCAAGCAACACGTGGACTATTCGCAGACGCGGGTGGACCCTTAGACCCGCCTTAAGACAACGTCCGGGCGGGTGAGGTTGGCAAGATGTCAAGCTGCGCGTTTACAACACGAGGGACGCTCGGGGGGAGAATGACGCTGATTGGATACCACGCCTCGCACGAGCAGTATCCGCCGAGCGAGCTGCTAGCGTACGTGCGCGCTGCCGACGCCGCGGGCTTCCAGGGTGTCATGTGCGCCGACCACTTTCATCCATGGTTGGAGGAGAACGGCCACAGCGGGTTCGCGTGGTCGTGGCTCGGCGCTGCGCTCCAGGCGACGTCGTTCCCGTTCGGCGTGGTGAACGCGCCGGGCGACCGCTATCACCCCGCGATCATCGCGCAGGCCGCCGCAACGCTCGCCGAGATGTTCCCGGGGCGCTTCTGGATGGCTGCCGGGAGTGGGGAGGCGCTCAACGAGCACATCACCGGCAACCGCTGGCCGCCGAAGCCCGAACGGAATGAGCGCCTCCGGGAGTGCGTCGACATCATGCGCGCGCTCTGGCGCGGCGAGACAGTCACGCACTACGGGCGTGTCACCGTCGAAGAATGCCTTCCTCTACTCTCGCCCCCAGGAGCCGCCTCGTCTCGTCGGCGCAGCCATCTCGGAGCCGACCGCGGAATGGCTCGGCGGGTGGGCGGATGGCCTCATCACGACGGGCCGACCGAGGGAGGGGATGGACCGGATGATCGAAGCGTTCCACCGCGGCGGGGGTGAGGGGAAGCCGATCATCGTGCAGCATGGTTTGTCGTGGGCACCGCGCGAAGCGGACGCGCTCCGGCACGCGCACGAGCAGTGGCGCTTCAGCACGCTGGCGGGCGACGTGCTCTGGACGCTTCGGATGCCGGACGAGTTCCGCTCCGCCTCGCAGTTCGTGACGCCCGACGATGTGGCTCGCACCATTCGCGTTTCCTCGGATGTGGAGCGCCACGTGGCGTGGATCAATGAATACGTTGAAGCCGGTGTAAACGAAGTGTATTGCTTCAATGTCGGGAAGAATCAGCGGGAGTTCATCGACCTGTTCGGGGGTCGCGCGCTACCGGCGCTGCGACACTGATCAGGCGCCGAGCAACCATTCACTGCTTGCTGACATCTAAGAGAGGGCCCGTTGGAAACAACGCGATGCGCCATGACGTAGCGAGTGAAGATCGCTGATCCGGCCGAGGTCCCTGTGAGCCGCACCTGGTCATTCGAGTCAGACCGTCAGAAGAAGGGTGCGCGCCTCACACTGCTTCTCGTCATCGCGCTCGCTGCGCTCGCCGTGTGGAAGCCGACGTGGCAGTGGTTTCCCATCGGCCTCGTCTTCCTCCTCCTCCTTGCCCTGTGCGTCGCCATCGCTCCGGTCCGACGGCGCTTCTTTCCCGGTCATCCCGTTGTGCCGTGGAGCCTGCTCGTCGCGACGTCGTGGGTGTTCGTCATCCACAGCTACTACGTCGAGCTGCGCCGGCAGCGCAGTGAGCGCCTCGAGCTGCTTGGTGTTCAGCTGCCAGGATCGCAAACCCGCGCGCTCACGGTCGGCGTCGACGATTCGCTCGACGTACGCCTCGAGCGCGCGACAGATCCGACGATCCGCTGGCGCCTGGCGCTTGCGCTCACCCCCGACGGCAAGATCGGCGTCAAGGAAATGCGCGGCATCGACGCGTTGCAGCAGCAGGAGCGGCTGACCTCGCCCGCATCGCGCTTCTTCGACTGGTTAGGCATCCGGCGGCGCGAATGGCCCCACGTGTGGGGCGCCGAGCTGAGTGAGCGCGCGCCGCAGGTTCGACTCTCGCCGGAGCATCGCTTCGCGTTCCAGCGGATCGATGGCCGGCCGGTTCTCGTCTGGAATCGCGTGCGACTCCCGCTGCTCCAGGAAGAGAACGGCGATCCGGCGATCGAGGTGCGAAATCGCCGCATGCTCGCAAGGCTCCGCGGCGGCGTGCGTATCGCGGAGCTTCCATGGCCGATCCTGCCCGATCCGCTCCTGGCACCGCAGCTCGCGGTCACGCTCGTCTCGCAGCCGCGGGAAAAGCTGGGGTGGACAGACCCGTTCGGGCTCCTTCCTCAATGGGAATTCCGCCTCACGTCCACCCGTAGCGCGCTCCCAGTGCTCGAGCGCGGCGATTCGCTCCGGGTGCGAGCGGGAGGAGCGCACTGGGTGCTGGCGGTCGACGCCCGCCGTCGCACCGCCTACGGCGCGAGCGACATCACCGTCGGGTTCGGTCGCGGACCGAGCCCTCGGCTCGGCTGGCTTCCGGCGAATGAGGTGTGCAGACCGATCGACCGGTGCACGCTCATCAGCAGCCGGTCGCTTCCGCCGACGATTCCTCACTTCGACATTGCCGGCTTCGGTCTCGATACGTCGCGGTTCTCCTTCCTCGCCCGCGTGTCGGCCGTCGGCGACCGATACGTCGTCATCACGCCGGAACGCGAATACGCGGCCGCCACCGGCGAGGAGCTGCTCGTGCCGGCGCGCGCGTCAGGCCGTGATCAGGGGTGGTACCGCTTCCGCGTCTTCAAGATGGAGAGCGGGGAGCTCGCCTCACTTCTGCTCACCCTCGCTGGTCTGGCGCTCATGATGGCCGGCGCGGGGGTGCTCATCGCCCGCTCCGGCCGCGTACGAGATCTGCTCGAGCGGGACACGGTAGCGGTGAACGCGGCGTGGGCGATTGCCAGTCTCGCCGTCGTGTTGCTCGGGGTTCGGCTCGCGCTGGGCTACCGGGTGAGCTATGCCGCCCCGTATCACGCGCGGGGAGCGGATACCGCCGTCGGGCTCTGGGTGGTTCTGATCGTGACGACGACAGCGCTCCTGCGCTGGGATGCGTGGGGCTCTCGGGTGCTCGACGGCCTCTACCGGCTCGAGCGCAGTATGCGGATCCGCACGCGCGTCACCGCGCTCGCCGTGGTTCCCCGCGTGCGATGGGCCAGTGTCCTGCCGCGCTCGTCAGGCTCGTGGAAGGGGTGGCTCCCCCTCCTCGCCGGCGTGACACTCGTTATGTACCAGCGCCCGGGTACCTTTGCTGGAGCTGGTGGCGTCATCTCGCTGACGTTGCTGGCGTGGGTCCTGGTCGAGTATCTCACGGCCCAGCGGAAGACACGCCGGACCATCGACACGGCAGGTACGGTGTTGTCGTCCGAGGACCTGGAGTATGACCGGGCCCGGTGGGCGGCGCTCGCGTTGATCACCTTCGGCATTCCGCTCAGCGTCCTGGTGCGCGATGTCGCGCTCGTCATGACGATCGCGATCACCGCGGTGCTGTTGATCGCGATCGTGGTCACGCAGGTCATCACCCGGCTCGACTCACGCGCCCAGGCCGTCTCGTTAGAGGGCGGAGAGGGGACACCGTCCCGGTGGGGCGCGGTCACGATGGTGCTGCTGTTGCTGACGGCGCTCAACCTCGCGATGCTCTGGGTCGAGGGCCCGACGCTCCTCTTCGTCGGCGTATTCTTTCTCTTTCTGCTCGCGGTGCGCCTCGGCCATCACCTTGGCGCCTCGCTCACTCGGCTTCACATCGCGCGCGCGCTCACCGTCGCCAGCGTGCTCCTGGCGGCGATGTTTCTCGTCGTGTCGATCGACTTCGGCCTCGTTCTCGTGGTCGGGCTGCCGCTGCTCGTAACGCTCCTGCTGTCGGTGGGGATCGATCGCGTCCCGACTCGACTCGCCGTGGTCGCCGGCGGGCTGGCTGTGGTCGGGGGCATTCTCGCGTGGCCGGCGCTGTCCCCTGACACGGATCGGCTGTCGGCCGAGCAGACGCCTCACGAGACCGACGCGGCGTTCGCATCGCTGGGCGGCCCGCTCCGTCACGTGCCGGGCTTCGCCGATCCGGTGAGGCGATCGGTCGTTCGCGGCCTCGCCGCGTTCCATCCCGACCTGCTCGAACGCGTCCTCGCGCGCGCAGGACCAAGCCCGGCCCGAGAGGAGATCGTGCCAGCGCTGGAACAGGTCTGGGGAGGACGCGCGTATTCGGCCAGCGGCCTCGCCGGACACGGATTGGCCGGGCCAACCGTGATCGGTCGTGGCGTGCCGGCCGCCGTGTCGGACGCGGAGAACGCCTTCTCCGTCTACCTCATTGCCGAGCACGGATTCCTGGGAGGTCTGGCGGTGCTCGCGGCGTACATCGTCATGGCGATCGTGCCGCTGGTGGTGCTGTGGTCGATCTATCGCGGGTCGCCTGACGTGAACCGCCCCGACGACACCGCGATCGCCGTGCTCGTCGGCGGCATTCTCCTGATCACGGTTCCCGCGGTCTACGTCGCCGCGTCCAACCTGGCGATGGTGCCGCTCACCGGGCAGAACATGCCCTTCCTCGGGCTGAATGCATGGAGTGACGTCACGTTCGTGGGCGGAATCATTACCGCCATTCTCGCGGTGCTGCTCGACACGTCGCTCGTCACGGACAATCGGGAGCGAGTCGCATGACGCGCCGACTCCGCATCATCTCCCTGCTGATTCCCGCGCTCGTGCTGTGCGGTGTGCTCGCGGCCTTCGGCTTCGTCGTCGTCCGACTGTACCAGTCGGCGTATGACCAGCGCGCCCGCGGACCACTGCTGTATCGCGCCCTCGAGGAGGAGCTCGCCGCCGGGCTCGAGCCGAGCGATAGCTCGCTCCGGCGCGCCATCATCGTGAACGAAGACTCCGCGCTGCTTCGGCGGCGCGGGGCGCTCCTGACGATACGCTTCGATACGCTCGCGATCGTGGACACCGGCCAATCGCCGTCCCTTCGCGAGGGCGGTTTCGTCGCCGATCACGTGCACCGCTACAACACGATCCAGCGCAGGCGCGTGCGCGACGTGCAGGATCGCTTCACGCGTCGCGCCGCGAGTCTCGGTCCACTGGTGGATCTTCGCGAGAAGGAAAACCCGTCGGTCTTCCGGACGCGCATTCGTTTCATCGACGACTCGTCAGGCGAGCGCTACCGGAGCACGCTGAGCTCTCGCGCTGCGACGACCGGAATGCGCGTCGCCTCCCCGTTCGAGTCGAGACGAGAGGTGATGATCACTGCTCGTCGAGCCACTGAGCGCTTTGCGTTTGTCGGGCTGGACACGACGGTCACGCTCACCGGCAAAGGCACGACGCCGGGCGGCCGCCGTGGCTGCACCTTTCTCGTCCGTGAGGACTCGGCCGGGATTCAGTGTCGGAAGCCGGGGGCCGCGCGCCCGGAAATCCTGATCGCGCTCGATAGTCAGGGGCATCCCGGCTCATTGCGGATGTTCCGCCGCGACAGCGTCTTTTATGATGGCAAGCTCGTGCCTCACGGACCACGGCTGCCGATTCGCCGCGGTGGACTCTTTCGCTTGCCGTCGCGCATTCTCGGCCAGCCTGGCGAGCCGATGGCGCTCGAGCAGACCGTGTCCGGCATTCTCGCCGGCACGCAGTGGGTGAACGGGCGCGTCGTGTGGCGACAGAATGCGGATTGGGACACGCCGATCGCGCGGCAGCTGGTGTCGGCGAGCGGATTCGGGCTCATGTCGGCGCTCTCGACTCCGCGCATCGTCCCGCTGAGCCTGGACGAGCAGCTGTCGCGCGAGCTGCAGGCGGAGCTTGAAGCGTTCATCAAGGCGCAGCCGCAGGCACGAGACCTCTCGTTTGCCGTCGGGGTCATCGCGAATCTGGCGAGTGGCGAGATCCTCGCGGCGCCCGAAGTGAATCATCGCTACGCCGACGCACCCAGCAGCGTGCTCCGCAGCGTCAACGTCGGGTCGGCGATCAAGCCGCTGCTTGCTGCAGCGACGCTCGTGTCGTTTCCGGAGCTCGCATCGCTTCAGATCCGCAACCCCGGGGGCAGAGTCAGCGAGCTGTGGGGGTATCCTCTCTCGAGCGACTTCGAGACAGGCAGCCGCTGCGCGGCTGGATGGATCGACCTGCGCCGTTTCCTCGAGTGCTCGAGTAATGTGTACGCGGCGAGCCTGGTCAGCGCCGGGCTGCAGCCACGGACCAATGGCCACGTGGTGCTCGAGAATCGCTCCGGTGCCGTGTATCGGCTGGGGGCACGAGAGGAATCCGATCGCCAACCGCGTCTCCCGCTCGAGCCCGACCTGGCAATTCATCCGGAATCGCTTTTCGCGAGCGTTCTCTCGCACGGGCTCCATGAGCTCTTCGGAATCACCACATCGCTCGAGGAAGCCAGCGTCGACCCGGGTGACTCGTCGGTATGGGAAGGATTGAGTGACGCTGCTGGGCATCCGGTACGTGTGCCGAGCGGTCTCTGGCCTGACCGCGGGCGTGTGGGACTGGCGTATCAGGGACGGCGGTCCACGCTGCGGCGGTTGGCGGCGGTGGCGATCGGCGCCGGGGAAGCGCGATTGACGCCGATCGACCTCACGCAGGCGTTTGGACGACTCGTGAGTGATCGCACGCTCGTGCTGCGATTCGTGCCGGCGGACGCCGACACGACGCCGGCGCCTAACCACGGCCTCAGAGCTCAGCGGTGGTACCCGACGTTCATGGCTGGCTTGCGCGGCGTCGGCGAGACCGGGACCGCCGCGGGAACGGGCACTATCGTGAGGCGCGTGTTGGGACCGAACGTCGTGTTCTATGGGAAGACGGGCACGCTCAACGCGCCTGCGTCCGCATTGCGGAGATCGCCGGATACGGTCGTAATGGTCGATCCGGTGGTCGCGACGACGCTCGTGTTCGCGGTTGGCAATGCGCCGAGGAATGGAGGGTCAGCGCTCAGCTGCGGATTCGTGGGCACCGTCTACTTCCGACTCAATCGCGAAGTCGATCGCGTGGAGCCGCTCGCGACCGCGTTCGCGAACCAGCGGCTGTGGCCCGTGCTGCGAAAGCACTGGAGCCGGCTCGTGGTGTGTCCCGCCCCCAGACAAAGCCGCTCGTCCAACGCCCGCTTTACCGCCTCGCGGTGAACCAACGGCTAGATCCCGAACTGCCTGAAGTGGTGGTCGGTGTGCCGGTACCCTAACAGTCCCCACGCCCACCCGGGTAGGCGTCCGAAGAACGGATGCTCCGGCCAGCGAAGATTGCGAGCGCGGTCGCCGAACGTTTCGATGTTGTCGTGGAGGCGCGCAAGCTCGACCTCCCACTCGTCGGGCGAGCGCGCAAGCAACTCTCGAGGGGTCGGGGCGTTGCGGGGGAAGGGAAGCAGGCATGCAACGAGATAGTTGATGGGCGGGACCCCGAGCCACGTCCTCCGCCGTCTCGTTATCAACTCGCCATAGCCAAGCGAAAACCCATCGTTCACGTGCGCAAGCATCTGCCGCACGCTCATGCGCCCCCACCGCGGACGCGCATCGGGGGCAAGTCGGCTCAGCCGAGAGAGCAGAGCGACGCGTGCTTTGGACTGGAACAGAGAGCGCACGAGTGTATCAGCGAGACGTGACTCGCAGGTGGGTCAGCAACCAATGCAGCATCTCCTCGCGCGAAGCCACGTGTGCTTTGAAGCTAACACTCAGCCGATCGAGTGCCCCGGCGGCGTTGCAGCAAGTCACGTGATCGGCGCACGCCCCCAACGTGCGGCACCACGAAGTGTTGTCGAGGCGGCGGGTAACTGACCGAGCCTCGGCGCGTTGTGACCAGGTGAGCATCGTGGTCGAGCTTGAGCCCGGTCGATCTCGGCGGTCTCGTGCGAGACGTTGCCCGATCCACCGGATCACTGGCGATGGCGAAAGGGCTGGCGATCACCAGCGAGATCCCCGAGGGTCACATGCCCATGGTGACCGACGCGACGACGGTGCGGCAAATCCTCGTCACCTGCTCGAAACGCGATTCGCTACACCGATCGGGGCCGGGTGATACTCCGGGCACGCGTGGACGCGCACACCGTCATCTTCGAGGTGGAGGACACAGGCATTGGGATCGCGCCCGAACCCATCGGGCCGATCTTCGAGCGGTTCTGGCAAGTCGATCAAACCAATACGAAGCTGCGCGGCGGTACGGGGCTCGGGCTGGTGGTCACCCGCGACCTGGCGCGCGCGTTAGGCGGTGACGTCGAAGTGGAGAGTGCCCTCGGGCGGGGAAGCCTCTTCCGGGGGCGGCTCTCGCGCGACACCCCCGTTCCCGGCGCTTAGCTCGCGACCTTCGCGACGTTTTCCGCCGCCGGTCCCTTCTGACCCTGCACGAGGTCGAACTCGACGCGCTGTCCCTCAGCGAGGGACTTGAAGCCACCGCCTTGAATGGCCGAGTGATGGACGAAGCAGTCCTTCTGCGCCTCGCCTTCGGGCGTGATGAAGCCGAAGCCCTTGGCATCGTTGAACCACTTCACGGTTCCGGTAGTACGCATGGAATATCCTCACGGGTGATGTCGGCAGAGCCGTGCCTAACGGCGCCATGGGCACGCCGACCGAGTTGTCAGTCTTCGCGGGGGATCGAGTCGGGAACGACGTCGCGGTCATCGCTCGCTGGCGGAACGCCCCAGAGACGCAGGGGCCCCACTCCACCGGAGCGCTCGAGGGAGAACGACGTCCAGCCGTTCGTTTCGGCGACGGCGCGATTCGCGGCCAGACGGTCCTGCACTGCTTCGTGTGCGGCCTCACTGCTGCCCGGCGCCCCGCGGCGCGCGATCGAGTCGAACCGGCTGTACAGCGTTTGAAGCGAAACCATGTGCTGAGACATGAGCGGCCTCATGGGGAGAAGGAATTCCAGCTCCATCCGGCGCCAGTGGGCGTCGTCCGTGCGCCACGGCATCGCGCTTTTCATTGCATTCGTGGTACGTCGGCGCCCGTGCCAGCGACAATCACGAACTCGGCGCGACGGTTCTGCCACAGACAGGATTCGTGGCGGTCCTCACAGATGGGATGCCAGGAGCTGAATCCCACGGCGTCAATGCGATCGGAGGCAATGCCCCGGGCGGTCAACCAGCGCTTCGCCGCCTCGGCGCGTGTCCAGGCAAGCGTGGTGTTGCTCGCGCTGGAACCACGAGCGTCCGCCTGTCCCTCGATTCGGATCCGCAACGCGGGGACTCCGCGGAGCAGGGCGAGCTTCGAGTCCAGCGCCGCAATGGCGTCGGGGCGAATCTCCGCGCTGCCCACGTCGAAGTGGATGGCCATCCCCATCCGATCGTGCATCTCGATCGGGCGGAGCCCAGCCATGCGGGCGCCATTAAACGCGGCGTCGCGTGTCACGCGGTCGGTTTCGAGCTGCAGGATCGCGACGGGATTCGACTCTGTCAGACGCGGCATCGGACGGGGATACGCCGGTGCCAACTCCCCGCGGCGGATCGCGACCCGCTCACTGGGCACGCTCGCCGTCGGACGCATCCAGCTGAGCCCCAGGCGAAATCCCCAGTTGGAATGCCGCCGGAGCGTGTCGCCACCGTTGATGTACTCCCGCGTGCCATCGACTCGCAGCGCGGTGGAGCGGCCGAATGGGAGGCGCACGCCGGCCGTCAGGCTCGTCCCCCACGCGTCGTACGAGCCGTAGTCGTTATGCACCGCCCCGCCACCCAACAGCAGCTGGTTCGACCCGATCGGGAAATTGTAGGTGAGGTCGAGGAGGAGCGGCATGATGTTCCTGGCCTCGGATCCGGCGACGCGATCGACCCGCGTGAAGCCAACGCCGCCTTCAAGCTCCCAACGCGGATGCACGAAATAGCCTAACCGGAGGCCGCCGCCTATTCCTGATTGGAGGTTGGTGGCTGGCGCGAAGTCGGTAAACCGGCCAAAGGTGTTGAGCTCGAAGGCCCGCACGCCGAACTGCTGGGAGAGGACGGGAAACGCGAGAATGGCCGTGAGAAGGAGCCCGATGCTCGCGACCTTCAGCAGCAAGGTGAGGATGGCCCTGGCGCCCAATGTCGGTTGATCGTGAACGACCGCGTGATGCATGGCTGCTCCTCGGGCGGCAGATGCTGCGCCGAGGCGACCATTCGGCGGGGACACGTGCGCAGATCCGGGTCGCGTTGTCTGTCCAGCAGTTGCCCAATTGAGTATACGGTCTTGTCTGAGAATGTCAATGGTATGTTCATGCGAATCGGTTGACATAGGCTGAACAAACACCCATTTTGATAACCATGACAGGTCTTGCTGAGGTGCAGGTCGGCAGGCACCCGATTGGGGTAGTCGCCGAGCGAACGGGGCTGTCGCCGGATCTCCTGCGGGTGTGGGAGCGGCGGTATCGCGCGGTCGAGCCATCGCGCGCGGCCGACGGCCAGCGCCTGTACTCGGACTCCGATGTCGAGCGGCTCAGGTTGCTTCGGCTCGCGACGTTGGCTGGTCGTGGGATCCGGCAGGTCGCGCAGCTCGGAACTGACGAGCTCACCCAGCTGGTTCGAGAGGACGAAGCGGCGCGCCAGCGTGCGGTGCGAAGGGACGACCGGGCGATTCCCGTGTCGGTGGGAGAGGACGTCGAGCGGGCACTCGGGCTCGCGCGCGCGGTCGACGCGGTGGCGCTGGACAGTCTCCTCCGCAGGACCGCGGCGGCGTTAGGCGTTCCGATCTTTCTCGACGGGCTCGTGGCTCCGCTGCTTCGGCGAATGGGCGAAGAGGGGGAGGCGGGCCGCCTGGCTGTGGCGCAGGAGCACCTCGCGACGGCGATCATTCAGCGGGTGCTCGAGGGGATCATTCACTTCCTCGTGGCGCCGCACGGCGCGCCGAATCTCCTGCTCGCGACGCTAGCCGGCGATCCGCACAAGATGGGAACGCTGCTCTCGGCGACCGCCGCCGCCGCCGAGGGGTGGCGCGTCACGTATCTCGGCCCAGACTTGCCGGCGGAGGAGATCGCGACCGCTGCCGTCGCGGCGGGAGCGCGGGTTGTGGGCGTGAGCATTGCGCGCCTCGCGGAGCGCGACCGGGTGCTCGCCGGACTTCGTACGCTCCGGGCGCGGCTTCCCGCCTCGGTGCCGCTGCTGGCGAGTGGCGCGGGCGCAGTGGACCTCGTGCCGGAGCTCGACGGTCTGGGGATCCACGTCGTCGCGGATCTCGCCGCGCTTCGCGCCGGCCTGCGGAAGGGAACGCCCTGGCCTAACGAGGGGCGACGATAGGCCCTGTCCCGCCGGACGACGATGCACGAGACGGCGCGGGGCTTTTGCCCCGCGCCGTCCATCTATCCGTGCATCGTGACGCGGTGGTCATGCCACCAGCGCTTACTTCGCCGCGCGGGTCTTCGCGACCGTGGTCGGCGCGTCCTGTCGGCCCTCGCCGCGACCGTTGGTCAGCTGGCCGCCGTTCTTGCTGTGGGCGACCGCTTTCACCTGGATCGTCTTGGGCTGGGGCATCGCCGACTTCGGGATACGGACCTGGAGCAGGCCGTTGTCGACATCTGCCTGGATCTTGTCGATCTCGACACCCTCGGGCAGCTGGAAGCGGCGGGTGAACGTACCATAGCCGCGCTCGACGAGATGATATCGTCCCTCGTCCTTCCACTCCTCGCTCCGCTCGCCGCGGATCGTCAGGACGCCGTTCTCGGTCGTGACGCCGATGTCACTGGCGTCGCTTCCGGCGATCTCGACCGTGAAATTCAGCTCGCCATCGGTCTCGCGAATGTCGACGAGCGGGGTCCACTCGCTCTGCTCGGCTTTGCCCTGCGTGATTGCGCCTTCGAAGAGTCGGTAGAGCTCGCGCTGCAGGCCGAGCGTCGGGGTCGTCATGGCTGGCGTATACAACATGTAGCCTCTTGTATTGCGAGGGCCCTTCCTTCGATTTCGCTGGACAGTCGGGCCCTGATGGCTCCCAGGTTCGTAATGGGAGTATAACAGGCTGTCGGTCGGTTGTCAATGATCTGTCCAAGACAAACAGTTGACAACACAGGCGAACGTCATAGTCGTCAAGGTGTTGTCCTGGTCAAATGATTGACAGTGGCCCATTTCTGGCATATCCTCAGTGTTGATACGTGCTGGGCGTCGTTTGGAGCCTGTCGCCCCGCAGACAGCACACGGCTTCGCAGGAGCGACTCATATGAATGCCCCATACGCCGAGAAGGTCCTTATCTCTCCCCCGACGACTGGTCCGGCCGAGTCGCAGTCTCCCCGCGATGCACAAAAACGCGCAGACGCGGCGCGTGCACCGCGCTGGGGACCAAAAGCCAACGTGCTCGAGGCGATCGAGTCGGCAGGCGACTTCAAGATCCTCTCGCAGGCCCTTCAGGACGCCCACCTCGACGACATCCTGAGTGGGAAAGGCCCGTTCACTCTCTTCGCGCCCACGGATGACGCGTTCGGGAAGATGCCAAGTGCCGATTTGAGCACCCTGCTTGCCGACTCGGTGAGGCTGCGCTGCGTTCTCAGCCACCACATCGTGGCGTCGAAGGTGAGAGCCCCCCGCGAGCGCGTGCCGAACACGGCGATGGCCGTTGACGGGCGCAAGCTGACGATGACCGTTCGGCAGGGCTCCTATAAGGTGAACGAAGTGCAGATCGTGAAGGCCAATCTTCGCGCGTCCAACGGCGTGATTCACGCTCTCGACTCGCTTTTGCAGCCGTCGTGAGGCTGCCGCGCGGCGGGTAGACTCCGATACATTCAGCGCGTGCTCCGCCCCGCTCGCGCTCTCGTCGTCGTCGTTGCCCTGCTGTGCTCCGCCACGAGTTGCGTCTCACGGACGCGATCCGAGGCTGACCTTCAGCGGGCCGACACGATTCGCGTTCTCGTCTACAACATCCATGCGGGGAAGGACGCGCGCGGCGTCGAGAATCTCCAGGGTGTCGTCGCCTTGATTCGCGAGACGCGAGCGGATGTCGTGCTTCTCCAGGAAGTCGATCGGGGTACGCGCCGATCGGGAGTCGTCGACCAGCCAGCCGTGCTTGCGGTGGGAAGCGGGTTTCACGTCGCGTTCGGAAGCGCTCTCGATTACGACGGCGGAAAGTATGGCGTCGCGACGTTGTCGCGCTGGCCGATCACGTTCGACACGCTGTACCGGCTCCCTGTCGATCCGCCGCAGGAGCGTGCGGGCGGCTCGCGCGAGCCGCGGGGGCTGCTGCGAGTGGACGTCCGCTCGCCCTACGGCACGATGACCGTGTTCAACACGCACATCGACGCGTCTCGTGAAGACACGTGGCGTCAGCAGGAGGCGCGCGTGATCGTGGCCACCGTCTCAGCCGCGCGGAGCGCGCGTCCTCTCGTGCTGCTCGGTGGCGACATGAACTCGACGCCGGAGAGCGCGGTTCAGCAGATTCTTCGCGAGCCCGGTCTGCGCGATGCGTTCACCGAATGTGGGCGAGGCACTGGACTGACGTATCCGGCGGATTCCGCGGTCAAGCGGATCGACTACCTCTATCTGAGCGGGGCGATGCGATGCGCTCGCGCCGAGGTGCCGGTGACCGTGGTGTCGGATCATCGGCCGCTCATCGTCGAGGTGCTGGTTCCGCGCAATCAATGAACGAACGGCAAAGATGACAGAGCTCAGAATACAGAACTCAGAATTCAGAAACGACCACGGGGAGCCACGAACTGGCTCCCCGTTGGTTTGCCGTCCGTCCTAACGGCGACAGCCATCACGATACGGCGGCCAGATTCCGCGGTCCCCGCGCTCCGGCGAGAATCGCCGCGACCTCACGGAGGAACCCCGCGCGATCCTCGAGCAGCATCACCAATCGCTGCACGATTTGACCGGGGATCGGCTGTTCGCCGCCATAGTATCGCCACAGCGTCCTCAGGTCGACGCCTAGTGCCTGCGCCAGCTCCTCTGGTGGACAGTGGAGCGCCTGAAGGGCGGCGAAAATCGGATCATCGGCAAAGTATCTCGAAGCGGACATGGTAACCTCGGCCGTATCAGGGCGAAAACGCGCTGGGCGACGGGCGTATCCCCGCGGGGATCAGAAAGAGAATGAAAAAGCGGTGAAGACCGTGATATCGTTGCGGATCTCTCGATCGGACATTTCGCCAAGAAGACCCTTGAAGCTCGACATGTAGTCACGCGCTTCGAGGCGCAGACCGAGCGCGCCCATGTGAAGCTGGCCACCGATGGCGCCATACCCCGCGACGTTCGTCTCGGACTTGGAGCTCCAATCGCGGTAGTCGTAGGTGCGACCTCCGGCGCCGAGCCCGACGAACGGCGACAGCGTCATTCCTCCCGGACCAACATCGAACGACTTCGTGAGCTCGGCACCGATGTCGTACGAGAACAGATCGATATCATCACTGAACGGAATGCGTTTGTCGCTGCTCGGCGTCACGCCCACGGTCGCGACGAGTGAGAGGTGCTCAGTGATCGCGTATCCCCCCTGTATACCGGCCGTGATGGCGTCTCCGAGCAGATCGCGGTGATCGCCGGTGGGGAGGTATGCACCAAGAAACGGGCGCGCCTCGAATCGAGAGCCCGAGGTCTCCTGAGCAGCCGCCTGGTTCGAGACGGCCGCCCCAAGCAGAGTGGCCGACAACAACATCGTGACGCTCTTGAAACGAATCATATGAGTTCTCCCGCCCCGAAGGCGTGGTGTCGTAGGACCTAACGGCTCGCCGCCGTGGCGAGTCACGCCGGAGTGAAAGGCAACGCGGGGACCATGACGAGACGCTGGTCCGCGTCGCGCGCAAGCCTGCGTCGCAGAATGAGTTGTGCTCCGTTGACCCGCGGTGATTCGCGAAGGCGGTTCCCGATCACGCCGCGCGATTTCGCGAGATTGCGACATCTCGCACCGTCTGCAGAAGTGGATCTGGGTCGCTCTATATAGAAAGGAGCGAGATCTCTCCCCGAGCTCTCGCCGGATCCGACGCAGACCGCGAAATCCCGCACCAATCGCGAACTCTCGCGGCGATTCGCGAAAAATCACGCCCGCACGTTCTCGAGTGCAGCGCGCCGCAACTCCAACAGTACGACGCACTTTGCCCGTCTCACCACGCGCCGCCGGCGTTTGGCCCTCGTGATGCTTTTGCATGAGCCCGCGGTGACCGAACGGTCACGCGCCACCATCACGGAGGATCACATGAACACGCAAGCGCAGGAAACGACGGCGCACCTCCCGGTGGTGCGCAGCGACATACGGCCGACGCCCTTCAAGCCCCCTCGCTACTCGTACGGCTTCGCCGACCGCGCAGATGCCGCACAGGTCGCCGCGCTGGCGGGCCATTACCCACTTGAGCTGGTGCGGGACAGCCTGAGGCAGGGCAACGACGAGTGGATCATCGCCCGGCGCGGCGAGGCGATCGTCGCAGCGATTCACGTGCGAGCCGAGCCAGACTGGCGGGCGCACAAGATCCATGGACTCGTCGTCGCCGAACCACACCAGCGTTGCGGCCTGGAGCGGTATCTCACGCACCTCGCCGAGCTCTGGATTCAATCGATCAATCTTCCGGCCGCGGCCTAACCAGTCGCGATCTACAACTACCCGAGCGCTCACATGACATCACGCACGGAGGTTCGCATGCTGCCCCGACTCTTTAGTGGATTGAAGGAAGCCGACGCGCGCGCCCTGGCGCTCGCAGCCCTGTTCTTCTCGGTAGCCGTCGCCGCCGGATGCTCGTCGCACGCGGAAGCGTCGGATGAGCAGCCGGTGACGGCGACCGCCGTCCGTGTTCGCTCCGCGGCCGCCGTGGAGCGACCGATGCTCGTCAATGCCAGTGGAACCGTCGACGCGAACACGACTGCCGACGTCGCGTTCCAGGTCAGTGGAAAGATCAGCCGCGTCGCCGTCGAGGAAGGTCAGCTCGTGCGCGCCGGGCAGCTGCTCGCCGCCGTCGATCCGACCGACTATCAGCTGTCGGCGCAGCAGGCCAACGCCAGCGCCGCTCAGGCGAAGGGCGAGTTCGAGCGCATGCGGCAGCTACATGAGAAGGGAAGCCTTGCCCCGAACGACTTCGCCAAGTTCCAGGCGGCGGCCGAGGTGGCGACGTCGAATGCGTCGCTGGCGCAGAAACGCCTTGGCGACACGCAACTCACCTCCCCGATCTCCGGCGTCGTCGCGCGACGCGGGGTCGAGCTCGGTGAGATGGCGTCACCCGGCATGCCGGCCTTTACGATCGTCGCTGTCGATCCGGTCGAGATCCGCGTCGGCATCCCGGAATCGCAGATCGGTCTGATCCGTCGCGGCGCGACGGCGACCATCGCCGTTCCGGCGCTGCCGGGTCCGATGTACACCGCCCGCGTCACGATGATTGGCGTCTCGGCTGACGCGGCATCGCGCACGTATCCGGTGAAGATCGATGTACCGAACCCCGGCCAGAAGCTGCTGCCGGGCATGATCGCCGAAGCTCACATCAGCGGAAATCGCATTACGCGTGCGTTCACCGTGCCCGGTGAGGCCGTCGTGCGCGATGCTGAAGGCGCCACGCTCGTGTTCATCTACTTCCCGGCTGAGAAGCGCGTCTACAGCCGCCGCGTTACCGTCGGTGCGCCAATCGATCGCGAGATCGAGATCACCGATGGCGTCGTGCCAGGCGAGCTCATCGTCATCGCTGGCCAGGACCGCCTCCGCGACGGCGCTGCCGTCGACGCGACGGTCGAGGAAGCACAGGCTGATTCCACGAAGACCGTCGTCCAGACCACCACCGCCGCAGGATCCGTCAGATGAAAATCGTCAAGGATTCACTCAAATATCCGGCGGTCACGCTGACGCTGATCGCGATGGTCGTCATCGCGGGCGCGCTGTCGCTGCTCAAGATGCCGCGTCGCGAGGACCCGCAGATCACGATTCGTGCGGGCCTGGTGATGGCCTTCTATCCGGGCGCCACCGCCGAGCAGGTAGAGGCGCAGGTCACGCGCAAGATCGAGGAGCGGCTCTTCCGCTTCTCCGAGGTGAAGAAACGGAAGACCTTCTCCACCAGCCGCGATGGCATTGTCATCGTGCAGCTCGAGCTCGAGGACTGGGTCACGGACCCGGACCTGTTCTGGTCGAAGCTGCGGCACGACATGAACGAGCTGAAGAGTCGTGAGCTGCCGCAGGAAGTACAGGGAGTCACGGTCGATGGTGACTTCGGCGACACGGTTGCCCAGCTCATCGCCGTCTCCGGCGAGCGCTACGGCTACCGGGAGCTGAAGGACTACGTTGGCCGGATCGAGGACGCGCTGCGCGCCATTCCCGCCACCTCGAAGATCAAGCGGTATGGGGAGCAGCGAGAGCAGATCGAGGTCGCGACATCGTTGTCGCGGTTGTCACAGTATTCGCGTCACGCCGACGCAGATCATCTCGGCGCTTCGGCAACAGAACCTCGTTGAGTACGCGGGCAGCTTCGAGACGGAAGCGGGCGACGTGCCGCTCCAGACGTCGGGCCTGTTCCAGACGGAGGATCAGCTGCGAGCGCGTGATGGTGGACGTGTCGAAGACGACGGGGCAGCCGGTGTATCTCGGTGACTTCACCGACGTGCGCCGCCGCTACGAGGATCCCTCGTCGTTCGTGCGCGTCGACGGCAAAGCCGCCGTCATGCTGTCGGTGGAGATGCAGGAAGGGAACAACATCGTGGAGTTCGGCGCGGCGGTGGAGGAAGCGCTCGCCGAAGTGAAGCGGACCTTCCCGCCGGATCTCAAGGTCACCCTGGTGGCGGATCAGCCGCGCGTCGTCGAGGAGCGGATCAGTCACTTCAATCGCGAGTTCGCGATCGCGATCGTGGCGGTCGTGCTCGTCACGATGCTGTTGCTGCCCTGGCGCGTGGCGACGATTGCCGCCGTCGCCATCCCGGTCACGATCGCGTGCACGTTCGCAGCGCTGGACTGGGTTGGCGTGGAGCTGCACCAGGTGTCGATCGCGGCGCTGATCGTCGTGCTCGGCATGGTCGTCGATGACGCCATCGTCATCGCCGACAACTACGTGGAGCTGCTCGATCATGGGTTGACGCGCGCCGAAGCGGCGTGGCGCAGCTCGAGCGACCTCGCGGCGCCGGTGCTCGCGGCAACGCTGACGATCATCGCATCGTTCGTCCCGCTCGCGTGGCTCTCCGGAACAACGGGTGAGTTCATTCGCGCACTGCCAATCACGGTTGCCGTGTCGCTCCTCTGCTCCTTCGTCGTGGCGATGGTGCTGACGCCGATCCTGGCGTACACCTTCATCAAGACGGGGCTACGGGCGCACCAGCCTGAGGGATACACACCGCACGTGCAGCAGCCCCCGCGCACCTGGCTCGGGCGCGTTCGCGCCTTCAGGCCGCTCGACGCGATGGAGCGTGCCTACGACTGGGCGATTCGCATCGCCATGCCGCGCAAGCGGCTGACGCTGTTGTCCGGCGTCGCGGCGTTTTTCGCCGGTCTCGTCATGTTGAGCTTCGTCGCCGACCAGTTCTTCCCGTTGGCTGAGCGCGACCAGTTCGTGATCGACGTCTGGATGAAAGAGGGCACGCGCATTGGTGCCACCGATGCCGCCGTTCGCAGCATCGAGGCGGAGCTCGAGCGCACCCCGAACGTGACCGAGGTTGCGTCGATCATCGGGGCCGGCGCGCCGCGGTTCTACTATGCGATCTCGCCCGAGATCTCGACGCCGTCGTACGCGCAGATCGTCGTCAACACGACGTCGCCGGAGATCACGCCGGAGATCGTGAAGGAGCTCAGTCACAAGCTGCCGGCTCTCGCGCCCGAAGCGCACATCATGGTGAAGGAGCTGCAGCAGGGCGCCACGTCGGCGGCACCCGTCGAAATCCGCATCACCAGCGAGGACATGGGAACGCTCAAGAAGGTGGGCGCCCAGATCCAGACGCTATTCTACAACACGCCCGGCACGCGGGACATCACGACCGACTTCCGGAACGACACCTACCGCCTGGCGGTGAAGGTCAATCAGGAAGCGGCCAGTCGTGTCGGCCTGACGAGCGCCGGTATTTCACGGTTGCTCGCGGGTGGCTTCGAGGGGGCTCCCGTCTCGACGTTCTGGGAAGGAAGCCGCGCCGTGGACATCACCCTTCGCCTGGGCGAGAGCGAGCGGCAGCGCTTCGACGACATCTCCGCGGCGTACATCACGTCCGAGGTCACGGGCGCCCGCGTTCCGCTCAGTCAGGTGGCGACGCTGACGCCGGTGTGGGAGCCAAGCCGGATCGTGCACCGCAACGGGTTGCGCACACTCACGGTTCGCACGTTCGCGCAGGAGGGATTCCTCCCGTCGCAGGTGCTGGCGACGATCCGCGCCACGACCGATACGCTCACGCTGCCCGAAGGCACGTCGATCGAATACGGTGGCGAGTACGAGAACCAGACGGACACGCAGGGCGAGATGTACATCGCCCTGATGATAAGCCTTGTCATGATCTTCCTGATTCTGCTGCTGCAGTTCCGGAACATTCGTATTCCGCTGGTCGTGATGGTCTCCATTCCGCTGGCCGTCGTCGGCGCAGCACTCGGCCTGTTGATGACCGGCAATCCGTTCAGCTTCACCGCGTTCCTCGGAGTGATCGGGCTCATGGGGCTCGTCGTCCGAAACGCGATCATCCTGGTGGACTACATGAATGAGCAGCTCGCGAAGGGGGTCGAAGTGGAGCAGGCGGCGATCGATGCGGGCCGTCGCCGGCTGCGGCCGATCTTCCTGACGACGATGGCCGCCGCCGCCGGCGTGCTGCCGATGATTCTGTCGGGCTCGAGCATGTGGTCGCCGCTCGCCAGCGTGCTGGCAATGGGACTCATTGTGTCGATGATTTTCACGCTGATCGTGGTGCCCGTGTTGTACGTCGTCGTCGAGGGCCGCCGTCACAAGAAGCCCGCGGCGCCGGCCCCGGTGAAGGCACCGCTATGGGAAGAGGAAGAAGAGGACGAGAACGCGGCGGTATTCACCGGCGCCCATCCGATGGTCAAGGTGACCCCCGTGCTCGCGATCGCGTTAGGGATCGCCTTCTCGGTCTCGACTGCCTCGGCGCAGGAAGCGACCGGTCGCCTGACGCTGGAGGATGCCGTCGCGATTGCGCTTCAAAAGAACAGCGGTGTGCGCGTGGCGCGCAGCCGCGCCGAGGAAGCCATGTATCGCACGCAGCAGTCGACACGCTCGATGCTGCCGTCGATCAGCGCGACCTTTCAGACGACGCAAAGCACCGCCAACGAGCGACTGGAGTTCGCGCGGGGCTCGCTGGGAGTGTTCGACGGGCAGCCGATTCCCAACGAGAACATCGCGATCGAGCAGGGCGGCAGCAGCTCGAGATACGGGACGCTGACGATCGCACAGCCTATCACGTCGCTGCTGAAGATTCGGGCGGCGCGTGACGTGGCCAAGGCGGAGGAGCGCTCGTTCACCGCTGAGGCTCGGAAGGCTGAGCTCGACGTCGCACTGGCCGTGGAGAAGGTGTACTACGGCCTGCTCGTGGCGCAGCATCGCCGGCAGGCGGCGGCGCTGCGAGTTGACGTCACCGAGGACGCGCTTCGTCACCGTGTCCGCAGCGTCGCGAACGGCACGCAGCTCCCCGTCGCGGAGCTCGAGGGACGCACCGCGGCGCTGGATGCCCGGCAGAGCTTGCAGGCGGCCGAGGACGAGATTGCCGACTACGCGGCCACGCTCTCCGAGCTGTTAGGCGTGCCGGTCGATCCCGCCGTGCAGTTGGTGACACCGGCGCGCGCGAACCTGGCCGACTCGGTCACGGTCGACGGCCTGATCGGACGGGCGATGGTAGACAACCCGGACGTGGCGGCGGCAGGTGAGATGGTGCGGCAGGCGGAAGGAGGGCTGCGAGCGAAGCGCGCGGCGTATATCCCCGACGTCGCGGTATATGGCACCGAGATGTATCAGACAGCGGTGCCGTTGCTGGCCAAGAACAATTTCATGTTCGGGATCAAGGCCGAGTGGACGGTATTCGACTTCGGCAAGCGTGAGGCGAGCGTCGCCGAGTTGCGCGCGACAAAGCGAACGGCCGAGGAAAATCTGCAGCGCGTGCGGCGCGAGATCGCGACGGACATCGAGCAGGGACAGCGAAAGGTCGAGCGGGCTCGGCGCAGCGCAGTGCTGGCGGGAGAAGTTTTGACCCTTCGGCGCGAAGCGGCGCGGATCAAGATCGACCAGGTGGCGAGTGGGCTGATACTGGCCACCGAGGGTGCGGAGGCGGAGGCGGCTGTCGCGAGCGCGCAGGCCGATGCGCTCGCCGCGGAAGTTGGATACCGATTGGCGGTGGCTGAGCTCAAGAGAGCGGCTGGAATGCGGTAAAACCCAGGGAGGTGATCACAGGCAGCGGGTGGGCGGCTTTCGGGCCGCCCACCCTTCATTTTCCTCTTGCGCGGCCGGAAACGAATGCGAAATTGACGGTTACCCCCTCCTGGCGTGGCGATCGTGGACATCGATCGCGAGTTCGAGCAGCTTCCCAATCGCCCTCTCAACACCGAGGCGCGCACCGACCCGCCCAGCGGGGCCGTGCGTGTCCCTGCGCCCCGGGCGGACGCCGGCCCGGAGGGCGAGCCGCGCCTCGACACGTTACGCGCGGTCACGCGACACATGGCCACCGCCGATCATCTCGACACCGTCCTCCAGTCGATCGTGACGGCGCTGGTGGAACGGGCCAATGGTCTGTTCTCGCGGCTCTTTTTGTACCTGTACGACCACGAATGCGACATCTGCCGGGCGCGCATCAATGCCGGCCAGCAGGTCGCCTCGGACCAACGGTCGCTGCACCTTCTCGCGACGGCGGGACCGAGCCGCAATCCCAATGGTCCGCGGCATCGAATGCCGCTCGACGGTCCGCGTCTCGCCTCCGAGGTGATGCGAACGGGCACCCCGCTCCATCTGCCCGACGTCCGCCTCAATGAACGCGCAATGCAGGACTCGGTCATCAGCGAGCTCGTTCGTGACCGCGGAGCCGTGGGGATGGCCGGCTACCCGCTGACGTACCGCGGCGAGCGACTGGGTGTGGTGGGGTATGTCAGCCGCAACACGATCAGCGTCGAGGCGTTCGAGATGCTCGGCATCTTCGCCGATCAGGCGGCGATGGCGATCAAGAACGCGTTTCTATTTCGCGAGCTGGAGCGATACAAGGAACGGCTGCAGATCGAGAACGCGTATCTCGCCGAAGAGATTCGCGCCGACCGGGGATTCGAGGACCTCGTCGGCGCGAGCCCCGCGCTGAAATCGGTGATTCGGCAGGTCAAGCAGGTGGCGCCCGTCGACACGACCGTTCTCCTGACGGGGGAGACGGGTACGGGAAAGGAGCTGGTCGCGCGCGCGATCCACGGGCTGAGCCCGCGAAGCTCGCGGCCCCTCATCAAGATGAATTGCGGCGCCATCCCGCAGGGCCTGGTGGAGTCGGAGCTGTTCGGACACGAGCGCGGCGCGTTCACCGGAGCGCTGCAGCGCCGAATCGGGCGCTTCGAGCTGGCGGACAAGGGCACGCTGTTCATGGACGAGGTGGGTGAGCTTCCACTCGATACGCAGATCAAGCTCCTTCGCGTGCTCCAGGAGCACGAGCTCGAGCGGGTGGGCGGCACTCGCGCCAATCAACGTCGACGTGCGTCTGGTCGCGGCCACCAACCGCGATCTCGACGCCGAGGTGACCGCCGGCAGGTTCCGCTCGGATCTCTACTTCCGGCTCAACGTCTTTCCGATTCACATCCCGCCGCTCCGGGAGCGGCCCGAGGACGTCCCACTGCTCGTCAGGCACTTCCTGGCGTACTTCCAGCGCAAGCTCGGGAAGCCGATCCACGGACTGACCCCGGCCAGCCTCCCGGAGCTGAAGCGATATGCCTGGCCGGGAAACATCCGCGAGCTCCAGAACGTCGTCGAACGTGCCTGTGTGCTGGCGCGGACTCCCATCGTCGACGCGGCCGATGCATTGCGAATGTCCGGCGATGACGCTCGTGAGGTGGAGGAGCCGATCGTGACGCTGGAGGAGGCGGAGCGCGCGCTCGTCAGGCGGGCGCTGGCGGCGACCAATGGAAAGGTCCACGGCGAAGGGGGCGCGGCGGCACTCCTGGGGCTGAACGGGAACACGCTCCGCTCCCGAATGCAAAAGCTCGGAATCGGGAAGCATGTCTCCTGAGCGAAACGAGGTCGTCGAGCGACTGACTGCCGGTTTTGAGCCGCGCGTGCCAACCGAGCGGCGCCAAACCCGGCCGCTCGATACGCTGCGCGTGATCACGCGTGAGATGGCGACGGTCGAAGATCTTCAGGTGGTACTCCGCTCCATTGCCGACGCCCTGGTCGATCAGGCCGAGGCGGTGATCTCGCGGGTGTTCCTGCGCATTCGGGACGATGAGTGCTCCTACTGCCGCGAGCGCATCGCTCGCGGGGAGCAGGCGGCGAGTGACGAGATCGCGCTCCACATGGTTGCGTTTGCCGGGGGGAAGAACGCTCCGCCCGAGCAGTTTCACCGGATGGCGCTCGACTCGCCGCTGCCGGCGGCGGTGCTGGCTCGCTCCCGGGAGCCGGTGCTCATCCAGGACTGGCGCAACACGCCAGTGGCGCAGGATCCCCTCATCGCGCAGCTGTGGACGGCGTTAGGCATCGTCGGCATCGCCGGCTACCCGCTGGACTTCCGGGGTGAACAGCTCGGAGTGATGGGATACCTGGCGTCGCGCCGCATCGAGCCAGAGGAGTTCGAGGTTCTCGGCATCTTTGCCGAGCAGGCGGCGATGGCGATCAAGAACGCGTATCTCTTCCGCGAGCGCGAGCGGTACAAGAATCGGCTGCAAGTCGAGAACGCGTACCTGCAGGATGAGCTTCGCACCGATCTCGGCTTCGCCGACATCGTCGGGAACAGCCCGGCACTCCAGTCGGTGCTGCGCAAGGTGCGGCAGGTGTCACCGGTGGAAACGACCGTCCTGCTCACGGGCGAGACGGGCACCGGCAAGGAGCTGATCGCGCGTGCGATCCACGAGGGAGGCCCGCGGAAGGATCGCGCGATGATCAAGGTGAACTGCGGCGCGATCCCGCAGGGGCTGGTGGAGAGCGAGCTGTTCGGGCACGAGAAAGGCGCCTTCACCGGCGCGATTCAGAAGCGGATCGGTCGCTTCGAGCTCGCCGACAAAGGCACGCTGTTCATGGACGAGGTGGGCGAGCTCTCGCTCGATACACAGGTCAAGCTTTTGCGCGTGCTGCAGGAGCGCGAGTTCGAGCGCGTCGGCAGCATGAACGGGATCAAGGTGGACGTGCGTCTCATCGCCGCCACCAACCGGGACCTGGTCCGCGAGGTCAAGGAAGCACGATTCCGCGCTGATCTGTTCTATCGGCTCAACGTCTTTCCGATTCGCATCCCACCGCTGCGGGAACGCGCCGGCGACATCCCGTTGCTGGTCGATCATTTCCTCGCCCAATTCCAGCGAAAGTTCTGCAAGCAGCTCAAGAGCGTGACGAAGGCGAGTCTCGACCAGATGCAGCGATACTCGTGGCCGGGGAACATCCGGGAGCTTCAGAACGTGCTGGAGCGCGCGTGTGTCCTGGCTCGCGGACCTGAAGTCGAGCTGGCGACCGCGCTCCGCCCACCCCCGGGCGCCCCGACCGGGGCCACGTCGGATGCTGGTATCCCGACGCTTGCGGACTACGAGCGAGCGCAGATTCGCCGCGCGTTGGCCGCCGTCAACGGTCGCGTGCATGGGCCCACCGGAGCGGCAGCACTGCTCGGCGTCAATCCGAGCACGCTGCGGTCGCGGATGCAGAAGCTGGGGATCGCGAAGTCATAAGGACTGCGAGCTGCGAGCTGCGAGCTGCAAGGGGCAATCGCTTTCGTGGCTTTCCCTGCGGTCTTCGCAGTTCGCAGTTCGCAGTTGCTTCTGTCGCCCATCTCACCGCGTCCCATCGTCAGTCCGCGAAATATCGCAACGACCGCTCTGCCCGCCGAGCACCTCCGCCGCGCGCGCAAGCTCTCAACACGTTGATAGAGCGCGCGTTGCGCGCGCATGCAAAACTTCCCGAGAACGGTCTCGGCATTGCCTTCCAGCTTGGCGTTGAACGGCGATGACTTCGTTCCCGGAGAGTTCAGATGGGCTCGTTCCACAACAACTCTGTCTTCCGCCACGCGACCGCGCTGCTGGCGCTTGGGGTGCGCCTCTATCTCGCGTTCGTCTGGCTTCGCTACGGCATCGGCAAGATCGAGACTGGATGGCTGACGTCGAACCCGCTCAAGGGACTCATCGACGTCGTCGCGAAGGGCTACACGAACGCCTGGCTTCCGATCTACGAGCCACTCGCGCGCTGGGCGCTGGCGCTCGGGCTCGATGGCGCTCTCGCGGTCGCGTTCCCACTGACCGAGCTGGCAATCGGGCTGGCGCTCATCACCGGCGTCGCGCTTCGACCGGCGCTGCTCCTGGCCACGTTCATCAATCTCAATCTCGTGATGTCCGGACTGGCGCCCTGGGCGTTCGACGGTCGCGTCATCCTCCTGCAGCTCTTCGTGCTCGCGCTGGGCGCGACCGCGAATCGTTACGGATTGCGCTCAGTCGCGGCGAGGCTGCGTCGCGCTCCGATCGACGACAATTCCGGAGAATCGCGTAAGCACATCGTGATCGTCGGCGCGGGCTTCGCCGGCATGCAAGCGGCGCGCGTCCTTCGCAACGCGCCCGTCGACGTGACGGTTGTCGACCGGTCGAACCATCACCTGTTTCAGCCACTGCTGTACCAGGTCGCAACTGCGATCGTGTCGCCGAGTGACATCGCGGTGCCGATTCGCTCGGCGCTGCGGAAGCAGTGGAATGCGACCACTCTCCTTGGCCGCGTCACCGACGTTCGGCTCGATGCGCGCACCGTCGTGCTCGAGGGTCGTAAGGAGCTGACGTACGATTTCCTGATCCTCGCCGCGGGCGCTCGTCACTCGTACTTTGGGCACGAGGGATGGGAAGCATGCGCGCCCGGACTCAAGAGCCTCGACGATGCGTTGGAGATCCGCCGCCGCCTTCTGCTGGCGTTCGAGCGCGCGGAAATGACCGACGATGCGGAGACGCGTGCGATGGAGCAGACCATCGTGATCGTCGGCGGCGGTCCCACCGGCGTGGAGCTGGCGGGCGCGATTCCCGAGATGGTGCAGACGGCGCTCGCGTCCGATTTCCGGCGCGCCGACACCCGTCGCACCAGAATCGTGTTGATCGAGAGGGGACCTCGGCTCCTCCCGACGCTGGATCCCAAGCTCTCGGCGCGCGCGCAGAAGGATCTTCAGGCGTTAGGTGTCGAGATTCGGACAGACACGGAGGTCACTCAGATCACGGAAGGCGCCGTGCACCTGGGCGACGAGCGAATCCCGACGCGGACCGTGATGTGGGCGGCAGGAAACGTGGCGAACCCGTTGGGTCGACTTCTCGATACTCCGGTCGATCGCTCCGGTCGCGTCCGCGTCACGCCGTATCTGGCCCTTCCCAACTATCCCGAGGTCTTCGTCGCGGGTGACATGGCGGCCATCGCCAGCGGAGGGGTGTCGGTGCCGGCGGTCGCGACCGCGGCGAACCAGATGGGACGGACCGCGGCGCGAAACATCCTTGCGACCATCGCGCGCCGTCCGCGCAGACGCTTCGTGTACCGAGACAAGGGGAGCCTGGCAATCATCAACCGCCGTGCGGCGGTTGCGCAGATCGGCCGTCTCCGGATTCGCGGCTCACTGGCCTCGGCGCTCTGGGGACTCGTGCACCTCGCGCATCTCGTCAGCCATCGCAGTCGTATGCGTGTGTTCGCGGAGTGGGTGTATGCCCACGTGACTCACGATCGCGGCTACCGGCTGATCACGGGCACGACTGGCTACCCGCTTCGCGAAGGCGGCCGGCCAATCCACAGCATCGACCACGACGGCGAGCGCGCCGCTGCGCGTCGTGGCGCATGAGAATCAGCGGCGCCCAATCACCTGACACACTGAGGACATAGATCATGAAAGCCATATCGCTGCTCGCGCTCGCCGTTGGTGCTACACTGATGGGATGCGCTTCCACCCAGGTGACCACCGACTGGGACCGCAACACGCAGTTTGCCAGCTATCACACGTATGTCTGGATGGACACGCCGCGCATGCAGGCGATGCAGCAAGCCACGCTGTTCGATCGCCGGCTCCGCGCCGCGGTCGAGGAGCAGCTCGCGGCGAAGGGAATGCAGAAGTCCGACACCAACGGTGCTGCCGATCTGTTGATCGTCTATCACGCTGGAGTGCAGGACAAAGTCGATGTGCAGTCGTGGGGCTACTTCGGCCGCCGCGTCGACGTCCGCGAGTACCAACAAGGGATGCTCGTCATCGATGTCGTGGATGCCAGGACGAGGTCGCTGGTCTGGCGCGCGACGGCGAAGGACGAGGTCGGGGACGCGGATCCGTCGAGCGAGAAGATTGCGAAGGCGGTGCAGAAGATGTTCGCGGGCTTTCCGCGGGCGTGAGCCTGTTCATCGCGTAACGAGCACTGACTGCATAACCACAGAGGCACAGAGGACACAGAGGAAACCCGCATTGCAAGAGCCTTTGCAGTGCGGGTTTCCTCTGTGTGCTCTGTGCCTCTGTGGTCATGCAGTTGGCTCGCGCGCCGCCTCGCGCGGCTCGCGCACCGGCCCGATCGCCTCCACCAGACTCTCGATCGTCGCCTGCGCAGCCTGATCGCGGTCATGGCCCGTCACCCCCCCGTAGATCTCCGGCTCCGCGAACCAGAGCGCATGCGCGGCCACAGTCGCCAGCACTGTTCGGGCTGAAGCGCGCGCATCGTGAGTGCGGAGCTCGCCACGCGCGATGCCGCCCTGAATGATCCGCTCGAGTGCGCGAAGAGACCGCTCGAGCGTCTCCGTCACCTGGAAGACGGCCAGCTCGGGAAAACGCGGCAGCTCGCCAATCGACAGCCGCAGGACCTGCGTGAGCGCCGGGCGTCTCCATCATCGCCCAATAGCTGTTCGCGAACTCGCGAATCTGCTCGACAGCGCTGACGGGACCGCCATTCGTGTGCGCCAGCCTTTCATGAAGCGGCTCCATGCATCCGACCAGCGTGGAGCGCACCACCTCGCGAAAGATCTCATCCTTCGACGCGAAGTGACGCAGCAGCGTCGGCTTGGAGATGCCGGCGCGCCGGGCCACCGACTCGAGGCGGGAGCCGGAGTAGCCGTTCTCCGAGAATTCGGCGAGCGCGGCGACGACAATACGCTCGGCGCGATCGTCGGCTACAGAGGCGCCCGCGGAGGGCGCGAAGTCGGAATCGTTCACAGGAATCTCATTTAGCGTGCGACAACAGAGGTCGCGTGAGCGGCGTGATCGTGACGCCATGGCCGCCGGGGACACCGACGACGCGACCATACAAAGCAATGCCGTTGCCACACTTGGGTTGAGAGGCGCCCATTCTCGGAACCCGAAGCCGAGTAGGCACTTACGTGCCTGGTCTCGCATGAGCCCGCGCGACCTGACCTCTTGTGGAATTGCGGCATCTCACGACATTGGGAGATATCGCACTTCCGGTCGCACACTCGTGCACCCGTCGAGCATGCGGACGCCACCCTCGCGCGCATCTTCCTCCTCCGGGGAGACCAGGATTGCGAGATCTGTCGAGCCCGCATCGAGGCCGGGCAGCAGACCGCTACGAGTGAGCCTGCGCTGCACCTTGTCGCCGCGGGCGGACTCCATGATGAGATCGGTGGTCTGCTTCATCGCGTGCCGCGCGATTCCGCGCTCCCCGTCGCCCAGGTCACACGCGAGGGCGTCCCGTACCTGGTCAACGACTGGCGGCAGGACGAGCGCTTCACGCGCGATGCTCGCATCGCCCAACTCTGGACGGAGATGGACATTCTCGCCGTCGCCGGGTGTCCGCTGGACTTTCGCGGTGAGCGAATGGGAGCGATCGCATATCTCTGCCGGCGCGAGATCTCGAAGGAAGAATTCCAGATGCTGGGCATCTTCGCCGATCAGGCCCCGGCTGGCGTCGTGGAATCGGAGCTCTTCGGTCACGAGAAGGGTGCGTTCACCGGCGCGATTCAGAAGCGCATCGGCCGATTCGAGCTTGCCGACAAGGGCACCCTGTTCATGGATGAGGTGGGAGAGCTCACCCTCGATACGCAGGTGAAGCTGCTGCGCGTTCTCCAGGAGCAGGAGTTCGAGCGCGTGGGGAGCACGCAGGCGATCAAGGTCGACGTGCGGCTCATCGCGGCGACGAATCGCGATCTCGAGCGCGAGGTCGCCGAGCAACGCTTCCGGCCCGATCTGTTCTATCGCCTCAACGTCTTTCCGATCCGCGTTCCACCACTCCGCGAGCGGCCGAGTGACATCCCGGTTCTCGTCCAACACTTCCTCGCGCACTTTCAGCGCAAGCTCGGCAAGCCACTGAAAAGCCTGAAGCCCTCGAGCCTGGAGCAGATGCAGAAGTATCCGTGGCCGGGGAACATCCGCGAGCTCCAGAACGTGATGGAGCGGGCGTGCGTCCTTGCGCGGACCCCGGAGGTCGAGCTTCCCGACGCGCTGCGCACCTCCGCGTCGGTGCCGACGCGCTATTTGCGCTTCGCCACGCTCGACGAGAACGAGCGCGCGTGCATTCGCCGCGCGCTGGCGGCGGTCAAAGGCCGCATTCACGGCTCCCAGGGCGCCGCGGCATTGCTTGGGGTCAATCCCAGCACGCTCCGGTCCCGAATGCAGAAGCTGGGGATCACCAAGGACTCTTAACGCGAACGAGGAACGACTCCTCACTGCCGGTTCCTCATTGCTGACTTGCGTCATCTCGCGAGGTTGTGACATCTCGCGATGACGGCGTGCCGCCAGGAGGCATCGACGGCAGGCACGCGCATCTCCCCAACCTGAAGCACACCAACTGTTTGCCCCGGTCGAGGGTCCTGCGTCGACAAGTGGTCCCGGCGTTGCCTTCCTCTCGCTCGGCCGGCGCGGTCCCGTTCGCCGCGCCGTGCTGATCACGAAGCGATAAACACAGGCATTCAGCCCGGAAACCATATGTCAAAGAAGCCACGCATCCTCGCCGCCGCGGTCGTGCTCTCCACGATCGGCGGGTTCTTTCTATACCGGACCATGTCGGCCTCCGAGCCGAACGCGATCATAGCGTCGGGCACCGTCGAGGCCACACAGGCCGATCTGGGGTTCCAGGTCGCGGGTCGCCTGGAGCAGATCTCGGTGCGCGAAGGCGACGACGTCACGTCGGGTGTCGAGCTCGCCAGCCTCGACCGCGCCGAGCTGCTCGCGCAGCGGGACGCGGCGACAGCGCAGGTCGCAGGCGCGGAGGCCGTATTGCGCGAGCTCACGAATGGCGCTCGCCGGGAGGAGCTCGCACAGGCTCGCGCCTCGCTAGCCGTTGCCGTCGAGCGTCGTGAGGCGGCGCGCCGCGATGTCGACGCGGTTGAGCCCGCTCGCCGAGCAGTCGCTCGTCAGCCGCCAGGAGTTCGACCGTCAGCGCACCGAGCTCAGCGTCGCCGAAGGCGAAGTCGCGAAGGCCGTGCGAGGAGCTACAGCTTCTCGAGACGGGCCCGCGCACCGAGCGCATCGCCGCTCAGCGCGCCGCACTCGCGCAGGCGCAGGCAACCGTCGCGCGAATCGACGCCATGCTCGAGCAGGCGACGCTGCGCGCACCGTTCAATGGCACGATCGTCGTCAGGCACCGCGAGCCGGGAGAGGCGCTGCAATCAGGGCTACCGGTGCTGACGCTCAGAAACTTCGATGAACGCTGGGTCCGCATCTACGTGCCGGGTGACGAGGTTGGTCGCCTCGCGGTGGGCCAGACCGCAACGATCACCGCCGATTCATACGAAGATCGCAGCTACACGGGAATCGTCTCGTACATCGCCAGCGTCGCCGAGTTCACGCCGCGCAACGTGCAGACGACGAAGGATCGCGTGAAGCTCGTCTACGAGGTTCGGGTGCGCATCACCGGCGACTCGAACATGGATCTCAAGCCCGGACTCCCCGCCGACGTACGATTCCAGGCGGCGGGCGTCTCGGCCGAGTAGCGAGGACCTGACCGTGCATCGCGCCGATCAGAACGGAAAGCTGGCGGTCGACCGTCGACGGCCTGACGAGAACCTTCGGCGCTCTCAAGGCGCTCGACGCGCTCTCGTTCCAGGTTGCCGCAGGAGAGCTCTTCGGGATCGTTGGCCCCGACGGCTCCGGCAAGACGACCATGCTTCGCATTCTCGCCGGCGTTCTGCGACCCACGGACGGCGACGCGACGGTGCAGGGCACCAGCGTGGCGCGGGACCCCGAGGGCGTGAAGCACCGCATCGCGTACATGTCGCAGCGCTTCGGACTGTACGGCGATCTCTCGGTCGCCGAGAACATCGAGTTCTACGCCGACCTCTACGGCGTCCCGCGCGACGCACGTCGCACTCGACTCGAGCGCCTCTACGGTTTCTCGAAGCTCGGGCCATTCAAGGACCGGCTCGCGGCCAACCTGTCCGGGGGAATGAAGCAGAAGCTGTCGCTCTGCTGCGCTCTCATTCACGAGCCGGAGGTAATGTTGCTCGACGAGCCGACCTTCGGCGTCGACCCGATCTCCCGGCGGGAGCTCTGGATCATCATCCACGAGATGGTGGCGAACGGGATGACCGTCATTGTCTCGACGGCGTACCTCGACGAAGCGGAGCGCTGCGATCGCGTCGCGATGATGCACCAGGGCCGAATCACCGCCCTCGACGCTCCCGCGGTTCTCCAGGACCAGCTTCGCGGGCAGGGCGCTCGCGATCGACTGCGACGCGCCGGCGCGCGCCGCTCATGTAATGAAAGGACAGCCGGGAGTTCGCAGCGCGGCGCTGTTCGGGCAGTCACTCCACCTCACGCTCGATCGCGCCGGCCTGGAGAGCGAGCTCAGTGTCATGCTTCGCGACGCGGGCATCACGGTCAACGAGATGACGGCGCTCGAGCCATCGCTCGAGGACGTCTTCATCGATCTGTCGAGCAACGCCCATGTCAACTGACCACACGCGGACCGCCGTCGAGGTCGATAACCTCACCCGCCGCTATGGCGCATTCACCGCCGTCGATGCGGTGAGCTTCACGGTCGGCCAGGGAGAAGTCTTCGGCTTCCTTGGCCCTAACGGGGCCGGCAAGACGACCACGATCAAGATGCTCACCGGCCTCGTGCGGCCGACCTCGGGACGCGGAAGCGTCGTCGGGCTGGACGTCCGCACCGATGGCGAGCGCATCAAGCACGTCATCGGCTACATGTCGCAGCTCTTCTCGCTCTATCACGACCTCACCGTCGACGAGAACATCGAGTTCGCGGCGGGTCTCCGCGAGGTGACGGGAGCGCGGCTTGCCGCGCGGCGCGATTGGGTGCTCACCATGGCCGGGCTCACCGACCAACGGTCACGCATCACCGGCGAGCTGCCACTCGGCTGGAAGCAGCGTCTCGCACTCGGCTGCGCCGTGCTTCACGAGCCGCCGGTGCTCTTTCTCGACGAGCCGACCTCCGGCGTCGACCCGCTTGCCCGCCGCGCATTCTGGGAAGTGATCCAGGAGCTGGCCCGTGGCGGGACGACGGTGTTCGTCAGCACCCACTATATGGAAGAGGCGGAGTACTGTAACCGTCTGGCACTGATGAATCGGGGAAAGCTGGTTGCGTTAGGTACGCCCCGGGAGCTGCGCGACGGCATGTCGGAGCCGGTCCTCCGCGTCCATGCCAGCGATCCGGCACGCGCGGTGGCGGCGCTCTCCGGCGCCGAGGGTGTGTACGACGCGAGCTTGTTCGGCCGCATGCTGCGAGTCGTCGTCGCGGAAGCCTCGCAGGCGACCGCACTCATTCGTGCACGGCTCGAAGCCGCGGGACTCAGCTGCCGCTCCGTCGAGATCGTGTCCCCATCCCTGGAAGATGTCTTCGTCTCTCGCGTACGACACGCGGGAGGAGCGGTAGTCGGATGATCGACACGCGCTGTTCAGCCTTGCGCGCCTGCGCGCCGTATCGCGAAAGGAGCTGATCCAGCTCAAGAGGGACAAGCGAAGTCTCGCGCTCGCGTTCCTGCTGCCATTCATGCTCCTGTTGCTGTTCAGCTACGCGCTCACGACGGACGTCGAGAACATCCAGATCGCGGTGCTCGATCGCGATCAATCGCCGGAGAGCCGCGCATTCGTCGCCGCATTCGCCCGATCGGGCTACTTCACCGTCCGCAACACGCCAACGAACGAAGGCGAGCTGAGCGAGCTCATTGACCGCGGACTGGTGCGCGTCGCCCTGGTGATTCCAGAACGCTTCGCGGCCGATCTGGCGGCGCGGCGCGGCTCGCCGGTCGAGCTGCTGCTCGACGGCAGCGATGCAAAGACCGCCACCGTCGCTCGTGGCTACGCCGACGGCATTGCCCGCAACTTCTCGGCGCGCGTTCGTGTCGGGTCTGGCGACATGCGACCAGCGCTTCGCGCCGAGTCGCGGGTGTGGTACAACGAGACGCTCGACAGCAAGGTGATGATCGTGCCCGGCCTCATCGCCGTGATCATGTCGATCATCGCGGCGATGCTGACTTCGCTCACCGTCGCACGTGAGTGGGAGCGCGGAACGATGGAGCAGCTCGCCGCGACGCCGGTCAGCCGCGTCGAGGTCATACTCGGCAAGCTGCTTCCCTATCTCGTGATCGGGGTCATCGATGTCGCCATCGCCATGACCGTCGGCGATCTTCATCTTCGGCGTGCCGTTCCGCGGCAGCCTGCTCCTGTTCGCGGGTGCGACGACGATCTTTCTGTTCGGCGTACTCGGCCTCGGCATCATGATCTCGATCGGTGCTCAAGTCCCAGCTGCTCGCCACGCAGGCGGCGATCTTCGCCACCTACATGCCGGCGCTGCTCTTCTCGGGCTTCATGTTCACGATCAGCAACATGCCGTTCGTGCTCCAGCTCATCTCGCGCGTCATTCCGGCGAGCTACTTCGTCACCCTCTCTCGCGGCGTGTTCCTCAAGGGTAGCGATGCGGTCGTGCTGTGGCCGGCCATTCTCGGTCTCACGCTCTACGCCATGTTCACCGTCACCATGAGCATCAAGAAATTCCGGAAGGAGCTCGCCTGATGTCCACGCCCATGTCTACTGCGTCGACCGCTCGGCGCTTCTCCTGGATCCGCCTCCGCCAAATGATCAAGAAGGAGGTGAAGCAGACCGTCCGCGATCCGAAGGCGCGTCCGCTGATCTTCGCGGCCCCGATCGCACAGATGCTGCTGCTGGGATACGCGGCGACGACCGACGTGAAGGACATCAAGACGCTCGTCGTCGATCACGATCGCACGGCGGAATCGCGTGCGCTCGTGAGCGCGTATCAGGCGAGCGGCTACTTCAGAATCGTCGGCTACTCCGAGCGCGCCCAGGAGGTCACGGTGGCGCTCGATCGGGGCACGGCGACCGTGGCGCTCAACATTCCGGCCGGATTCGCGCGCGACCTGCGCAGCGGACAGGGCGCGGTGGTTCAGACGCTCGATCGACGGCGCGGATGCCAGTCTCGCGCGCGTCGCACAGTCGTATTCGGGACAGGTCGCGGCGGAGTTCGGAGCGCGCTCCACGGGGGCGATGCACGTGAATGGCGTCGACCTCCGCTCGCGCGCCTGGTTCAATCCGAGCCTCGAGAGCCGCTTCTTCAACGTCCCCGCCATCATGGGGATTCTGATGATGATGGTGTGCCTCATCCTGACCGCGCTCGGGGTCGTGCGTGAGCGAGAGATCGGAACGCTCGATCAGCTACTCGTAAGCCCCGTAACGCCGACGGAGCTGATGCTCGGCAAGACGATCCCGATTTTCGGCATCGGATGCATTCATCTCACGGTCTATCTGGGGCTGAGCATTCTTTCACTTTGGAGTGCCGCTCCGGGGTTCGGTGCTCGTGATCATCCTGGCGGCTCTTCTGTATCTGGCGGCCGCGCTGTCGCTCGGGCTGCTACTGTCGACCGTCTCACGCACGCAGCAGGAAGCGTTCATGCTGCTGATCCTCGTGCTCTTTCCGGCGGTGCTGCTCTCGGGATTTCTCTCGCCGGTCGAGAGCATGCCGGCGGTGTTCCAGTGGATCGCCGGCGTCAATCCGGTGCGCTACTTCATGGACATCCTGCGCGGCGTCTTTCTGAAGGGGATCGGTCTCGACGTGCTGTGGCCGCAGTACCTGACGCTGGCCGCGATGGCGAGTGCGACACTCTGGCTGGCGACGAGACAGTTCCGGCGGGCGATCGTCTAGCCCGTCCGCTGGTGAGCACCAGCCCCTCAGCACCGGCACCCTCAGTCGTCGTGCTGCGTCGGCGAGCATTCGTCCCGCCGCGGGCCACCCAACCGCGTGGCACACTCTGGTTGAGCAGCCAGTAGTACGCGGCGGTCGACTCCCAGCTCATTCCGCCGATCAGCGAAGCGCCGCATCGCTCGCTCTTCTCGAAGGTCGCGGCTTCCACATGCAGCGATTCGCGTCATCTCGCGACTTCGCGAAATGTGACGACGGAATGGCATTGCGCCACTTCGCGCATTCTCGGCCTGCGTCCTTTCAAGATTTTGCGTGACACGAAGTTAGCACGTTGTCGAACGCCGAGCGCGACGTGGTCCTCGCATTGCCTTCCCATCAGCGCGAACGGTGCGCGCACGTCGCGCGAGCCCTCGACCTGAATGAGACCAACGAGCCTCACATGCATACATATCGACTGATTCTCGCGGTCGCCGCCGTGCTGATCACGGCGACGGATCTGCATGGACAAGATGTAGAGCTCCAGCCGATCACGCTGGGTGGCGCAGCGCGTCTCGCTGCCGAACGGAGCTCGGCGACTGCGGGCGCACGCGCGCGCAGTGCGCAAGCCGATGCCCGCGTGTCGCAACAGCGTTCAGCGTTTTTGCCATCGCTGTCGACGACGGCGCACGCCGGCGCGCGCACCTACAACACGTCGTCTCTGGGCCTCGACCTTCCGGCGACCCCAAGCGGCGAGTTTCCTTTCGATCCACGAGGCGAGGTGCGCGGCCCGGTGCGAAACGTCGATTTTCGCACGCAAGTGACCCAGCGCCTCGTCGACATCCCCGCCGTGCTGCGCTGGCGCGCGTCCGCCTCGGAAGCGGACGCCGCGCGGTTCGATGCGCTCGCCTCCGGTGAGGCGGCGGCTACGCGCGGTGCGACAGCGTATCTCAGGGTCCTCGACGCCGAGGCGCGCATCGACGCTCGCGCGGCTGACTCGGCGCTCGCGCTCGAGCTCCTGGACATCGCACGGCAACAGGTTGCCGCGGGTGTTGGCATTGCGCTCGACGTCACGCGTGCCGAGTCGCAGCTCGCCGATGCGCGGGCTCGCCTGATCGCGACACGCAGTGAGCGGGATCGTGCAATGTTGCAGCTGCGTCGCGAGCTCGAGATGTCGCACGACGCGCCGATCCAGCTCGCCGACTCGCTTAGGCTTCCCGCAGAGAGCGAGGCGCGGATCACCGATGATGAGGCGATTCGCGACGCGCTCAATCGTCGCACCGACTATCGGGCGGCGCAGGCGGAAAGTCAGAGTGCCCAGCTGCAGGCGCGTGCTGCGCGGTCGGAGCGGCTTCCGGCGATCTCGCTCTTCGCCGATCACGGAACGACGGGAGAGAATACGGATCGGTTGCTGGGCACGTACTCGTACGGCATCCAGCTGACGATTCCAGTGTTCGATGGCCTCCGCCTCCAATCGAGGGCGGCGGAACAGCGGGCACGCCAGGTCGAGGCGCAGCTTCGGGTTCACGATGCGCAACGGCAGATCGAGACTGAGGTGCGCGATGCGCGCATTGCGCTCAATGCCGCGCGGGAAGAGATCGCCGCCGCCAATGCACGTCTTCGTCTGGGCGAGCAGGAGGTGGCGCAGGCGCGAGAGCGGTTCCGAAACGGCGTGAGCGGGAATGCTGACGTGATCACCGCGTCGATCGCGCTCAACGGTGCGCGGGATCTGGTGATCAACGCGCTCACCACATACCACCTCGCTCGCGTTTCGCTGGCGCGGGCACAGGGCACGACGACGACGCTGCCCTGATCATTCAACCTCTTTTGCTGGGAGAAACACCATGACACTGCCACGTACTCTGCGCCCGACGATTCACCTGCCCACGCGGGATGGCTGGGAGGTGCGGCGTGCCCTGGAGGTCTGGGTCGCCACGGGTGCTGTGCCGTCCGCACACATCGTTGCCGAGCCCGATCCGTCGGACGAGCAGGACACGCCGGAACATGAAGTCGCGGCATAAGGCCGCAGGGCGCCGGCATGGCGTTCCGCTTCTAGTCGATCGGAGACACGCCATGCGAACTAGCTGGAGCAGGACCGAGGAACAAGGACAGAGGAAAACGCGCATCCAGGTGCGCTACGCGTCGCGCGCGGCCCGCGTGCTGGTGGGGCGGGTGAAAGCACGCCGCGCGCGGAGATCCCTGCACCCCGTGCCCGAGCGAATTGCGTTCGAGGCGCTATGCGCGAGTCTCGGGCGCAGTGCGGCGATAAGAAGGTTCGAGGTCCGGGTCTGAACAGCAGGAGTTAGGCGTCAGGGGTCAGGGCTCAGGGGTGTCAGGGGGTCGGCTCGAGGAGAGTCGCCGTGCAGTTCTCTCCTGCAACCCATGCCCTGACACCCCCTGAGCCCTGACCCCTGATCCCTGACTCCTAAAACTTCACTGCTTCACCACCCGGTACACGCGCCCACTGCTCGAGAGAATGTAGATCTCGCCACTGGAGTCGAGCCCGAACGACTTGATGTTGTCCACATCGCCGATCGACCACGTGCGGTGGTCGACCGCCTGCCCGCCAGAGAGACGGAAGCTGCGCAGGATGCCCGCGCAGTAATCCGCGTAGAGGTAGTGTCCGACCAGCTCCGGGATTGCCGTGCCTCGGTAGACGAAGCCGCCAGTGATCGAACAATTCCCTCCCGAGTGGTTGTACTCGAAAACGGGGATCGTTAGGCCGGCGGGGTTGCACGGCGTGGGGATGTGGCAGTGGTTTCCTTCCATGATCCGCCAGCCGTAGTTCACTCCTGCGGTGGCCGCCGTCACCGCGTTCACCTCTTCCCAACTATTCTGACCAACATCGGCGATGTAGAGCGTTCCGGCCGGTGGATCGAACGCATACCGCCACGGATTGCGAAGGCCGTGCGCCCAAATCTCATCGCGCCCCGCCGTGGCTCCGGCATATGGATTTCCCGCCGGAATCGTGTACGGCAGATTCGTCACGTCGAGCCGCAGCAGCTTTCCGAGCAGCACGTCGAGGTTCTGCGCGTTATTGGGGGGATCATCCCCGCTACCGCCGTCGCCGGTGCCGAGGTACAGCATGCCGTCGGGGCCGAACATCGCGAGGCCGCCATTGTGGTTGCCGTTGACGGGATGTGGGATGGTGATCACGCTCGTCCGAGAGCCCGCATTGGCGACGTCACCTGCCGCGGTGTACCGAGCGACGGCGATGTCGCCGTTCAGGTCGGAGTAGTACACGTAGAATCGACCGTTCGTCGCATACTGCGGATCGAACGCCAAGCTGAGCAGGCCCTGTTCGCCGCCGTACCCCACGATGCTCATGATGTTGAGGAACGGTGTCGCCAGTGGCGCACCATTCTTGATCACGAAGATCCGCCCTGCCTGATCGACGACGAAGATGCGCGCGTCGTTCGGCGGCGAGGTCAGATACACGACGTCGCCGAGCGCGGAGCCGGCCCACTGTTGCTGCGCCCCGAGCACGAGCGGCGATGCGGTGTACGTGACCGTGGCCGTTGCGGTCGCGCCACCCGCCACGGTGACGTTCTGCGTCAGCGGCGCGGGAGTGTGCGTCGTGAGGTTCGACGCCACCGCTGACGCGGTGATCGTATATGTCCCTGGCGTTAGCGACGTGAGAGTCTGCGTCGCCGTGAGAGGCTGGCTGTAGCCGGAGGGTCCGGTCACGAGTACGGAGCCGTTCACTCCCGCACCGAGGCCGTTGATGTTGACGGTGAGGCTCCCCGTTCCCACCGAGTAGACGACGTTCGCCGCGACCTGCGTCGTCGAGGCTGGAAGCTGGATCGTCTGCGTTGTGGGTGCTGGCGTGTACGTGACGCCACCGGACACGACGTTCGCCGCGGTGATGGTGTACGCCCCCGGGCGTGAGCAGGTTGATCGCGGTCGAAGACGTCAGGACGTTGTTGTACCCCGGCCCCGCGACGGTGACGCTCGCATTCACGCCGTTAGGCAGGCCGGTGATGGTGACAGCCAGTCGGGCCGTGGCGATCGCGTACGCTACGGACGCGGACGTCGTCCCTGACCCGGCCGGGATGATGACGGATTGGTCGGCGGGCGTTGGAGCCCATCGGCCCTCGGTCGCATGCTCGACCGGCGTCGCGGTGATGGTGTAATTCCCCGGGAGCAGATCATCGATCGTCGTCGTCGTCGTGAGGGCGCGCGAGAAGCCACCCGGCCCCGTGACCGTTACCGCTCCGGCCTGCCCCGTGGGAAGCCCGGAAATCGTGACGGCAAGCGACCCGCGTTCGGGCGCTACGATGTCATCGTCGCAGGCGAGAAGACCGAGGGCGCTAAAGGCGCTAAAAGCGCTAAAGGCGCGCTGATGGTTCGAAGCGCCTTCAGCGCCCCTAGCGCCTCTAGCGCCTTTAGCGCCTTCACCTAACGCCTCCCAGGAATATCCCGTTGAACAGCAGCTTGAACGTCCCGTGCGGCTGCGCGCGGAACGTGATCTCCGGCCCAAAGAGGTACAACGTGCCGCGGCCCACCCGCGCCTCGGCCATGGCGGTCGCGTCCTTGAGATACTGCTGGCCCCACGCCCACCCACTCCTGAGCGGCGCATCGGTGTCGAACCAGGCGATCCGCCGGACTCCCTGCGTGGCGGCGGTACTGCCTAACCGGAATGCCGGGCTGTCGTCGAAGAGAACGTCGACGCGCGAGGGCATTCCATGCGCAATGGGAAGCGTGGTGTCCACGCGGACCTGGAGCACGGATCCGGGTACGTAGTACTTCTCCCGCGGAAGCGGCTGCTCACGTCCCTCGCGCTGCTCGACGAGGGCGCTCGTGACCGGGAGCCCGAGGTGCCTGGCGAGGTTGGTCGATCCGCCGATGGTGAGGACCGTCCCGCCTTCCTCGAGGAAGCGGCGTACTTGCGGCACCGTCTTCGCCACCGTCACCCGGCCCATGCGCGCGCGCCACTCGGCGGGCACCGTTCCGGTATCGAGCGAACCGCCGCCAAAGCCGCCCTGCTGGCCACCGTCGCGCTCGGGAATGGCGCCGTCGACAAAGATGATGACGTCGTACTTGGTGCGCAGCGCACCGGTGTCGAGCTGCGGTGTGAACACGACCTCGTGCGGGAATTCATAGCGCTCGAGAAGCCACCGCACCCAGCCCGACGGCATCGAGCCGCCATAGGTATCCCACAGCGCGACCCGGGGCTGCCGAAGCCGCCGGGCATCGCCGGGCGCGCGCGCACGCACACCTTCGAAGCTCACCCCCGTTTGCGTGGCGAGCTGCTGCAGCAGTGCGCGCGTGTTGGAGCGCGACGCGACGAGAAACCGGCCATCGGGAAGCCACGAGACTTCGTGGCCGGCGTTGAGCAGGCGATTGACGACGAGCGCGGCGTCGTTCACGCGATGATCGATGACGTACGCCGATGCGTTGGCGACGCCGGTGATGCGTCCCGCGAGTGGTGTCGCCATTCCCTCGATTGCCGTGAACGGACCGTCGAAGCCCTCGAGGATCCGGTCGAACTTGATCCCCATTTGATAGGCAAGCGTCCACCCCGCGTTGTCGTACGGCGGGATCGGCGGGCCGCCAGGGTACTGGAAGTCGTTCGGGTGGTCCTGCGGCTCGAACATGTCGAGCACGTGCGGGCGGAACGCCTGCGCGGTCTTCACCACGTACGAGCCGGCGGGATAGCTCTTGCCGCCAGCGCTGAAGGGCGCTGTCGCCCGGTGCACGGTCACGCCGACCTTGATCAGCGCGTTGACGAATTTCGTCGCGGTGGGGAAATCGGGCTGGTCGGCCGGGAGGACATACCCGCGCGGATCCCGCTCGTCAGGCGAACGGAGAGTGCGCCAGTACTGCATGGGAAGACCACGGGCTCCAATGCCGCCGCCGCGTTGCGCATCGGGACGCGTCGCCTGATCGCCCTGTGCTCCGTCGGCGCGCGTCGCGGCGAGGCGTACGCGCTCCAGATCCGACGGCGTGACGGTCCAGTGGTCCCGACTTCCGCGCTCGATGGAATTCCTTCCCATCTTGTAGATGTTGTAGAGGAACTGCTCGCGATGCCGCGAGGCAACGTCGAGAACTGCCTTGTTCGCGGTCACCGAGTAGTCGACGGACTGGCGGAACTTCCACGGACCTGGCGGCACCGGAGCAACGAGATCGCTGCTGGCCAGCTGCCGCTGCGGAAGGAACGGGATCTCGATCGGCGTGGGATTCCCGATCGTCTCGGTGAGCAGCCCGATCATGTTGTGGAAGTACACGGTCGTGCGCAGACCACCATTCCACCACGTCGAGTAGTTCGCGCCGCGCCGCGTCGTCGCACCAGGCTTCTCCTCGAGCACGAAGCGGTTGTGCATCGATGCACCGACGAGATCGATGCCGGTGACGACGAGCGGATCGTAGAAGTAGTTGAACGGATCGCGGAACGGCGGAGCAAAGAGCACCGTTCCCGAGGGACCGGTCTGATGGTGGTTGTACATGATCTGCGGAAACCACTCGCGGAACAGCACACGCGCCATGTTCTCGGACTCGGGCTGCGTCACCATGTAGAAATCACGGTTGTTGTCGTGCCCGATGTACTTCTGGTAGAGCCGCGGAACTCCCGACGTGGACCGCTGGGTCTTCTCCGGGACGCGCATGTACCAGTCCGAAACCAGCTCCATCCCATCCGGGTTCGCGTGCACCGCGAGGACGATGATGTCGTCGAGGAATCGCATCGTCTCGGGGTCGGTGCCGCTCGCCAGCTGCCACACGGTCTCGGTGAGCTGCTGCGCGCCGAGCACTTCGGTGGCGTGCAGGCCGCCGTCGATCCAGACGACCGCTTTGCCCTCCGCCGCGAGGCGCCGCGCTTCCTCATCGGTCAGCCCGTCCGCGAGGGCGAGCCGGCGCGCGATCTCCTTGTACCGATCGAGTCGCTGATGATTCGCCGGCGACGTGATGATCGCCATGAGCTGCGGGCGCCCCTCGGCCGTCACGCCGATCGTATCGAGGGCCATGCGATCGGACTCGCGGGCAAGCGTCTGCCAGTACGCCACGAACTGGGTGTAGTCAGGCAGCACGTAGTCGGCCCCGATCTCATGGCCGAAGTGCGCGTTGGGACTCGTGAGCCTCGGAGAGGCCGCTTGCGCATTCAGTGAGGCCGCGAGAACGAGAGCGGCCATGGCTGCACGCAGCGAGCGAGACAGCATCGCGGGCATTGCGAGGTTCTCCATGAAGAGCAATGAGAAACGAGAACGAGGACGGAGGAAATCGATGCGTAGAGATACGCGATTGGCGCCGTTTCCGCTGCCCTTTTGCGTGGAAATGGGACGCAGCGTAGGGTTAGGAGGAACGCGGAACGAGGTCAAATGAAGCAAGACACGATAGAGCTCGAGGGCGTGGTGTCCGACGTGCTTCCCAACGCCACGTTTCGAGTCGATCTGGAGAATGGGCATCGGCTGCTGGCGACCACGGCCGGGAAGATTCGCAAGTTCAAGGTCCGTATTCTCGCCGGCGATCGGGTAACGGTTGAGGTTTCGCCGTACGACCTCACGCGAGGGAGAATCACCTACCGCCACAAGGATTGATTGCGGCCCGGTGCGCTCAGGCTGTCGGGTTGGTGATTTCCGACGTCTGAAGGCTCGCGTCTGCAGTCTCCGGCTTTCTGGTTTCTCCGCGCCGGCATGGAATCGAGAACGCGAAGACCGATCCCCCGGTGGCGGTCGACTCCATCCAGGTGCGGCCTCCGATTCCTTCCACTGTTTCCCGCACGATGCTCAGACCGAGTCCCGTTCCCTCGATGCCGGTGATGGTTTGCTCGTGCGCCCTGAAGAATCGCTGAAACAGCTTTTCGACAGCCTCGGCGGGCACGCCGAGCCCATTGTCGTGGACCTCGACGATCAGCGTGTCGCCTTGCGTGTCATCAGGGCGCTCCACACGTCCACGAATCTCGACCGTACGGGTGAGCTTCTCAGGGTCGGCGTACTTGATGGCGTTGGAGACGTAATTCGTCAGACTCAACTCGATTGCCGCCGCGTCCACTTCGACGTCGGGCATATCATCGCCGACCTTCACCAGCACACTGCTGGCGCGGGCCATCTCGCGAAGTTGACGGACCACCTCGGCCACCGCCTGCGGGAGGCGGACATGGCGATGCTGCCGCACGCGGTTCTCGAGGCGCGAGAGCACGAGGAGATTGCCGAGCATCGCCTCGATGCCCTCCACGTTCTCGCCGATCATGTGAAGGAACCGCTCGCGCTGGGTCTTCTCGAGCCACGACTCTTCGAGCAGGGCATGCGCTCCCTTGATCGCGCCGACGCGCGTCTTGAGCTCGTGTGACACCATCCGGTTGAAGCCGCGAAGCCGCTCCTCGCGCTCACGAACCTGCTCGTTCGTTCGGCGAAGGAAGTGCATCGTGGTGACTTGCTGAATGACCGTGACCGCGTGAAAAAGCCGGTGCGCGCAGTTCAGCAGCTCGCTTCTGCTGCACGGCTGGTCGATCCCATCGACGATGCGCGCCAGAAAGCTGAACAGCACGCCGCCGAGGATCTCGTACTCCTTGAAGATCTCGTAGGCATCGAAGCCCTGTTGATGCCGGAGCTCGCCCAGTTCCGTGGCCTTGCCGATGACCGGGACGTCACCGGCGATGCCGTCAGCGGGATTCTCGATGTACGCCGCGACGCCGTCGATGAGCAGCGGAACGTGGTCCAGGAGGTCGGCGGTGGGAAACACACGGTTCGCATCGATCGAGACTCTCGCCGCGATTCGATCCAGCCACCGCCGGGTAAGCTCTTCGCGCTCGGCGCGGAGACGGGCGGCGAGGACGCTGGCGAGGGGGCAATCGGCCGAAGTCGGCATATCGGACGTTGGTGCAGAGAGTGGACCACGCTTTCCAGGTTGGCCGCATCGCGAGCCGAACAACCGGTTCAGGGCTCAGTGCGGCACCGGCCTTGCGCCGATATCGGGCGTGGTCCCACCAACACCCGCGGAGCGAACATGAGTGACGCGATTGATGAGGGTCGGAGAGACGGACGAAACGAAGCGAACGACCCTGCCCGGCGCAGCGAGCGCGAGCGCATTGGGGTCGACATCGCGGCTCGGCTCAGCGATCGCGGAGTCAGCCTGACCGGAGAGGAGTCGAGCGAGGAGATCGTAACGCTCCTGGAGGCCCTGGAGCGGTTCGAGCGGGCGGTGCAGGCGAAGGGTGGCGACCTCATGGTCGACGAAGGTCCGGCCGACGCGAAGCTTCAACCCGACGACCCGAATTTCGTCCTGCCGAGGCGCGCGGATGATGAGTCGGTGAGGCAGTACGTTCGGCGGATCGAGGAAGCGACGGGAGCGATTGACTAGGAGCTAGGAGTCAGGAGTCAGGGATCAGGGGGTGTCAGGGCGTAGGTTTCAGGAGGCCCGCGATGTCGTTCTCTCCTGTAACCAACTCCCTGACACCCCCTGATCCCTGACCCCTGACTCCTGACCCCTATTGAGCGTATTGCGCCTTCAGTTGACTCCGGTACGCCTCGCTCGCGAAAATGGCCACCTCGACACGTCGATTCTGCTGCCGGCCGGCGTCCGTTTCGTTCGACGTCAGCGGCTCGGTTTCCCCGCGACCGGCGATCCGAAGACGTGAGCGCGCGACGCCCTGGGCCGCGAGGTAATCGGAGGCTGACCTCGCTCGCCGCTCGGAGAGGTTCCAGTTGTACGAATCGGGGCCGTCCGAGTCAGTGTGCCCAACGATGAGCAGCTCGGTGTTCGGGTATTCGCCGAGGCTCGACGCGAGATTCCGCAGATTCGTCGCTGCCTCCTGACGCACCCGGTCGGAATCGAAGTCGAACAGCAGTCCGGACGCGAAGGTCACCTGAATTCCCTCGCCGACGCGCTCCACTTTCGCGCCCGGGATGTTCTGCGCGAGCTCGTCGGCCTGCTTGTCCATCTGCCGCCCGATCACACCGCCCACGACGCCGCCAACCACGGCGCCGATGATCGCGCCGCGAGCGGTCGAGCCGGTTTGGTTGCCGATGACGCCGCCGATCGCTCCGCCGGCGCCCGCCCCGATGATCGCCCCCTTTTCCGTCCGGCTCAGACTCGAGCAGCCACCGCTCAGGACCGTGGCGAAGAGGGCCGCACTCGTAAGGCATGCACGACGTCGAGAAGTTGAGATCATTGTTCGAACCATGGGTTTATGGAAGTGTGCTGAATCCGCGAGGAACGTGCGGCAGGGGGCGTGCCATGAACGTTCTGTCGCGCTTTTGCGTTTGTGACGCACGTCCCATAGCCTACACGCCATGCGCCTTCTGTTCAGCTATCTCCGCCGCTACTGGGGCATCGTCATCCTTGCCCTCGTTCTCGCCGCGATCAATCAGATCTTCTCGTTGCTGGATCCGCTGATCTTCCGGCACATCATCGACGACTACGCGACGAAGTTCCGCGAGCACACCACGCGCGAGTTCTTCCGAGGCGTCGGCTGGCTCCTCGCGGCCGCGGTGGGCGTCGCCTTCGTGTCCCGCGTCGCGAAGAACTTCCAGGACTATTTCGTCAACGTCATCACGCAGCGAGTCGGCGTCGATCTCTACTCCGACGGGATTCGCCACTCGCTCGCACTCCCGTTCCAGGTCTTCGAGGACCAGCGGAGCGGCGAAACGCTCGGCAAGCTCCAGAAAGTACGATCGGACGTCGAGCGGTTCATCGCGGCGTTCGTGAACATCATGTTCACCACGCTCGTCGGAGTGGTGTTCGTGATGATCTATGCCTTCAACGCCCACTGGTCGATCGCCCCGGCCTACCTCGCGACGATTCCGATCCTCGGCGGACTGAGCTCGGTGCTCAGTCGCAAGATCAAGGTGCTCCAGAAGCAGATCGTCGCCGAGACGACAGCCCTTGCCGGTGCCACGACCGAGTCGCTGCGCAACATCGAGCTCGTGAAGAGCCTGGGCCTCGCCGATCAGGAAGTCGCGCGGCTCACGGCGACGACGGAGAAGATCCTCAAGCTCGAGCTGCGAAAGGTGCGCTACATCCGAAGCCTCAGCTTCGTGCAGGGCACGGCCGTCAACTTCGTGCGCACGATGATCCTGCTGCTGATGCTGTATCTGATCTTCACGCAGGAGATCACTGTCGGGCAGTTCTTCTCGCTGCTCATCTACTCGTTCTTCATCTTCGGCCCGCTGCAGGAGATGGGGAACGTCATCAACATCTATCGGGAGACGGAGGCGTCGCTCGCCAACTTCGAGCAGATCCTGAGCACCCCGCCCGATCCCAAGCCCACGTCTCCTGTTCCCGTGGACGACCTGCGCGTTCTCGAGTTCGATCGCGTCACCTTCACCCATCAGACGGCGTCGACGCCCGCGCTCACCGATGTGAGCTTTCGTGTCCAGCGGGGAGAGACGGTGGCGTTCGTGGGTCCGTCGGGCGCGGGGAAAAGCACGCTCGTCAAGCTGTTGGTCGGACTCTACTCGCCGAAGGTGGGTCGCATTCTCTACAACGGCGTCGAGAGCACACGTGTGAACCTCGATCGCCTTCGCGAGCGCATCGGACTGGTGACGCAGGAGACGCAGCTCTTCTCAGGATCGATTCGAGAGAATTTGCTCTTCGCGCGTCCGGGAGCGAGCGACGCCGAGTGCCTGGCGGTGCTGCATCAGGCGGCCGCCGATGGGCTGCTACACCGCGCCGACCGCGGTCTCGACACGGTGATCGGCGAAGGAGGCATGAAGATCTCCGGCGGCGAAAAGCAGCGCCTCGCGATCGCGCGCGCGCTGCTTCGGAAGCCGCATCTCCTCGTATTCGACGAAGCGACGTCATCGCTCGACTCGCTCACCGAGGAGGAGATCAGCCGCACGATGCGCTCCGTCGCCACCACGTCGAACGTGATCACGGTGCTGATTGCGCACCGGCTTTCGACCGTGATGCACGCCGACCGGATCTACGTGCTCGAGCGCGGTCGTGTGATCGAGACCGGCCGCCACGAGGAGCTGCTCGAGCTCACCGGGCTGTACTACGCAATGTGGCGGCAGCAGGTCGGCGAGCGACGACCTGCGGTCGAGGGCGCCCAGCGAGCGATGGCCGCGGCGCCCTGACCCGTCAGGAGCTCAACGACTGCGCGAAGTTCAGCTCGTATCCGTTGAGGTCGACGATCGAGAACTCGCGCTGTCCGTAGAAGGTGTCGTGGATGTCGCCGGTGAAGCGGGCTTCGGGAATCTGGGGAGTCACGCCTGCGAGGACGGCCTTCGCGCGCTCGAGCTGGCGTCCCTTCAGCGCATCGTAGAGCTCATCAATGCGGTTGGTCCTGAACCAGAAGCTCACCTCGCGCTCCGCGTTCGCGGTCCCTCTCGGCACGAACATGACGTACGCACCGCCGAGCGACATCCCGGCCCATGCCGCCTCGGTGTCGAGCTCGTGTGCTCCTTCGAGCTCAAACCCGATCGCGCGGTACCACTCGACCGTCTGGCGCACGTTAGGAACGCGCATCATTGGATGAACGGCCGTTACACTCGCGGCGAGCCCCGAGATACGCGTCTCGAACTCCGACTCACGGTGGCCTTTGGGCTCCTTCGCTCCCGCTGCCTTGAGGCTGCGCATGGCTCGTTCATCTCCGCGAAGCATGGCGACCGCGAGCGGCGTGCGACCCTTGTCGTCCTCCGCGTCGAGGTCCGCGCCGAGCTCGATCAGCAGATCGAGGATCGCGTAATGCGATCCCGTTCTGAATCCGCCGCCGAGAAGTCCATCGGGGGGTGCGATGACGTAATGAAGTGCGGTCTGGCGATTCTCGGTGGGCGACAGCCGTCGTGACAGTGCGTCGGGGTTCTCCTCGACCAGCTTCTGGATTGCGTCGGCATCCTGAGTGGCGATGGCCGAGAAGATGTGATGGCGAGCGCCGCGCTCGAGGAGCAGCGCGAGAACATCCGTCGGGATGGTCGGGCCGAAGCAGGTGGCCCACCCGATGACCTCGAGCTGATGTGCGTCGCCGACACCGTGCACATCTCCGCCGGCGTCGAGCAGAGCGCGCACGACTGCTACACCGCCCGCGCCGCCGGCGAAGTGCAGCGGATAGGCGTTGTCGCCGGTGTCGCGCGCGTTGGGATCAGCGCCATGCTCCAGAAGCATGCGAACCGCGTCGACGTGTGTGACCGCGAGGTGCAATCCAGTGCTCCCCTCGGGAGTGCGCTCGCGCACCAGGCTCGGCTCGCTCGCCACCAGATCGCGAAGCGTCGCGACATCTCCGGCACTACAGGCGGCGAAGAATGATGCGAGCGTCGGTGCGCGCCGCCGATCGAGCTCGGCTTTGAGGGCGCGCCAGCTCGGGAAACCGTAGTCACGAGCGATGGCGAGCTGTGCGTCGGCGAGCTTCGCCCGCCGATCGCGCAGGCGCAGCTCGAGCAAACGCTCCTTCGCGCGCTTCTTCAAGTATTCGAGCGACGCGCGGTCCGGCAGTTGGGCCCTGGACATAGACACACCCCTTCTTCCATGAATGCCCGGCGTCCGCGGCTCTCGGGCTGGAAGTCAGGGTTTTCTGACTGTCGACAGAATCGGGTGGGTTGAACCCTTTACGCGGACCGTCGGCCGCCCGGTTCGGCCGAGGGAGAGGATAATGTTTCGGAGACAGCGCTGGAAGAGCGCTGGGGGCCGACGACGAAGTTCTAGCGCCTTTCCAGCGCCCTCAGCGCTCTTCCAGCGCTACTCCAGGGCCCGTTCTTCTCGCGACCACCGCCGCCGATGTCATGTGTCCCGTGACGTTCAACACTCCCTTGAACAGATCGGGAATCGAGTCGGCCGCGATGAGCAGGCCAATCGCTTCGATAGGAATGCCAAGGCCGGTGAGAAAAGGACCCATGAGAAAAATGCTCGCACTCGGCAGCCCGGGAACGCTGAAGCTCATGAGGATGCTGGTACCGAGGAGCAAGACGAACTGCTCCGGGGCAATGACGACACCGTAGAGGCGCGCCAGGAAGGGAATCGAGACGCTCCACATGATGGGCGTCGACAGACGCAGCGTCGTCACCGCGAGTGGGAGCATGAAGCTCGTCACCTGCGCGGGAAAACCGAGCCGCTCCCGCGCCGATTCGACCATGGCTGGCAGCGCCGCGAGCGATGACCGCGCGCTGAACGCGATCGCTTGCGGCGGAACAAGCGCGCGCGCGAAGCGGGCCAGCGGCTGACGCCCTGCGACGACCGCGACGACATACAGCAGGAGCGTCACGAGGATGATGACGCCGCTGATCAACGCGATGTAGAGAGCAAGCGCGCGGACGGCGCTGAGGCCCGTTCGGATCACGAGCGTCATCGCGAGCGCGAATACGCCGAGCGGGGCGACCGCGATCAACCAGCCGACGATGACCGTCATCGCTTCGGCAATCGCCCGAAACACGCCCGCGACCGCCTCGCGTCGCTCGACGCCGATGCGCGCGAGCGCGAGGCCAAAGAGAATCGCGAAGGTGACGAGCGGCAGCATCGCCCCATCGGCCGCGGCCCTAATGGGATTGGCGGGCACGGTGCTGACGATGAGATCGGAGAATTTCGGGAGCTGGCGCGCCGTCGCGACCACGGAGCTGTCCATCGTCGACCGCATCAGCGCGGTCGTCTCGGGATCGATCGGGATGCGCAAGACGAGCGGCGTCGCGACGAGCGCACTCACGAGCGCGGTTCCAACCAGCAGCGCGAGAAAAACAGCGAGTGCCACCGCTCCGAGCCGGCCGGCGGAGCCGGTATCGACCGTGGCGACAATGCCGGTTACGAGCAGCGACAGCACGAGCGGGATGAGCACCATCTGAAGCGCGCGGACCCAGAGCGTCCCGATGGGCTCGACGACGGCCGCGACGGTGCGGAGTACGGGCGCGTCGAGCGCAGCGATCGCGGCGCCGGCGAGGAGGCCGGCGACGAGGGCGAGAAGGACGCGGGAGGTGGAGCTCAAGGGTGGCGAGGTTATCCCGGTCGTCGAGGTGATCGACGTGAAGTCACCTCGATGGCCTCGATTACCTCGACTACCTCGACCACCTATTGCTCCTTCACCCTCAACGCCTCCAGCCTCCTGCGGACTTCCGCGACGCGCGGCTGCAGATCGGGATCGGCATCCTTCCACAGGGTGATGAACTGCGTGTAGTACTCGGCTGCCTTTCCCGCGTCACCTCGCTCCTCGTACAGTGCGCCGAGGCGGCGCAGCGTGGACGCGAGCCATGTGCCGTCGAGGTGGCGCGTCAGCCTGCCCCAGGTGGGCGTGTGGATGTAGCGCTCGTACGCCGCGATCGCGGAGTCAGGCATCTGGCCCATCTCGAACGCCATGCCTAACAGGGGGTCCAGGCAAATGCTGCAGTCGCTCGCCGGACCGTCAGGGTAGCTGTCGCCCAGCCGTAGCTCAGTAATCGCATCAGTGGGACGATGCTCGGCCAACGCAATGAGGCCGAGCATCGTACGGCGGCCGGGCTCTCGCATCCGGCGCATCGCGCTGTCCGTCACCTCGGCGTCGTACCGGGCGAGGGTCGCACGTGCCTCTTGCGGCCGTCCGGCAATGGCATTGAGCGCGGCCACATCGAAGTACGGCCGGCGCTCGAGATCGATCGAGGTCAGCGGCGTGCGCGCCAGCGCAGCATCGAGCCGCCGGATGCCAGCCGCTGGCTGCTCGCGCAGCCAGATATCGTCCGCGGCGACCATCAGCGAATCATAGAGCGGAAGCGGCGGAACGCCGCGTGCCTCGAGGAGCCTCTGCTGCTCCGCCCGCAGCTGCATGCTCTCGCGCAGGCGCCCCCGCACCGCGGCGAGATCCGACTGGATGCTCACCGCCGCGATGCGGGCTTGAGCGTCGCTCGACGACCGCTCCTCCCTAATGAGAAGGAGGAGGGAATCGGACTTGCCCTCCTGATACAGCCGGGGGATGACGTTGAGCGAGAGACCTGGAATGGTTGGAAAGCGGCGTCGCATTTCCGTGGCGACGGAGTCCTGCGCGAGAAGCTTGCCCTGATCGAACAAGGTCGACTGGAGGTTCCCGTAGGCGATGGACGTGGCCTGTTCCGAGGCAATCGCTCGCCGATAGGCGTCTTCCGCCTTCTCGAACTCCCGCTTGCTGCGATAAATGTTGCCCAGGTTGTTCAACGCCGCGCTGTTCGTCGGGTCGATCTCGAGCAGCTGCTCGTAGGCGGCAGCGGCGCGCTGACGGTCGATGACGCGACCGGTCCCGTAGTACGAGCCCTCGGTGAGGAGCCGCTCGCGATCGGTGAGGCGGTCTCGAAACCGAAATGCGCGATTGAGCGCGGTGTCGGCGGAGCCTAACGGACCGATGCCGCTGTTGCGATGGGCCACGCCGAGCTTGCGGTACGCCATCGCGAACGCGGTGTCGAGCTGCACCGCCTGCTGCAGGAGCGAGATCGCGCGGGGATAGTCGCCCTCGACATCCATCGCGCGCGCGCCGGCCACGTACTTGCGGAGCGCGTCGAGGGACGGGGTCGTCACCTGCGCCAGCGGCGGCGCAGCGCGTACGGTCTTCAGCGACTCCCCGATCCGGCCGCGCAGCTCGCGTGAGAGCTCATCGAGGGCAGGAATGAGATCGCGCGGCGATTCGGCCGTCTCGCGAAAGGCCGCCAGCTCATCACCGCTCTCGGCGGCGCTCAGACGGAGCACGATGAGGAAGCCATCCCCCACGGCGCTGATCTCGCCGTGCAGCACCGCCTCGATTCCTTCGCGGACGGCGACCTCGCGCGCGAGCTGAAGATCCACTCGCGCGTTCGGCGGTCGCTCCATTCGGCGCAGCGCGGCCGTGACCGCGCTCATCGAAACGACTGACACCGCCTTCGACTGTCCCAGCTCGGTGCGCACGGCCTCCGACGCAATGTGCCCCAGCGAGGAGTCGGCACCCGTCACGCGAAAGTCGGCGACGAGAATGCGGTCATCATCGCTCAGCTTGCCGGCGGCCAGCAGCGATCCCGCCGGTCCGATCCCCATGGCGCGTAACGCCATGAACACCCCGACGACGAGCACGAACGCAGCGAGCGTATATGCGCCCCCGAGGGCCGCGCGCCGCCAGGTGAAGTGATGACCCGCCTTCACCGCGATGGCCTCGACCCCCTTCGGCGCTGCGAGACCGCCGCTCGTCGTCATCCTCGGCGTCATCGTCGCCAGCCGGCGCGACACGCGATGCATGTACGCCGTGGCGATGATCACGGGCAGCCCGAGCGCCATGACGATCAACGCGCCAGTGAACACCCAGTCGGGCAATCCGATTCCTGTGACGGCGACTCGCGCGAGTATCGCGACGATCGCAAACGCGATCACGTACGCGACGAGCGCGCCCTTCCACGCGCCGGGGCGGCCGAGCAGCATCGCGGGCATCGCCGCCAGCGTGTCGCTCGTCGGCGTCGCATCGAGTGTCCGGCCAACCTCGGCCGCCGACGCCGGGCGGTGACCTGGATCCTTCTCGAGCAGGCGCATGACGAGATCGCTCAGCGAGGCTGGCGCGTCCAGTCGAAGCTCACCGACCGGACGTGGGGCCTCGGTGAGATGCGCCGCGAGCATTCGCTGCGGCGACCGATCGTGGAAGGGCGTGTGGCCGGCGAGCAGCTCATAGGCCAGACATCCCAGCGCGTACAGGTCGGCGCGATGATCAATGGTGGGGTCGCCGGCGGCTTGTTCGGGCGCCATGTACGCCGGTGTCCCCAACGACATCCCGATCTGCGTGAGCGTGCCACCGGGCGCCTCACGAGAGGCCGAGAGGGCCTTCGCGATGCCGAAGTCGGTGACGACCGCGGTGCCGCCGGAGAGCAGCACGTTGTCGGGTTTGATGTCGCGGTGCACGACGCCGCGCCCGTGCGCGAACTCCAGGGCGCGCGCGACGTCTCTCAGAATGCTCATGACGTCCGCGAGCGGCAGCGCGCCATCGGCGTCGAGCCGCGCGCGGAGCGATTCCCCTTCCACGAACGGCATGGTGTACCAGGGAATTCCATTCGTGTCGCCAGCGGACAACACCGGAACGATGTTCGCCTGCTGCAGAGAAGCGGCGACCTGAATCTCCCGCTCGAACCGCTCGGCGTTGATGCCCGCGGCGAGCTCGCCGGCCAGCACCTTCACCACGACGCGTCGCCGCAGCCGGTTCTCCATCGCCAGGAACACCCGCGACATCCCCCCACCGCCGAGCTCGCGCTCGATGAGGTAGGCGGTGCCGAGAGAGGACTGAAGCTGGGTTGCGAAGTCGGAGGGCACGGGGAGCCAAATCTAGAAGCGAGAGCGACGTGCAGCCAGCAACGCCGTACGGCCACACGCGCTACATTGTGTCCGGTGGAAGACTTCGCGGCGCTGCTCGCCCTCATCGGGATCGTCATCGTCGTCTCCTCGCTGGTCTCCGGGGCGGTGGAGCGCACTGGGCTGCCACAGGTCGCGATCTTCCTCGCCCTTGGTGCCGGGCTCGGCCCATGGGGATTGGGTCTCGTCAATGTCAGCCTCGATTCGCCGACATTGCGTGTCATTGCGGTGCTGGCGCTCGTCCTCGTGTTGTTCAGCGACGCGATTTCCGCCGACACGGGCGCGTTGCGAAAACAGCGCGGGCTCGCCCTCCTCGTGCTCGGCCCCGGTACACTGATCGTCGCGGCGCTCATTGCCGGCGCAGCCCATCTGCTTCTCTCGTTGAGCTGGGCCCACGCGGCAATCCTGGGTGCCGCGCTCGCATCGACCGATCCGGTGCTGTTGCGCACGGTACTTCGGCATCAGCGACTCCCGGAATCCACGCGGCTCGCGCTACGCATGGAAAGCGGGATGAACGACGCAGTGCTGCTGCCCATCGTCGTCATCGCGATGCATTTCGCACCGCTCCCACCGGTCGCGATGGAGAGCAGCCTCGCACGCAGCATGGTGGGTCTGTTCGTGCTCGGACCGCTCATCGGAGGGTTCGTTGGGTGGCTCGGCATCATCGCGCTCGTTCGCGTCCGCGATCGCATCGGGGTGCGTCGCGACTACGAATCGCTGTACGCGCTCGGCATCGCGCTGACCGCGTTCGCGCTCGCTGAGCGCGTTGGAGGCAGCGGCTTTCTGGCGGCGTTCGCGGCGGGGCTGGTGATCGCCGTGCAGGACCTCGAGCTGTGCGACTGCTTTCTCGAGTACGGCGAAGCGACCGCGGAGATGTTCCTGCTGTTGACGTTCGTCGCCTTCGGCGCCTCGCTGTTGTGGACGGGCCTCGACGCGCTGGATGGACGCACCCTCGCATTCGCGGGGTTCGCGTTGATCGTCCGTACGGCGACGCTCTATCCGGTGCTCGCGCGCGCGGGTCTCGATGCGCGAAATCGCCGCCTCATCGCGTGGCTTGGTCCGCGAGGGCTGAGCTCGCTTCTTCTCGTGCTCCTGCCGGTGTTCGCCGGGATGCCGGGTGCGGCCGGCCTCTTCACGATCACCTGTCTGGTCGTCCTGCTGTCGGTGATCGTGCATGGAAGCGGCATCGCGATCTGGCTCAGGCGCGATACGAGGGAGAAACGAGGAGGGCGGAATGAGGACGCTCGGGGCAAAGAAGCTCCCGTGCCGGCGGTGTCATCCGGCGTCGCCGACGCTACGCCCATCACCATCGATGAGCTTCGCCGGCGGCTCGAGCACGGCGACACCGTGCACATCATCGATGCGCGCGCCGACCGCAACTGGGAGCAGGACGATCGCGTGGCACGCGGGGCGATCCGGCTCTCACCTAACGATGCGGTGCGAACGGCGAGGGAGCTCGGCCTCGACCGTCACGGGTCGCTGGTGGTGTACTGTGCCTGACCCGACGAAGCGACGAGCGCCCGTGTGGCGCGCGAGCTGATAGCGGCGGGCTGGGCGGACGTACGCCCCCTGGTTGGGGGGTGGCGCGCGTGGCTCGATGCGGGACTTCCCACTGATCCCAAGTAATCCCGATTGACATTGTCGGGATTGCTGCCTAGCATCCCGCGTTCGCGCTAGTTGAAATCGATTCTCAACTGTCCACCATGCTCCGCTCTACCGTCATCGCGTTGGCCTGCGCCTTGGCCGCCTCCCCCGCCGCTGCCCAGCAGGCGCTCACCGCCAGCCTTCCGTCCATCGCGAGCGCCGACACCACAAGGGTCTACCGCTTCGACATCCCGGCCCAGCCGCTCGGTGACGCGCTCGCCGACTTCGCACGGCAGACCGGCCTCGAGGTCGAGCTATCGGATCCGACCGCCAATTCGGTTCAGGCCACCGCCGTCAGTGGCTCGCTCACCGCGCCCGCGGCGCTTCGCGCGCTGCTCGCCGAAACCGGATTCGACGCGCGGTTCGAGAACGCCGAATCGGTGCTCGTTATGCGCCGACCGTCGAGCGACGCCGCGCCGCGGGAGCTGGCCCGGGTCGTCGTCACCGCCGATGCGGCCCGCGGTGCGAGATACACCGCCCGCCGGAGTGCGACGGCCACACGGACCGACGCCGAGATTCGCGACGTGCCGCAGGCGATCACGGTACTCGGTCGCGACCTGATCGACGACCAGGCGATGCGAGGCATGGCGGACGTCGTGCGCTATGTTCCCGGAATCACGATGGGGCAGGGGGAGGGACACCGCGATGCGCCGACGATTCGCGGCAACAGCACCACCGCGGATTTCTTCGCTGATGGCGTTCGCGACGATGCCCAGTACTTCCGCGACCTCTACAACATCGACCGCGTGGAGGCCTTGAAGGGGCCGAACGCGATGGTGTTCGGGCGGGGCGGCGGTGGCGGCGTGATCAATCGGGTGACGAAGGAGGCGACGTGGACGCCCACGCGTGCGTTCACTCTTGCCGGCGGCTCGTTCGAGCACCGCCGCGCCACGCTCGATGTCGGTGATGGGTTTGGCCGAAGCTTCGCCGCGCGGCTCAACGGCATGATCGAGGATTCACGTCAGTTCCGCAATGCGACGGGACTGGAGCGTCATGGCGTAAATCCAACGGCGACGATGCTCGCCGGGAATACGCTCGTGAAGGTCGGGTACGAGTACTTCGCCGATCGCCGCACGGTGAATCGAGGCATCCCGTCATTCCGCGGAGCACCATCCAACGCTCCGATCGAGACGTTCTTCGGCGACCCGAACGCCAGCCGCTCCCGGCTCGTTATGCATGGGGGCAGCGCGATGGTCGAGCGGACGTGGGGGACCATCACGCTCCGAAATCGCAGTCGCCTCGTACGCTACGACAAGTTCTACCAGAACGTCTTTCCCGGCGCGGTGAACGAGGCCGGCACCGACGTCAGTCTCTCCGCCTACAACAACGCGACCGATCGGCGAAGCCTCTTCAATCAAACCGACCTGGTGTACGCCTTCGGCACTGGGCGCGTGCGACAGACATTCCTCGCCGGCGTCGAGCTCAGCCACCAGCGGTCGGACAACTACCGCACGACCGGGCTCTTCGACGGAACGGCGACGTCGATGCTGGTGCCGTTCGCATCGCCCACCGTATCTCCGACGATCGAGTACGTGCAGAGGCCGGCGGATGCGAACAATCGCGTCAACGCGGACGTCGTGGCCTTCTACGCGCAGAACCAGGTGTCGCTCGGGTCGCATTGGCAGGCGATCATCGGAGCGCGCTACGATCGCTTCGACCTGAGCTTCCACGACTATCGGGGCGGAGAAGATCTCACGCGTCTCGACGCGATGGTCTCGCCTCGTGTCGGTCTCGTGTTCAAGCCGGTCGAGCCCGTGTCGCTCTACGGATCGTACAGCGTGTCGTATCTTCCCGGGTCGGGCGACCAGTTCGCGTCGCTCACTCCCACGACTCATGCGCTCGAGCCGGAGGGCTTTACCAATCGCGAGGTCGGGCTCAAGTGGGACCTGCGCCCCGTACTCGCGCTGACAGCCGCGTGGTATCGCCTCGATCGCACGAATACCGCGGCGCCCGATCCCAACAGCACGACGCGACTGGTCCAGACGGGGCGCCAGCGCGGCACCGGATACGAGCTCGCTCTCGCCGGCGACATCGTCGGAGCATGGCAGATCGCAGCGGGCTACGCGTCGCAGAAAGCGACGATCCTGAGCAAGACGTCAGCCGCCGAGGCAGGTGCGACGGTCCCGCTCGTTCCGCGTGAGACATTCTCGCTCTGGAACCGATATCAGGTCGTTCAACGCCTGGGTGTCGGCCTCGGCGTCATCCATCAGTCGCGAATGTTCGCCGCGATCGACAACACGGTCACGTTGCCCGGTTTCACGCGGCTCGACGCGGCCGCCTTCGTGACGCTCACCCCGTCCATGCGCGCGCAGCTCAACGTCGAGAACGTGCTCAACGAGCGGTATTACCCGACATCGCACGGGAACAACAACATCGGTCCCGGTGCGCCGCGGACGCTGCTGTTCTCGTTGGCTCTTACCCCTTAGTTGTTTGGAACCGCAGATGGCCGCAGAGGGCCGCAATACCTGCAACGGCTTTTGACTCCATGCAAGATGAAGTTCCCAAGGTTTCTTGGCTACACCTACGCGGAATCAGATCGGGCGCCAGAGCCATCTGCGTCATTTGCGTTCATCGGCGCCTGCCTTCGCCGTTGAAGTATTGCGGCCATCTGCGGCCATTTGCGGTTCCAATCGGCTCGTTGCGCAACAAGAGCAGGAATGCGGCTTGCTGAAGAGGTCCGCACCATGACATCACCAGGCATCACCGACCTCGCGGAGGGGTTCACCTCCCTTGGCCTCCGTCCCGAGGTTGTCGAAACGCTCACGTCCCTCGGGTACGAAGAGCCGACGCCCATCCAACGCGAGGCGGTGCCGCTACTTCTCGAAGGACGCGACGTCCTCGGACAAGCGGCGACCGGCACCGGGAAGACCGCGGCGTTCGCGCTGCCCATGCTCGAGCGCATCTTCACCGGAGCGCCGGACGGGGGGCGTACCCGCGCGATTCGCGCACTTGTGCTCGTTCCCACGCGCGAGCTCGCGATGCAGGTCTCGGAGGCCGTGCATCGGTACGGAAAGTCGTACGGCGCGCGCGTCCTTCCCGTGTACGGTGGGCAGGCCATCGGCATGCAGCTCAAGGCCCTGCGCGCGGGCGTCGACGTCATAGTCGCCACGCCCGGTCGCATCGTCGACCATCTGCGGCGCGGCTCCATTCGCCTCGACAGCGTGCGCTTCGTGGTGCTCGACGAAGCGGACGAGATGCTCGACATGGGCTTCGCCGAGGACCTCGAGGCGGTGCTCGAGGCGCTCCCTACGGAACGCCAGACGGCACTCTTTTCGGCGACGATGGCGGGACGGGTCGCATCGATCGCCGAGCGTCACCTCCACGAGCCGGTGCGGATCGCGATCGATCGACAGAGCGCTACGTCCGGGCAGCTGCCGCGCGTGCGACAGGTTGCGTACATCGTGCAGCGTCGCCACAAGGCCGTCGCGCTCGGCCGCGTGCTCGACATGGAGAATCCGACGTCGGCGATCATCTTCTGCCGCACTCGCACCGAGGTCGACGAGCTCACCGAAACGCTGGCTGGACGCGGATACCGCGCCGAAGCGCTGCACGGCGGACTCTCGCAGGAGCAGCGCGACCGCGTAATGCGGCGCTTCCGGGAGGGTGCCACGGAGCTGCTCATCGCGACCGACGTCGCCGCGCGAGGCCTCGACATCGAGTCGGTGTCTCACGTCGTGAACTTCGATGTCCCTTCGGCGCCTGACGGGTATCTCCATCGCATCGGGCGCACCGGGCGTGCCGGCCGTGAAGGTGTCGCGATCACGCTGGCCGAGCCGCGCGAGCACCGCCTGCTGCGGAACTTCGAGCGCCTGACGAGACAGAAGATTCAGGTCGAGACGGTTCCGACGATCGTCGATCTGCGCGCTCGTCGTCTCGAGGTGCTGCGCGGCTCATTGCGCGAGACGCTGCTCGGCGGCGACCTCGAGCAGCATCGCGTCGTCGTCGAGTCGCTGGCCGAAGAGTTCGATGTGCTGGATGTGGCCGCCGCGGCGGTAAAGCTCGCGCACGAGGCGACCGCCGGCAGCTCGCGCGACGCTGAAGCCGCCGAGGAGCTGCCGATCGCATCGATACCTGTGGAAGGCCGAGCGCGCGAGACGCGCGATGGTCGCAAAGCTCGACCCAGCCGCGCGGAGGGTCGTCCGCGTCGCGAGCGGCCGTTCGCCGACGCCGACGTCACACGCATTTACATCGGATTGGGTCGAAAGGCCGGGATGCGTCCCGCTGACCTCGTCGGGGCGATCGCCAACGAAGCAAAGATCGACGCGCGCGCGATCGGGGCGGTTGACATCGCCGACCGGTTCTCGCTGGTCGAGGTGCCGGATGAGGCGGTCGACGAGATCATTGGGGCCCTTCGCAACACGACGATTCGAGGGAAGAAGGTGGTCGTGCGGAGGGACCGCGGCAGGAACTAGGGATCAGGAGTCAGGGGTCAGGGATCAGGGGGTGTCAGGGTTTAGGTGACAGGAGCTGACGCGCGCATTCCTGCCCCCTTCACCCTGACACCCCCTGATCCCTGACCCCTGACTCCTAGCTCCTGGTTTCTTGTTGCTCGCGCCGCGGAAAGACCATATTTTGGCCAATTACCGCGGGGGGTAGACACGCGTCATCTCCGTACCGCGAGGAGGAGGATCCAGCGTGGTCGAAGTGAAGTTGGACGACGTCGATCGTATCGAGTGGGCGCTCAAGACTTTCAAGAAGAAGGTCCAGCGGGCGGGCGTGCTCCAGGATCTGCGGCGCAAGCGGCACTACGTGAAGCCGAGTGAAGCGCGTGCGCAGAAAGCGGCGGCGGCGCGCCGGCGCAAGCGCTCCCGCGGTTGACGCCAACAGCCAGGGTGAAACGGCCAGCTTGCGCTGGCCGTTCGCTTTGGTAACCGGCACGTCTCACTCTCACGACGACGCTTGCGCTTGCGTGTTCACCTTGGCAACATATGGCACTCCCACCGCGCTCGGTTCCAGCCGAAGGAGCGCACCAGGGCGACGACGCCGTTGCCCGCCTTCATGCCGGCCCCCCTGCCGGCTCCAAGTGATGCCACCATGTACGCGGCACCACCATCCTCGATGATCTTCCTGCACCAGCGTCTCGGATGAATCCCGAGCCGCAGGGCGAGCGCGTCGTTCGTGACACGATGACGCCCGTCCCGTTCGTTCCCGCCGATCATCACGTCCGAGGCGCGGGCGACACGGAGCTGGAGGCCGCGCAGCGCGCGCTGGCCTCCGAACACTCTCGGCTCACCGACGCACTCTCGCGTGCGGAGTCCGCACTGGCCATGCGCGACGAGGTGCTCGCGATCGTCGCACACGACCTTCGCGCGCCGCTCAACGCAGTGCAGTCGAGCGCCGCGTTCCTCATGGACGTGGAGCTCGCGGAGCCTGAGCGCAGGCGACTGCTCGATGTGATTCGCCGCGCGGCGTCCAGCATGAACGGACTCATTCAGGATCTCCTCGACGTCTCGCGAATGGAGAGCGGCGCCTTCACCGTCGAGCTGCAGAGGCTCGACGTGGCGGCGCTGGCCAGGGAGGTCTGCGAGCAGTTTCGCCCGCAAGCGACCGAGAGCGGCCAGAAGCTCGAGTCCAGGGTCGAGCGTGATATTCCACTCGTGCCGGGCGATCGCGACCGCCTCACCCAGGTGCTCGAGAATCTCATCAGCAACGCGTTGCGGTTCACCCCCGCGGGTGGGGCGGTCACGGTTCACGTCGCGCGACAGGGAGGGGATGCGGTTGCGTGCTCGGTATCGGACACAGGCGTAGGCATCGCACCCGAAGATCTCCCGCATCTGTTCGAACGTTTCTGGCAAGCGCGGCGCTATCGGCGCGGTGGCGCGGGGCTGGGACTCGCGATTGCGCGCGGCGTGGTCGAAGCGCACGGATCGGCGCTGGCGGTGGAGAGCGAGCCGGGGCGGGGGAGTACGTTCTCCTTCGTGCTCCGAAGCGGCTGAGCGCGAAGGCGAGTGGCGCGGCGGCGCTTCCGCTCGCTTCCCACTGCAGTTCCACATTTCTTGCAAAAGCCCCTCCCGTCCGGACCCGAGACCCGAGTCCGGGGGCCAGATCATTCGGAGGGAGAACATGCGGATCCAGTACAAGATTCTTGGCAGTGTGATCGCCGTCACAATGCTTGGCATCTCGGCGTGCCGTGATGCTGAGTATGCCGACCAGGACACGGCTGCGGTCGTGACTGATACGACCGCCGTGGGCGGCAACGTCGAGGCGTACAGCGACGCGAACGCCGTGGCGTTCATTCAGACGGTGAACACCGGTGAGGTCGAAGCGGCCGGGCTCGCCAAGACGAAGGCGACGGGCGCCGAGATCAAGTCATTCGCGCGTCAGATGGAGACGGACCACGCGGCGATGAAGACCGAAGTCGCGGAGGCCGCGCAGCGGCTTGGTCTGTCGACGACGGCGACGGATGAGGATGTCCTCGAGGATCATCAGGAGGACATGCGGGAGCTGAACGAGGCGAAGGCGGGAAACGAGTTCGACGACAAGTACATCGACGAGCAGGTCGAGGCGCACAAGAACGCGCTCGACAAGATCGATGACGCGATCGAGAAGACGCAGAACGCCGAGTTCAAGGCGCTATTGCAGAAGGCCCGCGGCGCGGTAGAAGGACACCTGAAGCACGCGGAGCAGCTGGACAAGAAGGTCTAGGAGCTGGGGGTCAGGAGTCAGGAGTCAGGGATGGAAAGGGCGGCGCCGCTACGCGGCTGCCGCCTCATCAAATGAGCAAACGGCGGCGCGAAATGCGCCGCCGTTTGCCTTTCCATACCCTGACCCCTGACCCCTGACTCCTGACCCCCGACCTCTACGGCAGCGCGGCGCGCTGCCGCTCCTTCACGTACCGATCCAGCCACTCCACCATTTCCCACAGCACGTGACCCACCGACTCGCGCGCGCGGTAGCCGTGCGCCTCCGAGGGAAGTAAGACGTACCGCACCACCCCGCCATTTCCCTTGATCGCCGCGAACATACGATCCGACTGCACGGGGAACGTGCCCGAGTTGTTGTCGGCTTCACCGTGAATCATGAGCACCGGCTCGTTGATCCGATGCGCGAAGGTGAAGGGCGACATCTTCATGTACGTCTCCTGCGCCTTCCAGAAATCGCGCTCCTCGGCCTGAAAGCCGAAGGGCGTCAGCGTGCGGTTGTAGGCGCCGCTGCGCGCGATGCCGGTGCGGAAGAGATCCGAATGCGCGAGGAGGTTCGCGGTCATGAAGGCGCCGTACGAGTGGCCGCCGATGGCGATGCGCTCGCGATCCGCCACGCCACGTCGCACCACTTCGTCGACCGCCGCCTGCGCCCCCGCCACCAGCTGCTCGATATACGAGTCGTTAGGCTCCGCCGTCCCTTCGCCGACGATCGGCATGGCCGGATCGTCGAGCACGCCGTAGCCCTGCGTCAGCAGGAACAAATGCGACGCGCCCTGCGGTCTCACGAAGCGATACGGTGAGCCGCGCACCTGGGCGGCCGCCGCAGCGGTCTTGAACTCCTGGGGATACGCCCAGAACAGGAATGGGAGCGGACCGCGGGAGCGATCGTATCCTGCCGGCAGGTAGAGCGTGGCGGAGAGGTCCACCCCGTCGGCTCGCTTGTACTTGATCAGCTCGCGGCTGATCCCGGCGAACTGGGGGGCGGGGTCCTTGAACTCGGTGAGCGCCGTGACCCGGTTGGCGCGCAGGTCGCGCAGGAAGTAGTTCGGCGCCTCGGTGACCGACTCACGTCGCGTGATCACCCGGCGCGCGTCGGGGTCGAGCACGGTGACGACGAACTCGTAATGCGGAGCCTGCGATCGCCAGAGTCGCGTCGTCTTGCCTGTCGCGAGGTCGATGCGATCGAGGAACGGACGATCGCCCTCGGAGGAGGCGCCGTCGCCAGTGAGATAGGCGAACTTTCCGTCGCGCGTCGTGAGGAGGACGGAGGTACCCAACGGTCCGGGGACGGTGACGAAGGTACCCGGCGCTCCGTACCGGTCCTCGAAGGAGCGATCGAACAGGAGACGCGGCCCGGTCGACGCGGCGGGAGTGATCGCCGACATGCGCTCACGACGCGTCTTCCACCAGCCCTCGGCCACGAGCGCGAGTCTCTCGCTCGCCCACACGACGTCGTCAATGCGATACCCAGCCTCGAAGAGCGTGCGCGCCTCCCCGTCGAACGGCGCCGCAAGCATCAGGAGACGGTCGCGACGGTCCGCGGTACCCGACGGGTCTCCTTTGTCGAGGGCTTCGGTCCAGATGAGCGTCGCTGGAGCATCCTGACGCCAGTTGGGATCGCGCGGCCCGGGAACCGTCGCGTCGCGCGCGATGGACATCTCCTCGATAAGCGCCCGATCGGTCACTCGCTTCACCATCCGGCCATCGAGATCCCACACCTCGATGCGCTGCGGGAAGCGATCGACCGGAACCACGTACGAGAACGGGCGGTGGGATGTCGTCACCAGCAGGTAGCGGGAATCCGGCGACGGCCGCACGGAGAGATGAATCCCCGCGTCGCCAATGAGGCGCGCCGGGCCATCGGCGGAGACGATTGCAACACGGCTCGTCGCGTAGTGCTCGAAGAGGTTCTCGTCCGCGGGCGTCGCGAGCAGATCCTGATACGTCCGATTGGGCGCGGCGCGACCGGACGCTTCCTGCACGACCGGTCCCGTGGGCGTTGCCGATCGCGCCGGTTCAGCGCCGCGCTCAGAGGGAATGACCTTGCACGCCAGACGAGCGTTGTCGATCCAGCGGCAGGGCGGCCCGATCGTCGCGTTCATCGGCGGCGCGTCCACTCGACGCGCGGCACCCGTGGCGACGTCGGCGATCCACAGGCTCACCATGCTGTCGGAAGTCACGGTGAATGCGATGCGCTTCGAATCCGCCGACCATTGCGGTACGCCGATGCGCGCGCCCTGGGGCGTCTCGATGCGCCGCTCGCGGGGAGCGTTGTTGGCCGATGCGATCGCTCTCAGCCGCAGTCCGGTACCGGTCACTTCTCGCGACTGGCCGCCCGTCCGCGGGTTAATGCGAATCCCGGCCAGACGAAGCTCGGGCTCCGACAGCTCGGCGATCGAGGGGAGCGACGCACGCTCCGCCAGGAGTAGCCAGGCGCGATCGGGACTCACGAAAACCGCCGGCGTTTGCGGCGCGTCGAGGATGTTGGCGATGGGCGACGGCGGCTGACGATACCCTTGCTGCGCCGCCACGAGTGACGGCAGTGCGCTAATGAGGAGACCGACGGTAAGGCGCATCGAGCGAGTCATGGGGCCTCGCGGTTAGGGACAGACACGGGCGTCCAATCTACCATGGCTGATTACGCGTCACGAGGTGGCTGTGCTGGGCCTCCCACGGCCGGCATCCAGGTTCAAAGTTGGGACGCGGATTCGGCGGATTTAGCGGATTTGGCGGATCGCTCCTGGTGGCGTGATCTCTCCTCTACAGGAGCAAACAGCGTGTTTTTTTGCCTGCGCGAGGAGAGTTCTCTGCGCCAGGAACGATCCGCCTGATCCGCTGAATCCGCGTAATCCGCGTCCCAACTTTGAACCTGGATGCCAGCCCGTCTTCGAAAGCTGGATGCCAGACCAGCCTGGTTAATGTGCGGTAAGAGCCGACAAACCCGTCTTGCGGACTGGTGCCCGAAAGGCTTAGACAAGGGGCCAGGCGTCCACCTCTCTCACTCCGTACTGGTTTATGCGCTCATTGCTGATCGCCGCCGCCGCGGCCTGCGTCGGGCTGTCCCTCTCTGCTCAGGAACAGAAAAGCGACACCACGAAGAAGGACCTTCCCCTCAAGACCGAGCGGACCGTCAAGCTCACCACGGACGAAGGGACCTGGCTCTCGCTCGACGTGTCCCCCGACGGACGCACGATCGTGTTCGAGATGGTCGGCGACCTCTACACGCTTCCCATGAGCGGCGGCCAGGCGACGCGCATTACCGAAGGTCCTGCCTTCGACGTGCAGCCGCGCTTCTCGCCCGACGGGAAGCAGATCGCCTTCGTCAGTGACCGATCGGGGTCGGACAACCTCTGGGTGATGGATGCCGACGGCAAGAACGCCAAGGCGATCAGCAAGGGTGACAAGATCCAGTACGTGTCTCCGGAGTGGACGCCGGATGGGCGCTTCATCGTCGTCTCGCGCAACGGGGCGCAGTTCGCGCCCATGTACGATCTCTACCTCTACCACAAGGATGGCGGCGCGGGACTCAAGATGACCGGCGCGACGCCGCCGCCGAGTGGACCACCCAACCCCTTCGCCCCGCCGCCGCCTAACAACTACGTCGGAGCGGCGTTCGGCAAGGATGGACGCTTCCTCTACGTCGCCGCGCGGCAGGGCGCGGGTGGCTACAACCAGACGTCGTTTGGGTGGCAGATCGCCGTGTACGATCGCGAGACCGGCCAGATCTTCGCCCGCACCGACGCGCTTGGCGGCGCCATGCGTCCGGTGGTCAGCCCCGACGGAAAATTGATGGTGTACGGCACGCGCGCGGATAGTGTCACGTCGCTTCGCCTTCGCGACCTCACGACAGGCGACGAGCGGTGGCTCGTGCAGAACGTGCAACGTGACGACCAGGAGTCACGCTTCACGCGCGATCTGCTCCCCGGCTCCGCGTTCACCCCCGATGGACAGGCCCTCGTCACCTCGTTCGGCGGCAAGCTCTGGCGCGTCGACGTCGGCTCCGGGAGGACGGTCCAGATTCCATTCACCGCCGCCATCGACGTCGGGCTCGGCCCACTCTCGAAATTCGAGTACCAGCTCAACGATTCGACGCTCACCGTACAGCAGGTGCGTGGCGCGCGGCCGTCTCCCGATGGAAAGCGCCTCGCATTCACGGCACTGGACAAGGTGTGGGTGATGGACCTGCCTCGCGGAACGCCGCGCCGCCTCACGACGACGGGACGCGGGATTGGCGAGCATGCGCCGGTCTGGTCGCCCGATGGCCGGTACGTCGCGTACGTCACCTGGACCGATCAGGGCGGGGACGTCATGCGCGTCCGCACCGACCGGCGCGCCCAGCCGGAACGCCTCACGACGCAGCAGGCCTTCTACGAGCAGCTCAACTACTCGCCCGACGGGCAGCGGCTTGTCGTTGCCCGGGGACCACGGCAGCAACGCGTGGAGCACGAGGAGTTCACGCGCAATCCCTTCTCGGCCGGGATCGAGCTCGTGTGGCTCCCCGCCACCGGCGGCGACGCGCGCGTCATCACGCCGATGACGTTCTACGGCTACCCGCATTTCACGCGCGACAGCGCGCGCGTCTACCTCTACGATCCGCGTGATGGGCTCGTGTCCATGCGCTTCGACGGCACCGACCGCAAGGCGCACATCAAGGTGACCGGCAACATGGACGCGCGCCGCAATCCCCCGGTGCCGAATCCGGCAGACGAGATCCTCGTATCGCCCGATGGTGATCGCGTGCTCGCGCAGGTGGATGGCAATGTTTACGTGCTCTCTGTTCCGGTCATCGGCGGAACGACGCCCGTCGTCAACGTCGCGAATCTGGCGAACGCCCAGGTGCCGGCACGGCGGCTCACGCGCATTGGCGGTGATTTCGTCGGCTGGTATCGCGACGCGCAACGCGTGCACTACTCGATCGGCCACGCGTACTTCACGTTCAACCTTCCGCGCGCCGACTCGTTGCAGCGCGATTCGATCGCCCGCGCCGATTCTCTCAAGCGGGTGGCGGCGGCAGCTCCGCGCGACTCAGCCCGCGTCGACACGGCGCGCGCCGGCGGTGCTCCGGCGGAGAACATCGCTCGCACGCCAGCGGATTCGGCCAAAGTCGCCCAGGCCGACACGGCAAAGAAGTCGAAGCCCGCGTACGAGCCGGAGCGCGTGGACGTGCTCATCACTGTGCAGCGCGATCGCCCGAAGGGGAGCGTAGTGCTGCGTGGTGCACGCGCCATCACCATGAAGGGCGATGAGGTGATCGAGAACGCCGACATCGTCGTAACCGACAATCGCATCGCGGCGGTCGGCGCGCGCGGCAGCGTGCCGGTGCCAGCGGGCGCGCGGGTGATCGACGTCAACGGCAAGACCATCATGCCGGGATGGGTCGATGTGCATGCCCACATGTGGCCGGGCTTCGGCATCCACCCCATCCAGCCGTGGGAGTACTACGCGAATCTCGCGTATGGAGTCACGACGACGCGTGATCCGCAGACGTCGACCACGGACGTCCTCTCGTACGGCGACCTCGTCGAGACCGGCGAGATGATCGGCCCGCGGGTGTTCTCCACCGGACCGGGCGTCTTTTGGTCGGACGACATCAAGAGCCTCGACGACGCTCGCGATGTGCTCAAGCGATACACCGAATTCTACGGCATCAAGACGATCAAGCAGTACATGGTGGGCGATCGCAAGGTGCGGCAGTGGGTCATCATGGCCGCCCGCGAGCTCGGCCTAACGCCGACGCTCGAGGGAGGTCTCGACTTCAAGAAGAACCTGACTGAAGCGATCGATGGCTACGCGGGCATCGAGCATTCACTGCCGATCGCGCCCCTCTACAATGACGTCGTCACGGTCCTGGCGCAGAGCGGGGTCACGTATACGCCGACGCTCCTCGTCCAGTACGGTGGACCGTGGGCCGAGAACTACTGGTATCAGCACCACGATATCCTCAAGGATGCGAAGATTGGCCGTTGGGTCCCGAAGACCGAATTGCTTCGTCGCGGCCTTCGCCGGCAGGGGTGGTGGCACGAGAGCCAATACTCGTTCAAGCTCCTCGCCGAGCAGACGAAGAAGATCGTCGAAGCGGGCGGGCGCGTCGGGGTCGGCGGTCACGGACAGCTTCAGGGACTCGGCGTCCACTGGGAGCTGTGGTCGATCGCATCGGGAGGGATGAAGAATCACGACGTGCTCCGCGTCGGCACCGTATTCGGCGCCGAGGCGATCGGATTCGGCAAGGAGCTCGGCACGCTCGAGGGAGGAAAGCTCGCCGACCTTCAGGTGCTCGACGCCAACCCGCTCGAGAATATCCGTAACACGAATACGATCCGGTACGTGATGAAGAATGGGCGGCTCTACGAGGCGGAGACGCTCACCGAGGTCTGGCCACGCCAGCGAGCGATCGACCGACCCTGGTGGTGGGAGCCTGAACGGCCGCTGGCAGAAGGAGCGACACCCTAGAAACTGCGACTGCGAACGAGGTGCTCAGGGAGCACCTGGTTCGCAGTTCGCAGTTTTCTGTGACCCCCGGCATGCAAAACGGGGTGCTCTCGTTGTATCCTGTGATGGACAACGCTGAGGGGGATTGGTGACGCTGGTGCAGCAGGCGGGAGGGATCGTTTGGCGTGCGGCGGCTGCCGGCGCTGAAGTGCTGGTAGTGAGCGCGAAACACGAGCACGAGCACTGGATCTTTCCCAAGGGAGATGTGGAGGCTGGGGAATCACCAGCCGAGGCGGCAGAGCGCGAGGTGCGCGAGGAAGCGGGCGTCGACAGCCGCGTGGTGGCGCCGGCGGGCGACCTCGAGTTCGCGCACGAAGGGCGTCATTCTGCGCGTGACCTATTTCCTGCTCGAGCTCACCAGGCGAGTGGGAGAGGGCGACGGTCGCACGGTGACATGGCGCACGATCGACGACGCGCTGGAAGCGCTGACCTTCGAGGGCACGCGGAGACTGCTGCGAACGCTGCGTCGAAAGATCGAGACGCAGGCGAGACGGGCGCGAGCGGGATAGCTGAGGGCAGGGGTCAGGGGGCAGGGAAGGAAAGGCAAACGGCGGCGCATTCGCGCCGCCGTTAGCTCATTGGATGAGGCGGCTGCGGCGAAGCCGCGCCCGCCCTTTCCACCCCTGACCCCTGACTCCTGACTCCTGACCCCTAGAAAAAGACCGCGTGTCCAACGATGCCGCTCGCCCCCGGGTTGCCGGAACTGAATCCGCCGGCACCGGGCGTTCCGATCTGGAACGTGTTGTTCGGGCCGATCGTGACCGTGCTGGCCGCATTGTGGACGATGCCGATCGAGGGACCGCCGCCACCGCCACCGCCGTGGCCGCCTGCGCCACCCGTTCCGCCATTGCCGCCGCGGCCGCCCGTTCCGCCGCCACCACACCCACTGCCGCCCAATGCGCCAAGGCCGCCCGGGCCGCCGTTGCCCCCCATCCCGCCGGCGCCGCCGGCACCTCCCGCTCCGGTGATGATCGTATTCCGATCGATCACGATCCCGGTAGAGGAGCGCACGAAGATCGCGAACGATCCAGGGCCGCCCTTCCCACCTTGGCCCAGGTTCCCACCGCCTCCGCTTGCTCCGCCGCCACCGCCCCCACCGCCAGCGCCGGCCGCCGTGCCGCTTCCACCACCACCGCCCCCTCCGCCGCTGGCCGGGGTCCCGCTGGTTCCGTCCGTCCCATCGGCAGGGACGTAGCCCGACGCCGACACGGTTCCGATCTGGTCACCGCCCGTTCCATTCTGCCCCGCGCTGCCATTCGTGCCGTCCTCACCAGCGCCGCCTGCGGGCGTCGCCAGCGTTCCGCCGGTACCGCCCGTTCCGCCCGTTAGGCTCCCCGCCGCGGTCCCGCTCGTGCCGTTCTCTCCACTGACGCCCTGAGAGCCTCCGTCTCCACCTTCACCGCCGGCAACTCCCAACTGCGACCCCGCCGACGGCGGGCCTGGCTGGCCGGCAGCGCCACCTGCACCACCCGTCGGCGTTGCGCTGCAGACCGCGGCGGCACCGGTATCCCCCGGACGGCCTTGCACGCCGTTGGACCCGAACTGGCCACCCGAGCCACCGAGTGCATTACCGGCCGTGATCTCGCTGTTGGTGATGGTGATGTTCTGCATCTGGGTGAGAAAGACCGTGTGCACGCTGAGACCGGTCGCGGTCGCCTCGTGAGGCGTCCGGATGCGCATGCCGTCGATGATGACGTTCGATGCGTTGAGCCCGATCACCGTGATCATGTTCTGGCCGCCGGTGAGCACCACCGGGAATTGCATCGGGTCCCGGAGCCACGTAGCGCTCTGATAGCCACCGTAGATACTCACGCCGGTCTGAAGACCGATGGTCTCTTCGTACAAGCCATTGGCGACGTAGACATCGGTGCCGCCACCCGCGGCCGTCGCGAGTCCGAGTCCGCGGACGATCGTTCTCACGGGATTGACCCGTGTTCCCGAATTCATGTCATTGCCCAGCGGGCTCACGAAGATCGCGCGAGTCTTGTCCTCCATCACGAACACATCGGTCACGGACGCCTGGCTCTGCGAGCCGCCCGGGTCCGTAACGCGAAGCTCGAAGCGAATGGTTGTCACGTCCCCCGGGGCTGTGAACGTCGGTGACGGGCCGGTCAAGAAACCGACGCCACCGGTGACATCGGGTCCAAAGACCTGCGTCCATCGATACGTGAGCGCTTGACCTTCTGGATCCGTTCCGCTCCCAGTCAGCGTGACCAGCTCGCTGCGATTCACCTCCTGGCTCGGACCCGCATTCGCGGACGGAGTCGTGTTCACGACCGTCCGGAAGGACCATGTGTAGGTGCCCTCCATTGGATTACCATCGACGTCGACGATGCCGGAGAGGACGACGTTGTAAGTGGTGTCCGGATGCAGGAGCGAAGTTGGCCTGAAGGTCACCGAATTGCCGGATCCACCGAATGTGCCCGGGACCAGTGGCCCGTTGAGTGGCGCAAGCTGGAATGACGTCAGGTTTACCGACGCATGATTCACGGGCTCGTTGAACGTCACCATCAGCACCACGTTTCTCGGCACGCCCGACGAGCCCGCGCCGGGCACGGTCGTCGTGACTACGGGACCCGCCTCGGCGGTCGTGAACGACCACGTCTGCTCCTGGGCCAGTGCATTTCCGCCGAGGTCGGCGACGCCGTTCGTCAGTCGCGCGATGTAGGTGGTTCCAAACGCCAGCGGTGCGGCTGGTGTGAACGTCGCCGTCGTCCCGGAGGTCGTGACGGCTCCAGCGATCGCTGCGCCCCCAGCGGGCGTAACCGTGAAGGTGGTCGTCGTGACCGAGCTGCTGGCGATGGCTTCGGAGAAGGTGGCCGTGACCGTGGTATTGCGGGCAACGCCAATGGCGCCGGCGGTCGGTGTGGTGGCGATGACACTCGGGGCCGTACGATCGAAGTCGACGCCTCCGTCGCCGCCGCCGCAGGAGATCAGAAGGGGCGCGATCGCTACGAGCACGCCGAGGAGGCGAGTGCGGGCTTTCATTCTTGATTGTCAAGGGAATGTCAAGGGGCGGCGAAACAAATGTCTACGCGCGGGGTGGCGAATCATAAAATACGGTGCAGCGAAGTCAAACCCGCGTAGTCAGCACTTGTGGGTCGAGCGGAAATGCCGGACAATCCCGGGTTATCGTACAGTTCCACGGATTCCTCGCCGGAGAATCGCATGACGCTCGACGAGCTGGAAACACCCGCCCCGGTCGTCGACCTCGCCCGCATGGAGCGCAACCTCGACGGCATGGCGGCCTACGCGGCGTCGCATGACCTCGCGCTGCGTCCCCACATCAAGACCCACAAGACGCCGTGGCTGGCCGCCGAGCAGTTGCGGCGCGGCGCGGTCGGAGTGACGTGTGCGACGCCCCGTGAGGCAGAGGTGATGAGCGAGGTCGCCGAGGACGTGCTGCTCGCGTACCCAGCCGTCGGATCCGTGCGGGCGCGCCGCGTTGCCGCCCTCCCTGCTGATGTTCGGCTCACCGTTGCGCTCGATTCTGTGCACGCCGCTGACGATCTCGCCGACGCGGCTCGCGAAGCGGGCCGCCGCGTCGGCGTTCTGATCGAGTGCGACATGGGAATGCGGCGCGTCGGCGTGCAGACGCCGGAGGACGCCGTCGCTCTCGTGAGGCACGTGGCCGGCCGACGCGAGCTGGAGTACGCGGGCATCGCTTTCTATCCTGGCCATATTCGCGAGCCGGTAGATCAGCAGGGCGATGCGCTGAAGGCGCTGACTCAACGCGTCAGCCGCACGCTGGACGTGCTGAGGCGTGCCGACCTCGACCCGGCGATCGTGAGCGGCGGCTCGACGCCGACCGCGCTGCGCACGCACGAGATCGAGGGTGTGACCGAGATGCGCCCGGGCACCTACATCTTCAACGACCGGACGACGGCGGCCATCGGTGCCTGTACGATGAATGAGTGCGCGCTCACGGTGCTCGCTACGGTGGTGAGTATTGCGGTACCCGGCCAGGCCGTCATCGACGCCGGAACCAAGTCACTCGGCCGCGAGCCAATGCGCGGCGCTGAGGGCGATGGGTTCGGGGTGGTATACGGTCGTGAGGATGTCGTCGTGCGCGCGATGTCAGAGGAGCACGGCCTCCTCGATCTGTCGCGGACGGATTGGCGGCCCGCCGTCGGCGACCGCGTACGCGTTATCCCCAATCATGTGTGCATCGTGGTCCATCTGTTCGATATGGTGCACGGCATACGCGGGGAGACCGTCGAATCGAGCTGGCAGGTGCCCGCGCGTGGCCGGGCGGCGCAGGTTGATGTCCTCGGTTGAGCTTCAAACGGCGGAGGCTCAGAAGGCCGCGCGCGGATTTACGCCCGACACGGACCCATGTCTAATCCCAGGATGATGCTGAATATGCGACTGACGACTCTCCTGCTGCTCGCCGCCGTCACGCTGGAGCCATTGAGCGCGCAGGCGACGGATCCACACCTCGCGCGCGCGCGGCGTGTGCTCCGGCAGACGCCGCTCATTGACGGGCATAACGATCTACCGTGGGCGATCCGCACCGACTCGGTCGCGCGGCACGACGTCGAAAAATACGATCTTCGCAGGACGACGCCCGGGCACACCGATCTCGCGCGGCTCAAGGCGGGAATGGTCGGCGGACAGTTCTGGTCGGTTTACATCCCCGCCAACGTCCGTGATTCGGGATACGCGCGCGTGCAGCTCGAGCAGATCGACATCGCTCGGCAGGTCATCGCGAAGTACCCGGAGATCGAGTGGGCCCTTACCGCTGACGCGCTGCGCGCGAGCCACGCGCGCGGACGCATCGGGTCGCTCCTCGGCCTCGAGGGGGGGCACGCCATTGAGAACTCGCTCGGGGCGCTGCGCACCTACTACGATCTGGGCGCACGCTACATGACGCTCACCCACTCGGCGAACATCGATTGGGCGGACTCGGGAACCGATTCCGTGCGGCACGGCGGCCTGACGAAATTCGGCGAGGAGGTCGTCCGCGAGATGAACCGGCTTGGAATGCTCGTGGACCTCTCGCACGTGTCACCCGGTACGATGAGCGACGCGCTCAACGTCAGCGAAGCCCCGGTCATCTTCTCGCACTCCTCCGCGCGCGCGGTCACCGATGTTCCGCGCAACGTTCCCGACTCGATCCTCAAGCGGCTTCCGCAGAATGGCGGCCTCGTCATGGTCACGTTCGTGCCGGGATTCGTCTCGCGACAGGTAGCCGAGTACGGCAGTGAGATGCAGCGCGTGAATGCAGAGCTGCGGCAGCGGTTCGCGAGTGACGACGCGGCGCGCCGCCGTGAGCTCGCCGCGTGGCGCGAGTCGCACCCCGGGCCGAAGGCAACACTCAAGGACGTTGCCGACCACATCGATCACATTCGCCGAGTCGCGGGCGCCGATCATGTGGGCATCGGGGGGGACTTCGACGGCATCAGTGAGACGCCGGTTGGGCTCGAGGATGTCTCGACATATCCCGCGCTCTTTGCCGAGCTCTCGCGGCGGGGATGGTCCGAAGCGGATCTGCGAAAGCTCGCCGGCGAGAACCTGCTGCGCGCCCTCAAGCGCGCCGAGGTCGTCTCGGCGCGGTTGAAGCAGCAGCGCACGCCGTCCACCAGGACCATTCAGGAGCTCGACGGAACCCGAACGTGACCGAGGTCCGGCGATGCGAATGGGCGCGACTCCCGCTCGACATCGTCTATCATGACACGGAGTGGGGCGTCCCCGTGCACGACGATCGCACGCACTTCGAGTTCATAACACTCGAGGGGGCGCAGGCCGGCCTGAGCTGGTCGACGATCCTCAAGAAGCGCGAACGCTATCGTGAGGTGCTCGACGGTTTCGACCCGGAGCGCATCGCGCGGTACACCAGGCGCAAGCTCGACACGCTGCTCCGTGACCCAGGCATTGTACGCAACAAGCTCAAGGTCGCGTCCCTCGTCCCGAACGCGCGAGGGTTTCTCGCCGTGCGTGATGAGCTCGGCTCGTTCGACGCGTTCGTCTGGCGTTTCGTGGGTGGTGCTCCGAAGCGCAACGACCGTCGAACGCTCAAGGACATTCCCGCGAAGACGGCTGAGTCGGATGCGCTGAGCAAGGAGCTGCTGCGACGGGGGTTCAAGTTCGTCGGCTCGACGATTTGCTATGCGTACATGCAGGCATGCGGCCTCGTCGACGACCACGTGGTCGGATGCTTTCGGCGGGCGCGGCAGTCCTGAAACAGAGCGGGCGGAGTCTTTCGACTCCGCCCGCGTCATGCAAAGCTCAACTCGTCCGGCGCTTACCTCACGATTTGCACCTCATCGGTGCCGACGACCTTTCGACCGTCGACCGTCAGGCCATTCAGCGTCAGCATGCCGGTCGTGCGGCTCAGATCGCCCGCCTTGATCAGGTCGTCGCGATCGAACACCACCAGCAGGTCCTTGTCTCCATCGCGGTCGACGTCGACGAGCACCGCGAGATCACCGTTGTTGAAGAAGAACTTGTTGTCGCCCCAGTTGCCCAGGTCCGACGGCGCCGAGAAGTGCGCGCCATGCTTGAGTTGCGCGACGGGAACGCCGGCGAGCCTGAGGCTCGACACGTTGACGTCCGCCGCATTGAGTCTCTCTGACGAGAGCACCGCGACCGCGATCAGCCTGTCGAACGGACCCTTCATGTAGATGCGGTTGGTCTTGTGCCACGGTTTGATGTCGATGTCGATCTCGTCGATCTTCACCACGACCTGGGCCTCGACCGCGTTGGCCGCACCCTCGTCCTTGTCGTGCAGCGCCACGCGCACGGTGTAGGTGCCGGGCTCCGTATAGCTGTGGCTACCGCGGATCGGAAGGGCAAGACTGGTCGCGTCACCTTCGTCAACACTGCCGTCGCCCCACGTGATCGAATAGTGCCAAGGCGCATCAAGCACGCCGGCATCACTCAGCGCAACCGAGACGTCGTATGGCTCGCCGATGAACCTGGTGGCGCCTTCGAGCGCGCTCAGCGAGGGAAGAGCGTTCGACACATCGACGCGCGTCGTCACCAGCGTGACGAGCTCGCCGTCGCTCACTGCCAGCGTCGCGGAATACGCGCCGTTGTCGACGAAGCGGTGCGAGACGCTCTGTCCGTTCATGTTCGTGCCGTCACCCAATGTCCAGGCGTACGTGAGTGCGTCGCCATTCTCGTCGGTGGCCGAGCCGCTCAGGTCCACGGTCTCCCCCTCGATCGACGCGTACGGTCCACCCACTTCGACGACAGGCGGAACGTTCACTGGCTCCGGCGCGCAGCTGTTTGCCTCACGATACCCCGCGCCACTCGGCGTGTAGGTGATCGCGCAACCCTGCAGTCCGAGCACCGCCGCCCCGGCGGCCGTGCGCATGTTCGCCGCGCCCGCGGCGACACCCGCGCTGGCGTTCGAGACAATCATCTGCATCTCGCGATAGGCGAACACGACTTCGCCCGTACGCTCCACCAGCTGGAGCTGGAAGCTGCTGCCAGGATACGAAAGGCTGCAGCACGGGCGCATGTCGTTCCACGTCACGACGTAGCGACGGTTACCCGGCTCGCCGACCGTGTTCACGAAGACGCGGCTGTTCTGGAGATTCGGGAAGCTGAAGCGCGACGCCGGCATCCAGTCTGCGTACGCCGGCGCGGCGAGAACGAACGCGCCGTCCGGGATATTCCAGGTGCGCTTGAAGTTGATCGGGCTGCCGAAGCTGATGTGCCCGTTCGCGCTCACGTACACGGACGAGAACGTCTGTCCGTAAAAGGAGAACGAGAACGGAAGCGCCTGCGGCGTCGTGTCATCATCAATGTACTGAAGTCCCGTTCCCAACTGGGGCACCCATGCTGCCGGTGTCACCGCCGCGAGATCGACGGCCAGCGGCGACAGCGGCGCCGCCGACAGACGAAGTCCGGCCATGGCGTCCCCGGCGATGCTTCCCGTCGACAACGATACGCCGACCGCATTCGCGCGGGCGTACATGCTGGGCGGGAGGCCCGGAGCGTACTTGGCCAGCGCGTCCGGCACCTCGACGTAGGAGTCGTTGGTAAAGTCGGGGGCGAACGGCTTGGTGGTGAAGAACTCACAGGCGCTCGTGGACAGCGTCATCGCGAGGAGCGCGACCGCGGCGTTGCGGTTCGTAAACATGGGTTGAACCCGAGGTTGATGTCCGTGGTGCTGCGTGCGAAGCCCCTGCCAGGCAGGCGGGGGTATCCTATGAGATGACGGACATCACGGGAGGGTGGTAATCATTAGAAACGGTCGCTGGTCGTTAGGCTTTTCGCCCTCCCGAAGCTTCGGGTTCGTTATGCACCTAACCGCTTGGTGGCGTGGATGTTCACCTGTGTGCCCGAACCGTAGGAATGGATGGCCGTGGACTTGCGTTGGCGCGTGAGGTTGGCGTCGCCGAAAGCGCCCGAAAGTGGGCGAAAACACACCGTTTCGCGTGGCCGGAATTCAGGCCAAAAAGGCAGGGAATGCGGAAACTATTTCCTACTCCTCGACCTTTGTTCCTTCTCGGCGCTGCAGAAGGATGACCGCGAGCGCGATGAGCGCTCCTCCGGCGAGGGTCGAGGAAGGCAGGGGCTGCGTCAGAACGAGGGCGCCGAGCAGCGTGGTGAAGAACGGCTCGATCGTCGACACGATCGCCGTACGGACCGGGCCGAGCACGGCCAGGCCGCCGAGGAAGAACAGAAACGCCACCGCCGTCCCAATGATCGCAAATCCGGCAATGGCGACCCATGCGGCTGGGTCGAGCTGGACGGTGAGGGTCCGTGTCACCAGACCGGTAATGACGTGAACGATGCCCGCTCCGAACGCCACGTACGCTGACATCACGGTGGGGCGGATTCCCTCCTGCATGCGACCGATCGTAGGGATGTACAAGCCGTAGCACGCGGCGGCGGAGAGCGAGAGGAGCACGCCCACGAATGGCACATCAGTGGACTCCGACCATGGAGTGCCGACCATCGTGGCAGTCCCGGCGAAGGAGATGGCGAGCGCCAGGAGTCGGCGCGCATCGACGCGCTCGGTGCTGCTCACGAAGGAGAACACCGCCACCCACGCCGGATACGTGTAGAAGAGGAACGCGTTCGTGCCGGCGGGGAGATGATCGAGCGCCCGCAGCGCGAGAAACGAGATGAGAGCCTGTCCGCCGCCGCCAATGAGAAGCACTCGCGCCGCGAGCGCACGTGGAATGCGAAGGGCGCGCACGCCGCCGGCTGCGGCAGTGAGAAGCACGGCCGCGAAGAGAAAGCGCCACGCGAGTATCGACGTGAGCGGCGCGCCGGTGCGTCGAGCGAGGACCACGAAGATCGCAATGGCGCCGAAGCAGCATGCGCCGAGCACGATGAAGAGCGTGGCGCGCGCAGTGGAAGGCGGTCGTCCCGGCGTAGTGTCTCTCTCTTGTGGGTCTGTGGCCGGGGATTCTATTTAGGCTTGTGCGTTTGAACAACGTCTCTCTGCTCCATTCGCGCAACGAGTTTGACTGCATCACCACAGAGGCATAGAGGGCACAGAGAACTTCACACGCTTTTTGGACGACCTCCTCTGTGCCCTCTGTGCCTCTGTGGTGATGCAGTTCGGCTCATTGCGAACGCGACCCGACCTACCGTCATCAGGTCATGCGAATTCGCCCCGTCACAGCCCTCGTCGCGCTTCTCACTCTCCTCTCGGCATGCGCCTCGGCGGGCGCGCGGCGCGGCGATGACGGGGGGTTCAATGTCGTCATTACCGGCGGGCGGATCGTCGACGGCAGTGGTAATCCATGGTTTTATGGCGACGTCGGTATTCGGGGAGACCGCATCGCGCGCATCGCGCCGCGTGGCGCGCTCGCCAGCCGGTCAACCCGGCAGCGCATTGATGCGAGCGGCCTCGTCGTCGCCCCGGGATTCATCGACATCCAAAGTCATTCGCGCGGCGCCTTTCTCACCGGCGACAGTCGCGTCGTCAGCAAGGTGACGCAGGGCGTTACCACGGAGATACTCGGCGAAGGATCGACGAACGCCCCGGTCAACGACCTCACCCTAACGGGCGCTGACAGCGGCTGGCGCCGGCTCCACGAGCCGTTTCGCGGCGCCCGGGGCTTCGACGCCTGGCTACGCGCCATCGAGGCGCGCGGTGCGTCGACCAATTTCGGTTCGTTCGTGGGTGCGTCCACGATCCGCATGTACGGAAAGGGAATGGCTGAAGGCGCCGCCACGCGCGCTGAGCTCGACACCATGCGTGCGGCGATGGCGCGAGCGATGGAGGACGGGGCCTTCGGGCTCGCCTCCGCGCTCATCTATCCACCCGGTATCTTCGCGTCCACCGATGAGCTGGTCGAAGTCGCACAGGCAATGGCGCCCTACGGCGGTGTCTACATCACACACATGCGATCGGAAGCGGATCAGCTGCTGGAGGCGATCGACGAGGCGCTGACCATCGGCCGCCGCGCTGGCGTGCCGGTGGAGATCTATCACCTCAAAGCCGCGGGGCAGCGGAATTGGCACAAGGCGCCACTCGCCATCGCGAAGATCGATTCAGCGCGTCGGGCGGGGCAGGACGTCACCGCCGACATGTACGCGTACGTCGCTGGCGCGACGGATCTGTCGTCGTGCCTGCCGCCGTGGGCATCCGCCAATGGGAAGCTTCTCGACAACCTTCGCGACTCGGTGATGCGCGCACGCATCCACGCCGACGCCTCGCGCGAGTTCACCGAGTGGGAGAGTCTGTGCCGCCTCGCGACGCCCGAGGGTGTGATGGTGGTGTCCTTCGCGAAGGAAGAGAACAAGCCGCTCGAGGGGCTGCGCCTCGCGGACATCGCGACGCGGCGCGGAACCGATTGGGTAAATGTCGTGATCGACCTGACGATCGAGGAAGAGGACGGCATCGGCGGCATCTTCTTCATTGCGTCGGAGGAGAACCTGATGCTCCAAATGCGACAGCCCTGGATGAAGTTCGGCACCGATGCTGGCGGGCACGACCCCGAGCGTGCCCGGGGCATGACCCACCCGCGCGCGTACGGCAACTATCCGCGCGCACTCGGCAGATACGTGCGCGAGCACGGTGTGATGTCGCTCGAGGAGGCGGTCCGGAAGATGACGTCCGCGGTGGCGACGCGCCTGTCGATCGCTGACCGCGGCGTGCTTCGTGAGGGGACATTCGCGGACGTCGTCGTGTTCGACCCCGGAACGATCATCGATCGCGCGACCTACGAGCAGCCCGCACCAGGTCTCGGAGGGCGTGCGGCATGTTCTGGTGAACGGCGTCCCCGTCGTGAGCGATGGGCGACACACCGCTGCCACGCCCGGACGCGCGGTGCGGAAGGAGAGGTGATGCATGATGATCTTTCTCGACGCGTCGACTATTCGCGAGCTGCTCTCGATCGAGACGTGTATCACGGCGGTCGAGCAGGCGTTTCGTCTTCACGGAGAAGGGAAGGCGCCGCAGCCTGGCGTCCTTGGCATTCACGCCGAGCATGGCACCTTTCACATCAAGGCGGGCGTGCTCGAGCTTGGCCGGAACTACTTCGCGGCGAAGACGAACGCGAATTTCCCGGGAAACGTCGAGCGCTACGGGCTGCCGACGATTCAGGGCGTCATCGCCCTGTTCGATGCCGACCGGGGAACTCCGCTGGCGATTCTCGACTCGCGCGAGATCACCAGCCTCCGCACCGGCGCCGCGACGGCGGTGGCGGCGAAGTATCTGGCGCGCGCGGACGCTTCGGTCGTGACGATCTGCGGATGTGGTGTGCAAGGTCGCACGCAGCTTGCCGCGGTGGCGACGGTGCGAAAGATCGAGCGCGTGTATGCCGTGGACCACAACGCCGAGACGGCGGCGCGGTTCGCCAGAGAAATGTCGAACGAGCTCGGCGTTCGTGTCATCGCCGAGCCTGATTTGGCGGTGGCGGCGCGCGCGAGCGACATCTGTGTTACCTGCACTCCGTCGCGTAAAGCGATCCTCGGTGCCGGCGACGTGAATCCCGGCGCCTTCGTCGCCGCTGTTGGAGCTGACAATCCCGACAAGCAGGAGCTCGACCCGGCGTTGCTCGCGCGCTCAGCGGTCGTGGTCGACATTCTCGATCAGGCGGTGACGTCGGGCGATCTGCATCATGCGATCGCCGCTGGCGTGATGACTTCCGAGGCCGTGCGCGCCGAGCTCGGTGCCGTAGTGGCCGGCAGGAATCGCGGCCGGCTGCACGACGATGAGATCGTGATCTTCGACAGCACCGGCACGGCACTTCAAGACGTGGCAGCTGCGGCGGCCGTCTACGAGAGAGCGATGACGGAAGGGTTGGCTTCGAGGCCATCGTTCACGTAAGACAACTGCGAGCTGCGAGCAGCTCGCAGTTCGCAGCGCTTTATCGCCAGGCGCCGATAATCGCCCCCATGAGGATGACGTGCACGAGCTGGTAGCCGGCGTCGATCATGAAGGCCGCGGGGCGCTTGTTCGAGTAGAGGTTGCTGTTGAGCCCGATCGTGAACCCGAAGCCGAGCCACGCGAGGACGGCGAGGACGATCCCCTGCACAGCGGTGGTGGCTCCGGTGAGCTCCATCAGGAGCGCGATCACCATCGCCATGATCACGTAGGTAACGAACGAGAACGCGTAGGTCTTGCCCATGCTCGACTGCAGCCCGGCGAGCTGCTCGGGCGTGTATCCGTGTGCCGCCATCCATTGTCGTCCGAATAGCGACCGCGAATACCACAGCGCGCCGAGCGCGAACGCCGCGATGGCGGCGACGAGGATGGCGAGCCAGTTCACGTCGTTCTGCAGCATGAGACCTCCGGCATCAGGGTGAGGGTGGCGCGCCGTCGCGCCAGAGCTACCAAGGTCGTCGAGGCTGTCGAGGATGTCCAGGTGAACGAACTGAAGTCTCTTCGATCACTTCGACGACCTCGATTACCTGGACGACCTTTGGCTACAGGTACTTTTCCCGCAGCACACGCTCATGGTGCGCCACGTGGCCCGCGATCACGTAGGCCATCGCGCGGACGGAGACGACGAATCCGCTCGCGCTGCCGCGGCGGGCCAGCGCCTCAGGGTCGAGGTGATAGTAGAGATCGAGCGTCCCGGCGCGGAGGTGCGCGAACTCATCGGCCAGGCTGGCGAGGGTACGTGCGTTGAAGTTGCCCATCGGGACGTACTGGTCCTGCTCGAACGAGGCGAGCGGCGTCTCGTCGCCGCGCGCGAACCGGAGCGCGCGGTAGCTGAACACGCGCTCGGTGTCGTTCACGTGCCCGATCATCTCCTTGACCGTCCACTTGTCGGGCGCATAACGATAATTGCCGCGGCCCTCGCCAAGCGACGTGACGAGCTCTGGAAACTCGGTACCCTGCCGGGAGAGGATCTCGAAAATGTCGCCGTCGGGAACGCTTGCGACGTATCCCTCCTGATAGGGGGCGTACTCGCTCGCCGGCGGCCGCTCCAGCGTCACATGCGGCATGTCGTCCTCACACCCGTTGCTTCTGGCGCGCGACCCACTCGCGAATGCGCGCATCGAGGATTCCCAGCGGAACGGCACCGGCGCCGAGCACCTCGTCGTGGAAGGTCCGCACGTCGAACGCGTCCCCCAGCTCACGCGTCGCGTAGTCGCGCAGCTCCCGAATCTTGAGCTGGCCGACCTTGTATGCGAGCGCCTGGCCGGGCCACGAGATGTAGCGGTCGACCTCCACCGTGATGTCGTGCAGAGGCTTGCTGCTGTTCGCCGCGAAATAGTCGATGGCCTGCTGACGCGACCATCCCATGGAATGAAGCCCGGTGTCGATCACGAGCCGCACGGCACGCCACATGTCGTAGGTGAGCGCGCCGAAGCGCGAATACGGATCGGCGTACAACCCGAGATCATGTCCGAGCGATTCCGAGTAGAGTCCCCACCCTTCCACGAATGCGGTGAAGCCGAGAATGCTTGCGGAACTCGGGAACGTGCTCGAGCTCCTGCGCGATCGCGATCTGGAGATGGTGCCCGGGAACCGCCTCATGGACGGTGAGCGCCTCCATCTCCCACTTCGGGCGCGCCTTCAGATCGTAGGTGTTCGCGTAGAAGTATCCGGGCCGCCCCGCCTCGGGGGAGCCGGGCATGTAGTACGCGGTGGTGACATTGCGCTCGGAGTACGCGGGCACCGCGATGACTCCGTACGGCATTCGTGGCAGACGACCGAACAGTCGGATGAGACCCGGATCGATGCGCTTCGCAATGTCCCGGTACTCGCGCAACAGGCTCGCCGTGTCCGTGAAGTAGAATCGCGGATCGGTCCGCAGGAACTGAATGAACTCGCCGAAGCTGCCCTTGAATCCCGTCTGGACCATGACGCTGTCCATCTCGCCGCGGATGCGCGCGACTTCGCGGAGGCCGAGCTCGTGGATCGCGCTCGCCGGCATGTCGGTCGTCGTGTACTGGCGGACGGCGAAGGCGTACCATCCTTCGCCATTCGGCAGAGCCGACAGGCCGATGCTCTCGCGAGCGCCCGGGACATACCGGTCAGCGATGAACCGATGGAGCTGACGCCAGGCAGGAAGCACCGAATCGCGCACCAGCGCCGTTCCGTGCTCACGCAATCGCAGACGTTCGGCTTCCGGAATCGCGGCCGGGAGTCTCGTGAGAGGCGCCATCATCGCGCTCGTGGCGGGATCGTCGACGATCTGTCGTCCCACGGCATCGGCCACGCCGTGCAGCGTGACCCGCGGTGGTGTAATCCCGCGGGCGAGTCCCGTGTCGAGCAGGGCGATGACCTGCCTCACGAGCCTCGGGAACGTCTGCAGTCGTCCGAAGAGCGCATTGGCATCTTCGGCACGGTCGATCTTCATCAGCGAGACGACATCCGGGATGTCGCGCTGAATACCGCTGAGCGCCGTGACCTGCAGGAGCTCGCCCGGAAAGCGCGCCTGCTCCGCCGCCATCTGGCCTTCATGCCGGAGCAGGTCGTAGGTCAGCCGGTCTGCCGCAGAGAGCCGTTGCCGATCGATCGTGTTGAGGACGCTGAGCGTTCGCCCCGCTTCGCGCTTGCGCCGCGCGATCGCGCTCGCGGAGAGGTCCGTCCACTGATGATCGTGTCCGGGATGCCCGATGAACGTCGCGAACTCCGGCGACTCCGTGACCTGCCACTCGAAGTACAGCTCGGCCAGCTGGCGCAGCCGCAGTGAATCGTTCGAAGCGCGCGTGCGCTGGACCTGACCCAGCTCGCGGAAGCGCCGCTCCAGCTCAGCAAGCGATGGAGGGCGATGTTGGGCGGCGACCTCTGCCTGGAGGGTGACGAATAGCGCGAACGCGAGGAGAGCCGGGCGCATGATTCGGGAAAGGCTGCGGTTTCCGAGAGTCTCGCGCAAGGGTCACGAACGAGGCCGAACTGCATCACCACAGAGGCACGGAGGACACAGAGGAACCGCAAACTGCTCAAACAGCGGTTCGCGGTTCCTCTGTGTCCTCCGTGCCTCTGTGGTGATGCAGTCAGGCCCATGCGCGCCAGCCAAGCCGCCCCGAAGCACCCTTGCCCGCATCAGCGCCACCGCCACAACCTCTACCGCATGACAACCTCGAGCTGGACTACGTGCCTCATCACCGCCGCGATGATCTCGGCGCCCGCGGCCCTCGACGCGCAGACCCTCGACTCCGCGCCGCCGGTTCGCCGCGAGTTCCGGGGCGTTTGGGTCGCGTCGGTCGCGAACATCGATTGGCCTTCGCGGCCGGGACTCTCGACGTGGGAGCAACAGGAAGAGCTGCTTCGCGTGCTCAACCGGGGCGTCGCGCTCGGACTCAACGCCATCGTCCTCCAGATCCGTCCCGCCGCTGACGCGCTCTACCCCTCGCCGCACGAGCCGTGGTCCGAGTATCTCACCGGACGCCAGGGCGTTGCTCCGGAGCCCGCCTGGGATCCGCTCGCGTTCGCGGTCGAGGAGGCGCACCGGCGCGGCCTCGAGCTGCATGCCTGGTTCAATCCCTTCCGAGCGCGCCACCCGACGGCGACGTCCGAGCCCGCGCTCACCCACGTCGTACAGCGACAGCCCGAGCTCGTGGTCAGCTACGGAAGGCACCTCTGGCTCGATCCGGGTCTGCCAGCGGCGCGGACGTATTCCATCCGCGTCATCTCCGACGTCGTGCAGCGGTACGATATCGATGGCGTGCAGATCGACGACTACTTCTACCCCTACAAGGAGCGCGACTCGTCAGGCACGCTGCTCGAGTTTCCGGACAGTCTCAGCTGGGCGCGCTACGTGGCGGGCGGGGGCGCGCTCTCGCGCGACGACTGGCGCCGCGGCAACGTCGACGCCTTCGTGCGCGACCTCTACCGCGCGATCAAACGCACCAAGCCACGAGTCAAGTTCGGTGTGAGCCCGTTCGGAATCTGGCGTCCGGGAAACCCTCCGACGATTCAAGGGTTCGACCCCTACGAGCAGATCTATGCCAATGCCCGCAAATGGCTCGTCGAGGGGTGGGTCGACTACTTCGCTCCGCAGCTCTACTGGCCCATCCAGCCCCCTGCGCAAAGCTACCCCACGCTGCTCGCCTGGTGGGCCCAGGAGAATGTGAAGCGCCGTCACCTGTGGCCGGGGAATTTCTCCAGCCGTGTGGGCGCCGCCGACTCGACGCGCCGGTGGATGACGGGGGAGATTCTCGAGCAGGTGCGCCTGACGAGAGAGCATCCCGGCGCAACCGGCAACATCCACTTCAGCATGAAGGTCTTTCTCGAGAACCGGGACAGCATCGCCACCCAGCTCGGTCGGGGCGCATACGCCGAGCCTGCCCTCGTGCCATCGACGCCATGGCTCGACAGCATCCCGCCGCGCCGACCGACCGCTGTGGCGCGAACCGACTCGGTGACCGGGGGACTGAGCGTGCGCATGCTGCCGGCGGGGAAGGAGGGGATCTGGCGATGGATCGTGCGGATGCGCACCAGCGGCGCGTGGGTGACTCACATCCTTCCCGGATGGCAGCGGTTGCATGCGGTGACGTTCGATGCGGTCTCGCCGCGACCCGACGAGATACTGGTGAGCGCCGTGGATCGTCTCGGAAACGAGAGTCGCGTCGTCCGCGTGCCTGTTCCCTCCAGGACCGGGACGACGCCGTCCGCCCCGTGATCGCGGGCTTTCGCGCGGCGTCCGAAGCGGTTCGCCCCGTTGTGCGGCGCCCTCACCGCACGGCGCGCGGCCCTCGCGGCAGCCGACGCTACCTTGCATCGTCGTCGACCCATGGAGGATTCGTTCGCATGTTGGAGGCGCGCGACCGCGCGGTCGCTCCCACGGGATCGCTGTCGATCGATTCGCGTCGCTCGCGCCTCGCCTTCGACGTGCGCTACTTCGGATTCCTCCGCGTGCAGGGCGAGTTCCGCGACGTACGTGGAGAGATCTTCGGCATGGACCCGCACGCGCTCTCAGCCGAGTCGGTCACCGCGGTGGTGCCGATCGCCGGGCTCGCGACCGGGATCCGGCTTCGCGACTGGCATCTGTGCAGCGCCGGCTATCTCGCCCTGCAGAAATGGCCCGAAGCGACCTTTCAGAGTGAGCGCATCGTCCCGGACGGGCGCGCCGGGGCACGGGTCATCGGGACGTTGATCCTGCGGGGAGTGTCGCGCGAGGTCGTGCTCCACGTCGAGGAATGTCGATACAATGCCAGCGCACGCCGGATGCGCGCTCGCGCCCGCGTCACCCTTCACCGGTCGGATTTCGGTGTCGGCCCATCTCGCCGCGCGCCCTGGTGGGACCCGCGCCGATACCTCATCGACGATGAGGTGCGCCTCCTGCTCGACGTCGAAGCCGTCGAACGCGACGAGGTCTAGATGAACGAGGAGGGCATGCAGAGCGCCGCATCGGCTCGTCACCTGCTGGACGTGCAGCGAGAGCGCGCCGAGCGCCTGCTCAATGGCGTGCGGGCCGGGGTGCTCGGATTGCTCGCGGTTGCGGCGCTCGCCTACGCACCGAGCCTCACGCCGGCGCTGAATCGCGTCAACGTCCTCGTGCTCACGCCGACGCTCGCGTGGACGGTCGGGCAGTTCCTGATCTTCTATCGACGGGAGCGGCTGCCGAGCTGGCTCTCCATCGCCAACCCGCTCGTCGACATCACGGCGGTGAGCGCAATCATTCTGGGATACGCGCTCGCGCAGTCGGCGGCGCTCGCGCTCAAGACGCCGATCTTTCTTTCGTACTTCGTCATCCTCGCCGCGCGACCGATCGCGTCATCCACCGCACGCGCAGCGCTGGTGTCCGCGCTCGCGGTGACGCAGTACGCGCTCCTGGCGCAGTTCTTCGTCATCTCGGGGCGCATCACCACGACATCGCCGCTCGCCGCGCCGGGTGGCTCCGGAGTTTCCCTGCTCGACGAGAGCGCGAAGCTGCTGTTGCTCGCTCTCGCCGGGGCGGTCGCGACGTATGCGACGGCGTGGCACGAGCGACTGGCGATCAGCTACTTCCGCCAGGCCCGAGACCGCGAGCAGCTCGAGGCTCGCCTGGCGCGTGCCCAGCTCCAGACGCTCAAGCTTCAGCTTCAGCCGCACTTTCTGTTCAACACACTCAACACGATTACCGCGCTCATCGGCGTGGATCCACGTGTGGCCGAACGCATGGTATCGGGCTTGAGCGAGCTCCTGCGACTGTCGCTCCGGAATGCCGGCGAGCAGGAGGTGCCGCTGTCCCGCGAGCTCGAGCTCCTCGAGCACTATGTCGAGATCCAGCAGATCCGGTTTCGCGATCGCCTGACGGTGACGCTCGAGGTCGCGCCCGACACAATGCAGGCGCTCGTCCCGAACTTCATTCTCCAGCCGCTGGTGGAGAACGCGATCCGCCACGGCATTGGCCCGCGTGCGGCGCCGGGACATGTCGACTGTGCGTGCCTATCGAGAAAACGGCTCGCTGCACTTGCGCGTCGCCGATAATGGCGTCGGCGCCCGCGCACGACGGTCCGAGCCATCGGGCGAGGGGATCGGACTGGGCAACACGAAAGCGAGACTCGAGCACCTGTACGGCACCGATCACGCCTTCAGTGCGCAGGGCGGCACCGAGGGCGGCTTCGTCGTCGACATCGTCATCCCATTCCGCCCGCGCGCCGAGTCCGCGGGCGCCTAACAGCTGGAGTACATGATGGAGCAGATTCGTACGCTGATCGTCGATGATGAGCCTCTGGCGCGCCAGCATCTGCGTGGCCTGCTCGCGGACGATCCCGACATCGCCGTGATCGGCGAGTGCGGCAACGGCCGCGACGCCGTGGAGGCGATTCGCGCCCAGCAGCCGTCGCTGGTGCTCCTGGACATCCAGATGCCCGAGCTCAATGGGCTGGCGGTCGTCGACGAGGTGGGGGCCGAGTCGATGCCGGCGACCATCTTCGTCACCGCGTTCGACGAATACGCGGTCAAGGCGTTCGACGCGCACGCGCTCGACTACGTGATGAAGCCGGTGAGCCGCGCCCGCTTCCATCAGGCCATCGAGCGCGCGAAGACGCAGCTGCGCGACCCGACGCCGGCGGCGCGTCCGCCGCTCGCGGCGCTGCTCGATCAGCTGCGCGTCGAGGGCACGGCGGTTCCGCGCCGCATCGCGCTCAAGCGTGATGGGAGGCTGCTCTTCGTGCGCATCGAGGACATCGACTGGATCGAGGCCGCTGATGACCACGTCGTGGTGCACGTCGGACGGGAGCTGTACCGTCAGCGCGACACGCTCACCCGGCTCGAGCAGCGGCTGCCGCCGCACAAGTTCCTCCGCGTGCACCGCTCATCGATCGTCAACGTCGATCGCATTCGCGAGATGCAGCCCTGGTTTCAGGGCGACTTCGTGCTGATTCTCGTCGACGGAACGCGGGTGACGACGGGGAGGAGCTATCGGGAGCGCGTGAGGGAGTTCATCGACCGGTCCATGTAGGGGTCGGGAGTCAGGAGTCAGGGGTCAGGGGGGGTCAGGGTGAAGGTTCGAGGGGACTGCTCGCGCAACTCCTGCAACCTCTCCCCTGCCACCCCCTGACCCCGGACTCCTGACTCCTGACCCCTATCGCGCAGCACCATTCGCATTCCATACCGGGTTCTCAGCGTAATCATCGGCTTCATCGCCACGCGCTGACCGGGAGCGAGCTCCACACGCCAGCGCTGCGCGAGCGTCGCCAGCACCAGCATCCCCTCCGTCCACGCGAACTGATCGCCGATGCACATCCGCGTGCCGCCGCCGAAGGGGAAATAGGAGAACTTGGGCCGAGACGCTTGTGCCTCTGGCGTCCATCGACTCGGGTCAAAGCGCTCCGGGTCCGGGAACCAACGCGCATCGCGCTGCGTCACGAGGGGGCTCACCACGACGAGTGATCTCGCCGGGATCGTGACGCCGGCCACCTCGTACTGCTCGAGCGCTTGCCGCCCAATCGCGTATGCCGGCGGGTAGAGCCGCATCGACTCCGAGAACACCATGCGCGTGTAGGAAAGGGCGGCGAGATCCTCGACGGTGGCACGACGGTCACCGAGGACACGATCGATCTCCTCGTGGAGCCGTGCTTCGACGTCCGGATGCTGCGAGAGCAGATACCACGTCCACGTGAGCGCGTTGGCGGTGGTTTCATGACCGGCGAGAAACAGGGTCATCGCCTCGTCGCGCACCTGCTCGTCCGTCATGCCACCCCCGTCCCCCTCCGGGTCCTGCGCCGACAGCAGCATCGACAGCAGATCCCCACGTGCGTGCCCCCGCGCGAGCTCCGAGCGGCGCTCGGCGATGAGGCGATAGATGGTCGCGTCCAACCGCCCGCGAGCGCGAGCGAATCGACGCGTGTGAGGAAGCGGAAGCCGGTCGAGCAGCTGCATGCCGGGAATGAACACGGTCTGGAACAGCTCCAGCACGTCGGTCAGCGCGCCCCCAATCTCGTCTGCTTCCGCGTCGACGTCGGCGTCGAACAGCGTGCGCGCGACGATGGCGAGCGTGAGCGCCATCATCTCGTGATCCATGTCGACCGTGCCGCCATCACGCCAGCGGTTGCCAGCGATCCAGGCGCGATCGACCATGATGCGCGCGTATTCGGCGATTCGCTGGCGGTGAAAGGCCGGCTGCACCAGACGCCGCTGTCTCAGGTGGAAGTCCCCCTCGCTCGTCAGAAGTCCCTCGCCGAACAGGATCTTCGCGCGCTGGAGGACGTGCCCTTTCATGAACGTGCGCTGGTGCGTGACGAGCACGTCGCGCACATGGTCGGGGTGTGCGAGGAGGTGGACGCGAAGGTTGCCCAGCCGCGCGCGCGCAACGTCTCCCTGGTCGCGATGCAGGCCGAGGAGAAACCCTGCGAGATCGCGTCGCGCTCGCACGACGTTGGTGAGACCGGCAAGAAGTCCCATGGCACATGTATGCAGCGAGAGCGGGTCGCGCGCCAACCCCTTGGCCTGCGGGCCCGCGACAACTAGAATCGGGGCACCTACTTCACCGTCGCCATGGCCAATCGCGCACGCATACCGCTCCTCGTCGTCGGATGGCTGATCGTCATCGGCCTGCTCGTCGCCACGTTCATCTTCTACGGCGGGACGCGGTTGTCGCAGCCGCACCGGCTCACCGGATTCCCGCGGATGCCCCTGTACGGCGCGATCACCTGGTGGTTCTTCCTCGCCATCCCGATGATCGGTCTCACGTACGGCGCGTTCAACGAGTGGCGAAAGAAATGAGGCTGTTGCGGTTAGACTGAGTGACTCGAATCCCCGGCAGTGTCGCTGCCGGGGGTTTTTTTCTGAATACGGCCGCGCCGGAACTTTTCCGACGGCTGCCCGTTGAGTCTCACACGCGGTTGTAGGTACGCACTTGCTCTGACAGGCCTCGAAAGCAAGTACTCACTTGCTTACACACTTGTTTCCGGTAGACTCGGCCCCATGAACTCCATTCGTGAACGCCTCCTCAATGCCGCCGCCCGCGTCTACGCCGAAACAGGCTACCGCGGCGCCACCACTCGGCGCATCGCCCAGGAGGCCGGCGTCAACGAGATCACGCTCTTCCGGCACTTCGGGTCGAAGACCACGCTGATCCTCGAGGCCGTCCGCCAGGCCAACCTCCGCAGCGACTGCCCGACCGTTCCGGCTTCGCCCGGAGAACCGGTGACCGAGATCCGAACGTGGGTGCGCGGGGAGCTCCGGCATCTCACCCAGCTGCGCTCGATCATTCGCACCAGCCTCGGCGAAGTCGAGGAGCGTCCCGAGATCCTTCCCCTCATCGGCGAAAAGCCGCGCGATGTGATCCTCGGGCTCTCGGCGTACGTGGAGCAGCTCCAGCACGAAGGCAGAGCATCGGTCGACATCGATGCGCGCACCGCCGCGCTGACCTTTTTCGGGACGCTCTTCGCCGACGCGATGGGTCGCGACGTGATGCCCGAGCTCTATCACGATTCGCTCGATGAGTCGGCCGATCGATACGCGAGCGTCTTTCTCCGCTCGATCGGTGTGTCGGAGGAAGCAGGTGATGGACTCCGCGCCACCAACGGTCGGCTCCATCGGAGGAAGGGGAGGGTACGCGGTGCCGTCGCTCCGTGACTTTCAGATTTCCAGAACCAGGATCTCGATGATGTCTCGTACAACGACTCTTTCGGTCCTCGCCGCGCTCACACTGGGAAGCGCGTCGCTCGAGGCACAGCAAACCGCGACCGGCCGTCAGCTCTCGCTGGAGGAAGCGCTTCGCATTGCGGAGACGGCGAGTGAAGACGTCGGTATCGCTCGCGCCGCGGCGGATCGCGCGCACGGTGAGCAGATGCGCGCGCGCAGCGAGCTCTTTCCGCAAGTCTTCGCGTCGCTCGGCTACACCCGAACGCTCGCGTCGCAGTTCGAGGACATCGCCGAGAATCTGCCGCCGCGGAATCCGCAGGCGCTCGATCCGATCGACGACAATCCGAACGACGCGTTCGGACCGACGTGCTTCAACTATCTCGATCCCGGCGGAACGACCACCGAACGCCTGGCCGGTCTGGAGAACGCCGCTCGCTGCACGAGCGCCGGTTTTGATTTCGCCGCCCTGCCGTTCGGCCAGCGGAACAACTGGACGCTCGGACTGGATGTTCAGCAGACGCTGTTCGCCGGCGGGCGTGTGACCGCCCAGACGCGCATGGCGGGCGCCGGTCGCCGCATCGCCGAGACGTCGCTCGCGTCCACGCGCGCGCAGCTCGTGCTCAACGTGATCGAGGCCTACTACGATGCGGCCCTCGCCGATCGCCTCGTCTCGATCGCGGTGTCGACGCTCGAGCAGGCCGAAACGACGCTGCGTCACACGCAGCTCGCGCGGCAGGTGGGGAATCAGCCCGAGTTCGAGCTGCTGCGCGCGACCGTCTCGCGTGACAACCAGCGCCCCATACTCATTCAGCGGCAATCCGATCGCGACATCGCGCTCATGCGGCTCAAGCAGCTGCTCAACCTCCCGCTCGATGCGCCGCTGACGTTGACGACGCCCCTCGACGACACGACCGCCGCGATCCCGGCGCGCCTGACGAGCGGACCGCTGACGCGCTCGGACTCCGTCGTGCCGTCCGACCGCGCGCCGGTTCGTCAGGCAGCCGAGGCGGTCGAGGTCAGTGCCAATGCGCTGCGCATCGCGCGGTCGCAGCGGCTGCCTCAGGTCAACGTCAACATGCAGTACGGGCGAGTCGCCTATCCGCAGACGGGCCTGCCCGGTCTGGAACGACTTCAGCACCAACTGGACGGTGGGCGTGGCGTTGCAGGTTCCGCTCTTCACCGGTGGACGCATCACGGGCGATGTGCGCGTGGCGCAGGCAGATCTCGAGGAGGCACGGTACCGCCTGACCCAGGCGCGTGAGCTGTCCGAGCTCGACTCGTACGCGGCGATGGCGCGGCTCGAGGCAGCGGAGGCGTCGTTCGCCGCGAGCGCCGGAACGGCGCAGCAGGCCGCGCGCGCGTATCAGATCGCCGAGATCCGCTATCGCGAGGGGATTTCGACGCAGGTCGAGTTGTCCGATTCCCGGATTCTGCTCGAGCAAGCGTCCGCCAACCGTGCGCTCTCCGCGCGTGACCTGGCGGTTGCTCGGGCGCGCGTCGCGCTGTTGCGCGACCTCCCGTTCGGCGCGATCGGGGCGCCCTCGTCAGGCGCTCCCATGACCCAACCGCAAGCGCAGCAGCAACGGCCGTCCGCACCCCAACGCCCCCAGCAGGCGGCGGCACTCACTGGAAGTCAGCCCGGAGCCTTCGCCCCATGAGTCCCCAGCGCCCACTCATCCAAGGAACTCTCCTCGTTGCCCTCACGCTGGCCGCGATGACGGGTTGTCGCCGCGATAACGAAGCGAGCGCAGAGGAGAACGCGACGCCGGTCATCGACGTCGGGGTGGAGAACATCGCGGTCGCCGAGCAGACGATGCTGCGCGTTGGGCCGCTGCTTTCGGGATCGCTGCAGGCAGCTCGCGAGGCGGATGTCCGCGCGGAGATCACCGGGACCGTCGTCCAGTCACTGGCCGACAACGGACAGGCTGTGCAGAAAGGACAGCTGCTCGCGCGCATCGACGATACGGCGATTCGCGATCAATGGCTCTCGGCGAGGTCGCTGGTGACGGCGGCGCAGAACGCGGCGAACGTGGCGCGTCGCGACGAGGAGCGGTCGAAACGACTCGCCGAAGCCGGCGCGATCGCCGAACGTGAGCTCGACGCCGCTCGTCAGGCGCGGATTGCCGCCGAGGCGCAGCTCGAGGACGCCCGTGCGCGCCTCTCGCTCGCGCAGCGGCAGCTCGACAACACGCAGATCCGTGCTCCGTTCGCGGGACTGGTGAGCGAGCGTGCGGCGAGCGCCGGCGATGTCATGCAGCCGGGGTCGCAGATGTTCACGATCGTGGACCCATCGAGCATGCGGCTGGAAGCATCGGTGCCCGCCGAGGCATTGACGGCGCTGCGCGTCGGCGATCCGGTGGAGTTCTCCGTCAACGCGTATCCGGATCGCACCTTCACCGGTCGTGTCGAGCGGATCAGTCCGGCCGCCGACCCGACCACCCGGCAGGTGCGCATCTACGTCGCGATTCCGAACGTCGGCGGCCGCCTCGTCGCGGGCTTGTTCGCGGAGGGTCGCGTGGCCACGGATGCGCGCAGCGCCGTGGTCGCGCCAGAGAACGCCGTGGACGTGCGCGGGATTCGCCCGACCGTGGTGCGAGTGAAGAACGGGCGGGCGGAGCGCGTGGAGGTCGTTCTCGGTCTGGAGGACGACGCGAGCGAGCGCGTGGAGATCCGCAGTGGATTGGCGGCCGGTGACACGCTGCTGGTCGGGGCCGCGTTAGGCGTCACACCCGGATCGCAAGTGCGTGTGAAGCCAGTCAGCGATCAGTAGGGCCGCGCACTCAACCGAACGAGTATCCCATGGTCATTTCCGATTTTGCCATCAAGCGCCCCATCATCACCGTCGTCAGCATGCTGGCGCTGGCGATCTTCGGCATCTTCGCGCTGATGCGGTTGCAGACCGACGAGTTCCCCGATGTGGCACCGCCCGTCGTCACCGTTGGTCTGATCTATCCTGGCGCATCGCCGGACGGCGTCGAGCGTGAAGTCCTCGATCCCGTGGAAGAGGCGATCTCCTCGATCTCCGGCGTGAAGAAGGTCTGGGGGAGAGCGGAGGACGGGTTCGGCAGCGTCGTCATCGAGTTCGAGTTCGCCAAGCCTCTGGCGGAAGCGACGCAGGACATTCGTGACGCCATTTCCGGCATCCGAGCCGATCTGCCGACGGAGCTGGAAGAGCCGATCATCCGGAAGTTCAACGACACGGACCTGCCGATCGTCTCGCTCGCGCTCTCGTCGACGTCGCTGACGCCGGCCGAGCTGACGCGCCTGGCGGATCCCGGGATCACGCGCCTGCTGCGATCGATCCCTGGCGTCGCCGAAGTTCAGGTCTCGGGAAACGTCGAGCGAGAGCTGACGGTGCAGATCAAGCCCGAGGCGCTGCAATCGGCGGGGATTGGCGTGTCGCAGGTGGTGCAAGCGCTCCAACTGCAGAATCTGGCGGCACCGGTGGGCCGGGTGACCGGTGAGCTCGAGGAGCGCTCGATCCGCCTCAAGGGCCGCCTGGAATCTCCAAGCGAGTTTGCTCAGCTGGTGGTCGCCGAGCGCAACGGTCAGCTCATCCGTCTCGGCCAGGTCGCCGACGTCTTCGATGGAGTCGAAGAGCAACGTACGGCGGCGATCTACAATGGACGTGAAGCCGTTGGGATCGACGTCAAGAAATCGAAGGGGTACAGCACGACGACCGTGGGCGATGAGATCCTCGAGCGGATAGACAGCCTCAAGGCGACGTTGCCGGCGGGAACGACGATCGACGTGGTGAAGAACAGTGGCAACGAGGTGCGCAACTCCGTGCGCAACGTGCAGGAGGCGCTCATCGAGGGCGCGTTGCTGACCGTGCTCGTCGTTTTCCTGTTCCTCAATTCGTGGCGGTCGACGGTCATCACCGGCATCGCGCTGCCGATCTCGGTGCTCGCATCGTTCATCGCGGTGTGGGCGCTCGGATTCCGGCTGGAGACCATGTCGCTACTGGGTCTCTCGCTGGCCATCGGTATTCTGATCGACGACGCGATCGTGGTACGCGAGAACATCGTGCGACACGTCGAGATGGGGAAAGATCACTACACCGCGGCACGCGAGGGCACCGATGAGATCGGGCTCGCCGTTGCCGCGACGACGTTCTCGATCCTGGCGGTGTTCGTGCCGATCGCCTTCATGCCCGGCGTCGGCGGTCAATGGTTCAAGCCGTTCGCGCTCACGATCGCCGCCTCGGTGTTCGTCTCGCTCTTCGTGTCGTTCTCGCTCGATCCGATGCTCTCGGCGTACTGGAAGGATCCGCACAAGGAAGAGCACGAGAAGGCGTGGATCACGAAGAAGCTGGACCGCTTCAACGCCTGGTTCAATCGCCGGTCGCAGGATTACAAGCACGTGATCGCGTGGGCGCTCGACCACCGTCTCCCGGTCGTCGTGATCGCGATCGGCACGTTGTTCGGGGCTTTCGTCCTGCCGGTGAAGGGGCTCAGCGGGTTGGCGGTCGTGCTATTGGCGCTCGCGGTCGCCGTCGTGGCACTGGTGCGTTTTCGGCCCTGGTATCTGAGACTGGCGAGCATCGTGGTCGCGATCGCGATCGCGGTGGTCGGCGTGCAGGCCGTGCCCGCGGCGCGGATCGTTGGCGTCGGCTTCTTTCCCGAGGACGACAACGCCGAGCTGAACATCAAGGTCGAGACGCCGCCGGGATCGAACCTCGAGTACACGAGGCTCAAGGCCGAAGAGGCCGCGCGTCTCGCCCGCACGCATCCGGAGGTGCGTTACACCTACACCACGCTCGGCGGGGGCACGTCGGGCGCGGTCAATGTCGGCAACATCTACGTCAAGATGGTGCCGAAGGCCGACCGCGACATCAGCGCCGAGAAGTTCGCGGCGATGCTGCGCGCGGAGACCCAGCGCGTGTCCGGTGCGACGCTGGCCGTCTTCGCCACCGACTGGGCGGGCGGGATGAAGCAGCTGCAGATCGAGGTCCGCGGAACCGACCCCGTCGCGGTGAACGCAGCGGCCGAGCGGGTGCTGGCGGAGGTCAAGCAGGTTCCGAACGCGGTGGATATCAGCCTGTCGAGCAAGGGACAGAAGCCCGAGCTCAACGTCGAGCTGCACCGCGGCGTCGCCGGATCGTTAGGTATCACGGTGGGCCAGGTCGCCCAGGCCTTGCGGCCGGCATTCGCCGGGATCGACGCCGGCGACTGGGAGGATCCAGGGGGCGAGGTACGGGACGTCGTCGTTCGGCTGGCGCCGGAAGCACGCCGTCGCGCGACGGACCTGCGGCAGCTCCCGCTCGTTGTCACGGGGCCCAACGGCGAGCCGACGACGGTGCCGCTGGGGCAGGTGGCGGCCGTCGAGCAGAGCGTCGGGCCGGCGGTCATCAATCACCTCGATCGCGACCTGGTCGTCAACGTCGAGGCGAACGTCTCCGGCCGGTCGACCGGCGAAGTCATCAACGACATCACCGCACGGATCGCGACGATTCAGCTTCCCCCAGGGGTGCGGATCACGCAGGGTGGCGACGCGCAACAGCAGGCCGAGGTGTTCGGCGATATCTTCTTCGCCCTCGGCGTCGCGTTGCTGTTGATGTATCTGATTCTCGTGATGCAGTTCGGCTCGTTCCTGGATCCGCTCGCCATCATGCTGTCGCTGCCGCTGTCGCTCATCGGCGTAATGCTGGCGCTCGCGATCTCGGGCGGGACGATCAACATCATGAGCCTCATCGGCGTCATTCTGCTGGCGGGCATCGTGGCGAAGAACGCGATTCTGCTGATCGATTTCGCGAAGTGGGCGCGTGAGCGGCGTGGGTTGCCGTTGCGCGAGGCGCTGATCGAGGCGGGCGCGATCCGCTTGCGCCCGATTCTCATGACGACCTTCGCACTCATCGCGGGCATGATCCCGGTGGCGCTGGGCCGCGGCGAGGGAGCGCAGTTCCGCGCGCCGCTCGGAATGGCGGTGATCGGGGGCGTAATCACGTCGACGCTGCTGACCCTGATCGCGATCCCGACCTTCTACGAGATTCTCGACGAGTGGCGCCAGTCGATCGCGCGAGTGTTCGGCTTCACGCCGAAGCAAATGACGGCGGAGATGCCGATCCCGGAGCCAGCCGGGGACTAGAGCGAATACGGAATGCGGAATGCGGATTCAAGTGTCAGGTCCGCATTCCGCATTCGTTCATTGTTTCTTGAATCGCAAGTCGCGAACGCGACCGAGAAAAAGGCTCATCTCCGTCACCTTGCCGGCGTCGTCGCGTATGAAGCGGACGATGTCGCCCGTGGGCACCTCGAACACATCGCGATAGGCGGGGCGCAGCTCGAACGACACCGTCGGGCGCTGTCGCAGATGGAGCTTTCCCTCCTGCTGGGCGATGGTGAACGTCGTCGCTGCCTCATCGCTGACGTACGTCCCGGCAAATGCTCGCAGATCGTCGGGTCCCGGCGCGTAGGCTTCGACGGGGAGGAAAAGCAGCGTGTCTCCGTCCTCCTGAAGCAGTCGCATCGCCCTCGTGCGCCCATCCGGAGCGAGCTCGAAAACGGCCTGTCCACCGTTGGCGTTGCGAAACACGGTCGCGGAGATCGGCACCGCCTCCGTGCCACCTTCATCGACGAGCTTGCCATCTCGCACCGAGATCCGCAGCGGCTGCCCGGTGACGGCGTTGCGGTAGAGTCCTGCACGCGCGTTCAGCACGGCCGGCGCGAGCGTCACCGCGGTGGGTGCGGCGGGGTCCGTCGCCGCCGACCCGAGGTAGAGATCCGCGACCCGGTGCGCCAGCGTGGCGGCGGGCGCGCCACCGTGATTGCACAGCACGGCGATCGCGAGGCCGTGCTCGGGATATCGCGTAAGAAACGCGCGATATCCCGCCGTCGCGCCACTGTGGCTCACCTCGGCGACGCCGCGATACCTCGAGACCGAGAGCCCGGCGGCGTATTCGATCTCGCGCCCACTCGTCAGGCGGCCCGGCCGAACCTGCTCGCGCAACAGCGTCGGTCCGCCGACCTGCCCGCGGTCGAAGTTCGCGCTCCAGCGCAGGAGGTCCTCGACGGTCGTCAGCAGGCCGCCGTTACCGTGGACGTTCTCGAACGGCATGTTGAGGCGGAAGCCGTTCCGCGTCGGTGCGTAGGCCGTGGCGCGTCCTTTCACGACGCGGGTGTAGTCATCCCTCCATGAGGTGCGCGTCATGCCGAGGGGCTCGAAGATCTCGGTGCGCGTGAAGTCGGCGAAGGGGCGGCCGCTCACGCGCTGCACGATGATCGCGAGCAGGTTGTAGCCGGTGTTGCTGTAGAGGTATTCGCTGCCTGGAGGGAAGTTCAGCGAGCGCTGTCGCGTGACGATGTCGAGGACATGGTCGTGCGTGTGCACGCGAGAGCCGCGTGGCCACCCCTCGACCGCCGCCACCGTGCCCCAGTCACGCAGCCCGCTCGTGTGATTGAGCATGTGACGAATCGTGAGCGGCGCCCCGTAGTTGGGCAGCTCCGGAATGTGCTTTCGCACCTGATCATCGACGGACAGCTTGCCCTGCTGCGCGAGCAGCAGGATGGCGGCGGCGGTGAACTGCTTCGCCACCGAGCCCGCCTCGATGATCGATTCCGGCGTGAGTGGCACGTCATACTCCAGGTTCGACATGCCATAGGCTTTTGCCAGAACGGTCCGGCCGTGTCGCGATGCCCCGATGGCGCATCCGGGGGTCGTGGCGGTGAATCGCGAGAAGACGCTGTCGACCCGCGCCACGGTATCCTGCCGCGGCGGGGTTTGCGCCTGCGCGACGTGACCGGTGACGAGAAGCGTTATGAGGAGGCAAAGGCGCATAACGACTCTACTCGATGATGACCTTGGTGATGCGGCCGGTGGGGCCGACCGCCCAGCCCGCGCGCCCGCTCCGCGAGAATCCCACGCTCCAGTACGCGAGCGTATCGAGCCGGTTCCAGGAAGTCGCGTCGTCGGTGGACCAGTCCATTCCCCCTGGCCCCACCGCAATCAGCGCCGGTGTCCGCGGGACGTACGCAACGCCATACACCGGCCCCGCCATCGCCGGACGTCCCCCCAGCGTCCACGTGCGGCCCCCGTCGCCGCTGACCGCCACCCAATCGCCGCGCTCGTTAGGTCTTCCGACGGGACCGCCCATGGCGACGCCGTGCAACGTGTCGCGGAAGGCAATCGTCGCCGCACCCGCACCCTCGCCGGCTGACAGCGGCGTCAAGAACACGCTCCAGCTTCGCCCGTAGTCGGCCGTGTAGAGAATGCGGGACTCCGAGGGTGCATTGCCGGTGGGGATCCAGGCGCGGCCGCGTGGGCCGGTGATCACGCAGGTGCCGCTGGCGGCGAATGCGCCCTCTCCAGCCCGTGCTGGTGGGAGGGCATCGTCAGGCACGCGTGTCCAGGTACGCCCGCCGTCGCTCGTCGTCAGAATGTAGAAGCGCCCGTCCACCGCATCGCTGAAGGCGAGCCCGCGACGCGAGTCCCAGAAGTCGAGGCAATCAAAGAACCCACGGGGCTCCGCGTTGCGGAACTGCAGTGTCCACGACTGACCGCCGTTGCTCGTGTGGTAGATGCGTGAGCGATCACCATCGCCGGCCGCGAGCAGCCACGCGGTGCGCTCGTCGAGCGCGTAGACGTCGCGAAACTGAAGCGAATCAGCCTCGGGGACGACCGCCGAGCGCCAACTCTCCCCCCGTCGGTTGTGATCGCATACGTGCCGCGATGCCCACTCACCCACGCCACTCGCGCGGTCGGCGCACTCACCGCCTGAAGGAGCACGGTCGTTCCGCTGCGCTGCGCGGCGAGCACGGGTGGGCTGGTTGGCGCGCGGTCGAGCTCTGGCCCCGCCGAGCGGAAGCACGCCGCGACAAGGATCAGCGCTGGAATGCGGAGCAGTGTGGTATTCACCGTTTGGGAGTCGGGGTTACCTGCATCCAGGTTCAAAGTTGGGACGCGGATTGCGCGGATTCAGCGGATGACGCTGATGGATCAGTGAACGATTTGCAATCGGCTCGCAATAACTTGGTGATTTGCCATTGCCCGATCTGAGTATCGTCTCGCATGACGAAAATCCAACTGCTTGAGGAACGGCTCACGCGGTCCGTTATTGGCGCCTTCTACGAGGTGGACAACACTCTTGGTTTTCGGCTTTCTCGAGCACGTCTATATCATGGCTCTCGAGCGCGAGCTACTCGAACGCGGGCATCGCGTAGCGCGTGAGGTGAGTACCCATGTGACGTACAAGGGACATGTCCTCGCTGTGCAACGAATCGATATGATCGTCGATGAGCGGCTCATCGTTGAGACGAAAGCGACATTCGAGACTCCGAAGGCAGCTCACCGGCAGCTCCTCAACTATCTCCGGGCGACGAACCTCGAAGTTGGCCTCTTGCTGCATTTTGGACTGGAGGCGCAATTCCATCGAGTCATTTCTACGAACAAGCGCAGTATTCCGCATGATCCCCTGAATCAGCGTTTCGTTTAAACCTGGATGCCTTCGGCTGTCCGGCGGGCGAGCATCCAGGTTCAAAGGTGGGACGCGGATTACGCGGATCTAGCGGATCGCGCCGATTGTTCCTGGCGCATTGAGCACTCCTCTACAGCCAAAAAAAACAAGCTCTTTGTCTCGCGCGTGGAAAGCTCTCGTCGGCAGGAGTTATTCGCGTAATCAGCTAAATCCGCGAAATCCGTGTCCCAACTTTGAACCTGGATGCCAGAATGCCGACCAGCTCGTTGGAAGATGATGCCGACCATACCACAGAACGTCCAGAAACAACGCGCCCGGACTAGCTAATCAGCGCGCGGGGGACGGGTCTGGCGGTTCACCTCAGCCTCGAGGGTGCGCGCGGCGTTTTGCGCGCGGAGGCTGGCCTCGCGGAGCCGCTCCACGGCCACCGCCAATCGCTCGAAGGCGACGCGTGCCCGCAACAGCGAGTCGCGCGCCGACAACAGGTCGGCGACCGTTGTGCGCACGTTCGGCGCAAGGAGGGCGTCTACGTCCTCGGGACGGAGCGGCTCGGTGGGCATCGAGGTCAGTGGTCGTGCAACGATCGTGCGCGAACGGGGATCGCGCTAGCGCCAGCGGAACAGCGCCAGGGCCGCCGTGAACCCCACCACTAGCCACGCGCCGAGGATCCCGAGCTCTCCCGCCAGCACGCCCAGCGAGGCCCCTTCCAGCAGCGTCGCGCGGAGCGCATCGGCGGCGGCCGTGAGCGGAAGCGCCTGAATGAATGGCTGCGCCGCATCCGGGAAATTGGACGCCGAGAAAAAAACGCCGGAGAAGATCCACATCGGGAGCATCACCAGATTCATCAATCCCGACGCGCCCTCCATCGTGCGCACGCGCGATGCGACCAGGAGACCGATCGCGCTGAAGGCGAGTGCCGAGATCAACGTCACCGCGATCAGCGTCCCGGGAGACCCTCGCGCCGGAACACCGAACACCCAAATGCCGAAGCCGAGCAAGCCGCCGACCTCCAGCACCAGCATCGCGAGTCGCGCCAGAATGAACGAGGCGAGGTATTGCGAGCGCGACATCGGCGTCGCCACGAGACGCTTGAGCAGTTTCTTCCGCCGCGACTCGACGATCGTAAAGCCCACTCCCCAAATGCCGCTGCCCATCAGGTTCATCGCCAACAGTCCCGGAATCACGAAGTCAATGTATCGCGCGCCTGGCTCGCGCACGTGCCGATCCCGCACCGTCGCGACATCCTGACGTCCGCCCGCACGTTGTATCGCGTCGTCGACGAGCAGGCGGGCGTTCTGCGCGTCGGGACGCGTGTCGTCGTACCGATACTCGACCGTTCGGCCCGCGCGTGGAACCACGAACAGGGCAATGCGCCCGGTCCGCAACGCGTGCATTCCCGCGCTATCATCGAGCGGAACGACGTCGAGCCGGGCATCACGCGCCACGGCATCGCTGATCACGCCCGCATGCTCGTCCGACACGAGCACGCCGACCTTCACGACTTCCGGTGCGCGCTGACGAAAGGCGATCCCGAGCCCCGCCGCGAGCAAGATGGGAAAAATGAAAACCCAGAACACCGCCTCCGGCTCGCGCCAGAACTCCAGGAAGCGCACCATGACGAGCTGGGCGAGCGGATGCTCCCGCAGCCCGCTCCGCCGCCGGACGATGGGTGTGGCCGATGCCGGTGCGCTCATGCCCCCTCGCGCAGATGCCGGCCCGTGAGCGACACGAACACATCCTCGAGCGTCGCGGAGTGCGTGCGGAGCTCAGCCAACGTCGCGCCCCGGCGCTCGACTTCGGCGAGGATCGCCGGGAGCGCCACGTGCAGCTCCGCCACCGTCAGCGACCAGGAGCCATTGTCACCCCGGACGCTGCGCACCCCTTCGAGGCGCGACAGCATGTCGGCGCCGAATGCTCCAGCGCCACCTAACGCGAATTCGACCACGTGGTCGGCGCCGAGTGACTGGACCAGCGCGCGCGGGGTGCCGAGGGCGATGGCTCGCCCATGATCGACGATGGCGACGCGGTCGCACAGCCGCTCCGCTTCTTCCATGTAATGAGTCGTCAGCACGATGGTGCGCCCTCCGGCGCGAAGCTCACCGATGAGCTCCCACAGCTGGCGGCGAGCCTGCGGATCGAGCCCGGTGGTGGGCTCGTCGAGAAAGAGGAGCTGCGGGTCGCCGACGAGCGCGCACGCGAGTGCGAGCCGTTGCTTTTGTCCCCCGGAGAGCGACCCCACCCGCGCGCGCGTTTTTTCCTCGAGCTGCACGAGCGCGATGACCTCTTCGAGCTCACGACCTCGATCGTAGAAGCTTCGAAAGAGGCGCACCGTCTCCCGGACGGTGAGCTTCTCGCCGAGCTGCGTCTCCTGAAGCTGAATGCCAAGCAGCTGACGAAGCTCGCGCTCATCCGACGACCAGCGTCGCCCCAACACCTCGACTTCGCCCGACGTCGGCTCGAGCAGTCCCTCGCAGATCTCGATCGTCGTGGTCTTCCCCGCGCCGTTCGGCCCGAGCAGCCCAAAGCACTCGCCCGGTCGCACCTCGAGATCGAGCGCTTCCACCGCCACGACATCGCCATAGCGCTTGTGGAGCTGGCGAACGGCGAGGGCGGGCGTCGTCAACGACGCACCCAGGGCCGGTGTATCACGAACGTCGGTGCCGACGTGGGCGTGGCGTGCGAGGCGGTGACGAGCCTGCGCCGCGCCAGCGCACCCAGCGCGTTCTGCACCGCGCGCTTCGAGATCCCTGTCCCCTCCGCGATCGTGCGCAGCGGGATCTCGTCGCTCCGAGAGCGTCCGGCGTTCGTGTGACGCCAGAGATACAGGTACACGAGAAAGGCCGAGGGGCGCCGGTCATGCCCGACGAGATCGGGCATCAGCGTATCGAGGACGTAGGGATCGAGTGCCAGACGGGCTATGGCACTCATTGCCATGGCACCGCTTGCACGGCTGGACGCGCGCGGCCAGACGACCAAGATTTCCCGCGACCAATCATGCGTGCGAGGAGACCGACATGATAAAGGGTATCAAATTCGCCAGCATCCCCGTTCGCGATCAGGATCGCTCGCTTGCGTTCTGGCGCGATCACGTGGGACTGACGGTCGCGACGGACCAACCGATGGGCAAGCAGCGCTGGATCGAGCTCCGCATCCCGGGCGCCGACACGCGCCTCGTGCTCTTCACCCCCGACGGCCACGAGAATCGCATCGGCACCGACCAGAATGTGGTCTTCTGGACTGATGATGTCGAGAAGACGTGGAAGGACTTGTCAGCGAAGGGGGTGACGTTCAGCGGTCCTCCGAAGAAGGAGCGGTGGGGAACGTACGCGACCTTTCACGATCCGGACGGGAATCGCTTCGTGCTGGGGACGAAGTGACAGAGGCGCTAGAGGCGCTAAAGGCGCTAGAGGCGCTGAAGACGAAAACCCTTTAGCGCCTCTAGCGCCTTTAGCGCCTCTAGCGCCTCTCGCGCCTCTCGCGCCTCAGGTCCTCCACGGCACCTCACCACTCGCGCCGCGATACTCGATGCCCTCGAGCGCGCCGCCGCCACGCACTTCCCAGGTCGCGCCGCGCCCGCGGGGCGCGCAGCGCAGCTCCGACCCATCCCCGAAGCGAAGCGTGATCTCGCCGGCGCGCACGATCTCGAGCCACTCCAGCCGGCGCTGAAGCAAGCCAAGCAGGGGCGCGAGTCGCTCTGGCTCGCCGGGATCGATCGCGCGCTCGGAGCCATCGGGCTCGCGATAGCGGAATGGTGCCGCGATACGCACCTCCGCCGACGCATCGAGCGTCCAGGTCTCGATGCGCATCGCCGAAGGCTCGACGCACAGGCGGGTCACCCGGTGCGCGTCGAAGGTCCACCGGTGACGGTCGGCTGATTCCTCGAGCGTCGCCGTCATGCGCGACCGCCGCTCAGACCGACAGCCGCTCGAAGTGCATCTTTCGCAGCTTCGCGATCTTGGGCGCGATCACCGCTTGGCAGTACGGCTGCCTCGAGTTTCGCGCGTAGTAGTCCTGGTGATACGTCTCGGCGGGATAGAACTTCGTCAGCGGCTCAATGGTGGTGACGATCGGCTCACGCCAGACGCCGGTTGCCTCGAGCTCCTTGATGGCACGCTCCGCTTCGGCGCGCTGTTCCTCGTTGTGCGGGAAGATCGCCGACCGATACTGCGTGCCAATGTCAGCGCCCTGGCCATTGAGCTGAGTCGGATCGTGGATCGTGAAGAAGACGTCGAGCAGGTCACGGTAGCTGATGACGGATGGATCGAACGTCACCTGCGCGACCTCGGCGTGGCCGGTTGCGCCCGTGCACACTTGCTCGTACGTCGGGTTGGGGCGCGCGCCGCCCGCATATCCCGACTCCACCTTGATCACGCCCTTGAGCAGCCGAAACGCCGCGTCGAGGCACCAGAAGCATCCCCCGGCGAGCGTTGCGAGGTCGTGTTGGGTCTCGGTCATTCTGGAAGGCTAAACGACGTCATACTCCACCGCTACGTCCGGGGTCGCGACCGCGACCGTGCCGTACAGCGGTCACCGCTTCTTGAATTGCTCGATCAATCCAGCGGCGCGATCGCGGGAAACGCCGGCGAGCGTGAATCGCATGCGCACCGTGTTGAAGAGCGTCACGTCAGGGCGCACTGGGCGGCTTCGATCGACGACCGCCTTGATTGTGACCGCAACATCCGGCACTGGCAACGACTGCTCACGCGCGATGACTTGCACGAGCTCGACGCCACATGCCGCGACGCCGGAGAGAAACGCCTCCGGTGGCGTGAGCTCTTCACCCGGACAGCCATTCGCGACCGGGCCGTCGATAATGAAGTGATGCGTTCGCGCGCTGCACATCACGCGCCCGAACGTGGCAGTGGAACGCGCGTCGACCGCGTACTCGCGAGGGGGAGAGGGAGCGGCGGTCATAGCGTGGTAATGCGGAATCCAGCTTTGTCCTTGAATTGGCCGGTGACGAGCATGATGAGGTCGACCACCATCCGAGATGCCCAACCCGCCGAGCGTGATGAGCTGGAGAAATCCGGTGACGTATTTGCCGACGTAGAAGCGATGCGCGCCGAAGACGCCAAGGAAAAAGCAGAGCAGCCCCGTCGTTAGGGCGCGCTTCTCGCTCGGGGTGTCGCGCATGGCGAGGGCACTGCTCCGGCTATCGAACTGCTCCACGCCGCAGTACGGACACTCACGCGCGATCGCGGAGATCTCCATGTCGCACGAGCGACATGGCATTGTTGCGGTGATGGGTGAATGCGGTGAGGTCACGAATCCTCCGGGAGATGGCCTACCTTAGTGCCGGCGGGACGTGGCCGCAACGCCGCGTCAGCGGAGAAAGCGTTCGGCGAGCTGCTCGAGGCGCTCGTCCTTCTCCTGTCGCGCACGCGCGAGGATGCGCGTGACGTGCGGGTGCAGCCGTGGCTCGCCCCAGCGATATCCTGTCGCTTCCTCCGCATCGCCGGTCAGGCCGTCGCGCGCGGCCTCGAGCAAGGCCGCGGCGGCCGCGGCATCGAACTCGGGGTCGTCACGGGCGGGAAGGGAAAACCGTCGCCGCGGGCCGCCGGAAGCGTCTTCGTTGACGAAAGCGCGCGACATTAGGCGAAAAGGTGCTCGAGCACCTCCTCCTGGTTCACACAATCTCCTTGGACTCGATGATGCGTACTCCAGCCTGATCCTCGACCGCGGCCCGAACCAATGTGCCCGCCACCGCGCTCGCCTGTACTGGCTGGTACGTCTTCGGCACTATTCCCGCGAAAAGTTTGCCGATCTGCTCGCCCAGGCGGAACTCCGCGCGCTCGCCCAGCAGCAGCGATGGGCGTACGATCGTCACGCTTCGATAGGGCAGCGCGCGGATTGCGTCCTCCACTTCCCCTTTCACTCGGCTGTAGAAAACGCGCGAGCGCGCGCTGGCGCCGAGTGCGCTCACCAGCAGAAAGTGTCGCGCCCCTTCGCGCAGGCCCAGGCGTGCGGCGGCCAGCGGGTAGTCATGATCGACGCGGCGAAAGCGCGCCTGGCTGCCGGCCTGCTTGATCGTCGTTCCCAGGGCACAGACGATGTGCGACGCGCGGAAGTGGACGGCCGCGTCGTCGAGGCGCTCGAAGTCGATCACGTGCGTCTCGACGCGCGCCGCCTTCGTGCCGTGAAGCGGACGTCGCCCAAGCGCAACCACGCGCGAAAACCGAGGCGACTCGGCGAACTGACGCACGCATTCTGAGCCGACCAGACCGGTGGCGCCGAGAACGAGAACCGAGTGTGGTGTGTCCGCCATTTGCGACCCGCTACTCAGTCCCCAACGCGCCCACCGACAGGCTGAGATCACGCCGCAGCGCGGCATCGCCTGAAATGATGTCGCGCCAGGTGATCTCCTGGCCTTTGCGCTTTCCCTTCTCGGTCACTTTGATGCCATCCGGAGAAATCGTGATCGTGTAGCGGACCCCGTCGAGCTCGAGCTCGCGCTTCATGGGGCGGTCGAGAGCGGTCGTCATGGGAGGTGTGTGTGGGTTGATCGAGGAATTCCGCATATCCAAGGCCGCGACTGCGCAGCTCGCAGTTCGCAGTTCGCGGTCTCCCCCGGGGTGTTGACCCCGCGCTGGACCGGTGCACATTCCCCGGGCGATGGAATCCGACACGCTCCCCGAACCCAGTCCCGCCCCGCAACGCACGCTCGAGCGACTTCGTGTCGCATTCCAGGGAGAATTCGGAGCCTTTGGTGAGGAGGCGATCCACCTTCTCTGGCGCGGGGCGGCCGAGCCCATTCCGAAAGCGACCTTCGAGGACGTGATGTCGGCCGCGGAATCTCGCGACGTCGACTACGGCATGCTGCCCATCGAGAGCACGCTCGTCGGCGGCCTCGATGTCGCGTACGATCTCCTCAGTCTGCACGACGGCCTGAGGATCGTGGCTGAGGTCATCGTGCCGGTGCACCTCTGTCTCCTCGCGGTGCCGGGCGCGACCATCAAGTCACTGCGCACGCTCGCGAGCCATCCGGTGATGCTCGGCCAATGCTCGCATTTTCTCAGCCGCTATAAGCACATCACTCCGCAGCCCGCCTGGGACACCGCCGGTGCAGCGCGCGACGTGCGAGACGCCGGCGATCGCACGCGCGCCGCGGCCGGAACGCGGCGGGCCGCCGAGCGGTTCGAGCTCGCGGTGCTGATGGACCACATCGAGGATCGGCCCGACAGCCAGAATGCGGTTTCTCGCCGTCGCTCGCGATCCGGCGGCGCTCAAGGAGAACATGCCGGTGCGTACGGCGTTGCTCGCGGTCTTTCCACACGAGGCAGGCGCGCTCGTGTCGGCGCTCGGACCCATGGCCGAGGCGAAGTTCAACATCTCGCACCTCGCGTCTCGTCCCACTCGCGAGCCGTGGCGCTACCAATTCTTTCTCGAGTTCGAGCACACTGCCGGTGACCCGCGCGTGGACAATGCCTTGGCCGCCATTCGTCGAGCGACGGATGAGTTTCGATCGCTCGGCACCTACCCGCGGTGGATGAAGCAGGGGGCGGATCGCACGCCGCGGTGGTAGCGCATACTGGCAGCAAAGAGCCGAGCGCCATATCGTGTGGTGCGTCCGACGCCGGGCGCGACTCATCAGAGACGGGAGGAGTCGTGCGTCGCTCTTCAGCCATGGCCATGACCGCCCTCGCCCTCGGCGCGGCGACGGCGCTTGCGTGGCCAATCGCGCATCGTCAGGCATCGCAGGGCACCGCCCTCGGGCAGCTCGGGTGGTTCACCGGCTGCTGGGCCTACACGAGCCCTCGCGTCATCATCGAAGAGCATTGGACGAGCCCGGCGGGCGGCACAATGCTGGGCGTCAGTCGCACCCTGCGGCGGAATCCCGCCGGCGACAGCACGATCGCGTGGGAGTTCATCCGCCTGTATGAGCGCGGCACCGACCTGGTCTATGCGGCGCAACCGCATAATCAGCCCGCGACCGAGTTCGTGTCGGAGAAGGTGAGCGACGCGGAGGCGGTCTTCGCGAATCCGGCGCACGACTTCCCGCAGCGAATCATCTATCGAAAAGTGCGCGGCGACTCGTTGCGTGCTCGTGTCGAGGGAACGCAAAACGGACGGACGCGTGGCAGTGACTTCCCCTACGCGCGTGTCGCTTGCGATTCGTTACGGCGCTGACGAGCTGACACAATGGATCTGCTCGTCGTTCGCCATGGTGCGGCCGAGGACAAGGATGCGTTCGCGCGGACAGGACAGGACGACGATCTGCGGCCACTGACTCCCGGCGGTCAGAAAGAGATGCGGGAGGTGGCACGCGCCCTTCGGGAGCTCGTGCCGGAGATCGACGCCCTCACGACCAGTCCACTCGTCCGCGCCGTGGAGACCGCCGAGATCCTCGGCAATGCCTACCGTCGAGAGCCAGTGCCGGTCGAGTGGCTACGGCCCGAGGCGTCATACGAGGACTTCGCGCGGTGGGCGACATCGCATCGAGACAAGAAGACGACCGTGATCGTCGGCCACGAGCCGCACCTGAGCGGGCTCGTCAGCTGGCTCACCGCGGGCTCGAAGCGGTCCTTTCTCGAGCTGAAGAAAGCCGGCGCCTGCCTGCTGGAGATGGAACGGTCGTCGGGTGCCGGATCGAGTACCCTGCTCTGGTCGATGGGCCCGAAGCAGCTGCGCGCCATTGGGGGGAAGTAGGCGGGAGCAGGGCGTCGCGACAGAGTCGCACAGCTTCCTTACAACGCGTGCACATGCAATGCGCTCCGGTTCGAGCGGCCTCGCCGTATTTTTTCCGACCCGCTCACCGGAGCCTCGAGTGCACCTCTCGCTTGCCCTAACGATTGCGACGGTGTGCGCCCTCGCCGCGCCCCTTCGCGCGCAGATCACAATGTTCCGCGGCGGGCCGAGCCACACCGGTGAATACCGCACGCGCGGCGTCCCCGCATTCGGCGGCCTTCAGTGGCGAGTACAGACGAATGGCCCGGTGCGCTCCTCGCCCGTCATTGCCGGATCGACGATTTACATCGGCAGTGGGGACGGAAGCCTTTACGCGGTCAACGCCAACACGGGCGTCGTACGGTGGCGTCACGCGACGGGAGCCGCCGTCGCCTCGACGCCGGCGGTCGCGAACGGTCTCGTGTTCGTGAACGCCAACGACGGGCGATTCCGCGCCCTCCACGCAGCCGATGGACGGTTGGCGTGGTCGTTCGCGACCGGCGCTCCTGTTCCGCTCAAATGGGGCTACGAGAGTGGGGAGATCTACACGTCGTCGCCCGCGATCAATGGGGCGGTCGTGGTCTTCGGATCGCAGGACGGTCACGTCTATGCGCTCGACGCGCGCAACGGACGGGAGCGCTGGCGCTTTCGCACCGGCGGCCGCGTCTACGCCTCGCCGGCGATCGCGGCCGGAACCGTCTACGCCGCCGATCAGGCGGGAAGCGTCTTTGCGCTCTCCCTAACGAGCGGCCGCCAGGTCTGGCGGTTCGACACCGAAGGCACCCGCCTCAACTCCGCGGACTGGGGATTCGACCGTACGACGGTGCAGTCATCACCCGCGGTGGCTGGCGGCGCGGTGTACGTGGGCGCTCGCGATGGATTCCTCTACGCCATCGATCGCGCCACCGGGACGCAACGGTGGCGTCATGATCACAAGGTATCGTGGGTGAACAGCTCGCCGGCGGTGAGCGGCGGCCTGGTATACGCCGGCACGTCGGATGGCCGCTTCATTCAGGCCGTCGACACCGCCACCGGTGCCGAGCAGTGGCGCGCGAGCGCACAGAGTACGGTGTGGGCCTCTCCCGCTGTCGATAGCACGCTCGTGTACATCGGCGAGGGCGACGGGACGGTATATGCGCTCGACAAGCGTACGGGGAAAGAAGCGTGGCGCTATCGCGTGGGGCAACGCGTGTTCTCGTCGCCGCTCGTCCACGATGGGCGCCTCTACTTCGGAAGCGATGACGGTGGCATCTACGCGGTGAACGCGGCACGTGCGGAACCTCTGCGCCGCGCCGTCTTCTTCGACTCAGCGGTCATCGGATCGGCCATCGTCAGCAGTGAAGCGCTGCGAAGCTACCTCACGAGGCGCGGCTACGAGGTGCTCGACACGACCTCGCTCGCCCGATTCCTGAACGAGCGCGTGCGCGACCGTGCGCCGAGCGTGGTAGTGTTCGCCATGGACTATCTGCCGCGCTCGGTGGCGCCGGTCGCCGCCGATACCGTCCTCTTTCGACGCTACCTCGAGGCGCGCGGCAAGGTCGTGTGGATCGGGACGCCACCACTCCTCTGGCCACCACCGGACTCAGGGCGACGTACGCTCAAGGGCGTCACTCGTGAGGCGACCGCGAGACTGCTCGGCGTTCGCCACGAGCGCGGCAACTTCGACCTCATCGGCGTGTCGAAGGTAACCGCGCAGGCGAAGCAGCTCGGCCTGGCGGATTGGTGGCTCGACAACTGGGGCGCGAATCCGGAAGACGTCACCCACGTGCTGGCCGAAGACGAGTGGGGCCTCGCCGCCGCCTGGGTGAAGCGCTATGGTGGACCGAGCGGAAGTGGCTTCATACGACTCTATGCCGGGGAGGGAACGCCCGGCCGTCCGTCGTCGATGATCGCGATCCAGACGGCGGCGGAGGTGTGGCCTCAGGAGCAGAGGTGAGTGAGGTCGTCGAGGATGTCGAGGTGGTCGAGGCGAGGCACCGACGTTCCCTCGATCACCTCGATGACCTCGACGACCTCGACGACACCTCGAGCACCCTCAGGTGTAAACCACACACCCCCGCTCCCTGAGCTCGTCCAGCCACGGCGTCTCTCCCAGACCGTTCCACCGCACGTCGAGCTTCTCCAGAGAGTGCAGCCCGCGGATCGCTTCGGGGAGGGAATCGAGCTGATTCTCGCGCAGGTCGAGGTGCATGAGCTGGCGCATATCGCCGATGGCGTCGGGGAGCGTCGTCAGGCGGTTGCCGCGCAGGCGCAGGTGGGTGACGCGATCGAGGCTGCGAATCGCGCGCGGCAAGGAGATGAGCGCGTTCCGGCCCAGGTGGAGCACCCGCAGGCTCGTCAGGCGGCCAATGGAATCGGGAAGCTCCTGGAGTGCGTTTCCGTCGAGGTGAAGCTCGCGCAGCGTCGCCAGCGCACCCATGGAGTACGGGAGAGACTTCAGGCCGTTGTCGTGCGCCCGGAGCTCCACGAGTGAGCCGAGAGCGCCGATCGTCTCCGGAAGCGCTGTGAGCGCGTTGCCGGCGACGTTGAGATAGGTCAGCGCCTTGAGCTTACCGATCGAGTCGGGCAGACGTGCGAGCTTGTTGTTCGAGACGTACAGAAACTCGAGCGCGCGGAGCTCCCCAAGCGCTTCCGGCAGATCCGTCAGCTGATTGTAGCTGAGATCGAGCGTCGTGAGCTGGCGCTGCGACGTGACGTCGTCAGGCAGCGCGCTCAGCGAGCTGCCGTGCAGGAAGAGCCGTGTCGACTCGAAGTCGGCGGTCACTCCTCGTACTCGTCGGACCCCTGGACCCGGATGAACGACTGGATGTCGATCATGTCGCGCGGCTTCAGGTCCCGCACATCATCGCGCACCCTGTTGGCGAACGCCAGCAGGCTCGCGTAGGTCTTCCACTGTGGACGGGACTCATACTCGAACTCGCATCCATACTCCCGGGCGGCGATCCTGGTGACGTTGGGCTTGAGAAAGATGTGCCGGTCGGGTGTCGCGAGGAAGCCGAACACGGTCACGATCGGCCAGGTCAGCACACGGGTCTGCTTGCGTGGAAGCTGGGAGACGACAGTGCACCACTGCTCGAACTTCCGCTCTTCGCCTCCCCGGCCGTACAGGAACTCGTAGAGCCCCTCGGCGAACGCACGAGCGCCCGCTGGGGATTTGACGGCATCGCGAAGGGCCATCTTCTCGAAGGAAAAGAGAAGGTTCGTCCGGGATTCGATCTGGACCGCCCGCGCGGCCACCTCGCTGAAACGCCCCGAGCTCAGCTTGGCGCGGAAGGCGTTGCGACCAAGCGAGGCTTCCCAGCGCTCGTGCGCTTCCCACTTGTAGTTCCGCTCCCAGTCGAGGTAAGTCTCGTCGTGAAAGCCGTCGGGGAAGAAGCGCAGGAACTTGCGCCGGCACCGCGTCGCACTCGGCGCTCGCGTCAGGGTCGCCTCCCACCGGCGGTGGGGGTCCGCGGAGTCGCGGTGCCTAACGTGCCAGGCAATGAGGGCACTTGCCCTCGCGCCGAAGCCCGGGCCAGCCACAGAAGCTGGAGTCGTGTGATGCAGCCTTCGGTGACTATGTAGCGGCCGACGTCCCGCGCGGCCAGCATTGTGCCCACGAATCCAAAGCCCAGGGCGACTATTCCGACGCCGGTGAGCGCCAGCGCGGCAGCGACTGCCACGGTCGCGCCGCCCATCGTCAACGCCGACGAATGATGCCGACGCAGCGGACCGAACTGTGGAATGAATTCCACTCCATCCTCGCCGAGCTTCACCCGCACGCTCGCGAATTGCGGAAGCCGCACGCACAGATGATCTCCGTGGGGAACGACGACGTAGCCCATCTCCTCGAGCCCGGCACGAAACTCGGCCAGCTCGGGGACCAGGGTAGCGGCCGGCACCTGCCCGTCAGGCGTCATGCGTCAAGGTTGCGGATGGCATACCGGCGGCGCCATGGCGCTGGCGTCCTCGGCGATGATCGCAAAGAGTACATAGAGCGTGCCGTGGCAGCCGAGGTAATCGAGGTCGTCGAGGACGTCGAGGTGATCAAGGTGAAGTCGCATCGATTACATGGACATCCTCGACGACCTCGGTCACCTCTTCATTAACTGTGGAGGAAGCATGGCGCTAACCCTCGAGTCATCCGTCTTCACGCAAGGCTCGGCGATCCCTCGCCGCTACACCTGTGATGACAAGGACCTTTCACCGCCACTCCGGTGGTCCGGGGCTCCCGACAAGACGCGAAGCTTTGCGCTCATCGTCGACGATCCCGACGCGCCCGATCCGGCGGCGCCACAGCGGGTGTATGTGCACTGGGTGCTCTACGATCTTCCACCCTCCGTCACGAGCATCGAGGAGGACGGAGAGGGGCACGCGGTGAAGGCGGGCGCGCGGCAGGGCAAGAACGACTGGTCCCGCACCGGCTACGGCGGTCCGTGCCCGCCCATCGGTCGCCACCGCTACTTCTTCAAGCTCTACGCGCTCGACACGATGCTGGGGGACCTCGGAAATCCGACGAAGAAAGATCTGGAGAAGGCGATGAAGGGCCACATTCTCGGCCAGGCCGAGCTCATGGGGACGTACCAGCGCGGCGAAGCCTGAGCGTGCCTATTCCAACGGCGCGACCGAGCGCAGCCGCTCGAGAAATCGCTCAGGCTGCTGCGGTGTGAGCATGACGCTGTAGCCGTTGCGCGTCGGCACGTACACGGTGCGACTCGTCTCGGTGAGATAGACGAGCGCCTTCTCACCGTTGCGGAGACGAAACCAGCCTGCGCGATAGCCGGGAAGGGCCGTCCCCATCGTGCGCCATCGCGGCTGAAGGTCAGGCGAATTCGCCAGATCGACAATGCGTGCCGCACCTCCGCGCATTGAATCGGCCGGAATCATCCGGCCGTACAGGTCGCCTCGCAGGCGAAGCCCGTCGTCCGACAGCTCGAACCGGCTGCCGCGGGCGCCGCGTACTGTCGCCAGCAATACTGTCGCGGCGATCAGCAGGATTACGACAATGACAGCGAAAAACACCCACAGCCCTCGCGACGGCCCCGGAACGATGGCGAAGGATTCCATGAAGCGGCTGGCTCAGTCGCCCTCGGGAATGACGAGCCAGAGAATGATGTAGACGATCGTTCCCGGGAAGGCGGCCGAGAGGATCGACGCGACCACGAAGATAACGCGCGCGAGCGTCGGATCGACCGACCAGTATTCCGCGAGACCGCCGACGACTCCGGCGATCATGCGATTCGAGCGGGAGCGACGCAGCGGCTTTCGCATCTCGACCATCGCGTGCCTCCAATAGGGTCTACATCAACTTCGAGGGACGCTCCGTCAATGTCCAGAGATGGTGCTCACCCTTCCCACGTGACGGCGTCTCCGACACGAATCGCCGCGCCTTGCAGCACTTGCGCGAATGCACCGCCGCCCCACTCAGGTGATAACGCCCTCCGCAACCCGGGAAGTACCTCTTCCATTCGCTCGCACGGTGTGGTCTCGCCGCCGATGACGACGAGCGCCTGGCCAATGCGGAGGATGCGCCCTCGCGTGTTGGCGAGTGCTATTCCGCCGAGGAGCAGGTTCGCGCGGCGCGAGGAGGGATCCGCGTCTCCGTGAAGCTGATTCATGACGCGCTCCCACGTCTCGCGCTCGATCAGCGTGACCTGTCGTCGTCGGCTGCGGTCGACGTTTCCTACCAGGCCTCGACCTTCGACGAGCTGCGCCTCTTCGACGGCGTCCATGACGCCACGGTGAGCGCGCTTGATCCAGATCGCCTCGAGCTGACCAGGCGCATCTTCGCGCTGGTGCACACTCACCCTTTCCAGCCCTCATCCGCGGTGGGTCCGTACATCCCGGGAAGCGGGACGTCGAGCAGACGGAGATACACCGTGAGCTGTCCGCGATGATGGATGAGATGATTGATGTGCGATCGCACCACCGTTCCCCGCGGCGCCGAAAACAGAACCTGCTCGCCGTGCTTCAGCGACCAGCTGACGTCGAAATCCTTGTCCTTGGCCGAGGCGAGCGCTTCACGTGCTTCGCGCACGTGCTGATCGAATTGCGAGAGCAGCGTGTCCGTCTTCTCGAACGAGTAGCCGGCCGATTTCGAGAGGTCGATCTCGGTGCCGCGCACCGTCCTCGTCAGCCATCCCGGCATGATCGAGACGAGCTGCGCGAGGTGGCCGAGCGGAAATGACTTGGGATGCGGCTTCCACTGTCCCTTGTCCGATGGGACGCGCTCGAGGAGGCGCCGCGTAGATGCCATTTCCAGGTCGAATTCAGGGAGCAGCGATTGGCCAATGCTCATTGAGGCGAGATTGCTCGGGTCAAGAAGGGCGGACTCAACGGCTTTCGCGGAATCTACGACCAGTGGCGACCTCGCGCAGGCGACGGAGCATGGGCGATTCGGCACCGGGATTGCTCTTCCGGGAGGCGAATTCCGCGAGGAGAACATATGGTGAAGCACCGGACGGTTCTCGGGACGGCAATGGCCTGTTTGCTCATGACGAGCGCGGCATGCAGCCAGCTCGGCAGCATTCTCGAGGGCGTCGGCGGCGCCGGCTCGCCGCAAGGCGGCAGCCAGCTGAGTGGATATGTCGAAGGTGTCGACACGCGAACGCAGCAGATCGCGATTCAAACGTCGGGCGGACAGCGCGTGATGCTGCTGTTCGACAATCAAACCGCGGTCGTCTACCAGAATCAGAGCTACCCGGTTACGTCGCTCGAGCGGGGCGATCAGGTGACGGCGCGCGTGCAGAGCACGAGTGGCGGTGCGTACTACACCGATCTGATTCAGGTCGACCAGTCGGTGTCGAGCAGCGGGTCGAGCTCGGGATCGGGCAACGTGCAGTCGCTTCAGGGCGTTGTTGGGCAGATCGACAGAACGAACGGAGCATTTCGTCTGGACGGCAACAACGCGTCGGTGATCGTATCCATGCCGTACAACCCTCGCCAATCGGACGTCAACCGGTTCAACAGTCTGCGCGTGGGTGATCAGGTGCGCTTCTACGGCGTGTTCCTCAACAATTCGCGCGTAGAGCTTCGTCAGTTCTATTAGGCACTACGTGATCGGCGGCGGGAGCTACGTCACACGACGTATGTTTCCGCCGGCCGGTCGGTCCTACCCTGGGCTTCCCCGCACGACGCAGCGCATTCGCTGCTGTCCCCGAGCCCAGAGGTCACCATGTCCCGCACTCGCTACCTCCTCGCCGTCATCGCGGCCGGGACTTTCGCATCGGCGTGCGACAGTCTCTCACCGACTGGCATCGGCGGTCCGTACTTCAAGTCCGAAAACGGGGACGGAGCCGGCCAGTTTCTGACGCTGATGACGCAGAACACGTTGCACGGCACGCAGATCGGCATTGTTCTCAGCGCGCCGGCGGCGCAGGTCCCGCTCGCGGTTGGCCGCGCCTACGCGCTCGTCCCAACTTCGGAACCCGCCGATCGGATGAGCCGGATCGCCGATCAGATCGCGGTATCCAGGCCGGATGTCGTCGGCTTGCAAGAGGCGGTGAAGTGGCTGGCGCAGAGGCCGGGTGACTTCCTCGTTGGAAACCCCGTTCCCGCGACGACCGTGGAGTTCGACCTCGTCGAGCTCATCGTCGATGCGTTACGCGCCCGCGGCGCGGACTACCGCGTGGCGATCATCGTCGACAACACCGACATCGAGCTCCCCGGTCTGCCGCCGAACACCCTGCCGCTGCCGCAGAACTTCTTCGACGTGCGGCTCGTGGACCGTGTGGCGATCCTCGTGAGGAGCGACGTCGAGTTCTGGAATGCGCAAGGCGGAAACTACGACGCCGGCCTCCAGCTGCAGATTGGCCCGGTGCAGAGGAAATTTCTGCGCGGGTGGGCGTCCATCGACCTGAAGATCCACGGTCGCACGGTTCGGTTCCTGACGACGCACCTCGAGACGCAGGACGCGCCACCGGTGCAGGTCGCGCAGGCGAACGAGCTGCTCGCGATCGTCGAGCGATCGCCACTCCCCGTGGTCATGGCCGGCGACTTCAACTCGGCCGCCAACGCATCGGCGCCGGCGAGCACGAAGACGGCCACCTATGGGACGCTACTCTCCGCCGGCTTCCAGGATGCATGGACGGATGCCTATCCCGGCGATGAAGGTCTCACCTGCTGCCACGATGCATCGCTCGTAAACCCTGTCGTGAGCTTCGATCAGCGACTCGACCTCGTTCTCACGCGCGGGTTTGGTACCAACGGCGAGGGAGCGGTCGTCTTCGAGGAGCTGCGTGATTTCGCCGTGACGAACCGATGGCCGTCCGACCACGCGGGCCTCTTGATGGCGGTGCGGCTGCCGTAGACCCGAGGCTACTGCCTCACGATTCTCCACACCTGTGTGCCGGCGACCATGTAGAGCTCGCCGGCACCATCGCGCCCGAACGACACCGTGCCTGGAAGCGTGACGCCCACCCAGGCGCGGTGCTCGGTCGCTGCGCCGCCGGCGGTCGATCGAAAGCTGCGCAGCCATCCCCGGCAGTAGTCGGCGTAGAGGTAGTGACCGGTGAGCTCGGGGATGGCGGTCCCACGGTATACGTATCCGCCGGTGACGGAGCAGCCGTCCGAGTGGAGATACTGATGCGCCGGAAGGGTGAGCTGCCCGGTCGGATTGCAGCTCGAGGTCGGATTGTAGCAGGCAGTGCCTTCCATGAGACGCCAGCCGTAGTTGAGTCCGGCAGCGTTCGTGGGTGACACGTTGATCTCCTCGCGCGTATCCTGCCCGACGTCGCCGATGTACAGCAGCTCGGCCGGTGCATCGAACGAGAAGCGCCACGGGTTGCGAAGGCCCGAGGCCCAGATCTCCGGCCGCGTGCCTGGGCGGTTGACGAAGGGATTATCGGGCGGCACGACGTACGGCGCCGTGCGAACGTCAATGCGAAGCACCTTGCCGAGCAGCGTCCCCGAGTTCTGTGCGTTGTTTTGAGGATCGCCGCAGCAGCCTCCATCGCCGGGAGCGACGTAGAGCATGCCGTCGGGTCCGAACGCGATGAGCCCGCCATGGTGATTCTCGCCCCGATGAAGGAACGCGATTACGGTTCCCGCGGTCACGCCGGCGACGTCGCTTCCCGGCGTCGAGCTGAACCGCTCGACGACCATGTCGCCGAGCAGGTCTACGTAGTAGACGTAGAACGTTCCGGTGACGTCGTAGGCCGGATCGAACGCCATGCTCAGCATGCCGCGCTCGCCGGTGAAGTTGACGCGGCTCCGGATGTCGAGAAACGGGGTTGCCAGCAGCGCGCCATTCTTGATGATGCGGATGCGCCCGTTGCGTTCGACGACGAACTGTCGCTCGTCGCCGTCGGGAGCGGCGAGAAAGACTGGCGCCGTGAATCCTTCGGCGACGAGCTCGACGGCGAGCTCCAGTGGCGTGCTTCCATACGCCACGGTGGCGGCGGTCTCGACGCCGTCGGCGATGACGACCGTTTGACTCGCCGTGGCCGGAGCGTGCGTCGTCAGGTTGCTGCCCACCGTGTCGGCGGTGACGGTGTACGTTCCGGCCTCGAGATGCTCGAGCGTCGCCGACGCGGTGACGGTTCGCGCAAATCCGTTGGGGCCGGTGACCGAGACCGATCCGCTGGTGCCGGATGGCAAGCCGGAGATCGTTAGGTTCAGGGTCGCGCTTCCCGACCCGTAGTCGACGGTCGCTGCGGTGGGGACTGCCGATGCGGTGAGGGACAGCACCTGGGAGAGAGGCGCCGGCCGATACGTCTTCCCGGCGGCCTGTACCTCACTCGACGTAATGGTGTAGACGCCCGGCGCGAGCAGGTCGATCTGCTGGCTTGCGGTGACCATCCGCGTGTAACCGCCGGGGCCATTCACGGTGATGTTCCCGGGTGTGCCCACCGGAAGGCCAAGCACGGTGAGCGCAAGTCGTGCCGTGCTGATCGCGTAGGTGATCGGGGTAGCGGTCGCGAGCGCTGCCGACGTGACGACGACCGTCTGCGTCGCTGGCGTCGCCGTATAGCGGACGGTGCCACCGGTGGTCACGTCCGCCGCCGGTGATGGTGTACGATCCGGGGTCCAACCCCGCGAGCTCCCGCGAGGAGCCCGTGAGGAACTGGAACCCGCCGGGGCCGGCGATCGTCACCGCGGCAGATGCGCCCGCTGGAAGACCGGTGATCGTGACGGCGAGTCTGCCCGCCCCAGGCCCCGTGGACCCGCCCTCCCCGCACGCCGTGACGGCGGCGATCAGGCCCACCACGGCCGTTAGGCGGGCACCCCTCTGTCGCCATGCGCGCCGGTCAGATATGCTTCTCGACATCCTCTGAACTCTCACATGTCCGGTTACGACGATTTCGAGCCTAACGGCGACTCCGATCTCGAAGCCGATCTCGACGATGAGTTTCCTCTCGGCGACGGCACGGTCGACACCGAGGCCACCGTGGTCTGCCCCTACTGCGCGGAGGTCGTCGCGATCGCGCTCGATCCCGGCAGCGGAGCGGTCCAGGAGTACATCGAGGACTGCGCGGTGTGCTGCCAGCCCTGGACGGTCCTCGTAAGCTACCACGATGGGTTGGCGGAGGTGGAGGTGCGAGCGCTGGAGTAGCTCGTTCCGGCGCGAGCTTCTTGAAAAAAGCGGTCGCACAGAGACACACAGAGACATGGCACAGAGACTCACAGAGGAGCTGCACACGGCAACATGCCTTGGAAAAGCTTTTGCCGTTGACGTTCCTCGGTGTGTCTCTGTGCCATGTCTCTGTGTGTCTCTGTGCCACCGCTTTACGCCTCGTTGCGTGATGAGCTAGATGGCCGGCGACTTCACTCCCGCTCCGCCAGCTCCATTATTGACATCAGCCCTCCCGGAGGAACCCCATGTCCGTCCGCGTCTGTCTCGCGCTTGTGGTGCTGGTATCCCCCGCCGGTGCCCAGCAGGAAGCTCGCCCTCTCCGCCCCGTCGCGACCTACTCCATCGTCGCCCGCGATTCCGTGACCGGGGAGATGGGCGTCGCCGTGCAATCCCACTGGTTTTCCGTTGGTGCGCTCGTGTCGTGGGCGGAGGCCGGCGTTGGCGCGGTCGCTACGCAATCGTTCGTCGACCCCCGCTACGGCCCGCTCGGCATTCGAGCTCATGCGGCTCGGCCGCTCCGCCCCGGAGGCATTGCGGGCGCTCGTCGGCAGCGACGCCGATTCCGCCGTTAGGCAGGTGGCGATGATCGATGCCCAGGGTCGCGTCGCCGCGTTCACGGGGAAGAGGGCGATCCGAGCCGCGGGCCAGCACGTCGGTGCTCAATACTCGGTGCAGGCGAACCTGATGGAGAAGCCCAGCGTGTGGCCCGCGATGGCGCGCGCGTTCGAGACCACCAGGGGCGATCTCGCGGAACGGCTGCTCGCGGCGCTCGAGGCGGCGGAGCGCGAAGGGGGCGACATTCGCGGTCGTCAGTCGGCGGCGATACTCATCGTGGGTCCGACCAGCACCGGTCGTCCCTGGAGCGATCGCCGGTTCGATCTGCGCGTCGAAGATCATGCCGCGCCGGTTACGGAGCTGCGGCGCCTCGTCACCCTGGCGCGCGTCTACCAGAAGCTCAACGAGGGCGACGAGTGGGTGACGAAGAACGACATGCCGAAAGCGGTGCAGGCCTATGGGGCGGCTACCAGCATCCTGCCCGATGCTGCCACGAATGGCGAAGCGGTCTTCTGGACCGGGATCAGCCTCGCCAGTGCCAAGCGCGTCGACGACGCGATTCCGTACCTTCGCCGCGCGCACGCCGCGGATGCACGGTGGGCCGAGCTCGTGACCCGACTCCCCGAGGTTGGGCTCCTCCCCAACGACAGCGCGCTCGTCAGGCGGCTCGTGACCGAGATGAAGCGCCCGGCACGATGATCACGCGGCCGGCGGTGGTGGCACCAGCGAAATCTCGCCGTCGACGTGAAACTCCTTCAGCACGCCGGGGATGGTGAGCGTGGCGCGAACCGGTAGGACCTCCGTTCCCCGCAGGGCCCCGGTCGCGAGCGCGCTCTCGACGGCGGTTTCGATCTCGCGTTGTGCCGTCACGCCAAAGCGCTTGAGGAACTTCCGAAGCTCGAGGTTGAAGACGTCAGGGTCCACGGGTGTCCTCCATGTCGTCGCGCCTCACTTCTGCGCGGGCGTTAGCTCGAGCATGCGAAAGGCCCGATCGGTGATTTGACCGTTGCTCGCGCGCTTGGCCTCGAAGTAGAGCAGGGTCCGATTGTTCGCTTCCAGCTTCCCCAGGACGAAGCTGGCCGCGACGCCGTTGCCGGTCGCCTCGTCGACATCGGTGAGCTTCCATTGCGATCCGGTCCACCGTCCGGTGACCCGCTGGTCGTCGTTCGCCTCGACGAGGCTGAAGTCGCCCAGCTGGCCGAACTTCGTGCGCACCACGCGCGCGACCGTGTCGATCTCGACACCGTTCACTTCGGGGAACGCCGTTCCGCCCTCGAGACGCCACCCGTTAGGTATCGTCGCCACCCGAAGCGTGCCTGTCCCGCCGCGCTGAACGACGAGGGTTTCGGCCAGCGATAGCATTTCCTTGTACTCGGCCTCCGAAATACCCATCCGCGCATCGTACGCCATGGGCTGTCCTTCCGGCGTCGCCTGCGCGTGTGCTCTGAACCACTCGGTGTTGGCGCGAGCGGCCGCCTGAATCCGCGTCGCGAGCTCCGTGAAACGCGGCGGCGCCCCCACCTCGAGCACTGTGACCTCCACCGGACCGACGGAAAGCAGCTCGCGAAACGCAACCGTACGCGTCTGTGCGGAACCGAGCGAAGCCGCGACGACGAACAGCGCGGAGTGCAGTGTGATGGCGAGACCTCGCATGGCGACCTCCGTGGTAAGTGCGCTACACGACGCGATCGGCAGACTGACGCAGCCGCGCCGCGAGGATCTGCACGCGCTCGTTGAGATGTGGATGCGCGACGAGATTGAAATGGGTGAGGACTTTGGCGTCGGTGATGTCCCGATCGGCGGCGAGCTCATCGGCGATCGCGCGCGCGAGCTTCGGCCATTCCTTGATCCCAATCGGACCAGGCGGCCAGCCGTGGTTCCGCGCGTGCACCCAGCCGTCCCAGAACGTGAGCGCAATGTGCAGCCGCCCGAGCTCCGGCGCCGTCCCGCGTGGGAATCGGTGCTCGAGCGCGTCGAAGCGGCGGCCGACCGCGTCGTACTGCTCCGCGTCATGTGCCGTGGCGTCCTGACGGAGCTGCGTCACGAGCGCGTCGCGCGCTTCCTGATAGGTCATCATCGAAGCCATCGCGCGCCGCCAGGAAAAGGGCCCTCGACCCGTCGCTCAGGTAGAACAAAGCGGCCGCCGGGCATTCCCTCAAGTATACAGCCCCAGTCAGCTACATTTCATTGTGCCCTTTGGATCATTCAAGCTCCACCCCGATCTCCTGCGAGGGGTGAAAGAGCTCGGCTTCGTTCGTCCGACGCCCATTCAGGCGGACGCCATTCCACCGGCGATCGCCGGCCGCGACGTATTGGCGTGCGCAATGACCGGAAGCGGCAAGACCGCTGCCTTCCTGCTCCCTGTTCTCAACCGGCTCCTCACGCGGCCGCGGGGCGCTACGCGCGCGCTGGTCGTGACTCCCACGCGCGAGCTGGCGGCGCAGGTGCTCAAGGAGCTCGAGGATCTCGCCGTCCACACCCCACTCACGGCGGCGGCAATATTCGGCGGCGTTGGAATGGGGCCGCAGGAGCATGCCTTCCGCAGCGGCGTCGACGTGCTCGTCGCTACTCCGGGACGACTGCTCGATCATCTCACGCGGCCGTACGCGAAGCTGGACCGCATCGAGTTCCTCGTCCTGGATGAAGCCGACCGAATGCTCGACATGGGCTTCCTCCCCGACATCCGGCGGTTGCTCCGATATCTGCCCCGCAAGCGGCAGACGCTCTTCTTCAGCGCGACAATGCCGGATCCGATCCGCATCCTTACCCAGGAGATGTTGCACAATCCTGCGACGATCAATCTCGATCGCAAGGCAGCGCCCGCGGTTGGCATCACCCAGGCGGTCTACCCGGTGGCGCAAGAGCTGAAGTCGCGCCTTCTGCACGAGCTCCTTCGGCGCGGCATCATGCGCGAAGCGCTGGTGTTCACCCGAACGAAGCACCGCGCGAACCGGCTGTGGGAGTTTCTCGGCAAGCAAGGGATCTCGGTAGCGCGCATCCACGGCAACCGCTCGCAAGGTCAGCGCACCGAGGCGCTCGATGGGTTCAAGAACGGTCGTTACCGCGTGCTGGTCGCCACCGATATCGCGGCGCGCGGGATCGATGTCGAAGCGTTGGGGCACGTCGTCAACTTCGACGTCCCCGCCGCCGCCGAGGACTACATCCACCGCGTTGGCCGTACCGCGCGCGCCGAGCTGACGGGCGAGGCGTTCACGTTGGCGTCGCCGGATGAGGCCAATGAGCTGCGCTCGATCGAGCGTGCCATCGGGAAACCGCTGCTCCGCGTGACACTTCCTGATTTCGACTATGACGCCAAGCCCACCGCAAAGCTCGAGGTTCCGCGAGGCGAGCGCATTGCTGAAATTCGCGCGCGGCGCAATGCGGAGCGTGCGCGGTCGAAGGCGAAAGCGGAACGCGCGGTAGTGGCGCCGGCCGCCGGATCATCTCCTCGCGGGCGACGTCGGCGTCGGCCGCGCTAGTCGAAGATCAAGCGCGCAACGTCGGTCTCGAGATTCCAATAGATGATCGCGAGCGCCGTCAGGTCGAACGCGGCGTGAGCCCACATCAGCATCCATAGGCGGCCGGTGATCGCGTAGATCGTTCCGAACACCAGGCCGACGACCACTCCCTGTTGCACGCCGGGGATCCCCTGCTCGAGATAGTGGGCCAGACCGAAGGACGTCGCGGTGAGCAGCACGATCGCCGCCTTTGCGCCGCGGCCATGTCCGAAAAGCCTTCCTAGCCGCTCGAACAGATATCCCCGGAATACGGTTTCCTCGCCCCAGCCCGCCCCGACCGTGACGGCGAAGATCATTCCGGGGAGCGCCGCCGTATTTCCGACGAGGTAGTGGTACGCCTGATTGATCGGATCGGCGCCGAGCAGTGGCATCACGACCGCCTTCATCAGGAGCTTGAGCGCGGCGCCGAAAACGAGCCCGACGACCGCGTCGCCGATCCAGCTCCTGGGGCGAACGTATCCGATGTCGCCCCATGGCGTGCGCGACAGATGGACCCACGCCAGCACCAGAACGGCGCTGAGCGGAGCCACGACCAGGTTCCCGGCGAGGATGGCGAGAATCGCGAGGATTCCGACCGGTCCGAATCCCCGAAGGCGGGCGGCGGCGGCATCGTCGGCCGACGCGCTCACGTCATGCAATGCTCATGGATTGATAATCCAACCATCAGCAGCGCCTAATCCGAAGCCCGTAAGATTGCGTCGTGGAACGAGACCCTTCCAAGGGGGCAGAAGATGCGGCCGAAGCTTGCACGCATTCTGGTGGCCGTAGTGGCGGTCTTTCTTTTCTACATCATTCTGCGGTCGTCCACGACCCCGAGGCCATCGACCGCCGAGGTTCCGCAGGACACCATGTGCTTCGCGTCGCGCATCGGGCTGCCGTGCAATCCTGACTAAATGGGCCGCCGGCGCACGCGGATCGCGCGCAGGGCGGCCGCGACCAGCAGGGCGATGACCAGGTAAATGGCGACATCGGCGAGAAAGCCACTCAGGTGAAAAAGATCCTCGCCGAGCAGGGCACCAACGAGCGACGCAGCATTGCCGACCGAGATGCCGTGGTAGTCCGAGATGTAGGGCACGGGGAATCCCAGCACGAGCATCGGGCGGGCGCAAGAGGCGGGGACGGGGGGACAGTCCCAGTCCTGCACTTCGAGGCGTGTCCCCTGCACGGCGCTGGACGCGAGCGTCAAAGCAACGGCAACGGCCAGTAACGCCACGAACCGTCCGACGCGGCGCATCGCTCGCCGCCTCGCGTCGTGATTCTGGTGGGACATTCGGCTCTGCTCATCCTCCGGGGAATCGTCACCCGTCGTTAGGTGGGAAGCATGGGTGCTCTCTGATGCGCAGCACCTGCGCGCGGTGCCGGTCGAGATGAAATCTCAGGAACTCGAGTCGCTGGTGGGCGTCGAGCGGGCCAGAGATCGGGTGGGGATACACGATCGCCGTCAGCCCGGTTCCCTGCGACTCCGCCAACCTGAGCTCCTTCGCGAGCGCCTCGAGCAAGGGCTGACAGCTTCGCAGCGCCGCGGCCCAGAACGCGACCGGTCCACCCCATCGCGGAGCCGCGATCGGCGGCACCTGCTCGCGGTCCTTCCACGTCGATCCAATGACCTCTTCGATCGGCCGCCCCCGGTGCACTGGATCGCCGGTCCACACTGGACGGCCCGCACGAATCCCCTCGAGCGCCCGCCAAATCCCGTTGATGCCGACGTGCTCGGCGAGCGTGATGTGCTCGACGTTCTCGGTGATCGACCACGCGCCGGACTCGGGCCGGAACTCCGCCTGGTCGGCCGACGGCGTGCCCACCGCGTCGAGGAATCGCTCGCGCGCCGCTGCGACATCGCGCAGGAGACGATCGATCTCACTCATACGATCTCCCGGCTAAAGGATCTCGCCTCGCGCATCGAGGAACGGCTATATAGCTATATGATCATACGGCCTGCCAGAGACGCGCCGGACGATCGAACCCCGTGCCGGATGGAGGATCGGGTATGATGACGAAGCGACCATTGCATTTCGCCCTCGCTGCACTGGGCTGCGCCATCCTCGTGGCCGCGAGCTTCCCGGGATCGGCGGATCGCGATCCGTCGGATGCACGCGTTACCGCGGCAGAGAACGACATCGCGGGCGTCGTCACCGGTCCCAAGGGGCCAGAGGCCGGAGTTTGGGTGATCGCCGAGACGTCGGACCTGCCGACGAAGTTCGTCAAAATCGTCGTCACCGATGATCGCGGACGGTACGTCATCCCCGAGCTTCCCAAGGCGAACTACAGCGTCTGGGTGCGCGGCTATGGGCTGGTCGATTCGCCGAAGCATCGCGCTGCTCCGGGCGCCACGCTCAATCTGACTGCCGTGGTCGCGCCGGATGCGCGCGCGGCCGCCGAGTACTATCCGGCTGGCTACTGGTACTCGCTGATGCGTATTCCCGACAAGAGCGAGTTCCCCGGGACGGGACCCGACGGCAACGGCATCTCGCCTAACGTGACGAGCCAGGCGCAGTGGCTGCGGAGCGTGAAGTCGGGCGGCTGCCTGGCCTGCCACCAGCTGGGCAACAAGGCGACCCGCGAGTTTCCGCCATCACTCGGGAAGCACTCTACCTCCCTCGCGGCGTGGGACTACCGCATTCAGTCCGGCCAGGCCGGGCGCGGAATGAGCAGCGCAGTCGACAACCTCGGACGGCAGCGTGCCCTGGCGATGTTCGCCGATTGGACCGACCGCATCGCGAAGGGCGAAGTACCGAGCACGGCGCCGCGCCGGCCACAGGGCGTGGAGCGGAACGTCGTCATCACGCAGTGGGATTGGGCTGACCCGAAGTCCTATCTCCATGACGTCGTCTCGACCGATCGGCGGAAGCCGACCGTGAACCCCAACGGCGCGCTCTATGGTGCGCTCGAGTTGAGCGCGGATTACCTCCCGGTGCTCGACCCGGTGCGTCACATCGCGTCCCGCGTCCCGCTCACCGTTCGCGATCCGAGCACGCCGGCGACGAACCCATCGATGCCGCACCGTTCCCCGTATTGGGGCGATGAAGTGCTCTGGACCAGCAAGAACAACGTGCACAATCCGATGCTCGACGAGCGCGGTCGTGTCTGGATCACATCGGCGGTGCGCGCTCCCGACAACCCGCCGTTCTGCACGGCAGGATCGACCCATCCGTCGGCGAAGCTCTTTCCGGTCGCGCGCGCAAGTCGCCATCTGGCGGTCTACGATCCGAAAACGAAAGAGCTCAAGCACATCAGCACCTGCTTCGGCACGCACCATCTGATGTTCGCCGAGGATGCGAACAACACGCTGTGGACGAGCGGAGGCGGGCCGGTCGTCGGCTGGTTGAACACGAAGCTCTACGACGAAACGGGAGATGAGGAGCGCTCGCAGGGCTGGACGGCGCTCGTCATCGACGCCAACGGCAACGGCAGGCGCGACGAGTACGTCGAGCCGGATGCGCCGCTCGATCCGACCAAGGACAAGCGCATCGCCGCCGGCCTCTATGCGGTGGCGCCGGCGTCCGATGGGTCGGTGTGGGGATCGTCGTTAGGCTTCCCCGGCTCGATCATTCGCTTGAATCCCGGCGCGAACCCGCCGGCAACGGCGCTCGCCGAGATCTATGAGCTGCCGTGGAACAACCCTAAGGCCACCGTTCAAGGCTTCTCCCCGCGCGGGATGGACATCGACCGCAACGGCGTCGTCTGGGCAGCGCTCGCGAGCGGGCACCTTGCCAGCTTCGATCGGCGCAAGTGCACGGGACCGTTGAACGGTCCGACCGCGACAGGGCAGCACTGCCCGGAAGGATGGACGTTCTACAGGGAGCCGTTGCCGCAGATGCAAGGCGTAACTGATCCCGGGAGCGCCGAGGCGAGCTATTACACCTGGGTCGATCAGTTCAACACGTTCGGGTTAGGCGCGAACATCCCGATTAACACCGGCAATCTGTCAGAAGGGCTGCTGGTACTGAAGGACGGGCAATGGATCATTCTGCGCGTTCCGTATCCACTCGGCTTTTTCACCAAGTGGCTGGATGGGCGCATCGACAATCCGGCCACGGGGTGGAAGGGTCGTGGGCTGTGGGCGACCATCAGCACGCGCGCACCGTTCCATATGGAGGGTGGCAAGGGAACGACGAGTAAGGTCATGAAGTTCCAGCTGCGACCTGATCCGCTCGCCAGGTAGGGCACCGCGCGACGCGTGCCCCATCCCCGGTCACAGCTCGCCGAGGAGTTCGGCGAGATCGACATCTATCTGTTCGACCAGCTCCTGCGCGCCCGGATCATACCGGGGATGACGGTGCTGGACGCGGGCTGCGGCCACGGTCGTAACCTCGTCTATCTGATGAGGAACGGGTACGAGGTGATGGGAGTCGACGAGGACCGCGCCGCGATCGACGCGGTGCGACGTCACGCCGCGGAGTTGGCTCCGCATCTACCGCCGCAGAACTTCCGCGTCGAGCCGATCGAGCACATGAGCTTGGCCGATGCGGTCGTCGACGTCGTCATTGGCAACGCCGTGCTTCACTTTGCGCGCGATGAACCGCACTTCGCTGCCATGCTCAACGAGATGTGGCGTGTCCTGCGGCCCGGTGGAATGCTGTTCTGCCGCCTTGCGTCGACGATTGGCATGGAAGGCCGCTTCCGTCACATATCCGGCCGCCGGTTTCAGCTTCTGGACGGCTCGGAGCGCTTTCTCGTCGACGAACCAATGCTCATGGACGCGACCGTGCGCCTTGGAGGTGACCTGCTCGATCCGCTGAAGACGACCGTCGTGCAGAATCTGCGCTGCATGACGACGTGGGTCGCGCGAAAACGGCCCACCGCGAAGAGAGCGGGGGCGTGACCGTATCTTCGTGACACTCCTGATCTACGGCTCCACCGGCTACACCGGGCGCCTCATCGTTGCGGAAGCGCTCGCGCGCGGGCTACGCCCGATACTTGCCGGCCGCAACGCCGAGACCGTGCGAGTCCACGCCCAGTCGCTGGGCCTGGAGTGGCACGCGGCGAGGATCGATGATCCCACTGCGCTGGATGCCGCCCTCACGAACGCCGCCGTCGTGCTGCATTGCGCGGGGCCCTTTGCGCACACCTGGCGCGCGATGTCCGATGCCTGCCTGCGCCGGCGTGCACATTATCTCGACATCACCGGAGAGATCGCGGTATTCGAGGGACTTGCCCGACGCGACGCCGAGGCGCGAGCGGCCGGAATCATGCTACTCCCCGGTGTGGGCTTCGATGTGGTGCCTTCAGACTGTCTGGCAGCGCATCTCGCCCGCCGATTGCCTAACGCCGAGAGGCTCTCCCTCGCGTTTCGCGCGGTCGGTGGGGCTTCACGTGGAACCCTCACCACGATGGTCGAGAACCTCGGATCACCAGGCGCGATACGACGCGACGGGAAGATCGTCGCGGTACCACAGGCGTGGCGTACGCGCCGGATCGACTTCGGTGACGGCAAGCTACGAGACGCGACCACGATCCCGTGGGGCGACGTGTCCACGGCGTTTCACAGCACGGGCATTCCCGCCATCGAGGTATACGTCAGCATGCGGCCAGCGCTCCGCCGCGCCGCCATCGCCTCGCGCTGGCTCGGCCCCGTGCTCCGCAGTGGCATCGTCCGTCGCGTGCTCACCGCGTGGGTGCGCCGCGGCGCACCAGGCCCGAGCGATGGAGACCGCCAGCGGGGTGCGAGTCTACTCTGGGGAGAAGCGACGGCGGCGACCGGTGAACGTGTGCAATCCAGGCTCCGCGGAGCGAGCGGTTACGTCCTGACCGCGCAAGCCGCCGTGCACCTCGCGGCGAAAGCGCTGGCAGGAGAAGCTCCTTCGGGATTTCAGACGCCTTCTCGAGCGTATGGGCCGGATGTGATCCTGGAGATACCCGGCGTCACGCGCACCGACGTCACGCCCGCCTAACGTCGGCTTCGTCCCCGGAAGCTGCGGGCGGGTGCCCGAGGGCGGTTCCGAGCAGGGTCGCCGCGTATGCCGCGGCGACTAGGAGCGCGAGCAAACCCACGTTGCGATGCGGAGGCAGCGCCGCGTACGCGTGGAATACGATTGCGGCGACGGCTGCGCCGACGGCGAGCCGACGTGCGCTCCGGTGCTGGCGCCAGAGGGAGAGAGCTGCCAGCGCGATGAGCAGGCTCACCGTCGTGCCAACCAGGCCAATGATCAGTGGCTGGACTTCTCCGCCGCGAATGCCGCGAACGAGAAGCTCATCTACCGCGCCGAAGCCGAGGAAAATCGCCACGAGAATGCCGAGGGCGACGACCGCGCCGCGCAACATGACCGTCATTTGCGCCTCCAGAGTGAGCGTGTGCAGTATGGACAAGGCGATGGAGCTGTGACCATAGCGAGCAGTGGCCGCGCGCGCATGAAAGAAGCGTGAGTGCGGCGTGAAGATTCCATTACAGCCGGACGTCATCTACTTACGCGGTGGCAAAACGATGGCGAAGGAAGAGCCAGCCGAGGTCCTGTCGATCGAGGGTCACGACGTCCGGATAACCAATCCGGACAAGCCGTACTTCACGCGAGCGGTCAAGCTCTCGAAGCTGGAGCTGGTGCAGTACTATCTCTCGGTCGCCCCGGGTGCGGTCGCCGGCATCCGCGATCGCCCCCTCGTGCTCAAGCGCTATGTGAATGGCGCCGAACGCGAGCCGTTCTACCAGAAGCGAGCGCCTGAGAGCCGGCCGGCATGGCTGAAGACGGTCACACTCTCGTTTCCTTCCGGGCGCACCGCCGAGGAGATCGTCGTCGACAATGCCGCGGGTCTCGCGTGGGTCGTGAATCTGGGATGCATCGAGCTGCACCCGCACGCTGTACGGGCGACCGATCTCGATCACCCCAATGAGCTGCGCATCGACCTCGATCCGGGCCCGGGCGTCGAGTGGAACGACGTGCGGCGCGTCGCGATCGAGGCGAAGACGCTCCTGGAGGAAGTGGGACTGCGTGGGTGGCCCAAGACGAGCGGCTCGCGGGGGATGCACATCAACGTCCGCATCCATCAACGGTGGACGTTTACCGAAGTCCGCCGTGCCGCGCTGGCGTTCTCACGGGAGATCGAGCGACGTGCTCCGGCGCTGGCGACGTCGAAATGGTGGAAGGAGGAGCGCCGGGGCGTCTTTCTCGATTACAACCAGAACGCCAAGGATCGGACGACCTGCTCCGCGTACTCCGTGCGTCCGCTTCCCGATACGCGCGTCTCGGCGCCGCTGCACTGGGAAGAGGTCCCGGAGTGTGAGCCCGCCGACTTCACGGTGCTCACGATGCCCGCGCGCCTAACCGCGATGGGGGACCCGCATAGCGCGATGGACGAGCATCCCGGATCGCTCGAGGGGTTGCTCGAGCTGGCGGAGCGCGACGAGGCCGCCGGCCTGGGTGACGCGCCCTGGCCGCCGCATTTCCGCAAGAATGGAAGGAGAAGGGGCGCGTGTTGCCCCCTCTCGCGCAAAGGGCGCGCGCAAGGCAGCGAAGAAAACGCCGGCCAAGCCGCGAGCGAAAATGCCGTTGATCGTCGTCGCGAATTCCACGGACAAGGAAGCCGCGCTGGCCGGGCTCGAGCGATGGAAGGCCAAGCATCCCGAGGCCGCATCTCACCTGGCGACCGATGATGTGTTGGTCGATTCCATGAGAGGACGGTCGTCGACGTGGACGCGCATTCGGGTGAACCTGCGCCACGTTCCGGAGGAGATCAGGCCGGCGCAGGAGACGCCTGACCCGGACGACGACCCGACGCGCGCGTGGAGGGAGGCGCGTCGTCCCCGCTCATGACGGCCCGCAACGGCAACGGCAACAGCTTTCTTAACGCAGAGGTCGCAGAGGATGCAGAGGAGATTCAACTGCTAAGGCTTTTCCAAAAAGCCTTGTGTTGAAGTTCCTCTGCGTCCTCTGCGTCCTCTGCGTTCAAAAAGCCGTTGCCGTTGCACCGGTTCCATTACCTCGGCGCAAAGATCTCGGACAGCTCGTGCGGCGGCACGACCTCCAGCTGCTCGTACGTGCAGTCGGTAGGCTTCTTGTCTGTCCGCCATCGCCGAAACTGCGCGGTGTGTCGGAAACGGTCGCCTTGCATGTGGTCGTACGCGACCTGAACGACCAGCTCCGGCCGCAGCGGCTCCCATGACAAATCCTTCCCCTGACTCCAACGGCTCGTCGCCCCCGGCCGCCGGTGCATCTCGGCTTCCTCGGGAGACTGATGCTCCGCCCACCCGCGCCACGGATGATTCTCGAGGGCATTTTCGCGGAATGGCTCGAGAAACTGCACCAGCTCGAGACGCTTCGCATCGGTGAAGCTCGCGCACACGCCGACATGCTCGAGACTGCCAGTGTCACTGTAGAGACCCAGCAACAACGACCCGACCGAGGTCTTCTGGCCGCGCTTGTGCCACCGAAACCCGGCGACGACGCAGTCGCATTCCCGCTCATGCTTCACCTTCAGCATGACACGCTTGTTCGGTTCGTAGAGCCCGGTCTGGAGCTTCGCGATCACCCCGTCGAGGCCCGCGCCCTCGAACCGCCGAAACCAGTCTGCAGCGATCCCACGATCGCGCGTCGCCGGCGTGAGATGAATCGGCGGCGCGGCGTCACCGAGCAGTGACTCGAGCCGGGTGCGTCGCTCGACGAACGGAGTGCTCCGCAGATCGCGGTCGCCTTCGCAGAGCAGATCGAAGAACACGACCGACGCGGGGATCTCACAGGAGAGCAGCTTCACTCGCGATGCCGCGGGATGCAGTCGCAGCTGCAGCGAATCGAAGTCGAGACCGCCGTCGCGCGCGATGACGAGCTCGCCATCGAGCGCGCACTGCGTCGGTAGGTGCGCCTTCAGCGGATCGACGAGCTCAGGGAAATAACGATTGAGCGGCTTCTCATCGCGACTCTGGATGAAGACCTCGTCGCCATCGCGGAAGATGAGCGTCCGGAAGCCGTCCCACTTGGGCTCGAAGATCCATCCTTCGCCGGGCGGTAGCTCGCTGACACGCTTGGCGAGCATGGGCAGAACCGGCGGATTGACCGGAAGCTGCATGCCTACCGCAGCAACTTTTCGTAGCGCCAGATCTCCAGCGGAAATGCGCCGCTCGATGCTTCCGCCTGGTAGGCCTCGGCTCCTGCGCGCCGCCACCCGCGCTTTTCGTAGAATCGCGCGGCTCGCTCGTTTCCAATCGCGCACGCGAGCCACGCGGTCTCGACGCCAGACGCGGCCAGCTGTTCTTCGGCATCGTCAATCAGAACCGCCGCTGCACCCGAGCCCCGTGAGCGCGCCGCCACGTAGAGCTGATAGAGCTCATCGCCCTTGATCATGGAGAAACCCACCGGCCCTGCATCATCGCGAATGACACGCACAGTCGGGAGCGCCGATCGAATCCTCTCTCGGAAGCTCTCCAGGGTACGCTGTCGAGCAAGCTCGGCTGGCAGAATGGGTGCGTGCGCGTCATGCCAGCCCTCATGCCAGATGCTGGCGAGCCGATCGAATGTCCGCTTCCACGGCATCGCTCACACTCATACTGTCGGTCACACTCATACGGTCGGTGTCCAGTTAGGCGCGTAGTCCCGCTGCCAGTGCTTCATCGCGGCCTGGTCACCGACGATACGTCCGGACTTCGGGTCCGTCTGCAACTTGCGGCCGGTGTACTGCGCAATGTTTCCCAGATGGCAGAGCAGAATACTCTTCGCGACCTCAGAGACGGGCGATCGTAGCACTTCTCCCGTTCGCACGGCGGCGGCGAAGTTCTCAATGTGCGCGCTCGTCTGCGCATCGTTGCCGGCGAAGTCGAGACCGTCAGTGATCACCGCCTCGTGCACCTCGCGAACAACCGACCCCTTTACGTCATACTGGACGTAGCCGGCACGGTCGAGCACGATCGATCCCTCCGTTCCGAGCACCTGCGTCCCGCGCCCGCGGCCGAGGGTCTGAGAGCCGTTACAGCTCTGCCCCTGCCAGGTGATGGTCCTTCCATCGTCGAACTCGAACACCGCTTCCTGCGTATCGGTGAACTCCCAGTCATCATCGAAGTGAAAGCGACCGCCGGCTGACGCGACCCGCGTCGGATAGTCGACGCCCAGCGCCCACCGAGCGACGTCGATCTCATGCGTGCCGTTGTTACAGATCTCGCCCGTACCCCAGCGCCGGAACCAGTGCCAGTTGTAATGCACGACGTTGTCGCGGTAGGGCGTCCGCGGCGCCGGGCCCTGCCACAGCTCATAGTCCAGGTGGGACGGCTTCGGCACCGCTTTGCCGCGCCCAATGGTGCCGCGCGTGTTGGCATACCACGCACGCGCGAGATACGGACGGCCAATGACCCCGTCACGAATCGCCTGAATGGCCTCGATCGATCGCACGCCGGAGCGCTGCTGGTTGCCGACCTGTACGACTCGCGAGTACTTCCGCTGAGCGGCAACCAGTAGCTCCAGCTCGCGCGCGTTGTGACTGGCGGGCTTCTCGACGTAGACGTGCTTTCCCGCCTTGAGCGCCAGAATCGCCGCTGGGGCGTGCCAGTGATCGGGGACGGCGATCACGAGCGCGTCGACATTCGTGTCGTCGAGCGCGCGTCGGAAATCGCTGATGGCCTTGGGTGACCTGGCAGCATCCTGCTGGAGCTCGCCCTGCGCCTTGGCGAGGACGACGGCGTCGACATCGCAGAGGTAGGCGACCTCGGTGTTCTGCGAGCGCATGAAGTTGCGCGCGAGCACCATCCCTCGCCCATTCAGCCCCATGACCGCGACGACCACCTTCTCGCTCGGCGATCCTCGGAAGTAGAGTGCCGGCGATGGAACGTGAGTCGCGGTCACCAGGCCGAGTCCCGCGAGCGATGTGTCGCGGAGGAACTCTCGGCGATCGAGGGTCGGCTTCCTGGTCATGCGGTGTGCCTCCTCGTTGTGCGCTAGCGCGAGGCGTCGTTCAGCTCGCGAATCCTGATGCGTCGAAAATGGACCTCGTCGCCGTGGTCCTGGAGGACGATGTGGCCACGACGACGCTCGGCGAATGCGGGAATCGGTTTGTACTTGCTCTTGTGAAGCAGCGAGTCCAGTCGAGGCGTGCCGAGGTCGAACTCCACGATCTTCACGCCGTTGAGCCAATGCTCGCCGTGATTCCCGCGGAGGAGAATGCGGGCGCTGTTCCACTCGCCCACCGGATGCAGTCGCTTCGCTGCGCCTGGCTCGATGACGTCGTACAGCGAGCCCGACCGGTGGCTCGCGATCTTGTTGTCAGGATGCAAGACATCATCGAGCACCTGGTACTCGAAGCCGAGGGCGGCGTGATTCGACGCGTGCTTCAACGACAGCTCCTCTGAGACGTTGTATTTCACGCCGCTGTTCGCTCCGGGCGTCACGCGCCACTCGAACGCGAGCTCGAAGTCGCGAAAGGATTCAATCGTCATCAGGTCGCCACCCGCTGCCGGCTGCCCGTCAGCTTGCCGCTGCACTGTGGCGGTCGGAGTCTTCACGATCGCCCCGTCAATGACGCGCCAATGTGCGCTCGGCACGCTGTCGTAGCCGAGGCCGCGCCATCCATTCAGCGACGTCCCATCGAAGAGAAGCCGCCAGCCTGCCGCGCGTTCGGCCGCGGTGAGCTCGTTGGAACTCTGCGCCGCGGCCAGTCCAACGATTGTGTAGCTGGCTGCCGCGAGCGCGATACGAGCGAGACAGATACGCATAGTCGGATTCTACTACTTGCGCCGTTTTGTCGCGAGAACTCCCTGGATGCCCGCCGCGAGGGAAGCAGACAGTGGCGCAATCGTGCCAGCCGCGGTACATGTAGGCAGTCCATTTCCTGTCCGGTCACGAGATGAAAGTGCTCACAGTTGCCGCCCTGATTGCGGCAATGCTGTTTCCCGCGAGCGACGCGCGCGCACAGCCCACGCAGCAACACGATTTGGGAACGGTCGAGTTCGCCGTCTCCTGCTCGCCCGGGGCGCAAACGCAGTTCAATCGCGCCGTCGCGCTGCTGCACCACATGACGTACCCGCAGGCGCGCGAGGCCTTTCAGCAGGTAACCAAGGTCGATCCAACATGTGCGATGGCGCATTGGGGCATCGCCATGACGCTCTTTCAGCCGCTCTGGCCCACGCGGCCAGGTCCCGCCGAGCTTCAGCGTGGATGGCAAGAGGTTCAGGCCGCCGCGAAACTCGGACCTCCCACGGAGCGAGAGCGCCTGTTCGTGGAGAGCGCGGCGGCCTTCTTCCAAACCGGCTCGCTCGACTATTGGCAGCGGATTCGCCAATGGGAAGAAGCGATGGCGAAGGCATATCGTGCGTTCCCGCAGGATCCCAATGCGACCGCGTTCTATGCGCTGGCGCACCTGGCCGCGGCCCCCGCCGACGCAGGTGCTCGCGCCCACTACGATCGCGCCGCGGAGCTGTTGCTCCCCGTCCACGAGAGGAACCCGGATCATCCGGGCGCGATGCACTACCTGGTTCATGCGAATGATGCCGTCGGGCGCGAGCGGGAATCACCTGCCATCGTGCGCAAGTACGACGCGTCGGCTCCGCAGAATCCCCACGCGCTCCACATGCCGACGCACATCTTCGTCCGCCTCGGCGACTGGGACGGCGTGATTCGCGGCAACCTCCGGGCGGCGGAGGCCGCGCTCGCGCATCCGGCCGGAGACGAAGGGCAATTCGTGTGGGACGAGTTTCCTCATGCAATCGAATACGCCGTATACGCGTATCTCCAGCAGGGCGCCAATGAGCTCGCCGCCACGCAGGTGAAGCGACTGGTCACAACAGCCCGCCTCGAGCCGACGTTCAAGACGGCGTTCCATCTCGCGTCCACCCAGGCTCGGTACGCGCTCGAGCGGCATGCCTGGCGCGAGGCGGTGTCGTTGCAGCCGCGAGAGCCCGCGGCATTGAGCTGGGATCGCTTCAAGTGGCCGGAGGCAGTGACCTGGTTTGCGCGCGGTCTCGGGGCGGTCCATCTCCGTGAGAGTGCCGTCGCGCAAACGGCCGCTCAGCGCCTGACAGAGCTCGAGACGACCGCCGGCACGAGCGGCGAGGTCCTGTTCGCCCGGCACATCCGCGTCCTTCGTCTGGCGGTGGACGCGTGGCGCGCCCACGCCGTGCAGCAGCGCGATTCGAGCGTGAAGCTGATGCGCGAGGCCGTGGCCCTCGAGGAGTCGACGCCAAAGCACGCCGTCACTCCGGGTCCGACGTTGCCGGCATCCGAGCTGCTCGGAGATCTTCTGCTGGCGCAGGCGCGCCCAGCGGAGGCCCTCGTTGCCTACCAGCGTTCGTTGAGCCTCTATCCGCGACGGTTCAACAGCCTGCTCGGCGTCGCGCGAGCCGCGCGTGCGTCAGGGAACCGAGCGCTCGCCCGGACTGCCTACGAGGAGCTGCTCGTCGTCGCCGGGAAAAGCACGCGGCACGCCGCGCTCCAGGAGGCGCGCGCGTTCGTCAGGGCGCGTTGAGACCTGCCTTACGAGTCGCGCTGTCGCCACAGCCTCGGAATCAGCCGGCCGGTGCGCGCTTCGTAGGCCTCGTACGGTGCGCCGAACTTGGCGCGGAGCATCGCCTCTTCCTCCGGCAACCCCTTCGATGATTCCTGCGACGAGCAAGGGCCATAGCGCGAGCAGGATCCAATTCAGCGTGCCAAGCGCCGCGCCAAGCCAGAGGGCCAACGCCCCCGAGTACATCGGGTGGCGCATCCACTGAAACGGACCGTGGGTGATCAACACGTGGTCCGGCAGGATCGCCAGTCCGGGAATGAGCTGGCGACCGAGGGTTCGTACCGTCCACGCCACGACGCTCACCGCATAGAGGCTTAGCGCGACTCCGAGCACGCGAAGAATCGGTTGCTCGATCGCCATTCTGCCGATCCCGGACAGAATGATCAGCGGGGGAACCAGCCACGCAACGAGGGCCCCGACTTCCGGGAGCGGCCCAATCTGCCGCTCGAACGCCGGTCGCTCACGACGAATGCGCGCGACGGTGCTCAAGAAGCCCACAATGTCGAGCGCATAGAGGGCGAGGAACCACAGGCGGAGCGCGCGATCCACTGTCATAGACCTCTGCTTTGGCCTAACGGCCGGTCACCTGTTCGCGTGACATCGCGTTCAACTCACTCGGGCTGAGAACAGCGCGGCGCAGCCCACGACCGTGATGGAGACGTCCCGAAAGCGCTGAGTCAGCGCGTGGTGTAACCCTTCGAAATCATCGTGCTCGTTGGAGAAAATACCTCGCTTGTTGTAAACACCCATCAAGCGCGTCGCCAACCAGGTTCGGGAAACACCGCCCTGCAGCAATGTCGCCCCGAACAGAACGCCATTCGAATTCAGGAGCGGCCTGAGATGATCGAACGCGACGGCCTTTGACTCGATGGAGCCTGGAAGGCAGTGAAGCAGATAATTGATTCCGACAGAATCGAATCGCGCGGAGGTCAGGGAAATGGGCTCGAGGACGTTCCGCCGATAGGTCTCGGGTTGGTATCGCGCGATTCGTCGAGACGCATACTCCAGCGCGTTGGGATTGAGGTCCATCAACGCGATGCGCGGCGTGGACAATGGAAAACGGACGCGATCGAGGAAGTACCCGGTGCCTACCCCGACGTCCAGATGATTCGCCGTGATGTGGCTGTCGTAATGCGCTTCGAGGTGCCGAGTTGGACATTTCCAGACAAAGCGATTCGAGATGCGCAGCACCAGGAAATCGTAGAGCGCAAGCAACCGTGTCGAATAGATCGCCTGTCCCGCGACGACCTGCTCCGCATGTGAGCGCGCGGGGGCGCGACCCCGGCGGCCGGCACGTACCGTCATCGATGAATCGTCGGGTCTACGCATAACGCCCATGCGCCGTTAGGCCAAGCGGCAGTGCGACATGTCGTGGGAATGTCGTGATGCGGTGGCCCACGCGCAACTGAACCTCCGGCCGCTGCCACGGGTCAATCCGGGCCCCGAAACTTCTGAAGTGGCCTCGTCGTAAAGGGCGGGGCCATACCCGGCCCTCGGATTTCACCCCTTCCGTCTGTCATGCGTACGAGAACCTATCCGGACGAGACACCGCGCCCGCGCGCTCCTGCTCTGCTCCTCCTCATGATGGCCGGCATGGCGCTCGCCGGATGTCACCCCGGAAACGCGGACGCAAAACAGCTCCGCGGCGCCTGCGATGAGGGAGATGTCGCGGCATGCAACCAGTTCGCGGTCAAGCTCCAGAAGGGAGAGTACGTCCTCCAGGACGACAAGCGAGCCGCCGAGCTGTTCGAGAAGGCCTGCGCGGGCGGCGTCGGGGACGGGTGCGCCAGCGTCGGAGTCTCCTACCTGCGCGGCCAGGGCGTCAAACGCGATTCAGCGCGTGCCCTCACGTTCTTTCAACAGGGCTGCGATCGCGGAGGGATGGATGGCTGCGCTCGCCTCGGCCTCGAGTACCAGCGGGGCGCAGGGGTCACCAAGGATCCCGTACGTGCGGCCACGCTCTTTCAAAAGGCATGCGATGGCGGAAACGTCACTGGATGCGCCCGCCTCGGCACCCTCTACGCCAGCGGCGAAGGCGTTAGGCAGGACTTCGCCAGGGCCGCAGACCTCCTGACGCGATCGTGTAACGCTGACGTAGCCGTCGGGTGTCTTGGGCTCGGCCGCTTGCATGCGACGGGTGGCGGTGTCGCCCGAAACGACTCCGCCGCCGCGGCCCTGTTCGACGAAGCATGCAAGGGCAGGGAGGTCGACGGCTGCTTCGCGCGAGCGGTCGTGTTGCAGGCTGGCCTCGGCGTCAAGCAGAACCTCGAGGAGGCCGCGGATCTATACCGCGAGGCCTGCGAGGACCGACACGGCGAGGCGTGCTTCCGTCTCGCCGGGATGTACGACACCGGCGCCGGCGTGTACCGCCAGCCTGAGCGCGCCACACGCTTGCGTGGTCGCGCCTGCGATCACGGCTACACGGCGGCGTGCGAGAAGCCGAAGGCGGCGGCGAGCTGATGGCGACCGGAGAAGCGCTGCTCGCCGTCGAGCGCCTGACGAAGCATTACGGCAACGTCGTCGCGCTCAACGACGTCAGCTTCACCATCACCGACGGCATCACCGGCATCCTCGGCGAGAACGGCGCGGGGAAGAGCACGGCCATCAAGATCTTCCTCGGGCTGCTGCGGCCGACGTCGGGTACCGCGACCGTGCTCGGCCAGAACGCGTCGCGAGAGCATCGCGCGTGCGCGCGCGGCTCGGCTACATGCCCGAGCACGACTGTCTGCCGAGCCAGGTGAGCGCCGCCGAGTTCCTGACTCACATGGCGGAGGTGAGCGGCCTGCCGCCGGCCATGGCGCGAACGCGCGCCGCCGACACGCTGCGCCACGTCGGGCTGTTCGAGGAGCGGTACCGCGCGATCGGCGGCTACTCGACCGGCATGAAGCAGCGCGTCAAGCTCGGCCAGGCGCTGGTGCACGATCCCGCGTTCGTCTTCCTCGACGAGCCGACCGCGGGACTCGACCCTGCCGGCCGCGAGGAGATGCTGACGCTGATCCGGAAGACGCACCGCGAGTTCGGCATCAGCGTCCTGTTCTCCTCGCACCTGATGGCCGACGTCGAGCGCACCTGCGACCGCATCATCGTCCTGCAGGGCGGCCGGCTGGTGCAGTCGGGCGAGGTCGGACAGTTCACGAAGGAGACCGAGACGGTCTTCATCGAGGTCGACACCAACCGTGAGGGGCTCGTGGCCGCGCTCGAAGCGGCGCGGCGTCGTGGTGACCGTCGACGGCAGCGGCCTGACGATCGAAGGTCCCGACGAATCGGTCTACGACCACGTGCGGGACGCGCTGGTCGAGGCCGAGGCGCCGCTGCGGCGGATGGCGCCGCGCCGGCGCGCGCTGACCGAGCTGTTCGAGCGCGAGTCCGACACCGCATACACGAACGGAGCTGCATGACAGCCGAAGCGACTGCACAGGCGGAGGTCCACTCGACGCAGTCCGCGAGCGGCACCGTCTTCGACATCGGATACCAGAGCTACACCGGCGCGCGCGAAGGCCGGGGCCGATCGCGGCGCGCGGTCTTCAAGGACGGAGTTCGCACCGCGCTGGGGTTCGGCCGCGGCGCGCGCGCCAAGATCCTTCCCTGGTTCTTCATCGGCGTGCTGGCGGCGATCGCCCTCGTCATGGCGATCATTGCGGGCGCCGCCGAGCGGCTGGGCGGACCGGGCACGGCGGAGCGGCTGAACCTGCCGTCGCATTCCGACTTCTACGGGATCGCGTCGATCATCCTGTTCGTGTTCGCGGCGGTCGTTGGGCCGGAGCTGCTGTGCCGCGACCGGCGCGAGGGCGTGATCAACCTGTATCTCGTGCGGCCGCTCACCGGCTCCGACTACATCGTCGTCGCGGTGGGCGGCGTTCCTCGTCGTGATGCTGGCGGCGGCATGGCTTCCGCAGATCATTCTCTTCCTCGGCCTCTCGATGGGCGACCCGGTGCCGATGGCAGTATCTGCGCAAGCACTGGCTCGACGTCCCGAGGTTTCTCGCCGCCGGCGTCGGCGATGGCGGCGTACGCGACGACGCTGGCGCTGCTCACCGCCTCGTTCACGACGCGGCGCGCGTACGCGTCGGTGTTCCTCGTCGGACTGTTCGTGATCACGGCGCCGTTCACGATCGGCCTCGCGCAGGAGATCGGCGGCAAGGCCGGGCAATGGATCTCGATGTTCAACCTCACGAACATTCCCGGTGCACGTGAACGACGTGATCTTCGGCGAGGTCAGCGAGATCACCGAGGACGCGCCGGCCCGCGCGCTTCGGGTCGGCGGTGCTGGTGAGCTGGTACTTCATCTGGACGCTCGTGCCGGCCGCCATTCTGTGGTGGCGCTACCGGAGGCTGACGCCATGATCGCGACGCCATCCGCCGTCATCCGGGTCGACGGCGTCTCCCGCTGGTTCGGGAGCGTCGTCGCCGTGAGCGACGTGTCGCTTCGACGTGATGCCCGGCATCACCGGGCTGCTCGGGCCTAACGGCGCCGGGCAAGACGACGCTGCTCCGCATGATGACCGGCCTCGCCGCCACCTCGACGCGGAACGGTCACCGTGTTCGGCGAGCCGGTGCGCGACAACCCGCCGCTCTACCGGCGAATCGGCGTCATGTCGGAGCACGAGACGGTCTACGGCTTCATGAAGGGCCGCGAGTTCGTGCGCATGATGGGGCGGCTGCGCGGCGTCGACGACCTGGAGCGCGCGGTGGACCGCGCGATCGCGCTCGTCGACCTCGCCGATGCGCAGCACCGCGCCGATGGACACCTACTCGCGCGGCATGCGGCAGCGGATGCGGCTCGCCGCGACGCTGGTGCACGATCCGGAGATCCTCATTCTCGACGAGCCGCTCAACGGCGCCGACCCGCGACAGCGCGTGCACTTCAAGCAGCTGCTCCAGCAGCTCGCCGCGGAGGGCCGGACGATCGTGCTCTCCTCGCACATCCTGGAGGAGGTCGAGCAGCTGGCGGACACCGTGCTGCTCATCGTGAACGGCAAGCTGGCGGCGTCCGGCGGCTTCCGCGCCATCCGCGCCGCGCTCAACCAGCGGCCGTACCACGTGCGCGTGATCTGCGACGCGCCGCGCACGGCTGGCCGCGGCGGTCGTCAGGCTCCGACTCGGTCGATGCGGTGCACGTCGACCCCGACGGCGCGGTGCGTCGTCCTGAGCCGGAACGTGCTCGATCTCCAGATCGAGCTGCCCCGGCTCGCGCAGTCGGCGTGGATCAGCCTCCGCCGGGTGGAGCCGCTGGACGACTCGCTGGAGAGCGTCTTCGGCTACCTGGTGGAGCGCTAGCGATGGGCTCCGTCTATCGCCTGACGCTGCGCCAGCTGTCCGGCCGCTGGCGCCTCGTCGATCATGACGGTGCTGGCGGCGATGCCGGTGATCATCGCCGTGCTGATGCTGCGGTCCGACAGCGCGCCCTCGGTCGGGGAGTTCGAGACCGTGGTCCTGAGCGCGATGCTGGCCGGCTCGATCGCGCCGCTCGTCGTGCTCGCGATCGCGGCCGCCGCGTTCGCCAACGAGATCGAGGACCGGACGCTGGCCAATCTGACGCTCTCGCCGATTCCGCGGTGGCAGATCGCGGTGCCCAAGCTCCTGGCGGCGATCACGATCGCGGCGCCGTTCATCGCGGTGAGCGCGCTTCCTGACCAGCCACGTGGCGTTCCTCGGCGACGCGAGGGCGACCGTCGCCGTCACCGTCTCGGCCGTCGTCGGCGTCGCGCTGTACGCGTCGGCCTTCGTGTGGCTCGGCCTCGTCACCACGCAGGCGATCGGCATCGGGCTGCTCTACATCGTGCTCTGGGAGGGATTCTTCTCCGGGTTCGTGTCGGGCGTGCGGCTGCTGAGCATCCGCCACTATGCGATCGCGCTGATGCACGGACTGGACGAGCGCCGGTTCGCCGCGGGCAATCACCTGAGCCTCAGCGTCGCGATCATCATGTCGGTGCTGGTGTTCGGCGGGTTCCTGCTGCTCGTCGATTCGGCGGCTGCGCCGGATGGACGTGCCGTTAGGGCGAAGGTGATCGAGGTCGTCAGGATGCTCGAGGTGCTCGAGGAGAGGCACGGCGTTGCCCTCGAGCACCTCGAGCACCTGGACCTCGACCACTGCAACCTCCCACCGCAGCCGTCGACCGAACTCGCGGCGCAAAAACCACATCGCCAGCGTGAGCTGCACCAGCACTGTCGCTACGGACAGATACCAGATCCATCGCAGCTGAAAGTCGGGCAGTCGCGCGAGCATCAGCGCGAAGAGCGACAGCAGTCCAATACGCACGCCCGACGCGACCAGCGAAGGAATGGTGTTCCCCATCGCCTGGAACATGCTCGACGCGACGAAGATCAAACCGGACGCGACGAAGTTCCACGAGATGATACGGAGATACTCGGAGCCCACGGCGATCACGGCGGGATCCGTCGAGAACGCCGCCACCATGGACGCGGAAGCGATCTGGCACGCGATGGCAAAGAGTACCATGGCACCCGCCGCCATCGACGCTGCGTCGCGGAAGGTGCGCGTCACGCGGTCGGCGTGTCGCGCTCCGAAGTTCTGTCCTGCCACAGGTGCAACGGAGAATCCCAACGCGACGACCGGCATGAATCCAGCCTGGATGATTCGCATCCCGATGCCGAATCCGGCTTGCGCCGCGGCGCCGAACGGACGCGAAATGGAGTACACGATCGCCAGGTAGACGGCGGTGATGCCGAACTCGAAGCCTGCCGGAAGTCCGATCCCGAGCATCCGCTTCCACAGGTCGAGTCGCGGGCGCCAATCACGAAGCTCGAACCGCAGGTAGGCGTCGCGAGGAAGGAAGTACGTCGCCAGCCATACGATGCCGACCACGATGGCGATGAGCGAAGAGATCGCGGCGCCCGCGACGCCGAGTGGGCGACCCGTTCCCCAGCCGAAGATGAGGAAGGGGGCCAGAATCATGTTGAGAACCACGGTGGCGCTGGAAACCACCATCCCCGGCTTGAAGTTCCCCACCGCGCGAAGCGCCGACCCCATCGCGACGAGCGCGAACTGAAGCGCCATCGCCGGGATGAACCAGAGCAGGTACTCGGCGGCGAGCGCGGCAGTCGTCGCGTCGGCGCTCATCGCTCGCGCGTACGGCCACCGCACCGCCATCCCGACGATGAGGAACGCAACCCCGGTGACCATCGCCAGCACCTGCGACTGGTTGAACAGGAGAAGCGCCTGCTCGTGATCCTTGCGACCGGTTGCATGCGACACGACTGCCGTGGTGCCGACGCCGAGCATCTGCGTCAACGCGAGGACGATGAAGGTGAGGTTGCCGGCGATACCGACCCCGGCCACCGCCTCCGTCCCCAAACGGCCAACCCAGTACAGGTCGATCAGGAAGTAGAGCGTCTGAAAGACCATGGTCACGAGCATGAAGCTCGTGGCCTTCAGCAAGTGGCGCGTGATGGGGCCGGTGGTGAGATCCTGCATGGAGGTCGGCTAAGAGAGTCGCGGAGGGTTCGGGAGTATCGTCTCATCGACGCCGAACGGCCATCGCTGCGTTTTCCACGACCAGATCAGGAAGACGGCGCACCCCAGGCCGAGAACGCCCAGACCGAACACGATGACCCTGAGCTGCGTCGTGACGAAAAGGAAGAGCCAGCCGACCAACGCGACCAGAGCGGGCAGCGGATAGAGCCACATTCGGTACGGGCGCGGCATGTCGGGCGCGCGACGCCGCAGCAGGATCAACCCGAACACCTGTCCCATGAACTGCACGAGAATGCGAGTGACGATCAGCGCGTCGATGACCGTGCCTAACGAAAAGAACCCGGCGACGATCGAAAGCGCTCCCAGCACCAGCAGCGAGACGTACGGGAACGCCTTTGTCGGATGCAGCTTGCCGAACGGTCGGAAGAAGTAGCCGCTCTTCGCCGCCGCGAAGGGGATGCGCGAGTACCCCAGGAGCAGCGCGAACACCGACCCGAAGGCGGTCCACAGGATCAGCAGCGTGAAGATCGTCGCCACACGGTTGCCATAGATCCTCTCCATGAAGACCGAGACGATGAAATTCGACTCCGGGTGCGCGGACGCCGGCACGAATTCGCGCCACGGAATCACCCCGATGATCGAGAGATTGATGCCGATGTAGATCGCCGCGACGGCCGCGGTGCTGATGAGAATCGATCGGGGGATGACGCGGCCCGGGTCGCGCACCTCGTCACCGATGTAGCACACATCGTAGTAACCGAGGTAGTCGTAGATGCCGACGCGTGCCGCCGCGCCGAGTCCGAGAAAGAAGCCCAGCGAGAAGTTGAACGCGCCCGGCGGGAAGTCGAACGCGATGCGTGGATTGAAGTTCATGGCGCCGGTAACGATCACCGCGAGTACGGTGATCAGCGTGCCGACCCACAGCGAGATCGTAATCTTGGCGATCGAGTGAATCTGCCGGTACAGCAGGGCGATGTTCACCAATCCGACCGCGACGATGAGCACGATTCCTTCGGTACGCGTGAGTCCCTTCCACAGATACGTCGCGTACGAGGCGAAGCCAATGTACCCGGACGCGATCTCCAGCGGGCCGCTGAGCAGGAACTGCCAGACGAAGAGGAACGCCATCAGCCGGCCGAACCGCGCCGGGCCGAACGCCTCGCGCAGATAGTGGAAGGATCCCCCCGATCCGGGCATCGCTGCACCCAGCTCGCTCCACACCATCCCGTCGCAGATCACGATGACCAGCGCGACGATCCACCCGAGCAGGGCCTGCGGACCGCCGAGCGCCGACATGAGCAGCGGAATCGTGATAAAAGGCCCCGCGCCGAGCATGTTCGTCATGTTCAGCGCCGTCGCCGGCAGGAGGCTGAACCGGCGGTGGAGCTGTGGCTGGTCGACTGGGGCTTTCGTAGGTTCCATTACCATTTCCCCCTCATCGTCCGAGTCTATGCGCGCATTCCTTCACCGACCTGTCGCAGCAGCTGCGCTACTTCTCGTTTCGAGCGCTGCATGGGGTCAATCCAGTCGTCCGCTGTTGGCGGTGTTCGCTCATCCCGACGACGAGCGTGTCATCGGCCCGCTGTTGTCGCGCCTGTCGCGAGAAGGACGCGAGGTCCATCTCGTCATTGCCACCGATGGCTCCAAGGGCGTTCGCGATCATGCCGGCATTCCCGCCGGCCCGGCGCTGGCTGCTGCCCGGAAGCTGGAGGCAGAATGTGCAGCGAAACGGCTGGGTGTGCGACAGCTACACCTGCTCGGCCTGGAGGATGGGGGGCTCGCTTCGTTCGCCAACCTGGCGCGGCTACGCACTGAGCTGGAGAAGATCATCGGGGGCGTTCAGCCGGAGGCGATCTTCACCTTTGGGCCTGAAGGAGGTACCGGCCATCCCGGATCACCGTCTCGTGGGGAACGTCGTGACGCAGATCGTGCAGAGCGACGATCGTCACCGAACGGTAGATCTGCTGTATGCGTCCCTTCCCACGGAGCGCCTTCGCAGCGCACCCCCGTCGTCGCCCGGCGTCAACGGGGTCGCCGAAGATCTATTGACCGTTCGCGTGCCGGTGGAGAATCGGGATGTTGTCGCTGGGCAGGAATCGTTCGCCTGTCACCGGACGCAGTACACGTCGCCGGAGATGGCCGCGATCAACCGAACGTTGGCGCACGTGTGGAATGGAGTCGCCTACCTTCGCCCGTGGAACGGGACTAAGCCGCGGGCAACGATACCGTAAAGATCGAGCCTTCGGCGACGACGCTGTGAACGGCAATGTCACCACCCATCGCGCGCGCCAGCTCGCGGCTGATGGCCAATCCCAGCCCCATCCCCTTTTGCTTTCTAGCGTCGATCTCGCGATTCACCTGCACGAACGGCTCGAAGATCTGTGACAACAGCTCGGCCGGAATACCACGTCCGGTGTCGGCAATGGCGATGAGAACGCGCTGACCGTCCGTCGACCAGCGCACCGAGACCTTGCCACCCAATGGTGTGAATTTCGACGCGTTGCCGAGCAGGTTGAGCAGAATCTGCTGCAGCCGGTCGGGATCCGCGCACACCGCCAGCCCCGCCGGCCCCGGCTCTCGCATGTACGCGATATCGGCGTTCTGGAACTGCGGTGCGACAATCGCTTCGGCACGCGAGAGCACGCTTTCGATCGTCACGTTCTCGCGCGACACCGTGAGAGCGCCCGCCTCGGCCCTCGCGAACGTGAGGATGTCGTCCAGCAAACCGAGCAGGAAATGGCTCACTTCCTTGATGCGCCGGAGATCCTGCGCCTGAACGTCGTTGACCTCGCCACGCACGCCGAGCAGCAGGAGATCCGCGTACCCTGAAATGGCGCCAAGCGGCGTGCGCAAGTCGTGGGACACCATGGAGAGGAAACGCATCTTGGCCGCATTGGCGCCCTCGGCTGCTTTCTTCGCGAGCAACAGCTCCTGCTCGTACTTCTGGCGCTCGTGAATGCGGAGCATCACGCAATCAATGCGCACCGTCCCGTCCACTTCGGTGCGAGCCGCATTCGCGAGGACGTGAACCGCGGCTCCGGATTGGGCTCGCAGAGTGAAATAGATCTCCTCGGCGCGTCCGTGCAGCTTGATCAGCGGGAAGAAATGTGTCTGATAGAAGATGCGGGCCGGGATGGTGAGGATCTTCTCGAATGATTGCCCGACGAGCTCGCGCGCATCGAGGCCGAGCAAATGCCCCAGCCTCGCGTTGGCGTAGACGATGATGCCGTCGTCGCCGAAGGACACGAAGCTGGCCGGCGCCCGGTCGAGCAGGTCCGACGTGACCGTGTGCGGGACACCAGCTTCGTCAAGCAGCGCGGGCTTTCCCACTCAGGTATTCCTTCATTTCGCGGATCGTTTCCTCGGGATGGCTCATGTGCGGACAGTGGCCGGTGGCGCTCATCACGCGCAAGGTACTGAGGGGTAAATGGCGATGGAGGTACTCGCCTACCTCGGGCGGAGCGATGATATCCGCCGAGCACTGAAGGATCAGCGAGGGAATGGTGACGTCGACGAGGTCCTGGCGATTGTCGGAGAGGAACGTCACCTCGGCGAATCGACGCGCGATGACCGGGTCGGTCGAACAGAAGCTCTCCGCCAGCTCACCCGCCAGCTCGGGGCGATCGGGGTTTGCCATGATGGCTGGCGCGAGATAGTTCGCCCACCCAATGTAATTCTTCTCCATCGTCTCGAGAAGCCCGTCAATGTCGGCGCGGTCGAATCCGCCGACGTAATCGGCATCATTGATGTAGCGCGGTGACGGCCCAATGAGGACGAGCTGTGCGAAGCGATTCGGCTCACGCTTGGCCGCGAGCACCGCAACAATGCCACTGACCGAATGGCCGACGACGATCGCATCTCGCAAGTCGAGAGCGCGACACACGTCGAGCAAGTCGTCGGCATATCCGCCGAGCGTGCCGTATCGCGTACGGTCGTACGCGCGCAGGTCGGAATGGCCTGAGCCGACGTAATCGAACAGCACGATGCGGTAGTCGTTCTCGAATGCGGGCGTGATGAATCGCCACATGTTCTGATCGCACCCGAAGCCGTGGGCAAAGACCATGGGCTGGCTTCCTCGCCCGAAGACCTTCACGTTGTTGCGTCGCAGTACATCGACAGCCATGTGCACCTTGTTGTGCGGGTCAAGTGTGGGGTTGGTAGAGGAGCATGGACTGGACCACTGGTCGTGCTCCTGGCGCCCCAGGGGGCAGCCAAGTGCGGTCGAGCCTCTCGCGCGCGGCGTCCCGCCTGTATGTTGGGGCCGTCTCCTCCGGGAGGCGATTCATCGAATGCGGTTCTGGGCGTTAGTGTGGGTGGTGGTGATGGTTGGCATGGCTGGGGCGCAGGCACCGGACGGCTCGGGCCACCGTGAGCGGGGTGGTCTATGACAGCATTGCGCGAGCCCCGCTCGCCGGCGCGGTGGTGCAGCTGGTCGCCGCCGAAACCCGCACGCCGGTTCAGCGGCACGGCGCTCTCCGACTCGCTAGGCAGTTTTACGATCGGCGACGTCCCCGCCGGGCGATACATGCTGGGGTTCTTGCACCCGCATGCTCGACTCGCTCGGCATGGAGCCGCGTGCTGCGTGAGGTGAACATTGTCGGGCTCGTTCCGGTGCGCGCCGATCTCGCCATCCCGTCGCCAGCTCGCCTACGCGCCGCGATCTGCGGTCCACGATCGGTCGCGGATTCCGGAGCAATGGTCATCGGTCTGGTTCGCGATGCGCGGGACCACGCCGCGGCCGCCAAAGTTGGGGTGACCGGCATGTGGGTCGAGTTTGCCCTCACGGGCGGTCGACTCGAGCGTCGAGATGCCCACGGCTCGTCGCCACGACGGCAGCGAACGGCTGGTTTGCCATGTGCAACTTACCTGGTGCGGGGACGATTGCGCTCATGGCGAGTCGTGGCGCGGACAGCACGGACTTGATCGAGGTGGAAGTGCCGCCGGAGCGGTTGTTGAGACGCGACCTGTACATTGGGCCCGCGCGCATCGTCGGCGACACGCAGCCAACCGACACGATCGCACGAGTCGGTCGTCGGCGTGTCGGAGACGGGCGTCTCTCCGGCGTCGTCGTCACCGCCATCGGTGGCAGACCGCTTGCGGAAGCGCAGGTGAGGATTCGCGACGGGCCGGAGACACGCGCAAACGAGCGGGGTGAATGGACACTCGCCGGCGCGCCGATCGGAACGCGGATGCTCGAGGTTCGGGCGGTCGGCTATTACCCGGAGTATCGACCGGTGGATGTCGTGACAGGAGCAGCGCCGGTCCGCAGTGCGCTTTCCACAGATGAAAGCGGTGCTCGACACGGTGCGGGTCATGGCGGAGCGCATGAGCAACCGGAACATGGTCGAGTTCAACGAGCGGCGGCGTGGCGGTCTCGGCCGATACCTGACAGCCGAGGACGTCGAGCGCCGGCAGCCGATCGTCACGTCGGATCTCTTCCGTAACATGGCGGGCCTTCGACTCGAGCGGAGCGACATCGGCGACACCCAGCTGCTGATGCGCGGCACCTTCGAGGAAACGTGCGTGCCAAGCGTGTACATCGATGGGCGCTTCATGAGGGATCTCAGCGCCGACGACATCGACAGCTGGGTGAAGCCCCGCGAGATCGCGGGCATGGAGATTTACGTGGGGCCTCACGTGCCTGCGCAATTCAACACGGGCCTCGCCGGCGGTAGGTGCTGCCGGTGGGCAGAGCTGCGGCGCATGTGATCTGGTCGAAAGCCACCTACGGGCGATCACCCGCCAGTTGACGCCCCGACTGGACCTCGATCCATCGGCCGTTGGCAAGGACAACCGACGTCTCGATCTGCCGCGCGGGGATCGACCAGTAGGTGCGGAGCAGGCGATCCTTGTCGTCGCTCGCGACGACGGTGAATCCATTTCGACGATAGAACTCGATCGCCCACGAAGCGGCCGCCCACGTCCCGATCAGAAGCGGCTTGTCGACGAGGCTCTCCACGTATCGCAGCAGGTGCGTTCCGACGCCGCTGCGCTGAGTGGTCGGTGCGACGTATGCGTGGCGGATCAAGGCGACATCGCCCTTGTCCTGGACCCCCATGACGCCTAACAAGCGTCCGTCTTGCTCCGCGACCCAGAAGACGACGCCCGCAGCCATCTCGTCGCATCAGCTCATCGGGCGACATGTAGGGCTCGTGCCACCGGTCGGCCGGTATCACTCCGCGGTAGGCATGCGCCGCGTCGTTGATGATCGCCAGAATCGCGGAGAAGTCGGCTTCTTCGCCTTGTCGAATCACTATCTCGTACTGTCTAGTGCGGGGTGATCACCCGCTCCTGCCGCCCGGGTAGATTCGCCGCCGCCCCACGCTCGGCCATCAGCTTCGCGATGAAGCGATTCGCTTCCGACATGCGCTCTACTTCGAGGGCCGTCGATTCGACCGTCGCCTCAATGCGCTCGAGGCGCTCCTGCAGCGCTTCGAGCGCGATGGGAACGCGTCGTTCGTGCCTGAGCTCGAGAAGCCGGCGGAGGAACCGCAGGGAGCTGACGAAGGCGATCGTGCCGAACAAGAGCATCCAGACCTGAAGGAACACGCTGTCAGACATGCGGGTCTCCGCGAAGATGGCGATGAGCGTCCCTGTCACCACTCGTACGCGACGACGGGCGTGAAGTTTCGGGGAGGGGGGGGGGTCGACCTAACGCTTTAACGGTGGGACCGATGACGAAGGCAACACCGGGAGCGCGCGCCGCGACGAGCGGCGCAAGCGTGCCACCCTGGCTATGGCCATGCAGCCGATGCGTCGAGCGTCGATGCGTGGCTCACTACGCAGTCGCGCAACCGCGGCGGCGCCGTCGGCAGCGAGGTCCTCGAGCGCGGCCCTGCGCCAGTCTCCAGTCGAACCGCCGACGCCACGCTGTCGAAGATCAACGCCGCGAGCCGCGACGCGAGCTGAGCCGCGAGAAAGCGTGACGCCCACCGGCCCCGCACCGGAGCCGTGCAGGAACACGACGGCCGGAACCGAGCTCCCTGTTCGGGGAAGAACGAGGGTGCCCGCCAGCGTCACGGGGCCGTGGCGACAGCGACGTCGCGCTCCTCGAACGTCGAGCCTCGGGTCGACGTGCGGGAAAGGCGAATCGCCCACCCGGTGCTCTCCTTCAGCGCGCCCGTAGGGAATCACCCGAGCCTGCCGGTGATACGGCCGCGTCCGGTCACCGCGGAGCGCCACGCACGTCGCAGCAACCGCGGAGCTGCACGTCGTTGAACGGAATCCCACTGACCCGCAAACGATCGGCGCCGAACGTGGCGGCATGGCGGCCAGTGCTCGCGTCGTACTTCACGTCGAGCGTGACGAGCAGGAGCGGCTAACAGCAACCATGCCAGCTGGGGGGCCGCATTGGCTCCCTGCTAAAGGGCCTTCCGAGCGAGCTCGTGCGCCGTCGTCAGCGCGGCGTCGGCTGCAACCGAGACATCGGGCTTCACGCCTACGCGCTCCCAGTTGGTCTTCGTGACTGGATTGATGGCACGGCCCGTGGGGACGAAGATGGTCAGCCCGTGCGGCAGCGGCGCTGGCCCGCCGGGATTTGCTCCGCCCCCCGTCGTCTCGCCGACGATCGTAGCGCGCTTTCGCGTCTGCAGGTTGTACGCGAACTCCTCAGCGCCGGAGAACGTTCGCGCGCTGGTCAGCACGTAGACCGGCTTGTCCGGGCCAAATTTCCTCCCCTCGACGCGCGGGTCCGTGTAGAAGTGGTCGGTGCGGTCGGCGGGTCGGAAGTAGAGCGAGTTGAGGTGCACCGGCTCCTCGCCGAACAGGTAGCTCGTGACGAGAGCGACCATGTGAGGCGAGCCGCCGCCGTTCGCTCGAATATCCACGATCAACGCCTTCGCATTCGCCGCCGCGCTCATGATGTTGGCGGTCTCCTCGCGCACGGCGTCGGGCGGGAATCCAAAGCTCAGGATCTCGATGTAGGCGACATCGCCTTCGAGGCGCTCGGCGCGGCCGAAGGCAGATCCCTCTCGCCGCGAAGGGCCAGTGGGACCATCCGGACGGCCTTGGGCGCCGACCCGCACCCGCAGGTGCTTATCGTGGCTGATGGCCTGAAGCTGCCGCGTCAGCATTTCGGCGAAAGACGCGGGGTCAGTCACCGTGTCGTACTCGGCGCGGCCGGCTCGTGCACGCAGGTCCGTGTTCATCTGTGCCGCGACGTCGGGGAAGACGTAGCGACGGTCGAGCAGACTCGCGATCGCTTCGAGGATTGTCGCGCGCTTCTCCGCGTTCAACGTCGCACCACCCTGCTGCGCGGCGGCGCCGGTCGTCGCGGCGAATAAAAGGACAAGCGCAGAAATGAGTGCTCGACATGCCATTGGCGACGATCTCCATGGGACAGTTCGGATTGGCGTTGTGCCATAGTAATTGGATGCACGACCCGCCGCGGAAGGTTGCAGGACAGGTCCAAATCACGGCACACTCGTGGCGCCATCTGGACCCGTATCGGCCTCTCCGCTCCCTCGCGGGACGAAGAGCACGGTCACGAACGCGAGCGCCGTGTAGCCCGCCATGAGAAGAAAGAGAGCACGGTAGCCGTCGAAAAGATCGAAGATGCGTCCGTTCAGCGGATCGCCGATCGCGCCGCCAAGCGCCATGCAGAGCAGGAAGAGCGACGCGAGGACGCCTCGACAATGTCGCGGGACGGGCTCGACGAAGAGCGGATATGCGTTCACCATCGGGAACGTCCAACTGGCGGACGCCAGCGCCAGCAGCGGGACGGCCTGCGTGATGCGCGTGACGCGGTCGAGCGCGAGCAGACAGACGGCCATCAACACGAAGCCGACGAGCATGGCGCTGCGCCGTCCGATACGGACGCCGATCACACCGGCTGGCAGGGCGCCGATCACACCACCGACGGCCCATGCGATGAAGCCGATGGTGACGTCCTCCGGCCGAACGCCGAAGCGCTCGGTGCCGTGCAGCGCGAACCACGTCGTGAAGGTCTGGAAGGTGAGCTGCAGCAGAAGCGCAGCGAGAAAGATCGGCCGCATCCCGGGCCATGCGCCGCGAACGGCCGACCACACCGCCTCGGCGAGCGAATGAAACGTCACGTCCGCCGAGCGCGAATTCGAAGACGCCCGTTCGCGTACCCCAAGTGCGAACAGAATGCCGATGCCGAGAATGGTGGCGGCGGCGACCAGGAACGCCGTACGCATGCCGAGCATCCGGCCCAGCATGAGAAATACAATGGCACCGACGCACATCTGAAACGTGACGGAGCCGGTCGCCAACGAGCGATACCGGGACGGCACGAGATCGGCGACGAGCGCCTGAAACGGTGGGCGCTGCAGATTGATCCCGGTGTGCAGAAGGACGAGTGCACCGATCAGGACGGGAAGGCCTAACGCGGCAGACGCGGGCAGCACGGCCATCCCGAGCGCCGAGAGCAGGAAGGCGATGAGGACGAGCGGCAACCGTCCACGTCCGCGCGCGGCCGCGCGATCGGAGGCGGGGCCTGCCAACGGCACGAGGAGGAGCAGGAGCACGTTGTCGATGGCCATGATCGCGCCGATCAGGGTGCGCTGGTCGCCGAGCGCGTCGCGGACGAGTGGGGGAATGAACGTGCTGAGCAGCGGTCCGGTGACACCGAAGAACAGGCCGCCGAGGCCGATGAGGGCGAGTGCGCCGTAGGGCGCGCGCGCAGTTCGACGAACGCCTATCGCCTGTGCGGTCGGGGCATCAAGTCCAGTCATCTATCTTTTCGCTCTTGTTACTTCAGGAAGGCCCTCATCGGCCGCTATTGTGCGTACCGGAGGATGTCGTACACGTACTTCACTCCGAACCCAATGTTCTCCACGCTCACGCGCTCGTCATTCCCGTGCACGCCACGCTGGCTGTCCGCGGACTCCACCTTGAACGGATCCAGCCCGTACGTGATGATGCCTAACTTCCGATACGTCGGCCGGTCGGTCGCGCCCGTCAGCATGTAGGTCGTCACCAGCGCGCTGGGATCGCGCTCCCGGGACGCGCGCTCGATCGCCCGGAACAGCTCCGTGTCGACCGGATTCTCCAGCGGCGTCTTCGGCGCCAGCAGCGTCTGCCAGTGCACCGAGGTGTCGTTCACCACCGCCTTCAGCACCCGCAGCACCGAATCGGGATTCTGATCGGGCAGGAGCCGAATGTCGACGTCCGCCGTCGCCTCGGCCGGAATCACGTTCGTCTTGTTCGACCCCTGTATCACCGTCAGCGAGATCGTGTTGCGCAGGATCGCGTTCCAGTACACGTCATTCAGCAGCCATGCGCGGGCACGCGGAATCGTGATCGCTCGCCGCACGTTGGCCAGCCAGGTTCGCTGCTCGCCGGTGTATGCGCGGGAGATGTCGCGAAAGTACTTGTCGACCCCTGGCGTGACGTGCAGCGGCGTTTCGTACGTCCCGAGCTTGTTGAGCGCGCGGATGAGCTTGGGCACGGGATTGTGCTTCGTCGGCCGCGAGCCATGCGATGGAATGCCACGGACCGTTAGGCGTTGCCAGAAGGTGCGCTTCTCCGCCACGCTCACGCCGTAGTACTGGAGCTTCCCATCGACGATCGGGTTGTCACCGCCTTCGGTGATGACGTACTCCACGTCGCGCAGCAGGTCCGGATGATTGTCGACGAAGGCGATCGCGCCCGTGGAGCCGAGCTCTTCATCCGGGTTCGCGATGAAGACAATGTCGCGCGTGAGCGGCACGCCGCTGCGCTTGAGCGCAATCATCGCCATGAGAATGCGCGATTCCCTCGCCCTTCATGTCGAGCGCGCCACGCCCGTACAGGAAACCATCCTTGATCTCGCCGCTGTACGGGGGGACGGTCCAATAGCGCTCGTCGGCCGGAACGACGTCGATGTGATGCACCAGCGCGATCGCCTTCTTTCCGCCGGTTCCCTTGAGGCGGGTGTACAGATTGGGGCGACGGGGGCCAAGCGAGTTGGCAGCCGTGTCGAAGAGCTGAACCTCGAACCCTTCCCGCTCGAGGATCGCCTTGAGAAAGAGCGCGCCCTCGACCTCGTTTCCCGGCGGATTGGCGGTATTCAGCTTCATGTAGTCAGCCAGGATGCGCACCGTCTCGTCGCGGATCGTGTTCCAGTCGACGGGACGCACGGGCTCGGGGGCTGCCGCCTGCGCGAGCGGGGCGGAGCCGGGGGCGAGCACGAAAAGAAGCGCAGTAAGCGCGCGAATGAGCCGGTTCATGGGTCCAGGTGTCCAGGAGGGGGAGATTTCGCTTGGAATCGACTGGGAGGGGTGAACCAATGCAAGGGAAGGGGACTCGTGAAACCGGTCCTGGGGGAGGGGCGTAGGCTCCCATAGCCCTCTCTTCAGTCGGTCACCATGCTTCACGCCCTCCCGTTCGCTCTCGCGGCTGCGCTCAGCTTCCAGCAGGTCGAGACGCAGACCGCCTCATCCCGCGACTCCGCGGAAGCGGTGCGCGATTCCGTTCGCCAGGTTCGGCGCGAGCGACGCAAGCAGGAAGGGTCGAGCGTCCTTCGCGCCCGCAAGTCGCGGATCCCGCTCACCGCGGAGCTGCTCGCCAACGCGTATCGCGACGCGAGCGCTCGCGACATTGTCTCGCGCGCGCGCTTTGCGCGGCTGGAGCAGGACTCGTCGCTCATCGCCTACGACGCGCGCACGCTCCAGCGCATCTCCGCCAAGCTCGGCCTCCGTGCCATGGGCCGCGAGCGCCTCGTCTTCCGCACCGAGAGCGCCACGCGCGTTCGCTGGCATCGCGAGAGCGGCGCGTGGATCGATGTCGAAGGGACGCGCACCGCGATTCCCGTCGCATTCCCGGGTGCGAAGGCCATGGCGGGGATGCTCGAGATGAGTCCCGTTCCCTACTTCCCTGGACGCGAAGGGCTGTTGCGATTCACGGGCATGGAGAACGTGACCGACGATGAGGGGCTGTTCGTCCACCCGCTCGCCGAGGGCGCCGAGTCGTACTACCGCTACGAGACTGGCGACACCATCTCGTACTCTCTGCCCGGCGGTCGAACCATTCGCATCGTCGAGATCAACGTCCGCGCGCGCGAGCCCGCCTTCGACCTGATTCTCGGCTCTCTCTGGTTCGACATCGGCACCTCGCAGATCGTGCGCGCCGCGTATCGGCCCGCGGCTCCTTTCGACATCAAGCGGTTCGTGGAAGAAGAGGAAGGGAAAGAGGAGTTCGACGATGTCCCGCGCGCGATCCGTCCGCTGATCTTCCCGATGGTCGCCACCCTCGAGGCGTTCACCATCGAGTACGGATTGCATCAGGGGCGCTGGTGGCTGCCGCGACTTCAGTCGGTCACCGGCCGTGTGCAGGTGGGCGTGATGCGCTCCCCGTTCGAAATCCTCGAAACGTTCAGCTACGCCAGCGTCAATGGCGCCGAGCGAATGCCGCTCGTCGTGGTCGATACGATGGAGCCGCGCCCGAAGACCGACGTCCAGATCAACGTCGGCCCCGGAGAGAAGCACGATCACGTCGACAACGGCTTTGGTGACTGTGCCCCAGGTGATACGCTCACGCGCACCGAGCTGCGCTACAACAAGACGGTGCCGGTCGCCATTCGCATCCCGTGCGATACGGTGGCCCTCGCGGCATCGCCAGCGCTCCCTCGTTCGATCTTCGATCCTTCGGATGAGCTATTCGGCGCGAACGAGCGCAAGGAGCTCGAGGGCGAGCTCACCTGGGATCTGCAGCCCGAATGGTCACCGCGTGAAATCGGCTTCAGCATCCTCGAGCGTGGAATGCTGCGGTACAACCGCGTCGAGGGATTGTCCGCCGGCGGATCCATCTCGCAGGAGCTGGGCGCTGGAATGTCGTGGCAGGCGACTGGGCGCATCGGGCACGCTGATCTCGAGCCGAACGCCGACCTTCGCATCACGCGCGGGGACGCGGTCCGCGGCATCTCGCTCGGCGCCTATCGACGCCTGGCGGTGGTCGACGACTGGGGCGCCCCGTTAGGCCTCGGCAACTCCGTCAACGCGCTGCTCTTTGGCCGCGACGAAGGCTTCTATTACCGCACCGCCGGACTCGAGCTCACCGGTGTGAACGGCCCGTTCGAGTGGCGGCTCTTCGGCGAGCGACAGCGCAACGCCCCGGTGGAGACGCAATTCTCGCTGCCGCACGCGATCAACGGTCTGCGCTTTCGCGAGAATGTCGTCGCGACGCGGGCCGACCTCGCCGGCGCGAGTGTGCGCGTTCCCTTCTCGTTCGGGCTCGATCCCCAGGCGCTGCGCCTCAGCGGCGCTGTGCGCGTCGAGGGCGCCACGGGTGATCTGGAGTTTGGGCGCGGCGCGGTGGACCTGACAATGACGCGTGCACTGCCCGGGCGCCTGGCGGGCGCGCTCACGATGAGCGGAGGGACGACGGCTGGCGACGTGCCCCCGCAGCGGCTCTGGTACCTCGGCGGCACGCACACGGTGCGGGGGCACTCGATCGGAACGAGCGCAGGCGACGCCTTCTGGCTCGGCCGCGCCGAGGTGTCGACCGATCGCCTGACCTTCCGCCCGGTGGTCTTTTTCGATGCGGGATGGGCTGGCTCGCGCGACGACTGGGCCCACCCCGGCAAGCCGATGCTCGGCGCCGGACTCGGCTGGTCGGTCCTCGAGGGTCTGGTTCGATTCGACTTGGCGAAGGGGATCAGGCCGAATAGAGGGCTGAGGGCGTCGTTCTATCTGGACGCCAATTTCTAAGGGTGTCGAGGTCGTCGAGGTAGTCCAGGTGATCGAGGTGAAGTCGCCTCGATCACCTCGACATCCTTGACGACCTCGACAACCTTTCGCGAAGAACACACCTTGAGCACTTCCAGAAATCCCGAGGCGTTCATGTGGCGTGAGTTCAAGCAGTTCCTGGTGAAGGAAAATGTGCTGGCTCTCGCGATCGCGGTCGTGATCGGCGCCGCAATGGGAAAGCTGGTCACGGCGCTCGTGAACGACTTCATCATGCCGATCGTGTCCGCGGTCACGCCGGCGGGGAACTGGCGGGAGTACACGCTCGATGTCGGACCAGTGAGCTTCCTCATCGGCGATTTCATCGGGGCGCTGATCGACTTCACCATCGTCGCGTTCGTCGTATGGCGGATCAGCAAGGCATTGATCCGTCCCGCCCCGGCTTCCGAGAAGCCTGCCACCCGAGAGTGTCCGCATTGCCGCTCGACGATCGACGCTCGTGCAACGCGTTGCGCGCACTGTACGGCGACGCTGGTGGCGGCGTAAGGCGATGCGGAATACGGAATGCGGATTCAGGGATCCGCATTCCGTATTCCGCATTCTTCATAGCCCCAATTTCACATTGATATCGACGAGCACCACCCGAGGCGCGTCGATGAAGACCACGCGCTCCGGCTCGCGACGCACCACGATTTTTTGCAGACGGCCCCGTCCCCGACCGCGTCCGCGGTTGCCGACGCGATAGTAGATGACGCGGGTGTCCTCGATGACGTCGATGCGGACGACTTCGTAGCCGTGCTTCACGAGCATTTCGCGCGCGACGGTCACGGCCTCGGTGGTCGAGGGGACCTTGACCTTCTTCTTGTTCCCGGCGCCCGGCGGGGCTTTCCAGTCTCCGCTTCCTTGAGCCGCGGCGGCGCCGCCCGTCAACCAGAGTCCGGCGGCCACTGAGGCGATAAGAGCAATTCGCACGTAGCGAGTCATGAGTCTCTCCGTGAAGGATCTACTCATCACGACGCCCCTGGCCCCTGGCGGGCAACGACTCGTTGCCGAGTGCCTTGAGGAGATGAAACTGCCGATAGCCGGGCGGGTATCCTTCGAGCACGCCGAACTGGACGTATCCCAGCTTCTCATAGAAGGGGAGCGCCTGGTACTCGAAGGTGTCGAGGTAATGCCGAGGCAGTCGTGTCGTCGCGCGTACTCTTCGACCGTGCGCATGACGCGCGAGCCGACGCCGTGGCCTCGCAGCTCGTCAGGCAGCCATAGCTTCGCGACGTACACCCACCTCCACTTGACGTGACCGAGGAGGCCGCCGACCACGCGGCCGCTCTCGTCGCGCACGAAGACGCCGAGCTGGACTTCGTTGGGGTCACCGATGACGGCGCGGTTGAACTCCCGCAGCCCGTCGGTGACGACGCGCGCGTCGTCCGCGCGGGGGCGCTCGTCGAGCTCGACGCGAAGGTCTCTCGGCGTCACCAGTTCCTGTGCCGTCTTCCGCGGTTGAAACGGAGCGCGCTAGAAGCAATGCTCGAATATCACGAGCTGCGCGCTTCCGTCCGGCGCGGAACGCACGCCGAGGAAGAACTTGTCGATCTTGTTGCCGGGATGCGTGTGGTGGTATTGCTCGATCTTCCGGCCGGTGAGTATCCCGACGAAGGAGCCGAGCACCAGGTCGCTCATCCAGTGTCTTCGAAGATACAGCCGGCTCGCTGTCGGAAGCGCCGCTACGGTGTAGAGCACCGGTGGCACCCACCTCATGCGATCCGGCCACCGTCGCTTCATCTCACTCGACACCACGGCCGCGACCGCGAAGTTCGCCGACGCGTGAATCGAAGGGAAGGATCGATACTCGAACTGCTTGAAGCCCTGAAAGGCGTCGAAGTTGACCGGGTCGTCAGGGGTCACGTACGGACGCGTGCGACCGACGCTTCCGCGAACCAGCGTGAGCAACGTCGACGACACGAACACGGCCTCGGTCGCGTGAAAGGCAATGTCGGCGAGGTGTCGCTTCTTGGTCAGCCGGCCGGTGAGATACAGGATGCCGCCGGCGAGCATCACGCGGTCGTCGGTCGCGAGGTTCGCGTTTCGCGACATGCGACCGAATGAATCGGTTCCCCTGGACGTCATCGCCGCGCACCCACTCGTCGACGCGCTCATCCACCTGGAACAACAGGATCGACGCGACGAGGAAAGCGCCTCCCCACACCGCGTCCCGACGCGTGAACAACGGCTCCGTAGAAACGCCGGCCGTATCGCTCGGCTGAGCGAGAAGGGACGTTGCGAGGGTGAGCGTCAGCAGCAAGCCGGAAATGGCGCGTATCACGAGGCTGTCCTTGTCGGTCGCGCCGGTCTCTAGTGCAACCGCCGTTCCTCTCCCAGGCCATGAGGAGCTTCACTACCTCTCGCAACGGCAAAGAGGACAGAGTTCCGAATTTCTGAACTCTGTCCTCTTTGCCGTTCAGGAACGAGTCTAATCCCGAGCCTCGGTGCCGGCCTCGGCGGCGCCCACGTGCTCCTCGTGCTCAGGTGGCGCGTCGCCGCGCTCCACGTTGCCACCTAACGAGCCGATCTCCTGCGACGACTCCTGGCGAGGATTCTTCATCTGGTCGCTCACCGTGCCGTTGATTCCTCTTTGGCGCGACCACCACTGCGGCCGCGGCTGCCGCCGCGCGCGCTCCCGCGACCACCTTCGACGGCGGTGCGCCGGGATACTTCCCGCTCGGAACGTCCGCGCGCTCCGCGCGTCGTCTCTTCCTCTTCCTCATCGCCGTCCGCCGTCGCCGCCTCGATGTTGATCGAGCTCTCGGCGAGCTGCGTCAGGAGCTTGTTGGTGTCGCCTTCCTCATCGAGCGTCTGCTGGAGCAGCTGCGCCTGACGATCGGCGCCGAGGAGCTGGGCGTAGGTCCGCACGGTCCCGTACCCAGCGATCTCGTAGTGCTCGATGTGCTGCGCCTTCGAGATGAGCCCGGCATCGAGAACGTCAGGGTCAGGGCGCTCCTTGATGAGCTCCTGGCCTTCCTCGATGAGACCCTCCATTCCGACGCACTTCTTGCCACGCGGGCTTTCGCCGAGGTCTTCGAAGACCTGCTCGAGGCGCTTGACCTGCTGCTCCGTCTGGCGCAGGTGCGTCATGAATGCCTTCGAGAGCTCCGGATCATTGGCGGCCTTCGCCATTTTCGGGAGCGCCTTCACCAGCTGCTTCTCAGCGCTCCACAGATCCTTGAGCTCGTCAATGTAGAGGTCCCGCAGCGTGTTCAGTTCCATGATCTCCTCCGCCTCCCAAGGTCGGTTCGTTGTCGTGCAGTCACCGGTCTTCTCGGGCAAGTTCAGCGCCGGACGTGGGTACCCGCGACCGATTGGTCACATCGCGGCACTAACTGCGCACCTCACCCACGCCTCCCGTGCTTGGGAACCACCGTGACGTGGCCATTCTTCTCGAGCACCGCGTAGTCAATGTCATCCAGGGTCGACACCCCCTGCAGCTCACGTGCTGCTTCCAGAACGTCCGCCTCGTCCACGCGTTCTCGCTGGAGCCGATCGGAGTGGACTTTCCCTCGCTCGATGAGAACCAGCGGCGTGCCATCGAGGAGCCGTTCGATGCGGCCCGAGCGCTGCTTCAACACCGACATGATGACGTTCAACCCTACGAGTGTGATCACGAGCAGAAAGGCATTGGTCATCGAGTGGTCATTGTCGACGAGAGCCGACTGAACTGCTTCGCTGATGATCAGAATGAGCACGAAGTCGAACGTCGTGATCCCGGCGAGTGTGCGCGAGCCGGCCAGCCGAAGAATCAGAAGCAGGACGATGTAGGTAGCCAGGGCGCGAAGTATGGAATCCACGGCGCACCTCTATGGGTAGATGAATTGGCGGAAGGAGACACCCTCCCCCCCGGCGATTCCGGCTCGGGCGTGCTCGGACCAGTATTCATCCGGACGCAGGTTGAAGGTGATGCGCGCTGGCTGCGACCGCTCCGCCGTCATGAACGTGAACAGGACGAGGTCGCCGCGGGTGACGACGCGCGCCGGCTCCGGGATGACGCTTTCGATCTCGATACCCTCGAGGTACTCGCGTGTCATCCAGAGCGTCAGCGTGTCACCGCGCAGGGCGCGCGGCTCGATCTCGGCCCTGAGGGAGCTCGTGGCTCCGTGACGTGCGAATCGATCGTAGTCCAGCGTTAGCCCTTCCGCCCGCGCCTGTCCATCGGCGAGCGGCCCGTGGCCGAATAGGCCGAGTGAGGCGCCAATCACGATGAGGAGCATCACTACCCAACCAACTCGCTGCACTCGCCACAACGAGCGTGCGTGATCGAGGTCCTGATCGACCTCTATCAAACCGACACGATGTGGTTCGCCCACAAACGCCTCCTTTGAATGGTGATGTCGGGCCGTCGAGGCATTGCCTGTGCCATTCTGGCTAGGAAAGTGACGCCGCGGCGTGCAGCCGTCGGCGTCGACGTGCATAACGGGCGGAAATGATGAGCAGCGCACACTTCAGCGCAGTCATGGCACAGGTACTGTAAGAGTGCGTGGTCTCGCTCGACGACCGCTCACTCGGAGGATGGTACGATGACGTACAAAGTTATTCGTCGCGACATTGCTGGAATGTTGCTCGCGGCACTGTTGATCCTGGTATCGGCACCAGCGCAGGGGTACGCCCAGACCACTGGGGATACGGGACAGACCATGAGACAGAGTGGCGGCCAGGTTGCTGCCGTCGACGATGACGACGACGGGATGGATCTGGGATGGATCGGCCTTCTCGGCCTTGCAGGGCTGCTCGGCCTGCGGCGCCGCGAACCTGACCACGTTCACCGCGTCGACACCCCACCGCGCACGACGACGCGGCCCTAAGTAGTAAGAGGACGGCCTGGGCTGATCGACTCGGTCAGCCCAGTTCCATCTCTCTGCTCAACGTCTCGTGATTCGCGTCCGCAGCTGGGGGTGCCTGGCGAGCATCGTCCTGTCGGTGCTCGCGACGGTCGTGCTCAATCTTCTCCTGCGCGCGTGCTCATGACGCCCGTTCCCTTGACGGAGGGCGTCTCGTCGCCGTCCCGCCGCAAGAGGATCTCCAGCTCTCGCTCGCGCAGGTCGAACGGATATCCGGCGCCGACGATGCCGACCCGGAGATAGCTCAGCGTCAGCGGCGCACCCTTTTGCGCCTCCTCCGCATTGTCGAACCGGACGCCACGACCGTCCACGAAGTAGACGGAGCCGTTGCCGACGACCTCTCCGAGGTGCCCACGCACGACGAGAGCGGTGTCTTCGTCGATGCCGAGGCCCATGAGCTCGGGATTCTCGGCCACGCGGCGGAACAGGCGCTGGAGCCGTCCTCGCTTCGAGAAGTGCGTATCGATGAGCGCGGAGAAGCCTAACAAGCCGAAGCCGGGACCAAGGTAGAGCGGCACTTCCTGTCCTTCCTCATCGATCTCTCCGCCGGCGAGCATCGTCTCGGACAGCGCCGCGGCACCCGCGCTCGTTCCACAGACGATGGCCCCGTTGGCGAACGCTTCCTTGATGGCGCGACCGACGCGGGAACCGCTCAGAGTGGCCACCAGGTGCACCTGATCACCGCCGCCCAGGAAAATGCCTTGCGCATCGAGGACCATTTGCGCGATGCGTGCGTCCTGCGCGCGCGAGCGTCGGTCGATGATCGGGAGCTCCACGTTGGTCGCGCCCGCCTCGGCGAACGCATCCTTCCAGGCGATGGCGGAGCCGACGGGGTCGGTCGACGCAGTGGTGAAGCCGACGATCTTGCCCCCTTCACGGGCGTTGCAGCCCTGAAGAAAGACGTCCATCGCCGGCCCCTTGGGGTCGAGCGCTCCGCCGATGAGGATCAGCGTCCCCGCTTTACGATCGTCGTGGCGCGAGGCGGGCTGTTGCGCGCGCTCCTGCGGAAGACGTGCGGTCGTCATGCCGTCGCGACCTGCGTGCTCTCGCGATTCAGCTCCTCGGTCGCGAACATGGCCAGTGCGCCCGCGACCTGTGCCGCGATCGCGACATCATCGCGAACTACGCCACCGTCCACGGTTCGCTCGTAGGTCTGCAGGGCGATGCGCCCATCGCGCACGAGCGCGACCGCGCACGCTACGCGCTGATCGCGCACGGTGACGTCATCATCCGTCGCGAAGATCGCGACGCGGCAGCTCTGCTCGCGCGCGTAGTCCTGAATCTCCCATTCCTTCGCCGGCACGATGACGACCCCGTCCCGACGCACACAATCGGCGAGCACGCCCACGAGCCGCTGGGCACGATCGGCATCGCGATACCGGTCGGGCACATCGGTGAGCTCGGCGTCGAGGATGATCGCCATTCTCGGAGCGGGCGTAGGGAAGCCCCGCCTCGAGGAGATACGAGGGCGAGATGTCGACCACGAGCTCGGCGTCACTCAGCCCGCGGCGAAGCATCTCTTCACGCGTCTCGTGACGCGGACCGCCTCCGGTGATGCCGCAGAGCACGCGCTGTCGAAGCGCCGGGGCGTCGGGCGTGTCGAGAAGGGCGCTCAGCTCGCGCACGGCGTACTCCACGCCATTGAGAGTGCCGCCAAACGCTCGCTGCACGATCTCCAGCGCCAGGGCGCCAGCGCGAAGCCCCGCCTGCTCGTGCCAATGCTCGAACACCACCGTGTATTCGCCGGGCACGTCGCCACCGCGCGTCTTCCCATATCCCACGTCGAGTCCGGCCATGACCTGCAGCTCGAGCGCGACGTGCTCGATGACATGGGGAGCGTAGGTCCCGCGCGCGAGCCGTTGAAGGAAGCCGCCCCGCTGGCCAATGCTGCAGCGATGCTCGATCAGCCCTGGCATCGCGTTGCGCAGTGACTCGAGTACGCCGGGGACGTGCGCCGATGAGATTTCGTCGTACCGTCCCACGACGAGATCCAGACGCGTCACCGGGCGCTGCGACCAAAAATTCGCTCCGCGGAGCGAGTGGAGGCCCGTGAGCTGGATCTCCGTCGCGGGGACGAGCTCGCTCATGAGGCCTTCGAGCCTCCCAGCCCACGCACATGCTCGAGGACGCCCCTCACATCGTCCGCCAGTATTACCGCCAGATCGTTCGTGTCGAGGAGCGCGACGGCACGCTCGACGGCCTCGATCTCGGAATGGACGACCTCGACGCGCTCCTCGGGCAAGCCAGCCTCGAGCAGGCCCTCGATGAGCAGAGCCGCAACCTCACCGCGCCGGCGCCCGCGTCGGTCGTCGTCTTCCTTCACGACGACATGGTCGAGCGATCCAGCGAGACGGCCCACGGCGCGAATGTCCTCGTCTCTCCGGTCGCCGGGAGCGGCGAGCACGCCAATGCGCCGGCGCGCCGGGAGCTGCTGCACCAGCTCCATCAGCCCCTGCACGGCCGCCGCGTTGTGCGCGTAGTCAATGAGCAAGCGGGCGCCATTCATCCGAATCAGGTTCAGGCGGCCGGGTGTCATCGACGGCGACGGGAAGAACGAAAGAAGCCCCGCTCGAATGTCGTCGTACCGAACACCCTGGACGTAGGCGGTGGCGATTGCCGCCAGCACGTTCCCGCGCTGGAATCGTGCGGCCCCTCCCATCATGAGTGGCACATCGCGCACGGCGGCGATCGGAATGCGCAGCCGTCCGCGGCGAATGACGAAGGTGTCGTTCTCGATCAACGTCGCGATGCCGTTGCGGCCGATGTGATCGGCGACGGCCGGGTTCGCGCCTTCGTCGTCGGTCGAAAAGAGAACGACATCACCCGGCGACCGGTCGCGCATCGCGTAGACGAGCGGATCATCGGCGTTGAGCACCGCGTGGCCTTCACGCTTCACGACGGCGGCGATGACGCTCTTCACCTCTGCCAGCTGCTCCAGCGTATGAATGCCGCGCAGGCCGAGGTGATCCGCGCTGACGTTGAGGACCACGCCGACGTCGCACTCGTCGAACCCGAGCCCCGCCCGCAGAATGCCGCCGCGCGCCGTCTCGAGCACCGCGACGTCGACCGCCGCGTTCGACAGGATGATGTTGGCGGAGAACGGGCCGGTCATGTCCCCTTCCATGACGAGCCGGTTGTTCAGGTACACGCCGTCGGTGGTCGTTAGGCCCACCGCGCGGTCGGTGTGGCGAAAGAGATGCGCGATGAGCCGCACCGTGGTCGTCTTGCCGTTCGTCCCGGTGACCGCGATGACGGGAATGGTGCAGTCGCTCCCCGGCGGGTAGAGCATGTCGAGGATCGGCGCCGCCACATTGCGCGCCTGCCCCTCCGCCGGGTGCGTGTGCATGCGAATGCCCGGGGCCGCGTTGACCTCGATGATGACGGCGCCGTTGTCGCGGAAGGGCACGGAGATGTCCGCCGTCATGACGTCGATGCCCGCGACGTCGAGCCCCACTGCTCCGGCCGCCATCTCGCACGCGGTGGCGTTGTCGGGATGAATCTCTTCAGTGCGATCGATCGCCGTTCCGCCGGTCGACAGGTTGGCGGTCGGTCGCAACGCGACGACTTCTCCCTTCGGCGGCACCGAGTCGAAGGTGTACTCGCGCTCGGCCAGGTACGACGCGGTGAGCTCATCGAGCGGCAACCGCGTGAGAATCTTCGTGTGCCCGAAGCCGCGCCGTGGATCGCGATTCTCGATCTCGATGAGCTCGCCGGATCGTATGTGTCCCATCTCCGATCACGCGCGCTGGAACGCGCTCCGCGACCGCCACGACCTTCCCGTTCACCACCAGCACCCGATGGTCGGTGCCGTCCACGTAGCGCTCGACGACCACGGCGTCGGAGACGGCGTGCGGTTGCCGCCACGACGCGCGCACCGCCTCCTCATCATCGAGGCGAGGTGGAGATGCCACGCCCGTGACTGGCATCGAGCGGCTTGAGGATCACCGGATACCCGATGCGCATCGCGATGTCCACCGCTTCCTCGACATCGTCGGCCACGTCGCCCACCGGCACCGGCAAGCCGATCGACTCGAGAACGCGCTTGGTCTCATCCTTGTTCTGGGCGATCTCGACCGCGATCGAGCTCGTGCTGTCCGCCATCGTCGCTTGAATGCGCCGCAAGTTCTTGCCCAGGCCGAGCTGGACCAGCGAGCGCGAATTGAGACGCCTAACGGGGATCCCGCGGCGGCGCGCCTCCTCGACGATGGCACCCGTGGACGGGCCCAGCCGAACCTGCTGCCAGAGCGCCTGCAGGTCGGGGACGAGGCGGTCCATGTCGGCCGTCTCACCCGCGATGCATGCCTTGACCAGTCGCACGGCCTCGCGCACGGCACGAAGACCGACTTCCTCCTCCTCGTAGGCGACCATGACCCACCACACGCCCGCGTCCCCGGACGGCACCACACGCCCGAAGCCGACGTCGCTACCGGCGAGGACCTGCAGCTCGAGCGCGACGTGCTCGAGGATGTGCGGCAGGTGCGTGCCCTCGCGCAGCCGCTCGACGAACCCACCCGCGACGCCTCGAGAGCATTCGTGCTCGCGCAGGGAAGGGAGCAGGGTCGTCAGGCGCTCGGTGAAGTCGGGCAGGTCGGCCGAGGAGACGTGCTCCAGGCCGCCGAGGGCGACGTCGCAGGCGATCACGGGAGCGAGACGCCAGTAATTCGGTCCGCGAAGGGCACGAATGCGAGTAACGCGAAGGTCGTCGGGGCGAAGGTCCGGCGCGAGGTTGGTCGCGCCAGAGAGCGGCTCGGACATCGAGGGTTAGCTGCAGGTCAGCGGGCGCGACGTCTAAGTCGCAGGGATTCTTGCTGTTCAGCGATAGTCACACCGCGCAAAAGCGCAGAAAGCAGGCCACCCCGCGGCGGCCCCGCGCGCGCAAAAAAAACCTCGGCGGCGCGCGAAACATCCGGAGAACCGGCACGAGTTTACAACGCGTTGCGCTGCAAAGTCTTGGGCGTCTTTCCAGTGGCACGATTTCGTACGTCCGCACGCCGTGCACCTTCGTTGCGCCTCGACCTCCGGATGTCATCCGCGATGTCGAGCGCGTTCTCATTCGCTGCTCCTGGATGTCGAAGACGCCGACACCCACTGCACTGCGCGCCATGCCGCGCGCCGTCAGCCAATCAGCCCCACGCATTCCGCACCTGACGCCCGTCGCGTCGAGGCAGATTGAGCGTGTCACGGCCGAGGAGCAGGCGAACGGAGAGATTCTGCTCTGGCAGAGCACCATCCGGCTGGCGCTGCTCGGACTCGCCCAGGCGGTGGCGGTCGGCATCCAGGTGCTCACGGTGTCCCCGGTCCCGCTCGGCAACCTCGCCGTGCTCGCGGCCTTGTACGCGATCGTGGTGCTGGCCGTCAGCGCAGTCGTCAGGCAGCGCGGGGGAGCGCGTGATTGGGTCATCGGCGCGGTGGTCGCGGCCGACATTCTCTTCCTTTTCGGCGCCGTATTCCTTGCCGTCCCGCCCCATCACTACGCGCGAACGCTGCTCGTCGCGTTGATCATCCTGCACCTCACCGAATTCCACTTCGGTCGCCGGCTCGCGGTGAGCGCGCTGGTGCTGATGTCGGTGCTGTATCTCGCGATGGTGATGTTCGCGCTCGATCAGGGTGCCGAGCTCGAGTGGGTTCACGAGATGTCGTCGCTGGCGGTGTTCATCCTCGCCGCGGGCTCCTTCGTCTTCCAGTACGGCACGTTCAAGAGCCGTCTCGCGCGTCTCGCGCGCCTGTTCGAGAACGCGGAAGAGGGCGACTTCGCCGCCACCTATGACGTCGAGGCCGATCGCCGCCCCGACAGCATCACGCACCTCGGCCGCTCGTACAACCGGCTACGCACGCAGCTCGCGCAGATGGTGCTGACCGATCCGCTCAGCGGTTGCGCCAACCGGCGCGGGTTCGAGCAGCAGTTCAAGCGCGAGATCGCGCGTGCGGCTCGGCAGGGAACGAGCATCGCGCTCATCGCCGTCGATGTCGACATGTTCAAGGAGATCAACGACTCCTATGGGCATCTCGGCCGGGGATGGCGTCGTGCGCGATCTGGGATCGCTGCTTCGCGAAGTGGCGCGTACCGGGGATCTCGTTGCGCGCACGGGGGGTGACGAGTTCGCGATCCTGCTGCCCGACACGGAATCGGATGGCGCCTTCCATCTCGCCATGCGCGTCCGCGATGTGGTCGCGTCGCACCGGTTCCCCTCGGTCCGTGGGCGGCATTGCATTACGGTAAGTCTCGGCGTGGTGGCCGATCGCGCTCCCGATGCGAACATCGCGCACGATCTTCACTCCCGCGCGGACGAGGCGCTGTACGCGGCGAAGGATGCCGGCCGGGACCGAGTGTGCTTATGGACGTCGGACCTGCGCGCGGTGGCGGTCACGGCGGCGCATCACCGGGTGACGCAGCCGTTGCGGACGGGGGAGCACAAGGTCGAATAGGGGTGAGGAGTCAGGAGTCAGGAGTCAGGGGGTGTCAGGGGAGATGTGCAGGGGAACTGCACGCAGTTCCCTCCTGCAACCTCTCCCCTGACACCCCCTGATCCCTGACTCCTGACTCCTGACCCCTTACCTACTCCTCCGCCAGGAACGGATACGTGAACTCCGTCGGCGGCGAGAACGTCTCCTTGATCGTCCTCGCGCTCACCCAGCGCACGAGGTTGAGCTTCGAGCCCGCCTTGTCGTTGGTGCCGGACGCTCTCGCACCACCGAAGGGCTGCTGGCCGACCACCGCTCCAGTCGGCTTGTCGTTGATGTAGAAGTTGCCCGCCGCGTTGCGCAGCGCGACCGAGGCCTGCCGGACGGCCGCGCGGTCACGCGAGAAAATCGCGCCCGTGAGCGCATATGGCGACGTGCGGTCCACCGTGCGCAACGTGTCCTCCCACTTCGCATCCGCGTAGACGTACGCGGTCACGACCGGGCCGAAGATCTCCTCGCACAGCAGCCGATAGCCCGGATCCTTCGTCTCGATGAGCGTCGGCTCGATGAAGTACCCTTCGTCGCCCCGGGTCACGCCGCCCTGTACCACCGTCGCGTTGCGCTTCGCGTCGTCGAGATACTCGCCGATCTTCGTGAAGGCTTTCTGGTCGATCACCGCGCCCATGAAATTTCGGAAATCCCGCACATCGCCGACGCGCATCTCGCGCATCATCGCGACGGTTCGCTCCTTCACCTCCGGCCACAGCGACTCCGGAACGTAGATGCGGCTGGCCGCTGAGCACTTCTGCCCCTGGTATTCGTACGCACCGCGGGCGATGGCGACGGAGAGCGCACGAGCATCCGCCGACGGATGCGCGACGATGAAATCCTTGCCTCCGGTTTCGCCGACAATGCGGGGATACGTCTTGTAGTTGCCGATGTTCTGCCCGATCGTGCGCCAGATGCTGTTGAAGACGCCCGTACTGCCGGTGAAGTGCACGCCCGCGAGCTCGGGGCTGGCGAGCACGGCGTCGGTGATCGGCGCGGGATCGCCCGGCAGGAAGTTGATGACGCCCGGTGGAAGTCCCGCCTCCTCGAGGAGGCGCATGATGTAGTACGCGCTCAGCATCGCGCTGCTCGCCGGCTTCCAGAGCACCGTATTGCCCATCAGCGCAGCGGAGGTGGGCAGATTGCCGCCGATCGCGGTGAAGTTGAACGGCGTCACCGCGTAGACGAAGCCTTCCAGCGCGCGATAGTCGAGCTGATTCCACATGCTTCTGTCACTGATCGGCTGCTCGTCGTACAGCTCCTGTGCGAAGTGCGCGTTGAAGCGCCAGAAGTCGATCAGCTCGCAGGCGGCGTCGATCTCCGCCTGGTGCGCGGTCTTCGACTGCCCGAGCATGGTCGCGGCGTTGACCGTCGAGCGCCACGTCGTTGCCAGGAGCTCCGCCGCCTTGAGCAGCACGGCCGCGCGATCCTCCCACGGCCAGTTCGACCACTCGCGCCACGCCTCGCGTGCCGCGGCAATCGCCATCTCGGCGTGCTTGGGCGTTGCCTTGTGATACTCGGCCAACACGTGCTTATGCGCGTGTGGCATCACCGAGCGACCGAGGTCGCCGGTGCGAATCTCCTTGCCGCCGATGATGATGGGAATCTCGACGCGCTCCGACGCCATCTTCGAGAGCCGCGCCTTGAGCTCCGTGCGCTCGGGCGATCCCGGCGCGTACATGCGTACGGGTTCGTTGACGGGCTTGGGAACGCGACGGTTTCCGCTGAAGCCGACCAGTCCCGCGCCAGCGGGTGTGATCGGCTGCGACGGCGTTGCTGGAACAGGCGCCTGCTGCTCGCGAGCGGCGGCGGGCTGGGATTTGGGCGGGTTGGCCACGGGTGCAGACATTGACGAGACCTCTCGACGATCGGCGTTGTGTGCCGCCCCTGGCGGCCCGTTTCAAGATACAGGACCCCGCGAGTCGAGCCAACCGCGCTCCCGTTCTCCCCATGCCAGTGAGAGATTTCGCCGCGCAATGACTCCGGCGCTCGACTCCATTCTCAGCGTACGCGTAGCCAAGGAACCTTGGGAACCTCCTCTCGCCGGTACGTCGGATCTTTTGTGCTCTTCGTGACGGCATGCGCCAAGGAGCCGATCGAGTGGCAGCCGCCGCGCGATCTCAGCGGCACGATTGGCGCGACCACGCGCCTCGTCCTGGACGAGAGGGGCACTCCCCATCTTGTCGATCAGCCAATGCCCACCGTGGTCTTGCCGGCGGCGGCCTGTTCGACGTCCGTGGTCACAGCCCGTGCGCGCGGAGACGAGTGGTACGCCGCCTGGTTCCTCGCACGGTTCGACAGCAGCGTCGTGCTCATGGTCAGCCGGTCGACCAACGGCGGCTCGGCGTGGAGTACTCCTGTGGTCGCCGACGGACGCGATCGCGGCGGTCGTGGATGCTCGCGTCCGCGTCCCGCACTCACGGCAGACACGGCGAGCGCGTACGTCCACGCCGCCTATTTCATCGAGCCGATCGAAGGGACGGGAGTCTGGTACACGCACTCCATGGAGCAGGGCACGATCTGGCATCAGACCATTGGGGTGCTCTATGGCGACGAGCCGGTCACGGCCAGCATCGCCAGCGCCGGCGATACCGTGCTCGTGGCCTATGAGCATCCCGGCTCCGGAGGCTCGCGCCTGGGCGTCGCGATCTCTCGTGAGGCAGGACATACCTTCGCGGAGCGACTTCGCGTGGTGCGAGTGAGCGGCACGGTCCGCGAGCCCAGGATCGCGCTCGAGGACGGGCGCGTCGCGCTGGCGTGGCTCGAGCAGGCACGGGCCGTCGGCGTCGGGATGCCAGCCGTTCGAGCGCGCGTACAGCTCGGAGCGTGGCGTTAGGTATGGCGCCGGGGGGAATGCATCAGCGCTGGACCAATTCAGAATTCTGCTTGCCGCGTTGGAACGGTCCCTGCGCAGGCAGTTTCCGAACTCTGAATTCTGACATTTGACGTCTTAGCCGTTGAGCCAAGGAGTCGCATGCCATACCTCGGCGCCCACACGATCGACAAAGGCGGCATCCACATGGCCGTCGCCCGCGCGGAGAAGGCGGGGATGACGGCGCTCCAGGTCTTCACGGCGAAGCCGCGATTCATCAACGACCGTATCTCCATGCGACCCGAGCGCGCCAAGGGGTTTCGCGACGCGCTCGCGAAGACGAAGATCGATCCCCGTCATGTCCTCGTGCACGCGCCCTACTCGCTCAGCGTCGCCAATGCCGACGAGGCGAAGTGGGCGCGCGCGAGCGCCGGACTCACCAAGGAGCTGGAGCGCTCGACGCAGATCGGGGTTGGCGCGGCCTGCTTTCATCCCGGCAACGCCGGCGACGGCGATCGCGAGGCCGCGGCCAAGCGCGTCGCGAAGGCCATCGTCGCCGCCTTGCGTGCAGTCGACACCGATACCAGGCTGCTCGTCGAGAACACCGCTGGAGCCGGCCAGCAGATCGGTCGTACCGCGGCCGAAGTCGGCGCCATTCTCGAGCACGTGCCCGACGACCTGCGCCCGAGAACTGGCTACGGGCTCGACACCTGCCACCTCTTCGTCTCGGGCTACGACATCAGCGCATCGCGCACAGCGCTGGCCGGCGTGCTCGACGAGTTCGAGGAAGCCTGCGGCGAACCGCCGGCCTTCTTTCACCTGAACGACAGCGCTGGAGAGCTCGGCTCGAATCTCGATCGCCACGTTCTCATCGGCGAAGGCGCCCTCGGCAAGGAGCCGTTCCGGTGGCTGCTACAGGACAAGCGCGCTGCGAAGGTGCCGCTCATTCTCGAGACGCCGCAGAAAAACTACGAGGTGGGCGACGACGATCCGACTCCCGACCCGTGGGATGTGAAAATGCTCAAGCTGCTGCGGGGAATGGCGAAGTAGGCACGGTGATCGAGGGTGTCGAGGTCACCTCTGCTGCGAAGAGACCCACGTCACAGACTGGAATCGAGCGCCTTTCCCTATGAGCGCGCACAGCGCACGAGAGAGTTTTCACCCTTGCGTCTCCTGCAAGCCTCTTTACTTTGAGGCGCGATGGAGTCCGTGGTCGTCGGGGAGAACGGATCCCTCAACCTCTCGGGAGAGATATCGATGCCCGCAAAGAAGAAAGGCGCGAGAAAAGGCGCGAGGAAGGGCGGCGCGCGTCGGAAGGGCGCGGCGCGGAAGAAGTCGGCCGGTCGTCGGAAGAGCGCGAAGAGGAAGTCGAGCGGTCGCAAGCGCGCACCGAATCCGGCATTCATGAAGCCCATGCAGCCTGACGCTGCGCTCGCCGCCGTAGTGGGCGATCGTCCAATGCCACGCACCGAGATCACGAAGAAGCTGTGGCAATACATCAAGCGCAACGGGCTTCAGGACGCGAAGGAGCGTCGCATGATCAACGCCGATGACCGGCTCCGCACCGTCTTCGGGGGCAAGAAGCAGGTGTCGATGTTCGAGATGACGAAGCTGGTCAATCGTCACATGGGCTGAGCGGTTCGCCGTCAGCTCTACAACGGGGGGCGTGCCGTGCGCGGTGCGCCCCCCGCTCTTGTGCTTCACCGTTCGCGAGCGAGTATTTCGCGTGACGCTCGACTCCCACCTCACTCACGCGGCATAATGGCAGTGGCGGCACAAAAGGCGCGCGCCGAGCGCGCACGCACTCCCGAGAGCACGCCTCCCGGAGTGAAAAAGAAACGGGGCGGCTGGCGCCACCTCCTCAAGGAGCTGGCGATCGCCGCGGCGATCTTCTTCACGATCAAGATCTTTCTCCTCGAGGCGTTCCGTATTCCCTCGGGGAGCATGGAGCCGACGCTGCTCGTCGGCGACTTCCTCTTCGTGAACAAGCTGGTGTACGGTCCGCACCTGCCGCTGATCGACGTCAACCTCCCCGGATACGCCGAGCCGACGCGGGCGGAAATCGCGGTGTACAAGTCGCCCGATGTCCGCGACGGGAATCCCACCGTCGTGAAGCGCATCCTCGGTTTGCCGAGCGACACCCTCTACATGCGTGGCGGGCTGCTCTACGTGAACGGGACGCCGGAGGGCGGCACCTACGTCAACACGACGCCGGGTCGCCCCGGTGGCGACGAGGCGCATCCCGATTTCGTCTGGCAACGGCGCTTCGAGGTGCGGGGCACGCGCTTCGGCGAGCCTCCGGCGGGCCCGACGCACGACAACTGGGGCCCGATCGTCGTTCCCGCGGAACATTTCTTCTCCCTCGGCGACAACCGGTACAACTCGAAGGATGCACGCTACTACGGCTTCGTGCCGTACGAGAACCTGCGCGGCCGGCCGCTGATCATCTACCTCTCGGTGGACTTCGCTGCCTGGCGAATCCGCTGGGGGCGTTTTGGCATGCGGGTGCGATAGCGCGTGACCTCGCCCTCGCGCGGAACGTGGGTGCGAGGGCTGTCCCTCCTCGGTGCGGTCGCCCTCATCGTCGGCAACATGGTGGGGACGTCCGTCTACACGCTCCCCGCTCTCCTCGCTGCCGAGCTCGGCCCACTTGGAATTCTCGCCTGGGTCGTCACCGCCGCCGGGTATCTCTTCGTCGCGCTCGTCTACGCCTCGCTCGGCACGCGGTATCCGGAGACGGGCGGCCCCTATGTGTTCGCGCGCGAAGCGTTGGGCGAATTCGCCGGCTTCCAGTCAGTCTGGGCCTACTGGTTCAGCGCGGTGGTGGGGAACGCGGCGATCGTCACCGGTGTCGTCGGCTACGTCGAAGGGTTCTCGCCTGCGCTCGCCGCCAGTGAGACGTATCGCTTCATCCTGGCGCAGGCGCTGCTGTGGACGCTGTGCCTCATCAACGTGCTCGGGATCAAGGTGAGCGCGCGCATCCAGATCTCGGTGCTGTTCTTGAACGTCGTTCCGCTGCTGCTCTTTTCGATCATCGCGCTTTTCTATTTCGACCCGGCGAACCTCACGCCCTTCGCGCCGAAGGGATGGGGCAGCCTCGTGACTGGAGTGGCGTTGATCGTGTGGGCGTATTCGGGAATCGAATCGGCCACCGTTCCCGCCGAGGAGGTTCGCGGTTCGTCGCACACGATCGGGCGAGCGACGCTGATCGGCTACGCGGTGGGCACGGCGGCGTTTCTGCTTGCGGCGGTGGCTGTCGCGGGCGTGGTGCCGAACACCGAGCTCGCGACCTCCGCGCGTCCGATCGCGCTCGCGGCGGAGCGCACGGTAGGGCCGTGGGCGGCGACGATCATCGCCTTCGCGGCGATCATCGCCGGGCTGGGCACGCTCAACGGCTGGATCCTCATGGCGGGCCGCATCCCCGTCTCGGCGGCGCGCGACGGCATCTTCTTCCCCGCGTTGGCGCGACTGCATCCGCGCTATGGCACGCCGCACGTGAGTCTGATCGTCGCGACGATGATCGGCAGCCTCTCGCTGGGACTGTTTTTCACCGACACGACGCTCGGCGTCTTCGACACGATCGTGCAGCTCTCGGTGCTGACGACACTGCTCCCACACCTCTACACGGCGGCTGCCGAGTGGATGCTCCGCCGTCGTGGTGCGTTGGCGGAGGGAGCAGGCAATGGCTGGCGAACGCAGGTGGTGGCGATCGTCGCCTTCGCGTTCGTGCTCTGGTCGATGTACGGCATCGGAGCGACGATCACGCGCTGGGCGTTTCTGGTCATCCTGGCCGGGATCCCGTCTGTATATCTGGTTCAAGACGCGTCGCTGAGGGATGAATGCGGAATGCGGAATGCGGATTGCGTGTAAGAACGCGGCCGTCACGCTGTCATCCAAATCCGCATTCCGCATTCCGCATTCTCCTCAAAAATGCGCAACACACTGTACCTCCTCGCCGCCCTCGCCATGCTCGCCTGTGGCTCGCGCCGCCCGGCTTCGCGGCCGCTGACGGAGTTCCTGACGCCGTACGGGGCGCCTACGCGACCGTTCTCGCCGGCGGTGCGCGTCGGCAACCTGCTGATTCTGTCAGGAGCGATTGGGACGACGGCGACCGGGGCGCTCGTTCCGGGGGGAATCGGCCCGGAAACACGGCAGGCGCTCGACAACATTCGCGACGTGCTGCAGCGGACCGGCTCCTCGATGGAGCGCGTGGTCAAGTGCACGGTGATGCTCGCCGACATGCGTGAGTGGGACTCGATGAATGTCGTCTACGCCTCGTACTTTCCCGGGAACAAGCCTGCCCGGTCGTCGTTTGGCGTGACCGGGCTGGCGCTGGGTGCGCGCGTGGAGATCGAATGTTGGGCCACGGTCGACTGATCGCCCTCGCGGGCGCGCTCATGTGCCTGGCATCGGCCTGCCAACGCGAGGCTGACAGCGACCGGGCGGGCCAGCGTCCCACCGACACGTCCGGTCGCGCACCGGTCGCCGATGCCTGCGCGCCTAACGGGCGCGTGCCGGCGGTGACGTCGGGTGGCATCGGGGTGGCACGCATCGGCGCCGCGGTGCGGGATGTCGGGCAATCGTGCACCACTCGCGACACCACATTTTCGCTCGGCGAGGGCATTCAGGAGCAGGGCGCGGTCATCGAGTTCGCCGGCCACCGCGTGCTCGCCCTCGTCGCGAATGGCGCCATCTCACGCCTGATCGTCGCCGACTCGGCGTTTCGCACCGAGCGCGGGCTGGGCGTCGGCAGCAGCGTGGCGCAGCTGCGTCAGTCCTATGGTCGCCTGTGCGGAGCCGTTGGAGAGGGAACGGTCGCGGTGTGGCTCGCCGGACTTCCCAACGTCTCGTTCGGACTCGACACGCGTCTGTCGGATCTCGGCAGCGCCAGCACTCGCGTGAGCGATGACCCCTCGGTGATTCCGGACACCGCGCGAGTCACGAGCCTCTGGGTGATAACGGAAGGCGTGGCGTGCGGAGGATCGTAACTGCCGAGGTAGTCGAGGTGGTCCAGGTCGTCGAGGAGATCGAAGGCGACACCGTGATGACCTGACCTCGATCACCTCGCCCACCTTGATGCACCTTGATGACCTCGACGACCTCATGTCTCTCTACGACTCCATAGTCACCGTCCAGAAAGTTCAAGGCACGCATCGGCGGGCGACGCTGCCGACGGGCCAGACGATCGATTTCGGCGTGCACGGCGCGATCGCGGCTCACTTCCGCCTTCAGGAGCAGCCGATGCCGCTGCCCGTGGATTACATCGTGGCATCGACCGCGGGGTGAATGCTCGGAACTCTCAATGGCGCGCTGGAGGCGCGTGGGATCAAGCTCGCTCCTGATGACATCTCGGCGTCAGCCACTGGCGTGAACGACCTGGTCGACGGAATCGTGAGGCTCACCTCGATCACCATCAGCTACCGCCTGCGCATCCCGAGCGGCTCGCGCGATGCCGTGGACCGCGCGCTCTCCCGCCACCAGGAGAAATGCCCGACCGCGGTGTCGCTCGCTGCCGCCATCGCCATCGCCTGGACGGCCGACATCACCGAGCAGGCTGCCGCGTGACCTGGAGACCGCTGGCGCTGGCCGCCAGCCTCATGGCCGTCCCCGTCGTGGCGCACACCGCGCGGGGCCAGGTGCGACCGGACAGCCTGTTCTCGCACGCGTTAGGCGTCCAGAAGCGGCTGCTCGTGTACCTGCCGCACTCGTACCACCGCGAGACGGCACGGCGATATCCGGTCGCGTACTATCTGCATGGTGCCTGGGGCACTGAGGACAACTGGGTCAGCCTCGGCCGCATCGATCGCACGATGGACTCGCTGGTCGCGGCGGGGCTTCCCGAGATGATCCTCGTGCTCCCCGATGGCGATGATGGCTGGTACACCACGTGGAATGCCCTCAATAACACCGCCACCTGTCGTGCGGACACGGCACGACGCGAGCCTGCCAACAGCTACTGCGTGACGTGGCCCAAGTACGATGAGTACCTCGCACGGGAGCTCATCGCGCACGTCGATTCGACGTACCGCACTCGGGCGGAACGTGCCCGTCGCGGGATCGCGGGGCTGAGCATGGGCGGGTACGGCGCCATTTCGCTCGCGCTGCGCTATCCCGATCTGTTCGCGGCGGCCGCCAGCCACTCGGGGGTGCTGTCCCCTCGTTATGCGGGACCAACCCCCTATACGTCCCCGACGCGGTACGCCGCGACGGTCGACACCATTCAACGCCGCTACTCGCCGGGCCTCTGGGCCCTCATGCGGCCGGTATTCGGTGGCGACACGATTGGCTGGCGCGCGCGCGATCCCGCGGTGTATGCCCGCCAGCTCGTCGCGAGACGCGCTCAGGTGCCCGCACTGTTCGTCGACATCGGTCGCGACGATCCGTTCCTCCAGCAGAACCGCGCCTTTCGCGCCGACATCACCGCGCTCGGTATCCCGGTGAAATACGCCGAATGGCCCGGCAAGCATGACTGGGTGTATTGGCGGTTGCATGCCGTCGAGAGTCTTACCTGGATGGCGGGGGTCATCGCGAAACAGGAATTAGGAGTCAGGGGTCAGGGGTCAGGGGGTTTCAGGGGGATGGGTCGCAGGAGAGAACGGCAATGCATCGCCTACAACGCTTCACCCAGCCCCCTGATCCCTGACCCCTGCCTCCTAACTCCTACTTGGCCCCGACTCGACGCGGCTACATACTATCGACCGTGGCCCGCTACTTCCCCCGCGACAATGTCGCGTGGCACCTCGAGGAGCCGAGGATACTCCGCAAGCTGACGTTGAGCTTGCCGGCGATGGCAGTGATCGCCGGACTCCTCGTCAGGCTCATTCGGGTCGGCGTCAGCGAGATCACCGTCAGCTGGTGGGGGGTCTTCGGGGCGATCGCGCTCGGGTTGGTGGTGCTGCTCACGACCGCGACGGCGCACCTCGGAAACTATCCGGTGAAGCAGTGGCTGTGGCGCGCACCGCTCTTCGGGCTCGCCGAGGGCGCCGCCGAGTCCGGCGTGAGCGCGCTGCTCACCCTCATCGGCGTCGAGCGACTCGGCAGCACGCAGGCCCACCTCAGCGACTGGCCGTCGATGGCGACGGACACGATTATCGGGACGCCGGGGCTGGCCTTTCTCGACGGGCGCATCGTGATGGTGTCGCTGTTCGCGCTCGTGTTGGCCGGCGTCGTCCAGGTGGTGCGCTATCTCCTCCTGCGCAGCGAGAACCGCGACCACACCGCGGTCGCGATTCATGAGGAGCACGAGCGACAGGAGCAGGCGGCTTCGCATCAAGCAGATTGATCGTTTCGGCCCTTCACATGTGTAGGCGATGATATGCGAATGAGAGCGGCGCGCATCGGTGTCGCGCTCGCGGGCGCGCTCATGTTCCCCGCGCACGCCAGCGCTCAGGGCTCCCCTCCGCTGCGGCCGTTCGGCACGCTGCGCGAGCAAGCGGCGGTGCGACAGCAGTGGCTGCAACAGCGCATGGAGACCGTGCTGCCCGGGCTCATGCGACAGTACGGCGTCGACATGTGGATCATCCCGATGCGGGAGTACAACGAGGATCCCGTCTTCTCTTCGATCGTCGCGCCGACGACGTTCGCCGCTCGTCGCCGAACGATCTACGTACTCTTCGACCGCGGGCCGGAGGCGGGCGTTGAGCGTCTGGCACTGGGCGGCTCGTCACAAGGCGGTGTCTACACTGCCGTGCGATCACAGCGGGCGGTGTCGGGAAGCTGGCTCGCCGCGAACCGGGCCGAGATCGGCGACGACGAGCAATGGCTCGTGCTCAGAGATCTGATCGAGCAGCGAAAGCCGGCGCGGATTGCCATCAACGTCTCGCGCGGGTGGGCCTTCGCCGACGGATTGTCAGCCGGTGAGTACGAAACCATGCGTGAGGCGCTGGGGGAGCCGTGGACCAGCCGGTTCGTGCGCGTGGAAGGGATGGCGGTCGACTTCATCGCCTCCCGCCTGCCGGATGAAGCGCGGGCCTACGAGGGTCTGCAGCGGCTCGTGTGGGCGCTCATCGACACCGCATTCTCGAATCGCGTGATTACGCCGGGCGAGACCCGCACCAGCGACGTCGTGTGGTGGTTCCGTCAGCGCGTGAACGACCTGGGCCTCACGGCCTGGTTCCATCCGTCAGTGACCGTGCAGCGTCGCGGCGCGACGGCCCAGCAACTCGGCGAGGACCCGATCATTCAACGTGGCGACGTGCTTCACTGTGACGTCGGCCTCGTGGCGCTCGGCCTCGCCACCGACACGCAGCACATGGGCTACGTCCTGCTCACCGGCGAGACAGCGCCGCCGGCGGGATTGCAGCAGGTCTTGTTGGCGTCGAACCGGCTGCAGGATATCGTTATGCAGGAGCTTCGCGTCGGCCGGACGGGCAACGAGATCCTCAAGACTTCGCTCGAGCAGATGCGCCGCGCAGGTATCGAAGGCAGCGTATACACCCACCCGATTGGCGTTCACGGTCATGGGGCGGGCCCGCTCATCGGTCGGTGGGACAGTCAGGACGGTGTGCCCGGTCGCGGCGACCACAAGGTGATCCCTGGCATGTGGTTCTCGATCGAGCTCCAGGCGACGTCGGCCGTGGCCGAGTGGGGCGGACAGCGGGTGTGGTCGGCGCAGGAGGAAGATGCAATCATCTCGCAGGATGGAAAAATCCGGTGGGCACTGCGGAGACAAACTGGATTTCACCTCGTCAGATAACGAGGCTAGCTTCCGAAGACGTCTTCGGAAGTTGATCGTTTCGCGATGGCGGGAGGTTCGGGATGCGGAAAAAGGACAAGAAGCTCATCGTCGTCGGCGATCGCGTTCTGATCGCGATCGAGGAGGGTGAAGAGCGGACGAAGGTCGGCCTCTATCTCCCTCCGTCGGCGGTCGACAACCAGGCGGTGCAGGGCGGCCGGATCGTCGCTACCGGGCCGGGACTTCCGATGCCCGATCCTGGGGAAACGTCCGACGAGCCCTGGCGGACGGCCGCGCGGGAGACGCGCTTCGTGCCAATGCAGGCGAGGGTTGGCGACTACGCGCTCTTCTTCCGGCGGGCCGCGGTCGAGATCACGTTCGAGAGCGACCGGTATCTGGTGGTACCGCAGACGGCGATTCTCGCGCTCGTCCGAGAAGGCGCCGTCCGCGAGGAGGACTGACGACACTCATGGAGATGTGATGCGAATCCAGATGTATGATGAGCGCTTCGTCACACCAATGCGCGAAGAGCTCACGCAGCTCGGCGTTCGCGAGATGCGCACGCCTCAGGAGGTCGATGATGTCCTGCGCGAGGCGAGTGGCACCACGCTGGTCGTCGTCAACTCCATCTGCGGCTGCGCTGCGCGCAACGCGCGTCCCGCGGTGGCGCGTGCCCTGGAGAGCGCGAAGCGGCCCGACCGCCTGACGACGGTCTTCGCTGGTCAGGATGCCGAAGCGACGGCGCGTGCACGGGAGTACTTCACGCCCTATCCCCCGTCGTCGCCACAGATCGCGCTACTGAAGGACGGCGAGGTTGCGTTCATGCTCGAGCGCAGACAGATCGAGGGCCGCGATGCCGAGCAGATCGCGAAGGATCTGGTGGAGGCATTCGAGCGCCACTGTTAGAGGGGTGAATGCGGAGTGCGGAATGCGGATCACACAATTCCGCCTTCCGTGCTCCGCATTCGCCGTTTGGCATAGCCTCTGCACTCACGTCACTCGCTTCTGAGACGCAGCACACTAGCCGAGGGGGGAGTGGATATGGAACGCAACTACAATGACACGTTCGGTGGCAGCAACGACACGCCAAGCGTCGGGGGCTCCAGCGGACAGAGTGGTGCGGGCACTGGCGACACCGGCTTCGGGTCGGGCGCGCAGCGCGCCGACACATCCTTCTCCGGTGCGCCCGGATCGATGGGCGCGGGCACATCGACGGAAAGCGTCGGCGGGAAGGTCAGCAAGGCGAAGGAAAAGATCGGCGAGCGCGCCAGTGAGCTGAAGTCGTCGCTCGCGGATCGGCTCGAGCAGGGCGCCGAAAAGCTTCGGCAGCGCGCGCACAGCGGTGGCCAGTATGCGGGCGCGACCGGCGAGAGCACCGTCGGCGTCTCCGAAAACGACAAGATGACACAGGTCGCCGACAAGGTCGCCGGCGGAATGCAGAGCACCGCGAACTGGGTGCGCAACGCCGATCTCGAGACGGTCAAGGGTGACATCGAGCGCCAGGTGAAGGAACACCCCGCTCGCACGCTCCTCGTCGCAGTCGGGCTCGGGTACGTGCTGGGCAAGGCGTTCCGCCGCTAGGAGGACCTATGGCGACCGGACGCGACAACGGACGCGGGATCGGCGTGCTGTTACGCGATCTCGCGGACGGCGGCGCCGCGCTGCTCCGTCAGGAGCTGCGGCTCGCGCGCGTCGAGCTGGGCGGCATCGCCAGCGCGGTGGGCGTCGGCACGGCGCTCACCGCCAGCGGCGCCGTGCTCGCCATGCTCGGAACGTTCACGGTCTTGATCGGCATCATCCTGCTCGCCGGTGACCAGTGGCTTCGGGACCGGTATTGGCTTGCGGCACTCATTGGCGCTGTGATCGCCGGCGGGATCGCCGCGTGGATGGCACGCCGCGGGGCCGCGCATCTCTCGCCTCGCCGTCTCATGCCTGACGAAACGGTGCAGACGCTCAAGGAGGACAAGGAATGGCTGAAACGACAGCTGAAGTCCGGCGCGACATCGAGGTGACTCGGGAGCGCATGTCGGACACGCTCGCGCAGCTCGAGCACAAGCTGAACGTCATGGAGATCGTTCGCGATCACCCGTGGCCAGCACTCGCCGTCGCCGCGGGGGCGGGGTTCGCGCTCGCCAACTCGCGCGCCAATGTGAAGGCGGCAGCGGCGGCCGTGAAGGCCACCAATGGTGCCGGCAGCAAGGTCGGCGCACTGCTCGACGATCTTGCCGCCACCCTCATCGGTGGAGTGAGTACCGCGCTTTCGCAGCGGGTCGACGGTCTCGTCGGTGAGCTCAAGAGCGCCTTGGGGGCTCCCACGAGCACGCACGCGGCGTCGCGATCGACGTCGGAGCGTCAGCTGGTCGGTTACGGCGAGACGCCGGGCGGATCGCGCTCGAGCGTCGCCCCTTCGGGCGCTCTCGGCGCACGCGCGGACTGAACGGCAGGAGCTAGGAATCAGGGGTCAGGGATGAGGGGGTGTTAGGGTGAAGGTGTCAGGGGATGCCCAAGCAGTACGCGTTTCTCCCCTCCAACCCGCTCCCTAACACCCCCTGATCCCTGACTCCTGACTCCTGACTCCCAACCATGGGCGACGGACTCGGAACCCTCCTTCCCATCCTCGGCGGCATACAGTGGATCGCCGGGCTCGTGCTCTCGGTCGCCGCCCTGAGGCGGGCCCGAGGCTTTGACCGGCGCGGTGGCTTCCTCGCCCGCGTCAGCGCGCGAGTCGCCATCGCACTTTTCATTACTGCCGCCCTCGACCTCATCCTGCGGGCATCGGGGGCAAGCGTCTACCTCGCGAACTGGCTCCCACCCGATTTCAACCGGGACACCTGGCACCTCCGCGCGCTACTGATCCTCTGCGGTGCCGCTTGGCTGATGCTGCTGATAGCGGCATCGGTGAACGCGAGCCTGGGCGTCGGTGAACGCCGGCGGTCAGCGGCGGAGGAACTTCGGCGGCGGATGGGGGGTCGAAGGACACCCTACTGACGGGGTGAATCTGCCCCTGGTGTAGCGCGCCCTCGCCGGACCCTGATGGCTCGCATCATCACCTGTGGTGCAAGCGCGACACACCAATACTCAGTCAACGGGGGGCGGGAGCAGGGCCGGTGCATACAGAGGCTCGGCGCACTCGTCGCCGTGCGGTGGCGTGCGTGGGTCGGACCAGGCTCCGCCCGATGTCGTCAAGTCGTTGTCCATCTTGCCGTAACGGAGCTGGTGGCAGACGACATCACGCGGCTTGAACAGCCGTTCGAGCACCGTGTATTCGAGCACCGGAGCAGGGCTGACTTTGCGAGCAAAGCCGGGCGTCTGGTGGGTGCTCTCCTTGCAACGGCCTTTGCCGCCCGAGATGGCTACCCGGTTGTGTGACGTTCGTCGCTGCGACTGGAGCTCGGCTTGTTTACGCCTTGCCGTCTCACCCGCATTGCTAGTCCCACTTCTCTTCCTTCCAGGAGTCTCGCATGAACCGCTTGATGCAAGGCGTTCGTCGCTTCCTTCGCGACGAAGACGGCGCCGCGATCGCCGAGTACGGGCTGCTCCTCGCCATCGTTGCAGTTGGCCTGATCGCAATTCTGACTGCGTTCCGAGATGACATCTCGCTGTGGTGGAACAACATGCGCGATGACATCGTCGCGACGCCGAGCGCCAATCCGCACGCGCCAGCCGCCGCGCCCTGACCATTCGGGGTTAGTGGCGTGAATGCGTTCAGCGGGCCCTCGCCCGTCGTAGCAGGCGCAGCGTTCACGCTACTGCTCGTGGGTGCCTGCGTGACCGACCTTCGGTCACGGCGCATCCCGAACGGCTTGGTGCTCGCGCTGGTGTTGGGTGGTATCGGGTACTCGATGGCGACGATGGCACCGCTTGCCGGGCTAGGGTACGCACTCGGCGGTGGTGCAGTTGGGCTTGCTCTGTGGCTCCCGTTCTGGTTGATGCGCGTTCTCGGGGCTGGGGATGTGAAGCTCGCTGCCGCATCGGGTACCTGGCTTGGCATCGCGGGGATCCTGGAGGCGTCGCTTCTCGGCGCCTTCGCCGGTGGGTTGCTTGCCGTGTGGGCGCTTTCGCGGCAGGGCGGCTTATCGGCAGCAGTAACCCGTTTCGGCGGGTGGATGCTCGCCTCGCGAGCGACCGGTGCCATCGCGCCGGAAGTGACACCGAAGGAACGTCGTATTCCGTACGGCCTGGCCATCGCCGCGGGCTCCGCGGCGGCGGCCTGGGTTCCTGGACTGATCTGGTAGAGGACGTCATGCGCTCACGAACGTTGATTCGGGAAGACGATGGAGCCGCAGTGGTCGAGTTCGCGCTCGTTATGCCGATCCTCGCGCTCATCATCTTCGGCATCATCGACTTCGGGCGCGCGTTCTATACGGTCAACAACATCATTTCAGCTGTTCGTGAGGGCTCGCGGTACGGGGCCATTCTGGCCGCACCAATGAGCACGTTGGGGCAAAGCGAGATTCGCACACGGGTTCGAGGGGTCTCGAAGCCGTTCGGCGGTGATACGCTCCGCAATGAGCACATCGAGATCGAGTTCGACGGAGAGTTGATCACCGTGCGTGTCGACAGCTTTCCCTTCCAACCCCTCACGCCAATCGCAGGCGCACTGGGAGTCGGAACCTGGCCGATCACACGACAGGCCACCTTCCGCTGGGAGCGCGGCACCTAACGCGAAACATCGGGCGCCGGCTGGAGCCGTGCGCCCTCGGAGCAACGACTCATGGCTCAGAGACGGTACACCATTGTCTTCTACGCCGCGGTTTTCATTGCGGCGATCGCGACCTACGGCGTCTATCGCGTACTGCAGGCGGCCAAGATGAGCGCTCGCGTCGCGACCAAGGCGGTCGTCGTCGCGGCGAAGGACATCCCTGCCGGCGCCGCCCTCGACAAGCCAGCACTCGAGGTGAAGCAGTGGCCTGCCGTCGCGGTCCCCAAGGAAGCAATGTCGAGCCTCAATGTGGCCGCGGGTCGCGTTGCGCGAGTTCCGATCTTTGCGGGAGAGGCGATCGTTGCGGGACGGCTCGCGCGCGCGGGCACGGCGCCGGGTCTGGAGGCGCGTATCGCCCCGGGGATGCGGGCGATGTCGGTCCGGATCAATGACGTGGCCGGCATGAGCGGCCTCGTTCAGCCGAACAGCCGGGTCAATGTGCTCGTGTCGTTGCGTGAGTCGAACAACAGCGCCACCGAGGAAGTCTCCAAGCTGTTCCTGGAGAACATGCGGGTGCTCTCAATGGGCTCGCGCACCACCCGTGACGACACCGGCGAGCCGACTCCCGCCACGACGGCTACGCTCGAGGTGACACCGACGCAGGCGGAAAAGCTCGCTGTCGCAATGCGCCAGGGGACGATTCAGCTCGTCCTGCGCGGCTTCGACGATGGCGACACGACGGAGACGAAGGGATCGACCTCGTCCGAGGTGCTGGCGCAACTCCGTGCGGCCAAGCCGGCCCCTGTGGTCGCGCAAGCTCCGACACGTCCCGCTCGCTCGACGCCGAGGCGGCAGCCCGAGGTCGAGCGCCCGATTCCGCCGGCCGTCGCCGTGGCCCCACCGGTTGCGAAGCCGGACTCACTGACGGTTCGAGTTTATCGCGGCAATCAGGTCAGCCAGCAGAAATTCCAGGTCGACACAGCCAACGGTAACGGGACGCCATGAGCGTCTGCCGCGCCTCATTCGTACGCCAGGAGCTCTCTTGAACCGCCTCACCGCGATGTCCACGCGCGTTGTGCTCGCCGCCATGATCACGTTCACGGCGACGACCGCCGCGGCACAGGCGCTTCAGGTCACGCGCATCGATCTCCCGATCGGCCGCTCATATCCGATCTCGACCACGGTGCCCATCTCTCGTGTGTCGATCGCCGCGCCGGGAGTAGCCGACGTGATCGTCATTGGGGAGCGGGAGGTCGTGATCAATGCGCTCACCGCTGGTGAGACCGACGCGATCATTTGGCAGGCAAATGGCACCCGCCAGCACTATCGCGTCTCGGTGCACTCGCCCGCCGACCGCATGCAGATCGCCCTTCACATCAAGTTCGCGGAAGTGCGGCGCGATGCCTTACGCGAGCTGAGCGTGTCCGGCGCGATATACGACAAGAACGTCAACGCGAGCTCCGGGCTCATCGACCCACGGAGCATCTTTCCCGCCGACAGTCTGATCATCACCGCCACGCGCCGCTTCCTCTCGATCTTCACGGACTTCGGCACGGACAGGCTCGTCAGCTGGATCGAGGCGCAGGAGCAGGCCGGCCGGGCGAAGGTGCTCGCCGAGCCGACGATCCTCGCCGCGAACAAGGAGGAGGCGAACTTCCTCGCCGGCGGTGAGCTCCCTGTGCCGGTGGTCCAGGCGGGCGCCGGCGACGCATCCGGGTCGCGCGTCACCATCGAGTACCGTGAGTTCGGCGTCCGGCTGAACTTCATGGGCGAGATCATCAGTGATTCGCTCGTGAAGCTGCGCGTTCGTCCCGAGGTCTCGAGCCTCGATTTCGTGAACGCCGTGCTCGTCTCCGGATTCCGGGTACCCGCCTTCCGCACGCGCCGCATCGAGAGCACGGTCGACGTCCGACGCGACCGCAGTCTCATCATCTCCGGAATGTTCAACACCGAGGAAGAGCGCGTGAAGACGGGGATTCCCCTGCTCATGCACATCCCGATTCTCGGACAGCTCTTCTCGAGCACCCGGTTTCAGAAGAACGAGTCGGAGCTCGTCGTCATTGTCACGCCGGTGATCATCGACCCGATGCGGCCGCCGCCGGAGCACACGATTCAGCTGGTTCCCGACACGACGCTTCCGGCCCGTGAGGCGCTGGAGAAGCGGTTGCCGCCGGGTGCACGGCCCTAGCGTGTCGATGCTACGCAAGGCGCTCATCGTCGCCGGCGCGGCCGGCCCGACGGATGCGGCGAAAGCCGTATTGGCGCGCTTCGGCTTCGCTGAGCCGAGCGCGTCGATTGACGTCAGCACGGCGTTGTCGGAGCTGCAGAATCAGACCTACGATCTGCTGTTGCTTCCGCTCCAGGAGCTCGACTCCCTCCAGCTGGCGGCGGTCGAGCGCGCGCTTCGCGCAGGACGCGTGTCGTTTACGATTGGCACCGCACCGCGCGCCGAGCCGGACCTGATCCTTCGCGCGATGCGCTCGGGGATCCAGGAGTTCCTCGTCTACCCGCCCGATCCGAAGGATCTGGCGACGGCGATCGACCGGCTCATGCGCCGCGCGAACGCGAATGGCCAGCGCGGAGCCGTCTACGCCCTGTACAGCGGCAAGGGTGGAGTCGGCACGACCTCGATCGCCGCGAATCTCGCCCACGCCCTGGCAAAGGGACAGAAGGACTCGCGCGTCGCGATCGCCGATCTCGTCGTCACCGACGGCGACATCCGGGTCTTCCTGAACCTCAAGCCGGCGTACGACCTCGGCGATCTGGTGAAGAAGCTCGATCGCGTGGATGCCGAGCTCCTCTACTCGCTCATGACGCCGTACCGCGAGGGCATCTGGGCGCTGCCGGGTCCGGACAATCCCGAGCTCGACGATCTGCTCGATGGCGCGACGATCAGTACCATCGTCGAGCAGCTGCGCAGCCACTTCGCGTTCACGGTGCTCGACTGCGAGCATCACATGAGCGAGCGCACATTGGCGGCGATGGACATCGCCGACCGCATTCTGCTCGTCACGCAGCTGAACGTCCCAGCGCTGCGGAGCACGCAGCGGAGCCTCGCGATCTGCCGCCGGCTCGGGTACCCCAACGACAAGATGTGCGTCGTCGTGAACCGCTATCAGTCCGGCGAAGTGTTGTCGCTCACCGACGCGACCGACGTTCTGAAGTGCGACGTGTTCTGGAAGCTTCCGAACGACTATCGCACCTCGGCGGGCGCGCTCATGAAGGGAATTCCCGTGGCGGAATTCGACTCCAGCTCCAAGCTGGCGTGGAGCTATGGACAGCTCGCGGCCAAGCTCGCGGGCGTGGGAGAGGTTGCTCGAAATGGTGCTCATCGTGGCGGCGTTCGGTCGCTGCGCGCCCTCCTCGGCATGAAAAAGAGAGCCTAACGAATGTCGCTGCGCGAACGTCTCATGGGCGTCAAGTCGAACGGCGGTAACCGGACAGCGGCCCCGCCGCCGCCGACCCGTCCTGCGGCCGCCGAACCCGTGACCTACGGCGAGTACGCCCCCCCACCGCGGCCCAAGGAGCGTGCGTCCGGGATGTACACCGGCGGGCGCGGCCGCGAGCAGCCCACGCTGAGCGCCGTCGAGCAGCTCAAGGTCGACCTGCATCGCCGCCTGATCGAGCGCCTCGACCTCGAGGCGCTGGAGCAGGTGAAGGATGAAGCGGAGCTGTCGCGGCAGATCCGCGCCGCCGTCGTCGAGTTCCTGCGCGCCGAGCAGACGCCGCTGAGCCAGAACGAGCGCGAGGAAGTCGTCGAGCAGATCGTGTACGAGATCATCGGACTCGGCCCCATCGAGCCGCTGTTCCGCGACCCGACGATCAGCGACATCCTCGTCAACGGCGCGCACGAGATCTACATCGAGCGCTACGGCAAGCTCGTGCGCGTGCCGGCGTCGTTCCGTAACGATGCGCATCTGCTGTCCGTCATCGATCGCATCGTGAGCAAGGTCGGCCGTCGTGTCGACGAGTCGTCACCGATGGTGGACGCCCGCTTGCCCGATGGATCACGCGTCAACGCGATCATCCCGCCGCTGGCGCTCGACGGGCCGGTGCTCTCGATCCGGCGCTTCGAGGCTGATCTCGCCGTTCAGCAGCTGATTCAGAATGGCACGCTCACCGAGAGCATGATTCGTCTGCTCGCGGGCTGCGTGCATGCACGGCTCAACATCGTGATCTCGGGCGGTACGGGCTCCGGCAAGACGACGCTGCTCAACGCGCTCAGCTCCTTCGTGCCTGCCGACGAGCGCATCATCACGATCGAGGATGCCGCCGAATTGCGGCTCAATCAGGAGCACGTCGTGCGCCTGGAGACGCGGCCGCCGAACGCGGAAGGCCGCGGTGAAGTGATCTCACGTGACCTGGTGAAGAACGCGCTTCGTATGCGTCCCGACCGTATCATCGTTGGTGAGGTGCGGTCCGCCGAAGCGCTGGACATGCTGCAGGCGATGAACACCGGCCACGAGGGCTCGCTGACGACGATTCACGCCAACACACCGCGTGACGCGTTGGCCCGTCTCGAGACGATGATTCTCATGGCGGGAACAGCGCTGCCCACGCGCGCGATGCGCGAGCAGATCTCGTCGGCCGTCGATGTGATGATCCAGATCGCGCGTCTCGCCGACGGCTCGCGCCGGGTCATGAGCATCACCGAAGTGACCGGGATGGAAGGCGATGTCGTCACGACGCAGGAGGTGTATCGCTTCCGGCGCCGCGGCATCACGGCCGAAGGGCAGGTAGTTGGCCAATTCGAGGCGACCGGCGTCCGTCCGCTGTTCGTCGAGCGCCTTCAGGTGGCCGGCGTCGAACTGCCGCCACAAATGTTCGACGGGATCTAGACCATGGATCTTCTCGTCCTTCTCGCCGTCTTCGCCGCGACGATCGCCCTGCTCGTCGGGGCCTACATGTTCATCAATCGCCGCCGTCTCGAGGCGGCGAATGATGCGCTCGCTCGTTTGGCGACGACCGACGAGGAGCGGCGCGCGATCAGCATTCTCAAGGGCGCCCAGGCCGGCGGTGCGGGACTGCTCGGCCGCATCCTCACCGGGCGCTCGTACACCGAATCGCTCGCCGACGAGCTCAGGCGCACGGGCTCGTCAATGTCACCGGCGGGCTTCATTCAGGTGTGCCTCCTCGCCGTGGTCGCGAGTGCCACACTCGGCCTGCTGTTCGGCAGCGTCATCTTCGCGGTGGTGTTCGGGGTGATCGGCGCGGTCGGCCCGTTCATCTGGATGAAGCGCCGGCAGCGCAAGCGACTCGAGGCGTTTCAGGCGCAGCTCCCCGATGCGATCGACATGCTGGTGAGTGCGATGAAGGCGGGCTACTCGTTTCAGGCGGCGATGAATTTCATCGGCGAAGAGATGCCGGCGCCGTTAGGTCCGGAGTTCGCCCGGTTCTTCGATGAGCAGCGGCTGGGCATCGATGTCCGCTCCGCGCTCCTGTCGCTGCAGACACGCGTCGACAGCATGGACCTCAAGATGTTCGTGACGGCGGTCCTCGTGCAGCGTGAATCGGGGGGAAATCTCGGCGAGGTGCTCGCGAACATCAGTGACATCATGCGGGAGCGATTCGCGCTCGAGGGTGAGCTCGAGACGCTCACCGCCGAGTCACGACTCTCGGCCCGTATTCTCGCTGCTCTTCCCTTGCTGGTGTTCATCGGCATGTTCGCGCTCAATCCGGCGTTCATGCGTCCCATGCTCCAGCAAACTGCCGGACAGGTCATGCTCGTCCTGGCCGGCGTGTCGGTGGCCCTGGGATACCTGGTGATGGTGCGTATCGCCGACATCGACGTGTGAGGCTCTTCGAATGACGCTCGCGCTGCTGTTCCTCATCGCACTTGGCGTGACCTCTCTCGGGGTCGCGGCGTACACCTTTGTCGTTGATCGTCGACGGCAGGCGCTGGTCAATCGCGCCCTCGGTGTCACCGATGCCGAAGTCTCACGCCGCAGCGCGCTCCTTGGTGCGGCCAGGAAGAAAGAGCGGCGCGAGAGCGTCCTCAAGCAGATCCCGGTCGGTCTCGAAACGTCCAGGTTCGCGCAGAAGCTCATCTATGCCGGTCACGATGGACCGGTGGCGCCGGCAGCGTTCGCTGCGGCCCGCCTGGCCACGCTCGTTCTTCTGCCAACGGCCGTCGGGCTGACCCTCGTGCAGGCCCCTCTGCCGCTCTTGACCGTCATCGTTCTGGGCACGGCCCTCATCGCCTGGATTCTTCCCATCGCTGTGCTGGAGCGACTGGTCAGAGCCCGTCAGGATCGCATTCGCCATGGTCTGCCCGACGCCCTGGATCTGCTCGTGGTGTGCGTCGAGGCGGGCATCAGCCTGGACGCCGCCATCCTTCGGGTCGCGAGGGAGCTGTCATTCACGTATCCCGATCTGTCTCAAGAGCTGCTCGTCGTCAATCGAAAGACGAACGCGGGCGTTACGCGCGAGGAAGCGATTCGCGGACTGTGGAGCCGGACCGGAGTGGAAGATTTGCGCTCGCTGTCGACCAGCCTGATCCAAACCGAGAAGTGGGGCACCAGCATCACGAAGGTCTTGCGCGTTGCGGCGATGACGCTGCGACGGAAGCGGCGCCAGCACGCGGAGAAGCGTGTCGCGCTCGCGCCGGTGAAGATGACGTTCCCGCTGGTCACGATGATTCTGCCAGCGCTCTTCATCATCATTCTCGGACCGGCCGTCCTCGAAGTGATCTCGTCGCTCTCGGCAGCGGCGCGATAGGCACGGCTATGATGACAGCGCCCGGAAGGGGGAGACTACGGAATCGCCGTGGTGCGATCGTAGTGATGACGGGGATTTTCATCGTCGCGCTCATGATGATCGCGGCGATCTCGGTCGATGCCAGCCGCATCTTCGCCGCGAAAAACGAGCTGCAGACAGCCGCCGACGCGGCGGCACTCGCGGGAGCGCTCCAGCTGCTCGAGGGGAGCGAGACCTACGAGGATACGGCGCGCGCGTACGCGCAACGCAATCTGGTCGAGCAACACAACATCGATTCGGTCGAGGTGGAGTACGGCGTCTGGCTCTCGGGAGAGCGTTCCTTCGTTGCAGGGGGGGAGCCCAAGGACGCCGTTCGAATCACGACCCGGCAGCCGTTGCCGCTATCGCTGGTGCGCGTTTTCGGCGACTCGACCGTCACGATCACCGCCACGGCCATCGCCTGGTCGTCGGGACCGGTGATGGAGCCGCCGTGCCTCAAGCCAATCGCCGTTCCGTACAGCCGGCTGCTGCAGATTCTCGGTCACCAGCCGTGGTCGGACATCTCCCTCACCGACGACGACATTCGTCAGCTCCGTGATCTGCCGGTCAGCGCCCGGAAGTGGCACTTCCACTTCGGCGATGAGCAGACGCAGCACAGTACCGCCGGCGGCCAGCAGTTCGGCGAGGACCACCTCAAGCGCGACCAGTATTTTCCGATCGACATTGATTCGACGTACGACCCAACCGATCCGGGGATGCATTCGCGTCCGTCCATCGATACTGCCACGTACCGTTCGTACCTCGCCGGCCCACCCGACGGGCGATGCTCCGCACGAGTGCGTCCCGGCAATCTCGTTCGGTCCGAGCCGACGCCGAAGGTGAGGGCGGTACGCGACGGACTGGCCGAAATCTGCCGGTCTCTTGGCGGCGACCTGCTGGGCACGACCGTGCTCACCTGTCGCTCGGGCGGTGCACGGATCGAGATGCCACTGCGTGTCGCCTACTGGTCGGGATACCTGCCCTCCCCCGACTACGTCCCCTGGTACGACGATGGGGCGGGCGCGATTCTCACCACCCGCGCCACGGGCTCGTTCGTCGTCGACAGCCTCGATTGGAATCAGGGCAACGAAATATTCCACGCGCGCATGCATGGGTACTTCGATGTCCAGCCAACGTTCGGCGTCGTGGATGAGACCGCCGCCTCGACGCTGCTCCGTCCCGTGCTGGTGCGGTGAGAGCGGACATGCGGCCACCGGCGCGCGACGCCGAAGTCCACCGGGAGGTGACGGACCGCGGGAACGTTCTCCGCGATCCGCTGCCTACGGCACGCGCGATCCTCTGGAAACCGCTGCCTGATTCCTACCACCTGCTCGCGTCCATGATGCGGACGACTGAGCAGCAAGCGTTTCTGTTCGTCACGCAGCGCGCCTTCCTTCAGGTCGAGCGTCACCTGCGGTCGGCGCCCGACCTCGAGCTCGGGGGCTTCCTCGCCGGACAGCTGTTCGAGTGCCCGCGTACGCACGTGCGCTACTCGGTCATCAACACGGTCGTCCCCTTCGCCGACGTCAGTAGCAACGCGCTCCTGTCACGCGTGACGCAGGAGTCGTTCGATACCGTCCGCAAGCGGCTCGATACGCACCGGTTGTCGCTCATCGGCTGGTATCGCAACGGAACCGGGCTCGGCTTGCAGCTGCTGCCTGACGACGTCGAGACGCATCTCACCTACTTCGATCAACCCTGGCAGACGACCATGCTCGTCATGCCGGATCCGATGAAGTGCAAGGGTGCCTTCTTTACCTACGACGCGCGCGTCGGCCGTAGCTACTGCATTCCCTTCTACGAGCTCTTCGATTCGCCGGGCGCCGACTCCAAGCGCCTGGACCGCACGTGCGTGAGCTGGACGACGTACGTGGCGGCAGAGCCGGTCGCGCCACTGCCGGTGGCGGAGAAGGAGGTCGTCGAGGCCACGGTCACTCCGCCGCGCAAGCCCGCTCCTGAGCCGGAGCCGAAGGAGCCGATCGACGAGTGGTGGGAGGCGATCAAGGATCCCTGGGTGAAGCTCAAGGGCGTCGCGACATCGGTGACTCGTCGTGAAGACGAGGCCTCGCCGGTTGCCGACTCCGTTCGCGAGAGGGCACCCGTTAGGCCGTTGAAGGTCGAGCCGCTCCGTGCCGCGCCGGCGCCCATGCGTGAGCCCCGTGTGCCTGACGAGCGGGCTCCGATGGTGCCCCCGATGGTGACCGCTGTTCCGCGGCCAACCCGGTCCCAGTCGGCAGCCGCGCAGCCGGCAATGCAGCCCGCGCCGGAGCAGCCCGCGCCGATGCAAGCCCGCGCCAATCAAGCCCGCGCCAATCAAGCCCGCGCTCGTTCAGCCACCATCTCCGCGGCCGACTCCCGTTCAGCGCGAACGTCCCCAGCCGGCGGCGCCACGCTCGGCGACGCCGCTGGGCGCATCGCGCAAACGGCCCTCGCCACCGCTGGCGATACCACTGCCCGCGTCTACCACGCCGGCGGTGGCGCTGCCCCCTGACTTTCATGAGGAAGCCAGACGCTGGCAGCGGCGCCGTCAGATAGGCCTCGCGGTGGCTGCCATGTCGTTCCTCAGTGTGATCGCACTGTCGACGCTGCGCTCGCCGACCAGGCGTGGAGCGCCGCCGGCACCTCCGGTCGCGGAGCAACCGGTCCCGTCCGCTGCATTGACCGTGGCGATGAACGGAGACAGCGCACCGGTGGAGCTCCCGCTGGCGGCGGCGGTCGATTCACTGTCGGGGGCGCTGGCCTACTATCGCGATATCGCGAAGGACCATCGCGAAGGGCTGGTGGGCTGCCGCGTGCTCGACCGCGCATATGCGCTGGTCGGTCGAGCCCGCACGCGCGTGGACTCGGCGCGTCAGCAGGTCGCTGGCACCCTCGCCGATGCGGACTCGATTCGCGTTTCCATGCTTGGCGCCGAGTACACCTTCGTCACCCAGACGTACCGTCGGTCCGGCTGCCGCGCCTGAGCCCCACCTAACGAAGGTCGATTACGTCGTGCCGAGCCATCGCGCGAGCTCGCGGATCGTCGGTCGCTTCCCGTACATCAGCATTCCGGTCCGATAGATCCGCGCCGCGATCCAGACGGCAATGTAGCTGCCCGCCGCCACCGAGATCAGCGCGACTGCCACCTCCCATCCCGCGACCGGGATCACCGCCATGCGCAGCGGCATCACGATGGGCGCGGAGAAGGGAAGCCAGGACAGCGTCTGCGCGAGCCCGCTGGTGGGGTTGGACAGAATCGGCTGAAAGAACACGAAGCTCGATACGAGCAGCAGGATGATCGGCATGAGCGCCTGCTGCGCCTCCTGCTCGGTGCTCACCATGGCACCGACCGCCGCGAACAGCGCCGAGTAGAACACGTAGCCCGCGACGAAGAAGAGCAACAGCATGAGCCCCATGCCGACCGTGACATCGGGAGGCGTGAACGACATCTCCGATGCCCCGAATCTCGCGAGAATTGGCCCACGATAGCGAAGCAGCAGGATTGCCGACGAGATCCAGACCGCCAGCTGCGTGAGACCAACCGCGCCAACGCCGACGACCTTTCCGGCCAGAAGCTTCCACGGCTCCACGCTCGAGACCACGACCTCGGCGACGCGCGTCTGCTTTTCCTCCATCACGCCGCGCAGCACCGCCTGGCCATAGAGCATGAGCGCCATGTACAGCATCACCACGATGATCAGCGCAAAGAAGACGCTGACCCTCGCGGAGCCGCCGCGCCCGCGATCGGTAATGCGCTCGAGCTCGAACTCGAGCTGCGTGCGTACGAGAGAAGCGGAGCGGTCCGGCTCGACCCCCGCCATCTCGAGTCGCGTCTGCATCACGCTTTCGCGCACGACGCGGCGAATCATCTCCATGTCCGCCTCCGCCGACGCATTACGCCCCGCGTAGCGGACGCGGCGTCCCTCGAGTGCCGCGGAATCGAGTACCAGGTATCCCGTGAGCGCCCCGCGCACGATCTCTCGCGTCGCGACGCTCTCGGCGGGCGCGAGCTGACCCGCCGTCACCTCCTGCACCCGGGTGCGCGCCGTGTCGCCGATCATCCCTACGCTCAGGCCGTCGGCGATTCGGTGGCCGAGCTGATGCCCGGTGGCATCGAGCACGACAATGCGCGACACCTCCTCGGACGCCTTCGTGCGCCGGGCGACGATGGCCGGGAGGATCATGAGCAAGGCGAAGAACACCGGGCCGAACACGGTGCTGAACAGGAACCACCGCGTACGAACCCGCTCGAGATACTCACGCGCGGTGATGACCCAGAGCTTATCCATGGCCGCTCATCCCCTCCTCGACGCCGGTCGCGCCGACACGGTCGAGGAAGATGCGGTGCAGCGAGGGCCGCACGAGCTCGAACCGCTCGATCGAAGCGCCAGCCCCGATGAGCCGCGCGAGGAGGTCCTGCGCAGAGGCGGTCGGGGCGAGCTCGATCTCCAGCATGCGATTGGAATCGTCGCAGCGCGCCACGAGCGTTCGATCGCGAAGAATTTCCGGGACGCTGTCTGGTGTGCCATTCGAGAGCACGACCGCAACGTGGCGGTCGCCCTGACGCGCCTTCACCTCCGCGACCGCGCCATCGAGCACCTTCTCGCCGCGCGCGATGATGCACACGGAGTCGCAGAGCCGCTCGGCGTTGTCCATGAGATGGGTGCTGAAGATCACCGACTTCCCGCGCTGGCGCAGCTCGACGACAATGTCTTTCAATGCCTGTGCATTGATCGGATCGAGGCCGCTGAACGGCTCGTCGAGAATGACGAGGTCGGGGTCGTGGATCAGCGTCGAAATGAATTGGACCTTCTGCTGCATGCCGCGAGACAGGTCATCGACCTTGGCCGCACCCCAGTCCTTTTCGCTAGTCCTGAGTCCCAGACGGTCGAGCCAGTGGTCTATCCGGCGATCGGCATCGGCGCCCGACATGCCCTTGAGCTGGGCGAGGAACCGTAGAACGCGCCGCACCTGCATCTTCCGGTATAAGCCGCGTTCCTCCGGGAGGTAGCCGATCCGATCGGTGATCCCGGCCTTGGAGTTCGGCTCGCCAAAGATCCGAATGGTCCCTTCGTCCGGTGCGATGATGTTGAGCATCATCCGGATGGTGGTCGTCTTCCCAGCGCCGTTCGGGCCCAGAAGCCCATAGACGGACCCACGTGGAACGGTGAGGGACAGGTCACGGACGGCGACGTGGCCAGTGTAGCGCTTCCAGGCGTGCTGTATCTCGACGGCGGCATTCGACATGGGGGGAATATACGCCACGGCTCCCATTGCCGAAGGCGGTCCAGGGCCGCCGGTTGGCAGTCATCGTCGGTGCGCGTCAGATTCCCCGGACACCGCCGCGTGCCTACGATCCCGTCGAGCCCTTGATCCCATCTCGCGTCTCCCACCGAGTCGCCAGCGTCGTCGCCGCGACGTTTGCCTCCCTGTTCCTGCTTTTCCTGGTGGCGCCGATCGCGGAGCTCGTCGCGACCGGGGGCGGGAGCGGCCTGCGCAAGCTCACCACGGATGCGGAGCTGCGATCTTCGCTCTGGCTGACGCTCGTGACGGCGACGGCGGCGGTGCTGTGCGGTGTCGCGGGGGGCACGCCGATCGCCTATCTCCTCGCCCGAAGACAGTTCCGGGGGCGCGCAGTGCTTTCCGCCATTCTGGATCTTCCGCTGCTCATTCCGCATCCGGTAGCCGGCATTGCGCTACTCCTGGTTCTGGGACGCAACAGCGTGGTGGGCGGGGCGGCGCTCGACGCGGGCCTCCGGATCGTCGGCTCTCCGATCGGCATTGCCGTCGCGATGCTGTTCGTGTCGGCCCCGCTGTACGTCAGCGGGGCTCGTGAGGCGTTCGCGCGGGTCGATCCGCGGTACGAGGCCGTGGCGCGCACGTTAGGCGATCCGCCGTGGCGTGCGTTTCGCCGCGTATCGCTGCCGCTCTCGATGCGTGGCCTCGTCGCGGCCGCGGTGGTCATGTGGGCGCGCGCCGTGAGCGAGTTCGGCGCGATCGTCGTCATCACGTACAACCCGAAGGCGGCGAGCGTGCTGAGCTACGATCGCTTCACCAGCTTCGGGTTGTCCGAGGCGCTGCCCGTCGCCGCCGTCCTCGCGATTCTGTCGCTCGTGCCGCTGACCTTGCTGCGCGCGCTGCGCTATGGGCGCACGGCCGCGGACACTGGATGGGCAGGAGAAGGATGATCGACGTTCGCAGTGTCAGCGCGCGGCTGGGCGCGTTCGAGCTCCGCGACGTCTCGTTCGTGGTGCCGCACGGCAAATATGGCGTCGTCATCGGACCGGCGGGCTCCGGAAAGACCACGTTGCTCGAGACGATCGCGGGCATCCGCCCGTTGCGTGCGGGGACGATCAGCCTCGACGGCCGGGACGCGCGTGGCGTCCCGCCGGAAGCGAGACGAGTCGGTTTCGTCTACCAGCATGGGTACTTGTTCCCGCATCTGACTGTCCACGAGAACATCGCCTACGGCGCGTCGACCGCCGAGATGGCGCGTGAGACCGCTGCGCGACTCGGGGCAGAGGAATTGCTGGGACGATCGGTGCGTGGTCTATCGGGAGGGGAGCGCCAGCTGGTCGCCATCGCCCGCGCTCTCGCGGCACGACCGTCGATTCTCCTGCTCGACGAGCCATTCAGCGCTCTCGATCCGCGGCGTCGCGTGCGCGTGCGGCGCGAAGTGCGTGCACTGCATCAGGAGTGGAACGTCACGGTGTTGCAGGTGACGCACGACTTCACCGAAGCGGGACTGCTTGGCGACGTGGCCATTCTGCTCGATAGCGGCCGTGTGCTCCAGTCCGGCCCGCCGGAGCGCGTCTTCCGCGAGCCAGCGTCGCCGTATATCGCCGAGTTTCTTGGGGCTGAAAACGTCCTTGCGGGCACGGTGCATCATCTTCGAGACACCGCCCCCGACTGGAGCGCGTCGCGCGATGAGATGAATGATGTTGCCGCCCGCGGGAAGCACGCGATCGAGTTTCGCGCCGGCCCGCTCACCTTGTACACGGTTGGCGATGCGGCGGAGGGGGCGGGCCACGCGGTGATTCGTGCGGAAGAGATCCTACTGTCCGTCGAGCAGCACCCCTCCTCGGCGCGCAATGTATTCCGCGGGCGAATCGTTGAGGTGGCCTCGTCCGGCGCTCTCACGCGCGTGACGGTCGACGTTGAAGACACTCCTCTCATCGCGGCACTGACGACTCGGTCCGCGGAGGAGCTGCAGCTGACGCAGGGCAACGAGGTCTGGGCGAGCTTCAAGGCGATGGCCGTGCACCTGTGTTGATCGGTTGACCTCCGCCTTCCGCTTTCCGAGTTGAGAGCCGGCATTCACGCATCCAGGTTCAAAGTTGGGACGCGGATTTCGCGGATTCAGCGGAAACGGCCGGATCGCTTCTGGCGCATTGATTCCTCCTCTACCGCAACAAAAAAACAAATTCTTGGGCTGCACGAGGAGAGTTTCTGGCGCCAGGAATAATCCGCCTGATCCGCTGAATCCGCGAAATCCGCGTCCCCTCTTTGAACCTGGATGCTCGGGTGTGATGCCGGCGTCCTGTACGGCCACAGGGATAAGGACCTGTCCTCGACAGGGGACGAAGCCGTGCGTTCGAAACCTGTCAAGTCATTACCGTTTCAAGCGTTGCTCGAGAGTGGAGGGTTGGCGCGGCGAGTGCCATTGCGAAGGCGAGGATTCGGTTTCGCAACGCATTCCCCCATGGACCTTCGAGCAATTCTTTTCGGCGTCGTGCGACCCTGGCGGGCGCGAGTCAGCGACTCGCGCCCGCGGAGTTACGCGCTGTCGCCTGACGCCGCTTTCGCGGAGGGATGGGAATCGCTGCAGTGTGAGGAGTTCATCGAGGCCGAGCGCGCGTTTCGACTCGTGCTCGAGGCGCGGCCCGACGATGCGGACGCGTCGCTCTACCTGGGAATTGCGCTCGCGGGGCAGGGATCCCATGCGGACGCGATCGCGCCTCTGCGCGCCGCAGCGGAGGCACGACCCCTCGACGCCGAGGTGCACTGGCGGTTAGGCATCTCGCTGCGGGAGACTGGCGAGCTCTTTCTCGCCATGAGCTCGCTGCGCCAGGCGCTTCAGCTGCGCCCGGGACTCTACGAGGTCGAGGCGGCCCTCGACGACCTCGTCAGCGCGGCGGCGCGCTCGGCGACGCGAACATCGCCTGTGCGCGGACGATCCCTTCGACGAGCCGGACGACGTCGCTCACATCGGTATATACGTAGAACGATGCCCGCGTCGTCGCGGGAACTCCGAGTCGGCGCATGAGCGGCTGGGCACAATGATGCCCGGCCCGCACGCACACCCCCTGCTGATCGAGTACGGTCGCAAGGTCGTGCGGATGGATCTCATCGACGACGAACGATACGACGCCGCTTCGGCGTGCGAGCGGAGGCCCGAGGAGGTGGACACCATCGAGCTCCCCCAGGGAGCCGATTGCCGTCTCGAGAATCATCCGCTCATGCTCGGCGACTCGATCCATGCCGAGCCGCTCGAGATACTCGACGGCTGCCGCCAGGCCGACGGCCCCGGCGACGTTCGGGGTTCCGGCCTCGAACTTGTGCGGCAGCACGTTCCACGTGGTTCGCTCATCGAGGACGTACTCGATCATGTCGCCGCCGGTCTGATACGGCGTCATGCGCTCGAGGAGCGCGCGCCGCCCGATCAACCCGCCGATGCCCATGGGACCGAGCATCTTGTGGCCGCTGAACGCGTAGAAGTCGACCCCGAGCGCGTCGAACCGAACGGGGAAATGCGGGGCGCTCTGTGCGCCATCGCAGACGACGATCGCACCGCACCGTTCGCGCACGAGCGCGGCGATCTCGCGTACCGGGTTGATCGTGCCCAGGGCGTTCGAGACGTGGCTGAACGCGACGACGCGCGTCCGCGCGTTGAGCAGGCTCGTCAGGCAGTCCAGGTCGATCTCACCGGTCTCGGTGAGATCGCAGATACGCAGCTTCGCCTCCCGGTCGAGCGCGAGCTGCTGCCAGGGGACGAAGTTCGCGTGGTGCTCGAGACCGGTGATGACGATCTCGTCCCCGGCACGAATGTTCGGCCGTCCCCACGCTGCCGCCACGAGATTGATCGACTCTGTCGTTCCACGCGTGAAGATCAGCGACGCTGCATCGGCGACGCCGAGAAAGCGTGCAATGCGAGCACGCGCCTCCTGATAACGGTCGGTCGCCCGCACTGAGAGCTCATAGGCCCCGCGATGCGGATTCGCGTTGTCCTGCTCGTAGTACGCCTGCATCGCGTCGAGGACGGCGCGCGGCTTCTGCGACGTGGCGGCCGTGTCGAGGTAGCAGAGCTCGGGATTGGCAGCGAGGAGGGGGAAGTCGGAGCGTGGCGCGAGCGTCATGAGCGCTTCCTCGGCCCAACGAACACCTGACCGTCGGCGACCGAGACCTCGTAGACGGGAAGCGGATCGGTAGCGGGGTGCCGCCGTACATCGCCGGTGAGCCGATCGAAGCGCGCACCGTGCCAGGCGCACTCGATCGTTCCATCATCGAGCAGCGTGCCGTCGCACATCGGGAAATCCTGATGCGGGCAGGTATCGCTCACGGCGCCGATCTCACCACGAAAGTTGTAGAGACATACGCGCTCCCCCGTCTCGAGCTGCACCGAGAGCATGGTTCCGTCGGGCACATCCGTCAGCGCAGCCGCGAGGTGGAACCCGGACTGCGGTGGGTTCACTGTCGTTCGGTACTGGCCGCGTCGGCATCGCCCTTGAGCGCCGCGCGCAGCGCGTGCCAGGCGAGGCTCGCGCATTTCACGCGCACCGGAAATCGGGAAACGCCCGAGAACGCGGCAAGGGACCCCAGGGTGGGGTCGTCGGGCCGTGCCGCCGGGCTTCCGGTCACGAGATCATGAAAGCGCTCGAACAGCGCCGACGCCTCTTCGCGCGTCTTTCCCTTGACGGTCGTCGTCATGATGGACGCCGATGCCTTCGAGATCGCGCACCCCGATCCCACGAACGACACATCCTCAATGCGGTCGCCATCCATCTTGAGCCACACGGTGAGCTCGTCCCCGCACATCGGATTGCGCCCCTCCGATCGCCGATCGGCACCGGTGAGCTCGCGAAAATTCCGCGGGCGGCGGTTGTGATCGAGAATGATCGATTGGTAGAGGGCGGAGAGGTCCATGGTTGTTTCAAAGGCGCTAAAGGCGCTAAAGGCGCTAAGGCGCTCGAGGCGCTACACGGCTACCCCTTCAGCGCCTGCCGTGCTTTCAGCGCCTTCCTCCATGCGCGTAAATCTCTCCAACGTCAGCTCTTCGAGCGCATCGCGCACTTCCGCTATCTCCAATCGCTCGAGCACATCCGCCGCGAACGCGTAGATGAGGAGTCGGCGCGCCACGGCTGCGGGGAGGCCGCGGCTCTTCATGTAGAAGAGCGAGAGCGCGTCGAGCTTTCCGACCGTCGCGCCGTGCGTGCATTTCACATCATCGGCGAAGATCTCGAGCTGTGGCTTGGTATCGATGCGCGCCCTGTCGGACAGGAGCAGGTTGTTGTTCTCCTGCTTGCCGTCGGTCTTCTGGGCGATCGGCCGCACGAACACCTTGCCGTTGAACACCCCATGCGATGCCCCCCCGAGGATGCCCTTGTAGACCTCGTGGCTGGCGCAGTTGGGGGCGGCGTGCTCGATGCGCGTCTGATGATCGACATGCTGATCGCCATCGACCATGTACAAGCCGTTCATCCAGACTTCGGCGCCCTCGCCCTCGAGCGTGGTGTAAATGTTCGTGCGCGACAGCGCCGCGCCGGTCGCGAACGAGAACGAGGCGTATTTCGAGTCGCGGGGCTGCCGAACCTCGGTCGTGCCGACATGGAAGGCGCGCTGGCTCTCGCGCTGAATCTTGTAATGCGCGAGGTGCGCCCCTTCACCCAGCGCGATCTCGGTGACGGCATTGGTGAAGTATCGCGCGTTCCCCAGCGAGACGTAGCTCTCGATGACCCGCGCACTTGCCTGGCGATCGACGATCAGGAGGTGCCGAGGATGCATGACCACGCGCGCGGCGATGGGATCGACCACATGCAGGATGTGGATCGGCGCATCGGCTTGCACGTCCTTCGCCACGTGGACGAGAGCGCCGTCGGACATGAACGCCGTGTTCAGCGCGGTGAAGCTGTGCTCGTCGAAGGTCGCGATCCTCGAGAGGTGTCCCTTCAGCAGCTCCGGCGCGTCACGCCAGGCGCTCGCGAGATTCATCACCCGCACGCCTAACGGTGCGCTGTCCCCGCTGGACAGCTCGGGCGCGTAGCGGCCGTTGACGAAGACGAACGTCGGCCAGTCGGCTCGGCCGAAGAGGAATGGCTCGAGGTCTTCCCGGTGGACGTCCCCTGACGGCGCCGACAGCGGATGGAACTCCGCTTCGGTGATCGGGGCGACGCTCGTGAAGTGCCAGTCCTCGTTGCGTGGCGTCGGGAAGCCGAGTGCCGCGAACCGCGCGAGGGCGGCTCGCCGCACGGGGGGGAGCCAGTCGGGACCAGCACCGCCGCCGTTCGAGGAGAACGTCTCGAAATCGGCGAGATACGGCTGCGTCACGCCGCTGCTCCAGTGACCCAATCGTAACCCTTCGCCTCGAGCTCGAGCGCGAGGTCCTTGCCGCCCGACTTGACGATCCGCCCGCCGGCGAGCACGTGCACGCGATCGGGCACGATGTAGTTGAGCAGCCGCTGGTAGTGCGTGACGACGATCGTCGCGTTGTCCGGCCGCCTGAGCTGGTTCACGCCATGGGCGACGACGCGCAGCGCATCGATGTCCAGGCCTGAATCGGTCTCGTCCAGGATGGCGAGCGTCGGCTGCAGCACAGCCATCTGGAGGATCTCGTTGCGCTTCTTCTCTCCTCCCGAGAATCCCGCGTTCACGGAGCGGTTGAGCATCGTGTCTTCCATGTCAACCAGCTTCAGCCGGTCTTCCATCACTTGAAGGAAGTCCAGCGGATCGACCTCCTCCTCACCACGTGCCTTGCGCAGCTCGTTGTACGCCGAGCGAAGGAAGTACGCGTTGGAGACCCCAGGGATCTCGACCGGGTACTGGAAGGCGAGGAACACCCCCGCCTGCGCGCGCTCCTCCGGCTCCATGGCCAGCAGGTCACGTCCCTGGTAGTAGACTTCGCCCGCCGTCACCTCATACGCCGGATGCCCGGCAAGCACCTGCGCGAGCGTGCTCTTCCCGGACCCGTTCGGCCCCATCACGGCATGTATTTCCCCCGCCTTCACCTCGAGGTCGATTCCCTTGAGGATCGCGTTTCCGTCGACGGAGGCGTGGAGATTCTTTATAACTAGCATTTGTGTGCTGTAGAGTCGGGAATGCGGAATGCGGAATGCGGAACTGAATGAAGCCTTCCGTATTCCGCCTTCCGCATTCGTTTATCCAACGCTTCCTTCGAGCGTGATGCCCAACAACTGTTGCGCTTCAAGGGCGAATTCCATTGGAAGCTCCTTGAAGACCTCTCGGCAGAATCCGCTCACGATCATCGACACCGCATGCTCGGCGGACAGGCCGCGCTGCTTGCAGTAGAAGATCTGGTCCTCACCGATCTTCGACGTCGACGCCTCGTGCTCGACCGTCGCCGTGTTGTTCTGCACCTCGATGTACGGGAACGTGTGCGCGCCGCAGCGGTTGCCGATGAGCATCGAGTCACACTGCGTGTAGTTGCGCGCGTTCTCCGCCTTGGGCATCACCTTCACGCGGCCGCGATACGAGTTGTTTCCCTGGCCGGCGCTGATCCCCTTCGAGACGATGTTCGACTTCGTGTTCTTGCCGATGTGAATCATCTTCGTGCCGGTGTCGGCCTGCTGCCGGTTGTTCACGACCGCCACGGAGTAGAACTCACCCACCGAGTCATCGCCCTGGAGAATCACGCTGGGATACTTCCAGGTGATGGCCGAGCCCGTCTCGACCTGCGTCCAGGAGATCTTGGAGCGACGGCCGGCGCACTTCCCGCGCTTCGTCACGAAGTTGTAGATGCCGCCGCGTCCCTCGGAGTCGCCGGCATACCAGTTCTGCACCGTCGAGTATTTCACCGTCGCATTCTCGAGTGCGACGAGCTCGACGACCGCCGCGTGCAGCTGGTTCTGGTCGCGCTTGGGCGCCGTGCATCCCTCGAGGTAGCTCACGTAGGCTCCCTCGTCGGCGATGATCAGCGTCCGCTCGAACTGTCCGGTATCGGCCGCGTTGATGCGGAAATACGTCGACAGCTCCATCGGGCAGCGAACGCCCGGCGGCACGTACACGAATGAACCGTCGCTGAAAACCGCCGAGTTGAGCGCGGCGAAGAAGTTGTCGCTGTAGGGCACGACGGAGCCGAGATACTTCTGCACGAGCTCGGGGTGATGCTGCACCGCCTCTCCGAACGAGCAGAAGATGATTCCCAGCTTCGACAGCTCTTCCTTCATCGTCGTCCCGACCGATACGCTGTCGAAAATCGCATCGACGGCGACACCGGCGAGCCGCTTCTGCTCGGTCAGTGGGATGCCAAGCTTCTCGTAGGTGCGGAGAAGCTCCGGGTCCGCATCATCGAGCGACTGCAGCGGCTTCACGCTCTTGGGCGCCGAGTAGTAGATAATGTCCTGATAGTCGATCGCCGGATACGAGACGTTGCTCCAGTGGGGCTCGGTCATCGACAGCCAGCGGCGATACGCCTTCATGCGCCACTCGAGCATGAACGGCGGCTCGTTCTTCTTCGCCGAGATCATGCGAATGGTGTCTTCGCTCAGCCCGCGGGGGACGGTCTCCGTCTCCACATCGGTGACGAAGCCGTGCTGGTACTCACGCGTAACGAGCGATTCGATCGACGAGCTCATGGCAACTCCCGAAAGCTGGTGCGGACGACGAGCGGCGCGGCGAGGGCCCCGCGTGCGTTCGACGTCACCCATGCCTGAAGATTCGTGCCCGGTTCCGCGTTCCCCGATCCGGGGAAACGCCCCGCGTAACGTCAGCGGCTCGGGCGCGCGTCGCGGGCAGTGCTTCCTCGGAGCGCCCGGTTCGTCACAGGAATCCTAAGTAAATCTGTCGGGATTAGCAACTGCGCAGATCACGGCAGAAGTTGGGATCGTATAAGGGGTTAGCGTCCGAGTCAGATCAACCTCCGAAGACGTCAGGGGTCAGACGTCAGGTCTCAGGAGGCAGAAAAAACCGCGGGAGGCCAAGGCTCGGCTCCCCGCGGTTCTCTGAATTCTGATACTGACGTCTGACCCCTGACGTCTTCGGAAGTCGATCTACGCTACCTGGCGGCGAGCCAAGCCACCACGCCCAATAAGAGAACGACGGCCCCGATCGTCATCGGCCCCGGCCCCGTCCTGATCTTGAACGCATCGTGCGACCCCGTGATCGCCTTCTGGTACACGACGGTCTCGCGGCGCGCGAAGGATTCGTCGGCGTGCTCCTCGAGATCGACGACCTTCATCCCTGCCGGCGCCTTGCCTTGGGTGAAGGTGAACGTCGCTCGGCCGACGCGAATCTCATCGCCTTCGCGAAGCACCTTCGGCTGCTTGATCGTTTCCTCGCCAACCTTGGTGCCTCCGGAGCCCATCGAGTAGATCACATGCCGCCCGCCTTCCGTGCGGATGTCCGCGTGAAAACGCGACACGCTCGTGTCCTTCAACACGATGTTGCAGCCGATCTCGCGCCCGATCTGCACCACACGGCGGTTGAGTGGATAGGCGCGCCGGTTCTGCGCGTCGACGAGGAACGCCGCGCCGGCCGGCTCGGGAAGCTCGGGGCGCTTGTCGGATTCCTTGTTGAGATAGATGAAATGCGCGGTTCCCGCGGAGATCACGTCGCCGCCCTTGACGGCGGCGCCGGCAACCGGCACGGGCTCGCCATTCAGAATGACGATGTGCTGCGCCAATGCGGGGACGACTTTCGCCTTCCCGTCGCCATTGACGTTTACCGTGAAGTGGCGCGCCGCGAGGTCCTTGCTCGGCACACGCCACGCTGCCTGCGCCCCACTCCCCACGCTCGTTTCCGGTTCGAGCGCGCGTGGAGGAGTACCCTCAGGCATACCAACCAGTTCAAGAAACGCCATCCGAAGCTCTCCCGCCGCTCTGCGGCATGTCTGATCGTGTATCGATGTCGCGCGTGACGCCCTCGTCAGGCACCGGCACTTCGACGACGTTCGCGGCGTGAGCATGCACTACCGTGCGCGCTCCGCCGGTCGGCGTGGTCATGAGCTCGAGCCACACCGTGCGCGCGAAGAGCACAGGATGCCCGCGACGCCCTTCATGCACGGGGAGGACGATTGGCGCCCGCGTCCGTTTGAACGCATCCACCAGCGCCAGCACGCTCAATAGATGGACGAATGGGTGGTCGACCGGCCACACGACGACGGCCTCCGCGCGGTCATTGGCGAGCCCCGCGAGCGCAAGGCGAAGTGATCCAGACTGCTCACTCCTGGGGTTCGGATTGATTACGGCCCTCGCCGGAGAGGGCACGTCGACCCCAGGGGGCACGACGGCGAGGACTGGACTCAGGTCCCCTTCGGTCGCGACCCGAACGACCGCGTCGAGAAAGCGCTCTCCGGATGACAGGCGCGCGAGCGCCTTGGGCTCACCGAAACGGGTGCCCTGTCCCGCGGCAAGCACCGCGCACGCGATGGGGACTTCCCGAACGGAGATGGTACCTGGCCGGATGTCGTGAGGAGCGAGTAGCTTACCGTGCGAGAACGACGAGGGCCAGGCGGGAAACGTGCGACGCTCGTCGCTCGTCCTTCACGGATGCCCCCACGCACTGCCATGGACCTCCCCCGGTTCCGGTTCGCCTGCATCCTGTTCATGATCGTCGCCGCCTGCACGCGCTCCCGTGGATCAGGAGAGGCGCCAGCCGAGGATGATCTGCTCGCCAACGACACGATTCCCGCGTCGTTCGTCGCGTTCACGGATGCTGGTGGCGACACGGAAGCCGTCATCGAGTTGGCGACCGACTCACTCCGGGCTCCCGTCCATGAGCAGCCGCGGTTCGTCGTCCTGCCGCCTGTCGCGGACACGCTCGCGAAGTACATGGTGTTCGCCGCGCGTGGGCAGAGTTGGTACGCGGCGTCCGCGCGCGGAAAGCGAATGCTCATCGATATCGGTCGGTTCGATGGAAAGCTCACGACCCCCGCGCACAAGGACGCGTTTCGCGAAGCGATCGACATGATCTCTCCGGTGCGCGCTGGCGACCGCTTCCGCTTGTACGGTCCGTGGGGCAGTGACACCGTTACCGTGAGCGGCTTCGACATCTGGAATGGGCGCATCGTCGCGACGCTGACGGCGCCGCCCCGTGTCGATTCCATCGCCCGCGCGAAGGAGACGCTCGTCGCCAGCGCCATGCGCACCGATTCCGTTGCGGTGCCGGCGACGGGCAGGTGCAGACGCGACAGCGTGCCGGAAGAAGTGTGGCTCCACGCTGGATTCGCGCGCGACTCTGTGGAGCAGGCGCTGCGCGATGCCGCGGTCCGTCTTCCCGAGCGCTTGCAGAACACGTTGCGTGTCGAGACATCGCACGCCATCGGGTGCTTTGCCGATTCGCGCATGCTCCTCGTCGTAACGCTCGTGGCGGGCAACTACGAGTACGTGCGTCAGGGTGCTGTGGCGGTCTCCGATTCCGGCGGTGCCACTCCGTTGGCGGTACTGGACCCGCGCTTCCGCGCGCACGTCGCGCTGCACGCGCTGGACGCGGACGGAGATGGGGTCGACGATGTCGCCATGCGGGGGAGGGCGGAGCGGTTGGGCGCGACTGTCGTGTTGCGCTACAATGTGGCGGAGAAACGACTGGAGCGGTTGGCCACGGGGTTTGCCTGGGAGAGGAACTGAAGGTGAACTTTCGCAGACGTCAGGCGGCAGACATCAGGTTATCAGGAGTCGGATAGCGGCGACGATGTTGACCTTTCTGACATCTGACACCTGACGTCGGATCCCTGACGTCTTCGGGTGTTGATCTTGTCACGGTACGACCATTGCCGCTCATTGAGGTTTGTCCTGAACCCTGAGCGAGACGAGATGCCCGCCCGCGCCAAGCCCTCTCCCTCCGTCCCGGTCCCTACTCGCCCCCTCGGCCGCACCGGCGCCGACGTCTCCATCCTCGGACTCGGCGGCTATCACCTCGGACTCGTCGATACGCAGGCCGAGGCGACCCGGATCGTGCACGAAGCGATCGACGCCGGCGTCACGCTCATGGACAACGCCTGGGAGTATCACGAAGGCGAGAGTGAGAAGCGCATGGGGAAAGCGCTCGCGAAAGGGAAGCGCGAGCGCGTCTTTCTGATGACGAAGGTCTGCACGCACGGCCGCGACGCCAAGACCGCAATGCAACAGCTCGAGCAATCACTCCGCCGCCTCGGCACCGACTACCTCGATCTCTGGCAGATTCACGAGGTCGCGTACTACAACGACCCTGAGCGTCACTTCATGGCCGGGGGCGCCGCTGATGCGCTGCTGGCCGCCAAAGCGCAGGGAAAGGTGCGGTGCATCGGCTTTACCGGACACAAGGATCCCGAGCTGCATCTCAAGATGCTCTCGTACGATTTTCCCTTCGACACCTGCCAGCTGCCGCTCAACTGCTTCAATGCGACGTTCCGCAGCTTCGAGCAGATTGTCCTTCCGGAGCTCCTCGGGCGCGGGATCGCTCCGCTCGGCATGAAGAGCTTCGGTGGCGAAGCGGGCATGATCAAGAAAAAGGTCGTCACCCCCGACGAAGCACTGCGTTACGCGCTGAGTCTCCCCGTTGCGGCGACGATTTCCGGTGTCGATTCGCTGAAAGTGTTGCGGCAGAACCTCAGGATTGCCGCCGGCTTCAAGCCAATGTCGGCGGTCGAGATGGATTCGCTACGGCTGCGCGTCGCGGCCGAGGCGGCCGATGGACGCTTCGAGCTGTACAAGGTGAGCGCGAAACACGAGGGGCCGGAGGGGCGTAAGCAGCATGGGTTCCCCGACGACGAGGAGCTGGCGGCCTAACGGTTCAGCGGTATGACCGTTGACGTCACGATCGCCACTGCATGTTGCACGAAGAGGCTCGCTGCTTCGACATTGGATTTACGCGGGCGGTTGACGAAAAACACACATGGCAATAACTGGCAAGGAGCGCGCTGAGCTTCGGGCGGAAGCGCACCACCTCGATCCCCTGGTGCACGTCGGCGTCCACGGAATCACGCCGACGCTCGTCGAATCGCTCGACGACGCCCTCCGCACCCGCGAACTGGTCAAGGTTCAGCTCGGCCGTCCCATCGAGGAGCGACCGCGCGCCCTCGCCGAGCGGCTGGCGCATGAGACGGGTGCCGTCGTCGTTCAGGTCATCGGACGAACCGCCACGCTCTATCGGGAGAATCCGGAGCTCGAGCGAAAGGACGGGGCGCCTCCACCGTGGAGACGATGATGCGCCGAGCTCTCTTGCTGCTCATTGCCGCCGCTGTGGGTTGCGGCACGTCCGACCGCGGCGCAGGCGGCGACTCGGCGTTCGCCGGCGTCCAGGCACGCGGTCACGAGGCGATGGGCGTCGACCAATACACATCGGAGCACCGCTTCGAGCCCCTACCTGACGGAGGTCGGATCGAGCTCCAGCGGGACAGCGCCGACCGCGCCGGTGTAGCGACGATCCGCGCGCACATGCGCGACATCGCCGACCGATTCTCCCGGGGCGATTTCACGATTCCCGGATTCGTCCACGCGCAGGAGGTGCCGGGAACGCGCGTGATGACCGAGCGGAAGGGCCAGATCACTTACCAGGCGAACGATCTCCCCGGAGGCGCGGAGGTTCGCATTCGCTCAGCCGATTCCACCTCTGTCACCGCCGTCCACGCGTTCCTCGCCTTCCAGCGAACGGACCACCGCGTGCACTGAGCCTTCGGCGATTGGCCACCCCTCGCGGCCGAGGTTATTATTCCGTGAGCGTGGACCGCGCGGGTGGTGTGCGGGCAAGGGGCGCATCCGCACGCGCTGCCGCATCAGAGCCAATGAGGGATTGATGCCTTACATCATTACCGAAGCGTGCATCGGCGTGAAGGACAAGGCGTGCGTGGACGTATGCCCCGTCGATTGCATATATGAAGGCGAGCAGCAGCTCTTCATCCATCCGGATGAGTGCATCGACTGCGGCGCGTGCGAGCCCGAGTGTCCCGTCACCGCGATCTTCCCCGAGGAAGACGTGCCGGCGAACATGAAGCAGTACGTGCAGCTCAACCGCGACGTGTTCAAGAGCGACAATCCGCCGAAAAAGCCGACGAGATAGGGGTCAGGAGTCAGGAGTCAGGGGCCAGGGGTGTCAGGGTTGAGGTGTCAGGAGAAGTGCACGCTGTTCTCTCCTGCAACCCACTCCCTGACCCCCCTGATCCCTGACTCCTGACTCCTGACCCCTAACAGCTTCATGCTCACCGCAATCTCCCTCGACTACTGGGACACTCTCTTCGACGGCGGCAATCTCCCCGAGAGACTCGAGCGCCGGCAGGGCGCACTGCGCCGCATGCTGCGTAACCTCGAGTGCAATGTGCCCGACGAGGAGTTCGTCACGCTGTATCGGGCTGCGGGGGCCGAGGCAGACCGGTGGTGGCGCGAGGAGCACCGCGGCTACACCGCCGACGACCGCATCCGCTGGATGCTCGCCCGGCTGAACGTGACACGTCCACTCGACTGCGAGCATGTCGCCGCGGCGGTACGCGCCGTGGATGAAACTCTCCTCGAGTTCCCGCCGCCGTTGCTCACCGGTGCGACAGAGACCATCGAGCGACTGGCCGCGCGGTTTCCCCTGGCGATTCTCTCCGATACCGGATTCGCCTCCAGCGCGGCGCAGGATGCGCTGCTCGCTCGCGAGGGCCTGAACGACTACTTCGCCGCGCGCATTTACTCGATGGACATCGGGCACGCCAAGCCACGGCGCGAGATGTTCGAGGCCTGCGCCGCCGCGCTCGGACAGGCCCCTGAGACGATCATTCACATCGGGGACAACGAGCGCACCGACGTGCGTGGCGCGCTCAATGCCGGATTTCGAGCCATCAGGCTGGATGTGGTTCGGGACAACGGGCCCAGTGCAGCGGAGCTCGTGGCACGCACCTTCGACGAGCTGCGCGAATACCTGCTCGACGAGTAGCGCGTCTTCAGCGCGTGCGGCGCTGGTGCCCCAGGACGAACCATGCGAGCGCGCCGACGATCGGCAGGGCGATGACGAGCACCGTCCAGATCACTTTCACCCGCGGCGCGTGATGCCGCCCCAGCCAGATCGAGAGGAGCGCGGCCGCGCTTCCGATTGCCCACGCCGCGAAGAGCCAGAGTGGCCAGCTTCGGGAGCCGGCCAGCATCGACTCTGCAGGCGGCACCTGCATCATCGCCGGCGCACTACCGACTCTGCCGCGGTGATGATGGCGTCGGCAGTCATGCCGTACTTGCGGAGCAGGTCATCGGGCTTGCCTGATTCCGCATAACGATCACCGAGGTCGACGAATTCGATCGGCGCTGGCGCCGTGCGCGCCAGCGTGGACGCGACGACGCTCCCCAGTCCTCCGTGATGCAAGTGCTCCTCGGCCACGACGAACGCCCCTGTTTCACGTGACGCGCGCGCGAGTGCCTCGGCGTCGATGGGCTTCACGGTGTGCATGTCGAGCACTCGGGCGTTGATGCCACGGTCCGCGAGCTGGTCGGCGGCGACGAGCGCCTGCGCCACCAGCAAGCCGTTGGCGACGATGGTGAGCGCATCCCCGTCACGCAGGGTGATGGCGCGCCCAAAGGCGAAGTCGAGCGGAGCCTCGTGAACGATCGCCGCCTTCGGCCGACCCAGTCGCAAATACACCGGCCCCTGGTGTGCGGCGGCCGCGTGCACCGCGGCACTCATCGAAACTTCGTCGGCCGGAATGCACACGATGAATCCGGGAAGGGCACAGGCGAGCGCGACGTCCTCGACGCTCTGCTGCGAGACACCGTCCTCGCCAATGGAAATGCCACCGTGCGACCCCGCGACTTTCACGTTCAGGTGTGGATACGCGGCGCCCATGCGCAGCTGATCGAACCCCTTGCAGAGCACGAACGCGGCGAAGCTGGAGATGAAGGGGATCTTCCCGCTCGACGCCAGCCCGGAGGCGATCCCGACCATGTTCGCTTCCTGGATACCGATGTTGAAGAAGCGCTCCGGAAAGTGCTTGCCGAACGTCCAGCTAAAAGTGGACTTGGCGAGGTCGGCGTCGATGGCGACGACGTCACGGTTCGCGCGGCCGAGCTCGAGAAGCGCGTCGCCGTACGCTTCGCGCGTGGCGCGACCGATTCTGAGAGTGTACTTCGTTGAGAGCATTCGCTTGGACAAGGTGTCAGGAGTCAGGAGTCAGGGATGAGGGGGTGTCAGGGTCCAGGTGTGAGGCGGCGGCTCGCGCAACTCCTGAACCCCTCACCCTGACACCCCCTGACCCCTGACTCCTGACTCCTGACCCCCATTCAATTGCGTCAACGCGATCTCCAACTGCTCGCGAGTGGGTGCCTTGCCATGAAACTCGTTGTTGTGCTCCATGAACGACACGCCCTTGCCCTTCACGGTGTGCGCAATGATGCAGGTGGGGCGGCCGCGGTGTTCGCGCGCGGCGTGCAACGCCTCGAGCACCGCCTGAACGTCGTGTCCATCCGTCTCGAGGACATTCCACTTGAATGATTCGAACTTCTCGCGCATCGGCTCGAGTGACTGAATGTCCTCGACCGCCCCGTCGAGCTGATACCGGTTGTAGTCGACGATCGCGCACAGCGTGTCGAGCTCGTAGTTGCCCGCGCACATCGCCGCCTCCCACACCTGCCCTTCCTGACACTCGCCATCGCCCAACACCACGTACGTACGGAAGTGCTTTCCATCGAGGCGGCCGGCAATGGCGTGCCCAATGCCGATCGATAGCCCCTGGCCGAGGGAGCCGGTGGACGCCTCGATCCCGGGCGCGACGCCCTGCACCGGATGACCCTGCATGCGAGAGTTCACCTGTCGAAACGTCATCAGCTCGTCGGCCGGGAAATACCCCCGCTCGGCGAGAGCCGCGTAGAGAATGGGAACGCCGTGTCCCTTCGAGAGAATGAAGCGGTCCCGATCGGGCCACCCTGGATTGTGTGGATCGTGCTGCAGCACACCGCCGAAATAGAGTGCGGTGACGATCTCCGCGGCCGACAGCGAGCCGCCCGGGTGACCGCTGTTCGCCGCCGCAATGGCGCGGAGCGCGTTGGCGCGCAACGTTCGCGCAATGGACTCGAGCTGCTCAACGGGGGGCGATGCGGTCGCGGCCATGCGGGATCCGGGCGAAGGAAAGCCTGCGCGTGGAAAGATATTGCCCCGAGGGAAGGGATGCGACTTGGGGGGCGCGGCAAGGACGTCAGAGGTCAGAATACCGATTTCAGAATTCCTTTGCCGTTCGCTAGACTCCGGCGAGGAACTCGCTCAGCACCTGATTGAACGCCGCCGGCCGCTCGACGTTGCTGACGTGACCCGCGCCGGGAATGATCTCGAGACGACTTCCGGAGATGGCGGCGTGCATTGCACGCGACTCCTTGGGAGGGGTCAGCGCATCCTCCTCACCCACGACGATCAGCGTCGGAACATCAATCGTCGCGAGGGAGGCGGTCGCGTCGGGCCGGTTCATCATCGCTTCCGAGGCACCGACAATGCTGTCCACGCTCGCGCTCTCGAGCATCGCTCGCATCGTGGCCACGACGGAGGGCTCCCGCTCACGCGTGGATTTGCCGACCATCCCGGGAAGCATCGCGCGCGCGACAGCGGTCGGCCCCTCGCGCCTGGCGAGCTCGATGGTCTCGCGCCGCTTCTGCTTGCCTTCCTCATTGTCCGCGCCGGCTCGCGTGTCCGAAAGCACGAGTGCCAGCACGCGTTCGCGATGCAGACGCCAGAACGCGAGGGTGATGTAGCCGCCCATCGAGAGACCTGCGAGCACCGCTCGCTCGATCTCGAGTGCGTCGAGGAATCGGGCGAGCCCGTCGGCCCAGCTATCGATGGCGAACCGCTCCGGCATGTCGCTCTCGCCGAAGCCGGGAAGATCGAGTGCGATCGCGCGGCTATGCCCGGAGAGCGCGCGCAGCTGCGGCGCCCACAGCTTCCGGTGGTGCGGAAAGCCGTGCACGAACACCACTGGGCGTCCCTCGCCCGCGTCATCGTATGCGACGCCGCGCGTTCCTAGATCGACCCGCATCGCGACAAAGTGGAGCCCGCGTTCCCCGCGCGGAAGGCTACCGCAGCCATCGGGCATCAAACGTCGACCAGAAGAGCGTCACGCCGTCGGCGGCGCGGGCGACACGCAGGGCGATGGCGAACGCCTTCGCGCTGTAGGTGGCATCGAGCCGCATTCCACTCGCGCGCTCCATGGCCGCGGCCGCTTCCGTTGCCAGCGGCGATACACGCCCGTATGCCCCAGCGTATGCGTCGTGCACCACCCGAACTGCGTCCGTCCTCACCCGCGGCAGCGCGACCCCCGTGGTGCGACGAACCCACCGTGCGGTCTCGCGCGCGCGGAGGACGACGCGCGCGCGTCCGGTCGCGATCCGCGGGACCACCCGCGCACCGACCACCTCCGTCCTCATTCCCGCTGCCGCAAAGCCCAACGCGAGCCCGGCCGCCGTTCCGCCGGTTCCGAGGGGCACCACCACTCGCGTAGGAGCAGGCAGCTCGCCCGCTTCCACCTGATCCGCCAACTCGAGCGCGGCATTGACGTGTCCGAGAATTCCTCGCGCGGATGTGCCACCGAATGGAATCCACCGGGCTCCCAGCGTCATGCGACGCAGGAGCGTGCGGACAATGCCGCCCAGCGCCGATCCGGACGTTTCGACGACGGCGCACTCGGTCAGCGAGCGGCGCGCAACGTCCTCCGATATCGGATGCATCTCGTGTCGCCATCGAACCGCGTGCACGCGCGCGTGCAGTCGTGAGGCGTGCACCGCTGTCGCCAGAACGTGCGTCGAGCCTTCACCGCCGCCGGTGAGCAGCACGTCGCCCGGCTGCACCCCCGCGAGGAGATATTCGAGCGCGCGCACCTTGTTGCCACCGAGCGCCGTGGACGCCAGGTCGTCCCGCTTGATCCACAGTGGGGCGTCCAGGTCCGGGAAGCGCACCGACTCGACGGGCGTCGGATACTCCCCGAGCGGCACACGCGGGATGCTCGCCAGCGCCGGATATCGCCTGACGAGTGGAATCGGCGGATCCGGACGCCTCCCCGTCACTTTGCGCCGGCCGACGCCTCCTTCGCCTTTTTTTCCTCTTCCTCCACTTCCTCCGGCAGCACCGCCATGTCGTCACCGACCACGCCTTCGACGTACAGCATCTTCACCGGCACCATGATGGCGCAGAGCAAGGGGACCGCCACCATGAGCCCGAGGAAGCCGAACAGCAGCGCCATGAGCGCTTGCGAGACGACGGTGAGCGCTGGCGGAATGTTGACGCCGCCCTTCATGAGAAGCGGGATCAGCAGGTGATTCTCGAGGAACTGGATCGCGCCATACGCGATGGCGACCGCCAGCGCCTTGTCGGGCGAATCGAGGAAGCCCATCGCCACGGCGGGGATCGCGCTGAGCAGGGGTCCGATCGTCGGCACGAACTCGAGCAGACCGGCGAGCGCGCCTAACGCGAACGCCGCCTTCACGTCCAGCGCCAGCAGGATGATCGTCGTGATCGTGCCGATGACCAGCATCGCGATGAGCTGCGTCACCAGCCACTTGCGCAGCACCGTCGCCATCGCGCTCAGGACCTCCCCCGCTCGTTTGCGGGCATGATGCGGAAAGAGGTGCATCAGCCCGCCGTGATACACGTCCGGCTCGGCGGCAATGTAAATGGCGAGGAAGATGATGAGGATGATGCCGGCGAAGACGGCGAAGGTCGACGTGAGGAATGGGAAGAGGTATTTCGCCACTCCGCTCACCTGCCTGCCGAGGCGATCGCTGAGCGGACCGTCCGGCCGCTGTGCGGCCGTTGCGGCTGCCGTGTCTCCCCGGGCTGTCTGGGGCGCGGCGGGTTGCTGCGCGGGCCGAACCACCGTGCTCGAGTCGAAAACGATAACGACGGTGTCCGGGCGTGCTCCGGTCGCTGCACCGGTGGGGGCCGTCTGAGGCGCCTGCGCGACCTCGGTCCCGCCGAGGATGAGTCCGAACATCCCTCGGCGCCGATCGTTGAACCACTCTTCGACCTTGTCGATCGCCTGCGGCAGCCGGGTGCGTAGCTCGCGCGCCTGCTCGCGCAACGTGGGCGCCATCCACGCACCGAGACCGAACAGGAGTGCGAAGAACGAGACGACGATGAGCGCCGCTGCTACCCCGCGCGGGATGCGGAAACGCTGAAGCCGGTCCACGCCGCCCTCGACGGCCAGGCCGAACAACACGCCCAGGAAGACGGTGAGAATCAACGGGTGGGCGAACCAGACGAGCTTGAGGAAGACCCAAAGCCCGGCGAGCAGCACACCGGCGCGCAGAATGTCGCGGCTCTGCCAGCCGGGAACGCGCCGGCGACGCTCCGGTGCAAGCCCTTCGTCGGTCTTCTGGGTCATCTCGATTCGCTCAGGGGAAGGGTGATGCGGCGCATCATCGCGCGCGGAAGTACCAGTAGGCCACGACGTCCTTGGCGATCGGCAGGTCGATGTGTGGCTCCTCCGGGGCGTCGGGCAGCGTGTCCAGGAGCATCGGCACGAGGCGCAGGGCGTCGCGCTCGCGACGCATCCGCTCCTCGCGCGGGATGCCTCCCTTCGCTACCGATTGAAGCCGCTCCATCCACCGCCGCACCTCTCTTTCCACATGTGGCAGCTCATCCGCCGGTATGTCTCGCCAGCGGGCCACCGGCACGCCGTCGATGACGATCGTCCCGTCCCCCCGCGCCACCGTGCGAGGATTGAGTGCCTGGTCGTGCACGGGATGATCATGATTCACGCCGGCGGTCGCGCAAGAGACGCGCCCCTTCACTCGCGCAGGCGGCCCGGCGATACTTCGCGGGTCATGGCTCCGGAATCAACACGCCAGAAGGCCCCTGCAAGGCGAGAGGGCTCCCACCAGCCACTCTGGATCGACAGTCCGGAGCAGCTCGACCGATTCCTGGAATCGGTCGCGAGCGTTCGCGAGATCGCGATCGACACCGAGGGCGCCAGCTTCCACCGCTTCGTCGATCGCATCTACCTGCTTCAGCTGTCGACCCGCGACGCCACCGCGGTCGTAGATCCGCTGGCGGTCGGACGGCCCGAACGGCTCGGAGCGCTGCTCGAAGATCAACGCATCGAGAAGGTCCTGCACGATGCCGATTACGACCTGCGCCTCCTGCACCAGGACTACGGCTGGAACACGCGCAACATCTTCGACACGCGGATTGCGGCGCAGCTCCTCGGGCTCACCGCGTTTGGGCTCGCCGCGTTGCTCGACAAATACTTCGGCGTGCGGCTCGACAAGAAGCACCAGCGCGCGGACTGGTCGATGCGCCCGCTCACGCAGGGCATGCTCGACTACGCGGCGCAGGACACGATGTATCTGCTGGAGCTGCGCGATCGAATGCGCGAAGGGCTGGAGCGCGCCGGTCGTTGGGACTGGGCGCTCGAAGAGTTCCAGCGCCTCGAGGGATTGCGATGGGAGGATGAGGAGGCTGGCGCAGCGTTTTTTCGGGTGAAGGGCGCGCGCGACCTGTCACGTCGGGAGCTGGCTCGACTCCGCGAGCTCGTGCAATGGCGCGACGCCGTGGCCGCGGAGATGGATCGCGCGACGTTCCGCGTGGCGGGCAACGAGGTCCTCCTCGAGGCCGCTCGCCGCGCGCCTCGCACGGTTCCCGAGCTCCTCGAGATCAAGGGAGTTCCGCGCGCGCTCGCCGAGCGACGCGGGCGCGAGCTGCTCGACGCGATCAAGCGTGGCGACGCGGTACGAGACGCGGACCTTCCGAAATTCCCGCGCGGGCAGCGTTGGGAGCGCGACGCCGACTTCGAGGAGAACGTGTCCCGACTCAAACGGGTTCGGGATGACGTCGCGAAGCGGCTTTCGATCGATCCCGGGTTCATGTGCTCGCGCGATCGCCTCGAAGCAATCGTGCGCCGCAAGCCGCAGACGGTTGCGGATCTGGCCGACATCAAGGATTTGCGGCGATGGCAGGTGGGGGTGCTTGGCGGGGAGTTCATCGAGGCGATGAAGCGTTAGAAGGGGGGTCAGGAGTCAGGAGTCAGGGGTCAGGGAAGGAAAGGGGCCGCCGCGCTTCGCGCAGGCGGCCCTCATCAAATGAGCGCCGCGGCGAAGCCGCGGCGCTTTCCTTCCCTGACCCCTGACCCCTGACTCCTGACCCCTTTCAAATTCCGAGATAGGCTCGAATCCTCGGCTCAATCCGATCCGGCGTCCAGAACGGCGTCCACACCAGATTCACCTGCACGTCCTCGACACCGGGGACTGAACGAACCGCCTCTTCCGCGCCGGTCATGATCTCGGGCCCAGACGGACAGCCGGGCGACGTCAGGCTCATGTCGATGTTGACCTTGGAGCCGTCGACGCGAACGCCGTAGACCAGACCCAGGTCGACGATGTTCAGGTTGAGCTCCGGATCCTTCACGCGTCGGAGCGCCATTTTCACTTGCTCTTCGTTCAGCGGCTCGGTGGCGCCGCTCTCGGTCGTCGTCGCGATGTCGGTCATTTGCGCTCCTGGTACCGTCACTTCAACATCACCGATTGCCCCCGGCCGAACAACCCGTCCAAAAAAAACCGAGCGGCCAGCTTGCGCCGGACCGCCCGTAACCGCCGTCGAACCCGTCAGGGAGCGAGCAAGCGGATCCGTAGTCCGCGCTCACGCGCGGACTCTGAAGCCTATGAGCCTGGCTTTGCCGCCGGCTTCTTGGCCGGCGCCTTGACGACCTTCTTCGTCGTCACGCGGCGTGCGCCGCGGCGGTTCTTCGACGACTTCGAGCGCTGCACGCGCGTCGGGCGATTCCATCCCGAGGCCTTGTCGGCGCGGAACGCGCGCGGCATCGCGAGCACATGCTGCGGATCGTCCGTGACCGAGAGCGCCGCGAGGTCCGACACGTCGGCGCGAACATCCGAGATCACCTTCGCCGGACGGCGCGCCCGCGCCGCGTGCACGCGGTTCGTGAAGAGCACGACGAACATCTCGCGGTCGGGATCGATCCAGAGTGAGGTGCCCGTGTAGCCGGTGTGGCCGTACGAGCTGCCGCTCAGGTAGCTGCCCGAGCCGCCGTCGCCGTCAGCCGTGTCCCAGCCTAACGCACGGGTGCCGGCGGTGCGACGCGTGAACAGCGCGATCGTCGAGTCGGACACGATGCGCACGCCGTTGTACTCGCCGCCATTGAGCATCATCTGCGCGAAGACGGAGATGTCGCTGGCGGTGGAGAACAGCCCGGCGTGGCCGGCGATTCCACCCAGCGCGTAGGCGTTCTCGTCCGCCACCTCACCGCGCAGCGGATAGCCGCGAGGCGGGTTGACATCGGTCGGGGCAATGCGCGCGCGCAGCGAGTCGGACGGCCGGAAGAACGTCGACATCATGCCGAGCGGCTCGAACACGCGCTCGCGGAGGAAGCGGTCGAGTCCCACGCCGCTGATGTTCTCGACGACCATGCCAAGCAGCACCATGCCCAGATCCGAGTACTCGAAGCACACGCCCGGGCGGCACTGGAGCGTCGCGTCGACGACGCCGAGTCGCGCTTCCTGCGGATTCGTCGCGAGCTTCCAGAGATCGCGACTGGCCGGGAGTCCCGAGCGATGCGTGAGCAGCTGGCGGATCGTGATCGAGTCCTTCCAGCCGCCGGTGAAGGCAGGGAGATACTCGACCACCCGCGCGTCGAGCGAGACGCGACCTTCGTCATACAGGATCATCAGCGCGGTGGTCGTCCCGATGACCTTCGTCAGCGACGCGAGATCGTAGATCGTCGCGTCCGGGTCCACGCGCGAGGCATCCTTCGTCCAGCCCAAACGGCCGTAGCCCTTCGAGAACACCGCGGCCCCGCGGCGCCCAATGATCACCGAGGCCCCCGGGAACCCGCCGGCGCGAATGCCGCGACCCACCACGCGATCGATCGCCGCAAGGCGTTTGGCGGACATGCCTACGGCCGCCGGATGCTTTCCGGGAAGGCCGTCGCCAAAGCCGAACGTGATTGCCGCGAGCAGGGAAACCAGCACGTCGTGGCTCCGTAGGTTACGGGACTCGAGCGGTTCTTGGCGGCCCTGTCAGAAAAGCCGCCATCTGCTTGATCTCACGTGAGATACAAGCGAAGCCCGCCTTATGTTCCGGGCGGGCACTCCATGGGCGAACCGAATGACCGAAGGGAAGCCGGTGCACTTGCTCCAACCCGCTGCAGCCGGCTCATTTGAGAGACGAGTGACCTATGTTGCGGTCACCCCGCAACATGCCACAGAATGAACGGCCGTTCCCCCCCTCCAGCCCCACCAAATCCGTTCGTCGCACAAAAAAGGCAACCCTCATACCAAGTCCTCGTGACTCATCCCGCAGAGAAGACGGCATGGAATCGGATCAGCTGCTGATCAGGCGCGCCATCGATGGCGACGAGCGGGCATTGCGACAGCTGTGGTCGCAGTATGCGCCGCGAATCGACGCGGTCGTCAAACGGCTCGCCGGAGATCCGGATCTCGCCGCGGACATCGCGCAGGATGTGTGGATTCAGATCTTCCGGGCACTGAAGACCTACCGTGGTGATGCCCAGTTCGGCACATGGGCCCACCGCATCGCCGTCAACCGAACACTCAATGCGCTGCGCAAGGTGCGGCGCCTGGCGAAAGTGGAAATGGATATCGAGGAGGACAGCGTGTCGGTCGAGATGGATTCGGACCGGTCGTTCGTCGCCGCCTCGATCGAGGAGGCGGCGCGCAAGCTCCCGGATGGGGCGCGCACGGTATTCCTGCTGCACGACGTCGAGGGATACACCCACGAGGACATCGCGCGCGAGCTCGGGATCACCCCCGGCGCGTCGAAGTCCCAACTGTTCAAGGCGCGCGCGAAGCTTCGCCGGCTGCTCGCGCACTTGGTCGATCACCTGCCGGCAACGAGTCGAGCCCATGTCGCACCTGCATCCTGAACGCCTGGCCGCGCTCGCCGATGGCGAGCCGACGGCGGCCGAGGCGACGCACCTTTCGTCATGCGCGTCGTGCGCGCATGAGGTCGCGGCGCATCGCCGCCTGCTCATGCTCGCGTGGCAAGAGCGTGAAACGCTCTCCGCACCGCTCGCCAGCTGGGGAACGGTCGCCGAATCGCTGCGTAGCGAGGGACTGCTTCGCGACGCGCCGGCGACCGCCGGCGGTGGCGGTGGCGGCGGTGGTGGGGCCCGGTCTCCCTGGTGGCTTCAGGCGGCTGCGGCAGTGGTCGTCCTCGCCGGCGGAATGCACATCGGCCGGATGACGGTCGGCACCTCCGGCGATACCACGGCGGCGGTGCAGCAAACGGGAAACAATCGCCTCGCATCGAACGCGGACACGTCGGTTGCGTTCGGCTCACCGGCGGAAGCGATCGCCGTGCTGCAGCGGGCCGAGCGCGACTATCGCCTGGCGATGATGTATCTGGCTGGGCAGGACACCGTCTCACGCACCGCGGATGATCCCGAGATCTATCGCGCGAGACTCGCCGCGCTGGACGAGATGGCCGGTGTCGCGCTCGATGCGGTGCAGCAGGCGCCGCAGGACCCAATGATGAACCGTATTTATCTGACCACGCTGGGCACGCGGGATGCGACGCTACGACAGCTCGGAGAAAGGCTTCCCGAAAACGTTCAGCTCCGCGGCTTCTGAGGACGATAGTGATGACACGGAATTCGCTGGCCGCCACCGCCATCGTAATCCTGACGTTGGGCGCCCCAGTGGGAGCTGCCGCGCAGGAGGTGAAATGCAATCCCTGCGAGGCGGAGGACCGCGATCGCGTGGTGCGGCGGTACCAGCAGGAGATCGAGCGCGCGGCCCGGGAGATCGCGACGATCGAGCGGGAGCTGGCATCGACTCGAGCGGCGCTCGACACGACGACAATGCGGCGCCTCAATGAGCGCATGCAGCGCGCAATCGAGACGCTCTCGCGAGCGCACGGCCGCCAGGCCGCGCAGCTTCGGTCCTATGGCGGCCGGACTCGCTCGCCGGTCGTCGCGACCGTCCCGCCGGCGAGCCAGTGGCTGACGCAGGACATGGATGGCTACATCGGTGTGCTCTGGTCCGCGAACGTCAACGTCGAGAAGGCCAAGCACGGCGAGGCGCTCTGGACGTTCCATGACTATCCCCACGTCGAAGCGGTCGAGCGGGCGTCGCCCGCCGAGCGCGCGGGAATTCAAGTGGGGGACATGATCGTCGCGTTCGATGGCAAGGACCTGCGCACGGGGAAGATTCCGATGAATACCGTGCTGCGGCCTGGAAATACGGTGACCATTCGCCTGAACCGCGCCAATCGCGCCCGCTCAGTCAACGTCACGGTCGAGCCGCGGCCGCAGTTCACCGTGCGCCAGCGAACGCCGCGTCCCTCCGCTCCGGAGCCGCCGCCCGGCGTCATCGTGATCGAGTCACCGGAGATGGGAGACGTGCCCGCCATCGCGCCGACTCCATCCACTCCGAGCGCGACACCGCTCCCGCCGTTCAGCGCGTTCGGGGCGTTCGGTCCTCAGACCGCCACCGCGGGCGCGGAGATGCTTGCGCTCGACGAGGTGCTGGGCAAGCCGTACGGCGTCGATCACGGTCTGCTGGTCGTCCGTGTCGGTCCGAGAACGCCAGCCGCGCGCGCCGGAATTCAGCGCGGTGACGTGCTTCTCACCGTCGGTGGCCGCGAGCTGCGCTCAGTGGCGGGGCTCATTCGCGCCGTGGACGGCGCCGAGAACGGCCAGGTTCGGCTGGAGCTGATGCGGGAGGGGGAGCGGAAGGCGGTTGTGTTGCAGTGGTGACCGCGGCGAAGCCGCGGCCTAGGGGTCAGGAGTCAGGGATGAGGGGGTGTCAGGGTGAAGGTTCGAGGAGAAACGGCCGCGTGACTCCTGCAGCCTCTGCCCTGACACCCCTGATCCCTGACTCCTGACTCCTCAAGTCAATCCAACCTTCGCTCGTCAGGAACCAGCGACGCGTGAATCGCCAGCGCCGCGACCGCGCCACCGCCAGCGGCGGCAATCGCCAGGTGCGGACCCGGCGTGATGTCCCCCGCCGCGAACACGTTGCGCACCGATGTTCGGTACTTGTCGTCGACGACGACGAGCCCCTCATCATCCCGCTTGCACCCCAACTGCACGCCCAGGTCGTCCGCTGGGTACTGGCCGATCGCGAAGAAGATGCGCTCGCACTCGAGCGTGCTGTCATCGTCGAGCACGAGGGAGCGCACCTTCGCGCCATCTGACTCGAGACGAACGATCGGCTGCTCGACGACCGGGATTCGCAGCGCATCGAGCTTCGCTCGTACCGACGGCTCAATCCCGTCTGGCTTTCCGTTCGTGCAGATCGTGATGTCGCGCGTCCACGTGGTGAGCGAAAACGCCATCCCCGCCGCACTGCGGCCGGACGCGAGCACGACCGTGCGCTTGTCCCGGGACTCGTGGCCATCGCAGTCAGGGCAGTGATGCACCGTCTGGCCGTAGCAGCGGTCGAGCCCGGGGATTTCCGGCCACACGTCCTTGATGCCGATCGCAAGCAGAACCCGCTTGGACGTGAACGTGCGGCCGCCCTCGAGCGTCGTGACGAAGCGATCCTCCCCGTCCTCTCGAATGGTGCTCACGCAGCCATTGATCAGCTCCGCTCCGTAGCGGGCGGCTTCAGCGCGACCACGCTCGCGCAGCTCCGGCGGCGTAATCCCGTGCAACCCCAGGTAGCCGTTGATCCCGCGCGCTTCCCAGTTGCGAGGGTCGTGCGAATCGACGAGGACGACGGAGTGGAGATAGCGCGCGAGAAAGAGCGCACCGGTGAGGCCGGCCGGACCGCCGCCAACGATGGCGACATCGTACGAGTGGGGCATGGGGGCGGCAGTTGCAAAAAAGGGCGCTAAGGGCGCTAGGGGCGCTAAGGGCGCTGGAAAAGCGAAAGGCGCCGAACTGTGAGCAGTTCAGCGCCCCTAGCGCCCCTAGCGCCCCTAGCGCCCCGCTTACTTCAGCGATCCCGGCGGAAGCGAGTACAGCAGTCTCAGCGTCGCGCGATCGGCTTCCGACAGCGCGCGGACCCGCACCTTCGGCGTCATGATGTTCGTGGTGTCCATCGTGTGATCGAGTCCCAGGAGGTGGCCGACCTCATGGAGCGCGATGGCCTTTATCGCACTCCCGTCGAGGACCTCGCCACCATTGTGGTGCAGGGCGATCGTGATCGTCCCGTTCACGATCCACCAGTGGCGGTCACGCGCCCACAGCGTCTTCCCGCTGATCGCGTCGGTGAACTGCTCCGTCCACGTCACGTGGATGTCGGCGTCGGCCGAATCCGTGACGAACGTGAATCGCACCGGGATTCCCGACAAGGACCATTCCGAGAACGCATCGCGAACGCGACGTACGTGCGTGGAATCCCAGTTCTTGAGTCCCACTCCGGTGCCGACCCACACTCGCAGCGGGTTCACGCGGCGCTCCGGCCACCGTGCGAGCGAGGAATCACGCTCGACCAGGATCTCATGGATATAGGTGCCTGCCGCGTTCTCGCGAATGCGGCGCCAGATCTCTTCGTTGTCTCGTGCGGGGGCGGGAGCGACATCGCCGGCAACGACCGCCGCGAGGCCGTTTCTACGCGTCGGCCGCGCAACTCGCGCTGGGCGCTCGACGGTGGTCAGCTCGAGCTCAGCGCTCTCCGTGGTCGCGGTGATCCGGGACGCGCTCACCGCCTGGGTGGCCACGAACCCGATCATCGCGATCACAATCGAAAGGAGGACAAGCTCGAAGCGCTTCATGGCGGGATACCAAAGGCGGGAAAGTGGCCCTCAGAGGCCGGCGAGGAACGTCTCGTCCAACGTGAAGAAGTGGTTCGGTGTCTCCAGAAAGGGCGGGTGACCAGCGCCAGGATCGGCGCCAGGGAGGCCCTCGGTAGGTTTGACACGAGATCCGGCGCCGTCGTAACGGAGGGAGGATCTCGCTCTCCGTGAATGACGAGCGTGGGACTGTCGAGGGCACGGATGGAACGAAACCAATCATACCCCGAAGTTCTGAAACGTGCCGCCAGGGAAGGGTTCTACCTGACGCGTCGGGGAATGCGGCCCTAGGTGCGGCGGAACGCGACCCGGTGATCGCGCGCGGATGTCACGGAACGTGGCAGAGGAACGTGACGCGGAGTGTGGAGGCGCTTTCGGGCGACACCGAGCAGAAGGTGGACATCTCGAGTGCGCGCCGCACCGCCCGCACTTCGGCCTCGCTCACCTGCGGGACGCCATGAAACACGAGCTCGACGGTTTGCTGATCCAGCGGCGTGATCGTGACCTGCCGGCCGGCGATCCAGCCGTTCTGGTCGGCAGCAGGGAGCTGTTCCGCGAGCCGCTGCTGGATGCCGACGATCAGCTCGTTCAGCGAGGTGGTCAACACGGGTCGAGGTACGTTAGTGTCAACGTGGTGGAAGTTGGTCCATACCTTCACCCGGGAATAACTATGTCACTCCTCGGTCCCGCCAGCCCCCGCCAACTTGCCCTGGGGATCGCCCTCGTCCGGATCATCGCGGGCGTGATCTTCATCGCGCATGGGTACATGAAATTCTTCGTCATGGGAATGCCGGGCACGACGGGTTTCTTCAGTCAGGTGGGCGTCCCCGCTCCAGCCATCATGGCGCCATTTGTCGCCACACTCGAGGTCGCCGGCGGAATCGCCCTCGTCATCGGCCTGCTCACACGTCTGGCGGCGCTTGGCCTGGCGTTCAACATGCTCGTTGCCATCATGCTCGTGCGTCTCAAGGGAGGATTCTTTGCGCCGAACGGCGCGGAGTTCGAGATTCTGCTCTGCGTCGCCTGCGTTGCTCTCGTCGTTGCCGGAGCGGGCGCGTTGAGCGCTGACGAAGCGATCGCGCAACGTCGCTCACCCGCCATGGGCGACGCGTACGGACGCACCGCATGACCGCCCCCGCCGCTCGTTCAGGCGGCGCGCCCTTCACGGTACCGCCGCCACGGTATCAGCTCCCGGCGGACACCAGGCTCGGGCCCGTTCGATTGCAGATCTCCGATCTGGCGCGTTCGATCAGTTATTACGAGCGGGTGATCGGGCTCCGCACGATCGAGAGACAGGAGCGATCGGCCACGCTGGGAGCTCACGATGATGAAACGCCCATCGTCGAGCTCAGTGAGCGCCCTGGTGCGACACCGGTGCCGCGGCGCGGCCGCCTCGGACTCTTCCATTTCGCGATTCTGCTCCCCGATCGCGCGGCGCTTGGTCGTTTCATGGCGCACCTTGCGGATATCGGCGAATCGGCCGGCATGGCCGACCATCTGGTGAGTGAGGCGATCTACCTCAGCGATCCGGACGGGCTCGGCATCGAGGTGTACGCCGATCGCCCCCGCAACGAGTGGCGAATGCAGGGGCGGTCGATCGCGATGGCGACGCTGCCGCTGAACGTGCAGGATCTCGCGCGCGCTGGCGAAGGACGGCCGTGGAGCGGCGCGCCGAAAGGCACACACATTGGCCACGTTCACCTCCACGTGGGCGACCTCGAGCAGGCGGCGTCGTTCTATCACGTCGGGCTCGGACTCGACAAGGTCGTCGTCGAGTTTCCCGGCGCGCTGTTCATGTCCGCCGGGGGCTACCATCACCATCTCGGGACGAACACGTGGGCGCCGGGCGCCGTTGCGGCGACCGATGGTGATGCGCGGCTCCTCGAGTGGACCGTGGTCCTGCCGTCTGGAAAGGACGTCACCGAGGCGGCGCAGTCCATCGTCGCCGGCGGGTTCCGGACGACGAGCGAAGGAACCGATGCCGTGACCGCGGATCCGTGGGGGACGGGGGTTCGCCTAACGACGGGCTAGGGCCCGCAGGAGGTCCTCGTGCAACCGGCACCCGCTGTCGATCCGGATACGATCAGCCTCGGACTGCTCATCGGACGACTGGTCGTAGGATTGCTCATCGCCGCGCATGGCACACAAAAGCTCTTCGGGTGGTTTGGCGGTCACGGTCTCGAAGGGACCGGCAAATTCTTTGGGTCCCTCGGGTTTCTGCCTGGCCGCACCTTCGCCACACTCGCCGGCCTCGGCGAGCTCGCGAGCGGTCTCCTCATCGCCATGGGCCTCCTCGGGGCCATCGGCCCAGCGATCATGCTCTCGGTCATGATCGTGGCGGGCATCAGCGTTCACTGGCGGCACGGACTGTTCGCGACGAACAACGGGATCGAGCTTCCGCTGCTCTATGCCACCGGCGCCATTGCGCTCGCGTTCACTGGCTTCGGTCGATACTCTCTCGACTCCATGCTGGGGTTGACCGGCTTCGCCGCGCTGAAGGTGACGCTGATTGCGCTGGGCGTCGGGATCATCGGCGGCGTCGCGAACCTCGCGGCGCGTTGGAAAGCGCCGGTGGGGCCGTCGGTTTGAGGTGCTCGAGCACCTAGAGCACCTCGAGCACCTCCTCTGACGGTGCCAGAAGGCCCATCGCGGCGGGTGCGATCGCTCGAAGACGCTCGGCTCGAGGCGCGCATCGTTAGGCGACGTCCGATGCTCTACGCCTCCGGCGCCGACCCCGCGCATGACCGTCCCGGGCACGTGCGTGCCGCATCCGGACTCGCGTGGGTCGGCGACCGGCTCGCCGTCATCCAGGACGACGCGAGCTTCGTCGCGCTGGTGGATCCGACGACGGGGCTCGCCGAGGCGTTCCCGCTTCCCGCGGGACCCGGTGGCGTACGTCAGTTCGATGACGCCCGCGGCAACAAGGCGGGGAAGCTCGATCTGGAAGCGCTGACCACCGTTCCCGGCTCCGACGGCGTGCTCCTCGCCGCGTTTGGGTCGGGCTCGCTCGCGCCCCGCGAGACGGTCGTGCTCATCGCATTCGCCGGCACTACCTCGGCGAGCGTCGATGTGCGTGCCGCAACGGAGCTCTACGCGATGCTGCGCCGCTCCGCTGAGTTCGCCGGCAGCGACATGAACGTCGAGGGGGCGCTTCACGCCGGTGGTGTGCTCACGTTGTTCGGCCGCGGCAACGGTGCCGTTCGCGGGGAGCTGCTGCCGGTCAACGCGAGCTGCGATGTGCCGTGGCAATCGTTGAAGGCGTATCTCGATCAGCCCGCGTCCATTGCGCCCCCAGTCCCCGGCGCGATCACACAGTACGACCTTGGGATGCTCGACGGCGTTCCGTTGGGGTTTACCGATGTCGCACTCGGCCGCGGGCACGTCATTCTGTATGCGGCAGCGGCCGAGGCTTCGCCGGACGCGACGCGCGATGGGGAAGTGCTCGGCTCGATCGTGGGCGTCATCCATCCACATGCCGCCGCCGGGCGCTGGGCGCGGCTGTATGACGAGGACGGGCATCAATTCTCCGGGAAGGTGGAGGGCCTCACGATGGATGCTCAGCGCTCCGAGCGGGTTTTCGCAGTTGTCGATTCCGACGATCATTCGAAGGCGTCGGACCTTCTCGAAGTCCAGTTGTCCGGTCCCTGGTGGGGGTAAGCGCGAAACACGGCATTGACACAGAGTGTTATAACACGTACTATTCTTCGCATGACACCTGACCTCCGCGAGGATCTCCGCCAGCGAAAGCCGTTCACGAGCCTCGAGCAGGAAGCCCAGCTCAACGTCGTGCGCACGGCCTCGCTGCTCGTTGATTCTTTCGAGCAGATGCTCAAGCCGTACGGGATCACGGCGACGCAGTACAACGTCCTGCGGATCCTGCGCGGCGCTGAGCCGGTAGGGCTGTGCCGGAACGAGCTCCGCGACCGCATGCTCACGCGGATGCCCGACGTGACGCGCCTGCTCGACCGCATGGAGGACGCGAAGCTCGTGGCGAGGGCGCGCGGCTCCGAGGACCGACGCCTCGTCTCGACGAGGATCACGTCCAAAGGGCTTCGTCTGCTCGACGAGCTCAATGAGGTGGTGACCCAGGAGCACATGCGCCGGTTTCATCATCTCAACAAGACGCAGCTAAAGTCGCTCATCGAGCTGCTCAACGCCGTTCGGAACGAGCTCGAGTAAACCGGGGAACCCATCACGGGCTCCGACGGTTATCATAATGGTGTTATCACACACGATGCTATAACACAGAGAGAGGAAATCCATGTCACTCCTTGCAACCGCTTCTCCGCGCCAGCTCAACATCGGGCTGACCATCCTCCGTGCGACGACCGGACTCATCTTCCTGGCGCACGGGGCGCAAAAACTCTTCGTCTACGGCTTTGACGGCGTCGCCGCCGCCTTCGGCCAAATGGGAGTTCCGCTCGCGGCCATTGCCGGCCCACTCGTCGCGGTCCTCGAGTTCTTCGGCGGCATCGCGCTCATCGCCGGCTTACTGACGCGCCTCGTCTCCGTCGGGCTGGCGATCACCATGGTCGGCGCCATGCTGCTCGTTCACCTCGCGGGCGGCTTCTTCATGCCGACGGGCGTCGAGTTCACGCTGTCCCTGTTCGGCTCGGCGCTTCTGCTTGCGCTCACGGGCGCGGGGGCATACTCCCTGGACGCAGTGCTCGCGCGTCGCCGCGCTTCGACCGTGGTCATGACAGGCACGGCGCAGGCTGGCACGCGTCGCGCTGCCTGAGAAGTTCTCTCGAAACGAGCTTTGGCCATGACACACATCCGCGGGATCCACCACGTCACCGCGATCGCGAGCGATCCGCAGCGCAATCTCGATTTTTACGCGGGGGTGTTGGGGCTGAGGTTCGTGAAGCGAACGGTCAACTTCGATGATCCCCAGACGTATCACTTCTATTACGGGGATGACGTCGGAAGCCCCGGCAGCATCATGACCTTCTTCCCCTGGCCCGGCGCGCGGCGCGGGCGCCAGGGGACGGGGCAGGTCGCGGTGACGTCCTTCTCCGTGTTGCCCACCGCGTTGGGTTTCTGGATCGAACGCCTGCTGCGACACGGCGTGAAGTACGAAGGCCCAACCAGACGCGGCCCTTCCGGTGCCGAGTCGGAGCAGGTCATCTCCTTCAAGGATCACGACGGGCTGATGCTCGAGATCGTCGCGCACGCCGGCGCGGAAGCGCGTTCGGCGTGGGGCGATGCCCCCGGGATCTCACGGGACAACGCCATTCACGGATTTCACGGCGTTACTCTGTGGGTCGGCGACGGCGAGCCGACCGAGAAGGTGCTGGTCGATACGCTCGGCTTTCGCCCTCTGCGCGAGGAGCGTGGAACCCGCCGCTTCGAGTCAGGCGACGGGGGCCCGGGCACCTTCGTGGACGTCCGCTCGATAGGCGGGTTCGTCCAGGCAGCCGGCGGCGCCGGAACCGTTCACCACGTCGCATGGGCGGTCGCCGACGACGAGACCCAGCTGTCCGTTCGCGAACGCGTCGTCAGTGCCGGACTGCATCCAACGCCCGTGATCGACCGGAATTACTTCCATTCGGTCTACTTCCGCGAGCCCGGTGGCGTGCTGTACGAGCTGGCGACGAACCAGCCCGGCTTCGCGATCGATGAGCCAGCCGAGCGACTCGGCGAGCGGCTGATGCTCCCAGCGCAGTACGAGCCGCAGCGCTCGGAGATCGAGGCGATTCTCCCGCGCATTCATCTCCCGGTTCCGGCGGGCGCCACGTCTGCTTTCTCCGAAAGTGCGGGACCGGAGGACGTGAGCGGCGACGCACTCGGCTTCGTGCATCGATACCTGCCTCCCGAGGCCGGCTCGGAGCTGGCGGGCGGTACGACCTTGCTGCTGCTGCATGGCACCGGCGGCGATGAAACCGATTTGCTTCCGCTCGGCCGCACTCTGCTGCCGGGCGCAGGCTTGCTCAGCCCGCGTGGAAAGGTGCTCGAGCGCGGCGCGCCACGATTCTTCCGTCGCCTTGCTGAAGGCGTGTTCGACCAGGAGGATCTCGCGCATCGCACGGAAGAGCTGGCGCTATTCATCGAGGCCGCCGCGGCGACGTACTCGCTCGAGCGCGACGGCATCGTCGCGGTGGGGTTCTCCAACGGGGCCAACATCGCGGGGAGCCTACTGCTCCGTAAGCCGGGATTGCTTCGCGGAGCGGTACTATTGAGTCCGATGGTGCCTTACGAGCCGGACGCGCTGCCGGATCTGGGTAGCACCTCCGTGTTCATCGGTGCGGGTCGGAACGATCCCATCGCGCCAGCGGAGCAGGTGGAGCGGTTGGCGTCCATGCTCCGGGAGGCTGGCGCTGACGTGACGGTCCACTGGCAGAATGCCGGGCACACGATAACCAAGGACGAGCTCGATGCCGCCCAGCGCTGGATGTCGCAGCGCATAACGAGCCGAGCGGGGAGAGCGGGGGCCTAGCCCGCATGCGCGTGACTCGCATTGCGACGGGGGCCGACGGCGAGACGTATTTCAGCGACGTCGAGATTCCGCTCGCCGATGCGGGAGCGATCGGCCGGCTGTCGGAGATCATTCCCGCAGCCGGCGTCGTCTTTCGTGAGACGCCGGCCGACTACGACTACGATTGGCACCCGGCCCCGCGACGTCAGTACATCGTACTCCTCAATGGGGAGATCGAGATCACCGTCGGCGATGGAGAAACGCGTCGCTTTCGCGGAGGGGACGTACTTCTGGTCGAGGATACGGAAGGACGAGGCCATCGCACGCGCACCGTAGACGGGAAGGCGCGGCGCTCGATCTTCATCGCGCTCGACTAATTCTTCCCTGGGCACATGGTCTGTACCGACGCGAGCACGGGGAGATGGTCGGAAGGGAAGCGACCGTCCCAGCTGTCCGGGAGAATGCCGTGTGTGAGCACAGGGATCGGTGCCGACACGAGGACGTAATCGATGCGACGTCCCGGCTCGATCGCCTTGAATGCCGTCCAGGTCGACGTCGGGCCGTAGTGACCTCCTTGGCTCACCGTGAAAGCGTCGCGAAGCGGAGCGTTCCCGTCGACCGTGTCCCTCGTGAAGACGCGATATGCCACGCTCTGTGGATCGGCGTTGAGATCGCCCGTCACGATGACGGGCAGACCGGCGGCGAGTGAATCGAGCCGTCGACGGATGAGGCGCGCACTCTCCTGACGTGCCTGCTCGCCAATGTGATCGAAATGCGTATTGAGATGGACGTGGGTGCATCCGGTAGCCCGATCCCGGAAGCGCGCCCACGTCGCCACGCGTTCGATCGCCGCGTCCCAGCCTTTGCTTCCAGGGACCTCGGGCGTCGGCGACAACCAGAACGTCCCGTTGTCGAGCATGGCGAGCCGATCGCTCCGATAAAGGATCGCGCTGAATTCCCCCCCTTCACGCCCATCTGCTCGGCCGACACCGATTCGCGCGAATCCCGGGAGCCGCGCATCGAGATCGGTGAGCATGTGGGCGAGCGCCTCCTGCACGCCAACCGCATCTGGCGCGTGGAAGCGAATCAGCGAAGCTACCCAGTCGCGCCAATGCGGCCATGCGTTAGGCCCATCGCTGGCGAGATCGAGGCGAAGGTTGAAGCTCATGATGCGCAGCGGCGTCGCTGGCGAAGCCATCTCCAGGCCGACCGTAGCGCCGCCCGGCGCCGGCGGTCGACACGCAGCGAGCGGAACGATGCAGAGAACTACGCTCAGAACGATGTGGCCGGGACGGAACGACGTCCGGTGTTTCCTCGCCGTGCTCTTCGCAGTCATGGCTGTATGCGAATTCGAGATGATTTCAGGACGCGGCTCACGGTCGTCGTCCACCTGGCGATATTGAGCGCCATAAGCGCCACCTCCGCAAGCGGTCAGGCTCAGCAGACCCCGACCGCCCTTGCCCAGTTCCTCGCCCAATCGATTGGCCTCGACGCGACGGAGCTCGCTCTGGTCGAGCGGGGCGAGGCGGTGGTCAAGGTGATGGAGACGCAGAACAAGCGCGATGTGGCGGTCTTCGGCATCATCACCGCCAACGCCCCGCGCGATTCCTACGTCAAGCGCCTGCGTGACTTCCGCCAATCGCTGCGAAGCCCGTCGCGGACGCGCTTCGGCATCTTCAGCGATCCGGTGAGCGCCACCGACGTCCAGGCAGTCACCCTCGACAAAGACGATGCGCAGGACCTGAGGAAGTGCGAGGCTGGCAAGTGCGACTTCAAGCTGCCCGCCACGGAGATGCAGCGTATTCGCAACCGCATCGACTGGTCCAACGGCGATCAGCAGGCGCAGGTCACCGCGTACGCTCAGCAGCGCCTTCTCGAATACGCATCCGATTACCGGGCGCGGGGCGACGCGGCCATGGTCATCTACGACGATCGTGGAAACGTTCGCGCGAGCGACGCGTTCGGCGAGCTGCTCACCCAGTCGCCCTATGTCTACCGGTACGCTCCGTCATTGGCGCGCTATCTCTCCGACTATCCTCGCACCAAGCTCGCTGGCGTAAGCGACGCGCTCTTTTGGTCGGAGACGGCAGCGCCGCGCATGCGACGGACGCTGACGGTGACACACCTCGCCGTGTACTCACCGCCCGAGCTGCCCGGCACGACGCTCGCCGCCGCGAAGCAGATCTACGCGAATCACTACTTCGAGGCGGCGTTCGACCTGACGACCGTCGTCGATCGGCCAAAGCCCGATGGCTCGACGGGGATGTATCTCATCGTGCTGCGGCGCTTCCGGTTCGACAATCTCCCGAGCGGCGGGCTGCTGAACATTCGCGGGAAGGTCATCGGCAGCCTGCGGGACCAAATGCTCGCCGATCTCACACGGGAGAAAACGGCCGCCGAGGCGATCACCTCGCGTTAGATTCGGGCCGTCATGTCCGAAAATGGCTAGCCGCCTGGAGGCCGTCGGCTAGATTGACGGCATGACGCCCGAGCCAGCCGCACTCTACAGCGCCTTCGCGAGCCGCGATCCTCGATTCGACGGGGTGTTTTACGTCGGCGTGACATCGACGGGCATCTACTGCCGTCCGGTCTGCACGGCGAGAACGCCCAAGGCGGCGAATTGTCGCTTCTTCAATAGCGCAGCAGCGGCGGAGAAGGCGTCGTTTCGTCCCTGCCTGAGGTGCCGTCCCGAGCTGGCTCCCGGGAACGCGCCTGTCGACGACGGCCGCCGAATCGCCAGCCTGCTCGCGAATCGCATCGAGGAAGGTTTGCTCGACGAAGGCGCGAGTCTGGAGGAGGTCGCGGCGCGCTTTGGATGGAGCTCGCGACAGATCCGACGCATGGTGCACAAGGAGCTTGGCGTCTCTCCGATCGAGCTGGTGCTGACCCGGCGCCTGCTGCTCGCGAAGCAGCTGCTCACCGAGACGACGCTCGCTGTCACGGATGTGGCGTTTGCCAGCGGCTTCTCGAGCCTTCGCCGCTTCAATGATGCCTTCAGCTCACGATATGGCATGCCGCCCACTCGCCTTCGACGGACGGTGAACAGCGCGTCAGACGCCACGTCATCTCGCGGGTCGCTCACCCTCCAGCTGGCATATCGCCCGCCGTTCGACTGGACGGGTATGCTGCAATTCATCAGCGCGCGTGTATTGAGGGGCGTCGAATGGGTGGATGGTGATGCATACTATCGCACCGCGAAGCTCGGGAGCTACACCGGGTGGATGTGCGTTCGCCACGCTCCTGAGAAACGCGCACTGCTCGTAGAGCTCACGCAGTCCCTGACGCCCGTATTGCCGGCTGTCCTCGGACGGCTGCGCCACGCCTTCGACCTCAGCGCGCACCCCGACGTCATCGCGGCAAAGCTCGGCGAGACGGAGCTGCTCGCTGACGTCGTCGCACGGAATCCCGGATTACGCGTGCCAGGGGCGTTCGATGGTTTCGAGCTGGCGGTGCGCGCGATCCTCGGGCAGCAGATCACCGTGAAAGGCGCGACGACACTCGCGGGCCGCTTCGTCGCCACGTTAGGCGAGCCCCTCGAGACGCCGCACGCAGGGTTGACCCACCTGAGCCCCACGGCCGAGCGCGTTGCCCGCGCGAGCGTCGATGAGCTGGCGTCGCTCGGCATCATCGCGTCCCGGGCGCGCAGCATCATCGCGCTCGCCAAAGAAATCGCCGCCGGCCGGCTCAGGCTCGAGCCGGGTGCGCATCCCGACGAAACGATCGAGCGTCTCATCGCTCTGCCCGGTATCGGCACGTGGACTGCCCAATACATCGCGATGCGCGCGCTGCGCTGGCCGGATGCCTTCCCCAAGGAAGATGTGGCGCTGCGCAAGAATCTCGGCGGCGTGACGGCCGCTCGCGCCGAGGCACTCTCGCAGGTCTGGCGCCCCTGGCGCAGCTACGCGACGCTCCATCTGTGGCGCGGAGGCGCTCAGCCGCTCCAGCGGTGACTCGCGCGCGGCATCGGTTGCCGCGAGCCCGGCGATTGCAATAACAATCGCCAATGCCGCCACAGCAACACATCGGAGGCCGCGTTCCGCTGCCGCCACCGCGATCGCTCCGCGAGCGATTCGGCGCCCTGCGCAACCTGCCGCCCTTTCTCAAGCTCGTCTGGCAGACGAGTCCGACGCTCGCAACCGGGACGCTCGTGCTCCGGCTCGCTGCGCGCCGTTCTGCCAGTGCTCACGCTCTACGTCGGCAAGCTGATCATCGACGAGGTGATCGCCCTTGCGTCTGGGCCGGAGATTCCGGCCACCCTCGACGCATGGATCTCGAGTGGGCTTCTCGACCGTCTCGCCTGGCTGCTGGGTGCCGAGCTCGCCCTCGCCGTCCTGTTCGATGTGCTCGGACGCGTGGTGTCCCTGCTCGATTCACTCCTCGCCGAGCAGTTCTCGAACATCACCAGCGTGCGTCTGATGGAGCACGCTGCGACCCTCGACCTCGAGGATTTCGAGGACAGCGAGCTGCAGGACCGGCTCGACCGCGCGCGTCGGCAGGCCTCGGGTCGCATGACCCTCACGAGCCAGCTGTTCGGACAGGCGCAGGATATCGTCACGATCATCTCGTTCGCCGCCGGACTCGCGGCCTATGCGCCCTGGCTGATCCCGCTCCTTCTCATCGCGCTGGTTCCAGCGTTCGTCGGCGAGGCGCACTTCAACGCACAGTCCTACGCGCTGACCTACTCCCGCACGCCGGAGCAGCGCGAGCTCGACTACGTGCGTCAGACGGGCGCGAGCGTCGAGACGGCGAAGGAAGTGAAGATCTTCGGGTTGAACGCGTTCCTCATCGAGCGGTATCGGGAGCTGGCGGAGCGCTTTTATCAGGGGAATCGCCGCCTCGCCATTCGACGCGCGACGTGGGGAAGCGCGCTGACCGGCATCGGGACGGTAGGCTACTACGTCGCATACGCGTATCTCGTCTGGCGGACGATCGCTGGTCAGTTCACGATTGGCGATCTCACCTTTCTCGCCGGCTCCTTCCGCCGCCTGCGCACGTTGCTCGAGGGTCTGCTGGTGGGCTTCTCGCAGACGGCCGGCCAGGCGATGTACCTCGACGATCTCTTCTCGTTCTTCACCATCGAGCCGGAGATTCACTCGCCGCCCAATCCGCGGCAGTTCCCCATTCCGATTCGCGAAGGGTTTCGCTTCGAGGACGTGGGCTTCATCTATCCCGGCGCCGAGCGATGGGCGGTGCGCCACCTCGACTTCTCGCTCAAGGCGGGAGAGGTGCTCGCGCTCGTCGGAGAGAATGGCGCAGGCAAGACCACGCTGGTAAAGCTTCTCGCGCGCCTCTACGACCCGGATGAGGGGCGAATTCTTCTCGACGGACACGATCTGCGGGAATACGACCTGGAAGATCTGCGCGCGAACATCGGTGTGATCTTTCAGGATTTCGTGCGCTACCACCTCACGGCCGCCGAGAACATCGCGGTGGGACGGATCGAGGCGCGCGGCGATCGCGCGCGCATCGAGGAGGCCGCGGAGCGGAGCCTGGCCGACGAAGTCATCCGGCGGCTCGCCAGCACAATACGATCAGGTCATCGGCAAGCGGTTCAGGACAGGGGTGGAGCTTTCCGGCGGCGAGTGGCAGAAGATCGCCATCGCGCGGGCGTATATGCGTGACGCGCAGCTGCTCATTCTCGATGAGCCGACGGCCGCCCTCGACGCGCGCGCCGAGTTCGAGGTCTTTCAGCGGTTCAAGGAACTGAGCGCCGGGAAGACGGCGGTGCTCATCTCGCACCGCTTCTCCAGCGTCCGAATGGCCGATCGCATTCTCGTTCTCGCCGAGGGCGAGGTCGAGGCAATGGGCACGCACGAGGAGCTCCTCATGCAGCGCGGCCGGTATGCCGAGCTGTTCGAGCTGCAGGCGGCGGGATATCGGTGAGCTGGGGGTCAGGAGTCAGGAGTCAGGGATCAGGGGAGCGCAAAGCCGTTCTCCTCGAACCTTCACCCCGACACCCCCTGATCCCTGACTCCCGACTCCTGACCCCTGACAAGCTTCGCCGTCTCGAGCGCCGGGGCCGGCGGCAGCCCCGTCACCTCGAGGATCGCCTGCTCGTCGAGCGTCTCGCGAGCGAGCAGCGCCTCGGCGAGGGCGTCGAGCTCCTGCCGATGCTGGGTCAGCAGGTGAGTCGCCTGACGGTGGCTCTCGGCGATGATCTTCAGCACCTCCGCGTCGATGGCGCGCGCGGTCTCCTCGCTGAACGACTTCGCCGCGCCCCAGCCGCCGAGCGTGCTGAGATACGGATTCTCGGGAGGCGCGAGCTGCACCAACCCGAGCCGCTCGCTCATTCCCCATCGGGTCACCATGGCGCGCGCGAGGTTGGTCGCCTGCTCGATGTCGTTCTCGGCGCCGGTCGTCTTCGTGCCGTAGACGATCTCCTCGGCGGCGCGCCCTCCGAGCATGCCGACGATGCGCGCGCGCAGATAGGCTTCGGGATAGTTGTATCGGTCGCTGTCGGGTCGCTGATAGGTCACGCCTAACGCCTGCCCGCGCGGGACGATGGTGACGCGATGCACCGGATCGGCACCCGGCACCACCAGCCCAAGGATGGCGTGACCGCCCTCGTGATACGCGATGCGCTCGCGGTCCTGGCGGGTCATCAGGAGCGGACGCTCCGGTCCCAATACGATCTTCTCCAGCGCGTCGAGGAAGTCCACTTGTCGGACCGTGTCCTGCTCTCGCCGCGCGGCGAGAAGTGCGGCCTCGTTGACGAGATTTCTCAGATCGGCACCGGACAGCCCGGGTGTGGCGCTGGCGAGCTCGTCGAGCGACGCATCGGCAGCCAGTGGCACATGCCGGGTGTGCACCTTGAGGATTGCCTCGCGCCCCTTCTTGTCCGGCAGGTTGACCACGACGCGCCGATCGAATCGGCCTGGGCGGAGGAGCGCCTTGTCGAGAACATCGGGCTGGTTCGTCGCCGCCAGCACGATGATCCCCTGACGGCTCGAGAAGCCGTCCATCTCGGTCAGGATCTGATTGAGCGTCTGCTCCTGCTCGCTCGAGCCGCCAATTGCCGTCGCGCCGCGCGCGCGACCGATGGAGTCGAGCTCGTCGATGAAGATGATTGCCGGCGCGTGCTCGCGAGCCTGCTTGAAGAGGTCACGCACGCGCGCGGCGCCGACGCCCACGATCATCTCCACGAACTCCGAAGCGCTCATCGAGAAGAACGGCACACCGGCCTCGCCGGCGACCGCGCGCGCGAGCAGCGTTTTGCCGGTCCCTGGTGCACCGATCAGGAGAACTCCCTTCGGCGCGGTTCCGCCGAGACGCGTGTACTTCTGCGGGTCGCGAAGAAAGTCGACGATCTCGACGAGCTCATTCTCCGCCTCATCGATTCCCGCGACATCCTCGAAGGTGACCTTCCCGCTCTCCGTTTGATCGAAACGTCTCGCGCTGCTCTTGCCGAGGCCGCCGAGCAACCCGCCCATGCCGCCGGCGCCCTGCTTCGCGGCGCGGCGGTAGAGCCAGACGTAGAAGAGGATCAGCAGCAGCGCGGGTCCGAACCCGAACAGGAACGTCGTGATCGGGTTGCCGCGGCCCTGGATGGGCTCGGCGCTGATCTCGACGCCGTTGTCAATGAGCAGCTGCTCGAGTCCTGGATCGACGAAGGCCGGAAGCGTCGTCGCGAACGTGGTGCCCGTTCGAGGCTTGGTGCCGGCGGCGGTGTCTGGAACGAGTGGGTACGTGACTGCCCTGCGGAATGTGCCCGTTAGGCTCTCTCCGCGGCTGTAGATGCGCTCGACGTTCCTCTTGGTGACCTCCTCCTTGAAGAGGGTGTACGGCACGGTGATGGGTGATTCTCCCCCCGGGAACAGGAAACGCACCAGGAGGAAGTTGACCGCCAGGATGATCAGGAAGGTGAGCCAGGTGCGGCGCGGCGGCATTGGCGGCGTCGCGCTTCCGTCGGGAGTCCTGGGCGCGTCGCCCGACGGGCGTTTCGACGCGGTGGGTGGAGCGCCGCCAACGCGGCGAGGGAGTTCGGCTTGCTGTCGTGCCATGTGCACCCGGTTCTCGGTCTCGTGTCTCGCGCGCGTGACGACGATGTCACGTTACCCCGCGCGAAAGGTGCGAGCAACGGGAGTTAGTCCCGTCAGGAGCGGGCCTACAGGTGTCTTGACAAACAGTGTGATAACACATATCATGGAGTCAGCCGAAGTTGGACCGGGTTTCGAAACGGTCTCATATGTGTTATCACACTGAAACAGGAGCCCCCATGAGCGCCATACTCGATCGCGAGACCGCAACGCCGACGCAGACGGTCTGGAGCATCGACCCGGCACATACCGAGGTGAGCTTCGCGGTGAAGCACCTCATGATCTCGACCGTTCGCGGTCGTTTCGCGGATGTGCGCGGCACGATCCGGCTGGACGAGAACGACGTCACCACCGCGTCGGTCGACGCCGAGATCGCCACCGCCAGCATCGACACGCGACAGGAACAGCGTGACACGCACCTGCGCTCGGCGGATTTCTTCGAAGTCGAGAAATATCCGCTGATCACCTTTCGCAGCCGGAGCGTAGAGCGGGTCAAGGGCGAGCGCTACCGCATCATCGGCGACCTGACGATTCGCGATGTCACGCGCGAAGTCGTGCTCGAGGGCTCCGATGAAGGACGTGGGAAGGACCCCTGGGGCGGCGACCGGCTGGCGTTCAGCGCCACGACCGCGATCGATCGTCGCGACTTCGGGCTCACCTGGAATCAGGCCCTCGAGACCGGCGGGGTTCTCGTGAGCAACGAGATCAAGATCTCGATCGACGTGCAGGCGGTGAAAGCGAAGTAACGCCTGGCGTCACGGCGCTCGTTTTGCTCCTTTCGTGGGCGCAGGTCCACTGCCGGAACCGGCGGAGCTGCGCCCCGATCGAAGCCCCGCGGGACGACTAGTCTCGAAGGGCTGCTGGTCAGAAGGAGACTCACATGAAACATTGGATCTCTGGACTCGTGATCGTATCGGCGCTCGCGATCGCCGGTGGCATCGGGCTCACGGTGGGTTCAGCGTCACGCAATGCAGTGCCGAGCGCCATCGCACAACAGTCCGCGCCGGGGGCGGTAGCGGTGCCGCTCGGCCAGGATGAGCAGAACATCATTCGCGTCGCCCGACAGATATCACCGGCCGTCGTGAGCATCTCGCGGTCGGGTGGATCGGGCTCCGGCGTCGTCGTCCGATCGGATGGGATCGTGCTCACGAACGCTCACGTCGTCGGCAATGCGCGCGCGGTGGAGGTGCGGCTCGCCGACGGTCGCACCATTCCGGGGCAGGTGCTTGGCCGCGATCCGTCGATCGACATCGCCGTCGTGCGCGTGAACGCGCAAGACCTGCCGGCGGCGCCCGTTGGCGATTCCGATGCACTCGTGGCCGGCCAGACCGCGATTGCGATCGGGAACCCGCTTGGGCTGGATCGGACCATCACGACTGGAGTGGTCTCAGCGGTGAATCGGAGCCCACGGGGATTCGGGCTCGACGGCCTCATCCAGACGGACGCCGCGATCAGTCCGGGGAACTCAGGCGGACCGCTTCTCGACTCGCGGGGCCGCCTCATCGGTATCAACACCGCCGTCATCGTCGCGCCTGGCGCCGAAGGCCTTGGCTTCGCGATCCCGATCAATCTGGCGCAGGACGCGATCGAGCAGATCGTCGCTACGGGACGGGTGGTGCGCGCCTTCCTCGGCATTCAGTACGTCGACATCGAGCCGGAGACGGCCCGTCAATTCCGACTACCCGCAAGCCAAGGCGTGGTTGTCATCGCAGTCGGGGCGGGAACCCCCGCTGCCCGCGCAGGTCTGGCCCGCGGGGACATCATTACGCGGCTCGACGGCACCCCAATCCAACAGGGCGGCGACCTCAGGCGCTCCCTGCGCGAACGGCGTCCCGGCGATACCATCAGGATAACCGTTGCCCGTGAGGGCGGATCGCGAGAGCTCGCCGTCCGCCTTGTGGCCGCGCCGTCCTCCTGATGTTCGCACCCTAACCTCCCCACTCCCCAAGCGATGACAAGAGCTCTTCTCGCGGTATTCGTCCTCGCGTCATGCGTCCAGAACTCAGCCATCGTTCCGGCGGGGACGAACGACGGAGCAGTTGACGCGGTTACGTCCATGGGATCCACGGCGGTGGTTCAGCCGGGTATCGAGGTTTTTCTCGCCGACGTGCCGGCCTCGCTCAAAGGGAAGCGAGTTGGTCTCATCACCAACCACTCGGCCATCGATCGAGCGAGGAATCTCGACATCGATCTGATCGCCAAGCATCAGGATCTGAAGCTGGTGGCGCTGTTCGCGCCCGAGCATGGCATTCGGGGTGATGCGCCGGCGGGCCAGAAGATCGTTGATGAGAAGGACCCCAAAACGGGCGTGCCAGTCTACTCGCTGTACATGTCCGAGGATCGCGGCCCGTCGCAGGAGATGCTCAAGGACGTGGACGTCATCGTCTATGATCTCCAGGAAGTCGGCGGGCGCACGTGGACGTACGTGTCGACCATGGCGCTCTCGATGGAGGCGGCGAAGCAAAAGGGAATTCCCTTCGTCGTCCTCGACCGTCCCAATCCGATCGGTGGGGAGATCGTCGAGGGTGCTTTGCTCGATCCGAAGTTCAAATCGTTCGTCGGGTGGTATCCGATACCGGCCCGCCATGGAATGACGGTCGGCGAGCTCGCGACGCTCTTCAATCAGAAATACGGAATCGGCGCCAACCTGCTCGTCGTGCGGGCGACGAACTGGCGTCGGTCGCAGTGGCAAAACGAGACCGGGCTTCCCTGGACGAACCCGTCGCCCAACCTGCGCTCGCTGGCCGCGCTCAACAGCTATCCCGGATCGGTCTACTTCGAGGGCACCAACCTCACGGAGGGACGAGGAACGGATCGTCCCTTCGAGCAGATCGGCGCGTCGTGGTTGAAGGCAGCCGACGTCGCGAGGGTCATGAACGAGCGGCGGCTTCCGGGGATTCAGTTCGAGGCGATCACGATGCCGGTCGCGGCGACGGCGGCGAAGTTCAAGGGCCTGACGATCCCCGCCATTCGCTTCGTCATCACCGACCGGCAGACATACCGGCCAGTCCGTACGTCCCTTCTCCTGATCGACGAGATCCGGCGCCAGCATCCGAACGATTTCGCGTGGAGGCCGTCGATTGACCGCCTAACGGGCTCCGACAAGGTACGGCTCGCCGTCGAGGCAGGGACGCTTTCCTCGCTGTTGGATGAATGGGATCGGGAGGCCGCCGAGTTTGCCGAGAGTCGAAAGCCGTTCCTCCTGTACCCCTGAGGCGCCCGGTCTGAGGCTTGCGTTGTCGCGGCGGTTAGCGACGTAGTCTCATTGGCTTCCGCCCCCGCTGCGGAGCCGGGAGGACATCCCCCCGGCTCCACGGCCGGCCGTAATTCACCGTTTTGGTGCGAATGTCCTGCACATGACCGATACGATTCACGCCGAGGCCTCGAGCGAGGTGCAGGCCCACGCGCGTGTGGGAATTTCCGGCCTGGATGAAATTCTGGCCGGGGGGCTCCCGCGGAATCGCATCTACGTCATCGACGGCGTCCCTGGCACGGGGAAAACAACACTCGCGCTCCAATTCCTCCTCGAGGGCCTGGCACGGGGGGAGCGCGGGCTCTACGTAACGCTTTCCGAGACGAACGAGGAGCTGCGCGCCGCCGCACGATCGCACGGCTGGTCGCTCGATGGGATCGAGATCGTCGAGCTCTCGGCCCTCACGGGTGAGGGCTCGGACGAGGCCTACACGCTGTTCCACCCAGCCGAGGTGGAGCTTCAGCAGACGGTGGAAGTCGTGCTGGCGGAGATCGAGCGGCATCAGCCGCAGCGCGTCGTGTTCGACTCGCTCAGTGAAATGCGCATGTTGGCGCGCGACGCCCTCCGTTTCCGCCGTCAGATCCTCGCGCTCAAGCAATTCTTTGTGGGACGGGCGTGCACGGTGCTGCTGCTCGATGACCGTGCTCATCCGGAAGGGGACCTCCAGCTGCAGAGCCTGGCGCACGGCGTAATCCTGCTCGAGCATCTGGCCCTGGACTACGGCGCGGAGCGCCGGCGAATCCAGGTGATGAAGTTGCGCGGCGTGCGGTTCGCCGGTGGCTACCACGATTTTCGGATTCGGACCGGCGGCCTCGAGGTATTTCCGCGTGTTCACCGCGCTGAGTCGGCCGGCCGATCGTCGGCGACCCCGCTCGCGAGCGGCTCGCGTGAGCTGGATGCCCTCGTTGGCGGAGGTTTGGAGCGAGGCACCAGTACCCTGTTGACCGGTGCGGCGGGCACTGGCAAATCCGTGCTCGCGATGCAGTTCGCGCTTGCCGCCGCGGCCCGGGGGGAACATGCCCGCGTCTTCATGTTCGATGAGCGTGTGCCGACGGCGATGATCCGGGCGGAAGGACTCGGTCTGGACATCCATACGCCGCTCGCCGACCGGCGCCTCGTGCTCTGCCAGATCGAGCCCACCGAGATGTCCCCGGGAGAGTTCGCGCACCAGGTGGTCCATGCCGTCGAGGAGGACGGGGTCTCCCTCGTCATCATCGACTCGATCAATGGGTTCATGCAGGCCATGCCCAGCGAGCGGCTTCTCACCGTTCAGGTGCATGAGCTCCTCAGCTACCTCGCGAGCCGTGGTGTCAGCGTGATCATGACGCTCGTCCAGCGGGGAATCTTTGGCGCGCCCGTTTCCGAGGCCGCGGAGGTCAGCTACCTCGCGGATAGCGTCGTCCTCCTTCGCTACTTCGAGCATGCGGGCACCGTGCGACGTGCCATATCGGTCGTGAAGAAGCGGAGCGGTGCCCACGAGCAGACGATTCGCGAGTTCCGCGTCGAGCCCGGGGGCCTTCGCGTCGGCGAGCCGCTGACGAATTTCCGCGGCGTCCTCACCGGCAATCCCGAGTACCTGGGACAGGCTGAGCTTGATGTCGAGATGACGGCTGAGGCGCGCCCCATGCTCCTCGATGAGGCACGCGTCACATTGGGCGAGGTCGCGGTTCTGGCGCCGACCGGACGCGACGGCTCGCTATCCGAACGGGTGCTCGGCCGGTGGGGGCTCAGCACCGTTGCGTACCCGGGCATCGACGCGCTGTGCGCAGCCGTGCGTCGTGGCGTGGGAGTCGTGGTGCTCTCCGAGGAAGCCCTGGCGCCCCAGTCGCGCGAGCGGCTGCTCACGGAGCTCGACGGGCAGCCGTCGTGGTCCGACGTGCCGGTCATCATACTGACGGCCGAAGGTGAGCTGTCGCGCATCATCGCCGAGGGCATCGAAGCGATCGCGGCGCGTGGGAACGTCACGTTGCTCGAGCGGCCCGTCCGCGTTGCGACGCTCGTCACTGCCCTCCGCTCGGCGCTGCGAGCGCGAGAGCGCCAGTACGAAGTGCGTGAGTCGCTGCGCGAGCTCCAGGCCGCGCGCGAGGCGGCGGAGGAAGCCAACCGGTCGAAGTCGGAGTTCCTGGCCGTGATGAGCCACGAGCTCCGGACACCGCTCAACGCGATCGGGGGCTATGTGGCGCTGCTCGAGCTCGGCATCCGTGGTCCGGTGACCGAGGAGCAGCGGACGGACCTGGAGCGTATTCAGCGCAGTCAGCGTCATCTGCTCGGCCTGATCAACGAGGTGTTGAACTACGCGCGGATCGAGACCGGGAACGTCCAGTACAACATTGCCGATGTTCCCGTGGAGGAGGTGCTGAGCATGGCGGAATCGCTGGTCGCGCCCCAGGCGGACGCGCGCGGGCTGCACCTCGATCGTGAGCGATGCGAGCCGGAGATCACGGCGTCGTGTGACCGCGACAAGCTCCAGCAGGTGATTCTGAACCTGCTCAGCAATGCGATCAAGTTCACGGCCGCCGGTGGACATGTCGCATTGGGCTGCGAAGTGCGACCCGACACCGTGTTGATTCATGTGACGGACACCGGGCCCGGCATCGCCGCGGAGAAGCTCGAGGAGATCTTCGAGCCCTTCGTTCAGGTCGATACGCGCCTAACGCGGGTGCATGAGGGGGTGGGGCTGGGCCTGTCGATCAGCCGCGATCTCGCTCGCGGCATGCGCGGAGAGCTGTCGGTGGCGAGCACCCTCGGGCAAGGGTCCACGTTCACGCTCTCCGTGCCTCGCGGCGGCCGCGGCCAGCATCGGGCGGAGCTGCCTATCCGGCCGTCCTAGGAAGAACAATGCAGATGCGACAGCTCGGACAGAGCGGTCTCGAGGTATCAGCGATCGGCCTCGGGTGCATGGGTTTGAGCTTCGCCTACGGCCCGGCCGTGGACGGGCAGCAGGCGATCGCGCTCATCCGGGCGGCCGTGGAACGCGGGGTGACGTTCTTCGACACCGCCCAGGTCTACGGGCCGTTCACGAACGAGGAGATCGTGGGCGAAGCGCTCGCGCCCTTCCGCGAGCAGGTGGTGATCGCGACCAAGTTCGGGTTCGAGCTCGACCGTGACGGAAAGCAGACCGGCCTCAACAGTCGGCCCGAGTACATCCGGCGGATGACGGAGGGCTCGCTCGAGCGGCTCAAGGTCGAGGCCATCGACCTCTACTACCAACACCGCGTCGACCCGACGGTGCCGATCGAGGACGTCGCGGGAACGGTGAAAGACCTCATCCGGGAGGGCAAAGTGAAGCACTTCGGCCTCTCCGAGGCCGGGGTCCGTAACATTCGACGCGCCCACGCGGTTCAACCGGTCACTGCACTCCAGAGCGAATACTCGGTGTGGTGGAGGGAGCCCGAAGCGGAGGTGCTCCCGACGCTCGAGGAGCTCGGCATTGGCTTCGTTCCCTTCAGCCCGTTAGGCAAGGGCTTCCTCACCGGGAAGATCGACGAGACCACGATCTTCGATCCCTCCGACTTCCGCAACACCGTGCCGCGACTGGCGCCCGAGAACCGGAAGGCGAATCAGGCGGTGGTCGATCTCATCAGCAGGATCGCGGCGAAGAAGCACGCCACTCCTGCCCAAATCGCGCTGGCCTGGGTGCTGGCCCAGAAGCCGTGGCTCGTGCCCATCCCGGGGACCACGAAGGTGCACCGCCTGGAGGAGAACCTCGGTGCCGCCGCCATCGAGCTCACGCCAGACGATCTCCGTGAGATCGAGACGGCCGCATCGAGCATCACAGTCCAGGGTGCCCGGTACTCCGAGACTTCACAGCGAATGATCGACCGGTGAGGCGTTAGGCATCGCCGGGGGCTCGCTTCCCCGGCCTGACGACCTGCGCCCAGCCGAGCTCCGTCCAATCCAGCTCCTCCTCGACGCGCTGGAACGCGGCGTCGCCGATCGTACCGTCGGCCCGCAACGCCATGAGATGCCGCCGCTGGGCCTCGGTCGCAGCGCGAACTACTGACGCATCGTCGGCTGGCCCGTCCGCGGCGGGGGACGCGTCTATGCGCGAGCGCGCCGTCGCCCGCGAAATCATTCTCGGCTCTGCGCAGCTGGATCTCGTAGCTATGGCGCACGAGCTCCGCGGACTCGTCTCCGGGGTGCGCGACGGCCGCTGCGAGCGCCGCCCGCAGCGTCTCGACCCGGGCGAGGCGCACCTCGCGGTCCACGGACCCGTCGTCCTCGAGCCGCAGATACAGCAGGAGCGGACGGAGCGTCAGTCCCTGCAGCACGAGCGTACCGAGGGTAACGCCGAACGCCGTCGTTAGGATCAGGTCGCGGAAGGGGAAGTCGGTCGGCAGTGCGAGCGCGGCGGCGAGCGTGACGGTCCCGCGCATGCCGCACCACCCCACCACCGCCGCGCCTCGTCCGGTGAGGGCCACCGCGTCACGCGGGCCAGGCGTGCCATCGGGGCGCGGGCGGCACCGCCACCGGCTGAACGCCGCCGCGCCGGTTACCCACGCGATGCGCGCCGCGATGACCGCGACGCACACGGTCGCCGCGATGGCCGCGTACTGCAATCCCGTCGCTCCGGTCACGCGAGCCGCGATGGACTTGAGCTGAAAGCCCACGAGGATGAAGGCGAGCACGTTCAGCACGAACACCGCCACCTCCCACACCGCCCAGGACGGGATGCGAATGCGCGCCGGGATGATCTCGGCGGCGCGTCGCGCCGCCGCCATCGCGTAGACCACCGTCGTGATGATGCCCGAGAGGTGAAGCTGCTCGGCGAGAATCCACACGAAGAACGTTCCGCAGAACTGGAACACCACCGCGGTCGCGACGTCGCGAATGCGCGCGCTCACCAGCAGCGTAAGGCGCGCCAGCACGAGCGCGAGTGCGACACTCCCAGCGGTCACGATGAGCAGCGTCGGCAGCACGCTCCACCCGGAGAAGGAGCCTGCGATCGTGGCACCGACCGCCATGCGATAGATGAGCAGCGCGCTCGCGTCGTTGAAGAGACTCTCGCCCTCGAGGATCACGAGCAGCCGGTGGGGTGGGCGGAGCTGTTTCAGCACCGTGGTGGCCGCCGCCGCGTCCGGGGGCGCAACGATGGCGCCGAGCGCGATCGCGGCTCCCCACGGCATGCCCGGTACGAGCCATCGCGCGACGATCGCGACGACGGCGACCGTGAGTGCGACGGCGCCGAGGGCCAGGCTGGCGATGACGCGCCAGTTCGCCCGCATGTCGCGTGGCGATGAGTCGAAGGCGGCGTCGACGAGGACAGGCGCGACGAACAGTGCTAGCGCGAGCTCGGGATTGAGCACGACCGTTGGCAACCCGGGGACGAGCGCGAGCGCGGCGCCGGCGAGCGCCACCAGCGCGGGGTACGGCGCGCCGAAGCGCCGCGCCAGGGCTGCGAGCGCGGCACCGCCGAGCAGCAGCGCGATGACGACCTCGAACACTTCCATCGCTCCTCCAGATCCTGAACCCTCGTGCGCCGCGAGCAACAGGCTAGCTTAACGCAACACCGATTGCGGAGAGAGTGGACATGAACGGGATCATTGTACGCGCCAGCGCCGCGGCGCTGGTCATCGGCATCGCCGCTGGAGGGTCGTTCGCGCAGCAACCGCAGGGACCGCAGCCTTTCTCCGTCGGGAGTCCGCTCGGGCTGCCCGTCACTCCGGCCGCCGACCGGCCGTTCGAGGCGATGTCGTCGAACGTAAAAGTCTACGGCGCCATCTATTCCGCCGAGAGCTGCTCGTACGACGCTGGACGCGGCGTTATCGTGGTGCCCAACCGCGGCGTCCCGCAGAACGTCCAGGGCAACAATGCCTGGGTGTCGCTCATCAACCACGACGGATCGGTACACACGGCGCGGTGGATCGGCGTGCAGAGCCCGGCCGATCGCGCCAACCTGACGCCGCCACTGGTGCTGAACGAGCCGTTCGGCAGCGATATCGCTAACGGCAGGTTGTACGTCGCCGATCGCGACGGAGGCACGAGCGCGAGCGATCCGAGCGTCGCCGTCATTCGCAGCTTCGACATGCGCACGGGAGCGCCGGCGGGAGCGATCCGCGTCGAGGCCGTCGACTGGATCAACGACATCGAGGTGGCGGACGACGGGACCATCTACGCCACAAAGTCGGGGGATTTCGGTGACAAGCCGGACCCCGCGACGTGGCAGGTCTGGAAGATCACGCCGGACGGCACGGCGTCGATCTTCGTGCAGGGCGCTCCGCTCCAGGCGCCTAACGGCGTCGCCTTCGATCCGCGGGGGAACATTGTCGTCGTCAACGTCGGCAACGCCGACGTGCTGACCTTCTCGCCGGCCGGCCGGTTGCTCGGCACGGAGCAGGCGGCGCAGGCCGGAAGCGATGGTCTCGTGATCATGCCGGATGGGACGAAGTACGTCAGCAGCGTTCGGCAGGGAGGCGTCTCGCGCATCCGTCCCGGGAGGCCGGCCGAGCTCATCGCCCGCAACATTCCCAGCGCCGCCTCCATGTGCTACGACGCCGGCGCGAACCAGCTGGTGATCCCGATGAACCCGAACAACGGACTTGCCTTCGTGCCGCTCCGTTGAGCCGCCACGGCTCTCGTCACGAGCGCTCCTCGAAGTGCTCGAACCGGTACGCGAGGGCCGGCCCGTCGTCGCCCTCGTAGGCGAGCTTGGCGATGAGCATCGTGAACGGCTCGAGGTAGCGGGCGACCTCGAGCGGGCCGGCGTCAACGGGGTCGAAGCCGACGTCACGGATCAGTTGGGCGACGGTTTCCTTCGCGTCCTCATTGTCGCCGCAGTAGACCAGACTAGGGCGGGTGTCGCCGTCGCGCCGCTCGAACACGGCGAACAGCACCTCGCTGGGCACGGTTCCGAAGGCCGAGACGATGTGTGCTTCGGGCACCTTCTTCGCTAGCGCTTCCGCGCCGGAGGATGTGTGGGCGACGACGAGCGCGGTGTCGTCATCGTTCATCGGCAGCGAGCAGCTCACGATGATCTTGCCCGACAGGTCGCCGGTCTTGTTCAGCACATCGTCCACGCGGTTCCAGTGCACGGCGAGCAGGAGGACGTCCGCGTCCTGCGCTGCCTCACGCGGCGTGCCGGCCCGTGCAGTCTTTCCGGCCTTCCGCGCCAGCGTGTCCAGCTTGCTCCTTTTCCGGGAGTAGCTGAAGACGACGTCGTGCCCAGCCCGCGCGAAGAGCGTTCCGAGCTTCCCGCCCATCAATCCCGACCCCAGGATGCCGATGTGCATGCTGTTCCGGTCGTTGACGTGGCCGATGGCCTCACTTACTTTATGCTGCAGAGTACTCTACGGCATCCGTACACCGTGATCAAATCAAGCAGATAACCATGCATCTCAGCATCCGCAACATCTCCAAGACGTACCCCAACGGCGTGCGCGCCCTCGACGACGTCAGCCTCACCATCCCGCCCGGCATGTACGGACTGCTCGGGCCTAACGGCGCGGGAAAGTCGACGCTGATGCGCATGATCGCCACGCTCCAGGATCCGGACGCGGGCTCGATCCACCTGGGCGAGCTCGACGTGTTGCGCCAGAAAGACGAGGTCCGAAAGACGCTCGGCTATCTGCCGCAGGAATTCGGCGTCTATCCCAAGGTCAGTGCCGAGGACCTTCTCGATTACTTCGCGCTGCTCAAGGGGGTCGCCGAGCGCCGGGCGCGCAAGGAGGTCGTCGAGGCGCTGCTCCGGCAGACCAACCTCTGGGAGGTACGCCGGCAGAAGCTCGGCGGCTACTCGGGCGGCATGAAGCAGCGCTTCGGCGTCGCCGTGGCGTTGTTAGGCGATCCGAAACTGCTGATCGTGGACGAACCGACGGCGGGGCTCGACCCCGCCGAGCGGGTGCGCTTCCTCAACCTGCTGAGCGAGGTTGGGGAGAACAGCGTCGTCCTCCTCTCTACCCACATCGTCGAGGACGTCTCCGAGCTATGCACGCGGATGGCGATCATCGACCATGGCAAGATCCTGCTCGAGGCCGAGCCGCTGCGGGCGATGAGCGAGCTCCGTGGCCGGATCTGGCGCCGCGTGCTGTCGAAGGCAGAGCTCCCCACGCTGGAGCGCGAGCATGCGGTGATTTCGACGAAGCTGCTCGCGGGGCGCACCGTTGCCCGCGTCCAGAGCGACGCGGCGCCCGGCCCGGGCTTCGAGCCCGCCGAGCCGGACCTCGAGGATGTCTACTTCAGCGCATGGCGGGGAGAATCGGACGGCGCCGCGAGCAGCCGGAAGCCGCGGTGGCACGATGAAGCTCCTCGGAGTTTTCCGCTTCGAGCTCGCCTACCAGCTCCGACGTCCATGGCCGTGGCTCTGTATCGCGGTCCTCGCCGTGTTCGCGTTCGTGAATACGAGGGTGGCCGTCGTACCGGCCACGCTTCCTCAGGACTTCATTCTCAACTCGCCATTCATCATCGCGGTGGTGTCGGTATTCAGCTGCCAGATCTGGCTGCTGATCGCCCCCGCTGTCGCCGGTGAGGCGGCGGCGCGTGACGTCTACACGGGGATGTACCCCCTCACGTACACGAGCCCCGTCAGCAAGACCGAGTATCTGGGCGGGCGATTTCTCGCGGCCTTCGTCCTCAACGCGTTGATCCTGCTCGCGGTGCAGGTCGGTAGCCTCCTCGCTGCTCATATGCCCGGAGTAGATCCCGAGATCATCGGACCGTTCCGACCGGCGGCCTATCTGGCAGCCTACGGGCTCATTGCGCTGCCTAACGCATTCATCGCGACGGCGGTCCAGTTCTCCGTCGCCCTGCTGAGCGGGCGCCCAATGGCGAGCTACGCCGGCAGCATGGGCCTGTTCTTCTTCTCCTACCCGGTGACCTTCGTCCTGTATTTCTCGCCCTTGCAGAAGCTCGCGCTCCTGGCCGACCCCATTGGTGTCATGGCCATCATGAACGAGATGATGAGCGACTGGACCATCGTCGAGAAGAACGTCCGGATGTTCACGCTCGAGGGTCCGATGCTCCTGAATCGGGCGATTTGGGTCGGCATTGCGTTCCTGACGCTCGCGTTGGTGTACCTTCGCTTCCGCTTTGCGCATCGCACCGCCACCGACCTGTGGAGCCGGCTCACGCGACGGCTCGCGGCGAAACGCCTAACGCCGGACACTGCCCCGGCGCGGATTGTGATCACCGTCCCGCCGGTGCGTCGATCGTTCGGCCTCGCCACCAATGTGCGACAGGCGATCTCCATCGCGCGGTCGTCTTTCTGGATGATCGTGAAGAGCCCGCCCGGGCTGTTCCTGCTGGCGGTCTTCCCAATGTTCGTCGTGCTGGTGCTGCACGTCGAATCGGGGATGTGGGGCATTCGAATGCTTCCACGGACCGGGTACATCCTCGCGAAGCACGTCACGGCCGCCCTGACGTTTTTTTCTGACTACCGGGTGATCGTACCTCTCCTGATCGTGTACTTCGCGGGCGAGCTGGTTTGGCGGGAACGTAATGCGCGGATCAGCGAGAACGTCGACGCCACGCCGGTTCCGGAATTCGTCTTCTTCCTCGGCAAGTTTCTCGGACTCGGTCTGGTCCTCGCCGCATTCATGATGAGCCTTACCGCGGCTGGCATGCTCACCCAGACGCTCATGGGCTACCACGACTTCCAGGTCGGCTTGTACCTGAAAATCCTGTTCGGACTTCAGCTCTCCGAATACCTGCTGTTCGCCGTGCTCGTCCTTCTGGTGCACGCGCTGGTGGACCAGAAGCATGTGGCGATGCTGGTGGCACTGGTGGTGTACTTTCTCATCGTCTTCTCCTCCTTCCTCGGCGTCGAGCACAAGCTGCTCGTGTATGGATCCAGTCCGGGGTGGTCCTTCACCGACATGCGCGGCTTCGGCTCGTCGGTTGGTCCGTGGCTCGCGTTCAAGCTCTACTGGGCGGCGTGGGCGCTGCTGCTGGCGGTGGCGGCGACACTGCTTTGGGTGCGTGGTCGGGAGCCCGCACTTCGGAGTCGGCTGGACATGGCGCGGCTTCGCTTCACCCGCGGGACGGCGGTCGCCGCGGCGGTCGCGGTGGCGCTCATCCTCGGGCTCGGCGGCTTCATCTTCTACAACACGAACGTGCTCAACGAGTACATCACGGACGATGAACTGGTTGAGCGCCGCGCCGACTACGAGAAACGCTACGGGCAGTACGAGGGGATTCCGCAACCCGTGCGGGTTGCTACGAATCTGCGCGTCGAGATCCATCCCACCCGGAGAGCAGCGACGATCGACGGCAGCTACCGACTCGTGAATCGGAGCGCGGTGGCCATCGACTCCGTACACCTGGAGCCGGCGTTCTATGTCGACACACGTATCACGTTCGACCGCGCGTTCCGTCAGGTGGTCGCGGACGACGAGATCGGTCACGACATCTACGCCCTCGAGGAGCCGCTACAGCCTGGCGACTCGCTGACGCTCAGCTTCGACGTGAAGCTCGAGCCACGCGGCTTCAGCAACAGTGGTCCCCGCAGCAGCGGAGCAGGGATCGCGGTCCTCGAGAACGGCACGTACCTCACGAGCGGTGCATTGCCGGTCATCGGCTACCAGCCGCTTCGCGAGCTCTGGAGCGCGGACGACCGGCGCAAGCACGGCCTGCCGCGACAGGTCACGCTCCCACCGCCTGGGGACATCGATCCGCATTTGACGGCGGGCGCTCCGGCAACGTTCGAAGCAATCGTCGGCACGGACGAGAATCAGGTAGCCGTTGCGCCGGGTGAGCTGCGTCGCACGTGGAGCGAAGCGGGGCGCCGCTACTTCCATTACGTCAGCGACGTTCCCATCAACGGCATGGATGTGTTCCTCTCCGCCGACTACACGGTGCATCGCGAACGATGGAAAGACGTCGACCTTCAGCTCTTCGTTCACCCGGGTCACGCGAAGCAGATGGAGCGCGTGCTCCGAAGCGCCCGAGCGAGCCTGGACTATTACTCGGAACAGTTCGGTCCCTACCCGTATCGCTTCCTGCAGATCGTCGAGCAGCCCGGCGACTTCCTCGGCATGGGTGTCGACGGAAGCGGCGTCATCACCGGAGGCGAGGGCTTCTTCCTTCTCAACCCGGAGCAGGAGGGATTCGACGCCATCTTCGAGATCGTGGCGCACGAGATGGGGCACCAGTGGTGGGGCATGCAGCTCAAGCCCGCATTTGCCGAGGGAGGTGGCGTCATCTCCGAGAGCCTCGCCTGGTACTCCGCGATGCGGCTCGTGAAGAAGACGAAGGGCGCGGAGGCACTGCGCCGATTCATGAGCTTCATGCGCGAGCCCAACCCGTGGCCGCCCATCCGCACGGGACTTCCGCTGCTCCGCGCAATGGACCCGTGGGCCAACTATCGCAAAGGTCCATACGCGATGCACGCGCTCAGCGAGTACGTGGGCGAGGAGCGTGTGAACCGAGCGCTGCGCAACCTGGTGGAGAAGAACGCATCGCTCCCTCGCCACGACGCTCGATATGTACCGGGAGCTTCAGGCGGTGACGCCGGACTCACTGAAGCCGCTGTTGCACGACCTCTTCGAGGTGAACGCCTGGTGGACGTTCGACACGAAACAGGCCACAGCGGTGCAAACGGAGGCAGGCCTATGGCAGGTCACGCTCGAGGTGGAGGCACACAAGGTCGTCGGCGACAGCGCTGGCGTCGAGCGGGAAATGCCGATGAACGAGTGGGTGGAGATCGGGATCTTTGCCGCCGCCGGGCCGGGCGAGGTTCTGGGCAAGCCGCTGTACGTGCAGAAGCATCGCATCAGCTCCGGCCGGCAGACGATCACGGTGACGGTTTCAGAGCAGCCTGCTCGCGGCGGGATCGATCCGTACAACCTGCTCGATTGGGAAGAGGGCGATAACATCGAGCCGATCGACATTCCGGCGCGGACGGCGGAGGAGGCGAAATGAAGAAGTGGCTGAGGCGCATCCGCGCTGCGGTGACCATGGGGCTGCTTTGGGCCGTGCCATGGGCAGTGGTTGCGCTCCTGATCGGATTGGTCGTGGATCCAAACGAATCCATGGATGAGATGTGGCCGTTGATCGGAGCGTACCCTGGGTTCCTCGGGGGTGTGCTCTTTTCCATCGTGCTCTCGATTGCGGAGCGCCGTCGAAAGCTGAGTGACTTGTCGGTGCGGCGATTCGGTGCCTGGGGCGCGGCTGCTGGTCTGGTCATCGGCGTGCTCCCGTTCCTGCTCGGGACGCCGAGTGCGCGATGCTGCGCGGCTTGCGACCGTGGTCATCGGTTCGTTCACGCTGATGAGCGCGGCCTCGGCCGCCGGCTCGCTGGCGCTGGCGCGAAGAGGGGAAGCACGCGAGCGACTCGACTCCGGCGCGGGCGACGCGAGGCTCGGCGACGGCGAGT
>CAWBOC010000006.1:0-478674 GCA_963790305.1 uncultured Gemmatimonadaceae bacterium
AACCGTGCCGCTTAATGATCCATTAACGATCGTGAAGCGTTCGTGAAGGCTTAGAAGATGGCGATCAGCGGGACTGCGAAAAAGGCTGGGATGAGTTCGCCGAGGGGCAGTGCGTTCCTAAGGCCTTTTCAGAAAGCGATGCGCGGCGGAGCCTGAGGACTGGCGGCCGGGAGCGCCGATGACGTCGAAGATCTCGGACTCCGCAAACCCGACGGCAGTGGGCTGCGCAACGAGCCGATATGGACGCCCTCGACGACCTGGACGGGACAAGCTGATTCGATCGGCGCTCGTAGCCAAGCGCCCCGCCGTTATTCCGATGATCCCCCTCGAACATCGTGACGCAGACACCCATTTTTTCTGTGGCTGTCCATGGGTGTCCAACGAGACGTCAATACTGCCTTCGCGAAGCCGGGAGTTGACGACCCACTCGAGCTCGGCATCTGTCTGTTCCCATGCCCACCACCACTGGCGTCGCCTCCGACCATCCGCTGTACCCGGAAAATATGTTGGCGGATAGGGGCGCGCGGCCGTCGGCGGACGCGAGACGTTGATCCCCAGCAGATAGTCTCCGGGCGGCACTGCCGCGAACGCAAACTCGCCGCGATCGTTGGTGAACGCGCAGGGAATTCGGGACATGGTGCTGTGGATCGTCGAGGAAGAGTCGACACCGCCGCGAAACCGGTCCCGGAATTGAGCACACCCTGCCGCGAATGCGCCCGTTGAACTCTGGCGACGGATATGCACTTTATAAGCCGCCGCGCGATCTCCCCCCCGCCGACTGCGGAGGCAGCGTGAGATGGTCGGGAATAACAGGTTCGATTTTCAGCATGCCTGGAGGCACGCCCGTAATCAGGAACGTACCGTCTGCTCCTGTTGATGCCTCGTAGCGCTGGCCGTCGAGCGAAATACGCAGAACGACACCGCCAAGGGGGGCTCCGAGCGCGAGTCGTCGAGATTTTCCAGCGTGAGCGAGCCATGCACGACAGTGCCGGCGTTGTTCGCAACGGCCTCGTGCAGAAAGCGCAGGTCGGCTTCCGCGGATTCCACGTCTTTTGGTGCCGCGGGAACACGATCGGGCGCGAGCGGCCCCATCGGCCGCTCCGCGTAGAAGAGATACGAGCGAGCCGGATCGAGCCGGGCTGCCCTCTGTTCCATCATGAAGAGTTCCGGCGGTTGCCACACCGCGGAACGGCACTTCGACGAGGATTGGCGTCAGCTGAAAGATCGACCGGCGGCAGGATGCATCGCGCGAGTTCTGTTGTACTCTTCGCTCCGCCTTTATCGCTTCGGATCGCGAGGTCCTGATGGCGCCCGCCCCGATTTCGGGAGGCATCTTCAGCGCCTGGAACGCCTTGAGCTCACGCTCGGCCGCCTCCATGACGACGCGAGCTTTCTCGATTTCCTCCTCACCCGAGATGCGCCGCGTAATCGGCGCGGAGTTCACCCGGCCGACAAAATCACCTCGGCGGTCGCAAACTCGCGGCATGCCTCGGCGACGTCGTTGGCAGCGACAGGTGCTGCCATCGTCAGGATACGGCGGCGCAGTGGAGAGGGGAAAAACGTGGCATGGGTCAGGCGTGTCCGACCGCAACCGTCGTGCCAGCGAGATACTCCCAATTTCCTGAGCTTGCCCTGCCGTTCTTGCCGATTGATGATCGATAATGTCGGAACGATGACGAAAATGCGCAGCCGCATTCTGTTGGTATTCCTGCTGTTGACGAGCACCCGCGCCTATGCCGAGAACTGGCCGCATTGGCGAGGCCCCGAGTCCACCGGTGTGTCGACGGAAAAAGCACTCCCCGAGCGATGGAGCGATACCGAGAACGTCGCGTGGAAAGCGCCGGTGCGCGGTCTCGGAATTTCGTCGCCGATCGTGTGGGGCGATCAGGTGTTCGTGACCTCACAAATCGGGAGAAGCGCGCGGCGCGCGGGCAATCATCCGACGCTCGTGCAGGGCGGAAACCCATCTGACGCCGGCGAACGCGCGCTCGGCGGAGCGCGGCGCCGGCCGATGGAAAAGTGTCGTTCCTGGTCACCGCGCTGAATCGCGTCGATGGCCGGCAAGCTGTGGGAAGACCAGCTGCCGGCCGAAGGACGGCTGAACGACGTGCACGACAAGCACAATCTCGCGTCCTCCTAGCCCGGTCACCGATGGGCGCTCGCGTGTACGCGTGGTTCGGCACTGGGCAGATCGTGTCACTCGACATGACCGGCAAGCTCGTGTGGTCGCGGCATCTCGGCCGCGAATTCTCGCCATTCGACATCAACTGGGGCCACAGCAGCTCCCCCACGATCTTCAACGACTCGCTCATCCTGATTTGCTATCACGATACCGACTCGTATCTGCTCGAATCTCGACTCGGCGTCTGGCAAAACAAAGTGGCGCGTCGATCGTGGCGGCACGTTCAACTCCTACAGCACGCCCTGGTCGTGCCGTCCGGCCCCTCGACTGCGCTCGGGCAAGCGCGACGAGCTGATCGTGAATTCGAGCGAAGGTCTCAGTGGACATAACGCGACCACGGGCGAGCTCCTGTGGCACATCCAGGAGACGAATCGCTTCCCATTCCGATGGCCGTTTTTCACGACGGCACGATCTACACGAGCCGCGGATATCGCAGCGGACCCTACATGGCGGTTCGACCGGGAGGCAAAGGCGACGTCAGCAAGAGCCACGTCGACCTGGCGCGTGGACACCGGCGCGCCGTACGTGTCGTCGCTCGTGCACTACAACGGGCTGCTGTACATGGCAGGCGACGTCGGCGTGCTCAGCGCCATCGACGCCAAATCCGGCAATCGCGTCTGGCAGGAGCGCACGGGCGGTGTGTTTACAGCCTCGCCTGTCGCGGCGGACGGAAAAATTTATCTACTGAGTGAGGATGGCCAGACGATCGTGCGGGGATGGAGACGATTGTGCCTCATCGAGCAGCTGCAGGTAACCGAGGATGACGTTCAGCGGCGTCTTGATCTCGTGCGATGCGACGAATGAATTCCGCCTTGAGGCGATCGAGTTGGGCGAGCTGCGCCGCCATCGTGCGGAAGCTGCCCGACAGTCGACCGAATTCGTCGCGACGCTCGGGGGAGACCGAGAGTCGGTGTCCAAAGTTGCCGTCGGCAACGGCGGCCATTCCCTGTGCGAGATCATGGACCGGCCGGCTGATCGAGCGCCACAGCAGGAAGGCGATGAGGAGCGCCAGTCCAATCGCGAGACCCAACGCGCCCGCCGCGAGGCGTTGAGCCTCCTCCGTGAGCGCGGCGGTGGCCTGAACGCGCTCGCTCGTGCGCTCGCGCAGCGATTGCTGCGCCGCGGCGATCGCACGATCGACGCTGTTGATCGCCGGCACGACGTGGCGGTTCGAGAGCGTGTCGGCCGCGCGCGTTCGTCTGGCGAGCGCCGCTTGATACTCGAGCGGCGCGTATCGCACGACCGCTGTGATCGCCGATCGAATTTGATCGGCCGCGTCACGAAGCTGATATCTCCGCAGTGTGTCGAGCATGCTCGAGAGCCGCGAGATCTGCAGCGCCATCGCATCCCGCGCCGGGACATTGGGAAAGAACAGCAGCGACAGCTCAGCGGTGCGGAGGTCCTCCGTGGCTGCACGCATGCGACCCAGGAGAAGCGATGCGGCGAAGTCCCGGTCGCGGAGCGCCACCGTCTCGTCGTGCACGCGATCCAGCGACCGCAGCGTCAACCCCAGCGGCAGCAGGAGCACGACGGCGATCGCGAAGAGACCGAGCGCGAGACGGGTGCGGATGGACACGATCAGAACGGGACTCGGGCGCCGAGCATGAAATTTCGATGGTGCGAGGGACGTCGCGGCGAGGGATAGGGAATGTTGTCAGGACGACCATCCCCGCGCAAATCGTAAAGAAAGAACGCCACACCGCCCAGGAGGGTGATTTGCCCGGCGACGATCCCGGTGCGAGCCCGGCGATCGTGACGGACCGCGGCCTGGTGCAGCGCCTCCGACTCTACGTCGGTGTAGCGGCCGTCGACGACGGTGCACACCTCGGGCGCACCATCACAGCGGTCTCGCAAGCGCGCCTGCACGCGCTCGGCAGCGTCATGCTCGCTGTAGGCATAGACCCCGAGCGCGACGGTCGCCCCCGCGAACACCCACTTGGCCACGCCGGCCACCGAGCGCCAATCCCGCTCCGCGTGCGATTCCTGCGCACGGAGCGGGAGCGCGACGGCCACCAGGGCCGGGAGGAGTAGAGCGCGGACTCGGGTCATTGGAAGCCGAAGATCTCTCCGCCGAGCGTTGCGAGTACGATCTGACGATCGAGCACGACCGGAGGGTGGCGGATCGTGCCGCCCGTCCTCCGCGTCCAGACTGCTCCGCCCGTCGCCCGTGAGATGTACATGACGTCACCGGCGACTGTTGCAACGAGTACGCCGTTACGCAGCACGAGCGGAGTGGCGACGGTAACGCAGCTGGGCATCACGTTGCGTCGAGGCACATCGGGGGCGTGACGTGGAACACGAATCAGCGTGCAGGATCCGCCGAGCGCGAAGACGGCGTCACCGTGCACGACCGGTGATCCGGGAATCGGCTCTCCGGTTTGCACGGTCCATTGCACGGTTCCTGTGCGGAGGTGAAGGGCGGTGATGAACCCTTCGGGTGACGAGAGCACCGCCGTGCTGTCGTCGAGTAACGCCAACGGCGCAACCGTCGGAGCGGGGAGCCGGAAGGCCCCGAGGAGCGTGCCCGACTGGCGATCGAGAACGATGAGCGAATCGCGCAGGGTCGCGACCGCGACGCGAGCCGCGGTGACCAGCGGTCCTCCTCGCGACGGGCCGGTTTCTCGCCTCCACACCAGATTGCCCCGCGACGCGCCGAGCCCGAACGCTTCTCCCTTGTCGTTGACGCCGTACAGCACCGAGTCGCGCAGCGCGAGCGGTGTTGAGACGTCACCGACGGTCGTTTGCCAGAGGCGGCCCCCGTCGGTGAGCCGGAGCGCGGTAACGCGTCCACCGGTGCCCTCGGAGGCAACGAACACGCGACCGCCCGCCGCAACCGCGGCGGTCGCGAACGAGCCGTCCCCGCGCCGACGCCAGAAGGTCGCACCGCTGCGTGTGTCGATGGCGTACACCCATTGGTCGGTCGACGTAACGAGCGTGACGCGCGACGACACGGCGGGAAGGCTCGACACGCCACGACCCACCGTCGCTCGCCATACCAGCTGTGGCTCGCCGTCGATCGTCTCGCCCGCCGAGGGCGCGCGCGTGGGCGTGAGGAGATATTCACGAGCTTCGACCGGCAGGTCGCGAGGGACGTCGCGCGATGCGCCGGCGCAGGCGACGTTGACTCCAACCAGGGTGGAAAATAGCTTGCGCGTCCACTTCCGTAACCGCCGCAATATCAATGACATCCTCATTCGTTCGTATCGAGGTGCTGCGTGAGCACGTCGGTCGCGTCGTCTCGGTTCGAGGCTGGGTCACGCACCTTCGCTCGTCGGGCAAGGTCGCGTTCGTCGTTCTGCGCGACGGCACCGGCGTGCTTCAATCTGTCATCGTCAAGAACGCCGTCGCGCCAGAGGTCTGGGAGCGATTTCAGCAGTTGACCGTCGAGACCTCCATCGCCGTCACTGGGGAAGTGCGCGAGGATGCGCGATCCCCTGGGGGCGTCGAGATGAGCGCAACCAGTCTCGAGATCATCGGCACCAGCCCCTCCGACTATCCCATCCAGCCGAAGGAACATGGCGTCGACTTCCTGCTCGATCACCGCCATTCTCTGGCTCCGCAGCCGGCGGCAGCGGGCCATTGCCCGCGTCCGGAACGAGATCGAGCAGGCGATCCATGACTTCTTCTACGAGCGCGGCTTTCTTCGGGTCGACACGCCAATTCTGACGGCCGCCATTGGCGAGCGATCCGGGCTGTTCGAGACGGAGTACTTCGACGAAGGCACTGCTTTCCTCGCGCAAACTGGTCAGCTCTACGGCGAGGCCGCTGCCGCCGCCTTCGGGAAGATCTATACCTTCGGGCCGACCTTTCGCGCCGAGAAGTCGAAGACGCGCCGGCATCTCACGGAGTTCTGGATGATCGAGCCGGAGGTCGCCTGGAACGACTCCAACGACAACATGCGCCTGCAGGAGGAGTTCGTCTCCTACCTCGTGAAGCGGGCGCTCGAGCGCTCCGCCGACGATCTGAAAGAGCTGGAGCGTGACACGTCGAAGCTGGCCGCTGTCGTCCCGCCGTTCCCGCGAATCGCCTATACCGAGGCCGTCGAGATTCTCCAGCGAAAGGGAAGCTCCCTCAAATGGGGCGACGACCTCGGGGCCGAGGACGAGGCGCTCCTGGTCGAGGATCATGACCGCCCGATCTTCATCTTCAACTACCCCAAGGAGGCGAAAGCCTTCTACATGAAGGAAAACCCCGAAGATCCGCGCACGGTGCTATGCGACGACTGTCTCGCGCCTGAAGGCTATGGGGAGATCATTGGCGGCAGCCAGCGCGAGGACGACTACGACAGGCTCGTGTCGCGCATCAAGGCCGAGGGGCTGCCGTTGGACGCGTACGGCTGGTATCTCGACCTTCGAAAGTACGGCACGTTCACGCACGCAGGGTTTGGGCTGGGGTTGGAGCGCACCGTCGCGTGGATTTGCGGAACGCCGCACATTCGGGAGTGCATCGCGTTCCCTCGGTTGATGAACAGGTTATGGCCGTAGGGTAGCGCTCGACGTTACGTGCGTCGCGGGGCTTCATTCCGCTTCGCCTCGTCCCACATCGCGTCCAGCCCCTCCAGTCCGAGCTCGGACATTCGCTGTCCACGCGCTTCCGCCATCCGCTCCATCGTCTGAAATCGGCGCGCGAACTTTTCGTTGGCGCGATCGAGGGCGAGCGACGCGTGAACGCCGGCCTTCCTGCACATGTTAACGCACGCGAACAGAAGGTCCCCAAGTTCTTCTTCCAGCGCAAGATGGCGTTCATTGAGCACCGGCACGCCGCCCGTCCCAGGTGTCACCGGATTTTCTCGAAGCTGCTCGCGAACTTCGGCCAGCTCCTCATCGACTTTTTGCGATGGCCCCTCGACATCAGGCCAGTCGAAGCCGACCCCTGCCGCGCGATCCTGCAGTCGATGTGCGCGGTGAAGCGCTGGCAACCCGACCGGAAGCCCATCGACGATCGACGCTCGCGTAGCGGCCTTCATGTGCTCCCACGAGCCGCGCGCGCCCCCGCCGTACAGGTGGGGATGCCGGGCTCGCATCTTCGTCACCAGAGCATCCGCAACGCCGTGCGCGGTAAAGGCGCCACGCTCCTCGGCGATGATCGAGTGAAAGAGGACTTGGAGCAGGAGGTCCGCGAGCTCCTCGCGAATCTGCGCGTCGGCGCCGGCGCGAAGCGCGTCGTCGAGCTCATGTGCCTCCTCCAGCAGGTACGGACGCAGTGATGCGTGCGTCTGCGCGGCATCCCACTCGCACCGCGCTCGCAAATCGCGCATGAGCGCGAGCGCATCTTCAAGCGTCGTCTTGTCTTGCATGGCTCCTCCGAAGCCGGTTATACTACCCGCCCGAGTCGAGACGCGTCAATGCGAGCATCCGAGAAGCGCGCCTGGGTCGAAATCGATCTAGGCGCGTTGCAGCGAAATGCAGCCGCGGTCGCGCAACGGGCGCGGGCGCCGCTCCTGCCAATGATCAAGGCCGATGCGTACGGTTTGGGCGCCATTCCCGTGGCGCGCGCGCTCGAGCCGCTCGAGCCCTGGGGCTACGGCGTCGCAACCGTGCGCGAAGGGCTCGAGCTTCGCACCGCCGGTATCACGCGCCCCCTCGTCATCTTCACGCCGCTGGACGACGACGAGCTTCTCGACGCGCGCGCGGCGGGAATCATCCCCTCGCTCTCGCGTCCTGAGAGCATTGACCGGTGGCGAATCGACGGCGGCGGCGCGTGGCACCTCGCCATCGACACCGGGATGAGCCGCGCCGGCGTGCGCTGGGACGAAGTAGGCGCGCTCCGCGACGCAATTGTCCGCTGTCCTCCGGAAGGTGCGTACACGCACTTCCACTCCGCCGAGCGCAACGACGGATCGGTCGAGGAGCAGGAGGAACGGTTTCGCCTCGCGGTGGCGACGCTGCCAGAGCGCCCAGGGATTTTGCACGCCGAGAATTCCGCCGCGGTGGCCAGACGCAACGGGAGCGAGTGGGACTGCGTGCGTCCCGGGATCTTTCTCTATGGCGTCGGCAGCGGGGAGGGCGCCCTCGTCGAGCCGGAGCCAGTGGTGCACCTTCGGGCGCGCGTCGTCGACCTGCGACACATTGGCGAGGGGGAGACGGTCAGCTACGACGCCACCTATCGCGCCGTGGGAGCCCGGCAGATCGCGACACTCGGGATCGGCTATGCCAATGGGTACCCGCGATCCCTCTCCAACCGCGGCTGCGCCATCCTGGGCGACCGGCGCGTCTGTGTCGCGGGCCTGGTCACGATGGACATGACGATGGTGGACGTCACCGGCGTCCCGTGCGCGTTAGGCGATGTCGCTACGGTGATCGGGCGCGACACCGCGCTCAACGTCGCGACCGTCGCTCGTGATGCCGAGATGTCTCCGTACGAGCTTCTCACACGCCTGCGCGGTCGCCTCCCGCGTGCGTATCTTGGCGTTGGCACCAGCCCGTGAAGCGTCGCGCCGTTGTGATCGTGCTCGACGGAGTGGGCGCCGGAGCGGCTTCTGACGCGGCATCCTACGGCGACGCCGGCAGTGACACGCTCGGCAACCTGGCTCTGGCCGTCGGGGGCCTCGACGTGCCGAATCTGGAGCGACTGGGGCTTGGGCGCCTCCGAGCGCTCGAGGGAGTCGCGCCGATTTCCGATCCCGCCGGCGCGTGGGGGCGCATGCGTCCCGCATCGGCCGGGAAGGACAGTACCACCGGGCACTGGGAGATCTGCGGTATTCACCTGGCCAAGCCGTTTCCCACGTACTCGAACGGCTTCCCACCGGACGTCATCGGCGAGTTCTCGCGCCGCGTGGGGCGTGGAGTGATCGGAAACGTCGTCGCCAGCGGAACCGAGGTCATCGAGCGGTTCGGCGCCGAGCACGTGCGCAGCGGAAATCTCATCGTGTATACCTCCGCCGATTCGGTCTTTCAGGTTGCGGCACACGAAGGGGTCGTTCCCCTCGAGGCGCTGTACGACGCGTGCAGGCTCGCCCGTGAGATGCTGGTCGCGCCGCACGACGTGTCGCGCGTCATCGCACGTCCCTTCGTGGGAGCCGATGGCCACTTCAGTCGCACGCCGCATCGCCGCGATTTTTCGATCGCGCCTCCGTCGGAAACGCTGCTCGATGCGCTGGCGAGCGCGGGCATTGCCCGACGCGGCGTGGGAAAGGTCGATGACCTTTTCGCTGGCCGGTCGATCGCGGCTGAGCATACGCCCGACAATGCAGCCGGCCTCGAAGCAATCGGCCGTGCATTGCGTGAGATGCCTAGTGGGTTCCTTTTCGCGAACCTAGTAGATTTCGACCAGCTCTGGGGGCACCGAAACGACGCAGCGGGGTTTCATGAAGCACTCCGTGCGTTCGACCGAGCCCTTCCCACGCTTCTCTCCGCCCTGCGCGAGGACGACCTGCTCTTTCTCACCGCCGATCACGGCAACGATCCAACGACGCCTTCCACCGACCATTCAAGGGAGATCGCACCGCTCCTCGTGGCGGGTGCGCGCGTGCGCCCCACTGATCTGGGGGAGCGGTCGACCTTCGCCGATCTCGGCGCGACGGTCGGTGAATGGCTGGGCGTTGGATTCCGGGGCCGTGGGACGTCATTCCTGTCCGAGCTGCTGGCGTGACGAACGCGTCGATGGAGCTTCTGCGCGCCGCGGCCCTCGGCGCGATGATGCGCGCGTACGCGCCCTACTCGGGCTTTCGCGTTGGCGCGGCGCTCGAGGACTCGGACGGGCACGTTTATGTGGGATGTAACGTCGAGAACGCATCGTTCGGCGGTACGATCTGCGCCGAGCGTGGCGCGATCGCCGCGGCTGTGGCGGCAGGGGTCCGGTCGTTCAGTCGTATCGTCCTCGCCACCGAGGCCACCGAGCCGACGCCGCCCTGCGGGGTCTGCCGGCAGGTACTGGTGGAATTCGCGCCTGCCATCGAGGTCGTCAGCGTGACCGCCGCGGGCGAGGAAGCACGCTGGACCCTGGATGCGCTCCTCCCGTCTCCCTTCACGCCGCAATCGCTTACCCATCAATGAAGCGCGGAGTACTCGTCTTGCCTAATCGTCTTGCCGTGCTCATTGCCGCAGTCTCGGTCGTGGTGGCCGTGGGCGCGTGCTCGGAGGACTTCACTGGCGGAGCCGCCTGCCCGGTGCTGTGTCCGGAAAGCGGGTTCGACATCATCAACGACACGCTCGAGGCCGTCGTGGTGCTGGACTCCAGCGTTCGCGGCTTCCCGCTGCCCGGCAGCGAGAATCAGCTCACGCTGCTCCAGCGCTTCGGAAACGGCGATACCGCGATCACCGCCGGCATCGCGCGCTTCGACTTCGTTCCCCGGACCATTCCGGTAGGCACCGATTCGGTTCTCGTCGCCAAGGTGGACTCGGCCGAGCTGCGTCTATCGATCGTGAGCGGGGCGCTGGACAGTCTCAGCCGGCGCGATACCCTCAAGCGCGTTCCGGTGACGATCGAGGTATACGACGTCGACACCACGGCGTCGGACTTCGATACCGCGGCGGTGCGGGCGCGCTTTCGGCCGAGCACCCTGATCGGGTCGTACACCGTTAGGCGCGACTCCCTACCCGACAGCGTCTTCGTGCGCCTGGATACTGCGGCCATTCGCGCGCGGGTGCAGGGCGGCCGCTTGCGGGTGGGGCTTCGCATACGATCCGACTCCTCGATGCAGGTCCCGATCGCGGCGGTCAACTTCCTCAGGTTCTGGGCGCGAGCCGGCGCAGACACGATCACGCGCTCGGTCGGTCCAGCGTCCAGCTCGACGGGCGAGGGTGGCGACCTGCCGGCGCTCGATCGGTATTTGATCGTGTTGCGAGGCACCCCCGCGCCGCCGCCTCAGGTGCTCGCGGTCGGCGGTCTCCCGGCCCAGCGCGCGTACCTCCGGCTATCGCTCCCGAGCAACCTCGTCGATTCGGTGACGGTGGTCCGGGCGACCTTGGTGCTCACGCAAGCGCCGGTGCGCGGCCGCACGGATGACACGGTGCGAACGCCTGTGCAAGCCAACGTTTCCATCGCGCGCGATCTGCTCGATGTCGGCCGCGCCGCTCTTCTCGTTCGTGCCACCCCGGGTCTATTCCAGCAGACGCGCGCTCCTCGTGACAGCGGGCTGGTTCGCTTCGAGCTCGCGGGTACCATCCCGTTCTGGCGACTGACACCCGAGGCCGATCTTCCGCGTGTGATCGTGCTGCGCTCGGGGCGCGAGGGGGAGTTCCCGTCGGAGTTCTATTTCTACTCGAACGAGGCGCCGGCGAGCCTGCGTCCTCGTGTCGAGATCAGCTACATTCCTCGCGTCGACTTCTCCCTGCCGTGATACGCCCCAACTGGCTCCTCTCGCTCTTCGTGATTGCGTCGCCGCTGGCGGCGCAGGGCACGTTGAGCACGCAAGGCTTCGGCTATCACCCAGGCCAGATCAGCTCGCGCGCTCGCGCCACTGGCGGTGCGCTCGGTGAGTTCGATCCGACGTCGGCGCTGAATCCCGCCGCGCTCGCCTGGTGGGAACGGTCCGGCGTCGTCCTCGAGTATGCTCCGGAGTTTCGCCGCGTGACTACGGCGGGAACCCGCGAGAGCGCGACCATCGCGCGGTTTCCTCTCTCTGGAGCGGCAATCGCCATCGGTGGGCGAACGATCGTCGGCCTCACGCTGTCCACCTTCCTCGATCGCACCTGGGAGACGGCTCAGCGTGGCACGCACCAGTTCGCGGACGATCTGATTCCCTACGAGCTCGAGTTCCGAAGCGCCGGCGCGATCAACGACATCCGTCTCGCCGGCTCGTGGGCCGCGTCGAATGCGCTGCGCGTCGGCGTCGGGGCACACGTGTTCGCGGGATCGAACCGGCTCGACATCTTCACCCGCTTCAGCGACACGCTCGGTCGTGTCGCGGATTTTGGCCAGCAGTCGCGCATCAGCTACTCGGGTGCGGCCGCGAGCGCTGGCATCGACTGGCGTCCAATTCGCTCCATCGGAGTGGCCGCATCGGGCCGTCTGGGCGGAACACTGCGCGCCGTTCGTAACGATACGACGTTGGCGAGCGCGGACATCCCCATGCGGCTCGGAGCCGCCATCGCGTACACCGGCCTGCGGGGAGCCGTGATCGCCGCGAGCGGCGAGTGGCAGGATTGGTCGAAGCTTGACCGTCTCGGCAGCGATCAGCTCACGACCTTCGACGGTTGGGATTACGGTCTGGGCGCCGAGCTGCGCGGTCCCCGCTGGTTTGGAGGGGAGGTGCCTCTTCGCGTCGGCGTTAGGCGCCGCACACTGCCGTTTGGGGCGGCGGGCGCAGAGGTCGAGGAGACGTCAGTCTCCGTCGGGTGGGGCTTCACGATCGCGAGCGGTCGGGCGGTGGCCGACTTCGGCCTGGCGCGTGCATCGCGCAGCGCCGGTGGCGAGGCGAGCGAGCGTGCCACGACGTTGAGCATCGGGTTGATCGTCCGCCCCTGACCCGTGGCCGATCCCGTCGGACCTGCGCCGCTGATCCTCGTCGCGGACGACGTTCCGGCGAACGTGGAGCTGCTGTGTGATCAGCTGGCGACCCTCGGCTACCGTGTCGAGACCGCTACCGACGGTCCCTCCGCCGTCGCGGCGTGCTTCGCGAAGAAACCCGACCTGTGTATTCTCGACGTCTCGATGCCGGCGGGATCGCTGGGCGTCGACGACCGATCGACCGGCTTCGAGGTGTGTCGTCGCATCAAGCGCGATCCGCGCACGGCGCGTATTCCGGTGATCTTCGTGACTGCCTTGAACGACACCACCGATCGGGTCAAGGCGATTGAGGCCGGCGGCGACGACTTCCTCACCAAACCGCACAACCGGCAGATCCTGGGCGCGAGGCTTCGCAGCCTGCTGCGCCTCAAGTTCGCGACCGACGCGCTCGAAGAGAGCTACCGGAAGCTTCGTGAGCTCGAGAAGGTCCGCGATGACCTCATGAAAATGATCGTGCACGATCTCAAGTCGCCCCTGACGTCGGTGCTGGCCGCCCTCGAGATGGTGCTCGATGGCGACTTCGGGGCGGTGAGCGATTCTCAGCGCCGCGCGCTGGGGGATGCCGAAGCGAAGGCGGAGGACCTGCTCGCGCTCATCGAAGACTTGCTCGAGGTGGCGCGCATCGAGGAGGCGAGCATCCAGCTCGACGTGCGGGCCATCGCGCCGGCGGCGCTCCTTACCGAGGTGCTGCACGAGTGGGAGATGCGGCTTGCCCAGGAGGAGGCGTCGGCGACGATGGATGTCGCCGATGACACACCGGTGTTTCACGCCGACAAGGGACTCGTCAAGCGCGTCTTCTCCAACCTCATCCAGAACGCGCTTACGCATTCCCCGCGCAACGTGAAGGTGTGGCTGCGCGCGCGCCACGACGGGGCGACGGACGGCGTCCTCTTTACCGTCGCCGACAACGGACCTGGTATTCCGAAAGAGTACCACGAGATCATCTTCCGGAAGTTCGAGCAGGCGAAGACGCCCTCGGCGCCTCGCGTGCGGAGCTCGGGACTGGGACTGGCATTCTGCAAGCTCGCCGTCGAAGCGCACGGCGGTCGCATCTGGGTGCAGAGCGAGGAAGGGCAAGGGAAGTCAGTTCCACTTCACCCTGCCGGTACACCCCAAGCGCTCCGACTGACATGCGTGTCTATCTTCGCACCTTCGGATGTCGTGCGAATCACTACGACACGGAAGCGGTACGCGAGATGATCGGCGCGGCCGGTTACACGATCGTTCCGTCCGCACGCGATGCCGACGTGGCGGTGTTCAACAGCTGCGCGGTTACCGCCGCGGCCGAAGCGGATCTCCGGCAGGGCGGTTCGCCGCGCGGCGCGTGAGAACGGCGGCTTGCGCACTGTGGTGATGGGGTGTGCCGCGTCACTGGACCGCGGCGCAATGCGCTCCCTGCCGACGGTCTCGCACACCATTCCGGGTGCCGACCTCGCGGCCGTTGCGGCGGCGCTCGACCTGCCGGCCTCGGCTGCCACGAACGTGGTCACGCGCGCGCAGGAAACGGCGCGCGCCACGCTCCGCATTCAGGATGGGTGTGACGAGCACTGCACCTTTTGCGCGACGACGATTGCACGAGGGAGCGCCCGATCGCGTCCGGTGGAGAGGCTGGTCGCCGAAGCGTCGGAGCTCGCCGAACGCCACGCCGAGATCGTGCTCACGGGAATTCACATTGGCAGCTGGGGCGTTGACCTGGGACGGCCCCTGAGCCTGCTCGTCGACTGCCTCGTCAGGCAGGTCCCGCGCGTTCGGTTCCGGTTGTCCTCGCTGGAGGCAACCGAGGTCGACGATCGCCTTCGGGAGCTGCTCCGGTCGGACGACGGCCGCCTTGCACCGCACCTGCACGCGCCGCTGCAATCGGGGTCGAATCACGTCCTCCGACGCATGGGCCGGCACTGGTACACGGCGGAGACGTATGCCGCAGCGATCAACGCACTCGTGCGAGATCGCGGGGTGTTCGGACTCGGCGCCGATGTCATTTGCGGGTTTCCTGGAGAGACCGACGCGGATCACCAGGCCACGATGTCTCTCGTCGAGCAGACCGCGTTCACCTATCTGCACGTCTTCCCGTTCTCTGCGCGTCCGGGCACCGCCGCCACTCGGCTCGGCGCGGTCGTGCCTGCTCCGGTGATCGAGCGTCGAGCAGCCGAGCTGCGCGCGCTTGCACAGGGCAAGGCAGCCGCCTATCGACTGCGGCGCGAGGGCGGAATGGCGGACATTGTGGTCGTCCGCGGGGGACCGCGGTGTGAAGGCATCACGGAAGACTTTCTGACCGTCCAGATGCGGCGACCAGTCCCTCGCGGGACCCGCCTTCGGGCTCGCCTGACGAATGATGGCAATTCGCTTCTCGGAACACCCGAAGCTGTCGAGTCCGTGTCATCGGGTTATCTTTCGAGGTCATGACCACGCCACGCCGCGGCACCGTGTACGTCGAGACGTACGGCTGCCAGATGAACGTCAGCGATTCCGAGCTCATGCTCGGGTCGCTCGCCGGGATCGGCTACGTGCCGGTGGACGTGCCCGACGGCGCCGATGTCATCCTCGTCAATACGTGCGCCATTCGCGATCACGCCGAGCAGCGGGTGATCGGGCGGCTGGGCGAGCTCAAGCGGCACATGAAGGCGGACACCGTGCTCGGTGTCACCGGCTGCATGGCGCAGCGCCTCGGCCCGAGGCTGCTCGATCGCGCGAAGCACGTCGACCTGGTGATTGGCCCGGACGGGTATCGCGCGCTGCCGTCGCTCATCGAGGGCGCGCGCGATGGTCGACGCGCGAGCGTTGTGGACTTCGATCTCGAGGAGCACTACGAGGACGTCTCGCCGCGCCGCTTCGACCGGGTGCGGGCGTGGATTCCCGTGCAGCGGGGCTGCGACTACAAGTGCACTTACTGCATCGTTCCGACCACGCGCGGACCGGAGCGCAGCCGGCAGCTCGCCGATGTGGTGCGCGAGACGGAGCGAGTCGTCGCGGAAGGCATCACCGAGGTCACGCTCCTCGGGCAGACGGTGAACTCCTATCACGACGGGACCTACGATTTCGCCGACCTGCTCCGTGCGGTCGGGGCGGTGCCCGGCCTTCGGCGTATGCGATTCACCAGTCCGCATCCGAATGACTTCTCGGACCGCGTGGTCGAGGCGATGGCCACGGTGGACGCCATGTGCGAGCACGTGCACTTGCCGATGCAGTCGGGATCGACGCGCACGCTCAAGCGGATGCTGCGTCGCTACACGCGTGAGGAATACTTCGATTGCGCGGCGCGGCTGCGAGCGGCGATCCAGGGTTTGTCGCTCACGACCGACGTGATCGTCGGCTTCCCAGGGGAGACCGATGAGGACTTCGAGGAGACGCTGAGCGCTGTGCGGGAGCTCGCCTTCGACGATGCCTTCACCTTCAAGTTCTCTCCGCGGGAGGGCACGCCCGCCACGCGCATGCCGGCAGAGCTGACCGTGCCGGACGAGGTTGCGTCCGACCGGCTGGGGCGGCTCATCGCGGCGGTTCGTCAGGGCGCGCGCGCGCGCAATCTTTCGCTCCTCGGCTCTCGACACGAAGTGCTCGTGGAAAAGGTGTCACGCCGCGGCGAGCTGTTGCAGGCGCGCACGCGCGAGCATCGTACCGTGCTCGTGCCAGGAAATGAGTCCATGATCGGGGCCTACCTCATGGTCGAGCTCACCGGCACCACGGGCTCGACGTTCACCGGCGCCGTCGTCTCCGAGCGCGCCGCGCTCCCGCTCGCGGTATGAAGAATTTGCTCGAGGGCGCGGTGAAGGACGTGTATGACGAGCTCCGCTCGCGGGGGAGCCCTCCGGGCACGGCGACGTTTTGCGGCTGTGCGCAATGCGAGGAGGATGTCCTCGCGTTCGCGCTCAACCATCTTCGTCCTCGATATGCCGGCGGAACCCGCGAGGGCGTGGCGGTAACGTCGGTGGATCTCCAGCGCGATCAAACACGCGCCGAGCTGATGGTGGCGGTACTCGACGCGATGCGCCGTGTCGCGAACAATCCACGTCATCCCGCAGGCGACGCCAAGCGCAGAGGTGCCGCCGGGTAAGGCCAGTGCCACTTGTCGCTCTCGCGGTGATCGCGTACGCCGCTGGACTCGCGCTCGGGTTCGGCGGCGTCGTGCATTCTGGCGGTGGCGAGTTGGGCGTGCGCCGCGAGTGTGGCCGTCATTGCTCGAGACGCGCGCATCGTCGCGCTCGCTGCGTTGGGGATGGCGGGTTGGCTCGTGGCTCGCGCCAGCGCGTTCAATGAAGCGCGTTGCGCAGCCATGCGGGGGACCATCGTCGCCGTGTTTCCAGAGCCACTGGCGCCCGGAGCGTTCGTCCGTGGAGAAACCCGCTCCATTGGGGGCCGGGCGTGCGCGGCGCCGATCACCGCCGTCGTGCGGCGCGGACGCGTACCCGCGGGAAGGGAGGCGGTGGTGCTTGGGGACTTCAGCGCCACAAGCGGACGCCTTCTCGTGCGCGATGCGTCCATTCGTCCCGGACGAGACCGCAATGCCCTCGTCGCGTTCCGTTCCCGACTCGGTCGTGGCCTCGACAGTGCCTTCGGTGCCAACGCCGCGCTCGCGCGCGCCCTTCTCATCGCCGACTCGCGCTCGCTCGATCCGGCAATGCGCGATCGTTATGCGACAGCCGGGCTCGTGCACGTGCTCTCCATTTCCGGCCTGCACGTCGCGATCATCGCGCTGGCGGTGGAGCTGCTCTGTCGTTCGGCCCGGTTGCCGCCCCGTGGAGCGTCGATCACCACGATCACGCTCGTCGCGGTCTACATCGCGATCATTGGCGCACCCGCACCGGCGGTTCGATCGGCGGTCATGCTCGGAGTGACGGCGGTATGCCGTCTCGTCCAACGCAACACCTCGCCCTGGGCGTCTCTCGCCATCGGCGGTGGTGCACCGCTCCTTGCACCACGCACCGTCCTCGATCTCGGCTGGCAGCTCTCCGTCCTCGGCATGGCCGGTCTCGTCGCGAGCGGGGCGCTTGCGCGGCGCCTGATCCGAACGGAGCGGCGACAGCGCTGGCGCGCGCAGCTCGCGACGGCCTTGCTCGCATCGATCGTCGCATCGCTCGTCACCGGTCCCCTCGTCGCCTGGCACTTTGGCCGGCTCAGTCTCATCGCGCCCCTGGCGAACCTGTTCGCGTCGCCGATCGTCGCGATCCTCCAGCCAACGCTTTTCCTCGCCCTTGCCTTCACGCCGTTCCCGGCCATGGAGCGTTTCGTCGCGGACGCGGCGTCGCCGCTGCTGTGGGCGCTGGATGCGGTGGCGTCGGGAGCCTCGCAGATACCGCACGCATCGGTCGCCGTTTCGCCGTCGCTCGCAACGGCGGTGGTCGCTTCGGCGTGCGTGGTGTCGCTGATCGCCGCATGCGTGAGCCGTCATCCCGGTCCAAGCGCTGTCATCGGCATGGCGTCTGTCGCCGCAATGGCGTGGTCGCCCTTGGCGCCGCTCCACGTGCGAGGCGTGGAGCTGCACATGATCGACGTCGGCCAGGGCGATGCGATGGCACTCCGCACGCCGCGCGGTCGCTGGATTCTCGTCGACGCGGGCCGCGCGTGGCGCGGCGGCGATGCCGGCCGTGCGACGGTCATTCCGTATCTTCGACGTCATGGGGGCTCCGTTGCCGCATTCGTGCTCAGCCACCCTCACGCCGATCACGCTGGCGGTGCGGCGACCGTACTGCGCGCATTGCGTCCGGCGCTGTTCTGGGATGGCGCCTACGTCGGTACGAGCGAGACGTATCGCGACGCGCTCACCGCCGCGGTCGAGGCCGGTGTCATGTGGGAGCGTGTGCGCCCCGGGCAGCGCCGGATCATCGACGATGTAGAGCTCGAGTTTTTGGCGCCGGATTCGACCTGGACGCGCGAGCTGGACGATCCGAACGAGGCGAGCGTCGTACTCCGGGCGACGTATGGTGCGGTGCGATTCCTGCTCGTGGGCGACGCGGAGCGAGAGGAGGAGGGATGGCTGCTCGCGCGAGATTCGCTTGGGTTGCGTGCGGAAGTGCTCAAGGTGGGTCACCACGGCAGCACGACCAGTACGACGGAAGCCTTTCTTCGCGCGGTGCGGCCGGTGATCGCGCTGGTGTCGGTTGGCGCGAGCAACACGTATGGTCACCCGAGTACGCACGTCCTCGCGTCGCTCGCCCGAACCGGTGCCACGGTCCTTCGCACCGATCGCCAGGGCACCGTGGTCGTGCGAACGGAGGGATCGACGCTGGAGATTCAGGCACAGGGAGAGCGATGGGTATCATCGGTCGTATCCGCACCGCGCTGATCGGTGAGCCCGAGTCGCTCACGCGCGACCTTCTGGTGCGGTACCCGGAATTGGCGCGGCTGCATCTCCGGCGCGGTGGCCTGCCACCCCGCATCGGCGGATGGGCGCTCGGCCGCGCGACTGTTGCGGCGATTACACTACGCCAGTGGGTCTTCCTTGCGCCGGACGTGCCTGCGCACCCGCCATTGCTCTTGCACGAATTGCGGCATTTAGAGCAGTTTGAGGCCACTCCGCTCTTTCCGTTGCGATATCTTTGGGCGAGCCTGCGACACGGATATCACGACAATCCGTTCGAGGCGGATGCGCGCGACTATTCGGCGCGCCGGGTGCGCGCCCTCGAACCCTCGTCGGCAGGAGATTGTTAGCCGTGGTGTACAACACGCCCACGTCGGTCGTCACGATCGATCGGTTCATCATCGAGCAGGAGCGCCTGCATCCCGAGGCTACGGGCGAGCTCTCCGGGATCCTGTACGACCTCGCGCTTGCCGCGAAGATCATCTCCAGCAAGGTGCGTCGCGCCGGCCTCGTCGACATCCTGGGCTCCGCCGAGGCGGAGAACGTCCAAGGTGAGATGCAGCAGAAGCTCGACGTCTTCGCCAACGAGACCATCGTCAAGGCGCTCGATCACGGTGGACGTCTCTGCGCGATGGCCTCCGAGGAAGTGCCGGACATCATCCCGATCCCCGACGGCTTTCGCTGCGGCAAGTACTGCTTGCTCTTCGATCCGCTCGACGGGTCCTCCAACATCGACGTGAACGTTCCGGTAGGGACAGTGTTCTCCGTCGTGCGAAAGATCACGCGGGGGTCGCGCGGCGAGCTCGAGGACATGCTTCAGCCGGGCCGGCGCCAGGTGGCGGCGGGATACGTGATCTATGGGTCGAGCACGATGCTCGTGTACACCACGGGCCAGGGCGTGCACGGCTTCACGCTGGACCCGTCGATCGGGGAGTTTCTCCTCTCGCACCCGAACATCCGCATCCCCGACCCCGGCCGGTATCTCTCGGTAAACGATTCCTACGAGCAGCACTGGGATGAGCCGGTGAAGGCGCTCATGCGCCGCTACCGCGGTCTCGACGGTGAGCGGAAGGCGATGAGCGTCCGGTACGTCGGCTCGCTGGTGGCGGACTTTCACCGGAACCTCCTTGGCGGCGGGATCTTCTGTTATCCGGCGAACGTGAAGAGCCCGCAGGGAAAGCTGCGTCTCCTCTACGAGGCGAACCCACTCGCGTTTGTCGTCGAGCAAGCGGGCGGCGCGGCCACCGACGGCACGCGCCGCATCCTCGACATTCATCCCTCCGAGCTGCATCAGCGCATTCCGCTGTACGTGGGCAGCAAGAGCGATGTCGACACGGCGAGTGCGATGCTGGGCGGCGAGAAATTGAGCGGGGTCGGGGCTTGAGCCAAAACGGCAAAGACGTCAGATCTCAGAATTCAGAATTCAGAATTCAGATGGGTGATCTGAATTCTGAATTCTGAATCCTGAGATCTGACGTCTTTGCCGTTCCGAGCAAATGTCCGAGCCTGTACGAACGCCGTCGGGCATCGAGATAGACCCGATCTACCGCGACGCCGACGTCGACTATGCGCGCGACCTCGGAGACCCCGGCGAGTTTCCCTTCACGCGCGGCGTCCAGTCCACGATGTACCGCGGCCGTCTCTGGACCATGCGGCAGTACGCGGGATTCGGGACGGCGCAGGAGACGAACCGCCGGTTCCGCATGCTCCTCAATGCCGGCCAAACCGGCCTCTCGGTAGCGTTCGATCTTCCGACGCAGATGGGCATCGATTCCGACGCGCCTCGCGCCCGCGGCGAGGTTGGCCGGGTTGGTGTCGCGATCGACTCGGTCGAGGACATGCATACCCTGCTCGCCGAGATTCCGCTCGAGAAGGTGTCGACGTCGATGACGATCAACGCGACGGCATCGACGCTGCTCGCGATGTACATCGTCGTCGCGGAAGAGCGGGGGACGGCACGCGCCAAGCTCAGCGGAACGATTCAGAACGACATCCTCAAGGAGTACGTGGCGCGAGGCACGTACATCTACCCGCCCGGGCCAAGCCTGGCGCTGGTGACCGAGCTCTTTCGGTTCTGTGCCGCCGAGGTACCGAGCTGGAATCCGATCTCGATCTCGGGGTATCACATTCGTGAGGCGGGCGCGACGGCGGTGCAGGAGCTCGCGTTTACCTTCGCGAACACCGTCGAGTACGTGTCTGGCGCCCTCGCGGCGGGGCTGCTCATCGACGACTTCGCTCCGCGGCTCTCGTTTTTCTTCGCCGCCCATAGCGATCTCTTCGAGGAGGTCGCGAAGTTCCGGGCGGCGCGCCGCATGTACGCGCGCCTCATGCGCGACCGCTTCCAGGCCAGTGACACCAGCGCGCGGCTACGCTTTCACACGCAGACGGGCGGCGTCACGCTCGCCGCGCAGCAGCCACTCAACAACGTGGTGCGCGTGACCGTCCAGGCACTCTCGGCGGTGCTGGGCGGCACGCAGTCGCTGCACACGAACGGGTATGACGAAGCCCTTGCCCTGCCCAGCGCCGAAGCCGCTACGCTTGCACTGCGCACGCAGCAGGTGCTTGGCTACGAGAGCGGAGTCGCCGCCACCGCCGATCCGCTGGCCGGCAGCTACTACGTGGAACATCTCACGAACGGCCTCGAGCAAGGCGCGATGGAGCTGCTTGCTCGCGTCGACGCGCTCGGCGGCGCCGAGAAGGCGATCGCGGCCGGCTTCATGCAAGAGGAGATCGCGCGAAGCGCGTACGAGCAGCAAATGCGCGTCGAACGCGGTGAGAGCGTGATTGTCGGCGTGAACCGTTTCAACGACGGCCAGGAGCCTCCGTCCATTCCAGCCCCAGATTATTCGCTGCTCGAGCGCGGCCAGGTGGAGCGCGTCCGTAAAGTGCGGGCGACCCGCGACGCCGCGACCGTCGAGCGCACGCTCGGAGCGCTCCGCGAGGCGTCCCATGGCTACGCGATCTCGCGGGCCGACCGTCGACCACTGATGCCACTCATCATCGACGCTGTCCGCGCCCGCGCGACCGTCGGCGAGATCGCGGATACGCTTCGCGACACCTGGAAGGAGTACCGACCGACCTGACGAATGACGGAATCATCGCTCCCGGCCCCATTGATTTCCTGCAGCGCCTTGACCTCCTCGACCTTCTCACCCCTCCATGGACTGGTTCTCCGACCCTAACGCCTGGCTCGGGCTGCTCACGCTTACGGCGCTCGAGATAGTCCTGGGCATCGACAACATCATCTTCATCTCGATCCTCGCCGGGAAGCTTCCCGCCGAGCAGCAGGGGCGCGCGCGTCGCCTTGGCCTCATCGGAGCGTTCGTCTCGCGCCTGCTCCTGCTGCTGTCGATCGCATGGATCGTCCGCCTGACCCAACCGCTGTTCGAGGTGTTCGGGCGTGGCGTGTCCGGCCGCGACCTCATTCTCGTCCTCGGGGGGCTCTTCCTCATCGCGAAGGCGACGCATGAGATCCACGACAAGCTCGAGGGCGAGGAAGGGCACGTCAGCGCGAAGCTCCGCACTTCACTCGCCCGCGTCGTCGTGCAGATCATGCTGATCGACATCGTCTTCTCACTCGACTCGGTGATCACCGCCGTCGGGATGGTCGATCAGGTCAGCATCATGGTCGGCGCAAACATCATCGCCCTCGGCATCATGTTGGCCGCGTCGGGCGTGATCGCCAGGTTCGTCGAGCAGCATCCCACGATCAAGATGCTCGCGCTCTCCTTCCTCGTCGTGATCGGCATCAACCTCGTCGCGGAAGGCACCGGGTATCACATCCCGAAGGGATACACCTACTTCGCGATGTTCTTCTCGATCATGGTGGAGGTCTTGAACATGAGAGTCCGCGCGAAGTCGAAGAACCCGGTCAAGCTCCACCAGCCGATCGAGTGATCGGGTAACGGCAACGACGTCAGATGTCAGAATACAGAATTCGGAAACGGCTGCGGGGAGCCACGTAACTGGCTCCCCGTAGGTCTTACTCGAGTTCTGTATTCTGTATTGTGGTATCTGACGTCTTTGCCGTTCCGAAACGGCTTGAAGCGTCGTGACGGCGCGCGTAGCTTTGGAATACGCCCCCCACATCCCTAAGTAACACCAGAATGCCGACTTACGATTTCGTCTGCCCCTCGCGCCACGTATTCGAGCGGTTCTTTCGGAAGATCAGCGACGCGCCCCTCGAGATGCCGTGTCCCGAGTGTGGCGCGATCGCCATTCGAAAGGTGTCCGGTGGGGCGGGGCTCGTGTTCAAGGGATCGGGCTTCTACATCACCGATTACGGCAAGGACGGCAAAAAGCCACAGGGCCAGCCCGCGAAGAAGGACGCGTCGACGCCGGCGGCTTCGGGGTCCTCCGATGCAGGGGCGTCGTCCGGTGGCGAGGCATCCAAAGACTCCGGAAAGACTAGCGGTTCGTCCACACCCAAGCCGCCCTCGTCCGGCAGCTCTAGCGGAGAATGAACAGCGCGACCACGGACTGCATTCGTGCCGAGCTCGCACGCGCGGCACGCGACCTCGGTGCGCCTGAGGCCATCGATCCGGTGCTCGAGCGACCACGCGATCCGGCGCACGGAGAGTGGGCGACGAACCTCGCCATGACGCTGGCGCGACCACTTCAGCGAAAGCCGCGCGACATCGCGCAGCAGCTCGTCGAGCGGCTCGATCTGGCGTCCTGTGGTGTGGCGCGGGTCGAAATCGCCGGACCCGGCTTCATCAACTTTCGGCTCGACCCGGCACACACTGCCCGCGCGCTCGCCACCATCCTGCGAGCGGGGGACGTCTACGGACGGTCGGACCAGGGAGCCGGCCGCCAGGTGAACGTCGAGTTCGTCTCGGCCAACCCGACGGGACCGCTCCACGTGGGTCACGGGCGACAAGCGGCGTTAGGCGACGCCATCGCGTCGCTGCTCGAGGCGACCGGCTGGAAGGTGTCGCGCGAGTTCTACTACAACGACGGCGGGGCACAGATCGCGAACCTCACCCTCTCGGTGATCGCGTGGCTGCGCGAGCTCGCTGGCGAGCCGCTGGTGATCCCGGAGGGCGGCTACCACGGGGAGTACATTCGCGAAATCGCCGAGCGATTCGTCGCCGCCCGTGGCGGAGATGCTCGTGACCTGCTGCGCGACGGCGACCTCGGCGCCGGCGGCGTGCTGTTCGAGGACATTCGGCGCTTCACGGTCGCGGAGCTCCGAGCCGAACAGGATCGCGATCTCCAGGCGTTTGGCGTGCGCTTCGACACCTACTTTCTCGAGTCGGCGCTCTACACCGAGGGACGGGTGGAGGGCACGGTGCGGGCGCTCGCCGCCGGAGGTCGCACCTACGAGCACGAGGGTGCGCTGTGGCTTCGCACGACGGAGTTCTCCGACGACAAGGACCGCGTCATGCGCAAGCGCGATGGGACGTATACCTACTTCGTGCCCGACGTGGCGTACCACGTCACCAAGTGGGACCGCGGCTACCGCCGGGCCATCAACGTCCAAGGCGCCGACCACCACAGCACCGTGACGCGCGTGCGGGCGGGGCTGCAGGCGCTCGACATGGATATTCCCGCCGGCTACCCGGAGTACGTCCTGCACCAAATGGTGACCGTGATGCGCGGCGGCGAGGAGGTGAAAATCTCCAAGCGTGCCGGCAGTTATGTCACCGTACGAGACCTCGTCGACTGGGTCGGACGCGACGCGGTGCGCTACTTCTTTTTGATGCGGCGCGGGGATTCACAGCTCGTCTTCGACGTCGACCTCGCGCGCACGCAGTCGGAGGAGAATCCCGTCTACTACATCCAGATGGCGCACGCGCGCCTGTCTGGGATCTTTCGCGTGGGTGGGATCGATCCCGCGGGCATCGATCCCGCCACGCCACTCGACGCACTGGTCGAACCGGAGGAGCAGGAGCTCATCAAGCGGCTCCTCGACTTCCCGGCGCTGGTGGCCGGCGCCGCCGAGGCGCTCGAGCCGCAGCGCATCGCTTCGTACCTGCACGAAACGGCGTCGCTCACCCATCTCTGGTATCACAAGCACCACGTGCTCAACGAGCCTGCGCCGATCATGAATGCTCGCCTCGTGCTGGCGCGCGCCGCGCAGATCGTGCTGCGAAATGGCTTGGCGCTGCTGGGCATCACCGCCCCGGAGCGCATGTGACTAGGGGTCTGGAGTCAGGGGTCAGGGGGTGCCAGGGCCAAGGTTTGAGGACAACGGCTCGGATGCTCCCTATTTCCTGCCGCCTGACTCCCTGACCCCTGACTCCTGACTCCCGACCCCTCGCACATGACCGTCCTCGTCGTCGGCTCTGTCGCCCTCGACTCCGTCGAGACCCCCTTTGGAAAAGCGGACAACGTCCTCGGCGGCTCCGCAAACTTTTTTGCTGCGTCGGCAAGTCATTTGACGCCGGTGCAACTGGTGGGCGTCGTTGGCACCGACTATCCAATGGACCAGCTCCAGGCGCTGGCTCGGCGCGGCGTCGACCTCGCGGGACTGGAGCAGGCGGAGGGAGCATCGTTTCGGTGGCGCGGCCGCTACCGCCACGATCTCAACTCCGCCGAGACGCTGGAGACTCATCTCGGGGTCTTCTCGCACTTTCGGCCGAAGATCCCGGCGCAGTTCCGCGACGCACCGTTCGTGTTCCTCGCCAACATCGATCCGCGGCTGCAGCTCGAGGTGCTCGAACAGGTCAAGAAGCCTCGACTCGTCGCCTGCGACACGATGAACTTCTGGATCGAAAGCCGACGCCCCGAGCTGCTCGAGCTGCTGGCGCGCGTCGACCTCATCACCCTTAACAATGGCGAGGCCCGACAGCTGACCGAGACCTCCAACCTCGTCAAGGCGGCGCGGTGGATCCTCGCCCGCGGGCCGAAGCACGTCATCATCAAGAAGGGCGAACATGGCGCGTTCATGTTCACCGAGAAGACGGTGTTCTTCGCGCCGGCATATCCGCTCGAGGATGTGTTCGATCCCACCGGCGCCGGCGATGCGTTCGCCGGTGGCTTCATGGGGTACCTCGCACGCACCGGCGATCTGAGCGATCCGAGTCTCAAGCGCGCGGTGGTCTACGGCTCGGCGATGGGCTCGTTTGCCGTCGAGCGCTTCTCGATCCAGCGCTTCCTGGAGATCTCGCGCGATGAGATTCGAGCGCGGGTGAAAGAGTTTTATCGCCTGGTCTCGTTCGAGGAGGATTTGCTGTCGTGACGGTCGACTACAAGTCCGCTGGCGTCGACATCGAGGCAGCGGACAGTGCGAAGGAACGGCTCCGCGCCCTCGTGGAATCGACGTTCACTGCCGGTACGCGCGGGCGTTTCGGCGGATTCGGCGGGATGTTTCGCATGCCGACCGACGTGCCCTCTCCGGTGCTGGTCGCCAGCGCGGACGGCGTCGGCACGAAGATCAAGGTCGCGATCGACGCCCACCGGCATGACACGATCGGCCACGATCTCGTCAACCACTGCGTCAACGACATACTGGTGCAGGGGGCGCGGCCGCTCTTCTTCCTCGACTACGTGGCGTTTGGGCGGCTGGAACCAGACGTCGCGGAGGCAATCGTCAAGGGGGTCGCCGCGGGGTGCCGCGAGAACACGTGCGCGCTCCTGGGTGGCGAGACCGCCGAGATGCCCGGGGTGTACGTCCCGCCGGATTACGACCTGGCGGGGTTCATCGTCGGATATGTGGATGAGGGGCGCATCCTCGGAGCGGACCGCGTGCGCGAGCAGGACGTGCTCGTGGCGCTGGCCAGCACGGGGCTGCATACCAACGGCTACTCGCTGGCGCGCCTCATCGTGGCCCAGCGACTGATTCTCGGGCCGAAGGACCTTTTTCCAGGCACGCATAGTACGGTAGCGGACGTCTTGCTCGCGGTTCACCGGTCATACCTTCGGCCGCTGGGGCCAGTGCTCGATGTCACGCACGCGATGGCGCACATCACGGGGGGTGGACTCCCTGGCAACGTGAGTCGTGCGCTTCCGGAGACGTTGGATGCGGTGATCGACACCTCCACCTGGGACGTGCCTAACCAGTTCCAGGTGCTGCAGCGGGCTGGCGAGGTGTCGCGTGACGAGATGTTCCGCACCTTCAACATGGGAGTCGGCATGGTGGTGATCACCGACGCGCGATCCGCCGACGCGGTGATCTCGAGCGCGCGTGCGACTGGAGTGGAGGCATGGGTTGCCGGCCGGGTCGTGCGCGGAAGTGGGATTGTGATCCTCGAATGAAGGAGTCGGAGATGAACGCACGTATTCTCGTGGCGAGCTTCGCGCTCGCCTGTTTGGCGGCGCCGGCGCTGAGGGCGCAGAGCGCGATTGACTCGCGGTGCATGGATCCGGTGCTCGTTGGAGACAACAACGAGGGGCAGGACGCCTGTCAGAAGGCGGTCGACCTGCTCAACTACATGACCCCGCAGCTCGGAATGCTGATCGCGGGCGGCAATGCCACGATCGGCCAGGGTGGCACGTTAGGTGGCTTGGGCCACTTCGCGTTGAGCGTGCGGGCGAACGCCATGCGCGCGAGCCTGCCCGACATCAATGGTGCCGGCGTCAACTACGGTGCCGCGCAGCGCAGTAACTATGTGACCGAGGCGCAGTGGGCCGCGCTGCCGGTCGTGGACGCGGCATTCGGGCTCTTCAAGGGCATTGCACTGCCGCTCACCAACGTGCTCGGCGTGGATGTGCTCGTGAACGTCTCGTATCTGCCAGAGCTCGAGCATGACCCGCTCTCGCTCACCACGCCGGACGGCTCGTTCAAGTTCGGCTATGGAGCGCGCATCGGCGTCCTTCAGGAATCCCTCGTGCTCCCCGGCATCTCCGTCAGCTACATGAAGCGCGATCTCCCCCGCACGACGCTCATCGCCTCGTGGGAAGGGGGCGCACTCGCCAGCGCCGACACGGCGCGGCTCGAGAACTTCGACATCGGGACGACATCGTGGCGCATTGTGGCGAGCAAGTCGCTGCTCGCATTCAGTCTCGCGCTCGGCGTGGGTCAGGATCGATACGAGGCGGAGGCCAATGCGTTCTACTCGGTGAACGAGCCGCTGGCGCGCTTCGAAGGCGGCCCGGTTCGCTACGCGTTCGACATCACGCGGACGAACGTGTTCCTCGATCTCATCACCAATCTCGGGCTCATGAAGCTGGTCGCGACCGTGGGCGGAGTGTCGGGCGGTGACATTCCCACCTACAACACCTTCGATAAAGAGGCGGACGCTTCCCGGATCTACGGCTCGCTCGGGGTACGTATTGGCCTCTAAGCGTGTTCATGCTGACCGAGCGCCCGGCTGACGCCGCAGGAATAGCGCGAGATCGCGCGTTCATGCGCCGGGCGCTCGTGTTGGCTCGACGCGGATGGGGACGTACGGCGCCCAACCCAATGGTGGGCGCCGTCGTCGTTCGTGACGACGAAGTCGTCGGGGAAGGGTGGCACGCCGAATATGGCGGACCGCATGCGGAGGTGATGGCCCTCAATGCGGCGGGAGTGCGCGCACGAGGGAGTACCGTGTACGTCACGCTCGAGCCGTGTGCACATACCGGGAACACGCCGCCCTGCACCGACGCGCTCGTCCGCGCCGGCGTGTCGCGCGTGGTGTGTGCCGTCCGCGACCCGAATCCGGTGGCGGCAGGCGGCACGCGGCGTCTCGAAGAGGCGGGGGTCGAGGTCGCGGTGGGCCTCGAGGAATCGGAAGCGCTCGAGCTGAATGCGCCGTTCTTTCATGCGCTCACCTCGACGCGGCCCTTCATCACGCTCAAGCTCGCGACCTCGATCGACGGAGCGATTGCCGATGCCTCCGGGCGATCGCAGTGGCTTACCGGTGCGGCGGCGCGCCGATACGTGCACCGGCTGCGCGCCGGCCATGACGCGATCGCGGTGGGCGCGGGAACGGCGATCGCCGATGATCCATCGCTCACGGTTCGTACCGGACGGCGACCGCGCGTTGCGCCCACGCGCATCGTGTTCGACCGTCGCGCGCGCCTTCCCTTGACCTCGGCGCTGGTTCGCACTGCCGGCGGGTTGCGCACGATCGTTGTCGTCGCCGATGCGTCATCGGGTCAGGCCCGTTCCCTCGCGTGATGCGGGCGTCCAGCTCATCCAGGCCGCTACTCTCGAGGCCGCTCTCCGCGAGCTGCGTGAGCGGGAGGTGCGCTCGATTCTCGTCGAGGGAGGGGCGGAGCTGGCCGGAGCGCTCCTGACGGAGGCGCTGGTGGACCGGATGATTATCTTTCAGGCGCCGGTTGTCCTTGGCGCGGGGGCCCGGAGCGCCTTCGCGTACGTCCCACCATCCGCCCTTCCGGGCGCGCCACGGTGGCGCGTCGTCGGCCGTCGCCTGATCGGCCAGGATCTCATGACCGTGTACGCTCCCGGGGCTGCCTGACATGTTCACTGGACTCGTGGATGACGTCGGAGTCATCGAGCGCGTGGCGCGAACGACGGCCGGTCGCCGCCTTCGCATCACGTGCAGCTACGAGAATCTGGTGGAAGGGGAAAGTGTCGCCGTCAATGGCGCCTGCCTCACGATTGTGGCACACGGGCGCCGATGGCTCGAGGTCGCGGCGGTCGAAACGACCCTGGGACGAACCACAATCGGAGACTGGCGTGAGGGACGCCGTGTCAACCTGGAGCGCGCGATGCGCGCGGATGGGCGATTCGGCGGGCACCTCGTGCTCGGCCATGTCAATGGCGTCGCCCGTGTCCGGCAAGTGAGCCAAGCTGGCGACGCGACGGTGGTCGATCTCTCCATGGAGGGAGACCTGAGTGAGCTGATGGTTCCGCATGGCTCCCTGACCGTCGACGGCGTGAGTCTCACCGTGAACGAGCTTCCCACGGCTGGTACTGTTCAGGTATCGTTGATCGAGCATACGCTCCGCCACACCACGCTTGGCTCGCTCGCCGCAGGCGACCGGGTCCACATCGAAGCCGACATCATCGGCAAGTACGTGCGTCGTCTGCTCGAGACGCAGGCCGATTTCCGTCTCCCGCCCACCTAGCCCATGGCCTTCGCGACAGTCGAAGAAGCAATCGAGGAAATGCGGGCGGGGCGCATGGTCATCGTCGCCGACGACGAGGACCGCGAGAACGAAGGGGATCTGATCTGCGCCGCGCAGCGCGTGACGGCCGATCACGTGAACTTCATGCTCAAACACGCGCGCGGGATGATCTGCGTGGCGCTCACCCCCGAGCGCGTCGACCAGCTCGGTCTGGCGCCGATGAGTGACGTCAACACCGAGGAGCAGCGCACCGCGTTCACGGTGAGTGTCGATGCCGCCCCGCGCTTCGGCGTCACCACCGGGATCAGCGCGCAGGATCGCGCGAAGACCATTCAGGTGCTGGTGGATCCAGCCACGGTACCGGCCGATCTTCGTCGGCCGGGCCACGTCTTCCCGCTGCGCGCGCGTGAGGGTGGTGTTCTTCAGCGTGTCGGGCACACCGAGACCGCCGTCGATCTGGCGCGCCTGGCCGGCTTGTATCCTGGTGGCGTCATCTGCGAAATCCTCGACGACGATGGCACCGCCGCTCGGCGCCCCGAGCTCGAAAGATTTGCGAAGCGGCACAATCTGAAATCGATCACAGTCGCGGATGTCGTCGCCTATCGCCTCCGCACCGAGCGACTCGTGCACCGTATCGCCGACGCGCGCCTCCCCACCGAGTACGGCGAATGGCGCGTGATTGGCTACCGCAACAATGTCGATGACCGGGAGCATGTCGCGCTCGTGTTCGGTGATGTGAAGGATGGCGAGGGCGTTCTGGTGCGCATGCACTCGAAGTGTCTCACCGGGGACGTGTTTGGTTCGCTCCGGTGCGACTGCGGTTGGCAGCTGCACGCGGCGATGACGACGATTCAGGAGCGCGGTCGAGGGGTCGTCGTGTACCTCGATCAGGAAGGGCGCGGCATTGGGCTGCTGAACAAGCTCAAGGCGTACGAGTTGCAAGACACCGGCGCCGATACCGTCGAGGCGAACGAGCGCCTCGGGTTCAAGCCTGATCTGCGCAACTACGGTATCGGTGCGCAGATCCTGCTGGACCTGGGCCTCAAATCCATTCGGCCAATGACGAACAATCCGCGAAAGCTCGTCGGCCTGGAGGGATACGGGCTCAGCGTCGAGGAGCGCGTGCCGATCGTTCCGCCCGCGACGTCCGAGAATCAGGGGTACCTCGACGCGAAGCGCGACAAGCTCGGGCACCTGCTCGCGCACTGAATGGCTGAGTTCGTCGGCACGCCCGCGGGCGCCGGGCGTCGCGTTGCGGTCCTGGCCTCCCGCTTCAACGAGTCCGTCACTCAGAAGCTCGCCGACGGCGCCATCAATGCGCTGGTCAGGCACGGTCTGGCCACCGAGAACATCGACATGGTGTGGGTGCCTGGCGCGTGGGAGCTGCCGGCCGCCGCTCGCCGCCTCCTCGCCTCTGAACGCTATGACGCGCTTGTCGTGGTCGGCGCCGTCATCCGTGGCGAGACGCCGCACTTCGACTACATCGCCGCCGAGGCGTCGCGCGGCCTCGCGCAAGCGAGCTCGGACTATGACGTCCCGGTGGGCTTTGGGCTGCTGACCACCGACACCACCGAGCAAGCGGAGGCGCGGGCCGGCGGCGATCACGGCAACAAGGGGTGGGACGCAGCGATCGCCGCGCTGGAGATGGCCGATCTCTTCGACCGACTCGATGCCCCGCCTGCGAGCTGAGACCCGCGCGCGTGCGCGCGCGCTGCAGGCGCTGTATGCATGGGACCTTCGCGACGGCGAGCCACTCGATCGTATCGCGAGCCAGGTATGGGACGATCTCGCGATTGCGCCTGACGAGCGCGCCTTCGCCAGCCGCATCGTCCGCACCATCATCGCCGAGGGAAAGGCGATCGACGATGCCCTGCGGGACGTCACGACCAACTGGCGTCTCGAGCGATTGGGGGCCGTCGAGCGCGCGGTGCTGCGCATCGCGGCCGCCGAGCTCCTGCGCGGTGACCCTCCGCCGCGCGTCACGATTCAGGAAGCGGTGCGCCTCGCCGAGCGATACGGCAGCGCGCAGAGCGCACGGTTTGTCAACGGAGTGCTGGATGCGTTGGCGAGAAAAATGGGGCGACTGTGATGGAAAGGTCGTCGAGGGTGTCGAGGTGATCGAGGCGATCCAGGTGACGTCGCCTCGATCACCTCGACATCCTGGACGACCCTGACCACCTCGTCTCACACGATGAAAATTCAGATCGTGAATTGGCAGGACCGCGAAAACCCCCAGGCGGGCGGCGCCGAAGCGCATCTCCACGAAATCTTCGGTCGTCTTGCGCGGCGTGGTCACCAGGTCACGCTGCTGTGCTCCGGCTTCGCCGACGCGCCCGCGCACATCTCGATCGACGGGATCGATGTGCATCGAGTCGGCACCCGCTACTCATTTCCATTCATGGCATGGGCGTACTGGCGGCGTGTGCTCGCGACCGATCGTCCCAATGTGCTGATCGAGGACATCAACAAGGTGCCCCTGCTCACCCCCTGGTGGGGGGCGCGCCACACGATCGCCCTCGTGCATCATCTGTTCGGGACTACCGCGTTCGCCGAAGCCGCTGTGCCGATCGCGACGGCGGTTTGGGCGTCCGAGCGGCCGCTGGGCTGGTTCTATCGCGGCGTTCCGTTCGAGGCCGTGTCGGAGAGCACCCGTCTCGATCTCGTCTCGCGGGGCATCCCGGCATCATCGATCACGGTGATTCACAATGGGGTCGACATCGGCACGCTGACACCCAACCCCGCCGCCAGGTCGCCGTCCCCCAGGTTCGCGTACCTCGGGCGGCTCAAGCGCTACAAGCAGGTCGATCTCATCGTGCAGGCGTTCGCCCGGCTCGCGCACTCCTCGGCGACACTCGACATTGCCGGAACCGGCGATGACGGGCCGCGGCTCGAACAGCTTGCACGCTCGCTTGACCTCGGCGACCGCGTGCGGTTTCTTGGGTTTGTGAGCGAGGAGGAGAAGCTCGCGCTGCTGCGTGCCGCGTGGGCGATGGTGTTCACGTCGAAAAAGGAAGGGTGGGGGATCACGAACCTCGAGGCAGCGGCGTGCGGAACCCCGGTGATCGCATCCGACTCCCCAGGGCTGCGTGATTCCGTCCGGCCACGGAGAGACGGGATATCTCGTTCCGCATGGCGACGTGACGGCGCTCGCAAGCGCAATGCGCGCGATCGCTGAAGCGCCGGATCTCGTGGCGGCGCTTGGCCGACGTGGACGCGCGTTTGCCGAGACCTTTACCTGGGATCGCGCGGCCAAGGAAACAGAGGCGCATCTCGCGCTCGTCACTGGGCAGGAGGCGGCACCGTGGACGTGATCTTTCATTCGCACAACGCCGTCATCTCCGAGCGCCTGCGTTTGCGAGCGGAGACCATCATTCACAAGCTGGAGACGCGTGCCGCGCGACCCGTCCGAGCGGTGGTGCGCTTCGAGCAGGACGGTCCCACGCGCCGCGTCGAGATCGTGATGCACGCGTCACGCAGGCGACCCCTCATCTCGAACGGCTACGCGCGAACCTACGGGCCGGCGCTCTCGGAAGCCGTTCACAACCTCCAGGCGCAGCTGGCGCGCTCGAAGCGCACGCGGAAGGCGCGCACGCGTATCGCCGCCAAATCGTGAAGCGACAACCCTTCACCGTCGGCCGCATGCTCGAGCAGCTGCAGGACACGCTGCAGCTCGAGCTGATTGGGGACGACGCGGGGCTGGCGCGGGAAATCACGAGCGCCGAGGTGTCGAGCCCGGGCCTCGTCCTCGCGGGCTACACCGCGCGCTTCCCGCACGACCGCGTGCAGGTGCTCGGAGAAACGGAGATCTCCTACCTCTCGTCACTGGATGCGGCGCGCCGCCGTGACGTCCTGGAGAAGTTCCTCTCCTTTCCCATTCCGTGTCTGTTCGTCACGAAGGGGCAGAGGCTGCCTGCCGAGCTGACGCAGATCGCCGGGAAGGTGGGAATTCCCATTCTTCGCTCGAAGCTCAAGACGGCCGAGTTCTACACGCGCATCAAACCGATCATCGCCGAGGAGTTCGCGCCGCTCACCACTATCCACGGGTCACTCGCCGACGTGTTCGGTGTCGGCTTGCTGTTCATCGGGAAGAGCGGCATCGGGAAATCGGAATGCGTGCTGGACCTCGTCGAGCGCGGACACCGACTCGTCGCCGACGATCTGGTCATCACGACGCGGCGCGGCAATGACATTCTCATCGGCCGTGGCCACGATCTCGCCCGGCACCATATGGAGATTCGTGGCGTCGGTCTGATCGACGTGCAGGCGATTTTCGGTATCCGCGCCGTGCGTCAGCAGAAGCGCATCGAGGTCGTGGTACAGCTCGAGGAGTGGGACAAATCCACCAACGTCGACCGCACCGGACTCGATGGCGCAACGACCACGATCCTCGGGGTCGAGCTGCCCAAGGTCCTCATCCCGCTGAATCCCGGCAAGAACATCACCGTCGTGGCCGAAGTGGTCGCGATGAATCACCTCCTTCGCTATAGCGGAGTAAACACCGCCGAAGCGTTCAACCAGCGCCTCATGAAGCGAATGCAGGCCACCGAGCCCGCCGCCATTCGTCAGTACCTTCAGGAAGATGATGAGTGAAGGCGCGCCGGTCGCGATCATCGCGGCGCACGGCGACCTCGCCGCGGGGTTCGTGGGTGCGGTGCAGCAGATCACCGGTCGCGGCGATCTGTTCCTCGCGATGTCGAATACGGGATTGGGTGCCGCGGAGATCGAGCGGGCGCTTCTCGAGCTCGTCGATTCACGTCACATCCGCGTCATCTTCACCGACCTGCCCGCCGGGAGCTGCACGATCGCGGCTCGACGGGTGCTCGCCGCGAGACCGAACCTGGTGCTCGTGACGGGCGCGAGCTTGCCACTCCTCCTCGACTTCATGTCTCACGAAGAGCTCGAGCCGGCGCAAGCCGCCACGCACGCCGTCGATCGGGCTGTGCGGTCGCTGATGACGGTGCCTGGAGTCGCGCGTGGCCATTGATCTCTATCGCATCGACGACCGCCTCATTCACGGTCAGGTCGTCGTAGGATGGGGACAGCCGCTCAATCTCGGGTTCATCGCCCTCGTCGATGACGAGGTGGCTGGAAGCGAGTGGGAGCAGGAGCTGTATCGCATGGGCGTCCCGCCCGACATGGACGTCTACTTCGCGACGCCTGACGATGCCAGCCGTCAACTGGATCAGTGGAACGCGGATCAGCGTCCGGGCATTCTGCTTACGGGCGACATTGACACCATGCGTCGCTTGATCGCCCTCCGTCCTACGATCACGACCGTCAACCTCGGCGGGATCCACCATCGGGCTGGTCGCACGCTCAAGCTCCGCTACGTGTATTTGTCGCCTCAGGAAGAAGAGGCGCTCCGTGCTCTCGAGCGGAGCGGCGTCGCGGTGACCGCGCAGGATGTTCCCTCCGCCCGCGCTGTTCCACTCGAGGACGTGTTGCGAGGCGAGGCTGAGCGGTGAGCCCGCAAGAGGTCTTCACCGTAGCGCTCCTCGGCGCCGTCATCGGGCTCGACGTCGTGTCGTTTCCGCAGGCGATGATCTCGCGTCCCATCGTCGCGGCGACGATCGCGGGACTGTTCCTCGGGGATCCGGCGGGAGGATTGCTCGTCGGTGCGACACTCGAGCTGATCGCGCTCGAGACCCTGCCGGTGGGCGCCTCACGATATCCCGAATGGGGCTCTGCTTCGGTCGTTGGCGGCGCCTTGTTTGCATTGCGCCCAACCCCAACCGCCGGGGTGCTCACGATGGCCGTGCTCGGCGCCCTCGCGACTGCGTGGATTGGCGGATGGACGATGTACGTCATTCGGCGCTTTAATGGCGCCATCGCCCGCCGCTGGATTCCCACGCTCGGCTTGGGATCCGGTCGCGCCGTCATCGCGATTCAAACGGCCGGCATTACAGCGGACTTTGTGCGCGGCGGCCTGCTCGCCCTCGTCGCGATCCTCGCGCTCGATCCGCTGACGCGCGCCATGGTGGGGTTGTGGTCGCTCGACGCGAGACTTTCGCGCGCGGTCGTCGTGGCCGCGGCTGCCGCCGTCGCCGCCGGCGCCGTCTGGAAGCTTTTCCATAACACGCCCGGGGCCCGCTGGTATCTCGCCGGAGGGCTGGTGATCGGGGTGCTCCTCCTGGTCGCCCGATGACCGCTCCCTCGGCGTCGCTCGCCGCACCCTCGCTGCCGATTCATACCTGGGTGGAGATCTTCGTCCGCCAGCTCGCCGTGCAGGCGTCCTGGAATTACGAGCTGCTCCTGGGAACAGGCATCGGTTTCTGCCTCGAGCCCGCACTGCGTCACCTCGGTGGTGGTCGGGAGGGCGAAGCGTACCGTGCGGCGATGGCCCGGCAGTCCGCGTACTTCAACGCGCATCCGTACCTGACCGCCGTGGCGGTGGGATCGCTCGCGCGCGCAGAGCTCGAGCGCGCGCCGCCCGGACAGATCGAGCGGTTTCGCACGGCGTTATGCGGACCACTCGGGTCGGTAGGGGATCGGCTGGTGTGGGCGGGATGGCTTCCGTTCTGCTCGCTGCTCGCGCTCGCCGCGTTCGGGCTTGGTGCAAGTCCGGTTGCGGTCTTGCTGATTTTCCTCGGCTTGTACAACGTGGGGCACATCGGGCTTCGCATTTGGGGACTCCGCGTCGGCTGGACGCACGGGATGCGTGTCGCTGCCGCGTTAGCCAACCCGGTGTTGCGCCACGGGCCAACGTATATCGCCCGAGCAGCCGCGGCTCTGGCTGGAGTCGCGCTCCCCCTCGCGGTCGACCGGATCATCGAGCCCGGACGAGCGCTCCTGGGAGGGGTGTTGCTCGCGACGGTGGCGGGAGCGGCGCTGCTCACGCGCCTGCATGGTCGAATCGAGGGATGGCGGATCGCTGTCGGCGTCCTTGCCGCCTGCGCCCTCTACGCCGTGGTGGCTCGATGATGATCGAGCGGTCGGTGAAGATCCTCAACAGAAATGGACTGCACGCGCGTCCGGCGGCCGAAGTCGTGAAGACGGCGGCCAAATTCAAGAGTGAGATCACCATCGTGCGCGACGACCTCGAGGTAAATGGGAAGAGCATCATGGGGGTGATGATGCTGGCCGCCGAGTTCGAGGCGTCGGTGACGATCCGCGCCAACGGGCCCGATGCGCAGCAGGCCGTGGACGCGATTGCCGAGCTCATCGCGCAGAAGTTCGGAGAGAAGTAGTGGAGCGCATCCTCGTCGGTATCCCGGCGTCCCCCGGTATCGTCGTTGGCCCGGCGCACGTGCTGCTCTGGGAAGTGCCCCCGGTGCGCCTGCGTCTGGTGCCGCCGGAGCAGATCGACATGGAGATCGCGCACTTTCACGACGCGCTCGCCAAGGCGCGTGACCGCGTCGCACACCTTCGCGCACGCGTCGAGCAGCATGTGGGCATCGAAGAAGCGAGGATCTTCGAGGCGCAGGCGCTCATTCTTCAGGACACCGAGATCATCGACAAGGTCGAGCTGCTCGTTCGCCACGATCATTTCGCGGCCGAGAGCGCCTTCGACCTGACAATGAATCAGTGGCGAACCGAGTTCGCCCGGAGCACCTCTCCGCTCATCCGCGAGCGCGTGGGCGACCTCGTGGACGTCCACATTCGCGTGTTGTCGCTCATGCTCGGATTGCCCGATCACGATCCCGGTGACGTCCCCAAGGGAACGAACGCGGTCCTCGTCACGCACGATCTGACGCCGAGCCTCACGGTCCAGCTCGACCGCGATGCGATCGCCGGCGTCGCCACTGACGCGGGCACGCGCATTTCGCACGTCGCCATTCTCGCGCGATCGCTCGGGCTGCCGGCCGTGGTTGGTCTGCGCGATGCCACGCAGCGCATCAAGGCCGGCGACCGGCTCATCCTCGATGGCGGAGCAGGGGTTCTCGCCATCAATCCGACCGACGCCGGCATCGGGCAGTATCAGGAACGTCAGCGACAACTCGCCGAGATGGAGGCGCAGGACGCGCTCATGGCTGGCGAGGAACCCGTGACGCAGGATCAGGTGCGGCTGTTACTGCGCGCGAACGTCGACCTTCCGGAAGACGCGCCATTCGCCGCGCAGAGCGGCGCCGATGGCGTCGGCCTCATGCGGACGGAGTTTCTCGTCGTCGGGCGCGCGACCATGCCTGACGAGGAAGAACAATATCGAGCCTACCGGAGAGTCGTCGAAGCGTTCGAGGGACACGCCGTCATCATCCGCACCTATGACATTGGCGGCGACAAGCTGCCCGTCGGCGGATACCCGAGTGAGCCCAACCCGTTCCTTGGATGGCGGGCGATCCGCATGTGTCTCGATGAGCCCGAGCTGTTCCGGGCGCAGCTCCGCGCGCTGCTGCGGGCGGCGCAGCATGGCGATGTCCGCATCATGCTCCCGCTCGTGATCACGCTCGACGAAGTGCTGCGCGCGCGGGAGCTGCTCGAGGAATCGGCGCGCGAGCTCGCCCAGCGCGGTGTGCCTCACCGCGCATCGGTGCCGCTCGGCGTCATGGTCGAGACGCCGGCCGCGGCCGTGGCGGCCGATACCCTCGCGCCGCACGTCGACTTCTTCTCGATCGGGACCAACGACCTCACGCAGTACACGCTCGCGATCGATCGCGGCAACGCCAACCTCGCATCGCGTTTCACCCCGCTCCATCCCGCCGTGCTGCGGCTCATCCGGCGCATTGCGGACGTCGGCATCGAGCACGGGCTGGATGTCGGCGTGTGCGGCGAGATGGCGTCGCAGCCTCTAATGGCGTACGCGCTCATCGGCCTGGGGATCCGCCAGCTGTCCGTCGCGCCGCGCTCGGTGGCGCGCATGAAACGCGTCGTCCGGCGCATAACGGTGCGCGCCGCCACCGACGCTGCGAACAAGGCGATGGACGCCGGCACCGCCGATCGCGCTGAAGCGATTCTGCGCCACCGCCTTCTCAGCGAGCTTGGGGATGCCACGGAGCTACTCGACGGCTTGCCCGTCCCCGAGGCCTCTAGTAGCATCCAAGGCTGAGACGAAGAGTCACAATTCTTGCATCGGGCGGCGCTCTCACGCCTGCCCCAAGGACGTACGTGCCAGAACGCCATTTATTTACCTCCGAGTCCGTCACGGAGGGTCACCCCGATAAGATCGCGGATCAGATCTCCGACGCGATCCTCGATGCCATTCTTGCGGAAGATCCCCGCGCGCGTGTGGCGTGTGAGACCATGGTGACCACCGGTCTCGCCTGCGTCGCCGGCGAGATCACCACCGACACCTACGTACACTTTCCCGAGATCGTCCGTCGCACCATCGACGAGATCGGCTACAACGACGCGACGTTCGGCTTCGATAGCAAGACCTGCGCGGTCATCTCGACCATCGACAAGCAGTCGCCCGACATTGCCATGGGCGTCGACACCGGTGGGGCCGGCGATCAGGGCATGATGTTCGGCTATGCCACCGATGAGACGCCAGAGCTCATGCCCATGCCGATCCTGTTGGCGCATCGCCTCACGAAGGCGCTCGCCGACCGGCGGAAGAGTGGAGACATCAAGTGGCTGCGCCCCGATGGAAAAGCGCAGGTGACCGTCGCCTATGAGGGCGGAGCGCCCGTTCGGGTCGAGACCGTCGTCGTCTCCACCCAGCACGCCGACACCGTCGCGCAGGACAAGATCCGGAAGACGGTCATCGCCGAGATCATCGAGCCGGCGCTGCCCGAAGCGCTGTTCGACAAGAAAAAGACCACCTACCACATCAATCCCACCGGCCGGTTCGTCGTCGGAGGGCCGCAGGGCGACGCCGGCCTAACGGGGCGGAAGATCATCGTCGACACGTACGGCGGCATGGGTCGCCACGGCGGTGGCGCCTTCAGCGGCAAGGACCCGTCGAAGGTGGATCGCTCAGCCTGCTACGCAGCGCGGTGGGTCGCCAAGAACATTGTCGCGGCCGGATTGGCGAAGCGGTGCGAGGTGCAGCTCGCCTATGCGATCGGTGTCGCCGAGCCCGTGTCGGTCATGGTGGACACCTTCGGCACCGGAACCGTGTCGGACGACGCGATCATGCGCGCGGTGCGCGATACATTCGATCTGACGCCGCGCGGCATTATCGAATCGCTCGATCTCCGGAAGCCGATCTACAGGGCGACGGCCGCGTACGGGCACTTCGGCCGCGATCCGCAGAAGTTAGGCAATGGCAAGAAGGGCATGACGCTGTTCTCCTGGGAACGAACCGATCGGGCCGATGCGCTGAAGCGCTCGGCGCGCTAACCGCTACCTATTTTCTGACATGGCCACGACCACGAAGACGAAGAGCGAAACGGCCGGAGCCGCTTCCGCGCAGTACGATGTGAAGGACCTGGCGCTCGCCGACCAGGGGCGCCGTCGCACCGAATGGGCGGAACGCTCGATGCCGGTGCTGCGACAGATCAAGGCACGCTTCACGAAGGAGCGCCCCCTCGAGGGGAAGCGCGTCGCCGCGTGCTTGCACGTTACGACCGAGACCGCGAACCTCGCGATCACGCTCAAGGCTGGCGGCGCCGATGTCGCGCTCTGTGCCTCGAACCCGCTGTCGACGCAGGACGACGTCGCCGCTCACCTGGTGCGCGATCACGGTATCAAGGTCTTCGCGATCAAGGGCGAGGACAACGAGACCTATTACGAGCACATTCGCGCGGCGATCGCGCACGGGCCGGACATCACCATGGACGACGGCGCCGACGTCGTCGGGGCGCTGCACATGATCGCGCTCAATCGCCTCGATGATCTCCCGCCGCCAGTGCGGCGCTGGGTCGAGACACTGCCGACCGAGCGTCGGCGCGCGCTGCTCGGGAAAGTCATCGGCAGCACCGAGGAAACGACGACCGGCGTCATCCGCCTCAAGGCGATGGCGGTGGAGAAGGTGCTGCACTTTCCCGTCATCTCCGTCAACGACTCCTTCACCAAGCATCTGTTCGACAACCGTTACGGCACCGGCCAGTCGACGGTCGACGGCATCATTCGCGCGACGAACATGCTGCTCGCCGGATCGGTCTTCGTCGTCGCTGGCTATGGCTGGTGCGGGCGCGGCGTCGCCTCGCGCGCGCGTGGCGCCGGCGCGAATGTCATCGTGACGGAAATCGATCCGCTCAAGGCGCTCGAAGCCGTGATGGACGGCTTCCGCGTCATGCCGATGGAGGAAGCGGTGCCGATCGGCGACATCTTCTGCACGCTCACCGGCAACATCCACGTCATTCGCGAGGAGCACTTCCGCGGCATGAAGGATGGCGCGGTCGTGTGCAATTCCGGTCATTTCAATGTCGAGCTCGATCTCGATGCGCTGGCGCGCATCTCCGAGCGCCCCGCTCGTGAAGTGCGCGAGTTCGTGCAGGAGTTCCTGGTCGACGGCAAACGCGTATTCGTTCTTGGCGAAGGCCGGCTCATCAACCTCGCCGCCGCCGAGGGGCATCCGGCATCGGTGATGGACATGAGCTTCGCGAACCAATCGCTGGGCGCGGAGTATCTAGTGAACAATGCGGGCACGCTCACCAAGGACGTGCACCGCGTTCCGGAGGCGGTCGATCGCGAGATCGCGAGACTGAAGCTCGAGGCCATGGGAGCGCAGGTCGACGAGCTGACCGCCGAGCAGCGGAAGTACCTTGCGTCGTGGGATATGGGCACCTGAGGCCCCGCGGCGCGGCGCTCGGGAGCGAGGGATGATCGAAGTTCGCGTGGATCGGTTGGGGCTCGACAGCTCCTCCAATTCGTACGTGGTGATCCTCAAGGAGAAGCAGGGAGACCGGCTTCTGCCGATTTGGATTGGGCAGCCCGAGGCCCAGTCCATCGTCATGGAGATGAATGCCGTCAAGCCGCCGCGGCCGCTGACGCACGACCTCTGCAAGTCGCTCATCCTCGGCCTCGGTGGCACGCTCAAGCGCGTGCAAATCACGAAGGTGAAGGACAACACCTACTTCGCGGAGCTGCACGTCCACCGCGGGGACGACATCGTCCAGATCGACGCACGGCCCTCGGATAGCATCGCGATCGCTCTCCGGTTGGCGGCGCCGATCTTCGCGCAGGAGTCGCTACTGACGGCGATCGCCGTCGAAGGCGGTGACACGCTTCAGAGCGAGGAGCCGGACCTGACTCCCGCCACCGACGAGATGAGCGCCGAGCAGCTCAAGGAGTATCTGGAGCGGATGAAGCCCGAGGATTTCGGCAAGTTCAACTTGTGATGCTGCCTCGATTCCTCGCTCTGTGGTGCGGAGCGGCCGCCTGGCGCGGCCGCTTTTGCATTGTCCTCGGCGCGGTGATCCTCGCACCGAACGCGGGCGCGCAGGTGCGGCGCGTCACGGGCCGCGTCCTGCGACCGACGGCCGACTCGATGCGCGGCGTCCAAGGCTCATGGGTCGTTTTGCATCGCGTTGCCACCGACCGCTCGGGTCCCCTCGACTCCGTTCGCACGTCGCGTGACGGTGCCTTCAGCCTGCGTTACACGCCAGTCGGGAGCGCGGACGCCATCTACTTTGTCTCGGCTACGCACGACGGCATCGCGTACTTCTCACCGCCCCTGGATACCGCGCATGCCGTCGAGTCCGCCGAGCTGGCGGTGTTCGATACGACGAGCGCCCCCGTTCCCATTCACGTCCGCGGACACCACATCGTCGTCACGGCACGCGAACCTGATGGAAGGCGCGAGATCGTCGAGGTCTTCGAGCTCGCCAACGACTCGACCGTCACGCGCGTGGCCGCCGGTGAGGTTCCCGTGTGGAGTACCACGCTCCCGGACGGGGCCACCGACGTTCGCGTTGGACAAGGGGATCTCTCCGAGGACGCCATCCGGACCGACAGCGGTCGCATTCGTGTCTACGCGCCGCTCGCGCCGGGAATCAAGCAGCTCTCGTACGCCTATCGAGTGGATGCGGGTGCATTCCCGCTTTCACGTCCCGTCCACGGTCGGGGCGGCCTGCTCGAGGTGCTGGTCGAGGAGCCTAACGGCGTTGCGACGGCGCCGGGGCTGACCCGCGTCGACCCGGTGACGGTCGAGTCGCGCACGTTCAACCGATTTCTCGCCCAGGAGATCGTCCCGGGCGGCATAGTGCGCATCGAGATGCCGCGGGCAGCACTCCTGTCGCGGCGGGGATGGATCGTCGCAGTGGTCGCGGCAATCGCCACCGCGATGGCGTTGCTGCTCCTGCGCTCCAACCAGCGGCGCCCCGAGCGCATTATCCAGCGCTCTTCCAGCGCCCCTCCGGCGCCCCGTCCTGTCGAGAGCTTGGCACGCGAGATCGCTGAGCTGGACGCTCGCATGGAGAGTGCGCAGAGCGCGACCGAGGACGATCGAGCCGCGTACTCGCGTCGTCGCGCCGAGCTGAAGAGCGCGCTCGCGCGCGCGCTTGACGAGGAGGGTCGGCAGGCGTAGACTCACCGCACAATCGACGTTCGCGGACGGGAGTTCCGGAAGCCGGTGCAAGTCCGGCGCGGTCCCGCCACTGTAACGGGCGCTGTACGCGTGCTCACGACGCCACTGACCACGAGTCGGGAAGGCGAGCGACGCGGCCCGAAGCCAGGAGACGCCTCGCGTCCGCGCCACATCAGCAGACCCTCGGGGGCAGGGGTCGGTGGCGACCGCGCGGTCCATCCGCGTTTTCGTTCACGGGCACTGCGACTTCTGGGTCGGGTGCCCGCGCGTGCATCGACGACTTCGCCTGCTCGGATTGCTGCTCGCCATCGCCGCCGTCGGCTGCGACGCGGACCGACCGCGCGTCGGTGGCGAGTCGGCACACGCTGTCGAGCGCGACGACTTCGGCGGCGAGCTGCCGCGATTCACGCAGGCGCCACAGCGCATCGTGTCCATGAATCCCGCGACAACCGATCTCCTGTTCGCGGTACACGCCGGACCCCGCGTCGTCGGTCGCTCCAAATGGGACCTCTATCCCGACTCGGCCGCGCTCGTCCCATCACTCGGCGACGCGTTGCGGCCGAGTGTCGAGGCGGTTCTGGGAGCTCGCCCCGATCTGGTTGTTCTGTACGCGAGCGCAGACAACCGTCCGGCATACGATCGGTTGCGAGACGCCGGCATCGGGGTGGTGGCACTGCGCATCGATCGCATCGAGCACTTCGATCGGGCGGCGCGACTCCTCGGGAGGCTGACCGGGGATGCCGACGCAGGTGCACTGGTCGCGGATTCGGTGCAGCGCACGATCGCGCGCGTACGCACGGCAACCCAAGGACTCGCTCGTCCACGCGTGTTCTGGCGCATCTGGGATGCACCGCTCATCACCATTGGCCGTGGGAGCTTCCTCAGTCAGCTCGTGGACATCGCTGGCGCGCGCAATGTCTATGAGGACATTGAGGCGCCCTCGCAGCAGGTGACTTTCGAAGATGTCGTGCGCCGCGATCCCGAATTCGTGCTCGTCGGCCCGGAGGGCGGGGAAGTGGTGACACGCGACCCGGCCTGGCGCGCCATCCGTGCCGTGCGCGAGGGTCGCGTTCGCATCGTGGACACCACGCTCGTCGGCCGCCCATCCGTGCGCCTCGGGGAAGCGGCCATGCACCTGGCAGAGCTGCTTCACCCCGACATCGACATACGCTGATGCGCGCCGCGCTCTGGATGGGCGGTCTCGTCGTTTTGCTGGCATTGTGCGCGCTTGCGGTTGCGCTCGGCCCGGTGCCCCTCGGCCTCGGCGAGGTGCGCGATGCGCTCGTCGGCGTGGGCGATCCGAACGCGATCGCCATTGTTCGCGCCATTCGTCTGCCGCGCCTGACGTTAGCCCTGATCGTCGGTGCGGCTCTGGGCATGGCGGGCGCCGCGTTGCAGGGCTCGCTCCGAAACGCGCTCGCCGAGCCGTATCTTCTGGGTGTGTCCGGAGGCGCCGCCGTTGGTGCAGTGCTCGCCTTCGGCGCCGGGGTTCGCGACGCCTCGACCATTCCCATCTTCGCGTGTCTCGGCGGTGGAGCGTCGGTGGGCGCGGTGCTCCTCATCGCGCGCGCGGCCGGGGGCCGTGCCGACCCGCGCGTGCTGATCATGGCGGGCGTGATCATGGGCGCCTTCGCCAACGCGGTGATCATGGTCGTGCTCGCGAACGCGCCACCGAATACCGTGCGCGGCGCGGTATGGTGGATGATGGGCTCGGTCGCCGATGCCGGGTGGGCACAGATTCGCTGGCTCGCCGCGTACGTGGCGGTCGGAGGCGCCGCACTCCTCCTCATGGCGCGCGAGATCGATGTGCTCGCGCTTGGAGAGGAGCCCGCCGCGGCCTTGGGCCTCGATGTGGACCGCAGCGCCCGTCGGATCTACCTCGCGAGCTCGCTGTTGGCCGCGGCGACGGTCGCGGCCGCTGGCCTCATTGGGTTCGTTGGCCTCATGGTACCGCACATTGTTCGCGCTTTTGGCGTGCGCCGGCATCGCGCGATTGTCGCTGGTGCAGCGCTGGTCGGCGCGGCGCTATTGGTGGCCGCCGACCTGGTGGCGCGCACCGCGATGCCGCCAGCAGAGCTCCCGCTCGGCGCTGTAACGGCGCTCCTCGGCGTGCCGTTCTTTCTTCTCCGCATCCGCAAGCTCGCATGATCCGCTTCCATGAAGTGAGCGCGCGGTATTCGCGAGCTACGCGCGATGCGCTGTCGCACGTGTCGTTGGCGGCGCCGGCGGGCGCACTCACCGCGGTGGTCGGTCCAAACGGCAGCGGGAAAAGCACTCTGGTTCGAGTGCTTCTTCGGCGGCTGTCGCCGCGAACGGGTGGCGTTGAGATCGACGGGCGCCGGGTCGAGACCTTTGACGCGCGTGAGCTCGCGCGCCGCGTCGCCGTCGTCCCGCAGCGGGAGAGCGCCGTCTTCTCGCTGCCCGTTCACGAGTACGTGGCGCTCGGACGCTACCCGCACGAAGGCCCGTGGCGCGCCGCGACGCAGCTCGATGTCGCCCTCGTCGACCAGGCCATGGCGGACGCCGGTGTAACGGAGCTCGCGACGCGAGACATTCTCGCGCTCTCGGGGGGTGAGTGGCAGCGCGCGCGGATCGCCCGAGCACTGGCGCAAGGCGGGGATGCGCTGGTGCTCGACGAGCCCACGACATTCCTCGATGTGGGGCATGAGATGGGAACGTTCGAGCTCCTCGCCTCGCTGTCGCGGGCCGGCCGGGCCGTGCTCGTGATCAGCCACCAGCTCAACCTCATCGCCCGATTCGCCGACGCCATGGTGCTGCTTCACGACGGACGAGTCGCCGCAGCCGGGCCGCCGCATGTCGTGATGCAGGCTGCAACGCTCGAGCGGGTGTATCAGTGGCCGCTCGTCGTGACGCGCGATCCGGCGGTGGGTGCGCCTACACTCGTTCCCCTGCGTGGGCGTCGCCACTCCTCAGGCACATCCTCGGTGCATTCTTCGGAGTCCCCGCCATGAGATCATCTCGTGTAGCCGCGCTGCTGCTGCCTGCATTCACTGCCCTTGCGGGCGCGCAAGTACCGGAAGACACCGTTACCCTGGCGCCGGTGACCGTCACTGCCACGCGACTTCCTATTGCGCGCACGGCTGTCCCCGCCGCGATCACTGTCATCACCGGGGCGGAGCTGCGCGCCCGCGGGATCACGCGGCTCACCGATGCACTTCGTGAGGTGCCGGGTGCCTCCGTGGTCCAGTCGGGTTCCTTCGGGGCGCAGACGGGCCTGTTCATCCGCGGGGGCGAGAGCGACTACACCAAAGTACTCGTCGATGGGGTGCCCCTGAATGACGCCGGGGGATCAATCGACCTGGCCCACCTCTCGGTCGACGATGTCGATCGCATTGAGATCGTCCGCGGGCCCGCGAGCGTCCTGTATGGCTCCGACGCCGTGACCGGCGTGATCCAGATCTTCACTCGCGTGCCGGCGCAGTCGCGGCTCCGCATGTCCGCGCGCGGGGGAACGTACGCGACCCGCGACGCTGCCGGTGACATCGCCATCGTCCGCGGGACGTCGCAGTTCTCCGCCGGCGCATCGTCGCGCGGCACCGATGGCGTGCTCGACTTCAACAATGGATACCGCAATCGTCAGGTGAGTGCGTCCCTGCGTCTTGCGCCAGCGGAGCGCATGGCACTGCGCACCATGGTTAGGCATACCGATGCGACCTACCATTACCCGACTGATTTTCTCGGAACCCCGGTCGATAGCAATCAATACCGTCGTGAGAAGCGCCTCGTCGTGGGTGTCGACGGGAGCATGCCTCTTTCTCGTCGTGCCACGGCGCGCCTGATGCTCGGCGCCAACGAGCTCGACGGCGTCTCCGACAATCAGGTGGATCGAGCGGACGACATCGCCTACCATGACGAGACCGAGGCGTCGCGGCGCGTCGTCGATGGTCGCGTCGATGTCACGCTTCCGTTCGACGGAACGCTCACCACGGGCGCCGACTGGACACGGCAGCACGAGACGAACACCTCCAACTTCGAGGCGTCCCGGATCAATCGCGGCTATTACGTGCAGCTTCTCGCAGGGAGTGGGGGCCCATGGCTGGCCACCGCTCGGGACGCGCATCGATGACAACGAGAAGTTCGGAACCTTCACCACCTGGCGAGCGAGTGGGTCGTGGAGGTTCCCGACCAGGACGCGCGTCCGCGCGACCGTCGGTACTGCGTTCAAGGAGCCAGCGTTCGCCGAGGTGTTCAACACTTCCTTTACGCGGGGGAACGCGGCGCTCGAGCCCGAGCGATCGCGCAGCGTGGAGGTGGGAGTCGAGCAGGAGGTCGTGTCGGAGAGCTCAACCATTTCCGTCACCTGGTTCGATCAGCGATTTCGTGATCGCGTCGATTTCATTTCGTTCCCTCCCGACTCCGCGGTATTCGGAACGTTCGCCAATATCGGTGAAGCATTCGCGACCGGGATCGAAGTCGAAGCGCGCGTGGGAACATCACGCGGCCTCGGGTTGTCGGCCTCGTACGCCTACCTGGAGACCGAAATCATCGAGGATCAATTCGAGAGGGTAGGGCAGCGGCTCCTGCGGCGACCGATGCACTCCGCGACCGCCACGGCCTCGTATGCGAACGCTGGCGGATCCGTTGCCGCCACGCTGCATCGCGTTGGGAGCCGGCACGACGTCGGCTACGTCCGCTTGCCGTGGTACACGACGCTCGACCTCGCCGGCGAGCTTCGCGTCGCGCGCCGCCGCGCCGGCGAGGTCGCGCTGACGCTACGACTCGAGAACGCCCTCGATGAGGGGTACGAGGCCATCCTCGAATTATCGGGCGCCAGGAAGAACACTACTGATTGGTGGTCGAATGGCATTTTCGTGGTAGGGGCGCAAGATGCAGGTTTGATCTAGCCCTCTGTGCCCTCAGAGCGTCGCTCCGTATTTTACCAGTATGCCGCTCGTCGTCACCGACGCGATCGTCCTCCACGCATTCGACTACTCGGAAACGTCGCGCATCCTTCGTCTCGCGACGCGCGAGGCGGGTGTGCTGTCGGTGCTCGCACGAGGGGCACGGCGATCGACGAAACGCTTCGGCAGCGCGCTCGACCTGTTCGCCGAGGGCACCGTCGAGGTGCTCGTGCGTGACCAGCGCGACCTTCAGACGCTGTGCGCGTTCGATGTCACTCGCTCGCGTCCCACCCTCGCGAGCGACCTCGGCCGTTTCGCGGGCGCGTCCGCGCTGGCGGAGCTCATCCTTCGGTTCGCGACCGATGAGCGGCAGGTGTCGTTGTTCGATGCGCTGTCACGCTCGCTCGACGAGCTGGCGCTCGCTCCGCCTGACGAGACCCGCGAGGTAACGCTCGCCGGCGCCTGGCGTCTGGTTGGCGAGCTTGGCTTCGCGCCCTCCCTCGACAGCTGCAGCGCCTGTCACTCCGTCGTCGGCATTGCCGACACGCTGCCGTTCAGTCATGCCGCGGGGGGCGTGCTGTGCGCGAGCTGCGCGAGGCTCCATCCCACTGGCAGAACGCTGCCGGCGGTCGAGCGGGCACGGCTGGGCGCGTGGATGGCGGACGAGCGCACCGGCAAGATGTCCGATCCCGACAGCCGCGCCCACCAGCGATTGCTGCGAGAGTTTCTGCGCGAGCATCTCGCGCAGGATCGCGCGCTCCGCGCCTTCGAGATGTGGGAGCACGCGCCCTGGGGTGGCGCATGATACTCGGCACCGCTGGCCACGTCGATCACGGCAAGACGGCGCTGGTGAAGGCACTCACCGGCGTCGATACCGACCGCCTCGAGGAAGAGAAGCGACGGGGCATAACGATCGATCTCGGCTTCGCGCCGCTTCGGCTCGAGAACGGGCTTACCCTCGGTGTGGTCGACGTGCCCGGGCACGAGGCGTTCGTGCGCAACATGGTCGCCGGTGCGACCGGCATCGATCTCGCGTTGCTCGTGATCGCCGCCGACGAGGGCATCATGCCTCAAACGCAAGAGCATTCGAACATCCTCCGCCTCCTCGGCGTTCGCGGCGGTGTGGTTGCGCTCTCCAAGTCTGATCTCGTCGAAGCGGAATGGCTGGAGCTCGTGCGAGATGAGGTGCGCGCGGCCCTCGAGAAAACACCGCTCGCATCGGCGGCGATCGTCTCCACGTCGACCGTATCGGGCGACGGGGTTCTCGCTCTTCGCGAGGCGATCACTGCCGCCGCGCAGGCGCTCCCCGCCCGCAACGGCGAGGATCTCTTCCGGATGCCGATCGACCGGGCCTTTTCGTTGAAGGGAACGGGCACGGTAGTGACCGGCACGGTCTGGAGTGGGGCGCTTGGGCGCGAGAGCCTCGCGCGCGTCATGCCGCTCGGGAAGCCGGTGCGTGTGCGTGGCCTCGAGTCACATGGCTCGTCGATTCCCGTCCGCGACCACTGGCATGCGTGCGGCCGTTGCGCTTGCCGGAGTCGAGGTGAGTGAGCTCCGACGCGGCCAGGTTCTCGTCGCGGACGAGTCGTGGGCGCCGACGACCGTCGTCCTCGCGCAGGTGGAGATGCTGGCGAGCGCGCGTCGCGCGCTTGGCGCTCGCACCCAGCTGCGTTTTCACCTGGGCACGGCCGATGTCGGCGCGCGCGTCGTGGCGGCCGGAGGTGCGCTCCGTCCGGGCTCCAGCGCATCCGCCCGCATCGTGCTGGAGGAGCCTGTGATCGCCCGTGCTGGGGATCGCTTCGTCTTGCGCGGCGAAACGCCAGTCGTCACGGTCGGCGGCGGAATCATTGACGACCCGATGCCACAGGGCCGGCGTGCACGACCCTGGCACCATGCCGCGCCGAGTGCCGCGGATCGTCTCGAGCGGCATCTCGTCGACGCCGGCGTTCGCGGAGTGGCGGTCGCATCGCTCCCCGTGCGGCTGGGCACCGGGCCTGCCCACGCGGTCGAGCTGGCCGACTCGGATGAGTCGTTAGGCACGCGGCGCATCGGTGACCGCCTTTACTCGGCGGCGGCGGTCGAGCGCGCGCGAGCGACCCTGGTACGGCTGGTGGACGAGCACCACCGTGGTGCCCCGCTCGAGCCGGGCGCGTCACTTCAATCGATCCGGGCCAGAGTCGGCGCGCCGCCCGAGCTCGTCGATCTGATCGTCCGGGAGGCGGTGGCGTCAGGGGCGCTGCAGCTCGAGGCCGGGCTGATCGCCCGTCGCGAGTGGAAGCCTCTCCTCACCGATCGCCAGGTACGCCTTCGCGGCGACCTGCTCGGCGCCCTCCAGCGGGCGGGTCGCGAGCCGCCGAGCGGGTCGGAGCTCGAGGTGAGCCACGGGGCTGACGTCGTTCCGCTTCTGCGACTGATGGAGCGGGAACGAGAGGTCGTGGCGGTCGAGGCCGATCGGTGGTTCGCCAGGGCGGCGCTGGAGGAGATGATCGCGCTCCTCCGCCGCGGGATGAGCCCGGGGCGCGAACACACGCCGGCCGAGCTTCGGGATATACTCGGGTTCTCCCGGAAGTTCCTGATCCCCTTTCTCGAGTACTGCGACCGGCATCACATCACGGAACGGCGCTCGTCAGGCAGGGTATTGCTAGGTCCGTAGTTTGCTCAGGGATGCGCATTTGGGTTGCTTGACACGGCCTGACCTGCATCCTATGTTCGCGATCAAGGCACGCTATCGTACCACCTGTTTCCAGGAGCGGGACAGAGACTTCTTACTTCGTCAGTCTGGAGAAGGCGCATGAGGCACCAATGGGCAGCACTCTGTGTGCTCGCCCTAGGCGCACTCGTACCGACGATCGGGCAAGCCCAAGCCGCTCAACCCCCGCCGGTTCGTGAGCGCCCCGGAGTTGAACTGGGACAGAACTACCCGAACCCGTTCAACCCGACCACGACGATCCCGTTTGTCATCGGTGACCTGGCGACCTGTCAGGATACCGGTCGGGAGCACGTGGTGTCCCTCAGGATCTACAACATTCTCGCGCAGCTCGTTGCAGTTCCGATTCTGCAGGGAACGGGACAACAGCTCTTGAACGTGCGGATGAAATGCGGGGCGTACACGGCCTACTGGGACGGCCACTACCTCGGATCTTCCCGCGAAGTCGCCTCAGGCGTGTACCTCTATCGCATTGAGGTCGACGGCGAGGTGAAGGTGAAGAAGATGATCGTCAGCAAGTGACGTCTGGCGGCGCGCATGAGGTCGAACGGGACGCGGTGACGGCTTCGGCCGTCACCGCGTTTGTTCTTGCGGCGGCCCGCCGCGCCCTGCGGACGTCGACGTGTCAGCCATGAGGGCGAGCGACTTCTTGCTGATCTCACTCCAGATCGCCGAGGCACGCGCCGGACTCACGGCGTAGTGACGCGCCTGCCGCTCGAGCTCGTCAGCCGTAAGGCCTTGCTCTTGCAACACCGCACGGCGCAAGCTGTCGCGCGCGGCATCGCTCAGCTGGTAGTTGCGGTCGATGACGTGAAGCCGCGCCATGGCGGTGACGAAGGTCGAATCGTCCATCACCGCGCGGCCGTCCGGTCTCGTGCACGCGGCGAGTGCGGCGCCGAGCACGCAATGTCTCACTATCATTCCGATACGCATGGCGCGCGAACGCTAGGCCGCATGCTCTCATCGGTCAAGCACACATGACCTCAGTCGGGGAACAGCTCACCACGGGCGCGCGATCAGGACGCCCGTTCGTCACCGCCACCGGCCGGATTCTCAGCCGAGGCCGGCTGGCGCTCGGCGTGCTGTATTGGCTCGCGTGGCTCTCCGTGTCGCGACGCATTCCCGTTCGAACCGGGATTCAGCGCGAAGTCGAAACGCTCGGAGTCGGCGCGCTCCCCGCTGGTCGTGCCGGCGTCGATTCTCGTCGGGCTGATCGCGATCTTCCAGCTCGCGTCTCAGCTCCTGGAATTCGGTGCGCAGGCGATGAGCATCCGGGCCATCGCCTGGTTCACGGCCCGCGAGTTCGGTCCCGTCGGCGCGGCGCTGCTCGTCGTCGCCCGGAGCGCGTCGGGCATCGCCGGAGAGCTCGCCGCGATGCGTGCGGGAGGCGAGATCGATGCCCTGCGCGCCATGGGGCTCGATCCCGTCAAATACCTCGTGGCGCCGAAGCTGGCCGCCCTGCTGATCGGACTTCCGGCGCTCACCATTCTCTCCGTCGCCCTGATCATCTTCGGCGGCTGGATCGGGAGCACACTGTTCCTCGACTACAGCACGGCGTTTTTCCTCGAGGAGTTCCGCTCGGCATTCGCGATGCGCGATCTCATCGTGGGACTTGGCAAGAGCGTCATCTTCGCATTCATCATCGGGTTCGTCGCCGCCGACGAGGGCCTGAACGTCGAGGGCAGAGTGGCCGCGATCAGCGAGGCGACCACCCGTGGCGTCGTGTACTCCGTGCTCGGCGTGCTGGGCGCCGACACCCTCGTGAACGTCATCTTCTATTTCATTCCCGGACTCGCCTAACGTGAGCGACGTCGTCCTCGAGGTCACCGCCCTGACCGGCCCTGACGAGTCGCCGGCCATCTTCGACATCTCGCTGAACGCCTGGCGGGGACGCACCAGCGTCGTTCTCGGGCCCATTCACTCCGGAAAGTCGATCGTCATGCGCCACTTGCTGGCGCTCGAAGACGCTCGCACCGGATCGATCGTCGTGGAGGGCGAGCGTTTCGATGCGCGTGGCGAATCGGACGCGGTCGTTCGACGCATGCGCACGCGCTTCGGGGTGATCTTCGAAGGGGCCGCGCTGCTCTCGCGTCTCTCCGTCCTCGAGAACGTCGAGCTCCCGCTGCTCGAGCACACGCACGCCACCGGCGACGAGGCGCGTGAGGCGGCGCAGGAGTTGCTCTCCGAGGTGGGACTGACCGTTGCGCAGGACGCGACCCCGGGAGAGCTGGACCGGGCCGCACAGCGTCGCGTCGCTCTGGCCCGTGCCCTCGCGCTCAGGCCGCCCGTCCTATTACTCGATGAGCCCACGCAAGGGCTCGACGCACATGCCGCTTCCGAGCTCGACCGTACCTTGCGACAATTGCAGGAGCGCGGTGGATTCGGAATCGTCATCTTTACACGGGAAGCCCGATACGCCTTTGGAAACGCCCAGCGTGTCTATGTCATGGCGGAAGGACGCATCGTCGACGCGGGGAATCACGATACCCTCGCGGACAGCGAACATCCCGTGGTGCGCGGTCTCCTCCGTCGACGGGGGTCGGAATGAAGCGCGGTGAATCCCGTCTCGGCATAGTCGCGTTTCTCGGTGGCACCGCGCTCGTGCTCGTGGCCATCGTCGCCTTCGCGCGCTACCCATCGCTGTTCCATCGCGGAAGCGAGTATCGCGCCGCCTTCAAGAACGTCGCCGGGCTCAACCTTGGTGACGAGGTGCGCTACGGAGGCCTGATCGTCGGCTCGGTCACACGGCTCACTCTCGATCCTGAGGATGCTACCCGCATCGAGGTGACGTTCCGCGTCCGTCCACAGACACCAATGCGAACCGACACCTACGCGACGATCACGCAAGTCGGGCTTCTGGGACAGCCGTACCTCAACCTCGAGGCCGGCCTCCCGACCTCGCCCGTTCTGCCTCCGCGCAGCCGTGTACCGACGCGCGACAACCTCACCTTCCAGGACGCAATGAGTCGCCTCGCGGTCTTTCTCGATCGCGCCGACACGCTGTTGCATGGCGTCGAGAGGATTGCCGCCTCGAGCCCCTGGGATCGCATCGACCGCACGCTGTCGCGCGTCGACGCTCTTCTGTCCAACGCCGCGGCAGGCTCGGGCCGAGTGATCGAGAACCTCGATCAGGCGACGGTGCAGCTGGCGGGAATGCTCGAGCGCACCGAGCGTCTCATCAGCGCGCTCGACACCGCCTTCCGGGACGCGAGCCCGGGATTGCGTCAGGCACAACGGGAGGCATTGGCCGCCATGCGCGACATGCGTGCGCTCATCGGCGACGTACGCGACGCCACCGGCGACGGAGACCGTTTGGCGCGTATCGTCGACAACCTCGCGGCGGCGTCCGACGACCTGGCGCGTCTCGCCGATCGGCTGGAGAAGGAGCCGACGAGCGTCCTGTCGCGCCGGCAGCCGCCGAAAAAGACCGCTGGGCCGGCGGCGCAATGACCGCTCATCACGCGATCCTGGCGGTTGTGGCGCTCGCGGTAGGCTGCCTCCGCTCGCGGGCGGTCCCGCCGATCGAGATGTACCGGCTGCTGCCGACGGCTGCCGAAACGTCGAGCGTCTCCATTCCCGCGCCTCTTGATGACGTACCTCAGGGATCGCTGGCGGTCGCACGGTACATTACGCCGGGCCTCTACGGGCAACGGGGAATCGTGTATCGTGTGGGAGAGTCGGGCTACGCGACCTATCCCTCTCGTGAGTGGGCAATACCGCTCGGCGAGATGCTGGGGCGCCGCACGGCGGACCTTCTGCAGGAAAAACCGCTGGTGCAGGGTGGGGCGCTCTTCGATCCGCCGACGCGGCGGGCCTTCACCCACGTGTGGCGAGGCACGGTGCGCGAATTCGAGGAGATCGATCGCGGCAACAACGTCTTCGTCGCCGTAAGTCTCGAGGCGAGCCTCATACGAGTCGCCGACGACTCGATCCTGTGGTCCGGCTCGGCGCGCGTGGAGCGCCCGGTTCCAGAGGGGACAATCGACGGCATTATCGCCGGCCTGAGCTCGGCGACCGACGAGGTGGTGTTCGCCTTGCTCGACTCGGCGAGGGTGTCGATCCGGCAGAGATCCGCGAACGGGTCCGCGCGGGAACCGTAGGCCGCGCCACCCCGGCAGCCCGAGTGCGCACGCTCGGCAGACATGCACGGAACGACGGTTGCCTAGACCTTGTGTGGAAGAGACTTAGGCAACACCTGATAATGCGCTTTCTCAAGGTCTGATTCCATGATAAGCTCCGATCGCCTGACCGTGAAGGCCGCCGAGGCGCTCAACGAGGCGCTCTCGCTCGCTCGCCGAAACGGCAATCCGCTCGTGTACGACGCTCCACCTCCTTCTCGCGCTGCTCCAGCAGGAGGAGGGAATCGTCGTACCCCTGCTTCACAAGATCGGTGGGAACGTCAGCGATCTTCGATCGCGGGTCGAGCGAGAGATCGCTCGCTATCCGAAGCAGACCGGCGCGCAGCCGACGCTCTCGCGCGAGCTGCACCAGGTGATGGACAAGGCGGACGAGTTCGCCAAGTCGCTCGGGGATGAGTTCGTGTCGACCGAGCACCTGCTCGTCGCGCTCGCCGATGTCCGTGGAACGGACAGCTTCGCCGTGCTGTCGTCGGCCGGGGCGACGCGCGACGCGCTCGTCCAGGCGCTCAAGGTCGTTCGCGGCGCGCACCGCGTGACCGACCAGACGCCCGAGAACCAGTACCAGGCGCTCCAGAAGTACACGCGCGATCTCACCGAAGCCGCGCGCAAGGGCAAGCTCGATCCGGTCATCGGGCGCGACGAGGAGATCCGGCGCGTGATTCAGGTTCTCTCGCGCCGCACGAAGAACAACCCGGTGCTCATCGGCGAGCCCGGCGTCGGCAAGACCGCGATCGTCGAGGGGCTGGCCCAGCGCATCGTCAACGGCGACGTGCCGGAGAGCCTCAAGAACAAGCGGCTCGTCGCGCTCGACCTCGGCGCGCTCATCGCCGGCGCCAAGTTCCGCGGCGAGTTCGAGGAGCGCCTGAAGGCGGTGCTCAAGGAGATCACCGACGAACGAGGGACAGTTCGTCATCTTCATCGACGAGATGCACACGCTCGTCGGCGCGGGTAAGGCCGAAGGCGCGATGGACGCCGGCAACATGCTCAAGCCGATGCTCGCCCGCGGCGAGCTGCGCGTGGTCGGCGCGACCACACTCGACGAATACCGCAAGCACATCGAGAAGGACGCCGCGCTCGAGCGGCGCTTCCAGCCGGTGTACGTCGGCGAGCCGACGGTCGAGAGACACGATCGCGATCCTGCGCGGCCTGAAGGAGCGATACGAGGCGCATCATGGCGTGCGCATCACCGACGGCGCGATCGTCGCCGCGGCCACGCTCTCGCACCGCTACATCGGCGACCGCTTCCTGCCCGACAAGGCGATCGACCTGATCGACGAGGCGGCGTCGCGCCTTCGCATCGAGATCGACTCGATGCCGCAGGAGATCGACGAGGTGGAGCGGCGCATCGTCCAGCTCGAGATCGAGCGGCAGGCGCTGCAGAAGGAGAAGGATCCGGCGTCGGCGCAGCGGCGCAGCGCGCTCGAGCGCGAGCTCGCCGAGCTGAAGGAGCGCTCAGGCGGCGATGAAGGCGCAGTGGCAGACGGAGAAGGAGACGCTCAGGCGCCGTCGGCCAAGATCAAGCAGGAGATCGAGGAGGCTGCGCATCGCAGGCGGAGCAGGCGACGCGTGCCGGGCGATCTCGGCAAGGCCGCCGAGATCTCCTACGGACGCATTCCGCAGCTCGAGAAGCAGCTTCGCGAGACGGAGCAGCAGCTGGCGGCAGCGTCAGTCGGGCGCCAAGCGCTTCCTCAAGGAGGAGGTCACCGCCGAGGATATCGCCGAGATCGTCGCGAAGTGGACAGGCATCCCGGTGACGCGGATGATGGAGAGCGAGCGCGAGCGCCTGACGAAGCTCGAGGAGCATCTGGCCGAGCGCGTGATCGGCCAGCCCGAGGCGGTCCATGCCGTCGCGAACGCCGTCCGCCGCTCGCGCGCCGGCCTCCAGGATCCCAATCGCCCGATCGGCTCGTTCATCTTCCTCGGCCCCACCGGCGTCGGGAAGACCGAGACCGCGCGCGCGCTCGCGGAGTTCCTGTTCGACGACGAGCACGCGATGGTGCGCATCGACATGTCGGAGTACATGGAGAAGCACGCCGTCGCGCGGCTGATCGGCGCGCCGCCGGGTTACGTCGGCTACGAGGAGGGTGGGCAGCTCACGGAAGCGGTGCGGCGCCGCCCGTACTCGGTCGTGCTCTTCGACGAGATCGAGAAGGCGCACCCCGATGTGTTCAACATCCTGCTCCAGATTCTCGACGACGGCCGCCTCACCGACTCGCAGGGGCGCACGGTCGACTTCCGCAACACCGTCATCATCATGACGTCGAACGTCGGCAGCTCGTACATCCTCGAGCGCGGCACGCGACGACTGGGCGGAAGTCGAGACGCAGTGTGACCGCGGCGCTGCGGCAGCAGTTCAGGCCGGAGTTCCTCAATCGCGTCGACGACATCATCATCTTCCATCCGCTCGGCATGGAGCAGATCGAGAAGATCATCGACCTGCAGCTCACGGCGGCTCGAGCAGCTGCTCGCGGAGCGGAAGATGACGCTCGAGCTGACGCCCGAGGCGCGGCAGCGCCGTCGCCGAGGAGGGCTACGATCCGGCGTTCGGCGCGCGTCCGCTGAAGCGGGCGATTCAGCGGCTGATCCAGAATCCGCTGGCGCTGGCGGTGCTCGAAGGACGCTTCGGTGAGGGCGACCACGTCGTCGTCGGCGTTGGTGCCAATGGGGAGCTCACGTTCGAGAAGGTTGGGGACGCGGTTCCGGCGGGCGCGCATTAGACGTCGGGTCGTCTCACCAGAGACCTCGTGGTGAGCGTCCACGAGCCGATCATGCGGGAAGCGCTCGCCGCCGCCCGTGACGCCGCGCGCCACAGGGATGTGCCTGTCGGCGCGCTCGTTATGTCCGGGGCCGACGTCATCGCGGTCGCGAGCAACCGCACCCTTCGCGATCAGGATCCCACCGCGCACGCCGAGGTCCTGGCGTTGCGCGAAGCGGCCCGCATGCGGGGCTCCTGGCGACTCGATGACTGCACGCTGTACGTGACCCTCGAGCCCTGCGCAATGTGCGCCGGAGCGATCGTGTTGTCGCGCGTCCGCATGCTCGTGTTTGGGGCATGGGATGAGAAAGCGGGGATGGCCGGGTCAGTCGGCGACATTGTGCGGCACCCGCGCTTGAACCATCGGCCGGAAGTCGTGGCGGGAGTCCTGGCCGAGGAATGTGGCGCGGTGCTGAAAGACTTCTTTGAGGGAAGGCGAGGCGATTACGGATTGCCGACTGCGGAGTGATTGCAGGCGGAATCCGCAGGCGCTACTGGTTCTTCGTTGACTCTCCCTCTACGTCGAATGATATTTGATGCCGTTGGACAGGTGGCCGAGAGGCTGAAGGCGCCGGTCTCGAAAACCGGTATACGGTAACCCCGTATCGTGAGTTCGAATCTCACCCTGTCCGTGAATCCGAATGCGGAATACGGGATGCGGAGGGTGTTCCGCAATCTGGTTCCGCATTCCGCATTGTTGTCGAGGATGGGTGGCCGAGTGGCTTAAGGCGCACGCCTGGAAAGCGTGTGGACGGGCAACCGTCTCGCGAGTTCGAATCTCGCCCCATCCGTTGGCCCCGCGACGAGGGTTAGCCTCGCGCGGGGCTTTCCGCTAATGCTCGCGGGAGCCGCAGCGTAAAGGTGCTTCCCTGGCCGCGCGTGCTCTCGACGGTGAGGTCACCTTGCATGACGCGCGCGAGCTCGCGACTGATCGCCAACCCGAGTCCCGTCCCGCGTCCTCGCGGCTGCGACGGTTCGAGCTGAACGAACGGGTCGAATACGGCGTCCAGCTTTCCCGCGGGGATGCCAACGCCCGTGTCCTGCACCAGCAGCGACACCGCGTCTGACGCGGACGCGGCGATCACCCGCACGACGCCGCCAGCGGGCGTGAACTTCACCGCGTTCGACAGAAGGTTCAGCATGATCTGCTCGACGCGCTCGCGATCCGCCTGAAAGGCGAGGGCGGGGTCATCCAGCACCGTCTCCAGTATCAGATGACTCGCCCGGGCCTGCGGCTCGATCATCGAATGCACCGTCTCGATGACGCTTTGCACGGGGACCGCCGACACCTTCAGCACGAATTGCCCCGATTCGATCTTGGCGAGATCGAGCAGCTCGTTCACCAGTCGCAGAATGTGGTTCTGACTGTGCCGAATCCGCTCGATGTATTCGCGCTGGCCCTCGGTGAGCGGCCCCCGGATCTCCTCATCGAGCAACGCGGCGTATCCGCCGATGGCGCCAAGGGGAGTGCGGAGCTCGTGGCTGATGACGTTGAGGAACCGACCCTTCGCGTCATTGGCGGCCTGAGCGGCGCGGCGGGCCGCGTCCGCTTCGGCCCGCGCTCGGTCACGCTCCTGCAGCAGTGCTTCTGCACGTTCCAGCGACTCGGCGAGCGCGGCGGTCTTCGCTTCCAACGCCTCGCGAATGCGAATCAGCTCCTGCTCCGCGCGTTGACGCGCGAGGAAGATGCTCGTCGCGTTCTGGAGAGCGACTGCCTGGAGCAGTTTCTCTTCGTCGCTCTCCTCGCGGTCGGTCATGCTCGTCCATTGAGGAGCTCGGCGGCGAGCGCCGTGCCGCGCACGCGGGCCTCGATCTTCGCGAATGCCGTCTCGCGAGTCGTCAATGTGTCGTCGCTGAACGGCGCGAAGCCGCAATCGTCCGTCGTGCCGAGTTGATCGAGGGGGATGTATTCAGCAGCCTCGAGCACGCGATCCCGCACTTCCTCTGCCGTATCGACACGTGGGTCGATCGGGGACACCACCCCGACGAAAATCTGACGGCCCGGTTTCATGTGACGGCGAATGATCTTCAGCACACGCACGCGATCGCGTCTCACCAGCCAGCGACATGCAGAAGTACCCGACGTTGAGCTCGAAGAGCCGCGGGAGCAGCGCGGCGTAGTCGACATCTGCGCTGTGCGTCGAGTCGCGGTCACCCCCGGGACAGGTATGCACACCGATGCGTGTGCGATCCTCGGCGGAGAACCGCGACAGCGCAAGATTGTTGAGGTCGATGAAGCTATTCAGCAACTGGCCAGTGGGATCGATCTTCATCGCCAGGCGCGCTTCGGTGAAATCGATCTGCACCTTGAAGGCGCCTTTCTGGAGACAGCGACGGATCTCCTTCTCGTGCTCGCCTAACAGGTCGTCGATGAACTGATCGCGCGAATAGCCGGGAATCTCGCTCGCCGGATACATGAGGCTGAGCGCCGACGGGGAGATGACCGCCTGCTTCAGCGGCCGCTGGGCGTAGCGGAGGGCGACGTCGAGGTAGCTGTCCGCATACCGCTTGATAGCGAAACGGACCACGCGTCAGGCGCGGCATCCGTCGTGTATGGCCCGCCACGAACGGGATGCGAAAGCCGTCGGGCGCGGTGTTCGACGACCCGTGGACGGAATACGTCCAGAAGTTCTCGTATTTGCGCTGTTCGCCGTCGGTGATGACCGGAGATCCGGTGGCCTCGAAGCGCTCGATCGTATCCCGGACCGCTTCCTCGTACTGGGGATCGTCATCCGGGTCGACGATGTGGCCTGCGGCAACCGCCTCGATCAACTCGACCGGTCTTGGAATACTGCCAATCGGCTCAGTCGGGATGGTGTTCATCGCTGCTGGCGCGTGCCAGTGGTAGTCACCGCTCGCCGGAAAGAACGCTGAGTGCGCGAGGAACTGCCAGACCCTGTGGGTTGGCACCTTCCGACCACCACCCAGTGGTAACCCCTCGCGGGCCGGATTCACCTGCGGTCAAGGCGCGTGCAAGGGAGAGCGGTGCCTGGGATCTGCTGAATGCGTCAATCGCGAGGAAGCTCGCGAGTCAATATGCCTCCGCGCTTGGTAGAAACGCTAGTTCCGCCCAACGCGAGTCGGGGTGTGGGTCACGCCCACACCCCGCCGTCGATTGCTCAGTACAGCTCGACCCAGGAGCGATCGCGTATCGCGACCGGCGTACGCGGTGCCGCGCAACGCCGACATGCAGCGCGCAGCTGGAATAGCGGAACGTCGCGTTCCCCGAGACGGTGTTGTTCGACGTCATCGCGCCGCCGACCGCTACGTTTGCGGCCAGCACGGTTCCGTTGAAGTGACCGCCGGTCCCCGCCGTTCTCAGCTCTCCGCGAACGATGATCAAGCCCGTAGAACTGGAATCCGCCCTGCAACCTCGAGCGAGCCGTTGACCAGGAGAATTCCCTGTCCGCGGTCGCCGTTGATCTTGAGATCGCCGGGGGCGTAGATGATCGGGTAGTAGTTCTCGCACGCGTCCCGGCGTGCCGACGGCCACCTTGTTTGGCTCACCCCAGTTCAGTGAGGTTCCCGATGTCACACGCGCCGCTCGCGTAGCGGGGGCCGACCCCGGTGTGCGGCCCAGGGCCCATGATCTTGGTCGCCATCGCCACGAGGTCGTTCCACTGGTAGTCGCCGTAGCTGAAGTACGTGCTCGTGTCGGCCATCTCGCGTGCCGATCACGCCTGCGGCGTGCCCTGCACGCACAGGTAGTCCTTGCAGGTACCACCGAGCGAGACGTGCGACCAGTCAGGGATCGCCAGGCCGGGCACGCCGGTACCCGCCGCGGGTGTCGGGCAGTCCCAACCCGGGAACAGCGTGTCGCGGCCGATCATGGTCGCGGTGCCGCCCGACTTTGGTGTGCCCGCGAGCGGTGAGCGCGCCGTTGATCTCCACGTTAGGGATGCTGAGCTTGAGCAGGCTGGCGACGCGGCGCCGTGATCCCGAGGCCAGCCCGGTTCCGGACGACGCTTCGGACGAAATGAGAAAGATGTTGTCGTTCAGCCTCGTGACGCGGACGGTGGCCGCGGCGCTGCCGGCATCGTACGTCCGGATGAGCGTATCGCCGCGATTCAGGGAGTTGTTCCACGCATTGTTCCAGTTCGCGCGGATCGCACTATTGCCGTATTCGGCCGCCTCGAACGCGCGTGTCTGCTGGATGGCGTCGCGCCCGGTGCGGAACTCGGTCGTCGACGCCACGAATGCGCCGGCGACGAGCGCGCCGACGAGAGCAATGGCCCCGACGGCGGTGGCCAGCGCAAAGCCGCGACGGTTGTCGGAAATCCAGCGGGTCAACATAGGAGCTCCATTACCTCGGATTACGTACGGAGATGGACACACGAAGCGAATCAGCCAGCGCGCCGGAGCGGATCCGCGACCGTTCGCCGGCCGGCGGACCATCCGTGCGCAACACCAGCTCAATGAATGCGACGTTCGTCCGGGTCGCGGTGATCGGCTCCTAACGAGTCGCGAAAGGTAAAGCCAATGCCCTGGCCACTCGGCGCCCGCACGGGCCCTGCCACGACATCCAGCGTACCGCATCCAGCTTTGCACTCGGTATATCCCAGATACCACCGGCCATCGGCCCCGGTGGCCAGCGCATAACGGGCCGGACGGAAGAACCGGATCGGCGCGCCGACGAGCGTGGTCACCGGGATCGCCGGGGTCACCGTCAACCGCATACCCGCGGCGGCTTCGCCCGCAGTGCGGGTGAATCCGGTCGAGGTCGGACACGACTGCGCCGATGCAGGAGCTGCGGACAGACGGTAGGCGCGCCACGTGTCATCGTTTCGCGCCGCTGTGGCACCCTCGTCGAAGATGAAGAGGGAATCACCAGTCGTCGGTACGTCGCGCCAGGACGTCAGGGGCACTCCCGTCGCCAGCTGTACCGGGGGGATCGTCACGGAGCCACCACCCGCCGCGACCGCGCAGACGACCGTGGAGCCCGTCGTGACGCGCAGGTCGACGGACGAGGCGTTCATGGCATAGATGTCCCCGGACCCCGTTCCCAGGGCGCGTAGCTCACTCGGCAGCAAATCACTGATCTGGCGGAGGCTGCGCTGCGAGGCGACCACGCGTGATGCGCCAGCTTGAAATCGCGTCTGCTCCGCGATCGCGCTGGTGACGCCAGCCATGACCAGGCCGAAGATCGTGAGCGCGATCATGAGCTCGATGATCGACGCTCCGCGACGACGCGTCGAGGAGGGATTCCTGGTCAGCATGGGCGCACCGAGCGAAAAGTCTGCGTACGGGGCCCGCGACGCGTCTGATACGTTACGCGCGCGGTAAGGAACGCCGACGTGCGAATCGAATCCACCTGCCACGACTCGGTGACGCCGCGAGTGTAGCTGCTACCGCCAACGAGGGTCGCGCATCCGCCGCGACGCAACATCTCGAATCGCGATTGCGCGACCGACGCCGCGAGCGTGGAACGCCCGCCGGCCCCGATCATTTGTGTGGCGACGGCGCTGCTGGCGGCGAGCCCGAGGAGTGCGACCGTCAGGATCATGATCGCGACCATGAGCTCGATGAGGCTGAACCCCTTGCGCGCGGTCATGAGATGCATCCTCCAAGGCGAACGTTTCCATACCGCGAGATGCACAGCTTCGAGTACGAGGTACCGTGATACGTGCTGACTTCGACGTGACCGGTGAGCCCGGAGGCGAAACCGCGCGTATCGAAGCGGATCTCAGGCTTGGCGGACGCCAGCGTCGCGCCGTATTCTGTCGTGAGGCTGAGCGGCGGAAGTATTTCCTGCTCCACGCCGTTGATCGTGCCGAACGCCAGAATTGTCGTCGACGACAGCACGACACGAGTCGCGATGCGCCGGCGCGACGCGATGTCGCGCGCGCGGGCGAGCTGCGACACCACCGCCTGCGACGCACTGCGGGCGCTGGCGCGCGTTCGCGCCTGGAGGAGCCGGGGCGCGGCATACCCGCCCATGACCCCCATCAGCACGACTACGATTGCGACCTCGAGCAGCGTGAATCCGCGCCGGGTACCCATTCGCGTTACTCCCCTCATGATGAGATGCGTACGGAATTGCGGGTCCTACTATAGGCGCGTTGCGTGCCGCTCATGAAAACCCGCTAATTTTCGAACACAGCCTGGCAACTCTCATTGACACAGCAGGTTGCGTCGCTGGTCGCACGTCACATGTATTGTGTGCACGTGTTCGCGGGCGGTTCGACCGGTCGCGGTGACCGAAGCGCCCGCCAAGAGTTCCGAAGGCGGCCGGCGGAGTAACGAGACCGCGCGCCACGTGATAGTCGCGCGCCGGTGAGTCGCCGTCAGATGCGCCGAACCCCGCACGAGCAGGAACGCTTGTGCGGGGTTCGCGTACTGCCTTACGAGTGATACGACTGAATCAGCGTGGCGGTGTTGCGGCGGTGTCCGCTCGCACTGCGTCGGCAACCGTCCCGGCGCCGACGATCACGATCTCGACTCGCCGATTCTGCTGCCGACCGGCAGCGTTGTCATTGCTGGCGACGGGACGGCCTTCGCCGAAGCCTTCAGCGCTGATCCGCCCAGCTTCCACGCCTCCGGCGACCAGGGCAGTGCGCACCGAGTTCGCGCGGTCACGCGAGAGCTGGAGGTTGAACTCGTCGCCCCCCGTGGCGTCGGTGTGGCCTTCCACGAGAATCTGGTGCTGCGGGTACTGGGTGAGGACGACGGCGATTCGCTGGATACTCGCCTGTGCGCCTGACTTGAGTGTGCTCTTCCCAACATCGAACAGAATGTCGCTCAGGCTGATGACCAGACCACGCTGCGTTTCCTGAAGGTTGGTGATCTCGGCCACCAGGGAGCGCAACTGCCCCACCGCCTCGTTCAGCCGGCGGTTCGCCTCTTCCGCCGCTTGCCGTAACGAGTCGTTGCGCTGACGGAGCGCTTCCGTTTCCTGCTCCGAGAGCTGCCGCTTCGTCTCGAGGTCGGCGCGCTGTGCCTCGCTCAACGTGAGCAACCGCTGCAAACGCGCCGTGCGCAGGCTGTCCGAGACGCGCTCGGCGAGCTGGCGCGCATTGTTCGCTTCCGCCGTCTGCGCGAGTCGGAGTGCGATGTGGCCAAGGGCGTCGATGTCGCTCTGGTGCTTGTGCGTGGTGAACGCGGCCTCGGCCTCGGCGATGGCGGTGTTCGTCCGCAGCATGTCGGCCTCGACTCGGCGGTCGGCGCCCGAGGAGACGAGCCCCTGGTGGATGGCGCGGGCCTGAGCCAGCTCACCCGAGGGTCGGGCCGTCGCGCAGGCCGCGACCATCAGCACGGCCGCGAGCTTCAGGAAACGCGCGGTCATCGCGCACCTCCCGGCGGGAGCGCCGCGAGCGCGGCACGCGCCCTCGTCTCTTCCCGCTGTGCCAGGTCCCGCTCAGCCGCGGCACGTGCATAACGAGCCTCGGCCTGGGCGCGAAGCGCCTCGACCTGCGCCCGACCGCGCTCGCCTCGCTGCTCGAAACCGCGTGCGGCCTCGAGTGCCTGGCGCGCGGCCGTGATCGGCTCCGACGCCAACGAGTCCGCGCCCGCTTGCTGGGCGTCGGCGATCAGCCGCGCCGCCTCGGCGATGGTTGGCGTCGGGTTGACGTCGTTCATGTATGCCCGGCCGGGTGTGCACGCGACGAGCAACAGCGCCCCGACCGTCAATACGGTATGTCGCATGGACGGCTCCTTCCGAGTGGAGTCGGGGAACCGTGCTGCAAAGGATGGGCCGAGAAGGATCGCCCGTCGGCATCCCCCTTCTATCAAACGGGCGTCGCGGGCATATTCCTCCACCGATGCCTTCCAAGAATTCTGTCGTGCTCGATGCGCGCGCGGTCGACCGCGCCCTCAAGCGCATGGCCGACGAGATCGTCGAGCTCCACAACGGTACCGAGGATCTCATCCTCGTCGGCATTCAGCGGCGCGGGGTGCAGTTGGCCACGCGCATCGTCGAGGCGATTCGCGAGCGCGAGAACGTCGAGGTACCGCGTGGCGCGCTCGACATCACGCTGTATCGGGACGATCTGCAGACCGTGGGCCCGCGACCGGTCGTTGGCCCCACCGATCTCCCGTGGAACCTCGAAGGAAAGCACGTCGTGATCATCGATGACGTGCTCTACACGGGCCGCACCGTACGCGCCGCGCTCGACGAGCTCGCGGACTTTGGACGGCCCGCGCGCATCGCGCTGGCGGTCCTCGTCGACCGAGGTGGCCGTGAGCTTCCCATTCACGCCGACATCGTGGGGAAGAAGATCGAGGTCGCGCCCACCGACCGGGTCGACGTGCTCGTCGACGAGCTCGATGGCAAGGACGCCGTCGTCGTCGTGCCCCGAGACGAGGGCGCATGACGAGAACGCTCGGCAAGGACCTGCTCGGGCTCGAGCCCCTCTCGACGGAGCAGATTCGATTGATCCTCGATACCGCCGAGCCGTTCAAGGAAGTCAGCGAGCGCCAGATCAAGAAGGTCCCCGCGTTGCGCGGGATGATGATCGCCAACCTCTTCTTCGAGGCGTCGACACGGACGCGCATCTCGTTCGAGTTCGCGGAGAAGCGCCTGTCGGCCGACACCGTGAACGTCGGCTCATCGGGGTCGAGCGTGCAGAAAGGGGAGACCCTCGTCGACACCGCGCGCAACCTCGAGGCGATGCGGATCAACATGGTCGTCATCCGCCACTCGGCGTCCGGGGCCGCGCACTTCCTGGCCGACCGCATCCAGTCGAACGTCATCAATGCCGGTGACGGCACGCACGAGCATCCCACGCAGGGGCTCCTCGATCTCCTCACGCTGCGCGATCACTTCCGCACCCTCGAGGGGCGTCGCGTGTGCATCGTCGGCGATGTGCTGCACTCGCGCGTCGCCCGCTCGAACATTTGGGGACTCACGAAAATGGGGGTCGAGGTCGCGGTATGCGGGCCTCGCTCACTCCTTCCCAAGGACGTCGGCGAATTCGGCGTGAAGGTCTTCAAGCGCATCGAGGAGGCCATCGAATGGGCGGAAGCCCTCAACGTGTTGCGGCTTCAGCTGGAGCGGATGGAGGCGGGATACATCCCCTCGCTGCGCGAGTACAACCGCGTCTTCGGCGTGACACGCGAGCGGCTCGAGCACGCCGGTCACGAGGTGCTCATCATGCATCCCGGGCCGATGAATCGCGGCGTCGAAATCGATTCCGATGTCGCTGACGGCGCGCAGAGCGTGATTCTCGACCAGGTGACGAACGGTGTCGCGGTGCGCATGGCCGTGCTCTACCTGCTCGCCGGCGGACGTCCCGAGCTGGCGGACGCCGCGAAAGGAGGGAGCGAGCGGTGACGACACGAGAGCGCTCGGGACATATGCGCCGCGATGTCCTCCTGCGAGGCGGTCGCATTCTCGATCCATCGCAAGGCATCGATGAGCTGGGCGACCTGCTGTTGCGCGGCGGCGTCGTGGAAGCGCACGGGCGATCCCTGGGGACGCCTGACGATGCCGACGTCATCGACTGCGGTGGGGCCGTGATTGCGCCAGGCTTCATTGACGTCCACTGCCACCTCCGCGAGCCTGGGCGCGAGGATGTGGAGACGATCGCGACCGGCGCGCGCGCCGCCGCCGCCGGTGGCTTCACGGCGGTGTGCGCGATGCCCAACACCGAGCCGGTGACCGACAATCAGGCTGCCGTCGGGTTTATCCTGCGCCAGGCGATGCGCGCCGGTGCGGCGCGCGTCTATCCGATCGGCGCGATTTCGCTCGGACAGCGCGGCGAGCAGCTGGCGGAATTCGGCGAGATGGTCGGGGCAGGGGCCGTCGCGGTCAGTGACGACGGCAAACCCGTCGCCTCCGCGCACCTCATGCGGACCGCACTCGAGTATGCGCAGTCGTTCGGCATTCCGGTGATCGATCACTGCGAGGAGCCGACGCTCGCGGCAGGCGGCGCGATGCACGAAGGCATCGTCAGCGCGCGTCTCGGCATCAAGGGCATTCCGAGCGAGGCCGAGGAGGTCATGGTCGCGCGTGACATTCTTCTGGCACGGCTGACCGGCGGTCACGTGCACTTGGCGCATATGAGCACTCGCGGATCGGTCGAGCTCATTCGATGGGGGAAGGCACAGGGCGTGGCGGTGACGGCCGAGGTCACGCCGCACCATTTGACGCTTACCGAGAATGCCTGCGAGGGCTACGACACGCACGCGAAGATGAATCCGCCGCTGCGCACCGCCGACGATCTCGAGGCGCTGCGGGAGGGGGTTCGCGACGGTACGATCGACGTCATCGCGACGGATCACGCGCCGCACCACTACGACGCGAAGGAACGCGAATTCGCTGACGCACCGTTTGGGATCGTCGGTCTCGAGACAGCGCTTGGCGTACTGCTCACCGACCTCGTTCACACCGGTATCGTCGACTTGTCGGTGCTGGTCGATCGCTTGGCGTGCGCGCCCGCGAGGCTCTTTCATCTGCCGGGCGGTACACTCGCGCGAGGCACACCCGCGCACGTCACGGTGTTCGATCCCACGCGGGAGTGGTCGGTGGAGCCAACGGCGTTCGTGTCGAAAGGTCGCAACACACCATACGCCGAGCGCTTGCTCCGTGGCCGCGCCATCGCCACGATCGTCGATGGGCACGTGATCTATCGACTCGAGGAATGATTCGAAGTGCCAGGCGCGGTCACCACTCGGCGCGAGATCGTCACCGTTTGCCACCGCTTGTGGGAGCGCGGGCTGATCGCCGGCCCCGACGGAAATGTCTCCGTGCGCTTGAGCACGGATCGCATTCTGGTGACGCCGGCGGGGATGGCGAAGGTGGATGTTCGGCCCGAAGATCTGGTTGAAGTCGGTTCTGACGGTCGGCGCCTACGCGGGACCCGTCACCCGTCGAGCGAGCTAGCGGTGCACCTGCGCATCTACGCTCAGCGTCCCGATGTGGGCGCGATCGTCCACGCGCATCCCCCGATCGCGACGGGGTTCGCCGTTGCGGGAGAGGGGTTTGCCTCGTGCGTACTCCCGGAGGTTATCTTTCAGGTGGGCTGGGTGCCGCTCGTTCCGTACGAGATGCCGGGAACGGAGGCGCTTGCCCGGCAATTCGATCCGTTCATCCCGATGCACGACGCCTTCCTCATGGCGAATCATGGCGCGGTGACGGCCGGACCGACGTTGTCGATTGCACACCAACGGATGGAAAGCCTGGAGCACGCGGCGCGCATCCTGCTCACTTCGCGGCTGCTCGGCCGTGTGAACGAGCTCTCGGCCGATCAGGTAGCTGCCCTCGTCGCGGCACGCGGGCGCGCGGGATTCCCGGGACCGTATCCCGGGTGTCCGGCACCGGATGACCAGCGGAGACACGAATGACCAATCCGCCCACGAACACTGCGTCGAACGTCGCATTGCTCATGGCGGAGCGTGCGCGGTTCGAATCGTGGCTCGCCGCGCTCGAGGCGCGCCGCGATTCGACACCCGCGCACATCTATCAGCGCGTTCATGGCGACTACGCGCTCCGATTGCAGAAGGTGGTCGATCAGCTGCTCACGCACATGTCGGACATCGAGGCGGCCGCGAAATCGCTCGCCGAGCGGCTCGGGGAGCTCGAGCGCGGCGAGGCGAAGCATCGCGACGAGCGGTCGGAAGCCGAGTTGCGCGCCTCGGTTGGCGAATTGTCGGCTGATGCCTACGACGAAATCCTGCGACGCACCGATGAGGCGACAGCGTCGATCGCGCTGGAGCGAACGCAGGCGAGCGTCGAGCTGACGCGGCTGCGCGAGGTGCTGGCGCTGAACGCGCCGAAGAGCGGGACGCCGCGTGAGGCCATGACTCGTGAGGCACGCACCCCGGCCGCGCCGATCGCGCCGACGAAAGCGACGCCGTCACGCCCGGAAAGCGGTGGGGTCGGCTTCGACGAGCTGGAGTTTCTCAAATCGGTGGTCGACTCTCGTGGCCGGCCGGTGAACCCCACGCCGTCGGCGGGTCAGGCAGCGAGCGAAGCGCAGAGCAATCCATTTGGGCTCGGCATTCCCTCGGAGCCAGCGTCGCCGCATATGCCTCGGCAGTCCACCCAGGTGCCGTCATTCCTCAAGGATGTGCCGAGCGAGCAGGTGAAAACGCTCAAGTGCCAGGAGTGCAGCACCATGAACTACCCGACGGAATGGTACTGCGAGCGATGCGGCGCTGAGCTCGCTGCGCTGTAGCACAAAAAAAACCCGGGCACCTGCCCGGGTTTCATTTTTGTCGATCGGTACGATCTACTTGGACGCCTTCGCGAGTCGGCTCTTGTACCGCGCGGCGGCGTTGCGATGAATGAGGCCCTTGCGAGCGGCGCGATCGAGCAGGCTGATCGCTCCGAGACGGTTCTCGTTGGTGGCGTTCGCGTCGGTGGCCTTCTTGAGGGCGGTGCGAAGGGCCGAGCGCTGCGCGCGATTGCGCACCGCGGCGGCACGCGACTTCCGCATGTTCTTCTCGGCGGACTTGATATTCGGCACGACGAAACTCTCCGGAGAGGCGATGATGCGACTGCGATTTCGGAGGGCGAAAGCTAGGCCGCGAGATCACGGATGTCAAGGCGCCACATGGCTTTGACATCATTTCACGCGGCGGGTACCTTACGCGCGGTCCAATGCGTGGACCGCGCTCACTTCCACCGCGCCGCGCTTGAATCTTGAACAGTTCCTGCTTGCACTGCCGGTCCTCCTGTTCTCGATGATCGCGCACGAGTATGCGCACGGATACGCGGCGCTCAAGCAGGGCGACCCCACGGCATACCAGCTGGGCCGGCTGACGTGGAATCCGATCAAGCACATCGATCCTTTTCTGACGATCCTCATGCCCGCGTTGACCTTCTTCTGGTCGAATGGGGGAATGATCTTCGGCGGCGCCAAGCCAGTGCCGGTGGTACCGCGTAACTATCGCAACTTCAAGCGCGGCGACATCATCGTGTCGCTCGCTGGCGTCGCCGCCAATGCGGTGATCGCGCTCGTATGTGTCGTGCTCGCCGTCGTCGTGGGTGCCATTGGTCGAAGCGCGCCAGGCGCGGCGGAAGTGCTCGGGTATGCGCAGGACATGTTGCGGTTCGGCATTCTGATCAACCTCGTGCTGATCATGTTCAATCTGCTGCCGGTGCCGCCGCTCGACGGATCGCACGTGATGAAGTACCTGCTGCCACCTGCATGGGCGCTGCAGTACCAGCGCATTGGAGCGTACGGATTGCTGATCCTCATCCTGCTGCTCTCCTTTGCGCCGGCCGTGATCGCGACCTGGATGGCGCCGGTCCGTCTGTTGATGGGCGTCGCGACGCGCCTCATCGCGCCATTTGACCTTCGGGAGCCGACGTGAGCGCAACCCTCGAGGCGGAAGCCACCAGAACGTTCATCGTCGAGCTCGACCAATTCTCCGGTCCGCTCGATCTTCTCCTCGCCCTCATTCGCGAGGAGGAAGTGGAGATCACCGACATTCCGATTGCGCGCATCTGCGAGCAGTTTCTCGCCCGCATTCACGGGCTCGAGCTGAGCGATGCGGCGGAATACCTCGAGATGGCGGCGCGGCTCCTTCGCATCAAGGCGCAGATGCTGCTGCCGCGGTCGCAAGACGACGAGAGTTGGGAGGATCCGCGTGCCGAGCTGGTACGGCGGCTCCTCGAGTACCAGCAGATGCGCGAAGTCGTCGACGTGCTCGAGGATCGGTCGGAGGATCGGCGCAACCGCTTCGCGCGCGGCTGGCTCCCGGCCGAGCCGAGTCCGCCCTCGAGCCCGCTCGCGCTGTCGCTTCCGGAGCTGCTCTCCGCGGTTGATCGAGTGCTCCGCGTCGCCACGCGACCGCTGCTGCATGACATCGTGCCGCGCGCGCTCGACGTCGACGGTGCGATGGCGGCCATTCGTGCCGTACTCAGCCTGCGCGCCGTCGCGCGCTGGTCCGATGTCGTTCGCCCTGGCGCCGAGCCCTGGCAAGTACTCTCCGCGTTACTGGCGCTGCTCGAGCTGGCGCGCCGCGGTGAGCTCAAGCTCGCGCAGGTTCGCCCCTTCGCCATCGTCGAGATCTCGCGTGACGCCGCTAGCGAAGCTGCTTGAGGCGGCGCTGTTCGCGAGCGGCCGTCCGATCCCGACGGACGAGCTCGCGGCGCTCGACGAGGATTCAAGCGCCGCCGCCGTTGCCGCGGCCCTCGATGAGATACGCGAGCATTACGACGTCGAGGGCCACGGCGTGGAGCTGGTGGAGATCGCTGGCGGCTGGCAGATCCTGACTCGGGCGGAGTACACCGAGGCGATCGAGCGGGCGCAGCTCGCGGCGCGGCCGCAGCGGCTGTCCGGCGCGGCGCTGGAGACACTCGCCATCATCGCCTATCGCCAGCCGATCTCGCGCGCCGACATCGAGGAGATCCGCGGTGTCGCGGTGGGCGGTGTCCTCAAGTCCCTGCACGAGCGTGGACTGATCGACGTCGTCGGTCGTGCCGAGGGGCTGGGACGTCCGCTGCTGTACGGAACGACTCCACTTTTCCTCGAGCATTTCGCGCTCCGGCACCTGGAGGAGCTCCCGCGGGCCGACGAGCTCGCGATCGCGCTCCGGGTGGTTGCGTCCTCCGACGCCACGCCGTCGCCTAACGCGGCCGAGTGAGGCCGATGGTGGCGATGCGCATCCAGCGGGCGTTGGCTCGCGCCGGCGTCGCATCACGGCGCGGGGCGGAAGCGCTCGTCGTCGCCGGACGGGTGACCGTCAACGGCACGCCCGCCCGCACCGGGCAGAGCGTGGATCCGGAGCGGGACAGCATCGCCGTCGATGGGCGCCCGGTCGTCGCGCAGACGGTCACCGCCTGGCTGGTGATGAACAAGCCCGGCGGAGTGCTCACCACGCGGTCCGACCCCCAGGGTCGTCGCACGATCTTCGACCTGGTCCCCTCGATGCCGGGGCTCACCTACGTGGGCCGGCTCGATTATCTGACCGAAGGCGTTCTGTTGTTGACGACGGACGGCGATGGCGCGCACGCGCTCACGCACCCCAGTCGTGCGGTCGAGCGCGAGTACGTCGCGACAGTGCGAGGGAATGCCGCAGCGGCGGTTCGCATCGCCCGCCGGGGCGTGGACCTCGAGGACGGGCCGGTGCGGTTGCAGGACATTCGATGCCACCTCGCTCGGGGGCGGGCGGTGGGAGGTTCGCGTGCTCATTGCCGAAGGGCGGAACCGTGAAGTGCGCCGGCTCTGCCTCGCGTTAGGCCTGGAAGTCGACCGCCTCGTACGGACGCGCTTTGGCCCGGTGACGCTCGGCAAGCTCGCCCCCGGAGCGACGCGCAAGCTGACCGCGCGCGAACGGGAGATCATCGACGCGCTCGTTCGCGAGCGCTGAGCGTCATGGAAATCCGCGACTCGACGGTGCTCCTGCTGGGCGGCGCAGGGCTGGTTGGCACGGCGGTGGCGCGCCGGCTCGCTCAGCATCAGCCGCGGCGGCTGGTCATTACCGCGCTCACGCGCGCGGAGGCGGAAGCGGGAGTTCGCGAGCTCGAAGGAGAGTTGGGCGTCCCCGTCGAGGCCCGGTGGGGGAACATCTTCCTGCCCAGCGACCTCGCCGAGCGGAGCCGCGACGATCTCATGCGCGATCCCGCCGCTCGGCGACGCATGACCGATGACGTGTTCCGCCCGGCGAGCGCGGCCTTCGACGAGAATCTCCTCTTTCAGTGGCTGACGACGATTCGCCCCGACGCCGTCGTCGACTGCGTCAACAGCGCAACCGCCCTGGCGTACCAGGATGTCTTCGCGAGCTCGTCGCGTCTGATGGACGCGGCGACGCGCGGAAGTGCGAGCGTCGAGGAGGTCGAGCGCCACCTGCTGACGCTACCGTTGCCACAGATCATTCGACACATGCAGACCCTGTTCGAGGGACTGCGGCGTGCGGGGACCAAGGCGTATGTGAAGATCGGGACCAGCGGCACGGGCGGGATGGGGCTGAACATCCCGTACACGCACAGCGAGGAGAAGCCGTCGCGGACGCTGATGTCCAAGTCCGCGGTCGCGGGCGCGCAGAGCATGTTTCTCTTTCTCATGGCGCGGACGCCGGGTGCACCCGCCACGATCGAGATCAAGCCGACGGCGGTGATCGGGTGGAAGGAGATCGGCTATGGGCCGGTGCGGCGGGGTGGGCGTCCCGTCGAGCTCGTCGACTGCGAGACGCCAATGCGTGTGGCCGACGCCTTCGCTCCTGGCGCTGACGGATGGACGAAGACCGGGCGCCACCTCGAGAGCGTCTTCATTAATGTCGGCGAGAACGGCGTCTTCGCGCGCGACGAATTCGAGACGGTCACGGCGCTCGGACAGATGGAGCTGGTGACGCCGGAAGAGATCGCCGACGCCGTGATCATGGAGCTCACGGGGCATCCGACCGGGAAGGACGTCGTTGCGGCATTGGACGGCGCGACGTTCGGTCCGACCTATCGTGGCGGGTACCTTCGATCGGTCGCCATTGCCGGCCTCCGAGCGCTCGAGGAGCGGCATGGCGTGCGGTCGGTCGCCTTCGAGATGCTGGGACCGCCGCGACTCACCAAGCTGCTCTTCGAAGCGTACCTGATCGGTCGGCTGTATCCCTCGGTGCGCGCGCTGGCGATGGCTGATGCGGACTGCGCGGCGCGCGATTGCGAGCGCCTCGTTCGCGAGACGGAGCCGATGGTGCGGCGGCAGATCCTGTCCGTGGGCATCCCGATCCTGCTCGCGAATGGCGAGCACGTCCTGCGAGGCGAGAAGGTCGTCGTTCCGCCCGAGGATCGTGGCGCGGACATCGCGTATCGGGGGTGGGTGGACCTGCGGCCGGCCAATCTGGCGCTCTGGATCAAGCGAGCCGCCGGAATCGCCGCGGTCGAGCCGGACCCGCGAACGGGCTCGAGCGCCCGCTGGACCGCGATCGATCCGGACGCGCCGATCGAGCCTGCACGCATGGCGGTGTGGGTGTTCGAGGAAGAAGACGAGGGGTATAGGATAAAGCGCTAGAGGCGCTAGAGGCGCTAAAGGCGCTTGTCTCAGCGCCTTTAGCGCCTCTAGCGCCTTTAGCGCTTTGATACACTGCACCGAACCGTTCACGAGGATCTCAATGGCCACCCGCACCGCCGCCCCCGCTGCCGACACCGCGCTCGTCCAGGGCATCATCACGCAGGTCGGCAAGCGTGTCGTGGGTCAGGAGTACATGGTCGAGCGCCTGCTCATCGGGCTCCTCACCGGCGGACACGTGCTGCTCGAGGGAGTTCCAGGGCTCGCCAAGACGCTCACGGTGAAAACGCTGGCCGAGACGATCAGCACCTCGTTTCAGCGCATCCAGTTCACGCCCGATCTTCTTCCGGCCGACGTCATCGGGACGATGGTCTTCGATCAGGGCACCGGTCAGTTCAGCGCCAAGAAGGGACCGATCTTCGCCAACATCATTCTCGCCGACGAGATCAACCGTGCCCCGGCGAAGGTGCAGGCGGCATTGCTCGAGGCGATGCAGGAGAAGCAGGTGACGATCGGCGGAACGACGCATCGTCTCGAGGAGCCCTTCCTCGTGCTCGCGACGCAGAATCCCATCGAGCAGGAAGGCACATATCAGTTGCCCGAGGCGCAGGTCGATCGCTTCATGCTCAAGCTGCACGTCGGACTACCCCACGCGCGACGAGGAAAAGGAGATCATGCGCCGCATGGCGAGCGGCGATCCGATTCCGGTCCAGCACGCCTCCACGCCGCAGCAGGTGCTCGATGCGCGCCGTCGCATCGCCGACCTGTACGTCGACGAGCGCATCATGGACTACATCGTTGACATCGTCCACGCGACGCGCAAACCGGAAGAGGCGGGGCTCAAGGAGCTCGCTCCACTCATCGAATACGGCGCCAGTCCGAGAGCCACGATCTTCCTCGCGCAGGGCGCCCGCGCGCACGCCTTCCTTCGCGGCCGCAACTTCGTGACGCCGGACGACGTGAAAGCCATCGGTCCGGACATCCTGCGGCATCGCGTGCTGACGACGTACGAAGCGGAAGCCGAGGAAGTCACGAGCGACGTCATCGTCAAGAAGATCCTGGCTGCGATCGAGAGCCCGTGAGCAAGCGCGGAACGGAGCGCGCGGCTGCCGCCACGGCCGACCGGGGCGACCGCCGGCGCGAGGCGTCGCGCGCGTCGGGGAGCGTGCCGGTCGCGTCGGCCCCACCCGCGCGGGCGCGCACCGCAACATCGGCCCGCGCCGTTCCACCGGAAGTCTTGCGGCAGGTCAAGCTCCTCGAGATTCGAACACGCGGCCTCGTGAACTCCCTCTTCACCGGCGAGTATCACTCGGTATTCAAGGGGCAGGGGATGGAATTCGCGGAGGTCCGCGAGTATCAGCCCGGTGATGAAGTGCGCACCATCGACTGGAACGTCACGGCGCGCATGGGCCACCCCTACGTCAAGCGCTACATCGAGGAGCGTGAGCTCACCGTGATGCTCGCCATCGATCTGTCCGGCTCGGAGCGGTTCGGCACCCAGGCGCGATTCAAGAGCGAGCTCGCGAGCGAGCTGAGCGCGGTGCTCGCCATGTCCGCGGTGCGCAACAACGACCGTGTCGGCGCTCTGCTATTCACCGACCGCGCGGAGCACGTGGTGCCCCCCGGCAAGGGACGGCGGCACGTCCTCCGCCTCGTGCGTGACGTGCTCGCCTTCGAGCCCGAAGGGCGAAAGACCGACATTGCCGCCGCCGCCGACTATCTGGCGAAGATGCTCTCGCACCACACCATCATTTTCCTCATCTCCGACTTCATCGCCCAGAACATCGAGCGCCCGCTCAAGATTCTGGCCCAGCGCCACGACGTGGTCGCGGTGACCATGGAGGACCCGCGCGAGATCACGCTCCCCAACGTCGGCCTTGCGCGGTTCGTCGATCCGGAGAGCGGCACGACCGTCACGGTCGACACGAGCGACACGGGCGTGCGCAAGGCGTTCGAGGAGATGGCGGGCGCGGAGCGCGCCGAGCGGCGCCGTCTCTTTCGGCGTCTGGCGATCGACGAGATCGTCGTTCGCACCGACGCGAGCTACATCGAGCCGCTCATGAAATTCTTTCGCGCGCGTGAGACGCGGGGCGGGCGACGCCGGTGATCGGGATTACCCTGGTGCTCGTTATGCAGGCCGGGGCGCCGCCACCGGCGCCCGCGGCACAGGAGCAACCTGCTCAGGGGGTTCAGCTGGGCGTCGCCGTTCGTCCCGAGACGGTGACCGTCGGCACCCGGTTCATCGTCTCGGCGCGCCTGCGCGCACCCGACGGCGCGACGATCGCCTGGCCCACCGCCCCCGACACCTCGGAGACGATCGAGATCGTCAGCTCGCGCATGCTCGATTCCGCGAGCGATTCGCTGCGCACGGAGGAAACGGCTCGCTGGCGGCTCGCCGCTTGGGACACCGGCACGATCACCATCGTGTTCGAGGATGCGGTCGTGACGGGAATGGACCTCGAGCGACGTGTCCCGCTACGGGCGCACGTATACGTTCGAAGCGTCCTCCCACCCGACACGGCGCTGCACGTTCCGAAGCCCCCGCGCGACATCATGGCAGCCGATCCGCCGTGGTGGCGCTGGGTGGCGCTCGCGCTCCTCGTGCTCGCGATCATCGGCCTGCTCCTCTGGTGGTACCTCCGCCGCCGGCGTCGAAAGCCGGCGCCGATACCGGTCGACGCGATGCAGTACGCCGAGCGCGAGTTTACGCGAGTCGAGCGCATGGGGCTGCTCGAGGCGGGAGAGCGCGGTCGCTTCGTCGCGCTCATGGTCGAGGTGCTCCGGGACTACCTGGCACTTCGCTTACCCGGTGCGGCACCATCGTTGACGAGCACGGAGCTCATACGCTTCCTGCGATCGCGTTCGGATCTTCCGGTGCAGCGGCTCGCCGCCATCCTCAACGAAGCCGATCTCGTCAAGTTCGCGCGGCGCTCGGTTACCGGCGAACGTGCCCGCGAGATTGGCCAGGAAGCGCGCACGATTGTTCGTGAGGTCGAGGAGGTTACCGCTCGAGACCGCGCGCTCGCGGCGGCTGCTGCGGCAGCGGCGGAGAAGGCGGCGTGATTCGTATCTTCGGGCTCGAGTTCGCGGCCCCATGGGCGCTCCTTCTCCTGCTCGCCATCCCCGCGTGGTGGCTCTGGCGGCGCCGCCGGCATCGCCCCGCGATCGTGTTCTCCCGTGCCGACGTCCTGGCGCGCGGGCCGCGCGCCGGGCGTGGGATCGCGCGGCTGCTGGTGCTCCTCCGCGCGCTGGCCATCGGCGCGCTCGTGATCGCTCTGGCGCGCCCTCGCTCGGGAGCGCGTGCGGAGACGATCACCAGCGAAGGGATCAACATCGTGCTCGTCGTCGATCTGTCGAGCTCGATGCTGGCTGAGGACTTTCAGCCCCAGAACCGCCTCGAGGTCGCGAAGGACGTCGTGAAGCAGTTCGTCAACGGGCGGCGAAGCGATCGCATCGGGCTCGTCGCCTTTGCTGGCGAGGCGCTCACGCAGACGCCGCTCACCCTCGACTATCCCGTCATCCTCGCCGCCGTCGATCACCTGCACGCTGGTCTTCTCGAGGACGGCACCGCCATCGGCACGGCGATCGCGACCGCCGCCAACCGGCTGCGCGACGCGCCCGGACGCTCGCGTGTGATGATTCTTCTCACTGACGGAGAGAACAACCGCGGCAACATCGACCCGCGCACCGCCGCGCAGGCCGCCGGCGCGTACGGCATCAAGATCTACACGGTGGGGGCGGGAACGGAGGGCGTCGCCCCGGTTCCCGTGGGCCGCGGTCTGACGGGACTGCGATACGAGAATCGGCCGGTGCGCATCGATGAGAAGCTGCTCACCGACGTGTCGCGCACGACGGGTGGGCGCTACTTCCGCGCCCGCGATGCCGCCGCGCTGCAACGGATCTACGAGCAGATCGATCGGCTCGAGCGCGTACCCGTCACGACGCGCACGTACACGCAGTACACCGAGCAGTACCGGTGGCCTCTTGCCCTCGTGCTCATGGCGATCGCCGCCGAGATGGCATTGCTCGCCTGGCGGGGCCCGCTGCCATGATTCCGTACTTCGACATCCCCTGGGCGCTCGTAGCGGCCCCGGCTCTCGCGGTCCTCGTCGCGGTGCTGCTCGTGGTCGCCTTTCGCAAGCGTCGCCGCCGCCTCGCCGCGTTAGGCCAGGAAGGAATCGTCGCACGCCTCATCCCCTCCTCGGCCACCCGCTCGCCCACCGCGCGCGTAATCCTGCTCTCGCTCGCGACGATCTTCGCCGGAATCGCGTTCGCCGGCCCGCGATGGGGGACCGAGCGGGCGATCGTGCGCGCGGGAGGGGCGGACATCGTGCTTGCGCTCGACGCGTCACTCTCGATGCGCGCTACCGATGAGCGCCCCGACCGGCTCGAACGGATGAAACAGGAGGCTCGGCGCTTCCTTGCCGGCTCGCCGAGCGACCGATTCGGATTGATCGCCTTCGCCGGACGGAGCTACATCCTCACCCCGCTGACGGTCGACAAGGGGGCCCTCGAGCTCTACCTCGACAATCTCGATCCGAGCGTCGTGGGCCAGGCCGGAAGCTCCCTCGCCCGCGCCATCCGACAGGGAACAGATCTCTTACTTACCTCACGTAGCGGAAGCGACCGCGCGCTCGTCATCATGAGCGACGGGGAAGCGTTCGAGCCGGAAAGCGACGTCGTCGAGGCTGCCAAGCGGGCCGCCGAGGCTGGAATCACCCTGGTGACCGTTGGCTTTGGAACACCCGCCGGAGCGACGATCCCCGAGCGGGGCGCGGGAGGGCAGACGTTGAAGCGTGACGAGAACGGAGAGATCGTCGTATCGCGGCACTCGTCGGAGCTGCTCGAAGCTGCGGCGCGCGCGGCGAACGGTGTCTACATCGCTGCCTCGGCCACCGACAAGGCGGCGAACATTCGCCGCTCCCTGGCCACGTTGCGGCGTCAGGGCCGGATGGCCCAGGCGGGTGCGGAGCGACGCCCGCAGTTTCAGCTCTTTCTCCTTCCCGCTTTCCTCTGCCTGCTCGCCGATACGCTGCTTGCGGAGCGCCGAGGCGCCCGACGCCGCGCACCCGCGGCGGCACGCACAGCAGCGACGGCCCTGCTCCTCGCCCTCGCACTCCCGTCGCGGGCCTACGCCGCTGACACCGAGGGCGACGACCTCTTCCGGGCGCGTCGTTATGCAGAGGCCGCCGAGGCCTATCGCCGGGAGATCATGCGGGGGGACCGGTCAGCGCGGGTACAGTACAACTACGGGACTGCGCTCATTCTCGCCGGCCGTGCCGACGAAGCGGTCGAGACGCTGGAGCGCGCCGCCCTTTCCACCGACCTCGAGACGCGCTATCGGGCGCTCTTCAATCTCGGGTACATCTTCCTGCAGCGCGGTCGCACACTCGAGGGCGATCCCGCGACGCAAGCGTACGCCGCGGCGGTGGACGCGTACAAGCGCGCCCTGCGTGCCCGTCCCGATGAGCTCGACGCCAAGTGGAACTACGAGCTCGCGCGGCGACGCCAGCAGTCCTCTGGCGGCGGTGGTGGTGGGGGAGGTGAGACGCCGGAGCAGGAAGAGGACCCCGTCTCACCCGCGCGAGAACCCATCCCTCGGCCCAGCGGCGGCCTGTCCGAGCGACAGGCGGAGGCGATCCTCAACAGCGCCGCGCGTGATGAGCAGGAAGTGCAGGGGCGGAAGCAGCGCACGAATCAGCCTGACACGCCGCCGAGGGGGAAGGACTGGTGATGCGGCGCCTGTTGGTCGCGGTGGCGGCGTTCGCGCTCGCATGGTCGCCAGGAGCGGCCAATGCACAGCTGCGTACGCGGCGCGATTACTCCCGGGCGCCGGCGATCACGCGCAATCCGGTGCTCGATACGATCGCGCCAGTGCAGGTCCGCGCGCTGGTTCTTCCCGAGACGGTGTATGTGGGTCAGCAAGCGACGTATCAGGTGGCAGCGTTTTTTGCCCGAGCGGTTCGCGATCGCGTGCGGCGCCCCGAGTTCTTTGCGCCCGAGATGCGCGGCATGTTGGCCTACGAGTCGCCCTCCGATCTTCCCGCCTACACGGTCTCGTCGCGAGGAAAGTCATTCGAGGCCTTCGTCTATCAGCGCGCGATCTTTCCCGTCGCCGCGGGGCGATTCACGATCCCGCCCGCGCGCCTCACCTATGCGCTGCCACTGACACCCAGCTTTTTCAGTCGCGATGAAAGCTATGAGTCGCGGAGTGACAGCATCGTGATCGTAGCAATCGACCCGCCCACCGCCGGCCGTCCGCCCGAGTATCAGGGCGCCGTTGGTGCCTTGAGCATCGCTGCCGATCTCGATACCGCCCGTGCCCGCGTGGGCGATCCTTTGCTGCTTCGCGTACGCGTTGCCGGTGTCGGCAATGTGAAGCTATTGCCGCGTCCCCCGCTTCGAGTCCCCTGGGCGACGGTCGTCCCGGCCGACGAGCGTGTCACCGTCGCCACCGACCGGGATACGGTGCGGGGAGCCAAGGAATTCGACTGGGTGCTCACTCCGACCCGCCCCGGAATGCGGACGCTGGCACCGGTGCGCTACTGGTATTTCGATCCGTGGACCGAGAGCTATCAGCTCGCGGAAGCCGCCTCCGATTCCGTTCTGGTGGCGCCGGGAATGCTTGCGAGCTCCGATACCGGAACGACGGTCATCCCTCCGCTCACCATTCGCACGGCCTACCGCGGGGAGCTGCCGATGCCGCCGCACGAGCGGCGGGAATTCTGGCTGCTTCTCGGTCTGGCGCCCATTCCCGCCACGCTGCGGCGCCTGACGAGTCGCCGACGTGCTCGCTCGCGCCCGGAGCTGGTGTCGCGGGATCTTCGTGCGCTGGCGCGGCAGCGCCGACCCGTGTCCGCGGGTGAGCTGCGACGCGCGCTCGTGCGTGCGCTGGCCGATCGCCTCAACGTGAGCGCATTGACGCTGTCGTCCAACGGTGCGCTCGCTCGCGTGGCCCGGCGCGCGGGAGTCTCGGCCTCTGTTGCCCAGGAGGCGAATGTCCTCCTTTCCGAGCTCGACCACGCCGCGTTTGGCGAGGCACACTCGGCGGTGCAGGATCACGCGAAGCGCGCCTGGCGCATCTATCGCGACATCGATCGTGAGGCGCGGTCCCGTGACTCGCTGCGAGCGACGGTTACCACGCTGCTCATCGGTGGGATGCTGCTCGTCGCCGCGCACACCGCCACCGCGGTGCAGGGAACGGAGCTCGATCCGACGCGCCGCTTCGCTGCCGGCGTCGCCGATTACCGGGCTGGTCGGTACCTCGATGCGGCGCGCGAGTTCGGCGCGGTCGCCAACGCCGAACCCCGAGCTCCCGACGCGTGGATGAACTACGGCACCGCGTCGTGGCAGGCGGCGGACACGGCGCGCGCGGTCGTGGGATGGCAGCGCGCCCTCCGTCTCGAGCCCCTCGCCAGCGACGCGCGCGAAGCGCTCATTCGCGTCGACCTGCCCGTAGACGAGTCGCTCGGCAATGTGCCTCCGCTTCCGGTCGAGGTGCTTGCCCTCGTCGCGGCCTCGCTGTGGTGTCTGGCCTGGCTCCTCGTCGCGCTTCGCATTCGGCGGTCGGGGGCCACCGCCCTCGCGCTGGGCGGCATTTCACTGTCGGTCGCGCTCGCGGCCGTGGCCTTCACTGCACACGCCGCTGTCACGGGGCGCGGCCTGGCGGTAATGGACGCGACTGGAGCGCTGCGGATGCTTCCCGCTTTGGCCGCGGAATACGGCGCGGTCGCCCGCGTCGGTGAGGTCGCGCGCATCGAGGAGCGACGAGGGGACTGGTCGCGCATCGCCCTTGCTGGCGCACGCGAAGGCTGGGTCGAGCACGCGCTGTTGGTACCGCTCACGCGCAATTGACCGCCTGCGGCAAACGCGCGTAGCTTGCTACATGCCGCGCATCGCCGTCCTCCCCAATACCGTCGTCGACCAGATCGCCGCAGGAGAAGTCATCGAGCGACCGGCATCGGTCGTGAAGGAGCTGCTCGAGAACGCCCTCGATGCCGCCGCGCGCGCGGTCGAGGTCGAGGTCATTGACGGCGGCCGCTCACGGATTCGGGTTGCGGACGACGGAACGGGTATGGCGCGGGACGACGCAGTGCTCGCTCTCGCGCGACATGCAACCTCGAAGATTCGCCGCACCGACGACCTCGTTGGTGTTGCAACGTTCGGCTTCCGCGGCGAGGCACTCGCCGCCATCGCATCGGTCTCGGCCATCGAGATCGAGACCGCGGCGGCTGATGGGGCAGGCACGCTGGTCCGCGCCGAAAACGGGGAAGTGCGTGAGGTCGGCGAATGCAGCCGCCGGCGCGGGACGACCGTGACGGTGACGCGCATCTTCTCCAGCACCCCAGCACGACTCGCCTTTCTTCGATCGCCGCGGTCGGAATGGCGCGCAACCGCTGAGGCGCTCACGAGCGTCGCTCTCGCGCGCCGGGACGTGCGCCTCACGGCGACGCACGACGGCCGACCGTCGTTCGCGCTTGCACCCGCAACCTCGTTGCGCGCGCGCGTCGCGGCGCTGTGGGGCGGCGCATTTGCCGACGGGCTCGTCGAAGTCGAAGACGTGAGCGGCTCGATCCAGGTGTCCGGCCTCGTCGAGCGACCTGGCGATGCGGGCACTGCTGCCCGGCGAATCTTCCTGACCGTGAACGGCCGTGCCGTGCGCGACCACGGGATCGTGCGAGCCGCCGAAGCCGCGTACCGGTCCACTTTGCCGGCCGGCGTCCGTCCGTCGCTCCTTCTCGAGCTGGCCATTCCCGGCGGTCTCGTCGACGTCAACGTGCACCCGATGAAGGCCGAGGTGCGCTTTCGCGACCGCTGGATGCTGGAGCGCGCGGTCGAAGCGGCTGTCCGTCGCGCGCTTGGGACCCCCGAAAGCGCCTCCTCGCTTGGCTACCGCGCCTGGACGTTTGGCGGCGCGCAAAACGGCGGTGTCGGCACCGTCGTCGACACTGAGGTACTGCGGCGCGCCGATGGCGGATTCGGTCCGCTTCTGGATCATCCCGACGGCTCGACAATCCCGGGCACGCCGAGCCTGCCTGACGACGTCGCCGTGCCTCCGCTCGTTCAGCTCCGCGACACGTATCTCATGTTCGAGCGAGACGACGGGCTCGTCCTCATTGATCAGCACTCGGCGCACGAGCGCGTGCTGTTCGAGCGATTCCTTGGAACGCTCGAGCGCGGCGAGGCCCCTTCGCAGCGACTCCTCTTTCCGCTGACGCTGCACCTCGGACCAGCGGAGGCCGACGCGTTCGAAGAGCACCAGGACCTGTTCACCGCGCTGGGGTTCGAGGTCGAGGGCTTTGGCGGACATACCCTCATCATTCGGGCCGTTCCCATGCCGCATCCGCGCTTCGACGCTGAGCGGTGCGTTCGCGAAACGCTCGACGCGCTCGCTGGCAGCCGGTTCGCGAGTGCTGCCCCGCGCCACGAGCGCCTGGCGGCGACTGTCGCCTGCAAGGCCGCCATCAAGGCGGGGGACGCCCTGTCGCCCGGCGAGATGCGAGCGCTCTACAGCGCGTTAGGCGCCACGGCACTCCCGGCGCACGACGTGCATGGGCGTGCGACGATCGTCCACGTACCGTGGGACGAGGTCGATCGCCGGTTTGGCCGACGCTGAGCTGCGCATCATTTGTGGCCCGACGGCGGCCGGAAAATCGGCGATCGCCCTCTCGCTCGCCGAGCGCGGGCCAACAACCATCATCAGCGCCGACTCGCGGCAGATCTACCGTCGTTTCGACGTTGGCACCGCCAAGCCGACGGCCGTGGAGCGGCGTCGCGTCCCGCATCGAGGTATCGACATCGTCGATCCCAGCGAGCGCTACTCGGCGGCTTCGTGGGCGGAGGAAGCCAATCGTTGGATCGGCGAGGCTGCGGACGCGCGGCGAACACCACTGGTGGTCGGCGGCACCGGCTTCTATCTCCGAGCGCTCGCGATGCCTCTGTTCGAGCAGCCGCCACTCGATGCCGATCGTCGTGCAGCGCTGGCGCGAGTGCTCACTCCGATGACCACGCCCGAGCTTCGGCGTTGGTGCGAACAGCTCGACCCGGCACGGACGCACCTCGGTCGCACACAGCTTCTGCGCGCGATCGAGATCGCGGTCCTCACCGGCCGTCCTATCAGCGAATGGCATCGGGAGCGACCACGAAGCCCGACGATTCGGGCTCGCTGGCTCGTGGTCAGCCCACGATCATCGGCGGCCCTCGCCCACCGAATCGAGCAACGCGCCGCGGCCATGGTTCGAGCGGGTTGGGAGGAGGAGGTGCGCGAGCTGACGCAGACCGTTCCCGAGGATGCTCCGGCCTGGAACGCGACCGGGTACCACACCGTTCGAGAGCGTGTGCGTGGAACGTTGACCCGTGACACGATGCTGGCGCGCATCATTGTCGAAACGCGTCAGTACGCCAAGCGACAGCGAACCTGGTTTCGCCACCAGCTCCCCGCGGAAGGAGTAACGCACATCGATCCGGAGGACGAGCGCGCGATCGACATGGCGATCCACTGGTGGACCGATGCGGAGGCGCAGTGAGAATCGGAATCAGCTGCTACCCGACGTATGGCGGATCGGGCGCCGTCGCCACCGAGCTTGGTATTGCGCTCGCGGGCCGCGGCCACCTCGTGCATTTCATCACCTACGCGCAGCCATTCCGGCTTCCCTCGTTTCTTCCCCGCGTGTTTTTCCACGAGGTCGATGTCGGCCGCTATCCGCTGTTCGAATACCCGCCCTATGACCTGGCCCTCGCCGTTCGCATGCACGAGGTCGTGCGCACTCACAAGCTCGATCTCTTGCACGTGCACTACGCGATCCCGCACGCGACGAGCGCCTGGATCGCACGTGAGATGCTCGAGGACGGTGGCTCGGGCGTGCGCATCGCCACCACGCTGCACGGCACCGACATCACGCTCGTCGGGCAGGATCCGTCCTTCCACGCGATCGCGAAGTTCTCGATCGAGCGGTCCGACGCGCTGACGGCCGTCTCCGAATACCTGAAGCGCGAGACGTTCAACGCCTTCGGATGCACCGGGTGCGCGGTCGAGGTCATTCATAACTTCATCGACCCCGACGTGTACGATCGGAGGAAATACACCACGACCATCCGCGATCAGGTACAGCCCGGACGGAAGGTGCTCATGCACATCTCGAACTTCCGGCCGGTGAAACGCGTCCGCGATGTCGTGCGCATCTTCGCGCATGTCGCGCGGACAATGCCGAGCGTTCTGGTGATGGTCGGTGACGGTCCGGAGCGCGTGACCGCCGAGAAGGAAGCGGAAGCGCTGGGTGTCTCCGATCAAACGATGTTTCTCGGCCGGCTCGACGCGATTGCGCCACTGCTCGCGGGCGCTGACCTCTTTTTGCTCCCGACCGAGCGTGAATCGTTCGGGCTTAGTGCGCTCGAAGCGCTGGCGTGTGGCGTACCGGTGATCGGGGCGCGCGCCGGCGGGCTCCCCGAGGTCGTGCGCGACGGCGTCACCGGCGCGTTGCGCGATGTGGGCGACGTCGAGGGAATGTCCGCGGCCGCGGTGGAGATCCTGTCCTCGTCCGAGAAGTGGCAGGCCATGAGCGACGCCGCGGCCGCCGACGCACGCACGCGGTTCTCGCAAGAGGACATGGTCACGCGGTACGAGAATTTCTACTCGCGTGTCCTCGCCTGACGAGTGGCTGGCGCTCATCCGCTGGCGGAATGCGCTGCTCGCGGGGGCCGGAGTGTCGGCGGGGGCGTGGTGGAGTGCCGGACATGTCAGCGGGCGCGTGGCCCTGGCCGTCGTGGCGGCGTTTGCCCTCACCGCCGTCGCCAACACGACCAATGACATCGCCGACGTGAACATCGACCGGGTGGCACATCCCGAACGTCCGCTGCCGTCCGGCGCTATCGCGCCCGGCGAGGCAAGGTCCTTCGCCATCGCGTGCTCCGTCGTCGCGCTGGTGTTGGCGACCCTGGTGGTGTGGTGGCTCGCCGCGCTGACCCTCCTCGTCCTCGTGATCATGTGGACGTACAGCACGCGCCTCAAACCGCACGGCCTTCCCGGCAACGTGGCGGTCGCCGTGCTCGGGTCGCTCCCGTTCCTGTACGGTGCTACCGCGGTCGATGAGGTGGGGAAGGGCATGCTGCTCGTCGCCGTAGCAGCGCCTCTGCACTTCGCGCGCGAGGTGGCGAAGGACCTCGACGATCTCCCGGGCGATGCCGGGCTCCGGCGCACACTTCCGGTAACCGCCGGGCTGCCCAGAGCCCGTGCTGGCGTAGCGGGCGGGGTCGCGGCGTACTCGGTTGCCGTCGTCCTCCTCGCGACCGCATATCCCCTCTTCGCGTTGCTGCTCGTGCCCACCATCTTTCTCGCCGTTCTCTCCGTCCACCGTCTGTATCGCGATCGCGCGGGTGCGGCGGGGCTGCTCAAGGCCGCGATGGTCCTGGCCATCGCGGCGCTCGTCATCAGCGGTCGCTGATCGCGTGCATGCACTCCATGGAGAAGCGCATTGACCGTCTGGCAGGCGATCATCCTCGGCGTGCTGCAGGGACTGGCCGAGTTCCTTCCGATCAGCAGCTCGGCGCACCTGGCGCTCACGCCATGGATTCTCGGGTGGCAGAGTCCCGGGCTCGCCTTCGACGTCGCGCTTCACGTCGGCACGCTCGCGGCGGTTCTGTGGTTCTTCCGAGCACAGTGGGTCGCGCTCGCTCGCGCCGCCTGGCGCATCGTAGCCACGCGTCGCGTCGACACGGAGGAGGAGAAGCGTGTTCTGTTCCTCATCATCGCCACGATACCTGGCGGTATCGCTGGTTTGCTCCTCGCTGATTACGCGGAGACCGTGTTCCGTACGCCTGCCCTCATCGCGACCACGCTGATCATCATGGGCGTCATTCTGTGGGCGGTCGACCGGTTCGCACCGCACGAGCGCCCGCTCGGACAGATGCGGTGGACGCACGCGCTGCTCTTCGGCCTCGCGCAGGTCCTCGCGCTCGTGCCCGGCGTCTCACGGTCTGGATCGACGATGACGGCGGGGCGGGCCATGGGCTTTCACCGCGAGAGCGCAGCGGTGTTTGCGTTTCTCATGAGCATGCCGATAACGGCCGCCGCAGCCGTGTATGAGGTGCCCAAGGCAATCGCCGAGGGTGGCCTGGGCGCGCCGATCGTCGCTGGCGTGATCGCGTCCGCGCTGAGCGGATGGTTGGCGATCAGCGTGCTCCTCAAGTACGTCGCGCGGCACGGCTTTGGTGTGTTCGCCGCCTACCGGATCGTGCTGGGACTCGGCGTTCTGGCGCTCGTGGCGATGCGCACATGATCGACGCGCCCGCGGTGTGGGAGGCCGAAACGGGTGGGACGCTCGCCCGTCTCCTGGACCTCCCTCGGGTCGAGGTCCTCGCGTCGGTGCGCTCGACGATGGACGTCGCGCACGCGTTGGGCGAGGAAGCCGCGGCGCCGGGAACGCTCGTGCTTGCCGACGAGCAGACGGCTGGCCGTGGTCGGAGCGGAAAGCCGTGGCGCTCACGAGCCGGCGCAGGCATCTGGATGACGCTGCTGGAGCGGCCTAACGATTCGGAGGCGCTGGGCGTGCTCTCGATCCGCCTTGGCCTCAAGGCGGCGCCGGTCCTTCAGCGGTACGCCGATGGGGCGGTGTGGCTCAAGTGGCCGAACGACGTGCTCGTCGACGGGAGGAAGCTCGCGGGCATCCTCGTCGAGACGCGCTGGCGCGAGGGGCAGGTCGACTGGGTCGCGATCGGCATCGGTATCAACGTCGGCACGCCTGACGAGCCGAATGCGACCGCCCTGCGCGACGGGACGCGACGCCTCAATGTGCTCGCCGAGCTGGTGCCGGCGCTGCGGGCTGCGGCGCGCGCGCGCGGTCCGCTGTCCGAGAAAGAGCTGGAGCACTGGGCCTCCCTGGATGGCGCGGCGGGCCGGCGCTGTCGGTCACCGCTCGCCGGTGTCGTGCGCGGGCTCGCGTCCGATGGGTCACTTATCGTCGAGCGCGACGGTCAGACAGCGCTCGCACGTGCAGGATCGCTCGTGCTCGAGGAGGAGTCGTGATCATCGTGTTCGATGTCGGCAATACCGAGACGACCGTTGGCATCTTCGACGGCGAAGCGCTGCGTGCCCACTGGCGCATCACGACTGGTGTGGTCCGCACGGCGGATGAGTACGGGGTGCTCCTCACCGAGCTGGTACGATCGGCGGAGGTCACGGCGTCCTCACTTGGCGGGGCCTCGATCGGCTCGGTGGTACCGGGCGTGACGGGCCCTCTCGCCGAGGCCTGCGAGCAATGGCTAGGTGCCCCGGTCACGCAGATCGACGCGCGCAGCAAGCTCCCGATTACGCTGGACGTCGAAGAGCCGTTGACCGTTGGCGCGGACCGCATCATCAACACGCTGGCCGCGAGCCGCATGTACCGGAGCGACTGCATCGTCGTGGACCTGGGGACGGCCACGACCTACGACTGCATCACCGCCGATGGGGTCTTCCTCGGTGGCGTCATCGCCCCCGGGGTCACGACCTCGGCCGACACACTCGTCAGGCGAACGTCGAAGCTACCGGCGACGGAGCTCGTGCCTCCGGTGCGGACGATCGGCAGACGGACGGAAGAGTGCATCCGCGCGGGCGTGATGCTCGGCGCCGCCGAGTCGATCGATGGCCTCGTGAGGCGTATCAAGCGGGAGTGGCCCACGCGCGCGATGCCCAAGGTGGTCGCCACCGGCGGTCTGGCCCACGTGCTGGCGCCGCTCTGCACGGAGATCGATCTGGTCGAGCCGCACCTGACGCTTCACGGCCTCCGTATGGCCTTCGCGATTGTGAATGGAGGGGAAGCGGCGGGTCCCCAAAAAGGCCGCGTCCGCTCGCGAAAAAAGCGGTAAAGGGCGCGCCTGTAAGTACTTGTGTCCCAAATATTTGCCGGCCGTCGTGCCGACGGCCCGGCGCCCCTTGACTCGCGCCCTGGGAAGGCGTAACTTCGGGGCTGTTAGCACTCCCATAGTCTGAGTGCCAACCCCCTATAATCCATTCACACTGAACCCTAGAATCGGAGGGGCGCAAGTCATGGCCACCAAGAGCAGCGTTAAGGTCAACCCGTTGGCGGACCGAGTCGTCGTCAAGCCGCTCGAAGAGACGGAGCAGATGCGCGGCGGTCTCTACATCCCCGACACCGCCAAGGAAAAGCCTCAGCAGGGCGAAGTCATCGCTGCGGGGCCGGGCCGTTTCGAGAAGGACAAGCGTGTGCCGATGGAAGTGAAGGTCGGCGACAAGATTCTCTACGGAAAGTACAGCGGCACCGAGGTCACCCTCGATGGCGACACGTATCTCATCCTGAGAGAGTCCGATATCCTCGCGATCGTCTGAGAGGTCCTGGAACCGGGATTTCAGAATGCAGTTTCTGAAATCTGAATTCTGAGCTCTGACGTCTCTGCCGTACCGAGAAATAATCCAAGAACCCAAAAGGACCCAGATATGGCTGCCAAGGAACTCCATTTCAACGTCGATGCGCGCGCGGCGCTCAAGCGCGGCGTCGATCAGCTCGCCGACGCGGTGAAGGTCACGCTCGGCCCCAAGGGACGGAACGTCGTCCTCGATAAGAAGTTCGGTGCCCCGACCATCACCAAGGACGGCGTGACGGTCGCGAAGGAGATCGAGCTGGCCGATCCGCTCGAGAACATGGGCGCGCAGATGGTAAAGGAAGTCGCGACGAAGACCTCCGATCTCGCTGGCGACGGCACGACGACCGCCACGGTTCTCGCCCAGGCGATCTTCCGTGAAGGCCTCAAGAACGTCACCGCAGGCGTGAACCCCATGGCGCTCAAGCGCGGCATCGACAAGGCCGTCGCGGCCGTCGTCGAGGAGCTCAAGAAGATCTCCGTGCCGACCGCGGGCAAGAAGGAGATCGCGCAGGTTGGCGCCATCTCCTCGAACAACGACAAGGAGATCGGCGATCTCATCTCCGAAGCGATGGAGAAGGTCGGCAAGGACGGCGTGATCACGGTCGAAGAGGCAAAGGGCCTCGAGACGACGCTGGAGACGGTCGACGGCATGCAGTTCGACCGCGGCTACCTCTCGCCCTACTTCGTCACCGATCCGGAGAAGATGGAAGCCGTCCTCGAGGACGGATACATCCTCATCCACGACAAGAAGATCTCGTCGATGAAGGACCTCCTCCCCATTCTCGAGAAGGTCGCCCAGATGGGCCGGCCGATGCTGATCATCGCCGAGGATGTCGAGGGTGAGGCGCTCGCGACGCTGGTCGTCAACAAGCTGCGCGGCACGCTGCGCATTGCCGCGGTGAAGGCGCCCGGCTTTGGCGATCGTCGCAAGGCGATGCTGCAGGATATCGCCGTGCTCACCGGTGGTCAGGTGATCTCGGAGGAAGTCGGCTTCAAGCTCGAGAACGCAGTCGTGAGCGACCTCGGCCGCGCGAAGCGCATCGTCGTCGACAAGGACAACACGACGCTCATCGACGGCGCTGGTGAGGACGACAAGATCCAGGGCCGCGTGAAGGAGATCAAGTCGGCGATCGACAAGAGCACCTCCGACTACGACAAGGAGAAGCTCCAGGAGCGTCTCGCCAAGCTCGCCGGCGGTGTTGCGGTCATCAACGTTGGCGCCGCGACCGAGTCCGAGATGAAGGAGAAGAAGGCTCGTGTCGAGGATGCGCTGCACGCCACGCGCGCGGCGGTCGAGGAAGGCATCGTCCCCGGCGGCGGCGTCGCGTTCATTCGCTCCCAGAAGGCGCTCAAGGGTCTGAAGCTCGAAGACTCCGATGAGCAGATCGGCGTCGAGATCGTGCGTCGCGCGATCGAGGAGCCGATGCGAATGATCGTCCAGAACGCCGGTGGTGAGGGCTCGATCATCGTCGAGAAGGTTCGCGCGGCGAAGGAAGCCAACTTCGGCTACAACGCGCTGACCGACACGTACGAGGATCTCGTCCAGGCTGGCGTGATCGATCCGACGAAGGTGACGCGTACTGCGCTGCAGAACGCGGCATCGATCGCGGGGCTGCTCCTCACCACGGAAGCGATCGTGGTCGAGAAGAAGGAAGACCGGCCGGCTCCCGCCGCGCCGGGTGGCGGTGGAATGGGCGGGATGTACTAGGACGCAGATTGCGGATTGCGGAAGAAACCCCCGGGGCGCTGAGCTCCGGGGGTTTTCGTTGTAATCCGCAACCCGCAATCCGCAATCTAGAGCTCCAGCCGCAGCTGCTCGACGCGCCCTCTCCGGACCTTGGGCTCGAATGGGCCAATCACCGCGTCCTGTGGCGCTGCGTGCACCGCGCCGGTGAACCGCGTTGGAGCGAGGCCCTTCCGGACCGCGCTGCGCGCCAACGCCGCGTCGTTGCATTGGTCGCTGAGGTGCGCCAGGACGACATGCGCCAGGGATGGGTGCGCCAGGTCGCGCGCGAGATTCGCCGCGGCGGTGTTGCTCAGATGCCCTCGGCGGCCAGCGATGCGGTCACGCACCGTCGGCGGATACGGGCCCGTGCGCAGCATCCCTTCGTCATGGTTGGCCTCGAGCACGAGCACGTCGAGATCGCCGAGTGCGCGGCGCAGCGCTGCACCCGCATGCCCGAGATCGTAGACGATTCCCACGCGACCACCAATGTCGTCGGTGGCGACGATGGCCACCGGCTCCACTGCGTCGTGGGGGACCGCGACGGACTGCAGCTCCATGCTCGAGAAGCGCAGCGTGGCACCCGCGTCGAAGGTGCGGACGTCAGCATCGCGCAACGTCGGATACGCGGCGACAGTGCCACAGGACGCATGCAGCGCCCAGCCCCACGCGCGCGCCGCGGCGCAGGCACCGCGCACGTGGTCATGGTGCTCGTGCGTCACTACCAGAGCTTCGATCGATTCGCACGGCACATCGACAGCGGCGAGCCGCTGTTCCAGCGCCTTGGCGTGGAATCCCGCGTCGACCAGCACCCGCGATCCCCGGTGCTCCAATAACACGGCGTTGCCGCGACTGCCGCTGCCTAACACCCAGACTCTCATCCCAACTCCTGCTGCGCGCGCTCGAACGCTCGCTTCAGATGACGACGCCCGCGATCGCCGAGCGCGACATGGCGCCGCGCCATGGCGCGGCTCGCGACCTCGAGAAACTTATCGATCTGGTACGTGCTCCGGGATCGTCCATCGCCCCACGCGAACGGGGGAACATACTTCGGCGGCGTGTCCGCACCAAAGATGTTCGCCCCAGCGCCGACGACGCTCCCCGTCGTCAGTCGCAAGCCGATGCCGGTTTTCACATGATCCCCGAACAGCGTGCCGAGCTTTTGTACCCCGGTGTCGCGCATTCCCGCCGGCGTCCACAGGGGAACGGTGCCGTACGTGTTCTTGAGATTGCTGGTGATGGTCCCGGCGCCAAGGTTCACCCAGCGGCCGAGGTACGAGTGACCGACGAACCCATCGTGGGACTTGTTGGAGTGACCAATGACGACCGTCTCGCTCAGCTCGCCATGGATGATGCTCGATTCGCCGATCGAGCACCCGTGGACACGCGAGCCGAGGATCGTCGACCCCCCGTCGACGACGCAGGGTCCCACCATGCGTGTGAATGCGCGCACCGTTGCGCCGCGGCGGATCACAATCGGACCGGCGGTCACATCCAGCACCACGTAAGGCTCGACGGTTGCGCCCCGCTCCACGAACGCCGGGTGGCTCCCGATGACGGTGGCATGCGCCGGGGTTTCACATGTCAGCTCCGGCCCCAATAGCGCGACGTCTTCGCCGAGCTGGATAAGGAGATCCGTGACGAGCTGCCATACCTCGTCGACCCAGCGCCCACCCACCGTCGCCACGGAACCGCCGTCCCGCGCGAGCTCTTCGAGAGGAACCCGCCCATCGGCGAGCACCGACAGGCGCACCTCCTGCGCAAGCTTCACCGCAGCGACTCGGCCGTCACACATCCAGACGTCCGCGTCGTGTCGCGCTGCCGTCAATGACACCGCGCATCGTGAATTCGCGATGATCGAGCCGGCGGGGAGGTCTCGCGCGATGGGTGGCCAGCCATGTTCGTCGAATTCCGCGTGCACGGGCGCGGTGATTGTGCCGACCGGCGGCGCTCCCCATGCGCGCGTCCATCGGTCGCGCGCGAGCAGAGCGCCAATGCGCATGGCGCTCATCGGGCGCGTAAGGGCGAACGGCTCGAACGCGCGAGCCCGCTCGTCGTCATAGAGGTAGAGTGCGCTCATCGCGCCTCACGCACGTCTTGCGGCAGCCGCTCGAGGAGTGTCTTGAGATCGGCCGCGCGATCTCGCGTCGTCACCAGCGTGAGTCCCGGTCGCGTTACCACCACCAGATCGTGCACCCCGTAGAGCACGACTGTCCCCGAATCCGCATGAACGACGTTGTCGCGCGCCTCGACGGCGTGTACACGTCCAGCGACAGCATTGCTCGCGTCGTCGAGGGCGCGCACGCAATGCAAGGCGCCCCAGGTTCCTACGTCGTCCCACCCGAAGTCACCGGGCACGACGAGCACGCGCGCACTCCGCTCCATCACGGCGTAGTCGACGGCGATTGGCTTCACCGCAGTGAAGAACCGCTCGAGGTCCATCGCCGCAGCCGTCGATAACACATCGGCGATTTCGGGTGCGTGCGCCTTCACCTCGTCGAGGAAATCCTTCACCCGCCATACGAAGATCCCGGAATTCCAGAGGTATCCTTCGCGCACCATGCGCTCGGCGCTGTCGCGATCCGGTTTCTCGACGAACCGCGCAACGCGCAGCGCTCCGTCGACCGCTTCGCCAGGCTGGATGTAGCCAAGTCCCGGGTCGGGGCGCCGGGGAACGACCCCGACCGTGACGAGGGCCGCGTGCTGTTCGGCGACGCGTGCCGCCCGCTCCAGGGTCGCGCGAAAGACGTTCTCGTCGCCGATCGCCCAGTCGGCGTGCACACAGAGCATGACTGACGTGTCGGCATCGCGTCGCTGGATCTCGAGCGCTGCCCACGTGAGCGCCGGTGCGGTCCCCGCCGCGCGCGGCTCGGCGATGACGTTCTCGGCAGGGAGTGTGGGGAGCAACGACCGGACGGCGTCGGCCAGGCTTGCATTGGTGATGACGAGGGTGCGCTCCGCGGGTACCGCCGGGGCGAGGCGCCGAACGGTGTTGACGAGAAGGGGCGCGTCATCGACCAGCGGAAGGAGCTGCTTTGGTCGCTGCGGCGTGGAGAGGGGCCAGAAGCGTGAGCCTACGCCTCCGGCGAGAATGACGGCCCATCGATTCACCGCTCGCTACCGCTGTTCTCCGCACCCACGCCGGCCAGCTCCGCGGCGCGCGCGTAGAGCTTCTTCGGACTGAATGGCTTGGTCATGAAGTCGCTCGCCCCCGACTCGACGGCGAGTCGATGCTGCTGTTCCTGGCCGGCTGCGGTGAGAATGATGCAGGGCAGCCGTTGCCACCGCGCGTCGCTGCGCATCGTTCGCAGGACATCGAGGCCGCTCATCACCGGCATCATGAGATCGAGGAGCACGAGCGCGAAGTCCTCGTGCTTGGCCAGGGCGTCGAGCGCCTCACGGCCGTCGTAGGCGAGCGTGACGCGAAATGCGCCTTGCTCGAGCTTCATCTTGATGATCCGGCCAATGTGTGGCTCGTCATCAGCCACCAGGACGTGCAACTTTTCCATAACGTCAGGCGCGGTGGCGCCGCCGCTCAAACGAGCGACGAGATATGCTGCCGGTTCCGGCGCAGCTCGAACAACAGGGAACCGACGTTGGCGTCGGTTCGGGCCAGGACGAGCAATACGGCTTCGGACGACAGGACCGAGACGATGGCGAGCCCTCGCGCATACTCGAGGATGACGGTGGTGACGTTCCCGTGCGTGCTGTCCCGGCCGAACTCATCGGCCGCGCTCACGATCGAGGGGACCAGCGCCGCTACGCTCTCGACATCGATGTTGGGCACCGACTGTCCGTCGATGACAAGGCCGTCGCGGCCGAGCACGATCGCGGCGTCGACGCCGTCCCGACCGCGCAGAGCGCCGACGAGGTCGCGGATGGTGGCCACCACTACGCTCCAGGTGAAGTGGTGGGAAGCATAACGTCGAGAGGGCCGAAGTCAAGCGATATGAATCACTTGAACTCATCGTGCACGCGCGGTATTCTACGCCTCCGCACCCACGTTTGCGCACACCCGGGCGTTCCCATGACAGCGAGAGTGTTCGCGCTGGCGATCGCGTTGCTTGCGGTCGCCGCGTGTGAAGATGTTACTCGCAGCGTCGATCCGACCCTCGACGTTGTCGAAGACACGCTGGTCGTCTTCCCGCTGCGGGGGAGCCCGCTGAGCGCGCCGACCGCGCTGGATCTCTATAGCCTTCGCACCCTGCGCATTGGCGACGCGAACGCGCTGTACGACCTGGCGATCGACACCGCGGCCGGGACGGCCGTGCTGTATCCGTCGCAGCTCGTCGACAATGAAGCACCCCGCACTGGCGTCATCGAGTCGGCGGCGACCTTTGAATCGATCCTCGAGGCACCCACCACCGGCTATCAGGACACGGCCGCCGTCGCGGTGAGCGTTGGCGAGACCATCATCGTCCGTGCGCGGAATATCTGCCTGGGAGGGTTCCCCGGCCGCGACTTCTTCCACGCGAAGGTTCAGCTGCTCGAGCTTGGGATGTCCAGCGGCTTTCGCACCGCGCGCTTCCGCATCCGCACCAATCCGAATTGCGGGTTCCGCTCCTTCGCTGACGGCCTGCCGGAGTTCTGATCGTGCACGACCTCCGGGCGCTGCGCGAAGATGCCGACGCCATTCGTGGGGGCCTCGAGCGGCGTGGAAAACTCGACGCTCTGGGACCGCTCGTCGACCGTGCCCTCGCCCTCGACCTCGAGCGGCGTGCGCTCATTCAGGCGACGGAGGAGCGGAAGGCCGCGCGCAACGCCGCCAGCCAGGAGGTGGCCCGCCGCAAGAAGGCCCGCGAGACCGCGGACGACCTCATCGAGCAGACTCGCGCATTGGGCTTGGAGATCGCCCGGCTCGAGGGCGAGCTCGCCGAGATCGAGGGCAAGCTCGAGCAGATCATGTACGAGCTGCCGAACGTCCCGTTGCCGGATGTGCCGCCCGGTGGTGAAGGCGACGGCCGCGTACTGCGATCGTGGGGAACACCCCGCGAGGACGACGGGTTGCGGATGCATTGGGACATCGGCGCCGCCCTTGGCATTCTCGATCTCGCCCGTGGCAGCAAGATCGCCGGGTCCGGGTTCATCGTCTTTCGCGGGAACGGCGCACGGCTGACGCGCGCGCTCATCTCTTTCATGATCGACGTGCATGCGCGCGAACACGGGTACGAGGAAGTGTGGGTCCCCTTTCTCGTCAACCGCGCGACCGCGACGACCACGGGACAGCTGCCGAAGTTCGAGGACGACATGTACGTCGTCACCGACAATGACCTGTTCCTCGTGCCCACCGCGGAAGTGCCGGTCACGAGCCTCCATCGCGATGAGATCCTTGACGGGTCGGAGCTGCCCAGGGCGTACGTGTGCTACACGCCATGTTTTCGTCGTGAGGCCGGCGCACATGGCAAGGACACGCGCGGGCTTCTGCGGGTGCACCAGTTCGACAAGGTCGAGCTCGTGCGCCTGACGACTCCGGAGGACAATGCCACGCAGCACGAGCTGCTCACCGGGCATGCGGAAAAGATCCTCCAGCTCCTCGAGCTCCCGTACCGCGTCAAGGTGCTCGCCGCCGGCGACACCGGCTTCTCCAGCGCGAAGACCTACGACCTCGAGGTGTGGGCGCCCGGTGTGCGCACGTGGCTCGAGGTGTCGTCGTGCAGCACGTTCACCGATTTCCAGGCGCGTCGGGGCAGCATTCGCTTTCGGGGCGCGCGCGGAGAGAAGCCCCGGCTCGTGCACACCATCAACGGATCGGGACTCGCGCTCCCGCGCACGATCGCCACGCTGCTCGAGCACCACCAGCGACCCGACGGCACGGTCACCGTTCCCGAAGCACTTCGTCCGTATCTCGGCGTAGACGTTCTCGCCTGACCGACAATGCGTCGCGGCGCGCCGGTCGTTCTCCTCGGTCTCCTCCTCGCGCTGGTGCTCGGCTCGTTCATCGTGTACTCCCAGCGTGTCGTCGTCGAGTTGCGTCGCGATGCATCGCTGTCGAGCCGGATGCACGCGCGGATCTTGAGCGCGCTCAACGATACCAACCCGGATGCCGCGAACGCAGCACTCCTCGATCTTGCGAGCGCCATTCGCGAGCTCGGCGTTCCGGTCATCGTCACCGATGTGCGCGGCCGGCCGACGTGGGCCATCAATCTCCCGTTCGAGGCACCGGTGGATGATCCGCGCGTGGCCGCGCATCTCGTCGTGCTCGATCGCGAGAATCCGCCGCTCGTCGAGCCGACGATCGGCACGATTCACTTCGGCGATTCGCGTCTCGTGAAGAGTCTGCGCTTCATTCCTGCGTTGCAGGCGCTGCTCGTGGCGTTCGTCTTCCTCGCCGGTGTCTACGTCCTGCGGACGCGTGGGCGAGCCGACCGCGAGCGCGTGTGGGCGGGCATGGCGCGCGAGTCCGCGCACCAACTCGCGACTCCGCTGTCGAGTCTCGCCGGCTGGATCGAGCTCATCGCTGACCGCGCCGAGGCCGATCCCACGGCGGCGCGCGCGGTGGAGTACATGCGCGGCGACCTGGATCGCCTCGAGCGCGTGGCGCATCGCTTCGAGCGCATTGGGCGGCCCGCCAGGGAAGCACCCGTAGACGTTGGGGAGCTGGCGGAGCGCGTCGCCCATTACTTCCAGGCTCGCGTGCCGACGCTTGCACACACGGTGGAGGTCAAGCTTGTGCTGGGGCAGGGACCGTTGGTGGTGAAGGGCGACGCCGTCCTCCTGGAATGGGCGCTCGAGGCAGTCGCGAAGAACGCGATCGATGCGCTCGCCGGTCACGGCGGCACGCTCGAGATCTCCGCCGAGCGAACGGCGGATGATGAGGTCCGCATCCGCATCGCCGACGATGGACCTGGAATTCCTCGTGAGCTTCGGACCCGTGTCTTCGAGCCTGGCTTCTCGACGAAAGAATCGGGGTGGGGGATCGGACTTTCGCTCGCGCGACGGATCGTGGAAGAAGCGCACAATGGCCGGCTCGAGCTCGCGCCATCGAGCCAGGGCGCAACGTTCGACGTTATACTTCACGGATGACATTGGTCGTTCCCGCGCGCGACACGCGCGTGTCCTTGAACACGGCCCAGCGCGAGGCCGTGGAGCATTTCGAAGGTCCCCTGTTGGTTCTCGCCGGCGCCGGATCGGGAAAAACCCGTGTCCTGACGGCGCGCATCGCCCGTCTCATCGAGCATCACGGCGTCGCGCCCGCCCACATCCTCGCCGTCACCTTTACCAACAAGGCCGCGGGGGAGATGCGCGCGCGTGTGGCGCACCTGCTGGGCGAGGAGCCGTCGGGTATGTGGATTGGGACCTTCCATTCCATTGGCGCCCGGATGCTCCGCCGTGAAGCGCGGCTGGTCGGTCGCACGCCGGCCTTCACGATCTACGATGAGGACGACTCTCTGGCCGTGGTTCGCCGGATCATGGATCGCCAGAAGATCTCGCCGAAGCAGTTCGCGCCCCGTGGGCTACGCGCCGCCATCTCCAATGCGAAGAACGCGCTGGTGATGCCCGCCGAGTACGAGCGCCTGGCGATGGACCCGCATGCCAGGGCCGCGGCGTCCGTCTACCACGAGCTCGAGGCGACGCTGCGCGAGTCGAACGCCGTGGACTTCGATGATCTCCTGCTCCTGCCGGTTCGTGTGCTTCGCGAGAATGCGGCACGACTCGCGGACTATCGGGAGCGATTTCAGTTCGTCCTCGTCGATGAGTACCAGGACACCAACCGCGCGCAGTACGAGTTCGTCACGCTCGTGAGTGGCGAGCACGGGAACGTGGCCGTCGTTGGCGACGACGACCAGTCGATCTATGGCTGGCGTGGCGCCGATATCCGAAACATTCTCGACTTCGAGAAGGATTTCCCCAGCGCGCGCGTCGTGCGGCTGGAGGAGAACTACCGCTCGCTCCCGCCGATCCTCGATGTGGCGAATGTCGTCATTTCAGGGAATCTGGCGCGCCGCGGAAAGACGCTCCGGCCAACGCGCAGTGGGGGAGAGCGCGTGGCCGCCGTAGGAGCGCTCGACGAGCGCGATGAAGCGGAGTGGGTCGCCGAGGAGATCGGGTCGCGGCTGTCGACCGAGCGCGATCTCACACGCCGCGACGTCGCCATTCTATATCGAACCAACGCCCAGAGCCGCGCGCTCGAGGAAGCGCTTCGACGCCGCGCAATTCCGTACCGGATCATCGGGGCCGTCCGCTTCTACGACCGCCGCGAGATTCGCGACCTCATGTCGTATCTCAAGCTCATTGCGAATCCTGCCGACGATGAGGCCTTTGCGCGCGCGGTCGCCGTTCCTCGCCGAGGGTTGGGAGAGACCACCCTCGACTCCCTCGGTGGAATCGCCCGACGTGCTCGCACGTCACGGCTCGAAGCGTCGCGCCGCGAGGAGCTGCTTGGGGAGCTCCGGCCCGGTGTCCGCCAGGCGCTGCGCGACTTCGCGGCGTTGATCGATCGATATCGGGCTCGCGCGCAGGACGCGAGCGTCAATGAGCTGATTCGGGAGCTCATTGAGGAGATTCGTTATGCCGAGTACCTCCGTGCCGAGGGCCCGGAGGGCGCCGAGCGGCTGGAGAACGTGCAGGAGCTCGTCGATGGTGCCGCCGAGGTCGTGGCCGACGAGGGCGGGGAGCTCGGACTCACTCCGCTCGACCACTTCCTGCAGCGCGCCTCGCTCATCGCCGACGTCGATCGCAATGACCCGAACGCCGACGCCATTCCGATGATGACGCTGCATAACGCGAAGGGGCTCGAGTTTCCGGTCGTGTTCATCACCGGACTCGAGGAAGGGCTGTTCCCGCTGTCACGCGCCCACGACGAGCCCGCGATGCTCGAGGAAGAGCGTCGGCTCTTCTACGTCGGAATAACGCGAGCGGAGCGGAAGCTCTACCTCGTTCACGCCCGGAGCCGTCGCCGCAACGGCGAGATGCTGCCCTCGATCCCGTCCAGCTTTCTCGCCCCGATTCCGCGAGAAATGCTCGAGGAGCGCTCGACCATTCGCTTGCGAGCGACCGGCCGCTCCGTGCTTCTGACGACTCCCTCGGCGCGTCGGCCCGGTACGCCGGTTCGACGCGCGAGCGCCGACGACATCGATGTGGCCGCGTCGCAGCTTGCGCCCAGCTTCGTGAAGGGTGCCCGCGTTCGCCACCCACGATTTGGCAGCGGCACCATCGCGGAGCTGGGGGGCACGGGACGGGATACGAAGGTCACCATCGACTTCGACGACGAGACCATCGGACGGAAACGGCTCGTCGTCGCCTACGCTGGCCTCGAGCGGGAGGACGACTGATGGCGGTCACGCGTGAAGACGTGTTGCATGTGGCCTCGCTGGCCAGGCTCGCGCTCGACGAGCAATCCGTTCCCCGACTCGTGAGTGAGCTCAACGGAATTCTCGAGCACATGGACGTGCTTCGGAAGGTGGACACCAAGGGCGTAATCGGCGCCGAAGGCGTCGGCGATGCGGGGATGCCGCTGCGCGCGGACGGCGGCCCGCCCTATCCACTTGCGCATGCGCGCGAGCAGTTTGCTCCGGAGATGCGCGATGCCTTTTTCCTCGTGCCCCGGCTGTCGACACACGAGGACGCCATCGAGTCCGTGGAATGATCGGGCCCCGAGACCCGCGGGATGCCTCGCTCTCGGCGATCGACGCCGTCGCCGACGCATTCGATCGCATGAAGGCGGTCAAGGCCGGACCCGAAGGCTTGAACCTCATCCTGTGGACCGATCGTCCGCGCGCGGCTGAAGCGGCGAGGGTCTGTCAGCGCGACGTCGATGCCGGGCGAGAGGGCGGCCTCCTCGCCGGCATTCCGTACGTCGCCAAGGACAACATTGCGACCACCGAGCTGCGAACCACCTGCGGCTCGCGCATGCTCGAGAACTACGTGAGCGCGTTCGAGGCGACCGTCATCACGCGGCTGCGCAACGCCGGGGCGATCCTCATCGGCAAGTCGAACTGTGACGAGTTCGCGATGGGATCCTCCACCGAGTACAGCGCATTCGGTCCCGCGCGCAATCCGATCGATCCCGGTCGCGTGCCCGGCGGCTCGTCAGGCGGATCGGCCGGCGCCGTCGCCGCCGACATCGTGCGCTTTGCGCTCGGATCCGAGACCGGAGGGTCGGTGCGTCAGCCAGCCGCCTTCTGCGGAGTCGTCGGCGTCAAGCCCACGTATGGGCGCGTCAGCCGAAACGGGCTCGTGGCGTTCGCCTCATCGCTCGACCAGGTGGGCGTCTTCGGCAAAACGGTCCAGGATGCAGCGACGGTGATGGAGGTGATCGCCGGGCACGATCCTCTCGATGCGACCAGTACCGACGATCCGGTCCCGCGGTACCGCGACGGCGACGAGCGCGGGATCAAAGGGATGGTGATTGGACGCCCCAAGGAGTATTTCCCGGCGTCGCTCGATCCCCGCATCGCGGCGCTCTGCGATCGCGCACTCGAGCGGATGCGCGCACATGGCGCGACCATCAAGGAGATCTCGCTTCCCTCGACGGACCTCGCGATCCCCGTGTACTACATCATCGCGCCGGCCGAAGCGTCGTCGAATCTCGCGCGCTTCGACGGAGCGCGGTACGGACTGCGGGTCCGCGACGGCACTCTGCGAGACATGTACGAGCGAACCCGGTCTGCCGGGTTCGGCCCGGAGGTCACGCGCCGCATCCTGCTCGGCACGTACGTGCTGAGCGCAGGCTACTATGACGCGTATTACAAGAAGGCGCAGGAGGTGCGCACACTCATCGCCGAGGAGTTCCGCCGCACGTTCGCCGCGGGCGTGGATCTGATCTTCACGCCAACGACGCCGAGCGTGGCATTCGCGCACGGCGCGAAGTCGGATCCTTACGAGATGTATCTCAACGACATCTTCACCGTGACGGCGAATCTCGCCGGGATTCCCGGCGTATCCGTTCCGATTGGGCGGCTCGATGGCCTGCCGGTGGGCGGTCAGTTCCTCGCCGCCCATTTCGATGAGATGGGGATGTTCCGCGGCGCGTACGCCCTGGAGCGTGCGTTGGGCGCGGAGGCGCATCGATGAGCCTGGACAGCTACGAGATGGTGGTCGGCCTCGAGGTGCACGTGCAACTGAAGACGCGCACCAAGGCGTTCTGCGCCTGCTCGACGATGTACGGCGCCCCGCCGAACGTGAACACCTGTCCCGTATGCCTCGCCCTTCCGGGAACGCTCCCGGTGCTCAACGCGGAGGCGGTGCGGCTGGCGGTGCGTGCTGCGCACGCGCTCGGATGCACGGTGAACCCGCTCTCGGTATTCGCGCGGAAGAACTATTTCTATCCCGATCTTCCGAAGGGATATCAGATCTCCCAGTACGATCGGCCACTGGCGGCCAATGGGATCCCTTCGCATCGGCGACAACGCCGATGGGCACGCCGATTACGATCGGGATCACGCGCCTGCATCTCGAGGAGGATGCGGGGAAGTCGATTCACGATCGGTATCCGTCGGCGACGGCCATCGATCTCAACCGGTCCGGCGTACCACTGGCGGAGATCGTCAGCGAGCCCGACATGCGATCGGCGCAGGAGGCCGGCGCGTACCTGCGCGCGCTCAAGCAGATTCTCGAGTTCACCGACGTCAGCGACGTCAACATGGAGGAGGGAAGTCTCCGCGTCGACGCGAACGTCTCCGCGCGACGACGTGGCGAGACGAAGCTCGGCACCAAAGACGGAGGTCAAGAACATGAACTCGTTCTCCGGGGTCGAGCGCGCCGTCGAAGCGGAGTTCGCCCGTCAAGTGGGCGTTCTCCAGAGCGGCGGTCGCGTGGAGCAGCAGACCATGCTTTGGGATGGCGTGCGCGGTGTCGTGCGCCCCGCGCGGTCGAAGGAAGCAAGTCACGATTATCGGTATTTTCCGGAGCCCGACCTGCCACCGCTCGTGCTGTCGCGGGAATGGATCGAGGAACAACGTCGCTCGCTGCCCGAGCTTCCAGCGGCGCGCCGCACGCGATTCGAGACAGAGTACGCACTGTCACCGCGTGAGGTGGAGGTTCTCACATCGTCCGTCACGCTCGCCGACTACTACGAGCAGGCCGCTCGCGCACACGGCCACCCCAAGACGGCGGCGAACTGGGTCATGGGCGAGGTGCTGGCGGCGGTGAACGCGGCGGGCATGAGCCTCCGTGAATTCCCGGTCCGCCCATCCGACCTTGCCCAACTCCTGAATCTCGTGCGCGATGGCAAGGTGAGCCACACCGCTGCCAAGCGAATCTTCGGAGAGATGCGCCGCTCCGGTGAGCCGCCAGCGCAGATCGCCGAGCGTGAGGGACTGCTTCAGGAGGGTGGCGACGACGCGATCGGCGTGTGGGTCGATGAGGTGTTGGCCGAGCACCCCGAGGAGAGCCGTCGCTTCCTCGCCGGCGAGCGGAAGCTGCTCGGTGTCCTCGTCGGCGCCGTGATGAAGAAATCGAAGGGGCGCGCCGACCCCAAGCGCGTGAATCAGCTATTGTCGTCGCGCGCTGGCGGATAGAGCGGCTCGTCCAGCAGCGACGCGATCGCGAGCTGTGTGTCGGGCATTCCGAAGTAGCGCAGCGCTTCCTCGTTCACGCGAATGTCCGATCCGCTGCGCCGCGCATCCCGACGCACACGCTTCGCCATGCGAAGCGGCTCCTCGCCCGCCGGGTCGAGCGCGAAGGCCTCGGCCGCGTGGAAGCGACGGAGCAGGTCCATGATGTAGTCGAAGGAGCGCACGAGGTAGCGCCCCACATCGGGATCGGCGAGATCCCACCGGCTCCGCTCCGAGGCGAGCTGAAAGATCCGCTGCCACGACTCGGTGTCCGTCACGTACACCATGCCGCGAAAGATCCGCCGGTTCGTCGAGGTGCTGAAGATCGTCGGGCTCAGAATGCGGTCGAGATGCTCGTCCGATCGCGCGTGGTCGAGCAGAATCACCTCGCGGGCCCGCCGGCTGAAGCGCTCCCCGAGATGGGTCTCGAAGCGGCTTTCCCAATAGCTGTGGCCGAGGGCGCTCGAGCTCGAGGTGATGGCGAGATAGCGCGGGACGAAGTAGTTGTGCGCGACGGTGTCGGCGGCGAGATGCGCGAGGTAGCCTAACGCAAAGGCGCGGAGCGGCTCGTCGCGTGCCCGCTCATGAATTTCGAATCCGACGTTCCAGGAATGACAGTGCCGTCCGGCGGGCGCGTATTTCTTGGCGATGCTGGTATCGGCGGCGATCGAGCCGTACAGGAAATCGTACGGGAAGGCCGCCAGCAGCTCGGCAACGCCGCCCGGCAGGTGAGCGAGTGCGCGCAAGACCGCCTCGCCCAGGAAAATGTGCGTTCCCGGCGTCCATGCCCACGCTTCGGATGGAAACGCGGCGACCGCGAGAATGCCTAACGCGGCCGCCGCCCATGGTCGCCACACGAGCCGTTACAGGCCCAGCTTGCGCCGCCGCCGCCGAATCGCCTTGCGGAGATCGCTCACCTCGTGCGACACCGCGTCATCGATCGCCTCCCGCGCCGACTCGAGATACCCGCCGACCCGATCAGCGATCTCATCCCGCGGAATCCGGTCCCACAGCTCCTCGCCCCGGTCGCCCAGCCAGCGCGCGCCCTTTGCACTGGCGACGCCGGCCGTGCGCAGCCCGCGTCCGGTCATCTTCATGATCGGACCGACCGGCCGGTATCCCTTTGGACCGCGTCGGAAGAGCATCGTCATCCCGGCGCCCACGAGGGCGCCGAGGAGGGCCGCCGTCAGGAGATCATATTCGTCCCGCGAGATCTCATCTTCTTTGGCGCGGGCGGATGCGCGGCGCCGCGCGGTAGAGTTCCCCGGGCGCGTCGTCGTCGTCGAATTCGTCGTTCGTGCCGTCGTCCCCATCGAGTTCCTCCTCGAGCGGCTCGTCATCCATCATGTCCGCCTCGGGCAGCGCGTGTCCTTCGAGCGTCTGCCGGCGGAAAGTTGCTGCACCTTCGCGTACCCCTCGCACTGTGGACGCAGTGGACACGAAGGTGTCCTCCGCCTCCTGCTGCACGACCTGGATCAGCGCGTTGAACTCGTTCAGCCGCTGCTCGGCGAGCGCGACGGCGTGATTCAGCCGCTGATTCGCGCCCGCGATCGTCTGATTCACCTGCTGCACATCGACCCGAATGGACGTCGTGATGTAATCGACGTTGTCCGCGATCGTGCTCAGGTGCCGCACGATCGGGTTGATGTCGCCGTACACCCGGTCCAGTAGCGCGCTGACCTTCTTGTGGCTCTTCCGAAAATTCCAGGCGGCCGGCACGAGCGCGACGGTCAACGCGAGCAGCGCCAGCGTCATGATTCCGCTCGCCGCGCCCGTCACCGTCTCGAACCACCCCCGTTCGGACGACACCATTCGAACGACCGGCGTGTCGACCGCCGCCTGTCCAAGCTGGAGCAGCCACGCGCTGTGCGCGATCCACAGACTCATGCGATCCCCAATGGGAAAGACGGCCGTCTCCGGGCCGCGAGTGCGCCCCACGTGAGTGCAAACGCGGGGCCACCGTCCATGTCCCGAATGGCGCTACCCCTCGAGCTCCGGGGCCAATCCGACCACCTGGGTCACCGGGATCGTGAAGACGATCCCCGCACCCGGGGAATCGAGGTCGCCGCAGACATCCTGAATCAGCGCGATGGCCGCGTCGACGAGCGAATCATCGATCACGCTGAACACCGTTTGATTCGTGGGACGGGACCGCTGCGACAGCGAACGGACGCCGGCGAAGATCGGGACATCATGACTCAGCACGTGGCCCATCCCTTCACTCCCCAGGACGGTCGCCCCCGTGATGCCAAGCTCCACGAAGCCGGCCAGCACGTCGTCGACCTTCTCTTCGTGATTGATGACGGCGACGAGCAGCTGCATTCGTCCAGAGAAGGGCAGTGGTCAGGGGTGGGGCAAGGGCAACACCCGAAGACGTCTGACCTCGGACGTCTTCGGGTGTTGAACACACGCGGCCGAATCGCCCGATGCGCGCCATCGTACCGGTCATCCATCACGATGTCAAGCAAGGCATTGACTTGCGCGCTCGACGATCGTCATCCTTCGCGCCGATTCAACGCTTCACCACGAGAGTACGCGATGGCCGCCGTCCAGTTCGTCGTCGAGGGAGAACGTCCCCTCAAGGGCTCGATCCGCCCTTCCGGAAACAAGAACGCCGCACTTCCGATCATTTGTGCGGCACTGATTTCCGATCAACCCGTCACCCTTCACAACGTCCCGCGCATCCGCGACGTCGAGACCCTTCTCGATCTCGTGCGCTCGCTCGATGTGAAGGCGGACTGGCGCGGCCCGAATACCCTGGAGCTCCACGCGAAGACCGTTCGCGCGGCGGCAATCGATCGCGCGCTCTCGGCGAAGATACGCGCGTCGATTCTCCTCGCGGGACCCTTGCTCGCACGCTGCGGCGAGGTGACTCTGCCGCCGCCCGGGGGCGACGTCATCGGTCGGCGTCGCGTCGATACCCACTTCCTCGCCCTGGAGCAGCTCGGGGCGACGTACGAGGTGGGCGACTCCTTCCACCTTCGGGCAAAGCAGCTCAAAGGCGCCGACGTGTTTCTCGATGAGCCGAGCGTTACGGCCACTGAGAACGCCCTCACGGCTGCCGTCGCGGCCACGGGAACGACGGTGCTTCGCAACGCCGCCAGCGAGCCGCACGTCCAGGATCTCGCGCATTTCCTGACGACGCTCGGCGCCCACATCGAGGGCATTGGGACCAACACGCTGACGATCCACGGTGGACACGCCGTTCGCGGCGGAACGCACACGATTGGCCCCGATCATATCGAGGTCGGATCGTTCATTGGGCTCGCTGCCGTGACGTGCTCCGAGATCCGGATCGAGAACGCCGGGCTCGAGCACCTGCGATCGATTCGCATGGGCTTCGAGCGGCTTGGGATCGTGTGCAAGGAAGATGGCCACGACCTCATCGTCCCAAAGGATCAGGACAAGGAGATCCGGAGCGATCTGGGCGGGCACGTGCCCAAGCTCGAGGATCAGCCCTGGCCTGCGTTCCCTGCCGACGTGATGTCGATCGCGATCGTTACCGCGACGCAGTGCAAGGGACTCATCCTGATGCACGAGAAGATGTTCGAGTCGCGGCTGTTTTTCGTCGACAAGCTCATCGGGATGGGCGCGAAGATCGTGCTCTGCGACCCGCACCGCGCCCTGGTTGCCGGACCGTCCGCGCTGCGTGGCTCAACCGTCGAATCCCCCGACATTCGCGCCGGCATGGCGATGCTGCTTGCGGCACTCTGCGCCCGCGGCACGAGCACGATCAACAACGTCGGCCAGATCGAGCGCGGGTACGAGCGCATCGACGAGCGGCTCCGCGCGCTCGGCGCGCAGATCACGCGCGTCGAGGAGCGTCGTGGCGGCTGACGGGGTTCGCGAAGTCGTCGACGACTTCGCTTCGTTTGGCATTCGCGCGTTCACCACGACCCGGGCTGCCGGCACGTACGGCATGAACGGGCCCGAGCCGGTGTCGGAGGTGATGCCCCGCTGGTACGCGATCGTCGACGAGCTGCATCCGGTCGCGCCGCGCTTCGCCACGGCTCGTCAGGTTCACGGCGCACGCGTCGTTGTGCATTCCGCCGACTGGGAAGGGTGGCTGCGCGTCGCTGAGGCCGATGGTCATGCTGCCCCCGCGCGGGGCACCGGCGCGGCGGTGTCGATTGCCGACTGCGTTCCGATCTTCATCGCGCACCCCTCGGGCGCGACGGCGCTGCTCCACTCGGGATGGCGGGGCACCGCCGCGCGGATTCTCGAGCAGGGCGTCACGTCCCTCGCGCACCGGGGCTTCGTGGCATCGGAGCTACGTGTTCATCTCGGGCCGGCGATCTGCGGGAAGTGCTATGAAGTGAGCCCCGATGTGTACCGGCTGCTGACTGGAAGAGAAGTCTCCGTCCCCACGACCGTGGACCTCCGAGCGCGCCTCGCCGAGGCGGCCCGAGATCTTGGCATCCGGCACGTGTCGACCAGCCCCTGGTGCACCCGTTGCCACAACGACCGATTCTTCTCGCACCGCGCGGGGGACGCGGGGAGGCAGATAGCGGTGATCGCGGCGGAGATCTGAGGCACGTCCGCGTTTCGGTGCGCAAGGGTACACCGCATTCACCACAGAGGCACGGAGGACACAGAGAACGGCAACTGCAAACGTTTTGCAGTTGCCGTTCTCTGTGTCCTCCGTGCCTCTGTGGTGAATGCAATGAGACTCGTTGCGAGATCACCTACGCCATCGCGATTTGCAGGGGCGCTCAACTTGACTCAATCCGCCGTCCCTCTTACCTTTACCTCCGTCTCGCCGTGGTCGGGGCGAGTTGAATGTGGGGAAGCTCCCCCACATTTTTTGTTTCTTGTACCCTGCGATCTTACGTGAACGACGCGCTGGAAGGGCTTGTCAGGGCGACACTTGACGAAATGCAGCTCGATCTCGTCGAAGTGCGTCGCGGCGGGTCCAGGTCCCGTCCGACGATCGATGTTCGCGTCGACCGCCGCGACGGACAGGCAGTGACCGTGGATGATTGTGCGCGCGCATCGCGTGCGCTCGAAGCGCGGTTCGACGCCGATGGAACGCTCGGCGAGCGATACGTGCTCGAGGTGTCGTCGCCCGGTGTCGAACGGCCGCTGCTCAAGCCGGCAGACTGGCAACGTTTTACCGGACGCAAGGCGAAGGTGCTGAGCGACGCGCTGGGCGGCCGCGCAGAAGTGGAAATCGTTGCGCTCGAAGGGGACACGGGCGCTGAGATCGTAGTCGTGCGCGACGGACGCGGCGCTGAGCGCCGGGTACCGCTCGCGCAGGTTCGCGAGGCGCGCCTCGCGTTTCATTGGTAGCACTAGGAGTGGTCGATGGTCAGCTCGTCTGACATCCTGAATGCGATTCGCGAGCTCGCGAATACGAAGCAGCTCGACAAGGCCGAGCTGCATGGTCTCTTGTCCGACGGCATCTTCGCGGCCCTCGCGAAGAGCTACGGGCCGACCGTGCAGGCGGAGGTCGAGATCGATGAGGGCACCGGCGACATCCATATCGTTCGCCTGCGCACCGTCGTCGATGGCGTGACCGACGCCAGTCGCGAGATCTCGCTCGAGGAAGCGAAGTTCTACGACGAGAGCTTCGAGCCGGGCGACGTCATGGAGGATGAGATCGACTTCGCGCAGTTCGGCCGGAACGCCGTCCAGGCGGCGAAGCAACGCATCATCCAGCGCGTTCGCGAGCGCGAGCGCACCCGCATTCGCGACGAATTCGCGACGCGCGTGGGCGACCTGCTCTCCGGTGAAGTGCAGCAGATCGAGCGCGGCAAGCTGGTCGTCATGCTGAACAAGTTCCGCGAGGCGGAAGCGATCATGCCGTATCGCGAGCAGAACCATCGCGAGCACTTCCATCAGGGCGAGCCCATCCGTGCGGTGCTCAAGCGCGTCGAGGAGACGCCCAAGGGCCCACGACTCATCTTAAGTCGCGCCGACGGTCTCTTCGTGAAGGCGCTGTTCAAGCTCGAGGTGCCCGAGATTCAGCAGGGCATCGTCGACATTCGCGCCGTCGCGCGCGAAGTAGGCAGCCGTACGAAGATCGCCGTGTTCTCGCGCGATGACTCGATCGACCCGGTCGGCGCCTGCGTCGGGCTCAAGGGCTCGCGCGTGCAGGCCGTTGTGAACGAGCTCGGGGGCGAGCGTATCGATATCGTCCCGTGGTCCTCGGATCCGGAGCGCTTCGCCAAGCTGGCGTTGGCGCCCGCGCGCATCGCGCGCGTGTTCAGCGACCCTGCGGCGAAGACGATTCAGGCGGTGGTCGACGAGGATCAGCTCTCGCTCGCCATCGGCAAGAACGGGCAGAACGTTCGCCTCGCGTCGGAGCTCACGGCGTGGAAGATCGATCTGTACTCCAGCCGCGAATGGCTGGAGCGCGGTGGCGAGACGCCCTTGTTCGCCCCGCTTCCGGAAGAGGCCGATACGTCGGCGGACGTCAAGCTCTCGGAGATCCAGGGCCTTGGTCCCGCGACGGTCGCGGTGCTCGAAGACGCTGGCTATCGCACGCTGAACGACATCATCGACCTCGAGCGCGAGGATTTCCTTCGACTGCCCGGCATTGCTCCGGAGGAGGCCGATCGCATCATGGCGATGCTGGACGAGCTCACCGAGGAAGGGAGTGGCGAAGAGAACGCCTCACAGCCTGGCGAGGGCACGACGGTCTGAGTGCGGGAGGACGTCGCGCAGAGAGTGCTTGGCCTGCTGGGTCTCGGAGTCCGGGGGCGACGCGCCGTCGTCGGGGTCGAGAACGTGCGCGAAGCAGCAAAACGCGGCAAATTGGTGTTGGCGGTGGTTGCGCCCGATGCGTCGCGACACAGTTTGGCAAAGGTGAAGCCTCTGCTCGAGGCGAAGCGGGTACGTATTATTGAAGGACCGGGTGCGATACAGCTCGGTGGTGCGGTGGGGCGCGACTCGACGGCGGCGGTAGGCGTAGTCGATCGCGATCTCGCGCGAGGCATTGTCGCGATCGTGGATGGGGCTCCGTCGAGCCCGACAGGAGGTAGGGTTTGATCAAGTTGCGTGTGCACGACCTCGCCGGAGAATTCGGCGTGTCCAGCGACGAGCTGATGAGTCTGCTCCGTCAAATGGACGTGCCGGTGCGGAGTCATTTGAGCCAGCTGTCTGACGATCAGGTGGCGCGCTTGCGCGCGCGCTGGGAGCGTGAGAAGCGCGCGCGTCAGGAAAAGCCAGCGACTGCCACTGCCACGCGCCGGCGGCGGGGCGTCGTTGCCCCCCCGCCTGCACCAGCCCCCGCGCCGGAGCCCGTTGACGCGGCTGGCCCGAAGCGCCGCCGTCGTAAGGCGGCTGACGTGGCGGCTGCCGCCGAAGCGCAGGCCGCTGCCGACGCGCAGGCCGAAGCCGACGCCGCTGAGGCCGAGGCGACGGGAGTCGAGGTCGAGCCCTTCGCTCCGCCCCCTCCGCCCGACGAGAGACGTGCCGAGCCGTTCCGGGAGCTCACTCCCGAGCGCCCGCCCGCGATCGAGCCGCGCGAGCGCTTCCGCCGGTCGGAGCAGGAGCCGCCGACCGAGCGGACGCACATCGAGCGCCCTGCTGTCGAGCGGCCGGCGGCGAGCGCGCCCGGTTCACCGACGGCGACGCCGTCGACGGCTCGCCCGACTCCCGTTTCGGACTGGTCGCGTCCGCGCCCGGTTGTTCCGGGCCCACCGCGGCCAAAACCCATCGCCAGCGGATCGCCGTACAGCACGGCTCGTCCGATCGCCTCGGCCGCACCGGGCGCCGGGACCGCGCCGCCGCGACGGGACGACAAGAAGGGCGCGAAGCGCAAGAAGGGGAAGCGCGGCAGCGTCGATCAGGAAGCAGTGGCGGCGAACATCAGCAAGACGATGAGCGCGCTCCGCGGCGTCCATGGTCGCCGGGGTGGACCTCGCCAGCGCGAGGATGGAACGTCGCGCGAGGAAATGGAGGCGATGCGCGCCGCGGCGGCCGAGCGTGAGCGGAAGACCGTTCACGTGAACGAGTTCATCACCGTCAGCGAGCTGGCCGACATCCTCAAGATTCCCGCGACGCAGATCGTGGCCTTCGCCTTCAAGAACCTCGGGCTAATGGTCACCATCAACCAGCGGATGGACTTCGACCAGATCGAGCTCATCGCCGGCGAGTTTGGCTTCCAGGCGGTGCGCGAGCAGGAGTACCAGGCGGAGAGCACCGAGGCGGCCGAAGAGGATCGCGAAGAGGATCGTCGCACGCGGCCCCCGGTGGTCACGATCATGGGACACGTCGACCACGGCAAGACGTCCCTGCTCGACTACATCCGCAAGGCCAACGTGGTCGCCGGCGAAGCCGGAGGCATCACGCAGCACATCGGCGCCTATCAGGTGAAGCTGCCTAACGGGCGAGAGCTGACGTTCCTCGATACTCCGGGCCACCAGGCGTTCACCGCCATGCGCGCCCGCGGCGCACAGGTCACGGACATCGTGGTGCTCGTCGTGGCGGCGGACGACTCGGTGATGCCGCAGACGGTCGAGGCCATCTCGCACGCGAGGAACGCGGGCGTTCCGGTGGTCGTCGCCGTCAACAAGATCGACCTGCCGGGCGCCAACCCGGGCAAGGTGACGCAGGAGCTGCTCGAGCACGGCATCGTGGTCGAGCAGTTCGGCGGGAGCACGCTCTCGACGCCGATCTCGGCCAAGAAGGGCACCAACGTCACCGAGCTCCTCGATCAGATTCTTCTGCAGGCCGAGCTCCTCGACCTCAAGGCGAATCCCGACAAGCGTGCGATCGGCACCGTGATCGAGGCGCAGCTGGATCCGGGGAAGGGACCGGTCGCGACCGTGCTCGTCCAGAACGGGACGCTCCACGTCGGCGACGACTTCATTTGCGGCATGTACTCCGGACGCGTGCGCGCGCTGCACGACGAGCGCGGGCGCCACATCAAGGACGCGGGCCCGGGGACGCCGGTGCAGGTGCTGGGCTTCGAAGGCGTGCCGATGGCCGGCGACCAGTTCATCGTCGTCACCGACGCCGCCGACGCGCGCGAGATCGCGCAAAAGCGCCAGCGCCTCGAGCGCGAGGCGAAGAGCCGTCGCACGTCGAAGGGCGGCATGTCGCTCGAAGACTTCATGTCGAAGGCGGCGAGCGGAGAAAAGCGCGCGCTGCGTCTGGTCATCAAGGCCGATCAGGGCGGCCCGGCGGAAGCGCTCGCCGATGCGCTCGGACAGCTCTCGAACGAAGAGGTGTCGGTCGAGGTGGTGCACCGTGGCGTCGGCGCCGTGACCGAGGGAGACATTCTCCTCGCCAAGGCGTCGGGCGCGATCATCATCGGCTTCCACGTGCGCCCCGACAACAACGCGCGGGCGGCCGCTGAGCGCGAGGGCGTCGAGATCAAGCTCTACCGCATCATCTACGAAGCGGTGGCCGACGTTCGCTCGGCGCTGGAAGGCTTGCTGCGGCCAGAGGAGCGCGAGGTCATTCTCGGCGAAGCCGAGGTCCGCGAGACGTTCAAGGTGCCGAAGTTCGGCGTCATTGCCGGCTGCTTCGTTCGCAGCGGGACCATAACGAGGCAGGGCCGGGCGCGAGTCATCCGCGATGGTGTGGTGGCGTACGAAGGCACGATCGGATCGCTGCGCCGCTTCAAGGATGACGTCCGTGAGGTTCGCGAAGGCTTCGAGTGCGGTATCGGCATCGACAACTTCAATGACATCAAGGTCGGTGACGTGATCGAATCGTATCGCACCGAGGAGATCAGCCGCACGCTGGCGGCCAGCACGTCGTAAGCCACATGATCATCGGCGTCGTGTCCTGGGCGCTCCACATCGCGGGCGCCCAGTCGTTGAAGGACAAGCGCGGCGTCATCAAGAGCATGAAGGACCGGATGCACAACGAGTTCAACGTGTCGGTGGCCGAGACGGCGCACCACGACACCTGGCAGACGGCCGAGCTCACCGCATGCGTCGTCGCGGTCGACCGCGTGCACGCCGAGAAGGTGCTCCGTCAGGTGGACCGATTCGTGGAGAGTAATCCGCTGTGTCGAATTACCGATTCGCAGACGAGCTTCTTGTGACCGACGTTGTCGAGGTTGTCGAGGTGATCAAGGTGATCGAGGCGACTTCACCTTGTTGACCTCGACATCCTCGACACCTCGACGACCTCGACGACCTCGACGACCTCTGAAGTTCATGGCTGACGCCCGCCGCGCCGACCGTGTCGCCGAAGCCATCCGCGAGGAGGTCGCGACCTTCCTCGCCGATGGCGCCAAGGACCCGCGCATCGTGGGGCTCGTGACCGTCACGGGCGTCGATGTCACGCAGGATCTCCGGCACGCCAAGGTGTTCGTCAGCGTGCTGGGCTCCGACGTCGAGAAGAAGTCGACGCTCGAGGGACTGCAGAGTGCGGCGGCTCACCTGCGCTCGCGGCTTGGGCGGTCGCTGCGCCTGCGCTTCGCCCCCGAGCTCATCTTCCAGTCCGATGCCAGCGTCGCTCGCGCGGCACGCATTGAGACACTCCTCGAGCAGATTCGCGATGGCCGCGTCCCCGCCGACGAGGAGCCCCTCGACTGAGGGGCTCCTGCTCGTCGACAAGCCGGCCGGCATGACGTCGCACGATGTCGTTGCAATCGCCCGCCGCGCGTTAGGCGAGCGACGGATCGGGCACGCGGGCACCCTCGACCCGTTCGCGACCGGACTCCTCGTGCTGCTGACCGGCCGGACGACGCGACTCCTTCCGTACCTCGACGGCGAGCCGAAGGTATACGAGGCCCGCATCCAGTTCGGCAGCGAAACCGACACCGACGATGCCACGGGCCGCGTCGTTCGCGAGGCGCCGCCGCCGATCAGGGCGGACGTCGATCGCGCCATCGCCGCGCTCACCGGCGCCATCGATCAGGAGCCGCCCGCCTATTCCGCCAAGCAGGTGGGCGGGCAGCGCGCCTATGACGCCGCGCGCCGGGGCGTGCCAGTGAAGCTGCCGCCCTCGCGCGTCACCGTGCATTCATGGGAGGTCAAGGCACGCGCGAACGACACGCTCGACGCCGTCATCACGTGCTCCGGCGGAACCTACGTGCGCGCGCTGGCGCGCGACCTCGGGCGACAGGCGGCGAGTGCCGCGCACCTCGCGACCCTTCGTCGAACGCGTAGCGGCCCCTTCCGCGTCGGTGATGCGTGCGCGCTCGACGCATTGCGCGACGGACGCTGCGGCGCCTTACCGCCACTCCAGGCGCTGACCTCGCTCGCTGTCGAGCAGCTCGACGCAGCGAGTGCCGACCGCGCTGCGCGCGGGAACCTGGTCGATGCGACGGTGATCGGCGAGCAGGCGGCCCTCGTGGGGCCTAACGGCGAGCTGGTGGCGGTCGCGGTCCGTAGCGGAACGAGTTGGCAGCCGCGGACGGTGCTTCGCGATGCGTGAGCGCTTCCAGGCGTGGGAGGACTCGGGCCTCCCGCCTGATACGCCGGGGACCGTGCTCACCGTCGGCACCTTCGATGGAATCCATCGCGGGCATCTCGACATCCTTCGAACGGTTGCGTCGCGCGCCGACGCCTCCGGCATGCGCTCGGTCCTCGTCACCTTCGACCCCCATCCGCTCGAGGTGGTGAACCCGCCCGCCGCGCCCCCGCTGCTCACGGTCGGGGTCGAGAAAAGCGAGATCGTCGCCGAGAGCGGCGTGGCGTTCCTCGCCGTGCTTCCATTCGATAGGCAGCTCGCCTCGTACAGCGCGGAGCAGTTCGTCGAGGAAGTGCTTCGACACCGCTTTCTGATGAAGGAGCTCGTCATTGGATACGATCACGGCTTTGGCCGGGGTCGGGAGGGCAACGTCGACACGCTCCGCGCCATGGGCGACGCCCGGGGGTTTCAGGTCCACGTGATCGCGCCGGTCTCCGTCTCGGATGGGAGATCGCCGCGGCCGGCGTCGTCCACTCTCATCCGGCGCGCCGTCGCGGGAGGGGATCTCGACACCGCCGCCCGCGAGCTCGGCCGGCGGTATTCCGTGAGCGGCACCGTTCGCCCCGGCGACAGTCGGGGGCGGCTGCTCGGCTTCCCGACGATCAATCTTGGGGCCCCGCACCCAAGGAAGCTTTTGCCGCCCGAAGGGGTATATGCGGTCCTCGTCCAAACTCCCCGCGGCCCGTTCGGAGGGATGATGAACCTCGGAACACGGCCCACCTTCGGGGACACCACCGTGACGCTGGAGGCGCATCTGTTCGACGCGGATGTCGAGCTGTACGGAGCGACGGTCAAGCTGGAGTTCGTAGCGCGGCTCCGCGATGTCCGTCGGTTTCCGTCCCCGGACGCCCTGGTCGCACAGCTGCGCACCGACGAATCGCATGCACGTCGTGCGTTGACTCTCGTCGCGGCGGGGCATTAACCTTCATGACTCTCCGCGCTTACATCACCTCTCTCCAGTAGCGCATGAACATCAAATCCCGCGTGGCGCTCATCGTCGCGCTGACCTTGGCATCGATCTGGGCGCTCTGGCCGCGCACGATCACCGTCCGGGAGCGCAATCCCCAGACGGGCGCCGCCGAGTACCGTGAGGTCAAGCGCATCCCGCTGAAGCTCGGTCTCGACCTTCAGGGAGGGATGCATCTCGCCCTCGAAGTCGATGAATCGAAGGGCGCCGTCGGCGACAAGTCGGATGCGCTGGACCGGGCGCTCAAGGTGGTTCGCAATCGCATCGACCAGTTCGGGGTCGCCGAGCCGGTAGTTCAGCGCGTCGGCGAGGATCGCATTGTGGTCGAGCTGCCGGGTATCGATGATCCGGAACGTGCGGAAGCGCTCATCAAGACGTCGGCGTTTCTGACCTTCCAGATCGTCGACAAGGCGAATTCGCTCGAGCGCGCCCTCCCGCGCATCGACGCCCACCTGAAGGCCCGCAACCTCGACAGGCCGGCGGCACGCGGCGTCTCGGGCGGTGACACCGCACGGTCGGGCGGCCTCGCCGACCTCCTCACCCCAAGCAGTGACAGTGGCGCACGCGTCGCTCAGGATTCGGCCACTGCCGATACCGGCCTGCTGTCCGGCACACGCGACGGCGCGTTCTCGCGCCTGCTGCAGCCGGGCGGGATGCCGGGCGAGTATTTCGTGTCGTTCTCTGACACCGGCCAGGTGGCGCGGTTCCTCGACATGCCTGAGGTCCAGGCGCTCGTCCCACCCGGACGCGCCATTCGGTGGGGTGCGCTGGACGACAATGCCCGGCGATCTGGATTCCGGCCGCTGTACGTGCTCGAGTCGCGCGCGATCATTCGCGGCGATCAGCACCTCAAGGATGCCCGCCCGAACACCGATCCGATCGAAGGCAACCTCGTGTTGTTCGAGCTCACCAACGAGGGCGGTCGACGGTTCGGCGCGGAGACGGGGAAGCACATTGGGGATAACCTGGCGATCGTGCTCGACGATGTCGTGATGGGCACGCCGCCGGTCATTCAGGATGTCATTCGCACCCGCGGCCAGATCACGATGCGTGGCAAGCCGCTGCAAGAAGCGCAGGACCTTGCCCTCGTACTGCGTGCCGGCTCGCTACCCGTTCCGCTCCGCATCATGGACGTGCGGAGCCTGGGTGCAAGCCTGGGTGAGGACGCCATCGAGCAGGGCAAGCGCGCAGGCATCCTCGGCATCGTGCTCGTCGTGGCGATCATGGTGATCTACTATCGCTTCTCCGGTGTGCTCGCGGTTGCGGGGCTGGTGTTGTATGTGCTGATCACACTGGCCATTCTCGCTGGATTCGACGCTGCGCTCACGCTTCCCGGCATCGCCGGCTTCGTGCTGTCGATCGGTATGGCGGTCGACGCCAACTTCCTGATTTTCGAGCGAACACGTGAAGAGCTCGCCCGCGGGAAGACGGTGCGAACCGCCATCAACGAAGGCTTCGATCACGCGCTGAGCGCGATCATCGACACGCACGCCACGACGGCATTGACGGCGCTGATTCTCTATCAGATCGGAACCGGTCCAGTGCGCGGCTTCGCGGTGACGCTCATCGCCGGTATTGCGGCGTCGCTGTTCACCGCGGTGTTCGTCGTGCGCACGCTCTTTCTCATCTGGCTCAACCGCTCGCGCGGCGCCCAAACCCTGAGCATCTGATGCTGCGCATTCTGCACGATACCAAAGTCGACTTCATTCGCCTGTGGCGATGGAGCACCGCGATCACGGCGCTGTTCATCGTGCCGGGACTCATCATGATCGCGATTGCCGGGTTTCGGTACAGTATCGAGTTCACCGGCGGGACGCTGATGCAGCTCGAGTTCACGACGGCGCCCGATGTCGGTGAGGTGCGCTCGGCGCTCTCCGACGCGGGGATCTCCGGCGCGGAGATCCAGACCTTCGGATCGCCGCGTGAGCTCCAGGTGCGTGCGCAGGACGAGCAGCACGTGGAGCAGCAGTCCCTCGGTGCCGAGTCCGTCGCGCAGCGTATCCGTACCGCGCTGGATGCGCGGTACGGCGCGAATGCCTACCGCGTGGTGCGAATGGAGGGCGTCGGCCCTCGCGTTGGTGCGGAGCTGCGTCAACAGGCGCTGCTCGCCATCGTGCTGTCGTTCGCCGCGACGTTGATCTATCTGGCGTGGCGCTTCGAGTGGCGCTTCGGCGTCGCGGCGATCATCGCCACCGTCCACGACATTCTCGCGACGCTCGCGTTCATGAGGTACATGAACCTCGAGGTCTCACTGTTCGTCGTCGGCGCGGTCCTGACGGTCATCGGCTACTCGCTCAACGATACCGTGGTGGTGTTCGACCGCGTGCGTGAGAATCTCAAGCTGCAGCGGCGCATGTCGCTCTACGACATTCTCAATCTGTCGGTGAACGAGACGATGCCGCGTACGGTCATGACCGGCTCCACCACGTTGGCGACGCTGCTCGCGCTGCTCATCTTCGGGGGCGAAGTCATTCGGCCGTTTGCGTGGGTGCTCACGTTCGGTATTCTCGTCGGTACCTTCAGCTCGATTTTCGTCGCCGGACCCGTGTTGCTCTGGATCGAGCGCAAGTGGCAGCGCCGCGCGGGTGAGAAAGGCGGGGTCTCTCATACGCAGCTCGAGCAGTCGGGTGAAAAGAAGCGACGTGACCCGGAGCCTGTGGCCACGCGCTGACGCGCCACACCCCCGCCGCCGAAAGGCGGCGGGCGTGCATCGGAGAGCCGCATGATCGACAGTCACGCGCACCTGGCGGACACGGCCTTCGGGGACGAACGCGACGACGTGCTGCGTCGCGCCCGCGCGGCCGGCGTGGACGGCATTGTCTGCATCGGGGAGTCGCTCGCCGCGGCGGCTCGCGCGCGAGCGATTGCCGAGTCCAATTCGGGCGTGGTCTGGTGGACCGCGGGCGTACATCCACATGATGCGGCGTCCTTCGACGCGCCGCGCGATCTTGCCGCGATTCGCGAGCACGTGAGTGCCGGAGCGGTGGCCGTCGGCGAATGCGGCCTCGACTACCACTATGACCATTCGCCCCGCGCCCAACAGCGTGCCGCGTTCTCCGAGCAAATCGCGCTCGCCCGCGAGCTTGGCTGTGCCGCGGTCGTGCACACGCGCGACGCGGAGGATGACACGCGAGCGATCGTGTCGGATGCCGGTCGTCAGGGCGTGCGTGGCGTGATGCACTGCTTTACCGGCTCTCGCGATCTCGCTCGGACGGCACTCGATGCCGGCTGGTTCATCTCGTTCGCCGGAATTATCACGTTCAAGCGGTGGACCGATGACGACGTGCTGCGTCTCGTTCCTGACGACCGGCTGCTCGTCGAGACCGACGCGCCTTACCTCGCCCCGGTGCCGCATCGCGGGAAGCGCAATGAGCCGGCGTACCTGCCGCTGACGATCGCGCGCCTCGCCGCCGCACGTGGGTCCATGCCGGAGCGTATCGCGGAGCTGACTGCCGCTAATGCGCGTAGCCTGTTCGGTCTGGCGGGCGAATAGCGGAACGACAAAGACGTCAGATGTCAGAATGCAGATTTCAGGAACGGCACACGCCCGCCGCGCCACGGGGGGTCATCCGAGCGCTGAATTCTGCACTCTGATATCTGACGTCTTTGCCGTTCTCCAACTAGTTTACCCGCGCCCGTAACCCGCCCGAGGATGCTCGTGCCCAACGTTCCCACCGACATCGAGATCGCACAGCGCGCGAAACCGCGCCCGATCGTTGATATCGCCGCGGACATCGGTCTGTCCCCCGATGACCTCGATCTGTACGGGAAGTACAAGGCAAAGGTCCCCCTCGAGATTTCCTCGCGACCACCGCGCGGGCGGCTCGTGCTCGTCACCGGGATCAATCCAACCGCCGCGGGAGAAGGGAAGAGCACCGTCACGGTCGGCGTCACGCAGGCGTTCCGGCGTCTCGGAGTCAACGCCGTGATGTGCATGCGGGAGCCAAGCCTCGGTCCCGTCTTCGGCGTGAAGGGCGGTGCGGCAGGCGGGGGGTACGCGCAGGTCATTCCGATGGAGGACATCAACCTCCACTTCACCGGAGACTTTCACGCGATCTCGAGCGCGCACGCTCTGCTGTCGGCGATGATCGACAATCATCTCCACCACGGCAACTGCGCTCGGGCTCGATCCGCGCCGCATCACGCTGGCCGCGGACTATCGACATGAACGATCGCGCGCTCCGGGATTGCGTCATCGGATTGGGCGGCGTCGCCAACGGCATCGCGCGCGAAGAGCGGTGGGTCATCATTCCCGCCAGCGAGGTAATGGCCATCGTCGCGCTTGCGACGAGCCGGCAGGATCTCGAGGAGCGCCTGGGGAGGATCATCGTCGGCGCGACCGCGGGCGCCAAGCGAACACCGGTGCGCGCGCGCGACTTGAAGGCCGCTGGCGCAATGACGCTCCTCCTCAAGGATGCGATCAGACCCAATCTCGTGCAGACGCTCGAGGGCGGGCCCGCTTTCGTTCATGCGGGCCCGTTCGGCAACATCGCCCATGGTTGCAACAGCATCCTCGCCACGAAAGCGGCGCTCGCGCTCGCCGACATCGTCGTCACCGAGGCGGGCTTCGGCTCCGATCTTGGGGCGGAGAAGTTCCTCGACATCAAGTGCCGCTTCGGCGGCCTTACGCCCGAAGCGGCGGTGCTCGTGGCTACGGTGCGCGCGCTCAAGCTCAATGGCGGCGCCGACAAGAAGCAGCTCGGCACCGAAGACCTTGCCGCCCTCGAGCGCGGCCTCCCGAATCTCGACAAGCACATCGAGAACGTGCGACAGTTCGGCCTCCCCGTCGTCGTCGCGCTCAACCGGTTCGTGACCGACAGCGAGCGCGAGCTCACGATGGTAGCCGACCGCGCACGCGCGGCGGGCGCGCGAATCGCACTCACCGAAGTCTGGGAAAAGGGAGGGGCCGGGGGCGAGGCGCTCGCGCGTGAGGTCCAGGCAATACTCGGCGAGCGGGAAGGCGGCGCTACGCGCCGCTTGTACGACGCGTCGCGGCCGATCAAGGAGAAGATCGAGACCATCGTCCGCAAGGTGTACGGCGGTGACGGTGCGGACTACGCCCCCAAGGCCGATCGCGCCATCGAGTATCTTGAATCGATCGGACTCGGCGGCACTCCGGTCTGCATGGCGAAGACGCAGTATTCACTCACCGACGATGCAACGAAGCTCGGCCGGCCCACCGGGTTCCGGGTGACGATCAACGATGTGTATCCTTCGGCGGGTGCGGGCTTCGTGGTCGCGCAGGCGGGGGATATCATGACCATGCCGGGGCTTCCCAAGGAGCCGGCGGCGGAGCGTATGGCCATTCAAGCCGATGGCCAGATCGTCGGACTCTTTTAAGGAGGAGCCGTGAGCGTTAGGCGGGTCACGACGGCGAACGCGCCGCAGGCGATCGGTCCCTACTCGCAGGGCGTCATCGCGAACGGGCTGCTCTTCACCGCGGGTCAGATCGCGATCGACCCGCAGACCGGTCGCCTCGTGGAAGGGGGCTTCGCCGAGCAGACGGAGCGCGTCCTCAGCGAACCTGAGCGCCGTCCTCGAAGCCGCCGGCGCCAGCTGGGCGGACGTGGTGAAGACCACCGTGTACCTGCACGACATGGCCGACTTCCCGACGTTCAACGACATGTATGCCCGGCACATCGGCGACGCCCGCCCCGCGCGCTCGACTGTGCAGGCCGCCGGCCTGCCACGCGGCGCCCTCGTCGAAATAGATGCTGTCGTTAGGGTCGCATCCTTGATCGCCTACCACCTCGAGCGCCTCGACTACCATGCCCCCCAACAACACACGCGACCAGCTCTTCCGGCTCACCGCCTTCGCCCGCTGCGCGGGTTGAGCCGCCAAGATGGGTCCGGGCGACCTTGCGCGTGCCCTGGCCCCGCTTCCGCATCGCGATGATCCGCGCTGCTCGTCGGGCGTGAGACGTTCGATGATGCGGGAGTCTTTCTCGTGTCCGACGATCTCGCGCTGGTCCAGACGGTGGATTTCTTTGCGCCGATCGTCGACGACCCCTACACCTTCGGCCGCATCGCCGCCGCGAACGCGCTGTCGGACGTGTATGCCATGGGGGGCGAGCCGCTCACCGCGCTCAACATCGTCGGCTTTCCCGCCAGCGCCGCTCCACTCGAGGTGCTCACTGAGATTCTGCGCGGCGGCCAGGACGCGGTGCACGAGGCGGGCGCGCTCATCGTCGGCGGGCATAGCATCATCGATGAGGAGATCAAGTACGGCCTCGCCGTCACCGGACGCGCCGATCCACGCCGCCTCCTCACGAACGCCGCCGCGAAGGCGGGTGATCGACTCGTTCTCACCAAGCCGCTCGGCACCGGGCTGCTCTCGACGGCCGCCAAGTCGCGAGCGGTCCCGGAAGACATGTACCGCGAAATGATCGCTTCGATGTCCGCGCTGAACCGCGATGCGAGTCGCGCCGCCCTCGCGCTGGGTGCGACGTGCGCGACCGACATCACCGGCTTTGGGCTGCTCGGACACGCATCGCACATTGCGCGGGCGAGCGACGTCTCGCTCGAGATTCGGGCGCGGGACGTCCCCGCGCTGCGCGGCGCACGCGAGGCGTGGCGCGATGGTGCTCGGACGGGCGGCGCCGAGCGCAACGTCCGCTATCTCGAGTCGCTCGTGCGATGGGGCACCGTGAGTGCCGAGGATCGCGCGCTGCTCACCGACCCGCAAACATCGGGCGGGCTCCTCATCGCGCTGCCAGCCGCCGCGGCGCGCGATTACATTGCGCGGGTGGCCGGCGCCGTGGAGATCGGCGCCGTCATCACACGCGGGACGCACGCGATCGTTCTCGCGTAAGCGTGGGGGCGGATGGGGCCTGGTGGCTTCCCTGGTCTTCAAAACCAGTGTGACCTGACCACGTCGGGTTGGGTGGGTTCGATTCCCGCACGCTCCCGCCACGCGATCCTCGAACCGTCTCTCTGACATGCGAACTCTCGCGCTGCCCGCGCTCGGCGTCCTTCTCGCGGTGTCGGCGGTCGGCGCTCAGGTCCCGGCCGATACCGTGCGTGCGGACAGTGCGCGAGCCGACAGCGCTCGCGCCGCGGTTGTCGTCCGCGCCGGTCGCCGTCAGCCGCGACACGGTGAGCGGTCCGCCGATCTCCCCGCGGAGTGCCTTCCTGAGATCGCTGATCGTCCCTGGCTTGGGACAGGCGGCGCTCGACCGCGGAACGGCGGGCGGCATCTTCGTTTCGCTCGAGGCCCTTTCGCTCCTCATGACGATCAAATCGAAGCGGGATCTGCGTGTCGCTCGTCGCCTCGAGGCAGACAGCGTGTTCTCTGGCTTCGGACCTCAGGGCGACACCGTGTTTGTCGCGAGTCCAGTCGCCGGTCGCGTGCGAGCGCGCAAGCAGCATGTCGAGGATTGGGTGGCCTTGTTGATTTTCAATCACCTGTTCGCGGCGGCCGACGCGTTCGTTGCCGCGCAACTGTGGGACGTTCCTGCGCGCGTCTCCGTGACGCGTGACGGCGACAACACTCGGCTCACAGCGACCGTTCAATGGTGATGGCGACCGGGAATGCGAGCGCGCCGGTCGGCGTCTTCGACTCGGGCATTGGCGGGCTCACCGTCGTGCGCGAGCTCATGCGACAGCTGCCTGACGAGCGCATCATCTACTTTGGCGACACGGCTCGCGTCCCGTACGGTCCCAAGAGCCCGGATACCGTCCGACGCTACGCCCGCGAGATCGCGACCTGGCTTCAGCACCAGGGTGTGAAGACGATCGTCGTCGCGTGCAATACGGCGACGGCGCATGCGCTGGAAACGCTGACGCAGGAGTTCGACTTTCCGATCATCGGCGTCGTCGAGCCCGGCGCGCGCGCCGCGGTGCGCGCATCCCACGGCGGCGCGATCGGGGTCATTGGCACGGCGGGGACGATCGGGTCAGGCGCGTACGAGCGCGCGATCCGCACGCTTGCACCACAGGCTCGAATCGCGGCACGCGCATGCCCGTTGTTCGTACCGCTCGTGGAGGAGGGATGGCTCGACCGCGATGCCACCCGGCTCATCGCCGACGAGTATCTGGTCCCGCTCCGCAGACGAGCAGGTGGACACCCTGGTCCTCGGCTGCACACACTACCCGCTGCTCAAGCCGTTGATCGCCGAGGTGATGGGCCGCGAGGTCGAGCTCATCGACAGCGCCCATGAGACGGCCGCGGAAACCGCGCGCGTTCTCGACCAACGCGGACTTCGTGCGGAGGGCCGCCTAACGTGCCAGCACCGCTTCGTTGCCTCCGACGCGGCGGAGCAATTCCTACGGATGGGCCAGCGCTTTCTCGGGACGGCGATCGATCGCGTCGAGACGGTGACCCTCGGCTGAGTCCTCCCACGAGCGCAGCTCCACGCGCTCCGGCGTCACCACCAGATACGTCGGCGCATCGAGCCACGAGCCCGCGTTCGCGTACACGCTTCCGTTCGACAGGCGCTCCAGCGCCGGCACATGCGAATGTCCAAAGACGAGAAGGTCGAGGTCGGGCCGGGCCTCGAGAGTCGCCCGAGCGACCGAGCGCAATCCCGCCCCGGCATCGCGCGCCCGATAGGTACGACTGGCCGTCGACGAGCCCCGCGCCAGGCGCGTCCCCCAATCAGGATGCAGCCACCGGAACGCCCGCATCGACAGCGGATGACGCAAGACGCGGCGCAAGGCGCGGTACTTTCGATCCTCTCGCGCGCGGAGCCCATCACCATGATCGATGCGTGTGCGCCATCCGGCTGCCGACCCTTCCCAGGCGCCGAGCTGGTATCGAACGCCGACGTCGCGGGAGAGAAACTCGCCGCCCCAGCAGTCATGATTGCCCGCGACCATGAGGACGTCGACACCGGCGTCTCGCAGATCGGCGAGGGCAGCCAACGTTCGGAAGTGGTCGCGCGGAATTACCGTTCGCCACTCGAACCAGAAATCGAACAGGTCGCCATTGATGACCAGCGTCCTGGCCTGCGCCGGGACGTGGCGCAGGAAGGAGACGAGTCGACGCTCGAGGTCGAGCGGTCCGACACCGAGATGCGTGTCCCCAATGATGTAGCACGGCGAGGCGAGCACGCGGTCATTCTATCGACCATTCACTCGCTTTACAAACCAATTCGCACGACGAATTTCCGCCGCCGTGGCTCGCGAATCCTGGTGCACCGCCTCGGGAGTGCCACCATCGCGTGGCGGGAGACCGCCAGGGCGAACGAGCACGAGCGGCGTCTGTGGCCCCGGGAAGGGGAGCCTCCCCCTCCACGGAGAGAGCCCGTGCCCCTACCTTAGAGTAGCTCGTCTCCCAGGGCCGTGCCCTGGTTTCCTGTCACTCCGTGGTGGTGGTCATGTCCGCTAAGCGGTTCATCGAGCCAGTCGCGCCGTCGGCGTCCGCCGCGCCTGCCACATCCGAGGCCGGGCCGCGCCTCCACCGGGCCGAGCCTTCGGACCACCCTGCGCGCAACCCTGGCGTACCACTCGATCTGGACATCGTGCGCGCCATCCGCGTGAACCGGAGTGCCGTCGAGCGACGGGCCGCCACGATTCCGACACGGCGCACGGTGAAGAAGCAGTGGCAGGCGGCGTGGCTGCTGCGCGGCGATCACCCTCATGGATCTGACCACGCTCTCGGGCGACGATACGCCGGGCACGGTGCGGCGCCTGTGCGCGAAAGCGCGGCGCCCGCTGCGCGACGACCTGGCGAGAGCGTTAGGCGTCGACGAGCTCGGCATCACGGTCGCCGCGGTCTGCGTGTACCACGCGATGGTTCCGACGGCCGTCGAGGCGCTCGCCGGCACCAATGTTCCGGTGGCCGCTGTGTCCACGGGTTTCCCCGCCGGCCTCAGCCCACTCGAGGAGCGAATCGCCGAGATCCGCGCTTCCGTGGCCGCGGGAGCGCGCGAAATCGACGTCGTCATCACCCGCGCCCACGTGCTCACCGGGAACTACACGGCGCTCTACGACGAAGTGCACCAGTTCCGCGAGGCGTGCGGCGACGCCCACATGAAGGCGATCCTCGCGACCGGGGAGCTCGGCACGTTAGGCAACGTGGCACGCGCCAGCATGGTGGCGATGCAGGCCGGCGCCGACTTCATCAAGACATCGACGGGGAAGGAGGGAGTGAACGCGACGCTGCCCTTCGCCCTCGTCATGTGCCGAATGATCCGCGAATACCACGAGCGCACCGGCTACGCCGTCGGCTTCAAGCCCGCCGGCGGTATCCGGTCGGCGAAGACGGCGCTCGAGTACCTGTACCTGATGAAGGACGAGCTCGGGGACCGGTGGCTGCGTGCCGACCTGTTCCGCTTCGGCGCCAGCACGCTGCTCACCGACATCGAGCGGCAGCTCGAGCACTTCGTCACGGGACGCTACGCGGCGGCGTACCGCATGCCGATGCCCTAGAGGATGAGATGACTACCGTCCAGGAGATCTTCGAGACCATGGAGTACGGCCCCGCGCCGGAGTCGGATGCGGAAGCCCGACAGTGGCTCGCGTCGCACGCGGGGCTGTTCGGGCATTTCATCGACGGAGCGTGGACGACCCCGGGAAAAGCCTTCGAGGTCATCGATCCGTCGACCGCGGCCGTGCTTGCGCGCGTGTCGCAGGGAACGCAGGGCGACGTGGACGCCGCCGTCGCGGCCGCGCGGCGGGCTTTCCCCGCGTGGATGGGCCTCTCGGGGCACGCGCGCGCACGACACCTGTACGCGCTCGCGCGCGAGGTCCAAAAGCACTCCCGACTTCTTGCCGTCGTCGAGAGCATGGACAACGGCAAGTCGATTCGCGAGACGCGCGACCTCGACATCCCGCTCGTCGCCCGGCATTTCTACCACCACGCGGGATGGGCGCAGCTATTCGAAAGCGAGTTCGCCGGATACACGTCCGTCGGCGTCATCGGTCAGATCATTCCGTGGAACTTCCCGCTGCTCATGCTGGCGTGGAAGGTCGCGCCAGCGCTCGCGGCGGGAAACACGGTCGTGCTCAAGCCGGCGGAATTCACGCCGCTCACCGCGCTGCTCTTTGCCGAGATCGCGGCCGGGGCGGGTCTTCCCGCCGGGGTGCTCAACATCGTGACCGGCGACGGCGAGACGGGAAAGTACATCGTCGAGCACGCCAACGTCGACAAGATCGCGTTCACGGGCTCGACGGAAGTCGGACGCATCATCCGCCGCGCCACGGCGGGGAGCGGCAAGAAGCTCTCGCTCGAGCTCGGCGGGAAGAGTCCCTTCATCGTCTACGACGATGCCGACCTCGATAGCGTCGTCGAGGGGGTAGTGGACGCGATCTGGTTCAACCAGGGGCAGGTGTGCTGTGCTGGCTCCCGCCTCCTCGTGCAGGAAGGCATCGCCGATCGTCTCGTCGCGAAGCTGCGCGCGCGCATGGAGAAGCTGCGCATAGGCCGGCCGCTCGACAAAGCGATCGACATGGGCGCGATCGTCGCGCCGGTGCAGCTCGAGCGCATTCGCGGGCTCGTGCAGCGTGGCGTAGATGAGGGAGCGACGATGTGGCAGCCGTCGTGGGCCTGTCCGACGGACGGCTACTTCTACCCGCCCACGTTGTTCACCGACGTCCAGCCCTCATCGACGATCGCGCAGGTCGAGATCTTCGGCCCTGTCCTCGTCACGATGACTTTCCGCACTCCCGAGGAGTCGGTCGCGCTCGCGAACAACACGCCGTTCGGGCTCGCGGCGAGCATCTGGACGGAGAGCATCAACCTCGCCCTCGACATCGCGCCGAAGATCAAGGCCGGCGTCGTCTGGATCAACTCGACGAATCTGTTTGACGGGTCGAGCGGGTTCGGTGGATATCGGGAGAGCGGTTTCGGCCGCGAGGGTGGGCGCGAGGGGATGTGGGAGTACGTGAAGGCGGTAGAGACGGGGACGCCGAATGAGACACGGGGGAGATCGGAACGCATCCCCAGCCATGTCCCCGAGCCTAACGGCGGGCAGCGGTCGACGTCGGTCCCGCCGATCAATCGTACCCCGAAGCTGTTCATCGGCGGGAAGCAGACGCGCCCCGATCAGGGGTACGTCCGGCGAGTTCTCACGCCTGGCGGAACGCAGCTAGGGGAGGTTGGCGAAGGAAACCGCAAGGACATTCGCAACGCCGTCGAGGCGGCACACGCGGCGTGGAAAGGGTGGGGAAAGGCGACCGGGCATTTGCGCGGGCAGATCCTGTACTACATCGGTGAGAACCTCGCGGCACGTGGCGGCGAGTTCGCGCGCCGCATCGACGAGCAGACCGGGTGTGGCGAAGAGGAGGCAGTGCGCGAAGTGGACGTCGCCATTTCGCGGCTCTTCACCTACGCCGCGTGGGCCGACAAGTACGACGGCGCGGTGCACAACGTGCCGATCCGCGGGGTCGCGCTCGCGATGAACGAGCCGATCGGCGTCCTCGGCATCGCGTGCCCCGACGAGCGTCCGCTGCTCGGCTTCGTCTCGCTCGTGGCCCCGGCGATCGCGGTGGGGAATGCGACGGTCGTAATTCCGTCGGAGCCGCACCCCCTCTCGGCCACCGACTTCTACAGCGTGCTCGAGACGTCCGACGTCCCGGGCGGAGTCGTCAACATCGTCACCGGTGCGAAAGACGCGCTCGCGCGAGTCCTCGCCGAGCATGATGACGTGGAGGCGGCGTGGTACTTCGGTGGCCTCGCGGGCGTGAAGATGGTCGAGGAGGCGTCAGCCGTGAACATGAAGCGGACCTGGGCCACGTGGCATAGCCGCGACTGGCTCGACTCCCGCCATGGCGAGGGACGCGAGTTCCTCCGCGAGGCGACGCAGGTCAAGAACATCTGGGTGCCGTACGGCGAGTAACACGTGTCCGTAACAGCGCCGGTGACGCGCGTCGAGTTCCGCGTGCGGTACGCCGAGACCGATCGCATGGGTGTGGTGTACCACGGCAACTACCTCGTGTGGTGCGAGATTGGCCGTACCGAGCACATGCGGCACTTCGGTGTACCCTATCGAGAGATGGAGGAGCGAGGCGTCTCTCTTGCGGTAGCCGAGGCTAGTATTCGCTACCAGAAGCCCGCTCGCTACAATGATCTCATCCGCGTGGAGACGACACTCGCCAATGTGTCCTCGCGCACCGTTACTTTCGACTACGCGGTCCTGAATGCGGATTCCAACGATCGCCTGGCTACGGCGCGCACCACGCTCGTGTCGCTCGACGCGAGTAGCCGGGTGGCCACGATTCCGGCCGAGTTTCGACCCATGCTGCGCCGCGCGGCGGGCCTCTCGGAGTAGGGCGCGCGCGTGCATCGCCGCGCTGGTCCTCGCGGCGATCGTGGTGCCCTCAGGTCACGCGCAGGTCAGCGGATTCGGACAAAACAAGATTCAGTATCGGCGCTTCGATTGGCACGTGCTCGCCGGGAAGCATGTCGACGTCTTCTTCTATCCCGAAGAAGAGCGCATTGCGCGCGCCGCCCTCGTCTACGCCGAACAAAGCTACGATACGCTCGCTCGCCGCTTCGGTCATGAGGTGCGCGAGCGCATTCCGCTCATCGTCTACGCGTCGCACGTCGACTTCGAGCAAACGAACATCCTCCCCTTCGTACCGCCCGAGGGCATCCTCGGCGTCACGGAATTCCTCAAGCGACGCGTCGCGCTTCCATTCCGGGGAAGCTACTCGGAGTTTCGTCATACCCTGCGCCACGAGCTCGTTCACGTCTTCGAGCTCTCGATTCTGGCGCGCGAGGCGGCACTCCACCCGCGGTCGCGCCCGCCCGCGATTCCGCTCTGGTGGTCGGAAGGCCTCGCCGAATTCCTCTCGGCTGACCAGGATTCACGCGACGAGATGGTGGTGCACGATCTCGTCCTGGGCGGACGTCTCCCGACGCTCGCCGAGCTCGGGCCCGTCGTCTCGCCGATCGTGTACGCCATTGGCGGCGATGCCCATCGCTTTCTTGCGTTGCAATTCGGTGCTTGGCGAATAGCACTGGTGTACGAGGCGCTCTGGAAGGCCTCGTCGTTTGGTGAGGCGCTCGCGCGCGCGTATGGCCGCGATGCAGAGCGCCTGTCCGCGGAGTGGCACCACGATCTTCGACGTCGACATTTTCCCTCCGTGGGCGATCGGCAGCCCCTCACGCTCGCCGGAACGCGTCTCGCGACGCTCGCCCTCAAGCCCGTCGCCGTCGATGTCGGGGACTCGAGCCACGTCGCCTACCTTTCACCGCGGTCCGGGTATACGAACATCTATCTCCAGCCGCTCGGCGCCAATGCACGAGCGCGGGTGGTCGTCGAAGGGGAGCGCTCGCCGGAGTTCGAATCGCTGCACCCCTTCTCGTCGCGCATCGATGTTCGCGACGGCGTGCTTCTCTTCGCCTCACGATTCGGCGAGCGGGATGCGCTTGTGTTCTGGGACATCGCGCACGGGCGAGTGACCGGTCGATACCAGTTCGATGGTCTCGTCTCGCTCCTGAGCCCGCAGTGGTCGCCGAACGGGGACCGGATCGCGTTCAGCGCGCTCAGCGACAGCGGCGTCTCCGATCTCTACGTGCTCCAGCTTTCATCGGGCGAGCTCACGCGCATCACCGCCGATGTGTACGAGGATCTCGACCCCACATGGCTTCCGCATGGGCGCGCGCTCGTGTTTTCGTCGGATCGCGGGCCACACGGTGCCGATGGAGCGCATAACCTCTATCGTGCTGAGCTCTCCGGCGACATCACGGCGTTGACGAGCGGGGCATGGTCGGATGAATCGCCGCGCTGGGACCCGCGCGCATCGCGAATTCTTTTCACGAGCGACCGCGCCGGCGCGTTCGATCTCTACAGCATCGATACGCTTGGAGCTGGCCGCCGCGAGACCAAGCTGACCGGAGGACTCTTCGACCCGGCGCCTGTACCGCACGAGGAGCGGGTCCTCGTCAGCGCGTATGCCGACCGCTCGTGGTCACTCTACGCACTGCACAAGGACCCCGAGGACGAATCCTCCTTTACGCTTTCCAACGGGACGCTGGCGACCTGGCAATGGCGTGAGCTCGATGATACGAGCGCGACACGAGTGGCCTCGCGCCGCTACGAGCGTCGCTATTCCATCGACTTCGCCGCTGGCGTTGCGGCGACGGCTCCTGGCATCGGCGGCGCGCAGGGTGCGCAGCTCGTGTTCTCGGATCTCCTCGGCGATCACCAGTTCGCGTTCAGCATCTCCTCCTTTCAGGGAGAAGCGCGAAACGTCCTCGGCAGTCTCAATGGCAACATTTTCTACCTCAATCAGTCACGCCGCGTGAACTGGGGCGTCGGGATGTTCCGTGTGTCGGGCACGTTCTCCGAAAGCGATCTGCGCCAGCTCTACGACGAGGAATCCACCGGAGCGTACGCGATCGCGCGATATCCACTGTCGCGCTTCACGCGCATCGAGGGACAAACCACGCTCGAATACTCGAACCGCGACGATTTCGCGAATGAGCTGGTGCGCGGCACACCGCGTCGTCGCGGCATGCTGACGGGGAATTATCTCGTGTTCGTGCGCGACAACTCCCTGTGGCTGGAGACCGGACCGATCGACGGAGCGCGCTGGAACCTCACCGGCGGTGTGGTGAGCGACGTGACGCACGGCGCGTTCGAGAACTGGCTCGGCCAGGTCGACGTACGACGCTACGTCCGCACCTCGCAGCAGGCGGCTGTCGCGCTACGCGGGCTCGGCTATGTCTCCGAGGGATCCAGACCGCGGGCGATCCAAATGGCTGGATCGTGGATGCTGCGCGGATACCCCAGATACTCGTTGTCGGGAACACACGCGTGGCTCGCAAACGCCGAGTGGCGTTTCCCGATCGCGAACTTCGTCACGTTCGGCTTCCCCTTCGGAGCCGTCCGTTTTCCACCGGTGCGGGGTGCGCTGTTCGTCGACGCCGGGCAGGCGTGGAATCGCGGCGAGTACGAGGAGCGCATCCTCGGATCCATGGGAGTGGGCTTCCGCATGAGTCTCGTCCCGGGGTTTGTGTTGCGCGTCGATGTCGGGCGGAGATACGACCTCGCCGACGGCGATGAGTCCCCGGCCGACCGCGCCTACTACAGGCGAAGGTTCGTTGATCTGTTTTTCGGGTATGACTACTGATGCGACGTATCCTGTTGGGCGCGGCTCTGACGCTCGGGCTCTCCGCCGCTGCGTGCGGCCCCAAGGTCGCGCCGCTCGGCGGCACCGTGGCGCCCGTGCGCTTGCCACGCACGGAGCTTCCACCGGTGAACCAGCGGATCCGGTTCACGTGGACGTACGAAGACCTCGACCTCCGCGGGCGAGGCGACGGCGTTGCGCGCATTGCGCCTCCGGATAGCGTGCGGCTGGACCTGTTTCTCGCCGGGGGCAACGCCGGAGGCCGCGCGGTCTTGATCGACGACGACCTCCGCGCGCCAGGCGGACCGATGGTGCGGTCGTTCCTTCCGCCGCCGCCCATGCTGTGGGCGGCGCTTGGTCGTCTCCACATTCCCCCCACCCCGGATACGTCGGTACGCGTTGACGGCGACACCACGCGGGCCGACATTGGACGCGATCCACGCTGGCGGGTGACCTTTGTGCGAGGCGACCTGAGGCGCCTCGAGCTCATTCAGGGAGACCGCTTGCAGCAATGGATGGAGCGTACGCCCCAACGTACTGTGACGTATCGCCACCTGCGCGCCAACCGCGCGCTGGACCTGAGCATCGTCCGTGTTGATACGGTTCCTGGCTTCGATGCCACGATCTGGCGTTAGGCTGGCGGCGGGCCTGGTCCTGCTCGCGCAGAGCGCGTGTCTCTACAGCTTCGTCGGCGGAGGCCTTCCCGACCATATCGATACGGTTGCGGTGCTTCCGTTCGACAACGACACGCCGCTGAGCGTGATCCCGCGGGAGCTGCTCGACGCCCTGCGCCCTGACATCGAGTCACGCCTCGGGCTACGCTCGGTTGCCGAGGCGAGGGCGGACGCCATCGTGCGCGGCCGCATCGTTCGCTACGACCCTGACATTCCCGTTGCCTACAGCGCGGACCCCAATCAGCAGGTCGCCGCGCGTCGGCGGCTCGAGATAGCGGTCGATGTCGAGATCCTCGACCAAACGACGGGAAAGCCACTCTGGAGTCGGCGCGGGCTCGTGGCGCAGGGGGATTACGAAGAGCGACAAGAGGCGGAGGGACGCCGCCTCGCCATCGAGAAGCTCGTGCGAGACATCATCGAAGGCGCGCAATCGCAATGGTGAAACACTCCCGCGGCGCATCCACGCTTGGCTGTCTCTTCAGCATGCTGGTCATTGTCGCGGCGATATACTTTGGTGTGAACGTAGGGGCGCCGTATCTTCGGTACTACCAGTTCCGGGATACCATGGAGCAGGAGGTGCGGTTCGCCGATCGGAAAACCGATTCGGAGATACTCGCGACGCTCCGCCTCAAGGCAGATTCGCTGGGGTTGCCCGGACCCGCCCGCCGGATCAACGTGCGCCGCAACGCGAATCGCATCGTGATCTGGACCGAATACACCGAGACGATCGACTTTCCCTTCGTCACGCGCGACATCACGCTTCGACCCGTCGCCGAGAGATCGTTTTGAGCGTCGCGCGGCACCTCGCCAAGGTCATGACCTGGAAGGACGCGGCGACATGGCGACAAGGTGTTCGCGGCCGCGTCGTGTTTACCAATGGCGTCTTCGACCTTTTGCACCCCGGACACATCGACGTACTCGCCCAGGCACGCGATCAAGGCGATGCGCTCATCGTGGGCCTGAACAGCGATAGCTCGGTTCGACGACTCAAGGGGCCGGAGCGGCCTGTACGCACAGAAGCGGAGCGTGCATACGTGCTCGCTGCGCTCGGCTGACGTGGACGTGGTCGTCACTTTCGCAGACGACACCCCGCTGGAGCTGATTCGGCATCTCCGGCCCGACGTGCTGGTAAAGGGTGGGGACTATCGAGCCAGCTACGGTTGTCGGCCGTGACGACGTCGAGTCGTGGGGGGGCCGCGTGATGATCGTTCCCCTCCGTGCCGGTCAGTCGACGACATCCATCATCGAGAAGCTGCGTGCTCCCCGCTGACCAGACCACGCGAGTTGGCCGTAGCACCAACGTCGATGCGCACCGTGACCCTCGAGCGCGGCGCCTCGGCCTTCGCGGAAGGGTCCTGCCTCGTCGCGTTCGGCGACACGCGGGTGCTGTTACCGCCTCGGTCGAGGACGGGGTGCCCGGGATGGCGAAAGGGTTCGGGTCTCGGCTGGATCACGGCGGAGTACGCAATGCTGCCGCGCGCGACCCATACGCGCACGCCCCGCGAACGCGCGCAGCTCGGGGGGCGCACGCAGGAGATCCAGCGCCTCATCGGCCGGAGCGTTCGCGCGATGCTCGACGACTTCGCGTTCGGCGAGTACACCCTGCGCGTCGATTGTGATGTCCTTCAAGCGGACGGAGGCACGCGCACCGCTGCGATCACCGGGGCGTGCGTGGCCGTCGTCGACGCGTTCGCGTGGATGGTTCGAACGGGCCGGATCGCGGCATCGCCGGTGCAAGCGCCACGTCGCCGCCGTCAGCGTGGGCGTCGTGAATGGCGAGGTTCGTCTGGATCTGGACTACGCCGAGGACGTCGCGCGCCGAAGTCGACATGAACGTCGTGATGACCAGCGAAGGGCGGTTCGTCGAGGTGCAGGGGACGGGCGAGCACGGCACCTTCGACCGCACGGCGCTCGATACGCTCGTCGAGCTGGCGGCGGGCGGCATCCGCGAGCTTCTGCGAGATCCAGCGCTCGCACGCTCGCGAGGTGACCGCGGCGCGCGCCCGTACCTGCTCGCCACGCGAAGCGCAGGCAAGCTGCGCGAGCTCGAGCCGCTGTTCGCTCGCGCCGGGATCGAGGTCGTCGACTCTGGAGAGTGCCGGCATTCGCCGAGTCGCCTGACGAGTCGGCGATCGAGGCGTTCTCGACGTTCGAGGAGAATGCGCTGGCCAAGGCGCGATACTTTCTCGGCGCTGAGCGGCGCTTCCCACGTTCGCCGACGACTCGGGCCTCGAGGTGTACGCGCTCGACGGGAAGCCCGGAGTGCGTAGCAAGCGATGGAGCGGTCGCGATGATCTCGACGGGCATCGCGCTCGACGAGGCCAACAACGCGGAGCTGCTGCGCGCGCTTCGCGGCGGCGACGAGCCGACGTGCCCGATATGTGTGCGTGGCGGCGCTCTGGCGACGGACTGAGCGGCGAGCTCGTGCGTCGCGGCGAAGTCGAGGGCGAGATCCTCGAGGAGCCGCGCGGGCGGCGGTGGGTTCGGGTACGATCCGTTATTTCTTCTCGACGGAGCTGGGCGTGACGTTCGGCGAAGCGTCACTGAGCGGAGAAGGAGCGCGTGAGTCATCGTGGTCGCGCGTTTCGCGCGCTCGCTGGCGCGCGATGCGCGGCGGTTGACCGAGGTGTCGGTCACTACTAGATTTGCGGTCTTGCGGGGCGTAGCGTAGCCTGGTATCGCGCCTGCTTTGGGAGCAGGAGGTCACCGGTTCAAATCCGGTCGCCCCGACCTGGCAGGACGTCCCGACGTTGGGAGGAGAATCGCCGAGCGAAGCGCCAGTAGCTCAGGTGGATAGAGCAACAGCCTTCTAAGCTGTGGGTCGGGGGTTCGAGTCCCTCCTGGCGCGCCATCGATGTTGGAACGCGCCCTTAGCTCAATTGGCAGAGCAACTGACTCTTAATCAGTAGGTTGTAGGTTCGATTCCTACAGGGCGCATGCGTGCCCGCCGGCGCGTCTCCGTCGGCGGGTTTTTCTTTTGAGACGGGGGTGCGGTCGTCTGTGCCGAGTCTCCTTGAGATGGCGTCCTGGAGCGAATACATTGCGCACCCCTCCGTTGAGGCGGCCCTGTTGGAGCGGGCGGCCGCATGCTCGGAACGATCGATCGGACGGGGTTGACAGCGTTGGTTTTCGAGCTAGCTTGCAAGGCTGTCGCCGAAATGGCGGCGGATGCGTGTGTCGGGTGCCGCGAGGTCGTTGACTCGTGGCGGGTTCGTGGGAGGCGGTGGAGCCGTCCTTCACGAGCCATCGAGAGAGTCGACGCACTACATGGTTCGTCGCGAGAGCGACTTCCAGACTTTGCTGGATGCTGTTTGACAACCGAGTTGAGATCATGGATGTGCGAGGCGGACTCTGTTGATCCTACGCTCTGTTCGGGGCGCCGGGGAGAGTCAACCTGAACATTCATAGTGATTCCGGACGCGACGTCAGATGGCGACGTCGTGTCTGATGCCGCGTTCGGGAGAGCTAATTGAACTTTCTACTTTTGGAGAGTTTGATCCTGGCTCAGGACGAACGCTGGCGGCGTGCTTAACACATGCAAGTCGAGGGCAGGTGAGGGGCAATCCGAGTCACCGGCGAACGGGTGCGTAACACGTGAGCGACCTACCCTGGTGTGGGGGATAGCCGGCCCAACGGCCGGGTAATACCGCATACGCTCGTCTGGCGGCATGGCTGGGCGAGGAAAGCCTTCGGGCGCATTGGGAGGGGCTCGCGGCCTATCAGCTAGTTGGCGGGGTAACGGCCCACCAAGGCGACGACGGGTAGCTGGTCTGAGAGGATGGCCAGCCACATTGGGACTGAGAGACGGCCCAGACTCCTACGGGAGGCAGCAGTGGGGAATCTTGCGCAATGGGCGAAAGACTGACGCAGCGACGCCGCGTGCGGGAGGACGCCCTTCGGGGTGTAAACCGCTGTTGCCCGGGACGAACTGCCCCTTTCGAGGGGATTGACGGTACCGGGTGAGGAAGCACCGGCTAACTCCGTGCCAGCAGCCGCGGTAATACGGAGGGTGCGAGCGTTGTCCGGAATCACTGGGCGTAAAGGGCGCGTAGGCGGCTCGACAAGGCGTGCGGTGAAAGCCCGGGGCTCAACCCCGGGTCGGCCGTGGCGAACTGTCGCGCTTGAGCACAGTAGAGGCAGGTGGAATTCCGGGTGTAGCGGTGGAATGCGTAGAGATCCGGAAGAACACCGGTGGCGAAGGCGGCCTGCTGGGCTGTGGCTGACGCTGAGGCGCGACAGCGTGGGGAGCAAACAGGATTAGATACCCTGGTAGTCCACGCCGTAAACGATGGGCACTAGGTGCTTGGGGGAGCGACCCCCTGAGTGCCGGCGCTAACGCATTAAGTGCCCCGCCTGGGGAGTACGGCCGCAAGGCTGAAACTCAAAGGAATTGACGGGGGCCCGCACAAGCGGTGGAGCATGTGGTTTAATTCGACGCAACGCGAAGAACCTTACCTGGGCTTGACATGCACGGGAAAGCCTGGAGAAACCGGGGCCCCTCTTCGGAGTCCCGTGCACAGGTGCTGCATGGCTGTCGTCAGCTCGTGTCGTGAGATGTTGGGTTAAGTCCCGCAACGAGCGCAACCCCCGCTCCCTAGTTGCCAGCGGGTAATGCCGGGGACTCTAGGAGGACTGCCGGTGCCAAACCGGAGGAAGGTGGGGACGACGTCAAGTCATCATGGTCCTTACGTCCAGGGCTACACACGTGCTACAATGGGCCGGACAGAGGGTTGCGAGAGCGCAAGCTGGAGCCAATCCCAAAAAGCGGTCCTCAGTTCGGATTGTCGTCTGCAACTCGACGGCATGAAGCTGGAATCGCTAGTAATCGTGGATCAGCTACGCCACGGTGAATACGTTCCCGGGCCTTGTACACACCGCCCGTCACGCCATGGAAGCTCGGAGCGCCCGAAGTCGGTGCCGCAACCCGCAAGGGAGCCAAGCCGCCGAAGGCGAGCGCAGTGACTGGGGCGAAGTCGTAACAAGGTAGCCGTAGGGGAACCTGCGGCTGGATCACCTCCTTACCGGAGCAAGCGAGTAGAGCTAGCCGCGAGCGAACTCGAAAGTTCTCACGGATGTCGCTCGCCTCGCACGCCTCTCGACTCAATCTCAATGTATCTCATAGCCCGGCGCTTCGTGGCGTTGGCTCGCTGTTTGACAACGGATGGTAGTGTGTAGATCGTTGGGACATGACATGCGAATCCGAATCGAGACAGTGAGCGATTTCGTATTGAACTCGTTTCACTCGTGAAGATCGCGCGTGCTCTGCTTGGATATCTGAAGAATGTAGTCAAGCGAGCGAAGGCATGTGGGGGATGCCTGGGCACACGGAGGCGATGAAGGCCGCGGTAAGCTGCGAAAAGCTCGGGGGAGCGGCACACACGCCAGTGATCCCGAGATGGCCGAATGGGGAAACCCGGCCGGGCGCGAGTCCGGTCACTCCTTCGCAAGGAGGAGAGCGAACCCGGGGAACTGAAACATCTCAGTACCCGGAGGAAGAGAAATCAACCGAGATGCCCTGAGTAGCGGCGAGCGAAACGGGGTCGAGCCCAAACCGGTCTCCTTGTGGGACCGGGGTTGTAGGACCCACGGACGCGTCACAGCGACGTCAGCTGAAGTCCCCTGGAACGGGGCGCCGGAGACGGTGAGAGCCCGGTAGGCGAAGGCAAGGCACTGTGGCGTAGTGGAGTTCCTGAGTAACGCCCGACACGAGAAATCGGGCGTGAAGCTGGGGGGACCACCCTCCAAGGCTAAAGACTCCCGTGTGACCGATAGTGGACGAGTACCGTGAGGGACAGGTGAAAAGCACCCCTGTGCGGGGAGTGAAAGAGAGCCTGAAACCACATGCCTACAAGCGGTAGGAGGCTGGTCGGGTGCTTCGGCATTCGTACACGGCTGACTGCGTGCCTTTTGCATTATGATCCGGCGAGTTACTCCTCAGGAGCTGCGAGGCTAAGCCGTTCAGCGGCGGAGCCCAGCGAAAGCGAGTCCTGTAACGAGGGCGACTCGAGTGTCTGGGGGTAGACCCGAAGCCAGGGCGATCTACCCATGAGCAGGGTGAAGCTTGGGTAACACCCAGTGGAGGCCCGAACCGGTGTGGGTTGAAAACCGCTCGGATGACTTGTGGGTAGGGGTGAAAGGCCAATCAAGCCTGGAGATAGCTGGTTCTCCCCGAAATCTATTGAGGTAGAGCCTCGGGAGGATTTTCCTTCGGGGGAATCGTGTATGCGGCGGGGGTAGAGCGACTGGATGGGCGCGGGTGGCGAGAAGCCCTACCAACCCCAACCAAACTCCGAATACCGTCCGAATGGAACCCGGGAGGCAGTCGCTGAGCGATAATGTCCAGCGGCGAGAGGGAAAGAACCCAGAGCCACAGCTAAGGCCCCGAAGTGGCCGCTGAGTATAGCGAAGGATGTGTCTCTGCCGTGACAACTGGGAGGTTGGCTTAGAAGCAGCCATTCCTTTAAAGAGTGCGTAATAGCTCACCAGTCCAGCGGGGATGCGCCGAGAATGGTCGGGATTAAGCGGCCCGCCGAAGCTTGGCCTTGGCATTCGTAATGGACGACGCAGGGGTAGGGGAGCGTTCCCCGTGCTGTGAAGCCACGGTGGAAACCATGGACGAGTCCTTCAGGTGGAGCGAGGGGAAGTGAGGATGCCGGAATGAGTACGCGCAAACTGGGGTGAAAACCCCCAGCACCGTAAGCCCAAGGGTTCCTGCGCCATGGCAATCAGCGCAGGGTGAGGCGGATCCTAAGGCGAGGCCCCAGAGGCGTAGCCGATGGACAGCTGGCGAAATTCCGGCCCCGTCCGTGCACGTGTTGACCCCAATCAGGGACCCTGGAACGAAGCAGGAGCGGCTTTGTGGATTGGCCGTCTAACCGCGTAGGCGCAAGCCGAGACGGGAATGCGAGGGGGCGGCTTCGGCCGAACTCAAGTCCTGTGGAGTCGGCAGCGCAAGAAAAGCTGACTGGGGAGCGTGGCAGACGTCCGTACCGTAAACCGACACAGGTGGGCGAGGCGAGCAGCCTCAGGTGAACGAGTGAAACGTGGTCAAGGAACTCGGCATAATGATCCCGTAACTTCGGAAGAAGGGATGCCCGGCTGGGTGAACGGCTTCGCGCCGTGAGCTCGACCGGGTCGCAGTGAATCGGCCCAAGCGACTGTTTAGCAAAAACACAGGTGCGTGCCAAGCCGCGTAAGGCGCCGTATACGCACTGACGCCTGCCCGGTGCCGGAAGGTTAAGGGGAGAGGTTAGCGGTCTTCGCACCGGCGAAGCTTTGAGCCGAAGCCCCGGTAAACGGCGGCCGTAACTATAACGGTCCTAAGGTAGCGAAATTCCTTGTCGGGTAAGTTCCGACCTGCACGAATGGCGTAACGACTTGGGCACTGTCTCGACCACGTGCTCGGCGAAATTGCAGTCTCGGTGAGGATTCCGAGTCCCCGCGACAGGACAAAAAGACCCCATGCACCTTTACTGTAGCTTGTCATTGGACGTTGCACATCACTGTGTAGCATAGGTGGGACCCGTCGATCTTGGGCCGCTAGGTTCAAGGGAGGGGCCAGTGAAATACCACCCTGTGTCGTGCGACGCCCTCACCAGATCAGGGCAAACCCCTATTGGGACCGTGGCAGGCGGGCAGTTTGACTGGGGCGGTCGCCTCCGAAAGAGTAACGGAGGCGCGCGATGGTGCCCTCAGTGCGGTCGGTAATCGCACGGTGAGCGTAACGGTAGAAGGGCGCCTGACGGCGAGAGCGACGGCTCGAGCCGGGACGAAAGTCGGCCGTAGTGATCCGGTAGCCCGGCGTGGGCCGGCTATCGCGCAACGGATAAAAGGTACGCTGGGGATAACAGGCTTATCGCGCCCGAGAGTTCACATCGACGGCGCGGTTTGGCACCTCGATGTCGGCTTATCACATCCTGGGGCTGGAGAAGGTCCCAAGGGTCCGGCTGTTCGCCGGTTAAAGTGGTACATGAGCTGGGTTCAGAACGTCGTGAGACAGTTCGGTCTGTATCCGTCGTGGGCGTTGGAGGGTTGAGGGGCGCGGACTCTAGTACGAGAGGACCGAGTCGGACGGCCCGCTCGTGTCCCGGTTGCACCGCCAGGTGCAGCGCCGGGTAGCGATGGCCGGTGGGGATAACCGCTGAATGCATCTAAGTGGGAAGCCCCCCCCAAGATGAACCCTCCCTGATCTTTAAGGTCACTAAAGGGCCGTGAGAGACCATCACGTCGATAGGCCGCCCGTGGACATGGCGCAAGCCATTCCGAGCGCAGCGGTCCTAATCGCCCGTGCGGCTTGACTACCACCCGCAGGTTCAAGTGGTTTATCAAGACCTCACCAAGCAGAGCATTACGATTTCAAAAACTCGCACCGCGAGATACACCTACCATTTCCGTTGCCATTCCGCTTCGCAGCACACAGCCATGAATCGCTGGCGGCTGGAGCGCAGGGGCCACACCCGTTCCCATCCCGAACACGGTCGTTAAGCCCTGCAGCGCCGATGGTACTCCGATCGAGAGATCGCGGGAGAGTAGGCCGCCGCCGGCACCCCCAAGAACCCCGAGAGACCTGGTCTCTCGGGGTTCTTTTTTTCTCCTCCCGCAGCGTCAGGAAACCGACAGGGGCCGTGGCCCCTGTTTGTAACGCGATGTCTCCTAGAGAGGGTCTCAAAGGAGACACGCGACGACAGGGCGCTAAGTTGTAGCCATGACCCGCGCCGGAATCGTGACCGTGGTCGGCAAGCCGAACGCCGGCAAATCGACGCTGCTCAACCGCCTCATCGGCGAGAAGCTCAGCATTACGAGCGACAAGCCGCAGTCCACTCGCGACCGCATCGTTGGGATCCTGACGAAGGACGACGTGCAGATGATCGTTCTCGACACCCCGGGACTGCTCGAGCCGCGCTACGAGTTACAACGCTCCATGCGCGCCACCTCGCTCAAGGCGCTCGAGGACGCTGACGTGATCGCCTATCTCGCCGACGCGCGCGACGGCCCGCCGCCGCCGCTCCGTGAAGCGGCCGAGCTGGCTCGCGATCCGCGAGCGCCGATCCTCACCGTGTTGAACAAGATCGACACGGTGAGCTCCCACGCACGTGACGCCCTGCGTCGCGAGCTGCCGACCGCCATCCAGCTCTCGGCGCTCACCGGCGACGGGGTCGATACGCTCGTGCGCGAGGTTACACCACACCTTCCCGAGAGCCCATTTCTCTACCCGGACGACGAGATCGGGACACAATCCGTTCGCTTCTTCGCCAGTGAGCTGGTGCGCGAAACCGCGCTCGAGCAGCTCGAGGACGAAGTGCCCTACAGCGTCGCCTGCGGGATCGAGGAGTTTCGCGAGGACCGCTCGCCGGTGTACATTCGAGCAGTCATCTACGTCGAGCGGGAGAGCCAGAAGGGCATCCTCGTCGGCCACAAGGGAGCTCGCATCCGAGAGCTCGGGCGTGCCTCACGCCTCAAGATCGAGCGCCTCGTGGGTCAGCCGGTGTTCCTCGACCTCTGGGTCAAGGTGCTTCCCAATTGGCGTCGCAACGTCCAGTCTCTGCGCCGCCTCGGCTACGCGCTTCCGCAAGAAGGAGGTCGATGAGCCTGTCCCCGCAAGTACTCCGCATCATCGTCTGCCCCAAGTGCAAGGGCGAGCTGGAATACCGCGAGGAGGAGCAGAGCCTGCTCTGCCATGCGTGCCGCCTTCGTTATGCGGTCCGCGACGACATCCCCGTCATGCTCATCGATGAGGCGACGCCGCTGTAGGGCGCGGGCCGCCATTGCGGTGCTGTCTCTCGTGGGAACGACCGCGAGCGCTCAGCCGTCCGGGCTCACCACGGAGGGCGCGCCGTTCCTGCTCCTGCCGGTCGGAGCACGCGCCGTGGGAATGGGCCAGGCCGTCGTCGCCGACCAGTTCGGCACGGAGGCGCTCTGGTGGAACCCGGCTGGGGTCGCCCGATCCGAGCGACGCGAGGTCGCCGTCCACCACTACGAAACGATCATTGGGACCGGGGATGTCGTGTCGATTCTGATCCCGTCCTCGCTCCTGGGCGTATTCTCCGTGTCCCTGTATGCGCTCGACTATGGGGATTTTCCCGTCACCGATTCCCTGGGGACCGAGATTGGGTCCCTCCTGACACGCAACGTGGCCTATGCGGCGACGTATGCGACGCCAATCGGCGGCCGGATGAGCGCCGGCATCACGTTCAAGATCGTGCAGTTTCGCCTCGACTGCACGACCGGATGCCCGTCGCTTTCCGGAACGACGAGCGCGCTCGATTTCGGCGCGCAATACGATCTTGGCTTTTTTGTGCCGGTGTCGGTGGGCGTCGCCGTTCGCAATGTCGGCGCGCCGCTGCAGGTGAACGACAGCCCGCAGGCTGATCCGCTGCCCACTCGCATCCAGATCGGAGTCCTCTATCGCGTGCCCGGGATGGAGCGTTATGCGCGCGAAACGGAGCTGCAGCTCACGGGCGACGTGGTCGACCGGTTGAACATGGAATCGCCGGCACCGCGCGTGGGCGCCGAGCTGAGCTGGCGACGACGGGCGCACCTGCGTGGTGGCTACGTATTCGAATCCGCTCGCAGCGCCGAGTCGGCCGGGCCGTCGATGGGCCTTGGCCTCGCGACGAGCAATCTGCGCCTCGACATCGCCACGATTTTCGAGGGATTCTCGACCGATGCCGGGAAGCGGCCCACCTACGTCTCGCTTCGCTACCTGTTCTGAGATGCGCGCCCTCTCGCTGGGCGTGTTCCTGTTGGCGGCGGCACTCCCCGCGTTTGCGCAGGGCGTCGAGAGCGAATTCACCCGCTCGGCCACGCTCGTGATTCCCCCGGGAGCCGCGCTCGTTGGCGTCGAAGCGAGCCCGCTTCCGCGCGTTCCCCGTCCGAGGTGGTGGGCGCCTCTCGCCTCGGCCGCGGCGCCCGGAAGTGGCCAGGCAGTGCTCGGCCAGAAGCGATGGCTGCCCTACATCGCCCTCGAGGTGTGGGCGTGGCTGCAGTACATCGACGTCAGACGCGAGGGAGGCCGGCGGAGGCGAGACTACCAGTCGCTCGCTCGGGACGTCGCGCGGTCTCGCTTCCCCGGCCCCTATCCGGTGGGGGACTTCGAGTACTACGAGCACATGCTCACGAATCCCGAGAGCGGTGAGTTCGACGTGCTGCCCGGCGGCGGAATCGATCCGGAAACCGATACGACGACCTACAATGGGCGTCGATGGCTGGACGCGCGACGGCTATTCTGGGAGGATCCCGGCAACGCGCCTCCTGTGGGCTCGCCGTCGTACGCGAGCGCTTTGGAGTTCTACGAGATGAACGCGATCCCCACCGCGTACCGATGGTCGTGGCGGTTATCGCAGGTCGAGTACGACACGTTTCGACGGACGATAGTGCGCAGCAACGTCGCCTATAAACGTTCGGTTGAATACCTCGGTGTCATCATCGCGAACCACGCATTGAGCTCCGTCGACGCGTTCGTCACGCTCCGACTTCGCACCCGCGCGGGCATGCCGGGATATCTGGGCCTGGAGGGAGAGTTGCCCATGGCGTCGATCCTCCCACGCCACTAGGGGTTACGCGTCACGCGCTTAGGTCGTCTCTCAAAGAATCACGCAGGTGTGTTCGCTTTTGACTTGGTGAGAGCGAGCGGTAGTTTGGCCCGAGCAGACACGAGGACCACCTAGCGTGGCCCAATCCCCGGCAATCTTTTACGCGAGCGATGAGCGCACGCTTCCATCCGCGGTGCGCGCGTGGCTGGAGGCGCGTTCGTATCCTCTGCTCGTGGTGAATCAGCCGGACGAGCTCATGGGCATCACGCTCCGTGGGCGCCCCCGAATGGTCATCTTCGACGCGCTCTCGTCGCTCGATCGCGCGGCTGACGCATGCCGCCGTCTCAAGGCGGACTCCTTCACCGGAGTGATCCCCTCGGTCATCCTCGTTCGAGACGATGTCGCGCTGCTCCAGCGTGCCTTCGCCGTTGGTGCCGATGAGGTGTTGAGCACACAGACGACCCCGCAGGAAATCGCTGCGCGCCTCGATTCCCTGGTCCGACGCGCCGATCGCGATCTGTACGTGCATCCCTCCACGCGGCTCCCGGGACCGCCAGGTATCGAAGCGGAAATCACCCGCCGACTGACGACCCCCGAGACCTTTGCTGTTTGCTACGCTGACCTCGACCACTTCAAGGAATACAACGACCGGTATAGCTATTTTGACGGCGACCGCGTCATTCGTATTCTGGCGAAGATCCTCCACGACGTCGTGAAAGGCGTGTGCGGCGAGAACGGGTTCGTTGGACATATCGGTGGTGACGACTTCATCTTCATTGTTCCCGCGACGGCCATCGCGGAGACCTGTCAGGAGATCGTGTCGATCTTCGATGCGCTCGTCCCCTTCCAGTATTCCGAGCAGGATCGGCGTGCAGGGTACTATTTTGGGAAGGATCGGCGTGGGCAGCTCCATCGTGTGCCTCTCATGACGGTCTCGATCGGGATCGTCACCAATGAACGTCGCCACTTCACGCACCCCGGACAGGTCAGTGAGCTCGCCACGGAAATGAAGAGCTACGCAAAGACCCTCCCAGGCTCAGTCTTCGTCGTCGATCGCCGCCATGATCCGGCGGTGGAGGACGTATCGCCCGCGCCGGCGCCGCTGGAGATCGGAGAAGGGAAGTGAACGTCTCCTGTCCGGAGTGCCGGTCGGTCTTTCGCGTCGACCCAACAAAGATCCCGACCGCCGGCGTGCGTGCCCGCTGCAGTGTCTGTGGAGGCGTGATCACGATCGGAAAGGGCGGGACGATCGAGAACGACTTCACCGATGGCCGTGCGGCGGCCGCTCCCGCTCCGCGTTCTGCCCCGCGCCCTCAACAGGCTCCACCGCCGCGAGCTCCGACGCCTGCTCCGCCAACGCCAGGGGTGGCGCCGTTCGCGCGGAATACGCCATTGACGGGATCGCGCCCGGTGACGCCGCCCATCCCGACACCTGCTGCGCCGCGCCCATCCGCGCCGGTTGCGCCCTCGCCGGTGCAGCGACCCTCGGCGCCCAACGTACCTGGCGCGGGGCGCGCTCCCGCGCAGCCACCGAGCGCGCCGCGTCCGCAGCCCGCTGCGCCGACACCAGTCTCGCCCAGCGCGCCTACGCCTCGCGTATCCGTGCCAGCGCCCGCATCGCCATCGCCCGCACCCGCGGCACCGGCGGCGCCGTCGCGGTCGATCAATCCGTTCCTCTCGAACGATCCGAACGTGAAGGCCAAGCGACTGGCGCGCGCGCTCGTGTCCGACATCGTCGCGTACTTTCCGCAGAAGCGGGAAGAAGGACTGCGCAACGGGACGCTCAAGCAGCTGTTTCGCGAGGAGATCAAGAAGAGCTACGAGGAGTACGTCGATCAGATGGGGAAGGAGTTCGCAGAGACCACGACGCACTTTCAGGACGCGCTCAACGAGGTTCTCGCCGGCGGGAAGAAGCTCTTCTAGACGCTAGTCGCAACTCCCCGGTCCACATATATTCCGTTCGACCGAGCCGTCGTTCGCCGCTGTGGCGCGACGGCTCGTCGCATACCCGGACGTGGAGCGACAATGGCGGAGTCGGATCGAGCTCGCAGGCTGCGCCAGCACGAGGCGCGTCTCGCCGAGCTGAGGGGGTATCTTTGACCTCGAGCGCAAGCGCGCGACGCTGAGCGCCCTCGAGACGCGCATGGCCGATCCTGGCTTCTGGAGCGATCAGGAGCAGGCGCAGAAGGTGATCGAGGAGTCCAAGGCGCTCAAGGCGTGGGTGGAGCCTTACGAGCGACTCGCCGCGCGGGTCAAGACGGCGATCGAGCTCGAGGAGATGCTCGCCGCCGAACCAGATGACGACATGGGGCGGGAGGTCGAGCGCGAGGCGGAGCAGCTCGACACGGAGATCGGCGAATTCGAGCTACGCTCGCTTCTTCGCGGCGAAGCGGACCATCGCGACGCGCAGGTCGAGATCGCGGCCGGCGCGGGCGGGACCGAGGCGCAGGACTGGGCGAAGATGCTCATGCGCATGTACACGCGGTGGGCCGAGCGGAAGGGGTTCGACGTCGACATCCTCGACCTGAGCGAAGGGGAAGAAGCCGGGATCAAGGGCGCAATCCTCGAGATCAAAGGCCGGTACGCGTATGGCTTCCTGCGCCCCGAAGCCGGGGTGCATCGGCTCGTACGCATTTCGCCCTTCGACGCGCAGTCGCGTCGACACACGAGCTTCGCCTCGGTGTTCGTCTATCCGGTCGTCAACGAGGAGATCAACATCGACCTGCGGGAGGAGGACATCCGCATGGATGTCTTCCGCGCGTCAGGCGCCGGCGGCCAGCACGTCAACAAGACGAGCTCGGCGGTGCGCCTCACGCACATTCCCTCAGGCATCGTGGTCTCATCGCAGCAGGAGCGCTCGCAGTTCAAGAACCGCGCGACCGCGATGAAGGTCCTGAAGAACAAGCTGTATCAGGCCGAAGTCGAGCGGCGCCAGGCGATGAAGGCGGAAATCGACTCTGAGAAGAAGGACATCACGTTCGGCAGCCAGATCCGCAGCTACGTCTTTCAGCCCTACACGATGGTCAACGACCATCGCACCGAGCTCAAGATCGGCGACGTCCACCGGGTGATGGACGGCGACATCGACGCCTTCATCGAGGCGTACCTCAAGCGCTTCGGGCAGGGCGGCGAGGCCGCAGCGTGAGCGAGGACCTCAACTTCGTCATGCGCGCCCGGCGTGAAAAGCTGGACGCGCTCGCCGCGCTCGGCGTCGCGCCCGTTCGCCTACGCCTACGCGCGAACACATACCGCGAGCGACGCGCTCGCCGCGGCTGGCGATGCCGAGGAGGGCCCGGTCGTCCAGGTCGCCGGCCGCATCGTCGCCTGGCGCGCGCACGGAAAGACGACGTTCGCGCACCTCGCCGACCAGTCGGGAAGGATTCAGCTCTACTTTCGCAAGGATGCCCTCGCGCGATCGTTATGCGGTCGTCGAGCATCTCGATCTCGGCGACATCATCGGCGTTGCCGGCCCGCTCTTTCGCACGCGCACGGGGGAGGTCACGGTACGCGTCGAATCGTTCGAGCTGCTCGCGAAGTCACTTCGGCCGCTCCCATTCGGCAAGGAAGAGGTGGTCGACGGCGCGGTCGTCCGACACTCGGGGTTCGCCGATCCCGAGCAGCGGTATCGTCAGCGTTACGCCGATCTCGCCGTGCACCCCGAGGTCCGGGCGCTCTTCGTGGCCCGCTCGCGGATGACCACGGCCATTCGCGCCTTTCTCGACGCCAAAGGGTTTCTCGAAGTCGAAACGCCGGTTCTCCAGCCGCTGTATGGTGGAGCAGCGGCGCGGCCGTTCATCACGCACCACAACGCGCTCGACATGCGGCTCTTTCTGCGCATTGCCGACGAGCTCTACCTCAAGCGTCTCATCGTCGGCGGGTTCGAGCGCGTGTACGAGATCGGCCACGACTTCCGGAACGAAGGGATCGATCGTACGCACAATCCCGAGTTCACGATGCTCGAGTTCTATCAGGCGTACGCCGACTACCAGCGACATGATGACACTGGTGGAGGAGCTCGCTGGCGCACGCGGCCGACGCGGTGCGCTCCGTTCCGGGCGTCGGGGAGGAAACCGTTCGCTTCCGCCCACCGTTCCGCCGCATCGAATGGGTACCATCTCTCGAGGGCGGCGATCGGCGTGGCTCCGCTGGCGCAGTCGGACGACACCCTCCGGAACATTGCGGTCAGAGTCGGGGTGCAACATGTCGAGTCGTTGAGCCGCCCCAAGGTGCTCGACGAGATCTTTCAGGCGGCGGTGGAATCGCAGTCTCGAGGAGCCGACGTTCGTGGTGGATTATCCGCGAGAGCTGTCGCCGCTTGCCAAGCCCAAGCGCGGCGATCCGGCGCTCACCGAGCGGTTCGAGCTGTTCGCACGCGGAAAGGAGCTGGCGAACGCGTTCAGTGAGCTGAACGACCCGATCGACCAGCGACGGCGGTTCGAGGCGCAAGCGCGCTTGCGGGCCGCGGGGGACGAGGAGGCCTCGGAGGTGGACGAGGACTATCTCCGCGCGATGGAATACGGCATGCCACCAATGGGAGGGGTGGGGATCGGCCTCGACCGGCTGTTCATGTACCTCACCGGCACGGCGAACATTCGCGATGTGATTCTTTTTCCGACAATGCGGCCTGAATGACGCGCCTCGAGCTGTCCATCGCGTGGCGGTATCTCGGAGCCGGCGCGATTCGAAGCTGTTCTCGCTGATCAGCGTCATCGCGATCGGCGGCGTGATCGTCGGGCGTCAGCGCACTGATCGTCATCATCGGCGTCATGAACGGGCTCCAGAACGATCTTCGCGAGAAGATTCTCGTCGGCAGCCCCGACATTCGCGTCCTGCCGTTCGGTGATGACATGACGATGGTCGACTGGCAAGCGACCCTCGAAACCGTCCGCAAGCAGCCCGGCGTCGTCGCCGCGGCGCCATTCATACACACCCAGGCCGTCGCCAGCGCCGGCCACCGCTACGCCGAAGGCGTGATGGTGGTGGGCATCCAGCCAGAGTCGCGCACCGCGCAGAAGGTGACCACGATCCGGCAGACCGCGCTGCACGGGGACTTCCGTTTCGCTAGCGCGGACGGGAAGCAGACGAGGCGTCGTGCTTAGGCCGACGCGTCGCCGATCGGTTCGGCGTCTTTCCCGGTGACAAGATCAACCTCATCGGCTTCGGCGGAACGAAGATCAACGCGGCCACCGGCGCCGTCATCCCTCAACTTCAGCAATTCGAGGTCACCGGAATCTTCGAGACGGGGATGTACGAGTACGACAATCAGTACGTGTACATGGCTCTTCCCGTCGCGCAGGAGTTCGCGGGCCTGGGAACGGCGGTCACGGGCATTGAAGCGCGCACGCCCACGCGCTGGGAGGCGCCGGAAACGGCCGAGCGCCTAGCCAATGCGCTCTCGCATCATCGCGTGCTGGACTGGCAGGAGCAGAACTGCGTCGCTCTTTCAAGCGCTGAAGCTCGAGAAGCTCGGGATGGGGATCATCCTGCTGCTGATCGTAGTCGTCGCCGCGTTCAATATCGTGAGTACGCTGACGATGGTCGTGGCGGACAAGACGCGGGAGATCGGCATCCTGAAGGCCATGGGCATGACGGCGCGATCGATCCGCAACATTTTCTTCACGCAGGGTGTCGTAATCGGAATCGTTGGAACGGGACTGGGGCTCATGCTTGGAATCGCTGGGGCGCTGGCGCTCGGGAAGTACAAGCTGATTCGCCTTGATCCCGGCGGTATATTTCATCGATCACCTTCCCGTAGCGCTGGAACCCCTGGACGTTGCCTGGATCGTCCTGGCAAGTCTCGCGATTGCGGCGGTGGCGACGGTGCACCCGGCGATGCAGGCGGCGAAGCTGTATCCCGTCGACGCAATTCGACACGAATGATGGTCATCGAGGCGCGCGATCTGGCGAAGTCGTATCGCGGAGGCGACGGCGGGCTCATCCATGTGCTCGACGGCGTCGATCTCGCCGTGCGGCGAGGTGAGATGGTGGCGATCGTCGGCGCGAGCGGCGCGGGCAAGAGCACACTCCTCCACGTTCTTGGCGCGCTCGATCGGCCGACCCGCGGATCGGTGCTGCTCGACGGTGAGCCACTGCACGGCCGGCCGGATGACGAGCTGGCCGAAGATTCGCAACCGGAAGATCGGCTTCGTCTTTCAGTTCCATCACCTGCTGCGGGAGTTCTCCGCCCTCGAGAACGTCATGATGCCGCTCCGGATCGCCGGCTTCGACGTCCGACATGCGCCGATCGCGCGCCGAGGAGCTGCTGGCGCGGGTTGGCCTGAGCGGACGCATGACTCATCGCCCGGGCGAGCTCTCCGGCGGCGAGCAGCAGCGCACCGCGGTCGCCCGCGCCCTCGCCATCGATCCGGCCGTGCTCCTGGCCGATGAGCCCTCCGGGAACCTCGATCATACCAACAGCGAGCGCCTGCACGAGCTCTTCTCGCAGCTGGCCAGTGACCTCGAGATCGCGATGGTGGTCGTCACTCACAACCGGGCGCTCGCGAGCCGTGCCGACCGAGCGTTGCTGCTGGAAGATGGCCGGCTGCGGGATACGGACGTCAAAGAGGTGGTGACCTGATGTTGTGCGATGTCTGCGGCGAGCGGGATGCGGTCGTCAAGGTGACCCAGGTGGGTGAACACGGCAAAACGCTCGTGCAGATGTGCGAGCGTTGCGCCGCTGATCGCAACATTGAGACGACCGTCAGCCTGTCGAAGAACCCGCTTGGCGAGTTCCTGCTCGACCTGCAGAAGGAGACCTCACCGTCCACCGGGCGACACGGCACGCTGCAACTTCTGCAACGCCACGCTGCGCGACTTTCGCGCGACTGGGCGACTGGGCTGCGCGCGCTGCTATACGGCGTTCGAGCCGAGCTTGCGCGACCTGCTCCGCCGCGTGCACGGCAGCTCGAAGCACCTCGGCCGCGCGATATGAGTCGCCCGAGATCGCAATGACCGACGAGCAAACCGAGCTTCACGAGCTTCGCGAGCGGCTGCGTCGTGCCATCGAGGCCGAGCAATTCGAGCTCGCCGCGGAGCTGCGCGACCGCATCAAGGTGATGGGGGGAGTATGATCGATCTTTCCCTCCTTCCGGACAGCGGCGTCAGCTGGCTCGACGCGTCGGGACAGCACGCGGACATCGTCCTTTCGACGCGAATTCGCCTAGCGAGGAACGTGGAAGGGTTCGCGTTCGGGGCACGCGCCCGGGATGGCGAGCGGCTGCGGATCCTGACGCATGTAAAGGACGCGATTCACGCATCCTCCGGGCTGCACCAGGCCGTACTGGTTAGGGTGGACGAGCTGCCCCCGTCCGACCGGCTGCTTCTCCACGAGCGCCACCTGGTGAGCAAGGAATTGGCGGGCCTCGACCCCCAGCATCCGGTCCGGTCCGGGGCTGCGGTGTTTCTCGGGGACAAGTTGGGCGTCATGGTAAATGAAGAGGACCATCTCAGATTGCAATCGTTGCGCTCCGGGTTCAGCCTGTCCGAGGCGTACGCAGCAGTCGAAGGAGTGGATGCGCGAACTTGGCATGAGAATTCCCCTTGCTTTCCACAGGGAGTTCGGGTTTTTGACCTCGTGTCCGACGAATACGGGCACTGGAATGCGGGCGTCGGTGTTAATCCATTTGCCGGGGCTCGTGCTGACGAGGGAGATTGGGAAGGTCCTGGCCAGCCTGCAGCAGATGGGATTGACGTACCGCGGGCTGTACGGGGAAGGCAGCGAGGTGGTCGGAAACTTCTTCCAGATCTCGAATCAGACCACGCTCGGCCGGTCGGAAGCGGATCTACTCGATCACCTCGATCACGTCGTGAAGAAGGTGATCGAGAACGAGGAGAAGGCGCGGCGGGTATTGCTTCGTGACGCCGGATACGTTATTGAAGACAAACTCTGGCGCGCGTACGGGACCCTGCGTTATGCCCGAAGCCTCACGTTCGACGAGGCGATGAATTACCTCAGCGGCGTGCGTCTGGCTGTGGGATTGAAACTGATCTCCGGCCTTGGTGTATATACTCTCAACAAGCTCCTGATTTTTTCGCAGTCCGCGCACCTGGCGTATGCCGAGGGGCGACCGCTCTCCGAGAGCGAGGCCAACCTGGCGCGCGCCCGTTACGTGCGGCAGGTGTTGGCGGACGAAGTGGGGATGTGACGTGGCGGCCGAGGGTCCGCCAAAGCTGAGGGAGACATGAACGGCTACAACTTCACCGAGCGTGTGCGAAAGGTTCTCGCGATGGCCCGCGAGGAAGCCGCGCGTCTCCACCACGAGTACGTGGGGACGGAGCACATTCTGCTCGGCCTCATCCGCGAGGGTGAGGGCGTGGCTGCGGCCGTCCTGCAGAACCTGCAGGTGGATCTCGACGAGATCCAGCAGAAAATCGAAGAGCAGGTCAAGAAGGGGAAAGCCACGCAAACCACTGGCCCCGACCTGCCATATACCTCACGCGCCAAGAAAGTCCTCGAGCTCGCCATGAGCGAGGCGCGCGAGCTCAACCACAGCTACGTCGGCACCGAGCATCTGCTGCTCGGCCTGCTCCGCGAAGAGAAGGGAATCGCCGCGCAGGTCCTGACCGACATCGGCGTCAATCTCGATGCGGCGCGCACGGAAACGTTGCGTCTGCTCGGCACCGAGATGCCACAAGGTGCTGCGGCTGCACAACAGGGCAGCGCAGCCTGCACCGCAGACGCAGAAGGCCGAGAAGAAGTCCAAGACGCCGGCGCTCGACCACTTCTGCCGCGATCTCACGCAGCTCGCCGCCGAAGGGCAGCTCGACCCGACCATCGGTCGCGCGAAGGAGATTCAGCGCGTGATGGAAGTGCTCACGCGCCGGAAGAAGAACAACCCGGTGCTCATCGGTGAGCCGGGCGTCGGCAAGACGGCGATCGTCGAAGGACTCGCGCAGCTCATCGCCAACGGTGAGTGCCCCGAGTCGCTGCGCGATCACCGCGTGCTCTCGCTCGACATGGCCGCCGTCATCGCCGGCACGAAGTATCGCGGCCAGTTCGAGGAGCGGCTCAAGGCCGTGATGAACGAGATCGCGCAGAACAAGAACATCATCCTGTTCATCGACGAGCTGCACACGCTCGTCGGCGCGGGGGCGGCCGAAGGCGCGATCGACGCCAGCAACATGCTCAAGCCCGCGCTTGCGCGCGGCGAGCTGCAGTGCGTCGGCGCGTCGACGCTCAACGAGTACCGCAAGTACATCGAGAAGGACGGCGCGCTCGAGCGTCGCTTCCAGACCGTGATCGTCGATCCACCCACAGTGGAGGAAACCGTCGAGATCCTGAAAGGTCTGCGCAAGAAGTACGAGGATCACCACCGCGTCACGATTCCCGATACGACGCTGCATTCGGCGGCCAAGCTGTCGGAGCGCTATATCACCGACCGGTTCCTGCCCGACAAGGCGATCGACGTGATCGACGAAGCGGGTGCACGCGCACGGCTGGCGGCGCAGGCGCCTCCGCCGGAGGTGGCCGATCTCAAGGGTCAGCTCGACAAGCTGCAGTCGGAGAAGGAAGCGGCGGTTCGCGATCAGAACTTCGAGCGCGCGGCGTCGCTGCGCGACGGAGAGCGCGACCTGCAGGGGCAGATTCGCAAGAAGCAGGACGAGTGGGAGAAGCACCGGCAGTCGCACCGCCCCGTGCTCGGCGAGGAGGAGATCTCCTTCATCGTCAGCCGCTGGACGGGCATTCCCGTAACGCGTCTCCAGGAAGCGGAGTCGGCTCGACTCCTCCGCATGGAGGAGGAGATGCACGCGTCGGTGGTCGCGCAGGAAGACGCGATCAAGGCGCTGGCGCGCTCGATTCGCCGCAGCCGCGCAGGACTCAAGGATCCGCATCGCCCGATCGGCTCGTTCATCTTCAGCGGTCCGACCGGCGTCGGAAAGACCGAGGTCGCGCGCGCGCTGGCGAAGTTCCTCTTCGCCGATCCGCAGGCACTGATTCGCGTCGACATGAGCGAGTACATGGAGAAGTTCTCCGTGTCCCGGCTCATCGGTGCGCCTCCGGGCTACGTCGGCTACGAGGATTCGGGTACGCTCACCAAGGCCGTGCGGCGCAAGCCGTACAGCGTGGTGCTGCTCGACGAGATCGAGAAGGCGCACCCCGATGTCTTCAACATCCTGCTCCAGGTGCTCGATGAAGGGCACCTCACCGACAACTACGGTCGCGTGATCGACTTCAAGAACACGGTCGTGATCATGACGTCGAACGTCGGAGCGCGGGACATCACGAAGTCGAAGGGACTCGGCTTCTCCTCGGGGGATGAGCGGGGGACGTTCGATCGCATCGCCGAGAAGGTGAAGGAGGAAATCGGGCGGGTGTTCAACCCGGAGTTCCTGAACCGTCTCGATGAAGTCATCGTGTTCCACCCGCTGTCGCAGACGCATATCCGGCAGATCGTCTCCATCCTGATCCGGGACGTGCAGAAGCGCCTCGCGGAGGAGGAGATCACGCTCAAGCTCACCGACCCGGCCAGCGATTTCCTCGCGAAGCAGGGGTATGACGAGAACTTTGGTGCCCGACCGCTAAAGCGCGCCATCCAGCGCTTCGTCGAGGATCCGTTGTCGGAGAAGATCCTGACCGGCGAGTTCAGCCGGGGCGATGAGGTGGAGCTCGACGTTGCCGCCGACGGCACGAAGCTCGACTTCCGGGTGCTCGCCAAGACGACCACCTAACTCCGCGAACCCGCGGCACATCGCGGGGTATCACGGCCGGTCTGCCCTAGTGGGCAGGCCGGCCGTTTCGTGTCTATATTACGGGTCTATGGCACGTCTTTCCCTTCTAGCTGTCGTCGCGCTGGCAGGCACGCCTCTCCTTGCGCAGGAGGAGGGTGCCACACCCGGGCGGTGCGCGGCCCCTGATAGCATTGGTGTTCGCGGCAACCAGCGGGTCGGCGAGGCAACCATCCGCGCCGACGCGCAGCTCACCGCTGGCCAGCCCCTCAACTTTCGAGGGGTTCAGCGGGCGATTCGCAGCCTGTTCGCGACGGGCCAGTTCACCGACGTCCGACTGCTCTGCGATGTCGCCGCCAACGGCCGTTCGACACTCGTGATCGAGGTTGCTGAGCGTCCTCTACTTGGTTCGCTTGCCATTACCGGCGTGGAGAAGGTGCCGGAGCGGACGGTGCGCGAGAAAGTCGACCTTCTGGTGAACCGGGCCCTCGACCCGAATCAGCTCGCCCGGGCCATGCAGCGCATCGACTCGGTCTACGAGAACGCGGGCTATTATCTCGCCGAGGTCACGGCGGATACGCAGACCGTGGATGGCAAGGTGAACCTGACCCTCCGGATCGACGAAGGGCGTCGGCTCGCGATCTCGGGAATTCGCGTCAACGGCAACTCCGTCATCTCCGACGAGGAAATCGTCGGAGAAATGAAGACGAAGCCCGAGGGATTCTGGTGGTTCCGGCGGGGCGAATTCAACGAAGACGAGTACGCCAGCGATCTCGGTGAACGCATCGCGGGGCTCTATGCGAAACGCGGCTTCATCGACTTCCAGATCATCAAGGATTCGCTCGTCGTCGACCGTGAGCGTGGCAAGGCGCTGCTGGACATCACGGTCAACGAGGGAAAGCAGTACCGCATAGGCTCGTTCGAGGTCGTGGGCAACCGCCGCTTCTCGAGTGACGAGATCGAGCGGTTCTATCCCTTCGGCGACGTCTCGCCGACGCTGACCCAGCGGATGCGTGACCTGCTGACTCGGGGGTCGCGCGACGCGGCAAACGTGTTCGATCAGGCGCAGTGGGAAGACGCCACGGGCAAGCTGCGTACGGCGTACAGCAACGAGGGCTACATCTACGCCCAGGTGCGCCCGGTCATCGATCGCGTTGGAACGACCGGCGATTCCACCCCGGTGGTGAATCTGCGCTGGGAAATCGACGAGCGCTCGCCGGCGATCGTGAATCGCGTCGACATCGTGGGCAACGACTACACGACCGAAGCATGCATTCGTGATGCGCTGCTGATCCTTCCCGGTGATGTCTTCAACCAGGACCGGCTGGTTCGCAGCTATCAGAACATCGCCAACCTCGGCTTCTTCGAAACGCCGCTGCCGACACCCGACACCCGGCCAGCGGGCGAGGAAGGCGACGTCGACATTGTTTTCGGAGTGAAGGAGAAACGCACGGGGAGCGTCAACTTCGGTGCGTCGGTGGGCGAGGGGACCGGAGTCGGCGGATTTCTTGGGCTGGACCAGCCCAATCTCTTCGGCCAGTGCAAGCGGGCGTCCCTTCAGTGGCAGTTCGGTGCCAACCAGAAGGAGTTCTCGCTCAGCTTTACCGACCCCGCGATTCAGCGTTCGCGCATCTCGGGAACGGTGAGCGTCTACCATCGGCGGCTCCGCTACATCGTCGAGGATTACGGGCGCTCGGTGCTCTCCGGTGGATCGCTGCAGTTCGGGTTTCCGGTGCCACGGTCGCCGTTCACGCGAATCTTCCTTTCGTATGGCGGTGAGCGGGTCGAGCAGCGCGGAGGCATCTTCGACCGCGACACGACGATCCTGACGTCGGGCGAGGGATTCCGGTCGAGCCTGGGCGTGTCCGCCCAGCGCGATACCCGCATTGGCTTGCCGTTCGCCACCGCGGGCTCGCTCCAGACGTTCGCCGCCAGCTTCAACGGGGGACCGTTAGGCGGCAACACGGCGTTCCAGCGGTACACGACCGAGCTCAAGGCGTACGCCCCGCTGTGGACCGTCGGGGGCGAGCGGCCGGGCAGTCAGCCGCTTCAGTTCACGCTCGGTCTTTCTACACGCGCTGGTGCGGTCTTCGGGGATGTCGGAGCCTTCATCGTGTCCCAGAAGTTCGGCCTTGGCGGCGTCATGTTCGGCGAGCCGCTGCGTGGCTACAAGGAGTTCTCGATCACGCCGAACGGGTTCGATCCTACCGAGCAGCAGACGCGGGCCTCCTTCGGAGACGCCTTTTTCTCGACAACGGCCGAGCTCGGTCTCCGTCTGAACTCGCAGGTGTATTTGAACATGTTCTTCGACGCGGGCAACATTTGGAATAACCCGCGGGAGTTCGACCCCACGCGCCTGTTCCGTGGCGCGGGTGTCGGTGTATCACTGATAACGCCGCTGGGGCCCCTCGGTCTGGACTGGGCCTACGGCTTCGATCGGACGGATGCCTTCGGCCGTCCGGATCCCAAGTGGGAGCTCCATTTCCGGCTCGGCAATCTCTACTGACGGAGTGATCATGGCAGGCATGGCTCGCGCGGGCGCGGTGGCGCTCGGACTCCTGGTCTTCGGTACGGCCGCTGCGGCGGCTCAGACACCGGTGAAGATCGGGTACATCAAATCGCAGACGATTCTCGCAAACGCTCCCGGACGCGCAGCGGCGGAGACGCAATTCGAGAAGGAGATGGCAACGTATCGCGCGCAGGTGCAGCGCATGGGCGATTCGCTCAATACGCTCATCGCCGACTACAACAAACAGGAAGTATCGCTCTCGCCGCAGGCGAAGGAGACACGACAGAAAGACATTCGTGGGAAGGAGGAGGAGTACCAGCGCCGCACGCAGGAGCTGCAGCAGCAGGTGCGCGCGCGTGAGGCCGAGCTCGTTCGTCCGATCATGGAGCAGATCAACAAGGTGATCGACGAGCTGCGCGCCGAGGAAGGCTACTCGATGATCTTCGACGCCGAGAATCAGGCCGGCGTCGTGGTCGCCGCGGACAAGAACCTGGATCTTACCGAGAAGGTGCTCACCCGCCTCCGTGCCGCCGGTCCACCGACCTCAGCGTCGCGTCCGGCCGGTGCCGGCGCGACACAGCGGCCCGCGGCACCCGCCGCCCAGCAGCCCAGCGGAGTGCAGCGTCCGAAGCCGCGTTGAGCGATTCACCGACCACACGCACGACACCCGGCGGTGAGGGGCCACGGCTCCTCACCGCCGACGCCATCGCCCAGCTCGTTGGCGGCGAGCTTCGCGGCGATGGCAGCATTCGCGTATCGGCGGTGGCCCCGCTCGATCGCGCGGGGAGCAGCGACCTCACCTTTTTCGCCGCCGCGCGTTATGCGCCACTCTTTTCGACGACTCAGGCGGGGGCCGCGCTCATAAGTCCCGAGCTGGCGGACGAGCCGGGGGAAGTCCCGGCGCGCATCGTCGTGGCTCGTCCTCACGAAGCCATGCTGCGGGTGCTGCCGGAACTGTACGTCGCGCCGCCACGACAGGCTGGTGTCCATGCGTCAGCGGTCATCGGGCGCGGCGCGACGCTCGGGCGCGACGTGGCGCTCGGCGCACATGTGGTGATCGGACGCGATGTCGTCCTCGGCGATCGAGTCACGCTCGATGCCGGGTGCGTCGTCGGCGATGGGGCCCACGTGGGAGAGGACAGCCATTTATTTCCGAGCGTGAGCGTCTATCCGCGGGCGCGCATTGGCCGTCGCGTGATGATTCACGCGGGGGCGCGCATTGGCAGTGACGGGTTCGGCTACGTCTTCAATGACGGCGCCCACCAGAAGATCCCGCACGTGGGGCGGTGCGTCATCGGTGACGATGTCGAGATCGGCGCGAATACGACGATAGATCGCGGCAGTGTCGATGATACGGTGATCGGTCCGGGGACGAAGATCGACAACCTCGTGCATATCGGTCACAACGTGCGCGTCGGCGCCCTCTGCCTCATTATGGCCCAGGTCGGCATTGCTGGCTCGACACACGTCGGGGACGGCGCCATTCTCGCGGGGCAGTCGGGGCTCTCCGGCCATCTCACTGTCGGAAAGGGCGCACGGCTTGGTGCACAGGGTGGGGCGATCAGTGACATCCCGGCGGGCGAGACGTGGTCCGGGTATCCCGCGCGGCCGCACAAGGAGGCACTGCGTGCGCAGGCAGCGCTCTTTCGGCTTTCCGGACTCATGAAGACGCTCGAGCGTCTGATCGATCGCGAGCGACGGTGAGCGGGCGTCGAACTGTGGCGCAGCGCGTCACGCTCGAGGGCGTGGGACTGCATCTCGGTGAGTCGGTACGACTGACCTTCGCACCTGCGGAGCCGGGCACCGGTGTGCGCTTTCGCCGGGTGGACGTCCCCAACGCGCCCTCGATTCCCGCGCACGTGTCGCACGCGGTGCAGGTCGAGCGACGAACGCAGCTCGGCAGCGGTGAGGCGGCCTTCCACACCGTCGAGCACGTGCTCGCGGCAGTCGTTGGCCAGCAGATCGACGACCTCCTGATCGAGCTCGACGCCAGCGAGCCGCCGATCATGGACGGAAGTGCCCGTCCGTTCGTCGACGCGCTCGAGCAGGCCGGAATCGTCGAGCGTGGGGGAACCGTCGAGTACCTCGAGCTGCAATCTTCCGTGCGCGTGGTCGATGGCGATGCGAGCTACGAGGCGCGTCCGGCCAAGAACCTCTCACTCGACATCACCATCGACTTTCCCCATCCCTTGATCGGCCGGCAATCGGGGGCGTACGAGGTATCGCCAGGCAGCTTTGTTCGCGATCTTGCGGGGGCGCGAACGTTCGGCTTCGTGCGCGAGGTGGAACTGCTACGAACGATGGGGCTCATTCGCGGCGCGACCACCGCGAATGCCATCGTCCTGGACGACGAAAGGGTAGTCGACGCGACGCTCCGGTGGCCTGACGAGTTTCTGCGACACAAGGCGCTGGACTGTGTGGGCGACCTTGCGCTCGCGGGCCGGCGCGTGCGAGCGCACGTCACGGCGATCAAGCCGAGTCACCGCGGAACGGTGGCGCTGGTGCGAGAGATGATCAATTCCGCCGCGAAGGAGACGCGGATGTTCGACATCAACGACATCATGAAGGTACTGCCCCACCGGTACCCGTTCCTGTTCGTCGACCGGGTGCTGGAGATGGAGGAGAAGAAGCGCATCGTCGCGATCAAGAACGTCACGATCAACGAGCCGTTCTTCCAGGGCCATTTCCCGGGGCATCCGATCATGCCCGGCGTGCTCATCATCGAGGCGATGGCGCAGGTCGGCGGGATTCTCCTGATGGGGCTCGTCGACGATCCGCAAACGAAGGTCGTGTACTTCATTTCGCTGGACAACGTGCGGTTCCGGCGGCCGGTGCGCCCGGGCGATCAGCTGCGCTTCGAGTGCCAGGTCACACAGCTGCGCGGCGCGACGTGCAAGATGCACGGCGTCGCCCGGGTGAATGGCGAAATTGCCGCCGAGGCCGACATGGGCGCGATGGTGCGCGACAAATGAGCGTGCGTGTGCATCCGAGCGCGATCGTCGCGCACGATGCGCGCCTTGGCGAGGACGTCGAGGTGGGCCCATTCGCGATCATCGGCGAGGACTGCGAGGTCGGTGACGGATGCATCATCGCCGCTCGCGCGTCCCTCGAGCGGCACGTGCGTCTCGCCCGCAACGTCCGCATCGGCGTGGGCTCCGTGATCGGCGGCGACCCGCAGGATCTCAAGTTCAAGGGAGAGCCGACGACCGTCGAGATCGGCGAGGGCACCATCGTGCGCGAATACTCCACGATCAATCGCGGCACCTCGCAGTCGTGGAAGACGAGCGTGGGGAAGAGCAGCTTCATCATGTCGTACGTCCACCTCGCGCACGACTGTCACGTCGGCGATGGGGTCATTCTGGCGAATGGCGTCCAGCTCGCCGGGCACGTCACGGTGGAAGATCGCGCGATCCTTTCCGGGCTCACCGCGGTGCACCAGTTCGTGCGCATCGGCACGCACTCGTTCGTCGGCGGCATGTCTCGCGTGGCCAAGGACATCCCGCCCTACCTCAAGGCTGTCGGAAATCCGGTGAAGCTCTACGGGCTGAACTCGGTGGGGCTTCAGCGAAACAACTTCGATCCGGAGGTCATTCGCGAGCTCAAGCGTGCCTACCGGCTGTTTTTCCGTTCGGAGCTCAACGTGTCGCAGGCGCTCGAGCGCGCGCAGTCCGAGCTTTCCATGACGCCGGAGGTCAAGCACTTCCTCGGATTCGTGGACAACAGCCAGCGCGGAGTGGTGATCTGAGCGCCGCGGTGCGCGTCGGCGTGATCGGCGCGGGAAGCCTTGGCCAGCATCACGTCCGACTCCTCCGCGACGTCGAGGGCGCGCGACTCGTCGGCTTCTGCGAGGTGCGGCCCGAGCGCGCGCAGCAGGTGAGCAGCGAGCTCGGTGTGCCGGCGATGCCCTCGCTGGAGGCCCTGCTGGACCAGGTCGATGCGGTGACGGTGGTGGTTCCGACGATCGGGCACCACGAGGTCGCGAAGGCAGCGCTCGAGCGCGGCATCCACGTGATGATCGAGAAGCCGATCGCGGCAACCCTCGCCGAGGCCGACGACCTGGTGGCGGTGGCGAAGCGGACCGGCGCGTTGATTCAAACCGGGCACGTGGAGCGATTCAATCGGGCCATCCGCGCGCGCGCTCCCATTCATCGATACGCCGCGCTTCATCGAGAGCGATCGCCTCGCTCCATTCAATCCGCGCGGCTCCGACGTTGCCGTCGTTCTGGATCTCATGATCCACGACATTGACCTCGTGCGGACGCTCGTGGGCGGACACGTCGACGATCTCCAGGCGGTCGGCGTGCCGGTGCTGACTCCGTCCGTCGACATCGCGAATGCGCGCCTCACCTTCGACTCGGGCGCGGTCGCCAACATCACCGGCCAGCCGAGTATCGCGCGAGCGACTTCGGAAGATCCGGATCTTCCAGCGAACGGGATATCTCTCGCTCGATCTCGCGGCGGGAACCGGGCGAGTTCTACCGACTGCGCACCGACGTCGACTTCGCCGCGATCGCGAAGGCGCCGCTCGCGCTCGAGGCGTTCGTCGAACGGGTCGTGCTGGAAGCACCAGACGGGGAGCCGCTGCGTCTCGAGCTCGAGAGCTTCATCGCGGCGGTGCAGGGAGCCACGCCCCTGGTCGTCTCCGGGGACGATGGGCGCGAGGCCCTGGCGGTTGCGCTGCGCATCAATCGCGAGATCGAGCGCACGCTGCCGTCGCTCGCGGGCGCTGGTCGTGCGTGAGATTCTGTTCGTCGCCGGCGAGACGTCCGGTGACCTTCACGCCGCGGGGGTTGCGGCGGCCATCCGTCGCCGCGAGCCCGATCGGCCGCTGGCGGGAATCGGTGGCTCACGCATGCGGGACGCTGGCGTCACGCTGATCGAGGACGTCGAACGAATGGCGGTGATGGGATTCGTGGAGGTCATTCGCCACATTCCCCGCCATTGGATCCTGCTTCGCGCCCTTCGCGAACGACTCGATCGTCAGCAAACGGGGCTCGTCACGCTCATCGACTACCCCGGATTCAACATGCGCGTCGCGGAGCGTGCTCGCGCGCGCGGCGTGCCTGTGCTGTACTACATCACGCCTCAGGTGTGGGCATGGGGCGCGGGTCGCTTGGCGAAGCTGTCGCGGTTGATCACGCGCGCCGCGGTGATCCTGCCGTTCGAGGAGGCCTTGCTGCGACAGCACGGGATCGACGCGACGTTCGTTGGTCATCCGCTGCTCGACCGCGCGAAGTCAATGCCGAATCGCCTCAGGCGGCGCGACAGGTCCTCGGTCTGCCTCACGACGCGCGCGTGCTGGCTCTCTTTCCGGGAAGCCGAGGCCAGGAGATCGCGCGGCATCTCGACGACTTCGTCGCTGTCGGACGCGAGCTTCAGCGTCGCGTGCCCGGTCTGCATGTGGTCGTGAGTGTCGCGCCGGGGATCGAGCTCGACCCGAGGGCGTGCCCGTTTCCCACCGTGCGTGGTGCATCGTTCGACGTGCTGCGAGCAGCCGACGCAGCGTTCTGCAAGAGCGGAACGTCAACGCTCGAGGCCGCCGTCGCGGGGTGCCCGTTGGCAATCGGGTATCGCACGAACCGCGTTACGTACGCCATTGCCTCACGAGTGGTAAAAGTGCCCTGGATCGGGCTCGTCAACGTCGTGGCGGGCCGGCTTGTCGCTCCGGAATTCGTTCAGGAACGAGCTCGTCCCCGTCCGCGTCGCTGACTCGCTCGAGCCTCTCCTCCATGAGACCGATGCGCGCCAGCGAATGCTCGGCGAGCTCGCGGACGTTCGCTCGCGACTGGGTTCGCCAGGGGCAGCGGACCGTGTTGCGGACATGGCATTGGGAATGACGCGGTGACCGACGATGCTCGCGCCCGGCGCCATGCGCGTCGCGTTCGCTGGGCAGCGCGCGCGGGAAGCGTCCTCTTTCGCGTGCTTGCGAGTACGTGGCGGCTTCGGGTCATCAATGCCGAGCCACATCGCGCGCTGCGCGCCAGCGGTCAGCCAGTGATCTATACGTTCTGGCACGGTACCATGCTTCCGCTGCTCTGGCAGCATCGGAAGGAGCGCGTTGCCATTCTCATCAGCGAGCACGGCGATGGAGAGATCATCGCGCGCATCGCACACTCACTCGGATATCACTCGGTGCGCGGCTCGACGAGCCGCGGCGGCGAGCGAGCGATTCTCGGCACGGTGCGCGAGCTGGAGACGGGGCGTGACGTGGCGTTTACACCGGACGGGCCGCGCGGCCCGCGTGAGAGCTTTGCTCCGGGAGCGCTCGTCGTATCGCAGCGCACCGGTGCGCCCCTCGTGCTCATCACCGTCGATGCGCCGCGCGCGTGGCGCCTCACGAGTTGGGATCGCTTTCTCATCCCCAAGCCGTTCGCGCGCGTTACGATCGCCTATGAGGATCCGCTCCGTGTCGAGGCGCCGAACGCGAGAGCCGCCGCCGCTCAGGCCCCCGCCTGGCAGGAACGGCTGCGAAGCCTGGCGAGCCGATATCGTACGACCGCCATCGTTGCGGACGCCCCACAGTGATGCACGCTCGGAAGCTCGAGCATCTCTGGTGGGGAACCGGCCTCGGCGCACGCGCGGCGCGCATGGCCCTTTTGCCCGCCTCGATCCTGTATCGCGTGGCATCGGGTATTCACGCCGGGCTGTACCGGTCCGGGCTTCGCCGCGCGCGCCCGCTGGCGCTGCCCGCGATCAGCGTGGGGAACCTTACCGTCGGCGGGACGGGTAAGACCCCCGTGGCCGCGTGGATCGCGTCGTTACTGGCGCGGCAGGGTGCCCACCCCGCGATCGTCATGCGAGGCTACGGCGAGGATGAGCCGCTCGTTCACGAGCGACTGAATCCGGACGTACCCGTCGTGGTGTCGCCCGACCGCGTTCGCGGCGCCGAGCGCGCGTCGACGCTCGGTGCGGACATCGTCGTGCTCGACGACGCCTTTCAGCATCGCCGTGCGGCCCGCGAGGCAGACCTCGTGTTGCTCAGCGCCGATCGTTGGGCCTCGGCTCCTCGCCTCCTCCCGGCGGGCCCGTGGCGCGAGCCTCTGTCGGCGTTGCGACGCGCCTCAATGGTGCTGGTGACACGAAAGGCCGCGTCCCCGGCGGCGGCAAGCGCCGTCGCCGACACCATTCGCCACCGATTCCCCGGCATCGCCGTCGGCGTAGCAGCACTCGCGTTGCAGGAGCTTCGCGCCGCTACGGGCGAGAGCACGATGCCGCTGGAGGCATTGGCCGGTACACGAACGCTGGCGATCGTCGCGATCGGCGACCCGTCGGCGTTCCTTCGCCAGCTCGCGTCGACCGATGCCACTGTGCGTGCGGCGGTGTTCCCCGATCATCACGCCTACACACATGCGGAGGTCGCTCGTCTGGCATCCATGATGGCGGCGGGCGAGATCGCTGTCTGCACGCTCAAGGATGCGGTCAAGCTTGCGCCGCATTGGCCTCGCGAAGCGCCGCCGTTATGGTATGTTTCGCAGAGCGTCATGGTTGAGGAAGGGCGCGACGCCCTGGACGCTTTGCTTGCGCGTGTGCTGGCCTCACGACCCGTTCAACCCTGACCGCCCGGTCCAGCACTTCTCCCCGAATATCATGGCTACCGACCTTCGCCTGCCCACCGACAAGATCGTCCGTCCGGACAAGGACCGTTTTCTCAACGAGGACAACCCCTTCGAAGCGATGATGTCGCGCTTCGACCGGGCCGCGGAGCTGCTGGATCTCGAGCCCGGACTCTACAAGGTCCTCCGGCATCCCGAGAAGCAGATCGTCGTCTCCGTTCCCGTTCTGATGGACAACGGCGAAGTGGAGGTGTTCACCGGATATCGCGTCTTGTACAACACGTCGCGGGGACCGGCCAAGGGCGGGATCCGCTTCGACATGAACGTCACGCTCGAGGAAGTGAAGGCGCTTGCGGCGTGGATGACGTGGAAGTGCGCGGTGGTCAGTCTGCCCTTCGGAGGTTCGAAGGGCGGCGTCGTTTGTGACCCTCTCAAGATGAGCGTGGGCGAGCTGGAGCGGCTCACACGCCGATATACAGCGGGGATCATATCCACGCTCGGCCCGGACAGTGACGTTCCGGCGCCGGACGTAAACACCAACGAGCGTGTGATGGCGTGGGTGATGGACACGTACTCCATGCACGTGCGGCATACCGTCACCGCTGTCGTCACCGGAAAGCCCGTGGAGATGGGCGGCTCGCTCGGTCGTCGCGAGGCGACGGGCCGCGGGTGCATGATCGTCACCAAGGAGGCGCTCCGTCATCTGAAGATGTCGCTGACGGGAACGACGGTCGCCGTGCAAGGGTTTGGCAACGTGGGCTCGGTTGCAGCGGATCTGCTGGCGAAGGAAGGATGCAAGATCATCGCGATCAGCGACCGGACTGGTGGGTACCACAATCCGGCCGGCATCGACGTTCGGCACGCGATCGAGCACGTGAAGAAGCATCGGACCCTCGAGGGCTACATGGGGGGCGAGCGCATTACGAACGAGGAGCTCCTCACCCTTCAGGTGGATGTGCTGCTTCCGGCGGCGCTCGAGAACGTGATTACGTCGAAGAACGCGTCGAAGGTGCGGGCGAAGGTCATTTGCGAGGGCGCCAATGGGCCGACGTCGGCCGCCGCTGACGCGATTCTCGAGGAGAACGGTGTCTTCGTCATCCCGGACATCCTCGCGAATGCCGGGGGCGTCACCGTCTCCTACTTCGAATGGGTGCAGGACCGTGGCGGCTATTTCTGGACGGAAGATGTCGTGAATCAGCGGCTCACCGAGATCATGTGTCGCTCGTTCGCGGACGTGCTCGATCTGTCTCGCCGGCACAAAGTCAACATGCGAACCGCCGCGTACATGCTCTCCATCAGTCGCGTCGCGACAGTGCACCGGCTGCGCGGAATCTACGCCTAGCGCCAGGCCGGCGTCCGCATGCGCTTCCTGATCGTCTCCGTGGGTCGGCCTCGCGATCGGACGCTGGCGGATGCCATTCGCGAGTACGAGACGCGCGCGGCTCGGTACTGGCCCCTCGAGACGAAGGAAGTGCGTGAAGAGTCCGCGCGCTCCGCCGCGCCGGCGCTGGTACGGGAGCGGGAAGGGCAGCGCCTGCTCGACGCATGCGAGGGTGCGGATGTGATCGCCTGCGACGAGACCGGGCCCCAGATGGCGTCCGCCGAGTTCGCAGGGTGGATGCGCGAGAAACGTGAGCGCGCCGAGCGGGACGTCGCATTTCTCATCGGTGGAGCGTTCGGCCTTTCCGACATCGTGCGCACGCGCGCGCGCTCGACACTGGGCTTCTCGCGGTGGACGATGCCTCACGAGCTCGCACGGCTCGTTCTGGCCGAGCAGCTCTATCGGTCGGGCACCATTGTGCGGGGCGAGCCCTACCACAAGTGAGCGAGGCGCGCGTCCTCACGCGGCCACTCGGCGGGTCTTTGCTCGCCGAGCTGGCGGCCCGCGCCGACGGCGGCGCGTTTTACACGCGACGTCCGCAGGGCGCTCAGGAGTGGCGCGCATACATCGAGGGAGTCCGCCGCGAGACCCCGGCCCATTGGTTGACCGCTCTCGCGCCGGCCATCGAGGCCAAGGGGATCGCCGCGGACCGACTCCAGCGTGTTGCCCGGGAAGGCGGGGTCGTCGTGACCACGGGACAGCAGCCGGGCCTGTTCGGTGGTCCCATCTACACGTGGTCCAAGGCCGTCTCAGCCCTCGCGCTCGCCGACGCGCTGGAAGACGCGACCGGGATTCCCGCAGCGCCGCTCTTCTGGGGCGCGACCGACGATGCCGACTATGCCGAGGCGAGCGTCACCTGGGTGGCGACACGGTCGGGGTTGCGCGAGTTGCGCCTTCCGCCGGCTGCACGCGAGGGCGTGAGCATGGCCGACCAACCGCTCGGAGACGTCGCGGCACTCCTCAGCGAGCTTGCCGTCGCCGCGGGCTCGGTTGCCTATGACGAGCCACTCTCGGCCGCGCGAGAGGCGTACGCGCCGAGCCACGACGGTCGGTGGCGCCTACCTCGTTCTCTTGCGGCGGATGCTCGAGCCGCTCGGCATCCCCGTGCTCGATGCCTCGCACGCGTCGGTGAGAGAGGCGTCGCGGCCAATTCTGGCGCTCGCGCTCCGTGAGGCGGCCCGCCTCGATGCAGCGCTCGTGAAGCGAGAGGCGGCGATCCGTGCCGCAGGCCACGAACCGCAGGTAAGCCACGTGCCTGGACTGTCTCTCGTCTTCGAGTACGAGAAGGGGGTCAAGCAGCGCGTGCCGGTGAGCCGCGCGAGCGAGGTCAGTCGCCAGCGTGAGGCGGTGCTCGGTCCGAACGTGCTATTGCGACCGATTCTGGAGCGGGCGCTGATGCCGACGGTCGCCTACATGGCCGGACCGGGCGAGCTTGCGTACTTCGCGCAGGCAGGCGCACTGGCGGAAGTGCTGGACACGCCGACGCCGCTCGCTCTGCCGCGATGGTCCGGCCTCATCGTCGAGCCGTACGTCGATCGCATCCTCGAGCGGTACGGGCTCACGAGTGATGATCTTCGCGAGCGGCACGACGTCGTGAGACGGCTCGTGGTGAAGCGAATGCCGAGCGGAGTCATGAAGGCGCTCGCGGACATGCGAGAAGTGACGCATCGTGCCATCGATGCCCTTCGCGCCGCGCTCGCTGAGGACCGCCGCTCACTCGTCGACAAGCGAGTCGTCGATGGCGCGGAGGGACAGCTCATGCACCGCGTGAACCGACTCGAGCGACGCGTGCTGGCGGCGGCCAAACGCCGCGAGGTGGAGATCGTCGAGCACGTGGACGCGGCGCACGCCGCAATCTACCCGTTGGACGAGCCGCAGGAGCGCGTGTTGAACTTCCTTCCCATGCTGGCCCGCGAAGGCCCAACATTGTTCGAGGCTATGCGGCGTGAAGCGCGCCTCCACGCGGACTCGCTGATCGAGGCACCGAACGCGATCGAGCCTGATCCGCGGGCGGCGCCGATCGCCACGTGACGGAGGCGGCGTCTCCGCCACCGCCGCCAGCACCTCCGGCCAGCGCACGGTTCGCCGTGCTGGTCGGCGTCGGGATCCTCTTCAGCCGTCTATTCGGCCTCGTCAGGCAGCGCGTGCTTGCGCACTATCTTGGCCTTTCGAGCTCGGCCGATGCCTTCAGCGCTGGCTTTCGGATCCCCAATCTCCTGCAGAATCTGTTTGGTGAGGGAGTCCTCTCGGCATCGTTCATTCCCGTGTACTCGCGCCTGCTCGCGCGTGGGGAGCACGAGGAGGCTCGCCGCCTTGCCGGAGCGGTATTCGCGTTCCTCTCTCTGATCGTCGCGGTCGTCGTGCTCGCTGGTGTGCTTGTCACGCCGTGGCTCATTGACGTGATCGCGCCGGGATTCGAGGGCGAGAAGCGCATGCTCACGATTCGCATCGTGCGCGTGCTGTTTCCGGGGATGGGGTTGCTCGCGCTCTCCGCATGGTGTCTCGGCGTTCTAAACAGTCACCGCCGCTTTTTCTTACCGTACGTCGCGCCGGTGGTATGGAACGTCGCCATCATCGCGTCGCTGTTTCTTTACGCCGGCAGAGTTGCCAATGCAGAGCTGGCGGTCGTGGCGGCCTGGGGGTCCGTTGTCGGGAGTGCGCTTCAGCTCCTCGTGCAGCTTCCGGTCGTCCTCACGCTCGTGCGCGGCATGCGTCCGAGCTTCGAGCGCGGGTCGCACATACGAACGGTCGGACGCAACTTCGTGCCCGCGTTTCTCGGACGTGGCGTCGTGCAGATCGGCGCGTACGTCGATACGCTCATCGCGAGTCTCCTGCCCACCGGTGCGGTGGCGGCGCTGATGAATGCCCAGATGCTCTACACGCTTCCGGTGAGCCTGTTCGGCATGTCGATATCGGCGGCGGAGCTGCCGGAGATGGCGAGCGACGTGGCGCGCGACGATGCGGTCGGCCATCGACTCGGCACCCGGCTGCAGACGGGGCTGCGCCGCATTGCGTTCTTTATCGTGCCGTCGGCCGCCGTGTTCCTCGCCCTGGGCGATGTCGTCGCGGCCGCACTGTTCGAGACGGGTGAATTCTCACGCGAGGACTCGCGGTTCGTGTGGGCATTACTCGCCGGTTCGGCGGTGGGGCTGCTCGCGTCCACGAGCGGCCGCCTCTATTCATCCGCGTTCTATGCGCTGCATGACACGCGTACACCGCTTCGGTTCGCGGCCGTCCGCGTGACGTTCGGCGTCGTGCTGGCGGCAGCGCTGGCGCTGTTCGGACCCGGGTTGCTCGGACTCGCTCCTCGATGGGGCGCAGCGGGAATTACCGTGGCCTCTGGAATCGCGGCCTGGCTCGAGCTCGTGCTCCTTCGCTCCGCGCTCCGCGCTCGCCTTGGAGTCGACGAGCGGCTGACCGGCGTCGTCCTGAAGCTGTGGGCTTGTGCAGCCGTCGCGGCCGTAGCGGCATGGGGAGCAAAGATTCTGGTGAGCGATGCGCACCCGTGGGTGACAGCGGCCATCGTGCTCGGAACCTTCGGTGTGGTGTACTTGGCAATGACCGCCGCTGCCGGTATCGAGCAGGCGCGGGCAGTGCTCGCCCGTGCGGTGCGCAGGCGGTAGGGGTCGCCGCGGGCGTTATATTTCGTGAGGCGTCCGCATCGACGTGACGCGGACCAGGCCGGCCATTGTCATGAGCGCCCACGAGCAGATCGCACGTAAAATCGCCCACCTCCCCGAATCGCCCGGCGTCTATCTCTGGAAAGACGGCGAGGGGGCCGTGTTGTACGTGGGCAAGGCGAAACGCCTGCGCTCGCGCGTGCGCTCGTACCTCGGCGCCGATGCCGGTGACAGTCTCAAGACCGCGGCGCTCGTCAGGCAGCTTGCCGACGTCGACACGATTGTCGTGCCGAGCGAAGCGCATGCGTTGATTCTCGAGGCAAACCTGATCAAGGAGTACAAGCCCCGGTTCAACATCACGCTGCGGGACGACAAGTCGTATCCATATATCAAGGTGACGGTGCCGGAGCCGTTTCCACGCGTGTTCGTCACGCGCCGCGTCGTCAATGACGGCGCCCGCTACTTCGGCCCATACACCGATGTCGGCGCAATGCGTCGCGCGCTCAACGTCGTCAAGCGCATCTTTACCGTTCGATCGTGCAACTACGATATGCCGGCAGAGATGCCCGAGCGGCCCTGTCTCGACTACTTCATCAAGCGATGCAAGGCGCCGTGCGTCCACCTGCAGACCCAGGAGGACTATGCGAGCATGATCGATGAAGTGGTCCTGTTCCTCGAAGGCCGCTCCGATGAAGTCACGCGACGGGTCCGCGAGCGCATGGACGATGCGTCGGCCCGGCTGGACTTCGAGCGTGCGGCGGAGCTTCGAGACGTGCTCGTGCACCTCGAGAACATGGAGGAGCCGAAGATCGTCCTGCGCGTCGACGGTGGCGATCGAGACGTCCTCGGCTTCGCGCGCGACGGAGAGGACGCCTGCGTGGCAATTCTGCGCATTCGCGACGGCAAGCTGCTCGCCCGCGATCACACCTTCGTGGAGCGGATCGAGGGCGAACCTGATGCGGCGGTGATGACGGCGTATCTCGCCGGCAGCTACCTCTCCTCGCGCGAGCGGGCGCCTGAGCTTCTGCTGCCGTTCGACGTCGAGGATCGTGAGCTGCTCGAGGAATCGCTCACCGGAACCACCATTCACATTCCGCAGCGCGGGCCGCGGCGCGAGCTCGTTGGGTTGGCGGAGCAGAACGCGCGTCATCTTCTCGAGGAGCTCAAGCTTACTGCGCTCGAAACGGAGGAGCGGGCGTCGAGCCCCGTGTACGACCTCGGGCGTGAGCTTGGCCTCGAGCGACTGCCACGGTCGCTGGTGTGCTTCGACATATCCACCGCCCAGGGGACAGATACCGTCGGTTCAATGGTGTGGTTCGATAATGGCCGTCCGCGGCGCGCCGAGTATCGCAAGTTCCGCGTGAAGACCGTGGAAGGGACGGACGACTTCGCGTCGATACGGGAGGTCGTGACGCGCTACTTCCAGCGTCGGCTCGAGGAGAAAAAGAGCCTACCCGATCTGGTGGTGATCGACGGGGGGAAGGGACAGCTCGCCGCGGCGCGGGTCGCACTCGACACGCTCAGCCTCACCGCACTGCCGACCATCAGTCTCGCCAAGCGCGACGAGGAGGTGTTTCTCGTCGGAAAGAGCGAGCCGCTTCGCCTGGCACGAAGGTCCCCCGCGCTGCGGCTCCTGCAACAGGCGCGCGACGAGGCACACCGCTTCGCCGTGACCTACAACCGGAAGCGCCGCGCCATGCGCACGGTCACCTCCGAGCTGCTCCGCATTCCTGGCGTCGGTCCTTCCAAGCGGAGCGCGTTGTTGCGTGCCTTCGGGAGCGTGCAGGGCGTGCGCGATGCCAGCATCGAGCAGATCGCCGGATTACCGGGGTTCTCTCCCAAGGCGGCGCAGAAGATTCTCGAAGCGCTCCAGGGCGCGTCGCCGTTCGCCGATGGGCCCGAGGAACCGGGAGCGCCGCCCACTCCCGCGGAGGGGGCCGTCAACAGCTCAGATCCGGCCGCGTGACGCACTGGTCACTCGAATGCTCCTCGTGCGCGGCGACGGCGCCAGGGGATACGATCGCGCAGCTCTGTCCGCAGTGCGCGCAGCCCTACCTCGTCCGATACGCGCATCTGCCCGACGGTCCTGAGACGCTTCTCAACCGATGGGACATGTGGCGCTATGCGGCGTGGATGCCGCTGGCGCCTGACGAGTCGCCGATCACCCTGGGTGAGGGAGCGACGCCGCTCATTCCGGTCGACACGATGGCACGCGCGCTGGGAGTGCGCACGTTCTGGATCAAGGAGGAAGGACTCAATCCTACCGGGTCGTTCAAAGCGCGCGGCATGAGCGCGGCCGTCACCCGTGCCAAGGCGCTGGCTGTTCCAGGCGTCGTGGTACCAACCGCGGGGAACGCGGGTGCCGCGCTCGCGGCCTATGGTGCGGCAGCCGGGCTCCCGGTGCGCGTGTACGCGCCCGCCGAAACACCGGTGCCGATTCTCAACACCATTCGGGCATTTGGTGCCGAGCTGATCACGGTGAGCGGGCACATAGGGGACGCGGGGAAGGCCGCGCGCGAATTCGCCGCGCAACACGGATGGTTCGACGCCTCGACCCTCCGTGAGCCGTACCGCATCGAGGGGAAGAAAACCATGGGCCTCGAGATAGTCGAGCAGCTGGGCTGGCGATTTCCCGAATGCGATCATCTATCCCACGGGCGGCGGCACCGGCCTCATCGGTATGTGGAAGGCTTTCCAGGAGCTCGTGTCCGCCGGCTGGATCGAGGAGGGCTTGCGACTGCCGCGAATGATTTCCGCGCAGGCGGCCGGGTGCGCTCCGATCGTGCGCGCTTTCCATGCGGGGACCGAGCGCGCGGCGCCGTGGCCAGACCCGCAAACGCACGCCAGCGGACTGCGCGTTCCGGCCCCACTGGGAGACCGCCTCATCCTGACCGCGTTGCGCGACAGCGGCGGGGACGCCGAGGCCGCGGAGGAAGACGAGATCCGCGCGGCGACGCTGGAGATCACGCAGCGCACGGGCATCGACGCGAGCCCTGAAGGGGGCTGCGCCTTGGCGGTATGCCGCAGGTTGCTTGAGGCCGGTCGACTCAACACGGATGCGGAAATCGTCCTGTTCAACACGGGGGCTGGCGCGTCGTATCGAACCTGACGTGACGCGTGCCGGCGAGTATCTTTCGGCGCCATGACGATCGCCATCCTGGAGCCGTTCAGCGGCATTGCCGGCGACATGACGCTGGGCGCGCTCGTCGACGTCGGGCTCGATCAAGCCTGGCTCCGCTCACTCCCTGGCCGCCTCGGCCTCGAGGGCGTGGGAGTGCGCATCGCGCGCGTGCGCCGGGCGGGGATCGACTGCGCGAAGGTGGAGTTCGACATTCCGCCGCAACCGCACGGGCGACACCTTCACCAGATCCGCGACATCGTGCAGCGCAGCGACGCTCCGGATGACGTGAAGCGTACCGCGGACGAGGCTTTCACGGCCATCGCGACGGTGGAGGCGAGCATTCATGGCGTTCCCGTGGAGCGCGTCCACCTGCACGAGGTGGGGGCGGTCGACGCCATTCTCAATGTCGTCGGGTCGATCTGGGGCTTCCGCCTCCTCGGCGTCAGCGAGATCTTCTGCACCGCGATCTCGACGGGAGATGGAACGGTGAAGGCTGCGCACGGCACCCTCCCGGTGCCCGCGCCCGCGACACTGCGACTGCTCGAAGGGCTTCGCATTCGTAGTGGACCGGACGGCTCGGGCGAGCTGGTGACCCCGACGGGCGCCGCACTGGTGAGGGTGCTTTCGCGTGGGGAGCCACCGCCATCCTACGTCGTTCTTCGCAGCGGGTACGGTGCGGGCACCAAGGACTTTCCCGATCGGCCGAATGCCTTGCGAGTAATCCTGGCGGATGTCGCGTCGGCGACGGGCGATCGCGTGGAGGAGCTCGTCCTGCTCGCCGCGGATGTCGACGATATGGAGCCAGAGTACCTTGCCGGTGCGGCCGAGACATTGCGGACGGCTGGTGCGCTCGATGTCGTCCTGTTTCCGTCCGTGATGAAGAAGGGCCGCCCCGGTGCGCGGATCGAGGTCCTTGCACGCCTGGGCGAGGCGGATGCACTGGAGCGCGCGCTGTTTGCGGAGACGACGACGATTGGAGTACGACGCGCACGCGTCCAGCGCCACGCTCTGTCACGCGAAACGCGCTCGGTGGATGTGCGAGGGCACACGGTTCGGATGAAGATTGTCGCCATGCCCGACGGCGCGCGTCGCGTAAAGCCAGAATACGACGACGTCGCGCGGCTGGCTGAGGTGACCGGGATCACCTTGCGCGAAGCGGTAATCGCGGCGCGCGAGGCAGCGGAACGGGTAGCAGCGGATCGGGTATTCCACGGTGCGGGCGCCTCCTAGCGCCCGCGTTTGGCGTTCATCAATGAGGAGATCCGAGATGATCGTGAGGCTCACAGCGGCATCCCTGGCCATGCTCGCCACGCTCGCGCTCGGGGGACAGGCGAGCGCTCAGGCGGCCGCAGCGGAGTGCAAGATCGACACAGACAAGCCGGGACAGCTCAAGACGGCGAAGAACGCCTTGGCACGTGCGATCGCGGGCATCGGCGACCCCGCCAAGTCGGCGTCCGAGGCCATTAAGGAGCTGGACAAGAACGGCGCGAAGATTCGTGGCCAGAATGAAGTTGGCTATAACATGATTCTGGGCCAGACCTATGCCTGGTTCCTCGCTCGGCAAGGGCAGCCGGCCGTCGTCCGGCGTGCCGACATTGGCTACACGACGGAGCCCGAGGCAACCGTCGACCTGCTGACCGCGGCCGACGCCGCATTCGACGCCGTGGAGCGCGCCGCGCCGGGATGTGCCGTCGAGCTGAACGACTACCGCCGTCCAGCCTGGGCGCCGCTCGTCAATGCGGCGGCCGAGCTCATCAACAACGACCAGGTCGACAGCGCCGAGAAGCTGATCAAGCGCGCGGATGTGATTTACCAGGGCTCGCCTCACACCGCGTACTTCTCCGCGATCATTGCCCAGAAGCGCAACGATCTCCCGGCGGCGATCGCCGCCAACAAGCGAACGCTGGACATGATCACCGCCGAGCAGGCGGCCAAGGACGAAGGCGCTGCGCAGATTCGCAATCAGGTGATGTACAACTACGCCGTGCTCCTGGCGACGCAGGCGGACATCCAGTCGGGCGACCAGCAGAAGGCGACGGCGAAGGAAGCCGCGGCCGCCTACAAGACATTCATCGAAGCCTATCCGAGCGACGAGCAGAAGACGAGCGCGCAGGCGGGGATGGGGCGGATGCTCGCCGTGCTCGGGGATACCGCCGCGGTTGCCAGCGTTTTCGCGGAGATGGTCACCGACCCATCGAAGTACACGGACTCGCAGCTCCTCGAGGGTGGCACGAACGCCTTCAACTCGCGCCGGTACGATGACGCGGCCAAGCTCTTCGACGCGGTGTTGCAGCGTAACCCGTACTACCGCGACGCGCTGTTCAACCTCGCGAACACGTACTGGTCCAAGAACGACTGGACCAAGATGATGCCCGTGGCGCAACGCCTGGCGCAGGTGGATCCGCACAATGAGGATGCCTGGCAGCTGCTGGCGATCGCGTACAAGGGCCGCGGCGACGTCGCGAAGGCGGCGAAGAATCTGGCGCTCGAGCGGGCAATGTACGACACGGCAGTGAAGCACGTCGAGCGCAAGAACGCACTCACCTCTCACGTGGCGTTCTCTCAGTTCTCCCACGACGGGCCCAAGCACACGCTTCGCGGAACAGTAGAGAACACCTCGGCCAAGCCGGCAACGCTATACCGTTCGATTCGAGTTCCTGGACAAGGAAGGGAAGGCCGTCGCGGCCAAGGAGGTCACCGTCGGGCCGGTGGAGGCAAAGAGTAAGGCGCCCTTCGTGGTCGAAGTGAGTCAGGCGGGGATCGTGGCGTTCAGATACGCGCCATTTTGACGTGAGATGCGGTGGGCTAACAGCGCTCCGCCGATTGCTTTCGGTTCTGTGATCTCCTAAGTTCCTTTACCTGTTTGTCCCGTTCGTTGTGCCGGGGAAGGCCACGCTCGCGCCGGCCTTCCCCGGTTGTGCTCTTAGGAGATCAATGGTTCGCGTCAGTCGCATTCACCCAGGAAGTATCGCCGACGAGATCGGGCTGCAGCCTGGTACCGAGCTGCTCACGATCAACGGCCGGGATCTCAACGACTTCCTCGACTGGGAATTCCTCGGCGCCGACGAGGAATTGGTGATCGACGCTCGGCTCCCAAACGGGGAACCCGTCATCTACGAGATCGAGCGAGCAGAAGGGGCGCCCATGGGGGTCGAGCTCGAGCCCCCCAGCGTCCGCCGGTGCGCGAACCGCTGCGAGTTCTGCTTCGTCGAGGGATTGCCGGCAGGGCTCCGGCGGAATCTCTACATTCGAGACGACGACTACCGACTGTCGTTCGCCTACGGAAACTTCGCGACGCTCTCGAATCTGCGCGAGCGCGATGTCGCGCGCATTCTCGAGTATCGGTTGTCCCCTCTGTACGTGTCGGTCCATGCAACGAACTGGGACGCAAGGCGGACGCTGCTCAATAATCCGCGTGTACCCGATGTGCTCGCCCAGCTTCGCACGCTCGCGGCGGGTGGGATCCAATTTCATGCTCAGATGGTCGTCGTGCCTGGCCTCAACGACGGCGACGTCCTCGAGGAATCGTTGCGCGATCTCTGGAGCTTCGGTGAGGCGTGTCTTTCCGCGGCAATCGTTCCCGTAGGGCTCACACAGTTTTCGCACTTGTACACGGGTCGCACGATGGATCAGGCGACCGCGGCGGTCCTCGTGGACACCGCCGAGCGGTGGGGTGCGCGAGCGTTGCGAGAGCGAGGCGCTGCCTGGGTATTCGGATCGGATGAGCTGTACATCCTCGCCCAACGGCCGCTACCGGCCCCAACGCACTACGGCGAATTCGCCCAGATCGAGAATGGCGTTGGCGCGGTAACCAGGCTGCTGCAGACGGTGCGCGAAGGTGCTGAAACGCTCCCTCGGCTCGAGGGGAGGCGCATCGGCGTCGTCACGGGGACATCCCTCGGGACCACCTACATGCCGGAGATCCTCGCGCAGCTTCGCGCGGCGACTGGAGCCCACTTCGAGCTCATCATCGTCGAGAACTCGCTCTTCGGACCCACGACCACCGTCGCCGGGCTGTTGCCCGGGGCGGACATTCGCCGCACGCTCGCCGGACGCGCTGACCTGGACCTCGCGCTGATTCCCGCCGAATCCATCAACGAGGACGGATTCTTTCTCGACGACGCGCCGTTGGCGGGCGTGCGCGCGGACGTTCCAGTCCCACTCTACCCGTCGTACGACTTCCTCGATGTCTTGTCGGACGTGGGGGACCTGGTGCGAGCAGCTCCCTCGACGGTGGATGCGGAATGAACATCCCGGTCGTGGTTGTCGTCGGTCGGCCTAACGTCGGCAAGTCCGCTCTTTTCAACCGGCTGGTAGGCGAGAATACCGCCATCGTCAGCGACGAAGCGGGCACGACGCGCGACCGCCACTTTGGACGCGCGGAGTGGAACGGCCGGAGCTTCTGGCTCGTTGACACGGGCGGTCTCACCGATGATCCGTCCGTCGCCATGGACGTGGAGATTCGCCGGCAGGTGCTGCAGGGCGTCGCGGAGGCCGACCTCGCGATGCTTGTCGTGGACGCCAAGACTGGGCTACACCCCCACGACGCGCGTGTGGTGGAAATCCTTCGTGATGCGCGAAAGCCCTGGATGCTCGTTGCCAACAAGGTCGATGATCCCAGATCAACCGACTTCTACGAGTTCTATTCTCTCGGCGCGGGCGATCCAATCCCCGTATCCGCAGTGAATGGCAAGGGATCCGGCGACCTTCTCGACAGTCTCGTCGAGAAGTTTCCACCAGCGATCGCCGAGGAGACGGACGCGCTCCGCATCGCGGTCATCGGACGGCCGAATGTCGGCAAGTCATCGTTCGTCAACCGGCTGCTCGGCGAGGAGCGCCTCGTTGTTTCCGAGATCGCCGGCACCACACGTGATGCGATTGACAGCCCGATGATGTATCATGGCCGCGAGCTCATTTTCATTGATACCGCGGGGTTGCGTCGTCAGGCAAAGATCGACGACGGAATCGAGTTCTATTCTTCGCTGCGGACGCGTCGGGCCATCGAGCGCGCGGACATCTGCGTCCTGCTGATCGATGCTGTCGAAGGGCTGCACAACCAGGATCTCAAGATCGCGACGCTCGCCTGGGAGGCTGGGCGCGGCCTCGTGATCGTCGTCAACAAGTGGGATCTCAAGGAGAAGGAAGACAAGACGTCCGCGAAGTTCCAGAAGGACGCGGTGGAGAAGGCGCCGTATCTCCGTTTCGTGCCATTTCTCTTCACGTCGGCGAAGACGGGTCAACGCGTGCAGAAAGTGCTCGACCTCATCATGCAGGTCGAGCAGGAACGGAAGAAGCGCATCTCGACGTCCGAGGTGAACGAGCGGCTGGGGGAGTTGATCGCGAGACGCCAGCCGCCTCAGGCCGCGGGCAGGGAGGTGAAGCTGCTGTATGCAACACAGGTCGAGGTGGGGCCGCCGACCTTCGCCGTGTTCGGGAATCACCCCGAGCTCGTCGAAGAGCATTACGTGCGCTACCTGCATAACGGCTTCCGGGAGGCGTGGGGCTTTACCGGCACGCCGCTGCGCATTCTCCTCCGCAGAAAGGCGGCATGATTCACCCCGCCATTCTTGTCGCGCTCTCCTACCTCATTGGGTCGATTCCCGCCGCGTACATCGCGGGGAAGCTCACGCGGGGAATCGATCTTCGCGAACACGGCTCGGGCAACCTCGGCGCCACGAACGTGTATCGCGTCCTGGGCCCCAGGATCGCGCTGGTGGTGCTCCTTTTTGACGCGTTGAAGGGTGCCGTCCCCGTTCTGGTTTTCCCCGGAATGACGGACGCCGCGCGCCCTGACCTGTGGGCCATCGCGTACGCCCTTGCCGCGATCGCTGGACACGTCCGATCCATTTTTCTCCTGCTGCGTGGAGGAGGGAAGGGGGTCGCGACCGCCGCCGGGGCATTCATGTCACTCGCGCCGCTGCCGTCGCTCATTGCGCTGGCAATGTTCGTGATTGTCCTGTTCGCGTGGGGTTACGTGTCACTCGGGTCGCTGACGGCGGCGGTGGTGCTGCCCATCATCATCGGGCTGCGCGAGGGAGTGCGATCGCCCCTATTCGCGGTGAGCGCGGTTGTCGCTGCGTTCGTGTTCTGGACGCACCGCGGAAACATCGCCCGCCTGCGTCGTGGTGAGGAGCCACGATTCGGCAAGAAGAGTCCCGGGTGACACGGGCGGCGGTGGTCGGCGCCGGCGCATGGGGAACCGCGCTCGCGGATCTCCTGGCGAGGAACGGCGAGCATGTCACGCTGTGGGCGTACGAGGCGGACGTCGTCGAGTCCATTAACGCTCGGCACGAGAATTCGCGATTCCTCGCCAAAGCGAAGCTGCATGAAACACTGCACGCCACGAGCGACCTCGACGATGCGATCGAAGGCGCGGCTCTGGTCTTGTTCGTGACCCCTTCGCACGTGCTGCGCGGCATTGCTCGCCGCGCCGCCGGGAATGCGGGTGAGCGCGCCACGCTCGTCGTGGCCAGCAAAGGCATCGAACGCGAGACCCTCGCCCTCATGACCGATGTCGTTTCGGAAGAAATGCCGGGTCATGACGTCGTGGGGCTGTCCGGGCCGAGCTTCGCCAGAGAAGTTGTGGAGCGCCAGCCGACCGCTGTCGTCGCCGCCTCGCGCGACGCCGACGCGTCCGGGCGCGTTCAACAAGCCCTGAGCTCGGATGCGTTTCGTGTCTACACGCATCACGACGTGGTCGGTGTGGAGCTCGGTGGATCGCTCAAGAACGTGATGGCGATCGCTACGGGGATGGCAGAGGGTCTCGGACTTGGCTACAATCCGCGAGCGGCGCTCATCACGCGTGGACTGGCCGAGATGACCCGGCTCGGCGTCGCGCTGGGGGCTGATCCGTCGACGTTCGCTGGTCTCGCGGGCATGGGCGATCTCGTGCTCACGTGCACCGGCGCGTTGAGCCGCAACCGGCAGCTCGGCTTGGACATTGGTCAAGGCAAACGCCTCGACGAATCCCTCGCGGCGCGCGAGACGGTCGCCGAGGGCGTGTACACCACTCAGAGCGCGCATGCGCTCGCGTCGCGGGAGAAGATCGAAATGCCCATTGTCGCCGCGGTGTATCGCATCCTCTTCGAAGGCACCGATCCTCGCCGAGCGATCGGAGAGCTGATGACGCGCGAGCTGCGCGCGGAGCCGGACTGATGGCGCCGCGAGTCACCGCGCCCGAGCCCGTGCAGGAGTTCTATTCGATCGGAGAAGTGTGCGAGCTCACCGATCTGAAGCCGCACGTCCTGCGCTATTGGGAAAGCCAGTTCAAGTTTCTGAGTCCGGCGAAAAACCGTTCCGGAAATCGTGTCTACCAGCGTCGAGAAGTGGAGCTCATTCAGCTGGTGAAGCACCTGCTCTACACCGAGAAGTACACGATCGAGGGCGCGCGGCAGAAGGTCGATGAGCACCGTCGCAAAGGGGAGATTCGCGGCGTCGCCCGCGCCGCCCTCGAGCTGCAAACGATCGCGGCCGTCGAGCGCGAGCTGCGCGAGATCCTCGACGTTCTCGAAGGCGGCGAGCGCGGCACGTGACTGAGCGGGTCGCCTGCGTCATCCCCGCCTATCGAGCTGAACGCACCTTGCCAGCGGTGCTCGAGCAGATCCGCGGTGCTCTCCCGGCTGCCCGCATCGTTGTCGTCGATGACGGATCGTCCGACGCCACGGCTTCCGTCGCGACGCATCTCGCCGATTGGACCATTCGTCTGCCGGGCAATCGCGGAAAGGGCGCCGCGTTGCGAGCGGGGTTCGAGGAAGCGTTGCGCGCTGGCGATGATGTCGTCGTGACACTCGACGCCGACGGCCAACACGATGCTGCGTACGCACCGGCGCTCATCACGGCGCTCAGCGGATTCGATGTCGTGATCGGCGAGCGCGTACGACCCGGATCCTCCATGCCGCTCCGGCGTCGGATGACCAACGCCATGGCGAGTGCCGCAATCGCGCGCGTCGCCGGGGTTCGGTTGCGCGACACCCAGTCGGGATTCCGCGCCATCCGTCGCGCGGTGCTCGAGCGGATTCATGCGCACGGCGACCGCTACGAGTTCGAGACGGACTTTCTCATCCGCGCCGCCCAGGCCGGGTTTCGTGTACGCAATGCAACGGTGCCCACGGTCTACGGAGCGGTCAGCCACTTTCGGGGGATGAGCGACTCCGCGCGCATCGTCAGAACGATCTGGTCGCATCGGCACGCGAACACGCGCGCGAGGGCGAGCTGATGCGGCTGCTGTGCACGAACGATGACGGGATTCTCGCGCATGGCCTCGACTGTCTGGTCCGCGCCGCCGAGCCACTTGGCGAGGTCACGGTCGTCGCACCGGATCGTGAGCAGAGCGCGACGAGCCATTCTCTGACGTTGCACCATCCGGTGCGTCCGATCCTTCGGGGCGACCGGCGGTGGCAGGTGGACGGCACCCCAACGGATTGCGTGATGCTCGCCGTCGAAGCGCTCATGGAAGGTCGTCCGGACTTCGTGCTCAGCGGTGTGAACCACGGGCAGAACATGGGTGAGGACGTGCTCTACTCGGGGACGGTGGCGGCCGCAATGGAAGGATTGTCGCTCGGCATTCCATCGATCGCGATTTCGTTTGCCGGGGGGGACCTTCGCGCGGATCCCCAACTACTGTCTGCACAGGTGAGTGTGTTGTCACGCCTGCTCGCGCACGTCGTGGCACTCCCGAACTTTCCGCGCGACACGTTGCTGAATATCAACCTGCCGCCGCTCGGCGGCGCCGAGATTCGCGGGGTGCGCGTGACCGCGCTGGGGCGGCGGGTGTACTCCGATTCCCTCATGCGCATGAAGGACCCGTGGGGGCGAGAGATCTACTGGATAGGCGGCGGCTCCGCCGCGTGGTCAGGGCCGCGAGGACTCTGACTTTCGCGCCATTCAGGAGGGCTTCATCTCCGGTCACTCCGCTGCACCTCGACCTCACCAACTATCAGCTGCTGGATGCGCAGCACGATTGGTGGCGGGACCTGTAGCCCCGGAGTACCGCGGTCCGCGGCGACGGCTCGTCGAGCTGTTGCGAGAGCAGGGAATCGCCGACCTCGCGGTGCTTCGCGCGTTCGACCTTACGCCACGTCACCTCTTCGTCCCGACCGGGATCAGACACCGCGCGTACGAGGATAGCGCGCTGCCCATCGGCAACGGCCAAACCATCTCGCAGCCCAGCATGCACGCGCGCTATCTCGAGATCCTCAAGCTCACCGGGAAGGAGCGCGTGCTCGAGATCGGCACCGGGTCGGGCTATCAAACGGTCCTGCTGTCGCATCTCGCCGCGCAGGTGTTCTCGATCGAGCGCGTCGCGCCACTGCTCGAGTCGGCTCGCGTGGCGATTCGCGCTGCCGAAGCGAGGAACGTGTCGCTGCTTGCCGGTGACGGAACACTGGGATGGCGCGAGTACGCCCCATACGATGCCATCCTGGTCACTGCTGGCGCGCCCGACGTCCCGGAGCCACTCCTTCGGCAGCTAGCCGAAGGGGGCCGGCTGCTCGCCCCGCTTGGTGAGCGAGACGCGCAGGTGCTCACGCTCGTCATCCGACGAGGCGAGGCGCTCGAGCGTCGAGCCATTGGGCCCGCGAGGTTCGTCCCGCTCATTGGGCGGCATGGCTGGTCATCCGACGGGTAGGACGCTGGCCGCCTGTCGTGCCCCCCGTATATTCGCACGTGAGAATGCTCATGGCCGACCAACACGACCACTCGCCGAAGCCGACACGCGCCGCGCCACCGCCGTTCGTGGGGCCTCCGCGCGCAGGCGCCTTGGCTCCCAAGTCGCGCGTCGATCGTCCCACGCTGCCACCGTTCTCTCCGCCATTCGTCAAGCGCCCTACGCCCGTCGTTCGCGAAGTGTCGGAGGAGCGCCGCAGCGAGCAGTGCCGCGCCGCCAGCACCCGCACCCCCGAGCGCGCCCGCCTGGCTCGATGTGGTACCTAACGAGCCGCCCGCGCCCGCACCGGGCACGGATGTTGGCATCGCCTGGGTGAACCCCGATGAGCCTGCGGTGGTCGCGCCACCTCAGGCGGCTACAGGAATCGAGTGGCTCGATTCGCCAGCTCCAGACTCCGCCGGCGCTGCCGCAACTGCGCCCGGTGAAGACGATGACGACCCGTTCGGGTGGGATCCCGCCGAAGAAAGAAGCGGCGCGCTCGATAGGGCGCCGACCTCGGGAAGCCTCGAGGCCCTCAAGGAGCTCGAGCCATGGGCCCTACCTGGTGCCGAGCCCTCGGCGTCGAGCCCGGACGACGTTGCGAGCGCGCTCGAGCGTATCGCGGCGCGCGTTCGCTCGGGCGATTTGTTCGTGCCGAGCGCCTTGACCGCGGCCTCGGAGGAGGCGGTGCTTGCGGCCGTTCTCGCCGCACTTCTTCAGCGCGCGCGCGGATAACAGGGTGCGCGGGCGCCTCGTGGTGAGTGGGCGCGTGCAAGGAGTCGGCTTTCGGTGGTTCGTCCGGGAAGCTGCCCGTCGGCATCGTCTCGCCGGCTGGGTGCGGAATCGCTCCGACGGCAATGTGGAGCTCGAGGTGTCCGGCGATGAGAGTGCCTACCGCGAGTTCCTAGATACGCTCCGCGAGGGGCCGCCAGGCGCTCGCGTTGACGACGTTCGGGAGATAACGTCGAACCACGCCGAGTCGCTGCCTCAGCCTTTCACGATCATTCGATGACCGTCGTGCTCGATGTCGCATCGCGGGTCGCGGCCGCGATTCGCGACGTGCCCGATTTTCCAAAGCCGGGCATCATGTTCAAGGACATCACGCCCGTCCTCCTCGATAGCGCGCTGTTTCGGGATGCGACGGAGGCCATGGCGGCGCCTTTCGCCGGCGAGGGGCATCTCCCACGTCGTCGCGATCGAGAGCCGCGGCTTCATCCTCGGCGCCCCCGTCGCCCAAGCGCTCGGCGCGGCCTTCGTTCCCTTTCGAAAGCCAGGGAAGCTTCCGCACATCGTCGAGCGTGTAGAGTACGCGCTCGAGTACGGTGTCGACGCGCTCGAGTGCCATCGCGATGCGCTGCGTGGTGGGCAGCGAGTGCTGGTGCTGGATGATCGTGCTCGCGACAGGCGGAACCGCCGCGGCGGCGTGCGCGCTCGTGGAGTCTCTCGGCGCGACGGTGCAGGGGTGCTCGTTCCTGGTCGAGCTGGGGTTTCTGAGAGGGAGAGAGAAGCTCCGCGGCCGTCGCGATCGAGCGCGTCGTCGGGTACTAAGGCGCCGCGGGATCTGGCCAGTTATGTCAAATGTGTCGTTGCCGAGCACTCCTCGGGTGTGCGCAAGTTATGTCATACTTGTCATCCTCCTAGGAACACCAGCCCCTCACACACGCCCTTGGGCTGTCACGGACCAATCGGGGCGTGTATGTTTGTGAGGCTCAACACTATTCGCCCCTGTAGCTCAGGTGGATAGAGCAGCGGTTTCCTAAACCGTTGGCCGGGTGTTCGAGTCACCCCAGGGGCACTCAACCTCAAGACGTCCGGCACACCAGCACACCACTCATGACGAAGACTGCCAACCCTCCCACGCGGCCGCAGATCGACGATCGCGCCGATACGTTCTTCCTCTGGATCCAGAGCCACATGCGGCAGGTCGCCATCGCCGGGGTAGTTCTCGTCGCGCTGGGGCTTGGCGTATGGCTATGGCGGCAGTCGCGCCTGGCGCGGGAGCGCAACGCGTCGATCGACCTTCTGAACGCCGCGCAGACGATCCAGTCGGGGAACCTGGCGCTGGCCCAATCCGACCTCGAGAAGCTCGTTTCCAGATACGAAGGCACGAACGCCGCGGCCCAGGCAGCCTTCGAGCTGGCCAGCATCTACTACGGGCAGGGTCAGTACGATCGAGGAATCGCGCTCCTGCAGCAGCTGGCCGCATCATCGAATGACCCCTTGGTGAAGGCCATGGCCGAGAACGGCGTGGCGGCGGGATACGAGGGGGGAGGCAAGTTCGCTGACGCGGCAGGGCACTATCGTCGCGCCGCCGAGCTAACGCGCCTCGAGGATGAGCGCGACATATACCTGGCGAGCGCCGCGCGCGCGTACCAGGCGGCCGGCAACAAGACCGAGGCGGTTGCGATCTGGCGCCAGCTGATCGACTCGGAAGGACCGCAGGCAGCCGAGGCGCGCGTCCGACTCGGGGAGCTCACCGCCGAGCCCGCGAAGCAGGGCTAGCAGCCGTCGTTGTGTTGCACGAAGTGGGTTGAACTACGCCCGACGAGAACTGCGTATAAGATATGTTATGTAAACTAGCACACGTGGGAAAATGTGCAGAACTCCTGCTAGAGCTCGCCCAGCAACCCCTCGAATACCAATCGGCCCTCTCCCCTAAGTCTCGGTAGCACCCTGCCTTCCGACTCGCTGAGCCCAACATCGAGGGTGCAGCCTGACCGCGTGCGGAGCACCGTCTGAGCACCCGCGAGAGCCCAAGCCCTGAGCAAGGTTGCGGTGGCAACCGCTCCGGTTCCGCACGCCAGGGTTTCCGCCTCCACGCCTCGCTCGAAGGTTCGCATTGCCCACTGGGAGCCTTCCGGGGACACGAAGTTCACGTTGGCGCCGCCCGGTCCGGTCCAGGCAGCCCTTCGCAGCGCCGAGCCTCGTGCCGCCACGTCCACGCGGGCTACGTCCTCACATAGGACCACCACGTGCGGCACACCGGCGACGGCGTAACCCAGGCGCTGTTCCCCGGGCTCTGGACGCCCCTCAGCCGTCTCGCGAACCTCTCGGACGGGCGCGAGATCGATCTCAGGGCGATCGGCCACCACGCGGGATTGGAGGACTCCATCGTCAGTCTCCAGTGTCATCCCTGTCGGGTTCGCGAGGCCGAGGTCGGCGGCGAGGCGCGTGACGCACAGAGCCGCGTTGCCGCACATCGCGCCCACCGATCCGTCGCTGTTGAAGTACTTCATGAGGACGTCGGCCCTCGTGGACGGCTGCATGATCACGACACCGTCGGCGCCAATCCCCTGCCGGCGGTCGCACAGCCGCCGAACAAGCGCTGGCTCGGCCAACGCGCGGACGTCGCCGTCACGAGCGTCGAACACGACGAAGTCGTTTCCCGACCCGCTCATCTTGTAGAACCGTCGTCCGCGCGTCACACCTTGCCTCGAATCGACCACCACCGAAGGCGCCACACCATCCACACCGCCTCGCGGACGATCTTCTTGGACATCTTGCTCTCGCCCTCTGTGCGGTCCACGAAGACGATTGGGATCTCGACGATCCGAAACCCCTTTTTCCAGGCGCGGAAGTTCATCTCGATCTGGAACGCGTAGCCGCTCGACTTGACGGCGTCGAGCGGAATGGCCTCGAGCACTTGGCGGCGAAAGCACTTGAACCCCGCCGTCGAATCGAACAGTTGGAGCCCGGTAATGACGCGGGCATAGACGTTTGCCGCGAAGCTGAGCAGCAAGCGACCGACGGGCCAGTTGACCACGGTGACGCGTCCGTTGCGATAGCGCGAGCCAATGACGACATCTGCGCCCTCGACGGCCTCCAGGAACTGCGGAAGATGCGCGGGATCGTGCGAGAAGTCGGCGTCCATCTCGAAGACGAAGGCGTACTCCCGAGCGAGAGCCCACTTGAAACCAGCAATGTAAGCTGTTCCCAGGCCTTGCTTTCCGGCACGGTGAATGACGTCGACTCGCGGGTTTCGCGCTTTGACGCCATCGACGATCGCCCCCGTGCCGTCAGGAGACCCATCATCGACCACCAGGACGTCGAGACGATCGTCGCGTGCAAGCACTTGTTCGATGATGCGCGCAATGTTGTCCCGCTCGTTATAGGTCGGGATGATGACGAGGCCCCGCTCAGGCACGGCGTCGGCGCTCCATCACTATCCCACCAACGATGAGGACCGCTGTGAGAATCAAGGCTACGGTAGTAATCAGCTTCCCGCGCGCGTAGACAGGGTCGTCGTAGAACAGTTGAACTCGGCGCGCGCCCGCGGGGAGCGGCACGCCGATCAAGCTATAGTCCGCTCGGGCGACTGGGCCTACCCGCCCATCGATCAGCGCGTACCAGCCACGATACCAGTTCTCCGACACAACGAGCGCCGATCCCTCCGGGGCCGGCCCGTCTAGCTCGACGGAGATCTCGCGCGATGATGGGTATCTGACGCGTGCGCGCGTGGACAGAGGTTCTCGGAGAACGGAAATCTGCGTCCCCTGCACCACCGCCAATGAATCGAACAGACCTGCACGGCGGACATCGAACGACGGGTTCAACACCGTCGCGAGAATGTCGCCGGGCGCCGCCTCGGTAATGAGCGGAACGAGCCAGGCTGCGGGGTTTGTCTCGCCGAACTCGAAGAGCCAAACCTCATTCCCCGCTGCGCTGCGCACGGGCCCGACCCGCCGTGTGAGTCGAACTCCCGGCAATTGTGGGAGGTCCGGCGGCAGTTCCGCGTCCGTCAGCCAAAAGCGAGTGTTGGTCAGACGTCGAAACTCCGGCTTGAGAAGGTTCGGCGGGAGATAGTTGTAAGGTGACTTCCCGCCGACCAGCTCGACCCATCGCTGAAACTCCGTTCCGATGTGACCGGTAACGGCGCGAACGCGATGGGCCACCAAAGCGTCGCCATGCATGACGGGGTCAGGTCCTCCTCCGCCCGCGACCCCGAGAACCATCACTCTTCCTGGCTCGTCGAGTTTTTGAAGGTACTCGATTGTCGGATCGGTGGCATAGATGACGCTTGCCGGAGGCGAGAACCGGAAGTACCGGCGCTCTATCGACCAGAGGTCCGCCGCTGCGAGTGCCACGAGCACCGCGGCGGCGCTGGCAGCTGGGAGGCGTCTTGCGCCTAACAGCCACATCACCCCGATGGCTGCGGCGACAAAGAGAAACGACCGCAGCGCACCTCCGATGAGCGCACCGGTGTTCGGCTCGACGAGCGCATACTTCTCTGGCGGAGCCAACGACTGTGCGATCGACGTGAGCGCCCCTCCGCCCGCGAGGATGACCACCACCACGCCGAACACGCCCCACCCGATGAGATAGGTGCGCTTCACGCCTTCCCGCAGCAGCCGCTCCAGCCCGATGGCCGCGAACACGGCGATGGCCAGCTGCGCGATATAGAAGATCATGGCAGGGGCGCGCACGACCTTCATCATCGGCAGCAAGTACCAAAGTCGGTAGAACGGCGTGTGCCCGCCTAACGCGACCAACGTGGCGATGAGACCGGCGATTCCCCAGAACCACAGCTCCTTGCGCCGCCAGACGGCTCCAAAGGCGAGGCCAGCCATCATCAGCACGATCGCTCCGACGTACTCGCTATGGAGCTTGAAGAAATTGCGCCCCCAATATGCCTCGAGGATCCCCGAGAACTGGGGAAGATAGAAGTTGAACATTTCCTCGGGAGGCATCGAGTACGACGTCGCATACTCGTAGCCGCGGGCAGTTCCGCGCGCCCCGAAATCCAGATAGGCATAAAACGGGAAGAACTGCAGGGCAGCGATTCCTACCCCCAACAGCGCGGCCGCACCGGCAATGGCAATGCGGCGCACTGCGATGGGTCGCGACACGAGTTCGTCGCTGCCGCGTAGCGCGGTCCAGATCGTGAACGGAATCGCGAATATGGCAAGGTAGTACACCATCTGATTGTGCGGCGTGAGAATCGCGAGCCCCGTCACGAGCGCGATCATCCCCCACGCCCACGCGCGGCCGTCGCGCACCGCACGCACGATCATCCACAACAGCAGTGGCGCCAGCGCGCTCACGTACATCTTGCCGTCGTGCCCGGGCGAGACGAGCGACGCGACCTGCCCGCTCATCATGTACGCGACGCCCGCGAACAGCGCCGGCCAGAACGTGAATCCGAGCGCGCGTACGAAGCCGAAGGTGAATAGGCCGGCGAGGAACAGGTGCAGCAGGAATGACCACGTCATGCCGACGTCCACCGGCAGCAGCAGCCTCAGGATGAACGTTGGGTAGAAGACGTCGCCGGCACCGCCCGCAGCGACGTAGGGGATGCCGCCCAGGATGTAGGGATTCCATTGTGCGAACTCGCCGGTAGTGCGAAGCACGTCAGCCCCGAACTGCCGGTACGCGTAGCCAGTACTGAACTGATCGCTGCTGGAACTCACGAGAAACCGGCCGGCCAGCGCCTGGAATCCGAGCGCCAACGTGCAGAGCGCGTAGACGAGCGCCGCGCGCAGCACGGGCAGCGACGGCTCCGCGACGGGAGGCGCGGCATCATGTGGTGCGCGAGCGCGCGGCGACGAGCGCGTGGCGTCAGCGGATCGGGCGGTCGGAGCGGGCATGGCGAGAATCCAGGAGTGTCAGACCGCGCGCCGCGCCGGACGTCCCCGCGCCCGATACAAGCCGATGACGGACGCGGCCAGCAGAATCTCGAGCGCGATCATCCAGAGGCGCGCGCCGAGTGCGAGCGCCAGTGCGACGCGCCCATCGAGGACGGGGGTCAGCATTGCGACAAGGGCCGCTTCACGCACCGCGATGCCCGCTGGGGCGAAGACCGCGACGATCCCTGCAACGTAGCTTGCGACGAACGCTCCCCCCGCCACCGCGAGTCCGGGCGCCGAGTCTCCGATGACGGCCCGCGCGAATAACCAGAACGCGGCAGCATAGATGAGCCAGGGAATAACGAGCGCGGCCGTGTATCCCGCAAACGACCTCGATGACGGCCGCGGCCACGTGAACTCGCGCTTGACGAGTCGGCCGAGACCTCGGCCGATCGCTGGCATGACCAGCGGGATGGCGAATGCGACCGCCGCCAGAGCAAGGATCGCAATGATCGCCGTGACAACCGGAGGTAGTCCGCCGGCGATGGGCTGCACCCATCCCGGCGCCATCATCACTGCGACGACGACACCGGTTGCCAGTAGCACGAGCTGTTGCAGCAGCACCGCTCCGGTCGCGGCCAGAGGCGAAATGCCCTCGTCGGCCGCGAGTGCCGCGAGCCCCGCGAACTGCCACACTGCTCCGGGGATGAATCGCGCCAGATTCGAGAGTGACCAGATGCGAAGGGCGGACAGGAAGGACAGGCTCACGTTCCACCAGCGGAGGCTCGCGCTCCAGGTAAGCACCATGAGGGCGAAGGCGCCGAGCACGAGCGCCGACGCCGCGAGCAGCGCAGCCCAATCGACCGTTCCGTCCCACGCCGAGAAGGTGCCCGCGTGCTCCCTGGCGGTCTTCACCAGAAAGAGCACGGCACCTCCAATGAGCACGATCTGCGCGCCGGCCCGCAGCCACCGAAGGGTCACGACGCAACCGGCTTCGCGCGGTGCGGTTGCATGGCGGCAAAGATACCACTCGGGTGATGGGCGTGGAAGCGATATCTTCCCGCATGCGCATTCTGCACGTGGTCACCGCGTTTCCCCGCCAGAAAGGCGATCCCATCGCGCCGTGGCTGGTGGAGCTCCTGCAGCGACTGCGCGCACGGGGACACGAGATCGAAGTGCTCGCGTCGTCGTATCGCGGGCTCGGGGATCAGGACCAGGATGGCATTCGGGTCCACCGGTTCCGGTATTTCCCCGCGCGCTGGGAGCGGCTCACGCATGAAGAGACCGCACCCGACCGCATGCGTCGATCGCCTCTGTATGCGATCATGCCGCTGTTCTTCCTCGTGGCGGGGATGCGACGCGCGTGGTCGCTCGGACGCCGGCATCACTACGACATCGTGCACGTCCATTGGCCGATGCCGATGGTGCTGCTGGGGTGGGCGGCACGCCGCGCTCGGCCGACGCCAATGGTGACGACGTTTTACGGCATCGAGCTGCGCTGGGTGCAGAGTCGCCTTCCCTTTCTCAAGTGGCTCGTGCGACGGGCAGCGCGCACCTCCTCGCAAGCCGTGGCCATCTCCTCGTACACGGCGCGCGAGCTGCGGAAGTTCGCGGACGTTCCGATCGAGGTAATCCCCTACACGGCCGAGTTTCCCACGCCGGCATCGGCAGTCACAGCGGGCACGACCGATCCATCCATTCTGTTCGTCGGGCGTCTCATCGAACGCAAGGGCGTGCATCACCTCATTCGCGCGTTAGGCACGGTGCGCGAGCGGACGCCGGCACACCTCGTCATCATTGGCGACGGCCCCGAGCGGGCCCGCCTCGAGAAACTGGCCCGCGAGGCAGGCGTCGCGGAGCACGTGGAGTTTCGCGGGCGTGTCAGTGATGAGGCGCTTCGCCAGGCCTATGCGACCGCCACGGTGTTTGTCCTGCCCTCGGTGCTCGACGCGCGCCAGGACACGGAAGGCCTCGGCGTCGTTCTGCTCGAGGCGATGAACTATTCCGTTCCTGTCGTCGCGAGCGAAATAGGTGGGATCACCGATATCGTCCAGCACGAGCGCACGGGGCTTCTCGTGCCGCCGGGTGACGAAACCGCGCTGGCCGCTGCGCTGACGCGCTTGCTGACCGACCGCGCACTCTCGAACACCCTCGGCACCGCCGGGTTACGTGCACTCCGCGGATCGTTCAGCTGGGAACGAATCGTTGACCGGTGGGAAGCGGTCTATCGTCGCGTCGCCTCGGCGGGCCGCTAGCTCGCTCGCGGATCTACCGTCGCACGAGATCGACCCAGCCCCCCAGGTTGGCGGCCAGGGCGCTATTACCGTCGGGCAGAACGAGGATCTGTCGCGGCTGCCCCCCCGTGTCTGTGCTCTTCGTGATGGTTGCGGACGCAACGTCCACCACGAGGATGTGACCCGAGTTCGTGGTCACGTACAACGTGTTCCCGTCGGGAGCGATCGCGATTCCAAACGCACCGGCGGCGGCGATGCGACGCGTGGTCGCGCCGGAGACCCGATCCACAAAGACGATCTCGCTCCTGCTGTCATCGGCGACGTACAACGTCGACCCATTCGGCGCGATCGCGATCCCGTGAGGACGACCGGTCACACTTATCGTGCGCAGCGCGCCTCCCGTGCGCATGTCTACCTCAGTGATGGAGCCGCCGTCCCGCGCAGTCACGTACATCAGCGAATCGCTGGCAGTCGTCCAGAAGGCGATCCCCCAGGGGCCAGCTCCGGTCGTGGTCGTACTCACGATCGTTCGCGAGCCGACGTCGACGGCGAACACGGAGCTGCTCGTGTTCGTGACGTACACGCGGTCGCCACGGGGCGACATCGCCAGTGAGTGCGCGTCGCCCGGAATATCCACGTCGGCAATCTTCGTCATCGACGGCACATCGATCACGGAGAGAACGCCGGTTCCCATGTTGGCCGCGTACGCACGCTGCCCGGCGCCGTCGACGGCGATGACCACCGGAGTTCCCCCCACCGTCGTTACCGCCGAGCGTGAGGGATCGGTCAGCGACGCCCGCTCCACTTGACCAGCGTGGATGAGCGTCACGACAAGCTCGCCCGCCGGTGTGCGTGCGATGCCGAATCCGCCGGCCCGCAGAAAAGCAGCGCGCTCGCTGACATTGCGCGGCCGGATCTGAAAACTGGCTGGCGAAGACGCTCCGGCGATCGACGCATGAACGATGATGTCACCTGTGGATGGCGCGGGAGTCAGGGTGTTTGTTGCCTCACCGAGCGCATTGGATGCAGAGGTCGGTGTCGCCAGCGTTCCCTGCCCTTGGACGACCGTCCACGTGACGGTCACTCCGCTGAGAACGGTCCCCAGGCCATCGCGAACCCCGACACGCAACTGGACTGGGGTGGTCTGACCGATAGCGATTACAAAGTCGCTGTTACCCAACGGGGAAACCGTCGGGGGGCGCACCTGGACAAAAAAACTGGCTGGCGACGACACCCCGGCGACTGAGGCGCGAACGAGGATGTCACCCGTGGACGGTCCGGGTGTCAGCGTGTTCGTTGCTTCGCCCTGTGCATTTGTCGAAGACGTCGCGGCAGCCAGCGTCGCCTGGCCTGAGACTACGGTCCAGCTCACCGTCGCTCCGCTGGCCAGGTTCCCGTGAGCGTCCCAGACGGTCGCACGTAACGGCACCGGGGTCGTCTGGCCGGCCGCGATCGCGACGCCATTACCGGCTGTGGAAAAAATCATCGCCGGAGGTCCCGACGTGACCGTCGCGACGAAAATCGCGGTATCGAGGAGCGCTCCGGTCAGCGTGTCGAGCACGGTGGCCAGGACTTGCTGCGGACGACCCACAATGGTGCCCAAGCGCCAGCTCACGGTCGCGATGCCCGCTCCGTTGGTGCGGCTGGTCGCAGGTTCGATCGAGCCTTCGCCCGCAGTCACCGCGAAGGTGACCGGGATATTCGGTACCCCTCGCCCATTCGCGTCGCTGACCTTGGCCGCGATTGGCGCGAGCAGAGTCCGCCCGGCCATACCTGTCTGTCCATTGCCGGCAGAGACCGCGACCGTGGCGGGAGCGCCAATGGGCTCAGGCTCGGTCCCGCCTCCGCCGCACGCGGCGAGAACGAGAACGCAGGCGATCCCTAGCGACTGTGCTGGAAAGAGCATCCGATGCATGGCGGTGACACTGCGGGTGGGCACCTAACTAGGGCGGGCGCGACACAATAACGCGCGGCCCAGCCCTGCGCCAGCGGGGTTCGGATGTGTTACGGTATTGACCTAACGGCCCGCGTCGTCCAGGCGCCGCCGCAGCTCGCGCACTTCGGCACGCTGCGCGGCAATCATTTCCCCGACGAGCCCACCCACAAACAGCACCGTTCCCACGATCACGCAAAGCACCACGAGATCGATCAACGGCCGGTAGCCGAATCCCGCGAAAATTCTGATTCCTACCAGCGTGAGGCCGGCCAGAACGCCGATCGCGGCGAGCATCGCGCCGAGCACGCCGAACAGGAGGAGCGGCTTTTGGCCGAAGCGGAGCTCGAACCAGACCGCGAGCATGTCGAGCACGCCGATCGGAATGCGTCCCAAGCCGAACTTCGACCGGCCGGCGTGGCGCTCGTACAGGGGGACGGGAATCTCCGTGACGCTGAACCCTTGTGCGGCCGCCACAGCGATCATGTAGCGGTGCCAGTCGGGACGAATGGGGATCGCGTCCATCACCTCGCGCCGATAGGCCTTCACCGAGTTGAGATCGCGCACGGGAAGCTGGAACAGCTTTCGACTGAGGCCGTTGTAGATCTGCGACACGAATCGCTTCTCGTACTTTCCCTGCTTGTAGCCCGTGACCATGTCGACGTCGCCCGAGAGAATGGGCGCGACGAGGCGCGGGATGTCCTCCGGCTTGTACTGCAGGTCAGCCGGATAGAACACGAGCACGCGACCCCGCGCGTGCAGGTAGCCGGTGCGAAGGGCATCGGCAATTCCCCGCCGAACGCGGTGACGCACGGCCCGGAGGAACGGGAACCGGCTGCGCAGCTCCTCGAGGACGGTCCAGGAGCCATCGACCGAGCCATCGTCGACGACGATGACCTCGTAGCGCGTGCCGCCACCCGAGAACGCCTCGGCGGCCAGCTCCATGAACAGCGGGAGATTCTCCGCTTCGTCCTTGGCGGGAACCAGCACGCTCACATCGGGCGCCGACGTCGGCGCGTCCGAAACGGACGAGATGGGAGCTCGCGGTCCAGGGCGGGTAGACACGAGCTCCGGCCCGCGATCGGCGCTCACACGCGCTTTCTCATGCGTGCGGACAATACCCCGAGCTGATCGCGGTACTTCGCCACGGTGCGTCGCGCAATCTGAACGCCGCTTTCCTTGAGGATGTTGACGATGGCCTGGTCGGTGAGCGGGTGCTTGGGATCCTCCTCCGAAACCAGCTTCTCGATCTGCGCCTTGATGCCGCGCGCCGACACATCCTCGCCGCCCGTCGTCGACAGACCGGAGGAGAAGAAGAACTTGAGGGGGAGCACGCCACGCGGCGTCTGCACGAACTTTTCGTTCGTCACACGGCTCACGGTGGACTCGTGCATGTTGATCACCTCCGCCACTTCGCGAAGCGTCAACGGCTTGAGGTACTGGACGCCCTTCTCGAAGAACTCCCGCTGCCGGTCGACGATGAAGTTCATGACCTTGAGCATCGTCTGCCGCCGCTGCTCGATCGCCTGGATCATCCAGTTCGCCGAGTTGAGCTTGTTCGAGATGAACTCCTTGTTCTCGCCTTCGAATTTCTTCTTGTCGCGCGCGATCTCCTGGTACGCCTTGCTGAGCTTGAGCCGCGGGAGATTCGCGTCGTTCAGGAAAACGTGGTACTTCCCGTCGATCTTCTCGACAATGAGATCGGGGATGATGTAGTTGTCACCGGTATCGCTGTACTTGATGCCCGGCTTCGGGTCGAGCTTCTGGATCTCGTCCGCCGCCTTTTGCACATCGCTCGGCGAGATGCCGAAGCGCTTCGAGATCTCGCTCCAGCGATGGTTGATCAGCTCGTCGAAGCAGTCGCGCACGAGCCGGTACGGCACCGATTGCTCGAGACCGGCATCCTTGAGCTGGAGTAACAGGCATTCGCGCAGGTCGCGCGCGCCGACTCCCGGAGGATCGAGGCCCTGGATGATCGACAGCATTTCCTCGAGCTCGGCACGGCTGTAGATGGGCGCGTCCAGCGGGTCCTGATCCATCTCTTCGGCGGTGCTGCGCACGAGGTCATTGATGCTGGTGAAGATCTCCTCGATAGGGCACGCCAGGTAGCCATCTTCGTCGATGTTGCCGACGAACTCATCGGCGAGCAGCCGCTGACGCGGACTCAGCTCGAGCAGCTGGATCTGATCGCGGAGATGGTCGCCAAGGTCGCGCGTCTCCACGGTGACCGGCTCGTAGTACTCCTTCTCCTCGTGCTCCTCGTGACGGCCGCCCGCGTCGAACCCGTTGAGGAGAATCTCCTCCCAATCGATCTCATCGTTGGCTTTCTCTTCCGGGCGGGCTCTCCTCGGTCTGACCCTCCTCCTCGTCGTCTTCCTCCTCCGGCTCGACCATCTCGAGGAACGGATTGTTCATCAGCTCCTGCTTCAGATGCTGCTGAAGATCGAGCAGGGGCATGTACAGGAGATCCATCGCCTGATACAGGCGTGGATTGATCTTGATCTCCTGCTTGAGCTGCGTGCTCTGAGAGATTCCCGCTTTCATGAATCCATCAACTCGCTGTAAAGGCTCGGCGCCGCATCAGTCGGCTGCGGGATCGACTTCGCCCTGCCCCGCCGCCGAGAACCGCGTGCGCAAGCGCGCGGTCAGCGTTGGACCCAGGTAGATCTTCGCCACGGTGTCGTCGAACACGAGCTCGCGTACGGTGCCCGATACCTTGACCTGCCCATCGAACATTATGTAGGCCCGGTCGACGATGTCGAGAGTCTGCTCCACGTTGTGGTCACTGATCAGCACGCCGATACCGCGGTGGCGCAGCCCGGCAACGATGGTCTGAATGTCGTGCACCGCGATCGGGTCGACGCCCGCGAACGGCTCATCGAGCATCATGAACTTCGGCTCGGTGACGAGCGCGCGCGTAATCTCCAACCGCCGGCGCTCTCCACCCGAGAGCGCGTAGGCCTTGCTCTGTCGCAAATGCTTGATGCTGAGCTCGTCGAGCAACCGCTCGAGCCGAGCGCGCCGCTCCTGATCCTGACAGCGGCATGGTCTCCAGAATCGCCAGGATGTTCTCCTCGACCGTGAGCTTCCTGAAGATCGAGGGTTCCTGGGAGAGATAGCCGATGCCCAGCCGTGCCCGCTGGTACATCGGCATGTCGGTGATGTCGCGACCATCGAGCACGATTCGGCCTTCCTGCGGCTTGATCAGCCCGACGATCATGTAGAACGTGGTCGTTTTACCCGCCCCATTGGGGCCCAACAGCCCGACGATCTCCCCCTGTTGCAATCGCAAGGCCACATCGTTGACGACTCTGCGTCGTCGATACGTCTTGACGAGCCCCTGCGCTTCGAGCACGGAGCCCAGCGGTGCCGCCTGCGCGACCGGATGCGTTCCGGTCGTGATAGCGATCTGCTCGCCGGACTGCCGGAGCACATCGGCAACCTGCACGCGCTGCGGCCGGATCTCGGCCCACACGCGGTCGGAGATCTTGATGCGCGCGTCAGGCGAAGCCAGCCCCGACAACGGAACAATGACGCCTTCAGCCGCGAGCCGCGGCAATACGGACGCCGCCAGATGCTGCCGTACCTCGTCGAGGCTGAGCCGGCCGCCCTCGAGTTGCGCGTCGCGTCCCTCCGCGCGTACGACGTCGAGGTGATCCTCGCGGTAACAAGTCGCGACGTCGTTGAAGATGGCGGTGCCGGTGTCGTCCGCGGCGCAGATGAGCGCGTGCAGCGCCAGGGCCGTCGACCGGTTGCCCTGCGACAGGCGGCCGATGATCTGCTCGAGCCGTTGAGGAAGCTGATCGCTCATGGCGTCCTCCTCGGTGGGCGGGGTTGAGGACGTGCGGCTGGGAGCGAGTCGCGGGGGGCACTCAACGTCGTGTCGGCGGCCGCAGTCGGTGCTTCGAGGTACACCCCTGCCGCTTGCTCCGTGATGCTGACCTGCTCGACCTCCTGATCCTGAAAGGTGACCGTAATGACACGGCCACGCACGTAGTTGATCGCCGGCGGAGCATCGCGGCCTTCGCGCGTCGCCACCTGGTAGAACGACCGCGCATCTCCATGTGCGACGAGGTCGCGTATGCGCGGTCGCCGTGTCGTATCCTGCGGTGCCTTTATTGTGTCGAATCGTGCGACAATGGTGTCGCCGCGAAGCCAATCCTTTTCCGTCGAGCGTACGCGCGTCGAATCGGGGGTGCTCTGCGCGAATGCGTCACGCACCGCGAACACTTCGCGCACGCGCTGCCCGGGCATGCGCACGTCCAGCGAATCGGCGACGATGTCGTACTCCGGTGACACCGCGCGCGCGCGCGAGCGCCCCCAGGCGTACACACGGTCCATCTGACTCTCCGTCAAACGCAGGTCGAGCGTATCGGCGGTGAGCGTGACGTCACGACTGACTGCGCGGGCCCGCCCGGACGAGACGACGCGTGACAGCGTGCGCTGCGTTCCGTAGAGCTCGACGAGTGTGCCGGTGAGCGTAAAGGGATCCTCACCCTTCCCGTCGATCTGCGGCGCCTTCATGAGCCGGGCGTACTCACGCCCGCTATCCATGAATGCCGAATCGCCACGCGCTACCACATCCGTCCGGGTGATTACGACGCGACCGGACGCGTACACGAGGCTGTCGTTATCCATGATGACCGTGTTCGCGACGAGCGTCGTCGGATCGCTGCGGCGCCCAGTGGAGTCGGTCTCGACCAGGAGAATCGTCGGCCGTCGTGGCGCGATCATGCGTGATGACCGGCGAATCCCCGGTGCTGGACGGTAGTAGTCGGCCTCCGGACCGGTCAGCTTGGTCCCGCTCGGGAGCGTCGCCTCGACATTACCCTCGGCGCGCAGGTGCTCATCGTTCAACCAGTACGTGAGGCGCCTCGACCGGAGCGTGAGGCGCGGCTCCCGATAATCCACGTTGCCAATGAGATACAGCAGCCGGGCATCCCCGTAGTACTCGACGCTGTCAGCGACGACCGTGATTTGCTGTGCCTGACACTCCCCTTCCGCGCGACGACCGAGATACCAGTTGAAGAGTCCGCTTGGCTGGCGCACCATGTTCAACGGTGATCCGGCACGGCTGCGAAATACGAAGAGACACTGATCGGAGCGCGCCTCCTGTGCCGCGAGCGATTCGCTTGCGGCGAGGAGCAGTGCGACGGCGCCGAGGCGCACGAACGACGCGCGCGTCATTGCGGAGGGGCGGCGGGCGGACGATTCGGGCGTGCCGAATCGTTAGGAGTGGCGGGGCGCGTCGGCGATCGCGGCGTTCCGAGATCCCCCGTCGAGACGGCCCCCTGCCCTTCAATGAGTCGGTGCACACGAACGTTGTTCATGTTCGGGTCGGAGGTGAATCCGACGCCCTCGAGACGTCGCCCAGGCTCCGTGAGCACGAAGGCGCTATCGCTCGAGATCTCGTTGCGGATCTGATCGTATCGAAGCTGCTCGGTCGTCAAACGCCGACCATCCTCGGTGACGACGACCACGTTGCCCCGCGCTTCCATCCGCGACTGCCGCGTGTTGTACGTCCCCTCCTTGCCCGTGAGCACGGAGTTCCGTTCACCGGTGCGCGTATAGAAGGTGAGCTTCACGACGCGCAGCTCGATGCGGGTGTTCTCGTCGAAGAAGAAGGCGGTATCACCCTCCAGCTCGGCGTTCAACACACCTCGATCGGTGAGCAGCGTGCTGATGCCGTACATCATCTGGTCCGCCGAATCCGCCATGGCCGAGCCGCTCACCCGAGGTGGGGCTGTGCCGTCGCCCGTACAGGCGAGCAGGAAACCAACGATCCACAAGGCGTGCGCCCTCACACGACACCCGCGCGCATGAGGTCGTGCAGGTGAACCATTCCGACGAGTCGCCCTTCGTCGTCGGTAACGGGCATCGCCATCACTCCATGCTGCTGCATTCGGTACACGACGGCGCTTCCAAGCTCCCCATCGCGGGCAAGCTTTGGCGTGCGGTTCATCACGGCGTCCACCCCACGATCCATGAAGTCGCGCTCGCGCTCCATGAGTCGCGTGAGATCGCCAGCGGTCAGCACGCCGACTACCTGTCGCTGGCCATCCACGATCGCTACGGTGCCCCGACGCTCGGCCAGCTGCACCACCGCTTCGCGCATCGTGGCGGTGGGCGGAAGGGCCGCCAGTGGCGACGTGACCATCACGTCCGACACGCGAGTGAGCAGCTGACGTCCCAGCGCCCCACCGGGGTGCAGGCGCGCGAAATCCTCGCGACGAAACGCCTTCCGCTCGAGCAGCACCACCGCGAGGGCGTCACCGAGTGCCAACGCGACGGTAGTGCTCGTCGTCGGCGCGAGATCGTGAGGACATGCTTCCTCGCGGACCCAGGTGTCGATCACGACGTCGGCATGCCTGCCCAGGGCTGAGTCGGCGGTGCCGGTAAAAGCAACGATGCGCACTCCAACGCGCTTGAGGTGATCGAGCAGCGGAAGGAGCTCTTGTGTCTCTCCGCTCTTCGACAGCATGATCGCGACGTCGTCCGGCCCTACGATGCCGAGATCGCCATGAACGCTCTCGACGGGATGGACGAAGGTGGCTGGCGTGCCCGTCGAGGTGAGTGTCGCGGCGATCTTGCGCCCGACGATCCCCGACTTGCCAACGCCCGTGACAATGACGCGACCGCTGGAGCTCGCAATGAGCTCGACCGCGCGCGTGAACCGCTCATCGAGACGTCGCTCCGCCTCGGCGAGGGCTTCGCGCTCCATACGCAACACCGCGCGACCCCGCTCGATCAATGGATCCGCCGCGACCGCCTTCACCGCAAGACCTCGAGCGTGGGTGCCGAACGCTCGGTGACATAGCGCTCGACGATGTCATCCCAGTCACCACGTGCCTTGAGCAACAGCTCTGCGCATTCACGGACGGCGCCGCGTCCGCCGGTTTTCGTCAGGGATACCTGCGCGATCGCCTTGATCTCCGGCACGGCGTTGGCGACGGCAATCGGGAGCGCTACGGCGCGCATGATGCCCATGTCCGGAAAGTCGTCGCCGACGAACGCCGCGTCCTCCATGCGCAAGTCGTGACGATCGAGAATGCGCTGGAAGGCGGGGAGTTTTCTCGCCAGCGCGTCCTGCACGACATCGTCGATCTCCAGCTCGTTCGCGCGAATGCGCACGCTCTCGGAGACACGGCCCGTGACCACGCACACGCGGATGCCGGCATCGCGCAGGAAGCGCACCCCTAGCCCGTCCTGGATGTCGTAGCGCTTGAGCTCCACGTGGGAGCCGTTGGCGTCGCCGATGTACAGACCACCATCGGTGAGCACGCCATCGACATCGAGGCCGATGATCCGGATGCGCTTGGCGAGGGCGCGGTCGATCACGCTGACACCACGGTCCAGATGTCGATCGCGCGCGCGACGACCGCGTCGAGGTCCCGCAGCGGCAGCATGTTGGGGCCGTCACTCGGTGCGGTGTCCGGCGTAGGATGCGTCTCGAGAAAGAGGCCGTTCGCGCCGGCGGCTACCGCCGCCATTGTGAGCGCGGCAATGTGCTCGCGAGCGCCTCCGCTTGCGCCACCCTCGCCGCGTCCAGGCTGCTGCACGGAGTGCGTCCCATCGAAGATCACCGGAGCTTCACACGCCTCACGCATGCGCGCGAACGATCGCATGTCCACGACGAGATCACCGTAGCCGAAAAACGTCCCGCGTTCAGTCACGGCGATTTCAGACGCGCCTGGCGCGTCTGAAATCGCTTGTTCATCGAATCGCTGGTTGCCTGCGGCAACCAGCCTTGCTCCTTCCGCCCGCCGACCGCCCGCGCGACGAACCTTGTTCACCGCGCCGCGCATCCCTTCGGGATGCATCCATTGTCCCTTCTTCACATTCACCGGCTTGCCTGTAGCGCCGGCCGCCTCGAGCAGGTCCGTTTGACGACAGAGAAAGGCAGGAATCTGCAGGACGTCGGCAACTTCCGCCGCGGCGGCGCATTGCTCCGGGAGGTGGACATCGGTGAGCACACGCAGTCCGGTCGCGCGCTTGACGTGCTCCAGCGCGCGCAGACCCTCGTCCATTCCCGGCCCTCGCGCCGCACCAGCGTTGGATCGATTGGCCTTGTCGAAGCTTGCCTTGTAGATCACGCCACCCGGTACGCGCTCGCTCAGCCGGGCGAGATGCTCACCCACACGGACGTTGAGCGCATCGCTCTCGACCACGCATGGGCCGGCGATGAGAAAGAGCGCGTCGTCCGGAAAGGTGCGCACGTTCAGTCTGCGACTCTGGCTTGCGCCCGTGCGCTACGCGGCGCTTCGATGCCGCGCTTCGCACCGGCTGCCGCGGCGATGAATCCGGCGAACAGGGGATGTGGACGCGTCGGCCGCGAGCGCAGCTCGGGGTGAAACTGGCACCCAATGAACCAGGGGTGAGCCGGAAGCTCGACCATTTCCACGAGTGACCCGTCGGGCGAAAGCCCGCTGAACCGCATCCCGTGCTCGGCGAACAGATCGCGATAGTTGTTCGACACCTCGTAGCGGTGACGATGCCGCTCGCTGACTTCGGGCACGCCGTACACGTCTGCGGCGAGCGATCCCGGTCGCAGCCGACACGGGTATGCACCCAATCGCATCGTTCCGCCCATGTCGGTCACGTGCTGTTGAGATTCCATCAACGGAGATGACGGGATTGGCGCACTCGGGGGCGAACTCACTCGAGTGGCTGTCGTCCAGTCCACACACGTTGCGCGCAAACTCAATGATCGCGGTCTGAAGCCCAAGGCAGATGCCGAGGAACGGAAGCCCGCTCTCGCGCGCATGCCGAATGGCGTCGAGCATTCCTTCGAATGCCACGAACGCCGAACCCGCCCGGGATCAGCAAGCCGTGGAAGGCACCGAGAATCTCGGCGGCGCGCTGTGGCGACGTGAAGGCATCGCTCGAGATCCACGAGATGTCGACGCCGGCGTCGTTCGCGATGCCGCCGTGGATGAGCGCTTCCTGCACGCTCTTGTAGCTGTCGACGAGCTCGGTGTACTTCCCGACGACGGCAATGCGAACGCGGTCGCGTGGCGCGGCAATGGTCTGCACCATGTGCCGCCAGCCAGCCAGGTCCGCGGGGGTTCCGCCCAGGCTCAGCCGCTGGACGACGCGCGCGTCGAGCCCCTGCTCGTGGAACGCGATGGGGATCTCGTAGATCGTCGGAACATCGCGGCTTTCGATCACGCATCCGAACTCGACGTTGCAGAACAGCGCGATCTTGCGCTTCACGTCCGCGGACAGCGGCCGCTCCGTGCGACAGATGAGAATGTCGGGTTGAATTCCGATCTCCATGAGATCGCGTACCGAGTGCTGCGTCGGCTTCGTCTTCACCTCGCCGGTGGCGGTGATGAACGGGACGAGCGTGAGGTGAATGAAAAGGGCGTTGTCACGCCCGATCTCGTGGCGGAATTGGCGAATTGCCTCCAGGAAAGGCAGCGATTCAATGTCGCCGACCGTTCCCCCGATTTCGACGATCACGACGTCGTTTTCGGGTGCGAGGCGCTTCATCGCCGTCTTGATCTCGTCGGTGATGTGCGGAATGACCTGGACGGTGGAGCCGAGGTATTCGCCGCGGCGCTCCTTGGTGATGACGTTCAGGTAGATCCGGCCGGTCGTGACATTGTTGAGCTGGGACAGCGATCGATCGAGGAATCGCTCGTAATGCCCGAGGTCGAGATCGGTTTCGGCACCGTCGTCGGTGACGAATACCTCGCCGTGTTGAAACGGCGACATAGTGCCTGGGTCGACGTTGATGTAGGGGTCGAACTTCATCATGGTGACGCGCAACCCGCGCTCGACGAGCAGTCGGCCGAGCGACGCGGCGGCGATGCCCTTGCCGAGCGACGATACCACGCCGCCGGTGACGAAGATGTATTTGGTGGTCTGCGAGGAATGGTGTCCGGGTGTCGTCTGCATCACGCCCGTCCGCTCATGAGGGTGGCCCACCGGTCGTTCGCGAGTCGCAGGTCCTCTTCCGTATCGATACCGCGAGGCGCCGCCTCATCCAGCACGGTGACGCCCATCGCCATTCCCGCCGCGAGCGGGCGCAGCTGCTCGAGTCGCTCGACGCGCTCGAGCGGATGCGGCGGCAGCGCGACCCACCGCGCGAGGGCGTCACGCGTGTACGCATAGATGCCGAGGTGCTGCAGAATCATCGTGTCACGCTCCGATCGCTCGGCGCCGTCGCGCAAGAAGGGAATCCCGGCGCGGGAAAAGTACAGCGCACGCCCATCGTCGGCACGAACCACCTTCACCACGTCCGGCGCGTCGAGGACGTCAGCCGGGGCGGGCACGGCCGCGGTCGCGAGTGGGAACGCTCCACTGGCAACGAGGTCGATCGCACCACGGGTCGCCTCCGCAGGGAGAAATGGCTCGTCTCCCTGCACATTGACGATCACATCGAACCCCGCGAACTCGGGCCTCCGCGCGATCTCCGCCACTCGGTCGGTACCGGAGGGGTGTCGCGAATCGGTGAGGACGCATTCCGCGCCGGCTTGGCGTGCCGTGCGGGCCACCTCATCGCTGTCGGTGGCGACGACGACGCGGTCGGCGAGCGCAAGCGCGGTGAGGCGTTCCCAGACGCGGACGATCAGTGGAGCGCCGCCGAGCAAGCGAAGCGGCTTACGCGGGAGCCGGGTGGCGCCGAGGCGGGCCGGGATCACCGCGAGTGTCGTCACGGGCCGAGAGGAAGCGCGCGCGGCGCTGCAAGATTCACACCACGAGTATATCGCCTACCGCGCGAAAACGCAAACCCGCCTCATGCTTCGCGTTTCTGGCGGCATTCGACGCAGGTGGCGCGACCGGTGAGCGCCGCCCGCCAGCGGCTCAGCAGGTCGCCGTGCAGGTCCGCCGGACAGAGGATGCGGTCGCAGCGCTGACACAGGCCTCCCTTGATTGGCTCGAATGGGAGGCCGCAGCGCTCGCACTCCATGTACACCGTAGGAGACCGCTTCATCATCATGCTCACGCGCCAAGCTACTTTGTGTGACGGCACCGAGCAATCGACGAAAGGGACTCGACAGCGGCGCGCCTGACTCGCCATCCTTGGACGAACGGTACGACGCACCTGGGCGGGATGCTTTCACCCTCAGCTCAATCGTGGCGAGCATGGACAGTTCGCGCTTCACCGGCGACAGCGCACGAGGCCGGCGCGGCAACAAGGCGCCGTATTTCCTCAAGCCGGAACGCGAAGGAATGGTGTCCGTCTTCCGGCGACCGGCGGGCAATCGTATCGACCCCAAGCTGTGTGGCACGATGCCGAGCCGCGCAATGGCCGCGGCGCTCGTTGGCCAGCTCATGCGAGCGGAGTCCGTGGTGAAGGACCTCTTTCTCGAAGCCACCGACGATGGGATCGAGGCGCTGGAAGCCGTTCTGCTCGCGTGCAGAACGTCGGTGATGGAACGCGGCGCTGGACGCGCCGCGAACGCCCGCCCTGGCGCCGGTCGGCCCGGTGGCGGGCGACGCCGTGGCCGGCGACGCGGGGGGCCACGGGACATCCCGGGAAGCGACTCTGACACATCTTCCTCCCCCGAGATGGATCAGGAAGGCTGACACGTATCCCTAGCCCGCACGCTCCAGTGCTGTCAGCGTGCCCGCCGTCGACCTCGCGGCATAGCAGTGCGGGCCGCACTGGATGAATCCGGCGGTCTTCAGCAGACGGCGATAGTATGCGGCGGAGCGGGGCCGCCACCCGCGCGTATCTCCCACGACCTCGTCGGCGCTCGTGAACAGCTCGAGAAAGGCGATTCCCCGCGTCAGACGCCCGAGCGTTCGCGCTGCGCGCCGGAGCGGTTCGTCCGGGAGAAAGTTCAGCACCCCGCTGGCGATGACGACGTCGAATGGGCCACGCAGGGGCAGCGTGTCGAGCGAGTCCGCCGACCCGTGCATGATGTTGCGGCGCCGTCCGAACCGTTGCACGACGTAGCGGCTCGAATCCACGCCCACATACCGCAGTCGCGGACGGCGCGCCAGGAGTGGAGCACGCCAGTTCCCTTCCCCGCACCCCACATCGAGCACCGACCGCACCGGCCGCTCGAGTACGTACTCGGCGAGCGACAGCACGAGCGCCGCGCGCCTTGCGATCTCGGCTCGATCGAGCACGCGGCGACGCGGATCCCGATACCACCGGTCGAAGTAGGCGCGATCGAAGCGCGTTCGGTTCCCCATCGACGACTCTCCGTTGTGCGCATCCGCGAAACGTGTCATGTTCGCCGGCCGTAGTGTACGTGGTGCTCCATTGCTTGCCTACCGATGCCGGAGGTCGCTGTGGAATGGACGATCATCGCGGTCAACTTTCTGTACGCCGCGCTGGGTGTGGTGCTGATGTACGCGAGCTATCGCCTGATCGATCTCGTGACGCCGAACGTGGACTTCGCCGCCGAGCTCAAGAATGGCAACGTCGCGGTCGCGATTTTCATCGCGGCGCTGTTCGTTGCGATCGCGATCATCATTGGGGGCGCGCTGAACTGAGGGGTCAGCAGTCAGAGGTGTCGGGGTGCAGGCTCAACGCGAACAGCTCGCACGCCACAATTCCATTCCCTGACACCCCCTGACCCCTGACCCCTGACTCCTGACTCCTATTCATGACACCAATGCGCACGATTCTCACCTTCGCATTCGTACTCTCGATCGCGTTTCCTCTGTCCGCGCAGCGCGCGGTCACGGGGAGGCCGACGCGTGACAATACACGCTACGACGATCTCTTCAGGAAGTACTCGAAACGATTCTTTGGTGTCGGGTACGATTGGCGCTACTTCAAGGCACAAGGAATGGCCGAGAGCAATCTGGACAGCGCCGCGCGCAGCTACGTCGGGGCGCGCGGGATCATGCAGCTGATGCCCAGCACGTTCGCCCAGATCCAGTCGCGACGGACGGAATTCGAGTCCATCGATCATGTCGAGTGGAACATCGCCGCCGGCATCCTGCACGATCGATATCTGTGGCAGCGCTGGAAGGATCTCGGGGCCGACGAGGAACGCCGGCGGTTCATGTTCGGGAGCTACAATGCCGGTGAGGGTCCCATCCTCCGCGCTCGTGGGATGGTTCGCCAGCGACAGCTCGACGCGTACGCGTGGACGAGCATCGAGCAGGTGGCGCCCGAGGTGCAACGGTGGCGCTATCGCGAAACGCTGGGGTACGTGCGGAAGATTCAGCGCAACCATCAGCAGCTCACGGCACGCGACCTCGCACGACGGAAGCTTGCCCGGGTGCCAACAGACTCAGCGAAAGAGCGAGAGCCCCACTGAGAACTTCGAGTCGCGCGAAACCGGGTCGATCGTCCAATCGACCTTGATCGGTCCAACGAGGAGACGAACACCAATGTTCTGCTCGAACGGTGGCAGCGAGTCGACCCCCGCCATACCGATCATGTGCCGGAACATGATGACCGGTGATCCCACGATCGGAAGCTGAATTCGTTCGATCGGAATCGCGTAGCGGCTCTCGAGGAAGAGCAGCCGGTCTCCGCCGAATTCGAGCAGGTCGAAGGTCGGGAGCGTTCCACTTCCGCCGAGGTATGCAAAACGCTGGGGCGGCGCCGTGTCGCCGAAGGTGTGAACGGCGTGCGCTTCGAACGAGAAGGTGTGGTTGCGGAACGCGGGAAAGGCAACGATTGCCTCGAGCGTCGCCTGCGTGAAGCGGGTGTCGTCAGGGGTGTCGAGCGACGTCTCAGTCAGTACGCGCGTACTGAGCGCAACCTGCTGCCGCTCCCAATCGAAGCGACCACCTGCCAAAGCGGATGTGATTCGGCCATGCCGCACGGCGGGATTCGGGCGTCGCATGCCCTCCTCGACATCGTTCCGGCCAAACACGCTCCATGGACCGCCCGCAGTCACCGACCATGCGCGTTCGGTGCGTCCACCAATCTCCAGCGCCAACATCGTCGCCGCGCGCTCCCAGCGTCGCTGCAGCAACGCCTCTCCTCGATCCGCGCGCCAGTAGTTCCGGTAATCGCGGCCGGCTAACAGTGCGGAGATGAAGTTCGCGATGTCCGACTGGATCCAGGCGTCATTCGTGAACGTGCCACGGGCGGCTCGCACCTCGAGACTCGTCAGGCGGCCAAGGCCGAGTCGCGCCGTCAGCGACGGATCGATTGCTCCCAGGTCCGACCGGTAGGTGAGCACGGGATCGATCACAATGCGTCCGGTGTCGAGCATGACGCGCGGTCCCCACGGCAAGCCGAGTCCGTCGACGCGGGTGTATGTCGGCAAGCGAAACCCAAACACGATGGGGAACGTCAGCGTTTCGTCGCGGCGCGGCGAGACAGCGCGCCAGTCGAGCGTGAACCCGCCATCGCTGGAGCGAGCGATGGAATACGTCACATCGCGGAAGCTCTCCGTGCCGAGTCCGACGGTCGCCAGCGACGAGGGATAGACGCCGCCTCCAATCGCGACGGCGCGTCCGTCGATGGCCGCGCCCGGGTGAAGGAAGAGATCGCCATCCACGACGATCACATCGCCATGGACGATGCTCGCGACGGTTGCGTCCCCGCCCAGGATGAGCACGCTGCGGTCGATGGTCGAATCGCGCGGAAGATGGACGACACTATCCGGCACCACGAGCGAGAACGGGCGCGCGAGGAGCTCCTGCATGATGACACCGGGCCGGCCGCGCCCTGAGGTTCGCAGTACGACCCGCTGCGATTCCTGCGCGGCGATCGCGTCGCCGACGAGAACGAGCATCACCGCGACGACGCACGAGCGCGCGGTCAGCATCCCGCGAGATCGAGGAAGTTTCGGAGGAGCTGCTTCCCGTGCGCCGTGAGAATGGATTCGGGGTGGAACTGTACCCCCCAGACCTTATGTGTCCGATGCCGAACGGCGTGGACCTCTCCGGGATCGTCGGTGGCGACGGCAAGGATCTCGAGCGACTCCGGCATCGTGTCGCGCTCGACCACCAGGGAATGATAGCGCATCACTTCCATGGGGCTCGGCAAGCTCTCGAACAGGTCTGTTCGCGTCATGCAGGATGCGCGATGTCTTGCCATGCATGACGCGGCGCGCGCGCACCACACGCCCGCCGTACGCTTCGCCGATCGCCTGGTGCCCCAGGCAGACCCCCAGCATGGGAATTCGTGCGCCACACGCCCGTACCAGCGGGACAGTGATCCCCGCCTCGGCCGGGGTGCAGGGTCCAGGGGAAAGCACGATCGCTCGCGGCGCCATGGTCTCGACATCAGCGACGGTGACAGCATCGTTGCGCCTCACGACCGGCTCCTCGCCAAGCTCGCCCAGGTATTGAACGAGGTTGTACGTGAACGAGTCGTAGTTGTCGATGACGAGGATCATGCGGCAGCGCGTCAACCTCGCGGGTGAAACTGCTTGTGGACAGTGCGCAGGTACTCCCGATCGACGTGGGTATAGATCTGGGTCGTCGAGATATCGGCGTGTCCAAGCATCTCCTGTACCGCGCGTAAATCTGCCCCTCCCTCGAGGAGGTGAGTCGCGAAGGAGTGCCGGAGCGTGTGCGGCGAGACGTGCTTCTCGAGATGCGCCTTGTCCACGTACTTGCGGAGCATTTTCCAGGCACCCATGCGGGTGAGCGGAGCGCCGCGCGCGTTCAGAAACAGCACGCCTTTGCCACTTCCACGCTCGAGGCGTGGCCGCAGCTCACGCACGTAAACCGCGACAGCGCCGATAGCGCGCCGTCCGATCGGGACGAGACGCTCCTTGCTCCCCTTCCCGAACACCCGCAACAGGGCGTCCTCGAGCAGCAGGTCACGTACGCCGAGCGAAATCCATTCGGAGACGCGAAGCCCTGCTCCGTAGGCCAGCTCGAGCATGGCTCGATCACGGAAGGCCATGGGCTCGTCGAGGGTCACGGCATCGAGAAGCCGCTGGACTTCGTCGGCGGTCAGGACGTCGGGCAGTGTCAGCCAGCGTTTTGGCGTGTCGAGACGCTCACTCGGGTCGCTGACGAGATACCCTTCGGAGATCAGGAAGCGAAAGTAGGTCCGGACGGCCGAGACGTTGCGGCGTATCGAAGCCGGAGCCAATCCGACGTCCTTGAGGTGATAGACGAAATCGCGCAGGAGGCGTGGCGACGCTCCCACCGGTTCGCGAACGCCCTTGGTTCGCGCGTAGCTGACGAAGCGACCGACATCGCGCGCGTACGCGTCGGTCGTGCGGAGCGCCGCTCCCTGTTCGAGCGTCAGGAAGTCCCCAAACCGTTCGAGGAGGAATGCGCGACTGACCTCGTCATCGGTGATCATGTCGATCGGCGACGCCTGATCAAGTACCAACCCACCGCGAGAATGGCCGCTGCTCCGGCGATGAGTGCGGCCGTCGCTCCCGCCCCGCGCAGCCGCGCTTGCAAGGCTGCCCAATCACTCCCCACACGATACGCGATGACGGTCACGATGCCATACCAGATGGCCGACGCCACGGCAATGGCGAGAGCTGCCCGTACAGGCGGAACGCGGAGCGCGCCGGCGAATGGAGGCACGAGCGCGCGCAATCCCGGGATGAAGCGACTGAGGAACAATGCGAGGATTCCACGGCGCGCGTACATCGCTTCGAGCCGAGCTTCGTTGGCGCCGCCGCCAAAGCGTGCCATCCACTTGTGTGCGTACTGCGCTCCATAGCGACGGCCGAGGAGGTAGACGAGGAGCGCACCGGCAACGTTGCCGAACCAGGTGGCGAAGAACGCACCGAGCAGCGTCGCCTGCCCGCGTGCGGCCAGGAATGCGCCAAATGCCACGACCGTGTCCGCGGGAAGGGGCGGAAACAGGTTCTCGGCGGCCGACACCACCGCGAGCGCCGCATACAACGCTGCCGGTGGCAGTCCGGCCAGCCAGGCAAGTATGTCCTGCACTCAGTGGCGAGCGATCGTCACGACCGCGATGCAGGCGAGCCCCTCGCCTTGCCCGATCCAACCCATTCCCTCGTTGGTCTTCCCCTTCACGCTCACGTCAGCGGTGTCGAGCCCGAGTGCGCCGGCGAGCGCGCCGCGCATGGCGTCTCGATAATCGATGATTCGGGGTCGCTCAGTCACCACGCTCACGTCGGCGTTTGTCACTCGCCAGCCGAGCGTGCGAACGCGCTCGACGGCCAGCCGGAGCATCTCGATCGAATCGCGTCCCCGGTTGGCCGGATCACGATCGGAGAACATCTCTCCGATGTCACCGGCCGCGGCCGCGCCGAGCAGGGCGTCGGTGATCGCGTGCGCGACCGCGTCGCCGTCCGAGTGGCCGACGAGGTGCATGTCAGCGGCAGATGTCGATCCCGCCCAGTCGCAGCGGCCCCCCCGGCGCAAAGCGATGGGAGTCGTAGCCGATGCCCGAGCGCATGCTCACGACGACAGGTTCAGAATTCGGATGGCGAGGGCGGCCGCGTTCTTCGCGTTGTCGATTCCCACCGTGCCAACGGGGACTCCGCTCGGCAGCTGGGCGATGGCGAACAGGGCGTCGAGCCCGTTCAGCGGACCGGACGCGAACGGAACGCCAATCACCGGCAAATCGGTGAGCGCCGAGACCGCACCAGGGAGAGCGGCGGACAGTCCGGCACCGGCAATGATCACCCGGAATCCACGCGACTTCGCCGTGCGCGCGAGCTCGGCGGTTCGGTCCGGATCGCGGTGGGCACTCGAGACGATGAACTCGTAAGGCACCTTGGCCGTGTCGAGCATCTCGAGGGCCGGGGCCATTTTCGCCTCATCGGACTTCGAGCCGACGAGGACGAGCACCAGGGGCGTACGAGCCGGGCGCGTCACGCCGCGGCGCCCGCGGGCATGATGATCGAGTAGTCCTGCCGGCGTCGGGCAGGAATGAAACCGGCATCGAGGATGAGCCGCTCCATTTCGTCGGTCGTCGTCCGGTGCGTGGTATTCGCGGCGGAGACGACGTTCTCCTCGAGCATGAGCGAGCCGAAGTCGTTGCAGCCGAATCGCAGGGCAAGCTGCCCGATCTTCATTCCCATCGTGACCCAGCTCGACTGGAGGTTCGGCACGTTGTCGAGAACGATGCGCGCGATAGCGACCGTCCGCAGGTAATCGACGGCGTCCGTCTTCTGCATGTGGCCGAACTCGGGGGTGTTCTCCGGCTGTAGCGGCCAGCAAATGAAGGCGGTGAATCCGCCCGTTCGCGACTGTACATCGCGCACGCGCTCCAGGTGCTCGATGCGCTCGGCGAGCGTCTCGCCAATGCCGTACATCATGGTGACCGACGTCTTCATCCCCTGTTCGTGCGCGAGCTCCATGATCTCGAGCCAGCGGTCGGCGCCGGCTTTCTTCGGCGCGGCAATGTCACGGACCCGCTGCACGAGAATCTCACCGCCGCCGCCGGGGATCGAATCGAGACCCGCTGCACGGAGCTCGCGAATGACCTCACGCGCGTCGAGGCGAAAGAGCTTGGCGAAGAAATCGACCTCGCTCGGGGAGAACCCGTGGATGTGGATCGGGTGGTATTGCTTGATGTATCGCATCAAGTCGAGGTACCACTCGAAGGGGATGTACGGGTTGTGTCCGCCCTGAATGAGGATCTGCACGGCGCCGAGCGCCTTGGCTTCGTCGATCTTGGCCCCGATCTGCTCGAAGGAGAGGGTGTACCCTTCCTGATGCTTCGGCCGCCGATAGAACGCGCAGAAGCCGCAGTCCGCCACGCAGACGTTCGTGTAATTGATGTTGCGATCGACGATGTACGTCACGATGCCGTGCGGATGCTTTGCCTCGCGCACGCGATCCGCCTCGATCCCAAGCTCGAGGAGCGGTGCGTTCTGGTAGAAGTCGAGGAGATCGCGCATGTGACTGCGGGGTCAGGAGTCAGGGATCAGGATCAGGCTGCGGGCAGGAAGGCCAGCGTCCCGTTAGGGCACCTTCCCGCGTTCGACGAGGCGGCCAAAGAAGGTCGTCAGCCCAGCGAGGTGCGGATACGACAGCCCATAGTCAAGGCCCGTTAGGTACTCGAGACACTTCGCCTGGGTAACACCGGTATGCGCCGCGGCTTGGCGGGCGAGCTCATCCGAGGTGGGCCAATCCCCAGTCGCGCGATTCGATCAACGCGGCATGGACGGCGAGCGCCTGCTTGACCGGCGTAGAGCGCAGCGCGACCCAGACGGCGAAAACGAACGGCAGCCCGGTCCACTCCTTCCAGATCGCTCCCAGATCGTAGAGGTGCGGATACCGCGGCGCACCCGACGTGCCCGCGCCGAGGAGCAGAGCCGCATCGCCAATAACCAGACGTGCGTCATGCTCCTCCCGCTCAAAGCGTCTCACGTCACTGACCTCGGCGTCGCCTGGCACGAAGCGCGGTGTGCATCGCCAGACGTTCTCGAACAGCAGCTCGAGAAGAGCCACACTCGTCATCGAGCTCCGACTCACGAGCACCTGCCGATTGCCGAGGTCCTCTGCGCGGTACCGTGAGAACAGCATCACGCTACGCACCGGTCCGTCGCAGGATACCGCAAGATCGGGGAGGAGGACGTAGCGACTCGAGTCGCGCGCGTATTCCACCGCCGACACGACGCTCACGTCGAGCTCTCCTCGCGCAATGCGTCCGTTGAGCTCCGAGGGGGTGCCGTCCACGAGTGAGGCGTCCAGCTGCACCACTCCGCGGTCGATGGCGCCATACACCGGATAGCAGTTGATGTACGGAATTCGACCGACGCGCATGCTACGCCGCCTCCGCGCTCGGCACCGCGTCGAAGCGGCGCAACTCCTGATAGAACGAATCCCGCTCGACCGGCACTCTCCCCGCTCCGCGAATGAGACGCACCAGCTCGTCCAGCGGAATGCTCTGCGGCGTGTGGGCGCCAGCCTCGTGATAGATCTTCTCACGCACCACGGTGCCCTCGAGGTCATTCACGCCGAACGACAGCGCGACTTGTGACAACGCCGTGGTCACCATGATCCAGTGCGTCTTGACGTGCGCGATGTTGTCGAGGAAGAGCCGTCCCACGGCCAGGTTCCGAAGATCATCGAAGCCGGTCGTGGCGGTGCCCCCACGCCCCAACTGGTCGCCGAGCTCGTTGTGGTCGGGGTGGTACGCGAGCGGAATGTAGGCGAGGAAGCCGCCTGTCTCCTCCTGGAGGTCACGCAACATCGCCAGGTGCTCGATGCGGTCTTCGATCGACTCGACGTGTCCGTACAGCATGGTGCAGTTCGAGCGGATGCCAAGGCCGTGCGCGACCCGGTGTACCTCGATCCAGTCCTCGGCGGCGAGCTTCTTCTCGGCGATCGTCGCGCGGACACCTTTGCTGAAGACTTCGGCGCCGCCGCCCGGCATCGTGTCGAGGCCTGCCTCACGCAGGGCCGTGAGCACCTCAGCGATCGACATTTTCTCGATGCGCGCGATGTGAGCGATCTCGACCGCCGTCAGCGCCTTGATGTGGACGTTTGGATGGCGTGTCTTGAGTCCGCGAAACATCTCGGCGTAGTACTCGAGCCCCGCCTGCATGTCGAGCCCGCCCACAATGTGGAACTCACGGACATACGGATTCGCGGCGGCCTCAGCGTACGCCTGCTCCATCGTATAGCGGTACGCCCCGTCTTCCTTGGGCAAGCGCGCGTACGAGCAGAAGACGCAGGTCTTCCGCAGGATGCAGACGTTCGTGGGATTGATGTGCTGATTGGCGGCGAAGTACACGCGGTCGCCATGGCGCGCGCGATTGGCCGCGTCCGCCAAAACGCCGACGCCTAACAGGTCGGGCGTGCGAAAAAGGTAGGTGCCCTCGTCCGGCGTGAGCCGCTGGCCGGCTTCGACCTTCTCGGCGATCGGCTGCAGCGCAGGATCGCGGAGCAGCGTGCGATCGATGCCGCGGACGGCGACGGTCATTCGGGGTAACGCTTCACGGCGAGCGTCACGTTATGGCCGCCGAATCCGAAGCTGTTGCTCAACGCCGCGGTCATCTCGCGCGAGGCCGTCTGGTTGGGCGTGTAGTTCAAGTCGCAGTCGGGATCAGGGGTCTGGTAATTGATGGTCGGCGGAATCTTCCCCTCGCGTACCGCGAGCGCACTGAAGATGAACTCGACCGCCCCCGCGGCACCGAGCATGTGTCCTGTCGCCGATTTGGTCGAGCTGACGTTCAGCCGCTTGGCATGCTCACCGAACACCGCCTTGATCGCCTTCGTCTCGTTGAGATCGTTGGCGGGCGTGCTCGTGCCGTGGGCGTTGATATACTCGACGTCGGCGGGTCCCAGTCCCGCGTCCTGCATCGCCCGTCGCATTGCGCGCTGGGCGCCTTCGCCGTCGGGCGCCGGCGCCGTGAGGTGATACGCATCGCCGGTGGCGCCATACCCCACGATCTCCGCGTAAATGCGGGCGCCACGCTTCTTCGCGTGCTCGAGCTCCTCGAGAACGACCACGCCTGACCCTTCCCCCATCACGAACCCGTCGCGCGTAGCGTCGAAGGGGCGTGACGCGGTCTCCGGCGAGTCATTCCGCTCCGAGAGCGCTTTCATGTTGGCAAACCCGCCGATGGCCATCGGCGTGACAGTCGCTTCCGCGCCGCCACTCAGGATGATGTCGGCATCGCCGTATTGAATCGTCCGAAACGCATCGCCGATAGCGTGCGCGCTCGTGGCGCACGCGGAGACGGTCGCGTAGTTCGGGCCCTTCGCGTTGAAGCGCATCGATACAATGCCCGCTGCAATGTCGGCGATGAACATCGGGATGAAGAAGGGCGAGATCTTCGAAGGGCCGCGCGCCTTGTAGACGTCGTGCTGTTCCTCGAACGAGCGCAGCCCGCCAATGCCGCTGCCAATGATCACGCCGGTGCGTTCCGGATCGTAGCCATTCCCCTCGGCGAACCCGGCGTCCTGCATCGCCTGGACGGCGGCCGCCACCGCGTACTGCGTATACGCATCGGCGCGCTTCGCCTCCTTCCGGTCCATGAACTCGACCGGATCGAAGCCCTTCACTTCGGCCGCGAATCGTACCGGGAACGTGGTCGCATCGAACTTCGTGATCGGCCCCGCCCCCGACTTCGCCGCCAGGAGGGAACGCCAAGTCGTCGCCACGTCGTTGCCGACGGGCGTGAGGCATCCGAACCCCGTGACGACGACCCGACGCCGCATCAGGCCTTCACCTTCTCCCGGAGGTAATTCATGGCATCGCCGACCGTCCGCATTTTCTCCGCGTCCTCATCGGGGATGTCGATGTTGAACTCCTTCTCGAACGCCATGACGAGCTCGACGGTGTCGAGGCTGTCGGCGCCGAGATCTTCCATGAAGCTCGCTTCATTGGTGAGCTTCTCGCGCTCGACTCCAAGCTCCTCTACGATGATGTCCTTGACCTTGTCCTGGAGATCGGGCATGGGGCTTAGTCCTCAGGGTTGAGTGTACGACGACCAGAATGCGAAACGCGAATGCGGAAGGCCAGGAATGCGCTCCAAGTGGTTCGGCATTCCGCATCCCGAATTCCACTGAAATCTACATAACCATACCGCCGTCCACCACGAAGACCTGCCCCGTGATGTACGCGGCATGCTCGGAGGCGAGGAACGCCGCGACCGCGGCAATGTCCTTCGGGGTTCCGAGCCGTTCGAGGGGGATCTGCGCACTGAGCGCGGCACGTGCGTCGGCGGTCATGGCCGACGTCATGTCGGTCTCGATGAACCCGGGGGCGATGACGTTCGCGAGGATGTTCCGCGACGCGAACTCCTTCGCGACCGACTTGGTAAAGCCGATCAACCCCGCTTTGCTCGCCGCATAATTGGACTGTCCCTTGTTGCCAATGAGGCCGACCACGCTCGAAATGTTGATGATGCGTCCCCAGCGCCGCTTCATCATGCCTCGTGCCGCGGCCCGAACTGCCGCGAATGCTCCGCGCAAATTCGCGTGCAGGACCGCATCCCAATCCTCGTCCTTTAGCCGAAGAAGAATGTTGTCCCTGGTCAGGCCCGCGTTGTTGACGAGGATGTCGACCGAGCCAAAGTCGCGTTCGACCGACTCGATGAGCGAGGCCACCTGGCCCGTGTCGGATACGTCCGCGGCATATCCACGTGCCTCTCCACCAAGCGCCGCGGCCGCGTCGGAGGCCCGCGTGGAGTCACGTCCCACCACGGCGACGCGCGCACCGCAGCCCGAGAATGTCGCGGCGATTTCGCGGCCAATGCCGCGGGTGCCGCCGGTCACGAGTGCAACGCGTCCGCTCAGATCGATTTGCATCAGTTGACGGTGTTCAGGAGCTGATCGACTTCAGCCACCGTGCCACAGGTGGCCGACCGAATCTGAGGGGCAATGCGCTTGGTGAGATTCGTGAGCACGTTCCCCGGTCCCATCTCCACGAAAAGCGCGTCCGGATAAGCCGTGGCCAGACTCCGGACGACGTCGGTCCAGCGCACCGGCGATGTCAACTGCTCGAGCAAGAGTCGCTGCGCTTCAGCAGGTGTCGTGACCGCGGTTGCGCTCACGTTGCAGAACACCGGGAATGCTGGCTCGCGGAACTCGGCCTTGCGCAATGCCTGCGACAGCCCGTCCCGCGCGACTTCCATGAGGGGCGAGTGAAACGCGCCGCTCACCTTGAGACGCACCGCACGCTTTGCGCCGAGCTCTTTCGCCAGCTCCATGGCGCGCTCGACTGCCGCGATCTCGCCCGAGATAACGAGCTGTTCCGGCGTGTTGTAGTTGGCGGGGACCACCGACGCCCCGTTCGCCGAGGCACGACGACACGCTTCCTCGACCTTCGCTTCGTCGAGACCGAGGATCGCCGCCATCGCACCGGGGCGCTTCACCCCGCTGTCGTACATGAGCTCGCCGCGGCGCCGGACCAGCGCGGCGGCATCGGCAAGGCCCAGCGAGCCCGCGGCATGATACGCCGTGAACTCGCCAAGCGAGTGACCGGCCGCGGCGCGCACGTGCGGAGCCAGCCGCTCCCCGGTCATTGCCCACACGGCCGCCCCATGCGCGAGCAGCGCGGGCTGTGCGTTTTGCGTGGCGGTGAGCTCGTCTTCGGGGCCGTTGAAGGCGAGCGAGGACAGCGATATCCCAAGGGTGCGATCCACGGTATCGAACACCTGCCGCGCCCGCGGCGTGTCGGCAAGATCCTTGGCCATCCCCGGCTTCTGCGATCCCTGCCCGGGGAAGAGGAGTACGACATCCATGTGCGGCCTAGAAGCGCACGATGGTGGAGGCCCAGGTAAAGCCTGCGCCGAACGCGACCATCAGCACGGTGGCGCCCTCGCCGATGCGCCCGGTCTCGAACGCCTCGTCGAGGGAAATGGGGATCGATGCCGACGATGTGTTGCCGTATCGGTCGACATTCACGTACACCTTGTCCATCGAGATGCCGGCATGTTTGGCCGTGGCCTCGATGATCCGCACGTTGGCCTGGTGCGGGATGAGCAGATCGATGTCCTTGCCGGTGAGGCGTGCGGCATCGAGCGCACGGTCGCACGCCTCCGCCATGGACCGGACCGCGTGCTTGAACACCTCACGACCCGCCATCTTCACGAAGTGGGAACGGTCCATCAACACGGCCTCGGTGATGGGGACCGTCGCTCCACCGTGAGGCCGGTACAACAGCTCGGCCAGCGTCCCATCACTGCGCATGAAGCTGCTCAAGATTCCCTTGTGGTGCTTCGACCGTCGCAGCACGGTGGCACCGGCACCATCGCCGAACAGCACGCACGTCGAACGATCCTTCCAGTCGACGATCGAGCTCATCTTCTCCGACGCGATCACGAGAATCGTCTCGGCCGTACCGGCCGCGATCATCCCTTCGGCGACCGTCAGGCCATAGAGCCATCCGGAGCATGCCGCGGAGACGTCGAATGCGGCCGCGCGTGTTGCTCCGAGCTCCGCCTGAATGTCGACCGCAGTGGCCGGTAGCAGGCGATCGGGGGTCGCAGTGCTGAGCAGGATGGCGTCCACCTCACCGGCATGCACGCCCGCCCGCTGCATCGCGATGCGCGACGCCTCGGCGCCGAGGGAGCATGTCGTCTCCCCGTCGCGGGCGATGTGCCGCTCGACGATGCCCGTGCGCTCGACGATCCAGTCGTGCGACGTCTCGAGGCCGAGAGCCGCGAAGTCGTGATTGGTCATCACGTGCGCCGGAATCGAGCGCCCGGTGCTCACGACCTGCGCGAGTGGCCGCCTCACGAGGCAGACTCCTTGGCGGACTGCGCGAGGCGTCGGCCAATGTGCTCCGTCATTCGCGACTCCACCGCGCGCAGCGCGACGAGGATGGCATTCTTGATGGCGTTCGGCGAGGACTTGCCGTGCGAGATGATGCTGACGCCTCGCACACCGAGCAGCGGCGCGCCGCCATGCTCGGAGTAGTCGAACTCCTTCGAGAACGCGCGCTTCAACTGCACCGGATCCATCCCGGAGCGCGCGAGCAAGGCGAGAATCATCGGTGGAACCGACTCATAGAACTTGAGCAGCACGTTCCCGACGAACCCATCGCAGACGACGACATCGATCGGCCCGCGTTCCGTCGCGCCGGCCAGAATATCCCTTCCCTCGACGTTGCCCTGAAAGTTGAGGTCCGATTCCAGGAGGGTCTGGTGGGCCTCCTTCACCGCGGCGTTTCCCTTCTCCGCCTCTTCGCCGATGCTGAGCAACCCGACCGATGGATTCTTGCGGCCGAGAATGTCTTCGGCGTACGTCGCGCCGAGCCGGGCGAACTGCACCAGCTCCTCAGCGGTGCAGTCGACGTTGGCGCCCGAGTCGAGAACGACGACCGGATGATTCACGGTCGGGAAGACGGTGCCGATCGCGGGACGTGTGAGGCCCTCGTGCAGCTTGAGGATCAGCGTCGACGCCGCCATCTGCGCGCCGGTGTTCCCGGCGGAGACGAAGGCATCGGACTCGCCGGCGGCCTGCAGCTTGAGGCCCACCGCCATCGAGCTGTTCGCCTTGGCGCGCAACACCGCGGCGGGCTTGTCCGACATCTCGACGACCTGGGGCGCTTCGACAATCGTGAGGCGCTTCCGCGCACTCGAGTCGCGCGCGAGCTGTGTGACGAGCTCGCGCTCGATGTCTTCAGTACGTCCGACGAGTTGGAGAGAGTGAGCCGGATCGAGCTCCCTCAACGCGAGCAGCGCGCCGGCGATCGTCGCGTGAGGCGCGTGGTCGCCGCCCATGGCGTCCAGCGCGATGCGCGCCAAGGCTCAGCCTTCCCTTGCCGCGACCCGCTGTTTCCCTGCGTAGAATCCGCACTCCTGACACACACGATGCGGACGCTTCATGCTCCCGCACTTCGGACATGCCTGCATGACGATGGCGGGCGCGATCTTGTGCGTGTTACGTGCGCGCTTTTTCCGCTTGCTCGTCCGTCGTTTCGGAACAGCCATGGTGGGGTAGAGCTCAGTGAAAGGGTATCGCTCAACGGGCTTCGCCGCGAAGCTTTCGCAGCGCATCCCAGCGGGTATCGACTTCGGGTTCACACGTGCACGTCGCCGCGTTCAGATCGGCGCCGCAGTCTGACACAGAGCCCTTGGCAATCCTCACGGCAGAGCGCGAACGTCGGGGCACTCAGCAACCACTGTTCACGAATTGCCGGTCGCAGATCGACGGTATGCGCTCCCGCCGGCAATGCGAAGACGTCCGGATCTTCCGCTTCGGCGTCGTCCGTTTCGACGAAGATGAAATGCACATCCTCGCCCACTGGCGCGGTGAGGCCGGTGAGGCATCGACGGCACGCGCCCTCGACGACTCCCTCGATGCGACCGCTCCAGTAGTAGCGACCCGACCCGGCCGAGGACAAACGGCCAGTCGCATGCACGGACGTCTGGGGCCTCGGATCTCCCTCCTGCCAGACGGCGTCGTCTCTCGAAAGGGCCCCGTCGACGCGCGCGGCCTGTTCCTGCAGGGCACCAATGTCGAAGGACAGCATAGCCACGAAAAATACCCGAGCCGTCCGAGTGGGTCAAGTCAGCGAGTGGCAGTAAGTTACCCACAAGACGTGCACCGCGCCCTTCAGGGGCAGAGTTTCAGCATCTCCCGGCGGACCCGTGACGGGTCATCGATGAGTCGATAGAACTCCGCGTAGTATCGGCGGGACTTGTCCCGCTCGTCCCGCTCCAGAGGCTGGAGGTCATATAACGCGTCGATGGCGGCGCGGTGTTGACGAAATCGAGCAAAGATCGGCTCGAAGTCTTCCACGGCGCTACAGTATCCCGAGTACAGCCGCTCCTTCACGCTTCTGATTGGCAACGACGTGTCGGGGACGGCATACCGCGTTGCGATCACGCCGGCCCAGTCGAAGTCGTACGGAACGGGAAGAATCCGGCCGCCAGAATCCGCGAGCAGCACGATATTGTGCAAGGCGCGGATGGACCAATCGGTGTTCCCGATGAAGTACTGGAACACCGCCATGAAGACCGTTTGGGTCGGATCGAGCCGCGCGATGTGCGTGCCCGTGTCTTCCACGACCCGCATTCGGTGACGCGCGGCGAGACGGCCCTCGTCCTCGATGAGGATGGCGTAGCGCGTGACGGGCTTCTCGCGGCCCGCGGCATCCTCGTAGGTCACCCGCGCCAGACGAGTGCGGAGACTCAGGTCGGTGAGCAGCCCGTACGCCCTGTAGATCAGGTATTCCTGCAGCACGTACTGCTCGTACTGGTCGCTGTTGCGGCAATGCGTGACCATCTTGACGCGCCGCTCTCCCTCGAACGGGGTGTCCTGACGCGCCCGCCGACCAACGGAGAGCCGCAGCGGGGGAAATGGGCACACGGCGGGACGAAGCCGAAAAATGCCCACGCGTGCGCAAGCCGATCGCCACGCTGTCCGTGCCCCCGTCGGGTCGCTACCAGGCGAGCGATTCCGTCGTGCTCGGTGCGATCCTCCCCACGATCCCGCAGCAGCGCACGAATATCCGTGCGGATGGTCATTTCGAGGGGGGAGTCCGAGCCGAATATGGACGGGCGCGCACTCGTCGTCGTGTCCTGCGCGGTGGCTCCGCGGCTCGCGACGAGCGCGATCCCGATCAGGATGTGCCTAACGCCGGATTTCCGCATCATCGATGAGCTCTCCTCCTGCGTCTCGAAGCGCCGTCAGCAAGGTATCCGCGGTTTCCGATCGTCTCAGCCCCAGCCGATATTCGATCCAATCCACTCCGTCCGGCTCGTGGACGACGCCACCATAGCGTACGCGCTTGGCGCGCGCGTCCAGCACCGGCTCGATCAGCGGCCGCAAGCGGGCGACGTCAGTCGTGCGCAGCCGCAGCAGCGTGTCCGCGGTCTTCCCCAGCCCGTCGAGCTCGGGCGCCGCGCGCTTGCGGCGGCGCCAGGCGCGATCGGCGAGCGCCTCGAGCTGTGTGGGAGGAAGCTTCGACAGCAGGTCCGCATCGAGGCGCGCGACGAACTCCCCGGTTCGGTTGGCCGCCGCCAGCGTCCGCTCGAGGCGGCGCCGGGCATCTTTCGCCGCCGTGCGAGCGGGCGTCCGCGCGAAGTCGGTCATCCACAGCGTGACGATGAGGAGGTTAAAAATGACCGAGAGGGCAGCCGCGACCGGCAGGCTGACGCCCGCAGCGAGTCCGACGCCTGTGGAGAGAAAGATGTAGACGGCGTCCTTGCTGTCCTCGAGTGTGTTTCGGAAGCGTACGGCGGCAACGATACCCGCAAGGCTGAAGGCGAGCGGGATGCTGTTCTTCACCAGCACCACCACGCCGGCCACGACGACGGGCAGCAGCATGAGCGTGTGCACGACTGACTGCCGAAATCCGCGACGCTCATGTGTGAGCGTGTAGACCCAGGCGACCGGCAGGGTGAGGAGTGCCGCCGCGAGCATTGCGACGGTCGCCGCGACAGCGCCTTGCAGCTCGCCCGGGAGGCCGGTGGGAGCCGTGTCGGTCGCTCCTCGTGGCTCGAGCAGCTCGCTCAGCGAGACCGGCGGCAACCACCGAACGGCGAGCGCCACGGCGAGCGCAAGGACCGCGTAGTAGACGATCACGCGCAGCGGGACGCCAATCGCGATCCGCCCTGCTTGCCGAGCCGCCCCCGAGGTGCGTCCACTAGCCATGCGCGTCGTATCCCGGTTGGAATGCCGCGATACTATGTCGACTGAGAGAAACGCGCGGTAGGGGCCTGCCGGCAACGAGCCGCAAGAAAAAGCGGTAGCACAGAGACACACAGAGACATCGCACAGAGACACACGGAGAACTGCAACGGCGAAGAGCTTTTCCAAAAAGCCCTTTGCCGTTGCAGTTCTCTGTGTGTCTCTGTGCGAAGTCTCTGTGTCCTCTGTGCTACTGCTCTTCTTGCGGCCCTCGTTGCTCAGCGAACCTTATCGCGCCGCCAACAGCTCGGTGTCCGAGAAAAAGAACCGCGCTTCGCGCTCCGCATTCTCATCGGAGTCCGAGCCGTGGACCGCGTTTCGCTCCTTCGACTCCGCGAAGAGCTTGCGCACGGTTCCGGGCTTCGCCTCGGCGGGATCGGTCGCGCCAATGGCATCGCGATAGGCCGTCACGGCGTTCGCCTTCTCCAGCACGAGCGGCATGCACGGGCCGGACGTCATGAACGTCACGAGGGACCGGTAGAACGGTCGCTCGCGGTGCACTGCGTAGAACTCCTCGGCCTGGGCCTGGGTGAGATGCATGACGCGAGCGGCGCGAACAGCGAATCCCTGCCCCTCCAGATGCGCGATGATCTTTCCCGCCTTCCCCGCCCCGAAGGCGTCGGGCTTGATGATCGCGAGCGTGCGCGTACCTGCCATGTTCACCATCCAATGAGCTTGCGGACAATGTCGCCGCGGGTGAGAAAGCCGACGAGGCGGCCTTCGCGCACCACGGGAACCTGCTCCACGTCCTTGTTGATCATGAGTGACGCGACCTCCGCGAGCGGCTGCTCCGGAGAGACGCAGAGAACCTGCCGCGTCATCGCATCGCGAACGGCGCGACGCGCATTCACGCCGTCCGGCGTTGGGCGAGGCGGCGAATCGCCCTGCAGATAGCTGCCTAACAGGTGCCGGAGGAGATCGCGTTCGGCGAGCATCCCGACGATGACCTCGTTCTCCTCCACGACCGGGAGCGCCGAGATACCACCTCGGGCCATTTGGAGCGCGGCGTCGCGCAACGGCGTATCCGGCGTTGCCGTGCGTGGCCGCTGGGTCATGATGTCTCCGACGGCGAGCTGCCGCGGCAGCTCCACTTCGGAGAAAACGGGTAGTTCCGCCAGGGTCGCGGCGTCGGGCGCGGCCAGCAGCTGCTCGACCGTCCCGGGGCGGGAAAGCAACCGTGCGACGGCGCCGAGCACCTGGAGGTAGCGCGCCGCCAACCGAGGGGGAGCGACGATCATCAGCGCGATGCGCGCGTGCTGCACCTCTTCGGCGCCAAGCTCGCGCACGATGTCCCGCGGGGCGACGCCGAGCGCCACCGCGAGCTCCTTCACGGCATCGGTGCGGAAATGAATGAGAAACGCGCGCTCACCCATGGCGACAATGTCCTCGCCGCGCATTTCGTTGATTCGCTGCGCCAGCTTCTCGGGGTTCGCGATCGCGCCCGTGGACTGCAGCCGCTCGTGGAGCGCACTCGCCGCTTCGCGAAGCGTTCCGGCATCGAGCGGCACGAGCACTCGATCGGGGCGAACGACGTCGGCGAGCTTCATCGCGCTCGCTGGCGAACGAGGTCCACGACATCGACGGGGCGCTTCGCCACGCCCATGCCCGCGTCCTCGAACGCGGCAATCTTTTCCGCGGCTGTGCCAGCCGATCCCGAGATGATGGCGCCGGCGTGTCCCATCCGGCGTCCCGGCGGTGCCGTTTGGCCGGCGATGAATCCGACCACCGGCTTCTTCATTTTTTCCTTTACAAAGCGAGCGGCATCCTGCTCATCCGTCCCGCCGATCTCGCCGATCATGACGACCGCTTTCGTGGCGGGATCGCGCTCGAACGCATCCAGGCAATCGATGAAGTTGGTCCCGTTGATCGGGTCACCCCCAATGCCGACGCACGTCGTCTGGCCGAGACCGGCGCGTGTGAGATGGTATACGACCTCGTAGGTGAGCGTTCCGGAGCGGCTCACGAGCCCAATGGGGCCCGGCGCGCAGATGCGGCCCGGAATGATGCCGACCTTGGATGAACCTGGAGAGATGAGGCCCGGGCAGTTCGGGCCGATGAGCCGCGCGCCGCGCGCCTTCACGTACGGGTAGACACGGGTCATGTCGAGCACCGGCACGCCCTCGGTAATGCAGACGATCAGCGAGAGTCCGGCGTCGGCCGCCTCCATCATGGCATCCGCCGCGAACGGAGGGGGCACGTAGATCACCGTCGTGTTCGCCTTCGTCTCCCGCACTGCGTCAGCGACGGTGTTGAAGATCGGCACCGTGTTCTCGAACCGCTGGCCGCCTTTCCCCGGAGTGACGCCGGCCACGACCTTCGTGCCGTACTCGATCATCTGCTTCGCGTGAAACGATCCATCGCGGCCGGTGATTCCCTGCACCACCAGGCGAGTCGAGTTGTCGATGAAGATGCTCACGCGCGTTCCCCTGCCGTGGCGAGCTCGACGGCGCGCTGCACGGCCGCATCCATCTCGGTCATCGCCGAGAATCCGTGCTCCTGAAGAATCTTGACGGCGACCTCCTCGTTGGTACCCGTCAAGCGAATCACGATCGGCACGCGCAAGGGCGACGCCTTCGTCGCCGTCACGATTCCGTTGGCGACATCGTCGGTGCGGGTAATGCCGCCGAAAATGTTGAACAGAATCGACCGCACGTGCGGATCACTGGTAATGATCTGGAGTGCCGCGACGACCTTTTCCGGATTCGAGGAGCCGCCGATGTCGAGGAAGTTGGCGGGCTCACCGCCGTAGTACTTGACCAGGTCCATGGTGGCCATGGCGAGCCCCGCCCCGTTCACGACGCATCCGACGTTGCCATCGAGCTTGATGAACGTGAGCCCCGCCTCACGAGCGCGCACCTCGGCGGGATCTTCCGCGGTCTCGTCGCGCAGAAGCGCCAGCTCCGGGTGGCGATCGAGCTCGTTGTCATCGACTCCCATCTTCGCGTCCAGCGCCACCACCTCTCCCGCCGGCGTCGTGACGAGCGGATTGATCTCGGCCAGCGATGCCCCGCTGGCCCAGAACGCCGTGTACAGCTGCTGCATGATCTTCGCGGCGGCGCGAGCCTGCTTGATGTCGGAGTAGAGAAAGAGCCCCATCTGCAACGCCTGAAATGGTAGCAGACCATAGACCGGATCGACCGGCAGGCGCATGATCTTGTCGGGGGTCTTCGCAGCGACTTCCTCGATGTCGATGCCGCCGGCGGGGCTCACCATGAACACCGGGCGTTTCGACGCGCGATCGACGATGATCCCGACGTACGCCTCAGTCGCGATATCGGCGGCCGGTGTGACCAGGACCTTGTGGACCGTCAGACCCTTGATCTTCATCCCGAGAATCTTCGACGCGATCTCGCGCGTTTCCTCGGGAGTCTTAGCGAGCTTCACCCCGCCCGCCTTTCCGCGCCCGCCCGCATGGACCTGCGCCTTCACCACTACCGTACCCGCATACCGTCGCGCGAGCGCCTCCGCCTCGGTGGGCGTCGTCGCGACGCCACCCGGAGGAATTGGAATGCCGTGGTGCCGAAAGATCTCTTTGGCCTGGTACTCGTGAATGTTCACTGGTTCTCCGCCGTGATCGTCGTACCGGCTTCTCCGCGCACTGCGTCGCGGCCCCGGCTCAACTCCGTGATGACCGCCCGGCCACCGGTGCGCCGAACGAAATCGACCGCCGCCCGCACCTTGGGGCCCATGCTTCCTTCACCAAACGTACCGTCCTCATCGAGGCGCTCGGCATCGTCCGCCGTTAGGCGTTCGAGCCGGCGCTGCGAGGGCTTGCCGTAGTCGAGATACACCGCGTCGACATCGGTGAGAATGATAAGCAGCCGCGCATCGAGATCGCGCGCGAGAACGGCCGCGACCAGATCCTTATCCACGACCGCATCGACGCCTTCCCACCCGAGTATCGCGTCTCGGTAGACCGGAACCCCTCCCCCACCTCCCGCGACGACCACCGTACCGGCCTCGACGAGCCGCCGAATGCTCTCCAGCTCGTGAACCGCGATGGGCCGCGGGCTCCCGACCACGCGACGCCAGCGTCCTCGTGCGTCGCGCTTCACCGACTGCCCTTCCGCGATCAGCGCCTCCGCCCGCGCATTGGGAATGCCATGACCGATGAACTTGGTCGGCTCCATGAGCGCCGGATCGTCCGGCGAAACGTGCACCTGCGTGATGATCGTCGCGACCTCACGCTCGCTTCCATGTCGTCGCAACGCGTTCTCCAGCGATTGCTGAATCATGTACCCGATCCACCCGGCCGTCGCCGCCACGAGCACGCCGAGCGGGTTCGTGGTCACCTCGGCACGCGCCAACTCGTTTCGAACCAGCTCGTCGCCAACCTGCGGTCCGTTCCCGTGCACGATGCACAGGTTCCAGCCGTCGAGTGCCAGGTCGACGATCGGTCCAAGCGCCGCGCGCGTGTGACGAAATTGGTCGTGGATGCTCGACCGCGCGGACGCCGGCGCCAGCGCGTTACCGCCGACAGCGATCACGGCGGTGGCCGGTTCCGAGGGCTCGGGCTGCGTCATGGGATCGGGCGCCGCAAGCTATTCAGCCCCTGCGAAGGGTGCAAGCTAACGGGGCGGCCGCGCGAGAAGGGCGCCAAGTGCGTCGTACGCTTCACCGAACGCCGGCCAGTCGCCGCGTCGCAGGGCGTCGCGCATCGCCTCGTACAGCCGGCTCGCGCGCAGGCGCAATGACTCATCGCTAATCGGCTCCGCAGCATTTGGGTCGATTACAGCCGTCACGCCGTAGGCATCCGCGAGAGTGCGCCCGGTGAACACGCTGTCCTGGTCGAGCACGCTGACTCGGAGCAACGCCGGGGGCCCTTCTGGAGGCCACGCATACGCCGATTGCACGAAGGCCAGGCGGTCGCTCAGCGGAACGACGCGTACACGGCCGGCGCGCAGTGAGGGCTCACGCGGGCGACCAGGAAGCGAGTCTCGCGTCTGACGCAGCCGATCGAGGACGTCGTTCCATCGGATCGCGTGGCCCTGGCGCTCGAGCCAGTACGTTCCGCGCCCGCGGCCGCCTGTGGCGATAACGACCCCGCGCACACCGCCAGCATCGTCGAGCACCGGGATCGTCCACGCAGCAGCCTCGTCGGAGACCGGTAGCACGATCGAGGCGGACGAAGGCCCCACGAGCCCGCTGTCGGCACCCTCCTCCGCTGGGAGCGTGGCCGCGCGGAGCCGGTTCGCCCCGACGTCCATGGCGGGCGAGAACACCGGCCTGCAGATGTCCGGCGTCCAGCGCAGGCGGGATCGCAGCTGCGATGCTCGTTGGTACGCGCGACCAGTCGGAAAAGAGCGTTGGAAAACGCCGGACCCAACTCAGGGCGATTGGATCGAGCGCGGAGTCCGCCACCAGCGTTACGACGCCGGTATATGCATCCACGAGTGCCGTGGCGGCGTGACGCACGTAGCTGAACTCCTCACCCCCGAGCGTGACATGCTGGCTGACGGGGTAATTCGCGGACGCGGAATACAGATCGAGCGCCCAGAGAAGCCGGCCCTCGCGGGCGATTGGCGTGACGTTGCGTCCTTGTACAAAAAAGGGTGCGAGAGCGCGCACACGCTCTCGTACGCCGCGGCGTCGAACGATGCGCGGCGTCGGTCGCGGCGGCGCGCTGACGAGCAACCGGAAGTTTTGAAGGCTCCACGCATGCGCGAGTCGTGACAACGTCGTCGTCAGCGCCGGGGCGGCGAGCGTGCCGCTGGTATCAGGTACGACCACGTAGCTCGTTGCGCCGTCGTAGACGATCGGGGTGGGAATGGCGTTCGATTCGCGCGCGGACCGCGGGCTTTCGCGAATGCGCACCGGGTCGCCCCGCACATCGGCTGCGGATGCGAGAACGCGTGCAAGCGTCCATCGGCCTGCCGCCAAGGTGTCCGACGGTGGTCCAGGCGCGTTCACGACCGTGGCGAGGACGCCGGAAGGCGCCGCGGTCATCGCGAGAGCGTGCGTCGTGCCTTCGCTTTCCCGAGAGCGCGACATCCATCGGGCGAGGGCCGACTGCTCCCACACGGCAACCGATTGCGTCGCGTCCGCGCGTGACGGGATGAGCATCGCGGGGGCCGCGTTTCGCACGAGGTCGATTCCGTAGGCCCGTCGGGTGTACATCGTCCGCGTCGTGACGTACGCCCGCGCTCGCTCCGCCGAGTCCGGATCGCCCCGCCCGATCAGGGGTGGAATCGCGCGATCCAGCACCAGGCTCAGCAGGAGGACTGTCCCGATGCCGATAAAGGCGATCTTGACCTGACCTGTCCAGCCGAAGATTACCACCAGCACCGCTGCGACGAGCGTCAGAACCGAAAGACCCAGATTGATCGGAATGCGCCCGTCGAGATCCGATGGCGTGAGCGCTCCCGCGTCCCCGGTACCGGAGAGTAAGACCTCGAAGGCGTCGAGGCGGTGGCTCCAGGCGAGCGTCATCATGAGCACCGCGCAAAGGACGACGAGGTGCCGCCGCACGTAGTTCGAGATGTGCAGGCGCCCCCGTTCCCATCGCAGGCTCGGAGTGAGGGCGTAGAGAAAGATGACGAGAACCGTCACCAGGAGCGCGGCGATCACCGACCAGTAGTAGAGCTCGCGCTCGACCGGAAGCCAGTACACGTAGAACCCGAGGTCGGTCTGAAAGTGCGGATCGGCCTCGTTGAAGGGCACTCCGATACGCGAAAGCATGAATCCGGTCCACGTCTCGGCGGGGAGGGTCACGAGGGCGCCGAAGAGCAGCGCGATGGCCGCCGCAACCGCGAGGAGGTAGGGCGATGGGACCTCCTCGGCGATCTCGATGTTGCCTAACCGGCGTGGGAGGCGCAGCGACACCACTGTCCGGCGCACGGCCCACAGGTTGGCGAAGATGAAGGCGGTAGCGACCGCACCGGAGGCGAGCCGCAACGTGGTGACCGTGGCAAACCGTGCACGCCACAGCGGCAGGGCGCCCATGGCTTCAAACCACCGGAAGTCAGCGTACGCTGCGGACAGCGCGCGCCCGGCCAGAAGCGCTAGGGCGATTCCTCCGATCGCGAGGAGCCACCAGCGCCTTGCTTTCACGCTAGACCGTCACGCCCTGGGTGCGAAGCCACCCCTCCATCTCATTGCGGATGGCCGAGAGGCGCTCCGGCGTGCGTGCCTCGAAGCGCGTGACGAGTACCGGCTGGGTATTGGATGCGCGAATGAGGCCCCAGCCGTCACCAAAGTTCACCCGCACGCCATCCACGCCGATCGTATCATACTTCGCTGAAAAGTGGCTGACCGCGCGATCGACGAGCGCGAATTTCAGCGATTCGGGGACTTCGACGCGAAGCTCCGGCGTGCTGACGAATTTGGGGACATCAGCCAGAAGCTCAGTGACACTCTTCCCCGAATCCGCGACAATGCGCAGAAGTCGTGCGGCACCATACAGCGCGTCGTCGTGCCCGTAGAATCCTTCGGTGAAGAACATGTGGCCCGACATCTCGCCAGCGATCGGAGCGCCAAGCTCCTTCATCTTGTCCTTGATCAACGAGTGGCCCGTCTTCCACATGACGGGCGTTCCGCCGGCTTTCTTGATCGCGTCCGGCAGTGCCTGCGAGCACTTCACGTCGAAGATGATCGACTGCCCGCGCCCGGCTCGGGAGAGGACGTCCCGCGCGTAGAGAATCAAGACGTGGTCGCCCCAGACGATGCCACCTTTGTCGTCGATCACACCAATGCGGTCCGCGTCTCCATCGAATGCGACGCCGACGTCGGCGCGGTCGCGATGCACCGCCGCGATCAAATCCTGGAGATTCTCGACGACGGTGGGGTCCGGGTGATGGTTCGGGAACGTCCCGTCGCTCTCACAGAAGAGCGTCTCGAGCTTCGCGCCGATGGCCTTCAGGAGCTGCGGGGCGACGAGCGCGCCCGCCCCGTTCCCGCAATCCGCGACGACGCGCAGCGGACGGGAGAGCTTTCCCACTCGCTTCACGATGTCAGCGATGTAGCGGTCAATCACGTGCTCTTCGCGTACGCGTCCGCGGCCCGTCGGGAATCTGGCGGCCGTGATCACACGATAGAGCGCCTGGATCTCCTCACCATGCAAGCTCCCCTTCCCAACGCTCAACTTGAACCCGTTGTACTCCGGCGGATTGTGCGATCCGGTGATCTGGATGCCGCCCACGACATCGAGGTTGTGGAGCGACCAGTACAGTAAGGGCGTTGGGACAATCCCAACGTCGACGACGTCCACGCCCGACTCCGTGAGGCCACGGACCAGCGCATCGCGGAGCGCCTTCCCGCTGGGGCGGTTATCGCGTCCAACCGCGACAGTCCCACGCAGCCCATGGTCGGCAATGTATGCCGCGTAGCCGCGGCCGATCGCGTCGGCGGTCTCCGAATGGAGATCCTTGCCGACGATGCCGCGAATGTCGTACTGCCGGAAAATCTCTTTTACGATGCTGGTCATCGTGTCCACTCGCGAGGCAGGAACACCGTGCGGCTGCCCGAACGACCGTGCGTCAGCGCGGAGTCGCCGGCGCGCGAGGCAGGTCCTCGGACAGGTGCACCAGTTGCGGAAGGCTGCGGCGCGCAACGCGCAGCACCGGCTGCGGCCAGATGCCGACGACGAGCAGGACGATCGCGCACGTCGCGATGACGAATCGCGTCATCCCGGGCACCCGCACCGGACTCGGCGCGTCAGCCGGCCGGGCCTTCATGAACATCACCATGACGACGTACAGATAGTAGCCTGCGGAGACGAGGCTGGTGAGCACGACCCAGATCGCGAGATTCGTCTGTGACGGCGGGCGCAGCGCAGCCTGCAGGACGTACCACTTCGCGAAGAACCCCATACCGCCGAAGATCGGGAATCCCAGCAGAGCGAGCATGAACACCGCCATGGCGATCGACAGCCCTGGGCGCACACGCCACAATCCCGCGTAGTCCTCGATCTGTTGGCCGCGTTCCCCGGTCTGGGCGAGCGCCATGACGACGGCGAACGCGCCCATCGTCGCCAGGGTGTACGCGAAGACGTAAAAGAGGTAGGCCGATGCCCCTTCGAAGTTGCTCACCACCACCGCGACGAGCAGATACCCCGCGTGCGCGATACTCGAGTACGCGAGCATCCGCTTGATGTTCTTTTGCGCCAGAGCGACCACGTTTCCGACGATCATCGTAAAGACCGCCAGGTACCAAAGCGGCTTGTGCCAGGCCGCGTTCAAGTACGGGAACGCCTCCATCCAGATGCGCAGGAATACCGCGAACGCCGCCGCCTTCACCGCCGCCGCCATGAATGCCGTCATCGGAGTCGGAGCGCCCTCGTAGACATCGGGCGTCCACATGTGGAACGGCGCGGCCGCCACCTTGAAGCCGAGTCCCACGACGAGCAGGCCAACCCCCGCGAGGAGCATGGGGTTGTTGGCGAGGCCACGGGCGAGAATTGCCGCGCCAATGTCGGCGATGTTGGTGCTCCCGGTCGCTCCGAATACGAGCGCGATTCCGTACAGGAGGAATCCGGTCGAGAATGCGCCGAGCAAGAAGTATTTGAGAGCGGCTTCAGCGGCGCGCCCGCTCCGGCGGTTGAGTCCCGCCAGCACGTACACCGCGATCGACATGAGCTCGATGCCGAGGAACACGATCATCAGATCGCGCGCGGCGGCCAGAAGCATCATGCCGGAGGTCGCGAACAGGATGAGCACGTGCGCCTCCGCCACATCGATGCGCTCCCCCTCGAGGTAATCCATGGAGAGTGCAATCGCCAGGATGGCGCCGAGCAGAATGAGCACGTCGGTTGCCCACCGGAATGGGTCCACCGCGATGACACCGCGGGTCGCCGTGTGCCCTGCCCACCACATGTAAATGACGCCCGCGAGTGTAAGAATGCAGAGCGCGATGCTCCATCGCCCCACCGCGCGCTGGCGTTCGGGCGTCTCAGCGCCCCACGCGCTCGCCAGTAGAAGTATCAGCGTACCCGCCATGAGCAGCAGGTCGGGCGCGAGCGCGAAGGTGAGCTCGAGCGGAAGATCGAGATCGAAGCGCATCAGCTCAGTTCCCCATCCGTGACGCGCCGGTGCGCTCCGTGGCTCCGCGCTCCACGTCAGAAATGAACTGTGCGGCCGACCGTTCCATCCGATCGAGAATCGGCTTGGGATAAATGCCGATCCACAGAATCGGAATCACCAGGGCAACCATGATGACCATTTCTCGCACGTTGAGATCGGTCAGTCGCTCATTCTCGACGTTGGTCACTGGCTGGAACAGGATACGCTGAATCGCCCAGAGCAGATACGCCGCGGCGAAGATGACCCCTGTCGTCGCGATGACGGTCCATATCGGCTGCGTGCGGAAGCTACCGAGCAGCACGAGGAATTCGCCGACGAAGCCGTTTGTGCCAGGAAGCCCGATCGGAGCTGAGTGAGACGATCGTCAGCATGGCGGCAAAGAGCGGGACGACGCGGGCGATTCCGCCGTAGGAATCGATCATCCGGCTGTGGCGGCGCTCGTAGATCATGCCGATGAGAAAGAAAAGCGCGCCCGTCGAGATGCCGTGGTTGATCATCACCATCAGGGCGCCCTGCACGCTCTCGAGCGTCAGCGCCAGGATGCCGAGCATCACGAACCCGAGGTGACTGACGGACGAGTACGCCACGAGCTTCTTGAAGTCCGGCTGCACCATCGCGACCAGGGCGCCGTAGATGATGCCGATGACTGCCAGCGCCAACATGGTCGTGCGCACGGCGGGCGACATCGCGACGTCGGGGAACAGCGGCATCGCGAAACGGAGAAAGCCGTACGTGCCCATCTTGAGCATGATGCCGGCGAGGATCACCGATCCGGCCGTTGGAGCTTCCACGTGCGCGTCAGGGAGCCACGTGTGGAAGGGGAACATTGGCACCTTCACCGCGAACGCGAGGAAGAAGGCGCCGAAGAGCATCAGACCCGCCGTCCGACTCACATCAATGCTGCGCAGCAGCGCGTCATAGCTGAACGTCGGGCTGCCGGCCTGCCAGGTCTGAATCCACAGGTAGAGGATCGCCACCAGCATGAGCAGCGAGCCGATCATCGTGTAGAGGAAGAACTTGATGCTGGCGTAGAGGCGCCGTTCCCCGCCCCAGATGCCGATGATGAAGTACATCGGGATGAGCATCACTTCCCACATCACGTAGAACAGAAGCAGATCGAGCGAGATGAAGACGCCGATCATGCCCGTCGTGAGCACGAGCAGGAGCGCGTAGTAGGCCGGCAGCTTCTCGCGCACGCTCGTCCAGCTGCCGAGCACCGAGAGCGGCATGATGAAGGTCGTCAGCAGGATCATCATCAGCGAGATCCCGTCGATGCCGACGACGAAGTTGGCGCCCCACTCGGGGATCCAGGGCTTCATGACCACGTTCTGCCAGGTACTGCGTGCCGGATCGAACGTCCACCACAGTCCCGCCGAGACGATGAACTCCACCACCAGCGTGACGAAGGCGATGACGCGCGCGCTCGCGGCGTTGGCGATGTCGTCCGCGCGTCCACGGCCGATCCGCGCGACGTAAATCAGGATCGCGCCGACAATGGGAATGAGCAGCAATGCGGGGAGGACCCACCGCTCGTAGCCAATGTCGGCGAGGAATTCGAGCATGGCCTAACGAAGGGTGAAGGCGCCGAGCACGACCAGCACGCCGAGGACGATCGCCCAGGCGTAGGTACTGACGCTCCCGGTTTGCAGATACGAGCCCACTCGCCCGAAGAAGCCCATCAGCTTTGCACTGCCGTTCACGATCAGGCCGTCAATGAGCCACTTGTCAGTGACGGTCCACAGGAGCCGGCGCGAGACGCCGACCACCGGCTGCACGATGGTGCGGTCGTAGGCCTCATCGACGTACCACTTGTTCGCCAGGACACGCGCAAAGCCACGCTCCGGCACGGCCTGGTCTTTTGTCACCAGTCGCGCCGGCTTGAGGCGCAGAACCGCGAAGAGAATGCCCGCGACCGCAATCGCCACCGCCGCGCCGATGAGGAGGTACTCCGTCGCATGCTCGAGGTGGACGGCCTCACCTCCCGTGACGGCGAGGCTCGGCGCGCCGACGACGGGATCGAGCCAGTGATGCAGCCACTGCGGCGGACCGAGAAAGCGCATGAGCTCTGGAATGTTCAGCCACCCGCCGATCGCGCTGAGGATGCCCAGCACCACCAACGGCAGCGTCATCACCCACGGCGCCTCGGCCAGGTGTGATCGCTCGGTCTCTCCGGTCCGGTTCGGACCGTGGAAGGTGTAGATCATCATCCGCGTCATGTAGATCGCGGTGAGCAGCGCGGTGAACAGCCCGATGGCGTAGATGGCGTACAGCAGCGCACCGCCGGGAATGCCTAACCAGCTGGCGTCGGCAAGGGTGGAGTGTCCCGCGCGCGCGAACACGCCAGCCAGAATCTCATCCTTGGAGAAGAAGCCGGAGAGCGGCGGAATGCCCGAGATCGCGAGGGTCGCGATCCACATCAGCGCAAACGTCCACGGCAGGTAGCGTCGGAGGCCGCCCATGTTGCGCATGTCCTGGGCGTCCGCATGGGAATGCGTGGCGTGATATGCGCGGTGCATTGCGAAGATCACGGAGCCCGACCCGAGGAAGAGCAACGCCTTGAAGAAGGCGTGCGTGACGAGATGGAAAATACCAGCCGCGTACGCACCCACGCCGACCCCGACGAACATGTAGCCGAGCTGCGATACGGTCGAATACGCGAGGACACGCTTGATGTCCCACTGCTTGAGTCCGATGGTCGCGGCCAGCAGCGCCGTCAAAGCGCCCACCACCGCCACGGTCAGGCTCGCCACGGGCGAAAGCGCGAACAGGACGGCGCTGCGCGCAATCAGGTAGACGCCGGCGGTGACCATCGTCGCCGCATGGATGAGCGCGGAGACGGGTGTCGGGCCAGCCATTGCATCCGGCAGCCAGACGTACAGGGGAATCTGCGCGCTCTTGCCCGCGCATCCGAGAAAAAAGAACAGGCAGATCGCGGTGACGATGGCCGGCGCGAGATCGCCAGCGCGCTGCGAGATGCCGACGAAATCGAGCGCCGCGATGTTCGCGTAGAGCAGGAACATCGCGACGAGAAAGCCGAAGTCCCCGATTCGATTGACGATGAAGGCCTTCTTCCCGGCGTCCGCGTTGGCCGTGTCGCTGAACCAGAACCCGATCAGGAGGTAGGAGCAGAGTCCCACTCCCTCCCAGCCGACGAACATGACGGGGTAGTTCGCGCCCAGGACGAGCACGAGCATGAAGAAGACGAACAGATTGAGATACGCGAAGAACCGGGGATATCCGGGGTCGTCGCGCATGTACCCGATACTGAAAAGGTGGATGAGCGCCCCGACTCCCGTGATCACCAGCACCATGATCATCGACAGCTGATCCAGCTGGAACGCGGCCTCGATGCGGAAGGCGCCCACTGGCATCCAGGTGAAATAGCGCTGCACGAACGGCTGCTCGAGGTGGTTCGCGCTCGCCATCGCGCCGAATATCGAGGCCGCGAGGCCGAACGCGGCGAAGAGCACCGCGGGGCCGATGATGCTGGCAAGGCCGGCGAACCGGTGGCGTGGTGGCGCGTGGTGCGCGGCGTCGCCAGGCGTGTGCGTGGTATCGGCGTGCACCGCCTCATGCCCGGCGGCGTGAGCGTGCGCGGACTCGGCGGCTGGATCGGCAGGCCCGCGATGGTACGCTGACACGATCGCGAGCAGCCCGTTGAGCAGAAACCCGAGGAGCGGAAGCAGTGGGAGCAGCCACATCCAGTCGGCCACGGTCCCACTGAGAGGGTGCCCGGTCGTCGCGGCGACTTCCTGAAGGAGCATCACCCGCGCATCAGGTTGATGTTGCGGAGATCGACGTTCTCGTGGTGCCGGAAGATGCTGATGATGATCGCCAGCCCGACCGCCGCCTCAGCCGCCGCGACGGTCATGACGAAGATCACGAACACCTGCCCCGCGATGCCATAGAGTCTCGACAGGGCCACGAAGGAGAGATTCACCGCGTTGAGCATGAGCTCGACGCACATGAAGATGATGATGGCGTTCCGGCGCGTGAGTACACCGATCACGCCAATGATGAAGAGAACGGCGGAGAAGAACAGCGCCTCCTGAATCATGTCACTCTCCGCTTGGCCAGGATCACCGCCCCGACAATGGCGGCGAGGAGCAGCAGGCTGGTGATCTCGAACGCGAGCAGATACTCGCGGAAGAGGGGGGCCGCGACCTGTTCGATCACGCCCGACTCGAGCTGCTGCCGGGGAGGGACGGGCGCAGGAGCCGCATCGTCCTTCCACAGCACGAAGACCTCGGCGAGCAGCAGCAGGCCGACGATGCCGGCGGCGAGCTTGGTCTTGCCGCCCACAACGTCGGTGACGTCGGATGCATGACCGAGGTTGAGAAGCATGACGACGAACAGGAACACCACCATGATCGCGCCGGCGTACACGAGCACCTGGATGGCCCCGATGAACTGCGCGTCCATCATCACGTAGAGGGCGGCGAGGCAAAACATCGTGTTGACGAGCCACAGCGCCGCCGCGACCGGGCTCTTGCGCGTCACGAAGGTCACCGCGGAAATGATCGCGATGACGCCGAAGAGATAGAAATGGAAGGTGTAGAAGAGACCCATCACTCGCCCTTCGGATCGGCCGGGTCCCACATCTCACACACCGGATGCGTCTGTGCGGTGAGACGCTCGAGATCATACACGAACCCGGCACGACTGTATTCGGCGTTCTCGTAATGCCGACCCACGTGAATCGCCTCTTCCGGGCACACCTCCTGGCAATAGCCGCAGAAGATGCATCGGAACTCGTCAATCTCGTAGACGAGGGGATAGCGATTCCCTTCCTCATCCTCCCCGGGAATGAGCTTGATGCAGTTGGCGGGACAGATCTGCGGGCACAGCCCGCACGCGACGCACTTCGCCTTTCCGGTCTCGTCGGTGAGCATGCGGTGCGTGCCGCGCCACCGCCGCGAGATCGGCTCTTTCTCCTCCGGATACTGCGTGGTCACCTTGTGGGGGTTGACCAGGTGCTTGAACGTCAGCGCCATCCCCTTGAGCGTCGCGCGAACGTAGCTCACCTGTTCCGTCGGGCGGGTCACGACCTTCACGCCGATTGCCATCAGTCACCTCCCGGCGCGGCGAGAGGTGAGCGTGACCGCATCGCCCGCAGTCTGCGGAGCTGCTCGGCCTTGACGCGCCCCGAGGCCGGGCTGATGATGCGGCCGCTATCGAGAATCACGAAGAGAACGCCAGTAAGCACGAGGTTCAGGACCCCGAGGATGAGGCCGTACAACGCTCCCGGCCGCACGCCGAGCAGATCGAGAATCAGCAGTGTGCCGGCAATGAGCACGATGTAGACGAGTGCGACGGGAAGCAGCACGCGCCAACCGAGCGACATCAGCTGATCGTAGCGGAACCGCGGCAGCGTCCACCGGATCCACATGTAGAAGAACAGGAAGAAGAGCACCTTCACGGCGAAGAACAGTCCCGTGAGGAGCGTCTTCCCGATTGACCAGGGCGCCAGGTTGTCCCAGAGCGTGAAGGGAATGTCCCACCCACCGAAGAACAGCGTTACGAGCAGGGCGCTCGCGGTCACCATGTTCGAATACTCAGCGATGAAGAACAGCGAGAACTTCATCGCACTGTACTCGGTGTGATAGCCGGCGATGAGCTCGGATTCGGCTTCCGGAAGGTCGAACGGCAGCCGGTTCGTCTCGGCGAAGGCGGCGATCAGGAAGATGATGAAGGCAACCGTCAGGCCGAAGAAGTTCCACACTGTGGTCGCCTGCTGCCAGATGATGTCGTTGAGCGCCACGTTGCCGGCGACGAGCAGCACCGCGATCGTCGACAGCCCCATCGCGATCTCGTACGAGACCATCTGCGCGCTCGAGCGCAGCCCGCCGAGCAGCGAGTACTTGTTGTTCGAGGCCCAGCCCGCCAGCACGATCCCGTACACGCCGAGTGAGGCGATGGCGAGGATGTACAGGAACCCGATCGGCAGCGGTGCCACGACCATCTCGATCAATCCCTTGCTCGTCGGCAATGGCGAGGCGAAAGGAATGACCGCGAACGTCAGCATTGCCGGGATGAAAGCGAGTGCCGGCGCCATGATGAAGAGTGGCTTGTACGCCGCGTCGGGGTAGGTCTCCTCCTTCATGATGTTCTTCACACCATCGGCGGCGGGCTGCAGGAGCCCATGCCACCCGACGCGATTCGGTCCGTGCCGGTCCTGAATCCACGCCGAGACCTTTCGCTCGGCGAGCGTGAGCAGTGCGACACCGACCATGAGCACGGTGAAGACGATGATCATCTTGATGACCGTCGCGATCACGAACACCAATGTGGAGGTCGGTGGCGCCTGAGGATCCGCCACCTGCAGCAGGGCCAGCGCGAGCGACCAGCTCATCGGGCACCCGCGGGCGTCAGCACCGGCAGGCCGCGCAATCCGAGCGAGTCGTACGACATGCCGCCGAACTCGCTGCGCCCGGCAGCTAGCGCGGCGAACACATCGCTGGCCAGGAAGTAGTTGCCCGGCTCGCCCATCTTCGCGAGCAGATCGCCAAGCACCCACCAGCTCGGCCGTGCCATTCCCGGCGCGGCGCGCGCCTGCAGGAATCGCTGGACTCGTCCGCGGAGGTTGGTGAAGGTGCCTTCCTCTTCCACCATGTTGGCAATTGGGAGCACCGCGTCCGCCGTTCGCAGGACTTCGGGAAGGGCGGTTCCAATGACCACGACCGCCGCCGCGCGCCCGAGATCACCCATGGCGAGCACCGAGGGGTCGGCATCGACGAACAGGAGGGCATCTCCACCGCGGAGCCCGGCCAGCGGGGAGTCCGACCGGCGGAAGCCGAGCAGCTCGGCGCCCTGGACGTTCGCCGCGCGATCGGCGCGAAGTGCGAGATCCTCGACGCCGACGAGCGGAGCCTCGGGACCGCGCTCGACCCGGAACGCTCCGGTTCCGTCCACCCGACCGAGAATGCGGGAGACGAGAAACAGTGCCTCGTTCGACAGCGAAGGCGAGACGACGGCATGAATGCGCTTACCGGCCAGTGCCTTCGCGGCGGCAGCGATGGCGAGATCCCACTCGGCCGCCGCCAGGCGATCGCCATGCCTCACGAGCGGTGCCTCGAGGCGGTCCGTGCGATTCATCCAGCGATAGTTCAGCCGGCCGTAGTCGCACATGAAGTACTTGTTCACATCCTCGTTGGACCGAGGACGCAGCCGCACGACCATGTTGTCGCGCGTCTCGACCATCATGTTGCAACCCTGCGTGCAATTGGGGCACACCGATGCCGCGCGATCCAGCTCCCACGCGCGCGCCTTGTTCAGGAAATCCTTCGAGAGCAGGGCTCCCACCGGGCACAGGTCGACCACGTTGCCCGACCAGGGGTGTGTAAGATCCTGGCCCTCGAACTTCCCGATGACGGCGCGGTCGCCGCGCTCGCTCACATTGAGCACTGGATCCTGCGCGACGTCGTCCATGAAGCGGACACACCGAGTGCACAGGATGCATCGGTTGGTTACATACAGGACATCGCCGCCGAAGTCCTCGACGGGATTGAAGCGCTTCGGCTCGACGAGCCGACCTTCCGAACGGCCTTCCGCGAAGGTGTAATCCTGCAGCTCGCACTCCCCTGCCTGATCGCAGATCGGGCAGTCGAGCGGATGATTGATCAGCAGGAATTCGAGAACGCCCTTGCGCGCTTCGAGCGCCTTGTCGGAGTGGACGTGCACGACCTGCCCTTCCGCAACGGCGGTCGCGCACGCGGGCGCAAGCTTCGGCGCCTTCTCGACTTCGACGAGACACATCCGGCACACGCCGGCGACGGGCAGGCCGGGGTGGTAGCAGTAGTGCGGAACCAGGACCCCGGCAGCCTTCGCCGCCTCGAGGATCGACGTTCCCTCCGCCACCTGCACCTGACGACCTTCAATCGTCAGCGTGATCATCTTGGCTTCACTCATCAGGCCGCCGCGGCGCTGCGCATGGGACAACGCTTGCCGTTAATGTGCGCCTCGAACTCATGGCGGAACTTCTGAATGCCGGAGACCACCGGCGCCGCGCAGGAATCGCTAAGAACGCAGATCGTTTTTCCCGTCATGTTCTCGGACAGCTCGAGCAGTGTATCGAGATCTCCCGTCGTCCCTGCCCCATTCTCGATGCGCTCGAGAATCTTCGTGACCCAAGCCGTTCCTTCCCGGCATTGCGTGCACTGCGCGCAGCTTTCGTGCGCATAGAAGCGGGCGAAGCGGCCGATCATGCGCACCATGCACACGGAGTCGTCGAAGACGATCACGCCGCCGGATCCCAGCATGGACCCATTGGCGACGAAGCCTTCGTAATCCATCACCGTCGCGTCGGCTTCCTGCATCGTCTGAATGGGGACCGACGATCCGCCCGGGATCACCGCCTTGAGCGTATGACCGGGTCGGGCGCCGCCGCACATGTCGTGCAGAAAGTCGCGAAAGGGAAAGCCCATCGTCACTTCGTAGTTACCCGGTCGAGCAATGTTGCCGCACACCGAGAATAGCTTGGTGCCGGTACTCTTCGCGTTCGACAGCGACATGCCCTTGTACCAGTCGGCGCCGTTGGCGAGGATGTGCGGCACGGCCGCGAGCGTCTCGACGTTGTTGATCGTCGTCGGCTGACCGAAGAGGCCCGCGACCGCCGGGAACGGCGGCTTGATCCTCGGGTTGCCGCGGCGCCCCTCGATCGAGTTCATCATGGCGGTCTCTTCACCGCAGATGTACGCGCCGGCGCCCTTGTGGATATGGATGTCGACGCGCTTCCCCGTCCCCATCGCGTTCTTTCCGAGAATGCCATCGCGATAGGCTTCATCGAGCGCAGCACCGACGGTCTGTAACGGCTCCGTGAACTCGCCGCGGATGTAGATGTAGCAGGTCTCGGCGCCGATCGCGTACGACGCGATCGCACACCCTTCGATGAGCGCGTGAGGCGTCCATCGCATGATCTCGCGATCCTTGAACGTCCCCGGCTCTGATTCGTCGGCGTTGCAGCAGAGATAGTGCGGCTTGCCGTCGCCAGGCTTCATGAACGACCACTTGAGGCCCGTCGGGAATCCCGCGCCGCCGCGGCCGCGCAGGCCGGAGTCCTTTACGACACTCACGATGTCCGCCGGCGCCATGCCGAGCGCCTGCTCGAGGGCGCGATACCCGCCGCGCGCTCGCCATCCAGAGAGTGTACGGGCCTCGGAATCGCCGAAGTGCGTCGAGAGCACCAGCGTTTCCCTCGAATGGCTCTTGTGCGGGAATCCCATTACTCCAGCTTGCTGAGGATGTCGGGAACGCGATCGGGCGTCACCGATTCGTGGAATTCTTCATTGACCATGACCGGCGTCGCGAAGCCGCAGGCCCCAAGGCATTCCACCTCGATCACGGTGAACTTGCCGTCCGGCGACGTGACCCCCAGCTCGCGAGTTCCCGTATGCTCGAGAAATGCGCGCACGACATCTTCGGCGCCACAGGCACCGCACGGGGACGTCGTGCACACCTGCACGAAGTATCGGCCCACCGGGTGCTGGTGGTACATGGTGTAGAACGTTACGACGCCTTTCACATAGGCCGGGGTGAGCTCGAGCATCTGCGCGACCTCGGTCATCGCTCCTTCACTGACCCACCCGCGCTCGCGCTGCACGATCCACAGCGCGGGAAGGAGCACAGCCATTTTCGTCGGATAGCGCGTGAGCAGCGCATCGAGCTCGGCGCGCGCGGCTCCGGTGAAGACGGGATGGTATTCCTGCGCCATGCCCGTGGCCGCGATCACCATGCGCCGCGTGACCCGGCGAGGCGTGCGCTGCGCCAGTCTCGGCGGGCGTCACCGGTCGATCTCTCCCATCACGATGTCGATGCTCGCGTTGATCGCGATCACGTCGGACAGCAGGTGTCCCTCGACCATCTTCGGAATCGCGGAGAGATTCACGAATGATGGCGGTCGAATTCGCCAGCGCACCGGCTTCGACGTCCCATCGGACACCATGTAGTACCCCTTCTCTCCCTTCGGGCTCTCGACCGCCACGTACGACTCACCCACGGGAGGACGCGGACCTTCCATCACCTGCTTGAAATGATGGATCATCGACTCCATGTCGCTCATTGCCTTGGACTTCGGCGGAAGCACGACGCGATGGTCGTCGATGTTGACCGGACCCTCAGGCAGACGCTCGGCCGCCTGCTGGAGGATGCGTACCGATTGCCGCAGCTCCTCCATGCGGACGAGGAAGCGATCGTACACGTCGCCATGGGTGCCGATGGGCACATCGAAGTCGTAGGTCTCGTAGTCGAGATACGGGAAGTCCTTTCGCACGTCGTAGTCGACGCCCGACGCGCGTAGCATTGGGCCCGGACAGACCATAATTGGTGGCTTCCGCGGCCGTCATGGCGCCAAGGCCGACGGTGCGGCCAACCCAGATCGCGTTTTTCGTGAGCATGCGATCGACTTCGTCGATCGTCTTCGGGAAGTTGGCGATGAACGCCCGGAGTGCATCCATCCACCCGTCGGGAATATCCGCCGCCATGCCGCCGACGCGCGTGGCCGACGTCGTCAGGCGTGCGCCGACCCACGACTCGAGGAGCTTGTAGACGTTCTCCCGCTCCTGGAACGACCACAGGAAGGGCGTGAAGGCGCCGATGTCGATGCAGGTCGTGCCTAACCACACCAGGTGCGAGATGATGCGCGAGAGCTCGGCGGCGATGACCCGGAGGACGGTGCAGCGCTCGGTGATCTCGATGCCGAAGAGACGCTCCGCCCCGAGGGCGAAGGCAACGTTGTTTCCAATCGAGTTGAGGTAGTCTTCGCGGTCTGTCCAGGGAATGATCTGATTGTACTGCCGATACTCCCCGATCTTCTCGAAGCCGCAGTGGAGATACCCGATGTGTGGGATGCAGCGCACGACCGTCTCGCCATCGAGCTCGAGCACGAGGCGGAGGACGCCGTGCGTCGCCGGGTGTTGAGGGCCGATGTTGATCAGCATATGCTCGCCGCCGAGCTCCGGCTCCAGCATCGGCGGCTCTTCCAGCGCAATCGCCGACCCGCTGGCATCCGTCACCAACGGCGTGCGCACGGGACGTCCGTGCTCATCGAGTCCGGTTGTGGCCAGCGCCACGTCGACCGTTCGCCTGGTGGTCGCCATTATTCGCCGGTGCGCTCCCCTGCCTTCAATCGCTGCCGCATGTCATCGGGCAGATCCTCGAATGCGTCGGCAATGGACAGCTCCTCCATGGAGTACCGCGCCTCGGGATTCGCCGCCAGCGCCTGACGAAGCTGCTCGGCGCGCGAGAATCGGCCGCGAAGCGGGAAGTCCTTTCGGAGCGGGAACCCCTCGCGATACTGCTCCCACATCAGAATGCGGCGCAGGTCGGGGTGCCCCGTGAACCGCACACCGAACATGTCGTAGCACTCCCGCTCGAGCCAATCGGCGCCGCGATACACCGGCCACACGCTCGCGACCTCGAGCGGTGTTCCCCTGGCGAGCTCCGCCTTCAGACGGAGAAAGCGGCGGCGCGGCAGCGAGCGGAGGTGCCAGACAACCTCGAGGGGGCGCTCGGGATCGCGGAACTCCACCGCGGTGACGTCAGCGAGGTAGTCGTATTGCTGCTCGGGATCATCGTGCAGCCAGCGCACGATTTCGAGCAGACGCTCGCGCGCGACGTACACCGACGTTTCCCCCCAGACGACGTCGACGCGACGAATCGCGTCCCCGAATCGCGCTTGCAGCGCGGCCGCCGTCGGGTTGGCCGATCCGCCTTGGCGAGGAACGTTATGCGGCGTGACGGGCGCCGAGCCGGCGGCGCCACCGTCGCCCACGCGGGCGACAGGCGAGCTCGAAGTCACAATCCGGAGCGCGTCTGGTGAACGGAATTTCCGAACGGCTCCGACAGCTCGTCGATCGCCGCGGGTGGAATGTAGAGCCCACTCTCGGGATCCGGCTCCATCTCACGCCGGATCTTCTCATCGCCCATGTGCTCCTGCTTCACCTTCTCCTGCAACAGGAGGATCCCGTAAATCAGACCTTCCGGACGCGGCGGACATCCGGGCACGTACACGTCGACCGGAATGATCGTGTCGATGCCCTGCACCACGGCGTAGTTGTCGAACATTCCGCCCGACGAGGCGCACGCTCCCATCGAGATGCACCATTTCGGCTGCGGCATCTGTTGCCAGATGCGTCGGATCACCGGCGCGAGCTTGAAAGGAACGCGACCCGCGCAGATGAGAACGTCGGCCTGGCGTGGCGAGAAGCTCATGCGCTCCATCCCAAAGCGCGCGAGGTCGAACTTGCTGGCGGCGGTTGCCATGAACTCGATCGCGCAGCACGCCGTGCCAAACGGCATCGGCCAGAGCGAGTTGGCGCGCGACCAATTCACGAGCGCGTCGAGCTTGGTGGTGACCCAGTTCTCGCCGCCCGTTGCTTCGACGGAGCGCGACTCGGGGCGCGGGCTCAATCCCATTGCAGCGCTCCCTTCTTCCAGACGTAGACGAAGCCGACGATCAGGATGGCCATGAAGACGAGCATCTCGACGAGGCCGAACATCGAAACCTGTCCGCTGGGACACACACCATTCGCGAGGGGAACCGCGCAGCTGAGGTTGCGGAAGTACGCGCCCCACGGAATGAGGAAGACGGTCTCGATGTCGAAGATGATGAACAGCATCGCGACCATATAGAACTTGACCGAGAAGCGCTCGCGCGCTTCGCCGAGCGCCGGGATACCGGACTCGTAGGCGGATTGCTTCACCGGCGTGGGCCGGGACCGGATCGTCAGGTGCGAGAGCCCGATCATGAGAATCGCGTTGAACACGACGAATCCCATGAGCAGCAGGACCGGCAAATACGTGCGCGACATCAGTCTCCGGACTTCGTGAAATTTTTCACGTTCTCCAGTCGCCGAATATTATTGCGACGAGAAAGGCGATGGAAGGGAGGCCGAATGCGGAAGGCGGAATGCGGAAATCCGTATCGCCCACACCCCCGCTGAGTCTCCCCGAAGATCGTTCCGCCTTCCGCATTCGGCCTCCCCTTCCCCTGCGCGTTATCATTTCCCCGGCGCCCCATTGTCGCGCTCGACCACCTCCTAAAGTGCCTTATCATGTCCATCAAGTCGGATCGCTGGATCCGCCGCATGGCGCGCGACCACGGGATGATCGAGCCCTATCGAGGACCGACAGGTCCGCAAGGGCGTGATCTCCTACGGCGTGAGCTCCTATGGCTACGACATGCGCGTCGCGCGCGAGTTTCGGATCTTCACGAATGTGCTGAACTCGATCGTGGATCCAAAGGCGTTCGACCCGAAATCGTTCGTCGAGTTCGAGGGGGATGTCTGCATCGTCCCGCCGAACTCCTTCGCCCTCGCCCGCTCCGTGGAATACTTCCGCATTCCCCGGAAAGTCATGACGATATGCGTCGGCAAGTCGACGTACGCACGGTGCGGGATCATCACGAACGTCACGCCCTTCGAGCCAGAGTGGGAGGGGTACGTGACGCTGGAGATCTCGAATACCACGCCGCTACCGGCGAAGATCTACGCGAATGAGGGAATCGCGCAGGTGCTCTTCTTCGAGGGGGATGAAGAGCCGGAGGTGTCGTACAAGGACAAGGCCGGCAAGTATCAAAACCAGCAGGGCGTAACGCTGCCCAAGCTCTGAGACCGCCGGCCTCGAGTCCTAGAAGAACATGATCGCCAGCAGAATCAGCACGACGGCGATCCCGGCGATCGAGAGCCACATTGTCGTGCCCTTGCCAGCGGAGACCTGTGCGAGCGTTCCGGGGTTGGCCCGTGGTGAGCGCCGGCGGTCCTCGCCGACGTGCGCGCCATGATCAGCCACGCCCGGCGTGGCAGGCACAGCGTCAGCGCCCCCGAGGGCAGCCTCGTCGAGATTGCGCGGGACGGGACGATCAGCCGCAACGGGCCGATCAGCGGGAACCCCGCGGTCGGCCGGAGCCTCTGCGGGATACGTGCGATCGATCGGACGACGCGACGATTCGTCCTGTGGTCTCGGTGCAGTCAATGAGATCTCCAGTAGAGGTGAGCACCTCAAATGCAGCAACCGCGCCAGTGGAGTCTACGTGGTCCGGCTAAGCCCCGTCACCCCCTCCAGGCGCCCAAGGCCGAAAAAGGCAATCGTACAGAGGCGTAAAGAGACATGGCACAGAGACACACAACGTCTCTGTTTCAACGGCCCGTTGCGCCATGACCGGAACGTCAGCCTCACATCTCGCCGGAGGACCCCACCCGCTCGTCCCGCCCGAACAGTGACGCCCGCAAGAAGTCCCGGTTCATCCGCGCGATGACGTCGATGCTAATGAGCTTGGGGCAGGCGTCCTGGCATTCCCCAATGTTCGTGCAGTTGCCGAAGGACTCCATGTCCATCTGCGTCACCATGCGCAGCACCCGCGCGGAGCGCTCGGGCTGACCCTGCGGCACGAGCCCCAGATGGGCGATCTTCGCCGCCGTGAAGAGCGACGCCGACGCATTGGGGCACGCGGCGACGCAGGCCCCGCACCCGATGCAGGCGGCCGCGTCCATCGCCGAATCGGCATCATCCTTGGGGACGAGCACCGCATTCGCATCCGGGACACCGCCTGTCCGCGCGCTGATGTAGCCGCCCGCGGCGATGATGCGATCGAGCCCGCTGCGATCGACGACGAGGTCACGGACGACGGGAAATGCCCGGGCGCGCCACGGCTCGATGACGACCTCCTGACCGTCGCGAAAGCTACGCAGGTGCAGCTGACAGGTGGCGGTCCCGCCCACGGGACCGTGCGCGACACCATTGATCATCACCCCGCACGAGCCGCAGATCCCCTCGCGGCAATCATGATCGAACGCAATGGGGACCTCTCCCCGTCCAATGAGCCGTTCGTTGACGACGTCCAGCATCTCCAGGAACGACATGTCCGGCGAAAGATCCGGGGCGTCGTACGTGACAAAACGTCCCTGTGACTGCGGACCCGCCTGGCGCCACACGCGCAGCCTGAGACGCATGGTCATTTGTAGCTCCGCTGCGCGAGCTGAACGTTCTCGAATACCAGCGGCTCCCGATGCAGCGCGGGGCTCGACGCCTTCGCCGGCATACTCCCAGGCGGCGACGTAGGCAAAACGCTCGTCGTCGCGCCTGGCTTCGCCATCCGGTGTCTGATGCTCCTCGCGGAAGTGGCCGCCACACGACTCCTCGCGATGGAGCGCGTCTCGACACATGAGCTCGGCGAACTCGAGAAAGTCGGCCACGCGGTTCGCCTTCTCCAGCGCCTGATTCAATTCCGCGTCGCTTCCGGGGACTGTCACGTTCTCCCAGAACTCGGCGCGAATCTCGGGAATGCGTCGCAACGCCTCCGTGAGACCGCTTGCGGTTCTCGCCATTCCGCACTTGTCCCACATGAGGGTGCCGAGCTCGCGATGGAACGAGTCGACGGTGCGCGACCCCGCGATCGAAAGCAGCCGTTTCGTCTTCTGCGCAACGCCATTGAGCGCGCCACGCACTTCGGGGTGATCCACGGTGACTTTATCGAGCTTCGCGGTGGCGAGATAATCGCCGATCGTGACGGGAATGATGAAGTAGCCGTCGGCCAACCCTTGCATGAGTGCGCTCGCACCAAGGCGATTTGCGCCGTGGTCGGAAAAGTTCGCTTCGCCCAGGACGTGGAGCCCGGGGACCGTGCTCATGAGGTCGTAGTCCACCCACAATCCGCCCATGGTGTAGTGCACCGCGGGGTAGATGCGCATGGGCACGCGGTAGGGATCCTCATCCGTAATGCGCTGATACATCTCGAAGAGGTTGCCATACCGTTCCTCGATGGTCTGTCGGCCGAGTCGCGAGATGGCGTCGGCAAAGTCCAGGTACACGCCGCGCCCACCTGGCCCGACTCCCCGCCCTTCGTCACACACCTCCTTCGCGGCTCGTGAGGCGATGTCGCGGGGAGAGAGGTTGCCGAAGCTCGGGTATTTTCGCTCGAGGAAGTAATCGCGTTCCGCGTCAGGAATCTCGTGGGGCGCTCGGGCCTCTCCCGCCGTCCGCGGGACCCACACGCGTCCGTCGTTGCGCAGACTCTCCGACATCAGGGTGAGCTTCGACTGGTAGTCGCCGCTCACGGGAATGCACGTCGGATGAATCTGGGTGAAGCACGGATTGCCGAACGCCGCGCCACGCTTCCAGGCGCGAAAGGTCGCCGTGACGTTCGATCCCCGCGCGTTCGTGGACAGGTAGAAGACGTTGCCATACCCGCCGGTCGCGAGCACCACCGCATCGGCGACGTGTGCGACAACCTCACCGGTGACGAGATTCCGCGTCACCATGCCGCGGCACCGGCCGTCGATGATGATGAGGTCGAGCATCTCGGTGCGCGGGTGCATCACCACAGTCCCGCGCGCGATCTCCTTGCACAGCGCCTGGTACGCGCCAAGGAGGAGCTGCTGCCCCGTCTGACCTCGAGCGTAAAACGTGCGGGACACCTGGGCCCCACCGAACGACCGATTGGCGAGATAGCCGCTGTACTCTCGCGCGAACGGGACGCCCTGCGCGACACATTGGTCGATGATGTCGACGCTGATCTCGGCGAGGCGGTACACGTTCGCCTCTCGAGCGCGGAAGTCTCCTCCCTTGATGGTGTCGTAAAACAGTCGCCAGATGCTGTCGCCGTCGTTCTGGTAGTTCTTGGCGGCGTTGATTCCCCCCTGCGCGGCGATGCTGTGAGCGCGGCGTGGGGAGTCCTGAAAGCAGAAGCAGCTGACCTGGTACCCCAGCTCGGCGAGTGATGCTGCCGCGGAGGCACCGGCGAGACCGGACCCGACCACGAGGACCTTGTAGCGACGCTTGTTCGCGGGATTCACCAGCTTCATCTCGAAGCGATGGCGGTCCCATTTTTCCGCGAGCGGCCCGGAAGGAATCTTGGCGCGAAGCTCCATCGTCGCCTAACGAACCACGCCGACGAGGACCGCGATGGGCACGGCGACGAACCCCAGCGGCACGAGCACCGCGAGAATCGTCGCCAGGCGCCGCCGCGCCGCGTTCACCCGCGCATGCTCGATGCCGAGCGTCTGAAACATGCTCCAGGTGCCGTGATACAGGTGCATCGCCAGTGCGAACATCGCGGCGATGTAAATCGCGGCGACCCACCAGACGCGAAACGCCGTTGTCACGTTATGGTAGGGCGCCAGGTGGATGAACTCCGGGTGCGCCTGTCCGGTGGTGAAGTGGAGAATGTGGTACACGAGGAACAGGAGGAGCGCCACGCCACCCCACCGCATCGTCCGTGACGCCGCGCTCGACGCTTGCGGATCGAAGCGCTGGTAGGGAGTGGGCCGGGCTGCTCGTGCACGCACGGCGAGCTGCGCCGCGGCGACGATGTGCAGTACGACCGAACCGAGGAGGAGAACGCGGACTCCCCAGAGCAGAATCGGCATCGTGCGGAGCTTCGCCGCGTACCCGTCGATGGCGCTCGGGCCGACGAAGATCAGGAGATTGGCCGTGACGTGCGCGAGGATGTAACCCACGAGCACGATGCCGGTCACCGCCATCACAACCTTCTTGCCGATCGTAGAGTCCCAGAACCGCCCGAACGGCATCGCGCGATCAGAGCTTGAGAACGCTCATCGGCTCGCGCACCGCCTCGGCGCTCTTGCCCAGATCGGTGCGCTCCTTCGACGTGAGCTCCACCTCAATGATCTGCTCGAGCCCCTTTCGGCCGAGCTTGCAGGGGACGCCGAGGAACAGGCCTGACATTCCATACTCGCCTTCGAGCCAGGCGGCGCACGGGAGTACGCGCTTCTTGTCGAGAACGATCGCCTCCGCCATCTGCACCGAAGCGGCCGACGGCGCGTAGTACGCCGAGCCGGTCTTGAGAAACTTCACGATCTCGGCCCCACCGTTCCGGGTGCGATCGACGATCGCATCCAGGGTCTTCTTGTCCATGAGCTGCGTGACGGGGATTCCGCTCACCGTCGTGTAGGAGATGAGCGGGACCATCGTGTCCCCGTGGCCGCCGAGGACCATTGCCTGGATGTCTTCGACGGAGACATCGAGAGCTTCGGCAATGAAGGACCGGTAGCGCGCGGTGTCGAGCACACCGGCCATGCCGAGGACGCGTTCGCGCGGGAAGCCCGTTACGTGCTTCGCGACGTAGGCCATGACGTCGAGTGGGTTCGACACCATGATGATGATCGCGTTCGGCGAGGTGCGCTTGATGTGCTCGGAGACCTGCTTGACGATGCCGGCGTTCGTGTTGAGCAGATCGTCACGCGACATCCCCGGTTTCCGCGCGATCCCGGCGGTGATGATCACGATGTCGGAGTCGGCGGTCTCCTCGTAGCCGTTGCTGCCGATGACGCGCGTGTCGAATCCCTCGATTGGCGCCGACTCCCACTGGTCAAGCGCTTTGCCTTGAGGAACTCCCTCGACGACATCGACCATGACGACGAGCTTCGCGAGCTCCTTCTCCGCCAGCCGCTGCGCCGTCGTGGCCCCGACGTTTCCGGCGCCGACGACGGTGATCTTATTGACCATTGCGTATATGCGCGTGTGTGGGTGACGCGCGAAAGCTATTCGGACCTGGCTCCCGGTGCTACTGGGCTCTGGCGATGAGCATCCAAGTTCAAAGGTGGGACGCGGATTTCGCGGATTCAGCGGATGAGGCGGATCGTTCCTCGAGCCGTGATCTCTCCTCGCGCAGGAAAAAGGCAACCGCTGTTTGCTTCTGTAGACGGCAGATCGCGGCGCACGAATTCATCCGCCAAATCCGCTGAATCCGCGAAATCCGCGTCCCACCCTTGAACCTGGATGGTAGTAATGATGTTATCGGCAATGTTATCGGCGCCTACGAAAAACTCTCTTACCCGCCGACCTCGGACAGAGCACGAAGCCCACCGACCTTCATCTGCAGGAGCGCGTGCTCGCGCGGCTTCTCGGCCAGGGCCTGCACGTAGAGCGGAACGAGATCGTCCCCGCGGCGGAGCGCGTCCCGAAGGTTCACCTCGTGATCCCCGAAGAGGCAGGTGCGCAACCGTCCATCGGCGGTTAGTCGCACACGATTGCACGTCTCACAGTACGTGTGCGTCATCGGAGTAATCAGGCCGATCGTCCCAGGCGCCCCGTCGAACCGATGGTATTGCGCGGGCCCGTTGCCGCGGAGAGGCGCCCTCGTTGGCCGGAGCGTGCCCACGCGCGCGATCCGCGCCACGACCTCATCGCTCGGGACCACGTGCTCCCACGTGAGCGAGCGGAGATCACCGACCGGCATGAGCTCGATGAAGCGCACGTGCCAGGGATGCTCGAGCGTAAGGCGCGCGAAATCCTCGAGCTCGTCATCGTTGATGCCCCGCATGACGACCACGTTGATCTTGATCGGGTCGAGCCCGGCCCGCTGCGCGGCCATCGCGGCGCCCACCGGATCGAACGGAATCGCTCGCCGCGCGATGGCGGCGATGCGCTCCGGACGGAGCGAGTCGGCGCTCATGTTGATGCGGTCAAGTCCGGCGGTGCGAAGGATCTCCGCCATCCCCTCGAGCTTTACCCCGTTCGTCGAGAGGGCGATGTCCTCGATACCCGGGACCGCGCGGACCATCGCGATGAGTCGCTCGAGCTGCGGTCGGATCGTCGGCTCGCCTCCCGTTATGCGCACGCGCCGCAGCCCGAGGGGAGCGAGCTGACTGACGATGGAGGCGATTTCCTCATAGGAGAGGATGTCGTGCTTCGGCAGCCACTCGAGCCCCTCCGGTGGCATGCAGTACAGACACCGGAAGTTGCAGCGGTCGGTCACCGAGATGCGCAGATATTCGATGCGCCGGCCAAACTGGTCGACGAGCGTCCTCATGGCGCGACTTCCGCGCGTGCCGTGGTCGGATCGACCCACTCACGCGTTCCGTCGGTGTATTCCTCGCGCTTCCAGATGGGCACGCGCCGCTTGAGCTCTTCGATCACGAAGCGCGACGCTTCATACGCTTCGGCGCGATGCGGGTGAGCGACGGCGATCACGACACTCGCCTCGCCAAGTGCGAGCCGCCCGAGGCGATGCTCGACGATCACGTCGTCAGTGCCGAATCGCAGCACCGCCTCGGCGGCGATTGCCTCGAGCTCGCGGAGCGCCATCGCCGCGTACGCCGTGTACTCGATTCCGCTGACGGCGCGACCCTCATTCACCTCGCGCACGGTTCCGACGAAAACAATCGACGCGCCATTAGCGACGCTCGCCACCTGCGCCAACACACTGGCCGCATCGAGCGGAGTGCGGACGAGCGCGACGCGCATCAGCCGCCCGCCACTGGAGGGATCACCGCCACCTCGTCCCCGTGCCGGAGGACATGATCCCTGCGCGCATAACGTTCATTGACGGCGACGAGCGGCGCCGGGGGGAGACGTCCCTCGGGATCGAGGGCATGCAACTGCAGCAACAGATCGCCAACTGTCGACCCGCTCGGCACTTCCATCTGCATCTGGTTCCGTCCGAAGACGTCCGCGTACGACGCAAAGAAGAGTGCGGTGATGGTCATGTCGTACACTCGCGAGCGTGCGCACCACTGGCAAGACCGCGACTGAAATGCGAAGCGCGCCGAGGCCACTGAAAGGCCCGGCGCGCTCTTGGGGACGAACTCGTTGTCACGCTTCCGTTTCGCTCGCCTCGGCCTCGTCGTCCTCGAAGTCTTCGACGCCCGCGACCATCGCGCGCAACTCCTTTGACGGCTTGAAGACAGGCACCGGGCGCGCAGAAACCTCGACGGGCGACCCCGTGCGAGGATTGCGCGCCATTCTGGTCTTGCGGTGGCGGATCTTGAATGTGCCGAAGCCGCGGACCTCGATATTCCGCTGCTCCTTGAGCGCATCCTTGATCGCATCGAGAAACGCGTCGACCACGCGGGCGCAGTCCTTCTTCGAGATCATAGGACCGGCGGTGCGTGAAATCTGCGCGGTTACGCGTTCGACCAGATCGGCCTTCGTCATTCGATAGCCTCGTGGTGAGACAGCCGATCGTCCTTGATCGGTGCGTCGAACATAGGACGTTACCTATTGTGTGTCAAGCGTTTGGCTCGCTTCGCACTACCGCGCGCGCACCGCGTCTAGGAACTCGCCGAACAGTGGGCGGGCGTCGTGCGGCCCGGGTGCAGCCTCTGGATGGTACTGAACCGCGAAGATCGGCAGCTCGCGGTGCCGCATGCCCTCGATCGTTTGGTCGTTCAGATTGATGTGCGTAACCTCGAGCCCGGGCGCCCCCAGAATTCCCGTTTCGTCCCCCTGCACCGCGAATCCATGATTCTGCGACGTGATCAGCACGTGGCCCGTGTCGATCTCGCGGACGGGGTGATTTCCCCCCCGGTGGCCGTAGGGCATCTTCGCGGTGCGGCCGCCGAAGGTGAGGCCCAACAGCTGATGTCCCAGGCATATGCCGAAGATCGGGACGTTCTTCTCCGCGATCGCGCGAATGATTGCCGGGGCGTACGTTACCGCCGCGGGGTCGCCTGGCCCGTTCGACAGGAACACCCCGTCGGGCTCCATCGCGAGCACCGCCTCGGCGCTCGTCTCGGCCGGCACCACCGTCACGCGGCACTCGTGCTCCGCGAACAGCCGGAGGATGTTGCGCTTGATGCCGTAATCGTATGCGACAATGTGGTGTGGAGCTCCAGGGTCGCCCCACTGATATCGCTCTCGTGTCGACACGCGCGACGCCAGGTCCAGGCCCTCCATCGACGGGCACGCATCGAGTGCGGCTATCGCCTCCGCGCTCGGCGTCTCGCCTTCGGCAATGACGCCGCGCATCACCCCGATCGACCTCAGGTGCTTCGTGAGGCGGCGCGTGTCAACTTCTTCGAGAATTGGTATTTGGGCGTCGTTCAACCAACTTCTCAAGTCACCGGTCGCGCGCCAGCTCGAATACGTCGCTGAGAGCTCGCGTACGATCGTGCCCGCCACCTGTGGACGCGCGGATTCGGGATCCTCGGTGTTGATGCCGTAGTTGCCGATCATCGGTGCGGTCATGACGACGATCTGGCCGCGGTAGGATGGATCGCTGAACACCTCCTGGTAGCCGGTCATGTTCGTGGTGAACACGACCTCGGCAACCGTCGGCTCGGCGGGATCGCGCAAACGGCCGCGAAAAAGGGTTCCATCTTCGAGCAGAAGGAACCCTGTTCGTGAGCCGGACGGCCCGCTCGCGATCACGGCTGGGGCGTCGACGGTGCCGCGCCCGGTTCCGGTTGCGGGGTCACCGGGGCAGCCTCGAGAGGAATCGGCGCCGAGCTGGCACCCGGCGTCGCCGTCGCCGGAGCGGTCGGAGCAGCGGCCGGCTGATCGAGAACGGAGCGCGACGCGACTGCCCGCGAAGACATCAGTGACAACACGAAGCCGAGCAGGAGAAACGCTCCTCCAAGGTACCAGCTCGACTTGGTGAGCACGTTGCCCATCTGCCGCGTGCCGAAGAAGGAGTCGGGTGAGGTTCCGACGCCGCCGAATGTCGCCGCGAGGCCACCGCCCTTCCCCGACTGCATGAGGATGGCGAGGATCAGGAAAATACTGGCGAGGACAAGAAGAACGATCAGGAAAGTATACATTGACCGAGAGGAAGGGTGTCGCGCTAAGCTTCGTAAGCTACGCGAGTTACGAAACTCGGTCAAGGCCAATCAGGAACGCGCGATCGTCGCCCACCCCTCGGGGTCCAGGCTCGCCCCTCCCACGAGGAGACCATCGACGTCCTGTGCGGCGAGAAGCGCCTGCGCATTCCCAGTATTGACGCTGCCGCCATAGAGGATCGGAATCTCGTTTGCGCGGTCAGCTGCGAGCTGCCTGAGGGCGCCACGAATCAACGCGTGCACCGCGCTCGCGTCTCGCGGCTCTGCGGTTTGCCCGGTGCCAATCGCCCACACCGGCTCGTACGCGATGAGCATTTGCGCCATGTGTGCGGGATCGAGATCTGCCACCCCCGCGTGGAGTTGTCGCAGCACGACGCTTTCGGTCTCTCCCGCGCGCCGCTCCTCGAGGCGCTCCCCGACGCAGAGCATGGGCCGCAACCCGGCGCGTGCCGCCGCGGCGCACTTTCGGCGCGTGTGATCGTCCGTCTCGCCGAAGACGTGGCGGCGCTCCGAATGTCCAACGAGCGCGACGCGCGCGCCCGCATCACGCGCCATCGATGCCGAGGTCTCACCGGTGAACGCGCCCTTGTCTTCCCAGTAGATGTTTTGAATCCCGAGCAGAATGTCAGGGCGGTCCTTGATTGCCGTGACCACCGCCGGGAGGGTCACGGCGGGCGGGAACATGATGACCGAGCGGTCGGACCGTCGCGCATAACGGGTGAGGAACGTGCGCATGAAGGCTCGTGCATCGCTCGGCCCATGGTTCATCTTCCAGTTGGCGGCGAGCACCGGCTTGCGCATTCATCCCCTCGCGTCGTCGAGCACCGCCACGCCTGGCAGCGTTTTCCCTTCGAGAAACTCCAGCGATGCGCCCCCGCCGGTCGAGACGTGGCTCATCCGATTCTCCAGCCCCAGGTCGGCCACCGCTGCGGCTGAATCGCCGCCGCCGACGATGGTCGTGGCGCCGGCATCGGTGGCGGCCGCGATCGCCTCAGCCAGACGGCGCGTTCCCTCGTCGAATGGCTTCGTCTCGAAGACGCCCATCGGACCGTTCCAGATCACCGTCCGGGCGCCCGCGATGTCCGCGGCGAAGGTTTGCACGGAGCGTGGCCCGATGTCGAGCATGGCTTGATCGGCAGGAATGGCGTCTCGCGAAACGACGCGTGCCTGCGAGCCCTGCTCGATCGACGGAGCGACAACCGCGTCCTCAGGAAGAACGAGCTTGTCACTCCCGCGATCGAGCAGGTCCTTTGCCATCGACACGCGGTCTTCCTCCACCAGGGATTTTCCGGTCTGCAATCCCATCGCGCGGAAAAACGTGCACGCCATGGCGCCGCCGATCAGCAGCCGGTCGACCTTCGGAAGAAGCTGCTCGATGACATCGATCTTTCCCGAGATCTTCGCCCCACCCAGCACCGCCACGAACGGACGCTCGGGATCCGTGAGCGCCCGGCCCAGGTAGCGCAGCTCCTTCTCCATGAGGAAACCGGCGACGGCTGGCTTCAGGTGGTGCGCGACACCTTCCGTTGACGCATGCGCACGATGAGCCGCACCGAAGGCGTCGTTGACGTAGAAGTCACCGAGACGCGCCAGCGCACGGGCCAGTCGCTCGTCGTTGGTCTCCTCACCGCCAAGGAAGCGCGTGTTCTCGAGCAGCAGGATCTCCCCTTCCGGAAGGGCGTTGGTCGCCTTCAGCGCCTCGTCGGTGTCGGTCGTCTCCACGAATCGAACGCGGCACTTCGTGAGCTTCGCGAGATGGCGTGACACCGGCTCGAGGGAATACTTGAGCTCGGGCTTGCCCTTGGGCCGCCCGAGATGCGAGAGCACGATCACGCGCGCGCCCCGCTCCGCGAGGTACTCGAGGGTGGGGAGCGCAGCGCGAATGCGCGTGTCATCGGAGACATGGGCGTGCTCATCGAGCGGCACGTTGAAATCGACGCGAACGAGCGCACGCCGGCCGCGAATCGCGGAGTCGGGGAGATCGGCGACCGTCTGTTTGTTGAGTACGGCGAGCACTACTTCTTCGCCCCCACCATCGCCAGCACGTCGACGCATCTCGACGCGTACCCCCACTCGTTGTCGTACCAGCCGCACACTTTCACGAGGGTTCCATCGATGACGTTGGTGCTCTTCGCATCGAGCACGCAGGAGAACGGATTGCCGATGAAATCCACCGAGACCAGCTCCACCTCGGTGTAGTCGACGATTCCCTTGAGCGGGCCGCTCGCCGCCGCGCTCTTGAAGGCGGCGTTGACCTCGTCGATGGTCGTCTGACGCTCCACCTCCACCACGAGATCGACGAACGAGACGTCCGGCGTCGGGACACGAATCGCGATGCCGTCGATCTTTCCCTTGACCTCGGGAATGACGAGCGACGTCGCCTTTGCGGCCCCCGTGGTGGTGGGGATCATCGACACGGCAGCCGCGCGCGCGCGCCGAAGATCCTTGTGCGGAAGATCGAGGATCTGCTGGTCGTTGGTGTAGCTGTGCACGGTAGTCATCGACCCGTGACGAAATCCAAAGCGATCCCGCACGACCTTCACCATGGGCACGAGGCAGTTCGTCGTGCACGAGGCGTTCGAGATGATGTGATGCTTGGCGGCGTCGTATTTGTCGTGATTCACGCCCATGCAGAGGGTGATGTCCTCACCCTTCGCCGGAGCGGAGATGATGACCTTCCTCGCTCCGCCAGCGATATGCGCCTTCGCTTGGTCAGCGTTGGTGAACCGTCCCGTCGACTCCAGCACGATGTCGACGCCAAGGTCTTTCCACGGGAGCTTGGCCGGATCCTTCTCCGAGAGCACGGCAATCTCGTCACCATCGATGATCACCGACTTCTCGGTGGCGCGTACGTCGCCGTCGTAGGTGCGATGCACCGAATCGTACTTGAAGAGATGCGCGAGCGTCTTCGTATCGGTCAGGTCGTTGACGGCGATGAAGTCGAGATCAGCGCCCGTTTCCTTTGCGGCGCGAACAACCTGTCGGCCGATGCGGCCGAATCCATTGATGCCTACACGAATTGCCATGACGGTGAAACTCCAGTCGAATTAGCGGTCGCCACTCGCGGGCGCCCTGCCGAAGGTTACGAAGCTCACGATGCGCGCGCCGCCCTCGAGCAGCGCGGAAGCACACTCCACCAGCGTCGCGGCGGTGGTGACTACATCGTCGACGAGCATCACGTGTGCGCCGCGAAGGCGCGCGCGTGTGCCGGCCACCGCACGAAATGCGCCGGAAACGTTGCGGCGCCTCGCCTCGGGTGTCAACCGCGTTTGCGTTTCAGTTGCTCGCGCCCGTACGAGTACATCTCCCCACACCGGAGTGTGCCAGTAATGTGAGAGCTCGTGAGCCAGGCGCGCGCTCTGATTGAAACCGCGCTCGCGCTCGCGCGCCCCTGCTAATGGAACGGCTACCAGCGCAGTCCGTTCCCGCACGACGTCCTCCGGCCACGGCATGCGTGCCATCCGCGCGGCCATCGGTCCAGCGAGGCCATGCCATCCTCCGTACTTGAGCTCGTGCACGAGCGCCGATCCGCTGCCACGATCGACCCAGCATAGCGAGCGCCCACTGCGCACGAACGCGGGGAGCAGGTCGCACCACGTGCATCGGCGCGGAGCAACCGGGTGACCGCAGCGATCGCACCGGGGCGCGGGAAGCAGCACGATGCGGTTCCAGCACCGGGCGCAGGCGAGACCGCGGTCCGCTCGATCGTTGAGTCGACCGCATACGACGCATGTACAGGGAAGCAGGAGATCCAGCGCAGCCTGCGCCCATCCGCGCCACGCGCCGACCGTGGCAGTCACGGACGCTCCGCCGTCGAGAGTGCCTCCCGCATGACGTCGCGCGGAGCAGCAATGCCAAACCACCACTCGAAGGCGAGCGCTCCCTGCTCGAGCAGCATGCACAGGCCATCGACGGCGGGGTGCTTGCGCGCGCGTGCCGCTCTCACCCACGCCGTCTCGCGCGGCCGATAGACGAGATCGAGCACCGTCGCCTGCGGACGAAGGCTCTCGATCGGGACCGGCAGCGGATCATCATCCCGTAGGCCGAGCGAGGTGGCGTTCACCACAACGGTGGCATCGCGGACGGCGTCGTGGGCCGTTGTCGTCACCGCCTCGACGATAGGGAAGCGCGCCTGGAGCGCCAAGGCACGCGCCCTCGTTCGGTTGAACAGCGACACAGTCGCCGCACTCCACCGCTCCAGGGCCGCGATCACCGCGGCCGCGGACCCGCCTGCACCGAGAACCGCGACGCGCGCTCCCGGGCGAAGTGCGCCCACCTCTCTGGCGAGGGCATCGAATCCACCCACGTCGGTGTTCGTCCCTTCGAGCAGGCCATCGCTGCCGACGCGGAACGTGTTCACGGCGTTGACGCGTTGTGCGATGACGTCGAGGCGCGCGCAGTAACGCACCATCGCTTCCTTGTGCGGGATCGTGACGTTGCCGGCAGCGCGGACCGCCACGAGGCGTTGGATCACGCCGTCGAGCGCGTCCGGGCGCACGTCGATCGCTGCGTAGGTGATTGGCAGTCCGGCGTACCGCAGCGCGGCGTTGTGCAACGCGGGGGACAACGAATGCGCTACCGGGTGTCCGACGAGCACGAGACGACCCGGCGCGCGGCTCACGATCGTCCCGGTGTGCGCTCCGTCGCGATCCGCTCGATGGCGTGCTGCACTTCGCGATCGAGCTCATCGAACGCGGACCGGTAGTCGTCGAGATCGCCGCCGAACGGGTCGGTAATGGAGCGATCACTCCGCCCTCTCGACGCGTACGCCGAAAGCAGGTGTGTCTTGCCGGTGCCCCCGAGGGCCTCGATGCGCTCCACGTGGTGCGGGCCCATGGCGAGTATGAGGTCGCTGCCGCTCACGAGCTCGCGAGTGAGTAACCGGGCGCGGTGGGCTGAAAGATCGACCGACCGCTCCATGGCGACGAGTAATGCGCCGTCCGACGCGGGAGCGCCATCCCAGGCGGCGGTGCCCGCGCTTCCCACCGAGATCTCGGACAGATGGCGTTCCGCCGCGAATCGGCGCGCGAGCGCTTCCGCAATCGGGCTGCGGCAGGTGTTGCCGGTGCACACGAACAGCACGCGCATCGCCTCAGGCATCTCCAATCAGGTCGGGCACGCTCTCGCGCAATGTAGGTGCGGTGATAGCTCCGGGGCGGATCACTCGCGGGCGCGCGCCGGTGCAATCTACCACCGTGGACGGTGGTGAGGAGGAGAGGCGACCACCGTCGAGCACGCGAAGCGTCCCGCGCGCCATGGCCTCTCCCCATTGCGCAACGATCTCGGACGCCGCCATGGCCGCCGGAGAGCCGGGCCGATTCGCGCTCGTCGATGTCACGGGGCGTCCATATCGCTGGATGAGGTGGGCCATGCCCGAGTGCGAGGTCCAGCGGACGGCCACGCCCCCCTCCGGCCCGCGCAGCCGGTCCGGCACGCGCCGCTCACCTCCGGGCAGCACCAGAGTCAGCGGCCCAGGCCAGTGTCGCGCGGCGAGGCGCGCCGCGTCACCGGTAAGGCGGAGGTCGAGCCGCGTCACCATGTCACTGGATGAGATGAGGATGAGAAATGGCTTGCCAGCGGGACGCCCCTTGAGCCTCACGAGGACGTCGACGGCATCATGGTCGACGGCGCCGCCGAACCCATACACCGTCTCCGTGGGGTATCCGAGGACGCCGCGGTTCTCGAGATGCGCGATCGTGTCGGACACGGCCGCGTCGATCTCCGCCTGCGACCAGAAGGGGGTCGCGCGCGGACCGGTCACTTTCCCACTCGGGCCATGGCCTCGACGAGCGCAAAATCGGCCTCCTCGGTCACTTTCACGGCGCGCTCGCTCCCTTGCACGACGACGACCTCGAACCCATGCACTTCACATAGCGCGGCGCAGTCCGTCGCAAACCGCCCGTTCCGCTGCGCGTGCGCGTAGGCCTCCTCGATCATCGCGCGGGGAAAGCCCTGTGGTGTTTGCGCGCGCCAGAGCGTTTCGCGCGGAACCGTTCGCACGATGCGTCCGTGCGCGTCGGCCTCTTTCAGCGTATCCGTCACCGGCAGAGCCGCCACCGCACCGCGGCCCGCGCGCGCCTCGGCGATTACACGGTCGACGACCTCCATCCCCACCATCGGGCGCGCCGCATCGTGAACGACGACGATGCGCACCTCATCCGGCAGGTCCTCGAGCCCGCGCAACACCGACTCCCCACGCTCGCGTCCGCCCACCGAGACCAGCAGGCGTTCGATGTCGCTTTGAAAGATCCACGGCGGCGGGTCGGCGGCATACTGCCGCGGCAGTACGCACACCACCATCGCGACATCGCTCCGCTCGTGAAAGAGCTGGAGCGAATGCAAGAGCATCGGCTTCCCCGCGATCCATCGAAACTGCTTCAACTCGGTGCCGCCCAGCCGCGAGGACGTCCCCGCCGCAACGAGGACGACCCCGACGTCGGCAGTGGAGGTCATCGCTCGAAAAGATGACGAAAGACATCGCTGATCGTGCGCACGCCGATCGCGTTCACATCCCGCAACCGCTTCGGCACGCCACGCTCGGCGAGGTACACCGTCGTCAAGCCCATTTTCGCCCCTTCGGCGAGGCGTCGCTCGGACTGTGAGACGGGGCGGATCTCCCCTCCCAATCCGACTTCGCCCAGAAACAGCGCGTGTGCGGGAAGCGCGCGATCGTACACGCTCGACGCCAGCGCCGCGGCGACGGCGAGGTCGCCAGCCGGCTCGTGCAGCCTAACGCCGCCGACGACGTTGACGAACACGTCGAGCTGCGCGAAGGGCAGCCCGGCGCGCTTGTCGAGCACGGCCAGCAGCAGCGCGAGGCGCCGGCTGTCGAATCCGGTCGATACCCGCTGCGGCGTTCCGAATCCCGCCTTCGCGGCGAGCGCCTGGATTTCGACGAGGAGTGGGCGCGTCCCTTCCATGAGCGCGGTCACCGCGCTTCCGGACGCAACGTGGTCCCGGTCCCCAAGAAACAGCTCGGAGGGATTCTCGATCGGGATGAGACCGGCTTCCGTCATGCGGAAGACGCCGATCTCGTCCACGCCGCCGAAGCGGTTCTTTGTTGCCCGCAACACGCGATGGTCGAGCGAGCCTTCTCCCTCGAAGTAGAGCACCGTGTCGACGATGTGCTCGAGAGTCTTCGGTCCGGCGATGCCGCCGCCCTTGGTCACGTGGCCGACGACGAAGACGGCGGTCCCGCTCTCTTTTGCGAAGCGCATGAGCCGCGCGGCGCACTCGCGCACCTGGCCTACATTTCCCGGCGCGCCCTCGAGGTCGGCGGTGAAGATGGTCTGGATCGAGTCGACGATCATCACCGCCGGCTCCATTCCGGCGGCAGTCGCGAGCACCGTCTCGAGCAACGTCTCGGTGAGCAGCTCGACGTCCGCTGCCAGGTGGCCAAGGCGATCGGCGCGGAGCTTCACCTGGAGCGGCGATTCCTCGCCGGAGACATAGAGCACGCGCTGCCCGCTGGCCTGCACGGCGCCCGCGACCTGCAGCAGCAGCGTCGACTTTCCGATTCCCGGCTCGCCCCCGATGAGAATCATCGATCCGGGAACGATGCCGCCGCCGAGGACGAAATCGAACTCGTTGATGGCGGTGCGGAGACGGCGTTCCTCGGAGCCTCGCACGTCGCGGAGCCTGGCCGTCGCGACCACGCTCCCCCCGACGCCTAACGCCGCCGCTCCCGCCTGCCGTCGCGCAGCCCCAGCCTTCCCCGCCGGAAGTCGCGCCGCCGCTTCCTCGACGAGGGTGTTCCACTCACCGCACACGTCACACCGCCCGGCCCATTTCGGGTGCTCGGCGCCGCATTCCGTGCAGCGGTAGACCGTTTTGACCTTCGCACTCACTGGGCTTGTGCGCGCGCGCTGTAGTTCTCGAAGCGAGTGTACGCCTTATGAAAGAACAGGTTCACGATCCCGGTGGGCCCGTTGCGCTGCTTGCCGACGATCACCTCGGCGCGTCCCTCGAGCGAGTTGCCGTCCTTGTCGGTGGGGCCCTCGTACATCTCCTGCCGGTAGATGAACATCACGAGATCGGCGTCCTGCTCGATGGCGCCCGATTCGCGCAGGTCCGAGAGCTGCGGGCGCTTGTCCGTGCGCTGTTCCGTCGCACGCGAGAGCTGCGACAGCGCGACAACGGGCACGGCCAGCTCCTTGGCCAGTGCCTTGAGCGATCGAGAGATCTGGCTGATCTCCTGCGTGCGATTCTCGGCGTCTGACGTGCTCTGAATGAGCTGCAGATAGTCGACGACGACGAGCCCGATGTTCGCATCGGCGCGAAGCCTGCGCGCCGCAGACCGCATCTCGAGCAGCGTGATGCCGGGGCTGTCGTCGATGAAGATGGGCGCCTGCGCGAGAATGCCGGCCGCGCGGGCAAGGCGCGGGAAATCATCGTCGCGGAGCATTCCCTTGCGAAGCTTCTGCGCGTCGACGCGCGCCTCCCCCGTGAGCATGCGCTGCACGAGAGACTCCTTACTCATCTCCAGCGAGAAGAGCGCAACCGGAACGTTGTGCTCGATAGCCGCGTGTTGCGCGATGTTCAGGATGAAGGCGGTCTTCCCCATCGAGGGACGGGCGGCGACGACAATCAGGTCGGACGGCTGGAACCCCGACGTCAGCTCATCGAGATCGTTGAACCCGCTCGGCACGCCGGTGATCGATTTGCCACCGCGCTGGAGGGCCTCGATGCGCTCCATCGTCGGCCACAGGAGCTCCTTGATGCGCGTGAATCCTTCGCGCCCACGCTGCTGGCTGATCTCGAAGATTCGCGATTCGGCATGATCGAGCAGCTCGCCCGCCGTCTGTCGAGCATCGAAGGCCTCGGCGACGATCTCCGTGGAGGCCTCGATGAGGCGACGCAGCAGTGCCTTTTCGCGAACGATCTTGGCGTGATACTCGACGTTCGCCGCCGTCGGAACCGCGTCGACGAGGAATCCGACGTAGTCCTTTCCGCCGCTCGCGTCGAGCTCCCCGCGCCGTTGCAACTCATCGGACAGCGTGAGCGGATCGACGACGTCGCCACGCTCGGAGATCGCGACCATCGCGCGAAAGATGCGCCGGTGCCCCTCGCGATAGAACATCGTGTCGTCCACGTGCTCGGTCGCGCGCAGGATGGCATCCTGATCGATGAGCATGGCCGCGAGCACCGCTTGCTCGGCATCCTCCGACCAGGGAGGACGCCGATCGCGGTACGCGTCACGCGGCGATTGAATCGAGTATTCGACGGACGAGCTTGACATCTTCCCAGGTGGGCTTCTTCCAGCCAGGGTTGCGTAAGAGGGCCGCCGGATGGTAGGTGGCGATGAGGGGCGTGCCGTGAAACCAGTGCAACGCGCCGCGCAGCTTGCCGATCGCGACTTTCGTGTCGAGCAGCGTCTGTGCGGCGAACGTCCCGAGGGCGAGGATGACCTTGGGACGGATCAGCTCCACCTGCCGCAACAGGTAGGGACTGCACGCGGTGATCTCGTCGGGGGTCGGGTTTCGATTCCCCGGCGGGCGGTGCTTCATCACGTTCGCGATGAAGACCTCCTCCCGGCTCAAGTTAATGGCCCGGAGGATATCCGTCAGGAGTTTGCCGGCTTGACCGACGAAGGGACGTCCCGTCTCGTCCTCGGTGGCTCCTGGCGCTTCACCGATGCACATGAGCTCGGCCGTCGGACTTCCCTCTCCGGGCACCGGATTGATTGCCGTCGCGTACAGCGGGCAACGCGTACATGTCCGGACCATCCCGGCGATATCGTCGAGGGTTGACGCACGTCCAATCGGTCCGCCAAAGAGCTCGGCCTCTCCACCGCCGACGACGAGACCCGCCGGGGCGAGGGTCGAGAGTTTTCTCGAGGGCGCTAGAGGCGCTAGAGGCGCTAGAGGCGCTAGAGGCGCTGGAGGCGCTGGAGGCGCTGGAGGCGCTGGACGCTGGCGGTCGACGGGGCGCATCCGCTGGCGGCACGCGCCCAAGTGGAGCCGCGACGCCCGCGTCGACATCGAGGAGAGCTCTTCGCCAATCGCCCGGCGGTGACGACGGCGGCTCCCGGGGCACCCGCGCCGGCCCGCGCTTGCCCTGTGCGCCGACGATCCTCAGCACCTCGTCCACGGTGAGCTTGTCGAGCACCAGCTCGGACTCACCCATTTCCCGACGCTGCTCGAGATAGCGCCGAAACAGCTCCTCAACGTTCACGCAGCAGCGCCTCCACACGGTCGAGTATTGCGTCCGCGACGTCCGTCTTCGGCATGAGACCCAGTGGCTCGGTTCGGCCGTCGCGATGCACGATCGTCACGCGGTTCGTATCGACCGCGAACCCGGCGCCCGCCTCGGTGGAATCGTTCACGACCACCAGATCGAGATCCTTTGCCGCCAGCTTCTCGCGACCGCCGGAGAGCGCATCTCCCGTTTCGAGCGCAAACCCGACGACCACGGCGCGGGACGGCCGCGCATCGCGAGTGGTCTTTAGAATGTCGGGGGTGGGCGTGAGCGCGATCGCGTCGGGCTTGTCCTTCTTCTTGATCTTCTTCGCCGCCGGCTCAGCCGCCGCAAAGTCCGCTGGGGCGGCCGCCATGACGAGTGCGTCCGCCTGCGGGAGCGCCGCCCGCACCGCGGTCGCCATCTCCTGCGTCGTTTCCACTGTCGTCACATCGATTCCAGCGGGAACAGGAACCTCGAGCGGGCCGGCCACGAGCGCCACATCGGCCCCGCGGCGCCACGCCGCCGCCGCGATGGCGACGCCCATCTTTCCCGTGCTGCGATTGGAAAGAAAGCGCACCGGATCCACGGGCTCGCGCGTTGGACCAGCGGTGACGAGCACTCGCCGTCCCCGAAATGCGCCATTCGTCTCGAGCAGACGTCCCACGTAGGCGAGAATCGTCTCGGGCTCAGGCATTCGACCGGGACCGCTTCCCTCCCCCGCTGCGAGCGGCCCCTCGTCAGGCTCGATGACGCTGTGACCGAGTTCGCGCAGGTGACGCACGTTTTGCTGCGTCTGCCGGTTGGCCCACATGCGATCGTTCATGGCCGGCACGAGAAGCACGGGTGCCTCGGTCGCGAGCAGACATGCGGTGAGGAGGTCGTCGGCGAAGCCATGAGCGACGCGGGCGAGAAAGTCGGCCGTCGCCGGCGCCACGACGATCGCGTGGGCCGCCTTGGCGAGCGCGATGTGATCCAGCGCCCGTCCCGCCTCGAAGAGGTCGGTGTGTACCGGCCGACCCGTCAACGCCTCGAACGTCACCGGGCCGACGAACTCCGTCGCGGCGCGCGTCATCACCACATCGACCTCCGCGCCGGCCGCCGTCAACAAACGCGCGAGCCACCCCGTCTTGTAGCTCGCGATTCCCCCCGTGACGCCGAGGACGATTCGACGGCCGGCGTAGGGGCGCATGCGCTGATTACTGGCCGCGACGCCGCGGAAGCACGCGATACTCGATGGCGCCGTCGGTGAGCTCCTCGAGAGAGCGCGTCGTCAGCTTCTTCTCCCCCGGCCGCGAACGATCCCGCGGAAACTCGTTGATGATGCGTGCATACTTCGCGGCCACGAGCACGCCGAGGTACTTGTTGGCCGCGTGCTGCGCGACTTCTACTGGTGTAAAAACCTGCATGGGATCACCCGGTTGAATTGTTGTCGACTTCCCGCTGCAATCGCTCCGTCAGAGACCGAACCTGCTCCTCCAGATTGTGCACCCGTTCGCGGCGGCTCGTCTCGGCGTCGATCACTGCCGATACCCGCGCCACCGCGCGGTCCAGATCATCGTTCACGACCACGTAATGATAGTCTCCCGCGTGCCGCAGCTCGTCCAGCGCGCTCATCATGCGCCGCGCCAGCGACGCCCGATCCTCGGTCTTTCTCGCCTTGAGCCGCTCGAGCAGTACGTCCGCTGACGGCGGAAGAACGAACACGAGGACCGCGTGCGGATACGTCCGCGCCAACTGCGCCGCCCCCTGCACGTCGATGTCCATGATGACGTGCTTCCCGCCCGCGAGCACCCGCCCAATCTCGCTTCGCAACGTTCCGTACCAGTGTCCGTGCACCTCCGCGGACTCGGCGAACTCCCCTCGCTTCCGTCGCTCCCGAAATTCCTCCGCCGTGAGAAAGAAGTAGTCGCGCCCAGGCACTTCTCCGTCACGCGGCTGCCGCGTCGTGCATGAGATCGAGTATCCGACATCCGACCGTCGCTCCAGCAGCCGGCGCGCGATCGTGGTCTTTCCGCCTCCTGATGGCGCCGACAGGATGAGCGGAAACGGATTCACTCGAGATTCTCGACCTGCTCGGCGATTCGCTCCAGCTCCTCCTTCACGGCGACGACGTCGTGCGTCATGGCGACATCGCGCGCCTTGCTCCCGGTCGTGTTCGCTTCCCGAACCATCTCCTGCAGCAAGAATGCGAGCCGCTTCCCGACCGGATCCGCACCACCGCGGTGCAGGGTATCGCGAAAGGCCGTGATGTGCGAGCGAAAACGATCGATCTCCTCCGCCACATCGAGCCGATCGGCGAGCAAGGCAATCTCCTGCGCCAGGCGCTGCTCGTCGATCGTGGTGCTTCCCGTGAGCTCGGTAACCGCCGCACGCAACCGCTCCCGCTCAGCGACGATCCGCTCTGGCGCGCGCGCCGCGATCCGTTCGAGCGCCTGCTCCACCACCGCGATGCGCTCGGCGAGCACTGTCCCCATCCGCTGCCCCTCCGACTCGCGCATCGCCATCAATGCTGCAATGGCCTGCCTAACCAGCTCAACGAGCTCCTCCGCGGTGCCACCAATCTCGGCCGAGCGCTCGCTGGCGATGACGCTCGGCATCCGCAGCACCGTCGAGAGGCTCACCGGATCCTCCAATCCATGCTCGCGCTTCAGTCGACGCAGGGTCTCCAGCGCGTCCGCGAATCGACGCTCGTCCACCGCGCTGTCCCCAGCTGCCTCACGCTCGATCCGGGCAATGAGGGTGACGTGTCCTCTGGCGATCGCGCGCCGGAGTGCTTCACGCACCTCTCCTTCCCACCGCGATAGCTCGGAGGGGAGCTTCAGGCTTGGATTGAAAAAGCGATGGTTGACGGTTCGAAGCTCGACACTCACTCGTGCAGCTCCCACCAGTCCCGCGGCGGCGCCGAACCCCGTCATGCTTCGGATCATGGCAAGTCGTGCAAGTTACGGTGCTGCAACGACCTTGTCAATTCCAGAAGTCCCATCGCACGCCGTACAACGTCGTCTGGCGCGGCAAGCTGTACCCGGGCACGAGCTCGGTTGCCCGCTGCCCGATGGTGTAGCGCTGTCTCCAGAAGATCACCGCGTCCACAATTCGGATCTCCACGAGCGAGCTCAGCTCATGGCTGCTGAGGGCGACGAGGGGACCTATCGAGCGCGGGAAGGAGACGCCGTCCCGGTAATCATGTCGCGCTGAGATCAACGCGCCGAACTGGCCGCTCGGAAACTTCTTCAGCCAGCGCGTGCGGACGTACACCTCCGAGCGCACTTGCATTTGTGGCCGGTAGAACCCCTGCCGCTCCCAGCGAAAGGCGAAGACATCGGCGTGTATCGCCCGCCAAACGCGTCCCTGAACCCCACCGAACAGCGCCCTCGTCGGCCCCTCGTCGTTGCTCACGAGTGTCGAATCGAAGATGATCGGCGGCGTGACGTGGATCGAATCCACGGTGAGTGCGCCGCCAGTCAACCAAAGACTTCGGATCCGCAACGCGACTTCGCCCCGGGCACTCATGACATCCTCAGCATCGACCCCGCTCGGGGGACGGCGAAGCGAGGCTACCGCGGCGAACGAAAGGAATGACAGTGGGGAAAAGCGCGCCGAGAGCTCCCCAAGCGAGGTCGAATCGCCGCCGCGCCACTCGGCGAGGGCGGCAACACCCGCAATGCGGTGATTGAGGGCCAGACGGCCGGCAATCGACTGAAATCCGTCGTCCCCCGCGTACGTACGACTCGTGAGGCTCGCTCGCAGGGCGCTCGATGACCAGCCTAACGCGCCGACGACCTGGTTCCGCGAGCGTTTGTCCTCAACGCTATCTATAGGGAGTCGCGCTGGGTCGATCCGCTCGCGCGTGAACGCCTGCGAGGCAAGCAGGAGCTGCGCCCATCCTCCGCTGTCGGGGTCGCCGACGCCAATTCGCCCATATGCATCTCGGCGGATCGAGTTCACGCGCGGAATCTCGTAGGCGTCTCCACGTCGTTGAACGTTGCGTTGGCGTCGCGCGCGAATGCCGAACCCGTCGACGCTCACAGTGCGTCCCGCCCAGCCGAGGCGCGCGATGAGCGCCAGCTCATCGCCTCCACCCGACGGAATGCCGCTCGTGCCGTATTGCTGGAATCCGCCCTGGATCGCCTCACCGTGGCCGAAGCGCCGCCCCAGCATTCCCCGATACAGATTCGTGTCTTCGTCTCCGGTGAAGACATCGGTGCGCGATGCCGTACTCGTTCGCTCGACGCGCCACGACCGGAGGTGCACGCGAAGCTCGTCCACGCCTCGCTCGACGAGCACCTCCTCGAGTGTCCATAGCTGGACCTCGGCGAGGTCGAGCAACAAGCCCGTCCGATCGTCGAATGGCTCGAGCTCGATGCCGTCGTAGAAGACGCGCACGCGGCCCCCACCGCCTAACCATGTCACCTGCGCAGGGGCAGCGAGCCATCCCGAACGGAACGCCGTCGCGCCGGGAATCCGCTCGAGTAGCTCCAGCAGCGTGAGTCCGCCGCCGGTGAAGAGCTCCTCGCGAGTCCAGTGGTACCGGCCCGCGGCGTCCATGGTCATTGGCAACTCGGCACGCGCGAGCGGGGCCTTGACGGTGTCTCGACGGATCACCGTGTCTGGTCGGGTGCGAATCGTATCGGCTGTCGGGGGCGTGGTATCGGCGGGAACCGCTACGGTATCCCGCGGCGGCTCCTGGCTGCCGGCGCCGGAGTAAAAAACGGCCCCGGCCACGAGGCCGAGGCCGGCGCAGCGAAGCCAGGTCAGCGCGCTCAGCTCACCCGCCCGCGTACGAACTCGACGAATGTCCCAACCGGTACGCCCGTGGGCCCCTTCGGAAGCGCGACGAGATCCGTCTCCGAGTACGCCGTTCCGGCAATGTCGAGATGGACCCAGGGATAGCTGTCAGTGAATTCCTTGAGGAACATGGCTGCCGCGATAGCGCCAGCAGCACGCCCTCCGGAATTCTTGATGTCGGCGACGTCCGACTTGTTGAGCTCCTTGTAGTCCTCCCACGTCGGGAGGTGCCACCCCGGTTCGCTCGCGCGCTTTCCAGCGCCTAACACCTCCTGCACGAGCGCCTCGTCGTTTCCGAAGACCCCCGAGGCAGTGTGTCCCAGCGCGATGACGCACGCACCCGTGAGCGTGGCCGCGTCGAGCACCGCGGCGGGCTCGTAGCGACGCGCCCACGACAACACGTCGCACAACACGAGTCGCCCCTCGGCGTCGGTGTTGACGATCTCAATGTACTTCCCGAGATGGCTCTTGAGAACGTCACCGGGCTTGAAGGCGGTCCCGCTCGGCATGTTCGTGGTGCTGCCGACGAGCCCGATGACGTTGGCCTTGAGCTCCAGGCGGCCAATCGCGTCCATCGCGCCAAGCACCGCCGCGGCGCCGCACATGTCGAACTTCATCAGCTCCATGCTCTGCGCCGGCTTGATCGAGATGCCACCGGAATCGAAGCACAGGCCTTTCCCCACCAACACCACCGGACGCCCGGAGCCGCGCCGATGCTCGAGCGCGATGAGCTTGGGATCCTGCGGCGTCCCCTGGGCGACGCCGAGAAAGGAGCCCATTCCCTCCTCTTCGAGCTCCTTGCGGCCGAGCACGGTGACCTTCATGCCGTGGCGCTTGGCGATCTCGCGACCCGTATCGGCGAGGTAGTCGGGCGTGCACAGATTGCCCGGCATCATCGCGAGCCGTCGCGCCAGCGTCATCCCCTCGGCGATCGCGACGCCCGTCTCGACCTCCGCCTTCGCCCGCTTCTCATCCTGCACGACGACGACCGCCTCGTCAGGCGAGGGACGCTGCTCATCGTCTGGTGGCGGCGTTTTGGTCTCCGTGTATTCCCACACGCCCATGGAAAGGCCGACCACCGCGCCCTCGACGCTTCCCGCCGCGCCGTCCTGATACCACGCGATCTCCCGGGCCCCGGTCCGCCGAGCGAAGCGAGCAGCGATCATCGCGGCGCGCCGGAGCGCACCGCCGGACTCGGTCACGGTCCCCATGCCGACGAGCAGAATCCGTTGCGGACCCTTCGTGCCACCGACGAGATGCATCGTCTCATCCCGGCCGAAACGAAAATCCCGCCGATCGATGACCCGGGAGATCGCTCCGCCGAGTGCGTCGTCGAGTCCCTTGATGGCGTCGTCGAGCTTGGCGCCCTTGGCCAGCGGAAGAACGAGAAGCGGAACGTCGAGCGAGCGGAGCTGTCCGCCGCGAACGGAGAAGCGCAACGGGCTCACGCCATGCCCTCGATGATGGCATCGGCGAATGCCGACGTGCTGACTTCGGTGGACCCGGGCATCTGGCGGGCGAGATCGTACGTCACGCGCCGCGACTTGATGGCATGCTCGATCCCTTTGACGATGAGTCGCCCGACCTCATCCCACTCGAGATACTCGAACATCATGACGCCCGAGAGGATGACGCTGCAGGGATTGACCTTGTCCTGACCGGCGTATTTCGGCGCGGTGCCGTGCGTCGCCTCGAAGCACGCGAGACCATCGCCGACGTTGCCCCCTGGCGCCATACCCAGCCCGCCAACCTGGGCCGCGGCCGCGTCACTCAGGTAGTCGCCATTCAGGTTGGGCGTCGCGATCACGGAATACTCCGACGGGCGCAGCAGCAGCTGCTGGAACATGGCGTCGGCAATGCGGTCCTTGATGACGAGACAATCGACCTTCGCGCTGCCGCTGATCTTCGCGAGATCGGCTTCGCTGATCACGTGCTCGCCGTAGCGTTCCTTCGCGACTTCGTAGCCCCAGTCACGAAAGGCGCCCTCGGTGAACTTCATGATGTTGCCCTTGTGGACGAGGGTCACCGACTGGCGGCCGGTTCTCAAGGCATAGCGGATCGCCATGTCGACGAGGCGCTTCGAGCCGAACTCGGACATCGGCTTGATCCCAATGGCCGAACCTTCGCGGATGTCCTTGCCCATCGTGTCGACAATGAAGTCGCGAACGCGCTTCGCTTCCTCGCTGCCCGCCTTCCACTCGATGCCGGCGTAGACGTCCTCGATGTTCTCGCGGAAGATCACGACGTCGACCTTTCCCGGCTCCTTGACCGGCGCTCCGACGCCCTCGAAGTAACGCACTGGGCGAATGCAGGCGTAGAGGTCCAGCACCTGTCGCAGCGTCACGTTGAGCGACCGAATGCCACCGCCCACGGGCGTGGTGAGAGGACCCTTGATCGAGACGCGAAACTCCTGCATCGCGTCGATGGTCTCCTGAGGCAGCCAATCGTTGTGCGCCTTGAACGCCTTCTCGCCAGCGAACACCTCCATCCAGGCAACACGGCGCTTCCCGCCGAACGCGCGCTCCACCGCGGCGTCGAAGACGCGTCGTGAGGCGCGCCAGATATCGGGTCCCGTCCCATCGCCTTCAATGAACGGGATGATCGGTGCGTCGGGAACGTTCAGCTTTCCATGGGAGAAGCCGATGCGCTCGCCATTCCGCGGCACTGTGGCGAATCGGTAGCTGGTCATGACTCGATCAGGGAGAGATGGCGCGCGAGCGCGGTCTACGGCCCGCCCGCGCGCGGAATGCGTGCCTAACGTCGCTGATCGAGCGGCGACACCCGCAACCCACGCGGTCCGACATACTCGGCGCGCGGCCGAATCAGCCGGTTGTTCGCATACTGCTCCAGCAGGTGGGCCGCCCATCCCGACAGCCGGCTGACCGCGAACAACGGTGTGTACAGGTCGGTCGGAATCCCCATCACGTAGTACGTGGACGCCGAGTAGAAGTCGACGTTCGGGAGCAGGTTCTTCTCGGCTTTCATCGTTTCCTCGATGCGCCGCGACATCTCGAACCATTGCGGCGTCTTGTACTTGCTGCCGAGCTCCTCCGACATCCGGCGCAAATGCGTCGCGCGCGGATCTTCGGTTTTGTACACGCGGTGGCCAAAGCCCATGATCTTGCGCTTGCTCGCGAGGGCTTTCTTGATGAAGGGCACCGGCTCCTCGCCTTCCTTCTTCATCTCGAGGAGCATTTCCATCACGGCGGTGTTGGCGCCGCCGTGCAGCGGACCCGAGAGCGTTCCGATCGCCGAGACGATAGCGGCGTACATGTCGGCGAGCGTCGCGGCGGTCACGCGCGCGGCGAACGTCGAGGCGTTGAGCTCGTGATCGGCGTGGAGAATGAGCGCCGCATCGATCGCCCGCTCTTCGAGCTTCTCCGGACGTCTGCCGAGCAGCCGGTAGTACACGTTGCCGGCAAAGGAAAGCGAGCGGATCGGCCTTGATCGGTTCCTTACCCTGACGAATCTGCGCCCACGCTCCAAGAAGCGCCGCGATTTGTCCCTGAAGTCTCGCGGCGCGCCGCAGGTTCGCGGTGCGATCATCGACGGGAGACTGCTTGTCGGGATCGTAGAACGAGAGCTCGGACACGCTTGTCCGCAGGACGTCCATGGGGTCGGCGTCCCTCGGGTAGCGTTTGAGCGATTCGATGAGCGCCTGCGGGAGGAGGTAGCAGGAGCGAATCGTCTCCGCGAATCCGTCGAGCTCGGCTCGCGACGGGAGCTTGCCGTACCAGAGCAGGTAGACGACTTCCTCGAACGTCGTGTTCTCGACGAGATCGTGGATGTCGTACCCGCGATAGATGAGCTGGCCCGTCTGGCCGTTGACGTCGGTGATTTCGGACGGGCCGGTGACCACATCTTCGAGGCCGGCCGCGGCCGCCTTTACGGTTGCCGAAGTTGCCATCTATGACTCACGGTGATGCGTGAACGGTCGTGGGTAGCCGGTAAAAGTTACCGGCGCGAGAAAGGCGCTGCAAGTTGAACGCCGCCCGAGGTTTTCGGATGCACGAACGGCCGCGATGCGTCGCGGCCGTTCGCGCTGATGGTGAGTACCCGGGGCGGGACTCGAACCCGCAAGAGCCGAAGCTCGGGGGCTTTTGAGGCCCCTGCGTCTACCGATTCCGCCACCCGGGCGCGTGAGGAAATCTAGCGTCCCGAATGCCCTCGGTACACTGGCGTCAGGGGCGACGTCCCACCGTATCTCCCCGCCGTGCTGGCCCGCCGCCACGGCGCCGCCCGCGCATGTCCTCCATCCGGCGTCGCACCTGGTCCTGAATCGCCAGATACCGCGCGCGCTGCGTGGGGGTCATGAATGACGAGAGCGCACGCTGCTCGCGTGAGAGAAGGTCGATGCGCCGACGTTGCACGTCGATGAGCTGGTCGACGTACCGCGCGACCCGTTCCTGATTCGCGCTGTCGCCACGCATGACCTCCGCACGCAGGCTGACCCGCACGTCGCGCTCTTGCTGGTTCAGCACGCGGCGCTCCGCTTCCATGTCACGATTCACTTCCCCGAGCCGGCGCATTTGATCGGCGGTGAGACCGAGCTGCTGCTGCACGACCGTCGCCGTGCGCTGGCGAAGGCGCTGCTCGAGCGCCTGTCGGCGCGCGGGTGCCGAATCCGGTTTGGCCCGTTGCGCGTCGACCGTGGACGATGCGCCGATGGCCGAGATCGCGAGGAACAGGAGCATTCGCTGGAAGCGCATCAGACGTCTCCCTCGAGAACGGGCAAGAGAACCGCGGGCTCGACATCGAGCTCGGTGTCGACGTCATCGAGGACCTCGAGCAGCGACTCGAGATCGGCGTCCGCAAGATCGCTGACGCCCCCGCCCATCACGAGCTCGATCCGCGGCGCTGGCTGCCCTGTGGTCGATGGCGTCGGCGCCGACCCAACAGGTGCAGGGCGCGTCGGCTCTTCGATATGCACTACGACGGGCGGCAGATCGGACGATCCGGGGGTGCGGTCAAGATTCGAGGCGAGGAGTGCCGCGACGGCAATCGCACCGACTGATGCCGCGGCCAGCCAGACGCGACGCGCCGGCGCGGCGACGCTCGACGCTCGACGTCGGCGCGTCTGCGCCACGGCGGTGGTCGCGTCGCGGCGCAGCGCACTCGATCGCGCTACCGCGGCCACGATGCGCGCCGTATCGATCGAGGGCGTCGCGCTCAGGACACCATGCGCCTTGCGCACGAGCTCGAGCTCCGCGCGACATGCCGCGCACGTCGCGAGGTGGGCGTCGAGCGCGACGAGCGACGGACCGCTCAGCGCACCGCGCGCGAGGTCCGGAAGCAAGTCACGCATTTCCATGTTCGTGCATTCACTCATTGAGATACTCCTTCACCATGCGTACGGCATTGTGATAGTGCACGCGCGCCGCTCCTTCGGTGGTCTCCACGACGTCCGCGATCTCCCGGTAGCTCAATCCTTCCGTCACGCGCAGCGTGAACACCGCCCGCTGCGTCTCCGTCAGTCCTTCCATCGCCGCCCGGACACGACCCTCTGTCTCCGTCGCGACGGCCGCACTCAATGGATCGTCGGCCGCCAGCGCATGCGTCTCGTCGATCGCCACCACCAGCGGCGCACGGCGGCTCGCGCGGGCCCGATCCCGACAGAGGTTGCGCGCGATCGAGAACAGCCACGTTCGCAGCGAGCTCGCCTCGCGAAACCGATCGATCGAGCCAAACGCGCGCACGAACGTGTCCTGCACCACTTCGTCGACCTCCGCGCGCTCGCCCATGCTCGCGACGAATCGCGACACGGCGGGCGCGTGCCGCTCGACCAGGATGGTCGCCGCCCGCTCGTCCCCGCCGCGCCACCGCGCGATCAGCGCGACATCGCTCGGTTCCCCGTCCCGCCTCGGCTCGCTCATCCCGGCATGTGGTTGGACGCTTCCGCCCCACCGGTGTTAAGTGCGGATTCCAGGCGTCCTTGACTTCGCCCCCGCGCCCTGGGTACGTTCACACCGAACGCTCGTTCGACACCCGGTTCCAGGGGGGCGGATGGCTCACCAGCAGGCGCACGACGAGAAGCTCGACGCACTCCTGGCGGCCGCCGCCCGCGTCTTCGCCAAGCGCGGCTACCACGAAACGAGCATGCGCGACCTCGCCCGCGAATCGGGGGTCTCGCTCTCCGGCCTCTACTACTACGTCAAGAGCAAGGACGAGCTGCTCTTCCTGATCCAGGACCGCAGCTTCGCGGCTGTCCTCGCGAGCATGGAAGAGGCCACGGCCGGGATCGAGAACCCGGTCGAGCGCCTGGCCCGCTTCGTCGACAACCACCTCGACTATTTCGCGTCGCACATGGCAGAGATGAAGGTGCTGTCGCACGAGTCGGGTGCGCTTTCGGGAGAGATGCTCTCGCAGGTGAACGCCAAGAAGCGGGAGTATACGCGAGTCCTGATGGATATTCTCGCCGACGTCGAGCGGACCTGCGGCGCGGCGCACGTGAATCGCCGAATTGCGACCTACACGCTCTTCGGCATGATGAACTGGATCTACAACTGGTACGATCCTCTCGGCGATCTCAGTGTCGAGGTGTTGAGCCAGAGCATCTGCCGGCTCTTCCTCGGCGGGTATGTCGGGATGCCGGTGTCGGAGTCGGTTATGCCACACATGACGGCGGGATAGCACTCAGCTCGTTCCCGCGCACGCAGCAGCTTTTCACCAGAGGAATCCCATGGCCACAGCCACCATGACCGAGCGCGAAGCGACCACCCTCGTTCGGTACCGCAAGGAGGGGCACGTCGCGATCTTCGAGCTCGATGATCCGCCGGCCAACACGTACACGCACGAGATGATGCGCCAGCTCGACGACTGCATCCTCCGCGCGCGTTTCGATGGCGACATTCACGTGATCATCCTGCGGGGTGCGGGCGAGAAGTTCTTCAGCGCCGGCGCCAACATCAAGATGCTCAACGAGGCCGATCCGACCTGGAAGTACTACTTCTGCCTCCACGCCAACGAGACGTTGAGCCGCCTCGAGCAGACCCCCAAGCTGGTGATCGCGGCGCTCAACGGCCACTGCGTCGGCGGCGGGCTCGAGATCGCCATGGCGGCGGACATTCGCATCGCCCGCCAGGACGCGGGGAAGATCGGTTTGCCCGAAGTCAACCTTGGCGTGCTGCCGGGCACGGGCGGGACACAGCGTCTCGCGCGGCTCATTGGCAAGGCGAAGGCGATCGAGCTCATGGTGACAGGGCGCACCTTCTCCTTCGAGGAAGCCGAGAAGATGGGGCTGGTCAACGCCGTGCTGCCGAAGGAGGACTGGTGGGACAACGTCCTCCTCTACGCCCAGCAGTTCACGCTGCCGAACAAGGCGGCGATGGCGGTGGGTCACATCAAGCGGTCGGTGCAATCGGGGCTCGAGATGGCGTTCGAGTATGGGCTGTCGCTCGAGCGTGAGCTGCAGAGCCAGCTCTTCAAGAGCAGCGACGCCAAGGAAGGCATCGGAGCCTACGTCGAAAAGCGGCAGCCACGCTTTCAGGGCCGCTGACCATGGGCGCCGGCGTCGCGACCGAGACGCTTCCCACGCGGCTGTTCATCAACGGTGAGCAGCTGGAAGCCGCGGAGGGTCGAACCCATGACGTGATCAATCCGGCGACGGAGGAAGTGATCGCCTCGGTCGCGGCCGCCGGCGAGGGGGACGTCGATCGTGCGGTTCGCAGCGCACGCGCCACGTTCGAGTCGGACAAATGGCGAAAGACGAGCGCGCGTCAACGAGGCGAAGCGGTCTACCGCCTCGGCGAGCTGATTCTCAAGAACAAGGACGAGCTTGCCCGCCTCGAGACGCTGAACAACGGCAAGCCCGTCTTCGAGTCGATGATCGACGTGCGTCTCGCTGCCGCCACATACAAATACTATGGCGGCTGGGCGGACAAGATCCACGGGGAGACGATCCCCGTGGACGGACCGTTCCTGAACTACACGTTGCGGGAGCCGTTAGGCGTCGTCGGAGCGATCGTTCCCTGGAACTTTCCGATTTCGCTGGCCGCGTGGAAGGTGGCACCGGCGCTCGCCTGCGGTAACACCGTCGTGTTGAAGCCCGCCGAGCTCACGCCGTTCACGGCGATTCGAATGGCGGAGCTCGCCATCGAGGCAGGATTGCCGCCGGGCGCCTTCAACTGCATTCCCGGTCCAGGCTCGGTCGCCGGTAACGCGCTCGTCACGCATTCCGACGTCGACAAGATCGCCTTCACGGGCAGTACCGAGGTCGGGAAGCAGATCATGCGGGACGCGGCGGGAACGGTAAAGAAGATTTCGCTCGAGCTGGGCGGGAAATCGCCGAACATCGTTTACGCGGACGCCGATCTCGACGCCGCGGCTCGCGGCGCCCTGACGGGAATTTTCTACGGCAAGGGTGAGGTCTGCGCGGCGGGATCGCGACTGCTCGTCGAGGACAGCGCTGCCGAGGAGATGCGCACGCGCATTCTCGAGCGGGCGAAGAAGATGGTAGCAGGCGATCCCCTTGACCCGAAGACCCGCCTCGGCGCGCTCGTCTCGAAGAAGCAGATGGACCGCGTGCTCGGCTATATCGAAAGCGGCAAGTCCGAGGGCGCGACGCTGCTGAGCGGTGGCGCCCGCACACCCGTGAATGGCAAAGGGTACTTCGTGCAGCCGACGGTGTTCGAGGGCGTCGAGCGCGAGATGACGATCGCGCGCGAAGAAATCTTCGGTCCCGTGCTGGCGATGATGACGTTCAGCGACGGCATGACGGGCGCCACGGAGCTGGCGAACGCGACGATCTACGGGCTCGCCGCGGGAATCTGGACGCGCGACATCAAGAAGGCCCTGCGCACCGCGCGGGAAATCCGCGCAGGCACGGTGTGGATCAACACGTACAACATGTACGACGCGGCCTCCCCGTTCGGCGGGTTCAAGCAGTCGGGTTTCGGCCGCGACCTCGGCGTGCACGCGCTCGAGGGGTACATGCAGGTCAAGTCGGTGTGGGTAGATCTTTCATGAGAATGCGGAATGCGGAATGCGGAACACGAGTAAGACCCTCGCTGGTTCGACGGTCTTACGAGAATTCCGCATTCCGCATTCCGCATTCGTAAGCAATGTCCGTTATGCGCGAAGACGTCTTCCTCATCGACGCCGTTCGCACGCCCATCGGTCGTCACGGTGGCGTGCTGGCGCGGATGCGGCCCGATGATCTTGCGGCGACGGCGATCGCTGAGCTCGTCAAGCGCAGCGGCGTGGAGCCGTCGAGCATCGACGACGTCATTCTTGGGTGCGCCAATCAGGCCGGCGAGGATACGCGCAACGTGGCCCGCATGGCGCTGCTCCTCGCCGGGCTCCCGGTCGAAGTGCCGGGCCAAACGGTGAATCGACTGTGTGGCTCGGGGCTTCAGGCTCTCGCCAGCGCCTCCCAGGCGATTCGTGCGGGAGAAGGCGACGTCTTCATCGCCGGCGGCGTGGAGAGCATGTCGCGCGCGCCCTGGGTGATGCTCAAGCCCGAGGATGGGTTTTCGCGCACGCTGCCCGCCATGGCGGACACGACGATCGGGTGGCGTTTCGTCAATCCGAGAATGCCGCGCGAGTGGACGATCTCCCTGGGCGAAACAGCCGAGGAGGTCGCGCGCTGCTACGGGGTCACGCGCGAGGAGCAGGATGCCTTCGCCCACGAGAGCCAGCAGCGCACCAAGCGGGCGCTCGAGGAGGATCGCTTCCGGGATGAGCTCGTTCCCGTGGAGGTCGTCACCAGGAGCGGAAAGACGGTGGTCGAGCGCGATGAGCATCCGCGACCCGAGACGACACTCGAGACGTTGCGTGGGATGCGACCGGCGTTCGTAAAAGAGGGTGGAACCGTCACCGCCGGCTCGTCGAGTGGAATCAACGACGGGGCCAGCGCCGCCCTCGTGATGTCCGCTGACGCCGCGAAGCAGCTTGGGCATAAGCCCCTCGCGCGGATTGTCGCCACCGCGGTGGCCGGCGTCGCACCGAACGTGATGGGCATTGGACCCGTACCCGCCACACGTCGCGTCCTCGAACGCGCCGGTCTCACCATCGACGACATTGATCTCATCGAGCTCAACGAGGCCTTCGCATCGCAGGCGATCGCGTGTATCCGTCAGCTCGGCGCCGACCCGGACCGTGTCAACGTCAACGGCGGGGCGATCGCGCTCGGGCATCCGTTAGGCGCCTCGGGGGCACGCATCGTCACGACGCTCGCGCACGAGCTGCGGCGCCGGGAAAAGCGGTACGGCCTGGCGACGATGTGCATCGGGGTCGGTCAAGGCATTGCGACGGTGCTGGAGCGCGTCACGTGACGTACGAACAGATCCTGCTCAATCGCTCGGAAGGCATCGGGACGCTCACGCTCAACCGGCCCGACAAGCTCAACGCGTTTGCCGGGCGGATGCGCCAGGAGATTGCCGACGGCCTCGATGAGCTGGAGAAGGATGATTCCGTTCGGGTGATCGTCATTACCGGCGCCGGCCGCGGATTTTGCGCCGGGGGCGACGTCACGTACATGGGCGAGCTCGTCGAGCGCCGCGATGTGGAGTCGATGGCCGCGCTCGTCGATGCTGGACGTCACGTCGTCATGACGATCCGAAACTCTCGCAAGCCAGTGATCGCGAGTGTCAACGGAGTCGCCGCGGGGGGCGGCGCAAATCTCGCCCTTGCCTGTGACCTCCGAATCGCCAGCGAGCTCGCGAGCCTCGGGCAAACGTTCAACCGCATCGGCCTGCATCCCGATTGGGGAGGCACCTACTTCCTGCCCCGACTCGTCGGGCCGGCGAAGGCACTCGAGCTGTTCTGGTTCGCCGACATGATCGATGCGCGGGAGTGCGAGCGCCTCGGCCTGTTCAACAAGGTGGTCCCACACGCATTGCTCGTCGATGCGACACGCGCATGGGCGCGCACGCTCGCGAGCAAGCCGGGTCTCGCGATCGCCTTGGCGAAGCGTGCCGTGTATGACTCGCCCGATCGCACGCTGCCGCAGATGCTGGACTACGAGCTCGACGCACAGCTTCGGTGCTTCGAGAGCGGAGACGCAGGCGAAGGAATCCGCGCCTTCAGCGAGAAGCGCGCGGCACAGTTCGGAGCAGCCCGTTAGGACTTCAGGAGGATGTAACTCATGGCAATGGCGAAGATTGGCAACTTTGACGACTGGATCGACCTGTTCAAGTTCTGGCAGGACGACATTGGTCTCCAGGTATCCGAGCTCAAGAACTACAAGTTCGACGTGAAGCTCGGCGAGCTCGAGGTGCCGGAGATCGAATTCGGCCACTACAAGGGGCAGCGGAAATGGCCGACGATCATGCACATCCCCGATCAGCGAATTCGAGATGCGCTGCAGAACCTGATCATCTTCCAGGGCGACACGGAGTTCGCCTCGGTGGAGCAGCAGCGTAGCCTGCTGCAGAATGCGCCGTCGGACTACGACCTGCTCTCGATCTATCGCGTGATGGCGGAGGAGATGCGCCACGGATGGCAGATGTCGTATCTCCTGGTGGCGCATTTCGGCGACGAGGGAAAGCGCGAGGCCGAGAAGCTGCTGGAGCGCCGCGCCGATGAGCACGAGCGGTTACTGGGCTCGTTCAACGAAGCGGTGGAGAACTGGCTCGACTTCTTCGCCTACACTCAGTTCATCGACCGCGACGGCAAGTATCAGCTGCAGATGCTCTCGACGTCGGCGTTCGCGCCGCTGTCCCGCTCGATGAAGCCGATGCTGAAGGAGGAGTCATTCCACCTCGGCACCGGGAACAACGGGTTGCTCCGCATCATCAAGGCGCGGCGGATCCCGACCGATATCATCCAGCGGTACCTGAACAAATGGGTGTCGACCGCGTTCGATCTCTTTGGCACCGACCAGTCATCGTCCGCCCAGTGGGCGTACGTCTGGGGACTGAAGGGACGGTTCGACGAGCGTACCAACGCGCAGCCTGCGGACGAGCGCAAGCTCAACGAGCACGCGCGCGAGCTGTATCGCCAGGAAGTGTCGGGACTGATCGAGCGCCTGAACCAGCATATCCCCGCCGATCAGGTAAAGCTCAAGATCCCGAGCGAGAAGTTCAACCGGCGCATTGGCATCTGGAAAGGACAGACCTTCACCGTCGATGGTGAGCCGATCGAGCGCGAGAAGTACAAGGAGTACGTCGCCTCGGTCACGCCGACGGCACAGGACCGCGCGTTCCTGGCCGACGTGTTCAAGGAGCGCGACTGGATCCTCGAGAAGAAGGTGGATGAGAAGGAGCGGGAGTGGCTCGCCGGGCCCTCCTCCGGAGGCGGCGCGGTGAATTGAGCCGCTCCCCGGAGCTGATCGGCCATCGCGGCGCGCCGCGCGAGCGCCCGGAGAACACGCTTGCCTCGTTTCTCCGGGCGCTCGATTTGGGTGCGGACGCCGTCGAGCTCGATGTCCATGCGACGCGCGATGGCGTCGTCGTCGTGCATCACGATTTCGTTCCGCGAGCGGAGTCGAGCGTGGCCGCACTCGGCGGACGCCCAATAGCGGAGCTCACCGCGGCCGACCTCGGCACGTTTCAAGTGGCCGGGGAGCCGATCCCGACGCTTGCCAGCGTGCTCGAAGCGATTGGTGGGCGAGCAACGGTGTACGTCGAGATCAAGGGGCGGGACATTGAAGAGGCAGTCATTGCGACCATCGAGAGCGCTCCCTCCGCCGAGGCGGGTCGCGGTGCACTCATTCGATCACCGCGCTGTGGTGCGCACCCGCACGATGCGGCCGGACCTTCCCTCGGGAATTCTGTCGGCGTCATATCTCATCGACCCACAGGGCGCGCTGCGCGCGGCGAAGGCGCGCGACTATTGGCAGGAAGGATCGATGGTCGATGAGGCGCTCGTCGACGCGATCCACGATGCCAAGGGGCGCGTGATCGCCTGGACCGTGAACGACCCCGAGCGCGCGCGTCGCCTCGCATCGATTGGCGTCGACGGCATCTGCACCGATGTGCTGCAGGTCATAGGGCCCGCGCTCGCGAGCACATCGTGACCATTCGTCGCATTGCCGTGATTGGGGCAGGCACGATGGGGCATGGTATCGCGTACGTCGCCTCGGCCGCGGGCTACGAGGTTCGCCTGGCCGACGCGGATGCGGCGACGCTCGCCACCGGGATGCGAGAGGATTCGCGAAGCGTTCGACAAGGCGATCGAGCGCGGAAAGGCGACGGCGGCCTCGCGAGACGAAGGGCTGAGACGCCTCACGAGCGCCGGCAGCGCCGGCGAGGCTGCGCGGGACGCGGATCTCGTCATCGAGGCGGTGCCGGAGCGGCTCGAGCTCAAACAGTCGATCTTCCGGGAGCTCGAACGGTCGGTTTCCACCGAGGCGATCCTGGGCAGCAACACGTCGTCGCTCTCGATCACGCGGATTGCTGACGGTCTGGCGCACCCGGGGCGCGTGGTTGGCCTGCACTTCTTCAATCCCGTCCCGGTGATGAAGCTGCTCGAGATCGTCCGTGGGGAGCGCACGAGTGAGGGCGTCGTCGACAGCGCGCGGACCTTCGCGACCTCGCTTGGCAAGACAGCGATCCTCGTGCGCGATACTCCCGGATTCGCGACGAGCCGGCTCGGCGTCGTGCTGGGGCTCGAGGCCATTCGCATGCTCGAGCAGGGCGTCGCGTCGGCGGAGGACATTGACCGCGCGATGGAGCTGGGATACAATCATCCGATGGGACCGCTACGGCTGACCGACGTGGTCGGGCTCGATGTCCGTCTCGCGATCGCCGAGCATCTGTACGCGACACTGAAGGACGACACGTACAACCCCCCTGCCCTGCTTCGTCGCCTGGTGAGTGAAGGGAAGTTAGGCAAGAAGACGGGACGAGGATTCTACTCCTGGGAGAATGACCGATGACCGAACCGGAAGTCGTTCTTCTCGAGCAGCGTGGCCGCGTAGCGCTGGTAACGATGAATCGGCCGGAGAAGCGTAACGCGCTCGACGGTCAAATGCGGTGCGCGTTTCTCGGCGTCATGGATCGCGTTCGGCGCGACACGAACACTCGGGCCGTCGTGGTCACCGGCGCCGGTGACAAGGCGTTCATCGCGGGCGCCGACATCAGCGAGTTCGAGGGGCGGTCACCCGTCGATCAATACCGCGTCATGCGCCTTCCCACCGTGTTCGACGCGATCGAGCGATTCCCGAAGCCGGTGATCGCCGCCGTGAACGGGTTCTGCCTTGGCGGCGGAATGGAGCTCGCACTCGCGTGCGACATTCGCCTCGCCTCGGCCAACGCCAAGTTCGGGCAACCGGAGGTCAACCTCGGCATCATCCCCGGCGGTGGTGGCACGCAGCGATTGCCCCGCATCATCGGGCTCGGTCACGCACTGCGACTGATCCTCACCGGCGACATGATCACGGCCGACGAGGCGCTGCGACTTGGGCTCGTGTCGGAGGCAGTTCCGGGCGACGTGCTACTCGACCGCGCGATCGCGATCGGCGAGCTGATCGCGTCGAAGAGTCCCGTGGCCGTTGCCGCCGCGAAGGAGGCGACGCGCGCGTCAATGAGCCTGCCGCTCGACGAAGGGCTGCGTCTCGAGACGGCGCTCTTCCAGCTCTGCTTCTCGAGTGAGGACAAGGCGGAAGGGGTGCGAGCGTTTCTGGAGAAGAGGGCGGCGAACTTCACGGGGCGATGAGGAAGATCGAAGGCGGAATTCGGAATGCGGATTCGGAATCGGCAGGCATCCTTCCGCATTCCGCATTCCGTATTACGGACTGCCACATCCACATCCAGCCCTGGCGGCAGCTCAAGCCCGCCGTGATGGAGACCATGCGGCGCGGCAAGGAGGATCGCTTCGAGTTCCTGCTCGCGCTGATGGACGATCCCAAGCTCCTGCTTCGGATCATGGATGAGGAGGGCATCGACCGCGTCGGCATGGTGAACTATCCGAGCCCTGATCTCATGGGGTTCACCAACGACACCAACGACTTCGCCGCTCGTTATGCGGAAGCGGACCCACGCCGGTTGATTCCCTACGGTGGCGTACACCCGCGTTTCGCCAAGGATGCAGCCGGTGAGGTGCGGCGACTCGTCGAGCTGGGCGTTCGGATGCTCAAGATTCATCCAAACCACCAATGCTTCCCCGCCAACGCGTACACCGAAGGGCTCGATGCACTCGGCGTGTTGTACAAGGCGTGCGAGGATCACGGGCTGCCGGTCATGATTCACACCGGGACGAGCATCTTTCCGGGGGCGCGAAGCAAATGGGGAAATCCGATGGAGATGGATGACGTCGCCATCGACTTCCCGGACCTGCCCCTGGTGATGGCGCACGGCGGACGCCCGCTGTACATGGCCGAAGCGTTCTTCATCCTCCGGCGGCATAAACGCGTCTGGCTCGATCTCTCGGGAATTCCGCCGAAGGGCCTCCTCGGATACTTCCCGCGCATCGCCGAGCTCGAGGCGCAGCTGCTGTGGGGGACGGACTGGCCAAGTCCGGGTGTCGAGAGCATGCGCCGCAACGTCGATGACTTCCTCGGGCTGGCGCTGCCCGAGAGCATCAAGCGCGCGGCGCTGGAGACAAATCCCGAGCGGCTACTACCCACGACAGTCTGATTGCCGCTTCTGGCCGCTGAGTGCCTTCGGAAGTAGGTTCTGCTCGCAACGAGCCGACACGAAGAACTCTCAAGACGGAGGCCCCCGACGTGACGCGGTTCGCCATCCTCGCAGTCGCCGCTACCACTGCCTGCGCTTCCGGAAGCACGACAGCGCGTACGCCGACGACATCGAGTACTCCTGCAACGGAGACGAGCGCTCAAGGTGCCGCGGGATCGGGCGCCCTCTCGTCCCCGCTCGCCGATCCATTCCCGAGTACCTACGCACCATTTCCGTCGCGGCCGACGGTCATCCGCAACGTCACGATCTTCACCGCCGCGGGACCGCGCATCGCGAACGGCGCGATTCTCCTTCGAGATGGCAAGATCGCCGCCGTCGGCGCGACCGTGGATGCGCCGGCTGATGCCGTCGTGATCGACGGCTCGGGAAAGTTCGTCACGCCGGGCCTGGTCGATAACCATTCGCACATGGGCGTGTACGCCGCACCGGGCGTGCAGGCCAACAGCGACGGGAACGAAGCGACCAACCCGGTTACCGCGAACGTGTGGGCAGAGCACTCGGTGTGGCCGCAGGATCCGCAGTTTCCGCGGGCATTGGCGGGGGGTATTACCACCGCGCAGATCCTCCCCGGCTCGGCGAACCTCATCGGCGGGCGGTCGGTCGTGCTCAAGGTCGTTCCCGCCCGCACCGTGCAGGCGATGAAGTTCCCCGGGGCAAAGTACGGTCTGAAAATGGCCTGCGGCGAGAATCCAAAGCGCGTCTATGCGAGCCGCGGTCCGTCCACACGCATGGGAAATGTCGCCGGCTATCGCAACGCATGGATTCAGGCGGAGCAATACCGCCGTCGCTGGGACAAGTGGCTGGCCGACAAGAAAGGTGAGCCGCCCGGTCGGGATCTCGGCAACGAGACGCTGGCCGAGGTGCTGCGCGGCAACATTCTCATCCACAACCATTGCTATCGTGCCGATGAGATGGCGCAGATGATCGACATCGCGAAGGAATTCGGCTACCGGATTCGCGCGTTCCACCACGGCGTCGAGGCATACAAGATCGCCGACTTGCTGGCCCGGGATTCGATTGCGGCGTCGATCTGGGCCGACTGGGGCGCCTTCAAGATGGAAGCGCTGGATGGCGTAAAGGGGAACATGGCTCTCGTGCACCAGGCCGGAGGGCGCACGGTCGTCCACTCCGACGATCCGTCGGGCATTCAGCGACTCAATCAGGAAGCCGCCAAGGGGATCGCCGCTGGCGCGGCGTTAGGCGTCACGGTCAGCGAGGACGACGCGATCAAGTGGTTGACGCTGAATCCGGCATGGTCACTCGGCCTGGACGACCGCATCGGCTCGATCGAGGTCGGCAAGAACGCCGACATCGTACTGTGGAGCGGCAATCCGTTCAGCGTGTACTCGCGCGCCGAGCGTGTGTGGATCGACGGGGCGCAGATGTTCGACCGCTCCGACGCCACGGAAGCCTGGCGCACGGATTTCGAGCTTGGCTTCGTGCGGCGGAGCGGACAATGAGAATGACAACGGCGTTAGGGGTGCTGGTGGCGCTGGGGCTCGTCGTCACCGCACAGGCGCAGACGATCGCCATCGTCGGTGGTCGCGTGCTCCCGGTGAGCGGCCCGCCTATCGACGGCGGCACGGTCATTATTCGTGACGGCAGGATTACGGCGGTGGGACGTGACGTCGCCATTCCCGAGGGCGCTCAGCGCATTGACGCGGCCGGAAAATGGGTGACCCCCGGCATCATCAACCCGGCGACGCAGCTCGGCCTGGTCGAGGTCGGACAGGTGCGTGAAACGCGAAACGCCACCGCCAGGGGAGATGAAGCGAGCGCTGTCCGCGCCGCGTTTACCGTGTGGGATGGCTTGAACCCGCTCTCCGTGCTGTTCGCCCCTGCGCGCAACGAAGGGGTGACGACCGTCGCGGTCCTCCCCACCGGTGGGCTCGTGTCGGGACAGGGCGCGCTGGTCGACATCGTGGATGGCGGCGTCAGCGACATGATGGTGAGATCGCCTATCGCGATGGTTGCGCAGGTAGGCGACCCCGAGTCGGCGAACGCAGACTCGCGCGGCGAGCTCCTGCTTCGTCTGCGCGAGCTGCTCGAGGATTCGCGCGCGTATGCTCGCCGCCGGGCGGACTTCGAGCGAGCGCAGACGCGCGCGTTCGCGGCCAGCCGACTCGATCTCGAGGCGATGCAGCCCGTGCTCGCCGGGCGCCTTCCGCTGCTCGTCGTCGCCGACAAGGCGAGTGACATCGAGGCGGCGCTCCGTCTGGCGCGCGACTACAGCCTGCGACTCATCATTGGCAGCGGCGCCGAGGCGTGGATGGTTGCCGACAAGCTGGCGGCAGCGAAGGTGCCGGTGCTGGTCGGGTCGATGGTCAACATCCCCGGAAGCTTTGCCACGTTAGGCGCACGGCAGGAGAATCCCGGCTTGCTGCGGCGGGCGGGAGTCGACGTCGCCCTCATCGGGACGGGCAGCGACCCCGACGCGTTCAACGTGCGCAACATCAAGCAGGAGGCTGGGAACGCGGTCGCTTACGGGATGACCTGGGACGACGCGCTGCGGGCGATCACGTTGACGCCGGCCGAGCTGTTCGGAGTAGCGGACCGGTACGGCTCGCTACAGCCAGGCCGTGTCGCCAACGTCGTCGTCTGGAGTGGTGATCCCTTCGAGTTCTCCACGCGGGTCGAGCACGTGTTCGTGCGCGGAGTGAGATCGATGGCGCCCTCTCGTCAGGACGAGCTCATGACGCGGTACAAGACGCTCCCACCGTCATACAGGAGGCCGTAAGGCGAATGCGGAAAAGCGGATCATGCATCCGCGTTCCGCGTTCCCCCCTGCTCGGTCAACTTTGCGTCCAGCGACGCCACCTCGGCTTCATGCGCCGCGAGCGTCGCGGTCAGGCTGGCGTAGAGGTCGGGGTCGATCTCGCGCCCTTCGACTTTGGCGCGATACACCGCGTATCCAAGCGCCTGCGCCGCGCGATCAGCGAGCTGTCGCGCGCGCAACGCCTCGAGGCGAAGCCGCCCTTCGTCGAACGCGCTCTGCGCGACCCGACCGGCGCGGTCGAGCTCGGTGCGGAGTTTTGTCCATAGTGCCATGCGTGCCTCCCGACGAGTGCTGTTTCCTACGGCCGGCGCGCGGACCCCGTTTCATGACCGCAGCCGTGCAGAATGCGAAACGCCCTCACACCGTGAGGGCGTTGCATGTCTGCCGCGCGACCGGTCCGGTCAGGCTGCGGTCGTCGACGCCTCGGGATAGACGCTGACCTTATAGCGCGTCTTGTTCTTGTGCTCGAACTTCACGACGCCGTCGATGAGCGAAAAGATCGTGAAGTCGGAGCCGAGGCCCACGTTGCGTCCGGGGTGGTACTTCGTGCCGCACTGCCGGATGATGATGTTCCCGGCGCGAACGCGCTCCCCCCCGTACTTCTTGACGCCGCGATACTTCGGATTGCTATCGCGACCGTTGCGGCTGGAGCCGACACCCTTTTTATGAGCCATACTCGCCTCTCAGCCGAGCGTAATGTCGTTGATGCGGACCTCGGTGAACCCCTGCCGATGGCCCTGCTTTTTCGAGTAGTTCTTCCGGCGCTTGAACTTGAAGACGACGATCTTGTCGCCCTTGCCGTGCTTGACGACTTCGGCGGTCACCTTGGCGCCCGACACGAGCGGCGCGCCGGCGAAGACTTTCGTCCCATCAGAGCCGAGGAGCACTTCGTCGAACGTGATGCTATCGCCCGCGTCGGCCTGAAGGCTTGGGATACGGAGCGTCTTCCCCGGTTCGGCACGAAACTGCTTGCCGCCGGTGCGAATGATTGCGTAAGTCATTTGTCTGCGGGAAGAACCGAGTAACTGATATAGTCGTAATAACTTAGACGGACGGTCAACGCCTGTCAACTGGGGATCAGGAGTCAGGAGTCAGGGATCAGGGGGTTTCAGGGGAGTGGGTGAAAGGAGAGTGGCTTACGCGCTCCCTGCCGCCCATTCCCTCAAGCCGCCTGATCCCTGACTACGCGACGGCGTACTGCTGCGTTACGTCCCGTTCCGCTCCCTTCACGACGAGTTTGAACTCATCAGGCTTGAGTAAGGGATCATCGCGCAGCTCGAGGCCAAATCCCGCCTGCTTCTCGAGCTTTTTCACCAGATCGTGCTCCCGCTCCAGCACGTACATCGCGACGTCTGGATGCAGCTTCACGATCAGGTTGTCGCGACGACCCTCCACCGCCATGCGCTTCACCGAGCGCTCCATGCGGCGGATGATCGTCTCCGGGGTGAATACGCGGCCGGTTCCCTGACAGGTGGGACACGGCTCCGTCATGTTCTGCAGGTGGCTCTGTCGCACCCGCTGCCGCGTCATTCTCGATCAAGCCCAGGTCACTGACGCCGAACGCCTTCGTTCGCGCGCGGTCGCGGCCCAGGTGGGTGCGCAGCTCCTGGAGCACCTTGTCGCGGTTGGCTCGCGTCTCCATGTCGATGAAGTCGCAGACGATGATGCCGCCGATGTCGCGCAACCGAATCTGACGTGCGACTTCGCGCGCGGCCTCGGTGTTCGTCTTCAGAATCGTTTTCTCGGGATCCTTCTTTCCGGTGTATCGACCCGAGTTGATGTCGATCGACACCAGCGCCTCGGTTTGCTCGATGATGATGTAGCCGCCCGACGGCAGGTCGCATCGCCGCTTGAACAGGTCGCGGATCTCCGTCTCGATGTCCGCCTTGTCGAAGAGCGGGTTGGGCGCGTCGTAGAGATCCACGCGCTCGGAGAGCTCCGGCGCGATGCCCTTGAGATACTCACTGATCTCGTTGTAGAGCTGCTTCGAGTCGACCGTGAGCTTGTCGACCTTCGTGCTGAACAGATCGCGGATGATGCCGCGTGTGAGGCTCGTCTCGCGATGGACGAGCGCCGGCGCGCGCGTGAAGTGGGTCTTCTTCTTCACCCGCTTCCAGTTGCTGATGAGGGTGTTGAGCTCGCGCTTGAAGGTTTCCTGCGTGGCATCCTCACCCACCGTGCGGACGATGACGCCGCCGGAATCCTTCGGGAGCACCTCCTGCACCATCTCGCGCAGTCGCTGACGCTCGGCGCGGTCGCCGATCTTGCGGCTGACCCCGACTCGTGACGCGAATGGCATGTAGACGAGAAACCGGCCGGCGAGGGAGATCTGGGCCGTGACGCGAGGCCCTTTCGTGGAAATTGGCTCCTTGGAGATCTGAACGATGATCTCCTGCCCTCGCTTCAGCTGGTCCTGGATGGGCGGCGCCTTGGCGCGGCGCGCGTTCTTCTCGTCGTCGTCGTCGCCGTTGGCGTCGTCTTCGTCGCCATTGTCGTCGTCCTTCTCCTCATCATCCGCGACGACGAGGTCCGACGCATGGAGAAAGGCGCTCTTCTCGGTGCCGATGTTGACGAACGCGGCCTGAATACCTGGAAGAACCGCCTCTACCTTGCCCAGATAAATGTCGCCGACCATCCGCCGCGCATCCGGGCGGTCGACGAGGAGCTCGACAAGCTGGTCATCCTCCAGGATCGCGACTCGGGTTTCCCGCGGATTCGCATTGATGAGGATCTCTCGCTTCATACACACGCATGGCCCGACCCGGTCGTGGCGACTCGACGCACGAGGCGGAGGGGCGCATTCCAATGGTGGCGACGATCGCGGGACGTCGACTCGAGGTCGTGCGGCGCGCAATCGCGAATGGGATGGGGGTCTCAGGGAACGTCTGAATCGTCCACGCTCTCCTCGCCTCGATCAGACACGGCGTAGTCGCGCGCGCTCTCGGGAGCGCTGCGCGGGCCATGTGGTCGAGTGTGGAGCGGGAGATCGTGCGATTCATCGCTTTCGTGAGCGACAGCGCGCCCGGAGAGTAGACGTTGGCGCGGGATTGAACCGATCCGCACCAACCGGATAGCTCACCGATGGCCTCGAGTCGCCCGGCCAGCGGTGCACGTGACAGTCGTGAGCGGCTCCTGCGCCGCTGCTCAAGTATAGACGCGACCTGTCGGGTTTTGCAACGCCGCCAACGACTTACGCTCCGCGCCGCATGCGGAAGATGAGGTAGGCAAGCACTGCGGCGAATCCGAGGGCGGCGCGCCACTCACCGTGCCGCATGTAGAGGTTGAAGTCGAACCCTTCGCGGTCGCCCGTCCTCGCGGTGGCGGCACGCCAGGGTGTCGGGCGCGGAACGAAGGAGGGAACGTTGCGCTCCCACTCGTCATAGGCCTCGGGAAAGCGCGCGCGAATTCCCACCCGCTCATCCCGGATCGTGGGCCCGTAGATCAGCACGAAGAACGCAATGACGAGCAGAAGCAGGCTCCAATGGGCAGCGATGGCGAAGCCCGCCGCGATGAGAAAGGAGCCGAAGTACAACGGGTTCCGTGTGTGGGCGTATGGGCCCGTCGTGGCGAGGCGGTCGTTCTTCACGATGTGGCCCGCCGCCCATGCTCGAACGAACAGTCCGGCGAACGCGATTGCCGTCCCTACGACGAGGGTGACCAGCGTGGGGCGAGCGACGACGAGGTAGCCGGCAGCGAGCAGGAATCCGAGCGGGACCCGAATGCGGCGCGCCAGCTCGCGATTCAATCCGCGAGCTCCCGCAGGAGATGTCGGGCGATCACGATCCGCTGAATCTCGGACGTGCCTTCCCCGATCTCGCAGATCTTCGCGTCTCGCATCATGCGCTCGACCGGATACTCCTTCGTGTAGCCATAGCCGCCGTGCACTTGAATCGCCTTGATCGTCGTTCGCATCGCGAGCTCGGATGCGAACAGCTTCGCGATGGCAGCCTCCTTCGCGAACGGCCGGCCGTTCTGCGCCAGCCACGCCGCGTGATAGACGAGGTGAGTGGCCGCGGCAATCTCGGTCGCCATGTCGGAAAGCTGAAACTGCACGCCCTGGAAGTCGAAGATGCGCTTCCCGAATTGCCGGCGAATGCTCGCATAGCGGAGTGCCTGCTCGAAGGCGCCCTCGGCGATTCCTAACGAGAGGGCGGCGATCCCGATGCGTCCGGAATCGAGCGTCCGCATGAAGTTCGTGAACCCCTCCCCTTCCTCGCCGAGGAGGTTCTCGGCGGGGACCTCGACGTCCTGAAAAAAGAGCGCTCGCGTGTCCGACGCGCGCCAGCCGAGCTTGTCCTCTTTCTTGCCGGCGTTGAATCCCTTCATGACGGGCAAGGAGGCCTCGTGCCCGATTCCAAGCTCGCGGGTCTTGTCGAGGTCGCAGGTCTCCTTCGTGAGGATGAAGGAGCTGATGCCCTTGGTGCCTTTCGAGGGATCGGTAACGGCAGTGGCGACAAAAATCTCACCCACGCCGGCGTGGGTGATGAAGATCTTCGACCCGTTCAGGACGTAGTGTCCGTTCCGACGCTCTGCGGTAGTCCGCGTTCCCGCGGCGTCGCTTCCCGCCGAGGGCTCCGTGAGCCCAAAGCCACCGAGGACGCGGCCGCTGGCCAATAGCGGCACATAGCGCTTCTTCTGCGCCTCGGTCCCGAAATGGACGATCGGTGACGTCCCGAGCGTGGTGTGCGCGGAGATGGTGATCGCGTGAGACGCATCGACTTTCGCCATCTCGTGGATGGTCAGGATGTAGGCGATGTAGTCGAAGCCGGCGCCGCCCAGCGCTTCAGACCACGGAACGCCGAGGAGGCCGAGCTCTCCCATACGCTTCACATTCTCCCAGGGAAACTCGGACCGCTCGTCCAGCGCCGCTGCCACGGGGGCGACGTGCTCGAGCGCGAACTCGCGTACCATGTCGCGGACGGCGTAGTGTTGTTCAGTGAAATACAAGGATTCGGTCATACCGGTCTCGTCAGGCAGCCTCGGTTCCATCTGCCTCGCGGATAATCGTCAGAAAACGTTCGCCATATTTGTCGCGACGCGCTGGTCCTACCCCGTGAACCTCCTCGAGGGCGGTGAGCGACGCCGGACGCCTGAGCGCCATCTCGGCCAACGTGCGATCGGGAAACACGACGTACGCTGGCACCTTTTCTTCGCGAGCGATGCGGCCTCGCAGAGCCTTCAATTCGCCGAGGAGCGCGGCATCGCCCGAGCCCAGCTCGACATCGTCCACGACCGCTCGCCGCCCTGATCGCGGGGTGGCCGCCGCCACCTGAACGCCCCGCTTTCTGGTCTTTCGTGGCGCGGCCTCGAGCGTCACGTGCGTGCCCATGCAGTTGTCGCACGAGTCGCATCGGGCCCGCGCCGCGGGGTCGCCAAAATATCGGAGCACGAAGCCGCGGCGGCAACCGGGGGTGTACGCGTATTTCTGCATCGCCTCGAGCTTCGCCAGGTCGGCAGTGCGTCGCCGATCGCTTGCGCGCCAATCGATACTCCGATCGTCGAGTCGCGCGCCTGGCCGCGCGAGACGCAGTCCGCTTCCCGGCCGCTCCCACAGCACGAATTGGCGTGATTGCAGCCGGTCGAGGATCGTCCGCACGCCCTGCGGACCACCGAATCCGGGTGGGAGCCCCTTGGGCTCGATCAGCACCCCATCGTAGAGACGATCCCCCACCACACGCCACAGTGCCCGGAGAAGGTCGCGGTCGACGCGATCGTCGTCACCGAGCTCCCGGCGAATGCGGTCGGCGGACGCGAGCAGCCTCACGAGGATGCGCGAGCTGCTCTCGCCAGCGCTGATGATCCCGTGCTGCTCCAGCATTCGCAGCGCCGACTCGACCTCTCGTTCACGCGCGCGCCCTCCGACCAGCGCCGGCAACGCACTCGGGTCGAGCTGTACGACGCCCTTGTCATCAGCGTGGCGTCGCAGCGTTTCGTGCACCGTTTCCACGAGCTTTCGATCCGGGTAGGCCGCGTTGATGAAGAACTCGTGAGTGAACCGGTCCTGAAACGCATGCAGAAGTACGCAGGTGGACGGCTTTCCGTCTCGACCGGCGCGCCCAGCTTCCTGATAATACGCCTCGAGTGTCCCGGGCATCGCGTGGTGAACCACCACACGGACGTTGGGCTTGTCGATGCCCATGCCGAACGCGTTCGTCGCCACGATCGCTCGCACGCGCTCGTTCATGAATGCGTCCTGCACGTCGCGGCGATGGGAGTCATCGAGCCCCGCGTGATACCCAACCGCCCGGATCCTCGCGGACTCCAGCACGCTCGTAATGCGGTCGACGGCTCGGCGCGTGGCCGCATAGACTACCGCAAGGCCCTCGTGCTCCCGAAGCGTCTGCACGAGCGCGACATCCTTGTCGTCGTCGGTACGGGTGCGCACGACATGGTAGCTCAGGTTCGTGCGGTCGAACCCGGTGATGATCGTTTCCGGCGTGCGCAGCGCGAGCTGGGTCGCAATGTCGCGCCGAACTTCGGGCGTAGCGGTCGCGGTCAGCGCGATGGTCGGCGGGCCGCCGAGTCGGCTACGCACCTCGCGTATGCGAAGGTAGCTGGGCCGAAAATCATGTCCCCATTCGCTGATGCAATGAGACTCGTCTACGGCAAGCAGGGAGATTCCGATTGCCTTCAGCCGGTCGGCGAATCCCGGGACATCGAAGCGTTCCGGAGCGACGTACAGCATCCGCAGCTCCCCCCGCTGGGCGCGTCCCATGCGATCGGCAACCTCGCTGGAGGTGAGACTCGAGTTGATGAACGCCGCGGGAAGGCCGCGAGCCAGCAGGGCGTCCACCTGGTCCTTCATGAGGGAGATCAGCGGTGAGACGACAACGGTGAGCCCTGGAAGAACCAGCGCGGGCACCTGGTAGCACAGCGACTTTCCACCCCCCGTAGGCAGGATGACGAGCGTGTCCTTGCCCGCCAGCACCGAGCTCACCGCACGCTCCTGCCCCGGTCGGAAATCCGGGTAGCCAAAGCGCTCGCGGAGAATGGCGCGGGCGTCGTCGAGAGAGGGGGCGACTGATGTGCTCAACGTGCTCGAGGTGCTCGAGGGGAAAGACAACGTGCGACGTTATATGATGGCGCGAGCGCCGTGGCATCGCGATAGCGCGCCGAGGGCCTAGACGGCGCGGGCGAAATGGCCTCGCGTGAATGCATCGCCAACGAGGGATCGGACGGGCTCGAACCGCGGCTGGCGAGCCGCGAGGAGATCGTCGAGCATCTCGACGGTAGCCCGCGATGACCTGAGCGACCGGCTCGTTGGGGACGTTGAACACCGCGTGGAACCCTCGAATCCCAGCGTTCCACAATCTCGACAGATACTCGCTTCCCTCGAGCGGACGTGAATGCAGCAGCCGGTTGCGGCATGCCGTGTCCGTCGCAACGGCGAAGGTGTAGCCGGCCGGGTCGGTGATCTGCACGACGGCGTGCTTCTGGACGCAGAGGTCGCGGCACGTGGTCGCAACGCGCTCGTAGGCGGCAGACAAGACACAGTGCTCGATCGTCATCCCCTCCGGCCTGCCATACACCATCACATCGAATCCTTCCCCGTGCCACGGGGCGACGAGCATTTCCAGCTCGGCCGCCGTCAGCTCGATCGACGCAACGACCCGTGAGGCTCCGAGCCGGAAGTACTCCGCCGCGGTGTGACTGTTGAAGCAGTTCACGGCGTAATCCGCAACCACATCGCGTCCCGCAGCGGAGAGCTCGGCGACGAGCCCAAGATGTCCAGAGAGAATGGGCACATCGAGCGCAAGCCATTTGTCGATGCCCCGGCGCTCTTCTGGACGCACAATGGTCGGCGTACGCATCCGGAATCCGACGCCTTGTGACCGCAGCTCGTCGGCGAGCGCAAGGACGCGCGAGCGCGATGGCACGGGATGCCGCAGGAACGGGTCGAACGCGACCTCGGTGGCGCCGGCGCGCGCTGCCTGACGAGCGTCCTCCACGCCATAGACGGTCGCGACGAGTCGGGGGGGCGAAGACCCGTTGGCCGCGGTCCGCGCAGCGACGTCGACCGTTCGGACGGCGGCCTCGATGACAGCGCGTCTCTCGGCGAGTTTCGAGGCACTCCCCCATTGACGCCGCTCGAGCAGCGACTCGACCGCGGATTGCCGCAGACGGTTGAGCTCGCTCACCGGGAGGAAGAGGCCCGGCTCGAGACCGCTGCTATCGACCGCCCCGAGAGCGAACGGGGTGGTGCCCAGGCGCCCCAGCTGGTCGCGCAGCTGCCGCTCGTCGAGAGCGCGTTGACGTGCCGGCGAGAGCTGCGTCTCGCTGCGGACCGTCACCGACTCTCCATCAGCGGTGAACACGGCGCGAAGGTGGGCGCCCGGCGATCCGAAGAGACGCACGTCCAGGCGGGAGGTGCGAGTCCCGTCTGTCTCCGCCACGGCCGTGTAGCTCGATCGTGCACGCTCCATGAGCGCGGCGTGGGCGGTGCGCATCACTGTCCATCCCGCTGGAACGAGGGTGGAGGTTCGCATCGCCTGCCTGACGAGCCCGCCGCGCTCCCACACCGTGCGCACGTCATGCACGGCGAAGCCGACGCTGGTGCCGCGATCGGACGGCGGCGGCTCGAAGCCGAGCCCATCGCCCACGGCGACGGGCGTGGTCACGTCAACGAGCAGCTCGCCGCGCTCGCGACCCACGACGACGCCGATGCGCAGTCCGCGATTGTCGGGTTGATCGCGCGTGATGTACTCTCGGCCCGCTCGGCCGCCCAGCATTCCGCCGGTAAAGCCGCGTGAATAGATCTGCACCAGCGGCTCCATGTCCGGCTCGGATGGCGTAACCCGTTCACCGCGCGCGATGCGCGCCAGGAAATCCCGATACGTCCGGGTCACGGTCGCGACGTATTCCGGCTTCTTCTTTCGTCCTTCGATCTTGAGACAGGAAACACCGAGCTCGGCCAGCTCATCGAGATGCTCCGCGGCCGCGAGATCCTTCGCCGAGATCAGGTATCCGGTGTCGATGGTCTCGCCTGTGGTCGCGTCGGTCAGCACGTAGTCCTTTCGGCACGACTGCGCACACGATCCGCGGTTGGCGCTCCGCTCCGAGATCATCCCCGACATGAAGCACTGCCCCGAGTAGGCTATGCAGAGGGCGCCGTGGATGAACGATTCCAGCTCCAGGTCCGGAACGGCCTCGCGAATGGCGCGAATGTCATCGACGGTATTCTCTCGCGCGAGAACGACGCGGGGAACGCCCAGGGCTCGCAGGACGCGCGCGCCGCTGGCGTCGTGCACCGTCATTTGGGTCGACCCATGGAGCTCGAACCCGGGATACACACGCTGAACGAGGTGAACCAGCCCGATGTCCTGGACGATCGCTGCGTCTACACCGCGATCGATGGCCTCGCCCAGCAGGAGGAGCGCGTCGACGAGCTCGTCCGGTTTGAGGAGCGTATTGAGCGTGAGATAGACACGCGCGCCCCGACCGTGTGCGATGCGGCAGGCGCTCGCAAGCTCATCGAGGGTGAGCTGCGCCCCTTCATCCCGAGCATTGAACCGTTCTGCCCCGAGATAGACGGCGTCCGCGCCATTCGCGACGGCGGCGCGAACGGCCTCGAGAGAGCCGGCGGGGGCGAGAAGCTCTGGGATGCGGGGCACGGAACCCAAATCTAACGGCATAATGCGGATGCGGATTGCGGATTGCGGATACAACAACAAAGCCCTCGGGAGGCTTCGGCTTGGCGCCGGGAGCCTCCCGAGGGTTCTATCCGCATTCCGCAATCCGCAGTCTTAGCTCTTCAGGCTGCTAGATCCTTAAGTGCATCCCCCACATCCCCCTCACGCAAGCGTTTCAGCGCGCGGTCGCGCAGCTGACGAACGCGCTCACGCGTGACGCCGAGCATCTTGCCGATCTCGTCGAGCGTATGCTCGCGACCCGCTTCGAGGCCGAAATACAACCGCAGGATCTTCGCGTCGCGGGCCGGAAGGGTGGACAGCGCGCGCGCGAGCTCCTGCGACCGGAACTGATTGAGCACCATCTCTTCCGTGTTCGGCATTTCCTCGACGGAAAAGCGCTCGATGAGCGAGCGATCTCCATCAGCACCCAGCGGAGCGTCGAGGCGGATGTCGGCGGCGTTGAGGGAGAGCAATGCCGAAACGATCTCCTGCGAGATGCCCGTGAGCTGAGCCACTTCGTCAGGCGTAGGCTCGCGGCCCAGCTTGTCGCGCAGCAGCGCACCTGCGCGCATGACACGCGACAGATCGGCGGTGCGGTTGAGTGGCACGCGCACGGTGCGCCCCTGCCGCGCGAGCGACGACAGGATGGCCTGACGAATCCACCACACCGCGTACGAGATGAACTTCACCCCCTGGTCGGGGTCGAACTTTCGGGCCGCGGTGAGCAGCCCGACGTTCCCCTCCCCGATCAGGTCGATGAGTGGCAGCCCGCGATTCTGATACTTCTTGGCAACGGAAACGACGAAGCGAAGGTTCCGCTTCACCAGCTCGTGCATGGCGTCCTGATCCCCTTTCCGGATGCGCCTCGCCAACTCCTTCTCTTCGGCGGCATTCAGCAGAGGGTACTTACTTGCCTCGGCAAAGTACTGGTCGAGGATGTCGCGGTCGGCCTCGCCCGGACCAATCTCAACCGGAGCGGTGCGGCGGCGACGACGTTTTGCTTCAGCCATGATATTGAGCCTCCCGGGTTGCGCCTCATCCCCCGCAACAAGCGAACCGCGGCGCCGAGCAACCGACGGCCGGTTAACCGCTTCCTATGGGCTCGAAGCGTCGTCCTTTCGGGTCTCGGTCGCGGGTGGCCGCCGGCGGACGAAGCGCAGTAGAAACGCGACCAGGAGGACGACAATACCCGCGATGCGGAAATACGAATCGTCGGTGCGATAGCCCCACGTCCACAAGATCAATCCGATTACGAACAGCGCGAGCTTGAGGCGAACCGTTGGATTCATGACCCACCGCGCTTTCGCTGAAGGAAGCGCTGAACGCCCTCGCGGAACTCATCCGTCATGCGGGCGTCCGCATTTGCCTGCGCGCCATGTGCGATGCCGCTTTCGAAAGGCCTGCCCTCGAGCTCGTAGAAGAGTTTTTTCGTTCGCCGCACCGCCTCTGGCGGCGACTTGGCGATGCTCTGACAGATCTCGTCGACTCGCGCTCCGAACGTGTCGCCCGGAAGCACACGGCTGACGAGGCCGAGCTTCTCCGCTTCGCTGGCCGACACCGACCGGCCGGTGATGGAGAGATCGAACGCCTGACGTTCGCGCACGATGCGCCGCAGAATCGTCATCACCATTGCCGGCACGAATCCGATTCGCACCTCAGGGTACGCGAAGGTTGCGTCGGGGTGCGCCAGCACGAGGTCGCACGCGGTCGCGAGTCCGGCGCCGCCGGCGAGCGCGCGTCCGCGAACGGCAGCCACCACAGGAATCGGGAGCTGCCGAATGGAGGTGAAGACGCGACCGAGCGCGCGCGCATCATCCAGTTGTGCCTCACGATCAGCGCCGATGAGCGACTCGAGGGCATCGAGATCGGCACCGGCGCAGAAGTCCTCACCATCTGCGTCAATCACGACCACGCGCGTCTGGGGCTGGGAGGCGAGTGATTCGAGAGCCTGAACGATCTCGTCGGCCATTTGCCGATCGAGAGCGTTCTTTTTCTCAGGTCGCGCCAGGGTGATGCGGCCCACGCCTTCGGAGCGCGATACCCGAACACGAGTCACCGGCCGCTCCGCGGCAGACCGAGTCGTCGGACTTCCTCGTCGGGCACGTCGAGCACCATGCGAAGCAATGCGGTGCTGAACACCTTGCCCTGCGCATCGGTCTTGAGCGAGAGCGTACCGCCTCCGCCGAGAGCGCCGTGAAGCAGGAAATTGAGCGCATCGAGATTCGGAAGCTCGAAGCGCTCCACGCGGCCGGTGATCATGCCTCGAAAGTGCGTCGCGACGCGCTCCGTCGTGAGCTCCCGCTCCAGAATCGGATACCACTCGCTACGCATTGCGATCACCCCGACGTTGGCGGTGTCGCCTTTGTCGCCGGAGCGGGCGTGCGCGATGTCGACGAGCTGGACCTTCATGGCGAAAACATCTCGACGTGCGTGCTGATCTCCCGCTTGTCGACCAAGGCCGGCCAATATGCAACGACCTCCTCAGTCTTCGGCCGCCCGCCGGCGAATCCGGTCACGCTTGGAGGGCCGTTGAGCACGAGCGGGGCGATCTCACGCGTGAACCGCTCGACGGTCGCACGGTCGGAGGATCGCACGCCGACGCGAAGCTGCACCTCCGGTGCATCGCGGCCGTCTCCGGCGAGCGCACCGTGTGTCGCATTGGCACCGAGGAACTCAGTATGGATTTCGTCGAAGCGGAGGCCCAGGCGATCCAGACGCTGACGAAGTACGCGATCGGCGACGCGAGCCTTGTCGATGGCGTCGGGCCAGACATAGACGAGAGTTCCTACGGCCTTGAACCCGGCGCGATAGGCGATCGACACTTTGAGCTTGTCGGTCGGGGCCTTACCCGAGATCCCGAACACCCTCACACGATCTGGCCCCACGTCCTCGACCTTGATGCTGGTGAAGTCCGCGATCACGTCGGGAGTGATGTACTCGTGCGGATTCCCCATTCTCGTACACGAGCTGCTCGATCACGGTGTGCCGTGAGATACGGCCACCGGTGCCGGGGTGCTTGGTGATGTAGAACGTGCCATCGGCCTGTGCCTCGACGATCGGATATCCGACGTCCGCGAGATCGGGAATGTTCCGCCAATCGAACAGACAGTTTCCCCCCGAGCATTGCGCACCACATTCGATGATGTGGCCGGCGATGATCCCTGCCGCCAGCCGATTCCAATCGTCGCGCTTCCAGCCGAATTCGTGCAGGAGCGGCGCCATGGTCAGCGCGGTATCGGTGGAGCGGCCCGTGATCACGACGTTGGCCTCCTGACGCAGCGCCTCCACGATGGGCCCCGCTCCGATGTACGCGTTCGCCGACAGCACGCGATCGCGAATGGTCGTGAGCGGCGCGCCCGTGTCCATGTTCGCGAGCGTCTGCCCCTTGGCGAGCAACTCATCGAGTCGAGGGAGCACATCGTCGCCGGTCACCACGCCAATGCGAATCCGGTCCGCCACGCCGTGCTTTCGAGCGGCCTCGTGAACCGCGGCGGCACTGGCGGGCGGGTTCACTCCACCGGCATTCGCGATCACCCGCACTCCACGTTCGGCAACCGCGGGAAAGACGCTTTCCATCGCGCCGACGAAGTCGCGCGCGTATCCCATCGACGGGTCGCGCTCCTTCTGCTTCTGAAGGATCGACATCGTGACTTCGGCGAGGTAGTCGAGCATGAGGTAGTCGATCGGACCACCCTCTACCTGACGGCGCGGCGCCTCGAGCCAATCCCCCCAAAACCCTTGCCCTGCCGCAACGCGCACGATTCGACTCATTCGTACTCACCCAGGTGCGGCGGAAGGACAAAGGGGCCGAGGTGTGGGCCAGGATTCTGGAGCCCGGCGCGCAACGCGAGCGATAGCGTGTGGCGCGTGTCTTCCGGGTAGATGATCGCATCGACGTAGCCTCGTGCCGCCGCGAATCGGGCGTCGAGCTGGTGCTCGTAGTCGGCCCGCATCTCCTCGACCGCGCTCTCGAGCTCAGGTGGCGCTTGTCCCTTTTTCTTGGCCTTTTCCAGCGCCGGCCCGTGGACCGCCTGCACCGCCGACTCACCTTCCATCACGCCCATACGTCCGGTCGGCCAGCTGAAGATGAAGTCGGGATCGAACCCCTGACCAGCCATCGCGTAGTAGCCGGCGCCCGACGCGTGATTGACGGTGAGCACCAGCTTGGGGACGCGCGCCGTGGCCATGGCTTCGACGAACCGCGCCCCCGCACGGATGATCCCTTCGTGCTCAGCCTCGGTGCCTACCATGAAGCCCGAGACATCCTGTACGAAGAGCAGCGGAATCCGCTGTCGATCACAGCGATCGATGTAATACGCGACCTTCTCGGCGCTCTCCGCGTAAATGATTCCGCCGAAGCGCGGTCGCTCGCCGGACCGTCCCTTCACCAGTCCGCGCTGATTGGCAATGATGCCGATCGCGTGTCCATCGATACGCGCATCCGCACAGATCATCTCCTTCGCGAGCGACTCCTGGAACTCGTCGAGCGTCCCGTCGTCGGCGATCGCACGCAGCACGGCGTGCATATCGTAAGACATGCGGTGATCGCCCGGCAGAAGATCGTAGAGAGCGGACAGCTCCGATTCGCGGACCGCGGACTGCGAGCTGCGAGCTGCGAGCTGCGAACCGCGCGGGAGCCGGTCGATGAGATCCCGGATCTTTGCGCAGCACGCGGCGTCGTCAGGCACCCTGTAGTGCGCGACGGCGCTGATCTCGGTGTGGGTGCGTGCACCCCCAAGCGACTCGCCGTCCACGACCTGTCCGGTGGCGCCCTTCACCAGGTTGGGTCCGCCGAGTCCCATGAACGAGGTGTTCTCGACCATGAGGATGACGTCGGAGAGCGCAGGGAGGTAGGCGCCGCCGGCGATGCAGGGCCCCATCACCGCCGCGATCTGCGGCACGTGCAGATAGCGCCGCATGATCGAGTTGTAGTAGAAAATTCGACTTGCGCCGTACTGGCCGGGAAAGACACCGCCCTGATACGGCAGGTTCACACCAGCGGAGTCCACCAGGTAGATGATCGGAATGCGGCAGCGCATGGCGATCTCCTGCGCGCGCAGAATCTTCCGAATCGTTTCGGGCCACCACGATCCCGCCTTGACGGTCGCGTCGTTGGCGACGATGACCACTTCGCGACCGCTCACGGTCCCCAGCATGATGACCACGCCCGCACCAGGCGCCTGCCCGTCGTACTGGTCGTAGGCGACGAGTAATCCGATCTCAACCGAATGGGCCCCCGGATCACACAGCGCCTCGATCCGCTCGCGCGCGGTGAGCTTCCCCTGCGAATGCTGCCGCTCGATCTTGTCAGCCCCACCGCCGAGCCGCAGCCGCCCCTCGAGCTCGCGCGTCTCCTCGCTCAGCGCACGAAGCCGTGACCTCACGCGCGCGTGGGCCCCGAGGAGGCTCCTTCCTTCGACGCGAACCACTCCTTGATGTAGTCGATCAAATCGGTGGTCGGTGTGCCAGGGCCGAAGAGCTTTCCCACGCCCCGTCGCTGCAGCTCCTCGATGTCCTCGCGCGGAATGATGCCTCCGCCAGTGAGCAGCACGTCCTCGCGCCCCATTTCCTCGAGGAGCTCGCGCACGCGGGGAAAGAGCGTCATGTGTGCGCCACTCAGAATCGACAGGCCAACGACATCGACATCCTCCTGCACCGCCGCCGTGGCGATCATCTCGGGCGTCTGATGCAGGCCGGTGTAGATGACCTCCATGCCCGCGTCTCGCAGCGCGGCCGCAACGACCTTCGCGCCCCGGTCGTGGCCGTCGAGGCCGGGTTTGGCGATGAGCACGCGGATCGGTCGATGCATGAAGAAGCCGTCAGAGTTCGAGGACGTGCGCGCGAGGTGGCGCACGCCGCCAAGAAGTTAGCGGCAGTCTCAGGAGGGCGGCAACCACACTGGCGGAGTTAGCCGTCCTTGCGTGCGACGAGGAGCATCTCCGAGGAACGCCGCGACAGGGGTCGATCACGCCACCCGTCGTATGCCTCGGCAACGATCAGTCCGGCATCTCGACATAGCTCGGCCAGTCGCGTCGCGGTGTAGAGCCGAATGCGGTGCTCGCGCTCCCCGGAGTCTTTCGGGCCGCGCCACGTCGATCGCACGGTCATCACGCCCGAGAGCGGGTCGAAGGAGCGCTCGTGACCGATCACCGTTCCGTTGCGGGTGGTCCACCAGTCCCGCTCGAGAAACCTGGCCATGATTCCATCGCGGCTGCCACCATGCCACACCAGCACGCCGTTCGGACGGAGCACGCGCGCGAACTCGCCGATGACGCGCGCGTCGTCGGCAGGATCGAGAAAGAATCCAAAGGATGTGAAGAGATTGATCACGGCGTCGAAGCGTCCCGTCCAGGCCACGGCCAATTGACGCATGTCCGCACGCGTGTACTTCAGACCTGGACCAGTCCCCCGCTCGGTCGCCAGCGCGAGCAGGTCGCGCGAGAGGTCCACCCCGTGCACGTCATATCCGGCTTCCGCCAGCAGGTGCGCGTGTCGGCCCTGACCGCAGGGCACATCGAGGATTCGCGCGCCCAGCGGTAACCCCAAGACCTCAATGAGTCGCGCGATCTCGCGTCGGTCCTTCTCGAGCGAAAAGAGAGGCTCGTACTCGAGGAGGTACTGCTGATCGAAGTACGTCGCCCACCACGCCAGCCTGTCTTTCTCCGCGCTCTGACGTCCTTGCCGTTTACGAATCAGAAGAACACCGGTTCCCTGTAGGCGCCGAAGACATCCTCCATCGCCCGCCGAATCTCGTACAGGGTGCAGTAGCACCGCGCGCAATCGAGGATGTATGGCATGAGGTTCTCGGTTCCCCGGGCGGCGGTGCGGAGCGCGTCGAGCCGGCGCGCCACGAGATCGTTGTCACGCGCGGCTCGCATCCGCTGCATGCGCGCACGCTGCTCGCGATCGGCCTCTTCGCCGACGCGCAGCAACGGAATCGTAAGCTCCGATTCCTCGGTGACGAACTCGTTGACGCCGACGATGATCCGGCGCCGCTGCTCGATCTCCCACTGCTGACGGGCGGCGGACTCAGCAATGCGCCGCTGGAGCCATCCGGTTTCGAGAGCGCGAACGACACCCCCGGCGCGCTCGATCTCCTCGAATAGCGTCTCAGCCTCCCGCTCCATCTGATCGGTCAGCGATTCGACGTAGTACGAGCCGCCGAGGGGGTCGAGCACGTTGGGAATCCCCGTCTCGTAGCCGAGCACCTGCTGGGTTCGAAGCGCGACCTGAACCGCGCTTTCGGTCGGCAGCGCGAGCGTCTCGTCCATTGAGTTGGTGTGCAGCGACTGCGTTCCGCCAAGGACCGCCGCCAGCGCCTGATACGCGACGCGAACGACGTTGTTCATCGGCTGCTGCGCGGTGAGCGTGACACCCGCGGTCTGTGAGTGAAACCGCATGATCCACGAGCGCGGACTCGTCGCGCCGTACCGATCCTTCATGTGGCGCGCCCAGATGCGGCGCGCCGCGCGAAGCTTGGCGATCTCCTCGAAGAAGTCGTTATGAATGTCCCAGAAGAACGAGAGGCGCGGGGCGAACTCATCGACGTCGAGACCGCGAGCGATGCCCCGCTCGACGTACGTGAACCCATCGGCGAGCGTGAAGGCAAGCTCCTGCACGGCGGTCGACCCCGCCTCGCGGATGTGGTAGCCGGAGATCGAGATCGTGTTCCAGAGTGGCGCGTGCTCCGCGCCCCAATCGAAGCAGTCGACGATGAGACGCAACGCGGGCTCAATGGGAAAGCACCAGGCGTGCTGCGCCATGTACTCTTTGAGAATGTCGTTCTGAATCGTTCCGCGGAGGGCGGTCGATGGGACGCCCTGCTTCTCCGCGGCGGCGATGTAGAACGCCCAGAGAATGATCGCCGGTCCATTGATGGTCATCGACGTCGAGACCTTGTCGAGGGGAATGCCCTCGAAGAGCGTCTCCATGTCGGCCAGGCTCGAGATCGCGACGCCGCACTTGCCGACTTCACCTTCCGACCGGGGATGGTCGGAGTCGTACCCCATCAAGGTCGGGAAATCGAAGGCGACCGAGAGCCCGGTCTGTCCGTGCTCGAGCAGGAACTTGTAGCGGGCGTTCGTCTCCGTGGCCGTGCCGAAGCCGGCGAACTGCCGCATCGTCCACAGCTTGCCGCGATAGCCGGTGGGGTGGATCCCGCGCGTGAACGGGAACTCGCCGGGAACGCCGACTGTGGTGGGATCCTGCGCCAAGGTATCGAGCGCGGTATACAACGGCGCCACTTCGTGCGTGGAGTTCATGAACCCAATGTCGCGCTTGTCGCCGCGCGCGTATCGCTCGCGCCACGCCTCGACCTGCTTGCGCAGCTGCTCGATCTCCTCGCGCTGCTCGCGCACCGTCTCCGAAAGATCACGCAGACTGGTCATGTCCGTCCTCGCGTCAACAGGTCGCCACTTCGTTTCAACAGCGCATCCGCCGCCGCGAACGGCGTGAGGGCGCCACTCTCCAGCTCGGGAAGCTTCTCCTCGATCCATGCATTGGTCGCGTCGTCGCGCCAGAGCCGGGCTCGCACACGGTCTTCCACGACCTCTACCACTCTCTCCCGAAGACGTTGGCGACGCCGCGCGCGCAACGCACCACTGCGTTCAAGATAAGCGAAATGCCGGTCAATCGCCCCGATGAGATCGTGAATCCCCTCGCCCTTCGTCCCCACCGTCGACAGCACGGGGGGTGTCCAATGGTCGGCCTCGGTCTCCGCCGCCTTACGCGCCATGCGTGCCGGGTTGGCGCTTCGCATTTCAACGCCGTGGTGCGCCGGAATGCTTCGGAATGCATGTCCCATGCGCAGCCCAAGCATGAGCTCCACTTCGTGCTTGAGTCGGTCCGCACCCGGCCGATCGGCCTTGTTGATGACGAAGACGTCGGCGATCTCCATCAGCCCCGCCTTGAGGGTCTGGATGGAATCACCCGACTCGGGGACGAGCGCGACCACGCTGGTATCGGCCATGCGCGCAATGTCGAGCTCGCTCTGTCCCACGCCGACCGTCTCGATGATTATGCGATCAAACCCGAATCCATCGAGGACATCGGCAACTTCACGGGTCGTGGCAGCCAGGCCACCAAGGGAGCCCCGCGTGGCCATCGATCGGATGAAGACACCCGGGTCGAGCGCAACGCTCTCCATGCGAATGCGGTCGCCGAGGAGGGCGCCTCCCGTGAATGGCGACGTCGGATCTACGGCGACGACGCCCACCGTGAGGCCGGCTGCTCGATAGGCAGCGGTGAGCCCCGTCGACAAGGTGCTCTTCCCCGCGCCAGGCGGTCCAGTGAGGCCGATGCGTCGCGAGCGACCCAGGCGGGGGTGCAGGGCCGCCAGCAGCTCGTCGAAGCCAGCGCGATGATTCTCCACGATGCTCACCGCGCGCGCGAGCGCTGCCGGCTGTCGGACCTCGAACGAGGCGAGCAGTTTGCGCACGGCCTCGCTCATCGCCACCGGCGCACTCCGCGGAAGGGATTCGACAGGAGATGCGGAGGAAGGAAGAAGATCACGAGAAAGAAAAACAGGGACGCCGCGAGCGAAGCGCCGAGGATGAGCAGGTTGCGATGGACGATGAAGGTGACCGCCCCCACGAGTGCTACCACGCACGCGAACGCGGCCAACAGGACGCGGCGGGTTTGCCGCATGACGAACTGCTGCATCTCGATCACGTCGCGCGGGTGCGCGCGAACGCGAAGCTCGTCACGGCCGGCTCGACGCAGCACATCTCGCATCTCCCGAGCTGCCCCGGCGAGCTCGTTGACCCAGTTCTGCACCGCCTCGCGGCCATCGGCGCCGAATACCGTGCGCATCAGCACCGGCCGCAGCTTGCGCACGATAGGCGTCGCGAACTGCACGCCGTTGAACTCCGGGTCGTAACGGAACCCAATGCCCTCCACCAGCGCCGCCGCACGCCCGAAATACACCAGCTCGCTCGGCAGCATGATCGGCCACCGGTAGAAGGTGTCGAGCACCTCGTTGACGATGCGCTGGATCTGCCGAGGCTTGGCGTCGGGAGTGAACGCGACCTTCATGATCGCTCGCGCAGCATCGCGCACCGTTCCGCGATCGACTTCGGGATCCAGGAGTCCGAGCTCGTAGAATCCCGCGATCACGCCGTCGACATCCTGCCGCACTGCGGACATCACCGTGGCAATGAGCCGAGCCCGCGTTTCCTGCTCGACGCGAATCACCATGCCGAAGTCGAGCAGGACGAGGCGTCCTTCCGGATCGACCAGGAGATTGCCGGGATGCGGGTCGGCGTGAAAGACGCCATCGACCAGCATCATCTGCACGTACACTTCGATGATCGTCTCGATCAGCGCATCGAGCGACACATTGCCGGCGACGATACGCTCCTGGAGCCGGTCGATCTTCGTCCCCTCCATGAACTCCAGCACGAGCACGCGGCGCCGTGTGTACGGCTCGATGATCTCCGGCACGCGCACCCGCGGATCAGCGGCGAAGTTCGCGCGGATCATTCCCGCATTGCGCGCTTCCTCGCGGAAGTCCATCTCCTCCTCAATGCGCTTCGCGAATTCGCGAACGATCGTGGTGATCGCTCGGACGTGGTGGTTGGGAAAGAGGACGTTGACAAAGAAGAGGACCCGGAACGCCGCCTCGAGGTCGGTCGCCACGAGCTCCTCGACGCCGGGCCGCAGCACTTTCACGACCACATCCCGTTCATCGAGTCGCGCTCGGTGCACCTGCCCGAGCGAGGCGGCCGCCAGCGGTTCCGGCTCGAGCGCCGCGAAAATTTCCTGTGCGGGACGGCCATACTCTCGTTCAATGACGGCCTCGACCTCCTCGAGCGAAATGGGAGGCACCCGGTCGGTGAGCGCGCCAATCTCGGACAGGTAGGGTTCAGGCAGAATGTCGGCGCGGGAGGCGAACACCTGCGCGAGCTTGATGAACGTCGGGCCGAGCTCCGCGAGCGTCACCGTCAACCGCCTCGCACGCTTGCGGTGGACCTCGGCCGCGACGCGCCGTGGCCGGCCGATTAGCAGAAAGCGCTTGCGATCGCGAAGGAAGGCGATGACGAACGGGAAGAGGCGCGTGAAGACGGCGAACGCACGCACGTCAGCGCGGCAGCTCGAGCGCGACCGGTGCGCTCGCTCCCGCCGGCGTGACCAGCACGCGGTTCACCCGCGCCGGCTCGGCATCGATGATGGTGATCTCGAGTCCCGCCAGATGAAACCGCTCGCCCACGACGGGCACTCGACCCAGCGCGCGTGCGAGGACCCCGGCGAGCGGCCGATCGGGCGCCACCCCGCCCGGGATGGGGAGGCCAAGCCGCGAAAGGACATCGCCGATTTGCGTGCTCGCTTCGGCGATCGTTGCGCGCTCCGGCTGGCCGGAGCTCGCCGGCACCGGCTCATCGTGCTCATCACGAATGTCGCCCACCAGCTCCTCGAGGAGATCCTCGAGCGTCACCAGTCCGGCCGTCCCGCCGTACTCGTCAAGCACGATGCCCAGGTGCTGCCGCTCCCGCAGCATCTCGAACAGCAGCTCGTTGCATCGCTTGGTCAATGGCGCGTGCATCACGGGCCGCAGCTCCGGGGCTTCCTCTCCACGCGTCTTGAGGACGTCGAAGACGTGCACCATACCGACGATCTCGTCGATGGCGCCACGGTACACCGGAACGCGGCTATATCCCGCCTGTGCGATGAGCCGTGCCATCTCGCGCGGATGCGTGGCCTCGTCAACGGCAAAGATGGCCGTGCGCGGGGTCATCGCCTCAGCGACGGGCTTTTCCCCGAAACGCACCACGCCAGCGATGATCTCCGTCTCGGTATGCTCGCCGATCCCTTCGAGCTCGCCCTCGCGGAGCAGATCCTCGATTTCTTCCTCGCGTGATTCCTCCGCGACGTCTCCGCCCGCCTGGCGCGCGAAGGGGCGCGCCAGGGCGTGCGCGGCACGCACGAACGGCCACAGAACACCCGACACGGTGCGCAGCACCGGCATGAGGACAGGCAGCAGGCGCGATGCGCGGCGCCTCGCGATCGCGCGCGGAATGAGCTGTCCCACCACGAGCAGCGCCAACACGAATACGATCGCTTCGATCGCGAGTCGCCCCGGCCGAGCCTCGCTCGACAGCGCGAGCGCCACCCCCGCCAGCGCGACGACACAGGCGGTCGCCGCCGTGCCTGCCTCGAGCAGGCGCTGCTGGCGATCGAGCGCTTCCTCATCACCGCCGGCGCCGGCGAGACGCTGGTCGATCCACCGCCGCAGCCAGATGCGCCCAACGGACCGGAGCGATGTCGAGCCCGCGGTGATCGTCGCCACCGCGAGAAGTGCCAGAATGAGCGCGAGCTCGGCGATCATCCCTCGCGCCCCGCCAGCGCCTCGAGGCGCTCGAAGTACACACGCTCAATGCGTCGCCGGGTGACGCGCTCGACCACGATCCGGAAGCCGTCGAGCGTCAGCTCCTCACCCGCTCGCGGGACCCGGCCGAGCGCCTGGAAGATGAGGCCGCCGACGGTCGCGACATCCTCGCGCTCGAATCGATGACCGAGCGCCGCCGAGAGGTCGTCGAGCGACACGCGGCCCGACACCCAGAAGCGTCGTCCCTCCTGCTCCTCGATAGGCGCTTCCTCGACGTCGTACTCGTCACGAATGTCGCCTACGATCTGCTCGAGGATGTCCTCGATGGTGACGAGCCCGGCGGTGCCACCGTACTCGTCGACGACGATGGCGATGTGCGTGCCCGTGGCGCGGAAATCACGAAGCTGCTGATCGATGATCTTCGACGCGGGGACGAATGTCGCCGGGCGAATGAGCGCCGGCCATCCCTCGTCGGGGGCGCGCTTCGTCAGCACAATGGGAAGCAGGTCCTTCGCGTAGAGGATGCCGACAATGTGGTCGATCGTCTCGTCGTACACGGGGAGACGTGCGTGCTCGGAGCTGAGCACACGGTCCATGACCTCGGACCAGGGCGCCCCACGCTCGACCGCCATGATATCGACGCGAGGGACCATGACTTCCTGCACCTCGGTGTCACCGAGGGAGAAGACGCCCCGGAGAATCCCGGGCTCGTCTCGCGGAAGCGGCGTGGCGCGATCCCGCTCGCGCTCGCCCAATTGCTCCCGAGAGTCGCCCCCTTCGTCCACCTCCTCAGGCGGGAAGGCGCGGTGGAGTCGCGCCTCGGCACGCATGCCAAGCATGACGATCGGCGCAAAGATCACCTCGGCGAGACGAACCATGGGACGGAGGGCCGCGAGCATCCGCGCGCCGGCCGCCTCACCCACCGCGCGCGGAGCGGTCTCGAGCAGCATCATCGTCGCGAACCCAATGAGCAGTCCACCCACCAGCGCGACGGGAAAGAGCGCGCGATGGATCTCGAGGGCGTAGGTGACCGCAATGGCAGCGGTGAGCTGCGCGGCGATGCGAGCGAACGAAAGGGCGCGGTGCGCACGGCTCCGCGCTCCCATGCCGGCCACCGTGGGACCCTCACCGCGCTCGCGTGGCGGCTCGAGCGCGAGCAACGCTCCATCGGCCGCGGCCCAAAGCATCCCGAACAGCGCCGCGACGATGGCGATGGTGAGCGCCTCTGGTCTCACGCGAGCGCCTCGTCGACGACACGCGCCAGGATGCGTTCCTGCCTCTCCCACATCGGCGAGGTCACACGAGATTCATCGTCCGCATGGTCATACCCGAGCACATGCAGGAGCCCGTGCACCAGGAGGCGTGCGAGCTCCTCGCGAACCCCTGCGCCGTGGCGGCGCGCGTTCGCGCGGGCAACATCGGGAGCGATGTAATGTCAGCGATCACCGGGCCCCGCCGCGTCGGTTCGCTGAAGGCGAACGAGATCACGTCCGTCGCGCCGCGGTGCCCGAGGTGCTTGCGATTGAGCGCGGCCATCGTACGGGTGCCGAGGAAGGTGATCGACACCATCGCCTCGCGCACACCCTCCGAGGTGAGAACGCGCCGCGCGATCTCGGTGATTCGCACACGCGAGAGGGGGAGCCGTACTCCGTCAGCTGACACGTGCACCGCTATGCTCATGCCGAGGCGAACTCGGATGTCACGCCACCACTGCGCACGGGATAGTCGATTCTCGAGTGATACTTCCCTGTGAGCACCCGGGCAAAGGCATCCTTCACCACCTCGATCTGCCGCTGCGTCAGCGGAGCGTCACGGAGCTGCCCCTGATCGATGCGCATGCGCACAATGTGATCGATGACTTCCCGAATCTTCTCGGGGGTTGGATCCGACAGCACGCGCGCGGACGCTTCCACTCCGTCAGCCAGCATGCAGACCGCCGTCTCGGCGCTCTGTGGAATCGGGCCGGGATACGTGAACTCCATGGTATTCGGCGCGGTGTCGCGCTCCCGCGCTTTCTCGAGGAAGTACGAGATCGAGAGGGTGCCGTGATGCTCCGGAATAAACGAGGAGATCGCGCGCGGAATGCGATGTTCGGCCGCGAGCTCGAGACCCTCGCGGATGTGCGCGCGAATGATCTGTGCGCTCGCCGCGGGCTTGAGCTTGTCGTGCGGGTTGCGTCCCTTGGGCTGATTCTCCACAAAGAATTGCGGACGACCCAGCTTGCCAATGTCGTGGAAGTAGGTGCCGACGCGACCCAGCAGACCGTTGGCGCCAATCGCGTTGCAGGCGGCTTCGACCAGATTCGCCATGCGCATCGTGTGGTCGAACGTGCCTGGCGCTTCCATCATCAGCCGGCGGAGGAGCTGGTGATTGAAGTTCGAGTACTCGAGGAGCGTCAAGTCGGTCGTGATCCCCGTGAGGCGCTCGGCGACCGGCAGCAGGAACATGGCGAGGGCCACCGAGCCGAGCGCATTGGCGCCGCCCCACATGATGCTGACGAGGATGTCCCGAGGGGGCCAGTCGAGGATCAGACCTAACGCGATGTCGGCCAGCACGAACGCGCCAAAGATCGTGAGCACGGCGTACACGATCTGCTCTCGACGCCTCAATACCTGAACGCTGATCGCCGCCGCTGCCCCACCGACCAGCCCCAGGAAGAGGGCATTCGTCCCACGGAAGACGCCTTGACCCCCGACGAGAACGGCGAGAATCATGGCCGCAATGAGGCTGATGCGCGCGTCGAACAGGATGGTCAGCATCACCGCTGCCAGGGCGATCGGGACCAGCTCGGGACGCGGCGGACGCAGGTGTCCAAAGACCAATGCCGCCACGAGGACTACCGCAAAGAGCAGCGCCAGCAGGGTGAGCGCTCGGTACGAGCGATAGAGCTGCGCCCGGAAGAGGACGATCGTTATGCCGAAGATGGTGAGAACGAGGGCATTGTAGAGCACGGAGCCAAGGACGCGGCCGACTGCGCGCTCACCGCCTGTTCGCCGTTCCATTTCCGCCTGAAGAGCGCGAAGCTTGTCGTGCTCCTCTCGCCCCACGACCTCGTGCTCGCCGACGATCTTCTCCCCTTCACGGACCTCGTACCGCCACTCACTGACGGAGGTACGCAGCTCCTGCCTGCGGCGATCCGTCGCAGCGCGGTCGAGCACGATGGTCGGGCGGAAGAGACTGCTGAGCAGCTTGTAGTACAGGCCGTCGCCGATCGAGGAGCTGGGATCGGGATGGAGCTGTCGGGCACGGGCGATCAGGGTGGTGAACGTCGAGATGCTGTCGGCGAGAACGCTGCGCTCTTCGTCGTTACGGCGCACGATCGCCTCGCCGCGAACGTCGTCGGTGGCACCGCTCGACGCGATTCCCTGCGCCAGCCAGCGGCGCAGCACGCGCTCGAGCGCATCCCGCATCGCAAGCCGTCGACCCCGGAATGTCAGGTACTCGGCCTCTGCCTCCGTGAGCGTAATGCCGTGCCGCGCCGCCGCCTGGAGAACGCGCGCGGCTCCGGTGCGAGGGTCGCCATCGTCGACCGCACGAGAGATGTCGCGGAAGATCGCTTCCGCCGACCGAACAGCGGAATCGAGCGCCACCGCAGAGTAGACGAAGATGGGCTTCCCCGTCGCCGCGAGCTCATCGCGTTCCTTCTGAAGCTCCGCGGGTGTCTTTCGAACGCGAAACGCGAATGGCGCAATGACATTGTCGGTGGCGACGGCACCGACCTCGAACAACGGCGACTCGACGGCGGGCAATGACGGGAAGAGCGCGTACGTCGCGATGGCGAGGGCGATGATGAGTCCGATCCGGGCAGCGTGATACAGCGCGCGGTCCCCGCGTCTCGCGGGAACCTCGGGCAATGTCATCCGCCGCCACTGATCGCGTAGCGCCACGCTTACTCCGTTCCCGAGTCCTTCGCGTACGCCTTGATGATCTCACGCACCAGGCGGTGGCGAATGACGTCGGATTCGTTGAAGTAGTGAAACCCTATCCCCTCGATGCCATGAAGAATGCGCTCTACCTGCAAGAGTCCCGACTGTTCGCGCGACGGCAGGTCGATCTGCGTCTTGTCGCCCGTAATCACCGCCTTGGAATTCACCCCCAGGCGCGTAAGGAACATCTTCATCTGCGCTGATGTGGCGTTTTGCGCCTCATCCAGGATCACAAATGCATCGGACAGCGTGCGCCCCCGCATATACGCCAACGGGGCGATCTCGATCACGCGCGTCTCCAGAGAGCGCTGCACACGCTCCGCGGGCATCATGTCATCGAGGGCGTCGTAGAGAGGACGCAGGTACGGGTCCACTTTCGCCTGCATGTCACCCGGCAAGAACCCGAGGCTCTCCCCGGCCTCGACGGCGGGACGAGCGAGGACGATGCGCCGCACGCGTTTGCGCGTGAGCGCGTCGACCGCCATCGCGACGGCGAGATAGGTCTTGCCGGTCCCGGCGGGCCCGATGCCAATGACGATGTCGTGGTCGTTGATGAGCTGGAGATAGCGCGCCTGTCCGGGGGTCTTCGGCTGCACGATGCGCCGCACACCCGGCAGCACGATGCGCATTTCCCCGGGCGCTCCAGCGCCATCGTCCCGCGGGAGACCGGCGCCGCCGTCCTCGCTCATTCGGAGGACGTCATCGGCGCTCAGCGTGTTCTGCTGCTTGGCCTGATCGATCATGCGCTGGGCGAGCGTCGCGGCGCGCTCGACGATCTCCACCGGCCCGTTCATCGTGAGGGTGTCACCGCGCAGCGAGATCTTCGCCCCGGTGAGACGCGACAGCTCGATGAGATTGGCGTCATTGACGCCGGCGAGCGTGAGGAGATCCACTCCCTCGGTCGAGAGTCGGTGCGTGACCGTTTCGTCGCTCAACCAGCTCCTCCGTCCAGGGAAATGTGCAGCTCCCGGAGGTCTTCCGGCCGCACGGCGACGGGCGCGCCCTCGAAGAGCGCGGCCGCTTTCGTCGTCTTCGGAAACGCGATCACGTCGCGCAGCGACTCCGCGCCCGCAAGCAGCATTGTGATGCGGTCGAACCCGAACGCGATCCCTCCGTGCGGGGGAGCGCCCGCGCGCAGCGCCTCGAGCAGAAAGCCGAACCGCATTTCCGCGGTTGCCTCATCGAGGCCGAGCAGTCCGAACACACGACTCTGCAACCGCGGATCACCAATGCGGATGCTCCCGCCACCGAGCTCCGTCCCATTGAGAATCACGTCGTATGCGAGCGAGCGCACGCGCTCCGGATCCTTCTCGAGGAGATGCTCGTCGTCGGGATGCGGTGCGGTAAACGGGTGATTGACCGACTGAAGCTCCCCGCTTTTCGGGTCGCGCACGAACAAGGGAAAGTCCACCACCCACAGGAATGCGTTGGTGTTAGGCGGCACCAGCGCCATCCGTGTGGCGATCTCATGCCGCACCCGATCGAGCGCGGGACTCGAGACGTGTTCGGGCCCCGCGACGGCGAGCAGAAGCTCACCGTCTTTCACCGCGAGACGCTCGATCGCGCCGGCGGACAGAAACTTCGCTGGCCCGCCCTCGAGCGATCCCCCCTGCCCTTTGAGACGGAGCAGTCCGGCTGCCCCGAGCGTCTTCGCGGCCGCCTCGATCTCATCGACTTGCTTGCGTGACAACGCGGATCCGCCGGGAACCCGAATCCCTCGGACTCGACCCCCCTTGGCGATCGCATCGCGCGTAATCGTGAACTCGGCGCCACGAAACGCCTCGGTGAGATCCTCGATCTCGAGACCAAAGCGAAGATCGGGCTTGTCGGATCCAAACCGCTCCATCGCGTCGGAGTACTTCATACGAGGAAAGGGGACGTCGACCTCCTGACCGCCCTCGCGCCACAGCGCCTGCACGAGACCCTCGGCGGCGTTCATGACGTCCTCCGATCCTACGAAGGCGGCCTCGACGTCGATCTGCGTGAACTCCGGCTGGCGATCGGCTCGGAGATCCTCGTCGCGAAAGCACCGAGCGATCTGAAAGTACCGATCGAACCCGGAGATCATGAGCAGCTGCTTGTAGAGCTGCGGCGATTGGGGCAGCGCGTAGAACTCGCCCGGGTGCACTCGACTGGGAACCAGGTAGTCGCGAGCCCCTTCGGGGGTCGGTTTCGTGAGGATCGGGGTCTCGACCTCGAGGAAACCGAGCGCGTCGAAGTAGCGGCGCGTCGCCTGCATGAGGCGGTGACGCAGAATGATGTTCCGCTGCAGCTCGGGGCGGCGCAGGTCGAGGTGGCGATGGCGCAGACGCAGCTCCTCCGCGGGCAGGATCTCACCCTTGCCCCGCGCCACCGGGATCGCCGGTGTCATCGCGGGACCGACGACACGGAGAGTCGCCGCGCGCACCTCGACGTCGCCGGTGGGGAGCTCGGGGTTCCGCATGCTCTCGGGACGAGCAACGACATCACCTTCGATGAGCACGACCGTCTCCGCCCCCAGCCCCGCGGCGGCGTCGATTATCGGCGGAGCGGCCGAGCGGGGGTCGAAGGAGATTTGGACCAGCCCTGCGCGGTCTCGAAGATCAATGAAGACGATTCCGCCGAGCGCGCGGCGGCGGTGCACCCATCCTCCAAGACGCACGCGTGTGCCCGCGTGCTCCGACCGCAGCGAGCCGGCCAGATGCGTCCGGTGCCGCACGGCGTAGGGGTGTTCCGCCCTCATTGCGCGGGCTCCACGCGGCGCACTCGTAAGGCGAGGAGCATGCCTGCCGAAGCGCCGAGCACGTCAGCGATCCAGTCGGCCGCTCCGGGATCCCGCGCGAAGAACCGCTGGTGCCACTCGTCCACGGCTGCGAAAATGGCGATCGCCAGCACGACCAGTGCGAGCGTCCTTGCCGTGCGAGTGCGAACGGCTCGAGTCACGAGCCAACCGAGGCCTGCGTAGAGCACGAAGTGCACGACTTTGTCCAAATGCGGGATACCGCCCGGGGCCTCGGGCGGCGAAGGGATCGACGTCAACACGAGGATAAGAGCCGCCCACAGCGCGGGCGGCAGCCATCGTCCCGCGCTCACGCGGCCTCCGACCGCCGGATGACGTCGAGGAAGGCCTCAGCCGTGGGCGCGGCAAGCAGGTCGGTACGAAGCCGATCTCGTCGAAGGAGTCGCGAGATGCGGCTCAGAGCTTTGACGTGAGCGCCGGATGCGCTTTCGGGACCGACCAATAGGAAAAAAAGGTGAACGGGCTGGCCGTCGAGTGCGTCGAAGTCGATCGCGTCTCGCGCAACGCCCGCCGCGAGCATGAGCTGCTCGACGTGCGGCGTCTTCCCGTGTGGTATTGCCACGCCTCCACCGATGCCCGTGCTCAGCACCTGCTCCCGCTCGCGCACTGCTGCGAGCATCGATTCCACCGAGTCAGCGTTACGACGCGTCGCCGCGAGCTCGACCAGCTCGCGGAGCACGTCGTTCTTCGTTCCGCTGCCGAGTGGGACCCTGACCCGGTCCACGGTGAGCAGCTCAGTCAGCAGCACGGACGCTCCACGAACCTGGACTGAAAGAAGTGAATCTACACCCCCCGCGGGCGAGCGGGAAGCGTTTTCTTGACGTTGGGGCGCCTCGCGGGTATTGTCGAAGTGCATGCGCCACTTGGTTTTCGCGCTCGCGATCGCGGCGCTCGTCCCCGCGGTCGCGGCCGCGCAGCGCGTGCCTGGACGGGACCTCGTGCAGTTCCCGCTGGCGGCGCTCGATCGCCCGGCAGCCCTGCCGACCGACCTCGCCGACGGGCTAGGGAACGCGGCGACGCTCGTCGCGCTGAACGGGGCGAAGCTCCGTGTCGGGGCCGCCGCGCTCCAGACGCCTGAGACCCAGGGGGTGAGCGCGCAGCTGCTGTCGGCCGCGCATTCGCTCTCGGAGCGCATCGTCGTCGGCCTCTCCGCCGCTCGGTGGAGTGTCGATGACATCGCGTCGACGACCACGAGTCCGGACGTCTCCGACGGGGACGTAGGCTACAGCACAGCGATGCTTTCGATGTCGGCAGCGCGACGGAACACGCGAAACGTTTCGGTAGGATTGTCACTTCGCGCGCGAACAGGGTCGATCGGTGGCACACGCCGCACGGCGGTGGCGGTGGACGGTGGCGTGCTTCTCGACAGCTTGTGGCGGGACGCGCGCGTCGGCGTTGCCTCTTTTCTATGGCGGCCGGCGCAGACGGGAGATGAGCGCACCACGCTCCACGTGGCCGGCGACTTGCGCGTCTGGGGGACGTCGGCCGTGCGTGAAGCGCGGGCCGGGGTGTCGGCGGACTTTACCGAGCCTGACGAGCGCCTCGAGTTCCTGTACGCGTCGGGGCGGTATGGCCCGCTCGCGGTACGCCTGGGACTGGCGCGCACTGTTCAGTGGGAGACCGGACCGTGGCGCGCCCGCCTGGGTGTGGGGTTTCATTACGACAAGTACGTCGTCGCCGTGGCACGCGAAGAAGGCGCCAACGGCCTCGGCGCCATCTATCAATTCACGATGAACGCGACCTATCCGTGAGCGAGAAGATCAACCTGCTCGATCTGGTGCCTGACGAGGCGGAGCGCATGCTGCGCGAGTTCGCGGTCGCGCACGGCGAGGCCGCGTACCGGGGGGCGCAGGTCGCGCGCCGTCTCTGGACGAACCCGGCGCCGACGTTCGACGCAATGTCGGAGCTTCCGCGGGCCGTTCGCGAGCTTCTCGCGCAGAACTTCTCCCTGCCCCGCCTCGAGATCGTCGCGCGCCAACGGTCGGTAGATGGGACGGAGAAGTTTCTCTTTCGCCTTCCGGATGGCGAAGCGATCGAGAGCGTGTCGATTCCCGAAGGGAGCCGCACGACGCTGTGCATCTCCTCGCAGGCCGGTTGCGCGCTCCAGTGCGCCTTCTGCGCCACCGGACGGATGGGGTTCGCTCGCAATCTCGCCGTGTGGGAGATTGCCGGGCAGGTACGCGAGATGCGGCTGCTCGATCCGCCCATCGCCATCACCAACATCGTGTTCATGGGCATGGGCGAGCCGATGATGAACTGGAAGGCGGTCGACCCCGTGCTCACCATTCTCAACGCGCCGACTGGGATGGGCATCGGCGCGCGCCACATCACGGTATCGACGGTCGGAGTCCTCCCGGGTATCGAAGCGCTCGCGACACGACCGGAGCAATTCCGGCTCGCCATCTCGATCCACGCGCCGTCCGACGCGCTGCGGCGCGAGCTCATGCCGATCAACGTGAAGTACCCGTTGGCGCAGGTGATCGACGCAGCCCGTGCGTTCGATCGCCGTGTCACCTTCGAGTACGTTCTGCTCGGCGGCGTGAATGACGCTGTCGAGCATGCCTTGCAGCTTGGCAGGCTCGCGAAGGACTGTGGCGCGTTCGTGAACCTCATCCCGCTGCACCCAGGCGGTGCGCTGGAATTCCGCCCGTCGACGCGCGAGCGCACGGTGGCGTTCGCGCGCGAGCTGCGCCGCGCTGGTGTGGAGGTAGCGATTCGAAAGAGCCGTGGCGTCGACATCGCCGCGGCCTGTGGCCAGCTACGGGTAGAACGGCTCGGCCGGCGGCCGCCAGGTCGCCCCGACCAGGACGGTCACATCCAGGTAGCGTGAGCTGTCCGGCGCCTGCTCGACACGGGCGCCCCCTAACGCGCGCGCGACGAGCGCCGCCCAATCCGCATGGCCCGAGCGATCCAGCACCAGGATGCTGTCGCGCACCTCGCGGGAGGTGCCCACACTCACCACGTCGAACCCGCGATCGCGGAGATGCATAGTGGCTCGTCGAGCCAGACCGCGAACGCGCGTCGCGTTCAACACCTCGACGCGAATGCGGACGCCCGCGGGCGCCTCGGCATCCACGCGCTGACGCACCGCCTGCGGAGCGCGCGTCGACGGGCCGCGCGCCACGAGAACGATTCCGATCACCACCAGCAGCAGTGCGAGCATCACTGCCGCGCGTCGGATCAGGCGACGTCGTTCCACAGCGAGACCGTCTCGGGATAGAGCTGATTCCCTTCGCGCAACGACCACTCCAGTCGCTGCCGCACAACCTGCCGAAAGACGCCGTCGAAGTCGTGCACGAGGTGCGACGCGAGAAACGCGCGATCCGCGCGAGCGAACGATCGGCCGGGTTCCAGGAAGTCGGCCATGTAGAGCGCCCGTCCGGTGCGCGCCCATGCGCCGTTGCCGACGGTGTGCCACCGAATCGCCTCGAGGACGTCGGCGCGCGTTTCGCCGTCGCGCAGAAGCCGCTCCGCCGCAGCCGGCCCGTGCAGAATCTGCGTCGGGAGCGCTGGATCGGGCACGAGCCTCCGCAGCTCCGAGTCCGGGGCATCGCGGAGCGCGTCATGCCACAGACCGGCATCGTGCCAGGCTCGGGCCTCCTCGGCCGACACGCGCAGCTCGCCCGCCCAGCGATCGAGCAGTGCGGTTACACGGGCGATGTGGGCACGGCGCTTGTCGCTGACGCGGGCCCACTCCGGCAGCTCAATCGAATCCGCGGCGAACATAGGGCTCGAGAACCGCGTGATTCCGGACACTGGTCCGCGCAACGTAGTTCCATCCCTTGAGCTCTACGCCGCGACCGATTCGCGACTCGACGATCCGCGAGTAGGGACCGATGACGCACTCCGACCCGATCTCGGTGGCGCCCTCGATCACCGTGCCCGGGTAGATCACGGTGTCGGCCCCGATGCGCACATCGGCGTCGATCCACGTCGTGGCTGGAAGGACAAAGCTCACGCCGTGGGCCTCATGCTCGCGAATGAGGCGGTCGCGGATGGCGACCGACGCGTCCGAGAGGGCATGACGATCAGTGATTCGGATCAGCTCGTCCTCCGAGGTGGGCGCGACCCGGTGTGCGCCGCTCGGCCTTCGAGGATCGTCCGCCGAGGCGAGGGCAGGTCCTTCCCCACCGACCAGGAGCGGCGCCAGCTCATCGCGCCGGTCGAGCAACGCGGAGACACCGCTCTCGGCCGCACGCAGCGCCCGCGCGATGGTCGAGGGGGTCACGAGCGCCGCGGCACCGTCGAGCAGCGCACGGAGACCCGGAGGAGTCACGGCCGCACGCAGCGACACGAGCTCCGACCCAGAGTCCACCGGCAGCAGGTCCAGCGGGACTGAAAGTCCCGATGGCAGCGCGACGGCGGTGCCTGACGAGTGAAGAATGCGTATGGCGTCCGGGGGCGGTGTGACACGGGAGAGCGAGTGCAGCACGTGCCAGAGAATCGGCCGGCCTGCCAACGGGTGGAGATACACGCTGACACGCGACCGAAAGGTCACACCGTCTTCGAGCGCGGCGACCACCGCGCTCCAGCTCACTGAGTCCCCAGGATTACGTTGTCGATGAGTCGAGTATGCCCCACGCGCGCCGCGAGCGCGACAACCGCGCCCACGTCGGCCTGTGAAAGCGGCTCGAGTGTATTGGGATCGGCGACGGCAACGTAATCCACCTCGGCGATTCCTCGCTCGGCGAGGTGCTCCCGCGCAATCTCCTCCAGCTTCGTGGCACTCCGTTCGCCGGCGGCATGAGCGCTTTGAACAGCCCGCAGCGCACCGGACAACGCAAGCGCGCGTTCCCGCGCCTGAACATCGAGATAGCTGTTGCGGCTGGACATGGCGAGCCCATCGGGCTCGCGGACAGTCGGGGCAACAACGATCTCAACTGGAATATCGAGATCACGCACCATGGCGCGCACGAGCGTCGCCTGCTGTATGTCTTTTTGGCCGAAGACCGCGACGTGAGGCTGCACGATGTTGAACAGCTTCGCGACCACGGTGAGGACCCCCTCGAAGTGGCCAGGACGCGCAGCGCCCTCCCAGCGAGCGCCGAGTGACCGTGGCGTCACGACGACGCGCGGTTCCTCCGGGTAGATCTCGTTGGCGTTGGGAATAAAAAGCGCGTCTACGCCACGCGCTTCGGCCTTCGCTGCGTCCCCATCCAGATCCCGCGGGTACCGAGTCAGGTCTTCAGTCGGTCCGAACTGCAGCGGATTGACGAAGACACTCATTATCACGAGGTCAGCTCGCCGACGTGCCTCGTCGACGAGCCGCAGGTGCCCCTCGTGGAGGAACCCCATCGTTGGCACGAACCCCACGCGTTTGCCACGCGCGCGCGCCGCGCCAACGAGATCACGGACCTCCGTGACACGCGTGAGGCGCTGCATATCAGAAGCTGTGCTGATCATCCGGATACACGCCCGCTCGTACCTCATCGCGGAAGGCCGACACTGCCTTGCGAACGTCGTCGGCGAGGTTCGCGTACGGCTTGAGGAACTTCGGGCGAAATCGGTCGTTGAGCCCCAGCAAGTCGGGCAGTACGAGCACCTGTCCGTCGCAGCCCACACCTGCCCCGATGCCGATCGTGGGAATCGTGAGGGTGTCCGTGACGCGCCGAGCAACCGAGGCCGGCATGAGCTCGAGGACCAGTGCGAACGCGCCGGCCGCCTCGACCCGACGCGCATCGGCGAGCAAACGCTCTGCCGCATCCTCGCCCCGTCCCTGAACACGGGGACCGCCCAGCGCATGAACCGACTGCGGTGTGAAGCCGAGATGGGCCATCACCGGTACGCCGATTCCCGTGAGCGTCTCAATGGCGCGCGCGATGCGCTCGTCACCACCCTCGAGCTTTACCGCCTGCGCGCCCGTCTCCTGCATGATGCGGCCCGCGTTGAGCAGCGCCTGTTCCTCGCTCACCTGGTACGTAAGGAACGGCATGTCGATCACGAGGAGCGCGTTGGTCACGCCGCGTCGAACCGCACGGCCATGGTAGATCATATCGCCGAGCGTCACCGGCAGCGTGGAGTCACGCCCCTGCACCACGTGCCCCAGCGAGTCTCCCACCAGCACGATGTCGACGTCAGCTTCGTCGACGAGCCGACCGAACAACGCATCGTACGCGGTCACCATGACGATCTTTCGCGCGGCCTTCTTCCGCTCGATGATGTCGCGGATCGTCAACACCTTCCGCTTCTCCGCGCCCATGCTCACGAGAGCTCCTCGAGCTCGACGAGCTCGCGCTGCCAGAACTCGCGTGTACCGAGCCCCGGATGCGGGATCGTGAGGTTGGGATCGCGCACTTCCCTGTCGCCGAGCTTCACGATGTCGAGATCGAGGGTGCGCGCTCCCCACCGCTCCTCGCGAACGCGTCCAGCATCACGCTCAATGCGCTGCAGCGCGGCAAGCAGGGCGCGCGGATCGAGCGCGGTCTCGAGGGCCACCATCTGATTCAGATAGAAACCCTGCGCTGGGCCGCCGATCGGCTCGGTCTCCTCAATGGTGCTCACCGCGAGGAGCCGTGACTCGGGGAGCGCGGCCAGAGCGGCGCGGGCGTGGGCGAGGTGCGCATCGCGGTCGCCGAGGTTCGAGCCCAACGCGATGTAGGCGATGTCGCGCATGAGATCACACGCGCGCCGGAGATCGCCGCTCGCCGAGCGACGACGAGCGAGGAGCTGGCGTTGACACGGCGTCAAGCTACGGGCATCGTCGGCGCGTGTCAAACGCGTGCGGCGATGGATAGTCTGACTACGCACTACGTCGCGCGCGAGCTCGGCGAGCGATGGCGCGGCCGGTACATCGTCGCATGTCGCGCGGATCATGTCTCGCGCCTGCTCACGCTATGGTGTGACGGAACCCCGCCAGTGTCCTTCGACCTGCGTGCGCTCGCCGTCCGTGAGGAAAACCGCGCACCAGACGGGGAGCTGCTCGGAGGGTGGACCATTGTCGGCGTCGAGGCGCCAATCGACGAGCGACGACTCATCATCCGGTGCGACCGACCGGGAAAATTTCGCGGCTCCGCATCGAAGCAGGGCGACATAGAGGTCAGCTTCATTCCGAATGGACGGGGAGCGCGCGTGAGAGATGCGCGCCACGCCCTCGCCACGATCGGGGTCGCGCTGCCGGCCGTTGCCCCCCCGCGCCAGGTGCTCGCCGACGCCGCGGTCCGTGCCGCGGTCGCGGCTCGCGATGAGGGAGCGATGCTCCGCGGTCGATGGATGAGCCCGACCATCTGTGCCGCGCTTCTCGCGCAACAGGAGCGTGCAGTCGATCTGCACCGACTGATCGCCTCCTTGCCCACGGCATCTCCAGTGCGCTGCGGGGATGTCGTCTTCCCGCTGCGAATCTGCGATGGAGAGCCCGTTTCATCGTTGATACTGCCGGTCGCACCGGAGCACGCACCCTCGAGCGAGCCCGACGACCGGACGTTCCGCGCAATCTCGAGAATGCGCCGCGAGCTCGATCGTGCTCGTGAGGCGCCACGCCTCCGGGCGGTCGCCGACGCGCTCATGGCGCTGGGTGCCGACGCCGACGTGCCGGCGACCATCGTTCTCTCCGATGGGAGCGACGCGCCGGTGCCCCGGTCGGACGACCCGCACGACACCCCGATTGCGCTGGCCGAGCGACTCTACAAGGAAGTGGGGGCGATGGAGCGCGCACTCGAGGGACTTCCGGCGCGAATTACCGCGTTGGAGGCGAAGGCGGAATCTCCGCCTGCCCGGAGCGGACGGCGCCTCACTCGAGCTGCAAAGGGTACCGCGCCCGCGCGCTTACCGTACAAGTCGTATCGCACGTCCGGCGGCATCGCCGTGCTCGTCGGACGCGGGGCCCGCGCCAACGACGAGTTGACCTACGACATCGCGAAGCCGGACGACGTGTGGCTCCACGCGCGGGATGTGACGGGGGCGCACGTCGTGATGCGATGGTCACAGGAGGGCGCGCCGCCGGCGCGCGACCTCCACGAGGCGGCCGCGCTCGCCGCCTGGTACAGTCGCGCCCGTGGGAGCGTGGTGGTTCCGGTCGATTGGACGCGGCGCCGACATGTGCGTCGCGCGCGTGGCGGCCCGCCCGGTCGCGCGCTGGTGGAGCGGGCGCAGACGGTCATGGCCCGGCCGAGCGCTGAGCTGGAGAGAAGGCTGCGATCGAACGAGGCGTGAGGTGCTCGAAGTGCACTTCGAGCACCTCTATCCCACGCTCGTTATCCGTCTCGTAAGCTCATCCAGGTACGCCGCCACGCTGCGGAGCTCGTCAGTCGCGCCCTCGAGCTCGCGGAGCGCACGGGCCTGGTCCTTCGCCGTCTCCGTCACGTTCTCGGCACCCTGGCGCGTCTTGCGCGAGATCTCGGCGATGCGCACCACGCGCTCGCGGAGGCGCCCGAACTCGGCCTCCTGATCACGGGACGTGTTCTCGATCGCCTGCGCACGGCCGAACGTCGTCGCCGTCGCCTGCACGATGCGGTCGAGCGCCTGCAGGGCAGCCTCGGAGAGTCCTTCCACGTCACTCATCATCGTCGACCCTCGATCCATCTGCTGCGCGACGCGACGCATCTGCTCCTCGAATCCGACCACGATGTCGCCAGCCTCGTCCGAGGCGCGCGCGCTCTGCTCGGCGAGCTTGCGGACTTCATCGGCGACGACCGCGAATCCCTTGCCCTGCTCCCCGGCGCGCGCCGCTTCGATAGCGGCGTTGAGCGCGAGAAGATTGGTTTGGTCGGCGAGCTCGCGGATGACCCCGATGAACTCGGTGATTCTTCGCGTTGTCTTTGCGAGCACGTCGATCTGCTCCCCACTCTCGCCCACGAAGCGCTTGGCACCGACCAGTCGGTCGATGGCGGTTGCGATCGTGTCGCGGTGCTCGCTGGCAATCGACGTCGCCTCACGACTGGCGCCAGCCGCATCGCGGCCGTCACGCACCACATTCTCGGTCGCGGTGTGCAGAGCCTCGGTCGCGTGGATGCTGCGGTCCACCTGGTCGCTCTGCTCGAGAATTCCGCGGGTGATGTCGGAGATCGTCCGCGCCACCGCCTCGCCACCAGCCCGCAGGGCCCGCGCCGACTCGTTGAGCGTTCCCAGCTGGCTCGATACGCGCGTCATGGCCTCGATGAGCGGCTGTCGGAGATCATCGATGTGAAGCGTGGTCGCGAGCTGGCTGCCGAAGCGCTCGATGAGCGCGATTTCTTTCGTGCTGTACGACGCTTCCTTGTGGTGCTCCATCTCGAGGAGCCCGACATTGCGATCACCGAACCGCAGCGGGATCACCACGATGCTCCGGGACTTGGGCGTCGGATTTTCGATGCGGGCATCCTTGAGTGCATTCGTCACCACCACGGGCTGGCCGCTCTCGATCGCCAGACGGCGGAGCTTCACGCCGTCCCCCGCGGGCTCACGCGGGACTTCGAGTAGCCCCTCGCCACTTCGATAGACCAGCCGCAACCCGGTGGGCTGAAGCCGCGAGATCCGAAACTCCTGCCAGTCGACAAGCCGGTGCGCGAGACGCTCGATACGCCCGAACGACTCGGCGAGTGATGCGTCGGAGGTCACGACCTGCTCCATCGCTCGAACCTGGTTCAGCTCTTCGGCGGCGATGGCGTCCTGAAGAATGCGCTTCAGCAAGAGGCCGGTCATCGCGAGCACGACTGCCACGACCGCCGACCCGGCGAACCCGACGCTCGTCGCCGTGAGCACAATGATGGAGGCCGCGCCCACCGTGACGATGAACGCGATCACCTCGTAGCGCATGATCAGCGACTTCTCTTCAGGGAGCAGCTTGTCGCGGTAGAGCAACGTGAAATACTGGAGCGCGCGACTGAAGAGGAAATACGCAAAGACGAATACCACCGTGGCCGGCAGCGCGTCGATCGAGAGCAGCCGGCTGCTGGTGAGCCCGGCATTCTCGATCATCGCGGCGTAGAACCCGTAGGCCGCAATGAGCGCGAGCGCTTCGCGCCCCGAGTTGATCCACGCCACCGTCGCCGGCTTCACGAGCAGCAGCCAGTCGGTGAAGAACACACCGACGATGAGCGCGATGGCGGTAGCCGGTGCACCCATGAGGAGCGCGCCGCTGATCGCCACGACTCCGAGCTGGTGCAGCGACGAGTACTTCGTGAGCGAGATCTGGTGATACCGCAGCGCGACGAGGACGATGATCGCCAGCCCAATGCCGCCCAGGTGCGTCGCCCAGCGCGCGTCGAAGAGGAGCGACAGGAACGAGATCGCCAGCCCGACGATGCGGAGCGACCAGGCGTAGACGTTGAGAACGCGGCTCACGGCAGTTGGTCCAGGGAAGTGCGCATCGCGCGCACCAGAGAGAGAGCAGCATCGATATCGCGATCGGCCGCGCGCACAACCGCGCTGCCCACAACGACGCCATCCGCAAGGCGGCCTACCATCGCGGCTTGATCGGGACTCGAGAATGCCGAAACCGACGCAGATGGGAAGCGAGGTTGCCTGTCGGAGCGCCGAGACCGTGCCGGGGAGGTCGGCGGACACGTCGGCACGCTCACCTGTGACGCCCAGCCGGCTGATGAGATAGACGAATCCGCGTCCATGCCTGGCGATCTCAGCCATCCGGTCGTGAGGCGTCGTCGGCGCGACGAGACGCACGAACGCCAGCGGGCCGCCGCCGAGCCACCCTTCCAGCTCCGGGTCTGCGCCCACGGGCAGATCGGTTACGAGCACGCCGTGCACGCCGGAGTCCGCGGCACGATCGAGCAAATGGGCGCGACTCGACAGCAGCGGATTCAGATAGCTGAACAGCACCACCGGCGCCCGAACGCGCGCGCGCGCGACCAGCTCGAACGTCCCGTCGAGTGTCATTCCCTGCTCGAGGGCACGCTGCGAGCTGGCCTGAATGACCGCGCCATCCGCCATCGGATCGGAGAACGGGACACCGACTTCGATCACGTCCGCGCCCGCGTCATCGAGCCCGCGAAGGAGCTCGAGTGATTTCTCGAGAGTCGGGTGACCGGCCGTGACGTAGACCACGAGCGCGCGCCGGCCTGCGGTCCGCAGGTCGGCGAAGCGGCGGTCGAGCACGTCAGGCGAAGTAGTCGCTGACGCGGATGCCATAGCGGTCGGGATCGGCAAGCTTGATGATCGTACGGAGGAAGCGGCCCGTCGCGTCCTGCTGGTGCAGGTCGACGAGCGTGCCAGGATGCAGCAGGTTTCCGCGCTCGTCGCTGATCACGCGAACGATGGGGCGCGAGATCGCCTCTGGCACGGGATTCACCGCGTGCACGACCGCGAGCTCGAACGTGTCGAGCACGACGAGCGTGCCCACCGGGTAGTGCCCCACGAGGCTGACGAACGCTTTCACGATCACCGGGTCCATTCCGCGACGCGGATTGTTCCGCATCTCGGCCAGCACGGCCACCGGTGTGAGCGGCTCCGTCTGATACACGCGACGCGACGTCGCCGCGTCGAACCCGTCCGCCACCGCGACGATCTTGCTGTAGATCGACATTTGCCGCTCGCGCAGGTGCTTCGGGTACCCGGTGAGGTCGGTCTTCATGTGATGCTCGTGTGCCACGACCATCGCCCGATATGGAAGCTCCGCCTGTCCGCGCATCTGAAAGAGTGCGAGGACCCCGAGCCAGGGGTGGGCGGACATCATGCGCCACTCCTCGTCGTTCAGTCCATCCGGCTTGTTGAGAATCTCGAGGGGTACGCGCGACTTGCCGATGTCGTGCAGAAGGGCCGCCACGCCGAGATCGTAGAGCTGAAGCTTGGTCAAACCGATTTTTCGCCCCAGCGCCACCGAGAAGATGCAGACGTTCACACTGTGCGTGAACGTGTACTCGTCGTAGTCCCGCAGCGTCGTCAGGCCCAGCAGCGAGGTTTCCTCGTTCAGGATCTGGTCGACGATGGACTGCACCGCACGCTTGATCTTCTTGATGTTGGGGCTGCGACCCATCCGCACCGAGTTGATGACTTCCTTCGTCACATTCACCGACTGTGCGTACGTACGCTTTGCCGCCTCTTTCGCCTTCTCGCGGAACTCGTCGTCGTCCGTGTCCGTGGGACCGGACAGGGCGAACGAGCGGATCCCCGCCGCCTCGAGCTTGCCCGTCACGTGCGCGAACCGAGCAGGGACGTCGACGGTGGTGGCGCTCGGGAGAATCGTCAGCAGCGATGTCCACTCTCGGGGACCAGCGCCTTCTTCGACGCGGCAAACTCCGACGCCGGCATCGCGAAACATCATGAGAATGCGGCTGAAGCTCGCGTAGTTATCGAGATCCAGACGAAGTCGCGTCGCATTAATGAAGATGAACTCGCCGGAGACGCGCAGCTCGAGCTCTCGCTCTTGCTTGAGGAGATCGGCCGCCATGGCGGTGAGCTCCTGCAGCGCGTTCTGAACGGCGGCGTTCTCCAGAGGGTAGAGCTTGAGCGCACGCGACGCGCTGTACAGGGAGATGATGAAGTCGCGTCCCCGCCGGCGAATGTAGGAATCACCGCCGCGCTCATAGTCGGCAGATCCCTGCGCGGTGGGGACGTGCGACGGCGTCCGTCGCATCACACGGCTCATGCCGCACCTCCACGCACCGCGCGATTCACCGCATTGCGCACGAGCACATCCTTGTCTCCCTGAGCGCGCTGCAGCGCGTCGGTCGCCTCCCGTGTGCCGATCTTACCGAGCGCCATGGCGGCGCAGGCACGAAGCTCGGAGTCTTCGCGCTTCCCGAGGAAGCCCTTCCCGTTGAGCAGGCCGTCGAGGAACGCGATGCCAGCCGCAGCCGCGAGTGACCCGTAGGCCTCGAAGAACGCCATCTTCTCGGTCAGGTCCGCCTCGCGCAGCGAGCGCCCTTTCACCGCGGACTCCACTTTCGCCAGCGCGCCGCGCTGCCCGCGACCGCCGAGAACGCGGACGGCGGCGACGCGGACATCGCGTTCGCTGTCGTCCACCGCCCGTTCGAGTTGTTGGAGGGCGCCGGCCGAATTGATTTCCGCGAGTGCCTGGACCGCCGTCAGACGGAGCTTTGGCGCTTCGTGCCCGAGAAGCTTCCCGAGTGGTGCGACGGCGGCGGCAGTCTTGAGCCCGCCCGCGCGACGCGCCGACTCCAGTGAGATCTCGACGTCGGATGACCCGATGAGCTTGACGAGCTCGGCGGTGTTGGCAGCGGCCAGCCGCGCCGCCGCGATCTCGATCGCCGCTTTCACTTCGGCATGCTGCAGTCGGCCCAGCCACGTAAAGAGTGTGCCGAGGGACGTGGGCCGAAGCTGCTCGAAGAGCTCGTTGAGCTCCGTCTGGTTAGGCACCGTGGCCGACTCGTCCATCGCCTGGAGCAGGTTGGAGAGCGGCCCTGCCGCGCTGAGACGATCGGGAAGTCCGACGAGCTTCGTCTTGTGTGCCGCATCGAGCTCGCGCGCGCGCGCCGACAGCTCCTGCGATTCACGCAGCACGTAGGCGACCGTCGAGAAATGACCCGCGGAGAGGAGATGCATCAGGAAATTCTCGAGAATGTCCGAGATCTCGTCGCGAACGGGCTTCCCCGGCTGCAGCTCGAATATGTCGAGCAGGATCGCCAGGACGTTTCGCCGAACGTCGCTCCCGTATTCCTTCTGCACTTCCGTCCGGAGGTAGTCGATCTCGTTCTCATCCAGGAAGTGCACGGTGGAGTCGAGATCCTCGAGGCGCACGATGCCAGGTCTGGCCTCCGGCTCGGCCTCCATCTGCTGCGGCGGCGGCAACGGCTCGGGTCGCTCGGCCGGCACGCTCGGTTCGATCGGGTTCTTGTTCTCGAGGGTGAGATCGATGAACCGATAGCGCAGGAGCGTGAAGTCCTTCTCCCAGATCAGGGTGAGAAGGTCGTCCTCTTCAGGCGATGCCTTCTTCACGCGCTTGAGGATGTCGAGCAGCCCGACGACCTCCGTCTCCTCGAATCCCTTCATGAGGCGCAGCTCGCGGATCCCGTCCTTGAAGAAGATCCAGGGCAAGCTTTCCGACTTGTTCGCCTCGTGCATGACGACGCGCCCTTCCCAGCGGAAATCCGCTTCCGTAATGGTGAGCGCTATCTCCTCGACGTGCGACCACACCGGCAGGAACGCGCGCTTGAGATTCTCGAGCGCGCGCTGATACACCGGGTTGTTGGGCAGGTACAGCTGGTGCGCGCGAATCCCTTTGACGAGGACCTTGAGCATCTCCTCGACGAGTGCCGGCGAAAACGGAGGCTCGGCGAGCTCGTGGGTGGCGGGGACCGGCTGCGACTGCGTGCTCACACGTCCGCTCCGGTAGCAGCGCTCACGTGCGCTACATCCTTGTCCCCGCGGCCGCTCACGCAGAGCAGCACCTGGGCATCCGGCTTCCAGCTTCCGCGCTGACCGTCGATCCAGGCGACGGCGTGCGCCGTCTCCAGTGCCGGGATGATCCCCTCGAGCCGGGCAAGCAGCTCGAAGCCGGCAACGGCATCGCGGTCGGAAACGGCGACGTACCGCGCACGACCCGTGTCCTTGAGGTATGCGTGCTCGGGGCCGACGCCCGGATAGTCGAGGCCGGCGGAGATCGAGTGCGCGGGGTGCACCTGGCCGTGGGCGTCCTGCAGGAGGTAGCTCAGCGAGCCATGAAGAACGCCCGGCCGGCCGCGCGAGAGCGACGCTGCATGGTGCTCGGTGTCGAGTCCTTCGCCGGCGGCTTCCACCCCCACGAGCTCGACATCGGCGTCTGAGACGAACGCGTGGAAGATCCCCATGGCGTTGGATCCACCGCCGACGCACGCGACGACCGTCGACGGAAGCCGCCCGGTCTCACTCAGCATCTGCTCGCGCGCCTCGTGCCCGATCACGGCCTGGAAATCCCGGACGAGCCGGGGGTAGGGCGCTGGCCCCACCACCGAACCGATGATGTAGTGACTGTCGTTGACGGAGGCGACCCAATCGCGAATGGCTTCACTCGTAGCATCCTTCAGCGTTCGCGTCCCGGAGGTGACGGGAATCACCTGCGCTCCCATGAGACGCATGCGGTAGACGTTTAGCGCCTGCCGCCGCATGTCTTCCTCGCCCATGTACACCACGCACTGCATCCCGAATCGCGCGCACACGGTCGCCGTTGCTACCCCGTGCTGCCCCGCGCCGGTCTCTGCGATGATCCGGCGCTTTCCCATTCGCCGCGCCAACAACGCCTGTCCGAGAACGTTGTTGATCTTGTGCGCGCCAGTGTGATTCAGGTCTTCCCGCTTGAGCCAGACTGCGGCGCCGACCCGCTCTGAGAAGCGAGGGGCGCTGCTCAACGGAGAAGGACGACCCACATACTTATTAAGCAAACTCTCCAATTCGGCCCGGAACGCGGGGTCCCGGCGAGCCGATTCGTAGGCTTGCTCGAGCTCATCGAGCGCGGGGATGAGCGTCTCCGGCACGTAGCGTCCGCCGAACGCGCCGAAGCGGTCACGCGCTCCCGCGCCCGCCGTCACGGGACGTTTCTCACGGCTGCCGCGAAGGCTCGCATGAGCCCGTGGTCTTTTATGCCCGGACCCGTCTCCACACCCGACGAGACATCCACGACGTCGGGTCGAACGGCGGCGATGGCGCGCGAGACGACTTCCGGTGTGAGGCCACCCGCGAGAACGATGCGAGCCCGCTCGCGTCGATGTGAATCGAGCAGATTTGTGAGCAAGCCCCAGTCGAACGCGCGGCCGGTGCCCCCGAGCACACCGTCGGATCGCGTGTCGAACAGTATTGCGTCGGCACTTGACATGAGAGCGTCCAAGTCAGCCTCGGTAACATCGTTAGCGATCCGCATCGCAGCCCACGTCTCAAGTCCGCTGGCGGCCTTCACCGCCGACACATCCCCCGGTGTTGGATCGCCGTGAAGCTGCACGACGTCGAGCGCCGCCCTCTCGGCAATCCGCGCGATGTCGGCCACCGCTTGATTGCCGAAGACACCGACACGCCGAGCGCTGCGTACTCGTTCGAAGAGCGATCGAGCCTCGTCGGCGGTGACCTGACGCGGACCGCCGGCGAACACGGCGCCCACGAACGCGGCCCCCAGGTCGACGGCGACCTCGACGTCGGCACTGCGCGTGAGACCGCAGAACTTGATGGCGGTCATCGACCTCGGCGCTCGACGCCGGTGAGAGCGCGCACCGCCGATGCTGCATCCCCGGCAGAGGAGAGAGAAGAGCCGATGAGAACCGCATCAGCGCCCGCCCGCGCTGCGCGCTCGACGTCGGCGATCGTCTGCATGCCGCTCTCCGCGATCGCAATGGCGTCCGCGGGCACGCGCGGGAGCAGCCGGTCGATGGCGCGCGCATCCACCTCGAGCGTCTCGAGGTCGCGGGAGTTGACGCCGATTGCACGGCCCCGTGCGTGGAGCGCTGCTTCGAGCTCTTGCTCCGTGCGCACCTCGATCAGCGGCTCCACGTCCCACTCCCGCGCCGTTTGCGCCAACGCGACGAGCTCCGCCTCCGGGAGTGCACGCGCGATCAAGAGGACGGCGGAGGCGCCCCACGCGCGCGCTTCGATGATCTGCGTCTCATCGATGATGAAGTCCTTGCGCAGCAGCGGAACCGTGACGGCGGCAGACGCGTCCACGAGGTCCTGTTCGCTCCCCGCGAAGTGCATCGGCTCGGTGAGTATCGAGATCGCGGCTGCTCCACCCCGCTGGTATTGACGCGCGCGTGAGGCGGGGTCGAGCTCCACGTTGATCTCACCTCGGGATGGTGACCGGCGTTTCACTTCCGCGATCACCGCTACCCTCTCCGCGCGCAACGCCGTGACGAAATCGGGGCGCCGATCGGCCGTTCGAGCCCGCATTTCGAGGTCCGAGCGATGAGCGCGTGCCGTCGCGACCCGTCTGCTCGTCTCGTGTATGATCCGACCGAGCACACCAGTCGGCGGGGTCCATTTGGCAGGAAATGCTTGCACTTCGGCGACTGTTCGGCTAATGTCTATTCGGGCTCTTTTCGGTCAGTCTGGCCGGACGCCCGCTACTCTCGTGAACCAGGGGCACGCCATGCCGCTTACCAAGCGTCAGCGCGAGATTCTCGACTTTCTCACCAGCTACTCGGAGCAGAACGGCTACGCGCCGAGCTTCGAGGAGATCGCGCGGCAATTCAACTATAACTCGCTGGCGACGGTGCATGAGCACCTCACCAACCTCGAGCGCAAGGGATACATCAAGCGCGCGTACAACGAGAGTCGCGCGATCGAGATCCTCCCCTCCGAGGTGAATCCGCGTGCGGTAGAGCTTCCCCTCCTGGGAAGCGTCGCCGCCGGTATGCCGATCGAGGCGGTCGCGACCAACGAGAGCATCTCGGTTCCCGAGGATTTCGTGCGACGCAGCGAGAATCATTACTGTCTTCGCGTGCGCGGAAACTCGATGATCGACGAGCAAATCCGCGACGGCGACTTCGTCGTCGTGGCGAGCCGCAATCGCGCCGACAACGGCGAGATGGTGATCGCGCTGGTGAACAACGCTGCGGCCACTGTGAAGAAGTTCTATCGCGAGCGGGACGGCCGCATCCGCCTCCAGCCGGCCAACGAGACGATGTCACCGATTTACGTGCACGAGAACGAGGTGACGATTCAGGGGATCGTTGTCGGAGTCATGCGCAAGTACTAGAAGTGCTGGAGTCAGGAATCAGGAGTCAGGGGCGAGGAATTCGATTCCTCGCCCCTGCTCCTTTATAGCAGCCGACGGCTCCACAAGAGCCTCATTTTTTCGCGCTCGCCGCGCGTAGTCGCTCGAGCGCCCGGATCCCTGCTCCGCTAGTGAGCGAGTCCTCGGCTTGATCGACCGAACGGGCGAAATCGTCATGATCGCCGCTCACATGAATCGCCGCGGCCGCGTTGAGCACGACCGCCGCGCGCGCTCCACCGGCGATTCCTCCAGCAAGAATGCCCTCGATGATGCTCGCATTGAGTCGCGGCTCGGCACCGGCGAGCTCGCGTGCGTCACGCGCGGTGAGCCCGAGCGGCGCAGGATCGATCGTCCACTCTCGGACCTGGCCGGTGCGCACTTCGAGCACGCGCGTTGGACCGAGTGGAGATACCTCGTCCATCCCCGGCTCGCCGTGCACGACCATCGATCGGCGACTTCCCAGTTCCGCCAACGCCCCCGCCAGAAGCGGAAGGCGATGCGCATCGGCGACGCCCACGACTTGACGTCCCGCTCCGGCGGGATTCGCGAGCGGACCGAGCACGTTCATTACGGTGTGTATCGCCAGCTCCCGGCGCACCGGTCCGACGTGCCGCATGGCCGGATGCATTAAGGGTGCAAACATGAAGACGATTCCCGCCTCACGGAGTGTGGCGATCATTTCGTCGACCGTGCAATCGATACGGACGCCGAGGGCCTCCAGGACGTCGGCGCTTCCACACTGCGAGGTGAACGACCGGTTGCCGTGCTTCGCGATGCGGACGCCGGCGCCGGCCGCCACCAGAGCCGCCGCGGTCGAAATGTTGAACGTCGTCACCGTGCCCCCGCCGGTTCCGCAGGTGTCGACCAGCGTCTCGGGCGCATCGGCCGGAAGCCGCACCATCGCGTCGCGCAGCGCCCGCGCCCCGCCCGCGACCTCGTGCATCGTTTCCCCTTTCACCCGCAGAGCCACGAGGATCGCGGCCACCTGGGCAGGGCTCGCCTCCCCGCGCATGATCGCGCCGAACGCGTCCGCCGTATCCTCGGCGCTCAACGACTGGCCCCCGGCGAGCTGGCGAATCGCTCGCGCGAGCGGCTCAATGGGTGCCAATGGTCTCCAGCAGACGCTCGGGGAGCGCTGCGTTGGTGGCGACGAGCGCGATCACCAGTGCCAGCAGCCGCACGCGCTCGACGTCCTCTTCGAGAAAGAGCCCTTGCCGCGCCCGATTCGTGAGGTTGACCACACCCACGAGCTCCTCCCGGTAGACAAGGGGAAAGCTGATGAACGATCCCGTCGTGAAATACTGATCGCGCAGGAGCGGATGCTTCGTCGCGTCGCTCACGTCCTGCACGAGAATCGGCTCGCGCGACGCGGCCACGCGCCCTGCCACCCCTTGCCCGATCGGAATACGGCGCCCGTCGAGGATACCGGGTTGTAGCCCGCGTGAGGCAGCGAGGAAGAGGTGATCTCCATCCGGAGCCCGGAGCATGAGCGACACGCGCTGCGCCTGCATGTCGTCACCGACGAGCGAAAGCAGCTCGTCGACGAGCTGCCGGGCATCGGTCGTGCTCGCGTCGAGTCCGAGCACGCGCTCGATGAGATAGAGGGTGCGGGTCTTTTCGCGGACCGCTTCCGCACGGCGGTGAAGCTCGATGTGCGCCTGCTCGAGCTGCCCCACCGCGGCACCCACCTGTTGCTCGACGGCCTGCGCTCGCCTCGTTGCCCGGCGCGCTTCCTCCTTCGCGCGCGCCGCATCCGCCTCCAGCGCGACCAGGCGCTCAGCGGCAATCCCGCCCTCGCCACGTGCCGCGGCGCCACGCACCTGCGCGAGCTCCTGGTCGAGCTCGGAGAGGCGCTTGACGTATTCGCCGTGAACGCGCTGCGTAACGTCCTCCAGCGTGCGCACCGCTTCCTGGCGCGCTTCGCGTTCGGAGAATCGCGCGAATGCGAGCTCGAAGAGCGCGACGTAAGGGCCAAAGCGCTCGACCACGCGGGTGCCGAAGATCCTGCGCGGCTCGTAGAGCGCGATCACCGCCTCGAGATGGCCGTCGAGCGGGATGCCGCGCAGGGAAAGAAGCCCATCATCGCTCGTCGGTCGCATCCCGAGGAGACGCGCTATCTCCTCGGAGCGCTCACCGAGGTCGACGAACTGTCCCCCTCCACTCACGATGACGCGAACCTTCGCCGGAATGTGGTCCAGCTTGGTGTCGGCGCGCGCGCGCTCGACCGCGCCACCGTCGTTCATCGTGACGCGCTCGCGAAGCATCTCACGCCGCGCATCATAGCGATACAGCGCCAGGGACGTGGACCGGTCCACCTCCGCGAGCGCTTCCGCCAGCGCCACGAACGCGGTGTCGAGGTCCGCGGAGGCGCCGAGGGCATGCGCAAGCGAGGCTAGCGTGCGGGGCGGCATTTTCGGGGCGGGAAGCGGCGCGTGGACGGCTGCGCGGGAGTGCCAATGTACCGGCGTACGTAGAGGACTGTCAATCGGTTGGACGATTGTCCATTTGGTTGCGGCACATGGTCGCGCGGCGTAACTTTCGCTCGTGACGCGTGAGCGCACCGTGCAGCTCGTGCTGCATTATGACGGCGCCGAATTCGCCGGCTGGCAGCGGCAACCGGCACAGCGCACGGTGCAGGGCGTGCTCGAGGACGCGCTGGCGCAGTTGTGCGGATCGCCAGTGGCGGCGCTGGGAGCGGGGCGCACGGATGCTGGCGTGCATGCGCGAGGGCAAGCGGTCGGCGTCCGCGTACCGGCCAAGTGGGAGCGAGCGCCACTGCGGCGCGCGCTGAACGGAGTTCTCCCACGCGACGTGTGGGTGGCAGCGGCGCACGACATGCGATCGGAGTTTCATGCTCGCTACGATGCGACGGCGCGGCGATACAGCTATTACGTGGGCACCGACGAGCTCGCGTACTCCCCCTTTCGCCGGCGGTGGGAATGGCCCGTGCACCAGTCCCTCGATCGCACACGACTCAATGAGGCGGCGACCGCGATTCATGGTGAGCATCGGTTTCTCGCGTTCGCGGTGCGGGGTACCGCGCCGGCGACCGATGAGCATCGCTGCACGATCCATCATGCCGCGTGGCGCGACCGACCAGGCGGCCTCGTATTCGAGATCGAGGCGAATCGCTTTCTGCACCACATGGTCCGCTTCCTCGTGGGCACCATGATCGAGGTCGCCGCCGGCCAGCGGCCGGCAGACTCCATGTCGGTGTTGCTCGCCGCGACGGACAACCGGGAGACGTCGGCCCCCGCGCCCGCGAACGCGCTCTTTCTGGACGCCGTGCACTACCCTCGTGACCTCTACCTGACGGCCGAATGAAGATCTTCCTCGACACTGCATCGCTGCCGGAGATCGTGTGGGCCGCCGGCGCGGGACTCATCGATGGAGTGACGACGAACCCATCGCTCCTCGCGCAGGAGGACTCCGATACCGATCCGCGAGACCATTTGACCGAGATCGCGCGCTCGGTGAGCGGTCCGGTTGGCGCGGAAGTAGTCGCGGTCGATGCGGAAGGGATGTATCGCGAAGGACGCGACCTGGCGAAGGTCGCTGACAGCATCATCGTCATGGTGCCGATGCTCGAAGACGGGATCGTCGCCACACGGCGATTGACGTCGGAGGGCATTCGCGTGTGTACGACGCTCGTCTTCACCCCGGCGCAGGCGCTCCTCGCCGCGAAGTCGGGCGCACGCTACGTGAGCCCGTTCGTCGGGCGCCTCGAGGACATCGGGCAGGACGGCGTGTCGGTCGTCGCGCAGACGCGCGAGATCTTCATGCACTACGGCCTCGAGTGCGAGCTACTGGCCGCGTCGGTTCGTACGCCTTTGCACTTCATTGGATGCGCTCGGGCGGGCGCCGATGCGGCCACCGTTCCACCAGCGGTGCTGCGAAACATGCTCGTGCACCCGCTCACGGATCGTGGCGTCGACCAGTTCCTCCACGATTGGAGCAAGCGAATTGCTCGTAGCCGCGCGGGGGTGTGATGTGCGGCTGATCGCGTCCATCATCGTTGGCGCGCTCGTGGTCCACGGGTGCCGCGGACGCGAGGAGAAAGATCCTGGTGGCGCGCTGGTTCGTGAGGCGCGCGCCGCTCAAACCCGCGCGCCGATCGCCGAATCGCGACGCACCGCGATCACCGAGGCGGTGGCGCAGGTCGCCCCAGCTGTCGTGACGGTGCAGACCGAAACGGTGGAGCGCCGCGTCGATCCCTTTGACGCGTTTTTCGGTAACCGCGGCGGCACACGCGTTCTCCCCGGACTGGGCTCGGGGTTCATCACCCGGGCCAATGGCATTGTCATTACCAACGCGCACGTCGTCGTGGGCGCGACACGCATCTCGGTCGCGCTTCCCGACGGCACGACGTTCCCTGCCCGCCTGCTCGGCGCCGACACCCTGAACGATCTCGCCGTTCTCAAGATCGAAGGGCGGAATCTTCCCGTCGTGAAGCTCGGGAATTCCAGCGACCTCGTCGTCGGCGAGTGGGCGATCGCGATCGGCAATCCGTTCGGCTTCGTGCTCGGAAACAGTGAGCCCAGCGTGACGGCGGGTGTCATCAGCGCGACGGGGCGCAATCTCGCCGTGCGCGCCGAGGGTCCCGGCATCTACGTCGACATGATTCAGACCGACGCGTCGATCAATCCCGGCAACTCGGGCGGCCCACTCGTAAATTCCGTGGGGGAGGTGATCGGCGTCAATTCCTCGATCTATTCCCCGAGCGGCGGATCGGTCGGTCTCGGCTTCGCGATTCCGATCAATCGAGTGAAGCGAGTCACTGAGGATTTGCTTGCGCACGGCACGATTCGCCGGCCATGGGTGGGCTTGAAGGTCGAGGAGAGTCCCCTGGGCCGCACGCGCACCGTCGGCGCGGCGGTCAGCTCGGTGGTGCCGGGTTCGCCGGCGGCACAGGCGGGACTGCGAGCCGGCGACATTCTCCTGCGCTCGCGAGAGCGCCAGATCGAGAACGCGTACGACTGGGATGCGGAGCTCCTCGAGCTGCGCGTGGGTGAGCGTGTGCCGGTCGTCGTCAGGCGCGCGGGACGCGAGTTTCCGGTCGAGCTCGTCGTCGCCGACCAGCCGGAAGCGGGCGCTGCGAAGGTGGCCGTGCTCCGCGAGTTGGAGCTCATTACGCTGACCCCGCAGATTCGCGCCGACCGAAATATCATGAGCCAGCGCGGCGCGCTGATCTATCGCGTCAGCGATCGCGTGGCGGCGGACCTTGGCATTCAGGCGGGCGATGTGATCGTGCAGATCAACCGAACGCCAATCACGAGCGCCGACGAGGCCGCGCGCGCCATCGATGCGTTCGCGGGACGAGGGCTGATCCGGATGTTCTACGAGCGCGGTGGTCGTCCGTACTTCACCGACTTCATCATTCGATGAGCGCCCACAGTCGCTACGTATCGCCGCTCGGTGAGCGATATGCGTCCGCGGCGATGCTGGAGCTGTGGTCTCCACAGACTCGCTACGGCCTGTGGCGCCGCCTCTGGGTGACCCTGGCGGAGAAGCAGCGCGAGCTCGGCGTCCCGATTCCGGACGATGCGATTACCCAGATGCGCGCCCACGTCGATGACATCGACTTCGACAAGGTCGCCGCGTACGAGCGCCGCTTTCGGCATGACGTGATGGCGCACGTGCATGCCTTCGCCGACGTGGCGCCGGCCGCGCGGCCGTTCATTCATTCTTGGGGCAACGAGCGCGTTCGTCACCGACAACGCCGATCTCATCATCCTCCGTCGGGGGCTGGAGCTGCTGCGCGCGAAGATCGTGGATGTCGTCCGAGCGCTCGCGACGTTCGCACGGCGTTGGCGCGACGAGCCGACCCTGGCATACACGCACCTTCAGCCGGCCCAGCTCACGACGGTTGGAAAGCGCGCGACGCTGTGGATGCAGGATCTCGTCCTCGACCTCGCCGACATCGACTACCGTGCACAGTCGCTTCCCTTGCGTGGCGTCAAGGGGACGACGGGGACGCAAGCCAGCTTCCTCGAGCTCTTCGATGGCGACCATGCGCGCGTGCGTCGCCTCGAGGAGCTCGTGGTGGCCGCCATGGGATTCGAGCGCGCGTTGCCCGTGACCGGGCAGACGTACACGCGCAAAATCGATGCGCAGCTCCTCGGAGTCGTGGCGGGGATTGCGGCCAGCGCGGCGAAGTTCGCGTCCGACGTGCGGATGCTGCAGTCGTTCGGCGAGATCGAGGAGCCATTCGAGGCCGAGCAGGTGGGATCGTCGGCGATGGCGTACAAGCGAAACCCGATGCGATCGGAGCGGATCTCGGGGCTGGCGCGGTTCGTGATCACGATGGAGGAGAACGCCAACCACACTCACAGCGTGCAGTATTTCGAGCGGACGCTCGATGACAGCTCGAACCGACGGCTCGTGCTCCCCGAGTCCTTTCTCGCCACCGATGCGATTCTGGTGCTCATGGGCAACATCGCGGCCGGGCTCGAGGTGCGCACCGCACGCATTCGCCACCGCATCGCGGACGAGCTGCCGTTCATGGCGACGGAGAAGCTGCTCGTCCGCGCGGTGCGCGGGGGCGGCGACCGGCAGACCGTGCACGAGATCATCCGAAAGCACAGTCTCGCAGCGGCGCAGGCGATGAAAGACGGCGCAGCACATAACGATTTGCTCGAGCGCCTGGGTGAAGACCGCAGCTTTGGCGTGTCGGTGAGGGAACTGCGCGATCTCATCGACGCGCGTGAATTCGTTGGGCGTGCGCCAGAACAGGTGGACGACTTTTTGAACCATGTCATCGAGCCGCTGCTTGCCGGCGTGCCGATCATCGAGGTGGATACGGAGCTCCTTCGCGTATGACAGCAATCGCCGGGACACAACTTCCGCTGCGCCGGATTGGACGCGGCAAGGTCCGCGACATTTACGCGGTCGACGACGAGCGTCTGTTGCTCGTGGCCACCGATCGCGTGAGCGCGTTCAATGTCGTCATGCGAGAACCGATTCCCCACAAGGGGGTCGTGCTGACGCAGATCAGCGCCTGGTGGTTCGGCCAGCTCGCGGATCTCGTCGATCATCACATGATCAGCGCCGAGGCCGACGAGATCATCGAGTTGGTACCGGCGCTCGATGGCCATCGCGCCGACATCGCCGGCCGCGCGATGCTTTCCCGCCGCGCGGACGTCTTTCCCATCGAGTGCGTCATTCGCGGTTACATCACGGGCTCGGCGTGGAAGGAGTACGCCGCACGCGGCACGCTCGCCGGAGAGGCGCTGCCAACCGGTTTGCGCGAGAGCGACCGCCTCGAGCCGCCGATTTTCAGCCCGGCGACCAAGGCGGTGACGGGGCATGACGAGAATATCACCGTCACGCGGATGTCCGAGATCGTCGGCGGCGATGTGGCGCGCGAGCTCGAGCGGCTCACCCGCGCCGTCTACGGCCGTGGCCGGGAGGTCGCCGAGAAGCGCGGGATCCTGATCGCGGACACCAAGTTCGAGTTCGGACGGGACGCTACCGGCCGCATCCTCCTGATCGACGAGGTGCTCACCCCGGACAGCTCACGCTTCTGGCCAGCCGACGGCTACCAGCCTGGGCGTTCGCAACCGAGCTTCGACAAGCAGCCGTTGCGCGACTACCTCGACGGAGAGAAGAAAGCGGGTCGGTGGGATGGCGAGGAGCCGCCCCCTCCCCTTCCCCCGGAGGTGGTGCGCGCAACGAGTGAACGCTACCTCGACGCATACGCCCGGCTCACCGGGCACGCGCTCGACTTGCCGGTCTCGGCGTGAGCGTCGCGCGCGAAGGGATCCTCTTCATCGCGATCGGAGTCGCCGCGGCGTTAGGCGCGGTGGCTGTGGCCTGGAGGTACGCCACCATTCCGCTGTGGATCGCCGCCGGGATACTGTTCGTGCTGGCGATCTGGGTCATCTACTTTTTTCGCGATCCGGAGCGAACTGGTCAGCGCGGAGAGCAGCTCGTCGTATCGCCGGCTGACGGCAAGGTCGTGCAGATTACCGAAGTCGATGAGCCGGCCTTCGTGCACGGTCGTGCCCTGCGCATCTCGATTTTCATGAACGTCTTCAACGTGCACGTGAACCGGTACCCGGTGAGCGGCAAGGTCGCGTACGTGCACTACAACGCCGGTAAGTTCCTCAATGCGGCCAGCGACAAGGCGAGTCTCGAGAATGAGCAGATGTCGGTGGGGATCGAGAGCGCCCACGGACGGGTGCTCGTTCGCCAGATCGCGGGACTCATCGCCCGGCGGATCGTGAACTACGCCGCGGTCGGCGATGAAGCGGAACAGGGAACGCGGATGGGCATCATTCGATTCGGATCGCGCGTCGACGTCTTCGTATCGCCATCGTCTCGAGTGCGCGTTCGACTCGGCGACTTTCCCATTGCGGGCGTGACGGTGCTGTCGGAGTTCGCCGAGTGATGCCGACGCTCCCCGCGCTCCCTCGCCCGAACATGCGACGGGCGGTCGTCCTCCTTCCCAACGGGTTTACCCTCGGGAATCTGTTCTTCGGCGTGTGGGCGATCGTCGCCGCCTCCCGCGGCAGCTACAGCCAGGCCGGGCTGTACGTCGTGCTCGGCGGCGTAATGGATGCGCTCGATGGGCGCGTGGCTCGCGCCACGAAAACCGGAAGCCGCTTCGGCACCGAGCTCGATTCCCTCGTCAATGCCGTCAGCTTCGGCGTCGCGCCAGCACTGATCATGTATTTCGCGGTGCTCAATCGTGAAGGCTGGGCGTGGCTGCTCTGCTTCATTTTCATCGCGTGCGTCGTGATGCGCCTCGCCCGTTTCAACGTCGAGCAGGGCGGTCGCGCGAAAACGCACTTCCACGGGCTGCCAAGCCCGGCGGCCGGGATGACGCTCGCAGTGTACTACTGGTTCAGCCAGACACCGCTCTACAGTCAGACCGTCATCGGCGACCTCCCGTGGGAGCTCGTGATGAAAGTGGTGATGCTGGTGTTGAGCTGGCTGATGGTGAGCCACGTGCTGTATCCCGCGGTGCCCAACATCAGCTTCAAGTCGTGGAAGGGATTCATCGGCCTCGCGCTCGTGCTCGGGACGCTGGCGGGACTGTTCTTCGCGCCTCGCGAGTTTTTCTTCCCCGCGCTGATGGCCTACGTGGTCTGGGGACTCTTGAAGACCGTGTTCGTGGGGTTGATGGACCGGGTCCCCACCGGCGATCCTTTGTTCGAGGAAGGCGACGACGACGATGCCGACCATGTGATGCGACCTGTCATCGTCGGCGAGTCTCCGGGAGGCCGAAAACGTCGTCGCCGCGGCCGTGGCGACCGGCAGACGCCTCCGCCCAACCGTTCGATTACCGAGAGCGAATGAGCCTCTTTCGCGTTGCGATACACATCGTGCCCCGCCGCGGCCTGCTGGACCCACAGGGCAAGGCCGTCAGCGACGCCCTTCACGCCCTCGGCTTCTTCGGCGTACGCGATGCGCGTATTGGACGGTTCATCGTCCTCGAGATGGAAGCGAGCGACGCCATGGACGCCGACGCGGCTGTGCGGCAGATGTGCGAGCGGCTGCTGGCCAACCCCGTGACCGAAGACTTCGAGATCGAGGGGGTTCACGCGATCGAGGGAGCACACGTTTCATGAAGTTCGGTATCGTCACCTTCCCCGGCTCCAACTGCGACTATGACGCATATCACGCCGTCATAGACCAGCTGGGGGAACGGGCGGTCTACCTGTGGCACAAGGCGCGGGACCTGGAGGGGGTGGACGTCGTCATCCTTCCGGGTGGGTTCAGCTATGGGGACTACCTGCGTGCCGGTGCGATCGCGCGCTTTAGTCCCATCATGCACGAGGTCGCATCCCATGCGCGACGGGGAGGACCGGTGATCGGCATTTGCAACGGCTTTCAGATCCTCTGTGAGGCGCACTTGCTCCCAGGTGCGTTGATGCGCAACAGTGGGCTGAAGTTCGTGTCGAAACCGGTGCGGTTGCGCGTGGAGAACACCGACACACTGTTCACGCATCGGTACGAGCCCGGGCAAGTGTTACGGATGCCCATCGCGCACGGCGAAGGACGATTCGTCGGCGATCGCACGACGCTCGACCGGCTGGAACAGGAGGGACGTGTCGTGTTCCGCTACGTGGATGCGCATGGCGAACCCACCACCGAGGCAAACCCCAACGGCTCACTCCGCGCGATCGCGGGAATCGTGAGCGCGGAGGGCAACGTCCTCGGGATGATGCCGCACCCGGAGCGGGCAGTCGAGCCGCTTCTCGGGTCGGTGGACGGATTGGGTATATTCCACTCGGTGCTCGAACGAGTCGCCGCCTGACAACGAGGTCCGCAATGCGTCGCGTGATCGTACTCTCCACTGCCCTGCTGATTGCAATCGCCGCCGCCGGCGTGCAGGGTGCAGCCGCACAGTCCATTGATCCCGGCATGACGAAGAGCCAGGTGATCGAACGTCTTGGCGCCCCCGCAGCCGAGCGTAGTACCGGTGCGTACACGTATCTGTTCTACCAGAACGGACGCGAGTACACCGTAGGAATGAGCGATCTGGTCATTCTCCAAAACGGTGCCGTGGTCGACGCCATATTCCGCTCGGCGGCGCGCGAGTACACCGGTCGCAGCAGCTCGCCCGAAGGCGTGATGCCCGCAAACTCAGCCACCGGCGGGGAACGCCTGGCGATGCCGGTGTCGAACACGTCGCAGCCAGCTGCACCCGTTCCGGCGAGCCCGCCGCCTCCACCCAATGACACACCAAGCCCCTGAAAAAGGATTGAGGCATGCCGATTGACGAAAAACCCAGTCGTAACGAAGACGAGTATTTCGCCAAGCTCAATGCGCAGCTGATCAAGGAGCAGCGAGCCCGACTCGATCAGACGCGAAGCAAGAGCGAGCGCGCGGCGCACTACATGAAGTGCCCGAAGTGCGGCGCCGATCTGCAGGAACGCGAGTTCCACCACGTGAAGGTCGACACGTGCCCGGAGTGCAAAGGCATGTGGTTCGACGCCGGTGAGGTGGACATGCTCAAGTACGTCGACCGGAACGCCATCGGTCGCTTCGTGGGATCGCTCTTCGGGCAGAAGCCCTAGTGCCCGCAGGTCCACGTCCCGGCGATCCCAGAATCACGCCGGCGCTGGTCGCGGAACATGGACTGACGCCGGAGGAGTTCGAACGGCTGCGCGCCATGCTGGGGCGCGAGCCGACGTTCACCGAGCTGGGCATCGTGAGCGCGCTGTGGAGCGAGCACTGCTCCTACAAGCACTCGCGCCCGCTCCTGCGAACGCTCCCAACCCAGGCGCCGTGGGTGCTTCAGGGCCCGGGTGAGAACGCCGGCGTCATCGCCGTTGGTGACGGACTCGCCGTCGCGTTCAAGATCGAATCGCACAACCATCCCTCGGCCGTCGAGCCGTACCAGGGCGCGGCAACCGGCGTGGGCGGCATTCTCCGCGACGTCTTCACGATGGGCGCGCGCCCGATCGCACTGTTGAATTCGTTGCGCTTCGGCTCGCTCAATGTGCCACGCGTCCGGTATCTCCTCGCGGGGGTCGTGAAGGGAATCGGCGACTACGGCAACTGTGTCGGGATTCCGACCGTCGCCGGAGAGGTCGTGTTCGACGAAGCCTACGAAGGCAATCCCCTCGTCAACGCGATGTGCGTGGGCCTCATGCGCGAGGATGAGCTCATTCGCGCCGTCGCCGAGGGCGTCGGCAATCCGATCATCGCGGTGGGCGCGCGCACCGGTCGCGATGGGATTCATGGGGCTTCGTTCGCGTCGGAGGACCTGACCGAAGCGAGCGACGCAAAGCGCCCTCGCGTGCAAGTGGGCGACCCGTTCACCGAAAAGCTCCTTCTCGAGGCGTCGCTCGAGCTCATTCGGAGCGGACACATCGTCGCCATTCAGGACATGGGCGCGGCTGGCCTAACGTCGTCGAGCGCGGAAATGGCTGCGCGCGGCGACGTCGGAGTCACGATCAATGTCACGAAGGTGCCCGTTCGAGAGACGGGAATGACACCGTATGAGATCTTGCTCAGCGAATCACAGGAGCGCATGCTCGTGGTCGCTCGGCGTGGTCACGAGCGCGCCGTGATCGACGTGCTCCGCAAGTGGGATCTCGAGGCCGCGGTGATCGGCGAGGTCATCGAGGAGCCGGTCTATCGCGTCACCGAAGGCCCGCGCGTCGTCGCCGAGTTTCCAGGTACACGGCTGGTTACGGACTGTCCGGTCTACGAGCCCGATGCGCGCGAGAGCGACGCGATTCGTGCGCTTCGTGAGCGCGATGTACATGCGATTGCGGAGCACGCCGAAGAGCACAACGCGACCTGGACGCTCGAGCGATTGCTGTCGTCGCCGACGATCGCGAGCAAGGAGTGGATCTTCGGCCAGTACGATTCGACGGTACGCACCGGGACCGTCGTCGGCCCGGGCGGCGATGCCGCCGTCGTTCGCCTGCGCGGAACGAATCGCGCTCTTGCGCTCAAGACTGACTGCAACGGCCGCTACGTGTATCTCGACCCGCGCGTGGGCGGACGCATCGCGGTCGTGGAAGCGGCGCGCAACGTCGCCTGTACCGGTGCCCGGCCGCTCGCGATCACGAATTGTCTGAACTTCGGGAATCCGAGGCGGCCCGAGGTCTACTTCCAGTTGCGCGAGGCGATCGCCGGAATGGGCGAGGCGTGTCGCGCGCTCCGCACCCCGGTCACCGGGGGCAACGTATCGCTCTATAATGAGAGCCCTGCCGGGGCCGTGTACCCTACCCCCGTCATCGGAATGGTGGGGTTGATCGAATCGCTCGAGCATATCACGCGCGTCGCCTTCCGCGAACCGGGCAACGCGGTTGTTCTTCTCGGAGAGACTACCGATGAGCTCGGGGCGTCCGAGTACCTTTCCCGAGTCCATGGCGTCGTCGCTGGGGCGCCGCCGCGCGTCGATCTCGACCGCGAGCGCGGGGTGATCGACGCCCTGCTCGAGTCGATTCAAAATGGCCTGATCAACTCGGCGCATGACTGCGCCGAGGGCGGTCTCGCCGTTGCGCTGGCCGAATGCGCCATTGGCGAGCGTGAAACGATGCTGGGCGCCACCATCGATCTCAGCAGGTGGAACGCGGTGCCGGCACGCGCGGTGCTCTTTGGTGAAGCGCAAGGCCGCGTGGTCGTCAGCAGCGCCGAGCCTGCACGCGTGATCGCGATCGCCGAGCGACATGGGGTGCCGGCGTTCGAGATCGGACGCGTGACTCGGGACGCGCGACTCCGCGTCGTTGCTGGTGATCGGGTGATCGATGCCCCGCTTTCACGTCTGGCCAGCCTGTACTACGACTCGATCGCTTCGATCATGCGACGCGGGCCGGCCGAAACGGCTGTGGCGGAGCAGCACCCATCCATTGCGACTGTGTAGTGACGGAGATCAGGTGGTCGAGGCTGTCGAGGTCGCCCCGGTGATCGAGGAGATTTTGCCTTGATCACCTCGACATCCTCGACCACTCGACTACCTGACTGGGCTGCCGGTACGGAACTTTAGAGGAAACATGTGCGGCATATTCGGCGTTCACGGAGTTCCCGAGGCCACGAACTGCGTGCATCTCGGCCTCTACTCGCTGCAGCATCGCGGTCAGGAGTCGTCGGGCGTCGTCACTGTCGACGAGCACGGCACGGCGCGGGCGCTGCGGGCCATGGGCCTCGTCTCTGAAGGCATCGACGGCCGCTCACTGAGCGAGCTGCCCGGCGACACCGGCATCGGACATACGCGCTACAGCACTGCCGGCTCCTCGACGATCGAGAATGCACAGCCCATTCTCGCCCGCTTTCGGGACGGGCACATCGCGCTGGCGCATAACGGCAACATCGTCAACGCCAGCGAGCTTCGCCGCGAGCTCGAGGATGTGGGCTCGATCTTTACGTCGACGATGGATTCCGAAGTCCTCGTGCACCGGATCGCGCGGTCGCGTCGCGAGAAGCCTGACGAGCGGCTGGCCGACGCGCTCGAAGGTGTCGAAGGGGCGTATTCGCTCCTCGTCGTCATTGGCGATACGCTCCTCGCCGCGCGCGATCCTCGCGGATGGCGTCCGCTCGTGCTCGGCCGCCTCGGCGAGGGCTGGGTCGTTGCGTCGGAAACGTGCGCCCTCGACCTCGTGGGCGCGACCTTCGAGCGCGACATCGAGCGCGGAGAGATCGTCACCATCGACCGCGACGGGATCCGCTCGACCTTTCCGCACGAAGCCCGCGATCCTCGGAAGTGCGTCTTCGAGTATGTCTACTTCGCGCGGCCGGACAGCCGCATCTGGGGCGGATCAGTCGACCGTGCCCGCCGCGAGCTGGGGCGTCAGCTCGCGCGTGAGCAACCGGCGCCTAACGCGGATCTCGTGTTCGCGGTCCCGGACTCCGCGAACTCGGCGGCGGTTGGGTACGCAGAGCAGTCCGAGTTGCCCTTCGAGCTCGCGCTCATCCGCAACCATTACGTCGGGCGGACTTTCATCCAGCCGTCGCAGACCGGACGCGACGCGAAGGTGAGGGTGAAGTACAATGCCGTTCGCGAAGTACTCAACGGCAAGCGCGTCGTCATGGTCGACGATTCGATCGTGCGCGGCACCACCACGCGGGGCCTCGTCGCATTGGTCAGATCCGCCGGCGCGCGTGAGGTTCACATGCGCGTGAGCTCGCACCCGATCACCGGGCCGTGCTATTATGGCATCGACACTCCGTCCCGTGAGGAGCTCATCGCCGCCAATCTCGGCGTCGAGGACATTGCGCGGCACATCGGCGTCGACTCGCTCGGGTATCTCTCGCTCGAAGGCATGCTGGGTGCTGTGCCCGGCGGGCCAGACGGATTCTGCCACGCCTGCTTCTCCGGCGACTACCCTACCCCGCCTCCAGCGGACCCGAACAAGCTTCGCTTCGGCTGCGGGTGCTGAGGAGAGTGTCGTGACACGCCTCGTTTACTTCTTCGGCAACGGCAAGGCCGACGGCACACGCGAGATGAAGCGCGTGTTGGGAGGCAAGGGCGCGAACCTCGCCGAGATGACCAACCTCGACGTTCCAGTCCCGCCCGGTTTCACCATCGCCTGCGAGGCATGCATCGAGTATCTGCGAGATGGAACGTATCCATCGTCCCTGCGCGACGAGCTCGGCACGAACCTGGAGCAGCTCCAGCAGTGCACGGGAAAGCGACTGGGCGACGCGAACAATCCATTGCTCGTCTCGGTGCGCTCGGGCTCCCCCGTGTCGATGCCCGGCATGATGGAGACGATCCTCAACCTCGGGCTCAACGATCTCGCCGTGCAGGGACTCGCGCAGCAAAGTGGAAACGCGCGCTTCGCGTATGACTCCTATCGCCGGTTTCTTCAGATGTATGGCGACGTCGTGCTCGGCGTTTCCAGCCATGATTTCGAGAGCTTGCTTCGGGGAAAGCGATTGCTCGAGGGCGTCAAGAGCGACTCCGAGCTCAGCGAGGGAGTGCTCCGCAACCTCGTCGAGGAGTACAAGGCGCTCGTCCGAACCAGAACGGGAGAAGGCTTTCCGATGGACCCCGTGCAGCAGCTCTGGGGCGCCATCGAAGCGGTGTGGAAGTCGTGGACCCTGAAGAAGGCAGTCGACTATCGCCGCGTGAACGACATCCCCGAGACGCTCGGCACCGCGGTCAACATCGTCGCCATGGTCTTCGGCAACATGGGTGACGACTCCGGCACCGGCGTCGCGTTCACCCGCAACCCTTCTACGGGCGAGCGCAAGTTCTACGGCGAGTTTCTCGTCAACGCCCAGGGTGAGGATGTCGTCGCCGGCATTCGCACACCGCTGGACATTGACGACATGGCGCAGCGGCTGCCGGATGCCTATCGAGAGCTGCTCGCGACGCAGGAGCGGCTCGAGAAGCACTTCTGCGAGATGCAGGACATCGAGTTCACGGTCGAGCGTGGAAAGCTCTATCTCCTTCAGACGCGCACCGGAAAGCGGACGGCTGCCGCTGCCGTCCGCATCGCCAACGACATGGTGACCGAAGGGTTGATTGATAGCCGTGAAGCGGTCATGCGCGTCGCTCCACAGCAGCTCGATCAATTGTTGCACCCGACGATCGATCCGGGTGCACGCGCGGAACCACTGTGTACCGGTCTCCCAGCCAGCCCCGGTGCCGCGAGCGGGCGCGCCGTGTTCGACCCGGACGTCGCGGAGCAGCGGGCGGCGAGCGGAGAGCGCGTGATCCTCGTGCGGGACGAGACGACTCCCGAGGATTTCCACGGGATGGTCGCCGCGCGCGCGATCCTCACCACGCGCGGCGGCATGACGAGCCACGCGGCGGTGGTAGCGCGCGGCATGGGCAAGTGTGCGATCGTGGGCGCGAAGGACGTTCATGTCGACCTCGAGCAGCGCTGCTTCGCCGTCAATGGCACCACCGTCAACGAGGGTGACTGGATCACGCTCGACGGCGCCAGCGGCCGCGTTTTCAGGGGCGACCTCCCGACCATCCCAAGCGAGGTCGTCCGCGTCATGTCGGGAGCCATGGCGCCACAGGATTCCTCCACGTATGGGCCATTTGCTCGACTACTGGGCTGGGCCGACGAGGCGCGGACCCTCCGTGTCCGTGCCAACGCCGACACCCCGCAGGACGCGCGGACAGCTCGCGGGTTCGGCGCCGAAGGGATCGGGCTGTGCCGCACCGAGCACATGTTCTTCGAGGGCGACCGCATTCACGCGATGCGCGAGATGATCGTCGCTCGCGACGAGGGCGGACGTCGCCGCGCGCTCGCGAAGCTACTTCCGATGCAGCGCGCCGACTTCGAAGGGATATTCGAGGCGATGGCTGGACTTCCCGTGACGATCCGCCTGCTCGACCCGCCACTCCACGAATTTCTGCCGCATGGCGGCGAGGAGTCGAAGCGCCTCGCGCGCATGCTCGGCATCACGCGCATGGAGCTCACGCGCATCGTCGAGTCCCTTCGCGAGACGAACCCGATGCTCGGGCATCGCGGATGCCGGCTCGGCGTGAGCTATCCGGAGATCACGGAGATGCAGGCACGAGCGATCTTCGAGGCCGCGGTGCGCACGGCGAAACGCGGCATCGAGGTCTTCCCCGAGATCATGATCCCGCTCGTCGCGACGTCCAGGGAATTCCTCCATCAGCGCGCGATCATCGACGAAGTCGCGCGCGGAATGTTCGGCGGGAATCGGAGAGGAGATTCCGTATCTCGTCGGAACCATGATCGAGCTGCCGCGCGCAGCGCTCACCGCCGACGAGATCGCGGGCGGGCCTCAGGGCGCAGAGTTCTTCTCCTTTGGGACCAACGACCTGACTCAGACCACGATGGGCCTGAGCCGCGACGACGCCGGCCGGTTCCTCCCGACCTACATCGAGCGCGGCATCCTCGCCGAGGATCCGTTCCAGGTCCTCGATGAGCGCGGGGTCGGGCGGTTGATCCGGATTGCCGTCGACGACGGTCGCCGCGCCCGCAGCAACCTCAAGGTCGGCATCTGCGGCGAGCACGGCGGCGAGCCGCGCTCCATCCGCTTCTGCCACGCGGCAGGCATGAACTACGTGTCCTGCTCGCCCTTCCGGGTGCCGATCGCGCGGCTAGCGGCGGGGCAGGCGGCCTTGCAGCCTAGTTAGGCTCGATACGCAAGGGCCAACTGCATTAACCACAGAGGCACAGAGGGCACAGAGGGCGAACTGCCGCAGTAGCAGTTCGCCCTTCTCTGTGCCCTCTGTGCCTCTGTGGTGATGCAGTGCTACTCGTTGCGCGCCTGACACTCAAGCACCACGCGCAATTGCCTGTACCAACGAGACCTCGTGCACGTAGTACACCGTCGAGAGCCCGATTTTCCGGAGCACCGGTAACGAAACGTTGTAGACGGGCACTCCGCCGGCGGTGCGACCCTCGAAGGCACCGGTATGTGCGTGGCCGTGGAAGACGACCGTCGCATCGTACCGGTCGAGCGGCTCCGCCAGGCGGTCGCAGCCGAGGAAGGGGTAGATCACCTCGGGCTCGCCGGCGATCGTTCCCGCGATCGGCGCGTAGTGCAGCACGGCGATCCGCACCGGCGTCGCCAGGCGACGCAGTCCCATCTCGAGACGCTGCACCTCCTCGAGCGTTGCGTTCACGAAAGCCTTCGTTTCCGCCTCGCCAAACGACGTCAGCGCCGCGCGCCCGAATCCGCCCATGAAGCCCTTCGTCCCCACGAGCCCCACGTGCTCGTTGAGGTGAAAGGGATCACCCGTGAGCACATGGATGCCTCGGTCGCGGAGAATGGCTTCCCCTTCCGTCACGAGCCCGGACTCGTGGTCGTGGTTGCCAAGAACGGCGGCGATCGGGATCTTCACGTCCGCCAGCTCGCCAACGACGGTGCGGAATTCCGGCGGCAGGCCGCGCCGCGTCAGGTCCCCACACAGGATGAGAATCTCCGCGTCGTCGTTCGCCCGGGTGAATTGATCGCGGAAGGCTCCGCGATCCTCCTCGCCACAGTGAATGTCGCCGACGGCGGCGATGCGCGCGACACGATCCGATGTGCGTCGCTGCGGAATCTCAGAGATGCTTGATACGGGCATCGTACTCGTCCACGATCGATGAGCGCTCCATCCACACGTCGCTGGCGGCGATCGCCCGGACAACGGGATGAAGCTCGCGACGTCGCACACTGTCCTCGCGCTCGTCGCGGAACTCCCATTCATTCACGTCGATATTGAAGCTGAAGCGAGAGATGAGCGTGCCTCGTGTGACGCGGTCGCCGGTTCGCGGACGTCCGGCTTCCGCCGACGCTCGCGCGAGCAGCTGCTCGAGAACCCACCGGGGAACGGCACCGTCGATCTCCGGATACACGTACATGAAGATCTGAAGCTGTGCGAGCAGCAGTGGCCAGTGCTCCGCAACGCGCTCGAGCAATCGCCCCCAATTCATGGCGTGTCCCACGCAGGCAATCAGGTGGACGATGTCGCCCATGTCCTGCCGATGCCGCTCGTGGATGAAAAGCCGATGCCAGAGGAGCTCTTCCGCCGGGGCCACGCGCACTGGCGTCGCCGCGAGGATGGCAGGGCGGCTGTTGCGGTACCAGCCCTCGTCGATGAGAGCGAGACCGTTTCCCATCCCGAAGATCAGATCGACGAACGGGTCGCCAACGAATGCCTTCGCCAGCCAATGCGGCTGCTCGAGTCGCGTCGTGAAGCCTGCCTCGCGTAGTACGCGGCCAGCCGCGATGGTGTGTTCGGGCTGCACGAAGACGTCGAGATCTTTTGTGTCGCGATAGATCCCGGTGTGCTCGTAGATTGCGTAGGCTCCGGCCACCACGTATGGGATCCCGTGCTCGTTGAGCGCGCGGAGTGCCTGCTTGTAGACCTCACGTTCCGCTTCGGGAACCCAGAAGTCGCCGTGCGTGACGGACTTCTTCTCTTCCTTGGTGAGGTTGTCCATCCGCGGGACGCGCGTGGCGCTCCCTCCTTCCTGCGCCATCAGCGCCGCCTTGGGAGAGGTTCCACGCGATTCAAAGCAAGGGTTGCGCCGTTAGCCAAGCCCTCGAGGCCTCTACGGAAGGCTCAGTCGTACGCGGCACCTTCGCGAGGCGCCGCGGCCGCGCGTCCGGCGTCCGCGACCAGCGCTTCGAGGTCGAGCTCACGCGACGGCATCACCTGGGCCTTGAGGACGACCTGCATTTCCTTCAATGCGTGCTCTGCCTCCGCGGGGTCCGTCGACGCCACACAATCGGATGGTACCACGAGCGCATAGTCGCGCATGTACGCGTCGTTGGCGGTGAAGAGCACGCAGATATTCGCCTGGACTCCCGTCATGATCAGCGTCTTCGCCCCGAGGTAATCGAGCAGAATGTCGAGCTGCGTCGAGAAGAAGCCGGAATGCTTGGGCTTCAGGACGAAATAGTCGTCCTTCTCCGGATGCAGAATCTCGGCGAGCGGCTTTCCCGGTACGCCGTCGTGCAGAACGTGATCGAGGACCTGATTCAGGTCCGATTGCCATCGCCCGAAGTTGTCATTGGCGTAGACGGTGGGAATGCCGAGCTGCTTCGCGCGCCGCTTGAGCGCCGCGATGTTGCGAGCCATCGGGAGCGCATGCTCCAGCAGCTGCTCCCCCTGGTCGAAATCGAGTGCGTTGATCACGTCGATCAGAATCAGCGCGACCGGCGACTTGTCTGGTGCGTTGCCGTGCAGATCGGGGTTGCGAGCGGCGTTCGTCATCGGCGGCCCGGCGGGTGTGAAGCAATTTGCCCATCTGCGAGCAGAACGTCGCTCGCACTGGCCACCGCCCATGCGCCGAACTCACGAACGAGGGTGAGGACGGGCGCTGCATGCCCTCGATGGCCCTCGACACGGGCTCGCACCAGCGTCGTATCCGGTCTCCGATGCTTCAAGGTTCCCTCCACATTCTCGAGGCGCCCGATGCGTGCTCGAAAATCCGACGAGATCCGGCGCACGTCACTCTCGGATGTCCGGCGCTCGGCGTCGCGAGTGAGCATCCGACGCGCCGTCCCGACCTGGCCCAGAGACATCGAGCGAACGAACTCCTGCGCCACGATCTCGGGAGGAGACACCAGGATTTCGTCGTCGCCGAGGCCGAGGACCACTCCGCCAACGAGGGCGAGGGAGACAAGCACGAGAGCCATCGCAATCGGAAGGTCTCTCACGACCGCCTCTGCATGCGCGTCCTCACCCACTCCGCATCATTCCGTTGCGCGGGCTTCGCCCAGTCGTGGAAGACGACGCCCACAATGCCCTCTTCCTCGATTCGCGCGCGCTTGATCTCTGCCCAGCGGGCGGCGGAGATCCCGGCCAGCCGCAGCAGGGACGCGAGCTCCTTCCGGTTCATTTGCTGGCGTCTCATGACATTGCGTCGCGGAATGCCATTCTGAAGCACGGTGGGAGGCTCCCCTTCGAGGAGCATCCACGCCCGGACGTTGAGCATCCCCACAATGGCGATACTGAGGTGCAGAATCGCCAGCGTGCCCGCGGCAACGATGAGCTGCGCGAACGGAACAGTCGCGAGGATAGCATTGTCGATGAGATCACCGATCATGATGGCGAGCACGAACTGCATGCCGGTGGCCTCCGACACCAGGCGCTTGCCCGACACGCGTACCAGCGCCAATAGAAACAGGTACGCCAGGACAGCCCGGATGGCGATCGCGAGCGGTGACATCACTCCGCCCGATCGAGGAGGTTCGGGCTATCCGTCCGGTGCTCGGGCATGGGCTCCTCGTCCCCTCCCGTATCGGCGCGTTTTTGCTCCTCCATGGCCAGGCCGACGTCGGCTTTCTGGACCGGCTCCGCCCAGTCCTGTCGAATCACGCTCAACTGGCCGTTGTATTCGATGACGGCGAGCTTGACCTCGCGAAGGTCGTCCACGCCGTGCAACCGCAGCTCGGAAAGCACGTCCTTCTCGTTCATCCGCTCCGCACGCATGCCGGGGTAATGGAGCTGGCCCTTCTCGAGCACCACCGTGGGCGATCCTTCGAGTAGGTGCCCGAAGCCGTGATCCCAGTAGGTCAGCCAGGAGTTCAGGTAATGCAGCACCGCGACTACGCCGACGCCGATGAATCCCTGCGCCATCGAGACGTTGCCGTAGATGATCTCATCCACGACTTCGCCGAGCATGAGAGCGACGAGGAAGTCGAATGCGCTGAAGCTTCCGATGGTGCGTTTTCCGGATAGGCGAATGACCGCGAGCATCACGGCGTAGACCGCAACCGCGCGCGCCGCCGTCAGCGCCAGGTCCCTTGGATCCATTGAGGTCTCCGTCCGGGTGGCAGCCGGCTAACGAGAAGTGCTTGCTAACTCCGCGCTCGGGGTGCAGGAACTGTGCACGACACCAAGGAGATTTGGCTGGCGGGGCCACGAACCGCGTGATTGCGAATTCCGAATGACGCGAATTTGACGGGCGCAATGAGCCACAAAACAACGCCGGGTCGGTTATCGACCCGGCGTTGTTCTCTTGATTCCTATAGGGTGCGGGACAACCTGCACCCGTGGGGACTCTACGCACGGAAAAGAGGGGTTAAAGCAATCTCGGAGGCCTCACTCGCATTCAATCATCCACGGCTCACAGCCGCCGCCTCCTCCCTGAGGATAAGGAATCCACACCGCCTTTTCTTCTGACACCACGCGCGCTCGCAACGTATCGGTTATCGCGACCCGGTAGTTCTGGAACGTGCCCCCCTGGTCACCGTAGTCCGCAATGGTAGATGCACTGGAGGGCGGCCCCATCGATACGCCGTTGCGGAACCACTCATAGAGGTAGGGTCCGTTGAAGCCGTTGATGACGTTGGCGGTGAGCGTGAAACCGGTGCCAGAGGGAAAGGTCGGACACTGGTACGTAGGATTCGGGCACCAGTTGGGCCCGCCGATGTCGGCTAACCACGCGTCGTAGTACGGCATATGGACTTCGGCCTGCGCGATTTCATTATCTCTTGCAAAGAGCAGGTGAAACGCGTGGTCCTCGAAGCGGCAGAGGTTGCACAAGGGAACCGACGCGCGCATGAAGTACCCGGTGATGTAAGCGCGTACATAGGCGTCGTGCCACAGCCGCATGAACGACTCGACCCGCTCTTTTTCTTCGCCGTGGTGATTTGCGATCGCAGTCAAGACGAGTGTCCCCGCCTCCACGGACGCGTGGGGCGCAATCTCGTTCGCCTCATAGGGGGTAAAGTAGCCGCCGTGGGGATACTCCGCGCGGAGGACCAGTTTTGGGCAATCATTCGGCTTATAGTGGTCGACCCTGATGGCATTCCGAATGAAATTCCAGTCACCCTCGACGCGACACTTACTCTTTGGGTCGGGAATGGGTCGATCGGGCTCGCACGCAGCCAGGAGAATGCCGATCCCGCCCACCGCCAGCCGACGCGCGCCCACCAATGCACGGGCGGCGCAGAGAGAGCCTTGCCGCAGTATGCTGGTCATGGCTAGAGCCCTCCCGCGCGACCGACATCCTCGAATCTGACAGGAGCCTCGTTGCGTCGAAGGATGCGCGTCGTTCGCCACTGGGGCGTGGACCCAGCGCGCAGTTGCGCAGCAGCATCGGCGGGCAGCCACCGCGCTTCGACCTCGGCAGGCTGCTCAGGGGAGGCGCGCTTTGTCTTGAGCTTCGAGCGGTATTGTCCTCCGACGAAGAGGTCCCTGACTCTCACTTTCGCGCCGTTGCCGGTTACTTCCACCTCTGCCTCTGCATCCAACGATAATTGCCACCGCGCGAGTTGCGGGTACGCCGATTCCGGCGGGAATTGCAGGATCAAGCGCGGAATCGCTGCAATGCGGCGGTTTGAGGCCTTTGCTGTCTGCCTAACGGCCACTTCGGGCGATAGTGGGAGCTGGTTGTCCTCCCCCGGCGGAATTCCGACGATGCGAAACTCCTCTCCGTGGTGCGTTGGGTACCGGAGTTTCCCATCCTCGACCCACAGTTCGGTCGCGTATGCGGAAATCGCGAGCGCTATGACAGCCTCACCGCTCGGTGTGCACAGGCTGGTGAGCCACCACGGCCCGTAGAAGCGGTGATACAGCGCCGGGACTTCGCTCGGAAGTTCCTCGACCGGGGCCTCCGCGTAGAAGACACGCGGACACACCGTGATCCCCGTTATGTCGATGGGTGCGCCGCGGTCGCGTTCGAGGGTGGGCAGAATGCCTTGCAGGTGCGTTGCTGCGTGCGCGGCCGCGAGCTCGCGCGCTTGCGCTTCGCCAATCTGCGGCTGCGATCCCAGCGTCGGTCTGTTGGCAATTCGGAGCGTTCCGTCTGGCTGAAGCTGTTCGGCGGCCGCGCCTGACAGATAGAGTCCTAAGCTCTTGGCGTCAGGTACCTGTGGGCCACCTCCCGCGCGCTCCGAGCAGCCGCCGCTTGCGAGCACAAACGCCGCGACTACGGCCGGTCGGGTGATTCCGCGCAGGCTCAGTCCTCGTGCGTCATGCATGTCCGCTCCTAGTAAGAAGCTTCCCTTCTTCTCGGCTCGTCCGTCGTCGTCCCTGCTCGAATCCTTCGTCGCGGGTTCGCGCGCTCCGGGCTCATCGTCGAGTCATCGCCAACACCTCCCGTTGGTTAATCGGACACATTGCGAGCGTCGCTGGATTGCTCTGATAGCAGCCTCCGTCACGCAAGCGTCATAGCGTGACCGCTCTACCACGGCCTGTTTTGGTAGTGGGGCGTCAGCGACGACGGAGGCAACGTCAGCGACGGAGGGACACGGTCAGGGACAACGTAGCGAAGCGCGCAGGCGTGCCCGCTCAGTGGCGATCCACTCGTTGGGCACGAGACCGAGGCCATCCGTCAGCGGTACGCCATCACCAACGAGCCCGATCTTCGCCACGGACTCGCAAAAGTCGCAGGGCGGGCCCGGCCAGCGTGAGGAGGATTGCGCGTGCGTAAGACCCACATAAGGCCCGCGGGGCCCTGACCGAGAATAGAGTCAAGGCCCCGCAGTTACTTAGGTCAGTGGAGGCGCGGGGAATTGAACCCCGGTCCGAGAATGGATCCACCACAGCGTCTACGTGCGTAGTCTGCCATTGAATGTCTCCGAACGCTGGCCGGCAGACAGCCCACTTTCGGATAAGTCTCTCTTTGTCTCGCTCAACGCCTGGAGACGCGACGCCGAGCCAGCCCAAATTTGCGATACCCGGAAGACGCCTTAGGCGAGCTTCTTACGGGCAGGTGCATAACTAAAAGTTACGCAGCCAGAGCCATGTTAGAGTTGGCAGTTGTGAATCATCCCGAGGGATTAACCAGGGCTCGAGGACCTGGGCACGCGGCCACGGCTTCACCGACCCCGTCGAAGCCAGTCGCCCCCGTAGCACCAATTCTAGCGACCCAACGCCCAGGAGTCAACGACGAACGAGCTCCGATGTCGTTCCGAGCTAACGTCCTAAAGCGTTGTACCGGCGCCGCTTACTTCCGCTATCTTCACGCAGTTCCTTCCGCCTCGCTTAGCCTCGTACAGCGCCCGGTCGGCGGCGGGGAAAAGCGTATCTCGACTGTTCGTGCTGGCGGGGTAGGTCGCCACCCCGAACGATGCAGTAACGTCGATTTCGCGCGCGCCCAGCCGAACCGGCTGCGAGCTCAGCAGCGTGCGGAGCCGCTCGGCGACCTCGCGCGCCCCGGCCAGATCCGTCTGCGGGAGCAGAATCGCCATCTCCTCCCCGCCATATCGCGCGCAGAGGTCGATCTCTGCCCGGAGCGCTCCGCCGAGCACCCGCGCGGCGTGTCGCAGGACGGTGTCGCCCGCGTCGTGGCCGTGCTCGTCGTTCACCCGCTTGAAGTGGTCGAGGTCGGCCAGTAGGAGCGACACCGGCCGCTGGAAGCGATCACTCTCCGCGAGAAGGGTCGAGAGGCGCTCATCGAAGGTGCGGCGGTTCGCGAGCCCTGTGAGCGCATCCTTGCGCGCGAGATCGTGCTGGCGCGTGAACTCCTCCGCCGTGCGGAGCGACAGGGAGGCGACACGCGCGAGCAGCCTCACCGTGTCGACCTCTCGATCGACCACCTGCCGCGGCGCATCGCCCTCGATGACGATGGCCCCGAGCACGGAATGATCGCGTCGCAACGGAATGACAGCGAGCGATCCGATTCGGCGCCGGGGCTCCGCATCCGCGAACACCGCGGTTCGGAGTGCGGCCCGCTGCGCATCCTCGAAGACGAAGGTTTGATCGTGGCGGCATGCCCGCGCGACGAGCGAGTCGCCTCCCAGGACATAGCCTTCCTTGAGTCCAAAGCTCGCCGAGGCGCTTCGAACGACGCCCGTCCCCGCGGCGGCATCCCACGCGACGAACGCCGATCGCGAGGCGCTGGTGACCTGGAGCGACGTCTCACACACCGACCGTGCGAGCGTATCAACCACCACGCTCCCCTGAATGCGCTCGACCGCGTCGATAATGGCGCGAACGTCCGCCGCGCGGCGCGCAGTCAGGTGCCGAACCTCGAGGAGGCCGAGGAGAGTGCCGAGGTGCGTGCCGTGGCGCCGCACCCAGTTCTTGAGCTCCTCGTCCGGCAACGCGGCGCCTCCAGTCACAGTCACGCTGAGGGCGCCGAAAAGGCGATCACCTTCCTCGACCGGGCCGGCGACGACGATGCCACCGTGCTCGAGCTGCGCCGCCACCGCCAGACGCTGTGAGCCCGCCCACTGGACGAGCGGGACGCCCTCCCGCTCCGGGAAGAGCGCGGGCTCGTCAGGCGAGACTGTCGACCAGGCGGCCGGCTCCATGCGCTCGTTCTCTTCAGAGAGGCGCCAGTAGATGACCTCGTCGGCGCAGAGGCTGTCTCTGATGTCACGTAGATATCGACTGGCGATGTGCAGGTGCACCATACCGATGGCTGCGTCGCGCTCGGAAACCGCATCACGGCGCAGGTCGCTCGCGACCGCGGTCGACCCGCGCGGTGTCGGCCGCCGATGGAGGAAACCCTGCACGCGCCGCATTCGCTGCCGGTCGACCTCGACGTCGCGCGCAATCTTGCGCGCATACCAGAGGGGGCCGACCGCGATGGCCATCACCAGGGCCGTGGCGGTGAGGATCGGGACCCCCTCCGGCCCCCGCCCCAGGGCCGAGTCGGCGAGCGCTATGACGACGACGGAGATCGCCGCTGCAATCCCGCCGGCTCGATAGCCTAACGTCGCTGTCACGCTCATGAGGAGCAGCCCCACGATCGCCAACGCGGGCGAATGGACGCCTCCGCTCCCCGCCACGACGAGGAAGGCAGGCGCGGAGAGCAGCGTGACGATGTGGATAAGTCGCTCCCGGAGGGTCGCGGGGAGGGTGCCGGCGGCTACGGCGCCTGCCAGCGCCAGGGCGATCACGAGCGCGGCGAGCGCCGGCCAACCGAAACGGGACCCGGCCGCGAGCTCAGCTCGAGCGACGGGGTGCATGAACGACGCGGCGGCCGCGAACCAGAGCGCGACCGCCGCGACGGAGGTCCAGCGATGCTGTGCGATACTACGAATGAGTGATGCGCGAAGCGGCATAGGCGGCGCCGAACCCGTTGTCGATGTTGACGACAGTCACGCCGGCAGCGCAACTGTTCAACATGCCGAGCAGCGCGGCGATACCGCCGAAGCTGGCGCCGTATCCGACGCTCGTGGGAACGGCTATCACGGGAACTCGAACAATCCCACCGACGACCGAGGGAAGCGCGCCTTCCATTCCCGCCACAACGATCACGACGGCGGCTCGCGTGAGGACGTCGCTGCGCGACAGCAGTCGATGAATTCCCGCAACGCCAACATCCGTTAGGCGCTCGACACAGTTGCCAAGGGCGCGCAAGGTGACCGCGGCTTCCTCGGCAACCGGCAAGTCGCTGGTGCCGGCGGTGACGACGAGGACAGACCCCGTCCCTTGAGGAACTTCCTTATCAGGCGCGAGGTAAGCCGTTCTACCAAGCTCGTTTACTTCAACGGCCGGGACGCGCTCTGCAAGGGCACGCCGCACGTTCGCGTCAGCCCGCGTCACGAGGAATCCGTCGCGCCGCGCAGCGATGCGATCGGCGATCTCGACCACCTGCTCGGTGGTTTTTCCCGCGGCGAGAATCACCTCCGGGAAGCCGAGGCGAACCGCCCGGTGGTGATCGATGGTCGCGAAGCCGAGGTCTTCGATCGGGGAGACGGCGATGGCGTCAGCCGCTACGTCGGCCGCCAGCTCGCCTCCCGCGACCCGACGCAACAGGTCGAGCACGCGCTCGCGGTTCACGTCAGAGCAGCCTCTCGCTCGCCCGGAGCGTGCTCCGCCACCTCGCCGGAGGTTAGCTCGCCACGCTGCACTAGATCCAGGTAGCCAGCGAAGATGTCCTCTACCTGGCTGAGCGAGTCGACCGCGTGCAACTGTCGCCTGAGGTCCGCGGAATGGGGAACCCCCTTTACGTACCAGCCCAGGTGCTTGCGGAACTCGATCGCCGCGCCTCGGGGATCCTGCTCGTACGCCTCAGCCATGCGAGCATGTTCGATCGCGATCGCGAAGCGCTCCTCGATCGGCGGCGCAGGGGGCATTGGCTGCCCCTCCAGGAGCGCCCGGGCCTGGGTGAAGATCCACGGCTGGCCGAAGGATCCACGGGCGACCATGACGCCCGCGCATCCGGTGTGCTCGTGCATGCGGAGGGCGTCGTCAGCGGTCTTGATGTCACCGTTGCCGAGAACCGGGATGTCGAGTGCATCGACCACAGCGGCGATTTCATCCCAGCTGGCGGCGCCCGTGTACATCTGCGTGCGCGTGCGGGGATGCAGCGCGAGCACGCGCGCGCCCGCGTCCTGGCAGCGAAGGGCGATCGCGACGGGGTTCCGCATTTCCTCGCTCCAGCCACTGCGAATCTTCACCGTCACCGGAAGGTGGGTCGCGCCGGACACCGCGCGGATCACTCCCTCGACCAGTGACAGGTCCTTCAAGCAGCCCGAGCCACCGTTTCGCCTCACGACCTTCTTCACCGGACATCCGAAGTTGATGTCGATGAACTCAGGCGCGAACACATCGGTCACGAGCGACGCCGCGTCTCCCATGGCGGAAGGATCGGAGCCGAAGATCTGGACCCCGATGGGACGCTCATCGCTTCCAAAGCGAAGCTTCGCGAGCGTGGCCTCGTTCTCCCGGCGAATGCCTTCTGCCGAGAGAAACTCCGTCACCACCACGTCCGCACCAAAGCGGCGGCAAAGCCGCCGGAAGGGCGACTCGGACACGCCGGCCATCGGCGCGAGGTACAGCGGAACCCGGTACGGGAGCGGAAAGGGAAACGGCATGTCGATGGAAGCTAACGCTGCGGCGAAATGCGTGCAACGACATGATTTGACAGCGCTTACAGACTCGGGTATGTTGCGCCGGATTCCCCTGCTCTCATCACTCAGCGCCTGGCGCGCTCATTCATGGAACTGCGCGAATTCTTCTCCGAAGATGCGATCAAGCTCGAGCTCGACGGCAGCACGAAGGATGAGATCCTGAAGGAGCTCATCGGCCTGCTCAAGCTGGACGAGAAATCGGAGGGGATGCTCTTCAAGATGCTGAAGCGTCGCGAGAACCTTGGCTCGACGGGAATCGGCCGAGGGATCGCGATTCCACATTGCCGCTCGCTGGTGGTGAGCAAGCTGCGCGTGGGGTTCGGTCGCAAGCGCGATGGGATCGACTTCAAGGCGATCGACGAGAAGCCGGTCCATTTCTTTTTCCTCATCGTCGCGCCGCCGCTCGAGGTCTCGAACCAGTATCTGCCCGTCCTCGGCAGGATCGCCCAGTTCTCGAAGGAGACTGATGTGCCGCAGCGGTTGATGTCGATCGGGACGCCGGCGGAGTTCATGGCGCTGTTGAAGGAGAAAGGCGTCTAGGAGTCAGGGGTCAGGAGTCAGGGGTCAGGGATGGAAAGGGCCGCCGCAGCTTCGCGCGTGCGGCGCTCATCGATGAGCGCGGCAGCGAAGCTGCCGCGCCTTTCCATCCCTGACCCCTGACTCCTGACTCCTGACCCCGGCCCTGCTCACTCCCACTCGATCGTCGCCGGCGGCTTCGAGCTCACGTCGTAGACGACCCGGTTCACGCCGCGCACCTCGTTGATGATTCGGCTCGAGATGTTCGCCAGCACATCGTGCGGGAAGGGATACCAGTCGGCGGTCATACCGTCGCGACTGGTCACCGCGCGCAGAGCGACGACGTTCGCGTACGTGCGGAAGTCTCCCATTACTCCCACGCTTTTCACGGGGAGCAGCACGGCGAACGCCTGCCAGATGTCGTCGTACAGCTCCGCCTCGCGAATCCCCTCGAGATAGATCGCGTCTGCCTGCCGCAGCGTATCCAGCTTTTCGCGCGTGACATCGGAAAGCACGCGAATGGCGAGCCCGGGTCCTGGGAAGGGGTGCCGCCCGACAATCTCCTCCGGGAGCCCCAACTCGCGGCCCACCTGGCGTACCTCGTCCTTGAACAGCTCTCGCAGAGGCTCCACCAGCTCGAACTTCATTCCGGGCTTCAAGCCGCCGACGTTGTGATGCGTCTTGATCGTCACCGACGGACCACCGTGCGGGGACACAGACTCGATCACGTCCGGGTATAACGTGCCCTGCACCAGGAAGCGAGCCTCATGTCCCGCCCGCTCGGCCGCATCCTCGAAGACATCGATGAACGTGTGACCGATGCGCCGGCGCTTCTCCTCAGGATCGCTGACTCCGGCGAGCGCCATCAGGAAGCGGTCGCTCGCATCGACCGTGATGAGGTCTATGCCGAGGTGCGCTCGGAAGGTTCGCTCGACCTGTTCGCGCTCGTGGAGTCTCAGCAGACCAGTGTCGACGAAGATGCAGGTGAGCTGATCGCCAATCGCCCGGTGCACGAGCGCGGCGGCAACGGACGAGTCGACGCCCCCAGAGAGCCCGCAGATCACCCGCGACGCTCCGACCTGGCGTTGAATCTTGGTTACCTCATCGTCGATGAACGCGCCCGCCGTCCACGTGGGCTCAGCACCGCACACCTCGAACAGAAAGTTGGCTATCACTTCACCACCACGCGGGGTGTGCGCAACCTCCGGGTGGAATTGAACGCCGAATACCGGCCGGGTGCGATGGCGCATGCCTGCGATCTGCACAGTGGAGCTCCGCGCGGTGACCTCGTAGCCTGACGGAGGCGTCTCGACGTGATCGCCGTGGCTCATCCACACTGTCACGCGCTCGCTCTCGTCAAATCCGCCGAACAGTCCGTCCGAGGCGAGGATCTCGAGCTCCGCTCGCCCGTATTCGCGGGGGCCAGGCGAGACCTTTCCGCCCTCCAGATGCGCGATGAGATGCATCCCGTAGCAGATGCCGAGCACTGGGGCGATGTCGAGCAGGGCAGGATCGGCACTCGGGCCGTCATCGTCGTACACCGAGCTCGGACCCCCACTCAGAATGATGCCCGTGGGTTCCCACGCTCGAATCCACTCGAGGGAGCGCGTTGGCGGATGAATCTCGGAGTAGACACGAGCTTCGCGGACGCGCCGCGCGATCAGCTGGGTGAACTGCGAGCCGTAGTCGAGGATGAGGATCCGGCTACCCACGATGGCTCCACTCGGGCCCATCGAGCCGGATCACCTCGAGAGACTTGGACTCGAGATCGAGGATCGCGGCGGTCGGGGGCCCGAAGAGCCATCCGCACGCCTCACCGGGATTGATGATCATCGTGTCGCCGCGCACGCGCATCTCCTGCTTGTGCGTGCATCCATGGACGACGATCGCGTGCGCCGCGAGCGAACGCTTCTGGACATCGCCAATGTCGTGCACCACCAGGATGCTCATGTCGCCGAGCTCGACGCTGTGTGGGGATTCGTAGAGCTCGAAGCCCATCCCCTTTGCGGCCTCGGCCTGAAGGCCCTGGCGATCGCCATCGTTGCGGCCGAATACGCCGGCGACGGCGACGTTCGCGGCTCGAAGCGGCGCGATCGCGAAGGGCGCGCACCAGTCGCCGGCGTGAAGCACGAAGCCAACTCCGGCCTCGGCGAACCGCCGCGCGAACTCCTGGATGGCCGGAACGCGATCGTGTGAGTCAGCGAGAAGTCCCACGCGCATCAGACGCGGCTCCACTGAGGCGTCGGCCGCTCGTGGCGCACGAGGTCATCGTACGTCTCCCGATCGCGGATGATGGCGTAGCGATCTCCCTCTACGAGAACCTCCGGTGGACGAGGACGGCTGTTGTAGTTCGAGGCCATCACGAATCCGTATGCGCCGGCGGAATGCACGATCAGGAGGTCGCCCTCGGTGACGGCATCCATGGTGCGGTTCAGGGCGAAGAAATCACCGCTCTCACACACCGGGCCAACGACGTCATAGGTCTCGGACCGGCCACTGGGCTGAACGGCCGATATGTGATGGTAGGCCTGGTAGTGCGAGGGACGCAGCAGGTCGTTCATCCCCGCATCGGTGATGACGTATTCCCGTCCGCCACTCCGCTTTCGGTACAGCACACGCGTGAGCAGGATTCCCGCGTTGCCGACCAGATAGCGACCGGGCTCCACGATCAGCGTTAGGCCCGAAGCCACGACCTGCGGGACGATGGCGGCGGCGAAGGCTTCCGGGTTTGTCGGCGCCTCGTCGTCGTAGGTGACCGCGAGGCCGCCGCCGACGTCGAGAAACTCGAGACCAGCGCATCCGAGATTTCGGAGAGCGGTGACCAGCTCGAGGAGGCGTCCGATCCCTTCTTCGTACGGGTCGAGCACCGTCACCTGCGATCCGATATGCATGTCGACGCCACGCAGCGCGATACCGGGCATGCGTAAGGCGCGGCGCGCGACCTCGAGCGCCTCGTCGTACGGAATGCCGAATTTCATTCCCCGCTCGCCCGTGCGCGTGTATGGGTGCGGCGTGTCCACCGTGACCTCGGGATTCACCCGCAGCGCAACCGGTGCCGATCTCCCCATATTCTGAGCGATCCGGTCGAGCTGGCGCAATTCAGCTTCGGACTCGACGTTGAACAGCAGCACCCCCGCGATGAGCGCCTCGCGCAATTCCTGCTCCGTCTTCCCTACCCCACTGAACACGACGTCGGCTCCTGTATACCCCGCGCGAAGCGCGCGCTCCAGCTCGCCGCCGGAGACGATATCGACGCCCGCGCCGAGCTCTCGAAGCAACGCCAGGACGGCAAGCGACGAGTTCGCCTTGACGCTGTAGTGAATTCGGTGGCCGATGCCCGACAGCGCCGAGGAGAGCCTCCGATACTGCTCACGAATATGCGACGCGCTGTACACGTACGCGGGCGTGCCGACCGCGCGCGCGAGATGCTCGAGCTCGATTCCCTCGCAGCGCCCTGCCCGCGGGCCACCGGCAGCGGTGAGGGGGTTGGCCGCGGTCAATACGCCTTTGCCCACACGGCCTCGGTCGTGGACGGCCGGCCGCATCGCACACAGGTGCGAGGGGGTTCATCGGACCGAAACTCCTCGTCAGGCATGACCCGAATCGTTGCCTTCGTGTCCTCCTTCACGGTCGTTTCGCACGCGGGATCGCCGCACCAACCGGCATACACGAAGCCGCCCTCTCCATCCATGAGCTGGCGGAACCGATCGTAGGTGATCGGGCCACGATGGCTGTTCTTCTCGCGGCGGTCGAGCGCCGCGGCGACCATGTCATCCTGGATCGTCTCGAGCAGGGTCTCGACGTCCTCCCCAACGCTCTCGAGACTGACAGTCTGCTTGGCGCGCGTATCCCGCCGCACGAGCACGCACTGGTTCTTGTCAATGTCGCGGGGACCGAGCTCCATTCGCAGCGGCACGCCACGGAGCTCCCACTCGTAATACTTTGCGCCTGGCTTCATGCTGTCACGATCGTCGAAATGGACGCGCAGCCGGTTCGGCTCGCGACGCTCCCAATCACGCAGGTTGTCGTAGACGCGGCGCGCCGTCTCGAGCACGCGGCTGCGCTCTTCATCGCTCTTCCAGATCGGCACGATGACGAGCTCCGTCGGCGCGAGCAGCGGCGGAATCCGCAGACCGTTGTCGTCACCATGGGTCATGACCAGCCCGCCGACGAGGCGCGTCGACACGCCCCAGCTCGTGTTCCACGCGTGCGCGATCTCTCCGTTCTCCGCCTGAAAGGTGAGATTGAATGCCTTGGCGAAGTTCTGCCCGAGGTTGTGGGAGGTTCCCGCCTGGAGCGCGCGATTGTCTTGCATCATCGCCTCGCAGGAGTACGTCCGCAGCGCCCCGGCGAACTTTTCGCTCTCGGTCTTTTGCCCGGTGATCACGGGCATCGCCATCCACCCCTCCATGAAATCGCTGTACAGCCCCAGAATCTTCCGCGCTTCCTCCTCGGCCTCATCGTGAGTGACGTGAGCGGTGTGCCCCTCCTGCCAGAGGAACTCGAGCGTTCGCAGGAACAGTCGTGTGCGCATTTCCCACCGCACGACGTTCGCCCACTGGTTGATGAGGATGGGGAGGTCGCGATAGCTCTGCACCCACTTCGCGAACATGGAGTAGATGATGGTTTCCGACGTCGGCCGGATAACCAGCGGCTCGTCGAGCTCCTTGCCGCCGCCGTGTGTTACGACGGCGGTCTCCGGAGCGAAGCCCTGAACGTGCTCGGCCTCCTTGTGCAAGAAGCTTTCAGGAATGAGGAGCGGGAAATAGGCGTTCTGATGGCCCGTGGCCTTGAACATCTCATCGAGCGTATGCTGCATGCGCTCCCAGATGCCGTACCCTGCCGGCCGAATGACCATGCAGCCGCGCACCGGCGAGTAGTCCGCCAGCTCCGCCCGCAACACGACCTCATTGTACCACGCGCTGAAGTCCTCGGCGCGTGTCGTCAGCTTCTTGTCGTTGCTCATCAGGTCCGAAGGTTCGAAGTCACCGGGCGCTTATCCACTCGTCGAGGCGCACGCGCGTCTCGTTGCCATCGGCCAGACGTCGCACGATGGCCTCGCCGCGCTCCAGGTCAGCCGGTTGTAACACCAGCACGTCCCGCGCCCCGGAGGCGTCCGCGGCCTTGAGCTGACGAGACAGCTGTTGACCGCCTAACGCATACTCGACCGAACGGCCCCGGTCGCGCAGCCGACGCGCGATCCGCATCGCCTCGTCGAGCAGCGCTGCGTCGCCATACGCCACCCACACGTCAACCGAGGACGGCGACTCGGGCATGCGTCCCCGGGCCCGCAGCAGCTCGCCAAGGACGACATCACCCATGCCAAAACCTAACGCCGGGAGATCCGTTCCGCCCAGCTGCTTCAGCAATGAGTCGTAGCGCCCGCCGCCGCAAATCGCGCGGAGCTCTCGCTTGGCGTCGAACAGCTCGAAGACGATCCCGGTGTAGTATGCCAGCCCCCGGACGATCGACAGGTCGAACTCCACCCAGTCCCGTACGCCAAGGGCATCGAGGTACTCGAAGTAACGCGTGAGGCGCGTGAAGTCCTCACGCAGCTCCGGGACATCGCCATACCGCTCTCGCAGGGTGTCCAGATCCGGGTGCTTGAGCACCTCGAAAACCCGTGCGATGAATACATCGTGAAGCCCGGCCGCACGCAGCTTGGTCTCCAGGGAGGCGCGGGGCTCACGATCGAGCTTGTCGACCACCGCGTACACGCCGGGAAGCATGTCGTCGGTGATGCCGGTGAGCACCAGCAACCCACGCAACAACCGGCGATCGGAGACGCGAGCGCGCACGTCGGAAGCCGTGAGTCCAAAGGCGCGCATGATGTCGATTGCCACTGCGAGCAGCTCGGCGTCGGCCGTGACGTCTGCCTCACCGACGATGTCGACGTTCAGCTGGAAGTGCTCGCGAAGGCGGCCCCGTTGTTTGCGCTCGTAGCGGAAGAGCTGCGGAATCGAAAACCAGCGGACCGGTTTCCGCAGCGCGTTCGCTTTCGCCGCCACCATCCGCGCGAGCGTTGGCGTCATCTCCGGACGCAGCGAAACCTCGCGACCGCCCTTGTCCGCGAACGAGTACAGCTGGCCGACGATCTCATCGCCGCTTTTGCGGGTGTAGAGCTCCAGCGGCTCGAGCGGAGGCCCATCGTACTCCGCGAATGCGTATCGCCGCGCCACCTCGCGCCACGTCCCGATGATGAAGTTCCGCTCGGCGAGCTCCGCAGGGTAGAATTCGCGGAACCCGGGCAGCGCGTCCAGTGACATGAGCGGAATCTACCCGGCCAACGGATTCACCTGCAAGCGCGCCATCGCATCGCCGACAGTGTGAAACGAGCCGGTGACGAGCATTGTCGCTCCCATCTCGTCGGCGCGCGAGAGCGCGACATCGAAGCTGGACTCGGCCGTGGCGCGCCAGGGCAGCGTGCGCGCGAACGCGAGCGCTTCCTCGACATCCCACACCCGAGCGTCGGGCGCCGACGGCGGCCGCGTGACGATCACCTCGTCCACGACACGCGCGAGGACCTCCATTATACCGCGCCAATCTTTGTCGCCAAGCACACCCAGCACCGTGACGAGCGGTCGCGGCAGTGAGACCGTAGCGATCGTCTCCGCCAGCACCGCTGCGCCTGAAGGATTGTGCGCGACGTCGAAGATCCAGCGGCCTACCCGCTGGAAACGCCCGGGCAGTGCGGCGCTCGGTATCGTCACCACACTGCCCGCGTGCGGCCACGGCACGAGGCCAGCGACGTCCAGCGCGACGAGTGCCGTGACCGCATTCCCGGCCTGATGAGTGCCGAGCAATGGAGTGCGGATGGTGAGCGGGGTGTCGCCCTCGAGCGTGAACGATGTGCCGTCCATCGTCGTCCGGACGGCGGCGATCTCCCCGCGATCTCTCGCGAGCACGATCGGGCGGGCGTCTCGCTCCGCGGCATTGCGCGAGAGCTGCGCAACGATGTCGGGGTTGCGCTCCCCAATGACGGCGGGCCGCCTCGCCTTGAAGATGCCTGCCTTCTCGCCAGCGATCGCTTCGATCGAGTTGCCAAGCCATTCGGTATGATCGAGCGCGATCGACGTGACGATCGCTGCACGCGGATCCACGACGTTGGTAGCGTCGAGCCGTCCGCCCAGCCCCACCTCGACGATGGCGACATCGACCGCTGATTTCGCGAAGTGCTCCAGGGCGAGCGCCGTCGTGATCTCGAAGAAGGTGGCTCCGAGCCGTTCGGACTCCGGCAGCCATCGCTCGAGAAAGTCGAGAACATCCTCCTCGCCGATGGGAACACGGTCGACGAGAATGCGCTCGCGAAAATCGATCAGGTGGGGCGACGTGTAGCGGCCGATGCGGAGCCCGCGCGCTCGCAGGATCGCTTCAGCGGTGGCGACAACACTGCCCTTGCCGTTGGTACCGCCGACGTGCAACACCGTGAGCGTTCGGTGCGGATTGCCAAGACGCTCGAGGAGCGCATTCACGCGCTCCAGGCCAAGCTTCCAGACGCCGGTCGTGCGCGTGAACAGCGCATCGATCGCGGCGCGGTACGTGGTCAGGGCGACGTCCACCCCGCGGCCGCAGGCTGTCCGCTCATATGGCGCAACAGCTGACCGATCGTGCGCTTCAAATCGCGGCGGTGGACGACGGCGTCGAGCATCCCCTTCTCCATCAGGAACTCCGCCGTCTGAAATCCCTCAGGAAGATCCTGACCGATGGTCTGCTTGATCACGCGCGGGCCCGCGAACCCCACCACCGCTCCCGGCTCGGCTACGATGGCATCGCCGAGCATCGCGAAGCTGGCGCTGACACCACCCGTCGTCGGATTCGTGAGCACCGAGATGTAAGGAATGCGCCGCTCGGCCAGCTGCGACAGCACCGCACTCGTCTTCGCCATCTGCATCAGCGAGAGCACGCCCTCCTGCATCCGCGCGCCACCGGACGCCGAGACGAGCACCACCGGGTGTTTGCGCTCGAGCGAGCGTTGCCCCATGCGCGATATCTTTTCGCCAACCACCGAGCCCATCGACCCACCCATGAAGGCGAAGTCCATGACGCCAAGGAAGAGTGGCATGGCACCGAGCGTTCCGGTGACCGTCATGATGGCATCGGCCTCGCCCGCGTTCTGAGTCGCACGGGCGATGCGCTGCGGGTACTCGGGGAACGTCAGCGGGTCGACCGAGCGCAGTTCCGGATCGAGCTCCTCATACTGTCCGTCATCGAGGAGGAGATTGACGTACTCCGTGGCTCGGATGCGGCGGTGATAGTCGCACTCCGGGCACACGTTGAGGTTGCGCTCGAACTTCTCACGAATGTCGGTATGCCCGCATGCCTCGCATTTCTCCCAGACGTCCGCGGGAATCTCGAGCCGCTCGCGCCGGGGCTGCCGAGGCTTCTTTTCTTTGCGAAACCAGGCCATGGTGTGGAAATCTGAGTGTGCGCGGGGTCACAAGCTAGTGGAGACTGGGGGTCAGGGGTCAGGCGTCAGGGGTCAGGGAAGGAAAGGCGCGGCGGCTGCTCTGCAGCCAGCCGCGCTCATCTGATGAGGGCCGCCTGCGCGAAGCGCGGCGGCCCCTTTCCTTCCCTGACCCCTGACTCCTGACTCCTGACCCCTAAATAGCCAGCTCCCCAAATCTCCCCCCGCGTCCCTCACTCGATATGCGCACCAGAATGCCTATCGACAGCCACGATGCGAGCAGGAACGATCCCCCGTAGCTGAAGAACGGGAGCGGAATGCCGGTGATCGGCATCAGGTTCAGCGTCATGCCGATGTTCACCAGGATGTGCACGAGCCAGCTGGATGCGAGCCCGAACGCGACCAGGCTGCTGAAGCCGTCATTCGCCCGCGCCGCAACGCGCACGACGCGAAGCAGCAGGAAGAGAAAGAGGGCGAGCGTGACCGTGACACCAATGAAGCCAAGCTCCTCGCCGACCACCGCGTAGATGAAGTCAGTGTGCTGCGCGGGAAGAAACGCGAGCCGCTTCTGGGTGCCTTCCGTCCACCCCTTTCCAAGCCAGCCGCCTGATCCAATCGCCACCTGGGACTGAATGACGTGCCACCCCGACGCGCGGGGATCGATCGACGGATCCAGAAACACCAACAACCGATGGCGCTGGTAGGGGGCAAGCCGTTCCCAGAGGAGCGGTGCGACGACGCCCATCGCGACGTTGGCGAGCATCAAACCAACGCCTTCGACGAGATAGGGCCGATAACGCACGACGAGTGCGATGAGGAGGAGGAACCATGCCCCCCAGTACGTCGTGTTGAACGCCAGGAGCAGGCTGACCGCGGGCAATGCGATCAGCACGAGCAGGGGCCACGGCACGCCCGACCAGTAGAGCATCGCGAAGAAAATCCCGATGAACGCGATGCCGGTGCCGAGGTCGGGCTGCGCCATGATCAGTACCCAGGGGATGAGTACGATCAGCGCGGGCTTCCACAGCTCGAGAATGGATCGCGGTGGCTCTCGCCGCTCTCCAAGAATGCGCGCGAGCATCAGCACGACGGTGATCTTCGCCAGCTCGGCGGGCTGTCCTAGTCTGACTCCACTGATGGTGAGCCACCCTTTCACACTCGCCGCTGTACCGGCGCCGGTGCCGAACATCAGCGTGATCACGAGAAGCCCGATCGTGAACAGGAACGCCGGCCACGTCAGCCACTCGATCAACCGCACCGACGCGCGGCTGACGAGAAATGCTGCGACCAACGCGACCATCAGCCATTTGATCTGGGAGACCCACGCACGACTCGCGATGGTGGCCACGTCCGTCTGCCCCGCGGAATACACCATGGCAATGCCAAAGAGCGACAGCGCGAGCGCGACGCCGATCAGTGGAACATCGGCGGTGAGGACACGCCTCCGCATTATCGCGTCTCCTCTCCCGACGGTGTTGGGGTCGCCAGCGCGGTCGGCGAGCGACTCACGAGGGTCGGCGCTCCCTTGAGGTAGCGCTCGATCACCTTCGACGCTAGTCGCGCCGCGTAGTAGCCGTGCTCGCCGAACTCGAGCATCACCGAGACCACGATCTTCGGATCATCCGCCGGCGCGAAGCCGACGAACCACGCGTGATCGCGCGTCACGTCGTGCGCGTTCTGCGCCGTGCCCGTCTTCCCCGCCAGTACGATGTCCTCGATGCGCGCACTGCCCGCCGTCCCCCGCTCGGAGACGACGTTCTTCATCGCGTTCCGCAATCCCTGGAGCTCGCGGTCGGTGAGCTGAATCACCCGCGTCCGCGACCGCTGATCATCGTTGCGCACGATCTCCGGCCGCGCCGCAAGGCCATCGGTGGCGAGCGCGGTGTAGAACCGCGCCATGTTGACGACGGTCTGGTCGTTCTCTCCTTGTCCAATCGAGAGGTTGAGCGTGACGGCCGAGCTCCATCCGCGCGCGCCATAGCGCTTGTTGTAGTAGTCCTCGCCGTAGGGATAGATCGGAATCACTTCCCCGGGAAGGTCGATCCCGCTGCGCTTGTCGAATCCCAACCGGATACCGCCGGCGATCAGCCTCGTTAGGCCGATCTTCAGCCCGAGCTGGTAGAAGTACGTGTCGCAGGAGACCTCCAGGGCGCGCGCCAGCGAGACGTCGCCATGCCCCTTCTTCTCCCAGCAACGGAAGTACCGGTTCCCGAACTGGTAGCCGCCGGTGCACGGCTGCGGCATGTGGGTTTCGAGTGTCGCGACCTTGTCATTGAGCGCCAGAACCGACGTGGCGAGCTTGAACGTCGAGGCCGGGGGATACCGACCCTGAATGACCTTGTTGTACAACGGGCGCCGTGGGTCGGTATTGAGCTGACGCCAGTACTCTGCCGGAATGCCACCGATGAAGCGGTTCGGGTCGAACGATGGCGCGCTGTGTAGCGCCAGCACGCCACCGGACACCGGGTCCATGGCGATGATACCGCCCTGGAGCGAGTCACCGAACAGGGACGCAGCGTAGCGCTGGAGATCGAGGTCGATGTTCGTGTGAAGCGCTGGGGCTGGCAGCGGTCGAAGATCCTGTCGCGCGCCGGCTTCCCGCACCACACGGCCACGCGCATCGACCTCGACGAAACGAACCCCTTCCTGTCCGCGAAGCTGCTTCTCGTACTGCTTCTCGAGCCCGCCCTTCCCGATCTGTTGACCGGCCTTGTAGCTCCCGTACTCGGATTGCGCGAGCTCGTTTTCCGTGATCTCGCCAGTGTATCCGACGAACGCGGCCACTGACTCGCCATCGGGATAGTAGCGCTTGGGCGCGGACTGAATGATCAGTCCGGGGAATTCGACGCGGTGCTCCTCGAGCACGGAGATGACGTCGAACGGCGCGTCGGACAGCACGACCGTTGGACGCGTCGGGGCCCGACGGAAGCGGCGGACCGACGATTCGATCTGCTCGTTCGACAGTGGAATGAGCGCCGAGAGACGCCGCAGCGAGGCGCGCAAGGAATCCCCTGCCGGACTCAGCATCGACACCGAGTAGCCGGGAACGTTCTCGGCGATGATCTGCTCGTTGCGATCGTAGATGATCCCGCGCGGCGCGGGCAGCGGAACTTCACGCAGCCGGTTGGACTCGGACTTCAGCGCGTACTCGGAATTGCGAAGGACCTGCGTCCGGAAGAACGCTCCCAGGAGCACCAGGAAGACCGCTACCAGCATCCACGATGCGCCGCGCGCGCGGCGGGCGAGATCGTTGGGATGGAAGCTCACGCGGGAGACGTCCGCAGAATCGGGCGCAGCAGGGCGAGCACGATCAGCCCGAAGAGCGCGGTGACCGCGGCCGCGAGGGGCGACCAGACGAGCAGCTGCATCGCCAGCTCACCGCCGCCGAGGTTGCCGGACGCCACGTGATACATGATGTCGAGTGCCCACTTGCCAAGGAAAATGAAGAACGCGATCAGAGGCAAGTTGTCGGCAAAGAAAACGGCCTTGAGCCATGACGCGCCGAAGGCGACCACGCTCATGGCCAGCGCGCCCGCGCCAAGACCATCGATCGAGATGCTGTCCGCGATGAGCCCGGTCAGAAAACCGACCACCGCGGCGGAGCCGGGACGCACGCGAATCGAGACGAGCAGGAGCGCGATGACCAGGAAGTCGGGCGATGAGCGCCACGCGAGCAGCGGCCGTAGCGTGTAGTGAAGCACGAGCAGCAGCCCGAACGCGATCATGATGCGCAGCACATCAATGCTCTTCATGGCGGAGCCGGCGTCGTATCCCTTGGAACCGTGTCCGGACGTGGCGCAGGCGGAACGGGGGTCACTGGAACGACCGGTGCTGTGGTATCCCGCCTCACCGTATCGCGCCGCACCGGGGCCGTATCCCGACGTACCGGCGCCGTATCGCGCCGCACCGGGGCCTGTCGCGGAGCCGTGTCGCGGCGCACGGTGTCCCGCCGTACGGGCGCGGGGGTGCGTCGCACAGTTGTATCTACCCGGGCCGGAGCGGGACGTGCCGCTCGCACCCGCGCGGTGTCGGCTCGCGCTCTGGCGAGGGAGTCGGCCCGCCGCGCCGAGTCGGCTGCGAGGCTATCCGGCGACGCGAGCTCCCACACGCCGTCGACGCCCGAGCCCGCACGTTGCGGGTGCAGGATCATCACGCTGCTGACATCCGCCGGTAGCACCGCGGGACGGAGGAGATATGTGTTGGCCCACACCTCGGAGGTGCGCAACTCGCGCTGCACGACTCCGATCGGAATCCCGCGCGGGTAAACGCCGCCGAGGCCGGAGCTCACGATGAGCGTGCCTGGCGTCAGCGATGTCCGGAGCGGGACACCGCGCATCTCCAGGAGATAGCGATCCGGCTCGTCTCCCAAATGCGGTCCGACGATTCCGAACGCGCTGCCATCGGCCGACTGTGCGCTCACGCGAAAGTCGGTGTGCGGCCAGACGATCGCAATGCTCTTCGTCGGGTCGACGATTCTGACCATTCCCACGAGTCCCTCTGCGGCGACCACCGGGCTGAACTGTCGCACTCCGGCGCGCGAGCCAGCCGACAGAACGACGGTATACTCCTCGCCGGGGCTCCGACTGAAGAGCGCTTCCGCGGGAACGAACCCCCAGCGCAGCCGGCGGCCGAGTCCAAGCATGCGTCGCAGCCGGGCGTTCTCACGCTCGAGCTCGGGAGCGGTCATCGCCGCGAGGACGACCGAATCGCGCTCGGCGCGCGTGCGCTCGCGCGCTTCCCATGCGCGGCGGGTCAGCTCGGCGTTGTATTGCAACGAGAGCAGCGGCGCCACGACACTTCGGCGCATGGCGGCGGCAAAGGGATCGCGCACCGCCTGCGGGAGCGTGAGCGTGACGACCGAAAGGGCCACGCACGCGCCTAACAGCATGGTGTCGCGTCGACCCGAAACGCGGGATGCCACGGGTCAGCTCAGGTGCTCAGGACCGACCAGTACTTCTCCTCGTCGTCGAGAATGCGTCCGGTCCCGCGCACGACGCAGGTGAGCGGATCCTCATCGACATGAATCGGAAGGCTGGTTTCCTGGGAGAGAAGCAGGTCGAGCCCGCGAATGAGCGCGCCGCCGCCCGTCATGACGATTCCGCGGTCGACGATGTCGCTGGCGAGCTCGGGCGGCGTGATCTCCAGCGCGCGGCGCACGGCGTCGACGATCTGCTGGATGGGCTCCTGAATGGCTTCGCGGATCTCGCTCGAGTGCACGCGAACCGTCTTCGGAATGCCGCTGACGAGGTCGCGCCCCTTCACTTCCATCTCGCGCTCTTCGCCCACCGGCGCGGCCGACCCGATCTGAATCTTGATCTGCTCGGCCGTCGGCTCGCCGATGAGCAGGTTGTAGTTCTTGCGCATGAACTGCACGATCGACGTGTCGAGCTCATCGCCACCGGTGCGGATGGAGGTGTCGCTGACGATGCCCGAGAGCGCGATGACGGCGATCTCCGTCGTCCCGCCGCCGATGTCGATCACCATGTTGCCCGTTGGCGTCTCCACCGGCAGGCCGACGCCGATCGCGGCGGCCATCGGCTCCGCGACCATGAAGACTTCCTTCGCGCCGGCGCCTAACGCGGAGTCGCGCACCGCACGCTTCTCCACCTCGGTGATCCCCGACGGGACGCAGACGATGACGCGCGGCTTCACCTTGAAGACGTGATTGTCGATGATGAGCTGGAGGAAATAGCGCAGCATCTTCTCCGTCACGTCGAAGTCGGCGATGACGCCGTCCTTCATCGGGCGCACGGCGATCACGCCTTCCGGCGTGCGGCCGAGCATGCGCTTGGCTTCGAGTCCCACGCCTTTGATTTTGCCGGTCGCGCGATCGATCGCCACGACCGAGGGCTCGTTGAGCACGATCCCCTCGCCCTTCACGTAGATTAGCGTGTTCGCGGTTCCGAGGTCGACGGCGATCGCGTTGGCGGGAAAGAGCGAGCGCGACTTGAAGAATGGCCAGCGCATTAGTAAGCGAATCCGGCGTTCCGAGCGGAACGGCAGCGATGGGAAGGCAGGCGGTCCTGCACGGTCGGCTGAAAGTCTAGCGGCGCACTACAGCTACAGCAAGGCATTGGCTTGACACAACCTACACCACTCGGATATATCGCGCGCATGCCCCGCTCCCTCCCCGCTCTCGTGGCGGTCGTCGACGTTCAGCTCTGCGACGCTTGTGGGCTGTGTCTCCCGCTCTGCCCACCGATGGCGATCGCCATGCGTCGCGATGGACTTGTCATTGACGATCGAACGTGCACGGCGTGTCAGAAGTGCATCGCGCCATGTCCGGTGGGTGCGCTCGCCATGATCCCTCGTCCCGTGGATGTGCCCGCTCCGCTCCTGGCATGACCCTCGAGCGGGCTGATGTCGTCGTGGTGGGTGGAGGGCCGGCCGGGCTCATCGCAGCCCGGGAGGCGGCCAGCGCAGGTCTGGACGTCGTGCTTCTCGAGCGCGACCGAGCGATCGGCGCACCGGTGCGTTGCGGTGAGGGCGTCGGCAGTCGCGGGCTGAGTGAGTTCATCTCTCCCGAGGGAGCGAGCTGGGTCGCCCGGCGCATCACCCGCGTGATCTTCTGGGCGCCCGACGGCACCGAGGTCCGCGTCGCCGAAGGTGACGTGGGTTACATTCTCGACCGCTCGCGCTTCGAGCCGGCGCTGGCGGCCGAAGCCGGGAAAGCGGGTGCTGACATCCGCGTCCGGACCGAGGCGCTGGCGCTTGCGCGGCATGGAGGTGGGTGGCGTGTCTCGGTTGGCGGACCTCACGGCGCGAGCGAAATCGACGCGCGGGTCGTCATCGCCGCGGACGGCGTCGAGGCGCTCGTCGCGCGATGGGCCGGCCTCGACACGCGGGTCCCGGCGCGTGATATGGAGAGTTGCGCGCAGTACGTCGTCTCCAACATCTCGTTCGATCCCGACGCGATCTACCTGCATTTCGGCCACCGCGTCGCGCCCGGCGGCTACGCGTGGATCTTTCCCAAGGACGTGGGTGTCGCGAACGTGGGGCTGGGCGTGGTGGCCTTACGAGCGGACGGACGGCCCGCGCGCGCATGGCTGGACGAGTACATGGCGCGCTACTTCCCGCAGGGCATAACGACGGGATACACGGTTGGCGGCGTCATCGTTCACCCGACCATCAAGCAGACCGTCACCGACGGCCTGCTCGTCTGCGGCGACGCCGCACACATGGTCAACCCGCTGAGCGGCGGCGGGATCGTGAATGCGATGAAGGCGGGTCGTCTGGCGGCGCGTGTCGCGGCGCAAGCGATCGCGGCGGGCGATACCTCAGCCGCGCGCCTTCAGTGCTATCACGACGAGTGGATGCGCATGCTCGGCGACGATCACCTCCGGTACTACCGACTGAAGGAGGCGATCAGCAAGTTCGACGACGCCTTCCTCGACAATCTCGCTCGTACTGTCAACGAGATTCCGACGCAGCGACGCACCCTCGGCCGGATCTTCGCGACCGCGCTCGTGCACCATCCCTCGCTCGTTCCGGTGGCGGCGAGGTTCTTCGTCTAGCTCGCGCATCGCACCGAGCCGGGCCGTTCCGGCATCCAGGTTCAAAGTTGGGACGCGGATTCGGCGGATGCAACGGATGCTGCGGATTGCTCCGTGCACCGCGATCTCTCCTCCACGGAGCAAGAAAGCGGTTGCTTTTTCCAGCGCGAGGAGGGTTCTCCGCGCCAGGACATCCGCAATCGCTGATCGCGAATCCGCGTCCCAACTTTGAACCTGGATGGCAGCCCTAGGCTCGTGCGCCCTAGAACGAGCGGCGCCACCCGATAACGACGGTCTGCTCGCCTGACGAGTGGCCGGTGCTGAGGAGGAGGTCACCACCGAACGGCCCAAGCGCTTGATCGGGAGCCCCGCTCGCGCGAGCGCGGGCCCGGCGCGCGATCACCCGGCCGAACGCGTGGCCCACCAGCATCCCGGTGAACGTGTCGGACAGCCAATGGCGCTGGTCCGCGATGCGGCCCAAGCCAACACCGATCGCCACCAGGTACAACACGGGCTCCGCGGGGCCGAGATCGAAGCGCTCGTTCCAGTACGTCACGCATCCCATGATGTTGCCGGCATGACCGCCGTAGAACGAATGCTTCCGCCACGGGCCAGCCCCGAGCTCGATTTCATACTGATCGTTCGCCGTGAGTGGACGCTCTCGCGAGATGATGCGCGTACGACCCGTGATGCACGAGAATGTTCGCCTGTTGCGTGCTGGCGCACCCCATACCGGCATCGCGCAGCGCTCGAGAGTCGAACGCGAAGCCCAGGAGGTATAGCACCCCGGACAGCGGCTGAAGGCGCTTCCCGCTCCCGAGATTGAAGAGCTCGGCATTGTGCTCTTCGCGGAACACCTCGAGGCCGCGCATGAACGCCGACTGGGGGTGGCGCGCCATGAAGCGCTGGACGTCGTCGTCAATGATCAATGTGGCGCCGACGAAGGCCGCGCTGGCCGCAAACGTTGCCCAGTCGTTGCGGTCGGCGCGAATCGGGGACGCCCACACGTGCAGGATGTCGCGCACGCCATACTCGAAATCGCGACCGATGCTTTTGAGCGTGCGCTGTGCGTCAGCCGCACTCGCTAGGCACACCGTGGCGCACACAACGGCGAGGACTCGCGCGATCAACGCTCGCACACCGGTTCGCTCCGTGATGGATGTCACGGGGAACCCTCAAGCAAGACGTGCGCCGAGACTGCGTGCCCTTTCGCGCGACCAATTTCACGCCCGTATGCGCCGGCCCGCGCTGCGTTGAATCAACGCCGTTCCCACCGACGCGCGATTCGCAATCGTCGCGACGGCGCGCTCGAGATGGCGCAGCGGCCCCGTTCCTGGCCGTGGAGGGGACCACAGATACACCGGCAGTCGCGGGATGGCCATCGCATCTCCCGTCCACGCCGACGCCAGCGTAAAGCCCGCCTCGTACCCTGCCTCACGCGCAAGTGCGTACTCGCGCGAAGCGCACGCACCGAACGGGTAGCTCACTGCCTGGGGCTCCGCGTCGAGCGCTCGACGGAGATCATCCCGCGACCGCCGAAGCTCCTCCGCTGCCCCCGCCTCGCTGACCCAGGTCAGCCGTGGATGCGTTACCGTGTGCGACGCGAACGTGATGCCCCGGGATTGCCAACGCCGCATGTCGCGCCACGCGAGGTGCGGAAAACGACGGCCCCCGTACGCGACGTCCCATCGGTTGAGCCGGCCGGCGTATGCCGTGATGACGAAGCATGTCGCGGTGAAGCCGTGCGCCTCGAGCACGGGGAACGCGTGCTCGCGGAGCGAACGATAGGCATCGTCAAAGGTGATGGCGATCTCGTTCGGCGCGAGCATCCGTTGACCGCGAGCGCACGAGGCGACTTCCTCGAGCGTCAGCGTGCGCCAGCCATCGGCCGCCAGCCGCTCGATCTGGCGGGCGAATCGTCGCGGCGAAATTCGTGTAACGCCCAGCTCGAGCCGCGGATCGACTTTGTGATAGCAAAGAATGCGCGGCACGCACGGTGTCACGGCACTGCGCTCCTCGAGACCGCGATCAGGCGATGGCCTTGTCGACGTCCACCGATTCGAGTCCAAAGGCCTCCGCCACCGCCGGGTACACGACCTTCCCATCGATCATGTTGAGTCCCTTTCGCAACGCGAGATTGTCGCGCACGGCGTGCTTCCACCCCTTGTTCGCGAGCTGCAGCGCGTACGGGAGCGTCGCGTTGGTGAGCGCGAGCGTCGACGTTCGGGGCACCGCGCCCGGCATGTTGGCGACGCCATAGTGAATGACGCCATCAATGACGTACGTCGGGTTCTCGTGCGTGGTAGGCTTGATCGTCTCGACACACCCGCCCTGATCGACCGCGACATCCACGATTACGCTGCCCGGCTGCATCCTCTTGAGATCCTCGCGACGCACCAGCGAGGGAGCCTTCGCACCGGGAATCAACACGGCTCCGACGACGAGGTCGGCGGTTTGAATTTGCTCCAGGATCGCAAAGCGGTTCGAGTGGAGAAGCGACACGTTGGCCGGCATGACGTCGGAGAGGTATCGCAGCCGCTCCAGTGAGATGTCGAGAATGACGACGTGCGCCCCCATGCCTGCCGCCATCTTCGCGGCGTTGATCCCGACGATGCCGCCGCCGAGGATGACCACACGCGCGGGCAGCACGCCGGGCACGCCGCCTAACAGGACTCCACGGCCCCCGTACAGCTTCTCGAGGTACTTGGCTCCTTCCTGCACCGCCATGCGTCCGGCCACCTCCGACATTGGCGTCAGCAGCGGCAGCTCGCGCGATGGCAGCTCGACCGTTTCATAGGCGATGCACACCGCCCCGCTCTTGAGGTGGGCGCGCGTGAGCGCTTCGTCGGCCGCGAAGTGAAAGTAGGTGAAGATCGTTTGCCCGCGGCGCATGCGCGGCCACTCGGGCTCGATCGGCTCCTTCACCTTCATGATCATGTCCGCATCGCGCCAAACGGCGTCAGCGTCGGGCGCAATGCGCGCTCCAGTCTTGGCATACAGCTCGTCGCTGAACCCGCTTCCTTCGCCAGCGCCCCGCTCGACGACCACCGAATGTCCCGCCGCAATGAGCGCCTCGGCACCTGCCGGTACCAGCGCGACCCGGTTCTCGTTGGTCTTGATCTCCTTCGGAACGCCGATCTTCATACGTGTCGGATGGAGTAGAAGGGTGAACGACGACTATTGAATCGCTTTTGGTCCGAGGCTCACCACCGTCTGAGCTTCGGGGGAGAAATAATCCCCGCAGACGGTGCGCACCTGCTCGTCGGTGATCGCGTCGATCTCCGCCAGCAGCTGGTCCAGCGTCCGATACGGCTCGCCGTAGAGATCGACGCCCGCGGCACGATACATCCGCGACGACACACTCTCCAGAGAGAGCGTGCTTTGTCCTTTGAGCTGGCTCTTCCCCGACTCGACCTCGGCCGGCGTCAGACCGTCGGCCGCCACCCGGGAGAGCTCTTCGCGAATGGCTTGCGCCGCGTCGCTAGCCGTCTCGGGGGCCGTTCCGACGTAGACGCCATGGACGCCGGTATCGGCGTGAAACGACTGGAAGGTGTACACCGAATAGGCGAGGCCGAGCTCCTCGCGCACGCGCTGAAACAGCCGTGAGCTCATCCCAGCGCCCAGCACCGTGCTCACGAGCACAGCGGCATACCGCAGCGGATGACCATGGGGCATCATCGGCGACCCATAGACGATGTGCGTCTGCGCGGCCTCCTTCGCTACGTGCCGATAGCTGGGCGAGGCCGCCACGGGCGCTGGAGCGGAGAGCGGAGTGGCATCGCCGCGAGGTACGGCTCCCCAGCCGGTGCGCTCGAGCGTCTCGAGGAGACGGTCGTGCTGCACGTTGCCCGCCGCTGCGAGGATCAGCTGCGGCGGGTGATATGCCCGCTCGTGAAGCTCCCGCAGCTCGCGCACGCCGAGCGCCGACACGGTGTCCCGCGTCCCGAGGATCGAGTAGCCGTAGGGGTGCTGACCCCACAGCGCCTCGTTATGCAGCTCGAACACGAGATCGTCGGGGGTGTCCTCGACCATGCTGATTTCCTCCAGCACCACCCGCCGCTCGAGCTTGAGGTCTTCGGCGCGCAAGAGCGGGCGAAACATCAGGTCGGCAATGACGTCCGCCGCATGTTCGAGGTGCTCGTCCAGCACCCGGGCCTGGTAGGAGGTGTGTTCGCGCGCGGTGTACGCGTCAAGCGCCCCACCGAGGGTCTCGAGCGACAGGGCAATGTCCTTGGCGCTGCGCGTGGGCGTGCCCTTGAACACCATGTGCTCGAGGAGATGTGACACCCCCATGCGATCACGCGGCTCGTGGACCGAGGCCGCGCGGACCCAGGCGCCGAATGCGATCGACCGTACTCCCGGCATGTGCTCGGAGAGTACGGTCAACCCGTTAGGCAGGACCGTCCGGTGAAGCGCGCCCTCCGCGTCGAAGGGCTCGCGGCTCACCGCCGCGTGCGGCCGCGCGACGAGCGCCGCGGACCGCGCTCGGCCGGTTCGACACCGGGGCTTCCGTCGCCCTCCGGCTCGCCTTCACCGCCACGCGCCGCGCGCGGCTCGGCCGCCTCACGGCGATGCTCATCGGTCCGACGCGGACGCTCCCCTCCTCGCTCGCCACCGCCCCCCCGGCCGCCACGTCCGCCACCGTTCCCTTCGTCCTCGGCCACGCCTTCCGGCTTGGGCAACAAGGCCTTCATCGAAAGCCGGAGACGTCCGCGCTCATCACGATCGAGGAGCTTCACCTTCACGCGATCGCCCTTCTTGACGACGTCTTCCGTCTTCTCCGTGCGGCCGTGCTTGAGCTCCGAGATGTGCACGAGCCCCTCGGTGCCTGGCATGATCTCGACGAAGGCGCCGAAGGCGGTCGTGCTCTTCACGGTGCCTTCGTAGATCTCGCCGATCACTGGCTCCGCCGTGAGCGCCTTGATCATCGCCTTGGCGCGCTCGAGTGCCTCCCCACCAACGGCCGCGATCGTGACGCGCCCCGTATCATCGACGGTGATCTCCGCGCCCGTCTCCTCTTGAATGCCGCGGATCGTCTTCCCCTTCGGTCCAATGAGGTCGCCGATCTTCTCGGGGCTGATCTGTACGGTGACGATGCGCGGAGCGTACGGCGAGAGATCCGCGCGCGGCTCCGGCAGCGCCTTGCTCATCTCGCGAAGGATGTGCAGTCGCCCGTCCTTCGCCTGCGCCAGCGCTTCGCGCATGATCTTGAGGTCGAGCCCCTCGACCTTGATGTCCATCTGGATCGAGGTAATGCCGTTCTCGGTCCCGGCGACCTTGAAGTCCATGTCGCCGAGGTGATCCTCCGTGCCCAGGATATCGGTGAGGATCGCGTACTTGCCGCCTTCCGTAATGAGACCCATCGCGACGCCGGCGCATGCACCACGCATGGGGACGCCGGCATCGAACAGCGCCAGCGAGCCACCGCATACGGACGCCATGGACGAGGAGCCATTCGACTCGAGGATGTCCGACACGATGCGAATCGTGTACGGGAATTCCTCGTACGCTGGCAGGAGCGCCTGCAGTGCCCGCTCGGCGAGGTTGCCGTGGCCGATCTCGCGGCGGCTCGTGCCGCGGACGGGGCGAACCTCGCCGGTGGAGAACGGCGGGAAGTTGTAATGCAGCATGAACGACTTGGTGGACTCGTCAGGCATGTCGATCGAGTCGAGCCGCTGGACGTCCTGCTCGGTACCGAGCGTCGCCGCCACGAGCGCTTGCGTCTGGCCGCGCGTGAAGAGCGCGGAGCCGTGCGCGCGTGGAAGGATCGGGGCCTGGACCGTGATCGGACGGACCTCGGTCGGCTTGCGACCATCGACCCGTTCGCCGCGCTCGATCACCTGCGAGCGGAGCTGGTGGTACTCAACCTCGCCGACCAGATCGGCGACGTCCTTCGTGTTGTCCGGGAAATCGGCGGTGAGCAGCTCGATGACCTGGCGCTTCACCATCTCGACGGCGTCGACGCGGGCATGCTTCTCCGGCGTGTTGATCGCCTCGCCGATCTTGCCCTGCGCGAGCTCCTTCACGCGCGCCACCAGATTCTCCGGGTGCGTCACCTTCGTCCACTTCATCTTCTCGACGCGCGTGTTCTTCAGCAGCTCTTCCTGAATCCCGATCAGCTCACGGATGCCTTTCTGCGCAATCGTGAGCCCCTCGATGACGTCTTCCTCGCTGACCTCGAGCGCGCCACCCTCGACCATCACGATCGAGTCGCGCGATCCGGCGATCACCATGTCGATGTCGCTGAACTCGAGCTGCTGGAACGTCGGGTTGATCACCCACTTGTCCTGCAGGCGGCCGAGGCGGACGCCGGCAATCGGGCTGAGGAACGGGATGCGGGAGGCATTCAGCGCGAACGACACCGCCATCAGGGCCAGGACATCGGCGTCGTTCTCCTGATCGGCGGAGATGACGTAGACGAAGACCTGTACCTCGTTCTTGAACCCTTCGGGGAAGAGCGGGCGGATCGAGCGATCGATGATGCGCGCCGAGAGGATTTCCTCATCGTGCGGGCGCCCCTCGCGCTTGATGAATCCCCCCGGAATCTTGCCCGCCGCGTATGACTTCTCCTTGTACTCGACCGTCAAAGGGAAGAACGGAAGCGGGCTCAGGTTCTCGCTGACGGTGACGGCCGCGAGGACCATGGTATCGCCGTACTGGACGACCGCCGACCCTGCGGCCTGCTTGGCCATGCGTCCGGTCTCGATCGTGAGCTTGCGTCCGGCGAAGACGCGTTCAATGCGTTGCATCATGAATGGATCAGGTAGGAGAAAACACAAAACGCGCGGGGGCCATGTTGGGCGCCCGCGCGAATGTGAAAGACCGCGAAATTAGTGCCGGAGACCAAGATCCTGAATGAGCTGCCGATAGGTCTCCAGTTCGGTCCGCTTCATGTACTCCAGAAGCCGGCGTCGCTTGCCGACCATCTTCAGCAGACCCTGCCGCGAGTGGTGGTCCTTCTGATGAGTACGGAAGTGGTCCGTGAGGTAGTTGATGCGCTCGGTGAGCAGAGCAACCTGCACCTTGGAGGATCCGGTGTCCGAGGCGTGGGCCTTGTATTTCTGGATCGTCGATGCTTTTTCGAAAGCCATGCTATATATTCTCCGATACCACCAGGCGCTGAGCGCCGGAATTCGTTGAAGCAGAGTAATTTACCCGTCGCTCACCCCCTTGTAAAGGCACCCTGCATTGCCTGAGCGCTATATCGGCCGCTACCTGGGCCGTTTCCGCATTGACGCGCTCGTCGGGTCTGGCGGATTCGCCTGGGTCTACAAGGGATACGACCCTGAGCTCGACGTTCCGGTCGCGCTCAAGGTCTTGAAGCCGCAGTTCGCCGGCGACGAGATGTTCGAGACTCGCTTCCGGCGCGAGGCCTCCACAGCGGCCAAGCTGCGTCACCCGAACATCATCAAGATCCTGGCGGTCGGCCGCGAGGGCGAGGCGGTCTATTTCGTCATGGACTACCTGTCGCAGGGCCTGGTCGACCGGCTGCGTGTGATGGGGACTCTGCCCGAGCACATGCTGGTCCGGGTTGGCTTCGACGTCGCCAGCGCCCTGGGATTCGCCCACCGCCAGGGCGTCATCCACCGCGACGTGAAGGTCGACAACATCATGTTCGATGACCACGGAAACGCCGTCGTCACCGACTTCGGTATCGCTCGCGCCGTCAGCAAGTACGCCGAGCAGACCGGTACCAACATGGTCGTGGGGACGCCGCAGTATTTCTCGCCCGAGCAGGCGCGCGGTCTCCCGCTCGATGGTCGCGCGGACCTCTACTCGCTTGGCGTCACGCTCTTCAAGTCGGCTACCGGCGTGCTGCCGTTCCAGGGCGACGACTGGTACGAGATCGCCCGCCAGCACGTCGAGGACGAGCCCCCGCGCCCGCGCGATCTCAACCCGTCGCTGTCCAAGGGCCTCGAGCGCATCATCCTCCGATGCCTCGAGAAAGAGCCTGACGAGCGCTTCGCCAACGGCGAAGCGTTGTGCACGGAGCTGTCGCACCTGCTGCCGGATCGCGGTGAGGTGACGTCGGCCCGGACGCTGATGATTCCCGCGACCGACACGCTGGAGCGGACCACCGGCCGTCACCCGATACGTCGTGCGGTACGTCGGATTCGACGCAGAGGGGTCGTGCTCGCGGCCGTCGGCGCTGTCGCGGCTGTGGGCGTCCTCTCAGCGACCCTCCGCTCTCGGCGATCCGACTCGGAGGCTGTCGCCGCACCGTTCACCGTCAACAATAGCCCGCCACCGGATTCAGCGCCCCGCGGTGCCGTCGCGCCGCCACCGCGTCCCGTGGTCGAGATCGTCGCGCCGGGCGAGGCAACGGTGTCGGTAAATGGAATGGATGTTGGACGGGGACGCTGGCGCGCCGACACGCTCAAGCCCGGCCAATACGTGCTCGCGGCGAGCGTGCGGTCCCTCACCCGCTGCGCGAGCGCGCGCCACGTCGATACGATCTACCTGCGCGAGACGGGCGACACCAGCGTTACGCTTCGGCCGCGGCCCTGCGGCTTCCTGGCCGTCGCCTCCACGCCGGAGGTCGCCGAGTTCTCGGTGATGACGGCCAACGGGTCGAGCGTAAAGACCGGGTTTCTTCCCGATCCCGACTCGCTACTGCTTCCCGTCGGCCAATACAAGCTTCGCGTGCGCGCGCGGTATTGCTCTACCTTCGAGGACTCCGTCCGCATCGAGTCGGGCAAGACGAACCGGCAGCAGATTCCAATGATTTGCGTGGATTCGACGCAGGCCAAGACGGGATAGCACCTAACGACCAGCGGCCCCCAGCCCGAACCCCGCCGCAACTCCGAACAGCACCCCGAGCCAGAACGACCGCCGCCTGTGCCATGGCGGCGCCGGGGGCGGCGGCTGGTCCAGGAGCGCGACGTGGTCGGTCGTGACCCGCGTCGTCATGCCGGTAATCAGCCCCATCGCGTTCGCGGAGTCGGCAGCAATGATCTGAAAGCGCGCGATCAGCACGTCGCGCTGCCGCGGATCGACGACGATCCCGTACTGGCCGGGACGCACCCAGGGATGCCTCCCGACCACGAGTGTGAACGTGCTGTCGCCCGCGCTGGCGATCTCGAACCGTGCCGAGGTCTCCTGCGCGCGCCCCTCGTCAGGCGCGGCGGACGCGACCGCGGCCAGGAGAAGCGCGGTGCGCACCCATCGCACTAGCGAATCCATCGCGCGAGATCACCAGCGACACGACGAAGGTCGTTGAACATCGCCAGGGCGAAAATGAGCGCGATCATTGCCAGCCCGAAGCGCATCATGTACTCGCGCGAACGCAGACTGAACGGCGATCCCTTGACCGCCTGCAAGAGGTTGATGAGGATCTGCCCGCCATCGAGAATGGGAATGGGAAGCAGGTTGAAGATGGCGACGTTGATGCTCAGGAACGCCGTCAGCTGAAGCAGCTGCGCGAATCCACCGGCGGCAGCCTCGCCGGACGCTCGTGCAATAGCGATCGGTCCACCCAGCTGATCGGTCGACAGGCGCCGGGTCACGAGACGATGGAGAACGTCGACGACCGAGCCCGCCATGTCCCACGTCGCTTCCCATCCCGACCCAATCGCCTCGCCCAGAGAGACCGGCTCACGTCGATTCTCGACACGATTGCCGACCCCAATCCGTCCGGTCAGGACCTCTCGGCCGTTGTCGTCGCGCTGACGAGCCGAGTCGGGAACCACCGTGACCGTGACGCGCTCCCCTCCCCGCATCACCTCGACCGGGAGTGGTCGGCCCGGCGACTGCCGAATCTGCTCGACGGCGGCGGACCAGCCGTCCACGGACTGCCCCCCAACGGCGACGAGGCTGTCTCCTGCACGTATGCCGGCCCGCGCCGCCGGTGAGCCTGCCTCCACGCGGTCGATCACCGCTGGAAGCTGCGGCGTCAGCATTGTGACGAGGTCGCGCCGCGCGACGGCGCTGTCACCATCGAGGGGCAGCGCGACAATCCCCCGCGACGTGCGGATCACCGCCGAGTCCCCGTCCGCGCGCGCGAGACCCTCGAGAATGTCCCCCCACGTCTCGATCGCACGATCGTCGACCGCTATGACCGTATCCCCACGCTGGAACCGGCTGGCGTAGGGACGTGCCCAGTCGGCGTCGGTCACCGCACCGATTACGCGAGTGGGAATGATCGGGCGGCCATAGTATGCCGCGAGCGCACTGAGCACGAGGAAGCCCAGCACAATGTTCATGCTGACGCCCGCGACCATGATGAAGAGTCGCGCCAGAAGGCTCTTCGATTCGAAGAGACGATGCTCCGGCACCGGGATCGGCCCAAAGGGAGCGAGCGCGTTTGGATCCCAGTCGGCGGGGCGCTTCTCCTCCTCGATCACCCGTGCTCCGCTCCCGCCCACCGTCTCGGGAGCGACCGCGGGTTTCTCACCGCCCCCTTCGAGCGCCGCCATGGTCTCGTCTTCCTTCGAGGCCATGCGAACGTACCCGCCTAACGGGATCGCGGCGAGGATGTATTCCGTCTCGCCCCAGCGCCGGCGCCACAGCGCTTTCCCGAACCCGATCGAGAATCGCGGCGCGTACACGCCCGTCAGCTTCGCGGCGATGAAGTGGCCGAGCTCGTGGACGAAGACGACGACCCCGAGCACGAACACGAACGCCAGGATTGTCCGGAATGGATCGAACCAGTCTAGCATGCGAACAGCTCTCTCACGTGACGTCGTGCAGCCGCATCGGCCTCCAGCAACGCGTCGCGAGAGTGCGACGCCGCCGTCCCTTCTGCCGCGAGCGCCGACTCGATCGCGCGCGGTATCTCTCCGAACTGTATACGTCCCTCCAGGAACAGCGACACTGCCTGCTCGTTGGCGGCATTGAAGACCGCTGGCGCTGCCCCGCCCGCTCGACCCGCCTGCACACCCATTCGAAGCGCCGGGAAATCCTCGTGCCGCACCCGCTCGAACGTGAGCGGCGAGAGCTCCACCGGATCGAACGGTGGTACACCGGTATCGGCGATTCGTCCCGGATGCGTCAAGGCGTAGAGCACCGGGAGCTCCATACTCGGAACCCCGAGCTGCGCCAGAACGCTCCCATCGACGAACTCCACGAACGAGTGCACTACACTCTGCGGATGTACCACCACCTCGATCCGATCATACGGGAGCCCAAACAGGAAGTGTGCCTCGATCACCTCGAGCGCCTTGTTGGCCAACGTCGCGCTATCAATGGTGATCTTCCGCCCCATGCGCCACGTCGGGTGGCGCAGCGCATCGGCCACTGTCGCGCGCTCGAGACGCTCGCGCGACCACCCGCGAAACGGACCGCCCGATGCCGTCAGCACCAGACGGCGAACGTCCGTACCAACGCGCCCGGTGAGACATTGCAAGAATGGCACTGTGCTCGCTGTCGACGGGGACGATTTCTCCCCCACCCCGCTGACAGGCGTCGGCAACGAGCGCACCAGCCATGACCAGCGTCTCCTTGTTCGCCAACGCCACACGCTTCCCGGCGGATAACGCCGCCAACGTCGCATCCAGCCCCGCCGCTCCGACCACGGCATTCAGCACGATCGAGGCGTCCTCGTGCATGGCCGCCTCGACGAGGCAGGACGGGCCATGACGCCATTCACGATGGTCCTCGGCGCCGTTCTGTACGATGCCCACGAACGATGGTCCAAACTCGCGGGCCTGCTCCTGCAGCAGCGCCGCGTTGGAATGGGCCGTGAGCGCGGCGACGTAAAACGCGTCGGCGTGTCGGCCGAGGACGCGAAGCGCCGTCGTGCCGATCGAGCCAGTCGACCCAAGGACGGCCACGCCGCGGCGTGTCACTGCGGCGCCGGGATCAGCCATACGTTCAGGAGCCAGTAGGCCACGGGCAACGCGAATAGCATCCCATCAATGCGGTCCAGGACACCGCCGTGACCGGGAATGATGTGCGAGCTGTCCTTCACCCCTGCCTGTCGCTTGATAAGGGACTCCGCGAGATCGCCGAGCTGCACGGCGGTGCTCACGGCGATGCCGAAGAGTACAGCGTGGACCGGACGAAGACCGAGCTGTGCCTGGGGAATCAGTACGAATCGCACCAGGGCCCAGCTCGCGATCGCGGTGGCGAGAAGAGCGCCCACTGCGCCCGCGACGGTCTTCCCGGGACTCACCGAGGGAATGAGCTTGCGCCTCCCCATCGTCTTTCCGACGACGTAGGCGCCGGTGTCGGAGATCCAGACGAGCACGAGCGGCAGCATCAGCAACGCGGTTCCTGCGGCTCTCCCGATCGCGTACTGGTGATATCGCAACACATACGCGAACGAGAGCAGGGCTCCGGTATACAGGATACCGAACACCGTGAGCGACACGGATTCGAGCGCGCGTCCGTTCACGCCGCGAACGAATATCGCGGCGCTGAACAATCCAACGACGAGCACTGCACCCAGCAATGGCGAAACGACGGCGTCGACCTGAAGGCCGAGATATCGCGCGTGGACCGCCAGTGGAAGCACGGCCGCGATCGCGATTCCCGCCCGCGCCATGGGACGCGTGCCAAGCTTCTCCGCGATGCGGTAGAATTCCCAAGCAGCGAGCGCACTCGCGATCGCGAGGATACTCGCGAGCGCCCAATCGCCGAACCACACCGCCGCCAGAACCATCGGAATCGCGACGAGCGCGAACAGCGTCCGCTGCGCGAGATTCGAGAGGCCGCCCTGCGCAGAGGGGACCCTCTCGCGCGGCGGTGTGCTGGCGTCAGTCATGATGGGCAACCGCCGGTCAGGCGGTGACCTTTCCGAAGCGCCGCTCGCGGCTTTGATACTCCAGGATCGCGGCGTACAGATCGCGGCGCGTGAAGTCGGGCCACATCACGGGAATGATGTGCAGCTCCGTGTACGCGAGCTGCCAGAGCATGAAGTTCGAGATGCGCTGCTCGCCGGAGGTGCGAATCAGCAGGTCCGGGTCGGGGCTTCCATTGGTGTAGAGATGCGCGCGGAACGCGTTCTCATCGATGTCGGCCGGGTCCAGACTGCCCTCGGCAGCTGCTTCGGCCAGTCGGCGTGCGGCGCGAACCAGCTCGGCGCGCGCGCCGTACGAAATGAAGAGCTGCACGGTGAGTCGATCGTTATGGGCGGTGGCATCCATCACGCCGTCGACTGCCTGACGAGCGCCGGCGGCCAACCGCTCCAGATCGCCCAGAACACGCACGCGAACGCCGTTGGCAATGAGCTCGGCCTTCTCCCGCTCGACGTACTCCTCGAGCAGCGACATGAGCGCGGTGACCTCGGTAGGCGGCCGCTGCCAATTCTCCTGCGAGAACGCAAACAGCGAGAGCACCTCGAGCCCCGCCTGGATGGAGCCCTCGACGGCCTCGCGCACCGACTTCATGCCGTTGCGGTGACCCAGCGCCCGCGGCAAGTGACGCTCGCGTGCCCAACGGCCGTTGCCATCCATGATGATGGCGACGTGGCGGGGAACGGCGCCGTTCAGACGAATGCGCGCGAGGAGCTCATCGGAGGTCATTCCTTGCTCACACCTCCATGATCTCAGCCTCTTTCGCTTTCAGCAGCTCGTCGATCTTGTGGATGAAATCGTCGTGCAGCTTCTGCAAATCCTTCTCGGCGTGCTTCTTGTCGTCCTCTGAGACCTTGTCGAGCTTTTTGATCGCCTCGCGCCCATGCGTGCGAGCATGACGGACCGCAATGCGCCCTTCCTCCGCCAGCTTGTGCACGATCTTCACCAGATCGCGGCGACGCTCCTCGTTGAGCGCTGGCAGCGGGACGCGGATGACGTTGCCCGCCGTCGCGGGATTGAGCCCGAGGTCCGAATCCCGAATCGCCTTTTCGATCGCGTGTGCGAGTCCCTTGTCCCACGGCGTCACCGTCAGAAGCCTCGGCTCCGGCGCAGCGACCGCGGCCACCTGGTTCAGCGACATGTGCTGGCCGTAGGCTTCCACACGTATCGTGTCGAGCAGATTCGGTGACGCCTTTCCGCTACGAATGGATCCGAATTCCCGGCGCGAGCTCTCGAGCGCCTTTTCCATCGCGGTGCGCGTGTCCTTCAGAATCTGGGGTATGGTGCTCATTGGACGAGAGTGCCGACGCGCTCGCCCGATACCGCGCTCGCGACGGCGCCGTTCTTGTGGATGTTGAGCACGATGAGCGGAAGCTTGTTTTCCGCACAGAGCGTGATCGCGGTCTGATCCATCACGCGGAGCTCCTGGAGCATCACATCCCGGTAGCTGATCGTTTCGTAGAAGCGCGCGGCCGGATCGGTCTTGGGATCGGCCGAGTAGACGCCATCCACGCTCGTCGCCTTGATGATCACCTCGGCCTTCATCTGGATGGCACGCAGCACTGCGGCGGTGTCGGTCGAAAAGTACGGGTTCCCCGTACCAGCCGCAAAGATCACGGTGCGCCCTTTCTCGAAATGACGCAACGCCCGGCGTCTGATGTACGGCTCGGCCACCTCCTCCATGCGGATGGCGGTCATCACACGGGTGACGACTCCTTTGCGCTCCAGCACATCCTGCAGCGCAAGCGCATTGATGACGGTCCCGAGCATTCCCATGTAGTCGGAGCCGACGCGGTCCATCCCCATCTTGGCGAGCTGGGACCCGCGGACAATGTTGCCGCCGCCGACCACCAGGCCGACGGCGACACCCATATCGGAAACGCGCTTCACCTCATCGGCGAGCCGTCCGACCGTCCCGAAGTCGAAGCCGAACCCTTTGTCGCCGGCCAACGCCTCACCGGACAGCTTGAGGAGAATCCGGCGATAGCGCAGCTCCGTCACGCGAGAGTCACTCCTCGCCCATCTGGAATCGAACGAAGCGGCGCACCTGCACGTTCTCGCCGAGCCGCGACGAGGCTTCCTTGACGAGGTCGCCGATCGTCTTCTTGTCCTCGCGGATCCACGGCTGCGAGAGCAGCGCCACCTGCTTGTAGTACGACTCCAGCTTCCCGTCGACGATCTTGGCAACGAGATGGTCGGGCTTGCCGCTGGCACGCACCTGCTCTTCGGCGATGCGGCGCTCACGATCCACCGCGTCGGCGGGGACGCCTTCCTTGTCGACGGAGAGCGGCGCGGCGCTCGCAATGTGCATCGCGATTTCCCGCGCCAGCGTCTTGAAGTCGTCGGTTCGCGCGACGAAGTCCGTCTCGCAGTTGAGCTCGACCAGCACGCCGATCTTTCCCGGCGGATGGATGTAGCTCGTGATCACGCCCTCCGACGTCGTGCGGCCAGCGCGCTTCTCGGCCTTGGCGATTCCCTTCTTGCGGAGATATTCGACCGCCTTCTCCATGTCGCCGGCCGTCTCCTCCAGCGCCTTCTTGCACTCCATCATCCCCGCGCCGGTGCGGCGGCGGAGCTCCTGAACATCCTTCGCGGTAAATGTCACAGTCGTCATCGTTATGTCTCCCTGGTACGTCAACGCCGCCGGCGAGTCACACCGGCGGCGCTGTAGTCTACTTCCAACGCGCGGGTGACACTACCCCGCCGCGCACGTCACTGCTCGGTGCTGTCTCCGCCGTCTGTCGGTGCCTCGCTCTCCGCCGCGTCACCGCCAGTCTTGAGACGGGCCGCGATGGCCTCGGGCTTCGCGCGACGGCGGCGCGGACGCCGACGGCGCTTCTTGTCGGCATCGTCTGCCGGCTCCACACCACGGTCGGAGCTGTATGTCGTCTGCTCGCCTTCATCCTCATCGGAGCGCACCGGGGCCGCGAGGCGCGCTTCGGCGATCGAATCGGCGATGGCCTTCGTGATCAGTTCGACCGAGCGGATCGCATCATCATTGCCCGCGATGGGCACGGTGATCAGATCGGGATCGGCATTCGTGTCGACAATGCCGACGATCGGAATGCCGAGCTTGTTCGCCTCGTTGACGGCGATCTTTTCCTTCTTCGAGTCGATGACGAAGAGGAGGCCCGGGAGGCGCGACATGTTTCTGATGCCGGAGAGGTTCTTCTCCAGCTTCTCGCGCTCACGTGAGAGGAGCAGCTGCTCCTTCTTCGTATAGTTCTCGAACTCACCGCCTTCCTCGCCGCCCTTCTGCAGCTCCTTCATGCGACGGATCTGCTTCTTCACGGTCTGGAAGTTCGTGAGCAGGCCGCCGAGCCAGCGCTCGGTGACGTGCATCGCGTTGCAGCGGTCGGCCTGCTCCTGCACGATCGCCTTCAGCTGTCGCTTCGTGCAGACGAAGAGGACGTTGTCACCCCGCATGACGACGTCGCGCACGAGCTTCTGCGCCAGCTCGAGCTGACGCAGCGTCTTCTGCAGGTCGATGATGTAAATGCCGTTGCGCTCGGCGAAAATGAACCGGCGCATCTTGGGGTTCCACCGGCGCGTCTGATGGCCGAAGTGAACACCCGCTTCGAGGAGCTGCTCCAACGATGGTTGCATGCGAATCGATGTCCTTCTCGGGTTAGTCCGCCGCTTCCGTCATCATCGCTTGCGACCGGTTGCCCGGCACCCGCAGCGACTCGGGAGGCGTGTGAAGTTAAAACAGGGCGCTAGGGGCGCTCAAGGGCGCTACGAGCGCTAAGGGGCAAGCAGTTCAGCGCTCGTAGCGCCTCTAGCGCCCTTGAGCGCCTTTGTTTCTCTATCTCTTGGAGAACTGGAACCGCTTTCTCGCCTTGGGCCGCCCCGGCTTCTTGCGCTCGACCGCGCGCGCATCGCGCGTGAGCAGGCCGAGGTCGCGCAGCTTCCGCCGATGCACGTCGTCGAGCTTCACCAGTGCGCGGGCAACAGCGAGACGAAGCGCCCCTGCCTGTCCGCTCACGCCACCGCCCTCAATGCGCGCGCGTACGTCGAAGCGCCCAAGCGTGTCAGTGGCTGTGAACGGCTGCTGGATCGCCGAGACGAGCGTCGGACGCGGGAAGTAGTCACCGAGCGTGCGCCCGTTGACGTCCCACTTTCCGGAACCCGGCTTCAGATACACCCGGCAGACGCTCTCCTTGCGCCGGCCAATGGCGTGATTGTTCGTCGCTTCCGCCATTACTCCTTCTCGCTCTTCTTGAGGTTGACCACGGTCGGCTGCTGCGCGGTGTGCGGATGCTGCTCGCCCGCGTACACCTTGAGCTTGAGCCGAAGCTTCTGCCGACCGAGCGTCGACTTCGGCAACATGCCGAACACGGCCTTCTCGATGACGCGCTCGGGGTGCTTCTCGATCATTGTGGCAAACGGCGTAAAACGCTCGTGTCCCATGTAGCCGGTGTGCCTGAAATACTCTTTCTGTTCGGCCTTCCGACCGGTGACGCGCACCTTCGACGCATTGATCACGATGACGTGATCCCCCGTGTCCATGTGCGGGGTGAACGTCGGCTTGTGCTTGCCGCGGATGATCTTGGCGACTTCGGACGCGAGGCGGCCGAGCACCATCCCATCCGCGTCGACCAGGAACCAGCGGCGCTCGATGTCTTTCGGCGTTGCGCTGAACGTTTTCATGATTTTCGGATTGGAACCCTACGCCGTCCGCGAGCCGGTGGCTCGCAGACCAGCCTCAAGTCAGGCGCTATTTTTGACAGACTCGAAAGCTAGGCAAGCACTTACGACGTGTCAACGGTCGTTAAGGGCTGCCCCGCCCAGCCGCCACGTCGCGCCGCGTCACCGGCGATCCGATCGCCTCGATTTTCTGCTCGGCGCCAGGTCTGGTCCCGCGCGTCGCGCGGATGGTGAGCTGAGTGTCTCGCGGGATGCCGCACAGCTGGTAATAGCCTGTCGCATCGGTCTCGACCTCGAGCGCGGCTTGCCGTACCCCGACGGTCGGCCCCCGAGCAATGAGCGCGCGCCACGTAACAGTCACCGTCGCATTCGGGACCACGGCGGGCGATGACCCCTCGCGAACGTATCCGTAAAGCAACGTGGGGGGTTGGCTCGCGGCGCCGCCCGACTGCCGTTCGCAGACGGAGCGCGCCACCTGCTCGTCGGTCGGCATCGTCAGCTGATGCTCGGTCGCACTGGTCACGTGAACCTCGACCACCGGCCCAACCACTCCGACGGTGTCGAAACGCGGATGGGTAAACGAGAGCCGGTAACGCCCAGGGGTCACGTCCAGCATGGCGAATAGTCCGTCACGGTCGGTAACGGACGAATGGCCGGTTCCCGACAGGAATGCGCGAGCTCCCGGCACGGGCACGCCGTCAGCGGTGCGCACCGACCCTTGCACCGCATACGTCACGGTGGGCGGTGGTGCGGCACGGGGACGTTCCGTGTCGAGACTCACGATCCGGCCGCCTTCCTCGTGCGTCCCAATGAGCTCGGTGACACGCTCGGAGGGAAGCTCGCCGGCGACGGGCACTCCCGATCCGTATACGGATGCGGGTGGAGGCCGTCCCACCAGCGGCAGCCGTAACAGCCAGCGGTCGACGACCCAGGCCCCGCGCGGAAGGCGCCGAAACTCGACCCATCCCTCGGCCCCATCACGCGGCACGGTCGGCGGTAGGTTGACGTACACGAAGTCGAGCCGTCGCAGCTCACCGCTCGCGGCGTCGAGCCACAACGTTCCCTTGATGTCCGGCAGCAGCCGCCGGGGAATGGGCTCGATATCGAGGCCGACGCGGCCACGCTCCGTGCGTTCGTCGCGGACGCGAAAGCAATGCGTGCGCAGGAACTCCTCCGCAATGAGCGTTCTCGCTTCCGGCGCGTAGAACGTCACCGAGTCGCGGTTTTGGACGATGAACCCTTCTGTTTCGAGAACGCTCGCCGCGATCGCGACGAATGGCGCGGTGGTGGCGCCGGTTTGCGTCCACTTCCGTTCTTTTGTGACGAGCTTTCGGCGGTAGTCATAGTCCCGCTCATGTCGTTCGATCGTTACGTACGGGTACCAACCCGTCTCGCCCGCCACTGCCGACGCCAGGACTCCGCGCACCGCGGACCAAACGCGGGCAGTTACAGTATCGGCTTCGGGGAGAACACGGCAGCGCGGACGGTCGGTAACGACGATGCGCTCGAGGCTCACCGACACGGCGGCGGCGCGAATCGGCTTCGTCTCCGTTTCACCTTCGTCGAGGGTGAACCGGTCGGTGGTCATCGGGCGGAAGCCGAGCCGCTCGAAGCGCAGGCGATACGCTCCCGGCGAAGGCGCGCGTAAGCCGAACTCCCCGAGCGAGTCTGTGAGCACGGCGCGAATCACGGCGCCCCCAGCGTCGAGGAGCGTGATGACACCCGACTCGATCGCCCGCCCCGACTCCGCTTCACGCGCCGTGCCGCGTACGATCTGTCCGTGCGCCTTGGGCGCAAGGACGATCAGAAGGGCGAGGAAAATGACCAAGTGGATGGGCATGCGGGCGCTCCCTGCGGGTCCTGCGGAACAATATGCGCCTTACGACAGCTCCACCAGAACCGCCCCCTTCTCCACCGCGGCTCCTGCCTGAACTCGTACCGCGCTCACCGTCCCCGCGCTCTGGGCCCGCAGCTCGTTTTCCATCTTCATCGCTTCCATCACGACGATAGGTGCTCCGGGCTGGACGGCATCGCCGACCTGCACGTTGACCCGCACGATCATGCCCGGCATTGGGGCGACGAGGGGCGCCGGCCCGGCCGGCCGGGCACCATCGCTGGACAGATCCCGAATTGCGCGCGTGCGCTCATCGAGCGCTTCCACCTCATAGCGATGACCGTCGATCCACAGGGCATACTCGCCGCGACGTGTCCCGCGCTTCATAACGATGCGATGCACCTCGGTGCCGATCGTCAACACCTGTACCGGGGTGCCCTCGACGTCGGCCAGGTGCGCGCGCGAGATTTTCTCACCGACGCGAATGCCCTCGTCTCCGGTGGTGACGTCCATGCGCTCCCCATTGACCGTCACGACGTATTTCACGCCGCCTCCGGGACCAGCTCGCAGACGGTCTCGACATGTGCTGTTTGCGGAAACATGTCGAAGCTCTCGAGGGACGCGATGCGGTAGCTCGGGAGGCGTCCGACGTCGCGAGCGAGCGTCGCGGGATCGCAGCTGACATACACGATGGCGGCAGGCGTTGGGCGCACCGCTTCCAGGATCTCCGTGACACGCTTGTCGATGCCAGCGCGGGGGGGATTCAGGATTACGACGTCGGCGGGGAGCCCGTCTTCCAGGAGCTGCTCCACGCGTCCAGCGAGCACGCGGGACCCGGCAGGTAGCTGCGCGGCACTCCACGCCACGGCGTCGCGGTCGAGCTCGATCGCCGTCACGCGAACTCCCTGCGTCGCCAGCTCTCGCGCGGTGTGGCCCAGTCCCGCATACGCATCGATGGCGCTCAATGGATTGCGCGCCATCGCCAGCGCGATCACTCGCCGCCTCAACAGGACTGCGACAGCGGGATTGACCTGCGCGAAAGAGGCACCGGGCGCGCTCGCTGCCTGACGGGCGTGCACCCGTCGGCGCTCCTGTGCTTCCGGGATCCACCAGAGTGTGCCCAGACGCGGCACGGCGTCGAAGAATGCTCGGCTCGCCGGCCAATCGCGTCCACCTTCGATGGTCAGCGCGGCGGTGTTCTCATCGTCGAGGCGCAGCGCGCCGCGTAGCGCTTGCACCCGCGGCAGGTGCTCCGCCGCAGCAAGGACATCGCGCCATATGTCGAGCACGTCCTGATGCGTGATCGGACAATCCTGCAGGCGGAACACGCTGCGCGCATCGTCGAAGGGGTGCAGGCCGGCAATCCACTCCGCCCCACGACGACGCATCGCCAGGGTGAGCTTCCGCCGATAGCGCCACGGAGTCGGACTGGCCTGGACGACGGGGAGCTCGACCTCGCGCTGTCCGATGCGCTGCAGTGCGTCGCGCACGATCCGCGATTTTGCCTGGAGCTGCGCATCGTAGCCGAGATGCTGCAGCTGGCATCCGCCGCAGCGATCCATGACGAAATGCGCACACGACGGTTGAACCCGCTGGGACGAAGGCGTGCGCAGCTCGCGAAACTCCGCGCGCGCGAATCGCCCTTTGTCCGGCATCTCCACCACACCGACGTCGCCGGGCGCGGAGCGCGGAACGAACACGACGCGTCCGTCAGCCCGGCCGACACCGTCACCGCCGGCGGCAATGGAGTCGATCATCACCTCGGCTCGCACGATCACCGCCTCCGCAAGCCGTCTCGGCGCGCCGCGCGTAGCCACGCGTCCTCGTGAGGTATTGCGGATTGGGTGGGTGAGCCACCTGAGGGCGTGACCTTCAACATCGCCGGCGCTGCTCGGTCTCGCTCGGCAAGAAGCACCGCGGCGATGGCGGCGATGACCGGTCCACCGGCCGGCGGCTGGGTTCGCGTGAGCGACTCGAGGCGTCGCTCCAGCCATTGAATCTCAATGTCGCCCCGGCGGAACTCCGCGTCCTCCATGACGCGAAGATGGAAATCCCTCGACGTCGCCACGCCATCGATGGTCAGCTCGAGCAGCGCACGGTGCATCCGCGCAATGGCCGCATCGCGCGTGGGGGCCCACACGATGAGCTTCGCGAGCATTGCATCGTAATGAAGCCCGATCTCGCTCCCGACGCCGATGCCTCCGTCCCATCGCACACCGGGGCCCCCTGGGACACGGAGGTACCCGATGCGACCGATCGAGGGGAGAAAGCCGTTGGCCGGATCTTCGCTCGTTATGCGACATTCGATGGCCCAGCCCTTCGGAACGATGTCCTCCTGACGAAAGGGCAGTCGCTCCCCGGCCGCGATTCGCAGCTGCCACTGCACGAGGTCGATTCCGGTGACGAGCTCGGTAACCGGGTGCTCCACCTGCAAGCGGGTGTTCATCTCGAGAAAGTAGAACTGACCCTCACGATCGAGCAAAAACTCGCACGTCCCGGCGTTCACGTAGCCGGCCGCGCTTGCGGCCGCGACCGCCGTCTCTCCCATGCGTCGCCGCAAATCTGGGGAAACGGCCACGCTCGGTGCTTCCTCCACCATTTTCTGATGACGACGCTGAATGGAGCACTCGCGCTCGCCGAGCGACAGCACCGTCCCGTGCTGGTCGGCGAGAATCTGAATCTCCACGTGTCGAGGGCCGGCAATGTACTTCTCGATGTACACCGCGTCGTCGCCAAATGCGTTGCGCGCTTCGCGACGCGCCGCCTCGAGTGCCGAGGCGAGGTCGGCCTCGCGAGCGACGACGCGCATTCCCTTGCCTCCACCGCCCGCCGACGCCTTCACCAGCACGGGATATCCGAGTGAGGACGCAACGCCAATCGCTTCGGCGGCGTCTCGTACCGCGTCCTTCGTCCCCGGAACGATCGGGACCCCCGCCGCCGTCGCCAGTCGGCGTGCCGAGGTCTTGCTGCCCATGGCCGCGATCGCCTCCGCCGGCGGCCCCACGAAGACGATCCCCGCGTCGCGCACGGCGCGCGCGAACCACTCGCGTTCGGAAAGAAACCCGTAGCCAGGATGAATCGCTTCGGCGCCAGTCTGCCGGGCAGCGTCGATGATTCGCTCACCGCGCAGGTAGCTCTCCGCGGACGGCGCCGGCCCGATGTGGACGGCCTCGTCGGCTTCTCGCACATGCGGCGCCATTGCGTCCGCATCACTGTAGACGGCAACGGTGGCGACGCCGAGCTCACGACAGGCGCGAATGACCCGGAGCGCGATCTCGCCGCGGTTCGCGATCAGGACTTTACTGAACATGCATACTGAGGAGGGGTCGGGAGAGCGCAATGCGGAATGCGGAATGCGGAAGGGAATGCACTCTCCTCATCATCGCCTATCAACGGCGCCCAGGATCGTCTCCAGATCCGCGCGCTCGAATTGATTCGAGCCGACGAACATGAAGCGGATAGCACGCGTGAGGCCGTCGATCAGAAATGACGCGGGCCGCGCCATGTTCACGGCGTCGATGCCGATCGGATGCCAGACACCATAGCGCTTGATCACGGCGCGATCCTCATCACAGAGGATGGGAAACGGCAGCTGTGCGGAGCTCTTCGCCATACCCGCCGCAATGCCGGCGCACCGCTGCCCGAGAATCATTGCGACCGCGATGTCGCGCTCCCGAAGCTTGTCGTGACCTCCTCGCAGCTCACCGAGCTGCCCTCGACAGTTGGGTCACCACATCCCGCGATGAAAGACCAACAGAAGGCCACGTCGGTCTCGCAGCAGATCGGTGAGTGAGCGAGACTCGCCGGTCGCGGCATCGCGAAGCTGAAATTCAGGAGCGGCGTCGCCGAGGTGCAGCGTCGTACTCGGACGCGACATCAGAGCGGGATGTTGCCGTGCTTTTTGGGCGGATTCTGATCGCGCTTCGCCCTGAGCGTGTCCAGCGCGTCGATGAGGCGCGGGCGCGTCTCGCGTGGATCGATGATGTCGTCGACGAATCCCCGGCCCGCCGCAATGTACGGGTGCGCGAACTTCGCGCGGTACTCTTCCATTCTCCGCTCCGTCTCACCCTCGGGATTGCTGCTCCCGGCGATCTCCTTTCGGTTCAGAATCTCCACCGCGCCCTTGGGGCCCATGACGGCAATCTCCGCCGTTGGCCACGCCACGTTGTAATCGCCTCGAATGTGCCTCGAGGACATGACGTCGTACGCCCCGCCGTAGGCCTTACGGGTAATGACCGTCAGCTTGGGAACGGTCGCCTCGCAATACGCGTAGAGCAGCTTGGCTCCATGTTTGATGATCCCGCCATGTTCCTGTGTCACACCGGGGAGGAATCCCGGCACGTCCTCGAAGGTGAGCAGCGGGATGTTGAACGCGTCGCAGAAGCGAATGAATCGCGCGCCCTTGAGCGATGCGCTGATGTCGAGCACGCCGGCGAGCACCGCCGGCTGGTTGGCGACGATCCCGATGCTGTACCCTCCGAGGTGCGCGAATCCGCACAGGATGTTCTGCGCGTAGTCGCGATGCACTTCGTAGAACTCGCCATCGTCGACGACGCGCCGAATGACCTCATGCATGTCATACGGCTTGTTCGCATGATCGGGAACGACGTCGAGCAACGTTTCGTCCCGTCGGTCGCGCGGATCGGTCCCGCGTCCGCGGGGCGGGTCGCTGAGGTTGTTCGACGGGACGAAGCGGAACAGGTCGCGGATCGCGGCGAGACACGCCACCTCGGAATCATGAACGAAATGCGCGACACCGGAGACGCTGGCATGCGTATCGGCACCGCCGAGCTGCTCCATGGTGACGTCTTCATGCGTCACGGTCTTCACCACGTTCGGCCCGGTGACGAACATGTAGGACGTGCCGCGCACCATGTAGATGAAGTCGGTGATCGCGGGGGAATAGACCGCGCCCCCCGCGCACGGGCCGAGGACCGCCGAGATCTGCGGGATGACCCCGGAGAACAGCGTGTTGCGCAGGAAGATGTCGGCGTAGCCGCCCAGGGACACTACCCCTTCCTGAATGCGCGCTCCACCGGAATCGTTGAGCCCGATGATCGGCGCACCATTTCGCGCCGCGAGATCCATCACTTTGCAGATCTTCTCGGCGTGGGTCTCGGAGAGCGACCCTCCAAAGACGGTGAAATCCTGAGAGAAAACGTAGACGAGGCGTCCGTCGATGCGGCCGTGGCCGGTGACGACGCCGTCGCCGTAGATGGGGCCTTCGTCCCCGTTGCGCACTGTCGGACCGCGACACCGCGAAGCGGTCGAGCTCGGTGAAGCTGCCTTCATCGAGGAGCACGTCGAGACGCTCACGCGCGGAGAGCTTCCCTTTCGCATGCTGCGCCTTGAGGCGTTCGGCGCCCCCGCCCAGCTCGGCTGCCGCGCGCCGGCGCTCGAGCAGCTCCAGCTTCTCTCGCATCGTCATGGAGGGCGAAAGCTAGCGTGGCCAATTCGAGTTTGTGAGTAGCAGAGCGCTTTTGCGGGGGCCACGGAGAGCCTGAACCGCCGGATGACCCGAATGACACGAATGGCTCCCCGAGCACAGGGAGCCATTCGTGTCATTCGTGTTACGCGGCAGTTCGGGCGGTCCGTGGCCCCTGCCACCCGGAACTATCTGTTGAGTGTGTTATCCAGGAACGGCCGGTTGGTCGCCGTCGTCGACTTGACTGTGGTGTCCCCGCGGGCGCTGATCGAGTAGACGCTTCCGTCGAGAAGAGACATCGGCTCTCGTGACGGCGCTCGTCGTCAATCCGGCATAGCGCGCGCTCAGGTCATACACGCCCGTTCGGTACAGCCGTGAATGCACCTGCGCTCTTGTAGGCAACCACCCCGCCAATCGCGATCTCAGGCCCGGTCGTTCCCACGCGCACATACAGTGTCATCGGCCGCGAGTTCGAGATCGCGTTGACGAATCGGACGTGGGCGACGGCGTAGTCGAATTGCGGCGGGGAACGGATCTTCGACGATGAACGCCTCGACGGTCTTCGTGGTGGAGTTGTAGAATCCGCTCTGGTAGAAGGAGTAGTTCTTGCCGGCCTCGATCGTCGTCTGAACGCTCGAGATCGCGAGATCCTTGTCGGTGGTGGCCGAGATCTTGCCGGAGAACGTGTACTGGCCGGGTGCGACGGTCGCAGTACAGTCCGCCGGACCCAACGTTCGCCGTACGTCACTCCCGTCGTCGATTCCACGCCCGTGGCGGAGGTGATCGCCGTCATCTTCGTGTTGTCGGCGTAGAAATTCACTCCCGGTGCATTCACGCCGAAGTTGAAGAACTTGATACGCGCCTCGGGAGTCAAGCCCGTGATGCTCCTGAACGGCGTTCTTGTCGCACGAGGAGAGCGCGGCCGCACAGAGCAGCCCCGCGAGCACTCGATATCGCATCATGTCGGGATTCATGGCTCAGTGATCCAGAGCGGCATGGTGTGATAGTCCAGCGCCAGTCCGCCGATCACCTCCAGGGCCGGGCGATTCCACACGTATTCCGAGTTGAATCTCGGCCTGATGCGCTGCACGACCTTGCCGCCGTTGTCAGGATAGAGATTCGTCGGAGGGGCGAAACCTGGGAAGACCTGCAGTGCCACTCGCCGGATCGATGTCGGTGTAGTGATACCGGCGCATGTCCATCCACAGCTCGTTGTGCCCCCACGCCCACTGCGCGATGTACTTCTGGGACATGATGTGGGTCAATGTCAGGGCCGACGCTGCCGGAACGATCGCGGGGTTGGCGAGGAAGGCCGCCTTTTCCGCGGCGGTGATCTGCGTCGGCGTCTGGCCAGTCGTCGCCGTTCCTCGCGTTCACGAAATCGATATGGGAGGAGATCCCGTTCGTATACGCGGTCAGGGCAGTGCGCGGTCCCCAGCGAGGTACGCCGCTTCGGCCTTGATGAACTGCAGCTGCGAGTAAGTCATGGCCGGCAGCTTCGCCTTGTCGTCGAACAGATAGCGACCAGGGAGCTGAACCCCGCCGGTACCGATATACCCGTGAGGATTGTTGGGCCGCTGGAGCGAGTCGAGCGCGCCGAAGCCAATGACGTTGATGTTGAGGCCGCGGTACTGACCGTCGGGCGACGGCGACAACATCCGAGTCATGCGTGGGTCGACGACGCCGCCGAACGCGGTTCCGTTCATGAGGCCAACGACGAACTGCGTCTGCCGATAGCTCGGGAAGTTCGCTCTGGTACGGCCGAGGAAATTGATGTCGTCGTTCTGCGTGTTCGGATAGGTCAGCAGCGCATCGTCCGCGTTGCTCGCGAACGAGTTGTTGACGGCCTCGATCACCGCATCCGGATCGTAGGATGACTTGTTCGTGTAGTGGTTCAGGTTGATGGCGAGCAATCCGTACGCGAACTTCAACCACTTCGTGCGATCCCCGTTGTAGATCTTGTCGCCTCGCGCGAGGAACGGCATGTCGACCGCGCCATCGGTGCGCTGGAGCAGCACGATCGCGCTGTCCAGGAGGCGCCGGACCTCTTCGTACGCGAACTCCTGCGTCGTCGTAGTTGAAGGCGAACTTCGATGGGTCGATGGCCTCCTTCACGATGATCTCGCCATGAAGGTCGGTGAGATTCTGCCAGCCCCAGGCTTTGAGGATGTAGCCGACGCCGAGGAGGTCCCAGCGCTCCTCTGCCCGGGCGATGTTCATCATGTCGACCAGGTTCTGCCCGAACGACCAGTACACATCGCGCCACTGTTGCCCGCCGTTGTCGCTCGACGGATCGTAGCCCATCCGATCCCAGGTGCCGAGGACGGTCCCGGTCAACGTCAGCTGCTGCGTATAGCGCACGACGAAGCGGCCGTCGAACTGCGGCCCCGTCACCAGCCAGTGCAGCATCGGCGGCAGGTACAGGTTTGCCGCGACGGTCTCCGGGGCGTTCGGGTTCGTATTGACGTCGAGGAAATCGCTCGCAGCCAGCCGCCACGCTCACCAGGCCGGCGACGGCTACAGCTCTCGCAAGTCTCATTGGGGTTCCGCGGAATGTTCTCATCGTCAGAATCCCACCCGGAGGCCGAAGTTGAAGCCGCGCGGCATGGGGAAGTTGCCGAAGTCGATCCCGGCGCCCCCCGATCCTCCGACGGCGGCGCTATTGCCGTTCACGATCGGATCGAGCCCGGAGTAGTTGGTGATCAGCAAGAGATCCGTTGCCGGTGAGGAACACGCTCGCGTTCCTGCAGCAAGCGCTCTGGCAGGGCGTAGTTCACCGTCACGTCGCGAAGGCGGAACCAGTTGATGTCCTTCTCGATGAAGAGCTCCTCGCTGATGGGCGTGTAGTAGTCGTCTGAACCGCCGGGAGTGACCACGATGTTGTTGCGGGTCGGGGTGGCGCTGTTCTCCTTCCCGTCGCGCAGGACGCCCTCGATCACGCGCGGCTCGTTGCGATCGAGCGTGCGCATGGTGAGACCGCTGGCGGTGAGGAAGTGCTCGGTGGCGTTGAAGACATCGCCGCCCTTCCGGAGGTCGATCAGGAAGCTGAGGGAAGCCCGTTTGTACCTGAGCGTATTCGTGACGCCCATGGTGAAGTCGGGCTGCCGATCGTAGCCCGCGTCGATGAACACGGTCGAGCGGAGCGGAAGGCCCGATGTCGGATCGATGAGGAGCTTCCCCTCGTTGTTGCGCAGGTAGAAAAGGCCGGTGAGCGAGCGCGTCGAAAGACCCGGTGCGGTGCCGTTGCGCACGTTGCCGAAAAGCCACGTATCGGAGACGTAGGACTCCGGCAATGCATTGGGCAGCGCCAGGACTTTCCCGCGCGACCGGTCGAAGTTGGCCAACACATCCCACGAGAAGCTGCCGCGCAGTGACCGGCGTCCCGCGCAGCGTGATTTCCAGACCCTCGTTTCTCGTGACGGCGCCGTTGAGGTTGAAGAGGATGAAGCCGGTCGCGTAGCTGCCGCGGATGTCGTTGACGATCTGGTCCTTGGTCTGCTTGCGGTACACGGTCGCGTCGATGCCGAGCCGGTCGTTCAGGAAGCCGAGCTCGGTGCCGAACTCGTACGATCTGCGCGAACTCCGGCTTGAGGCCGAGGTTCGGTCCCGTGAAGCCGTAGCCATAGCCGCCAAAGGCGGTCGACTTGAACTCGAGCGACGGTCGGTAGGCATAGGGACGCGCGTCCTTGCCGACCTCGGCGTAGGCGGCCCTGAGCTTGCCGGTCATGAATCGACCGATACTGCGGAAACGCGTCGGAGAAGATGAAGCTCGTCGAGACGCGACGGATAGAAGAACGAGTTGCGCGCCGATCGGGAATCGTCGAGGTCCAGTCGTTCCGGCCGGTGACGGTCACGTACAGGTACTTGCTTGTAAGTCGACGCGTCGCGCTGCCGAAGAGGCTGAGCGAGGCGCCGTTGCTGAGATGGTCGTCCGATTCGAACCGCAGGTTCGTGTTGTTGACCGAGACGAAGTTCGGCTCGAGGAAGTCCTGCCCCTTGAGCGCATCCGTCGTCGACTTGATGTCGGAGATCGCGTTGCCGACAAGGCCGCTGACCGGCAATGTCGCTCGTGAGTGCGCGGCTGTTGATGTTGAGCAGCGTCTGTGCGTTGATGTTGCGCGTGATGTCGTTCGCCACGTCGAGAATGCCGTTGACGGCGATTCCCAGCGCGCTCTCCGGGCTGCGCAGGATCTGGTTCTGGTTCGTGTAGCGTCGGTGCCAATGTTGGTCTTGATGCTGCCCCACGAGAACGGCGTCAACGTGAGGCCGAGGTTCGTCATGATCCGGTTGTTCTGCGAGTTGACTGGTTCTTCTCGACGTTGAAGTACGGGTTGTCGACTTCGGAGGCCGCGGCCAGAGTCGTGAGGCGGCGCCTGGTGCCTGCCGGCGTCAGGTAGTCCTTCGCGTTGTCGGTCTGCTGGCCACACCAGCAGCCCGAGCAGCGGACCGCCCGCGCCCTTGTACGGTTGATCGTTGTCGGCGTAGGTGTAGCCCATCGACAGGTCGGCGTTCAGCCAGTTGGTTGACCTGCGCCTGCGAAGCTCCCGTCAGGTTGATCCGGTCGTAGTTCGAGTTCGGAATGACCCCTTCCTGATTGGTGAGCGAGGTGGCCAGGCGGTAGTTGATCCGGTTGTCGGCGGCGGCACCGCTGAACGAGAGGTTGTGCTTCTGCGTCAACGCCGTCTGGAAGAAGCCATCGATGTTATCGTAGAAACTGCGTGCCCGGTGCGTACGGCGCGCCGAAGTAGAGGAACGTGGTGCTGCCGACCGCAGCGTCGGTCCGTAGACCCGCTGGATCTCCGGCCGGGCATTGGTCCTCTCGAGCCGGAAGCTGTTGCTGTACTCGAGCCCGCCCACCCCCGACTTGCCGCGCTTGGTCGTGATGACGATGGCGCCGTTCGCGGCATCGATTCCGTACAGGGCAGACGCCTCGGGGCCCTTCAGCACCGACGAGACTCTCGATGTCTTCGGGGTTGATGTCGGCGGCGCGATTCGTGAAGTCGACGCCGCGATTGCTGAACGCCGTCGCCGACCCGGCGCGTCCGAGGCAAGGACGCCGGTGTTGAGCGTCTTGTTGTCCATCGGCAGCCCGTCGATGATCATCAGCGGCTGGTTGCTGCTGCTGATCGAGCTGATGCCTCTGATGGTGATCGACGACGACGCGCCGGGAACGCCCGAGCTGCTCGTCACCTCGACGCCGGCGACTCGCCCCTGCAGCGCGTTGACGAAGTTCTCTCGCTGCGTCTGAGCGATATCGGAGCCTTGCACCGTCTGCTGAGCGGTTCCCAAGCGCCCGTTGCTCCATGGTCTGGCCTAACGCCGTGACCACGACCTCGTCGAGCTGCGGTCGCGACCCGGCGAAGCGCAACGTTGATCACGTCGTCCGCCCCGACCGTGCGCTCCTCGGGCGCGTTGCCGATGAGCCGGAACTGGAGCACCTGGCCCTGAGCGACGCGAAGCGAATAGTTGCCTTCGTTGTTGCTCGCCGTACCGGTGATGGTTCCCTTGATGACGACCGATACTCCGGCCAGAGGATCCCCCTGCTCGCTGGTGACCCTGCCGGTGACTGTCTTGACCTGTGCAACCGCTTGAGCGGTCAACAGGAACAGTCCCATGAGCACCATGACGAATTTTGTTTTCATAACGAGGTGTACCGGGTGTTGGAGGACAGCGAGGAGAGCTCCGGGCGCATGCACGCCAAGCGCACACGACGAGTGCACGCGTTTCGATATCCGAGGGCGAGCGCGGGGCCCAGCGGACACAGGGGACGACCGCGATTAGTGACTGCGGTCACCAAGTTGTGAAGCCGCGCTATATTAGCGCTCGGACCCCGAGATGCAAGGGTTTTGTCAGCGCCCCCGAGCGCTGTCGGAGCGCAGCGTGGGATACGTGATGCCGAGCTGCTCCAGATACGTGCGATGACGTGCCGGGTCGTAGTAGAACCGGCGCATCGCCGGGCGGAAGCGCGCCATCGTCGCCTCGTTCATCTCTATCGGTGCCTTATCGGTGGGGCGAATGACGGGCGCATACTTCACCTCCTTCGTCTGCACGTCGCGAAAATACGCCCATGCGCTGTCGGTAAGCGCAGGCGACGCGATGAGATCGAGGACGGTCATCGCCATCGCCTTCGCCCCGGCGGTCGCGCCCTTGTGCGCAATCGGCGTGGCCATCGCGATCGCATTCGACCAGTGATGTCCGGGAAGGCCGGGAATGTTCGACGGATACCGCAGCGTGATCGTCGGCACGACCCAGGAGACGTCGCCAATGTCGTCCGAGCCGCCGCCGGGATTGTTATCCGGATTCACTCCGGTTCCGATCGCGGTGACCGCCGTGTCGAGTCCTCTCTGCCGTCCGCCGACCTCGCGCTGCACCGCCCGAGCGAGAGTGAGGTCCGGCGCACTCCACGTCGGCATCCCGACGCGCCGAATGTTCGCATGCATCGCTTCGGCGAGCGGCCGGTTGAAGTGACGCGGCCAGGCTGCACCGAGGACTCGCGACTCCACCAGCCTCGTCCCTGACATCATCGCCGCCGCGCGGGCCAGGGTGTCGCCGGCCGCGAACAGCGCGGTGATATGGGGATGATCGGTCTCGCGAAGAAAATACCAGACGCTGGCGCGGCGGGGCACCACGTTAGGCTGGTCGCCCCCGTTGCGGATGACGTAATGCACCCAATGCTGCGGTCGCAGGTGCTCCCGGCGGTAGTTCCAGGCGGTGTTGAGCAGCTCGACCGCGTCGAGTGCACTGCGCCCCCGCCACGGCGCGCCGGCGGCATGCGCGGTTTCCCCCTCGAAGGTGTATTCGACGCTCACCAGGCCCGTGCCGGTCGGCGCGCCGTACGAGGTCGAGAAATCGCTGTCGACGTGGCTGAAGAGGACGGCATCGACATCCTTGAACAAACCGTCCCGAACGAACCAGGCTTTCGAACCCAGCAGCTCCTCGGCGACGCCAGGCCACAGGATGATGGTCCCCGGCAGCTTGTCCCGCTGCATGATGCGCTTGAGCACGATGGCCGCGGTGATGTTGACCGCCTGCCCGGAGTTGTGCCCCTCTCCATGCCCCGGTGCGCCCTCGACGAGGGGCGCGTGGTACGCGACGCCCGGCTTCTGGGATGCCTGCGGAATCGCATCGAATGTCCGACCCGAGCGCGATGACCGGCTTGCCGCTTCCCCAGGTCGCCACCCACCCCGTCGGCAGCCCGTAGACGTTCTGCCTCACGGTGAATCCCTGCTTCCTCAGGATGTCGGTGAGGTAGCGCGACGTCTCGACTTCCTGAAAGCCGAGCTCACCGAAGCTGAAGACCATGTCGACCATCTGCTGCGTGAGGGTCGCCTCGGCTTCGATCGCCCGGTTGACTTCACCTTTGAGTGAGTCGAGCCGGGCCGGCCCAATCCGTGGCGTCGCCTGCGCATGGAGCGCCGGCGGGATGAGGAGGACGAGAAGACTCGTCAGGCAAAATCGAAGGCGCATGGGAGACATCAGTCGTAGGTCGTCGATGAGGAGTCTCGGCGCAAGCAGCCGAGGCCGGACTGGCCGCGGCGATAATAGCGCGAGCACCAATCCAGTGGGAGAGGCAAAAGAAAACGGGCGGGCTTCCATGGGAAGCCCGCCCGTTGTCATCCATGCTGCCGCCTACTCTTCGCCCGCGTGCACCTTCGACGGCGTCTCCGGCCGCGGGGGCTGCTCCTCCGGAACGTTGGTCACCGCGAGCACAATGCGTCGGTGAATCGGATCCACCTCGAGCACCCGCACGTCGAGATTCATCGTCTCGTACACCGCCTCGGTGACGTCATGAACCGGCTTGCCCTGCGGCGACAGTTGGCTGATCGGGATGAATCCTTCGATGTCGTTGCCGATGTCGACGACCACACCCTTCTCCATCAGGCGCACGACCTTGCCGCGCATCTCCGTACCGACGGGGTATGTCTCGCCAATGCGGAGCCACGGATCTTCCTCGGCCTGCTTGAGGCCGAGGCTGATGCGCTTGTTCTCGGCATCGATGTTCAGGATGACGACATCGACCGCATCGCCCTTCTTCACCACTTCTGATGGATGCTGGACGCGTTTGGTCCAGGACATATCCGAGATATGGATCAGGCCATCGATGCCCGGCTCGATCTCGACGAACGCGCCGAAGCTGGTGAGGTTACGCACCTTGCCGTTGATGCGCGTGCCGACCGGATAGCGGAGCGGCAGCACCATCCACGGATCCTGTTCCGTCTGCTTCATGCCGAGCGAGATCTTCTCCTCGTTCGGGTCGACCTTGAGCACGACCGCCTCGATCACCTCGCCAATGGACACCAGCTTCGACGGGTGCCTAACGTTGCGCGTCCAGCTCATCTCGCTGATGTGCACGAGGCCTTCGATCCCCGGTTCCAGCTCGACGAACGCGCCGTAGTTGGTGATCGAGACGACCTTCCCCTGGACGCGAGTGCCGACGGGATACTTGGCGGCGACGTCCTTCCACGGATACGCCTGAAGCTGCTTGAGGCCGAGCGAGATACGCTCGCGCTCCCAGTCGATGTCGAGGATCTTCACATCGAGCTCCTGCCCGATGTGCACGAGCTCCGACGGGTGCGAGATGCGGCCCCACGACATGTCGGTGATGTGGAGCAGGCCGTCGACGCCACCGAGATCGATGAATGCGCCGAAGTCGGTGATGTTCTTGACGACGCCCTTCCGCACCTGATCCTTCTGGAGCTCCTTCATCAGCTTCTCGCGCTTGCCGGCCCGCTCGACCTCGAGGATCACGCGGCGCGAGACGACGATGTTGCGGCGGCGCTTGTTGAGCTTGATAATCTTGAACTCGTATTTCTGACCGAGCAGCTCATCGATGTTCGGCACGCGCCGCAGCGCGATCTGCGAGCCGGGGAGGAACGCGTCGACGCCCATGAGGTCGACGACGACACCACCCTTGATCTTCTTGACGAGCGTGCCTTCCACCGGCTGGTCGTTCTCGTAGGCGAGACGAATGCGCTCCCACACGCGCATGAAGTCCGCCTTCTTCTTCGACAGAACGACTGAGCCTTCCTGGTCTTCCAAATGCTCGAGAAGGACCTCGACCTCATCGCCGGGCTTGAGGTCTGGGAGGTCCTTGAATTCTTCACGCGGAACGGTGCCCTCGGATTTGAAGCCGATGTCGAGGACGACCATGTTGTCACGGATTTCGAGTACACGGCTCTTGACGATCTCGCCCTCTTCGATCGAGGCGAGCGTGCCGTTGTACATCTCCATCATGCGCTCGTATTCCTCGGAGGAGTACTCTTCTTCCTCCCAGAGGTCGGCGCGGCGGGCGAGCGGGCGCAGCTGGTTGTGCTGAGCCACTTTGTTCTTGCGTTCCTTCTCGGTCAATTCGGGTGTAGTCGTCTTGGTGTCGAGCTGGGGCATACCGACGCGGCGCTCTCCTTCGTAGACGCGGAGTTTAGGCTCGCCGCGACGAGTCATGGGTCGATGAATGTCCCGCGTTGCGCATCCCTGATGCGAGGATACGCCAGGCGCGGAACGGGAACCGTTAAATGTAGATATGGCAGAGGATTGAGGCAAGAGTCGAATACGGAATGCGGAAGGAGGATAAGGCCCTCCGGATTCCGCATTCCGCATTCGTCCTAGCTGCTGCGCTTCAACACGACTCGCGCGAGGGTGACGATCCGCTCGACCTGCTCTTCCTGCGTCAGGTACGTGGTGTCGATGAGCACCGCATCGGACGCTTGAACGGTTTGTGTGGCGTCGCGGGAGTCCCGCTGGACGAGGCGCTCCGTCTCCTCGGCAATCTCGTCGTCAGTCGGCGCCCGCTCGAACCGCTGGGTCAGCCGACGACGGGCGCGCTCCCAGGGATCGGCCACCAGAAAAACCTTGAGGTCGGCGTCCGGAAACACCACGGTTCCGATGTCCCGCCCATCGACGACGACGTCGCACCCCTTCGCCGTTCGGCGCACCATCTCGTTCACCCATTCGCGCACGCGCGGCATCTTCGCCACCAGGGACACGAACTGGGTCACCCCTGCGTCGCGAATCTCCGCGTCGATGGCATCGTCGCCGATCGCGGCAATGAACGACGTACGGTTCGGGAGGAGCCTAACGCCGGTGGCAGCCGCGAGGACGAAATCCTCCGTCCAGTTGCCCCCAGGCTGACCACGCATGGCGGCGGCCGTCGCAGCCCGGTACAGCGCCCCGGAGTCGATGTGACGGAAGTCCAAACGCTCAGCGACCCAATGGGCGGTCGAGGATTTCCCCGACGCGGCCGGGCCGTCGATGGCGATGATCGCGGTTTCTCCGGGCCGGCGAACGCGAGGCGTGAACGGTGGCGTCCCAGATCTCATCGCGTGACACGCCGCAGGTCATCCCAAAACCCCGGGTACGATACGGCAACGCACGACGGATCATCGATGTGAATCTCGTTGCCCGGAAGGCTGGCGAGCACGCCGAACGCCATGGCGACGCGGTGATCGCCATGCGTGCGCACCGCGCCGCTCAATGGCATGGTCGAACCGTGCACGATGAAGCCATCCGGCGTTTCCTCCGCTCGAGCGCCAATCGCCTGAAGATTCTGCACCACGGTGGCAATCCGGTCACTCTCCTTGACTCGGAGCTCCTGGGCGCCTCGCACCGTCGTGACGCCCTCGGCCCGTGCCGCGAGACAGCCGAGTAGCACCAGCTCGTCGATCATCGCCGGGACCTCTGCCCCCTCGATCGTCGTTCCGCGAAGCCTGGACGACTTCGCGCGAATCGTGCCGACCGGTTCGCCAGCAGAGTCGCGTTGAACCTCGGAAGACACCAGCCCGCCCATCCGGCGCGCCACGCCGACAAAGCCAACCCTTCGCGCGTTGAGCGCAACCCCGGGGAGCTCGACCTCGCCGTCGTCAGCGAGTAACGCCAACGCCACGAAGAACGCCGCGGATGATGGATCCCCAGGCACGGTGAAATCGAGGGGCGCCAGACGAGCAATCGGCTCGAGCACCACGCGACCGTCGTGCGTCGCGACATGAGCGCCCATGGCGCCGAGCAATCGCTCGGTGTGATCGCGTGTCGGCGCGGGCTCGGTCACTTCGGCGCGAACGCCGGCGACCAGCGCGCCGAGGAGAATCGCGCTTTTCGTTTGCGCGCTGGCGACAGGGGTCTGCCACACGAGAGCGTGCAGGTCCGCCCCGCGAACCAGCATCGGCAACCCATCGCCACGCTCGAGCTCGACGGTGGCACCCATGGCCTCCAGCGGCTGCTTGATGCGCTTCATGGGGCGGCGAGACAGGCTGTCATCGCCGACGAAGCGGGCGCTGAACGGATGCCCTGCGACGACCCCGGCCAGGAGACGCGCCGTCGTACCACTGTTCCCGCAGTCGAGCGCGCGCTCAGGGGCGTGCAGGCCGCGCCGTCCTCGCCCGTCGACGCGCGTCTCGGCGTCGCGCCACTCGATGGCCGTGCCTAACGCCGACAGCGCGGCAGCGGTCGAACGCACATCGTTCGAATCGAGCAGTCCGCGAACACGCGACCGGCCGTCGCCAAGCGCGGCGAGAATCAGCGCTCGGTGCGAGAGGGATTTGTCACCAGGAACGCGGACTGTTCCCGACACCCTCATGCAGGGTCCTCCGCGGCCATCCTCCACGAGCGCGCCCTCTGCCAGGTCCCCGCCAATGCCGCACCGTCGCGAGCCTCGAGGGCATCGCCCAGATCCTGAAGCGCACTCGTCAGGCGACGCACGGCAGCGACGGTCTCGCGTGGTGCCCGGTCGAGTATCGCTTCCCACATGGCGAGGTCACTCGCTGCCAGACGGGTCGTGTCGCGCGCCCCGCGACCCAGATCGTGAGGATTGATCCCCTCGTCCGCGAGCGCGGCTGCGAGCGCCGTCGCAGTGAGCTGAGAAAGATGGCTGATCCACGACATCAGCGCATCGTGCGCTTCCGCCTTCTCCCATATGACACGCGTCGCCCCGGCGCCCCGCCACAAGCTTTCGATACGGTCGCGAACAGCGTCGGGTGCGCGGGCTTCGCCGCGGACGGTCGCGCCGCGAAACATCCCGGGATCCGCGGCCCCGAAGCCAGAGCGCTCGGACCCCGCGATCGGATGCGTGCCGAGCACCCGACGGAACTCGATCTCGCTCAGACCGAGCGTGTCACGACTCTGCAGGCTGGACGCGTGCAGGAGGAGGCACTCGTCAGGCAGGTGGGGCAGCAGCGCGCGGACGACGTCGGCGACCTCAGCCAACGGGACCGCAAGCATGACCACCGTGGATGCGGCCATCCCGTGCATCCAGCCAGATCCGTCGGCCCCGCACACGGCGATCCCAACGGCGCGCGCCGCGTCGCGGTCCCTTGCATTTCGTGACCAGGCGAGGGTCTGTGCGGCGCCACGCCAGGCCAGGGCAAGCGAGCCTCCGATGGCGCCTAGGCCCACGATTCCTATGCGCTCGAGCATGAGCCAAAGGTGGTCGAGGACGTCCAGGTCGTCGAGGTGACCGATGTGAATTCCCTCGATCACCTCGACGACGTGGCCGTCCTCGACCACAGGATAAGCCGTTGAGGGGGAATCGTTTACAGGAGCCGATCTCCAACCGGATTTCGGTTGACAGGTGCAATGAAGAGCATTATGATTCGACACCCGAACAAGTACCGAAATGGCCATTTCGGAAGTCGACACAACGCTCACTCAGGAGGCGCGCTCACGACGACTCATGCGCATTCGCGAACTCGATCCCCAGAAGCGGTGCGGCACAGGGACGACGGTGACTCAGCTCTACCTCGTCGACCGGCTGCCCAACGATCCGGGGGTCCAGCACCTGGTGTTCTTCGACCGGCATGGATGGTACTGCCTCCATGGCCGGGACTGTCCCGCCGTGAAAGCCGCGCAACAGTGCGACAGGAAAAACGGACGGACGACGACTCAACGGACCATACGAACTCGATAGGGTGGATGAGAGATGATCGCACGACATGAGACCCAGACGGAGCCCACGCTCGATATTTGGCGTCGCCTTGCGGCGCCGGTCGATCCCCAGGCCATCGCCTGGCGGCAGGATGGGCGACCTATTGCACGGGACGGGAAGCTCTTTGCGCGCTTCGTCGCGTACATTGAAGCCAACACCGTTCGCGAACGGCTGGACGCCGTAGTCCCGGGTGAGTGGAACCTGACCCTCGAGCTCCTTCCGACCGCGAGCGGGGGTGACGACGCAGGCGACTCGGCTCCCTTCGCCTTCAAGGCCCGGCTGCAAATCCTTGGCGTCGTGCGCGAGGACGTCGGCACGGGGAAGGATTACAAACAAGCCTCGACCGACGCGTTCAAGCGCGCGGCAGTGCGGTTCGGCATCGGCAACGAGCTCTATTCCTTCGGGCAGACCTGGGTCCCGATGGATGGGGACGGGAAATACGCCAAGCCGGTCGAAGATCCGCGCACGGTGTACGAGCGCCGAGAGGAGAAGAGTGGGACGCCCTCCCTTCCCTTCACCCGCGGGCTGATCGCGACCGACATTCCTCCATGCCCCAAGTGCGGCGGACGGATGTGGGACAACCGAATCGGGAAGCGGAATCCGCGGGCACCGGACTTCAAGTGCCGGGATCGGAGCTGTGATGGCGTGGTGTGGCCACCGCGTCCTGCCGCGGGCGAGACGCCCACTGAGACGCAGCCCGTCTCCGCGACGGGTACCACCGATCAGATTCCATTCTGATTCGGAGGCCCGGAGACACAAACGCCGCTCGGCGCTGAGGCGCAGGGCGGCGTTTCTTCATCCCGTCGCACGAGCTAGACTCTGGGACCCTCGCGCTCGACGGGGGCCACGAGCGCGGTCCCGTGGTAGACGTCGACGATTACCACCGAGTCCCACCGATCCGGCTCACTCACCCCGACCACTGGTCGGGCGTTGAACGCCACTGTGCGCTCGCCGCGGCGAATCATGACGCGTCCGAGAGCTCGTGCGGAGGGAGGGGCGACGAACTTCCCCGTCAGCCCGACGAGACCTTCCTCGTCCTCGGCTGGGTCGGTGAGACCAGCGGGCGACGGCGTCGCCCTGTTCGTCGCGACGACCGGACGAGGTGTGAGCACCAGGACCAGCACTGCGGCGGCAGTTCCAGCGGCGGCGGCGAGACGCGGGGCCAATCCCTCCATCGACGGCACCGCCAGCACAAGGACGAGGCCGATCCCTCCGAACGCCACGAGGCACGCGCACGCAGCGCGCGTCACCGACAGCGGCGACAGCGCCCCGATGATGGAGTCATGTGCGCGTGCATCGCTCTCCATGCGGTGCGAGAGCAGCAGCAACCCGCCGCCGAGGAGGCCGGAAAGGAGGAAGAGAGTCGTCATGGCTTCGGACCGTCCATTCTGTATGCGCACCCTCCGAAATGCAATCGTCCGTTTCCAGGTTAGCCCGATCTCATTCGACGGCGGCCGGCACCTGGGCGACCCCAGCTGGCACCGGCGACAGACGCCACCGCACCGAGGCCCGAGCGACGACATCACCGCTCGCGTCGCGAATCTCGGGATGCAGATCGATCTCGAGGGGCGTGTAGACTGCCGGCACATCACACCGACACTCGGCGACGAGATCGCCACGGGCCTTTTTCACGAAATCGATCGCGAATCGAACGGGAATCCCGCGCACGTTGTCGGGGAGGCCCACGATCATTGCGACACCACTCGCGACCTCGGCGAGGTTCGCGAGGGCAATGGCGTGCACGGATTGGAGATGATTACGCACGGCTCGGCGATCGCGCATCGCCACGCGCGCTACGCCAGGTGCAATCTCGAGAAATCGCGGGCGGATGGTGCCGGTGTACGGAACCAGTCGCGACAGCAGGCGTCCAAAGAGCCACCGGCCGCCGGGGAGAGGCGCGAGTCGCGACCACGCGTTTCGCAGTGCGCTCCCGGGAGAGCGTGATCGCTGAGTCATGCGATGCCGTAGCGAAGAGGGATCGCCAATTTGTGAGCAGGGGGAACGAACGACAAGCGTGCTGGCGCGATGCCCCCGGTCGAATCATCTTCTCGCGTCGCATTGCCGCTGGTCACCCGAACCAAGAGGTGGCGCATGAGCCGTCGCGTTTGCTGGTCTCTTCTGCTCGTCCTCAGTGCGGCAGTCGCGGCACTCGGCCTGCGGGCAGCTCCCCTGGCGGCACAGGCGCAAGCCACCACGGGGATCGTGCGCGGGTTGGTGGTGGATTCCGCGGGTGCGGGAGTCGTCGGCGCGGTGGTTTCGCTTCGGAACGTGGCGACGAACTTCGAGCGGACACTGCAGACGAGTGATCGCGGGAGCTTTGTCGCGACCCTGCTTCCGCTCGGTGTCTACACGTTGACGGTGCGCGCGCTCGGGTACGCCGAAGGCCAGCGGCCAGGAATCGTCGTTCGGTTAGGCGAGAGCGTCGACCTGCGCATGACGCTGCAACCGCGCGCCGTGGAGCTGGCGACCGTTTCGGTGACGGGAGAGGCGCCCATCGTCGACGTGACGCAGACCGAAGCGGCCACGCGCATCTCGCGCGAGGCAATCGAGGGGCTGCCTAACAACGGCCGCAACTACCTCAACCTCACGCTGCTGACCCCCAACGTCGCCATCGTCCAGGGGCCGGACGGGGACGAATTGAGCGTCGGCGGCCAGCGCGGCATTCACAACAATGTCTCGGTGGATGGCGCGGACTTCAACAACCCGTTCTTCGGCGAGCAGCGTGGCGGGCAGCGGCCGGCGTTCACCTTCAATCTCGACGCCGTCCAGGAGATGGTGGTGATCTCCAACGGCGCCAACGCGGAGTTCGGGCGATCCAGCGGCGGCTTCGTCAATGTCATCACGAAGTCCGGGACCAACGAGCTCGGCGGGTCGGTGCACTACTACGGAAAATCCGATGCGCTGTCCTCCGACTTCGCGCGCGGCGGCGGTAATCCCGATTTCCGCCAGCACCAGTTCGGGTTCACGCTCGGCGGCCCCATCCAGCGAGACCGACTGTTCTTCTTCGTCGCATACGATCAACAGGTGTTCGATCAGACCAAGCAGACCAATTCGCTCCGGTTCGGTGATGCGCGGCTTCGAGCGTGGATGGACAGCGCCTTTGGAGGCGGACTACGCGGCGACTACGGCGCGATCGCACGCACCAACGATGCGAACGCGCTCATGGCCAAGCTCGACTGGCGCGTGAACGCGCAGCACCAGGTGTCACTCAAGTACAACTACGCCAATTCAGAGCAGGTAAACGGCACGTTCGACGTCGACACGTGGGGCCGGAGCGCCAATGCCGTCGAGAAGGATTACTCCCACGCCGTCAATGGCTTCCTCGGGTCGCAGTTCGGGAATTCGGTGTCGAACGAGTTCCGGTTCCAGCTTGCGCGAGAAGACCGGCCACGTCCGTACGGTGGACCGCGGATGTCGAGCGGTCGCCCGTTCCCCGACACCGGGATGGACTTTGCGGCGGGCTATCGGTTCGGCATGCCGTTCTTCATTCCAGTCGAGGCCTACGACACGCGCATTCAAATCCTCGACAACATCTCGTGGTCGCGCGGCAACCACCTGTTCAAGGCCGGCGCCGAATGGAATCGTACCGAAGAGACGCAGACCTTCATCGGCTTCGCGAATGGGCGCTTCATCTTCAATAGCGTAGACGGATTCATCGAGTACCTCCGGAATCCCGCCTTCGTACAGTGCACCGATCCCGATGGCAACATCGTCTCCTCGGGAGTCGCAATCACGTGCCCTACAGGGTCGGAGATTGGAGGCCCGTTGCTCCTCTACCTCCAGTTCGCTCCCGTGCCGCCGTACACGACGGCCGAGCAGGCTGGAACGCAGAAGATCCCGCAGCACGAGCTCGCGGTATTTCTGCAGGATACGTGGAAGCCACAGCCGAACCTAACGGTGAACTACGGCGTGCGGTGGGAGGCGCAGATCGAGCCCGATCCGATCACGCCACCGTCGGAGGTGTTCTACGCTCCGTTCATCGGGCGCACGAAGGCCGGCCAGACCTTCTCGTCGGACGGGACGATTCCGTCCGACTGGACGATGTTCCAGCCACGGCTCGGCATCGCATGGGACATGGACGGCGACGGACGCAAGGTGATGCGAGGCAGCGCCGGACTCTACTACGCACGCGTTCCAAGCCTCATTCTCGCCAGCACGCGTACGAGCAACGGCTCGGTTGGGCAGACCATCTTCCGTGCCAGCTTCTTCAATGGCTTCGGCGTTCGTCCCCCCCGCTACGATTCGCTGCTCAACACCACCGGGGTCCGACCCGACCATCCAGGTATCACCATCACCGACAAGGATTTTCGCAATCCGCGCACATTCGCGGCGAGCGCAGGCTACGAGTTCGAGATCGCGGAGGGGTGGGCACCATCGATCACGTACAACTACACTCGAACCGATTTCCTCAACCGCTTCATCAACCGCAATGACGCGGTGTTCGGCGCGCCGTGGCGCACGGGCCTGCCGGCCATTGCGGGCGCCCCAGCCAATCCTGCTGACACGGCGAATGGCATCGACGTCCTGACCGTCCTCGAGAGCTCGGCCAAATCGCGGTATCACGGAGTGACCGCAGGTTTGAAAGGCCGCGTCGGCACGCGCTTCGACATGCAGGTGAACTACACGCTCTCGTGGGACCGCTCCGACGACGATAACGAACGCGACCCTTTCACCTTCCGCTACGCGCGCGCGGACGCGCTCAATGCGGAGTGGGGCTACTCTGATCGAGACCAGCGACATCGCGTCAACGCATGGTTGCTCGCCCGGGCACCATGGGAGCTCATCTTCAACAACCGCGTGAGCTACTACTCCGCGCAGCCGGTCTCGGAGCGCTGCGTGGGCAACCAGCCGTCGGGTCAGACGGCGGCGGCTCCCACCGACCGCATTTGCGCGAACGGGACGGTTCTGCAGCGCAACACGCTGCGCAAGGACAACGAGTTCTTCTCGTGGGATGTGCGCATCTCACGGCCGTTCAAGGTGGGAACGGGCGCGCTCGAGGCGATCGTGGAGGTGTTCAACGTGACGAACACCGACAACTTCCGCGACCCGGCGCCGACGTCGCTGTTGTTCAACTTCGACGGCACGATCCGGAGCGGCCTTGGGGATCCGAGGCAAGTGCAGGCCGGATTGAGGTGGGTGTTCTAAGACGGGGGCGCTGGGATAGCGCTGGAATAGCGCTGGAAGAGCGCTGGAAGAGCGCTTCCCCAGCGCTTCTCCAGCGCCCCAGCACGTCGGCTTTTATTCGCGTTGCGGCTCGCCCCATCAGCCCGTCCTACCAGTGGTGCGAGGCGGAGCGACCGACCCCGCGGTCATGCTGTCCCCTCCACCGCAAGCCGTACCTGCAGCGAAGGAGTACCCCCATGCGGTCGAGACTCGCTTGCGCATCGCTCATTCTGTTGAGCGCCGCGTGTCACCCGCGCGCCATCACCCGCCTCAATGTGACGGCGCCCTGCCTCGAAGCCGAGGCCGGAAAGGCTGGACGGAACGCGTGTCGCGATGCGATCGCGGACAACCCCGGTGAACCCAAGCTGCACACGCGGCTCGCGGCGTCGCACGTAGCCCTCGGCCAGGATGCCGAGGCGCTCGCCGAGCTGGAGCATGCGATCCGGCTGGATCCGGGCAACTTCGAGGCGCACTACGGCGCCGGCATGGTGCTGGCGCGGATGAAGCGGAGTGCCGATGCGCTGATGCATTTCCGTGATGCGCGCGCGATTGACGCGTCCGATCCGTCGGTAACGTGGCACATCGCGAATGCCCTTCGGACGCTCGGTGAGCGCGACCAGGCTTTTGCCGAGTTCCGTGCGCTCGTGGAGCGAGATCCGAACAACTCGTCGGCGTGGAGCTGGATGGCGATCAGCGCCGCGGAAATGGGCCGGCACGCGGAAGCGGTGGCGTACTGGCAGCGCACGCTGGAGCTCAACGTCCGGCACTTCGATCTGATGCAGGCGACCGAGAAGGCGATGTTCGAGGAGAGCCTTCGCATCGCCGGGCCGCAGCCGTCGGCGCGGATCGAGCCCGCGACGAAGAAGCCGTAACGTCAGCGGTCTGGCGTAAACGAGGGGCGGCGCCAACTTGGCGCCGCCCCTCGTCTGCATGCTGAAGCTACCTATCTCGGCGTCGTCAGGGCTTCTTGCACTCCGCCACGACCTGAAGGTCGTTCACGACGACGTTGCCGGCGTTGTCCTGACGGTACTGCCACTTCACCGTCGTGATGAAGTCGTTTCCGGGTCCCGGACCCATGACCCGCAACTTCTCGTGGGCGTGAGCGACGTACTGCTGGGTACCGCCGAACTCATAGGAGCGCTGCGTGCCCTGCAACCATTGCACTCGGTACTCTGTTCCGGACGTAACCCCGACAGCGCGGACGTCGGTGAGGCGAACGCGTGTCACGTTGTGCACCCGGCCGCCCACCGCTCCGCCGGCCTTGATCGTGGTGACGAGGTTGCCCGTCACGTGAACCTGTTCGGTGCATCCGGTGAAGTTCTGATCGATCGCTGTCGTGAACGTCGTGTCGACGCGCTCACGGTCTGACGGATTCTGCGCGCGCGCCGCATTCGGGACTATCGCGAGCAGAGCGAGCGCAAGGCCGACCATGGACATCTTCTTCATGCTGCCCCTCCTAAGACTGAAAAGCTTTTCGTGATGGCTGAGGTGCCGCCCCGGGGGCCTAAATCACCGGCCGGGGGAGTGACGGGTTGCCACGCAAACATCGGTTTTGCAACTCGTGGACCGTCCCCCGCCGCACGTGCCGGTTGCCGGCTCACCCACGGCTAAGGCGCGCTCGGGGGCTTCAAGGCGTTAGGCCTTGGTACGGGGGCATACGCGCGCAGAGGGTCCGCCCGCGTCACAAGGACGTGGGAAAGGATCTGTTGGACGGGGAGTGCCCGGGGCCGGACTCGAACCGACATGGGGTTGCCCCCAGGGGATTTTAAGTCCCCCGCGTCTACCGGTTTCGCCACCCGGGCAGTCGAGAAACAATGAGGAATGAGGAGAGAGCATTGAGGAAATCGATTTTCCTCACGCCTCATTCCTCATTCCTCATCTGGTTCCAGAGCGGGAAACGGGACTCGAACCCGCGACCCCAACCTTGGCAAGGTTGTGCTCTACCAACTGAGCTATTCCCGCGACGGCTCGAAAGTTAGCGCTCACCTCCACACGCGACAAGCACGGGCACGCTCATGGCCGCAGTCCAAGTGCATGCACGGCGTACCAGACCGACCATGCGAGTAATCCCGACAGCGTGGCGTCGCCGCCATTGGCCGTGGCCCGACCCTCGGCGTCCACGAATTCCGCGCCAAGACCATGGTCGAGCGGTGCCCGCCGAAGCCATCGCAGCACGTCAGCGGCGTCCGGCCCGATGAGGCGCGCACATTGATGAGCAAGATGCTCCGGCACAGATGCCACCCCGCGCACCGTGCGACGGTAGAGCGAGTCATCGCGCTGGAGCGCATCATAGAGGGGCAGCCAGTACGCTGACGCGATCGGGTCGTCGCCATCGGTGGTGTGGCCGTCGAGGTCGATCGCACTCGCGAGCGCAGGCTTCCCCGCTTTGTCCATGACGAAGTGTCGCATGAGCGCGGCGCGCACCGCGTCCGGCTCCTCGAGGCGATTGGCGGTTTCTTCATCGAGGGTCCTGCGCAGCACGTCGAGCATCTGCGCAACCACGGCGTTGCCGTGCAGCGTGTATGGCAGCGGCGCGGTAACTCCGGATGGAAGAATCTCCGTCGAGTAGAGCGGCACATCGGCATCACGCCGCCGCGCGAGATCTTCGGAGGAGACGTACAGCGTCTCGGCGAGAATCGGCTCCTCGACGATCTGGTCGTCGTTCGTCGCGCGGATGTAGCGGTCCGTGGCCAGCGCGTAGGCAGCGAGCCCCTCGAGCGTAAAGCCCGGCTCGAACATCGTTCCGTCGAAGTAGTGCAGCCCTTCACCGGGGACGTATCCGAGCACCTCACACGCGCGCAACAGAAGCTCGCGCGCCAGCGGTCCATCGGCGAGCTGAACCGCCGGCAGGGTCCACGACAGCGCCTCCCAGTCGCGCACCGTCACACCGCGCCCGTTCCACGGCGCTCGTGAGCGGACCAGATAGAGGTGGCCATCGTCGATCGCGCGTCCTACGCCGTAGAAATACGCGAACAACAAGTTGCTGTTCACGATTCTGTCGATGCCTTCGTGTCCCACCGTCTGCTCGAGCGCGCGCAGGGCATCGCGCGTCGTGGCGAGCAACTCGCTCCAACCGCGGCGCCGCATGACGGCGACCGTCGCGCACGCGCCGTCTCGCTCCGGCCCCACGGCCAGGTACACGGCGGCGTGCGCGCGCGCCGCCGGGGCAATAGTGATGTCCTGTCGTATCGTGAAACGCCCGCCCGCCGCGCTGATCTCGGCGTCACCTCCAGCGGCAATCGCAACGGCCGCCAGTCCGGGGAGTGCGGCGCCTTCGAGAAGGACGACGCCGTCGGGCGCCGTCGAGACGACGTGCGCGTCATCCGCTGGCCGTGGCGTCCGCACGCGGATTTGTCGGTGCCCGAGCGCCCCCTCGAACGTCACTTCGAGCCGAGCCGGCGCCGAGCCGCGGTTGTCGATCGCCAAAGCGTACACGGCGCCGGCGACGTCGGCATCACGCCCGTGCGGGGCGAACAGTGTCCCGCGGACGAGAAGCGATTCGACCGTCGCGGTGAAGGTGGGGATCCATTCCAGGGCACGCTCCCACGCGAGACCCACGGCGCCTAACGGCTTGTCCACGCCATCGAGGCGCAACGTCGGGCGCAGCAGCGGCGCGCCCTCGCCCCGCAGAAAGTCCGACGCGCCGGCGATCTCGACGGCCGCGCGGGCGCCGCGGTGCAGAACGCCGAGCGCGCGCAACGACCCATCGCTCGGATCGATGCACGGCAGGGCAAGCCAGTGGTTGCCAGTGAGCTGCCAGGCGACGTCGGGCGCAGGTAGGCGTGACATTGGTGACGTTCGAGTTGACAACGGAGTGCGAAGGATGGTAGCCTCCCCGGCGATCCGTCAACGGCGGCTCGTGTTGTTTCATCTTGCGTGGTAACGACTTACATCCCTTCGCCAATCCGTGTCCGCCGTTCACCGATTTCTGTCGGCCGCGCTCGCGGTCTCACTGCTCGCGAGCAGCGCCGGAGCTCAGGGTAGCCCCTGGTTCGGCGAGGACGCGCTCGTCCTCTCGCGCGGCATGGTGCGCCTCGGAATTGCGCCGACATGGACGCGCTTCGACCAGCGCTATCGGGCCGACGGCGAGACCGAGCCGCTCGCCACCGACCTGTCGACAGAGTCACTGGACGCGACGCGCCTCTCGATACTCGGGCCGCTCAGGGAACGCCTGGAGGGGCTGGGACCGACTCCCGACATCCCTGTCACGCTCGGCCGGCTGCGCGTGGACCACGACGCCAGCATCCTCAGCGTGCCGGTGTCGGCGGAGATCGGGATCGGTGCGCGGCTCTCGTTAGGAATCATGGTGCCGATCGTGCGTACGCTCTCCGCGGTGCTGTTCAGCCCCAATCCGTCGGTGAACGAAGGCAACGTCGGCATCAACCCGGCGCTCGACAGCGACGACGCGCGCGAGCAGAACGAAGCACTGCTCGCCCAGTTCGCGAGTGCGATCGGCGCGCTTCAGGCGCTCATCGACGCCTGTGCCGATCCGGGCAACCCCGACCCGCGCTGTCCCCAGGCGCGCACGCCAGAAGCCCAGGAGCTCGCGGACAACGCGAGCGCCTTCGCGACCGGTATCGACGACCTCTACTCGCAAGCCGGATCGGTGTTCGTTCCGGTGAGCAACAGTCCCTTCGACGTCACCATTCGGAACCGCATTGGCTCCTTCGCGCAGTCCTTCGGCGGGTTCGACATCAACGACATCACGTCGACCGGGCCCGCCGGCGCGACCATCGCCGGCTCTGCCGATATGGTGCGGATCCTCACCGACTCGGCGTTCGGGTTGCGTGCGCAGCCACTCGCGACTCGCACGACGACCAGCATCGGGGACATCGAGGTCGGCGCAATGCTTCAGCTGCTGAACACCGTGAAGCGGGATTCGCTTCAGCGGTACGGCTCCGGCGTCCGCGCAGCAGTCGGGGCCTCATTCCGGTTAGGCACCGGCAAGGCTGACGACCCTGACGACTTCGTCGACGTCCCCAGCGGCGACGGGCAGAATGACGTCGAGTTGCGGACGCAGTGGGATCTTCTGCTCGGTTCCGGGTTCGCGCTCGGGTTTGGCGGACGCTACGTCGTGCAGCTTCCCGATCGGGAAATCGTTCGCATCACCGAGCCGCACCAGCCGTTCGCGGCGTACTGGCGACGCCATGAGGTCGACCGAGACCTTGGCGACGTCGTCGATATCCAGGTTACGCCGCGCATCGCGTTCGGGAGCTTCTTCTCGCTCATGGCGCAGTACCGAGCACGGCGGAAGGCGGAGGACCAGCACACTGGCCGGTTCGACGCCACCAATGACCTTGGCGAGCCCGTTACGCTCGAGGCGGCGATCCTCGATGCGGAGACCGAGCAGCGCGAGGATCGCGTCTCGATCGGCCTCGGCTACTCGACGCTCACGTCGGTGGCACGAAAGCGCGCGCGCATTCCACTCGAGATCTTTCTGCAATACGGCGAGTCGATCCGCGGAAGCGGCGGGAAGACGCCGAAGCTCGGCGTCGGCGTCATGCAGGTGCGGGTGTACTTCTAGGGGCGGTCGAGGCTATCGAGGTCGTCAAGGTGATCGAGGAATTTCCTCCTCCCGCGCACCTTGACTGCCTCGACGACCTTGACGGCCTTGCCCACCTTTTCCAAGCAGCTCCCTCGCATGCGCGCGGGAAATGTCGCTCTCGGCATCGCCTCCGAGCATGCGGGCAATCTCGCTGATGCGCGGGGTGCCGTCGACGACGCTCACGTCGGCCGCCGTGACGCCCTCGCGCGCGCCCTTCGTGACCACGATGTGGTGATGCGCGCGAGCAGCGATCTGCGGGAGGTGCGTGATCGCGAACACCTGGTGATGCTGCGCGACACCGCGCAGCGTGTCTCCGACCTGAAGTCCAACGCGCCCACCGATGCCTGCGTCGACCTCATCGAAGACGAGGGTTGGAACGCGATCGAGCCGAGCCAGGATGGTCTTGAGTGCGAGCATGATCCGCGAGAGCTCGCCGCCTGACGCCACTTTCGCCAGCGGGCGGGTGTCGTGCCCGACGTTGAGCGTCACGCGATACTCGACGTCCTCGGCCCCTGTCGCCTGTATGGGATCTCGCGGACGAAGGCTGACCGTGAAATGCCCTTCCGGCATTCCGAGCCCGGGAAGCACCTCGTCGACGGCACGCGACAAGCGCTCTGCCGCGGTGCTTCGAAGCGTCGTGAGGCGCCTGGCGTCCTCAACGAGACGCGCACGCGCTTCGTCACGGCGACCCTCGAGTGTCTTCAGGTCGAACCCGGCACCATCGACGAGGCTCAGCTCCTCCCGCGCCTCACGAGCGACGCGCAACGCATCGACGATCGTCGGCCCGTACTTCTTCGTCAGGCGAAAGAGCAGCTCGCGCCGCCGCTGGACCTCGACGAGGCGCGCCGGATCGAGGTCGATCGACTCCTCGTACTCGGAGAGCTGTCGCGAGAGCTCCTCCAGAGCGTAGAACGCGCTGTCGAACAGCTCCTGAAGCCGGCTCGCCGTTGGGTCGAGCTTTTGCACGTGCGCGAGGGAACGCTGCACGCTGGCGAGCGCGTGGAGCACCGCCTCGTCGCTTCCCTCGAGCGCCGACACCATGCCGGCTGCGGAGGAACGAAGCTCCTCGGCGTTCTCGAGACGCCTGGCCTCTTCCTCGAGCGTGACCTCCTCGCCTTCCCGTAATCGTGCTTCGTCGATCTCTTTCACGACGTGTCGCAGGTAGTCGGCCCGGCGCTCCGCATCGGCTCGGCGTGACGCCAGCGTCTCGATCTCCCGGGTGATTTCGCCCAGCGCTCGATGCGACGCGGCGACCTTCGCTGCGTGGTCCGTCGCGCCACCGAACGCATCGAGGATGCGGCGCTGCGATTCCTCATCGAGCAGCGTTTGCGCTTCGTGCTGGCCGTGCAGGTTGACGAGGCCGCGCCCGATCTCGGCCAGCGCCGCGGCTGTCGTCGTCGTATCGTTGATCCATGCGCGCGTGCGCCCCGCCACGGCAACTTCGCGACGAAGGACGACACGCCCTTCCTCGAGCTCGATCCCACGCTCGTCGAGCATGCGCTCGATCTCGAGCTTGTCGGCGACGTCGAACACGCCCTCGACGATCGCCTTGTCGGCACCGGTACGGATGAGCTCGGCACTCGCCCGTTCGCCAAGCAGAAGTCCGAGCGCACCCACGATGATCGACTTGCCCGCGCCCGTTTCGCCAGTGAGCACGTTGAAGCCGGGCGCCAGCGGCAGCGTCAGCGACTCGATGATGGCGAAATTGCGAATGCGCAGCTCGGTGAGCACTACTCGCCCTCGTCGCGCTCGCGCAGCCCGCCCCAGCCGAGCTTGCGGCGGAGCACGGAGAAAAACGTGGTTTCGGAGAAGCGCACCACGACGACCGAAGCCGCAGCACGCCGGACCACCAGGGAATCTCCAGGCGCGAACATTGTTCCCACCTGTCCGTCGATCGTCACCAGAAGCTCCTCCGGCCCATCTTCCGCACGCACCATGACCTCGGAGTCGGCGGGAACGACGAGCGGGCGAATGGCGAGCGTATGAGGTGAGATCGGGGTCGTGATAATGAGGTGCTGCGTCGGGAGCACCACCGGGCCGCCTGCCGACAGATTGTAGGCGGTGGATCCGGTGGGCGTCGAGATAATGACCCCATCGGCGGCGTAGACGCCGACGTCCTCCCCATCGACCAGCACGCGAAGCTTTACCACACGCGCGAAGCCGCCCTTGTGCAGCACGACGTCGTTGAGCGCCAGCCAGCTGCGACGTTCCTCGCCGCGACTGGTCTGCGAGTGCGCCTCCAGCTGCATGCGGATCTCGGCGAGATAGTCCCCGCGCGCGAACCGCTCGAGCGCGTCATCGAGCTGGTCCTGTCCACAGGACGTCAGGAATCCGAGTCGTCCGAGGTTGACGCCAAGGATGGGCACTTCGCGACCGCCAAGGAGCCGGGCGCCGCGCAGCATCGTCCCATCGCCCCCCAGTGTGATCAGCCCGTCGACCGCACTCCCGTCCTCGATGATCTCCCCTTCCCCGGCGACCTCCGCGAGCCCGCGCTCGAACGCGACCGTTAGGCCCAGCTCGGGCGCGCGCTTCGCAATGCGACGCAGAATCTCGGGAAGGCCGTCATACCGCCGGTTGCCGACGACGCCGAGTCGTGTCACCCGGCGAGGGCCTCGCTCTCGAGTTGCGCACGGACGCGTCGCGCGATGCCAGCGGCGTCCAGACCGACGGCGGCCAGCTGCGACTTCCGCGGCGCCTGCTCGATGAAGCAGTCCGGCACGCCGTGCGTGCCGACACGAACGGTGTGATCGAGCTGCTGGATCACGCGCGCCATCAGAGCGCCAAAGCCGTTGACGATCGTGCCTTCTTCGACGACGAGCACCTGCTTGTGATCGGCGATGATCCCGGCGAGCGTGAGGGCATCGTACGGCTTCAGAAAGCGACAGTTCACGACCGTCACGTCGATGCCGGACGGTGCCAGTGTGTTGGCTGCTTCGACGCAAGGCAGGACCATCGTACCCGCGGCGAGAATGGCGAGGTCGCTTCCCTTTCGCACGACGTCCCACGTTCCGTACGGCACGGCCTCGATCTCGGACATCGCGGGAACGCTGTCGGGGGTCGCGTCACGCGGATATCGCAGGGCGAAGGGGCCATCGTGCGCGACCGCTGTCCGCAACAGGCCGAGCATCTCGCGTCCATTCATCGGAGCGGCCACCGTCATGCCAGGCACTGCAAGCATGTAGGCGATGTCGTAGAGGCCCATGTGCGTGGGGCCATCCTCGCCGACGAGCCCCGCGCGGTCCATGCAGAAAACGACCGGCAGGTGCTGAATGGCCACGTCGTGAATGATGTTGTCGTACGCGCGCTGAAGAAACGTGGAGTAGATGGCGACGACCGGACGGACTCCGCGCGTGGCGAGGCCGGCCGCGAACGTCACCGCGTGCCCCTCGGCGATGCCGACGTCGAAGAATCGATCGGGGTGCGTACGCGCAAAGATGCTGGTGCCGGTTCCGGTCGGCATCGCGGCCGTGATCGCGACGACGTCGTGGTGCTCCGTCGCAAGCTCCGTCAGTCCTTTGCCGAAGACGACGGTGTAGGCGGGGTTTGCGGACGATTGCTTGAGCTGTTTGCCGGTCGCGGGATCGTGCCCGGGCGGGAGTGCGTGCCACTTCTCGTCGTGCGCGCCAGCCGGGAAGCCTTTCCCCTTCTGTGTGATCACGTGCACGAGCCGCGGCGTCTCGAGGTCGCGCACCGCGGCAAGGGTGTCGACGAGCGCGTCGATGTCATGGCCGTCAATGGGCCCGAAGTAGCGAAAGCCAAGCTCCTCGAACAGCACACCCGGCGTGAGGAACGTCTTGACCGACTCCTCCCACTTGCGAACGAGCGAGCCGACCGCCGAAAGCGGGCCCGGGAGATCGTCGACGATGTTACCGATGGCGCTGCGCACGCGGTTGTAGATCGGGTTGCGCTGTACCGATCCGAGGTATCGCGAGATGGCGCCGACGTTAGGCGCGATCGACATCTCGTTGTCGTTGAGCACGACCAGGATGTCGCGATCCGACGCCCCGGCGTTGTTCAATCCTTCGTACGACAATCCGCAGGTGAGTGCGCCGTCACCGACGACGGCGACAACCTTGAACGTCTCTCTGCGGATGTCGCGTGCCGCAGCCATTCCCAATGCGGCCGAGATGGCCGTCGCCGCGTGCCCGGCGCCAAAGGTGTCGTACTCGCTCTCGGCTCGCTTGAGAAAGCCGGAGATTCCGCCCTCCTGACGAAGAGTCTCCATGCGATCGCGCCGCCCGGTGAGGAGCTTGTGCGGGTAGCCCTGGTGTCCGACGTCCCAAACGAGCTGGTCGAACGGAGTATCGAACACATGGTGCAGCGCGACTGCCAGCTCGACGACGCCGAGTCCAGCACCAATGTGTCCACCGGTGCGTGAGCAGGTGTCGATGAGCTCGTCCCGAATCTCGGCGGCGAGCGTTCGCAGCTCGTCGCGCGAGAGCGACTTGAGGGCGGCGGGTGACTCTAGGCGAGCGAGGATCGACATGGCGGACGTCGCGTCTGGAAGCGTGCTTGAAATCTAGTGTCTAACCCTTGGAACCGCAGAAAGCCGTAGAAACTACGGGCGGCGCGCAGGTCAACTACGCCGTGATACCGAAAACCGAGCGAGATGCTCCAGCTCGGGCGTCAACAAGTTCACGGGCTCCAGCGCCCGACAGGCGTCGTTGGCTAGCTCGCTCGCCCGGGCGATGGCGCCGTCGACCCCGAGCACGGCTGGATACGTGACTTTCCCGAGCGCGGCGTCGCGGCCGGCGGTCTTGCCAAGCTGCTCCGAGGTCGCGGTCGCATCGAGCACGTCGTCGGCGATCTGGAAGGCCAGGCCGACCGATTCACCATAGCGGTCGAGGGCCCTCGCGTGGGCGCCGGTCGCGCTGGCCGCTGTCGCCCCAATGCGCACCGAGGCGGCGATCAGGGCACCGGTCTTCGCGCGGTGAATGCGCTCGAGATCGGCAAGCGATAGCGCCTTCCCCTCCCCTTCGAGATCCAGTAGCTGGCCACCCACCATCCCTCCGGCGCCCGAAGCTCGCATCAACTGCCGAACAATGCTGCCGCACGCCTCCAGAGGCAACCCGAGTGCTTGCGCACCTTCGAGTGCCGTACGAGCCGCGAATGGAACCATCGTGACACCGGCAATGGTGGCGACCGTCACCCCGAAGACACGGTGAAGTGTAGGACGACCGCGCCGCACGCTGTCGTTGTCCATGCAGGGAAGGTCATCGTGGACAAGGGAGTATGCGTGGACGATCTCCACAGACGCGGCGAGAAGGCTGGCGTCTCCCGTCCCACCGGCGGCGCGATAGACGGCGAGAACCAGCTGCGGCCGCAGGCGCTTGCCGCCTCCGAGCATGCTGTAGCGGACTGCGTCACCGATCGGCGCAGGAACGCCGACGAGGCCTCGATCGCACACGTGAACGAGCGCATCCTCGATCGCGCGCTGCGCTGTCGCGAGCAATGCGGGAACGTCGTCAGCCGCCAAGCGGATCTAGTCGGAACGTTCCGTCCGGCCGCTCGAGCAGCTGCTGCACCTGCGTCTCTGCCTGTGAGAGCTGATCGGAGGCGCTGCGCACGCGGGCAACGCCCTCCTCGAACAGCTCGAGCGCGCGATCCAGAGGGACGTCGTTGTGCTCGAGCTCGGAAACGATGGCTTCGAGACGTGTGAGGTCGGAGTCGAAGGTCATGGGTGCTCAGGGGTGCTCAGGGATGCGCCGAACGGAGCTCTCAGTGCGAGCGCCGACTTCACCGTCGCGCACCAGAAGCGTGAATCGTTCGCCTGCTTGGAATTCATCCACCGACGATAGCGTGTTGCCTTCCAAGTCGCGCGCGACGGCATAGCCGCGGGCGAGCGTCGAGAGTGGGCTGAGTGCGTCGAGTCGCGCAGTCACGAGCTCGAGCTGCGCACGGCGGCGCTCGACGGAGATCTGCGCGGTTCGCGCTACATCGCGCGCGACGCGTGCGAGCCGAGCGTGCGCGTCGAGCAACGAGCGCTCGAGGGCGCCGCGCAGCGCCAATGTCGCGCTCTCAAGTGCGGCGCGCATGTCCTGGAGCACGGGCACGGCTGCTTCGGCGGCGGCCAATGGCGTCGCCGCGCGAAGGTCGGCGACGAGGTCGCACAACGTGATGTCTACTTCGTGTCCGACGGCCGAGATCGTCGGCATCGGACACGCGGCGAGCGCGCGAGCGACCCGCTCGTCGTTGAACGCCCACAGATCATCGCGCGCGCCACCCCCCCTTCCGATGATCAGCGTGTCGCAGCCCTTCCAGCGCGAGGCGCGCTCAATGGCGGCGACGAGCTCCTCGACGGCGCCATCGCCCTGAACCCTGGCCGGAACCACGACGAGCTCGACGAAGGCGCAGCGCCGCCTTGCCACGGCAATGATGTCTCGCAACGCGGCGCCGTCAGGGCTGGTGACGATCGCCACGCGTCGCGGATAGCGCGCGAGCGTTCGCTTTCGCTCGGAGGCCAGCAGCCCCTCGGCCTGAAGACGCGCGATGGCGACGTCGAGCGCTTTCCGCCACAGCCCATCGCCCTCGGCCGCTATTTTCGAGACGACGAACCGCATGTCGCCGCGCGACGGGTAGACGGTGAGGCGTCCGAAGGCGAGCACCTGCATTCCCTCGTCAGGCGGCGCCGGGATGCGGTGCTGCTGCGTGCTCCACACCACGCATCGCACCTGTGCACCGGCGTCGCGCAGACAGAAGTACCAGTGCCCACTGCAATGTGCCTTGAAATCCGTGACCTCCCCGCGGATCCAGAGGGGGACAAACGCGCCCTCGACGATCTCACGCGCTAGGTTGGTCAGCGTGCTGACGCTGATCGCGAGGTGCTCGACGTCCTCGTGCAGGCGGCCGGGCCCACGCCGCTTGCGGGCCGGCGAACGCGAACCTGGAGGCGTCACGTCGCCGAAGAGCGACGGCTCCAGGGGCTCGGAGACGCGTGCGGCCACACGCCGAGGGCGCGGCTTCACGCGTGCACCCGCTCAGCGGCGCGAAGGGTATTCGACAGCAGCATCGCGATCGTCATTGGCCCCACCCCGCCCGGCACTGGCGTGATCTTCGACGCGACCTTCCGCACGCCTTCGAAGTCGACGTCCCCAACCAGCGAGTAGCCCTTTTTTGCCGACCGATCGTCGACGCGGTTGACGCCCACGTCGATGACCACGGCGCCCGGCTTCACCATGTCGGCCGTCACCATGCGCGGGCGCCCAATAGCGACAATGAGGATGTCGGCACGCTTCGCGTGCTCGGCCAGGTCGCGCGTGTGGGAGTGGCACACCGTGACGGTCGCATTCCCGCCGGGCCCGTTCTGTACCAGAAGCGAGGCCATCGGCTTTCCGACGATGTTGCTGCGCCCGATGATGACGCAGTGTTTGCCGGCCGTGTCGACCGAGCTGCGCAGGAGCAGCTGCTGCACTCCCACAGGGGTCGCCGGGGAAAACCCATCCCGCTCCCCGATGAACACCTTGCCCACGTTGATCGGATGAAACCCATCGACGTCCTTCTCGGGACGAATGCGACGGACGACGGCCTCGGCGTCGATCTGCTTCGGCACCGGCATCTGCACCAGGATACCATGAATGCGTGGATCCGCATTGAGCGCGTCGATCTCGGCCAGCAGCTCGTCCTGCGACGTTGACGCATCGAGTCGCATGGTGACGGAATGCATCCCCGCCTCCTCGCACGCCTTCCCCTTCATGCGAACGTACACCTGACTGGCAGGGTCGTCTCCGACGAGGATGACCGCCAGTCCCGGCCGCACGCCCCGCGTGCCTAACGCCTTCACCTTCCGGGCCACCTCGGCACGGATGGAGGCGGCGATCGCTGCGCCGTCGATGACCTCAGCGGGCAAAGTCCACCGCCCGCGTCTCGCGGATGACCACGACCTTGATCTGCCCCGGATACTGAAGCTCCGATTCAATGCGCCGAGCGATCTCCTCCGAGAGGGAGGTCATGCGGACGTCGTCGACCTCGTCCGGCCGCACGACGACGCGAACTTCACGTCCGGCCTGAATGGCGAAGACCTTTTCGACACCGCGGTAGCTGCCAGCGATCTTCTCGATTCCCTCGAGACGTTTCACATACGTCTCGAACGCCTCGCGACGCGCGCCCGGACGCGAGCCCGAGATGGCGTCGGCGGCCTGTACGAGCACGGAGATCTCCGTCTCGTGCGGCACATCGTCATGGTGCGCGGCAATGCAGTTCACGACCAGCGGGTTCTCGCCGTACTTCGTCGCTACTTCGACGCCGAGCTGCACATGGGTTCCCTCGTGCTCGTGAGTGAGAACCTTGCCGATGTCGTGCAAGAGCGCGCCGCGACGCGCCATGACCGCGTCGAGCGCCAGCTCCTGCGCCATGATGCCGGCGAGGTGCGCAACTTCCTTGGAGTGCAGCAGGATGTTCTGGCCGTAGCTGGTACGATAGTGCATGCGTCCGACGAGCTTCACGAGCTCCGGGTGCAATCCGTTGACCCCCGATTCGTACGCAGCCTGCTCGCCCATCTCCTGAATGGACTGCTCCACTTCCTTGCGCGACTTCGCGACGACCTCCTCGATACGACCAGGGTGAATCCGGCCATCCGCGACAAGCTTCTGAAGCGACAGGCGGGCGATCTCGCGGCGCACGGGATCGAAGCCGGACACGACGACCGTGTCCGGCGTGTCGTCGATGATGACGTCGACGCCGGTCGCGAGCTCGAATGCCCGGATGTTGCGGCCTTCGCGGCCGATGATGCGACCCTTCATCTCGTCGTTCGGGAGCGCGACGGATGACACGGTGATCTCCGCCGTGTGATCAGCCGCGACTCGCTGCACCGCCAGGGCGACGATCTTCTTGGCCTCGCGGTCCGCGTTCCGGCGCGCACTCTCGCGAATTTCGCGCAGGCTGTTCGCGGCGTCGGCGCGTGCCTGCTCCTCCATGCGCCCAATCAGCTCGGCCTTGGCCTGGTCGGCCGACATCCCGGCCAGCGCTTCGAGCCGGCGGCGCTCCTCCGACAGCATGCGATCCAGCTCGGCGTCGCGCTCCGAAACCGTCTTCTCCTTTCGCCCGAGCTCGCTGGCGCGACGTCCGATTTCCTTGTCGCGCTGCTCGAGGATGTCGAATTTCCGGTCGAGCGCTGTCTCCCGCTCCTGCACGCGCTTCTCGCCCCTTTCGATTTCTTCGCGCCGGCGTGAGGCCTCGCCTTCCCAGGATTCGCGAAGCTTGATCGTCTCCTCTTTCCCCGCCAGCACCGCCGATTTGCGCAGCGTATCGGCTTCCCGCTGAGCCTCGTCGAGGATCCGCTTCGCCGTCTCCTCTGCCCCAGCCCGGGCCGCCGCCGCCGCCTTGCGCTCCGCCGTCCGTCCCGCCGCTCTGCCGATAAAGAAAAAGGCCGCGGAGGCGAGAATAACGAGCACGCCCAACGCGGCATAGATCGCGATTTCGTTCATGTATTTATGCTCCAACGCGGCGGTTGTCCGCCGCGGAGTCAGGAAGAACACCGTTGGGCCGACCCGTCCCTCGGAAGTGCGCCGCTCGGTCGAGCGCCGGCGAAGGGCGCGTGACGGAACGGGCTAACTACAAAGGGCGCTTGGGTCTACGCCAAACGCGGTGACTTCGGAGAAACTACGTCCGGGCGGAGCAAAAGGCAACGCGCGTCATCGTTCCGCGGTTTCCCCGCTTACGCGCTTCGCCGGCGGGAGCCGGCGCCTGATCTCCGAGCTGAGCTGCTGCATCCCCTCGGCGATCTCTTCCGACTGGGCCCGCGCCTGAAAAAGGTCGTCGGTGATCTGCAGCGCGGCGAGGATGGCTGCCTTGCGGGTTTCGGCAACGGCTCCGCTGTTCATGATCTCGCGGATGGCCCGGTCCACATGTTCGGCCACGGCGCGGGTGTGCTCGGGCGAAGCATCGCTCCGAATCGTGTACTCCTCACCGACGATCGTCACGCGGACGCTGCTCTTCCGACCATTCATCGCGTGGCCCCCTTCTCTCCCTGCTGCCGAAGGAACCGGGTCCGGTCGAGGAGGTGCTGTACGCGGTCGCGGGCCGCATCGAGACGGGCGCGCAGCTCGGCGTTCTCCTTCTCGAGCGATGCAGCGTGTCTCGATCCCTTCGTCTGCGGCGTCGCAGACTCGAGCTCCTTCACGCGCGCTTCCGCAGTCTGTGCGCGGCGGCGCCATCCCGCCATCTCTTCGCCGAGCTGCCCGATGAGATGAGCCAGCTCGCGAAATGCGACCAGATCAGGCCGTTCGCTGTCGGACACCGAGCTCCTCCTCGAGCGCGCGCAGCAGCTTCTCCCTGCGACCGGAGACTTCCTTGTCGCGAAGGGTGCGCTCCGGATGGCGGAACGTCAACCGCCACGCCACGCTGCGCACGCCGGATGGAAGGCCGGCCCCGCGGAATTCGTCGAAGAGCGCAAGCCGTTCGAGCAGCTCTCCCGCATGCGTTCGAATGACCTGCTCCACCTTCGACGCAGGCATGTCGTTCGGGACGAGCACGGCGAGGTCGAACTCCGCCGCCGGCGTCACGGGGAGCGCGCGGAACGGCGTCACGGGCGCGGGGCCGCGTCGCTCGGCCTCGCGGGCGTGCGCCGACCCGCCGACAGGCGCAACATCAGCCGAGGCGACCGTCTCGAGCGCGATCTCAATGCCGAACGCTGGTGATGCCCATATCGGTGCGTCGAGCCGCACACGAGTGACCGCGCCGACACGACCTCCGTCGACGCTCACTTCCCACAGCGTATCGCCGCTGCCCGGGACGAGCGAGACCGAACGCCCGCGGAACGCCGTCTCGCCAATGAGCTCCGCCACTGCCTTCGCGTCCCACTCGTCGAACGCGGGGGGCTTGGGCTCGGTAAAATGTGGAGGCCGTCGGGCGCCCATGATCAACGCGCCGACGCGGACCTCCTCGTGAGGCAGGCGTTCGGCCGAGGGCGTGAAGACGTTGCCGATCTCGAACAGACGAACGTTGCCTTGCATGTGCGACAGGTTGTGCTCGGCGCGCTTGGCCAGCGACTCCATGATCGCTCGCCGCAGAAAAGCCTCGTTCTCCGCCAGTGGGTTGCGTACGCGGACGTATCCCTCGCCGCCGCTGACGAACGGCATCGGTCGCACCTCGAATAGCCCGGAGTTGGCGAGCACGGTGCGTAACCGACTCGCGAGTAGCTCGATCGGCGCATCGGGGACAGTGCCAATGCGGAACGGGCGCAGCTCGCTCGAGAACGCGTCGTAGCCGTGGAGCCGAGCGACCTCCTCGATGAGATCGACCTCATGCGCGATGTCGACGCGCCATGAGGGCGCGACCACCTGGAGCTCCTGTTCTCCATGGAGCATCTCGGTGCCAGGCTCCCAGTTGACAATGAACCCGATCGAGCGAAGCAGCCCGATCGTCTTCTTCGCGCTGATCGGTGCACCCAGGAGCCGTGCAATACGAGCCACGCGCAGTCGCAGCGGCGCGGTAACGCGCGGCTCGGGATAGAGGTCGACGTGATCCTCAGCGGTTCCGCCGGCGAGGCTCGTGATCAGGGCGACAGCGTGAGCGAGCCAGAACGGAGTCCACTCAATGTCGACGCCGCGCTCGAAGCGGTAGCTCGCGTCAGTCGACATTGCAAGTGCGCGACGTGCAGCACGAGTGGCGCGTGGATCGAAGTTGGCGACCTCGAGAAAGATGTCGGTCGTCCCCTCCGTCACTTCGCTGTCACGTCCGCCCATGATTCCGGCGAGCGCCTGTGCCCGTTCGGCGTCGGCGATCACGGTGATCGACGGATTGAGCGTGCGCTCCACGCCATCCAGCGTCACGATGCGCTCGCCCGCCCTCGCGCGCCTGACGATGACCGCGCTCCCCGCCAGCTTCGCAACGTCGAAGGCGTGCATCGGCTGTCCGAACCCATGCAGCATGAAGTTGGTCGCGTCCACGACGTTGTTGATCGGACGCCCACCGACGGCGGTGATGCGGTCGACGAGCCACTGCGGGCTGGGCGCGATCTTCACACCGCGGATGACCACACCGCAGTAGCGCGGCGATCCCTGCGCATCCTCGAGAACGACGCGCACGTCCCCCGTCTGTCCCTCGGTCACCCCGTGATGGCGCGGCCGATCGGGCATGGTCCGCACGGCATCGATGAGTGAGCTCGCGGCTTCGCTCTCGCCGCCGAGCACGGTCGTGACTGCCTCCGCGATCGCCGTCGCATCCAGCCGCTCACCGGCGAGCGCCGTGGGGAGCTCATCGAGCAGACGGCGGGTCATCGCTTGCTGCTCCGCCGTCGGCGCGCCGAGGAAGTCGTGGGTGCCGGTCCACACCAGCTCCTGAATGTCCTTGCCGAACGCCGCCGCGATTTCGCGCGCGACACCGAGGTGTGACAGCAGGTCCGGCCGACTGGGCGATACGTCGAGCACCAGACGTGTGTCGCCGACGGGATACGCATCGAGAAAGCGCGTACCAGGCTCGGCGTCGATGTCGAGCTCCATGATGCCTTGGTGCTCGTCTCCAAGCCCGAGCTCCCGCGCCGAGCAGAGCATACCGGCGCTCACTGCACCGCGAATCTTCCGTCGCTCGATCTTCATCCCGTTCGGCATGGTCGTACCAACCGGCGCGAAGGGATAGATCTTTCCCGCTCGGACGTTTGGCGCGCCGCACACGACATCGAGCAGCTCGCCGGTACCGGCGTCGACCTTGGTCACGCTCAAGTGATCGGAATCAGGATGCCGAGCGCACTCGACCACACGCCCGATGACGATCGGCGCGAGATCGGGCCGCAGCGGCAGCACTTCGTCGACCGTGACGACGCGCTGCGTGAGCAGGTCGCGCAGCTCGGTTGGCTCGAGATCGAAATCGACGAAGGTCTTGAGCCAGGCGTACGAGACGTTCATTGCGCCAGCTGCTCCAGAAAGCGGACGTCCGAGTCGTACAGCAGCCGAATATCCGGGATGCCCCAGCGACTGAGCGCGACGCGCGCCGGCCCCATGCCGAACGCCCACCCGGTGTATTTCTCGCTGTCCACGCCGCACGCGTCGAGCACCGCCGGATGCACCATGCCGGAGCCGAGGATCTCGACCCATCCCGTCTGTTTGCAGGTGGGGCAGCCGGTACCGCCGCACACCCCGCATTGCACGTCGAGCTCCGCCGATGGCTCGGTGAACGGGAAATAGCTGGGACGAAAGCGCGTCGGGCGCTTTCCGAAGAACCGATTCGCGAAGTTGACGAGAGTCGCCTTGAGATCGACGAAGCCAATGCCCTCGTCCACGGCGAGTCCCTCGATCTGCGAGAACATCGGGGCGTGCGACGGATCGAAGAAATCGCGCCGGTACACATTCCCGGGAGCGATGATGCGCACGGGCGGCGGATACGATTGCAGCGTGCGCGCCTGGACGGGCGACGTATGCGTACGCAGCAGCGTGTCGTCGCTCAGGTAGAGGGTGTCGTGCATATCCATCGCCGGATGGTCGGCGGGAAAATTCAGCGCGCCGAAGTTGTACCAATCCGTCTCGGCCTCCGGGCCCACGGCAACCGTGAAGCCGAGCTCGCGGAAGATGTCGCGGATCTCATCGATGACGACCGTGACTGGGTGCACCGCGCCGCGCCACGTCCGGCGGGCGGGCATGGTGAGATCGAGTCGCGGCTCGGTCGGCGCGCCGATGCGCAGCTCCGCCTCACGAGCCTCGAGCGCAGCGTCGATGGCCTCCTTGGCGCGGTTGACGGCGGCGCCCGCCTCACGACGCGCGTCGGGGGGGAGCGCGGGGAGCGACTTCATGAGCTCGGTGAGCCGACCGCTCTTGCGTCCGACCAGCGTGGTGCGGGCCGAGGCCAACTCGTCGGCCGACGACGCGCGCGCGACGAGATCGCGGCCGTCGCGCTCGAGTGAACGGGCTGCCTCCACCAATTCGTCCAGCGTCACGTGCGAGTGGGTGTGTGAGTGAAACACAGCGGGCGACGGCGGCGCCTTCCGAGGAGTGCGCGGCCGTCGCCCGTGTCGAGCATCGCCCCGATGGGGCGGCGACTCAAGCCGCGTTCAGCGCGGACCGCGCCTTGTCGGCGAGCTCGCCAAACGCCTGCGGATCGCGCACGGCGAGGTCGGCCAGAATCTTCCGGTCCACCTCGATGCCCGCCTTCCGCAGTCCACTGATCAGCGCGTTGTAGCTCATCTCGTGCTGCCGGGCCGCGGCGTTGATGCGGATGATCCACAGCCGGCGGAAATCGCGCTTCTTGTTCTTGCGGTCGCGGTAGGCGTAGCGCCATCCGCGCTCGACAGTCTCCTTGGCCGCCTTCCACAGCTTGCTGCGGCCACCAAAGGCGCCGCGAGCGGCCTTCATCACCTGCTTCTTGCGCTTCAGGCGCGCGACGTTCGATCTGACGCGAGGCATGGGACGATCTCCTTACGCCGAAAGCAGGCGCTTGATGTTCTTCGCTTCGCCACGGGTGTTGATCAGACCGGGACGACGCAGGCGGCGCTTCCGCTTCGCGCTCTTCTTGGTGAGGATGTGACTCTTGTTGGCTTTATACCGCTTCACCTTGCCGGAGCCGGTGACCTTGAAGCGCTTCACGGCGCCGCGGTGGGTTTTCATCTTCGGCATGCGATTACACTCGTTATGGTCGAGCCGTTATTTCGGCGCGAGGATCATGGTCATGTTCTTCCCTTCCAGCTTCGCGTCCGTCTCGATCTTGCCGATGTCGGCAAGCTCGGTCGCCACGCGGTCGAGCACTTCCTTGCCGAGCTCGGGGTGCGCCACCTGCCGGCCACGGAACATCATCGTGACCTTCACCTTGTTGCCCTCTTCAATGAACCGCCGAGCGTGGCGCGTCTTGGTATCGAAGTCGTGATCGTCGATCCCCGGGCGATACTTCACTTCCTTGAGCAGAATGACGTGCTGCTTTTTCTTCGCTTGTCGCGCCTGCTTTGCCTGCTCGAACTTGAACTTCCCGTAATCCATGATGCGAACGACGGGCGGGCGCGCCGTGGGGGCCACTTCGACGAGATCCAAGCCCTCTTCCTGAGCCCTGGCGAGCGCGACATCCACTTCGAGAATGCCGAGCTGCGAGCCATCTGGAGCGATCACGCGCACCGGGCTAATGCGAATTTGCCGATTGACGCGGACTCGCTTGGTACTGTCCTGAATGGTTGGTGCTCCTCCGAGAAGGAAACGAAAATCGCGGACCCCTTCTGGAGTCCGCGATGGGAACACGCGCCCATACTCGTGGGCTCGTGTCTCTCTCAGGAACTCCTACAGCACGCCCGCGCGAGCGGGGCCGAAGGGTGAGGGCAGCTTCGCCCTACTTAGCAGGTTGTCGGAGCGAAAGTTAGCGGCTCCAGGGTTGAGCGTCAACCGTATGAACAAGGTGCTCGAGCACCTCAACGATCGCTCGCCAACGAGTAGGACTTGCCGTCGTGCACGACCCGCCCCCACGGCACCGCCGCATCGTGCTCGAAGACGAGAAGCCAACCCTCATCGGCGGCGAGGCGGAGGTATTTGCGCTTCGTCTCGAGAGTGACGAGCGGCTCCACGTCGTAGCCCATGATCCACGGCAGCGGGAGGTGTGCCGCCGTTGGCACGAGGTCTCCCAGAAAGAACGCCAGCTCGCCGCGCGACTCGATGAGCACACTCTGGTGGTGTGGCGTGTGGCCGGGGGTGTGCACGACGCGGATCCCAGGCACGATCTCGCGGTCACCGTCCGCGAAGTCGAGCAGCCCCGCCTCCCTAATCGGCTCGAAGTTAGGCGGAAAATAGCTCGCCGCGGTGCGCTCGTTCACGTGCGTCGCCCATTCATATTCACCACGCTGCACGACGTAGCGCGCGTTGGGAAACGTCGGCAAAACTCGTCCCTCGCCGTCGCGATACGTGTTGCCGCCCGCATGATCGAAGTGGAGATGCGTGTCGATCATGAGCGTCACATCCTCCGGCCGATGCCCCAGCGAACGAAGGCCATCCTCGAGCAGCGTACGCCCGTCGGCGCCGGCGTTGTCGATTCCGTAAATGTCGAGGAACTTCGCGGTTTCCTTGTTGCCGGCGCCGTTGTCGATCAACACCAGGCCAAGATCGTGCTCCACGAGCAGACACCGCATGCCGAGCGGGATGCGGTTGCGCGCGTCGGCGGGAATGCGGCGCTCCCAGAGTGGCTTGGGAACGACGCCAAACATCGCGCCACCGTCGAGAGCCTGCCCGCCAGCCTGAATCGCGTGCACCGTCCAGGCGCCAAGCGTTCGTGTTTCGACGAGCGGGTGTGGAACGGTCACGCCGTCGTATCTCGATCGACGGGACGCGGCATGGCGCTTCGGCGACGCGTTCGCGACCGCACGATCATGCGGCCGAGGAGCGCCTCGAGATCCGGCCAGCAATGGCACTCCCGGGACCTCGCATCGCGCAACAGTCGGACGAGGATCTCCGCCGTCGCGACCGCGTCGCCGCCGGCTCGGTGGCGCGCCGTAATGTTGACGCCGTAGTGCATCGCGAGATAGTCGAGACGACGGGAGCGCAATTGAGGGAGCAGCTTGCGCGCGAGACGAACGGTGCACAGACGACGCCCGGCGAGCTGGCGACCCGTCGCGCGCTCCACTTCCGTGGTGACGAATCGCCAATCGAACTGCGCGTTATGCGCCACGAAGATCGCTCCATCCATTGCGCGCACGACGTCATCGCAGACGTCCCGGAAGCGCGGGGCGTCCTTCACCATGTCCCACGAAATATTGGTGAGCCGGCTGACCCAGGGCGGGATGGGACGCTCGGGATTCACGAGCGTCTCGAACGTTTCGGCGACGGCACCCCCGCGGACGGCGACGACGGCGATCTCGGTGATGCGATCGCCTGCCCAACAGCGCGTGCCGGTCGTCTCGACATCCACCACGGCATAGTCGAGCGACAGGAGATCCGGATGGGGAACGATGGGCGGCTCATATCGCGGAGCAACGCCGACGGCGTACGGCGCGGCGGCACGCTCCGCCAGTCTCCAGCGGCCGTCGAGGTCACGCACGAACTCCGAACGCTCGCCGAGCAGTGCGTGCGCCATGTGCTCCGCGACGCGACGAGGTGCGCCCGGGATCTGACACACGTGCTCGATGAGCGGCACGACGTCGGCTGGACCCGCGGCAAGGAAATCCCGCGCCCGCGACGCGAGAAACGTTTCGGCTGGCCGAAGCACAACGCCGCCATCTCTCCGAAATGAGGCGGGAGCGGTCACGTCATCAGCTCCACGGATCGTCCCGCGAAATCGGGAGCGTCATACAGCGCGGGCCGCCGCCGCCGCGCACAAGCTCACCGCCCTCGAAGGTGATCGCTGCGCGCTCGCCTTCGCGCACCGGCGTGTCACCCGCCAGAAAGTCGTTCGCCGAAATGATTCGAAACCCCATCTTGTCCAACTCCCGAAGCGTTGCCTCGTTGCGGCCGTAGGACGTGACGACTCCCGGCCGCATCGCACAGAAATTACAGCCCGACGACCACTGCTCGCGCTCCTGGTAGACCCGCCGTTCCCCACCGCAGAAGATCGGCTCGAGCGGGAGGTTCACCGCCTGCAGAGCCGCGAACACGTTCGGCATCTCGCGCATTTGCGACTGCCCTTTGCGCCAATGCAGCACAGCCAGTCGCTCCGGGCCGACGAAATGCGGCGGGTACACGACGCACAGCTCGTGATCGACCTGGGTGAAGATCATGTCGAGGTGGATCGCCGTGTTCTCCTTCGGCATGACGACGATGATGACGTCCTCGATCGCCGTATGCTCGAAGAGGAGCGCCGTGAGGTGGTCGATCGCGGCCGGGCTCGATCGCTCGCTGAAGCCGATCATGATCAGGTCGCGACGGAGGGGATGCACGTCGCCGCCCTCGAGTGTGTAGTTGAGCCGCCGCTCGACCGACCCGTCGTACAGCAGCCCCTGGTTGGCCAGCTGGGGATGGTGGAGGAAGAGCGCCTTCATGATGAGCTCCTCCGACCACCGCGCGCCGTAACGCATCGAGCCGATCATCACGTGTTGCCCGATCGCCATGGCGACGTCGCGCGTGAAGTAGAGATTGGGCAGCGGCGGCAGCTCGTAGCCCCACTCGTTGAGCGTCAGCGCGAGGGGGCCTTGGTGTTCCTCCTTTCCCTCGATGAGCATCCGGACGATGGTCTCCGGCGGCTCCTCTCCAAGGCTCCGTGCCAGGGGGGTGGAGGGGACGACGTCCATCGTCTCCTGGATCAGGAGCTTCCGGACGGCGTCGCTCTGCACGACTTCGCCAAGCAGGTCGCGGACGTAGTGGACCTGGGCGAAGCGCTCGAGGATGGCGACAAAGCGCCGGTGCTCCCGCTGCGCGATCTCGACGTCGATGATGTCGTCGTAGAGGTAGTCCTCGCGCGTGGAAGGCGTTACGGCGAGAAGCTCGGGTCCGGGCGTGTGCACCAGAACGGAGCGCAGCCGGCCGATTTCAGAGGTGACGTTGACCGGCATATTCCCGAAAGGTGATCGAGGTGGTCGAGGTTGTCGAGGTCTTCGAGGGGTCAAGGTAACCCCCTCGATCACCTCGACGACCTCGATGACCTTGATCGCCTCTGGCGCCGCTTCGCGGCGGGCCCTCTCCCCATTAGCATTGTGAAGGAATTCACAAGCCAGCCCGTCCCGTGAAACGGATCGCTGAATCCACCGTCCGCCGTCTCTCGCTCTACCTCCGCTTCCTCGAGGATTTCGAGGAGCGCGGACTCGCCACCATCTCGAGCGATGAGCTCGCCGCGCGCGGAGGCACGACCTCCGCGCAGGTGCGAAAAGACCTCTCGTTCTTCGGCTCGTTCGGCAAGCGCGGCCTCGGCTACGCCGTTCCGGAGCTTGCCGCGCGGCTGCGCGACATCCTCGGCCTGGGCCGAGAATGGCGCGTGATCATCATCGGCGCGGGAAAAATCGGGAGTGCGCTCGCGCAGTATCGCGGGTTCACGCAGCGGGGCTTTCACGTCGTCGGCGTGTATGACAGCGATCCGACAAAGGTCGGGAAACGCATCGACGGCTTCACCATTCGCGACCTCGCCACGCTGGAGAAAGATGTCGCGCGCGAGGAGGTCGACATCGCCGTTCTCACCGTGCCCGCCGACGCGGCGCAGCAGGTCGTGACCCGGGTGGTGAAATCCGGGATCGGCGCGGTGATGAACTTCGCTCCGGTGCAGCTTCAGGTGCCCGACCACGTCGCCCTCAAGAATGTGAACATGGCGATGGAGCTCGAAGGGCTGTCGTTCGCGTTGGCCAACCGGACGGGACTGGATGAATAAGGGTGCTCAGGGTGCTCAGGGGAGGTGCTGTTAACCCTGAGCACCCTGAGCACCCTGAGCACCCTGAGCAGCCCTTAATAGCGCCGCAAACTGCCCCGCGCTCAAAGTCTCCGGCCTCGCCTCCGGCTCGATGCCCGCCGCCGCCAACAGCTCCTCTGCGCGCCCGGCGGACACCGAAAGCACCGACCGGACCACACGCCGCATCTGCTTCCGTCGCATCCCAAAGGCCTGCTGGACAAGGGCCCGGAAGGGCTCCTCCTCGTCAGGCGCGACGGCCGGCTCGAGACGTGGCGTGATGCGCACGACCGCGGAATCGACCGACGGTGGCGGCGAGAATGCGCCAGGAGACACGCGAAAAAGCGTTTCCGCTGAGGCAAGCGCGCTGACGTTCACCGTCAACGCGCCGTAGGCCTTGGTGCCTGGTGACGCCGACAACCGATCGGCCACCTCCCTCTGTACGAGGTACACCGCCCGCGTCGGTCTGGGCGGCCGCAGGGCGTGAAAGAGGATAGGCGTGGTGATGTAGTACGGTACGTTGCCAACAAGCGCGAAGTCGTCGCCGGCGAGGGCGCCCAGGTTCGTCTCGAGGACATCGCGCTCGACCACGTCCAGTCGTGGGTCACCCGCATAACGCTGTCGAAGCCTGGCGGCGAGCATGCGATCGATCTCGATCGCGATCACTCGCCCTGCACGGACCAGAAGCTGCTCGGTGAGCCCTCCGCGTCCCGGCCCGATCTCGACGACCGTCTCCGTGCTCGTCAGCGCAAGCGCATCCGCGATTCGCGCCAGGATGCGTGGATCGCTCAGGAAGTGCTGCCCGAGGCTTTTCCGCACCGGTGGAAAGGCACGGGCATTGCCCTTCTTCGGGCCGCTCATTCCCGGATACGGAGCTCCAGCATGCGTCTCCCCTGGCAGCCGAAGGAACCCCCGCTCGCGCTCCGCATTGCCCGAACGCTGGAGCGTCGCGGCGTCGGCATCGAGGGGCTCGCCGTCGAGACGCACCGGGGTCGCGCCACGCTGCGCGGCGTGGTTACGAGCGATCTCGCGCACGACCGCGCCCTCGAGATCGCGAGAACGGTTGACGGCGTGGAAAGCATCGACGATCTGCTCTCGGTCATCGATCCGCAGACGGTGCGTCCGCGCCGGACGATTCGCAACGAGGATTGCACCGCCATCTACGTCTCGAGCCCAGGCGACACAGCGCCGATTATCGCCGAGCGCGTGCTGGGAGATCGGAGTCGATGGCGAGAGATCCGTGACATGAATCGCGGCGTGGTGGGTCGCGGTGTGCTCGCTCCGGGGCTGCGGATAAAGATTCCAAAGAGCGAATGAGGAGTGAGGACCGAGCAGACAGACCTGCTCGTCTCAGCTCCGTACGAGCACCATCGTCAGATCGTCTCTCCGCACGGCGCCCGCCGTGTGCTCTTCCACGGTCGCGATCACCCGCTCCAGAATCGCGGTCGGCTCCTCTTTACGATGGGCGACGATGACATCGATGATGCGCTTCTCGCCAAGACGCGTGTCGCCGCGATCGCGCGCGTCGCTCACACCGTCCGTAAAGAGCACGAGGAGGTCGTTGTTGCGCGTCCAGCGCACGGTGCGGGCCGCGGGTGGCTCATCCACCATGCCGAGCGGCGGATCGAGTGCCGCAAGGCGCTTCATCGTTCCCTCCGTGGTAATGATGTACGCGTGCGGATGCCCCGTGTTCGCGTATCGCAGCGTCCCCTTCTCGCGATCGATGACGCCGTAGAACGCCGAGATGAACATCTCCGTCGACTCGAGCTCCTCGGTGAGCGACGCGAGGAGCGCGTTGAGGACCTCGCCGGGATCATTGGACGTTTGGGCGTGGATCGCGGTCGCACTCATGGCGAGTGCCATGATGAGCGCCGCTCGATAGCCGTGGCTCGACACGTCGGCGATCATCACGCCCGTGCGGCCGGCGCCGAGGCGGAAGAGATTGTAGAAGTCGCCCCCGACGCTCTCCGCCGGGACGACGCGAGCCGCCACGATCGCGTCGGGCGCGACGATTTCTGCGCGTGGTAGCAGGCGCATTTGAAGATCGTGGGCCAGCTCCATCTCGTGCACGAGCCGCTGCTGCGTGAGCGACTCGCGCACGAGCCGCGCATTCTGGATCGCCGAGCCGATCTGGGTGGCGATGGCGGTGATGAGCTTCTGATCGCCGGCGGTGAACGGCTGCTTGGACGCCCGGTCCGAGAGGTTGACGACGCCTAACGGCTGCATGCCCCCGCCGGGGGGCGTCCACATGATCGGGACCGAGAGCATTGTGCCGCGGCGGTACGCCTCCTCTTCGCGGCACGGGCTCACGCCGTCCTCGACGATCAACGCGCGCCGCTCCCGGAACACCTGCGCCGAGACACTGCACACGTCGGCGACAGGAATCGCGGGCACTGTCGCCGCTCCGACGCCAAGCGAGGCGACGGGCTGCAGCGCGTCACCCTCGGGATCGTGCACGAGGATGGACGCGCGCCGCGCGCCCACCGTCTCCGAGATCTCCTTCAGAATGAGACCGGCGGCCGCCTCCATGGAGACAGTGCGGCCGAGGATCTCGCTGATCGTGTAAAGGAGATTGATCTCCTCGTACCGCTCGGCCAGCTCACTCGCTGCGTGCTCGACCTCGAGCGACGCCTGCAGTGAATGCGTCACCACAGGCAGGAGGAACTTGAGAAAGACTTCGAGGGGCGGATCCGGTCGCGTGCACGGCCCAACGACCAACCACGCCCGACGAGCCCCCGGGATCGGCTGCACCATGGCGGGCCCGCCAGGCGAGGCCATGCGCCCGGGAGGGCCGTCGAGTGGGGGCGTCCACGTCGCGAGCACCGACTCGTCGCGCGAGACCGTATCGAGGGTTGGCGGGGCATTCCCCTCCCTCGTCCAAAGAGCGGCGTCGCATCCGGTAGCTGTCGTGAATGCCCGCAAGACCTCCAGCAGGTCGCTCACGAGCGCCGCAGCGTCATCCGGATGACGTTGCCCCGGTCGTCGAAGCGCTCCACCGAGTCCATGAGTCGGCGCATGAGGAACAGCCCACGGCCGTCCTCGCGCAACAGGTTCTCGGGGCTCGTCGGATCGATCTCCGCCGTTTCGAGGTCGAAGCCGCCACCCTCGTCCGACACTTCGACGATGAGCCGCTCGCGATCCACTTCGGCGCGGACGTGGACGTGCCGGTCCGGGCGCTCGCGGTTGCCGTACAGAATCGCGTTCGAGAGCGCCTCGGTCAGCGCGACGGGGACGTTCAGCGCGAGGTGGCGCGGCGCATAGGAGAGCTGAGCGCATTGCCGCGTAACCATGGCGACAATGTCTTCGATGTACCGGACATCACTGGGGATGTCCAACTCGACGGCCAGGCGCACGTGCTCGACGGGAAGGGTTTCATCGCCTGGAACCGGAACGCTGGCGTTTTCTTCGACGCGCTGTACGTGCGCGGGGGTCGAGGCGACCGCGTTCCGACGGCGAGCTGCGCCGCCACGACCGCCACGCGCAGGCACGCTAGAAGCTCTCGAGAGCGCGCTCGCGCGTGTCGGCGATTTGGAAGAGCGTGTCCAGCTTCGTCAGCTCGAAGAGCGTCTTGAGATCGTCGTTGAGATTCGCGAGGCGAAGCTCCCCGCCCTGTTCACGAATCTTCTTGGAGAGCGAGACGAGAACACCGAGGCCCGAGCTATCGATGTAGCCAGTCTGGCTGAAGTCGATCAGGAACTTGCGCTCCCCCTTCTCCAGCTCGTCGAGCACCTTCTGCTTCAACTCCTGGCGGTTGCCGACGATGAGCTGGCCCTCAACATCCACCACGACGATATCGCCCTGCTTCCTGATCGAGAAGCTCATGTGTGGTTCTCCAGAAAGATCACGTCTGAATCAGCCGTCACGCCACCGCGGCCTGCAACGCGGTAATGGCGGCAACATTGATAATGTCATCGACGGAGGCGCCGCGCGAGAGATCGGAGCAGGGTCGCGCCAGCCCTTGGAGAATCGGGCCGACGGCGCTCGCGCCAGCGAGCCGTTCGACGAGCTTGTAGCCGATATTACCGGCGTCCAACGAAGGAAAGATGAGGACGTTCGCGCGCCCAGCGACGGAGCTGCCAGGAGCCTTTCGCATACCCACCGCTGCGATGAGCGCTGCATCACTCTGCAATTCTCCGTCCACCGCCAGGGCGGGATCACGCCGGCGGACCTCGTTCAGCGCCTCGCGCATCTTTTCCACAGACGGTCCGGTCCCGCTGCCTTTCGTGCTGAACGAGAGCAGTGCCACGCGCGGCTCGTCCCCGACAATACGCCGACGGTCGCGCGCCGCCGCCAACGCGATATCTGCAATCTGCGTCACAGTCGGCTCCGGGATTACGGCGCAATCGGCGAAGGTGAGCACTTCCGGCGACTCGTTGCGAAAGGGCGGGAGGATCATGTAAAAGGCGCTGGAGACGGTGCTCACGCCGGCCGCCGGCCCCACCGTCCAGAGCGCGGCGCGCAAGACGTCCGCGGTGGTGGTCGCCGCGCCGGCTACGCAGGCGTCCACCTCGCCGAGAGCAAGGAGACCATCGGCGAAATACAGCGGCTGAGTCGCGAGCGCCCGGGCCCGGCCCGGCTCGAGCCCCTTCGTCCGGCGCCTGACGAGCAGGTGCTCGGCAACCGCCGGCGCGCGGGGATCCTGCGATGGGTCGATCACCGGCACGCCCCCGGCGCGCGCCGCCGCGTGCGAGTCAGGACGCCCGGGGTCGAGCACCAGGACGGGGTTGGCGATGCGATCGAGATGGAGGACGCGCACCGCGTCGAGCGTACGCGGATCCCACGATTCTGGAAACACGATTCGCATCGGCGAGGCGGCGGCACGACGCCGCAGGCCCTCGAGGAACGTCACTTCCGTGCGAATCTCGCGCGCAACGCGGCCTCGACCGTGGGATGGACGAGATCCGAGGTAGCGCCACCAAAGCGCGCAACCTCCCGCACGAGGCTCGAGCTCACGAAGGTGAGATCGATCGACGGAACCATGAAGAGCGTTTCGAGCGCGGGGTGGAGATGGCGATTCATGAGCGCCATCTGATACTCGTACTCGAAGTCGCTCACCGCGCGCAACCCGCGAATCGCGACTGTCGCGCCCACGCTGCGGGCGAAATCGACGAGCAGCCCCTCGAACTCGCGAATCTCGATTCGTGGATCGTCGCCCACGGCCGCGCGAATGAAATTCTTGCGCTCATCGATCGTGAACAGCGGCTGCTTGGCGACGTTGATGGCGAGCGCCACGATGAGTCGATCGACGAACCCGAGACTCCGCCGGATGAGATCCTCGTGACCGCGTGTGATCGGGTCGAAGGACCCCGCGTAGAGCGCAATTCTGGACATGGTGGCGGGAGTTTGGCGGCGTCTGGAGGATGGCGCAAGTAACACTGAAGGACAAACGGCAAGACGTCACTTCATGATACGATAGAACGTGATCGCCGTGCTCCCGTATTTCCTCATGTCGCCACCCTCGGGCATCGGCTCCCTCGCGCCGTGCTCCACTCCCAGCACCGCGGCAAATGGGACGGTCAGCCACCGCTCGGCGATGCGTGCCGCGAGGTTCAGGCCGTACGGTGGGTCGGCGAAAGCAATGTCGTACGCGTCGCGCTCGAGTCGCTCGACGAACTTGAGCGCGTCGCTGCGAACAATGTGGGCAGCGTCGCCCGCCCCGAGCTTGTCGACGTTCGCGCGCACCGCCGCCAGACTGCGCGCGGCGATCTCGACGAAGTCACAGCGCGCCGCGCCACGCGAGAGCGCCTCGAGCCCGAGCGCGCCTGACCCCGCAAACAGGTCGAGTACCACCGCCCCAGGGATCAGCGGCTGGATGATGCTCATCCACGCTTCGCGAACGCGATCGGCGGTGGGACGCACGCGGTCGTCCGCGGGCGCCCTGATGGTGTGACCGCGCCAGCGTCCCGCGACGATCCGCACTAGTTATCGGACACGCGGATGTCAGACGTGCCGACGAATGTCAGCCAGCTTCGCCTGAAGACGGGGCTGACCATTCCACTCATCGCGCTCCAGGCGAAAGGCGACATCGAGCGACGGCCAGTTCTCCAGCTCGGGGATGAGCGAGCCCATTCCCCACCCAATCGCGTCGATGTGCGTGTCATCATGGCTGAGCCACAGCTTCAAGTGGCCCTGGCCGACCAGTCGTGGAGCGGTTCCGAGTCGCGCGTCGGTGATCGCAAACACCGGCGACGCGTTGCCGACACCGTGTGGCTCGAAGTGGCGAAGCAGCGTCTCGAGATCGCCGTTGAGCGTGCTCAATGGAACGACGACGTCCACTTTCACTTCCGGCACCAGGTCGTCGATGGTCAGTCGCTCGTGCGCGACCGCGTCGAAGCGCTGCTCGAACTCCTCGAGCCGCGAACGCTCGATCGTGAGGCCGGCGGCAGTGCGGTGCCCGCCGAACCGGACGAACAGATCGCGACAGGCGGCCAGTCCCGCGTGAAGATCGAACGCCGGGATCGATCGCCCGGATCCCTTCCCCTCGTTGGCATCGAGCGAAATCATCACGACCGGGCGGCACGTCTCTTCGACGATCCGCGACGCGACGATGCCGATCACGCCCGGATGCCACCCTTCCTGCGACAGCACGAGTCCCCAGCGTGCATCGAGATCGGTCTGCTCGAGCTTCTTGCGGGCATCGGCGAGGGTGGCGCGATCCACCTGCTGCCGTTGCTGATTCAGCTCCTCGAGCTCGCGCGCGATCGCATTCGCTTCGTGCTCGTCCTCGGTCGTGAGCAGCTGCACTCCGCGCAGTGCATGTCCGAGTCGTCCTGCGGCGTTGAGCCGTGGTGCGAGCGTAAACCCGACGCGACCAGCGGTAAGCTGTTTCCCTGCGAGGCCGGCAGCCCGAACGAGGGCGCGAAGCCCAAGCGTGGGGGAGTTCATCATGAGGCGCAGCCCGTACCGCGCGAAGATACGGTTCTCGCCTCGCAGGGGCGCGACATCGGCGATGGTGGCCATGGCGACGAGGTCGAGCATGTTGTGAACGACGTTCACGTCGCCGCCTAACCGCTTCGCCAGCGCGAGCGCGATCTTGTACGCAATGCCCGCCGCAGCCAGATCCTTGTCGGGGTACTCACACCCGGGCTGCTTGGGATTGATGACCGCCAGGCAGTCGGGGAGCGGACCGCCTGGAAGGTGGTGGTCGCTCACGATGACGTCGAATGCCCGCCGCGCAGGCTGCCGCCACCGGCTCGCGCGCGCTCGTACCGCAGTCACACGTGATGATCACGCGGGCATTCTCGGCCATCGCGGCGCGGACGCCAGCCATCGTCAGGTCGTATCCATCCTCGAGCCGGCGTGGGATGAAGGGAACGACCTTTCCACCGAGCGCGCGAATGGTCCGGACGAGGATCGTCGTCGAGCAGAATGCCATCCACGTCGTAATCGCCGTGCACGAGGATGGTCTCGCCCTCGGAGATCGCGTGCGCGAGACGCTCGACGGCAACGGGAAGGCCAAGCAAACGCTCCGGGTCGTGCAGCTGCTCCAGACGCGGGCGCAGGTATCGCTTCGCCGGATCAACGTCGAGATACCCCCGCCGGCAGAGGAGCTCGCAGACAATGGGCGGAAGGTGCAGCTCCGCCGCGAGGGCGGCGATGGCGGCGGGATCGACGGGGGTGGGCATGACCCACCGCGCCTGCGGGCGCGCGCGTGCAACGGGTGCGGTCACGCCTGAAAGTTACCGGCGTGGCGCACGGCCAACAAGCATCATCCTGGCGCGTACAGGAGCACTCCGCATCCCTCGCAGGCGTCAATGGTTATCCCGGACATGATCTGATTTCTTCGTTGCATCGGAATCGCGGTGTTGCACGCGCTGCATGAGGCACCCCGAATCTCCGCCAGTGGGGTTCCGCGACCTCGACGCCGGAGGCGATCATATGCCGTGAGGAGCCGCGGAGTCACGTCCCGCGCCGACGACTCCCGTTTGGCACCCGCCGCCGCGATCTCGCGCTCGATGATCTCGCGCTCGCCAGCGGTCCCCGCGCGCGTATCGCGTATGCGCTCGTCGACCTCCATCAGGACCAGCTCCCGCGCGACCACCTGATCGCGCAGCGAGCGTGCGCGCTGCTCAGCGGTCTGGAGATCGTTCTCGTCCTGCATCAACGCGCGTCGCGTGATGTCGATCTGCGACATTGCCGCGGTCGCCTCGCGCGCCTTCTTCACGGCATCGAGCTGCGCAAGGTTTTTTTCCTGCAGCTGCTTGTGCTCGGAGAACTTCGATTGCAGCTCGCGCTGACGCTTCTCCTCGGCCGCCAGATCCTCGCGCGCTTTGTCCAGAGTCGCGGCAGCCTCCGCGCGCTCCCGCTCGAGCGCACGAACTCCCGCATCAAGATCGTGTAGCCGACGGTTGAGCCCATCGAGCTCGGCGTCGTCCCGCTGCAGCGTCAACAACCGTTCAATGTCCGGGTTCACTCATCCTCCCTTTACGATCGCGATTTACCAAAATGTCGAAATCCCTGGCCGCCGACCGCCTGTACATCGCGTCGCAGCTTGATCTTTTCGACAATGAGCACGTCTTTTTCCTCCCCGGCCGCGAGCGGCAACAGCCGGTCGATCTCCGCCAGTCGCGTTTCCATCTCCCGCACACGAAGTGCCGCCAACGAGTCGTCGATCGTACGACGCATGTCGACGAGCGCTTCCGGCTCGTCGAGCAACGCCTGCATCTCTTCTACGGCGGCGGGCGTCAGGGCGCTGGACAATTCCTCGATAGTGGCACCATCGCCGAGCTGAACCAGCGTCTGAAAGATCTCGCGTAGCTCGGCATTGCGAAACTCCGCCGGGTCTACGCGCTCCGCCAAGCCATCCACCTCGCCTCGCTCGTGCACCATCACTCGCACGAGCTCGCGTTCCGCGCTCTCGCCCCGCGCACGATTCCGACGGTCCCGACTGCGGCGATCGCGCGTCCGCGGTCTGCTTGGCTCCTCGACTGAGGGCGGAGCTTCTCGCTCGTCCCGACGGGGTGCAGGCCCAGCGGACCGAGCACGGCCACTACCACTCCCTGGTGCCGCGTCGACCTCACGCGCTAGCAAGTCCTTGGCGACTCCCGCGGCTTCGCTCGCGCGGGTGAGATACATGTCGCGCGTGAGCGCATCGGCCGTCGCTCGAATCGTTGGGAGCAAGCGGTCGAGTGCCCGGCGCTTTCTGCTCAAGTCACCGAACCATCCTGCGCGATCGAGAAGCTGAACCTTTCGCTCGAACACGTCGACGGAGCGCTCGAGCTGTTCGCGCAGCGCGTCGGCGCCATGCGTGTCGACGAAGCTATCCGGATCCTCGCCGTCCGGAAGTGTGACGACTTGCACGGCAAACCCGTGGCGCAGGAGCTCATCGCCAGCGCGAAAGGTCGCCTTGAGGCCGGCGCGATCGCTGTCGTACAGGAGGAAGGCCGTACGCGTGTATCGCGTGAGAAGTGCCGCCTGCTGCTCCGTCAGCGCGGTTCCGAGCGGCGCCACGACGGGTTCGAGTCCCGCTGACCACAGTCGCACGGCGTCGAAGTATCCCTCGACGACCACCACGCGATCCTCGCGGCGTATCGAGTGCTTCGCCCAATTGAGTCCGTAGAGAAGGCGGGATTTCGAAAAGAATGGGCGAGTCGGCCGAGTTCAGATACTTTGGCTCACCCGGCCCGAGCAGCCGGCCACCGAATCCGACGTGATGACCGGACGCATCGTGGATCGGGAAGATCAACCGATTGCGGAAACGCGGCCGCTGCTCATTGGTCTCCTCGCGAGTGACGAGCAATCCTGCCTCGGCGAGGCGCGCGTCAGGGTAGCCTAACGCGTTCAAATGTTCGCGCATCGCATCGAGGTCGCGAGGCGCGTAGCCGAGCCCAAAGCGATCGGCGATCTCTCGGGATACACGTCGGAGCGAGAGGTAGTCGCGCGCCGCCTTACCGATATCCTCCGCCCACAGCATGTCACGGAAATAGGCGGCCGCGGCAGCGTTGAGCTCCCAGAAGGGCTCGCGGGCGTCCTTCTCCTGCGTGCGCGTCTCGACTTCCCGGACCTCGATCCCCACGCGATCGGCGACCAGACGCACCGCCGCCGGCCACTCCATGCCTAACCGCTTCTGGAGAAAGGTGAAGACGTCGCCTCCCTCGTGGCACACGAAACAGTAGTAGATCCCCTTCTTCGGGGAGACGGAGAAGTTCCGGTGCGTTCCCTGATGAAAGGGACAGGGGCCGCGGAAATCCGCGCCCGAGCGCTTGAGATTCACGTGCTCGCCGATGATCTGCACGATGTCGGCGGCCTCGCGCACGCGCTCGATCGTCTCGTCGCTGATCATCGCATCACTCGAGAACGGCGACCGTCACGCCGTTCCCGCCCTCGTTCCATGCCCCGAGCCGAAACTGCCGTACGCGACCGTCGGACTTGAGCATCTCGGCCACGCGCTGCCGCAGCGCTCCGGTGCCCTTCCCGTGAATGATCCGCAGCTGTTTCAGCTCTGCCCGCACGGCGCCGTCCAGCGCAGGCAGCAGCACGGCATCGATCTCGTCGGCGCGCATTCCGCGAAGATCGACTTCGCTCGCCGCCTGGACATCGGGCAAGTCGCCCCGAATGGGCACCACGACTTCGGGCGTTGGGTCCTTCCGAGACGAGCGACGGAGCGACGCGAGCTTCACCGCCAGCTTCATCGCACCGACGGTGACGATCCCTTCGTCACCCCGGACGTCGAGCAATCGGCCCAGGCGGCCGCCGAGGGTATCGACTTCGACGACGTCGCCTTCCACCAGCGGCGCCGACGACGAGCTCCCATTTTCGCGCGCTTCCTCCGCCTCTATCCCGAAAGCGCTTCGGCCTGCTCCTGGGCAAGCGCTTCGACGCGCCGCCGTGCCTCTCGCGCTGCATCGCCCGGGTCAGCCGCCTCCTGTCGCAGGGCCTTGATCGTCTCCTCGATCTCGGAACGCGCATCGAGGAGATAGCGCCGTGCTTCCTGACGGGCACGCTTCTCCTGCGTCCGCTCGGCTTCGCGCATCGCGCGTTCGCGCGATTCGACCGACTCCCGGCGTGCATCGAGATTCTCGCGATCCAGCGCCGCTTGCCGCTCCCGTTCCGTGAGCTCTGCCTCACGACGCTCGATTTCGGCGAGCAGGATCGCGAGGTCGCGCTCCTGCTTGGGCACGCGCTCCTCTGCCCGCACCAGAACGTGCTCCGGCAGACGCAGCCGGCGCGCGATGCCCAGGCCGTAGGAGCGGCCCGGGATGCCTTTGATCAGGCGATACGTCGGAGCGAGCGCAACAGCATCGAACTGAAGCGATGCGTTGACAATGGCCGCATTCTCGGTCGAGAGCTGCTTGAGCGCGCCCAGGTGCGTCGTGGCGATGGTGAGGCCGCCCCGCGAGGTCAGCTCCTCGAGGATCGCGCCGCCGAGCGCGGCCCCTTCGGTGGGATCGGTCCCGGCCCCGAGCTCATCCATGAGCACCAGCGAATCGCCCGTCGCACGATCGAGGATCTCCGCGAGATTTCTCAGGTGCGCGCTGAACGTGGAGAGGCTCGCCTCGATCGACTGCTCGTCCCCAATGTCGGCGAAGATGTCATCGAAGAGCGTGACGCGGCTCTCGGGGCCGACGGGCGCTGGAATGCCGCATTGGGTCATCGCGGCGATGAGGCCGAGAGCCTTGAGCAACACCGTTTTGCCACCCGTGTTCGGCCCGGAGATGAGCAGCGTACGCTCCTCTCCTCCAAGCTCGAGGTCGAACGGAACCACGGTGCCGCCGCGCGCGAGGAGGAGCGGGTGGCGGCCTTCGCGAATGGCGAACCCTTCCCGTGGCGTCGCGAGCCCCGCCGGCGCACAGCGAAACTCATCGGCGAATCGTGCCCGCGCGAACAGTGCGTCGATCTCGATCAGGGCGTCGAGCGCGGCAGTCATCGGCTCGCGCAGCGGCCGAATAGCCTCGGTGAGCTCGCGGAGGACGCGCAAGACTTCCCGCGCTTCCTCCGCCTCGAGCTCGCGAATGCGGTTGCCGAACTCGATCGCCGCCGGGGGCTCGACGAAGAGCGTGTTCTTGGTGGCCGACTCGTCGTGTACGATTCCGCCAATGGTCGCCCGTGCCTCACGGCGAATCGGAATCACGTAGCGCCCATTGCGAACGGTGACCGACATGTCGGGGACGCGGTGATGGGCGTCGAGCCGCGCCATGTGCCGCTCCAGCAGTGCGACGAGCTCGCCCTCGGCGCCGCGCAGGTCGCGTCGAATCTTGCGCAGCGCCGGTGAAGCTTCGTCCTTCACCATGCCTTCGTCGTCGATCGCGCGCTCGATGGTGGTCTCCTGCGGGCGGGCGACGACCAGCTGCTGCACGAGCGGATCGAGTACGGCGCTTGCGACATCGCGCCGCTCGCCACTGCCGAGCTCCTCGTGAGTGCGGCGGGAGGATCGCAACAGCTTGCACGCCGCGAGCAGCTCGGCGGCCGTCCACACGGTGCCTTCGACGCGGAGTTTGGGGAGTGAGTCGCCCATCTCCGGGATCGGCTCGGGGCGAAAGCCGTCGTTGCCCGCGCTCACAGCGCGCATGGCCGAGACGCGCATGAGCTCGCGCTCGATCCAGCCGCGGTCGGTAGTTGGAGCGAGCGTGCGAACGCGTTCGGCGCCCGGCCCCGTGGCTGCACGGCCGGCAACGAGGGAGAGGACCTCGGGAAGCTCGAGAACGCGGAGCGCGTGGCTGTTCATGACGGCAGAGGCGCTAAAGGCGCTAAAGGCGCTGAACGTCATCGTAGTTCAGCGCCCCTAGCGCCCCCTAGCGCCTTTAGCGCCTTTAGCGCCTCCGCCTCACACACGCCCCGCAAGCTCCTCGCGAGCAATGGCGTTGATCGTCCCGCCCTCGGCGCGCCCTTTGAATTGCGGCATCACCTTCCCCATGACCGCACCGATGTTGGCCGCGCCGGCCGCGATGGCCGCTCGGACAGCGGCGCGAATCTCATCGTCGCTCACCGATGCTGGCAGATACTGCTCGAGCGCGGCGACCTCGCTGCGCTCCTTGTCCGACAGGTCCGCGCGACCACCCTTGTCGTACGCTTCGATGGACTCACGCCTGCGCTTGATACCTCTGCGCAGAACCTCGACGACCTCCTCGTCGGTAGGATCGCGGCGAAGCTCGATCTTCCGGTTCTTGATGTCGGCCAGAATCGTCCCGAGAAGCAGCGTTCTCGGTTTGTCCTGGGCCTTGCGAGCGGTTGTGAGATCGGCCTGAAGGCGGGCGAGGAGAGCGGACACGTATTGAAGCTAGAAATGGCACAGGGGAGGGCAAGCACAAACGTATCGTCAGCCCGGCGGCCACCCCAGGCCACGGCCCCCTAGCAGGTGCATGTGGATGTGAAAAACGGTCTGCCCGGCGTCCGCGTTGGTGTTGATGACGGTGCGATACCCACTGTCGGCGATGCCTTCTTGCTTGGCGATCTCGGCGGCGAGCATGGCCATGCGACCGACCACCTCGGGATCGCGGAGCTGATTCAACGATGGGATGTGCTCCCGCGGGATGATGAGCACGTGCGACGGCGCCTGTGGATTGATGTCGCGAAACGCGATGCAGTCGTCGGTCTTCGCGATCACCTTGGCGGGAATCTCGTTGCGGATGATGCGACAGAAGAGACAATCGTCAGCCACGTGCGCTCTCCCCATTGGCGGCGAACGCGGCGCGCGCGATCGCGAGCGCCGCGGTGCCGGCGGTTTCGAAGCGTAAGGTAGTGACCCCGATGGAAACGGGCATCCATCCGGCCAATGCGAGGCGCTCGCGCTCATCGTCGTCCAGTCCGCCTTCCGGCCCCATGGCAATGCTGAGCGGCGCGCTGACCGGCAGGCTCAACATCGGCTCCCCGGCAACGTCGAGCAGACAATGCATGCCCGGCCCCGCTGCCTCGACAACGTCGTCGCCGGGCACATCGGGCAGAATCGCGGGCAGCCATGCGCCGCTCGACTGCGTCAGCGCGGAAATCATCCGGGCTCGCACCCTGGTGCGGAATGCTTCCCCTTCGCCCCGCGGCGAGACGCCGCGTGACCGCCGCCACATCACCGCCCGCCAGCTCGTTAGGCCGAGCTCGGTGGCCTTTTCGGCGAGCCAGAGCATTCGGTCGCGGTCGGCGACGGGAGCAAGGAGGTGGACGGGGGGCAGCGGCGCGGAGTGCGAAACGCTCTGAACGTCGATGGTGGCCCCGGTCTTCGTCAGGCGTGCGAGTGATCCCGAAGCGACGGTGCCGGCGCCATCGACGAGCCGCACGGGATCGCCCACCTCCAGCCGGCGCACCCGTGCGTGGTGCGCCTCGCTTTCACCGAGCCCCGCGGTGCGGCCCGCCTCGAGCCGCTCCTCGCAGAAAAACGTCGCTACGCCGGTCGCGCGACTACCGTCCACCACGCATCCTCGGTGTCCTCCTGTCCGGCGCGCCACCCTTGGGTAGCGAGCGCAACCATGAAGTCCTCGCGCTCATCGCGAAGGATTCCGGAGAAAATCGCCACGCCATCGGTATCGAGTGCGGCCCGTACCGCCGGGAGCAGCGAGATCAGGACAGATGAGATGATGTTGGCAAGGACGACGCGGACGGGGGCAATGTGCGGAAGCAGCGCATCAGCGTCGCCTTCGATCACAACTACGCGGTCGTCCACGCCGTTCGCGCGCACGTTCTCCTCGGCGTTGCCAATGGCGTCGGCATCGATCTCGATCGCCGCGACTCTCGATGCGCCGAGTAGGGCCGCGCCGATGGAGAGCACTGCGCTGCCCGCGCCGAGGTCCGCAACGCGATCGCCGGGCCTCACGACGTCGTACATGAGACGGAGCACGCCGCGGGTCGTGGGATGCTCCCCGGTCCCGAACGCCATCGCCGGGTCGATGACAATGGTCATCGCACGCTCGGCATCGCTGGCGTTGAGCCACGGCGGCACGATGACGAAACGCCCGGCACGAGAGACGCCCACGGTCGACGGCCAAGGACGGTCGATCTCGGTCGCGGGAGCCTCGCGCACTTCGAGAACGGCTCCGTCATCTTCGGCGACTGCGCTGCGGACGCGGTCGAGCGGCGCGTCGTCAGGCAGGTAGGTGAGGAGGTCCTGGCGCTCCTCCTGCACGCAGGCGGCGCCGGCTTCGATGAGCGCGGCGGCGATCGCATCGCGCGTCGTCTCGCTCGCGCCCGCCACCCGCACCGCCAGCCACGACATCAGGCCCCGAGGGCTTCCTTCACCTTCGACCAGAAGCCCTTCTCGCGGGAGGCGGGCGGCTTCGCGCCCTGCTCGGCGAGCTGACGCACCAGCGTCTGCTCCTCGGACGACATTTCCTGAGGTGTCCAGAGCTGCACCCGGACGTTCAAGTCGCCGATGCCGGCCGCGTTCACGCGAGGAAGACCGCGGCCGCGGAGCTTGAACACCTGTCCGCTTTGTGTACCTCCCGGCAGGCGGAGCGTAACAGCACCCGTCACCGTTGGCACTTCGACGTCGCCGCCGAGCACGAGCTGCGGATAGGAGACGAGGGCCTCGGTGAAGAGATCCTCGCCGTCGCGCTCGAATCGCGGATCTTCCTCGACATCGAACACGACCAGGATATCACCCCGAGCCCCGGCGCGCGGTCCGACGCTCCCGGCGCCACGCAGCGTCATGTACTGTCCCGTCGACACGCCTGCCGGTACGCTTACCGGTATGTTGTGCTCGCCTCGCACGCGGCCTTCGCCTTTGCATTTCTTGCAAGGCTGGGCAATGACCTTTCCCTGCCCCGCGCAGGTCGGACAAGGCGCGACGCTCACGAACTGTCCGAAGAATGACTGCTGAGCGCGGCGCACTTCGCCGCTCCCGTGACAGGTGGGGCACCGTGTCGGCGCGCTTCCCGCCTCCGCTCCACTTCCTCGGCACTTGTCGCAGGGATCGAGGAGCTTGGCGACAATGGTCTTCTCGACACCCGTCGCCACCTCGGCGAGCGTGAGCGATATCGTGACCTTGACGTCGGCGCCGGTGCGCGGGGTTCCGCGCCCGCGTCCTCCCCCAAACAGCTCCTCGAAGCCTCCGAGCCCACCGATGTCGCGCATGAAGATGCTGAGCGCCTCGGAGAGATCGACGTGGTGGAAGCCGCCCACGCCACCGCCACGAAGCCCTGCCTCGCCGTAGCGGTCGTACATCGCGCGCTTGTCTGGATTCCGAAGTACGTCGTACGCCTCGGTGATCTCCTTGAACTTTTCTTCCGCATCCTTGGATCCGTTGTTTCGGTCCGGATGGTATGTCATCGCCAACTTCCGATAGGCTTTCTTGATCTCCTCATCGGACGCCGAGCGTTCAACACCGAGCGTTTGGTAAAAATCAGACATGTCGTGGGGTAGCAAGGGATCGCCTGCAACTCGTCACGGCCACTGCGAATTGCGAGCAGCTCGCAGCTCGCTTTCTCAATCGAGAAGCTCGGTCAGCATTCGCGACGTATGGTTCACCAGCGAAACGATCTTGTCATACGGCATCCGCGTCGGGCCGATCACGCCGATCACGCCCGAGAGCGCGCCTGCATGATACTCCGAAGTCACGACCGTGAAGGACGCCAGCGCCGGATCGTTGTGCTCGTTGCCGATCGTGATCGTTAGGCCCGGCGTTTCGCCTCGACCGCGGAGCAACATCGCCAGCTCCCCGGGCATGTCGGTGAGCTGAAGCAGCCGCCGCATGTTCTCCCCGCTCGCGAACTCCGGTTGCTCGACCAGCTTCGACGTCCCACTCAGCAGCACGCTTTCAGGACCGGACGTTCCGGCCACGTCGAAGAGGTGATCCCCCTCCTGGACGAAAATGTTGAGCAGCTCGCGCGCTTCGGCCGGCGTCGGCGCATCGCGAAGACGATCCGGCATGGTTTGACGGATCTGTCGCAACGTCAGGCCGCCCAAGCGCTCATTGAGTACCAACGCGACCGCAGCGAGCGCGGTTTCGGCCATCTCGGAGCGGACCTCGACGAAAATGCTGTGGACGGCGCCCCCGCGCAGACGGAGCACCAGCAGCATCCGCTCGGAGGACACGCGAATGAGCTCGAGGCGCTCGAGAACCGCTTCCTCGAGCCTCGGCCCCACGGCGACGCCGAGCTCCTGCGTTAGAACACCGAGCATTTGCGCGGCGCGGCGGAGGATGGATTCGATCGCCGTGCCCCCAGACGAGACGTGCTCGAACAACCGGTCCTTCTCCTGCGTCGAGACCGGCGACACCCGCATCAGCGAATCGACGTACACGCGGTACGCCATGTCGGTCGGTACGCGCCCGGCGGACGTGTGCGGGTGGAAGAGATATCCTTTCTCTTCCAGGTCGCTCATCGTGTTACGGATGGTCGCAGGCGACACGCCAAGCCCAAACCGCCGCGAGATGGTGCGCGAGCCCGCAGGCTCGGCAGTCTCGACGTAGGACTGAATCACCGCCTCGAGTACGCGGCGCTCCCGTTCCGTGAGGGGCTGCGGTGTCATAAGTGCAAATATCGTAATAACTTGCCGTTAGGTCAAGGCGGCGGCGAGTGCGTCCAGGCGAAGCCAACCCTCGGCCGTGAGGCGAAGCGTGTCGCCATTCAGCGCCGCCCAGCCCTCGTCGATCCAACGCCGCGCCTTTGACCGCTCGGCTTCCGTCAGGACGAGCCCCTCCGACGTTCGCAGGCCGAGATACACTCGTTCAGCCTGCCGGCTTTCTGCAGAAAGGACTTCTTGCCCCTCCATCGGGTCCAGGCCCTTTCGGACGAGATCGGCCCACTGCGCGTACGGCCCGACGTTCCAGCGGCGGCGAAGACCGTCGAACTCATGGGCCGCCGGACCGACCCCAGCCCACGGCCGACCCGACCAATAGCTGGCGTTGTGGCGAGAGCGGGCACCGGGGCGTGCGTAGCTGGAGACCTCGTAATGATCGAAGCCCGCCTCGGTAAGCGCCGTGCCCGCGAGGAGGAATTCGGTGGCGTATGTCTCCTCCGGTGCCTCGGTGACATCGCCGCGGTCGCGCCACCGCGCCAATGGCGTTCGCTCGTGAACTGTCAGCCCGTACAGCGATACGTGCGATGGGTCCATCGCGATCGCGCGATGCAGGTCGTCACCCCAGTCGCGACCAAGCGCCGACGGGAGCGCGAAGATGAGATCGATCGAGATATTGTCGATGCCTGCGCGCCGGACCGCGTCGAACGCGAGACCGATCTGATCACTACTATGCGCACGGTGCATCCAGGCGAGTGCGCGCGGGTCGAAGGATTGAGCTCCGAGCGACAGCCGGGTGATGCCCGCCTGTCGCCATGCCTGTGCGGCCTCGAGCGAGACGTCATCGGGGTTCGCCTCGATGGTGACCTCGGCGTCATCGGCGAGACGCAGTCGATGGCGAAGCGCATCCATCAGCGTCGCGATCCCGCGAGCTCCGAGCCGGGAGGGAGTGCCGCCGCCAAGGTACAGCGTATCGACGCTCCATCTCTCGGGCGTGCTCGCGGGAAAACGCAAATCCAGTTCACGGGCGACCGCCTGGATGAACTCCTCTACCGGGACCTCACGACGCACGGCAATCGAGAAGTCGCAATACGAGCATCGTCGCGCGCAGAACGGAACGTGGATGTAGAGGTGGCGCGGAAAGGGAGATGTCATCCTGTTCGACGGCGAATCTCACCAGTCAGAGCACATTCGATGGCGCCGTTGAGCTCGAGCGTCGTTACCGCGGCGAGGCATTCGCGCGCCGGAAGGCCCGACCGGATCGTTAACGTGTCGACGTCGAGTGCGCCCTCATCGAGCGCCATCCACACCGCCAGCTCCGCGGCGCTGGCGACCTCCGGATCGGGACGCCGTGCGCGTGGGGTGAGACCCGCGAGCTGGAGCGCATCGGCAACGTCCGCGATCACGGTAGCACCGTCTCGCAACAAGCCATTCGTGCCTGCGCTTTGAGGCGCGTCGATGGGCCCGGGGACCGCGGCCACGGTGCGGCCAAGCTCGAGCGCATGCTCCGCCGTAATCAGTGCGCCGCTCTTCCCACCGGCCTCGACCACAATGGTAATCGAGGCCAGCGCGGCAATCAGGCGATTCCTCTTGGGGAACGAACCCGGTCCAGCATGCGCTCCCGGAAGCTCCTCGGAAAGAAGGAGCCCATGCTCGCGGATGCGCGCGTGAAGCGGACGGTGACCTGCCGGATAGGCGATGTCGACGCCGGTTCCCAGCACCGCGGCGGTCCGTCCGCGGACGTCGAGGGCGGCAGTATGCGCAATTCCGTCGATTCCCCGTGCCATGCCACTGACCACACAAGCGCCCGCACGCGCGAGCGCGCTCGCGATCTCGTGCGTGGCGCGCACGCCGTAGGGGGTCGCTTTACGGGTGCCGACGATCGCGATGACCGGCGCTCGAAGTACGGCCATGTCGCCGATCGCCCAGAGCACTCGCGGTGCCGATCGCAGGTCAAGCAGTGCGGCGGGATAGCCTTCTTCGCCAATCTCCAGACGACGCATCGGTCTCGTTCACGGAAGCGGGGCCTCGGCAGCTCGACGGCGCTCTTCCTTTTTCATCGCGAGCAACCGCGCCCACAGTCCCGCCTTGAGGTCGTCGAGGCCGTCGCGATTGGCGGCGCTGATCGCGAAGGTAGCGAATGCCTCACTCGCCTCCAGCGGCGGAGGCTCCAGATCACCCATCAAATCCATTTTCGTGAACACTACCGCGTGGGGTTTACCGGCCAGCTCCTCGGAGTAGCTTCGCACCTCGCGCCGCAGCGTGTCATACTCGCCTTGCCAATCCATCGAGTCAATGGGAATCAGGAACGCGAGGACGCGGGTCCGCTCAATGTGTCGCAGAAACTGGAGACCCAACCCACGCCCTTCGTGCGCACCCTCGATGATTCCAGGGATGTCCGCGACGACGAAGGTGCGATGATCGGTGAGCTGCACGACGCCCAGGTTGGGGGAGAGGGTAGTAAACGGGTAGTCGGCGATCTTGGGACGCGCCGCCGAAATGACCGACAGGAGGGTCGACTTGCCCGCGTTAGGCTGGCCGACCAGACCCACGTCGGCGATGAGCTTGAGGACGAGCTCGAGGTTTCGCCGCTCCCCTTCCTCACCCGGCTGCCACTCGCGCGGAGCCTGATGCGTCGCCGATGCGAACGCCGCGTTGCCGCGGCCGCCACGGCCGCCACGCGCCACGAGCATCTCGTCGCCGTCCTCGAGGATTTCGCCAATGAGCTCGCCGCTGTCGGCATCGCGAATGACGGTACCCGGAGGGACCGGCAGGACGACGCCCTCCCCCGAGCGACCGGTCTTATTCGATCCCATGCCGTGCTCGCCCCGCTCCGCTTGCCAGAAATCGCGATACGTGAAGTCGAGGAGCGTCGCGAGATTCGAGTCCCCTCGAACGTGCACGTCGCCCCCGCGCCCGCCATCGCCCCCGTCGGGACCGCCCATGGGGACGAACTTTTCGCGACGGAACGACGACGCGCCGGAGCCGCCGGTGCCAGCCTCAACCTTCACGACGACGCGATCAATGAACATTTCAGCGGTGTCCTTGGTCCTAGCCTCGTCTCACACGCGCCCACAGATGCATCACTCGATCCCGCACCCCATCGGCGAGCATCTCGTTGACGACGGAGAGTGTTTCGTGTACCTCCGCCTGGGTCGCGCCGGCATTCAGCGCCCCATGCAAATGCGAGTGGAGCTGACGTTCCTGCTCGAGCACGGCGCAGGCCGCGACGACGCACAGCTCCCGGCGCTTCAAATCCAGGCCGGGCCGTGACAGCACCTTTCCGTACCCCTCCACGATCATCCACGCATCCAGCGCGGGATGGAGCGCGCGAATGTTCAGTCGCAGACGGTTGTACATCTCTCCGTACACGGTGTGACACGTTTCCTCGCCTAACCGCGCCCAGTCCGCGGTTGCGTCGAGACGTTCCCCGTCATCGTGCTCCGGCGCCGGCTGCCCCGAGGCGCGTCGCCATTCCCGCATCGCGTTGAGCCCCCGCGGAAATCCGGCGAAGAGATAGGTCTGAAGGATCAGCTCGTCGATCCACACTGGAGGCACTGCGCTACCTGCCACGCGCCCCATCGCCGCCCGGATCTCGGCCTCGGTCCCGGCCGATATCACCGCCGCGAGTCGTACGAGCTCGCGCGTCGCCTCATCCAGCGCCGGCACGGTAGTCGTGAGGCGCGCGCGCTTTGCCATCAATGCCTTGCGTGAAAGGACCGTGCGTTGCGAGTCACGCGATCGGGGCGAGCTCGCCGACGGTCTCGCCCCGAGTGTTCACCACGGCGGTCCGAGCGAACGCGGCAAGTCTCGCGGGCAGCTCATCAGGAAGCACGTGAAGACGCTGAAGCAGGCGAATGACCGCTGCATGCTGCGCCCGCTGGCCCCCATCCTCGACTTTGATCGCCAATCCCAGGCCGCGTGCGGGAATCGCGACGGAATGCATCCCCTCGGCGCCGACTTTCGCGATGACCTCGCCCTCCGTCTCCTCGAGCATCACCGTATCGAATCGGTCGGTGCCTCCGACGAGGAACGGCCGGCTTCGCATCGCGCCGAAGATGCGGCTGGGAACTTCCTCGCCTCGTTCAGCGGCCGCGGCGAAACGGGCAAATGCGGTTGCCATCGCATCCAGGGGAAGTCCGAACGTCGTCACTCCGCATCCGTCGACGGCGACGAGCACCCAATGCGCGGGAATCCCCGTCCATCGGGACACCATCGCGAGCGCAGCACGTTGCACAGAATGCTCTGCGCGCTGATACCCGAGCGCGCCTTCACCGCAGCGGACGGCGTATGCGAGCATCGCGGCGTGCTTGCCGGAGCAGTTGTTGTGTAGGCGGGTTGGATGCAGGCCGGAATCACGCAGGAGCTTGGAGCCGCGCTTCGAGAGCGGTTCGTGCGGCCCGCATGCGAGATCGCCTTCCTCCAAACCGATGGACTCGAGCATCCGGGATGCGATCGCGACGTGCTCAGGCTCGCCGGCGTGCGACGCACACGAGAGTGCCAGCTCGTCATTTCCCCACCCGACTGCATCGGGAATCCCCGCCTCGACGAGTGACGCCGCCTGCATCGGCTTTGCGCCCGACCGCCAGGCTGTCAGCAGTGAGGCGTCGCCCGCCACACCGATCAGCTGGCTTCGATCGTCGACGACTGCGGCGTGCACGCGATGCCGAGATTCGAGAATGGCGCCTCGCGTGACCGCCACATCGAGCTCGTAGCGTACCGAGCGGCGTGCATCTGAAGGACTTTTCGTCGGGGCCGACATGCTTCAACGCTAACCAGGTACCTCCCGCCGCGGCAGCGCCATCAGGATGCCCGCGATGACGACCGCGCCGGCGGCCAGCACGGCGATGGTCGGTACCTCCCGGATTCCAGGAAGCAGCGCGCCCAGCAGGATCGCGCCGACCGGTTCACCAAGCACCGTGATGTTCACGACATACGCTGGCAGGTGCCCAAGCGCCCAGTTCATCCCGGTGTGTCCGAGCAGCATGGGGCCGAGGGCGAGGCCGGCGAAGATCGCCCACTCTCGCGAAGGCTGCGGCAACAGTGGCGCGTCGACAATGAACGCGATCACGAGCAGGGCCACGAGACAGGCCCCGTACACGAGCGTTACGTACGGCAGCAGATCGAGCTTCTCCGCAGCCGGCGGCCACTGAGATAATAGAGTGCGGCGGTGACAGCGCCGACGAGGGCCAGCGTGTTTCCGAGGAGAGGCCAGGACCCGCGACCCGCGGCGTCACCGGCACTCGCGAAGGCGACTCCGGCGGCACCGGCCATCGCGATCGCGATGCCGATCCACTGACGCCGAGTGGGGGTTTCGCGAAGCCAAACTGACGACAGCACGGCGACGATCGCCGGCTGCAAGTTCACGAGAATGACGGACGCCGCGATGCTCGTGTAGCGGAGCGAGGTGTTCCACGACCAGAAATGGATCGCGAGCATGGCACCGGCACTGAGCGCCAGTCCGACTTCCCGTGTCGACAGAGTGCGCCATGCCCGCCACCCCTGCGTAACCGCGAGCGCGGTACCGAGCACCGCGAGCGAGAGGACAAGGCGCCATACGGCGATCGCGACTGGATGCGCGCTCGATAGGCGGATGAGCGGCGCGGCGACAGAGATACCGGCGATCGCGAGGAGGAGAACGATCCCAGGACGCGCTCTCCGCATCTGAGCGCCTTCAGCGCCTTTAGCGCCTCTAGCGCCTCTAGCGCCTCTAAAAGACCTTGATCATCCCCTTCGTGTATTTCCCCGGGTCGGCGCGGACGTCCTCGAGAATGGCCGACAGGTCGGTGAGTGTCTTGTTGAGCCGGTCGTATAGCGCCTGGTCGTTCAACATGCGCGCCGCGAACCCCTGACCCTGCGTCATGAGCCGAAGTGCCGAATCGGCGCTCGCCGCGATACTCGTGAGGCGCACGTACAGACTATCGTCACGCATGAGCTTGCCGAGCGTGCCCTCCGAGGACGCCATCGCGCGGGTCAGCGTGTCAAGCGAGCCGGTGAGCCGGACCATGCGCTCGTACAGGGCCGGATCATCGAGCAAGCGGCCGAAAGTCCCGTTTGGCTGTTGCAGACGCGTCAGAAGCGTGTTCGTCCGCGTCAGCGTTCCGGCAAGCTCATCGTACAACGTGCGATTGGAGAGCAGCTGTCCCATCGTGCCTTCACCGCGCACCAAGCCTCCGGTGATTGCGCGAAGGTCGGCGGTGAGCTGCACCATGTCGCCGACCGCTCCGGCCGCCTGCGCCAGCACCTGCTCGTAGTCGAGCGAGGGCTCGACCTCCAGTGTGTCCCCGGGCTCCATGATTGCATTTGGGACCGTGCCCGGCGTGATGTCGAGGGTCTTGTCACCGAGCAGCCCCATCGTGCGCACCTTGATGCGCGAGTCGGAGCGGATCTGCTCTCGAATACCCTCGTCGACCTTGATGGTGACCTTGAGGTTCTGCGTCGTGTCGCCGTCGGCCGGGAGGAAGTCGATGCTCTCGACGATGCCGGAGAGCTGGCCGGCGACCATCACCGAGCCTCCTTCCCGCAGGCCGCCGGCATTTGGCAGCAAGGCGACGAGCTCGTACCGCTCGGTGAACAGGTTCGCCGCCTGGCCGAGCTTCACCGCGGCCACACCGAGGACTACGAACGAGAGCAGGATCAGCAGCCCGACCTTGAGCTGGTCCCAGGTTATGAACGTCGAACGCTTCATAGGCGAGCCCCCATCGGCCGCACGTCAGAATCCACCGAGAAAATCGCGAATGTACTCGTTGTCGCTTCCCGCCATCTCTTCCGGAGTGCCGAAGAACACAATGTGTCGGTCGTGGAGCAGAGCCACCCTCGTCGCCATGCGAAACGCCGAGCGGATGTCATGCGACACGACGACGCTCGTGACGCCGAGCTCACGCTGCAACTTCATGATCAGCCGAGTGATCGTGCCCGTGGTGAGCGGATCGAGGCCTGACGTCGGCTCATCGTAAAGCATCAACTCTGGATTGTTCGCCATCCCGCGCGCAATGCCGACGCGCTTTCGCATTCCCCCGGACAGCTCGGCGGGCATCTGCTGCATCACCTTATCAGGATCGAGATCGACGAACTCGAGCTTCTCGCGCACGCGCGCCTCGATCTCATCCTCGTTGAGGTCGGTGTGCTCGCGCAGCGGATAGGCGACGTTCTCGAACACCGTCATCGAGTCGAAGAGCGCCGCGCCCTGGAACACCATGCCCATTTTCTGCCGAACCTGGAGTGCCTCCTCGAACGAGAGGTGGGTGATGTCCTCCCCATCGATGAGCACACGGCCGTTGTCGGGAACCAGGAGTCGCAGGATGAGCTTCAGGATCGTGGATTTGCCCGTTCCCGATTCGCCGACGACGACGACTGTCTCACCTTCGTTGGCCGCGAAGGAGATCTCTTCGAGCACCGGGTCGTCGAACGCGAGCGACACGTGATCGAGCTCGATCACGGGCGTTCCGGCATTCTCCCGGCGAACCCGCATCTCCGACGTCGTGGGAGCGTCGGCGGCGATCTCGCTGCGGATGGCTTCGCGGACCTGCGTCCTCGTCGACACCCGCGCGCGATCGTCGGCGCGACGCTGCTGGGTACCCGGCCGGCCGGGAGCGTCGTCGGTCGTCATTCGGAGAACAGCGCCAGCATGACCTGCGTCATGAAGTAGTCGATGATCAGAATCGAGGATGCTCGCCGTCACCACGGTGCGTGTCGTCGCTTGGCCCACCCCTTCCGTGCCTCCGGTCGTCTTGAGCCCATAGTGGCACGCCGTAACCGCGATGATGCCCCCGAAAACAAACGGCTTCGCGACACCCTGAATGAAGTCGTTCGGGATGTAGCGGAAGGTGAATCCACCCGCCGCGATCTGCTCCCATACCGTGCGCCAGTAGAGCGATGTCGGCAGGCCGACGTACGCGCTGGCGATGACGTTGCCGCCGATGATACCGACCAGGTCGTTGATGATGGTCAGGACCGGCAACATGATGAGCGCCGCGAGCACCCGTGGCGTCACGAGCTTCTTGATCGGGTCGGTGCCGAGCGTATTCAGCGCGTCGATCTGCTCGGTGACCTTCATCGAGCCGAGCTGGGCGGCAATGCCGGATCCGACACGTCCGGCGACCATGAGGCCGGCGAGCACCGGCCCGAGCTCGCGGATCATGGACGCCGAGACCAGGCGGCCGATGTAGATCGTCGCGCCGAAGGTCTTGAGCTGTACCGATGACTGCAGCGCCAGCACCATTCCTGTGAAAAACCCCGTGAGCAGCACGATGCCGAGCGACTGAACGCCGATGGCGTCCATTTGCTGAACCAGATCCGCAGCCATAGAACGGGCGGGCGAAAATGAAGCGGATCGCTTTCCAGGCGAGCGTGAAATACTCCTGGATGGCCAGGACGATGCCCTTCGCCCAGTCGTTAAACCGCTGGAGAACGTTCGCCAATCGGATCGGGGTGGAGAGATCGTCGGGCCGGCAGATGCCGGAAGGGCAAGGCTTATGCCTCGGACGGCGCTGCGAACTGCGGACTGCGACTGGGGACTGCGAAGTGCGGACTGCGTTGACCGCTGCCACTGCGACCTCTAGCTTCCCGCGCCGCATGCCCAACCACCTTTCCCGCGAACGTCTTGTCGAGCTCCTCGAGGCGGCGCGTCGGCACGCGCGTGGTAATCGTCGGCGATGCCATGCTCGACGTCTACCTGCGAGGGGACGTGGAGCGCATTTCGCCCGAGGCGCCGGTGCCGGTGGTGCGCGTCCGCGAGCGCAAGCGACGCGCTGGGCGGCGCGGCGAACGTGGCGCAGAACGTCGCGGCGCTTGGGCGCGGCTCCGCGCCTCGTGGCGGCGGTGGGCGCGACGCCGCCGGCGCACGGCTGCGTGCCATGCTCGACGCAGATCGGCGCGGAACGCGATCGCGCTGGTCGAGGTCGACCGCCCGACGACGACGAAGACGCGCATCCTGGCCCGCGTCGCAGCAGGTCGTACGGTTCGACGAGGAGGAGGACGCGGACCTGCCTGCGGCCGACGCGGCGCGATCGCCGCGGCTGTCGACGACGCGTTGCGACGATGCCGACGCGCTGGTGCTCGAGGACTACAACAAGGGCGTGCTGACGCCGCGCGGTGATCACGCGCGCGATCGAGCGGGCGCGTGCGCGACGGCTGCCGGTCGTCGTCGACCCCAAGTACCGCAACTTCTTCGCCTACAGGGGCGCGACGATCTTCAAGCCCAACCGTCGCGAGCTCGAGGCGGCGCTCGGGGCGGCGGTGGACCTCGACCATCCCGAGACGCTGCCGGCGACGCTGCGCCGGCTCGGGTCGAGCACCTGCTGCTGACGCTCGGCGAGCGAGGGATGGTGCTGATCTCCGGCGCGACGGGGAGGTCACGCGCGTGCCGACGACGGCGCGCGAGGTGTACGACGTCGTCGGCGCGGGCGACACCGTGACGGCGTACCTGGCGGCGATGCTGGCCGCCGGGGCGACGGCTGCGCGAGGCGGCGGTCATCGCCAACTTCGCCGCGGGCGTCGAGGTCGGAAAGCTCGGCGCGGCGACGGTCGCGCCTCACGAAGTGCTTTCGGCGTGGGGGGAATTCGCACAACGCCGGTAGGTCGCCGATACCGACCCCGACGGTCAATGCGCCGCGGCCCTTTTCACCGCAACGGCCTTTACGTTTTCAAGCCTCCCTCCACGTAGGGCGGGCGCTACAGTCGCACGCAACAGCGCAGTGGTGCCGCAACAGCCTCCCTCCGCCTAACCCCATGATACGACTCGCTTTGCGACCTAACGAGGGGAGCCGCTACAGCGCGCGTGTCTTGCATACGCTTCGGTATTGAACTCGAACGGCGAGAACCTGCCTCACACATCTCACCGGAGGGAGCTGGTCATGTCACGCAGTCGTCGTCTCAGCGGATTGGTGTTTTTGGTGATCACGGCGGGCGCTTGCGGTCGGGACGCGGCCACCGGGCCCGCAGCCGCACCGGCCGAAAGCCCGTCACTCAGGGGCGCCCGGCCAATCGGATCGCGATTCAACCTCGCAACTGGTTGGGCCAGGGTCGACGCATTTGGGCTGGGCCACAAATACGCGTTCCTCGCGTATGCCTTGCCCGGCGGCACGGCTGAGGGCACATGGGCATGGGTTGGTGAGCATCCCGAATGCCACGTGGGAGGCATCAGGCCAGGTCCTTTGCCTGCGAGTCGTCGGGAACACCGCGCAGGTGTCCGGGATCATCGAGACCACCAACGCGTACTGGGCGCAGCCGCCCTTCAACTACGCGACGTGGACCGTGGTCGACATGGGCAACGAAACAAACAGCCCACCGGACCTGGCAAGTTTGCTCACCGTCGCCACGACCGAGGTCAAGCCAGGGCGCATTGCGAGGCCAATTCGTTCCAGTACACCCCGCCAATTACCGAGGGTGAAATACTGGTGCGAGCGGCAAGGTGACATGCGCCGATAGACGCGATCAAATCACCTATTGGTAGATCCATGGACAGGAGATGGTCCCTGGAACCGTCACACTATCCGACGGTTCTGGGGACGCTCATGAGATCCCCTTCCCGCGAACCGGTCGCATGATCACGAAATTCTGCGCGAGCAGCGCTTCCGCGCTGTCTACGCGTCCGCCGGCGCCACACAGGACGTAGTCGTACTCCCGGGTTAGCTTGAGAATCGACTCGGGTGTTGCGCCGAGCGAGCGGCCCCAGTGCAGCTCGAGTACGATCACGGGGCGGGCCACACGCAACGTTGAACTTGCCCCCCGCAGAAGCAGAAGTTCGGCGCCTTCCACATCGACCTTCATCACCGACGGCGTCAACCCCTGAGCCTCAAGGACCTCGTCCAGCGTCATGACTGGCACATCGACGGACTCACCTTTATCGGCCGATGCCCCGAGGCGATTTGTGGCGGCGGAAGGTCCATCGAGCATGAACCGCGCGGTACCGCGGTGATCGCCAAGGGCACCGTGAAACGGAACGATGCGCGCTGGGCCTCCCGCCACTCTGGCGCAGTCCGCGAGAATATCGAACGTCGCTGGCGACGGCTCGATCGCCAGAATTGTCGCACCAGCAGGCATTTCGGGAGCCGCCAGTATCGACCAAACGCCAACGTTCGCGCCTGCATCCACGGCCACACTTTGGCCTCGCACGGCCTCCAACCAGTATCGCAACGCCGGAGCATCTATCTCGCGGGGTAGCCCCCGGGCAACGGACGAAGACACGCGGTACCGCTTCGAGTTTATCCAAACGACGACACCCCGCCGGCGAAAGGCTCGAACGTACACGGCGCGCGCAAATCGCCGGAGTTTTTGACGTAGCATTCCGTTTCGATTGTGAGTGCGATCCCTTGAACGCAGGACCGTAGATCGCGAGACTACGAGCACGGGCCCTTAGCTCAGCCGGTTAGAGCAGCGGACTCATAATCCGACGGTCGCAGGTTCGATCCCTGCAGGGCCCATTCTCCCTCCCTCCTATACGTCAGCGTTCGCCGCGCGTTATGACGCGCTGGCTGCACGCCCGTAGACCCCGCCTGACGAGAGGTTGCGGCGCCGCCCCCCCCTTTGTTCATTCTGCAGCGTTAGGCGCATTCGTCGGAGTCGTCGCTCACCGGCATGGCGGACGACCCCGACCTGATGTCGCTTCGCGCCGGCGCGGCCATGCGCGCACTCTCAATCTGTGAGGCTTTCCAATGCGACGTCGCTTCGGGTCGGCTCTCGCGCTGACGGCCGCTTTACTGGTTGCGGCCTGCCAGGATCGCGCGCCAGACTCTTCCCCCCACCGGTCCCACTTTCAACGCGGACGGGGCACCACCCAGTGCGAGGGCACGCTCCCCCCTGGGACCTATGACAACATTGTCGTCCTGCCAAAGGGCACGTGCACGCTCCGCGAAGTTGTCGTACTGCGGAACGTGACCGTCCTTCCTACGGGTCACCTCGTCATGACGAACTATGATATTCGCGGGGAAGTCCTCGGGCACAACGCAGGCCAGATCATCATGCAGTCGGGGAGAGTCGTTGAGAGTATTCGCCTCAAGGGCGGTGCGTCGCCGGGCGTCGGCGCATCGATCCACAGCACCGTTGTCGAGCGCGGGAATATCGAGATCGAGCTGATGGAAACGGGCATCATCTTCGTCGGGTTCAACGAGGTCCCCAACGGGAGGATCTACGTCGCGGACAACAGGACGGACCTGTTCCTCCAGGTCGCATTTAACACAGTCGGCGAGACAGTGGAAGTATACCGGAATAGCGGACCGAGCCCAAAGACGACCGATTTCAACACGGCGGGCCTCGCGGTTCGGTGCGAGGGCAACGAGCTCCCGTACGTGGGCGGGCCTAACGTCGCCCCGTCGCGCAATGGGCAATGCTTCTGAGCCGCCGCGAGGCCCCAGTTGGCGGTCTCCTCAGCGCGGGGGGTTCATCTGGGCCTCGGTTGGAGATCCCGCGGCCGCGGAAACGGAAATCGGCACGAGCGAGCCCACCCGGCGCGCGACGCGCACGAGGGTCGGAACGTGCAAGCGCCTGCCCACGTACCTGCGAAACATCCCCTGCAGCCTGAAGGCCGAGGCTCAAGACCAGCAGTAGCAGATAGACGGCGATCAACGTAAACACAGCGGTGAACTCACCGTGGCCGCCGAGCATCATGAACATCATGATGACCGCCAACGCCCCACCGATGACATTGCGGGATCCCTCCTCCCAGAAGTTAGTGCGCGTCCAAATGAGACCATAGACTGCCCCCAGGATCGGGCAACCCGATAAAGACGCCTAGCCAACCCCAGTTTAGGTAGAGCTCTCCGGCCTGCGTCATGTTGATGGATGTGTTCGCCCATCCGTCGGGTGTCTCCACACCCTGACCGATCTTGATCGCGTACCAGGTTCCCAGCGCAATTCTGGGCTTCTCCGGCCACAGAAAGCGCGGTGTGAGCACGACGCCGAGATAGGAGAATGTCTGGCCGTCGAGAAATCCATCGCGCTCGACCAGCCGCCCTATCTGCGAGAGCTGGTTGAACGAGGTCAGTCGCAATACGACCGTGTTCCGCCATGCAGCGTCGGGTTGCTGCTCGCGCGTTTCCCGATACGCCACCAAATCGGGAATCTTTTCTCGTCCGGTTGCCCGGCCCCTCGTCTCCCCAAGGAGGCCGTAGTTCAGCGCCCAGAACATGCCAACTCCTATGGCGGGCAGCATCGCTCTCAAGGGCAGCGCACGCAGCGATCGCGCACCCAGCACCGCTCCGCTCAGGAACGCGAACATGGGGAACGCGATGTCGCCACGCAGATACCCGAAGAAAAAGCCCCGCGCGGATTCCGCGAGCGCTACAACGAGGCCCAACCAAAGCAGCGCGGGCTGCTTGCGCTCCGCCCCCATGCGCGCCAGGCAGAAGGCAACCAAGTTGGGTGACCAGGTAAGCAGGAACCCGGCTGTGCCGCGTACACCATAGGGCCGAAGGGCGTACAGAATGGATATCGAGAGCGCCAGCGGCACGCCGAACACCACGAGGGCTCGCGGAGTAAACGAGCTTGAGATCCGCGGAAGCTGTGCCCCGACGAACTTCCCTAGTGGATGATACTGCACGGCCCAGAAGCCAAGCACCGGGAGGACCGCCATCGCGAGTCCCAGAAGGGCAGCTAACGCTAGGTACTCCTCAGCCGTGTACAGGAAAAACGCTTCATGAGTGGGGCCGTCGCGTGCGAGCATGCCGACAACGTCGGCGAGAGCCGTCGTTGCCGCGACGAGGGAAAACACGGTCATGTTCGTCAGTCCACCGCGCCGCGCGCGCGCGAGATCGACGGAGACCAGTGCGCACGTAACGCCGAACGTGCCGACGTAGATCAAAGTCGGTACGCCCTTGCCAAAGCCAATGCACACGGTCAGAGCACCGACCAATGCTCCTGCGAAAGCGAATCGC